>CP070686.1:2680914-2688361 GCA_020353055.1 Caldifarciminota bacterium | reverse complement strand
CCCGGCTTTGAGATTGTTGAGATTGAGAACCATCAGATAACGCTCGATCAGCGGCCCAAGCGTGATTCCATCGTCACCGCATTATATGAAATTGCACTGAAAAAAGCGCGCGACAACGTAGAGATAGTCTTCTTTGGTTTTAAAGGTGTGAGGCCGGTCGATTGCGATACCGTTTTTCGTTTCAATGCAAGGGAAACTCAGCGAAGGCGATTCGCAGTCAGACTCGTGTATTCCTCGACACCGGCAACTTTCAGTGTGAAAATCACCGGAACACGGTACCAGGTAAGTATGGTTCGATACTTATTAGATGCTTCGACGGGCGAGTATGGTTCACTTAAAGAGATACAATACGAGCCTCCGGTGGAATACCGCTTCGATCCGAATCTTCGGAAATTCGATGAGTACGTGCTGAAATTCGAGAAGGATCGGTGGCAGATGAATCGAGCGATCATTGATGCAATCAAGAGGATTGTCCCGGTACTGGGAGATTCGATGTGTTTGGTGCTTCACGCAGATGTCCACAGGACCGTTTATCCATCAACTATCAGGATGTACGACGACATGGTCACATATCTGCTGGAAAATGGGTGGGCTAAGCACACGGACGAAACGAGTAGAGCGCGTTTTCTTGACGAATTGACAGCTGAAAACACAGCTGTGAAAGAGAACGAACGCCAGAGGTTGGCAGATGAACTGGCGGCAGCCAGGAAGGCGGAATCTCGGCAATGGCTCCTGGCATGGTTGGTGCCTGCGTCCACGCTTGCGGTGTTGCTGATTGTCTTGCTCGTACTACGGGGTAGAGTACAGAGTCCGTTGATTACGACACACCGTTTTGACGTGATTTTGTGTTATGCGCTGTACGCAGTTATTGTGGGGCTTGCCGTCTATTTTGCCTGGCCGTTTCTCGGTACTCATGCGTTCGGACCTGAGCGAATGTCTTATGGTCAGCGGTTGAGACGGGGGGAAGTGTTTCGTGAGATCAGAAAGTCGAATATCTTGAAGAACTTTGATGATTTCACAATGCTGTCGAGATTTCCATTATTGACCCCGTCAGGGTATGGTGCCGAGTATACTTACAAAAGCAAAAAGCGATCGACACTGGGCATCAAGTACCAGTTCACTGCTGTCGTATGGCCGGATTCCAATGGATTTCGATTAAGACATCCGACCGTATTACCTAATGAGGCCATTGAGCAGTTTGAGAGAAATGAAAAAGTTGAAGCCTATGTGGAACGGAATAATATATCGAGGGCGCGGATCATATTCGGGACTACTCATTTCCTGGTAGCCGTAAGAGAGACACACAGCGTGCGTGGTGCAAGAATCCCTATCTCTCTTGATTATGATGGCAGTCGCGACATCATAACACACTGCACTTTTCCGCCCGATTTTGAGGATGAAAGATTCCCTGAGATGTCTATGCTGTCGAGATTGCTCATGCGCTGGGGTCATACGATAAAGAAATCTTCATGCATGTCACTATCGTACAAGGACAGCAAAACGCCTCCAGAACTCACTGTGTTAATCGATGCGGGTGGAGATGATACATTGCATATTATCATGCAGGGGGATAACTCGTTCAGGTATTGGTGGCGTCCAGTGCCTAAGAGGATACCTACACCACAATCGATCATCGATCAGATCTTACTGGAATTTACCGAGGCGGGACTGCCGCCCGAGTATCTAAGAAGAAGCGTGAAACTTGTGTCGGCGCTTTCGTTCAGACGGCCGGACTATTTTTCTTACGGCAAACACGATCGGGTGATCACGCATGCTACCTTCAAACTGCATACCGACTGTCCTTGGGTGGATAAGTTCAACGACGGCGAAGGCGTGCGATTTTCGGTCGTGTACGACTATTACAGCGATTCAATGAAACTTGGTAGGCCTATTGGCCAGCCGGGAAGGTACGGTATTCGACGAGTGTGGGAGGAGATCACGCCGCGTTCTTACAGCATGCGTCCCGTAAGGAAGATCATTTCAAGAGAAGAGGCAAGAACAAGGTTGTTCAGAGCGCTTCCCGATGAGAAGGGGTTCAATAGTATGCAGATTCGAATGAACATACCTGAAGGATCCTACAAGAATGAACATGCACTCTGTCTGGTCGGACAATACGAATCCAATGATATCTTCGTCGATTTGGAAACCGGCGACGTGATAGGACCGCTACACGCTGCTCATGAAAGGTCTTGGGTGGAATACACTGTTCCTGAAACACATTCGTATCCCTATGATTGCAGTTCTAAATGACTTTTCGGCTGAATTGAATTTATGGAGGAAAGTATAACAAAAGAAAAGGCGATGACCGTGTTGATAGTCATTGCATTACTCGGCACCACGGAGATGTCGTGTGTAAACCACTGTGTCAGCCGGCGCGGTGCTGATCGTTTTCACAATGTCATCGTGCTCAAAAGTTTAAAAGTTGGTGTTTACTCTCGTCGAAGACGGAGCCTGTACCCAGTCGGGGGTTGACAGCGTGTAAATTTGTCTTACCATTATGTATATACTGTAAAGAAGGAGGTCCTATGAAACGATGTATATTGGTTGGTATAATGTTGCTGCTGACCCAGGTGTATGCCGGATCACTCACGGAAATCTTTTTTCAACCATGTCCCAGAGCGCATTCAGTGATGGTTACTGATACGAACGATGATAGGATAGTATTATACGGTGGTGACGATATGAATAACAGCGGGGTGCACCACTGTGATGTCTGGGCGTTAGATCCCGTGGATAGAACCTGGGTTTGTTTGGAAGTCGTTGGGCAGCCGCCGTCGGATCGCACCTGGTGCGCTTCGGTATATGATGCTACGGAAGACCGCGCAATCATCTTCGGAGGATATTACACAGGGTACTTTTATAATGATGTCTGGGAATTGGATCTCACCGCCGGGAGTGAGACCTGGCAATTGCTTTCAACATCAGGGACGCCTCCGGCGCCGAGGGAGGCAGCAACTGCTATCATTGATCCGGTGAATAATAGAATGATCGTTTTTGGCGGGTACGATCAGACAACGAGTGCGCGCAATGACGTATGGGAACTCGATCTGACTACGCTAACGTGGACCCAGCTGTTCCCTTCCGGGACTAGCCCGGGACCGAGGTATGCACACTCTGCCGTGTATGATCAAGTCGAGCACCGCATGGTGGTTTTCGGAGGCTCTGCTCCTTATATGTTTGCCTTCAATGACGTGTGGGAACTCGACCTGACAGACGGGGCCGAGGCATGGCAGCAGTTGAGTCCTACCGGTCCGTTCCCAGTGGGGCGAAGCAGACATTTTTGGGCGCATAACCCTTCGACAAATGATATGATCATCGGTTTTGGGTTTGACTCTGATGGTATGTCGATATGGATATACAACGATGTGTGGGTACTTGATCTGGGCTCGCTCGAATGGAGAGACGTTTCGAACGGTGGATTTGCTATTACTGCGAGAAGAGGAGCGTCTGCAGCATTTTTCCCTGACGATCAGTTTACCTACATCTTTGGTGGACATGTGCTTGCGAGTCAATATTGCTTCGAGACATATCAATTAGATCTCGACCCGACCGCAGTGTATGAATACGATAAAGATAAGGCTTTTGACAACGAATATCTGAAGATCGAGACAAACCCGAATCGTGGACCGGTTAAGATGGATTTGTATATTCCTGAAGCAGAGGTGATTACTCTTAAGGTTGTTGACGTATCAGGAAGAGTAGTAAGTACGCTTATCGACAGGATGCGGTATTCAGGTCACTGTATTGTCGTATGGGAAGGTACAGATAATCAGGGCGTGAGATTGCCCGCTGGCACCTATTTCGGCATTCTGGAAATGGGTGATCAGATGGTCGTGAAAAAGGCGGTGGTGGTCAAGTAAGAAGGTCAGTACAGAAATCTGCTAGTTTAAAAAATCAGTTAAAAATACACTCAACCCTGAGTTGCGGTATTGCGCTATTGTGAGGAACAAAACACCTTACTTTTCGGCGTAATACTTAATACGATAGTAGAGGACCAGGTGATTTGCCACAGGGGGTGATTTTTGGGCAGATACAAAATAGAGATCGAGATATTCGAAGGCAAGGGTGGTCGGTTGCAGAAGGATGGTGATCAGATTATTTATCCAGATCTGATCAAAGAGGGCATTTGTGCCTGGATGTACAGGGGAGATGGCAAGAAGAGTTACGAGGTAGGCAAGACGTTTTTGTATCCGGAAGAGAAAGATAAAATTTGCCACTGGTTGTTGGACAGCCTAAGTGGTATCCTTCAAGCGTTGAGCGCCGGCGAAATCTTGAACTGGGATTACAAAGATACACGTTATGAAAAAGTGATAGACCCCGACGGTGTGACCACCGAATACGTGCGGTGCATCGACCCGACGGCTTCGGGTATCGTAGTGAAGGTAATACGGACAAGAATATCGGAAAAATAGAATTACTCAGTTAATTCATCAATCGTCCGTTTGAAAACCATTTGCTGAAGAGCATTGACTTCCGCCGGAATAGGACTATAATGTAAGCCAATATTGAATATTGTGGAAGGTAGGCATTTAAACAACTTTTGTTGATTTTTTTTATTAACTGATTTCAGTACATAGAGGGAGGAATTGATGAACCTGAAATCAAGAAATGTCTATCATGTAGGTCTGATCCTACTGCTGATCTTTGTAACACAGGGTGTATCATCTTCTTCAAAGGAAGGCGATGCTACGTTCATTCGTATCACGGAGAACGGTCCGGTATTGGTCCACGAACCCGGCTTACCCGTCTACATTGGTTCTTCGATGACAGACGACCCGGCGGTGATCTGGTCATATAATCTCATCGATGCGATATACAATACAGCGTCCGTTACGGTTGACGGTTACGTGTTTGCCGGAACATATCTAAACAATCCATGGGAGGCTGAATTGTTTGCGCCGACTGGCGGCGGCACGCCAGAATGGACATACGGGGGCACGGAGTTCTATACCGATGCCGGCGATAATGCTTTCACTCTGGCTGCCGTAGATGAAGAGGGCGGGGGAGTGAACGTGATCAAATGGACTGGTCCGGGAAGCGGTACGCCGGACTGGATTACCAATTTCCCTGGCTATGCTATTTCAAGTTATGGACCATGTGTTGTCTCTGACGATGGCTCGACCATAGCAGTCATTGCCGCGCCGGCCGGAACAGACGCACACCTACTGTTGTTCGATGCCGACTCAGCCACGCCGCTGATCGATTACACGGCAACTGGCTGCGGTTTTCCGAGGTACGTAAAGATCAATGAAGACGGCCGTTATACGGCGTTTATCGCCCTTGCGACTCTCATAGTCTTTGACCGCGATAGCCTGAATGTGCGTGATCAGATTGCGATGGGTGCAAGTAACAGCGCTCTTGATATTTCCGGTGACGGCAATCTTGTCGCCTACGGCTGGTATCCATCATTAGTGCTGATGGAGTGGAACGGCACGTCTTATCAGAATCTGTGGTCGTACACAGTTGGAGGCATCTATTATCTGAGCAAGATCGCCATCTCAAACGATGGTTCGACTATAGTGTCTTGTTGGTATGTTCCTCCGCATAATACCTTCAAGGTGGTAGTGCACGATGTTGGGTCATCCACGCCATTATGGATATACGACTATCCTGTATCCAGTGGAACGTATCAGGAAGTATGCTTCGATATCGACATTACCGACGATGGGGCGTATTTTATCATTGGAAGCTGGGGCGATGATGCGAATATAAATCCCGAGGTGCACATCTTTCAGCGGGATGATACGCCGCACATATACTACACAGTGGACATGCCCGGCTCGATGTTCTCGGTTGATATCTCGAATGATGGAAGCTATGCTACTGCTGCCGGTAAACACGTTCACGCCAATGCGTTGGGACGTGGAGGTGATGTGGTGCTCATCAATACGGGCATAACCGGCATCGCCACCAACGATGCTACTGAGCCAAAGCAACCGTCTTCGTTGATTGCCTGCTTCCCCAACCCCTTTACCCACACAACTGCAATACGATACTCGATACTCGATGCTGGATCCTCGATTGAAACCACGAATGAAGGAGCGCAAGTCAAGATCTATGATGCGGCGGGCAAATTGATTAAATCATTATATCCTGTATCAAGTATCCAGAATCAAGAATCTACAGTGTTTTGGGACGGTACTGATAGTTCCAACAGGCAACTGCCAGGCGGCGTGTATTTCGTGAAATTGGAGACTGAAGATAGTAGTATAACCGAGAAGATTGTAAAGTTGGAGTAGAACACGAATTAAGAAGGATTCTTAGTTTAGAAATCGTCTTCAAGTCCTGAAGAAGGAGGAATAGTGAAGAAATTATCGATTTTTCTGATTGTATTTGCATTCTTGAGCTGTGGCTTACTCGATGAGGTCGATCTCGGTTCAATCGCCTGGCATGTAACTAGCATTATCAATTTGGAGAGCAGTTTACTTGGCGAATCAACCGACATCAGCGTCAATGTCGCGTGGCGCTGGTTGCTTGAGCGGCCGTCCGGTGAAGGCATAATCGTAGAGCGCAGCATAGGCGATGCCAGTAATTATGTTGTGATAGATACAGTTGCGCCGATTGAAACGCTCATGACCTACCTGGACAGGGATACTGTCCTTCAGCCGAATACTGATGTTTTCTACAGATTGGGGTTTCTTGACGGCGGTTCGATAGATTATTTTAAGACAGTCGAAGTCTCTCTGCCTCCGATCCAGCATTTCTATGCTCCTGCTACGGATACCATAGGCAACGATACACTAACACTCGTTTTCGCGCGGCTGCAGGATTTCAATGACTGTGAGGTATCAATATACAGGGCATTCGTGACCGACCCCGAGAGTCTGATGAATTTGATAGATCCACTTTTCATTGACACGTTGATATATCCGGACACATCGTTGGTGTTATCTCTGCCTGATAGTGTGTATGCCGATACGAGCATTTATACGATCAGACTCCTCTCGCTCAATGAAATAGAGGTTTCACAGGGCGGGCTCACGAACGTTTCGACGACTTTGTCGAGCGGTTTCAGGGCTTTCTTCAAGAACCCATAGACCTCCGGGGACAGGCATAACATTTTTAACATTTTTGGGAAGTTATTATCAGTTACCTTAGATAAATAGACGATCAGACCCAAGAAGAAGAACGGTTGGTAAAATGTTAAAAATGTTATGCCTGTCCCCAAAAAAACAGGAGGAGGAATGAACGGGCACAACTTTTTCTTGAGGGCATTGGTAGTTGCCACCGCAAGCATATTCATCTTCGACGCCACTTCGCAGGCGAATACCTTGGAATCTCGTAGCAACCAGTTCAGACAACTGGAAGTACTTGAAGACGAACAGCAACTCCCTGAAGATCTGAAGGTCGAAAGTGCTCCTCTTAGACTGGATTCTGTTGGTTTAGATTCGATTATTCAATCAGAAATGGAGATACGTCACATTCCTGGCGTTGCTACCTGTGCTAT
>CP070686.1:2674669-2680814 GCA_020353055.1 Caldifarciminota bacterium | reverse complement strand
GTGATATCTTCTGCTGCTGCACCGCCTTCATTCCCGAGCGTTACGACTAGATCCGCGGTCTCACCCGGATCCAAGATGCCATTGCTATTATCATCATTGACCACGGTCACATTCTCAAAGGTCAAAATCGGAGCATAGACCGTCATGGTTCGATAAGAGGTGAAGATACTATCATTGCTATCGTGGAAATAGAGGGTGAACTGTATCTGGTGATTATTCGGACAATTATCATGAACGGTAAAGTTGTAATAGGGGGTAGAGAGCGCTGAATCGTCCTCAGCGATATCTCCATACCAGCTCGAATCACTGTTGAGTGTCACAAAGGCATCAGAAACAGTAATTATTCCATATACACCTTGAGCAGTTCCTGATCCAACATTTTTCGCCCAGACACCATAGTCGATTGTCTCTCCGGGATTCACGAGCCCATCATTGTTGCCGCCGGCTCCATCATCGATAATGTCGGTACTCATCAGCACATAAGGATATGAGCTGGTGATAATCAAGACATCTGCCTCATAACGATAATAATTCGCCTTGGTAATCGTTACCTTCATGGTATCACCAGCGGTCTGTGGAGGGATATTGATCACAACCGGGTAACCCGTGCCTTCGGCAATACCAATAATTTCACCATTTATTGTTAATGCAATCACCGAACTGTCATTGGCAACAACGGTAAATGTTGTGACGCCAGCAATGAGCACGGGTACATGGCTCACGCTGAGATTCTCGGGTATTTCTGAGTAGAGTGTGATAAAAGCATCGCCATGATGGTGGAAGAGATGATACGTATAATCTCTATATCCACCGACACCGGGTACAGAATCGGGAAACCACATGGCTTGAAGGTAATACTTACCAGAACTCATTGCCATACAAGGTCTGAGGTTGTCATAACCAGTTAAAGCAAAGAGCGGATAACCAGGGTCAAATTCTGACCACATAGCGTCATAGAGCCCCCAGATATAGGTATCATTGACAAAAGAATAACTGACTTCACTCGCTGCATTTAACCCTAATGCACCATACTCGATGCGATGAAACTTCTCAGCAAAGACTTCGGTCGGATTATTGTATTTTCCGGTCAAACAGTTTATCGAAAAGACAAAGGTGAACATCGTATTCGTTAAATCGTCGAGGTCACTCAAACCGTAGTCAGGCTCGCCCCAGCCCGACGTGCCACCGTGGTCTCGATGCTGAACTAGAAATGCGCCAGAATTGATGTCGGCATTGACACCCGCAGCAGAACCATTATTCCACCAGCCTGCATTATAAGGATTGGTAGTACTGGGAAGCCATCCTACATTATACCAATACTGTACAACCGGAGCCGTACCAGTACGTGTTGACCATGGACCACCAACGTACGGGTTTGCTGGTGAACCGAGGTTATACTGGCGTGCTGGTTCCTTACCGAATCGGTTGATAAAGAAGTGACGCACCGTTTCGGAGCACAACTGAAACCAACGATCATCCTGCCATCCACAGGCAACCAATGGTTCATGAGAGAAATTCGGCGCTGTATAGGGATTGCGTTCATAACTCAAAAACTTATTTATCATAATGCTCAGATGCGCCTCGTCCTGTGCGCATATCCGGGCGTGATGCATATCCGGCATATCGTCTCCATTCACGTCTGCATACATGTTGTCTGAGACACAGTAGTAATCCCATAATGGCGATGTAATACCATACGCATCACCCGATGATTGATAATCGGAAAGCAAGAGAAATGCCACCGTCTCCCACGTATTGTAGGCATTGTTCAGGAAATTCTCGATCGCTGTCGTTGTGTTGCCGCCGATCTCTGTCAGGGTGAAGACCTCACAAGAAATACCCTGCAACGTCCGCCATGCCTTGATGGTATCACCCCAGGCAATGAATACTGGATCATCGGGGACGATGATGACATACTCATAAGCATCGCGAGCACCAATCCGTTCGGGTGCATAAAAATCAATCTTTGGTAAAGAACCGTAATTCAGCAAATGTCCCTGTAGTATCGGCTCCCAGAAACGGCTGCGTAATCTGTTTTCACCAAAATGGCCATTACCTCCAATGAAATCCACGCGTACTCTCATATCTTTATAAACAATTAACTCCTTGGTTGTCGGATTATATTGAAAAGGTATCACCCCCAAGAGCACAACATCAACGCCACGCATCTTCATCGGTTCGGATAACCTCACCGGAGAGTCGGGATAGTAGGCGTTGCGGCCATAAATTTCCATGTCCTTTTCATAACGCAAGGGCGACGTATCGGTTTCACGCGGAATATTTGGAGCAGGTGCAACCTCAATATTGTGCTGCACCTCACTACGGGAGTCGAGAATCGTTACCATGGCGCGAGCATTGTGAGGAATCGCAATGTATCGACAAGCACCGGTGAGATTGGGTACTCCTTCCTGTGGGATGAAAACACCGGGTACACCGAAGCTCTTCATCAATACACCGTCAACGAGCATTTCCTCGGTAACCATTTCATGCATACTGAAGACAACCTCGACACCAGTTGGTGTTGCGGATACTACATTGAACAGGGGATTGGCTGCCCAATTATTATCAAATGTGACAACCTCGGCAGCGAATCCAACAGTCGCTATTATCACGAGACTCACGAGTCTATGCATTGTGCCTCCTTTTTATTGTATAAGTAGTAGGTTGAGGTTAGGATGATAGAATTTTATATTTCTTTTTTCTGGCGTCCTACCCCAAAACCGATTACTATCGTCTGAATGATGGAGAGTTAACCCTGCACTGTCAAACGAAGCACGAGGTTAACCTCCACCCCTTTTAACTATTTTTCTATTTATTTTATCTAATTAATATGGACTTTTCAACCCCCTCGTAATCATCCACGACGAGACGTACAAAATAGACGCCAGAAGAAACTGCTCGGCCAGCGTCATCTTTGGCATCCCAGACTGTGGCGTAATAACCAGGGTGATGAAGACCATGCGCAATAACACGTACGAAGCGACCAGCAACATCGTAGATTTTTAAATCGACATTACTCAATCTTGATAACTGAAAGGAAATTTTGTGTTCCCGGTTAAACGGATTGGGATAACAGGCATTCAACCGCGTGGCGAGCGGAACAGCACTCGCCTCTTCGTACTCTTGAATACCTGTGTTGCTTGGTGGATCGGTCGTATATTTCAGGGCGAATGAATCGGTGAGAGGCTCGGCGTATGCATGGTAGTTATAATCACAGAAATACTGTATACCGACAGTTTCTGACGCATTCTCAATACCGATTGTAATATCTTCCTGTTGCATCGGCACAAGATACTGCACTACTATTTCACCATCACCAGTTGGCGTCGGGTAGTACACAGGATCGTAGAGAATGATTTCAAAGGTCTCAAAATAATAATACGGCCAGTGTTCAACCTCGAAGTATTCGACAATGAAACGATGATTTGGTGCATCGTCATAATAATAAATGTCACTTGGTGAAACGACGGCATTTCCAGGATCGAGATTATCCCATATTCCAGCGATCATCGCCTCAGGACCTTCGGGGTCAGGAATTCCAAAGTGATCTGGATAAGACTCGTCCACTACACCCATTGCAATCCAACCATTCGAGGAGATCGTTATTGTATCATAATCAACACCATAGTATTTGAATGTGAAAGGAAGGTTAACGTGGAAGACCTCATCATCACCCAAATCTAATGATACGCCGGGATATGTCGTTTGAGTCGAATCGATTGCGACCCAGTTGAAAACTGGTGATTCGCTGTGGGGGCCACCCGAGAAGTAGACGTAATAATAACCAGTATCTGAGGGAACTAGCTGACCAACCGTTAGTGTGAAGTCGAATGTATCTATATATATGCTGGCCTGCACGATCATCGAAAAATTGACTTCGGTGCCGTAAGGGGTGGAACTGATTGCAGTAACGTTATACGGATCGCTTGCATTGTTGACGCTCGTACCTGGGTCAATTGAACCGAAGATAGCTACGCTGTCATTAATTGTAATATAGGAAGATGTGGTTCTCAATACCGATGTCACATTCTCGGCGCTGGTACTTCCTTCATTTTTTATTGTCACGACCAGATCTGCTGTCTCGGTCGGTTCTAAAATGGCATTGAGATTATTGTCATTCACGACACTCACTTCTTGGCAGGTTAAGGCAGGGGCATACACGATAAGTGTACGGTAAGAAGTAAATATACTATCATTGGCATCGTGGAAATAGAAAATGAAGTCGATCTCATGGCCATCCGGACAATTGCTTTCAACACTAAAACTGTAATAAGGCTCAGAGAGTGCTGAGTCATACTGAGCGATATCACCATACCAGGCCGAATCATTCAGCAGGGTTACAAAAGGATCAGAGAGCGTGAGTATTCCGTACACACCCTGGGCAATCGCGCTGCCGACATTTTTCGCCCAGACACCATAGGCAATCGTTTCTCCAGGATTGACGAGTCCATCATTATTACCTCCAGTTTCATCATCGATGATGTCAGAGCTTCGTGTCACATATGCATAGCTGCTGGCGACAATTGGCACATCGGTTTCATAGCGATGATAGTTTGGTCTGGTGACTGTCACCTTCATGGTGTCACCAGCACTCTGCGCAGGAATTGTTATACTCTTCGGTGCATCAGTTCCCTCTGCGACACCAAGAATTTCTCCGTTGACGGTTAAGGCGATGGTTGAACCATTATTTGCGGTCACCGCGAATAGCGTGTCGCCAGCGGTCAGAAATGGTGGGTGACTCACGGTGAGGTTCTGGGGTATTTCTGAATAGAGGGTGCTGAAGCAGTCACCGTGATGGTGAAAGAGGTAGTAGGTAATCGTTTTGTAATCAGAATTGTATGGCCAATCAGAACTCTCGAGAAAATATTTACCAGAGGTCATGGCGATACAAGGCATGAGATTATCTTCTCCGATCAAGGGTATTGGGTTAGAGCTGGGATACTCGGGCATGAATTGAGGCCAGAGACAATCATACATGCCCCAAACATAGGTATCATTGACAAATGAGTATGAGGTTTCAGTCGCACCGTTTGCACCTAATGCACCATACTCGATGCGATGAAACTTCTCACAAAAACACTCACGAAACCAATCAAACTTTCCTGTTAAACAATTTGTTGAGTTGACAAACGTGAACATCGTATTGGTGAGGTTGTCCAGATCTGAATTTTCATATGGGGGATCACCCCATCCCTCCTCAAGACCATGGTCTCGATGCTGGATCAAAAAAGCACCCGAGTTGATTGCCGCGTTGATGCCATCGGCAGAACCATTTGTCCACCACGCCCAGGTATAGGGATTGGTATCTGGAATATAACCCAACCCCGCAGAACCGAAGTATGCAATGATCGTGGGTGTATTCGTATTTGACGACCATTCACAACCAGGGTATGGAGTTCCATCACAGATTCCATACTGTCGTGCCGGATTCTTCCCTAAAACATTGATGAAAAAGCCTCTGATGACCTCAATGCATACTTGAAACCAACGATCGGTCTGCCAACCGCAGGCAACCAGTGGCTCGTCATAGAAATTTGCAGCGGTATAGGGATTTCGCTCATAACTCAGAAACTTATTGATCATGGTACTCAAGTGCACTTCATCCTGGGCACAGATCCTGCCATGGTGCATGTCTGGCAGATCATCGAGTGTAGCATCCGCATAAATGTTGTCAGAAACACACGAGCCACCAATGCCACTCCAGACTGGTGAGGTGATGCCATAGTCATCTCCTGATGGGTTATAATCAGAAAGCAGTAAAAACGCGACGGGCGCCGGGTCCCACGTGTTATAGGCATTATACAAGAAATCCCTGATTTCCGAGGCACTTGAACCACCGACTTCAGTCAGTGTGAAGACCTCGCAGGAGATGCCCTGCAGCTTACGCCACGCCTTGATCGTATCTGCCCATGCCTCAAAGATTGGATCATCCGGTACGATGATTATGTACTCATAGCCATAGCGGCCAATGGTGCGCTCGGGTGCATAGAAATCGATTTCAGGCAATGAGTTGTAGTTCAGGAGATGACCCTGTAAAATCGGTTCCCAAAAACGACTGCGCAGACGGTCCTCTCCAAAACGGCCACTGCCACCCACAAAATCGACACGCACTCTTAGGTCTTTATAGACAATCAATTCCTTGGTC
>CP070686.1:2671947-2674569 GCA_020353055.1 Caldifarciminota bacterium | reverse complement strand
CCGGAGGGCAATCCGCTCGTCAACTCGCTCCAGGTCGTTCCCATATCGGTACTGCGATATATCCCGGAGGTTATGCCACCGGCCTTACGGCGTGAGGGAGACCGCAACCGCTCCCACATCGAAGCATACACCGTATCAGGATGGCTTGGGTTTATCCGCAGATCGATCGCCGAAGTTGAATCAGAGATATACAAAACTTTTTCCCAGGTAGTTCCGCCATCGGTCGTGCGGTATACCCCCCGCGCGCTGTCAGTACTGAACTGAGCACCGGCGCCCGCTACAAAAATGACATCAGGATCAGAAGGATGCACCGCCACCCTCCCGATACGTTTTGTCTGCGCCAGTCCGATGTTGGTCCATGTAGTACCGCCGTCGGTGGTCCGGTAGACTCCATCACCATCATAGTTATCGCCTGCTAGGTTCGCCTCCCCCAGACCGACGTATACAGTATTCGGATTATTTAGGTCGATCGTCACGTCACCGACAGAGAGGGTTATGAAATCATCCGTAAGCATGGTCCAGTTCACACCGCCGTCGGTTGATTTCAGTACACCGCCGTCGGCCGCACCCGCATATATTATGTTACCATCCGACGGATGGAATACGATACCGGTAATCCGACCGCCGATGTTGGTCGGCCCTTTAGGGACCCATATACCCTGGCTGCGTTCAGCGTACTCCTGTGCTATTGCACGGGCCTGGCGATAGGCCGTCTGATGCGCCTCTTCATTTATGAGTCGGCCTGGATAGGCACGCTGCATATAGAACCAGTCGTGCGGCTTCTCGCCTTTTTCTTCTTCTTCGTGCTCTACGGACTCTTCTCTTGCCGTCCATGACCACGGTTTCCAGACCGTCATAACGCCCAGCACTATCAGCGCCAATAACAGCCCGATAAAAATTCCAAATATTCGCTTCACTATTTCCTCCTGGATGTTTGTCCTTTAGTAACGCTGTTTTGAAGATAACTGACGACAAATAGAGCAAAATTCACATCTGATTTACTATATGGCAAAAATACTCCCTGTCAACCTGTCAATATGATATCAAACCTTTGCGCAGTTTTCCTTTCAAACAGGTTACCGGGCTTCCCATTCCCTGCGAAGCAGGCCAAAATGCAAGCGGTCAAGCCATTCACTCTGCCAGTATATGACCTCACGGTCAGTGCCCTCATGGACAAAACCCAATTTCTCACCTACTCGTATCATCCTTGGGTTAAACGAATACGTAGCAAAACCGATTCGGTGAATATCAGAATTAGAGAACAAATAATCAATCCAGAGCCTGAAAGCCTCAGTACCAAATCCCCTGTTCATATAATCGTCCTCACAAATATCGATGCCGATAAGCCACGCATCCGGAAATCTTTTATCTCCATACCGATTCATCCAGCCTAATGGCTTGTTTTGATCTTCTTTCAGACAGATAATCGCCTTTTGTCGTGGCAAGGAAGAATCATTCAGAAATCTCTTTGTGAATCTTTCCTTTGCTACTGCGGGCGACGCAAACTCACTCATATTATCCCACGGTGCATCATACCGCAACCACTCACCCTCTTTCATCCATTTAAGGTATATTTCGAGGTCTGCAGGAAGGGCACCTCTCAGAACCACTTTCTTCCCGGCTGCTATCATATGCACTCTCCCTTGAGCACTTCGTAGAACCTATCCTTGGCCTGTCGCTCCATCCAGGGAGTATGTCCGCAGTTCTGCAGCACGACTAATCTGAAATCTTTGAGTACTCTGGACAAGGTCTTTTCCACACCCTCGATCGGGTGCGGGTCATACGTTCCATGTATTGCTAAAACAGGACATTGAATATGCTTGCCATACTCAAGCAACTCACCGCTGCGTCTCAACTGCTCAGCGTCTTTCCAAACGCTCTGAAAAATATGGAAATCCATTCCGATGATATCGGTGGCATGAGGCAACGGATCGTACGAATCTGCCTTTGAAATCAATTGACCAAACCGAGCCATATTCTTGCTCATGTTCCCACTACCACAGGCATCGAATGATTTAACTAAGGAAAGGACTTCTTTTCTTTCATCATCACCGAGCCGGTCTAACCGCGTGTTCATGATACCACGGGCATATTTCTCCTCGAATGGACCACTACCTACGAGTATGAGTTTCTTGGTCAACGACGGATGACAGGCGGTCGTGATAAAACTCAGCCACGCACCCCACGAATAGCCAATCAATATCACCGGCAGTGCTGCATTCTTCGTAAGAATTGTTCTAAGTTCCTCAACCTGTTTCTCTACGGAATCGGCTGTCTGAAGAGGTTCCAAAATGCCGAATCCGCTGGCGAGCTCACGCGCCACCGGTGCCATTTCACCAGGCGCACCAGGACCGCCATGAATCAACGCAATATTATACGGCGGTGCACCATATTTTCTCAGATTTTGCATAGAAACTTGCTATGTCTGTTGAAGATACTATTTCAACAAAACACAAGTACGTGTCTTAACCTGTTCTCCAATAGTGAGTCGGTAGTAATATACACCGTTTGGCAAATCTCCAGCCTCAAAAATAACGTTATGCTCACCCACCCCAAGTTCTCCCTCAATTAACGTGGTCACTTCCTGACCTAAGATATTGAAAATCTTTAATGTAACTTCCT
>CP070686.1:2629163-2671847 GCA_020353055.1 Caldifarciminota bacterium | reverse complement strand
GGCTGTTCCGATTTCGCTCGCCGCTACTTTCGGAATATCTCTTCCTCAAGGTACTGAGATGTTTCACTTCCCTTGGTTGACCTTCTGTCTTGCGACAGAATATCCTGAATTTCTTCAGGATGGGTTTCCCCATTCGGGTATCGCCGGATCAAAGGTTGTTCGCACCTATCCGACGCTTTGCGCAGCCTACCACGCCCTTCATCGCCTCCAGAAGCCAAGGCATCCACCATGCGCCCTTATTAACTTGGACCCGTTACCTTCCGCCAAATAAGTTTTCAAAGATCAAATAGATTCTTATCTATGCATTATATTATAAGCATTTTCGCCCCTTCTGTCAAGGGACGAAATACCTACAGCCTATTATTATAGACATTTTTCTTCCGTTGTCAATACCCTATGTAGACTTTCTTACAATCCGTTGCCGCGGGGAATTAAAAGTAAAACAGGCAGCCCAGCCCGCCTTCCAGGTCAAAGCTGGTCTCGGGGACAAGGTCGACAACCGGCAGCAGTTCGACGAATATCCCGAACTTGGAAATATTATATTCAACGCCGCCGCCGATGCGTATCCCCAGGTGAAATTCATTGTCATCGGTTTCCTCGTCCTTCTTGAATCGAAAACGACCGCCCACTGCTATGTACGGCGTGAAATCGCTTATTGATGCTCCCTCCGCGGTTTCGATCACCATTGGGAAGAGATGCTGATAATCCCCGGTCAGATGAACTCCCGGGTCCTCATGAAAAGACCAGCCGGCGTGTGCCGAGAAAGCGGAAGTTTTTGTTAATAGATATTTTAGCGACAGCCCGGTTGGGCTACCCAGGATAATACCAAGCCCCAGGTTTTGAGCAGATAATATAACCGGGACGACTAGAATACAGAGAATTGCTATTTTCTTCATCATTCCCACCCTTCGATCCTTAAAGGCATCAGTAGATACAATATATTTTCCTGTGCTTTTGGTCCGAGCAGAGCCGCGGTTGACTGCGATGTTAGTTGCATAACCACCTCGCTGGTGGTCACATGGCGCAGGATCTCAATTATGTAGCTCGCATTGAACCATATGGCGAGATTCTCACCCTCATACACACAGGGAATTTCTTCTTTTGCTTCACCTATGTCTGGCGACGAAGCAGATAAAACAATACCCCCGCTACTGTAGTCAAACTTTACGTTTTTGATGTGGGGACTTGAAACCAGAGAAACTCTCTTTAGGGCACCATCCAGAATATCTTTCTCAATAGTACAATTGCCGACAAATGTCTTCGGGATCACCCCTTCATAGTTGGGGTAGGGTCCCTCGATGAGCCGCGCAATGACGGTTGTATCAGCAAATTTCAGACCGAGCATTCTTTCTTCTGAGAAAAGCTCAATCATTTCGTCGGGGTTATCGTAGCCAACGAGATCGAACAATTTCGGCGCAACAATAATCTCGCCCGACGCTTCTTTCTTCTCGGCCCTACACATAGCTAAACGAGCGCCATCGGTGGTCACGAATTTCAGCTCTCCTTCTTTTAATTGAACGAGAACACCATTCATCGGCCTGCGGCTTATGTCCTTGGCAACCATGAAGATGGTTGATTCAACCATTCCCTGGATTTCGCCGATCTTAATATCGAACCATTTCTTCTCGGGGAATTTCGGTACCTCTGGAAATTCCTGATGGTCTAAAGAAGGGATATTAAAATGCGCATTCCCTGCGGAAATTTGTAGATTAAGTTCCTTCAGTTTGAACCCGATCTCTTTCGCGTTTGTTTCTCTTGTTATCTCAAGTATCTTCTTACCTGGGATTAAGACTTTTCCGGTGTCTTTGATCTCAGCGGGAATGACTTTCTTTATGAAAATATCTAAATCGGTTGCTTCGATCGAAAGTTCTTTGTCTTTTGCTTCCAGTATGATATTTTGTAAAACAGTGTATGTACTTTTTGGAGGAATTATCCGCACGACACTATTCAGCGTTTTCTCCAATGCGCCTTTACCGATTTTAAATTCCATGTATCCTCCTTAAATAAATACAACAACAATATATAAATATATAGTTGCTGTTGTTGTTGGGTGAGTGGAAATGTTGATAGGTTCCCAAACCCCCAAAATTCTGCAACAAACTTCTGTCGAATATCCATAAAAGGGGGTGGATTTCATGTGCACAAAGTGTGGGCTTTAATTTTCTCAATTATATCTCCACAGACTATACACTGTTTATCCTCGTCATTATCCCCTGAAGTTTTTGGCTGTATTCAAAGTCTGCTTTCTTCAATTGCTCGACTTTTTCTATTGCATGCATGACTGTCGTATGGTCTTTCCCCCCAAAGAAATCTCCAATTTCGGTGAGAGACAGACTCAGCAAATTCCGGATTAAGTACATGGAAGTCTGGCGCGCCAGAGCAAGCTTCTGAGTTCTGCGTTTGCCTTTGAGTTCCACCTCTGTGAAGCCAAACTCGTCGACAACATTACGCAGGATCATCTCTTTTGTCACTTTACCACCATGATTCAAGAGGTCTTTCAATACTGCTTCGGTTAGCTGCTCAGTCACATCCTCGCCAGACAAAGACGACATTGCCAGGAGTCTGATCAAACAACCCTCAAGCTCACGAATATTCGATTTAACTCGAGATGCAATGTAATAAGCCACATTGCTCGGTATCCTGATGTTTTCGAATTCCGCTTTCTTCTGCAAGATTGCAATGCGGGTTTCAAGGTCCGGCGGTTGAAGGTCAACCACAAGACCCCCCTGGAAGCGGGACGTGAGACGCTCCTCAATTGTTGGGATCTCTTTTGGTGGTCGGTCCGAGCTAATGACTATTTGCTTGCCCTGGGTATACAAATAGTTGAAGGTATGAAAGATCTCCTCCTGCAGCCGTTCTTTTCCAAAAAGGAATTGAATATCATCGATTAGGAGTAGTTCCTTAGTGCGATACTTCTTCTTAAATGTCATCTGTTGATTCTTCTGTATTGCCTCAATAAGTTCGGTCATTATGTTTTCCGCTTGGGTATAATACACGCTCAAATTCTTATATTGACGGTGCGCAAAATTGCCGATTGCCTGCATAAGATGAGTCTTGCCCAAGCCCACGCCGCCGTACAGGAAGAGGGGGTTGTATGCCTGTCCGGGCGCTTCGGCAACAGCGAGCGCTGCAGCATGAGCGAATTCATTGCTCTTGCCTACGACAAAACTCTCAAAAGTATAGCGTTCCTGCAGCTTGGTTGACGCATGGGAGAGAATGATCCTCTTCTTTTTACGAATCGGGCGGTCCCCTTGCTGCTTTGTTGCCTTGAAAGCAAGCCGTAACTTAGTGCCGTTCACGTGATTCACGGCCTCTTCCAGGATGCTGTAATAGTGTTCTTCGATCCAGTCGATAAAAAACCCGTTTGGGAATTCGACGAGAAGAACATCATCCTTAAGTTCAACTCCAGAGCTGCTACCGAACCACGTGGCAAATGATTGCGGGTTGATTCTTTCCTTTAGATATTTTAGGATGTCGTCCCAGGTTTTTTTCGCTTGTTCAGTCATTTTGTTTATCCACAGAAACCCACAAAGTTATCCACATGGAAAGCATGCATTTCTCCTTATATTTTGACATGTTAGTGAGAAAAAAAAGAACCAGAAATAATTTCTTTACCGGCGAGTAAAGTCTATCCAAAAAAGTGCGGAAGTCAAGAAAAAAGTGGAAAGCAGGTGATTTCTATCGGCACAAAATTTGCATTGTAGAAAAAATAAAAAGAATAAAAAAATTTTCAGGCCGTTGACAGACCGATTGAAGTTTTGTATAATAAAGTTATGTTAACGTTCTTTCTGGTTGGTCTACTTGTCTATCAGAACGGTGACACGCTTCAATTTAAGGATGACACCACCGTTGTTGACATAATAATCCTCGAGAATAGTCAGTATCACGACACCTTAAAGCAGATAGTCGTTCGCCAGGGAAAAGTATCGGAAGATAATAAGCATTACTTGATCTACGAAGCCGTACACAGAGACAGCGAGGAAGTGCTGCAGTCAAAAATAGCATTCTACGATGCCGGCAATAATCTTCTGTGGGTCGAGCAAACGGACGGAGAGAGAAATATTTCATATGATTTCTCTGGGATATACAACGGCCACCTGGTCATCACTGTTTGGGACAGGATGAGCAGCTATCCAGACGTTTCTGTGATAAAAGACGGCGAAAAGATCAAAGTCATAAAGAAGGATGATTGGCAGCAGCTCGTGGATTATAGGGTTTCGCCAAACGGGCGCTACATTTTGTTCCACACAAGAAACCCACATGGGGGGAAGACGTGGGATTACCTTCATTTCTACGATCTTGATGAAATGATTGCATGGGATTATCTGTTTCCTGTCTGCATTTCATGCAAAAGGGGTAGAATTTTTTTGAGCGTTGACGACGATGGCCGTTCCGAGTGTGTTTATAAAGGCGAACACCGGGTATTCTCGAAAGACGGAATACTAGAAGAGATTTTCATGAAAATTCAGTAAAACATACTTCGTTGACATCAAAACAAATCGTTGTATAATAGAATGAATGGCCATAGTGCTATGTCTCTATTCATGTTGTTGTCTCTTTGGTGGCGCGACTAACGCTTCGACATACGGTCTGGCCTCCTATTATGGATCAGAATTCCACGGCAAAAAGACGGCTTCGGGCGAAATCTTTAATCAATGGGATTACACCTGCGCCCATAAGGAACTTCCATTTGGAACGCGCATTAAGGTCACTAATCTCAAAAACAAAAGATCGGTGATCGTTAGGGTGAATGACCGAGGGCCGTGGGTACGCGGAAGGGTAATCGATCTATCATACGCCGCAGCAAAAAAGATTGACATGATTGGGTCGGGAGTGGTAAGAGTTAAAATCGAGATACTTAAATGATACAACTTAAAGCGTGGGCGAAAATAAACATCGGACTAAAAATTCTCAACAAACGGAACGATGGTTTCCATGATCTTGAAACTACCCTTGCGACGATAAATCTTTCTGATTTTTTGACCCTCGAAGAAAACGCGTCAGGCACCATTGTTGAAGCCGCGAATCTTAAGATTGACCAAACCGATAACCTTTGTTATCGTGCCGCGGAACTATTCAGGCGGAGATATGGAATAGCCCGAGGGGTCAAAATCCATTTGACAAAGAACATCCCGGTTGGCGCTGGATTAGGGGGCGGATCTGCAGATGCCGCGGCGGTGCTAAAAGGACTTGGAAAACTCTTCGACATGTTCATTAAGGACGAAGAACTCATGGAGTTGGCCCAGGAAATAGGTTCTGATGTACCCTTTTTTATCAGGGGCGGCGCGGCCTACGCGCGCGGTAAAGGCGATGAGCTGAGTTTTTTCAAATTACCGCGGATGGAGCTAGCACTGTACTATCCAGGATATTCAATATCCACCAAATGGGCATACGAGCAATATGATAAGATGCTGTTGACACATGAGCCGGATGTGGATAATATTATACCGGACAAGCGTAAACCGGCGAAAAAGGGCTTTCAGCTTGAGAATAGCTTCGAGAGGGTTATTTTCCAGCATCACCCAGATCTATTGGATGTAAAGACGAAATTACTGGGCACGGGTGCTTTTTTTGTGTCTTTGTCTGGTAGCGGTTCATGTATTTTTGCTGTCATCGATGACAGTACTCTTCCCGGGGTAAGAAAGTACCTGAATAGCATCGGTGCCACGTATTTCGAAGTAGTGACTATTTGACGAAAACGTTGATTGTCGTTCGGTAGCGAAACGATCATCGATACCGTAAAACATTCGACGATCTTTATTGGGGCGTCGTCTAGTGGCAGGACACAGGATTTTGGATCCTGGCGCGGAGGTTCGACTCCTCCCGCCCCAGATGAGACACCGAGAGATTGAGAAGCGGAGAAGTTAAGAAACAAAGAGATTGAGATGAGGAGACAGGATATGAGAGATCCGCGTGCAACAGGAGATATCGGTTTGGATCCATTTTCACCATTCGGCAAAAAGGGGGTTTGATGAAAAGAGATATAAAATTGTTTTCAGGTAGCGCAAGCCAGGATTTGACGAAGAAGATAGCATCTGCGATCCGGGTTCCGGTGAGCAAATGTACTATCACGCGTTTTGCAGACGGTGAATTGAAAATCAAACTCGAAGAGAATATCCGTGGGCGTGATGTCTTTATCGTACAATCCACACACCCGCCGGCTGAACATATCCTTGAACTCTTGCTATTCCTCGACGCCGCAAAACGCGCTTCCGCTGACCGTGTAACTGCGGTCATTCCCTACTTCGGCTATGCGAGACAGGACAGAAAAGATGAACCAAGAGTGCCGATCTCTGCAAAACTCCTTGCCGACTTGATTGCAAGAAGTGGCGCCAGCCGGGTGTTGACAATGGACCTGCACGCCGAGCAGATACAGGGTTACTTTGATATTCCTGTCGATCATCTCTACGCGGCACCGGTTTTTATTGATTATTACCAGAAGTTTAGCGGCGCATCCCTTATTGTAGTTGCTCCTGACACGGGAAGCGTCAAGAGAGCGCGAGCGTTTGCGCGACGCCTGGGTAAGCATGTGCCTATTGCAATCGTCGATAAGCGGAGAACCGGGCCAAACAGATCAATGGTAGCCAATATTATCGGCGAGGTTGAGAACAAGATTGCGTTGATTTATGATGACATGCTGGATACAGGCGGGACAATGATTGACGCCGCTGATTCAATCCGGAAGAAAGGTGCAAAGGAGATTTACACCTGCGTAGTACATCCGCTTCTCTCCCGGGATGCTCCGCAAAGGTTATCGAAATCCTGTATTAAAGAACTCGTGGTGACCGACACAATACCCTTGTTGGCGGAAAAGAGAATTAAGAAATTAAAAATTCTGTCTGTTGCCAATCTCCTAGGCAAAGCAATTATGAGAATTCATCGCGCTGAGTCGATAAGTTCATTATTCAAGGAGGTACAAGCATGAAAATAGATTTGCCCGCGACCACCCTAAAAACTGAGAAGAGGGGTGACGTAAAAAGATTGCGCAGGGAAGGCAAAATTCCGGCCGTCTTGTATGGCCATAAGGAGAAAACGAAAAAGATATACGTTGAGCAGAAGGATTTTAAAAAAGTTTTGGATGCAATGAAGGACGAAACGGTCATTGTTAATCTGAAAATTGGTAGCAAAGGCTTTCCGTGTGTAATTAAATCTTTGCAGCAAAACCCGCTGGAGGAAACGCTGCTACACATCGATTTTCAACATATTCACAAGAAGGAGAAAATAAGAGCAACCGTGCCCATTCATGCGCTTGGTGAAGCTCCTGGTGTGAAAAAGGGCGGTATTCTTGATATTCATCTACATGAAGTTCAGGTAAGATGCTTGCCCGATGCTCTCCCCTCACACATTGATGTTGACATCTCCAACCTTGAACTGGGTGAAGCTATTCATATCAAGGATATCCAGGCGCCCAACGTGGAATTTGAGCTCACCGCTGATACCACCGTTGTCTCTATCCTTGTCCCGCGTGCGTTAGAGGTTGAAGTTAAGGCGCCGGCCGAAGAAGAGGTTGTAGCCGCCGAGGAAGGTGAAGAAGAGGGCGAAGAGGAGGCAAAGGGAGAAAAGGAAGGCAAGGAGAAGAAAGAAGCAACGGAAGAGAAAAAAGGGGTGAAGGAAGAGAAGAAAGGTAAGGAGGCGCCCAGAGGCGAAAAATGATAATTTTTGGGCTTGGTAACCCAGGTCTGAAATATCGAAGAACACGACATAATGCTGGATACATCTTCCTTGAAAATCTAGCCAGAACTTCAAGAAAGAGGTTTTCCAATAAACGACGATACAAAATTGCCACCTTGCGGATTAAAAACTGCCGTGTGCTGCTTATAAAACCAGATTGCTGGATGAACCAGTGCGGTACCGTGATCCGTGATATCCTCCAGGATGAGAAAGAAGACTTTCTTATTGTCCTTGATGACATAAACCTCCCGCTCGGCAGAATGCGTTTGAGAAGCACGGGAAGCGATGGCGGGCATCTGGGGTTGCGGTCAATAATAAATATGTTGTCGACATGTAATTTCCCGCGTTTGCGCTTGGGGGTCGGGCAGCCCCCGCTTTCAGTGGATGCCGAAGAATACGTGCTCAAGAGTTTCAAATCAGACGAGATAAGAATATTCAACGACGTGCTGAGACATGGTATGAAGGGAATCAGAATGTTGGTGAGTGATGGATTTGTGAAGGCACAAAACTACATTAACTCTTTCAAAATGCCCGATATTGAGCAGGATTCAAACCGATTCGACTGAAGCCGATATGAAAATCGGTATCGTCGGTCTGCCCAATGTCGGTAAATCCAGCCTTTTTAATCTGCTGACTAATGCAGGAGCTCAGGTTGCGAATTTTCCTTTTACAACGATAGACAGGAATGTAGGGATGGTTTCGATTCAGGACCCGCGACTTGACCACATAGTGGGTATTACAAAATCCCCCAAGATGAGGTATGCCAGTATTGAGTTCCTGGATATTGCCGGATTGATCAAAGACGCACACAAGGGTGAGGGTCTGGGTAATCAATTCCTTTCTCACATAAGAGACGTTGACTGTATTGTACATCTTCTGAGATGTTTCGAGGCCCCAGATGTTGCCCACACTTCATCGCAGCTTTCACCGAATGATGATTATTCGGTCGTTCGAACAGAATTACTACTTGCCGACCTGGAAATTGTCGAAAGACGTATCGAGAAAATTAAAAAATCGGCAGAATTCAGAGAAGAACTGCAAAAATTGAATAGGATGAAAGAAGAACTCGGTCAAGGCAAAACACCAGGTGAGACTCATAAAGATATTCCACTTCTTACGACCAAAAAGGAAATCGTCGTATTAAACATGGATGACGAAGGCAAGTTCGCTGGTGGACCGGACGGTTTCAAGGTGTCGGTAAAACTTGAAGAGGAAACAGCGGAGTTTACCGAGGAAGAAAAAGTAGAATTGAGAGAAGATGCGGGATTGGATACGCGGGGACTTGATGGTCTGGTAAGGCTATGCATGGAGGAACTATCGATCATCCTGTTCTATACGATAAAGGGTGAAGAAGCAAGGGCCTGGTCTGTTGCCGGCGGGACGAAGGTGCTCGATGCTGCCGGGAAGATTCATACGGATATGCAAAAAGGGTTCATCAAGGCCGAGGTGTTGGCTTATGATGATTTTATCAAAGCCGGCGGATTTGGCGAAGCCCAGAATTTAGGTTACACCAAAATTGAAGGCAAAGAATATATAGTGCGCGATGGTGATATTATATTAATAAAATTCCGCGGGTGAACACTCTTTCAATAAAGAACGTAAATGAGGAATTTGTTGACAATAAATGAATAATTGGTATAATCAAATAGTTAACCAGAACGACAAAGATATTAAGGAGGCTCTATGTCACTATGGGCACTTGTTGTATTCTTGGTCGGTGTGGTTGGATTGATCCTTCACTTCTTCGACATCTTCAGTTGGTTCGCACCTTGGTGGGGAATGATCTTGATGTTCATGGCTTTTGGTATGCTTACGCGAATCTGGAGAAAAGAGAAGGAGGGAGAAAAGGAAAAGTTGGTCGAAAGGATTCAAGAACTAGAAGCGCAGCTTCAATCACACGGGGAGTGATAGACGGCCCTGGCGTGGCGTTACGCAATAATACAATACCTTAAAGAAACTTCAGCGTATAGGCTATATCTGATCTAGAATAATAAGTTTTTCTTCAGTCATTTCCCTGATTGCGAAATCGGGTCCTTCGCGGCCGATGCCGCTTCCTTTCGTACCACCGTAGGGCATGTTGTCGACCCTGAAAGTCGGCATTTCGTTAATCAATACGCCACCCGCATCGATTTCGCGCGCGCATTTAAGCGCTCTTGTAATATCCCGCGTGAAGACCCCGGCTTGCAATCCGTATTTTGTGTTATTCACTTTTTGAATCGCTTCCTCGATACCACTGAATTTGTTGACGGCGACGATCGGGGCAAATGCTTCTTCTTGAATAACCAAGGCGTTCTCGGGGACATCATAGATAATTGTAGGGGTGAAGATATTGCCTTCTCTTTTGCCCCCCGTGATTATCTTGCCACCTTTTTGTACCGCATCGTTGCAGAACAGTTCTGCCTTTTCCAATGCTCCCGTGTCGATCATCGGACCCATTTCGGTTTGCGAAAGAAGTTGATCCCCGTAATTTATCTGCTTCACTTCCTCAGTGAGCATTGCGAGGAAATCATCCGCAACTCTCTCTTCTATGTATACACGCTGGATCGATATACAGACTTGACCCGCCAGCGTATATCCGCCCTTACGAACCTTCTTCGCGACGAGCCCAAGCGGTGCATCTGCACAGGCAATTACCGCAGAATTGGAACCGAGCTCCATCGTCACGCGCTTCATGCCACAATTGGCGGTGATTATTTCGCCAACCTCAAGAGATCCGGTAAAACTTATTTTCTTAACGATTGGGTTCTTTATAAGCATCATGCCGATGGTTCTACCCGGTCCAACGAGAACTGAAATACCCTCAATCGGAAGACCGGCTTCGATCAGAGCTTCGGCTAATAACATGCCGGACACGGGTGTTTTGGTTGCCGGTTTGTGAATTACGGAATTACCTGCTGCAACCGCTGGTCCGATTTTGTGGCAGGAAAGATTAAGGGGAAAATTGAATGGTGTTACCGCGAGGACTATGCCGAGTGGAACGCGCACGAAGAAACCGATCTTCTTGGATTGCCCGGCAAGGTCGAAACGAACAGTTTCTCCGGCCAATTTCATTGCCGCGATGGCGGATAGCCTCATTGTGTTTGCAGCGCGGTCCACCTCTCCGCGTGCTTCGTTGATTGTTTTGCCGGATTCAAGTGCGATTGAACGACTGAAGTCGTCTTTACGTGACGTTATGATGTGTGCTGTTTTTTCTAAGATTTTTGACCGTTCTCCAGCTGGCATTTTTTTTAATATATCGAAACCCTTTTTAGCAATTGCCACTGCCTCGTTGACATCTGCGCTTTCACTCATGCCGAGGGTCTCGATAACCTGATCGTTAAATGGATTGATGACCTCGACTTTTTTATCTCTTGAGATTCGTTTTCCCTTGATAAACATGGTTGTTCTAATCTGCCAATTCTATAATTTGTGTAACAAATATATGATCAAAAACACGAAGATTATCGTTACCAGTGTTATGTTCAAGCCCAGGCCGATCGTAAAGTTGAAAAACCCCAGATTCACTTCGACGGCAGAGAATCCGACTTTTAGCGCGCTGAAGAAAAAGTTCTTTACTGGCCCCCTTGGAAATATTCCACTCAACAGGGACGAGAGTGCTGAGCCGATGATGCCCCCAATGATCGTCCCCGCAATTATGTGACCCAACTTACGTCTTGCCATAATCCTCCTTTGCTTATTTCAAACAACGACCGGAATTATCTCGCCGCATTTATTACACTTATTGCCATCGAGCCCTTTTACCATTGCCTGAAAATACATGCGCTCGATGAGCATATTTCCACATTTTGGGCAGAGTGTATGCGCACCTTCTTCTGATGGTATGTTTCCTATATAAACATAAGCCAGCTTTTCGCGCGCTTTCGAATAAGCGTATTCAATCGTTTTCACCGAGGTCGGTGGTTTTGTGTATTCATGATTGGGATAATATCTTGAGAAATGCAGAGGTATGTTAGGGTCAATCGAAGAAACATAATCAATGAGACTGTCGATATCGTTCTTTTTATCGTTCAAACCAGTTACGATCAAATTTGTTATCTCAACATGACAATTCTTATGAGCTACTTCGATAGTTCTCTTTACGGCACCTAAGTCGCCCCCTAAGGTCTTTTTGTAGACATCCGGGTTCATTGTCTTGAGGTCGATGTTCATAGCGTCTATCAGCGGCATCAACTCGAGTAGCGGTTCTTCATTAATCAGTCCATTGGTTACAAGAATATTCTTGCCGCCAGCGTGGTGAATTGCCTTACCCGCGTCGATCAGATATTCAAACCACATCAGCGGTTCTGTGTATGTATAGGCAATGCCCAGCGACTCATGATCTTTCAACATTTTCTGAAGGATTTCAGGAGGCAGATACTGGGTCTTAACTTCACCTTGAGAAATTTCCCAATTCTGACAGAACGGACAGCGCATGTTACAACTATTGCACGCTATGGATAATATTTGTGATCCCGGATAATAATGGTAGAGGGGTTTCTTTTCTATCGGATCAATGGCAATAGAGGTTGTTTCCCCGTAATTGGTCGACCACAATTTACCAGCTTCATTCTTACGTCCGCGGCAAAGCCCCCATTTATCTGGCATAATTTTACACGAGTGAGGACACATTCTGCATTCGATATGATTTGATTGTGGTGTGTAGTATTTGGCTTCAACTTTCATCTGTTAGAAATTCGCTCCAATTCATCATTGTGTTCATGATATATTATACCTTTTATCCCCAGCGAATCAAGGAATTGAATACCCCGTGTAACGCCCATGACGGCGATCGCCGTTGACATTGCATCGGCAAATGCGGCATTGTCAGCACATACAGTTACGGAAGCGAAGTCCTTGGCCGGTAAGCCAGCATGTGGGTCAATGATGTGTGGGTAACGTTGATTATCGATGGTGAAAAATTTTTCGTAATCTCCGGACGTAGAAACGGCGGAATCTTGCAGATCGATAGTTTCGATTACTCCTTTGCCTCGGGGATTACGTATACCCACCCGCCAGGGTCTTTTCTCGGGTGATTGACCGATTGCAAGGATCTCTCCGCCAACATCTATTATGGCTGATTTCACGTGATTCTGCCTGAGAATATCCGCAGCACGATCTGCAGCAAAGCCTTGAGCTATACCTCCGAAATCAACACGCATGCCCGGTTTGATGATAATTGAATCATTGACTACCCGAATTTTTGTGTAATCGACAAGATCGATTGCGCGTGCAATTTCGGCCGCATCGGGTATATTAGGCTCTCCGCTGTAAAAACCCCAGATTTCGAGCAATGGAGCGATGGTTATGTCAAAGAGTCCATCTGTCAATCGAGAGACCGAATCGCTTAGTGTAAGGAGAAAGATTATGTCGCCAGGAGCCTTGACCCGTGAATTGCGGTTCAGTTCGCTCACCAGGCTCTTGTCGCTGAAGTAATTGAGCAGCGAATCAAGCCGGGTGAGTTCCAGGTCGAGAACATCGATGATCTCTTTTGCCCGGTCTTCTTGGATGAATTGAAATTTCACGTTACACTGCGCGCCGAAAAGGAAATTACTGTAGGTATATTCCTTCGGCGGTACACCGCAGGAAAAGAAGATCGCCAGCGCGACGGAAAAGAAGATAATTAATGATACCGGACGGACGGTCATGCCGTGCCTTTTGAGCCGAATACGGTATTTCTATCTGCCACAACCTCTCTGATGAATTCGCTTGCTAGTCCCAGAATCTTTCGTGGATCGAAGTCAGTTGGACTTTTTTGTAAATATTCTCTTACCCCTGCGGTGAAGGCGATCCTCAAATCCGTATCGGTATTTATCTTTGCTATACCGTTTCTTACCGCCTGGCGTATCAGGTCGTCGGGCACACCCCGCGCATGCGCCATTTGACCGCCATATCTGTTGACATGATTGATCCATTTGGATTTGACACCGGATGCACCGTGGAGCACGAGCGGTATGTGGACCAGCCCGGCAATTTCCTTCAGTATGTCGATGCGTAGTCTTGGTTTACCTTTGAACTTGTACGCGCCGTGCGAAGTCCCGATCGCAACTGCCAGCGCGTCACATTCTGTCTCTTCGGCGAATCTCTTTGCCTCGTGCGGATCGGTGTACAGAGCGTCTTTTTCCTTTACAGCCAGGTCGTCTTCGATGCCTGCGAGCCTGCCGATCTCGGCTTCGACCGTCACCCGCTTTGCATGTGCCACGCGCACGACTCTCCTGGTAAGCTTAACGTTTTCCTTAAATGGAAGATGTGATGCATCGATCATTACTGATGTGTAGCCGTGTTTTATGCATTCCCTGCACAGGTCATAAGATTTGCCGTGATCGAGGTGGAGGGTGACCGGTATTTTTGTTCTCTTCGCCATGCCGATCACCATCTCTGAGATATTCTCGATCCCGGCGTACCTGATAGCCTTCTCACTCGTCGCGACGATAACCGGCGCTTTTAGCACCTCCGCTGCCCCGATTATTGCCTGGGTGATCTCCAGATTCGAGGTGTTGAAGGCGCCAACGGCATAACCATTTCTGCGCGCTCTTGGAAGGATTTTGTTTAGATTCACCAACATATTTTTTCTCTAACGATTGAATGATATTCGAAAATCAGTGTTGTGTCAACGTCGCTTTTGTCATTCACCAACCCTCTGACCAAACCCGAGGACATGCTTGATCGAGGAATCCAGGTGCAATGCTACTTCGTTTCTCATGGATCGTCCGGTCAAGCCTGACGATGACGAGAAGGAGTGTTGGGTTTATCAGGCGTTATCGCCGCGACACATGAATAAACCTGGGTCGCGCCGTGCTCTTTTAGAACACGGGCGCATTCTCTTATCGTTGCACCGGTGGTGAGAACGTCGTCGACCAACAATATTTTCCTATCTTGGACAATATTGCCGAACGTCACAAAGGCGTTAGAAACATTCTTTTTACGTTCGTTCTCGCTGAGACGTGTCTGCGTCCTGGTATTTCTAATTCTCTTGAGCATATACTCGTGCCCGATGCCTGTTTCTCGACTTATGATCCGCGAAAGAATGTCTGACTGGTTGTAGCCACGGTGTATTTTCTTCCACCAGAATAGAGGAATTGGTGCAATGACATCGGCTTGCGAGAGAATATGGTCGGCATTGATCATCCCTGCCATGGCCCGGCCGAGCAGGTGCGCGAGGCGAGTCGTCCTGCGGTATTTGAAATGATGGATGACCTTGTCTGACGGTGGGATGAAGAGCATCCATGCTCGTCCATGGTCGAGCGGCGATTCGCTGTTGCAGAGAGCACATCGTGTGCCGTTTTTTGTCGGTCGGCCGCACACCGTACAGAGAGGGGGGTTCACAAGCGGTAAATACTCCAGGCAGTTATCACAAATCATTCTATGTTCTATCTCTTTGCTACAGAGTATACAGGATTGAGGAAGGATGAAATCGAACGCCGCTTTTAGAACATCTGAGAAAAAGGTCAAGACGGCTTCTTGACAGGCCTAAAGAGCATTACAATCCCAGCGACGATCAAACCAAGAGCGATGACTTGATTGATCCAGTAATTAGCGCTGTTTTCATAGTACCGTATGAGATCGATACCGAAGCGGAATATGCCGTAGAATATCAAAAACTGGGCAAAGATAACGCCCGCGTGTTTTGATTTCCCCAGCCGGTTGTTGAGAAAGAAGAACAGCGCAAGACCGAAGGCTGACTCGTAGAGTTGTGCCGGATGGAGTGTCTGCGTGCCGATCGGTGAAGTTCCGGCAACGCATTCCGGCGGGAAGCGCATCGCCCAGGGTAGCGCCGATGGTTCGCCAAAACAGCAGCCATTGAGAAAACAACCAATGCGCGTGAAAAATAAGCCGAGACCCAGAGATGGTGCCACCAGATCCGATATCTTGGAGATAGGAATCCTCTGTTTTCGCATATACAGTGCGCCGAGCAGGAACCCGCCAAGAAATCCTCCGAAGAACATCATTCCACCTTCCCATATTCTGATGACCCCGAATAGGTCGTTCTGATACTGCGCCCAGTGGAATAAGACGTAGAGGAATCTGCCGCCGATCACGACACCGAGCATAACATAGAATGCAAGGTTCTCAATTATCACTGGTGAAATATCGAACTTTGGAGCCTTGCGTTTTACATACCACAGTGCGGCAAGGAAAGAAACCGCGAGCATTACTCCATAAGCTGGGATCGCGATCCCGCCGACCTCAATCAACACTGGTCTCATTTATTCTTTCGTTTTCTTTGCTTCATCCGCGATCTTCTGGCTTACGTCGCGCGGAACTTCCTCATAATGACTGAAGTTCATTTTAAAGAAACCACGGCCCTGTGTCATGGAGCGGAGACTTGTTGAGTATTTGTACATTTCCGCCATAGGTACGAGTGCCTTTATTTTCTGTATCTTACCTTCTCCTTCCATGCCCATGATCTTGCCGCGGCGGCTGTTCAGGTCACCGATGACATCACCCATGAAAGATTCAGGGACATAGACTTCGACTTCCTGTATCGGTTCGAGCAGTACTACCCCACCCTTTTCTGCATTTGCTTTCAACGACATCGACGCTGCGATCTTGAACGCAATGTCTGATGAATCAACCGGATGATACGAACCGTCATAGACTGTAACCTTTATATCGGTCAACGGAAATCCGGCAAGGAAGCCGTGTTCTAAACCCTCTTTGACACCTTTCTCGACCGAAGGTATGTAACGTGATGGTATGGAACCGCCCACTATCTCGTCGACGAACTCAAAACCAGTACCCCTTTCAAGAGGGTCAACCTTTAACCAGCAATCGCCGTATTGACCATGACCACCAGTTTGTTTTTTGTACTTACCCTGCGCGCTTGTTTTCTTGGTAAAGGTTTCGCGGTACTTTATACGCGGTTTGACAAGGTCTACGCTAACACCATATTTCCGTTTCAAGCGTGAGAGGATGATATCAAGATGAAGCTCCCCGATGCCGGAAATGATCAACTGTTTGATCTCCGGGTCGAATGCGAAAGCAAAGGTGGGATCTTCATCGTGCAGGCGCGTGAGGCCTGTCGAGATTTTTTCCTCATCACCTTTTTCTTTAGGAACGATCGCCATGGAGATCGATGGCGTCGGGAATTCTATTGGAGGCAGCGATGCATTCAGTCCCTTTGTGAGGGTGTCTCCAGTATTCGTATTTTTGAGTTTGACCAAACCTACTATCATACCGGTATTTAGCTCATCGATTTCTGTTTTTTCTTTACCTTTTATAAGGAATATCTGGTTGATCTTTTCTTCGGAGGACTTGGTCGTATTGTCGACAAGGTCACCGCTCTTGGCAGAGCCACTCAGGATGCGAGTGTAGCATACTTCACCAAGATGAGGTTCAACTACGGTCTTAAAGACGTAGCCGAGAAATGGTGATGCGTTCTCCCTTTTTATGCTCTTTCCAGCAAGTTGGATATCTGGTAACATTTGAGGCGATGGCATGAATTCGACCGCCACCTCAAGAAGACTTTTGATGCCAATTAACGCCATGGCGTCGCCCGCAAGACATAGTGCGACATTGCCGGCGGTGATGCCTTTTTTGACCGGGTCAATGCATTCCTCCAGCTCAACTTTTTCGCCCTCGATGTATTTGTTCATCAGCCCTTCGTCGAGGTCGGCCGCGGCCTCAACGAATTTGTCGCGATAATTTTGTACGACATCCTTCATGTCATCAGGTACTGCTATTTCCTTGCCATTAGCATCGTAAGCCTTGCCTTTTATAATATCGATGACACCGTTAAGCTTACCTGCCTGTCCGAGGGGGATTGTGACTGCAACCACACTCTTCTTGTGGACTTCCCCGATTGTGGAGAACGTTTTCTGAAAATCAGTATTTTCCTTGGCTAATTTATTGATGAAAAAGGCCACCGGGATTTTCTTCTCTGTGATCTCGCCGAGCAGTCTTTCGGTTCCAACTTCAACGCCTCCGACGGCATCTACGACGACTACCGCACAGTCGATAGCCTCGATGCCACTTATCGCTTCGCCGATGAAGTCCGCGTAACCCGGTGTGTCGATGAGGTTTACGAGAACATTTTCGTGTTTAAATGATGCCAGCCCGAGGTTGAGGCTGCACACCTTATCCTGTTCTTCGGGTTCGGTATCGAAAACCGAAGTTTGCTCGGTGACTTTGCCAAACCTTGTATTCGCTCCTGCAAGAAACAGAAGTCCATCGGCAATTGTAGTTTTGCCGCTCCCCGCGTGCCCGAATAATCCGATATTTCTGATTTCATTTTCAGCCATAGATAACCTCCTTTAAAACATTGATTTTGAAATTGCGATAGCAAGTTCATCGCTCAGGAGTTCGAGAACTATATCGAGTGAGCCGATGTAATTCGTTTTTTCTCTCTTTATATTCAATCCACCATTGATGCTGCTATCCTCAACAAGATTCAAATGCAATCGTTCTTTGCTTAAGAATTTCTTAATGTCTTCGCGATATCTTTTGAGATCAGCCTTGCTGAGCATCAGTTCACCTGTATTCTCGCCGCTTTTCTTAATTAAAGATCTAAGAAAGGCGAGATAATCGGCATGGTCGTTGAGTTTTGACGTCGCTTCTTCGACAATTGATTTGATTAAGTTCTGTTTGTGCTCAGTTTGCTTCCTGTTAAGCGCAAGGCGGTGTTGAGAAAGCCCTCGCATTATTTCGGTTTCTTTGCGTTCTTGGATTTCGTTGTTGATTTGTTGTTTCTTCTGCGCTATGCGTTGAGCGAAATCATCTGCGACCTTTGCCGCTTCATTCTTATATTCTGCAATAATCTCTTCGGCGTTTTTCTGCGCGTCCTGGAGGATTTTATCCGTTACTTTTTGTGTTGACATGTCAGATCTTCATCTGGACGACTGCCAGAATTGTGACAATCAGTCCCAAAACTGCATAGAACTCGACGAGGATCCCATAGATCATGGCTTTTGCTGCTTCAGTTGGTCTCTTCGCGACCATCTCCACACCTGCGGTGCAGACTTTGCCTTGCCAGATTGCAGACGCGATAGCCGCAATGGCTACAGGTAGGGCGGCAAAGAATATCTGAAGGCCCTGCTGTAAAGATAGAGTAACGACTTCACCGCCGAATATACCGATTTTCTGAAGAACCATGAATGCACCGATAAATCCATACACTCCCTGCGTACCGGGTAGCGCGACAAGGATCAACAGGCTACCGAATTTCTCAGGATCCTCACTCAGGACTCCGTTGGCAGCCTGGGCCGCATATCCGATGCCTATTGCCGAACCGATGCCGCCGAGTATTGCTGCAAGTGCACCACCAGCGATTGCTATTGCTAAACCATAAGATTCGACCATTTTACCTCCTGCATATAGTAAAAACCTAAATACCTAGAAAGAAAAAACATCTAAAACAGTAAAATTCCCAAATAACGAGGTCTATTTAATCTCAACATAGTCAGTTTCCATACGAAATGGCTTGAACGGTTTGCTTCCGCCACTGTAAAATCTGCCAAAGAATTCGATATATTGGAGACGCATCGTATGGATGAACCCACCGAGCGCATTAATGATGAGGTTGAATAGATGACTTGGTATGAGAATGATTATGACCAGTACAATACCCAAGACCGGTATGCCTGTGATCATCCATGCAATCTTGTTGATGGCGATGGCGATTACACCGGTGACCATACCCAGCGCCATTAGCCGCACATAGGACAGGAGCACTCCTAGATAACTGGATATGCCGTACAAATTGTACAGACCCCAAGCGGCCTTGGCTAATACCTGTTTCATTTCCTTGCGGCGTGTAAACTCCAATATGAGCAGCGGGATAGCCAGCACGTAGGCGAGGGCCGGGACTTTGATGACGTATTCAATACCGAGAAAACCGAACGCGAAACTAGTAATCGCATACCACAGAAGAAAAACTATCGGTGCCCATATGATCTGGTCGATCACCCTTGGTTGTCCTTCTGGGTGTGAGGCGAGAACAACGCCAACGATGCAGGTCCAGAGTATGACCTCAAGCACCATTTTTGCCGTAGGCGACGATGAAAAAATACTGAAATACAGAATAATGGACGGCAGGATTATGAACCAGGTGAGATTGGCGAAAATTGCCTGGCCGTATTCACCGTTCTTAATATCATCGTAGATTTCTATGGCGATGCCGAGCATCATGTGAATGAAACCCAACCCCAGCGCGATCGCGATGAAGATCATGGGATCGGTCACCGGATCGAATAACATGAGCGCTCTCCGGAATCTAATAAGCGGTCCGAAACCAATATACTCAAAGAGATCGCCACCCCAGCCGCCAACCATTGCCCCCGCGAATATCGTTAGGATACCGCCGACGAGAAGTATCCTGAACAGACTTTTATCACCCGTAACACGCCGCATCAGATACAGGGAAATGAGTATCAAAAGCACTCCGTATAAGGCATCGGTAATGCATAGGCCAAACATGACCGGGAAGAAAAACGCCAGAAACGGTGTGGGATCATACTCTTTCGGATCAGGCATGCTGTATAATTTCACCAGCATTTCATATGGTCTGCTAATGGTTACATTTCGTAAAGCGACCGGCGGTTTTTCATCCGGGTCTTTCTCGATTTTTTCATAGAAGACAAATTCGAATTTATCGACGAGGTTATCTAATCGTTTTAAATTCCGCCGGAGTATCCAGCCGATGACGTTTGTGGTGCTTATCGTCTCCGGCAGGACTTGAGCCAGGTCTTCCTTCTTTTCATCAATTGAAAGCAGGTCAGAACTTGCCTCAAGATCTGCTATTTCATCGGCAAGGGTTTTTTCCAGATTGTTGAGATCTGCGATCTTTTTTTGGGCGATTTCTAAATCCTGCCCGAGGTGCCGGATCAGCTCGCCTGGTTTGCCCTTGGTGGAATGGAAATCTGTGATTTCGCAGCCGTTCTCGATAAGTCGAGCACGTAGCTGAGCGCTCTGTTCTCTTTTTACAAAGAAGAGATGGTACTGAGCCGTGCCTACAGTATTGACTCTTTCCTCCGAGTGTGGTATATCGGCAATGGTTTCCCCCAGCCGCTTGAGCACTTCTGGAGAAGGAATCATCGCGGGGATGCTGTCGGTCTGTCTGAATTCTTGTAGGGCCGAAAGGTCAGACTTAAAGGGTTTCCAGGGCAAGAGCAGGTTGATTTCATCCTCGATTTGCCTCGTACGGCTCAGCAACTTCTCGCGTTCCTCTTTTATGGATTCAAGCCTGGCAACGGTTTTCTCGTGGTCATAGGACTTGGTTGAATCGACAAAAGTCTCGTAGGACATGGGACGTCTCATGTTGAAGAACATTGAAAGCGGACTGCGTTTTTTGTAGGTAGCCAGCTGGTTGAGTACATCATCGATACGGCTTAGTTCGGTTGATACCTTGGCAGTTGATTCTTCCTGCTCAGTTATATGGACGATTCCTTCTTTTTGCAGTTCCTTAAGGAATTCATCCTTTATACCTTTGTAAACGACGATATGTATTTTCTCTACCGGGAGGACGGCCATTTGAGTATTATTTCTTGAATTTTTTTAACTGTTTTTTCCTTGTTTTTCTTGTAAGATTCATCAATTTTTTTCAGAATTTTTTTGTACTCGGCGTCGATCTTGGTGATTTCAGTGCTTACAATTCGCTGTGCCTCATCCAGCTGCTTTTTGAGTTGCTTTTCCTTTAGATCGTCAAGAGCCGCAAGATCTTTCTCCCCTTTTTCGCGGGCTTTCTCAACCAATGCCAGCCCTTCGTTTTCAGCCTTTTTCTTAAGAATTTCACCTTTTTCTTCGGCTTTCTTGATTTCTTCGATCAATTTCATACCCTATTTTATGCAAAAAAGGAACAAAGTCAAGACAGACTGCTTTTTCCGGTTATTTATCTTATTTCCAGCGTAAGGGTTTGATGTGCAAAGATGGGCATGTGATCAGCCGTGCCCTCTGGTTTCTATCACCCGCCGGTTCATTCGGTCTGCTATATAGAGAATGATTATTCCAATAACAACCAGGGCCGCCGATGACAGGAAGGATATCCGGTAGGAAAAGACCTGAGAAGCACCGGCTCTAAGCAGCAGGTCAACGAGCGGACCGGCGATGAGGGTTCCGGCTGCTCCCCAGCTGAGGAAGAACGTAGCGTTGAACCACGCGAATTGCTTACCGCGATGCTCTGGTGGGATCAATCTCGAGGCGTATGAATAAGACGCCGCCAGTATCACGACCATGGAGATTCCGGCCAGGAAATTGCTGATAAAAATGACCGGCAGGTTTGAAGCCAGCGCAAAACCCAGGAGGCTGATGATCGCGATAAAAGTTCCCGCGTAGAGTAGGTTTACATCTTTGTAGCGACGCGACAAACGGGTGACAAAAAGACCGAAGATAAAAATGCCCACCGACTGCATGTTCACTATGTAGCCCAAAAGTTGGCTTGATACATTGAAACCACTATCCAGTGAAAGATACTGGGCTTTGATAACAGCGATGGAATTGCGTCCAAAATTGATGAACATCATCGCCAGTAGAAAAGTCCGGAAAACCCGGTAGATTCCCGTACCAGAGAAGTGTCCGTCCGTGTGTACAGTTCTCTTTGACGCCACACCTCCTTCAGGCACGAATAACATCGGGATCGTAGAGATGAGCATCGTTCCAGAGGCAACGAAAAACAGGAATCCATGGTCAAAACCCCATCCTTCATAGTAACGCGATAGGCCATCGTAGGCAAACCCGCCGATCAAGACCCCGACAATTCTTCCCAACGCACCTAAGCTCGATAGTCTTCCCTGCACGCCAGTGCGCTCCTCGTCTGGATAGAGGTCAGAAATGATCGCACTCCAGCCGATGTTGGACATGGACCAGAATATTTCAACCAGAGTTAGCCCGATGATGATTACATATCCTGCAACCTGTTTGTTGTCTGGGATTCTATGGAAATACCAGACAAGGACCGTGCCGATCGCAGCCAGAATTTCGCCGAGTATTATTAAAGTCCTTCTCCTTTGATACTTGTCGGATATTATTCCCCACACAAATCTTTGAAAGACTATGTTCAACACCATGGGCAGAGTGGCAAACAGGGTGGTTTCAGTTACGCTCAAACCGAGGAAAAATCGGAGATATATCGATAGATAGCTGTAGAACAAACCCCTCCGGAACATCGTGAGGATCTGAAACGATGAGAGATTGAGCAGGGTCGACCTTTTTGATCTCGGCCCGGTGATCATGTTTTTATCGCTCTGTGTGCCGTGTCTGTGATGCGATGTGATCCTATTCGAATCCGTACCACGGCCCTGCCTTGAGATCACTGTTAAAGAGCTGGCGATCCTCTTCCGCTTCTATCTTTTCAGCCGCATCGCGCGCCATTTTCAGGTATTTGGTCGTCTCTGATTCATTACCTGCTGCTGCATTTGCTCTTGCCATCGCTTCGTAGGCGTAAGCCAGGTCAAAGTCGACAAAACCATGTTCTTCGGTCAGGGACAAACATTCTTTGGCGTGGTATAAGGCCTGGTCAGGTTCATTCAAGACCGCGTAAACATGAGAAATCAGCCAGTGTCCCCGCTGCACGTTTATCGGTTTTCCGATCTTGCTCCAGTGATAGTGTGAAGCATGAGCAGCATGGACCAAGTTCTCATCCTCCTGCTCGGTTCTGGATTCCTTGCTGAGTAAATCCCATACTTCATTGTTGGATTGAACCGCGAATTTCTTGTGGCATTGCGCCTCTGTACAGCGCTCATCTTCGCCTGCGGCTGGTTCTTCAGCCCGTAATGGAAAGGTTGTCAGCGCAAGAAAAATGAGAACAAACGCTAAAGAGGTGGATTTATTTGCTGACATCATATCTTCTCCTTTCATACATCAAAAATGATACTGGTTTTGTATCTTCCTTTTCTTTCTTCCAACGAAAAATTATGGTAAGTAGGATTTTTTATTTCTAGCTTCACCCGGTGGCGATGTGCATCAAACTTGTCTCCACGCAGTTGCGCTTGCAACGAATGGTCCTTTATCCGAACCGTATATTCCTTAGGAATGAAGCCGTGAACTGCAAAGATATAAAGTAATTCCCGGCACCAATCAATGATAAGGTCATCGAGCGAGTCGCTCTGCAGATCTATTGACATTTCTTTTTTGTCTCGGATAGTGCCGACTATTTGAGTATCGAATAACGCCTGCCCGATATTGATGAATAATTCCTCGAGTCCCTGTCCAGAGACTTCAATCCCCAGATCGGCGGTGTGGTCAATGTACCGGTAAGGTTTTTTCATCTGCCTAACCCTACGAGTTTAACCATATTCATGTTGCCGTCAATAAACGCGAAAAATTGTTGACGGGAAAATATCTCTTATGAGCATGAGTATTCTAATTGAATGGGCAGTCGAGGGCCAATGACTGGCAGGGTTTTCGATTAAATGTGCTCTTTTATCTTCCTGACGAGAGTTTCTGCGTCTAACCCATATTTCTTGTATAGAGTATCATGCTCGTCAGATACTCCGTATTGGTCTATGCCGATTTTGACCAAACGCGCCTTGAGTTGATCGCGTGCGATCATGTTAGCGACCGTGCTGCCCAGTCCGGTATCGGCAATGTGATCTTCGTAGGTGATGATCAAACCGCTAAGTGCTGCCCTTGTCAGCGCCTCTCTGCAGATGTCAAGGGGGCATGGGACATTGTATACGGCCGCATTGACGCCGTCACTCCTCAAGTTTGTCCAGGCGCTCAATGCAATTGGCAGCGTCGGACCATAAGTGAATATCGCGCAATCTGCGCCATCGCGTATCAGATCACATTTTCCATATTCAAACTTGTAATTCGCGTCGTAGAAGAGACTTCCTTCAGGGGTCGTTATCACCGGCAATTTCGAGCGGCTGATTCCTATTATGTAATTGCCTCCCTGGGTCATTAAATAACGCACTGCGTGGTCGGTCTGATTCGGATCGCCGGGAATGATAAACTTGAATCCGGGCAGGTTCTTTAACAGGCCGACGTAATCAATGCAGTGGTGAGTTTTACCATCAGGGCCGACATTATATCCCAGATGTGTAGCGCAGACCTTGAGATTTGTGTGGTTGATGTCGTTGAGGCGCATTTGATTATAGGTTTCGTCGATAGCGAAAACACCGAAGTCTGCCCAGACCGTGACGACGCCACTGATGGATAGAGCACCAGCTGTCGTTGCCGTCGAATGTTCGCTTACGCCCGCTTCGAAGAAATTCTGGGGGCGTGCTTTGGCGAACTCATTTGATTTCACCGACTCAGCCAGATCACAATCGAGTACGGCGAACGGGGCTTGCGGATTGGCCTGCGCGATTTCTTTCAGGACACTACCAAACACAACCCTGGGATGTGTATCATCGTCGTATTCCTTTGGCGAACCTACATTCAACGCCGGCAGAGGCGCCGCGTGATACTCGTAGGTCTTGGCCTTTCTTTCTCGCCGAGCCTGCCGGATATTGTCGACATCATTCTCTACGCCCAATTCATTCAAGGCCTTGCTGCATTCCTCCATGTTTAAGGCGCGGCCGTGGTATTCCCTTTTATTTTCCATGAATGATACGCCCTTACCGATGACGGTTTCGGCGATGATGGCGTAGGGGTTCTTTCTGTCCGAGATCGATTGTTTTACTGCTTCGTAGATTTCCCTGAAATTATGGCCGGATATTTCCAGCACCCGCCAACCATCAGCGAGAAAATTGTCCTTGATGTTGACCGGCATGATATCTTCGGTTCTACCCGATATCTGAATATGGTTGTGGTCGATGATCACGGTAAGCGTATTGAGATCGTATTTACGGGCAAACCGTCGGGCTTCGCCTACCTGTCCTTTTGCCTGTTCACCATCACTCATGACGACAAAGGTATTATAGTCCAATCCATTCAACCGAGCGGCGAGGGCAAAACCGCATCCGGCGGATAAACCTTGACCAAGATTGCCGGTAGTCCATTCAACCCCCGGAACATGTCGCTCGATATGCCCTTCGTAGGGACTTTCGGCTTTCCTGAAGAGAGCAAGTAGATCATCCGGGTTGATGAAACCGAGTCGAGCCAGGCATGCGTACAGACCCGGAGATGTGTGACCATGGCTGGCGATGATACGGTCGCGATTGAGATCGTGGACCGTATCTGGGGAAATTCTTGCGTGTTTATATACTGTTAGGTAGATGTCAATTGATGACATGGAACCGCCAGGATGTCCGGAACCCGCGACGGTTGTCATCTTGATAATATCGCCACGGCAGAGCCGGGCTTGTTCTTCTAGATTTTTTATTTCCTTTTCGGTAAGTGTGCCACTGAATCCCTGCATTTATTGATCCCTTTCTTTGTGTATCAGAGTACCACTACCTTGAAATCTCCCTCGTTAAAGGTGTAATCGGCCTTGATGCGTAGAATAAGGTTGTATTCCTTGGCGATTGAGGCTATCGTTTCCGAGTGTTGGAGACTGAGAAAATCTGCCAGCCTGGGGGATGTCTGTAATTCAACCATTTTCCCCTTGATGTTCTTTCCATTGTGTATGAACCAGCGTTCGATATAGCCGAATGCGCTCGTCCGGGATATGGTTCGGCCTCTTCCTTTGCAGACCGGGCAAGGTTCGCTCAGACTCGAGGTGATACTAGACCGTGAACGTTCGCGTGTGAATTCCAGGAGTCCGAAATCACTGATTCCACCTATTCGATAGCGCGCTTTGTCTTCACGGATCATGGATTTGAATTCCCGTAGCATCCGCTCGGTGTTATCCCTTTTTGTGAGATCGATCAGGTCTACAATAACCAGGCCTCCAATATCCCTGAGGCGTAATTGGCGTACGATTTCCTTTAATGCTTCAAGATTCGTCGAGAGCGCCAATCTCTCTGCCTGCTTCTCCTTTGAGGACTTGCCGGTATTCACATCAATGGTCACTAATGCCTCGGTCTGATCCAGTACGATGTACCCGCCGCTGGGCAGCCAAATTTTCCTTTCCAGTATGCTTTTTAGTTTTTCCTCGACCGAGTATTTCTCGAATATTGGCTGCGGGTCTCGATAGAGCTTCACGCGCGAGCGCATACGGGGCGATACCTTGCCAAGATAACTGATTATCTTGTTGTACGCCGGCGGAGAATCAACGAACAAATTCCTCACCTCATTATTGAATATATCCCGTACGGTCTTTATCAGCGCATCTGGTTCCTCGTAGATCAGTAGGGGTGCAGGATTCTTAGCCTTTTCCATGTTTCTGTCCCAGTCGCGTTTCAAGACCTCAACTTCTTTTCTGATCTCTTCCGGCTTTGCACGCGCGGCTGCTGTTCTGATTATGAGGCCCATGCCTGGTGGTTTTACATGTTTTGCTGATCTGAAAAGCATCTCGCGCACGCGGCGCTGGCGAATCTTGCGTGAAATACCGATATTCTTTGCATTGACCAACAAAACTACATACCGGCCCGGAATAGAAATATAAGATGTTATACGCGGACCCTTTATGCCGTATGAATCTTTCGTAACCTGAACGATAATTTCCTGATTCTCTCGTAGTTTTATCTCTTCGGCACGACGTTCCTGCTCCATTTCGATTTCGCTCTCAAAAAGTTGAGAGAATTCCTCAAAGGGTATTTCGTTCAACGGCAGAAACCCATTCTTCTCGATGCCGATATTGACAAAGGCTGCCTTCAATCCGGAAATCAAATTCAGGACCTTGCCTTTATATATGTTTCCGACAATGCTAGTCCGCTCCGGGCGATCGAGATAGAATTCAGCAAAATTGCCGTCTTGCATAACCGCTATTCGCGTTTCGGTATTTGAAATATTGACAATGATATCCTTTTTTCTCACTTGACCTCCATCGGAGAGAATTTTTCACCTTCTTTTTTTATAAACATCATGGTCCTTGTTACCTTGAAGCGCTTGGCTTGGTCGGACGGGAGATCTGTCAGATAAGATATAAGGTCATACACGTTGATCTGCCCGCCGCCGCAGAAAAGACCACATGAAAGATTACCATTATTAATCGATATTGAATCAAGTCCGGCCAGGATGTTCTTCTTGCCGGATCTCGTATTTATGTAGATCGGCGCCGCCGAAGTCGGATCGATCTTATTCTTCAAATCTTTCTGTTCAATATTGATCTCGTAGTGAATGAGGTTTATCGAACCGGAGAGAGAGGGTGTTTTGGGTTTGATCGCGCGAATATCCAGAACTCGGATTCCCGGTGGAAACCGAGTGTTTAATTCTCTTGAGATGTTACCAAAATATTCCGCGTCGAGATAGAGATCAAAGAAATCACCCTTCGATGTCTGCCCGACACTCTTCGGCGGGCAGAACGCAACTTTGGGTATTGGCGAAAATCCCTGGGTGAACTTAATCGGAAGGTCTGATCTGCGCAGCGCGCGATAAATCGTTCTTGCCATGTCCAGATGTGATGCGTATCTAAAGTCTTCACCAACCGAGTATTTTACCCTGTAAACCACTTGCTGACGCTGCGTTTTCGCTTCCTGGATGATGCTTAGATATTTGTCCTCACCCTGGTAATGAGTAGGTCGGTTTCCATCGCATGCTCCGCATTTTACGCATTTTTCATAAAAGCAGTTTTCTGTTTTGAGGGCAAGTCGAGATCGCTGAAATTCTTTGGTCAGGAATTCTTTGCTTACTCTCATGGTCACGATGTCCCATGGATATTCCGTCTTCGGCCTGAGGTAATTCACAGGTTCTATACCGTGTTGCTGCAGAGCATTCTCCCAGCGTGAGAATTCGAAACCCTCGCGCCACTCCTCGAATTTACCTCCGTTCCTGTAAACCGTTTCGACTACAGGGAATATTTTTTCATCGGCTCTGGATAAGATAGCTTCGATATACGAGGTTTCAGGAGATTGATATTTTACTTCGAGCCGGCGTTTCTTATTCGCTCTGATGCAATCTATTTTGGATTTCAGTGCTTCAATTGGCGCGAACTGGACAGACTCGAATGGCGTGTGGGGTTTGGGAACAAATGAACTCACGGAGAGTTTAATACTCCCCTTGGGACATGCTTTCAAGATTGTTTCACTCAACTTATTTATTTCACTGATATCGGCGTCGGTTTCGAATGGCAGTCCGACCATGAAATAGAGTTTGACTTGTTTCCAGCCCGTCCGGTAAGCCGTTTGAATTGAATTAACCAGCCGTTCATTAGAGAAAGATTTGTTAAGCCGGCGCCGGAGCTCGTCGCTCGCTGTTTCCGGGGCAAAGGTTAGCCCGCTCTTCTTGATTTCCTTCATCAATACGGCGAGATCCTCGGTGAACAGTTCACCACGCATGGCTGGCAGCGATATGCTGACCATTCTTTTTTTCAGTATTTCATTGAGTTTTCTTATAAGATTAAGGAGATCGGGATAATCGAGTATCGAGAAAGAAAGGAGCGAGACTTCTTCCCAGCCGGTCTGTCTTATTCCTTTTTCTACGGCTCTCAAGATCTCAGCCTCGGGTCTCACCCTTAACGGGCGATTCGCGTAACCAGCCTGGCAAAAGCGACAGCCCCAGGTGCATCCACGCATGACTTCGACGACATAGCGGTCGTGTGTGATATCGCAGATCGGTAATATCGGTGGATAGGGCATTGTTTCTTCATCAAGTGAAAGGACGGTTTGTTTTTGTATTCTGGTATCGTATCCGTGGATCAACGGCACCCATATGCCCGGTACTTTTGACATGGCACGGAGTCTTTCTTCCTTGTTCTTCGCCGGAATGCTCTTGAGTATTGCCGCGATTTCTCCTGCTGCCAACTCACCATCGCCCACGACAAATGCGTCGAAAAGCGTAGACATAGGCCTTGGATTCAGGGTCGCTGGACCGCCCGCAATGAGGATGGGGTGACTGGTGCTACGATCGACAGCACGGAATGGTATGTTTGCCATGTCCAGAATGTACAGGACAGTAGTATAGCATAATTCGGTCTGCAATGAGAATCCCAGTAGGTCGAATTCATGCATGCTTCGCTTGGTCTCGAGTCCATAGGGTTTAATGTTGTATTCTCGCATTCTGTCGCCGCAGTCCGGCCAAGGAGCGAAGATCCTCTCGCATTGTATGTCTTGCTCGCGATTGAAGAGGTGGTATACAATCTTGATCCCAAGATTTGACATTCCCAGTTCATAGATTTCTGGGAAGACAAGCCCGATGTGAATCTTGGGTTTCTTCTTTATCGTAATGTTGTATTCGCCACCGGTGTAGCGAATCGGTTTTCTTACCAGGGGTAAGAATTCGTCCAGCATCTTTATTGTGTGCAAATAAATTTACCTATTTCGAAGGCGGGAACTACACGGCGAATGTCTTTAAAGCTTCCCGGATCATAGTAGTTCATAACCGCGTTCCAGCGCCCTATCATTCAATGATAGCTGCTCATCGTCTGCTTTGGTGAAGCGCTCACGCTGTGCCATTTTCAGTGTTTCGAGCTTGAGGATGCCGGTTTTCTTGATGAGAGCGCCGAGCATGACCATATTCGCAATGCGACCTTGGCCGAGTTCCTCAGCGATCGCGTTTGCCTCGACAGGGATTATCGTAATATCTTTTCTTGTCGGAACTGACTTAATGAGTGTCTTATTGTAAAATAGAATACCGCCGGCTTTCACCATTGGTTCAAATCTCAGAAGAGATGGTTCATTCATAGAGATGACAACGTCGGGACTGGCAACGATTGGAGATGCAACAGGTTCGTCCGATATTACGACCGAGCAGTTAGCCGTACCTCCCCGCATTTCTGCACCGTAAGAGGGAAAGAACGTGACGTTCTTATCTTCGAATAATCCAGCGTGACCCAGAATAATGCCCGAGGATACTACTCCTTGTCCTCCGAATCCGGCAATGATGATTTCCGAGGTCATTTCTCCTCCTTTGCTCGGTTCCGGTACTCGCCAAGTGGATAGTATTTCATCATCGTATCATCGACCCATTTCTTTGATTGTACAGGAGTCATTCCCCAGTTTGTCGGACACATTGATAGTATCTCAACCATAGAGAAACCCTTATTCTCAATTTGATTGACGAACGCATTCTTGAGCGCTTTTTCTGTGTTGATAACATTTTTCGGCGTGTTAACCGCAGTTCTAACGAGATAGTACGGTCCATCAAGGCCTGCAAGTAACTCACAAACCTTTATCGGATACCCCTGCTTCTTGATGTCGCGTCCTTGGACAGACGTCGTTGATTTCATGCCGGGCAGAGTCGTTGGCGCAAGTTGACCTCCGGTCATTCCAAAGATGGCATTATTGATAAAGACAATGGTTATGTTTTCATTACGTGCAGCAGCGTGTACGATCTCGGCCGTGCCAATTGCCGCCAGATCGCCGTCGCCCTGATAGCTGAAAACGATGCAATCTGGACGCGCGCGCTTGATGCCGGTGGAGACCGCAGGTCCCCGTCCGTGCGGAGGTTGTATCATGTCGCAGTTAAAATATTCATCGGCAAATACTGAACAGCCGACCGGTGCGATACCGACTGTGCACTCCCGAATATTCAATTTGATCAGGAGGTCACCGATTATCCGGTGAACTATCCCATGACCACATCCCGGACAATATCGCTGGAGGACGTCTGTCAAACCGTTGGGTCTGCCGAAAAGCTGTTTCATCGTGCGCCTCCAAGTATGGCTTGGATCTTTTCGTATATCTCAGGTGGTGTTGGCACGCCGCCCCCCGGCCGGCCGTGGAAATGGATTTTGCTCCTGCATTCAGTGGCCAGTTTGACGTCGTCAATCATCTGCCCCATATTCATCTCAACCACCAGGAAATTCCGAACGGTTTTCGACATGCCAGCCAGGACGTTATTTGGAAAGGGCCAGAGGGTAATGGGGCGCAATAACCCTACCTTATGGCCGTCCGAACGTGCCATCCTGATCGCTGCGTCACAAACGCGGGCGCATGTTCCGTAAGCAATGATGATTAGATCGGCGTCTTCACAGTCCGTAGCCTCAAACCGTTGTTCTGTCTCCTGGATTTTCTGATATTTTTTTAACCGCTGCCAGTTCATTTCCTCAAGTTTCCCAGGTTTTAGATCATAAGACCGGACCACACGGCGATCCCTTCCTTTGCATCCACTCAAGGCATAGGAGGGTTCTGACAGTGTATCGGGATCGATCGGCTTGTATGTGAACTCCACCGGTTCCATCATCTGCCCGAGCAGACCGTCGGCCAGGATTAACGCTGGATTCCGGTATTTCTCAGCCAGCTCAAAGGCCAGCTTTGGAAATTCATATAGTTCCTGGGCCGAGTTCGGAGCAAGGGTAATGGTGAAGTAGTCGCCATGACCGCCACCCTTTGTGGCCTGATAGTAATCAGATTGCGCCGGTGCGATATTACCAAGCCCGGGTCCTCCTCTGATCACGTTCACAACGAGCACGGGAATATCGGCACCAGCAATATATGAAATTCCTTCCTGCATGAGGCTGATACCGGGTGAAGATGATGAAGTCATCGCACGTTTTCCGGCTGCAGCTGCGCCGAACAGCATGTTTATTGCTGCTATCTCACTTTCGGTCTGGATGAATACACCCCCAATTTCGTTCATCCTGATGGACATGAATTCAGGGATTTCATTCTGGGGTGTAATAGGATATCCAGCAAAAAATCGACACCCGGCAGCGATTACGCCTTCTACTATCGCGTGATTACCATACATTAATTTCTTCTCAGACATTGATTCTCCTCTACTTGTATACTTCGATTGCTGGTTCGGGGCAGATTTTGAAACAGTACCCGCAACCAATACATTTGCCGTTATCAGTGACTTCAGCAGGATGGTAACCACTGGAATTGATCCTATTCGGGGACAGGATGAGGATATCAACCGGACAGACTTCATCACAACAAAGGCCGCAACCCTTGCAAACTTCCTCCAAAATCTTAACTTGAGGCATTAAGTCCTCCTTTCTGATGACTGCCATAATTCATCGACTTGGTGCAGGAGTTGACAATTAATTCTAATCTATTATAGCCAATAAACTGCAGAAGTCAAGAAAAGTGCTTGAAACATGGCACTTATGTAGGTATTCATCGAATATCAGAATTAAGTATCGATTAAGTATTGACAAGCATAGAATTTCTTCTATAATTTCACGATGCTGGCGGTAGCTATTCTCTTGTTTTTTCAGTTTGACGCACGCTACGAAGCCTTTCTCCAATCCCCGAGGAGCGAGGCTATTTTCGTGGGGCTTACCCAGGGACGTTACAAGATCTCCGAGTTTGCGGATGATCCGATTGTCCTCTGGTACTGGCGCAATAGCGCTCACGACGCACAGGCTGATTCTCTACTCAAACAAATGCATATCAGGCGGAATTTCCATCTCTCGGCCGTATTACGATGGGAGGCGAAAGAGGTTGAAGACTATGAAACAGCAATGAGCAAGCTCCATCTGGCCAGCCACTTCGATTCATCGACTGTCGAGAACTTTCTCTCATTTCTATCACTGGCCGTTACCTCACGAAAGATCGACCCATTGATGTCGGCACTTGCGCTTCCGGTTTTTACGGATTTCAGAAGCCAGATTTTCTTCATTGCCAATGGTATTATTCTCGTTTTCGTGGCATTGTTTATGAGTGGATTTGTGTATGTCGTATCCAAAACAATACACTATCTGCCGATGGTCAGTCACCGGATTGACCCCCAGGAACATGGCAGGCTCAAGGGTATCGTCGGTCTGGTTATCTTACTATTCCCGGCGCTGGTGTTCCGCAATTTATTTCTGATCTTTTTATGCTATGCACTGTTATTACTATTCACCTTCAGTAAACGTGAACGTAACTGGCTGCGTGGTATTACCATGCTCATGGCTGTTATTTTCATTTTTTCACTGCCCCTGCACGATCTGATCAGGTTTCTTGAGAAGCAATCAAAGAACTACGAACTATATGAAATGGTCCATTATGATACAAACATACTTGCTGACTCTGGAAATGAAGAGGAGAGGATTTTCCAGGCGTATGCCTTGAAGCAGCGCGGTGATATTGAAAAAGCAATGTCCTTATACGAGGAAATGTACTATGCAGGACGCCGTGAGATCGCAGTTGTGAATAATCTTGCCAACATATATTTTATGTATGACGAATTTGCCAGAGCCGAGACGCTTTATAGCTACACGATGCGAGCGGGTGAAAAGGCCGAGCCATTCTTCAACATGGGTTTATTGAAATTGAGAAACCTTGAGTACAGCGAGTCATCGAGATACATGTCCGAGGCAAGAGACCGAGGTTTCTCGTCATCGTCTACTGAACCATTAGACATCATGCCTTCCACCAGGGAGTACTACAGGGTTCTACTTTCGGAAAAACTCAACATTTTTGGTACAATAAATCCCATTTTCTTTTTCTCTTCCCTCGCCATCTTCATGCTCACATTCCTTCCATTCAGATTCCCTTCGCCGTTCTATTGTAAAACGTGTGGGCGTGCGATTTGCAGCAAGTGTCAGGAGGAGAGTGAGGGTGATGTAATATGTAAGCAGTGTTTTACTAGATTGAAGACGACGGAAAACGTCGAAATGGAACAGCTGATGAGGATGTCATTTGGCAAGCGCCGCCGCCGGATGAAGACAACAATTGCATATTTGCTTAACATAATTGTTCCGGGTGCAGGATTGATTTACATGAACAGAAATTTCTCGGGCCTTTGTGTAGTGTATATCGTCATGCTGGCATATACACCGTTGCTCCTTCCCCAATTCTTCGTAAGACCAGCCGGTTGGGTGAGTCTACCGTTATCATCGATCTTCGTCTCCATTGCAGTGGTCGTCGCCTTGCTGGCTTATGTTTATTCATTTCTGGCAATGAGGGGTTCTCGTGGCAATTGAAGGTGATCTGAGGAGTCTTAATATTACGAGCGTTCTGCAGTTGATCTCGCGAGAGCAACTGACCGGCGTGCTCAAGATCAAGAAGTATCCGGAGATCGCCGATGTTGGCTTCATAGACGGAGATGTCGCTGGTGCCTTTTTCGAAGTGGGGGAGCGCGTTGAAAGATTGGAAATGTACTTGGTCAAGTCGGGTATGATCGGAAAGAATCTGTTTGAGATGATCGAAGATATTCATCGTGAGACGAAGCGGCCGGTCATAAACATAATTATCGAAGATAAATATCTGACGATCGAAGAAATTGAGCGAACCATAAAATTCAAAATACAGGAAGTAATGGATGAATTGTTCACCTGGAACGAGGGTGAGTTTAAATTTGAAGAGGGCGTGTTGATCTACCCGAAGAGTGTTATCAAGATCAGGATGCATACAGAGGGTTTGATTCTGGAATCGGCGCGCCGTCTCGATGAGTGGCCAAGAATTTCCAAGGCAATTTCGTCTGGCGATATCGTTTTCAGACGTGTGGATCGTCCAGAATTGAAATTACAGTTAAAGGAAGACGAGGCACGCGTGTTATCGTTGATCGACGAAAGGCGCAGTGTCGATGATCTTCTCGAGATATCAGGACTCGGTAAATTTCACACATATGCGTGCCTGTATCATTTGCAGTCGACCGGACAGATTGAAGTAGCATACGCAAAACCATCTGCCAAAAAGGAGCAGAAGATCAATATATCGATTAAATCCCTAGCCGCCCCGATTGCCATCGGTGTTGCAGTCGGGATTTTGCTCGTTGAATTCATCGCTGGCAGCATCATTGCGAATAGCCGTTTGATTTCCTTTGAATGGTGCTGTAAGGATGAATACGAGAACGGCAAAGAGGACTATAGTAAAATGTTCTTCTACAAACACCAGCGCTTGCCTTCTGCGCAGGAACTTGAAGATTTGTTCTGAACTGAATAGCTTTTCTGCTGTTGGTTAAGGGCTTGGTTTTTGCTTCGTTTTATTGATGTCGTAGGTGAACTGGCCAATCGTGTATAGTTGCATGAGTTCCTCATAGGAAAATGTGGCCTTGCATTTAGGGCACATGTAGAACTCCTCGTCGGTGATTATCAGATTGATGTAATTCGAAGTAAATAGACACACCGGGCACAATACGTTATCGATTTTAGCCATTGGTAATTATATATAGGGCTGTGGGTTTGTCAATTACTCAGCCGGGAAAGTGCGCATTCTACCGCCCTTGACATAGCACCAGGACATCGCTTTTGTGTTATTGAGACAGAGTATCCTCGACTTTCTGTCGATACCGATCATACCGCACTGGCATCCTGCCTTTGTTGCTTGTGCCAGTGTCTTCCTGCCCGCCTTGCTCGCCGGCATTTTTGACATCAATGTTACGACACGAAAGGCTAGAAGTTGTCGCATGATTTCTTCTCCATGCCCGGTCGTACTTACTCCGCCGTTGCGGTCGGCATAGGTCCCCGCGCCGATGATCGGAGTGTCCCCGACGCGCCCGGGCAGCCGTAGGTTGATACCGCCGCTTGACGTAGCGACGGAAATCAATCCATTCATGTCAATCGCAACTACGCCGATCGTTCCGAAATGATCAGCGAAGGCACCGATTCTTTTGAAATACCTACTCTCCATTCTGCGCTTTCTTCTTCGCCAGATGAATTCTTTTTCTCTGGTTTTTGGATTATGGTACGGCGCGCCCATATAGCGCGCGAATTTTATTGCATTATCGCCGCATAACAGAAGATGATCGGTTTTTTCCATGACCATACGCGCTACGCGTATCGGATTCTTTATGTCTCTTATTACACCAACTGCGCCGAAACTCATTTCGCTGGTCATGATGGAAGCGTCCATCTCAACCTCTCCCGATAAATTCAGATAGGAACCGGTGCCGGCATTGAAAACCGGTGTGTCCTCGAGGATGACGGCTGATTCTTCGACGGCATCGAGACTCGACCCCCCTTGACGGAGGATCTCGTAACCCTCTTCTACGGCCTTTCTTAGACCTTTTGAGCGTCGGTGTGCATAATTAATGCCGCCGGCTCCGCCATGGGCGATGAGAGCGATATTTCCTTTCATCTCTGCCTTGCGATTTTCCCGAGCTTCGTAAACCCCGCCCCTTTTACCGATACAAAGTATATCCCAGCCGCGACGTCACGGTTGTCTTTATCTTTACCATCCCAGTATATCTTTTTGTCGACGATGAGAGCTGAATTGAATTCCTTGACCCGTACACCCCGCAGAGAGAATATCTCAACCGTTGGATTGAGGGTGTCGGGGTAATCGAGAGCGATGTAGCAAGATGTCTGGAAGGGATTTGGGATCGAGTAAGGGACAGCATATTGCTCGATCTCAACATCAAGTGTGTTGCTCAAATTGCTGGAATTGCCATATGAGTCCATTGCATATGCCATGTAAAGACGTTCGCCTCGCGTAACGTTGAACAGGTTGAGGTGAGTTTCCCTTAGATCCCTGCCGACAACACGAGCATCCGATAGTGCGTAGAGTTGAATGTCATCGATGTAACAGCCTCCTAGATTATTGGTGCTGTTAGTCCGGTAAGAGATACGAATCGGATAATCCCCAGCCGGCAGTACCATACTTCTTTCAATCCAGCCGTTCGAATATCCGTAGTGTATATCCTGGAAGGGCCCGTACTGTATGATCAAAGAATCAGTCATATCCTCGGTATTGTGGTGCAGGAAGACCCGCATCATCCCGAGATACTCAGTGGATATGTTATTCTTGGTTTCGATGTAGTTGTCCAGATTCCCGGCATTGCCGGAGAAGAAGGAATGATTACCCGTGTGATAATTCGATGAGGTAAGAGCGAAGCCGGAAAAGTTCCAAAGGCTGGAATCCTCGCAGGGGTCACTAAAAACAGTTATAATGTCAGACATCTCGATGACGTCGTATTTCACCGGTGACAGATCATATGAATCTGTCCAGCGAAGGTTGAAGTCATTGTCATTGCCAGGTGTGGTTGCCTGCAACGACACGGTCGTTGGTCGGATATCGTCACTTTCATAATACCAGTTAAGGAATCTCAACCAATGCGAGCGTGTCCACTTAAGGTTTTCGTAATCATCGAACTGGTGCTTGAATTGCCGGTAAATGTCGGGGAACCAAACAGTTGATCCGGTAGTACGGTCAAAGGATTCTCCCCAATGGCTTTTGTAGGTTATTGCACGGTCATAGGAATCGATGAGCCGATCCACTTCATCATAAGTGTAGAAGTCATCCAGGCTGTAAAAGAAATCACCCAGGTCGATGAAATCGTCACTGGTGTCAGGGGTGCATCCGATCGCCGGGATCGTTTGAACATTTTGCCTTGCCGCACGCAATGCGTCAGTGGGCAATCCCAGCATCAATATTTCTGCGAGACGGACGAAGTCACTCTGTAATTCGTTCAGTCTCAGCAAGTTCAGCGACGAAATGGCGATTGGCTGGATGTTTTTGTAATTGTTCACAGTGCTTTGCGCGATGCTACTGGAGAGGTCGGTGGCATTTATGCCGGGGTCCGCATGAAGAACCTGGATTATTTCGTCGTACCTGAAACCAGGAAGCGGCATTATGGATTGCGGGGCTAGAAATATATGAGCGAATTCTTTGAGTTCAAAGGCGACTTCGATTTGCTGCATTAAACATGCGTCGAACGCAAAGAGATCGATACTCTCTCCGGTATATTGATGTGCATTGCTCAGCGCTTTTTCGAAATCGCCGTTCGCTATGCTCAGCACATTACCGCTGGACCAATCCGCGCCGAAAGATCGATTGGGCGCTGCGGTCCATCCCGACCCGTGATCCCAGAGTATTACCAGATATTTATCGGCGGGGAAACTGGTAATGCCCCAGCTGAGGAAGTCATTCAAGGTTTCCCACGCACACATGTCGATTATACCGAGTTCCTGTATGACAAAAGATGACCCCTGCTCGACGAGCAACCGCTTCGCACCAACGTAAGGTTTGTCGATTTGAACAACAACCGATAGGTTCTGGTTGGAACCGACGAGTTCCATTTCGACGAGATCAGAATCTGCCCACTGAGCGAGGTCGTTGTCCGCTGCGACGTATACGAGCATCGTCCAGTCCCGAGCGATCAGAAACAAAGGAAGCAGCATCAGAAAACAGAAACTCTTCATAGTGTCATTCTAATCCGAAAACGTAGTAGAGTCAATCGGTTAACCTGCGTGTGGCAATTGCATAATTCCTTCCGCTATCGCCACGCCGGTGTGAATAAAAATATTCGGGGTGGCATCTTGTGCAGTAATTAAGTGACCCCAGCAGAGCTCTGCGCCCCAAATCATCGATGACCGCCGTCTTCAAGTCGAGGTAGTAGCGGCTCTCACGTTGTTGCAGCGCATTCGGATGACTTTGGATGAAACGGTCGGCAACATCATGCTGGACCTCATAGCAGCAAGGCCCGATTGATGCACCCAGCACGTATTGGAACTCCTTTAGCATTTCTCGGGCTTGTTTGGCGATGCCTTCAATGACACCTCGCCATCCACAGTGGATGATACATATTTTCTCCGGCGTGAAGAGATAAACAGGCAGACAATCGGCGATCTTTACGCCGATATTGTGTCTTCCCGCACTTATCAGACCATCACCGGTTCGTTCCTGTTTCGAATCGATGTCCACGATGACATTGCTATGGATTTGTTTTAGAAAAACGGGGTCAAGGTTCTGAATTATTGCATCCTGACCTTTCTTTAGCGAGTATATTGCCGAGTCTCGATGCCAGGTGAATTGAAAATAGTGGATCTCCCCTTGGGAAGTCAGGCGCCACTTCATCAGGTTACCTTTTTTAAGTCCTTTATCTTGAGACTGGTTTTTTTCTTGCCAAGGTAAGAATCCTCGGCAAGGGAGTAAAGGCAATTTACCCTTGTCTTGCCGATCTCGATACCGAGAATTTCGTCGGCGCGTTCAAAAGCGATCGCAGGGAACGCCTTACCTCCTTGACGCAGAGCGATCTTCAAGTGGTTCGTGCCTATTACTCTGGGTATGCCGACGACCTCCAGATCTTCACCAAGAAAAACCGGTTGCGGATTTGCCAGACCAGTGGGTTCAAAATACTTAAGGAAGTGTACCAGGTCAGGGGTTATTTCGTCCAGACCGAGTTTTGTGTCATAATAACTCTGTTTCTCGAAAACCGCGCTGTCGAAACTTCGGGCGTGTTCATTAATAGAATTCCTGAAGCTCTCGAGATTATCCCTCGTCAACTCCAGCCCTGCCGCTTGAGCATGGCCACCGTACTTTACAAGCAAGTCAGAGTAGGCTCCGATAGCAGCGGTGATGTCGAAGGATGGGATGGAACGTGCTGACCCTTTTGCAGTATTTTCTTTGAATGTCAGTATGATGGTCGGACGGAAGTATTCAGAAGCGATTCTTGAGGCAACGATACCGAGCACGCCTTCATGCCATCCTTCGTCAGCCAGTATTATGATACGGTCTTTTTCACGGTGCGTTTTTTTCATGATCGAAACGGCGTCAGCGTAGGTTTGGTCCTGTACTTTTTTTCGTTGCTCGTTGTCAAGGGAGAGACTGTGCGCTAACTTCAGCGCATGAGAAATGTTATCGGTGAGAAGAAGTTCGAGAGCGATTTTTGCGTCGTGCAATCGGCCGCATGCGTTTATGCGTGGGCCGATTATGAAGCCCAGATGGTATGAGGTCAGTTCTTTGCGTATGCCGGTTTCTTTAAGTAAAGCCTGGATACCCTTTTTGCGGCTCTGGAGGATTCTCTTCATACCGTATTTCACGAGTATCCGGTTTTCGTCAATTAAAGGGACAACGTCCACCACGGTACCGAGCGCCACTAAATCAAGGTCGTGCTGCAGTTCTTCCGGCGATTTACTCAACTTTTGATGCAGCGCGGTCAGCAGTTTGAAGGCGACGCCGACGCCGGCCAGTTCCTTAAAGGGATAATTACTGGACGGTAGTTTAGGATTTAGAAGAGCCAGAGCGTCAGGTAGACTTTTCTTCGGTTCATGGTGATCACAGACGATAACATCGATGTTATGCTCATTTGCATATGCTATTTCACTGAGCGCGCTGCTGCCACAATCGACCGTGATGATCAGGGTGCACTTTTCTTCTACTGCATGGTTGACACCGCTCGAAGACAAGCCATAGCCCTCCTCGAGGCGATGGGGAATATAATGCTGTACGCGTAAACCCAACGTTGATAGATTTCTGACCAAGAGTGCGGTTCCGGTTATTCCATCGGTGTCATAATCTCCGTGGACCAGAATTTTCTCGTTTTTCTCAATGGCGCGGATGATCCGAGTGACCGCTTTTTCCATGTCATGGATCAGAAAAGGATCGTTGAGGTCGGAAAGAGAAGGCGCGAAGAATTTTTCTATTGATTGGGGCGTGCGGTAGCCGCGGTTCTGGAGGATCTGCACGATTGCGCGTGGCACTCTCTTACCCCGGATCTCCAGGGCAGTTGCCTCGTCACTATTATTCTTAGGTTGCCATTTGGTCATGAATTCATGCAGTGAAATGAAAATGCGGTTCTGCAAGATTCACAGAACCCTGCATATGATACCTATCTGATTCGTGGTTGTCAACTGCTTCAGATGTGGGGTAATCTATAAGCCGGGTTCTGTAATAGATAGCCATTTCTCTTGTCCCAACATCGCTGCTGGGCTCTGCGCAACCTACCCATTCCAGTCCCGGCCGTCATAGACGGCAGAAAAAGGCGGGCCACCTCGACTGGAACTGCTTGGTTTTGCTTCGGATGGGGTTTGCCGTGCCCCTGGTGTCACCACCAGGGCGGTGAGCTCTTACCTCGCCATTTCACCCTTACCCGGCACCATAGGCACAAGGCGGTATATTTTCTGTGGCACTTTCCTCCCGCACCATTGGTGCGGGGCTTCCAGTTAGGAAGCATCCTGCCCTGTGAAGCCCGGACTTTCCTCTCGCATGGAGCGGCTATCCGATTACCCCACATAGAATTATAATCGAGCCGAATATTTATGTCAATATTTCACATAAAATTGCAAGAAGTACACCCTACCCGGCATGGGATAATCATGGTCTTCTATTGTGTTGCCGAACTGCAGTGCATAGTCGACATCGAATAAGTTCTTTATGCCGGCAGATAGTGTTGTCTTATTGAATAGTATCTTTTTAAAAGCGGCGTTGATTACCAAATAATCTTCCAGAGTCTTAGTATCCATGGTCACAACCGGGTAAGCATCATAGTTTGCGTAATAATTGACACGCCTTGAAGCATACTGTCCGGAAATATTGAATCCAAAATCCAAGGGTAATCTAAAATTGAAGACGGATGAAATGGTGAGATCCGGCGTGAAGGCGGCTGGCCGTTCTACTTCTTCAGAAACCGTAAGAGAAGTGTCTGCTATCCAGTCATAAAAGTCATACACGATTTCATCGTTCTTCTGTCGCGCGTGCAAAAAAGTGAATTCAAAGGTGTGTTCGACAAAATCTGCTATGTGATGCTTCAACTCGAGATCGACTCCCCTGATCGTAAGAAGATTGACGTTTTGTGGCTGCCACAGGTTGTTTTCCTGAGGCAACCATGCGATCCGATCCCTAACACTGCGCAGGAAAAAAGATACTGCCGCAAAAAGGTTTGGCCGCGGTGAACTCTCGGCTCGAATTTCATAAGCCCAGCCATGCTCCGGCTTGAGATCTGAATTCCCAAACTGTGGCCAGTAAAGGTCATTGAAGGTTGGCGCGCGGTATGTTTTACCAACTGAGAGCTTAAGCCAGAATAGTTCGTTCAGCATGCAGGAGATACCGAATGTAGGTGATAGGAATTCGCCGAAAGCCGAATTGCGGTCGTAGCGGATACTGGGTGTAGACGATATCGCATCGGTCAGGTACAATTGAAATTGGGTCCAGATCCCGAAGTTATTTGAACTTGCATGCCAGGTTGTATCTCCGCTCTGTGTTGAAATAGTATTCGTGAGAAGCGTGTCATAAGTAGCGTCCAAGCCGAGCGTGAAAGCAAATCTCTCAGCACGCGCGGTCAGCATGGTGTTAAAGCCGAAGGTATGAGTCAAATAATCATATTCCTCGCTGATTGTGTCACCAGACCACCCTGCGTAGGTTGTATTGAAGAGAGTACGTTTCCGGTCGGCAAGAATCTTACCGTGCCACATGACGTTATCAGTAATCTGCAGGTCAACACTAAGATTCGCCAGGAGCGAGCGGTCAAGTTCCCGATCAAAAACGGATGTTGCAGTACTATCACCAAATTGTGGCATTGGATGAATGCTATCGACGAGCGGTAGGGGTCCGGGGATCCCATAATCCTTCTCATTGTAGATAAGGAATGAAG
>CP070686.1:2619154-2629063 GCA_020353055.1 Caldifarciminota bacterium | reverse complement strand
GATCTGCCGTCGTCAAATAACCAACCATCCCATATCTGGTCGCTCGCGAAAACCCAGAAGTAGTATCCGGTCGTTTTGCTGCCGAAGGGGTCGATCTTCACGGTGATGTCGTCCTCTTCACCCATGGGGCTTGATACAGGTTTCCGGTTCCCCGTATAACACCTGAAAGCGAAATATATGTTAGCCTCATCCTGTAGAACGTAGACGATGGTTTTTTCGGTCGGTTGAGTCTTCTCGTATGGAGTGTATTGTACAAATTCGTATGCAGAATCTGCCTGCTGCCACACCTCTTCAATCACACCGTCAATCTTCGGTGGATTATCAGTGAACCTTACGGCGATCGATTTACCATCACTTGCCATCAGCGAGGTTATAAGAATCAGTAATGCAAAAACCACTCTTCCTCCCTTTATCTATGCCTGGCTCGGCCAGCGCTTCAATGACTCATAAAATGTCTATTGCCACTGTATTCTGGAAAATGCACATCGTTCCGGAGCTGGTTGTCTGCAATCTTCTGCACATTTTCTCTAATCTTAGCACTACGCAGTCCCTGCGTCTCGAATCTGACCACTGAATTCGTTTTGATACTGTTGAATACTCCCCGCGGGACAGGAAAACAGGTTGTTTTCTTAGATTCTGGGTTTCTGACCGAGATACAGTACCTTATATCCGAGTAGGAACTGGAGAGTCTATTCTCCAGTTCCTCATCAACGACAAAGAAACCGGTGTCGCGAAGCATATCCGTATTGATTTCCTCCGCAAGCAATATGGCCTTGCTCGCTGTTTTGAGCATCAAAACATGTGAGCAATGCTCCTTGCAGCCGGTCACCATTTTATATTCAACGAGTCCGGTCTCTATCCTTGGCGCATAGCCAATAAAGAAAACACTCACAATCAGCGCCAAGCCGACAAGGATGCCGCGCGGCAGAGCCCAGCGAAGGAAGCTCTCGGTGCACGGCATCTTTTTGACGATCTTCTTAAACATGTTATTCTACTCCTTTCTATACAATAGATTTTGTTTTGCTCTGGTTCTCACCGGTTTCATTTGTAGGCTTCAATGTAAACGCTGACGACAACATCCGACAGGGTTTTGAATTCATCGGCATTCAATTTGAGCGCCTCCATGGCCTTTTTATCTTCCTCCGGTTCACTGCAAGTTGCTGCCTGATTGATCTTGAACTCGACACTCTTGAATCCTGCCGCCTGGACCGCTTTCTTATAATCATCAATATGTATCGCACCAGCAACACAACTCACATAGGCAGCCATATTTTCCTTTATCTTCTTTGGCAACTGGCCACGCAACGCAAGGTCGGATATCGCAATTCGACCGCCGGGTTTGAGTACGCGGTAGGCTTCTTTCATAACTCCGAGTTTGTCCGGAGCCAGATTGATGACGCAGTTTGATATGATGACATCGACATTATTATCAGCCACCGGAAGATGCTCGATTTCGCCGAGTCTGAACTCTACATTTTGGAAATGACCCTTCTCTGCATTTTCCCTTGCCTTGTCGATCATTTCCGGCGTCATATCCACTCCAATGACTTTACCACTTGAACCAACCTTTTTTGCGGCCAGAAAACAATCAAACCCAGCACCGGCGCCAAGATCGAGCACGATATCACCCGGCTTCAAACTGGCGATCGCCACTGGATTACCGCAACCAAGACCCAGATTCGAACCCTCGGGCACTGATTGAAGTTCCTGAGCGTCGTATCCCATACTTCTGCTCTTTGCATCTGTGCAGCAACTACTCTGCTGAGTCCCCTGCGGACCACAACATGTGCTTCTTTTTGCCGTCTTTGCATAGCTCTTACGCACTATTTGCCGCATTTCATTATCCTTCATTTTATCCCCCTTTCATTCTGGATTTGTCTTCAAAATCTGATAATAACGGAATGAAGACGTTTTTTAACGAATCAGCAAGCTGCTCGACACGCATCAGAGAAATGCAGAGAACATGGCCATTCTTCTTCCATGAAATCACGGCGAATTTGTTACCTGGCTGAATGTCGGCCTTCTCCCGGATCTCCTTGGGTAAAACCATCTGACCCCGGTTGTCAATCGAAATCACTGATTCTACCCTACAGCATTTCTCCCTATTTTTCGAGCCTTCCGAGCGAATTTTCTCCTGCTTTTGCTTCATTATCAATCTCCTTCGCATAATCTGTTCATGCGTATTTTATAGACAAATCAGAATATACTGATTCATATGACTTAGACAACATTTCAGCAAGAAGGTTTATTGAGAGATTCGGGGGGCATCATCCAGTCCAAAAGCGAACATTCATCATTTGCTGCTATATTGTGCTAGGGCGTGAACCTGATTACCTGAGCAAAATCATAACTTCCGATTATTTCATCATGTTACGCAAATTCCGGCTAATCTGCTACTTAGAACAACAGACACAATTTGCGGGTGTTCTGGCTTTGCGCAGATAGCGGGGAAGCACAGACAATCCAATGAAAAGGATCGCTGAACCTAAGATGCTTAGAATGATAATGACGTTACCATCAATGTTGAATTGCTGCAGGTGGCCTCCGCCGTTTTGCGGCCGAGACTCTGACATCGTAAGAAAAGAATCTCTATCTTCCGCACCATATCTTGAAGCCGTCACCGTCACCTCGGGCATGAGACCGCTCCAGGCATCGTCTTCGTATTCAAAACGGTGAGCACTAACCACAACCTCGGGCATTAGACCACCCCACGCGACATCTTCGTATTCGAATCGAGGAGCAGTAACCACCACCTCGGGCATCAAACCGCTCCAGGTATCGTCTTCGTATTGGTAGCGGGAAGCCGTAATCACAACGTCCGGTAAGAGATCCGTACCATTAACCGCTGTCTTCTCAGATGATTCAGAGACTGCAAAACTATACAGTCCAACGATACATATAACTATGAGCAGATATCTATACACAACTACCTCCTTATATTGACTCGGCCAGACTGCCGCTATAGGTAGTCCAGCGATACGATTGCGCTGCAATAAGTACCAATAAGCATATCATACAAAGGCGCCATACCGCAAAAGCACCTTGTATCAAAGCAGTGCATTCTAACCCTTGTCGATAACACTGTTCAAACCATTCAGATAGAACGCTGAGAGCAATTCACCGAAACGTTTGTAATACGCGTCATCATATTTCAAATCTACTTCTGGAGTCGTTTTCTTGGGTTGTTTTTTTGATTCGCCGGTAACGCATGCGATGTGCTCATACATAAACCTCATGTTGAAGTGTGACGATAGAATTGCACACAGTATTCCACGCATGAAACTCATTTTTACAGTATCATGTATATCCAAGCCGAGTTGGTTGAAGAATTTGTCCAAGCGCGCACGGTATTCAGTAATCCACGTCATTTTCAGATCCAACATTTCAGGGATATCAATCGGAAGTGTGTTAAAACCAACCATTGCCAATTCTCTGTTCGATCGGTAGAAATCGACCAGGTTCTTGACCAAACACCTGACACGCTCTTCCCGAGGTGCATCCTTATTGGCGACGTCGGTAATCGCCTGATAGAACTTTTCATAACTCTCATTAATGATCGCGCGCAGTACACCCAGTTTGCCACCAAAGTAATAGTTGAGCATAGCGATATTCACACCTGCCTTTTCGGCAATTTCTCGCGTGCGAACAGCCGCAAATCCTTTATGTGCAAAGAGCACCAAAGCGGCGTCAAATATCCTTTTTTTCGGATTCTCATCAATTTTATCCATCTCACCCCCTGATTAATCAAAAGATTAAATTAAACGATTATTTTAATCATCTGTTTAATTATAGTAAAAAATCCGGGTTTGTCAAGGGGTCATTTTTTGTTGCTATTAATACATTTGCGGAATGGTGCCCCGCAGATGCTTGTTATTTATATCTTTAACGGAACAGGAAAAAGAATAGTTGATTTCGCAGGTCATCCCCGGCGCCTGCTCGGTACTTATCCATTGATTACTGGTGGCTGTCTTCGGGTGTTTCGTGAGGTATCTGAAGGAACTAACTGTCCCCTTTTTACATGACCTTACCGATCCTCGTCAGGCGTATCGCCTTCCACTGCCAGATCTTGATCAAATCCAGCAAATTTTCACCCTCCTGCCCCGGGTCGAACGAGAAGAAGACGAAGAGGGGTAAACCTTTGAGATGCTTCGTATGCAATGGACCCCAGAACCGTGAATCGAAAGATGTATCGCGATTGTCACCCATGGCAAATACACAGTGCTCAGGCACAACGACCGGACCGAAATTATCCCTTACCTGTAAGCCGATAAGATCCGCGAGCACTCCTTGTTCCCATTCTTTCTGATACATGGCAGCGTCTAACTCGACACCGCGAAAAGTCCGCCGGTCTTCGTGCCGAGTGTATGATTCACGCATTTGCTCTCCATTAACATAAAGCGCTTTGTTTAGGATCTCTACTGTATCACCTGCCACCGCCACGCACCTTTTTACAACAGTCTTGTTTTCAAACGGTGATGCGAAGGCAATGATCTCGCCTCTTTTCGGATCTCGTCCTGGTATTACGGGAACCTGTTTATTCGAAAATGGAACCGGAATCTTCACACCGTAGATGAACCGATTCACCAGTACCGCATCACCGACAAGAAATGTCTTCTCCATCGACCCGCTGGGTATCACCATCGCTTCGACAAATGTTGCCCGAAGAACCATGACTATGGCAATGACCACGAGCCAGGAAAAAACGAAACGTTTTATCTTATCGCCCATAGAGCATTATAGCAGATTTCGGCACGGAGTCAATCCAACAGAACTCCATTTATGGCTGCCAGCGGAAACGACCAAGGTCAACCTGATCTTCTTCGTCGAATGCCACACCTTCATCCTCCAACAACTTCTTCTGCAACTCATATCCGCGTCCCCGCTTCATCGATATCTTGCCCTTGCTGTTAATCACTCGATGCCATGGCAGATTTTCGCTCTCCGAACTCGAGTGAAGTATATACGCGACTTCTCGAGCGCCGCGCGGGTTGCCCGCGTAGTCGGCAATTTGCCCATAGGTGGCAATCCTGCCGGAAGGTATGGTCCTGATAATACTCACCACACGTTCGTAGAAAACCTTTTCGATCTTTCGGTCCATGTCTCTTATATTTGACGATACCTGTAGCAATCCGTCGTGTGATCGTTAACCATCCCCACTGCTTGCATGAAAGCATAGCAGATGGTTGGACCAACAAAACGGAATCCGCGTTTTTTCAGATCGCGACTCATTGCCTCGGATTCGGCTGTCTGGGCAGGCAACTCTGCGATTTTCCTGAATTTATTCTTTATAGGTCTACCGCCCACGAATTGCCAGATATACCCATCGAAAGACCCAAACTCTATCGTCACTTCAAGAAACCTTCGTGCATTCTCTATGGTCGCTGCCACCTTGAGACGATTTCGGATAATGCCTTTATCCTTGAGCAGTCGCGTCACATCCTTCTTAGTATATCGGGAGATCTTACGCACATCGAAATTGTGAAATGCCCGGCGGTATCCCCTTCGTCTATCCAGTATCGTCTTCCAGCTAAGACCAGCCTGAGCACCTTCGAGTACAAGAAATTCAAAGAGTTTTCTATCGTTGTGAACAGGCACACCCCATTCCAGATCGTGATACCTCAGCATCTGTGCAGAACTGCCTTCGGCCCAAGCACATCTCTTTAGTTGCTTTCGTACCATGGGATATTGTCAGGGCTGGTTCACATTAACCAGCATCTTGCCCTTTCTGACTTGAATCACTATTTCATCGGCTTGAGTTGAACTGCTGAGCGTGCTGCTTCTATTCTCGAACTCTTGGTCAAAAGTGAACGTCCTCAGTGGTATCGGGCCTATTCTTTCCTCACTCAACTCCACACCATCCTTCATTAGCGTGTAGGTACATACGGACTTACCTTTATGCAAATTAACCACACGGAGATCAATATTCTCTGTCGGATCAACCGGCACTCTTAACTCCCGTCCCGACAGCACGATCTCGATCAAACCGAGGTCTACGTACTCAACGCTTGCCGTAATGATTCCCTCGTTAACGTGTAAGACGATATCGTTTGCTTCATACGGAGTTTCTTTAAAAGTAAGCGCCCAGCTCTGTCCTTCGTTACTCAGATTATAAGTATACATAGATGGCTGATATGTTGGATTACTACCTCTGAAGGGTATTGACGTAAATGAAGAGTTACCGGCCGTTTCGTTCCTTCCCTGTACACGCACACCCTTGCCCGGCTCAATCTTCACGCGGATCATTTCACCTTCAGCCATCTTCCGCTCGAATGGGGGTTTCAAGAAAGGTGCCTCAGTCAAATTCTCAATCCATCCAGGCAACTCAGGCTTTGTTACTTCAGGCTCCTGCATTTTCAAATAACCGGCGGGCATCATTAGTAGATCATCCTCAAAAGCAGTTTCCTTAATGTCTCTCAATAACATTGTACGTCCGAACTTGCCACGCATCTCTATTTTCAAGGGGAATTCGAATTTTCTGGCCACCCACATTTTTACAAGTTCCACCGTGTCATACATGACATGGTATACATCACAAGCATATCCAGCCACCTCTTCGCTACCTATTTTCTGTTTCTCTCCCAATCCTTCCATAAACGTAGCGGCCTGAAAAGGATCATTTATCAAACTCTGCGTATCGTCACTTGCCATTTCGATATACGTTTTGTCAGCAGTGAAGAGAACACGCGTCAAACCTTCATTCTGATCGACCAAAACAACCACTTCCTGTTCATTTTCCACCTGCTCTGTCCGATATCTCAAACCCTTGACATAAAGTTTGCTTTCCCTCTTCGTTCCATCGTGATGTACAGAATCGATCATATCTGCTTGGAATTGCGTGGCTGCCGACAGGCCCGTGCAAAACACCAGGCACGCACAACTGAACCACTTTAGAGCGCGAATATCATGCATTATTACCTCCTTAGCTTTTAATCCTGATTTACTTCCTGCGTAAAGCAAATAATACACAGCAAATGGACCAAGTCAACCAGGACGGTGCTGTGTGCCGTCATTCATCGCATGCCGGTCATCACGGGGCAATCCTGAACTTGACTAAATGTCAGGAGCCAATATAATGTTGTGTACTTCTACATCTTTGGGTTGAGCAAGAAAAGTGAGGTAATCGCATGGATCTTAAAGAATTACAGAAACATGTGGTCGGGCTCGATGAAGAAGTCATCCTCCTCGACGGCACAAGAACCAAATACGTGAATTTTGACAACGCAGCTAGCACACCGACCCTCCTGCCTGTACAGGAAAAAGTGAATGAATTCTGTAAATGGTACTCCAATGTCCACCGTGGCACTGGATTCAAATCTCAACTGTCCTCCTGGGTTTTCGAAGAAGCCCGAAATATAATCGCCCGTTTTGTCGGAGCCGACGCACACTCTGCTGTCATATTTTGTAAGAACACCACGGAAGCGATCAACAAACTTGCATGGCGCTTTCAGTGCCCGATCATCTCCCGAATGGCCGGGGAGGCAGAAAAACCGGTCATCCTCACCTCGGTCATGGAGCATCATTCAAATGAATTGCCCTGGCGTAAAGTGGGTAAGGTCATTCATATCGACATAAAGCCAGACGGCACTGTAAATCATGACGATCTGTGCGACAAGATAGTCAAATACACGGGGAGAATCTGCCTGGTGGCCATCAGCGGTGCCTCCAACGTAACCGGTTACATCAATCCAATCCATGAATATGCCGAAAGAGCGCATGCAGCCGGAGCTCAGATCGCAGTTGATGCTGCACAGCTCGCACCGCACCGTTCTATAGACATAAAAGCAAAGGACGATCCGCAGCATATCGATTACCTTGCATTCTCGGCGCACAAAATGTACGCACCATTTGGCATCGGGGTATTGGTGGCGGACCGTTCTGTATTTGAACACGGTGACCCGGATTATGTTGGCGGTGGCACAGTTGACATCGTGGACCTCGAGAGCGCATACTGGAAAGACTTGCCAGAGAGGGAAGAAGCCGGTACACCTGACATCGTTGGTGTTGTAGCCCTGGCCAAAGTGGTAACACTAATTGAACAGGTAGGTTTTGATTCAATCATCGAGCACGAGGCTGAATTGACATCTTATGCTCTCCAGAAACTATCTCTCATGCCTGAAGTGGTGATATACGGCGACAAGGACCCGACAAATGCCCGCAATCGGCTCGGCGTAATTAGTCTTAATGTGATGGGCATGGACCACGCACTAGTCTCGGCGATACTAAGCTACGAAGGGGGCATCGGCGTTAGAAACGGATGCTTCTGTGCACACCCTTACGTAAAATCTCTGCTCGGCGTAACGCCGGAAGACGCAAAAGAAGTTGAAAAACACATACTTGCACGCGACCGTTCAAAAATACCAGGCACCATACGCATCAGCTTTGGTCTTTACAATACTAAAGAAGAGATCGATCGATTCTGTGATGCGCTCAATATGATAATAAGAAAACAATATAAGGGCAATTATGTGGTCAATAAGGAACGCGGCGAATATTATCCGGAAGGATTTCAAATAGATTTTTCGAAGTTTTTCACTTTATAAACCTCACTCGTTGTAACACGACTAAACCATACCCCAACCTTTTTGTCTAAAATACAGAAGGAGGTCATTGACATGAATGACAAGAAAATGAAAATATGGGAACCCTTCAGAGAGTTAGTTAGCATGAGAGATGATATGGATCGATTTTTCGACACATTTTTCGGAAGTAGTCAAGGCGATTTAGAGAACTACTGGAAACCAGCAATAGATATCGAGGAAAGCAATGGTAATCTAATGGTCAGGGCTGAAATACCGGGAATTTCTAAGGAAGACATAAAGGTGTCGGTACAGGATGATATGCTGATGATTTCAGGCGAAAGAACCCGCGAGAACGAAAAAAAGGACAAAACATTCCATCGTATCGAACGCTGCTACGGACAATTCCGAAGAATGATCAGATTACCTGCTACTGTTGATGCTGAAAAGGTTAAAGCCACATACAAAGACGGTGTACTGCACGTTACTCTTCCGAAACCAGAATCCTTGAAACCAAAGCAGATCGACGTTGAGACAAAATAAGTCCATATCTACAGAAGGCCGGCGTCTGCCGGCCTTTTTTTTGAAAAAAAAAGGAGAGGTCGCAAAACCTCTCCTGATTTAATACTGATGACAAAAACCTAAGGCAACACGATCATAATCACGTTAGCCGTAAAGGTCTGCCCAGCCGAAACACTGAAAGGCGTAAACTGCGGACTTGGCCATAGACTCTGTCCATATACTCCAAACAGGTCGTTCGAGTTCCAGGTCGCGCTATTATCCACATCCTTCCATGCATCGAGATAGTAGTTACCCGGGGCCACATCGGTTATTGTGTACGTCGCAGATGCACCACTGCCGGTGGCCGCGACTGATTTCAAAACGCGGTCATAAAACCAGTCATCATAACTCGTGTAGATAGCTACTCTGGTGTTATTAAGATCGCCACTCACACCCGCCTGCAAGGTTAGCGTACCCGAGATTGTTGCGGTCGTCGGTGTTGGTTCGGGTTCATCCTCCTCCCCGCCGCATGACACAGCCGACACCATGAGTATCATAGCGAACAACAACAGCCATAGTTTTTTCATGAAACCTCCTTATTGTTTTTACCCCCAAAACCTGGGATAGAATAATGTATTCAGAATTCTATGAAAGTCAAGCAATTTGTTGCTTATCGATACTACTCTATTTCTTTCCGACTATCCGATGGAAGTTTCGGTCGAGTACTGTCCCTGTATGCACCACTCTCACCGGTCTTGCGGCCAGATGATCTTGCCCTTCACGTTAAGGTATAGACTTTCACCGCCACGACGCACGCGCATCAAACCGCCGTATGCGTCATCTGCCCACTCAAACTGGTCCTCAATCACAAGTCTACCCTTTCGGTCAATAT
>CP070686.1:2616153-2619054 GCA_020353055.1 Caldifarciminota bacterium | reverse complement strand
TAGTTTGTTGTCCGAAAAACATGCGGCAGGGGTGAGTCGTATCGATAACCAGAAAAAGTCACATAAGCAATCGCCTCGTTGTTTGGATCAACGGCAACCCGGGTCACCCAGCGGTCTGGTAGACCAGTAGATATGTTCGTCCAATCTGTACCACCATTGGTCGTGACCCAGACGTTGGCGTCGTCTGTACCCACGTAGATAACATCACCATTTGTCCTGGACACACCGATAGTCGTGATCGTACCGTAGGTCAGGTTACCTGAACCAGGACCGTTCGTCAGATCACCGCTGATCGCATTCCAATACCCAGCTCCGTTTGTTGATTTATACAGACGGTTAGCTCCATAGTACAGGACTGAATGGTTATTTGGGTCCATGACGACGGGTGTAGACCAGTTTGTACGGTCGTCAGGATCGATTCCGTCCATTGCCATATAAAAGTTGTAGCCGCCGTCAGTCGATTTTGTCAGATTACCCCACTGGTATTCGGCATAAATGATGTTTGCATCGGTATAATCCACAATACAATAAAATCCATCGCCACCAAGGATCATCTCCCAGTCGTCGAGATTACCGGTCAACGTCCTCAAGGTGCCGTTATCCTGCGTACCACCGTATGTACGCTCAGGATTTAGTTCATCGATTGTAGCAGCGTAAAATTGTGTAATCGGAAGGTTATACGACTTCGTCCAAATCGTGCCGCCATTACTCGAGTAATAGACACCACCATCGTTTCCGTCCACAATATGGTTCACGTTGCTCAGATCAAATTCGAGTGCATGGTGATCCACATGCTGGATATGCGATACATCCGACCATGAATTTCCTCCATCCGTCGTGCGATAAAGTGGTACACCCAACGCGAAAGCGATATCTGGATCAGCGGGGTGCACGCGGATTTGACCAAAGTACCATCCGTAGCTATAGTACAAGTAGTATGGAGGTTGCCCCGAAGTCTGAAACCATGAATTGCCGCCATCTGTCGTCTTATAAACAGCCTCGAGATAACCAATGGAATCAGCATAGAGTGCATAGAGCACATTGGGGTTCGTCTGACATATGGCAATGCCGATTCTACCAACATTCCGTCCTGACGGCAAACCATTTGTCAGCTCTGTCCATGTCGTACCCATATCCGTGCTCCGGTAAATGCCAGAAGTCGGACCGCCGGCTTTGCGCCTCATAGGCGAGCGCAAGCGCTCCCACATTGCAGCATAGACCGTATCTGGATGAGTTGGATTTATGCACAGATCAATCGCCGACGTTGAGTCGGATATGAAGAGTACTTTGCTCCACGTCGCACCTGCGTCGGTCGTGCGGTACACACCCCGCGCGCTGTCAGCACTGAATTGTGCACCAGCACCGGCGACAAAAATAACATCAGAGTCAGTCGGATGTACAGCAACTCGGCCAATCCGTCTCACCTGCGCGAGCCCGATATTGCTCCAGGAAACGCCACCGTCAGTGGTACGGTAAAGACCATCACCGTCGTAGTTATCACCCGCAAGGTTGGCTTCACCAAGACCTGCATATACAGTATTCGGGTTATTCGGATCGATTGTTACATCGCCAACCGAGAGGGTAATGAAATGATCAGTAAGCATAGTCCAGTTGACGCCACCATCAATGGATTTTAGTACGCCACCATCCGCGGCTCCTGCGTAGATGATGTTCCCATTTGATGGATGCAAGGCAATGCCGGTGACGCGACCGCCGATATTGGAGGGCCCCTTTGGAATCCATACTCCATTGTCGCGGTTGGCATACTGTTGCGCCATGGCTAACGCCTGGCGATATGCCATCTGATGGGCTTCTTCATTGATCAGACGGTGCGGGTATGCCCGCTGCATGTAGAACCAGTCGTGTGGCTTCTCGCCCTTATCTTCTTCTTCGTGCATCGACACAGGCTCTCTACTTCTTCCACCTGACCATGGTTGCCAGAACATCACAGCGATAAGAACAATTACTACAAACAGTATAAATAAGAAAGTTTTTGATTTGTATATCATGATTTCCTCCTAATAAAATTCGGGTCCTTGGTATTCATGAACATTCCATCTAATTATACTAAAAGATGCCTCATTATCAAGCACGAACATGGTGTTGCCCGCATCTTCAGGAAAGAAAGAAGGGGTCGGCTCAAACACCCAACCCTTTTACTCGTAAAATCCACTTACGCAGTTATAATCCAGGATACGATAAACTACGTCTCTAAAAGTTTTTTAAGATTTTCTCCTTCTTCCTTCATGTGTTTCTCAAGAGCTTCTTTTCGCCGTTTATCGAATAAAGAAAATATTTTACTGAATCTGAAATAAAGTGTAGCAGTGAATGTACAGTTCTTTTCTTTTTGTTCGATGGCAAAAGACCCTTTAGGACATATAATTGAAACCGGAAACAGGAGTTTATATTCTATGGTTCTGTTTGGCTCATAGTTAGTAGCAAGACACTTCATCTTATGAAGTTCGCCGTGCAGGTACTCTTCCATATAGAGGATTGAACCCTTTTCGAACGCATCACCTTTTATCCACTGGCATGTAACATGATCTCGATGCCATGCTCGATAATTTTCTTCGGAAGAGAAGATGTTTATTAAACACTTAAAAAGTACTTCAGGAGTTGTTTTTATTTCGATCGAATCTCTCAAGGTTTCCATATTTATTCCTCTCGATAATCATATGATAATTCGACCAATTGTCAACAAAATATTATTAATGGAAGCATATATCACGACCGCTTTTTTATAAGCGGAGATGCAACAGAGGCGGGGGCTGATCCTTTTTGGAACAGCTTTCCCGTTGATGAACATCATCTCCACAGGGCACGGCACATTTCGATGGTACACTTGTAATATAAGAATGCCCGATGTTGAGCCCAATTATTGTGCTGCTTCTCGATGAGATG
>CP070686.1:2611589-2616053 GCA_020353055.1 Caldifarciminota bacterium | reverse complement strand
TTGTCGTTCACTGACACTGCCGCCAGCTTCAAGTAATTCGAGTTCATTTTTGATTCTAAGTTTTATGTGTTCAAATATTGGATCCTTGCGATCCTTGATTGATTCTAGTGTGGATAGCATTGCCCCCACCACCCAGCCGTAGGTGTACATAGTGTCAAGCTCCTCTTTGGTGACAAGCCGGTACTTGTCCTTACCAAAGGCTGTGTTCTTGACAACAATGCCACCAGCGGGGTATCGTGATATCTTGAAACCCCGCAGGATAATAGACTCACACTCTATGTTCTGAGTATATATCCCTCGACCCTTGTCGGCAGAGATCTTAGCCTGCCTCCACAGTAGGCGCAAAGAGTTGTTCATGGATTTTCTTCTCTGAAAGGTCGGCTCCTTTTTTAATTCCATACCTAACCCTGGCACCGCTGGTCCCTCTGCCCATGTAGGTTTGTACTAGCGTACCAATCATTGGTACGTCGAAGCCTTCCCTGTATAGCAGGTAGAACAGGCTGTGCCTGGCCGAGGGGATTGGGGTTGACTTTTTCCTGCCGAACAGGTCGTCTTTACTAACGCCCCAGTAATCGCATACGCGCTCAAGGGCCTGATCGAAATATTTGTTTTTCATTTCAGTATTTCTTTTGAGATTCATAGAGGAAGATTCGGTAGTCCCTCTTGTTAAATTGTTCTGCGTTTTTAGCGTGGGTACTTATCGCCACCCAGGGTCCGCCAGCATCGTGTTCCGCACACAGATTGTGTGGCTCGAATAAGGCAGCGGCCCTGTGGTACATACGCTCGTACTCCTCGTAGTTCTTGATTAGTTCAAAGTGAGTTTGTCGTAGATGCACAATACTACTATGGTCCCTATTCATGAACCTGCCGATGACGCTGGTGGTCACACCTCGCGAGAGCAGCAGCATGGACAGGATCCTTCGTGCAGTGACGAAGTCCCTATTGCGCATCGGGCTCTCCATCTGTGATCGACTTACGCCAAGCACCTTCTGGATCACCTCGCAAGCAACCTCGTAGTAGTAGACTGCGTTTGTGGTAGATGTCTTCATAGATCAATAAGCTGATCTCTGATCTCGGCATACCTGCGCTCCTCCGCCCAAAGCAACTCCGACTTCACATCAATGTTACGCAGGATGATGTCGATGATTGGCATAAGGTTCTCGCCTCTTTGGATAGACAAGATCAACTCATTTGGCGTAGTGGCTAGGGCGTAAGCGTAAGCATCCACGCCATTGTCCATTACGTGTTTGAGTACTTGATTTATGATTTGTTGTTTGTTCATGGGTGCAATATTGTAATTTTATTTTGTAATTAAAAATGCATTTGCATCAACGGAATCCTTACCCCAAGCTTCGGCCATTGCCTTTGCAATTCCAGGATAGGTCTTAGATCTCTCCTTCCAGCGCGTGTCTGATGGTCCTAAGCGGTTCTGTCCCGAGTCTGTTTGGTTCGCCCATCGTGGCTTGCCGTCTACCATTCGCGGTGATACATAATCGCTAGGATTAGGCTGTAGTTTAGGCAGCCCCTTGAGCCATAGGCAGGTCCGCTTCGAGGCATCGTCACCATACTCGTAGGGCTGCACCATTTGGTCGTACTTCCTGATGCGGGTAGAGATGCAGCCGACCGGATTTTCTATTGCGATCCGCTCGACCGGGAGATTCATTATCGCCTCCACGAATTGAAGGGCTTGCTCCGTCTTGACTGCACGTTCCGGCTGTCTCTTGTTCCAGTGTAGGCCGGAGGAGCAGAGGTAGGTGCATGGCGGGAACGCAATTACCATATCAAACTGGTTGACGTTTTCTCCGTTAGGAAACAGGTCAAACATATCTCCCTGATAGTGATGCTTGGACTCATCGTCCGCTGGCAGGAAGTCGCAAGACATAGCGTTATGCCCAAGTTTTCTAAATGCCTCGCGCACCGCACCGCTGTATTCACAGGCTACTAGTATTTTCATGACTTGTTATGTTGAAAAAAGACAACACCATCCTTCATGTATGCACGCTCCAGGGGAGGCGCAGGCAGCCCGTCATCTAGGGTCACGAAGGTTTGGTACTTGTATGGGTTGTAACCAATCGCTCGGCCACCAGTGCGGGTCTCAGCGATCTCGTATCGATCGGCAACAATGAAGGCGTGCACGTTCTTCTGCTTGGTCTTAAGGACTCTCTTGCGTCCAGACTCGTACACCTTCCAGTTAATGTTAAATAGGTCGATGGTTGTGCTTAGTGGTAGGTGGTCTGTCACGCGCCACCCCTTGCCCGGGATCTTTGTCTGAATCGACAAAGCATTTCGGTGCAGGTTTCGGTATATGCGGATCATTGGTCAAGTTAACTCATTAGTGAATGTTACCCTAATCGGCCATGACGCTTCTCGGGAGATACTTATCCTCGAACTTGCCGATCAGTTCGCGGGCCTGTGAAATGCTCATGCCCCAAGGATCAGACGGCTCAGTCGCAACACGGGACAATTTGATGCCGGGGAACTGAACCCTGAGCAATTCGATGAGATAGTCTCTATCGCGCTTATGGCAGTAGATAAACAACTGGCCGGACTCAGAGTCTGCACTTACCCTTCCCGGCATCATTTGCTTCGCAAACTCGTCTACATCATAGTGACAGACCCCGGCAGAGGCGACCCCACTAATCATGGCGTTGAAGGCAAAGGGAACAGTCGCAACCAAATCCTTTGTGCGGTTGCAGTACTCGTTGTACTCATCCCGGAAGGATGGGTCATCGTTGTTCCTATTGCCATACGCTTTCTGCCACAAGGCTTCCTGCTTTACCACGCGGTATGCGTGGTGGATCATAGTATAAGGCTTGCCCTCGCTTGGAGAGGCGGTGTAATTAAGCTTGTTCATTATCCTACATAAATGATTTCGTTGAAGACGGCAAGCTGGAACCACACATCAGCGGTGATCTTATCGTCCTCTTCTGTTATTAGACTGGCGTAATGCCTTGGATGGTTGTCGTGCAGCAGCTTGTTGGCCTTGACTAAGTCGTCAAAGACAAGCTCATGCACTGAGTCGCAGATCGTGGTGATGACCACAGTGCCGCCCTCCTCCAGCTTGCGGAAGAAGCGGGTGGTGAACCACTCATCCTCGTCATCGTCATCGGGGATGTGGATGTCTTTGATCCAGTAGTTCGACCCTCCGCAAAGGGCGTTGTACGTTAGTGTTTCAGGTGTTGCAATCATAGTTAACGTTAGCTATCGGTGATTCAATGTGTCGCTCACTGTTTGGAGTTGTAAGTGGCCGTCTTCAGTCCACTCTCGTTGGAGTCCTCGACATTTTCCGTTCTCATAGTTGTATTCGTATTTCATTTGGCCGTTCTCATACCAGGCGCGTAAGACTCCGTGCGGCTCTCCGTTGTCCCAGTTCTCCTCGTAATCCAACTGACCATTGTCATACCAGCCTCGCTGGAGGCCGTGCATTTTCCCGTTGCAATAGTTCTCTTCGGATTTCACCCGACCATCGGCATACCAAAATCGTTGCGGACCGTGATATTTTCCGTTCTTGTTGGTGCATTCCCACTCGGGCTGACCATCTTCATACCAACCCCGTGAAGATCCGTGTAGTTCTCTGCCCTTCCAGTTAGTCTCCAACCTCAACTGACCATTGGGATGGTAGATTTTGTTGGTTTTTCTAGTGTTACTCATTGGTTAACGTTTACTGTGTTAGTAATTCTCCGTTCTCGTAGTTATCTTCCGACAATAACTGACCGTCCTCATCCCACCTTCGAGAGAGTCCGTGAGGTTCTCCGTTCTTCCAGTTCTCTTCCCACTCTAAATGACCGTTCTTATACCACCATCGTTGGAGTCCGTGAAGTTCCCCGTTTTCGTAGTGCCTTTCCCACCTCAATTGGCCGGTATCATACCAATCTCGACAGGGTCCGACCATTTCTCCGTTCTCGTAGTTCCATTCCCCTTTTAACTGACCGTTCTCATACCAACTTCGAGAGAGTCCGTGAAGTTCTCCGTCGTTGTAGTTCTCTTCTGACCACAACTGACCGTTAGAATGGTAGTTTTTGTTGGTTTTTCTAGTGTTGCTCATTGTTTTAGTTGTTATATGTCATTGAATAAGCCCTCATGGCATCATCTGCCACTCGCTCTATCTCTTCCTCCTTGAGGAATCCATACCATTCTCCTAGGCGTTCGAGAATATTTTCTCTCGATGGCGTTTTGCCATCGATCTCCAAGGAAATCCTGAGATTTTCTCTACCCGAATAATCCCATGCTCTATCATACCACGCTCGGTATCCGTGAAACTGGTAGATCCCGTGGTCGTAGGTGTATTCCTCCTTATGGAGGACTTTACCATTGTTGAGTGCGCACTCCCCGCAGAAATCCACACCCTCTTCTTCATAGTACATCTCAACCCAAAGATTATACACTTCGGAACACCTCCTCCAAAATTCGATTGGAGGACTCCAAGCAGTGTCATCGCTCCAAATAGCCATTCGACCTTCGGGG
>CP070686.1:2606753-2611489 GCA_020353055.1 Caldifarciminota bacterium | reverse complement strand
TTACGATGCTGCGGGTCGTTTAATATCAGCCCTGGCTGAGGGAATGACCGAACCTGGTTATTATACGGTCCATTGGAATGGTCTTGATGACCAGGGTCGTCAGGTGCCGGCTGGTGTTTACTTTGTGCGCTTGGAGACCCCCGATTCACGCCAGGTCAAGAAGGCAGTATTGCTTAAATAAACTGATTTACGGGTTGAGGTCGAGATGCTGGATCCTGAAACCGGATATCGTTCTTTGGAGTGCAGCTTCCCAACCCAATAACCGTGTTTTTATTTATTGACAAATTAATCGTACGAAGTACAATTGTAGATTGAATAGACTTAAGAGCTACTCAGACCATGGCTGAATAGCCATGGACGTAATCAAAATATGGTATTTCATAAGGAAGAAGGTGGGCTGAGGGTTTGGGCATGTATTTTTTCCAACATGCCAATCCTTACCCAAAAAACAGTCATTTGAAGGAGGTTTGATGAAAGGCCTGATGATTTTGATCGTCGTAATAATGACCGCAGGTACTGCGGCCGAATTGGTTACATATGAAGACAACTGGGGGCAGAATCCTCTTTTCAATGTTGTCGCAGAAAATCCTACAGGTATGGAAATAGTTTTCAGCATACATGAAATGGTGATCGAAGATATCGACATCGACGGCGTTCCCATGAAAAACTACGGAGTCCCTGGAATCTTTCTTTTCAATGATGAAGGCGCTCCGAATCTTTCTAGCACGGCTCGCTACATAGCAATTCCCCAGGGCGCGCAGGCCAGGGTCACCATTGTCGACACGCGCACCGAAGTTTATCACGACGTTGACATTGTGCCGGCACCGAACATTCCGGCCGAAAATGACGATTCACCCCTCCGTTATGAAAAGGATATGACCATTTATAGTCGTAACGCCTTCTATCCTGAATCACCAGTTATTCTTTCGCAACCAGAAAAAATCAGAGGTGTTGACGTAGTATCGCTGGGCATTACACCTTACCAGTACAACCCGGTAACAAAAGATCTGGTAGTATACAAAGATATCAGAGTCAAGGTTGACTTTATCGGGGGTAACGGTCATTTTGGTGATGACCGCTTGCGCAGCCGTTTCTGGGAACCTATACTCCAGGGACATTTAATCAATTACGGTTCCTTGCCTAAGATCGATTTTTATGCCTCGGAACGGATCAATGCCCGCGACGGTTGGGAATACATAATAATCGTTCCGGACGATGTGGTCTTTGAGGCATGGGCAGATACGATCAAAACGTTCCGTCAGCAGCAGGGTATTTCTTGCGAAGTCTTCACATTGACCGAAGTTGGCGGTTCTTCCACTGCAGCGATAGAGAGTTTTTTGAACACTGCCTACGCCACCTGGGACCCGGCACCAGTTGCTTTCTTACTACTGTCTGACTATCCCAGTTCGGGTGAAACGTACGGCATCCTGGCACCGATGTATACTGGATACCCTGGCTCTTGTGCTTCAGACAACATATATGCCGACGTCGATGGCAACCACTTGCCGGACATGCATCATGCTCGGATCACCGCACAGGACGAAACTCATCTCAGCACGATGATCAATAAATTCCTGAGTTACGAAAGGAATCCCTATACCGCAGCGAACTTCTACGATGAACCCCTGATGGCATGCGGTTGGCAAACCGAACGCTGGTTCCAGCTGTGTAGCGAGGTCGTGCGCGGTTTTATGATCAATGGACTGGGTAAGAGTCCGGTACGTGAATATGCAATATACTCGGGGACACCGGTCGTCGGCGGCCCCTGGTCTACAGCCGCAAATACGGGGACTGTCGTGAGCTATTTCTACAACCTCGGTTGGCTGCCTTCAACGTACAATCCCTACGATGCCAATTGGTGGAGCGGTGGCTCGGCACCTGGCATCAACGCCGCCATCAATTCAGGAGCATTCCTGCTGCAGCACCGCGACCATGGTTATGAATATGGTTGGGGTGAACCGGATTACGGCGTAAGCCACCTTAGCGGCCTGACCAATGACATGTATGTATTCGTTAATTCGAGCAACTGCTGCACTGGTAATTACACGATACCAAACCCATGTTTTGCTGAAGCATTCCATCGCATGGAACACGGTGCACTTGGACTCAATGCGGCTACCGAAGTTAGCTACTCTTTCGTCAATGACACTTACGTATGGGGTTCTTATGATGCGATGTGGCCTCAATTCATGCCCGGATATCCACTTTACGGTACAGAAGTAACAGGCTACAATAATCTTAGACCATGCATGGCGATGACTTCGGGCAAATATTTCTTACAGCAATCCAGCTGGACCAGCTCGTCGGTTAAGACGATCACATACCATCTGTTCCACCATAATGGAGATGCTTTCAATATAATCTACTCCGAGATTCCGACTTCACTTACAGTCAGCCATGCACCAAGAATACTCACATCCGCTACGAGTTTTCAAGTAACGGCCGATGACAGTGCGATAGTCGCGCTGACCGTAGATGGTGAGATCATCGGCTTGGCCGAAGGCACGGGCGCCCCTGTGAATATTTCAATAGCAGCACAGCCCGCGGGTTCCATCGTAAAAGTAACAATAACAAAATTCAACCACTACCGTTATGAAGCAGACGTCCCGGTCGTACCGACTAATTACGGTTTTCCCACCATCGCTTCCACACTACTCAGTGGTACAGGAACCAATGGACAGATTAACCCCGGTGAGACGATCGGTTATGGGGTATATGTTAAGAATATGGGTACCCAAACCCTTCAATCAGTCTATGGCCTACTGAGCAGTACTGATCCTTATATCAGCATAACGACCGATTCGAGCTGGTACGGCACCATTGCGGAATACGATTCGGCCCGTTCAACGCCGGACTATTCATTCACGATCGCAAACAACTGTGCAAATGGCTATACAATTGATTGCGCACTTGAAATAAAGGACACCAACGACAGCACATGGGTGTATAACCCGTCGTTCACTGTCTATGCTCCGATGTTGACCTATCAATCTGTGGGTGTAGTCGGTGGCGCCTGGAACAATGGTATACTCGATCCAAGTGAGACCGCTGATCTTGTCGTAACACTCCTGAACGAAGGTGGTGCTGAAGCCGAAAACGTCACTGCAACATTGAGCAGCAGCTCACCCGGGATCGGTATTGTCGACAACTCAGGCAGTTTCGGAACGATTGCCATCGGTAACACCGGAACCAATAATTCTGATCCCTTCACGGTCTACGCCGCCACCAGTATTCCTTTTGGTACGCTAGTTAATTTCACGGTCGCCGTACAGGCTGGTGTTTGCGCCGACACGTTTGACTTCTCCTTACGCGTGGGACGCTCCGTACCGACCGACACGAATTATTACTATGCATTCTATTCGGACGGCCCGCATGCTCAATCGCCTACATTCAGCTGGTTTGCCATCGACTCAACCCAAACCGCGCACCCCGGTGTCTCACTCGATCTAAGCCGTAACCAAACCGTTGTCGTCGACCTTCCTTTCAGTTTCCGTTACTACGGAATCGATTATAGCAGGATATCCATCTGCTCAAACGGATGGATCTCCATGGATTCGACAGACTCTTATGATTTCTCCAACACGAGCATCCCGAACGCCGACGGCCCGCCCGCGATGGTTGCGGGAATCTGGGACTATCTGGAACCAGGCACGGCCGGACAGCCAAGTGACATCTATTATTATTATGACGCAACAAACCATAGGTTCATTGTCGAGTTCTTCATGATCGAGCACTATCCTACACTAGGCTACCATGAAACTTTTGAGATCATTCTGTACGACCCCGCATACAATCCGACGCCGACTGGAGATGGCGAAATTCTGGTGCAATACCTAAGCGCACTACAACTACCTGCCAGTGTCACAATAGGGATCGAAAACGAAACACAGGTCATTGGCATTCAATACAATTACAATAATAATTATGACAGTTTGGCCGTAGCGATAACCGATTCGTTCGCGATACTCTACACAACGATCGAGCCGACGCCCGGAGTCGATGAGTACGGTAAGATGGGAATTCTACCCGCAAGAACTCAGATGATGACCTTGCATCCGAACCCGTTCATGAGGAACATATCCATTTCCTACCAAATAGCTTCCCGCGGTCAAGTAAGTTTGCGTGTTTATGATGCTGCAGGTCGTCTGATATCAGCACTGGTTGATGGACCGAGAGAACCTGGTTACTTCACTATCAACTGGGATGGTTGTGATGATCTCGGACGTAAAGTACCTGCCGGTGTCTATTTTATAAAATTCTCTGCCGAAAATTACCAGCACGTCCAGAAAACCGTGCTGTTAAAATAACAACTGATGGTCTGAGGGTTGAGGTTAGAACGCTGGATACTAATAGCGGATATCGTTCTTTGGAGTCCAGCATCTTAACCCCAACCTGATGACTATGTTTATCCAAGGAGGTAGTATGCAGAAGGTTTTGGTTTCATTAGCGTTAATAATCTCTCTCAGTTTTGCGGTTCAGACGGTATCGTTTGAGGGTAGTTGGGGTGACTATCCTCAGTTCAATGTCGTGTCTGAGACGCGGGCTGGTTTGGAGATTGTTTTCAGTCTTCATGAGCTGTTGATTGAGGATATGGCGCTTGATGGGGTGCCGATGCAGAGTTATGGTTTAGCTTCGGTATACGTTCCTCAGGCTGGTGCGCCCAGTTTGGGTGGTGCGACGCGTTATGTGGCGGTGCCGCAGGGGGCGCGGGTTGAGGTCGTGTTATTGGATTATCG
>CP070686.1:2571765-2606653 GCA_020353055.1 Caldifarciminota bacterium | reverse complement strand
CCTTCGGGTATTGGCGAATTGCTCGTGGATGTCTTCTTTGCCGGTTGAAGAGATTGCATTACCACCGAGTGCGACGACCGCCTTTTTCATCTAAAATTATAGACCTGGGCAGGTACTTGTCAAGACATACCCGACTCTGCAAAATCAAATTTTAAAATTCGAAATTTACAAGGACGTCAATGTCCTTACTCCCGTTAGTATCGTATTCGTTTACTGAGTCGAGAATCCACGGCCTCGCCTTGCGAAGCGGGGCGGGTAAGTATCACGTTCCCTGCTGGATTAGCGGGATTAACGCTGCGTTTAGAACGATTTCAGGATTTGGTGTGCTTTTTCTGCTTGCTCGTGAAGGCCGATTGCCTGCAGGTATCTAATATTCTGACGCAACATATTGCGCACTACCGTCATATTGTATTGAAGGCGGGTGTCGTTTACAACCGGCGGCGGTGCAAGGTTGAATTCACTGAAATCGAAAGGCATTGCGGTCATCTCCCTGGCGATGCTGTGGACTAGTCCGAATGGAATTCTTGGGTAGCCCGGTTTGACCGCTTCGAAGTCCCGGTCAGGCCATGGCGAGCAGAAGAAAACTCCATCCTCAATTTTGGCATCGACAAAACTCTCGAGCAAGTCAATATAGCGCAACTGTATGGTCTGGGGGCTATAGGGTAGGTCGTACTCGAATTTGTTCAATTCAATGAGATATGCGTTAACAAAAGGCTTAACCCTTTCGTAGAAATCGGGATATTCGTTTTCAATGTATGCAAGATACCAAGTTCGTCGTAATAATTCTTTGTCGATGATCACCAGGTCTTCTCTCACCTTTTTGATTTTTCTGGAATACATCAGGGGTGCGTAGATGTCCCAGTAGGTTGTGATCAACAGACTTGAATCAGGGAGCATGAAAGTATGAGCCTGTGCGAAATCCATGCCGAAGTCATTGCTCCTCAGCGTGCAGGAATTGTAGTTTATTATGGGGATTATGAAAGATATAGCCAGGATGATCGCATTCTTTAAGAACCTGCTGAGTTGTTTTATGCCATAGGTGAAGCTGATCACGAGCACAATAAAGCTTGGTATGTAGTACGATTCGATATCCGGTATCGAATAATTGATGGTATACAGGACATTCACCATGAGAATGACCAGTAGTAACCAGAACATTCGGCGGTTTTCTCGGTACAAGCGATAAAAGCCTACAATCGTTGGTATGGCGAGTACATACAGAAGGTTGCGTGCGAGAATTTGGACACCGGTGACCAGGTTTTTAAGAACCTCAGGCGGTGATAACGTAAACATCCACACCCGGTACTGTTTACCACTTACGTGCCATAATAGACGCTGCAGGTTTATGGTATTCCCCCATGCCAGTTGAGCGCCACCGTGCGTACGCGCTATAAGATAGTAATATATTGAGAGCCCGAGAATCAGAAATAAGAAACCGCTGGCTATTTTTCTTATATTGGGACGATAAACAAGAAGAATGTAAACTAATAGCGGAAGAAGAAGAGAAAATATCATCATGTGGTTCGCCAGGCTCAGCCCGGTCAAGTACATGATCAAGTAAAATATACGGTCGCTATGACATCGATAAATCAAGAAGAGCAGTAATATCGCAAAAAGCCCGGTCAGCGAATGTACCTCGTTTGTGACGGATGTGTTCCAGATTATAGGTGAAAAGGCGAAGAGTGAAATAGTGAGAACCGGCGTAATCTTACTTTCTGTTATCCGGCGCGCGATAAAAAAGAGGAAGGCTGCTGCTGCAATTGAGAACAGCGCGGAAAGTATGTTGAGATTCCATATCGGTTGTCCAGGTAAGTGTGCGAAAAAATAGGCAATCAATGTGTACAACGGATAACCAGTGGGATGGGCGATGCCCAGCGTGAATGAGACGGTAGCCAATTCACCAGAATCGATCAGGTAGACATTCGGGCAGAGCGAGAATAGATATAGGACGGCTATTATTAACAGAGGACAGATTGTGGTGAGGTGCTGGCGCAGCGTGATGGGAATACTATTCTTTGGCAAAATTCAGTCTAAGATTGGTCAGGCGTACCTGAATATCGTTTTTCTCGGCCGCTTCGAGGCCTGGTTCGATGACACTGAATAGTGCTTCAATTGCGTCGATAGCAACTTTTGCTTCACCCGTATCTTTTTGGTGTTTTTGAGTTTCCGCATGTGCTACTTTATCAAGATATGCCCAGGCTTTGCCTTCCAGGGAGAGAATCATCATGTAGATGATCTCTTTTGCCTTTATTGGCTGGTCGAGCAGTTTTGGCTCTTCATGCTGCGCATCATTTTTTTCTTTTTCACTGTTTTTTTCCTGCATGTGGGATTATATGAATATGGGTGCGAAAAGTCAAGAACTCTTTCATCGGGACGATTGCCACTTCTGCCATTCTCATTCGGTTCGTTAATACCGCTATCTCAACAATGCAAATTGCAGAACTACATTGGTCCGTAAATAGATTACCGTGATTGATAAGTAGATTGCAGTGATAACTAGCGGGCGAAATGCGAAATTAACGAAGCCGATGACAGTAACGGGATTAGCCAAATTAACGATATCAACGTCTTTTGTAAGTTTGGTATGTGGGCTTGCCAGTTGACACGGCATTTTTTTTGATTAATATTGAGGAAATGAAAAAGTTGATATTTCTTGCATTCATCGGGTTTCTAACCTTAAATTGCGCTTACATTAGACCAAAGGGCGCAACTGACCTTGATTCAGAAAGAGCAGCGGAACGCGCTGCCGTGGCTTTTGAACGGGGCAATGACTATTTCAAGCGTAAGGATTACAGCAACGCACTTATTGCCTTCGAAGAGATCGTAACCAAATACACCGGAACCGAATCCTATGAGCCAGCGCTGTACCTCGGCGCATTTTGTCAATATAAATTGGCCCGGTTCAAGAATGCAGTTAACTTCGGAGAGAAATACCTGAAGGAATTTCCGAATTCGAAATATTATCTTAATTCAATGTCCTTGGTTGGTGAATCTTATTTCCATCTTAACGAGGACTACGAAGCTACATATTACCTGACAAAGTACTACGTCCAGGCTGAAGATTCATCGGGCAGGCAGAAAGCTTTCGAACGTATACTGGAGATGCTTCCCGAGCTTTCGATCGGCGAACTCGAAAAGCTACACCGGATATATATGGCTGAGGAAATCGATGAACATATCCTCTATCACCTTGCCCAAGCCGAAGCACAAAAGGGTAGAAAAGAGGATGCAGAGCGTGACTTCAACTTACTGATGAGGCGTTTTCCGGAAACCAGGTATCTCTACGAAGCGGAGGAATACAAAAGATTCATCAGCCTGGGTGAAGCCACTGGCAGAGCAGGTATCCTGCTGCCGCTCACCGGCAAGTTTTCGAACATCGGGCAGAATTTGCTCAGCGTAGTAAGAACATTTGAAAGAAACAAAATGCTTCCTTTCTCGCTTCACGTTCTTGATACTAAATCTGACCCGATAGATGCAACACTGGCGGCGGCAAGGTTGGTAGAAGACCTGGGCGTGGATTTTTTGATCGCTCCGGTAAGCTCGTTCGAGGCATTCACATTGTGCGGTTTCGCCTATGGAAAAGCGATTCCGCTCATCCTGCCGATGAGTACGGAAGGACGTTTTGCCACAATCCCTCTCGTCTTTACACAAGGTCAATCCCATGAGGACCAAGCACGGATGGTGGCACGTTACAGCGCTTATGATATGGGGTTGAACCGCTTTGCGGTTTTGTATCCCGAAGAAAGCCATCATCGAAGTACTGCTCAGTCGTTTGCGCAGGAAGTGGTGAGAAACAACCGCGAGGTTGTTGCCATGGTCAGTTTTCCGACGGATTCAATAACCATAAAGAGGGAGTTAGAGGCGATTAAGGAAAAAGAACCCGGCGCCCTATTTCTTGCAATGGACACAGATATGATCATTAACGCAGCGCCCCAAGTCGCCTATTATGGTCTTGATGATATAACCCTTCTCGGTACCGATGCATTCCACAGCGAGAGAGTCCCGCGTCTTGGTGAGAAATATGTGGAAGGCTCGGTTTTTGTCGCACCATCTGCCATCGATGTGACGGTTTCCAGACAGCTTGAATCCGCGAGGCTCCCGGTTAATGAATTCACGGCGCGGTTCTACACCATGTTGCTGCAGCTGAGAACGATCAGCAATTATCAACGTTCAAATCTGCCACGTTTAATCGGCGAAACACTGAGAGGTACCGAAATCCTGAGTGTCTACCAGATAGAAGATGGAGAATTCATCAAGCTTGCAGATATCAGGAGAGGCGGAGGCTAGTCCGATGTTGGCTGAATTATTGCGGGCCCCCGAAGATCCGGATATCGGGGAAACTAAGGAGTAAGAGATGGCAAAGAAGAAGAAAACCAAGAAAGAAAAACCGGCAAAAAAGGAAGAAGCTCTTGCCACCGTCAAGTTCTCGCGGAAAAATACAATTTTCTTCGGGATCGGGTTGGTTCTTGTTGTGATCGGCTTTATTCTATTGGCCGCTGGTGATATCGTTCTCGCGCCGATCCTTCTGATCGTTGGTTATCTTGTGTTCTTCCCCTTGGGAATATTACTTAAGTAGATTCAGTAATCCATCACTGTGATTGATGCCCGAATAGTAAGAGACATTGGGCTAGATTTCGGTATCGACGAAATCAAAATCACCACTGCACAGCCATTACAGGATGCTGCGGCACGAATAAAGCAACAGATACGCGCAGGTTTTTACCTCGAAAGCGAGCACTGGCACCTTAGGAACATTGATGATTTCTGCGACGTCGGGACTGCTCTACCCAAGGCGCGGTCTATCATCGCCGCTTGTCAATGCTACCTGACTGGAGAATGTGCAGACCTGGATTCAGCAGGCGACCCGCAAGGGTTGATTGCCCGTTACAGCTGGCGTAATCATTACTCGGATCTAAAAGAGCGTCTGGAACTACTGGCTGCAGTTCTGAAAGAGAAATATATGGCGAGTTGTGTAGTATACTCAAATGGTAATATTGCCGAGAAGCCGGTCGCCCAGCGCAGCGGTATTGGGTATTACGGTAAGCATAGTATCATCATAAACCAGCACTTTGGTTCATGGATCGTGCTCGGTGAAATAATCACCGATATCGAAATCCACCCCGATTCTCCAGACACAGGTGATTGTGCGGATTGCACCATCTGCATTGATGCATGTCCAACTGATGCGATCATAGAACCGTATATCATTGATCGGCGTAGATGTATCCAGGCGCTCACAAATTGGTATGGCATACTGCCAGATGAAATCGCCAAGGTGTGGGGTAATCGCTTATATGGGTGTACGGATTGCCAGGATAGATGTCCGATCAATCAAAATGTCAAGCCCCAACCGCCGCGGACAGAGATCGGCTATGTTGGACCGGCGGTATCACTTCGAGGCATATTGTCGATGTCACAGAAAGAATACCGCCGTAAGTATGCACGTAATCAGATGGCTGCAAACTGGATTAACTTCAAGGCCATTAAGAGAAATGCACTGGTTGCTCTCGGCAACATCGGTGATAGAAGCACATTGCCGCTACTCGATGAGTATTCAAAAGATAATGATGCAGTGCTGGCGCAAACCGCCCGTTGGGCAATGTCTCGCTTCTGAAATAGAACATACACAAACTCAAATATCGCTCTGCGTTGATCGGTTACGAAATGCGATAAGTGTGGTACTCGTTTTTCGTGAGCCGTATTGGTGCGAAGAAACGGTTCTTCGGGTGGGGGAAGATTCTGTTGCTGTGTCATTGGCGGGAATAGCGATAGTAGAGGGATCGACGGTATAAACGATATTAGCGGTATCCCCGAGATTAACGGAATTAACGAGGTGTTTTGTACCGTGAGCCATCGGAAGTGGTACTTGATTTTTGGGTAAATAGCGATAGTATTGTTAATGCTTTGGGGATTCCGTTCAGGAAGATTCTTTTCGAACAGGTGGATAGCGGCTTTTGTATGTTGTTTCGGTTCGCTGCTAGGAACGTGGTTTGGTTGTGTGCAGTACACAAAGTACGTACCGAACCCTGAGAAGGACATTGATCAGTGGGTTGCGAATTTCGCGCGTCAGAGATCGTTCAGTTACCGGTACGAAGCGAAGCTCAGATTCGTGCGGGTCGATGCGACCGGTTACTGTGTTATTGGTGAGGGGGAGAACGTTTCAGGTACGTGGTACGGTCAAGCGGGTGAGCAGGACTTCGAGTATGTTGGCTTGGGAGATGTGGAGTATTTGAGAAAGGGCAGTGATTGGGAACGAATTTCACGGGGGGAAGAATCAGACATATTCACTCAAATAAAGCGGATCCTAATTACGGATAAATTTGAATATGAAGGCAGTGCTGAAGGCTATACGTATCGGTTCAAAGCTAACATTCCCTTTTTGTCTCCTGAGCGGCGTAAGGAAATGGTCGGATTGGTTACTATTTCTCCGAAGAACTTCCTGCCTGATTTCATCTGGGCAGGTCTGCCTGATTCGTCGACCTACTGGACCGCACAACTCTTTGGCTACAATTCCAACAAGAGCATAAAATCGCCGGTGAAGGAGAAGCGGGAATATTTGATAAAACCAAATTCTGAATCACGCGTTGACTATGGTTCATTGGAGAAGCGGCTGGATATACTTTCTGTAGACTATCGATTGGAGAAGAATGACGAGGGTTTCTTGCTCAGGCTTCCCCTTCACTATGCAATCGAAGATGCCGGTGCAATGCTAAGACCGGGTGGTATGGTTGTTTATGCCGTTGCCGAGAAGCAGCAGGAGGCGACCAAGACTGGTTATTTGATGGGTGATGTGTACAAGCCACTTTTCCTGACCAAAATCTTGCTGACCGAGCGTGACATCAGGGAGGTGAAAATCGACTTTGACGGCAGTTCTGCGCCATATATTTCTCTCAAATTGAGGCAAAAAAGCACTCTGCCGCGCATGGTTGCCATCGAGGTGGACAGTCTTCTGGTGGCAACCGCCACTCTTGACACCTTAAGAAAGTCGGATAGAATAAACCTGTATCCCGAAATGCAATATAACGAAATGGAAATCCTGCGGGCTTATATTCTACAGCCGTTGGGTGGATTGGAAGTGAAATCTTATGGCGGAGAATTCCGTTGATTAGTACAATACTTACACTATACACCATTTTACTTGTTGTGCTCTTTTTTTATTCGATGCATTCATTCGTACTAATTTATTTTTATTACCGGTTCAGGCACCGTCGAAGGCGAAAGATAAAGAGATTGATCAAATACCCACGGGTGACGGTACAGCTGCCGATATATAACGAGAAATTCGTCGTACATAGACTTCTCAAGAGTGTGATTGAGCTCGATTACCCAAAAAGCAAGCTCGAAATTCAAGTGCTCGACGATTCGAACGATGAGACGAGTGATATTGCAGCACGTCTGGTCAGTGAGTATCGAAAAAGGCATTTCAACATTCATCATGTCCGCCGTGGTTCACGTGAAGGATACAAGGCTGGTGCATTACAGCATGGTCTGGCCACTGCAAAAGGTGATTTCATTGCAATATTCGATGCAGATTTTGTACCGTCCCCGAATTTTCTCAAAGAGTTGTTACCGGAATTTGATTCTCCAGTGGTCGCCGGTGTTCAATCTCGATGGGCACACCTCAATCACGATGATTCGCTACTAACCCGTGCTCAGGCAATCGGTTTGGACAACCATTTTGCCATGGAACAACGACTCAGATTTCACGCCGGGTTCTTCATAAACTTCAACGGGACATGTGGGATATGGCGCAAAGAAGCGATCGCAGATGCAGGCGGATGGCATAGTGACACCCTTGCCGAGGATCTTGATTTGTCTTATCGAGTTCAGCTGCGCGGCTGGCAGATAAGGTTCCGTGATGATTTTTCGGTTCTTGGCGAACTGCCGGCAAGCGCCGAGAGTTTCAAAATACAGCAGAACCGCTGGGCAAAAGGTACTATTCAGGTCGCGCGCAAGCTGCTATCTCAAGTGCTCCGTGCAAGAATGGGGAAGATCGCCAAGTACGAAGCGTTTGTGCATCTAACGTGTCATATCAATTTTCTAGCGCTGCTTGGATTGGCGTTATTTTCGCCCGTGATTGTCTATTTCAAAGTCGAGAACATCGTAGCGAATGGGTATTTCATCTTTGCATCGTTTTTTACGATTGGTGCGCTTGGATATCCGTATCTCTACTTCCTTTCTCAGCGCGAACTGTATCCGGATTACCGGCGGCGGATACCTTTTATCGCTGGCGTAATATCCTACAGCATGGGACTTTCCGTTTCAAATTCACTCGCCATCTTTGAGGGCTGGCTCAACCGTAAGAATGTTTTTCGGAGAACGCCTAAATGCGGGGGCGAGTCGAAAGGATACAGAGTGGATTCCAAGTCAATAATTCCTATAATCGAAATTCTGATCGGCACATATGTATTCGCGGCACTCATATATGTCATCGTCAACGTGCAATTGATACTTATACCATTTTTATTTTTCTACAGTTTCGGGTTTCTCAGCTTGGGGTTCATGTCTGTTAAGGACAAGATTCTTGCTCTGGAACCTCAGGAGGTTTTATGCTCAAGAGAGAGCTCTTAGACATACTGGTTTGTCCCAAGTGCCGGGGCGAACTTGAGTACGACAAGAAGAATGAAGAGTTGATATGCCACAATTGTCGACTGGCATACAAAGTGAAGGAAGATATACCTATAATGTTAGTTGAAGAAGCGAGGAAGTTGGATGGTTAGCTTTTTATTGCTGTTTATTGTCGTGGGTACGACGACGATAAGACAGTTAGGAACAAACGGTGTTGAGATCAGTTTTACGGTTGAACAGATGGGCCGTGAAGATTACTCGATTCCCGATGCTGTCTGGCTCAGTAAGAGGGGCGAGCCAAATGTGCCGTCGTTGCTTTATAAAATTGGCATTCCTCAAGATGGTAATGTGGAAGTGAGGTTGATCAGCCATAGCGAGACTGTTTACAGGAACGTAGTTATTGACCCGGCATATTATGTCGCCGTCGACGAGGAGCCGGTTTCTGACCGCGAGATATTCCGCGCCGATGTTTACAGGCAGAACAGATTTTTCCCCGATAGTCTGGTTAGCGTTTCTGAGCCAGGATATTTCCGTGATCTATACACGGTAGACGTAAGGATTAATCCTGTCCGTTACAATCCTGTGACCAGAGAACTCAAAGTCTCACAGAATATGAGGATCAGCATCGAATTCAGGGGACAGCCAAGAACGAGACGATCGTTTGATGACTCGTATGACCTTATCTATAGCCAGACTATTGCAAATTATGAGCAGTGTAAGGATTGGCAGAGGATACCCCAGCCGACGCGATACAATCCGTTCGATGGTTCTGTATGGTTCAAGATTGAGGTTGACGAAGCAGGTCTGTACAGGATCGGTCACGCCGAAATAAGTGACGCGGGTCTCGATCCAAATCAATTCGATCCAAGGACCATGAAGATATATACGGCTCCGTTCGACGCTCTGCCGCGTACCGTGCCGATGCCCGATTCGCTGGATTCATTGATAGAAATACCTGTTTATGTGAGTGGCGAGGAAGATGGCGTTTTTGATTCCCAGGATTATTTGATATTCTACGGTTATGCGGCGAGTCACTTTGTGCCCGACAGCAGCATTGTCTGGTATGAAAACGGGTACGCCATTGACAATATCTACTGGTTCACATTTGGAGGTGTCGAGGGCAAACGCATGGTGCAGTCCGATGCGGCTTGGAACGGTTCGACGCCGGACACGACGGTCAATGCTGTTGCCCATAATGAGATTGACATTGGCAACCCCAGCCGTTCGGGAACGAACTGGTATTGGGCTGACGTTTCACCACTGACCGGTAATCTTGGAACGGCGCAGATCACGGTAGGACATCCGGGAGCAGTTGGCCCCGGACAGGTGCGAATTGCGATGTTCACACTGGACAGCGCAAATTTCTGGTATCGCTTCACACTCGATGGAAGTATTTTCTTCAGCGATACTGTGTCACTTGCTGCATATACGCACATGCCTCCTGCATACTTGACTGGTAATGGCAGTTTATTTGGGGATTCTTCGGTTCTTGTTTACGATGTTATAAGGCTTGATGGAGTATCGGGTAGTCTAAGTGCCTTTCTGAATGCGGTCGATATCAACTACGAACGAAGTGCATCACTCGGCGCGCCGCATCATGTGTTATTCGAAACGCCTCAGGAGTATTCTGTTCGATACCGCGGTGTTGGAGCGCAGCCTTTTGTACTCGATGTTACTGATTTAGATGCACCGATAAGATTATCAAACATGACGATCGAGGGTAGCACGATGCGCTTTTCGAGTTCGGTTGATTCATTTCAAATGTTGCACTTATCCGAATTTTCTTTTGCCCGTTCGGCCGAACTTATTGCTGCTAACCCCGGCAGATTACGTAATCAGATTGACGGCTGTGAATACATCATGATCGTGCACGAGGATTTCTATAACGCGATCATGCCTCTCGTGGAATATCGAAGCCGCGAATATCTAACGAAAGTCGTTGTGGTCGACGATATTTATGATGATTTCTCCTTCGGCCGATTCGACCCCCTGGCGATAAAGCATTTCCTGTATTATACGATGAATAACTGGTCACCTTATCCGAAATACGTCCTGCTGGTTGGTGATGCTACATACGACTACAAGAACAATCTTGGCAAGGAGAATCCTCCTGATTTTGTGCCCATGTATGAGTACGGTACATACCTTTCAGGCAGTGCCGTATTTTCTGATAACGACCTTTACGAGGGCGAATACGTTAACTTCGGACAGGGCGAAGCCATGTGCTTGGGCAGGATAACGGTCCGTAACCGCTCAGAAGTAAGGGATTTCATAGATAAATTGATAAACTATGAAACAGGCGACATCACGGGTCACTGGACCAAAAGAGTGATACTGGCTGCGGACGATGAGTATGCATATGGATTCGAGAATCCGACCTTACACACCGGCGCCTGTGAGCGCAACAGCCAGCGTATCCCGGATTCATTGTACGATTTCGCAAAGGTCTATATGATCAGCTATCCACCGCTCGGTGCGGGAACGACTGAAAAGGGGAATGCTAGAGAGGCTTTCATCAGGGAATTCAATAAGGGAGGCCTTCTGGGTTTATTCTATGGCCACGGCAACACGCATCAGCTCGCCCATGAGGTACTGTTTCTCAGTCCTTATATTGGCCGCATTAACAATGGAAGGAAGCTTCCATTCTTCTTTTTTGGTTCCTGTAATGTGGGTCGGTTCGATGATTCTGACTATGAGTGCTTGGGTGAGGAGTTCGTACGTATTAGAAGCGGCGCCATCGGTACGATGGCAGCCACGGCTGGTACGTATCCACACGACAACGAAGTCATCGGTGAACGTTTGTGCCGTAACATTACGAGCCCGGATACTACTCTCACGATGGGTGAGTGTAGTGTAATCGCCCGTGATGGATATTGGCATCAACAATACTTACTGATTGGTGACCCGGCAACGAAGTTCAGGAAGATGTACCACCCGATGTACCTTGCCAGTTCCCCGGATTCAGTAAGACCGGTGGACAAACTAGATGTTGTCGCGGATAACAGCCGCTATCATCTTAAGGCTTTTGTTAGGGACACGACGCATATCGACAAGTTCGACGCCAGCACGGCTGATAGGATCAGCGAATATGTCTTCCGGTCGGTGCAGGTGGGCGCCAGTTCATGGGTCGATTACGGATACTACATTGATGGAAAAGAGGTTTATGTGGGATACTGGGACACCGATACGGCAACTATCATTACACCGCGTGTTTCTACAACGAACCTGCCAGTACTCAAATTGAGCAGTATCTACGGGGACCGCAGCGGGGTGCTCGATTCGGTACGTGTTTTTGGCTCAGCATTACCGTCTACGGATGCGGCAGGTCCAGACGTCGTTCTCTATGAAGGCGGTAGAGAACTGAAGGATGGCGATTGGGTGGACAGGAAATTTACTATCACGGGACGAGTTGCGGACAGCAGCGGAATCAACCTGCTATATTCTATCGAGAGTACGAACGGTTTTTACATCTATATAAACAGTAATTTGGACAGTAAGGTTGATCTTCGTGATTATTTCTACTATGACAAAAATTCCTTTACGAGCGGTGAGTTTGTCGTGGGAATTGAACTGCCGGAAGCGGTTGATACGTTGACAATCAATGTCGTTGACAATAATTTCAACCAGACTGTACGGAGACTTATCCTTAATACTGAATTATACGGTCAGTTGGAGATAAGTGATCTTCTGATTTATCCAAATCCGGTGCGAACGGATGATGGATTGTGGTTCACGTTCATACTTTCTCGTTCAGGGATCGTACAGCTGAAAATATTCACGATCGCTGGACGTTTGATAAAGACGATCGACAACGTCTCTTGTGTGGCTGGTTACAATCAGATATTTTGGAACGGACTCGACAACTTCGGTGATGAGATCAGTAATGGTGTTTATCTTGTGAAAGCGTATGTTGAGGCCGATAATTCACGGGACGATGTTGTGGAGAAATTCATCATTGCTCGATAACAACAGGAGTCTGCAAAATGATAGATAGTATTGAGCATAATAAAAATATCGCCAAGGTTACCCTCAATGGTGTTACCGATCGATATGGTGTGGCTGCTGAAATCTTCAGCGCGCTCGGTGAACATGGTTTGAACGTCGAGTTAATTTCCACGAGTTCAACAGGCCGCGGACGTGCCGATATTTCATTTGCCGTTCTTGATGCTGACCTTGATGAAGTTGTGAAACTTCTTGAGACGACAAAAGGTAATTTCGGCGCTCGGAATATCGCCGTGGATAGGAATTGTGCACTTATTACCATCTACGGTGCGAAATTGGCGACTACACCAGGCATTGCCGGAAGAATATTCAAGGTTCTGTCCGAGAACGGGATAAATATCGATATGATCAGCGCTTCCCTTACCGTTCTCAGTATTGTTGTCAGCCAGGACAGGATTGCTGGTGCAGTGGAGGCTTTGAAAAAAGAATTCACTTAGAAATAACGACGAGTGCGTTCTATCTTTTGTCGCAAAAGGAGGATGCAATGAGGATACTGAAATACGCTGCACTTGTAGCGGCGGTGATAACGATCATACTGGGTATTATTTCTCGCGTGCTGATGCCGAACAATATCCTTTTTGAACTTGGAGGCATTACCTATCTGCGACTCACCGTCACCATGCTACTCTTCGCATTGACTTTCCATTTTCTCTTCCCGGAGAAATAAGAAAAATAACAGGCCGGTCGATTAGTTCTTATCCGGTCTTCAGAACAGCTGTCGCAAATCCTGCAGCGTTTTAGCTTGCGGTTTTGTTGGTGCGCGTATTTTCCTCGATCGCCAGAATCACCAAAATCAATTCGGCACCGGCTAATATGCTAAGAAACCAGATTATGCCGATGATCAGTATATAGAAAGCGACCCCAACCGCTCCGAAAGGTCCAAGAGAACCCACACCACCGTAGCGTCCACCAAATTGGGCAAGAGCTGCACCGCCAACAAGTAGGGCGATGAATCCGATCACTGTCAGCGCGGCAATAATCCATGCGACAACTTTGAGGATCAGCGATACCGTTCTCAAAGTTCGAAATTTCTTCTCCACTTTTCCTCCTTTGTTTGATTATAATTACGAGTCAATGGAAAGTCAACTGGTTTTGCATACTACATTACCTTCTCTATAGAATATGAATTGTTTGCCTTGCCGGATGACTTCTGAGGCACCGACTGTCCTGGCTTTTAGTCTCACCGCGGATAGTGTGAACAGGTTCTCTACTTCTGAAGGATATCTTCCGAAACGGTCGACGATTTCGTCTCTGATAGAATCAAGTTCGTGTTGTGAGTCGACCTCCAACAACCTCTTGTAGAGAGCAGTTCTCTCGTAAGCACTGGAAATATATTCGCCCGGGAAATATGCATCGAGTTTTAGGTCAAGGATTGGTTCGTGCACCACTCCCTTCCCTTGCAGTTCACTGACTGATTCGCTCAGGAGCCTCATGTAGTGATGATAACCGATAGCATTCAGGTGGCCGGACTGTTCCCGTCCAAGGAGATTACCCACTCCTCTTATTTCCATGTCGCGAAGTGCAAGGCGGAAGCCAGACCCAAGTGATGTGTAGGACACCAAAGCACCGAGTCTTTTGTTCGCTTCAGCGGTTATCTTTGCGTGAGATGGTACTACGAAATAAGCATAGCCTTGAAGCTCACCACGGCCAACACGCCCGCGTAGTTGATGGAGATCAGCAAGTCCAAATTTGTGGGCCTGGTCAACAATGATTGTGTTGACCCTCGGGATATCCAGCCCGGATTCTACTATAGCGGTTGATAGAAGCATATCGTGTTTTCCGTTAATGAATTCTACCATCAGTCGTGCACTGATGTCCTCTCGCATTCTTCCATGCAATAGGCAAATTCGAATGTCCGGTAAGATGCTTATTAGCTTGTTTCGTACAGTTTCGATGGTTTGTATCCGGTTGTGTACGAAGAAGATTTGGCCACTCCGGTCGAGTTCATGTCGAATAATTTCTTCTATCATATCTTCATCAAAATGGATTATTTGAGTTGATACATCTTTGCGCCCGACCGGCGGCGTGTGAATATTTGATATATTCTTCAGCCCCGAAAGTGCCATGTACAGGGTTCGAGGAATTGGTGTTGCTGAGAGGTAAATGACATCAATGCCCGGTCTTAGTTTCTTGATTTTTTCCTTTTGGGCCACGCCGAATCTTTGTTCTTCGTCGATGATCAATAGACCGAGGTCATGGAATTGCACGTCGGGCTGTAGCAGACGATGGGTACCGATGACGATATCGATTTTGCCCTCAGCAAGTTTCTGCATGATTTCGGTGAGTTCTTCCTTCTTTCGAAATCTTGACACCATTTCGACTTTGACCGGAAAAGGGTCGAGTCTATTCGTAAACGTGTTGTAGTGTTGAAACGCCAGTAGTGTCGTTGGACATAGAAGCATTGTCTGTTTGCCATCGAGCGCCGCCTTAAACGAAGCTCGAAGCGCGATCTCTGTTTTTCCGTAACCAACATCACCACAAATCAATCGCTCTGTGGGTTTGGGTGATTCCATTTCTTTCTTCACGTCGTCTATCGCTTGCAGTTGGTCTTCGGTTTCTTCGTATGGAAAGGTTGTTTCCAGTGCCTTTACTTCGGGGGAATCTGCAGAGTATGCAAAGCCAGGTTCCTTCATTCTCTGCGCATAGAGTTTCAATAATTCGATGGCCAGTCGCTCGGTTGCTTTTCTAACTCTTTTCTTTGTGCGAAGCCATAATTCTCCTCCCAGTTTGGAGAGCCTCGGAGGGCGGTCATCGGTTGCCACGAATCTTTCAAGAAGGTTCAGCCGCTCGATCGGAAGGAAGAGTTTGTCCTTGCCCGCATAGGAGATTTCCAGACATTCTATCTTCTTCCCAGCAAGATCTAGCAGTGTCAACCCTTTGTATTGCCCGATTCCAAAGTCGCTATGCACGACGTAGTCCATTTCCTTGAAACCCATGAGGTCATCAACGAACGGTCCTTTGTAGACAACCTTGCGCTTTCTAATCGAACCGAATATCTCTTTTTCTGTCAAATAAACGATGTTTTTCGCAGTGTCGACAAAGCCACTTTCTAACGGTATACGATAGATTTCGATGTCGCCGAGCAAAGAGGTCAATTTTCTGCCGAGGGAAGCAGAGACGAGGAATTTGAACGCTTGTGTTCCTTGGTTGATGTCGGCGATGAGGGTTCTAAAATCTCCAAAATAGGGTCTCGGCGTGCTGAAGTGGTATTGAGTGTCGCCTCTGTCAACGAGGAATAAGGTCCGTAGTTGTGATTGTACATCACACTCAGTCACCAGAATATGTTTTTTGGCTATCCAGTGCAGGAGCAATTCGGGTTTGGTTGTAACACTTACCAGTTGTAGCTTTAGACGATCGACATTTTCTGTTGACCTTTGGGTTTGTGTGTCAAATTTCCGTATCGAGAATACCTTATCGCCGTATAACTCGATTCGTATGGGAAAGCCATCGGCTTCGAAGACGTCGATGATGCCGCCTCGCATGGCATATTCATTTTCTTCCTCGACATTGTCCTCTCGTGAGTATCCGGTTGCCTCGAGGCGCGCGATGAATTGCTCAACACTGATAGTACGATGGAGGGCGACGGTTACAAGTTCTTTTTTCGTGATGTTTTCACTGAGCATCGCCGGGTCAGTAATGATGATCTTCGAATCCATATAGAATGGTTGGTCTGTATTGATGAGGACGGTTTCGTTTCCCAATTTTTTCAGTTCACGTCGGTATCGTTCGATGTTTTCTTCGGTCGGCATCAAAACGATCGGCCTGTGCCGTGCCAATTCGTGTACAAAGAGCGTTGTCGCCGATCCACATAGGCCGCCGATACGCAGGGATGTTGTTTCGAAGAGCCGCTTTATTATCTCGGAACCGGAAAAAAGCTGAAGTGCCTCGGCTTGGCTTTTTGGTTTGCCAGAAATTGCAGTATTTTCTTTTCGGATGATATCGATGTTAGGTTGTCGCTATAATTGTACCCAGGGCAATTGAATTGAGTTTTGTTGCCGGTTCATCGGCTCTTGAAAGCATTATTATTGGACGAAGCGCGCCCGCCACCGTGCCAGCTGCCTTCGCATTAGCGAAATAGATCAATCCTTTTGCCCAAATGTTGGCTGCAGAAATATTTGGCATGAGTATGAAATCAACATCGCCAGCAACAGGACTATCGATTTTTTTAATCGCGGCAGCATCCCTGGAGACCGCCACGTCGAATCCGAACGGTCCGGCGATCGTAGCGCCAGTGATCTGCCCCGACTGGTGCATTTCGACTATCTTAGCCGCGTCCACTGTTTCAGGTATATCGGGGTGTATCGTTTCGCTTGCCGCGACCAAAGCGACCTTTGGATTCTCAATACCAACGAGATTCAGCGTTTCAATCGCGTTTTTGATGATTTCGATGCGAGTATTGAGGTCGAGCTTAGGATTCATGCCTCCGTCCGACATGAAGATTAATTTGTGGTAACCGGGGATCTCGAGTGCCGCGATATGACTGAGTATTCTTCCCTTTCTTAAGCCGGTTTCTTTGTTCAAGACCCCTTTTAGAAAAGAGGATGTCGATAACATGCCCTTCATGAGAAGATCACCTTTTTCCTTGACCAGTATGTTAGCTTCGACTATGGCTTCGTTTTCGTCTGGGTGGTTGTGTATTTCACAATCTTTAGTATCCAGTTTCACGTGTTTCGCTATTTCGGTGATTTTTTGTGCATCACCGATCAATACCGGTGATATCAATCCAAGTTCTTGAGCTAACCTGATTCCCTCCAGTACGGTCTCTTCCTCTGCCTTAACGACAACGCATCTTCGTTTCCCTTTTTTTTTCGCTAATTTTATGACTTCAGCGAACGATTTCACCTAAATGATTTCCTGTAATGTTCTGACAAGTCTTTCGTTTTGAACCTGTGAACCTATGGTAATACGCAGCGACGTAGGCAGGCCGTACTCGTATACCGTTCTCAGGATGACGCCCTTCTTTTGAACTGCTTCGAAGACCTCTTTGGCCTCCCTCTTGAAATCGACAAGGACGAAATTCCCGAACGTGGGTGTGTAGCTCAATCCCAGACGTTCGAATTCACGGTAGAGGAATGCTTTACCGGCATCGTTATTCTCCATGCTCGATCTGACGAAATCTGTGTCACCGAGTGCTGCGCCTGCCGCGATCTGACCGATACGATTCACATTGAAAGGCAGCCTGACCTTCATCATTGCGCCGATGATCTCTTCGCTACTGAATCCATAACCGACACGCAGCCCGGCCAGTCCATAGATTTTCGAAAACGTGTGGAGCACGAGAATATTCTCATGTTTTTTCAAGTAATCCAGGCCATGCGGGTATTCAGTTTTCTTTATATACTCATGATAGGCTTCATCGATGACCAGGATGACATTTGCGGGTACCGTGTCCACAAAGTGGTCCATTTCTTCTTTCCTGATGATGGTACCAGTGGGATTTATTGGGTTGTCGACAATGATGATCTTTGTTTTATTGTTGATCTTCTGTGTCATTGTTGCTATATCATGCTGGTGATTCTTGAGCGGTATGGCGATGCGCTCGCCGCCAAAGATCTGGCATGCGATTTTGTACATAATAAATGACGGTTCGCTCATTATGACCTGATCTCCAGGATTGACGTATGCTTTGAAAATCAACTCGATCAACTCGACCGAGCCACTACCGACGATCACATTTGTTACGGGAATCCCGGATTTCTCGCTCAAACGTTGCTTCAGGTAATAGCAGTTATCATCAGGATAAAGATACGAATCACCTATTCTTTCACTCATTGCCTTGATAGCCTGCGGCGATGCGCCTAAGGGATTTTCGTTTGAGGCTAATTTCAGGACCTCACCGCTCAATCCCAGTTCTTTAATAACCTCTTCGATAGGCTTTCCGGGTTTGTAGGGTCTGATGTTCTTGACAAAATTCCTTAGTTCAATCACGGTACCTCCGTTGATATTATATTTATTTTTCACCGAAATTCAAGGGATTCGTATGATAAGGTGCGCTATTGACGAACGCTCACGAAATGGCTATATTTTAGTAGTGAGGATCATACGAATTGTTGGTTGTGTCTTGATGGGAGCGCTTCTACTTACGTGCTCAGCAAAAAAAGAGGTGTTGGTTCCTGTCCTGCTCGATTATCAACTGGATTATCCAGATGATGCCAGGAGGCAGGGTATGGAAGGTATTGTTCACGTAAAGGTATTGGTCAATCGGAGCGGCAGGGCAGAAGAAGTCACAATTGCAAAGTCATCAGGTAATTATCTTCTGGATTCCGCAGCCGTGCGTACAGCCAAGACTTTTGTGTTCTCTCCGGCCGTTGTTGGGGAAACGGCGATGCAGACCTGGGTTAGGGTACCGATCGAATTCAAATTCCGTGAAGTGGATTACACCGAATGGCTAGCCCAGGTGGAAATACTGCAGCAGAGAATTGACAGAACGAAGAACCAGGATACTATTGAGGAACTGTATGAAATATACCGCCAGATGATATTCTCACCTTGGGATGTGAGGGATTTGGCGTTCAACCAATACATTAGGAGTGTGGTGGTCGACCGTGCGGCTGCCGTATGGGAAGGCCATTGGTCCATCTATCCGGCACGTGTTGTGTTGTTTGTTGATATCATTAACAGGTATCCTGATTCATTCACCGCGCTGAGAGCTCGTGCAGATCTGAACCGCTTTCTTGAACAAGAAAAGATCAACATGCGGCACAATCTCGATGCTGTTCGCGCCGATACTCTCATCAGCCGAATAAAGCGGGCGGTTGAGTATTAATAGCACAAACATGGTCAGCAGCGGGAGCGAAATAGACATTTCACCTTTCTCTTATATTGTGCTGCTCGGCAATCTGGAGTAGCGCCATGGCCAAGATACTCGTAATCAGTCAGGATTTGGGACTCATTGATGCGATTACCGAGTCGCTCAGGAGTGAGGGGCATGGCGTTTCATCGTCCAGTAAGCCGAAGGGTGTTTCATTCCTCATCCAGGGTAAGGAATACGATATTGTCTTTATCGACGTTCACATTCACGACGAACCATACGAAAAAATCGTCCAAATTGTGAGAAAAATGGCTCCCGAGGCAGAGGTAGTGCTCATCACGAGCTATGCGTTTCCTTATATTTCCAGGCAAGACACAGATGATGTAACTTCATATCTGGTACAACCTTTGAGCGAAGAAAAGATAAGGAATGTTGCCAAGCGCACCTTGCGGCAAGCGCGAATTTCGCGCGAAAAAAGACATATGCTGTCAAATATAACGAAGGCAAAGAAACAGTGGGAGGCTACGGTAGATGCTATTGATGACCCGATTTTCTTGATCGATCTCGATTACAATATCGTGAGAGCGAACTTGATGACTTATCGGCGCCTTGGCAAAGGCGTTAACAAGGTGCTTGGAGAAAAATGTTATCATATTTTCCATGGCGCAGATAATGCACCGGATGACTGTCCGGGCAGGAGGGCGATGCTTAGCGGCAAGATGGCATCCGATGTGATTCAGTTCAAGGGTTTGGATGAGAGATTGTCATGCGACGTGTATCCCCAGGTTTTTGCAGGGGGTGGATTCGTGCATCATCTTCATACACCAACACTCAGTTATGAGACACAGTCTGAATTGATGACCACGTATGAGAAGGTTTTTGATGAATCCATGCTTCCGATACTATTGATCGATATTGAAGATTATAAAATCGTCGATGCAAACCGTAAGGCGCTCGAATTCTTCGGTCGGGAGCCCGGGATGATATTCAACGTTGCCATTGCAGGTCTGTTCGCACCGACGTTTTCCGAGCGTGCGATCGACAGTTTAATAGAAGTATTGCGAAACAAAGGTGGTAGCTTCGCTTCGAGGATCGTGGATGGACCCGGTGATGATAGAGATGTAGTAATCATAGCAAATAGGGTTAATATAAGAAACAGGCGTTTGGCAGCCGTTATGATACTCCCGGTAGAACTCTTATAAATGAAGATTGCTCTTATCGGACTCGGTCAATGGGGTCCAAGATTGATTCCCAAGTTATTGAATCATGCATGTGTCGACGGTATATATGGTTATGATATTGATGAGGCGAGACGGCACAGAATATCCAGTGAATTTCCGGAAGTTAATGTAGTATCGGATTATCATGAGATTCTGCAAAATCCCGAAATCACGGGAGTAGTCATTGCCACACCCGTAACGTCGCATTATTTGCCTGCCAGACAGGCTCTCGAGCATGGTAAGCATGTATTAGTGGAAAAACCACTTACCAGCTCGGTCGTTGATGCGGCGAATTTGGTGGAATTGGCGAAACTGCACGATTTGAAGCTGATGGTTGATCACATAACGGTCTATAGCGGTGCGGTCAGGAAGCTGAAGCAACTTATCGATTCGCAAATGCTGGGTGAAATTCTCTATTTTGATGCGGTACGTTCGAACCTTGGTATGCTGCAGCGAGATGTGAATGTTGTCTGGGATCTGGCAATACACGAGTTTGCCGTTCTGGATTATCTCATCGGTGAGCTGCCACGCGCGGTTTCCGGAGTCGGCAGTTTCCACTGCAGCAAACAAGAGGAAATCGCTCATATTACATTACACTATGAGAACGATATCGTCGCGCATGTACACGTCAGTTGGATATCTCCCGTTAAAACGAGGAGGTTGATTATCGGTGCAAAGAAGCGGATGGTCGTATTTGATGACACGAGCATGCAGGAGAAGATAAGACTCTTCGATTCGGGGGTGGATGTACTCTGCGGCGAGGGTTCTGCTCATCCGGCGATTTCCTATCGCAGAGGTTGTGCCGAGGTGCTGGGATATGACCAAATTGAGCCGTTAGTACTGATGTTTGATACATTTCTCGGATCGATCGAGCAAGGCCACGCACCATTGACGGACGGCGAGGCTGGTCTGCGCCTTGTGAAGATGCTTGCTGCAGTTGATGAGTCCATCAAACGAAATGGTGTGAAGGTACCCTTGAGCTGAAGCCTCTGAAGAGGCTCAATACAATCTTATACCCCTTTCCACAGTATGAAGCCCCCAGGCTGACGAGGCTGGATGCATTTGCCAGAAAGCTACGTGATTACAGGATTTTACGCTTGATTTCGTTTCCAGAAACGGTCATGCCTGCAGTTGACAACGCGTCGGAAATGGATATAATAAACTGGTTGAAAAAACGCAATATTAATCCACGGAGAGGTCAGCAAGGTCAATTCCTGGTTACCGCTTTGTGCTGACAAGGGCGGTAGCTTAAATATCAATAAAAACGTCATCAAAATACATCTCAGACATTTCTGGTAGTGAGTAGTAATCATTTAGAGGAGATAACCGAACATGAGCATCATAGAAATGAACAGTGAACAGAAATTGATTAGAGGTGAAATAAGGAAGTTCGCCGCGGCCGAACTCGACCCGGTCGTCTCAGATATTGAAAAAAATTGCCGTATCCCGCCGGAGATACTGGCAAAAATTTCACAGATGGGTTTATTCGGCTTGACTGTGCCCGAGCAGTATGGCGGTTCAGGATTGGATACGATGACTCTTTGTGTCGCACTTGAAGAATTATCGAGATCCTCTGCATCTCTGGCACTGATGGTTGCAGTCAACAATTGCTTCGTTGCCCGGTCTATTTCAGAATTCGCCTCGACGCAGACAAAAGAAAACTATCTGAAGAAAATCTCGGCCGGGAGTATCGGGTGCTACGTGTCCTATCCAGAGACCGAAATCACCGGATACGGATTTCTGGTTGATTCTGCTGGTGGTGGAAAGTTTCTTTCAGGCAGGAATGATATCGCTTTGAATGGTGCGGTAGCAGATTTCTTCATCGTTCCTGCCAAGTACGGGCAGTCCGTTGTGCTATGCGTGTTAGACAAAAACGAATCCGTGGTTAGTGCATACCCTGTGAGGATGATGGGTATGTGCGGCGCCGGTGTAACTGGATTGGAAGTCGAGCATAGAGATCTGAAAGAGGAAGATCTATTGATGATCGCGGCTGATGGTCTGAGGGCGCTACGTTCCCTGCATGATTACGCTCGCATAGGGCTTTCCGCAATTGCGCTGGGGTTGAATGAAGCTGCGTTGGATGCTTCCGTGAAGTATTCGAAAGAGCGTAAGCAATTCGGTCGTGCAATTTGTGAGTTTCCAATGGTGCGGGATATGCTTTCCGAGATCAAAGTAAGTATCGAAAAATCCAGATTGCTCGTTTATGAAGCAGCGAGTAGATCCGACAAGAATGAGGATTTCTCAATGCTGGCGCGCGTCGCTTGTCTCACCAGTTGTGAGGGTGCGGTGTTATCTGGATTGAAGGCAATACAGATACATGGTGGGTATGGTTACACGCGAGATTACCCGGTGGAAAGGTACTTTCGTGATGCAAAAACCCTCCAGCTTCTGTGCGGGGGGCCGGTCGATCTCAGGAGCATGATTGCAGAGGAGATTTTATCATGATATTAAGTGATGCGCATAGGCAATTTCAAACAAAGGTTAGGGATTTTGCTGAGAAGGAAATAGCACCGTGTGCAAGGGATCTCGACAGGACGGGCGAGTTCCCGTGGAATTTTGTGAAGCGTATGGCAGAATTGAAGCTAACTGCCGTATATGTTCCAGAGAAATACGGTGGGGCCGGACTCGACACGCTATACTATTCGATTGCGGTCGAAGAGATAGGTCGGGTTTGTGGCTCGACCGGTATATTTCTTGCTGCACATTCATCGCTCGGTGTTTTCCCGATATTTTATGCAGGTAACGAGGAACAGAAACAAAAATGGCTCATACCCTTGGCAAAAGGGGAAAAGATTGGTTCATTTGGGCTGACCGAGCCAGAAGCCGGATCAGACGCCGCGGCAACGAAGACTACGGTAAAGAGTGATGGCGACAAATACATACTAAACGGCGCCAAGCGGTTTATCACATCGGGGAGTATTGCGGATGTTATCATCATCACCGCTACTCATGACCCGGCAAAGGGTTATCATGGCATATCTGCTTTTGTCGTCGAAAAAGGCGCGCCAGGGTTTTCCTACGGTAAGGACGAGGAGAAACTTGGTTTACACGGGTCTATCACTTCGGAATTGATTTTTGAGGATTGCGTGATTCCAAAGGAAAATCTTTTGGGTCAAGAGGGTGACGGATTCAAGATCTTCATGGAGACGCTGGATGGTGGGAGAATATCTATCGGTGCACTTGCCCTCGGTATCGGTCAAGGCGCTCTGGATGCCGCGGTGTCCTTCAGCAAGACGCACAAGAAGTCTGGCAAGCCTTTATCAAAGTCCCAGTCGATTCAATCGATGATCGCGGAGATGGCTACAGATATCGAGGCCGCACGTTTGTTGGTCTACCAGGCGGCTGCCTTGAAGGATGCCGGATTACCTTTCGTGAAGGAAGCTGCGATGGCCAAATACTACGCTTCGACGGCAGGTATGAAGGCAGCGAATATGGCTATCGACATTCATGGTCTTCTTGGTATTACCGATACTTATCCTGTTGAGCGTTTCATCAGAGACGAGAAGCTCATGGAGATCGGCGAGGGAACCAGCGAAATACAGAAGATCGTCATCGCACGGCAGATATTAGGAAAGTAGATGCGGAATGCGAAATGATGACACATTATTGATGGGCAGAGGTTGGGATACTCGCGCGATTTTTTTTCTGATTCCTTGACCTGGCATAGAAAATCAGCGTATCGAATTGTGAGGTGAGCCCGCTTTCATCACGTTGGCCTGTTTCGAAAAGCGATACGGCTGCGAAAAGCGGTTTCGATGAACGACGCCGCTGTCCGAATCGTGTTTCGGAACCATCGACCTTAAAAGATGTTCTCTCTGTTAGATTGCCGCGTCCTCCTGCGGCGGTCTCGCAACGATGATATTTGTGATATGTCGTTAGCGGGAATAACGATAATAACGTGATTAACGTAATTAACGGTGTGTTTGTGTGAAGTGGAATGATCGACACCTTTTTACTATTATCTGTTTAGACATTTTGGGATTTGTGATCTTAGGAATTTATCCAATGAAGGAGATATAATGAATTTTGATTTGACCAATGATCAGAAGATGTTGCAGGAAGAGGTGCGCAAGTATGCACAGACCGAGTTGGCGCCACTTGCGCCAGAAATCGACAAGTCAGGTGAATTCCCCTGGGCAAGCATAAAGAAAATGGCCCAGTTGGGTTTACTCGGCGTGATTGTACCTGAACAGTATGGTGGTTCGGGATTCGATTTCGTTTCACTGGCCATTGCAATCGAGGAGATTTCTCGCGCCTGTGCTTCAACTGGTGTCATCGTTGCCGTAAATAACTCATTGACGACCTATCCAATTGTACAATTCGGGAGCGAAGAGCAGAAAAAGAAGTACCTGCCGTCGTTGTGTAACGGCCAGAAAATCGGTGCTTTTGGTCTCACCGAGCCTAACGCCGGTTCTGATGTTGCGGGTATGGAATCGACGGCGAAGCTGGATGGTGGGCACTATATCCTCAACGGAACAAAGCGGTTCATCACAAATGGCGGTGAAGCCGGTACCTTTGTTGTGTTTGCCTATACAAATAGGGAATTGAAACATAAGGGCATAAGTGCTTTCATCGTTGAACGCGATACGCCTGGATTCAGCCTTGGTAATCATGAAGATCTTATGGGCATCAGAGCGACTGCAAATTGCGAATTGATATTCGAGGATGTCAAAGTGCCGAAAGAAAATATCCTTGGTAATGAGGGAGATGGTTTCAAGATATGCATGAATACGCTCGATGTTTCACGTATTGACATAGGCGCTCAAGCGGTCGGGATTGCTCAGGCCTCCCTGGATGAAGCAGTGAAGTACTCAAAAGAGCGCAAGGCTTTTGGACAGCCGGTATGCAATTTCCAGATGATTCAGTCAATGATTGCCGATATGGCGACTCAAATTCAGGCGGCACGTCTTCTCGTACATTACGCAGGTTACTGCAAAGACAAAGGTATGCAGAGATTTTCCAAAGAATCAGCGATGTCGAAATACTACGCTTCGGACATTGCCGTTGATGTAGCAAGAAAAGCGGTTCAAATTCATGGTGGCTATGGCTATTCAAAGGACTACACGGTAGAAAGACTGTACCGTGACGCTAAAATCCTTGAGTTGTACGAGGGAACATCCGAAGTCCAAAAAATAGTCATTGCGAGAGAACTTACTCGGTAAATTCTAAGCACGAAAAACGAAATTCCAAACAAATCCAAATGACCAAAATACGTAACTCGGAATTACATGCAATATTTGAATTTTGGCATTATTCAGGATTTATAAATTTGAATTTATGATTTTCTAAAGGAGGTTGCTTTGGATCTGATCGTTTGCATTAAGAGAGTTCCCCAAACTGCTGAAGCCGAGGTCAGAGTCGACTCTTCGGGCAAGGATATTGTGAAAGATCGTTTGACTTTCGATATGAACGAGGCAGATACATACGCGCTCGAAGCAGCGATTCTGCTTAAAGAGAAATTTGGCGGGACGATAACCGCGATTTCGTTGGGTGTGGCTGATGCCGAAGATACTCTGCGTATTGCTTTAGCCAAGGGCGCCGATAGCGCAGTCAGGATAAAGGCGGAAGATTTCGGTGAACTGGATGGATTCAAAACTGCCGCATTATTGAAAGAGGTGATCAAAGACATCAAATTCGACGCCATATTCACCGGCTGCATGGCAACGGACGATAGTTACTACCAGGTCGGTCCAGTGCTTGCGGAGATGCTTGGTGTACCGCACGCAACTCTGGTAAGCAAGGTTGAAGTCAGTGAAGAAAAGGTGCGGGTGAACCGTGAGCTCGAGGGTGGTCTGATCGAGCATCTCGAAATGTCTTTGCCGGCAGTGTTTGCGGTCCAGACGGGTATCAATGAGCCGCGTTACGCTTCGTTGATTGCCATAAGAAGGGCAGCTGGAAAGGAGATAAAGATCCTCGGGAAGGAGGATATCCCTGTTGAGACGAAAACGAATAGCACACTTGAAGAACTCTTCGTGCCACCCGTAGGCAAGAGGGCTGAGATTCTAACCGGCAGTGCCGATGAGGTTGCAGCGAGAACGGCTGGAATAATCAAAGAGAAGGGACTGATCTAAGGAGGAATGATGGCTAATATTCTGGCAGTGGTCGAACACCGTCAGGGCGCGGTTAGAGATATTACTTATGAGTTGCTGACCTTCGGGAGAAAACTGGCGGAAAAAACGGATGGTAAATTGACTGGCGTATTGCTGGGCCACAATGTTGATAATCTGACGGATAATCTCAAGAAACATGTGCACCGCCTTATCGTTGCAGACCATGATGTGTTCAAGGATTTCAACGGCGATGTATATCAGCAGGCACTCGCGGATATCATCAAGAAAGAGAATCCTTTTCTTACTCTGATCGGCAACACCGCTTTTGGCATAGATTTCTGTCCTTCTCTTGCGACGCATTTGGGTGTTCCATTCACGACGGATTGCATAGATGCTGAGATTGCGGACAGTGGAATTAGGGTGACACGCCAATTATATGACGGTAAGATGGATACGCACATGAAATTGTCCGAGAGCCCTTCTTATATGCTTACAATGCGAAGTGGAACCTGCCCTGCGGAAGAAGGTAATCTTTCCGCGGAGATGCAAAAGATCGAATCGCCGATCACGACCCAACCCAGCTACAAGAAATTCATTGAATACATCGAAGCCGCAGTTGGCGATGTTGATATTACGAAAGCCGACGTACTCGTCGGTGTTGGACGGGGCATAAAGGAGCAGGCGAACCTCTCGATGGTGGAGGATTTCGCCAAGGCAATAGGTGGTGTGGTTGCTTGCTCACGGCCGATTGTTGATGCAAACTGGCTACCCAAGGATCGGCAGGTCGGATCTTCCGGAAAGACGGTCAAACCAAAACTCTACATAGCTGTAGGCATCTCGGGAGCTTTTCAACATATTGCGGGGATGAAGAACGCAGATACGATAATAGCAATAAACAAGGATTCAAATGCACCCATATTCAACGAAGCAGACTACGGTATTGTCGACGATCTCTTTAAAGTCTTGCCGGCATTGAAAAGTAAGATAATGGAGTTGAAAAAATAGCCATGAATAGAGTGGGCGTTTTCATCTGTCACTGTGGGAGGAACATAAGCACTACTGTCGACATAGACAAATTGGTGAAAGAAATTGGCGCGCATCCCGGAGTTGTACACTGTGAAGACTACAAATATATGTGCTCAGATCCAGGCCAGGTAATAATCAAGGAGAAACTGAAAGAGAAAGATCTCGATGCGATTGTTGTCGCTTCATGCAGTCCGTTGCTCCACGAGGTGACCTTCCGGCGTGCCATACAAGAGGCTGGTTTGAATCCCTACTTGCTTGAGATGGCAAATATCAGAGAACAGTGCAGTTGGATTCACGCCGATGTAACGGAGGCGACGAAGAAAGCGAGCGAAATCATAAAAGCAACTGTGGAGAAGGTTAAGTACAATGATGCTCTGGAACCGGCCAAGATACCCGTCAACCCAAGGGCGCTGGTAGTGGGTGCAGGTATTGCTGGCATTCAAGCAGCCATCGATATCGCGAACTCTGGTTATGAAGTGGTATTAGTCGAGCGAAGTCCTTCAGTGGGCGGTCACATGGCGCAGCTGTCAGAGACTTTCCCCACACTTGATTGTTCACAGTGTATCCTGACGCCCAAGATGGTTGATGTTTCACATCATGAAAAAATAAAACTCTATGCGTATTCAGAAATAGAAGAGGTCGCTGGTTCGGTTGGCAATTTCAGAGTGAAAATCAGAAGGAAGGCTTCCTATGTCGACGGCAACAAATGCAACGGCTGTACAGATTGTGACCCGGCCTGTCCCGTGTTGATGGCGAACGAATTCGACGGCTATCTATCGCAGCGAAAGGCAATATATAGACCGTTTCCTCAAGCAGTACCCAATGTTTATACGATTGACAAGAGAGGTGTCCCTCCGTGCCGAGCCGCTTGTCCAGCTGGCGTCAACGTACAGGGGTATGTAGCACTTGTGTCTCAGGGTAAGTTCAAGGAGGCACTTGCGCTTGAACGAGAAGACAACCCCTTTGCCTCAGTTTGCGGACGCGTTTGCACGCATCAGTGCGAAACAGAATGTAAGAGAACGGAGTTCGGGGATGCCGTTTCGATACGGGCAATAAAGAGGTTCATCTCTGATTTCGAAGAGCTATTACCAGAGCCTGAACAGTCGCAGCCAAAACATCAAAAGGTGGCGGTGGTTGGAGCCGGTCCCTCAGGATTGAGTTGTGCCTATTTTCTTGCGAAACTGGGTTATAAGGCAACGGTCTTCGAAGCATTACCGATCGTCGGTGGTATGTTAGTTACCGGGATTCCCGAGTTCAGACTACCGAGAAAAATGCTTGAACAGGATATCGACTACATCAAATCATGGGGAGTCGATATTGAAACCGAGCACAGGATAGAAGACCCCGAGAAACTTTTGGAGAACGGCTTTGATGCAGTTTATCTTAGCAGCGGTGCGCATGTTGAGAGAAAATTAGATGTCGACGGAGAAGATTTGAAAGGTGTATTTTATGGTATCGATTTTCTGCGCCGGGTGAATCTCCGTGATGAGGTCGAGGTGGGCGCTAACGTTGCGGTAATAGGAGGCGGCAACTCAGCGATCGATGCAGCACGCACTGCGTTGAGATCCGGCGCGAAAGAAGTGACCATCGTGTACAGACGTTCTCTAAAGGAAATGCCCGCCGACCGGGATGAAATCGACGAGGCGATGAAAGAAGGAATCAATGTCAGATTCCTCGCGACCCCGACGGCCTTCATTGGTGACACAGGAGTATTGAGGGAAATGAAATGCATACAGATGCGCCTCGGTGTGCCGGATGATTCTGGACGCCGCAGGCCCGAGCCTATACCGGGTTCCGAGTTCACAATTGCAGTAGACACGGTAATTGTTACCATCGGGCAATCACCTGATCTTTCGTATCTGCCGGACGGTACGAAGATCAAGACCAGCAAATGGAACAGCATTATCGTTGATGATACGACAAAACAGACGTCGATGCCGGGAGTTTTTGCAGGTGGCGATGTGGTGCGTGGACCAGATACGGTCATCTGGGCGATATCGGACGGTAAAGAGGCGGCGATTTCTATTGATCGTTATCTGATCGACGTTGATATGGCCGATAACCGCGCAAAACCAGAGGTCGTCAAAAAGATTACTCTACCGAGGGTGGTGAAGAACAATGTTCACGAGAAAGCACAGACACTCCCTGCAGCTGAACGCGTTGGGAATTTCAGTGAAGTGAATCTCGGACTCACCGCAGCACAAGCCAAGGCCGAGGCCTTACGATGTTTTGCCTGCGGCGGATGTACCGAATGCCGGGAGTGCGAAAAGGCTTGCCAGCAGGATGCCATAGTGCACGCTATGAAGGATGAACTCGTCGAGGAAGAGGTTGGTGCGATAATAGTGGCAACCGGTTATGAGCTCTATCCGGTAGAGAAAGTACGTGAGTACGGAGCAGGCAAGTACGAGGATGTGATAGACGGTCTGCAATTCGAGCGATTGCTTTCTGCGTCCGGGCCCACACAGGGTGAAATTCGCAGACCATCCGATGGAAGCATTCCGAAGAGAATCGCTTTCATATCCTGCGTGGGTTCACGCGATTCTGAACATCATTTGCCGTATTGTTCGAAGATATGCTGTATGTACAACACAAAACACGCCCTGTTGTATAAGGAAAGGGTGCCCGACGGTGAGGCGATAGTATTCTCGATCGATGTGAGAACTGCGGGAAAAGATTATGAGGAGTTTTTCATGCGTGCAAAGGAAGACGAGAACGTTCTCTATGTGCGGGGTAAACCCTCCCGGGTGATGAGAGAAGGTAAGGGACTTGTCGTTTGGACCGCAGATACATTGACCGGTCGACCCCTCAAGGTGAAATGTGACATGGTGGTATTAGCGATGGCCGTAATACCTTCCGTGGAAACAACCGAGCTGGCTAAGAAACTCAGAATACAGACAAATATTCACGGATTCTTGAGTGAGGCGCATCCAAAATTGCGTCCGGTTGAGTCGCTTGTTCCGGGCTTTTTCCTGGCAGGTTGTGCCCAGACCCCCAAAGATATTCCAGAAAGCGTTGCCCAGGCATCCGCTGCCGCCGCCAAAGCTCTTGAGATGTTCTCAAAAAAAGAATTAACCGCCGAACCGATGGTCGTTGTGATCGACGAGGAGATGTGCAGCGGCTGTAAGCTATGTGTTGTGACGTGTCCGTACGAAGCACGGGAAATCGATGAAGAAAAGAAGATAGTGAGGATAAACGAAGCGCTCTGTATGGGTTGCGGCTGTTGCGTGGCAGCTTGTCCGAGCGGTGCTTCACAGCAAAAGAATCTGGTTGAGAACCAGATTTCCAGAATGGTGGAGGTAATCCTTGGCGAATAAGAAAAATATCGTTGTTGAAATAAATCCAGAAATCAGGGAAGCCCTGGTTGAGATGGGTGCGGTTGACGCATACAAGTGTTATCAGTGCGGGAAATGCGCCAGCGTTTGCCCTTGGTTTCAGGTGGGAACTTACGAGTTTCTTGTCTTCAGATTTCCTCTGGAAACGGTGCTTGGTCTGATCGCCAGCAGTGAAGATAAGGATGATTTAGCCAGGGAGGTTGACAAGATATATCGGTGTGTAGGATGTGAAGCTTGTGTAGACCAATGTCCGCTTGGTGTGAAAATGCCCCATATCCTCAGGTCGGCACGGAGGATTCTCGTTGATTTCGGGTCTTATCCAGAGAATCTTAAATCCGTTGTACAGAAGATCCGGAACGTGGGGAATCCCCTGGGTGAACCACGGGAAAAACGCGCGGATTGGGCTGAAGAAATTGGCGTCAAGGATTACAGCGAGGAGATGGAGATTCTTTATTTCGCTTGCTGCTTGCCGTCCTATGATACGAGACTAAAGAATGTGGCGAAGGCAACTGCATTCTTGCTCAAACGTGCAGGGGTCTCCTTTGGTATCCTGGGTGCAAAAGAGAGTTGTTGTGGGGAGGCTATTCGCAGGGTCGGTGCCGAGAGTGTGTATCAGGAAACAGCACGTTCAAACATCGGTAATTTCAAGGAATCTGGTGTGAAGAAGGTTCTGGTCAGTTCACCGCATTGCTACGTTACTTTCCAGAAGGAATATCCGGATTTGGGTGGTGAATTCGATGCGGTACACAGCACTGAATTTTTCTGGAAGTGCATCGAACAGGGTAAAATACTGCCAAAGAAGAGTTTCGGGAAAAAGGTGGTATATCATGACCCTTGCACGCTTGGACGCCAGAGCGGTATTTATGACGCACCGAGGAACATACTCGGCAGCATTCCGGATTTGGAATTGCTGGAGGTTGAGGATTTCTCTCGTAACCTGAGTCTCTGCTGCGGTGCGGGAAGCGGTGCACTCTGGATCGATTGGCCCAAAGGTGAACGGATGGCTGACATCCGCATAAAACAACTTGTGGATACTGGTGCTGATGTCATTGCCGTTGCATGTCCTTACTGTCTGCAGATGTTTGAAGAGACCGTCAAAGCGATGAATTTGAATGTTCAAGTTATGGATGTTTCCGAAATCTTATTTGAATCGTTGGGTGAAGATGAGGTACGATGAGGTGTACCAATGAAGATCACGGCGCTGATAAATAAATTGCCGCAAGAAGGACAGCTTGCTTCGTTGCCGAGACCTTATTTCAACCATTCTGTGGAGTTGAAAAAAGCGTTCTCTTCCAAAGATCGGGCTGAGGTTCTGGCGAGGGTCGGGTTGAATGTTTTCTTTTTCCCGTCAGAAATGATAACGGGGTGCGACTTGCTGTCCGACTCTGGTGTTACAACAATGACTAATGAGCAGTGGGCATCGTTGCATATGGGTGACGAAGCATACGGCTCGAACCGGGGTTATTTTGCGATTAAGGATCAGATTAAGAAAACGTTTGGTGATGTATTCTTCAACGAACCCGGCACCGGTGAACCGAATGCGTTCATTTTCCATCAGGGTCGAACCAGCGAAGATGCCCTTTTCACGCAGATCGGTAAGATTGGTAAGAATCTGATCGTTCCGAGTAACGGGCATTTTGACACGACCGGCGCCAATATCGAAGCCAACCAAATGCAAGCTCTTAATCTCTTTGCCGATGAATTGACCGAGGGCGAAAAGGGATTTCATTTCAAAGGGAACATGAATATAGAGAGATTGAGAACACTGCTGGAGAAAGCCCATGACCGTGTTCCTCTTGTTTACATGACGATAACGAACAATACAGCAGGTGGACAGCCGGTCTCGATGGAAAACATCGTGGAGGCCTCGTCGCTCGCCCATGAGTATGGCATTCCGTTCTTCTTTGATGCCTGTCGATTTGCAGAGAATGCATGGTTCATACAACAGCACGAAGACGGCTTCGGGGATATGGATATAAAGGATATAGTCCTGAAGATGTTCTCATGTGTCGACGGGTTCACCATGAGCTATAAGAAGGACGGCCTTGCGAATATGGGCGGAGGGTTATTCTTGCGGGCTGATGGTCTTTTCATGAAAAAATATCAGAATATCCCCGGTGTGCTTTTGGATTACCAGATATTGAAAGAAGGGCACCCGACATACGGCGGTCTTTCGGGGCGTGATATCATGGCCTTGGCGTCAGGTTTGGCAACTGTTACCGATCAGGAGTATTTGACCTATCGTATCAATCAAGTACGGGATTTCGGCGAAGGCATGCACGCCAGAGGGATTCCGGTGGTCATGCCAATTGGCGGTCATGCGGTATATGTTGATGTGAACAGTTTTTTCCAGAATACGAAAATGAAACCTGATGATTTTGGCGGAGTAGCCTTGTGTGCTGTTCTGCTTGCGGCGTACGGTCACAGGGCATGCGAGCTCGGTTACTTCACATTCGGGCACTTTGACAAAGTCAAGAAAGTAGAAATATTGCCGGAGGTCAATTTTGTCCGCTTTGCCGTACCAAGACTGAGGTATGAAAAACAGGACCTTGATGCAGTGGCGGAGGCGATGAAGATTCTGCACGCTCATCGTGAAGAAATTCCCGGGGTGCGTGTAACGTACGGCCGCGAATTGTCCCTGCGTCATTTCAAGGCAAAATTCGAATTCAAGTCGTAGTAAACAACAATACCCGGAGGAAAGATGAAAAAGGGGAACGACAACGAACACACGTGGATTGAAGAGATAGAAATCGCTGGGAGCGAGTTGATCGGAAGGATAAAGGAAGTCATCGCCGAGGGCAATGTGCGGAGGCTTATCGTAAAAAAGCCAAACGGTGATTTACTGCTCGAGGTCCCGTTGACTGCGGGTGTTGCCGTGGGTGGTGTTTTTACAATCGCCGCACCCGTAATTGCCGCGCTCGGTGCAATGGCAGGTTTGTTGGCCAGGGTCAAAATAGAGATTGTACGTGTCGATGAAGGCAAGACAAAGGGCAAGCGCAAGAGTTCTCAGGGAAATGATCGATGATTGCGGTAGATTTTGAAAAATCTTGGTTAGAAAAATTCGCAAGCTGTCTCTACATGGTTGCAGGTGCTGAGATGAGAGACGAGATAATGGCCGGTTGTGAAGGACTATCTGACGATGCGGGACGGGAAGCAATCGTCGAATGGACGAAAAAAGCGATGGTACGATTGGAGGAACGAGTCGGTGAAAATGACCGCATTGAGATTATGACCGGATGTTCGTGCCAATACCCGAAGGCTGATCTGGAGGACGTAAGATTGAAATACGAAGAAACGGAGGATGTCGATGTTGTCCTTGATATGCTGCAAAATAAGTTCTTGTCTTTTCTCGAGAATGACCTGAATCTAGATGCGGAGTTAGTATCGGATATCGTGGAGAGGGGATGGGGTCTGGCAGGGCGCAGGGAAGGAAGAAAAATAATCGCCACGAAGATCCCGAAGAGTGCCTATATTCTTCAGTACATGAAGGAATCAGATCCGGTGAAGAAAAGAGCGATATACTGTCACTGTCCCCGGATCCGTGATTCGTTCAAGTCGGACGTTAGTATTTCTCCCGCATATTGTTACTGCGGCGCTGGATACTACAAAGGCATTTGGGAGGAGATACTGCAGCGTCCGGTGAAGGTCGAGTTATTGGAAAGCGTGCTTAAGGGAGATGACGTCTGCAAGGTCGCGGTTCATCTGCCTTGATTGGAGGCCATGGTGAACGAAGATAACAAGCACAGGCCAGCCAATTTTATTGAGGAGATCGTGGGGGAAGATTTACGTACTAATAAGCATGGCGGACGTGTGCATACGCGTTTTCCTCCGGAGCCGAACGGCTATCTGCACGTCGGACATGCAAAGGCAATCTGTATAGATTTTGGCATTGCCGCAAAATATGGTGGTTTGTGCAATTTAAGATTTGATGACACAAAT
>CP070686.1:2561350-2571665 GCA_020353055.1 Caldifarciminota bacterium | reverse complement strand
TGTAGACTTAAGTATTGACAAAATTAATATTTGTAGTATAATAAATTAATCTTTATCGAAACGTCGGCGGAGCCTACCCATCTTATCCGGGAGGCAATCGTAGAATAACCGTTTGTCTCAGATGAGAACAAACGGATCAGACTCGTCATTGTGATCAAATAGAAAAGGGGTGTTGATATTTTGACTGCTTTACTGATTCTTTGCATTATATCCAATCACGAGGGTGCTACGGCACTCCTGGGCAGGGTTTATTTCAATATGCCCGGCACCGATCTGATCAAAGGATCGGAAACGGTTCTCAAAACGGTTGCAGACAAAATGCAAGCCGAACCAAACCTTATGATCGATGTTTATGGTTACACGTACGGCCGGTCTCAGCCTACATTCGACACATCAATGCAGATGGCGGGCATGGTTAAGAAACAATTAGCGGACAATTTCGGCATACTATCCGATAGAATTCAAACCCAGGATTATAGAGTATCTCAATCATTTGCGCAGAGCATTGATACGATAGATCACTGGGTAGATATTATGGTGCGCCAACCTGATGCCATCCTCGCATGGTTTGATAATGATGTCAAGGTACAACCACCTACCCTGAGACCGAATTGGCTCAATCCACTGCCTGACTATTATCTCTATCACGGCTACAAAATCGCCACGGGGAAGAAATCGAGTGCTCACATCCTGTATCCGGGCAAAGGCATGCTGCGGATGGATGAAGATGCCATGGTCATTATCCACAGCCTGAGCCTGGAGCGTAAGGTAAAGCCACTTCTTAGAAACATCAGATTGCAGGACGGTAGTCTGACATCTTTACTGAAAGATGTGTCTGAGCAGACAGATTCTGTCGCTACCTTGATGACCACCACCGAAATTACTTACCAAACGCAGGATACGCTGGTTGCCGAAAAACTAGAAGACCTCGTGGTTGTCTACCAACGGAATGCCGAGGTAGCAGACTTACGTAAGGAATCTGCGGAACAGGTGAGTGAAGGTGTTTTCACCATCCAGGAAGATACACTCGGCGAACCAATAAACCCACCTGCAGCGCCAATACTCGTCTCTCCGAGAATGAAGGAAATTAGATACTATCCAAACGAAATAACTTTCGTCTGGCAACCGAGTGGGGTACTTTCCCATCTGCAAGTCGCTGAGGATTCCACGTTCCAGCAAATATCCTTTGATGCCTACGCTGCGAGTGATTCATTGGTCACTTCGTTAACGGATAATCTATATTACTGGCGCGTCAGCGGGATCAATGAAGATAGTCTGGAAGGCGATTATGCTGACTATTGGACATTCGTTGTCGAGATTGATACATTGAAGCCAATTCTTGAGATTGCTGTTTCACAAGGACAACAAGAAAAGCAACTGATAGCTATCGGTCACACCGAAGTCGGTGCAGCGTTATTCATAAATGACACAAGAATCAAGCAAGCAGATGATGGCTCATTCATATACAAAATACCCGACGATTATCACCGCTCCTCAATTGTTGCCAGAGCAGTTGATGACGCCGGGAACATTACAGAGAAGAGTTGTAAAATTCCGGGCAGCCCTTTGTTTGTGATGGGGGTCAACGCAGGTGTTTGTTTAGCAACCAATAAAAGACTTGATGGACTGGAGAAGGGCTTCTGGTACGGTGTTAGGTTTTCCAGAATGCTCCTGCCAAGCTTCAGCATTTTCACCAGCACGGCGATCGCGAGGAGTAATGGAAAGAATGGTGATACCCTAAATATGACGGATATAGCAGCGCTCGAGATCGGCTTCAGAAAGAATTTCCACATGGGACGAGTATCCCCGTTCTTGAGTATCCAGACAGGTATTGCCTGGTCACAGATGAGCACGGTCCGGCAAACACGACCGGGTATCATAAATTACAGCGGAGCAGCCTTTGATCCAACATTGGGTTTCGGTGTAGGCAGTTGGTTCCATGCAGGAGGTCATTGGTACTTGAATCTGCATGCCGAGTATACGCATATCTTCAGACAAGATGATAATTCAGGTAATGCCAAGACGTTCACAAAGATAGGATTTGGAATCCAGGACAGAAAGTTATGAAAAGCTTAGGAGGCTATTTTTTAAGGGGGGGATGTTAAATGATACGTAGGCGGACTACATTTCAGGAAATAGCGATAACAACGATCACCATTGCTGCCGTGGCTGTTTTGAGCATCACCTATGCACTTCTAAATGTCAATGCCGATGCGCTTAAACGCTCGGCACGCGAATATGCCGTATCCGTTGCAGAAAACGTTGCTTACCGGATTTCCGACGAGTTTGATGGTTTTGAGAATGCCGTGGAAGAGATAATTAATGTATTCAGTAGCCCCGTCATTTCGACCGAGGATAAGGTTGAAATGGCCAAGGCAATAATGGTGCTCGAATCCGTAGACTTCATTGCTGTGTATGATGAAAAAGGAAAACAACAGGATGTCATTTCTTCAAACCCGGTTACAGTTTTCGATGAACTTCCTGAAAGTATGCGTCAGACCGCAGTTGAACAAGGCCGATATTATGGTCTAGTTAATGGAAATAGCCGCACAGGCAGACTGGGCATCCTTCTCCCCTGGTGGCGCCGAAACAATATCTTTGCGTATCTGTACACTGAAATGGACCTCTCCTCAATTTCTGCATACATAAAAGATATTTCTCTATCGAGACTCGGTGCAGTCGACCTTGTCTGCGTATTCGACAGAAACGGGAATATCATTCTTCCAATGGATGAACGTCGGCAGGATTTCCTAAGAAACGTCCTGAATGATGGTTTCATAATGGAAGATTCAGAAGGAGATGAACTCTTCTTTAGCGGCGATTTCATAACTACACACAATTACACAGATGAAGAAAAAGGCAAAATGCTCGGTGCACTCATAAGCATTCCCGAACTTTCCTGGGCTGTATTTATACAGCAACCCTACGATGCTGTCTACTGGAGTCTGGGCAGAATGAGAAGACTATCTATCCTGGTCGGTGCCTTGTCCCTCTGTTTTGCCGTTCTCCTGGCTTTTCTGATCTCACGCTACATCACCCGGTCGATCGCCAAACTCATTTACGGAGTGCGCCAGGTTGCTAACAGGAACTACACGTTCAAAGTGGATATTCAATCAAAGAATGAAATCGGCGAACTGGCAGATACGTTCAATCAAATGGTTGAGCAGTTGAACCTTCATCGGAAACACATTGAACAGCAACAGAATAAACTAGAAATCCTGGCGCGAACAGATGCATTAACCGGGTTGAACAACCACCGCCATTTCATGGAAGAACTCACGTCTGAGGTCCAACGGGCCGTTCATTCCGATTCTCCGCTAAGTGTCATGATCCTTGATCTCGACGAATTCAAGCGCATCAATGACACGTACGGCCATCTGATCGGCGACCACGTACTCTTAACGACGGCGGAAATAATCAAGAGACATTTGCACTCAAGTGATATCATTGCACGATATGGCGGAGATGAGTTCTGCGTTGCGCTAACCAAGACACCGACATCTAAAGCCAGGACAGTGGCAAAAAAGATACGTGAAGAGATCGCCGCCAAGGTTTTCTCAGCCGATGGCGCCGCGAAATTTCAGATCACGTGCAGCATCGGTCTGACCCAGTTTCACAAAGACATGGAAAGTACCCTGGAGGTTCTCAAGCTCGCAGACCAGGCTCTATACAAAGCAAAAAAGGCAGGCAGGAACCAGCTAAAAGAACAGATATGGAAGAAGTAGTCCTTAAGGTAAACATACTACGTTCACTCTGAGACATCCGTATTAAGTAAATATCGAAACTGTCGGTTTACGGCATTCTGTGAGAGTACCGGCTTTTCTATTTGTAGTCGGATAGATAGAGTCATCTTAACATAACTATTTTTGCAGTCTCTCGGCGATTCGGTGTTTCGAGCATGGCAAAATACACGCCGCAAGGCAATGTTCTCCCCGATTCATCCAGCCCACCCCAATATACGGTCTTTGCGCCGGACATCTCGGTTCGGTTGATTAATGTCCTTACCAGACATCCGGCCCTGTCATATATTCGGAGTAATACTGTTCCTGGTACAGCAATGGAGTACGAGAGTGTCAGGCGATCGCGGGTTGGATTTGGAGAGCACAACATGATATCAGGAATGTACGCCAGTCCATCACCATAATCCTCAGCAATGCCGGGTTGATGATGCCTGATATAAATACCGACTATTATGTCCTTTGGGTCTCCCTGAACCAGGGCAAAGAGAACATCCATACCTCTGAAACCCTCGTGGTAGCAGAGGCCTCCTGCTATGCCGCTGTCGGCGCTAGCCGGCTCGTAGTCGAAGACTAAGCCCGTGAATTCCATACTCATCGCTTCCATCTGTTCAATCTGACAGCGAAATGGAGTCCCGGTCGAATCCTGGCTGTGCCACCACACATAGCCGCCCTCAGGAATATCACCATCATAGGCAGCACCGTACATATAGTAGTTGTTGTCAACCGACTGTATGCAACTATCCTCTTTACTGAATTTATGACATTGATCGGCAGCATTGGAGGTATAGAACCACCCGCTGTCCTGTTTACAGGCAAGCGCACGATTAATAGATAATCCCGGTCCAGTGAATGAACCATACCAATTCAAGGTGCTGTCTTCGAAGTTAATGCCAAATTTATCGACGCGTGTGTTGAAACTCGCGTACAGCGTGTCAATTCTTTCTGCCCCTGCATACACACCATCCCAGGCAAGGTCGCGCCAACCCCAGTATCCTGTGACATGTGCTGGCTGAGCTAACGAAAGTATAAGATTTCCTAATGTATCTATGACATATACCCTATTGGGCAATGCGCCGTTCGCACCGCCAGTAACATAGAAATACGTGCCATCGAATTCGACACCAAGAAGCTGGCAGTCCCCGGTTGGCGTTTCCACATCCAGTTCGAATATCACATCACCAATCAGAGTATCGTCCGGAGCGGTTCTGAAATTACTTGAGTCTTTAACGACGCTGACATGATATATTTGTTCACGTGAAGGTACTCCGTCAGTTCTTCCCCCTTGAGTTGTTAATATAACAGCAGCAAGTAAGAATATCATAGTGTTATCTCGTAGGGAAAATGGTGTCACCGCTCGATGGCAAGAGATAGAACCGTCTTGGATCCGACCATTCTGTATACCAGGTCCACGCACTACTGTAAGCCCTGACGCGTGCATAATACGTAGTCATGGGGGCATAGAATATTAAACTGAAAGAAGCTGGTGGATATGCAGGGTAAGGAAATGCATAAGTGAAACTAGCGGAAGTGTCATATTGGATTTCGTAATCCTGGGCACCTTCAACAGGTGTCCAGTCAAATTGCACCCAAGCATACTCTCTACAGTGAAATTCGGCATCCTGTGTAGGTGTGAGCATAACCGGTGGTCCTGGTGGCTCCGGTTTCTCTGGTGGGCCTTCCGGTTCATAATCACCCGGATCCATACAACTAATCAACACGGAGAAACTTATGAGTAGAAGCACCACCGATACAATTAGCCGGCCTTTTTCATGTTTTCTCACTGGCTCCCCTGTTTTCATTGACCCTCCTCGATTCATAATGAAATTGATATGCTCAATCTTCCCCTGCGCGGCGCACTATAGGCATTCACCCAATCATCTGACTCGGCGACGAGTGCCATGAATGCATCATACTGCTCCCGGGCAGTAACCAATCCATCATGGTTTACGTCAGCAGGCGCACTGTAATGCTTACTCGTTATGTCGTAGATACGTCTATAGTATATACGGCAAAAGTCTCTGTAATCTATGCTCTGGTAAGGCGTTAGTGGTCCGTGCGTACGAATCTGATACCGCTCACCAAGAACATTGATTACCTCGAGACTAATGTTTACAGAAGTCCTACCTATCCTGAATGATTTTGCCAAGACACAATCCAGCTGTTTTTGGAATTCAAACCGCAGGACGTTTCTTTCTTCCGTTTTTCCCTCCTCGCCCCATGGAGTATACGGGAAACCGGTGCCAAAATAGCCAAAGAGATGTAATCGTGTCTGAAACGGTAGATTGAGCGCACCTTGCAGAAATATTCTGTGTCTCTGGTCAAAATTCAGATAATATTCTTCAGCATAATAGCTTATTGTATCATAGGTCTCGTACCAATTAAACACATCATATACCTCCTCCGCATAGGAACTCGTTCCACGTGCCCACGACAATGTATAGGAAATCTTGCCGTTTGCTATCGGATGAGTGAACTCCAGAATTGTCTCGATACCTCTTATGAGGGCATATTCGATGTTCTGATATCTTATGTAATCCCGTGGATCGGCAAATACCATCCGAGTTCCGATCAGATCCGAAACTTCCTTGTAGAATATGTTAACCGTTGTGCTCAAATGACTGCTCATGAAACCTTGCATACCAAGTTCATAGCTCATAGTCTTCTCCGGGCCAAGATGAGGATTACCAATGCGCGGTAGAAACCTTTCGAGGTGACTCGGAACAGGTAAGAGGTTATAGTAACTGTACATATGATCATAAAGCGGTGGCTGTACGTACAAACCGAAGTTAGTTCTGAAAAGGAACTTCTCAGTCACCATGAAGGAAGCTCCACAACGCGGAGAAATAATCGAATGTGTTTCGATACCCTCTATTCCTGGGATGAATCGGTCGTACCGGCATCCGATTTTTGCATAGAGACCCTTATAGTCTATATTATCCTGTATGAAGAATGAATATTCCCTAGGAAAATAATGGTATACATCAAAACCTCTGAAGTCCTGTCCGAATAGAAGAGATTTGTCAGCCACGAAGTGGGTGAAGTTCTTGATGTCCAGATATGAATATTCGAAGCCAGCTTTTAGTTCATGATATTTATGTGTTTGGATATTCGTATTAACCCGTGTGGTCAGAACGTCACTGGTCCTGTCGCGATATTCCGGGTAGTCGCCGTCTGTCAGTGGATAATCGTAAAGCGGTATTGGGGGTTCTGCAAGTACATAGAAACCTGCACCGAAAGGATTTCTTATACTATACTCCGGCCAATCAATAGTGCGATAATCCTTATAAGTAAAATCTTCAAAGATACCATACGAACCTTTTTCTCTTACGCCATAGACATTATTGCAGTGCAATCTGCTTAAGGCAATATTAAAATACCTTCTTGCGTCTGGTAAGAAAGAAAGATTCACAATTTGAAGATTGCCAATTATCATGTCTGATCGATAATGATTGAGATTGAATTTCCATTGAGTATCGTAACGGTCGAATTGCGAACGGGATTGCGCGCCACTCACCGTAAGCCTCAATTTTCCCGAAGGCGCAAATAACCACTTCCCGTATGCTGTATAATCATCTCGTCCCTTATGTGGAAGAACATAAAGCCTCGGATTCCAATCATTCGTTTGCATTACATCTAAAAAGAAAAAGCCTTTAAATTTCTTTGACACCGGTATATGAACCGATGATTGATAATTTTGGTAGCCAAAATCATAATAATATGGCATAACCGTCTCGGTCTTGCCATAAACGCTGGTGCGAAATTTGTCAAGCGGAGTTTCCGTAATCAAGTTCACGACACCTGACATTGCCCTACCGTATTCTACGTCGTAACCACCCGGGAGAAATATTACTTCATTGAGAACACCCTTAGGTATTCCAACAACTGGATTACCGGTTTGAGGATCGATGATCGACACGTTATCAAGCATATACATTACCTCGGTCGGCCGTCCCCCGCGTACGTGCAAGGCAGTGTCAAGACGTGCAACCGATGGCTGGAACGCAATGAATTCAACAGTATAATCCACCGGTAGTGCGGCGAGTTCAGTCTTTCTGATAATATACGTTGTGCCGGTCATGTCCTTGCTTACATAAGGAGACGTACCGACCACGGTAACAGGTGCGATTTCGACAGGTGATTGCTTCAGCGCTATGTCCAGACGTGAGGTCTGGTTGAATTCGACCAGAACACCCGTAACGATTTTTGTCTGATATCCCATGCAAGAAACTTCGATAGCATAAGCACCAGGCGCTATTTGCATAATGTAGAAACCCCCGTCTACATCGGTTGCCGTTCCTATTTGATCTTCCTGGATAATAACATTGGCGTAAGGGATGGGCTCACCCGACTCTTCGTCTCTTACAATACCCTGGATCTTACCTCCGGTGGTATTCAATAGAAGGATAGCAAATACCAAGCTACACATGTTCCACTCCTGGTCCATCCCGCGGACAGAAAAACTGCCGCAATTGCTCTATTTAAATATACAGGCAACTCTCACATAATTATCACAGGCAAATTAAGAAATGCCCTCTTTTGTCGATTGAATCTACTTGGCAACCCTGTCTATTGGCCTCCCTCATACTTGAATGAAACCTTGATTCTCGCCCGATAAGCCTCAACCTTTCCATCCTTGATATGCATATCGAGTTCAGACACCTCGGCAATTCTGAGATCACGAAGGCTTGCTGAAGCTTTCCTTACTGCGGCTTCTGCCGCTTTCTCCCAGGACTCAGGACTCGTTCCTACGAGCTCGACTATTTTGTATACACTTTCTGCCATATCTTCCTCCTTTCTAGATACTGATACATATACTTCACCCCGCTACACCTGGTTCTGCCTGTAATGACTTTGTTACAATCTTCCACTCAATAACTTCTTCATCATTGGATGAAGACATACTTCCTTACCAAACACCTTCTCGGTGTTGATAACCTTAAGAAATATACTCCGGAAGGAATAGTCGGATCCAGTTCTAATCGGTGTAATCCTCTTTCCAGATAACGCTCCACGATTCGCCCGAGCAATCGGCCGTCTGCTTGATAGAGGTCAAGTATTACATATCCAGATTCAGCAACTCTCAATTCGACAGCATTCTGGGAAGCATGAAAGTACAGATCATCGTTATGAATATCCTGTACGATCTCCTCGTACAGTTGTGATGCTTCTTCAACAATAACATCAAATTTGTATATAGCACACTTATCATGTAACTCATACACAGCCAATACTACTCTATAATGCCCGGTATCTGAATAAACATGAGACGTATTCGCTACAGTTGATGAATCGCCATCACCGAACTGCCAATTGAATGATACATTGACCCAATCCGGAAAATTGAATGAATCGACGATACATGTGAATGAGACCGGTAGATTCACCTCAACAGTTTCCGGGTTTACTGCTGCTGCAATGATTTTCACTAATGGAACGCTGTCTAGGGGGTTCGGCAAATAGACGGTAAAGGTCTCTATCCCATTTTCGAAGACTTTCACAATCCGGTAGCCGACTGGTGGATCGGTATTGCATGTTGCGATACCCGTCTGCAATAACGAGGGCCAGTAGAAATTGGTATAATCCTGATGCCAGTGACCTGTGAATACCGCGGTGAAATCATAGTCAATCAAATACTGAAGCACGGTATCGCGACGCGGGCGATCCACTATTGCTTGCAAGTTTGGATCAAGTGGTGAGAACACATACAATGGAAAATGAAAAAAGAGAAATAGATGTTTATGATCCTGCTGCTGGATGCTCTGCAGATCCCAGCGCATGAAACTATCCTGTTCCAAGGAGTATGGATAGCAGGCATGTGGATCATATGTGTCAAGGAGAGTTGAATTGAGTGCTACATAATGACAGGAATCAGCATCAAAAGAGTAATAATCTGCTCCCCAGAAATTACGGTAGAACTGCAACATCGCTGGTGTCCAGCAAATTTCGTTTTCGTAACCTATATCGTTATTCCCCGGCACGTAGTATTTCGGCATTGGAAGGAGACCAAAGAGGCTATCGCACGTCATCCATTGGGCTAAAACAAGTGCTTGGCTCCCAGGATTATTACCCATGTCACCAGCAACAATAACGAAATGAGGGGAGGGAACCATGGCGTCTATTTGATTCACTGCCATGGCGACATTGGGCAGCGCCGCAACATTTCTGCCTATCTGAGGGTCAGAATAATGGATGAAGTAAAACGGGCTAAATGACAGAGCAAACAGCATTAACATAACAAGATGCTCCCCCCTGAGCTTTAAGCTAATGTGCCTCTACTGAAAACATCTCCCCTGTTCTGTTCGGCGAATTATCTCGTTCTGCAGATCTTTCCCCAGATCGACGAAATAATCACTGTACCCGGCAACTCTCACGATCAGATCGCGATACTTTTCCGGGTTCTTCTGGGCTTTTTTTAACGTTTCCGCAGTCACAACGTTGAACTGAATATGATGCCCGTTCATGTTAAAATAGGCACGTATCAACGCAACGAGATTTCTTATCCCATCTTTGCCAGCAAGCAACTGTGGCGTGAATTTCTGATTCAGCAATGTACCACCGGTTCGTACATGATCCAT
>CP070686.1:2558000-2561250 GCA_020353055.1 Caldifarciminota bacterium | reverse complement strand
GTGATATCTTCTGCTGCTGCACCGCCTTCATTCCCGAGCGTTACGACTAGATCCGCGGTCTCACCCGGATCCAAGATGCCATTGCTATTATCATCATTGACCACGGTCACATTCTCAAAGGTCAAAATCGGAGCATAGACCAGGAGACTGAATTGTGAAGTCCACGTTGAATCAGCGTCATCTTTACAGGTCAGTGTAAAAAGGATGGAATGCTCATTGGGACACGTTGGTGAAATATCTACATTATAGCCGTCAGACCCGGTGTAAGCCGAATCATCTGCCGGAATATTTCCGAAATTTTTTATTGTATCAGATAACGTAGCATAGACATCTGTGGCACTCAGTATTCCAGTAACATTATTTCCTTGACTCTGTCCCCAGTTTCTGACCCAGAGTGGTATTTCTGCTGATTCACCAGGATTAAGCTCACCATTATTATTACCACCTGGTAATGGATCACTAATTGAACACTTCAAATAGGTAACATAGGCATAATTGCTTGCCTGGACAATGAGCGAGTCCTCAAATGGATAGTGATTTTTTGCGGTCACGGTTACAGACATTTGCCCTGGAGAAGTTGGTTCGATACTCAGGATTGCTAATCCAGAAGCGTTTGTGTAACCTTTTGCATAGGTCTCTGTTCCTTTCTGCAGGCAGACCAATGCATTACTCAATGGGCTTTCACTGCTCGTCACGGTGACGTATACATCTTGATTACCAATAGGAATAGCCGACGGAAAATCAACCGTAAGTGTTGCCGGCACATCAGTCCAGAGGGGTAACGCAGGATCACCGAATAGGTTCAATTCATAGATACACCATCGTGTAAAATTATATTGCGCACCAGAATCTGCATAAAAAACCCAGGCATCCTTTGCGACGGCATGAACTGCACCAAGATGAAACATATCGATATTGAATATGTTTGCATAAAAGGTCGTATCGATACGTTCTGATGGACCAGGTACGTAGCCGCTCACGTAGGCTCCCCAACCGTATCGTGAATTCATCAATGCTGCAACGAGTCCGCCACCTTCGCGATTGACTAAGTGTTCGGCAAAACAATCACCACCTGGAACGTAATCCCAGGCACCGCACATACAGCCAATAGAATTTGCAATACCCTGTTTATCACCATTAATGAGAACGTCGGCATCGCCCGAGGTTAAATACGGTGAGCCCATATAGATTCCGTCCTCGTCGCCATGGCCTACCCAGTGACCCATACCATACCCAACATTCATGGAATCGATCATTCCCTGTCTCGATAAGTTACCTTCTCTCTGATACAACTTGGCATCAAACCATCCAGCCGGGGTCATACGGGCAATGGAGTCCTGCATCGGTCTTTCGTTGTAGGATGACCAGAGTATGGCAGCGGGGAGCAGCATCTTCTTGATGTATGTGGTTGGTGGATTCTTTTCATAGGTGAGCACCTTATACACAAAATTCTGCGCCATTGACACTGTATACACCGAGGCGCGTCCAACATACACGTCAGCATACATATCGACATCGTCAACGTATTCACCCCAGATATGGTCGCCGTCGAGATCCCAGGTACCGTCGAGGTCAGAGTAATAGAGATCCGATGGAATGGTATCTTCGTCAGGATAAATTCCTACACCGGATACGGTATAAAATGCCCGACGCGCGGGTACGATATTCTGACCACTCGTCCTCTGGTCGGCTGAACCTCCCAAGAGTATATAGATAGTACCCCAGTTCGCCTGTGCATCAATGATAAAATTTCTGATCCGCTCTTGAAGGTCATAACCCGAATAATTAGCGTTTATCCAAGAAACGGTGACTACTGTTGCCGGTATACCTTTCTTCGTTTTCCAATCCGCAAGGCGTTGAAATACTGTATCCATGGGCGATTCGCTTATAATGACGTATTCATAATAACCAGATGGAACACGAGAGGGGGCTACGGGTTTGGCTATTCGTGGCGCGAACGAGATGACGTCCTCGGGGTTTACCACCATTGCATGAACTGCTCTACCAAAAATCTCTTTCTGACGAGCAGTTGCTATTACATCAGGAACCCGATGCTCCGAATACTCTAATCTGAAGGTTATACTCGTAGCGAACCGCAAGATACCTTGAGCCGGTATATAGCGAACAGGAAATAACTCAACATGTGCTATCCGATAACCGTTCATGTTACCGGTGCCACTCATTCTTATCTCAAGCTCAGGATATAAGTTCTCCGAAGAATAGACTCGAGGATCGGGTGGGTATTCCTCTGGAATAAACGTTTTTCCTGGCATTGGCAACGGGACATCTGGCTGGGCAGGTACTACGTGGTATGTACCCGGTATATCGATCCAATCACTCGCGACTATTTCGACACGCGTCGGAAGCGCACCAGCCGGGATGATAACACGCTGCATAGCGCGAGGCAGCCTCGGTTCGCCTGGCTTAATGAGAGCGGAATAGCCGTTCAATTCCACAATATCATATTCATTCACTTTCGTAATGGTCAAGTCTTCTCGCGCAAACGTTATTGTCTTGGTTACTGTTCCCGCAGCTACAGGAAGAAAGACTAGAACCAAAAGACCGAAAACTTTTTTCACTGGACCTCCTTGTTACATATCGTTAGTAGGTTGGGGTCGGGATACCGGATTTTATATATTTCTTTTTTCTAGCGTCCTGACCCCAAACCCGATTACCATCATCTAAGAAGTATCGCCTTTTCAACCTGCGAATAATCAATGGTATCAAAGCGTAGAAAATATATGCCGGCAGGGACTGCGCGGCCTTTATCATCCGTGGCATCCCAGGCAAGCGTATAATAGCCAGGATCATGTATGCCATCTGTAATCGTACGCACGAGCCGGCCACTCACGTCATAAACCTGTATAGACACCTTACCGCCTTTTGCTACTTGATAGGCAACGTTCATTTCTCTGGTAAATGGATTTGGATAGGTGACACTCAGCGTCGTGCGTGCTGGTACCGTCGTCAATTCTTCTTGCTCTTCAATGCCAGTGCTGGGTGGAGAGGTCGTGTATTTCAAGGCAAATGAATCGGTCACGGGTACTGCCAATTCATGATAGATACCATTGAAATAATACTGAATACCAACCGTCTCAGTATGATCCTCGATGCCGAGCGTGCTGTACGGCTCCTGCATCTGCACCAAATACTGAACCACAATTTCACCATCACCAGTCGGCGTCGGATAATACAGAGGATCATAAAGTATCACCTGAAATGTCTCATAATTACCCGCTCCGCCCCAGTG
>CP070686.1:2550095-2557900 GCA_020353055.1 Caldifarciminota bacterium | reverse complement strand
TTAACCATCAGATAGCACGGACATCATGATTATTCTTGTATTCCTTGTGCAGGCTGCATGGCAACAACGTGTTTCGTATGATATATATGCGTTCCTTGAAACCGATGAGCATACGCTCTTTGCCACGGCGCGCCTGAATTATAAAAACAATTCACCTCACGATCTCGACACTCTCTATTTCTTTCTGCACGCTGATGCTTTTCACAATCAGCATACTTACTATGCACGAGAAGCGAACAAGGTGGGTGATGAAAGGTTTTTGACAATGTCGCAGGATGACTTTGGCGGTGTCAGGATCGACAAGGTTATGTCGGAAGGTGAGTTTATGAAATTCAACATCACCGAAACGATTTTAAGCATACCCTTGAAGCAAACAATTGGTACCGGCGATTCCGCAGGATTGAGCATTGATTTCACTCTGAAGATTCCCCGAGAATTACGCGAAGGAGGATACTGGCCTGGTCACTATGAAATGACTTACTGGTACCCGAAGATATGCGTGTTTGATACGGATGGATGGAACCTCGAACCCCTACATCCGCTCGGAAGCACTCACGGTGAATTCGGTGACTATGATATCACGGTCGACCTTCCTGAAGATTATGTTATTGTGGGCACTGGTAAGAAAACAATGCAGACAGAGAAAGAACTCCCGGATTACCTTTCAGCTGCGGTCAATGAACCGAAGACCGGCGGGCGTCAAATAGTGCGTTTTCTGGCAAGAAATGTGAGTGATTTTGCATGGGTATGTGACAGGAATTTTAGTGTGCAATCACACAAAATAGATAATGTGAATGTTTCGATTTATTACCGGCCGGAACATGAAAAACATCACGCAAATACCTACAGTTATGTGGTTGATGCGGTGTCGAGATTCAATGACTGGTTCGGTGATTACCCCTACGAGGACCTTAATCTTGTGGATGGTTTTTATCAGGGCCCCTCGAAATACCCGCAGTTGATCATCATGGATATTAAAGAAGATCCCTTGACGAGGTTGTTTGAGTCACAATTGGTAAATGAAATAGGCTGGCAGTGGTTCGGTGCGGTTGTCGGCGTCAATGATTCACAACATGGATGGCTCGGGCAGGGGCTTGCATCTTATGCGACAATACGTTACATGGATGACAAATATGGAAAAGATAACTCACTCATAAAGACATCATTCTTCCCGCCTCTGTCTTTAAGGTATTATCATCGTTTGTACTACTACTTAATGCAGACAAATCAGGTGGAAAAACCGGTTTCGTCGCCGGCATCAAGCTACGCTGATATACCTTACTCATACACAAACAGCGTTAAGTCAAAACCAGCACTCTTTTTCTTATCGCTTGAGAAACTGTACGGAAGAGACCAGTTCGATGAGATACTTAGACAATACTATAGGGACTATGCGTTCGAACATGCAAAATCAGAGGATTTCGTTGAGGTATGCGGTGAGGTAAATGAGCGTGATCTGGGCATGCTATTTGATTCGTTTCTCCATTCCACGAAATATTGTGACTGGGCTGTTTATCGAATCACCGAGTATACGGCGGAGATTGAAAACAGAGGCGAATTGATGATTCCAATAGATGTACATGTTACAACCGAATTTGGAGAACAAGTATACTACATCGATGGACAAAGGAAGAGAGACACAATAGTCGTACCAGATACCTTGGGGGAGATCACGCAAGTAGTGTTGGACCCTTCCGAATACACTATGGAGGCGGATTACTGGAACAATTATGCACCACGGAGGGTGTCGATTAAACCGATTTTTGACTTTGACTGGCCTTCATTCTCGACGTATCAGATCTTATGGACACCTTATCTCTGGTATGATACATATGATGGCGTCGTTGGGGGTTTCTATATCTTCGGAGATAAGTTCGCTGATTTCGATTTTGTTAAGGGAGGATATCAAGTGACCGCTCGCTATATCTATGGATTTGGCAGCAAGAGACATTATCCTTCTGTGAACTATCAGACTCCGATAATCTTCAAAGATGGTGTACGTACGCGCCTTCTGTTTGGCGGCTCACGTGCTCGCGGCGGCGATAACGTACATGTCGGGTTCTCAACGAGTCTCGGGCGGCCTTTCACACGAAAACCCCAGGTAGGTTTAACTAATCTGCTTTCTTACGATGAACTATCTTCGTATGCTGGGCTCGATTCGATCGATTGGGAATTAGGTAGAAATATCTCATTTGATAATCAATTCATATTCCGACATTCGGTGCTAAATATCACTTCAGGTATTTCTTTCGCCCATCATGCGATCGGGAGCGAGTGGGAATACCTCAAAACCACATTTGAGGTGAAAAAGACATTTGAAATTCCTATACCGGTCAATGCACGTCTTTTCGTGGGTGTAATATTGGGTAATGCTCCGCGTCAGCAAAGGCTGTTTCTGAGCGGCCTACTTCGCATCAATTGGATGGCGGATCTAGTGTTCAATCAATCTGGTACGTACTCGCCGCAGGAACGACTCCATATCCCGGGTGATGGTAATATGCGTGGATACCAGAGCCTGCATCTAAATTCCGATCAGATGTATACATTGAACCTTGAATTTCCGGCACGTTCGTTAGTTCAAATCTTTACCGACATAGGATATTATGACAGATTCGCCTTTGACGTCGGGGTAAGCCTTGTAATTAGCGCAGAAACCATTGCCAGGTTGCCGTTGTATGGTCTAAGTATTTCTGTGAATCTACCACTCTACACTTATACTCCGGGAGAACCCTGGAAACTACGCTGGTCTCTTGGCTTTTCCCTGTAGCGGGGACAGGCATAACATTTTTAACATTTTGAGTTCTTTTTTTCACCTCCCCTGTTGTTTTTAGCCTCATCAAACTTGTATTTATTATGGGGACTGGCATGATATTTTGCACCTTTTATCAGTATCTGTCATTGTTCTGTCATAGCCGCTCTTTGCAGAATAAAAAATGGCTAGGCGTCCAAGATTATTTGGAGAAGAAATATATCATCACATATATGCCTGGGGTAACAACCGGCAGGCAATTTTCCTTGTTGATCAGCATTATGAAAGGTATATTAGCCTACTTGAAAAATACAGTAATAACAATCAGATTGATACCATTGCATATGCTCTGATGCAATCGCACATACATTTGTTTCTGTATGATCATCTAGGTAAGGTTTCGCAGTTCATGAATAGCCTCCATGGTGAGTATGCCCAGTATTATAATCATATGATAGGGCGCGTTGGTCATGTTTTTGGAGAAAGATTCAACAACAAAGTCGTGCAAGCAAATGAGTATGGTTTGTGGTTATCCCGCTATATCCATCGTCAGGCGGTAGAGGCAGGGATTGTGACTGCTCCGAGGCAGTATCCGTGGACCAGTTATCAAATATATATTGGAGCGGCACCATTGGGTTTTCTAAAACCCGATGTTATCCTGGAGCAATTTGGAGACAAGCAGGGACGCAGAAGTCGATATGAAGAATTTGTCGAAGGCACTGAGAATGGACCCATAGATTGGAATCTGAAATCAATGGTAGTGATCGGTAATGAAGATTTCAATCGGGAAGTGCAGGTACGCCTAGCGCCTGAGGTTCGAGAGAATCTCAGTGAGAAACAAATATATGAACTCGTAACAACACGTTTCAAGATCAAACATGGGTTATTACTTAATCCACATGGATGGGAAGAGAAGCGCACGAGATGTGAAGTCATTAAGTTCTTGGTCGAAGAAGTCGGATTGCAAGCGGCAAAGATTGCTCAATTGTGTCGTATATCAAAAATGACGGTACACAGAGCTTTGCACAAAAATGTTAAAAATGTTATGCCTGTCCCCGGATTTACCAAAAATGTTAAAAATGTTATGCCTGTCCCCGGATTTACCAAGAGCCGGCACCGATTTCAATGACATAAGTCAGTCTGTCTATATCAACGAAACCGGTACTCTTGATACCGAGGCGGAGACCCCAGAAATCCGTCAAATTGTTGAGGAATTTCAGAGGAGTATTAGTTAAGTTCGCCCTGAACTTCACGCCGGTTTCCAGCACAAAATTCCTGTTGCTTTCGAAAGTCTCTGGGGAGTATATATCATCCCATTCTTCATCCCATTCGAACCCAGCAGAAAGGTAGCCTTCCATCCAGCGCGAAGCAGAGGCAGTGTATAGTACAGTCCAGGCAAAGTCCCTCATATCCGTGTCCTTGAAGTAGATTCGATTGACTATCCAGCCGCCACCAAAGGGTTCCTGAAAGTGCTTCACGATGAAGAGGGGGAAAATAATAGACATGCCGTAATCACCATCTGCACGAAAGGCAATGGACAAAGATTTAACAAAATCACCGGCTTCTGCAACCCAGCGCTGAAGTCTTGTCAGATCGGTATATACTTTTTCTCTCGGCCATCTCGGATCGCCCTTTCCGGCGATATAAGGATGCACATTGGATTCTGCTTCTGTTGATGGGAATGGTCTGAGAACATAGGTTGCATTCTTTGGTGCATAAACACCATTTTCAAGATGACTCTCACGAAGCGGGCTGTCTTCCGGTAGAGGAGGGAACACCCGATGCTCTTCGCGTCTCAACTTAGTCATCCAGGCCTGATAACTGCTGGTAAAAAGCGTGCCGGTACGCATCACGTCACGTACACCCCACGCATCATTCACCCGTTTATTAACATCGTAGCCGGGGGTGAAGTAGCCGTCACCGTTTTTATCAGTGCAACTTGCATGCTTGCCTTCTTCTACTAAAATATGCATTGGGAATTTCGCATACTCATCCACTTTCAAAATGTTGTCGTACCAGTGAATGCCGTGTGCTTTTGCCACGACCCGAGTAACGACGAGATTGTATTTACAGTCCGGGCAATCTTCTCTCCTCCATGCGTGTAGTGTGAATTGAACCGATTCCACATCATGTTCATGACTACCCATGCCTTCTTCTTTGTGGTAATAGAAGAAATAATCCAATTCAATTCCTATGATTTGGTGGAGGTCGATGAACCCAAGGTTCTTATTTTGCGCATAGGGAATGTACGCCGGTCCGTCGGCATCTTCACGCACCACTATGGTACGTATGCGGTAATAAACAACCGGCGTCGTCACGGTTTCTTCAAATGGAAAAGGTTCGGGTAGACTGATTTCTTGTCCCTCGTTTCCTGCGAGCAGAGGTTCGTCGGGCGAAAACCACAGTATAGGCCCGCAATAGGCAGCCAGTTGTTCGATAGTCATCTTAGGATTGTTCCCTGACCAGACAATCGCCTGCACGGTGTGGTCACGACAAGGTACGTCGTAGGGTTCCAGGTCAAGATTCCCTGCATCGGCAAAAGCTACTCCTGCATTTCCACTGAGCAGCGGGCTGACTATTACCACGATGATCAAGGATAAAATATAGCCAAATCTTCGATTGCGCACGATAACACTCCTCTTTATCCGCCTATAGTAAAGGAAAAGATGGATGTGTCAAGCGGACGCGAGACCCTCGACACAGGGCACTGATCAAAATGTTAAAAATGTTATGCCTGTCCCCCCAGGGGAATTAGAGGTCATACAAACACCAGCGGGTGGCATTGTGCATCATGGGCCAATCAGACTCAACATCATCGAAACTGTCATAGGCAGAAACGCCGTCGCGGTTGTCGTCTTCTTCCCATTCGGGATGTGGTCCGGTGAGGAAAACGCGGCCCGCTCCATACTCGCAAGCGACTAGCGCCGGATAACCCGAAATATTATAGAACCCGATAGTGTCGATCACTGCGCCTGTGTCGGGCAGGAAGTAGGGACTGTTAAAATACATGATCCAGAGGCTTGCGGGTTGGTCATCGGTTATCGGATGGGGTTTCATAAGATAAACCTCACACATCTCTATCTCGAGTCCTGGTACGGGTCCGGTCACAACGCCTTCGTATATGCCCAAATCAGCAGCGAAATATGCGCCGCCGCAGGTGCCGATATATCCGCGTCCGGAAGCCACAGCATCTGTAAGCCGCCGCAGACCAACACTATCGATGGCGCTGCCGTAGACGCCGCCAGGAAAGTAGAAGACGTCGATATGTTCGATGTCACCTTCATTGAGTGTGGATGCGTATATGCGCCTGGTTTCGAAACCCATCCACTTGAACATATTCTCCGCAGCGATGTAACATATGCCTGAGGCCTGCTCATCTGCGTAGATGCCCACTGTCACAATACCGTCACCGGTGAGTTCATTGGTCTGTTCGGTGCAGCCAATGAACGGAATGAATAGAGCTAATGATGCCGTCAAGATGAATATCATTTTCATATCTTCTCCCGTATTATGATAATATATCCAATTATATGATGCGACGTGCAGAAGTCAACAATTAGTCCCATAATCTGCTTGACTTTTTGGCTGATTTACATTACAGTTATATTCGCTATGAACAAGACCATTTATTCGATTCTGATATTTTTCACCGGATTATGTATGCTCTCACATGCGGCAGAGATCGATTTCCTCAGCTCGAATTTTGATGTCCGTAACGAACATTATGAACCAGCTGGGACACAAACGCGAAGTGACTCAGCCAGCCTCGATTCAATGATCAGTCACCGAATGAGTCAGAATCACATTCCGGGAGTGGCTACGATTGCGCTTAAAGATGGGCAGATCGTATGGAATCAGTGTTATGGTTATGCGGTACTTGAAGATAGCATACCGGTGGCCGATTCAACACTCTTCTATCTCGCTTCGATATCCAAGACAAGTGTGGCGATTGCCATGATGCAGATTTGGGAGCAGTATTCATTCAGTCTCGACGATGATGTGGGAAGTCTCCTTGGCTTTCCGGTCAGAAACCCCTATTATCCGGATTCGGTAATAAGCATCCGTATGTGCATGACCCATATGTCGAGCATCAATGATAACTGGGCTATTCTGGATCCTCTCAATATTCAGGGAGATTCACCGGTTCCGCTCGGCGAATTCCTGGAGGATTATCTTGTTCCCGGTGGAATATACTACGATATCGATAATTACAATCCCTGGCCTCCGGCTTCACAGGATGACTACTGTAATATCGGTGCCGCTGTTTGCGGTTACATCGTAGAATTGCTGGCTGACAGTTTCCCGATATGGTGTCATGATTCGATATTCGATCCACTCAACATGAACGAGACCGCATGGTTTCTCTCTCAACTGGACATAAACAATATCGCAATGCCTTATCATTGGAACGGCTCGACACAAATACCTTACGGGCACGTAGGTAAACCGTATTATCCATGCGGCACGCTGAGGACAAGCTCGCGTCAGCTCGCACGTTTGCTCACTGCATTCATGCAGTATGGTGTGATCGATGATACCGTAAGAATTCTTGACAGTACTACCGTGGTACTGATGACAACGTCTCAGTATCCCGTGTTGAATCCGGAGCAGGGGCTTTTCTGGTATAAGAAGTTTCTTGACGGCCGTTGGATTTGGGGTCATCAGGGGTGGTCCTCCGGCATCCGAGCGAGAATCGCCTATGACTGGAATAATAACACGGGTTCGGTTGTATTGACAAATGGTGAGGATATTGGCAGCGTGACAGAAATAGCAATCGCGCTTCTTAATTACGCCGAAGAATTTGGTATTGCTGAGAACGAATTAACAATTCCAACAGCATCGTTCACGCTAAAGCAGAGTGAACCGAACCCTTTCAGGAATTCCACGAGCATACGGTTCTTATTGCCGAGGGCCGAGGAAGTTACATTAAAGATTTTCAATATCTTAGGTCAGGAAGTGACCACGTTAATTGAGGGAGAACTTGGGGTGGGTGAGCATAACGTTATTTTTGAGGCTGGAGATTTGCCAAACGGTGTATATTACTACCGACTCACTA
>CP070686.1:2475243-2549995 GCA_020353055.1 Caldifarciminota bacterium | reverse complement strand
CCATCATTACAACATAAGCCAGTAATTGTCGGCGGATTACCACAAGAAAGAGGCGTGGTCGCTTCGGCATCTTATGAAGCAAGAAAATTCGGCATTCATTCAGGCATGCCCACATCACTCGCTTACCGGTTATGCCCCCACGCAACATTCTTAAGAGGAAATTTCCAACACTATCGGTTATATTCGGACCGATTTCATGAAATCATAAGTTCCTATTCTCCGGAAGTAGATATGGTTTCAATAGATGAAGCGTATATAAATGCGCTGGGAACTCAGCGTCTATTCGGCTCTCCTCTTGAATTGGCCCACAAAATGAAAAATGAGATCAAAAAAACTCTGAATATTCCATCCTCCGTCGGCATTGCACGAACAAGAGTATTTTCAAAAATCGCCTGCGAGCGATCAAAACCAAACGGTACGCTTGTAGTCCCGAAAAAAGATGAAATAGCTTTTCTCACACCCCTTGGTGTCGACGTCCTGCCCGGCATTGGACCAAAAAATGTCGCCGTTCTAAAAAATCTAAACATCAATACCGTACAAGAATTAATAGACACCCCAGACTGGATAGCAGAGACCGCCTTAGGTAACTATTATAAAATACTCAAATTCTTCATAAATGGCGGTGACTACCAATGCACAGACACAATGAAATCGATCAGCCGTGAAACAACTTTACATGAAGATACTTTGAACCGAAATCTTATTTATGCACTATTATATTACCTTACAGAACGCGCATGTAGCACACTACGTAAAAAGAAACTGCTCGCCAAAACACTCACCGTGAAGACGAGATTCTCCGATTTCAAAACAATATCGAGAAGAACCAGAATGCCTGCAGTCAATGCCCAGCAAATAATTTTCGAACTCGGTGTAAGGATTTTAGAAGAAATCCTGAAGGAAAAAAAACGAATAAGGCTGATCGGCATCGCCTTATCAGGATTTGAATACGACGGCCTACAGTCCTCTATGTTCATGTTAAAAGAGGAGCGACTTAATCGATTGAATGGCGCCCTGGATAAAGTACGGAGCAAATTCGGATTCAATTCTCTTTTTGCCGGCAATACCAGTGTCTTAAAAAAACATTTCAAAGACAGCAATCATGGATACACCCTACACACCCCTTCTCTATCACAGTAATTATGGAGTTGGTGGTTCGGATTTCAAAACACTATTCGACCACCTGCATAGGAATAACTTAAAGAGTTGCGGACTGGTAGATATCACATTTTTCGGTTTGCATGAATTCATAAAGTATGCAAAACAATACGAAATAAAACCTATTATTGGCGCAAGAATTAATCTCACCAAAGAAAAAAGCAGTAAATCATATTTAATAATACAAAATGAGGAAGGCTATAGTAATCTCAGCAAAATAGTAACCGAAATGTCTTTCGATAGAATCAACATTCCCTATATCGAAGAGCATGCCAGAGGCATTATTTTGCTCACAAACTCCCTGGGGCTGCTAAGAAAATTAGGTCCTTCGTTCTCACTAAAATACTATCTGCTTCTCCCCTGCCACGCCATAATAGACAACGCATTCCCGGCAGTCGCCACAAACGAAATCTTCTACGTAACAGAAAAAGACAAGATCATATATAGATTAATGTGTACCATAAAAGGCAATCCTTACGAAAATAAAGGAATACTACCGTATTATCTGTTGAGTAACGAAAAATTCAATAGAGTGTTTACCGAATACCCGACTGCGATACGGAATAATATTGAATTGTCTGAAATGTGTAATTATACTCCAGAAAATAGAGGATGGATATTCCCAGTATCAAATGGACACCTGCATGACATAATAGAACAAAAATGCAAAAACTTGACCGGCAAGGAAAAAAAACGACTCGATCATGAGTACGAGATCATCATGAATACTGGTTTTGCACCGCATTTTTCCCTTGTCTATCATTTAAAGGAATTTGCCCTCGAAAAAAGTATCGGGATGAATGTACGCGGTTCAGCTGCTTCCTCATTTATTCTTTATAAACTGGGCCTTTCAATAACAGACCCGCTTAAACATAACTTACCCTTTGAAAGATTCCTCAATCCTCAGCGTACCGAACCACCGGACATCGACGTCGATGTCGAATTCAATGAGCGCGAGAGATTAATTAGAGAAATCTATAAAAAATTCGGCGGCGACCATGTTGCTCATATTTCGGTGATCAATCGTTTCAAACGCCGGGCCAGTTTTCGCGAAACAGCCCGTGCCTATGGCATTTCGCCGCGTGAATTAAAGACAATCAACAATCACATCGAAGAAAGGACTATCCGCGCTATACACGACCTTTCCGAAAAGATCATTGGTTATCCCCACTATTTTTCGTGTCATCCGAGCGGCATCGTAATAACACCGAGTAGCATACGCAACTATGTACCGCTATACCCCAGTCCCGCAGATCAAATTACTCATCTGGATAAGGACGGCGTAGAGGTGGTCGGGTTGGTGAAAATTGATATCCTCGGAGTAAGGGGATTCCCTCAGTTATATCTATCGAAGGAAAAAATCAACTTCGATGACCCTGAAGTATACAATTTTATCGGTAGGGCAAGAACGCTGGGTTGTTTCCAAATAGAAAGCCCCATGGTCAGGTACATGCTCAAAAGGATAAATCCTAAGACAATTATGGATATTGCCAATGCGATAGCCATCATACGACCCGGACCGGCACAAGGTGGCATGAAAGAAAGATTTCTAAAACGCATCAAAGGCGAGGAAAAAATAGATTATCCCCACCCCAAACTCCAAAAAGCATTGTATGATACACTCGGCATACCTGTTTACCAGGAACAGATACTACAAATTGCCCATGATTTCGCCCATTTTTCATTGAGTGATGGTGACATGCTACGACGGGCAATGACCAAAGCACGCAATGCGGGCAGTATGAGGGAACTCAAGGAAATATTTTTCTCCAAAGCAAAAACCATGGGTTACCATTTACGAGAAACCGAGCCGGTCTGGGATCGTATAAGATCATTCTCATCTTTCGGCTTCAACAAAGCACATAGCATTACTTATGCAACACTTGCATATTTATCGGCATATCAAAAATATCACGAACCAGCAAAATTCTTCTGCCAGGTAATAAATAACAAGGGAGGCTACTATCCAACTATTGCATATATAAATGAAGCGAGAAGGTGGGGTCTCGAAATATTGGCACCCGACGTGGATAAAAGCTACAGCAACTTCACGATTTACGGTTCATCACTTCTTACTGGCCTGGACGAAATAAAAGAACTCTCCAAAGAGACGATCAGGAAAATAATCAAAATGCGTCCGTACCAGAACGTACGGGATTTCTTTTATCGAGTAAGACCCTCGATCGACGAAGGTATTTCCCTCATAAAATCCAGAAGTCTGGATGTATTCGGGAATACCTGGCCAGAATTTTATTTTCTTCTAATGGATTCAAAAATATCCAAAGAAGCCATTCCTAACTTCCTGGAAAAAGTTCCAGAATTACGCGATTTTAACAACAGTATTAAAGTATTAGACCAACTTAAAACGATTGGATTCATCCCTGAACGACATATCCTGGAGATATTCTACCCGGAACGTCAGCTGCGTCTATCAGAACCCCTCAACAAGACAAAACTCATGGGTACCCTTATCACCAAAAGAACGATCCGTACAAGAAATGGCAAATTAATGTGCTTTCTGACCATAGACGATGAAACAGGTATCCTTGAGGTCGTAATATTTCCAAACAGATATAATCCGAGTAAAATCGGCCCCATAATGGGGGTATCTGGGACACTACAGGACGGTTCGTTGATCGCAGATTTCTATACAAACATGCCGGTTGCACACAACATGACGACAGAAGAATTCGGCTACAGATGGCGATCTGGAGAAATCAAGTATTAATCAACGATAACGACCTTTACTATATCACTTCGCTGTTTCGTCCTCAATTTAAGGAAGTATACACCATTGGCCAGCTGACGGCCGATATCATCCTCCAGATGCCACATCAGGACATCTGGTAACTCTCCTTCATGTAGAGTCCTCACTAATCTTCCCGTAATATCGTAGACAAAGAGAGACCCCAATTCACCAATAACAGGACTACCCATCATTATCAACATACGGCGCGTAACAGGATTAGGATACACAGCGAGAAGAGAAATGGGAATTCTGTCCACTAAATTCTCTTCCACGGATAATACATCGAACCAATCAAGAAACACCGCAAGCACTTCGGTAAGGCTCATATGGCCGGGAATCTGGTTAACCGCTTCAAGTCCGAATCCGGAATATATCACACGGTAATCAGGGAATGTTGAATTATACCATATTGCTGCGCAGTTCGTATGGAGAGTATCATAAAAAAGGAACTCATGCGCACTACCATCAGATGCAATCACATCACGTGAGTACTGGCTCGGCGCACTGCCAACCGTAAATATCTTTGTCAGACCCTGCCCCAGTGAGTCAAGCGTATCCGCATAGCAGCGTGTGACAGATATCGAATCGTTGATTAATTGGGCGTGAAGCCAATTTTCGTATAGCGAGGTCCCGGATATTTCTTCGCCGATATTCTGGCCAGTGATGATCAACTTTCCTCCATCATCAAGAAATTGAATAAGACTATCTTGCTCAGCTGATGTCACCGTATTCACTGCAGCACGACCCGTATACCATATTATCGTATTCGCGTTGAATTCATCAATCCTGCTTATGGGAAATAATCCTTGACTGGCAGGCGCCCATACCTTATAGATCATGTTCAGAGTATCGAGGCAAACTGTATAAAATTCCGCATACCTCTCCTCATTGTCGCGGTTGACGATCAGTATATCCGCTGGACTCGTGCCAATATCGACCACACTGATCGACTCCGGCGTGACGTAGATATTCTCAACTACTAGTTCGGGGTATGGTATTCTTGTCTCAACAAAAATACGGTATAGCGAATCGATCAAGTAAACGCTGAAATTTCCAGTCACCGAATCACTCAGGGTGCTGTCAAAGAAGTCGGTTCCGGTCGCATCCACGAATTGGAAGTACAATCTGGCATACACCCCATTACCATTAAGCGTATCACTTACATTACCGGCAAGTTGTCTCAAAGGCTGGACGTAAATAGAAGTCGCAAAAGTATCATTCTCAAGCCGGCCATCGTGTGGGTATGTACTGTAAGCGTTGAAAGCAAAATACCCGGTATCGCCAGGGATCCAAGTGCCGTCAAGCGCGATAGAATCCTCACCCCCGATCTGCATATCTATGATAGTATCACCAGAATGTGCACCGAGAAACCCAAAATATGCATTTTGTAGCGGCTGAAACCCATAATTGGCAGCTCTCATCGATAAAGCAATAGTATCACCTTCGAGGAAAAAGGGTCTCTGACCCGTCGCATAAATTGCATTGACTCCTGCATCGACTTCTCTGATCGAATCCATCAAGCCCTCAAAACCCATGAAGACCATGTAATTTGATACCCATGAATGGTCTTGATACTGTGTCCAACCACGGGTTGGGGGCACTCCCCCGTCGTCGTCGTAATCCTGTACAAGCAGACTATCAGTCAGGGAGTGATGATAATCAACATAGGTCAGATTCTGAGTGATCCGTGCCGAATGATTGTATGCATTTGCGTACCAGATATTCCAGGAATTGTTCCAGGTGCCGGTAGGCTGGAAGTACTTCATGTATGGCAGATATACATTCAGCCAGCTAATGCCATAAGATGTGTCGGCATCAAATATTGACCGACACAAACCCCATACTGCAGTACCACCCGACATCGCCCAAACCTCGTCGTTGATATTGGTATCCGGGTTCGCTTCGATCCATTCTCTCACACGCGTACCATAGGCAACCGCCGTATCTTTCCAGGCCTGATTGCTCATCTCTTTTCCATACTGGTATAACATCCCGGCAACAAGCGATTGAACCTTAGGATGTAGCCTTTGATAGTAGGAACTAACACCGGTAAAGTCAAGTGGATTCGACAGCATAAAACCTACACATGTGTCGGCATATGGACGGTAGGTGGTATCACCGATTGTGTTCCTATACATGCTTTCGGCAAAAAGAGCCAGCCCGCAATTCCAGACGCCGTAGAAGATACTCTCACCGCTTCCTTCCAAGTAGGAAGGGAAATTCATGACGTACATCCAAGCACGCCGGATATTCTCGAAATATGTAGTGTCTCCCGTTATTTGATAATAACGGCACCATACCCAGATCGCTTGCTGTGTGTTGTCGGTCTCAACAACGGTAAGTGCATCCTCACCTTCAATTATTCCTCCGAATTCCGGGTCCAGGGAATCCGACACCTGCATCGAGGCCACAAAAGCTGCTGTTTGGCATAATTCGTGGATATAGCTCCACCGTTGCCATTCGCCACGTGTTATGTGAACATCGGATTGCATGACGGGAAATTCCCGCGGAATCGAGTCGGCGTTAACAAAATCCTCTTCTGTCCAGAGGGAAACTGAAAAACCGGTTCCCACAAGTATGACTAATAAAATAATGAATCTTTTCATGATTCCTCCTCGCTTTTTTACTTCAGCCCGGTTAGACATCCGGGAAAGACTCATCGTAGGATTCTAACAATATGCAACGTGTTGTCAATCATAGAGTGGAATATGTTTGTTGACCAGTCGCCACATACGGTTATAATAGCAGAATTTTGGTAATCTCTTACAGGATAAGAAAATGATCACTTCAGTGACAGCAGCCTTAATAGCAATGGTGCTTATTGGATCGGCCGATATACTAAACAAACTTGCGCGGCAGCGCGGAGTACCGATAGGCTCGTATCTAATCATCCAAACCCTATCGCATACGCTCATCATCCTGATACTCTCTCTGCTGTCAGGTGGTATTCAATGGCAAAGCTCGGATATTCTGTACAGTCTGATCACAGCGATATTCGGATTCACTGGAGTCACCCTCATGCTACACAGCCTGACCCAAGGTCACGCAAGCGTGAATTATACCATATTCCGCTCGAGTTTTGTATTGTCCGCCGCAGCAGCAATACTACTTATGCAGGAGACACTGTCAGCACAGAAGATAGCCGGCATCGTCCTCACCTGCCTGGCTATTTTCACATTCTTCTATGAGCCTGGACGGTTCGCAGCGAAGAAGAGATCTCTATCTATCGCCATACTCGCAATGATAGTAGCAGCAGGTTTTCAAATAGTGCTAAAAATGTCGACGCGGGTCTTCAGTTCACCCCTTTCCTTCATCCTGCTCATGAATCTCTTCTTCAGCAGTTTCGTCATTCTGTACAACATCCTTTTCGGGAATTTCAAATTTCCAAAGGTAACCTTCATACTCGCCCCCGCCAACGGCATCTTAACGGCACTAGCGACTCTCTTCTATGTTACGGCGTTGCACAAAGGGGAACTGAGCACTGCCGTGCCAATAATCCAATTAAGCTTTGTTATCACTGCCATTCTATCGGCGACTTTCTTGAAAGAACACGTCGGCGCTTTCAGGTTTGCCGGGATCATATGTGCGGCAATCGCGGTCGTAAGTCTGGGAATGTTCTGAGTATTCCTGTTGTATTGTCGTCGATTGAGTGGCGTCTAGTATACACACCCAAGATCCATTCTGACGCTCGTGAACCATGCAGACGACAGTCAGAGGACTATCTAGAGGAAACCCTGCTCAATATTCCTGTGGTAATTCGTCCAGTTGCGCGCAAGAGAAGACGGGCCCGTCCACGCATACATACTTATGGCCTATGTTGCAACGACCACACATACCGATGCCGCATTTCATACGCATTTCAAGAGACAGAAAGATACGTTCCGGAGGAAACCCAAGTTTCTGGAGAACGGGCAGGGTAAATTTTATCATAACGGGTGGGCCACATACCAGAGCAACTGTATCCTGAGAACTCGGCGCTATGTCCTCGAGGACCGTCGGTACAAAGCCCTCGCGTCTTTTCCATCTTTCATCGCCTTTATCTACCGTAATGAACATGTTCAAGTCGGTCGATTTTTCCCAATCCCACAGTTCTTGTTTGTAAATCAATTCACCCGGGCTGCGTGCACCGTAGACGATCGTTAATTCCTTGAATCGACCGCGATTGTTGTGTTCAAGCATATACATTGTGGTAGCCCGAAGAGTTGTGAATGCGAATCCACCTCCGACAATCAGCACGTTTTTACCTTCCATCAAATCCAGTGGATAACTGTTCCCGAACGGACCTCGAATTCCTATCGTATCACCCACTTCTGCGCGGTGCAAGTGTTTGGTCACAAAACCGGTCCTCTTAACAGTAAACAATAGATGCCCGACCTCAGTGGGAGAAGAAGCAATGCCGATTGGACACTCGCCAAAACCGAGCAGCGATAGTTCTGCAAACTGCCCAGGAAGAAACAAGAAACCGTCTTTGTCTTCGTTATTCACGAAAGAAAAGTCAAATGTCTTGATATCGCGTGCTTCATTTTCGGTAGTGATTTTTTCGATTCTAGCCGGCATTGGAATATAGGGGTTATTCATTTCCCCTCCGCGATTTCCTTTATAACTAATCGCAGGTCGAGATTGACTGGACAATGAATCACGCACCGACCGCATCCAACACAGAATCGCCTCCCGTACTGTTCCATACTATAGACGAATTTATGCATGATGCGCTGTCTCATTCTCTCTTTTCGGGTGGGTCGTGGGTTGTGCCCTGAAGCGTGCAAGGTGAAGAGTGGATACATACATGAATCCCACGAACGTATTCGTCTCCCTTTTGAACCAGCTACTTCGTCAACGATGTCGAAACAGTGACAAGTCGGGCAGAAATACGTGCATATACCACAACCGAGGCATTTCTGACAAATCTGTTTCCAATAGGACGCCTCAAAATCCATGATTTTTCCATTCAAATCCTCGCTCGTGAATACCTTTTCCAAACGGTCTCTTGACTCATTAATCATCTGCTCTCTCTCGCCAAGTTTTTCTGTCGAAACGCCATCCAAATTCATGCCAGTGTTGTTCAATAGCTCTTCACCACACTGGGTAATTGTCTTCACAATATAACTGTCTTTCAATGCAAATATGACCATATCGGCGCTGGCTGCAGCGTCGGGTCCACATCCTACTGATTCACAGAAACATGTTGTGCGGGGCTCGCTGCATGCAAAGGATATGATCCGCGTTCTACGTCTTCTCCTCGCGTAAAATACGTCCTCTGGGCCACGCTGCAAGAAGACCTGATCGAGAAGTTCTATCGCCATTGCATCACACGGCCTCAAACCAATGAGGACGACAAGTTTATTATCATCAAGTTCCCCATTTGATGCATCGATCTTATTGGAAGCCATATCAAAAGAAAACAATCTCTCGGTCTGTGGCAGAAAGTAATGCTTGAACGAAAAATGACTGGGACCGCGATGTAGCGCAAACTGCTCTCGTCCCGCAACCTTCTTGATTCCGGGAGAAATATCCTCTCCCGAAGGACAAAATATTGAATGCCCCTCGATCAATCGAGCAAGGAATTCTTCGAAATCTTCTTTGTACATTAGACATTCCTTCGACATTGGCCTCTCCATTAGTCAACCTCGACCATAAATTCTTGGGTGTCATCGGTGGAGAACACTCCCAGCAGATGGGAATCGTTTGGCGAAAGTCCTGGTTCATAATCAAAACGTTCCTTAACTTCATCAACCAGCATCCGTGTGAAAAGTCTGAGGTCTACCTTTTCGGGGCAGGCTCGCACACACGCACCACAATCCACGCATCTTCCCGCTTGATGTAATATTCTCACCAAATGGTAGAATAACACATCTGATAATTCATTGCTCAGCCCGAACCAGCGCGGTTTGGTCTGTTCGGCAAAGCATTCCTTGCAGTAGCAATTGGGACACGCATTCCGACATGCATAGCACCTAACACAACGCGATAATTCCCGCTCGAATATCTGCCATCGCTCTAACCGTTCCTTCTGTCTGAATTTGGCGATCATTGGGTCAGGACATACCGATTTTGGTGCGTGTTCGCCCACCCGGATGAGTATATCGTATACACTCGGTGTTGGATGAGTGCAATTCTTGCAAGACTCGTATAGACTATCCTTTCTACTGAACCGCTGCTCACCAGTATCAAGCTTCAAAATAACCTCTTCTTCATTTTCCTCAACCTCCAAGATCCTTCCGCCATCCAGATTACCGGTCAATTTGTCGATGTTGATCATACCAGAACATGATATCCCCATAATTAATACGTCTTCTCTCTTCAGTTGTTTTTCCACAATGAGGTTAACAAGAGACCGGCTATCGCAACCCTTGCATAGAATGCCGACCTTAGTGCCTGCCGGCAACTCAGGTATGAGTGAGACAAGATAAACTGATAGATTGTTCGTACAAAAACAATTCCACACTAATCTCTGCACATCTTCCTTTTCTTTGACAAAACACGGCGACGTTCGAAGCGGCAGAGAGCCATTCTCATAACCCATGAAGAAACCTATTTTCTTATCCTCCAGAAGTTCTTCTACGTTTGTGATTAGTTCGGATTCAACTCGCTTCATGTTTGATCCCCTTTACACGTAGAACCCTTTCGAAAGTATGTAAGAGGTCCCAGTTTTCTAATTTCATTCGTTAGCTTGTCGATTATTTGCGCGAACCGCACGCCCTCTGCTGCAGATACCCATGAAAACTGAACCCTTTCCGATTCTATGCCGACGTATTCCAGAAACTTCTTGACCAGTGCAAACTTTCTCCGGGCAAAGTAGTTCCCGCTAATGTAGTGACAATCTCCGGGATGGCAACCTGACACCAATACTCCGTCAACGCCGTTGTAGAGTGCCTTCACTATGTAAAGAGGATTGATCCGGCCGGAACAAGGAACTTTAATTATGCGTATGTTGGCTGGGTACTGGAATCTACTCACCCCAGCAAGGTCCGCGCCGGCGTAAGAACACCAATTACATAGGAAAGCGACAATCTTTGGCTCAAAAGACTTGCTTTTGTCAAAACTGGTTCGCTCATTGCTCTCGTGTTTCATTTATTTCCTATCCCAACGCAGCACATCCAGTGCCGCCAGGACTTGTTCATCCCTAAAACCTCTGATATCGATCGCACACGATCGACAGGAAGCAGCACAGGTACCACACCCCTTACATAATGCCGAATTTAGCGTCACGACTTTTCTCTGGGGATCAATCTCCAGTGCCTTATAAGCGCAAATATCAACGCATAGACCGCAACCATTACACCGATTCTCGTGAATGTATGCCACTTTTGCCTCTGATTCGATCTCCTCTCTACTCAACACGGTTATTGCCCTCGATGCTGCTGCCTTTGCCTGCGCAATCGTCTCACTGATATCTTTTGGATAATGGGCAAGCCCGCAGACAAAAACACCATCCGTAGCGAAGTCAACCGGCCTTAGTTTCACATGTGCTTCAAGAAAGAAACCATCGGCTCCCAATGGAACCTTCAGTGCTTGTGACAACGATTTGTTATCTTCACTCGGTACTATCCCGTTACTCAAAACAACGAAATCGGGACTGAATCTGAGTATCTTGCCGATTATCTTCTCTTTAACACGCACGGTAAGATGCGAATTGAACTCTTCCACTACTGGTTCTGATTCTTCATCATACTGTATGAAAATAATCCCTGCCTCACGAGCTTTTTTGTAGTACATCTCTTTCAATCCATATGTCCTCACGTCCCTGTACAAAACATATATATGCACGAATGGGTTCAATTGCTTTAATCTTATTCCATTCTTTATTGCCGTACTGCAACAAACCCTGCTGCAATAGGGATTTTTGTCATTGCGCGAACCAACACATTGAATCATGATAACCGAATCAATGCCCTGCAAAGAAGAATCACTTTCCGCTATTCTAACCTCTAACTCACGCTGCGATATCACATTTTGATTCTTGCCGTAGAGGTATTCATTCGGTTCGTATTCTTTCGCGCCGGATGCAATTATTACCACACCATGATCGATCTCGACGCGCTCGTCGTGCATGTCAGCTCTGTTAAATTCAATATTCCTACCATTAGTATATCTGACAACAGTTCTATAGTTTCCAATGAAACCGGTTATTGAATCGATTTCCGCATTCCTGTGCACCTTTATCAGAGGATGTGTTTGAACTTGGTCTATTAGATGCTCACGAAAGGTCTTCGTCTCGTAGCCATCTAGGGTATAATTAAGGCGCAGGAGGTTACCGCCTAGGTGATCGTTCTTCTCAACAATATCAACATGAAAATCCTGCTGCGCCAGATCCAAAGCCGCGCTCATGCCTGCCAACCCTCCGCCAATGACGAGGACGTTCTTGTTAACACTCAATTTCGTCTTGAACAACGACTCAAGGTATGCAGCTTTACGGATTGACATTTCTACAAGTTCCTTGGCTTTTTCCGTTGCTTTATCAGGTTCCTTCTGGTGAACCCAAGAACACTGCTCGCGAATGTTGGCGAATTCGAACAGATATGGATTCAATCCGGAATTCCTAAGTGTATTTTGAAAAAGTGGTTCGTGCGTCCGGGGCGTGCATGCCGCAACCACAACACGATTGATCCCCATCTCCCTGATCTTATCATCTATCAACTTCTGCGAATCCTGGGAGCAAGCGAACATAAACTCCTGACTGTAGACAACATAAGGCTGGCTGGCTGCGTGCTCGACAACTTTTGCCACATCGACACACCCTGCAATATTAATTCCACAGTGACAAACAAAAACACCAATCCTGGGCCGATCCCCGTCATCAACCGGTACTTCGGGCGGATAATCGACAACGATGGCCCTCCGTGGAAAACTCTTCAGCACCGCACCCGCCGATGATGCTGCGCCACTCGCCTCGATAACAGATTCCGGTATATCTTTGGGTCCTGAAATACTACCACAAACAAATATGCCAGGCCTCGACGTCGCGACCGGCGTGAATGTCGTGGTGTGGACGAACCCGAGGTCGTCTAAACGGACATCAAGCAGAGCAGCAAGCCGCCTCAAAAAGGGTGAAGCCTTGAGGCCAACGGAGAGTATCAGCAGTTCGAAATCTTCCCTTCTTGTATGCCCGTCAGAATCGTAATGCAGAATAAGATCATCATTCGCTGGGTTGACATCGACCGACGCAACACGAGCCCTGACAAATTTAGTTCGGTGTTCAGTTTGGGCGCGCTCAATGAATTTGTCGAAATTCTTGCCATGCGCTCTAACGTCCATACCAAAAACGCATATCTCTACATTCTGCAGATGCTCGGTTATTATTATTGCGTCCTTGGCCGCTTGCATGCAACATATTGCCGAGCAATATTCATTGCCTGTTGTCGAATCACGCGAGCCGACACACTGAATGAAAGCGATTTTCCTTGGTTCCTTCTTATCCGATGGCCTGAGCACATGTCCCTGCGTAGGTCCAGACGCACTGAGTATACGCTCAAACTCCATGCTGGTAACAACGTTCGGAAAGATCTTGTATCCATATTCGTCCTTTGAAACTGCACTGAATTCTGTTAGCCCGGCGGCAACGATGATGCTGCCTACTTCAATATCAACGAATTCTTCTTTCTGGTCGAAATCAATCGCCTGCGGTTCGCAGAACCTTTCACAAGTACGGCACTTACCTCGCTTGAAGTATATGCAATGTACCCTATCGATAATTGCCACTGCTGGTACCGCCTGCGGGAATGGAATTCGAATACACTTCGTATCGCACAAACCCACATTGAAAGCGTCAGGTATCTTGACCGGGCATTTTGTCATACATATACCACAACCAGTACACTTCTCTTCATCAACATAGCGCGGCTTTTTACGGACTCTTACTTTAAAACGCGGTGCAAAACCCTCGACCTTTTCGATCTCCGCATTAGTGATAATATTGATATTCGGATGATTTGCAGATTCCACAAGTTTAGGCGAAAGAATGCAAAGTGAACAGTCATTAGTGGGAAACGTCTTATCGAGCTGAGCCATCCGGCCTCCGATACTCGGCGCCCGTTCCACGAGAAATACTTCAACTCCGCTATCTGCCAGATCCAGCGCTGCCTGTACACCTGCAATCCCACCACCGATCACCATTGCCTTCTTGTGGACATCGTTCTTGCTCATGATTCTATTCTGATCATCCATATCAAGACGTTCCAAAATCAATCTTTCTGTTTCGTTACATCGTATTTTATTAGATCATGTCGTAATATCTGAACGCGCTTGTCGATCTCGCTTATCCGTTGCACAATATCCGGCGTCACATATTTCTCTCGAATCGCAATGTAGCGAAGGACCCGCATCAAATCAGGAAAGTTCACGCTCTGAGGACAATGCGCGAAGCACCGATAACATACGAGACAGTACCAGATTGCGGCGGAAGTCAATACTTCCACACGCATGCCGAAGAGAATCTGTCTTATTAAACGCCTTGGACTGTAACTCTCATCTATCTCGCTGACCGGACATCCTGCTGTGCACGTCCCGCACGCAAAGCACTTCCTCAAGTGTTCGCCGCCTGGATACGAAATTACTTCATCGGCGAATTTCGAATCCAACTCACTGACATTTATAACCTGATTCTCGTTCATTTTACTACTCCTTATACGCGCCATTGCTCGGACCCAATATCCTCACTTGCTCGACAAAACTGTTGACCGTATTCTGAAACTCAATGCCCTCGCCTGCTGAGATGAATTTCAAGCCGATTCGTCTTGTATCGATGCCCAATTCTTCCAGAAGCACTTTCATGAAATGATACCTTCTGAGGGTTTTGTAGTTACCACTGATGTAGTGACAATCTCCGGGATGGCAACCGGTTATCATAACACCATCCGCTCCTTTTTCAAATGCGCTCAAAACAAACTCTGGTTCGATTCGCCCTGAACACATCGTTCTTATTATTCGGAAGTTGGGATCTATCTGCAAACGTGACACTCCCGCCAGATCTGCACCGGCATACGAACACCAGTTGCAGCAAAATACTACTATTTTGGGTTGAAATTCTTTCACTACCACTCCCGCAATGTACCTATCATGCCCAATATTTGTCTCTTGGTAAATCCGTATTGATCCATAGCACCGGAGGCGCAGGCGGCGACACAGGTACCGCACCCTTTGCAGAGTGCCTCGTTGACCTGTGAGACACGTTTGCCTTCCTTGACTTGTATCTCAACTGCCTCGTACGGACACAGGTTGCTGCACAGACCACAACCCACGCAAAGTTCTTCGTTAACATGTGCAATCGTTGCCTCGGCATAATACTTGTCTTTTGAAAGTATCGTTGCAGCACGTGCTGCAGTAGCAAAGGCTTGCGCTATTGCCTCATCTATGAACTTAGGACTATGAGCGAGCCCGGCAACGAAAATGCCTTCCGTTGCGAAATCTACCGGTCTCAACTTAACGTGCGCTTCAAGGAAGTACCCGTCACTGTTCAATGGTACCTTAAGCATTTTGGCGATTCTCCTGTTGTCTACACTGGGCACAATACCCGCTGAAAGAACGAGAAGATCGGGTTTGATCTCAATATTTTCTTGCATCAATGCCTCAAATGCCATTACGCTCAGAGAACCATTGTCGCTGTGAACCGCAGGCCGATTCGAACTATCGTAGCGTATGAACAAAACGCCTTTCTCGCGGGCTTCTGTATAGAATTCCTCTTTGAAACCATAGGTCCGAATATCCCGATAAAGAACATAGATCTTGACCATCGGGTTCATCTCGAGAAGTCTAAGTGAGTTCTTAATGGCCTGTGAACAACACCTTCTACTGCAATAGACATGATCATCATCCCTTGAACCAACGCATTGTATCATCACAACAGATTTAACCCCTGATACAGTCGGATCACGCTGGACGAGCATTTGCTCCAATTCACGTTGTGTAACGACTCTTTCGTCTTGACCGTACAGATACTCATCCGGCACAAATTCCTGTGCGCCCGTTGCTACGATAATTACACCATGTTCGCATTTCACTCTTGACTTAGTGTCGATACTGATTTCGCTGACATAATTACCAACAAAACCTGACACCCCTTCAACATTTGCATTCGTGTACACAGTGATCAATTTGTTGTCGTAGACTTCTCTCACCATATTCTCAAGAAAATTCTGAACACCGTTCTCATCAATCGTATAATAGATATACCTGGTATTGCCACCAAGTTCATGTTCTTTTTCCACCAAGATGACCTCGAAGCCTTGCCTTGCGAGAGACAGGCTTGCAGCCATGCCGGCAACTCCGCCGCCTATCACCATGGCCTTCTGTTTGACCTTGATCTCAACGCGCTTGAGTGCTGCAAGCGCACCCGCTTTGGCAACTGCCATCCTAACGAGATCCCTGGCTTTCCGGGTAGCGGCCAGCGGATCGTTCATATGAATCCACGAACATTGGTCACGGATGTTTGCCATCTCAAAAAGATACGGATTCAACCCTGCCTCCCGTACGGTTTCCCGGAACAGCGGTTCGTGGGTTCGCGGTGTACAGGAAGCAACGACCACACGATTCAACTTATGTTTCCCGATTAGCTCAACAATTCTCTTCTGGCTGTCCTGCGAGCATGTATAGAGGTTACTTTCAGCATACACTACCCCAGGCAGATTCTTCGTGTACTCCACAACCTGCGGCACATCAACATATCCCCCAATGTTAATGCCACAATGACAGACGAATACTCCAATCCTTGGTTCCTGATCATACGCGGGCAATTCCGGCGGATACTGCTTTGCCGTTATCTGGGTACCGCGCACGTCCTTCAATAATTCCATTGCCTTTGCCGCAGCGGCCGACGATTGAGTAACAGTCTCGGGTATGTCTTTAGGCTCGGTACATGGGCCACAAACAAATATGCCGTTTCTACTCGATTCCATAGAACTGAACGCGGTGGTTCTGAGAAAACCTCTCTTGTTCAGATCAAGACCAAGTCGTCCTGCCAAATTCGCCAGATGCTGTGAAGGTTCCAAACCACATGACAACACAACCATATCATACTCTTCAAGCACTGCTCTCTCATTTTCATCAGAGTATTTAATGACTATATTCTTCGTATCCGGCACTTCGTCGATTGATGCTGGGCGACAGCGAATATAGTGAATACCACTCTTCATTGCTTTCTCATAGTATTCATCAAAACCTTTGCCGAACGCCCTGATATCCATACAGAATATCGTGCAATCGAGGAGAGGCGCATGATCCTTGGCAATGATTGCTTCTTTTGTAGCATACATGCAACACACTGACGAACAGTAATCATGCGCCTCTTCCCTAGAACCTACGCACTGCACAAATGCAATTCGTCTGGGTTCTGTCCTGTCCCCAGGTCTTAGAACATGACCGTAGAATGGTCCTGACGCCGATAGGATTCTTTCAAATTCGATAGAGGTTACTACATTGTCATATCTGCCATAACCGAATTCACGCCTCATCTTCCCCTTGTAGACATCGGAACCACTTGACACAATGATCGACCCCACACGGACATCAATCAGCCTGTCATTCTGGTCGAAATCAATCGCTTTTGCCTCGCACAAATCCTGACAGATGCCGCACCTATCACCAAGGAAGTGTACACAATGTCTTTTATCAATAATCGCCGCGTTGGGGACGGCTTGTGGAAAAGGTATATGTATCACCGACCTTTGCCTTAGTCCTTGGTCGAATTCGTCATTCAAGGGACGCGGCGGTTTTTTGCTCAATTTCCTAAGGTTATCCGAAGCACAAGGGCATATTGAGAAACAAGCACCGCACACCAAGCATTTTTCCGATTGAATATCAAAAGGAGTTGAGATCTTTCTTTCGTCGCCACGGCCGGCAAATCCGATCACGCTCTGTCCCATACGCTCGGCGCACATTCTTACGCATAACCCACAGAGTATGCAATCATCGTTCCTTGGTGTGAATCGCGTCCGCTTCACACCAAGTCTCTCCGCCATTTCAAGTACTCCCTTGGATTCAGGGGCCCGAGCTATCATGAGTTCAATCATCGTCTTTCGAATATTTTCCAACTCGGGCGTCGACGTTTGCACGTCATAACCGTCTTCGGCACGGCAAATACAGGAAGCCTGAATTTTGCGCCACCCATTTTTCGTAATTTCAACAACACATAGACGACAGGCGCCATAGGGACTCAGGGCTTCGTTATAACATAGTGTCGGTATTTTGATATTGACAGTACTTGCGGCTTGGAGTATGGTCGTACCACGTTCAACCTTTACCGGAATGCCGTCGATGGTCAGGGACGTAGAACCTTCTTTTTGCCTGGTGGCTCGCGGTCTGCTTTTCATTTCCTTCTTCGTACTCCCACGGTTTTTCATGATATCACCGGCGAGACAATGCTTACTGCCCTGAACTTTGGTGGACAACTGCTAAGACAAATGCCGCACTTTATGCATTTTTTCTGATCTATTTCGTGTACTTTCTTTGGCTCTCCCATTATGGCACCGCAGGGACAGGCCTTCGCGCATACAGTGCAGCCTCCACACTTTTCTGGTTCGATTGTATACGAGATCAAATCCTTGCATACCAGTGCCGGGCAGCATTTTTCTTCAATATGAGCGGTGTATTCGTCTCTGAAATACCTGATCGTAGAAATCACAGGATTCGCCGCCGTCTGGCCGAACCCGCACATCGAAGCGGCCTGTACCACCTGACCAAGATTCTCCAGCAATCCAATGTCCTCATTTTGACCCTTGCCCTGGGTTATGCGAAGTACTGTGTCGTACATCTGTGCTATGCCTTCCCTGCAGGAAGTGCATTTGCCACACGATTCGTCCTTCAGAAAATTGAGGAAGTATTTTGCTACATCCACCATGCACGTATCTTCGTCCATCACGACCATCCCCCCCGAACCCATCATCGAACCCGCCTCAGTCAGGCTTTCGTAGTCAACGGGCAGGTCAAGAAGACTCGCCGGTACACATCCACCCGAGGGGCCACCCGTCTGCACGGCTTTGAATTTCTTGTGATTGGAAATTCCGCCACCTATCTCATAAATGATCTCCCTCAATGTAATGCCCATTGGAACTTCGACCAAGCCAGTGTTGTTTACCTTTCCTACTAGTGAAAATATCTTGGTACCTTTGCTCTTTTCAGTTCCGATAGCGGCGTACCAATCTGCCCCTTTGTTGATGATAAGCGGCACGCTGGCCCATGTCTCGACATTGTTGATATTCGTTGGACAACGCCAAAGACCGCTTTCCGCAGGATATGGCGGCCTGATCCTCGGTTCGGGTGAACGTTCACCTTCGACAGAGGCTATCAGGGCTGTTTCTTCACCGCAGACAAACGCACCAGCGCCTTGACATATTCGTACTGAAAAATCAAATCCAGAGCCGAGTACTTCTTGACCAAGGAAATTGAACTGCTCCGCCTGTTCAATCGCGGTTCGCAGATTTTTTATCGCCAACGGGTATTCGGTACGCACATAAACAATCCCTTCGTGGGCACCGATTGCATAGGCACCTATTGCCATACCTTCCAATACGCTGTGAGGGTTGCCTTCCAAAACGCTTCGGTCCATATAGGCACCGGGATCCCCTTCGTCTGCATTGCATACAATATATTTTGTTTCTCCCTCCGCACGCCTGCATATCTCCCATTTCTGGCCGGTCAAGAAGCCGGCACCACCACGCCCGCGCAAACCAGATCTCTTTATCTCATCAACTACAGCCTTGGGTGTCTTACCGAACAGCACCAATCTAAGCGCTTTGTAACCATCAAGGGCAAGGTAATCATCGATTTTTTCCGGATCAACCTTTCCGTTATTACCAAGAATTAATCGACACTGTTTCTTGTAGAATGACACCTCATCGATATTAATCACCTTCTGTTGTGTATTTGGATCAACATACAGTAAATTCTCGACGACTTTCGTCCCGTTCAGAAGATTGTCAATGACAACCGACGCATCTTCGGGCTTTACCCTCTGATAGAAAATGTGGTCAGGATAAATAACGACAATCGGACCCCTCTCACAAAAACCGTGACACCCCGTAGTCTTAACTTCAATATCTGATTCTACATGCCTCCTGCATATTTCCTCGACGAACGCCTCACTCACTTTTTCACACTTGTATGCGTGGCAGCCTGTGCCGCCACAAATACTAATACAGTAACGCCTTGCTTGCGACGATGCCTCTCCTCCAGTACTGTGATCGTGAGCGATATTATCCTGCATTGTCATTTCCTTCTTTGTAGTATCTGTCTACTACGGCCTCTACTTTTCCCGTTGTCATTTGGCCAAAATACTCGCCGCCGATCATTATGACTGGTGCGAGTGCACAAGCACCAACACAATTTACAGTTTCCAGAGTGAATAGAAGGTCGTCCGTGTTATTACCGGCCTCAATACCCAAAATGCGCTCGAATTCCTCCAAAACGCGCTTTGCACCTCGAACATGGCACGCTGTTCCCTGGCATACTCTGATAACGTGCTTACCTCGTTTTTTCAGACTGAATGCCTTATAGAACGTAGCAACGTTATAGATAAGACTCAAAGGAATCTTTAACTCACGGGCCATATATCTTAGCAATTCCCCAGGGAAATAGTTGTAAGCATTATTGATTGCCTGCAAAACGGGCATAAGAGCACCTTTCTTATCTCGATAATCATGGAGTATTGTTTCGATCTGCGCGACTTCAGCAGACTCAAGGTGTAACTCTTCTGGTGGAGACTCATCATACATAATTTGGTGTACAGGACAGTTCTGCATGCAAAGTCCACACCCCGTACATCTTTCTTCATCAACATAGCGTGGTTCTTTTCTTATCGTAACAACGAAATTACCTGCGTCACCGGACAACTGCTCAATATCTCCATCTGTAATAATCGTAATATTTGGATGCCTGGCAACACCAACAAGTTTTGGTGCAAGTATACACATTGAACAATCATTAGTGGGAAATGTCTTGTCTAACTGAGCCATGATCCCACCAATGCTGGGGTTTTTCTCTAGTAAATAAACTCGAAACCCCGAATCCGCAAGATCCAGTGCAGCCTGGATACCCCCTATACCCCCGCCTACCACAAGGGTAGCACCCGTCTTGCCGTTGTCTTTCATAACGTTACATTCACCTCAGTAATTTATTGATGCGCTCCAGCAGCACACTGGCTTCAACTGGTTTGTCAATATAGACGTCGACTGGCAGCCATGTTTCGTCACCGGCAGCTCTATTGAAATTCATGGGATATTTTTGCTCCACAGCTGTCAACATAAGAATCGGAATCTCTTTGGTCTTCAAATTTCGCTTGATTTCCCTGCAAAGATCAAATCCGGAGTGATCGGTTTCCATCATGACGTCCAATATAATCAAATCGGGCACATTGGCCTTCAATTGTTCAAGACATGCTTCTGCAGACAGACACGCCTCAACATCGTAGCCACTTTCCTCCAAAACGATTTTCGTGGCTTCTACGAAATCAACGTCATCATCCACTATCAGAATTTTTTTCATGGACTTCACTTGTCACCTCCATCGTCCCAATGTACATCAATATGTGGGATTCTTAACTGCAATCTGATAAATTCTGTATTGCTAACTACTTCTAAATGGCTATATTGTCGAGTTGCCCGAAATTCATCATAAGAGACATGCTGATCGCCTACAATATAGCCTGTTTCAATATTCAACCCGCCATCATGTATCTCGGCAATCCTTCTTGCGATGTACAGACCCATCTCCGCATCGCTCATTTCCTGATGTTCAACATCCAAACTGCCATCTGAAAGATTCTGGAATTTCTCATGTGGGACTCCGGCTCCAACACCTGAAACCACCATAACGAAATCGCCATCCGTTTCAACCGAACACCGAATCTTAGATCCGTTCATTGCATATTTTGCCATGCTATTGATCATATCAGTGAATGCAACCTTCATCAGGTCAACGTCACAATAGGTTGGTTTCAAGTTTCCGATGAAAGTATCAATGGAAATTGCCTTCTTGCGAAGAAGTGGAGCTGTTTCGAATATAACAGGATAAATTATGTTATCAGCAATATGGACGATGCTTTTGTTACACTGCAGTCTTCCGTTCTCCACTTGATAGGATACTATATAATTCCTTATCATATCGTGCATAAGCTTAAGGCTGCACAATGAGCTTACGAGCATCTCACTCCGTTTTGATTTATCAATTGTTGCGGACAAATTCTCATCAGCAAGCGCACTGATATTCATCATAACTGTACCCAGTGTCGCTTTTGACTCGCGTGCAAAAAATCGCATTACGCCATTGAGATGTCTATTAAGATTATATATCTCTGTGTTATCTCTGATAATTTCAAGTACACTAGTGATATCACCATGCGCATCCTTGATCGGCAGCGCAACCACATCACAGTAGCGCTCCTTACCTTCATTATCGTAGTTGACATGTAAGACTTTAACGGCCTGCCGTGTTTTGAAGGCTTTCCGGACAGGACATATTGGCTCATCGCAGGGTGCTACTGAACGGTGGCTAACTCGATAGCATGGTTCTCCAATAACACGGTCACGTGGAATGTCCAGCGCTTTAAGATAAGCACTGTTGCAGCTTATGATTTTGAGTCGCCTGTCAACAACAGCCACACCTTCATCCATTGTCTCCAGAATAAGTGTGTTGTAGTTGCATTGGTTCCCTGCTGCTCTGATCCTCAACCACTCGTAGATCTGATTCCTGATAAAACACCACCGATTCCCAATCCTGCAAGCTGGTATCTCACCTTGCTTAGCTAATCTTGCCAGAGTATTCTTGCTCAGTTTTAGCGTCCTGCTGGCCTCATTGATGTCCAGAATCTCATTTTCACGATCGTTTTCTGCTCGTGTTGGTTTTACGAACGTAATCGGCCTTTGATACTTTGGCCCTCGTGCTAAAGCATTCTTCAAAACTATGTCAATCTCACGCATATCCAGTGGTTTCATGGCATAGAACAAGACACCTTGTTCCCTTACCTTACCGGCCGTCTCTAACGAATCATCCCCTGAAGTTGCTATAATAGGAAGCGATCTGTTTAATCTCTTTATCAACGGGATCAGCTCAAAACGTCCTCCCCCCCATGCATCAACCGCGAGGATCAAGACATCGATGAGATCATTTTTGACCTTTCGTAATAGTGTCTTGGTCTGCTCAATTGCCTCTGCTTTGTAACCCAATTTTCTCAACTCTTTCAGCAATTGTTCAACAGTTTCTCGATCACTATCCATGATGGCAACATGAGCGTGCTTGCGTGATGACCTCGCATCTCCTGGTCGCATATTACGTTTTACTTGCAAAACGTGTGCCAACCACTCACCAAATGCGATACGGCATTCAAGTCATTAATTTAGATTGATTTTTCATTCCTTTTGTAAGCATCCTGTTCTTGCGTTTTTTCTCAACCAAAGTTTTATCTTAACCAACACAAAGAAAATATGCACCCGTTCTGAAATGTGCTGTAATTTGATGAGAATATTTTGTTTGTCATGCATATAAACAATATGCATGAATCAAATGAATATGCAGCTATGAATAGCGGGAAAACTCTACTTCGCCATTGGCGACTAGGGACGAATATCGTACTTTCTCATCATTGCCTGGAAATTCTGCCGTTGCATGCCTACATCACGAGCAGCCTTGCTGACATTCCACTTATTTCGTTTAAGTGCTTCCATCAGAAATGCCTTTTCGACGTTCTCGACTGCCTGCACTCTTATTCTTTTTTTCAATTCCTTGAGCTCGGCGGCTGTTCGTGCAGCGGTTATGTTGAAACAAACCCTATTGCCGACAATATATATTGGTACATGTTCGACGTCGATAATTTCGCTATCACTCATTATTACCATACGATCAATGATGTTCTCCAACTCACGAACATTCCCTGGCCATTGAAAATCTACAAGCATCCCCAGCGCTTCAGGAGTAAAACTCTTTATTTGTTTATTCCGTCTTTCGTTATACACCTTAAGAAAATGTTCTACCAAGAGGGGTATATCTTCCTGCCGTTCTCTTAATGGCGGGAGATGAATCGGGACGATATTGATCCTGTAGAATAGGTCCTCCCGAAACCGTCCTTTTTTGATCATCAGTTCCAAATCCTGATTGGTTGCCGCAACCAACCGAACGTCAACCTTGATGTTCTTTACACCACCGACTTGCCTGAATTCTTTTTCCTGTAGTACCCGCAGCAGCTTGGATTGCATGCCAAGGCTCAAGTCTCCAACTTCATCCAAAAAGAATGTTCCGCCACTTGCGACTTCCAGAAGGCCGCTCTTTGAGACTATTGCACCAGTAAATGAACCCTTCACATGGCCGAACAACTCACTCTCAAGAAGAGTCTCTGGTAGAGCACCACAATCTACGGCAATGAACTTCCCGTCTTTTCTACGTGAATGTTGATGAATAGCCCGTGCGATTAATTCCTTCCCTGTTCCGCTCTGACCGCGAATTAGAATAGTTGAATCGGTCGGTGCAACCTTTTCGATGAGTCTGAAAATTTCTTGCATCGCATCGCTCATGCCGATGATATTGTCGAATTTGCATCGCTCCTCCAATTCCCGCCGCAGATATATGTTCTCTGCTCTGATTATTCTCCTCTCAATGATGTTACATATACGAATGCGTATCTCATCGGGCGTAAATGGCTTCACAACATAATCTGCAGCGCCCGTTTTCATAGCAGCAACAGCATTTTCGACGGTGGAATATCCAGTAATAATTATCACATCCAGTCCAGGATCAGATTCCTTTATTCTTCTCAGTGCTTCTAGCCCGTCGATCTTTGGCATCCTTACATCCAGAATCACGAGGTCCCACTGATCGTGAACGACGGCGTCAATTGCTGCATAACCATCCCCCACAGCAAGAACACGATATCCATCACCCCTCAACAGTTCCGACAGTGATTTCCTAATATTCTCATCATCGTCGGCGATCAATATCTTCGTTTCATGCACAACGCACCTTCTGACTATATGTAACATCAAGATAAGAACAGTACGTATATGTCGCACGATGTATGTTCATGTCTATCAGTATTATATTACACTGACATGTGATGTCAATCACCAAGCATACCGAAAAATACTGGCATAAATGCTACCGCGTAAGAAAAACCGCGGTGTAAATCACATTGTGAAGATCAATGCTAACTACGCATTGGTACATGAGCCTATGTTTGTTGACAGAGACCGATAGAAGAGTATACTACCAATCACACTGGATGAAAGGATGATGACCAAATTGAATGAAAAATTAGTATCTCTTAAAGGATATCAGTGAACAGTTATCTCGGCGAATTCGCAGCCATCGGTACGGCGTTGTGCTGGTCCTTTGGTTCAATGCTTTTTACTGTATCATCTCGACGGCTCGGTCATAACACGGTGAACCGTCTACGATTGGTCGTGGCGTTGTTTCTACTCATGATCACTCATTTCATAACATACGGTCAATTCTTTCCGGTCGGCGCCGACCAATACCAATGGTTCTGGTTTGGATTATCCGGGATTATAGGCTTTGCCATAGGTGATATGCTACTTTTCAGGGCATTTGTCCTACTTGGTGCAAGAATAAGCATGCTGCTTATGGCCCTTGTACCGGTCTTTGGAACATTCATTGCCTGGCTATTCCTGGGCGAGTTACTCGCTCTTACCCAACTCCTCGCCATTACGATTGTGATTGCTGGTATTGTGTGGGTGGTAGCAGAACGTCAAAATTACGACCACCAAAGAAATCATTACATAATCGGTATCCTGTGCGGCATTGGCGGCGCGATGGGACAGGCGCTCGGTCTGATCCTGTCAAAGAAGGGTCTCGCCGACAATTATTCTGCACTCTCCGGCAACATAATAAGGGTATTCGTCGCTGCCTGCCTGCTCTGGATCATAACGCTGGTTCGCGGCAGGGTACCCCAGACTTTGATCAAGCTTTCAGATAGAAAGGGTGCAGCGGCAATGATAGGAGGTGCATTCTTTGGGCCGTTTTTGGGCGTATGGCTGTCGCTGGTGGCAGTGCAAAATACCTATGTGGGCATAGCATCGACCCTGATCGCACTGCCCCCCGTATTTCTTATCCCTCTGTCACACTGGATTTTCAAAGAGAGGATCAGCATCGGGGCCATCCTCGGAACCGTCCTTGCGATGATCGGGGTAGCGTTGATATTTCTACTATGACCGTTTAGATCGCTAATCTCGTTAATATCGCTAACAAGAAATTTCGAAATTCGAATTGCGAAATGCGAAATTACTAAAAAACGATCGGTTCGGTAGTATCGTTCTGTTTCCTAGCTTCTTAACTTCTTATCTTCTCAACTTCCGATGTTTTTGACGATACGGATTTCGAAACCGTCAACCGCCAAACGATCTTTTTGTCAGTATCCCCAGATTTCTTGCAGGTAGACGGATCTCCGGCACTGCGGGCAAAGATACCTCAGGTGCTCGCTGCGATAGGGCGGAACGTCCGCGCTCTTCGGTATTGATTCTTCCCCGTACTCTTGAGATAAAACCAGAAACAGATTGGGGTTTGCATACGCCAATTCACCGACACGCCTAGCAATCCAGAGCAGATGGGACTTCGTCGTGATGACTTCTCCGCACCGTTCACAGAAAACAAGTTCTTCCTCGATTGAGACCTCGTAGTTGTCTCTAGTAATCTCGGCAAGGTCATACTCCTGGGTGTGCTTTATGCCTTCTTTGGTGGTGCAGTAGGAAACGCATTGGCCACAGTAGATACATTTCTCCGGATAGTAAATCTCGTGCCTCATACCTTTTGTTAGATCATCCTTCTGCGCGCGCGCATTTGCCGGACATACCTCCACGCAAGCACCGCAAAGCACGCATTTTTCGAGATTGAATTCTATCTTGCCTCGGTAGGCGGGTGCTGCAGGGGACGGTTTGAATGGGAATTTTGATGTAAATGGGCCTTTGAATATTGCCCTTATTGCCTCGCCGAGCTCTCTCAACTTTGGTTTGCGCATTTACTTTCCCTCCTCTTCAATCTGTTCACCGCCGAGTTTGTCTTTGCCGTATTGGTCGAGAATCGTACCTTTCCACATTTTGGTTCCAAAATGAAGTGACCCTTTCATCAATGCGTGAGCAGCTACCGGACTCGTGAGCAGAAGTACCGCACCACATATCAAGGCCTTTATGCCCATCGGACTGAACCCCTTGATAAGAAAAATACCGATCATAATACCAAGTGTGCCGAGTGTTACACATTTCGTAGATGCCTGAAGACGGTTATAAACATCAGGAAAGCGAATCAGACCTATTGCACCCAATAGATCAAACAATACACCGACCCAAATGACTATCCATCCAATCGTGCTAATCATCGAGACTCCTTTTCTCTAAATACTTGGCGAGAGCGATAGTGCCGATAAAACTGAAGAGAGCAAGCGAAATAGAAAGATCGATCAAGTATGGGAGATCATAGAATAGCGCGCTCAATCCGGTGATACCTACGAAAAGAATACCCATTATATCTACACCAACTGCCCGGTCTGAAATTGAAGGACCCTGGTAGATCCTGAAAAGACAAAGAAATCCACCAATTGCCAGAATACTCACCAACACGCTCATTCGAATATCCTCCTTAAATACCTCTCAAAATGTGAAGCGATGATTTTCGATGCTTTGTCTACCTCGGGCGATTGTACCCAGATCCAGTGAATATACAAATAATCCCCGTCTATTTCGCATGTCATGGTACCGGGTGTCAATGTTATCGAATTGGCCAGAAATACCTTCGCGATGTTAGTCTTCAATACGGTTTTTATCTTCACGATACCGGGTTTGATCGGTCTTTCCGGATGTAACGCACGATAGGCTACGTCGATATTTGCCTTCACCATATACCAGAGGAAGATGGGTATGTATATGACAAACCAGAATATCCTGTGAGGTTGCAGAAACTTGGCAGGTCTGTCAGTGAAATACCCACCGAAGATGATGGTCGCGAGCAAGACAACAATAACTCCGGCAATCAAATGGTCAATGTTCACACTCAAGGTTAGGAGTAGCCAAAAACAGAACGCAATGATAAAATAGATGACGTATCTCATCCGACCTCCTTAAAAACTCACACCAACGGAACCAAACACGAGATTCGCATATTCGACACCTCTGAGCAATGCGTTTGCAGCTGGACCGACGAGAAAATCTATGATCTGTTGAAACCCGACCCCGAATAGCACGATCAAAACCACAAGGAAAACCATTGCCACGCGCATCGTGAATGGTGCTTTGTTCGCTTTTGTTCGTCCTTTTTTCATAAAAACATTATTCTCTATTTTTAGCAGGTAACCCAAAGTCAGAACGCTCAAACCAATAGCGACGATCGCCAGCCACCAAAAACCCGCCTTCAAGGCACCCAGTACAATAAAGTATTTTGCAAAGAAACCGACCAATGGCGGCAAGCCGATCAAAGACATACTGCCAAACCGGAAACTCCACGCGGTCGTCGACATATTTTCGCCAACTCCTGCGAGCTTGGTAATATCACGCGTCCCTGTGGCATTGACAACCGAGCCTGAGGTTAAAAATAGCAAACCCTTACCAAGCGCATGAGCAAGTATGTAGAAAATCGCCCCCGCTACACCATAGAAGTTACCGATGCCGAAACCCAGCATGATATATCCTACCTGCGATACGCTGGAATAGCCCAGTAACCTTTTGTAATCCTTCTGATTCAGCGCGGTTATACCGGCAAAGGCGATCGATAATAACCCTAATCCGATCAGAACATTGAAGAAAACCGGCGCATTTCCGCGACTCAACCCAAAAACATTGAATACCAAGCGTGCCGTTGTGTACATTCCGAGCACCTTGATGAATATTCCGGAAAGTAGACTTGAGATCGGAGCCGGCGCTGCAGGATGTGCGTCAGGTAACCAGGAATGGAACGGAACAAAAGCAGCCTTGATCGAAAACGCCAGAAGCATCATGCCCAAAACCAACCAGAAAAATGGTGTCTGTCCTACAACTTGCAGAGTATTCGCCATATCGGCAAGATTGAGTGTCGACGTCTTTGCATAGAGCAAAGCAATGGAGAGTAGAAATGTCAATCCGCCGACCTCACCCATCACCATGTATTTGAAGGATGCCTCCAGTTCTTCGGCATCCACGCCGAAGGCAACGAGAGCGTATGATGATATCGCCGCTATTTCAAGAAATACGAACATATTGAAGAGGTCACCGGTTATTGAAACGCCCATCATCCCGGCGGTTATCAACATGTATAATGTGTAGAATTTCCAAGTTCCTGTATAGTGCGACATGTAACGCCACGAAAAAATACTTCCGGAAAAGACCAATATCGATATTACGAGAACCATGAAAGCAGACAAGGAATCAAAGGCCATAACGATCCCCAACGGAGGTGGCCAATTGCCCATTTCGTAGACGATCATAGGAAATTGCTGGGTCACTGCGACACCATACAGAGCGAGAATGAAAAGAGTAAAAGAAACCAGCGTCACGAAAATCCAGATGATAGATTTGGCGATTTTACCCAAAATAGGGATAATAAACGCAGCAGCCAATGGTAAGGCAAAAAATAACGGAATGAATGTCACACTCGCCTCCTTATCCTTTCAATTTTCTGATCTCTGCAATATCAAACGTCTTATATCGGCTGTAGATTCGCAGCGCAACAGTCAGCATGAGGGCAGTTGTTCCAAGGGCGATCACGATCGCGGTTAGCACCAGAGCTTGTGGAATCGGGTCAACAAACTTGTGCGCCATGTCAACCCTGGTAATGATCGGTGCCAGCATACCGCGCCGGAAACCAACTAATGCGAAGAGAAGGTTAATCGCATACTCAATAAGGGCGAACCCAATCACGATCTTTATTAAGTTGCGCTTGGTCACAATCGCGTACAAACCTATCAAGAACAGAATGATACAGCTTAGGAAAATAATCATATAATACCTCTCCTCAGTCCTTCACCACATACTTAACTGCCGCGAGGGCAAGGAAAATTGAGAAAAGTCCCGCGCCAACCTTAATCCCGATCGCGATGTTACAGAATGGAATGATCCCGGCGCTCAACAAGTTGAAGGGAATGCCCTTTGGTAAAAAGTTTAGGAAGAATGTCCCTGCAATAACCAGTCCCGCAAGTGCTATACCTATGAACAACAGAGCACCAACACTCTCGAAAATAGAAGTTCTGATTTCTGACTTCTTCTCATCGGCAGGCTCACTCCCGAAAACCAGTATTCTGAGTATTAGAGCACCGGCGACAATTACCCCACCAGCGAATCCACCACCAGGCGTCAAATGCCCGTGTAGTGTAATATAGATGCCGTAGATGAAAATGAACCCAATGATGACGGTAGTAATCGTTCTAACTATCAGGCTCATACCCTTCATTTCTTCCTCCCAACGCTGCGAATTAAAGCAACGACGCCAATCACCGATGTGAAGAGGACAGTTGCCTCGCCGAGTGTATCGAGGGCCCGGAAATCTAATATTACATCTGCAACGAGATTAGCACCGCCCGTTCCTGGTAGTCCGAGCCTTATATATTCGCTTGCCACCTTCATCGTCGCGTTACCGAATGCCGGCAATTCCTGAAGAGCATTAATGACGGCAATTAGGAAAAGAAGTGCAAAGAACGAGAAACTGACAATCGAAAAAACATGAGGACCCGTCAATTTCTTACCAATTGTCTCATCGATGTGCGTTGTTCGGAAGATCACCGCAACGAATATGACGATCGTCACAACCTCAACGACGATCTGCACAATGGCCAGATCTGGAGCCTGAACGAGTATGAACATAATGGCAACTGCGAAACCAACCGCACCAAGTGAAATCACCGCGGCAAGAAGATCCTTGATCTCAGTGGCAATAAAAGCCGCTATTATCATGAAAGCAAGAAATAGATAGAGTTCAATCATTCACGCCTCCCGTCAAAAAACCAAAATAAGCAGAATCGCAATACCACCGAGGAAAATCCACCCGACGTATGTGTATAACTCACCAGTGTGTAGTAAAGAAGTCAGCTTCCCGATCATTCCTGTAATTCGTCCAACAACTCTGTATAAAGAAGCAATTATGCGGTCGATGACATCTCTCGAGAGTATTGCTACACCCTCCGCTGCACCGCGCAGGTAATTATAAAAATCAAATGCTCCGCCTTCACCAAATTCATATGTCTTCCTGAGCATTTCTACGCTATTGATGGAAGAATAGAAATTCGGTCCGGTTATTCTTGCTTCTTCCTCATCCATAATCTCCCCGCCGACAAATACACGCGTTCTCCTCGGTTTCATAACCGTACCCATGAGATAAACAATGATTCCTATGATTATGCCCACAATGATTAAGGCGGTGGCAAGTGTGGGCGACCAGAAGCCTATTTCACCTATTTCACCTATTTCATATCCCAGGCTCGGCAAGATAAGGTACCTCAGCGGTAGAGACTGCGCAAAAATACCGAATGCGATACATCCAAGGGCAAGGAACAACGCCGGCACGACCATTTCAAAACGCGCCTCACGAACCTTGTTCAATTCTTTCGGTCTTGCCCCAAGGAATATCGAATGGATCAATTTAAGGTTATAAGCAAGCGTTAGAATGCTGCCAAACATGGCACAAATCAGGAAGATAAACCAGATATTTATCCTGCCGCCCATCTCGATAATGCCCTGATAAATCATCCACTTGGAATAGAATCCATTGAATGGTGGTACACCGGACAGCGCAAGAGCAGCGACCACGAAAGTGAAGAGTGTAAGCGGCATCTTCACACCCAAACCACCGAGAGCGTCCATGTCCGTCGTCTTCGTCCTATACTCAACAGAACCGCTCGAAAGGAACAACGCAGATTTGTAGAGTACATTATTCAACATATGGAAAAGGGCGCCGGCAATTGCTATGGGTATCCCCGTGCCAACCCCAAGCACCATGTATCCTGCCTGCGATACGGTTGAGAACGCCAGTAACCGCTGTGTATCCTTCTGCAACAGTGCCATCAGTGCCATGAAAATGATCGTAACCGAACCGATAATCATCAGTGTCAATTGCAGCGGGATATAAGCAGTAATATCAAAAATGTGATAGGAAATCCTCATCAGTAGATAAAAACCAAGAAGTTTGTCCAGACTACCTGGGATGAATGCTAGTGTCGACGCCGGAACGACCTTCGCGGCCTCAGGAATCCACGTGTGCAATGGAACTGTACCGAGCTTCGCCAATACACCGGCAAGGATCATCACATACGATACAACCAACCAGGCATCGGTGAATAGGATCGTCGTCTCCAGGGGGAAATTCAAGTTACCGGTTTTGACCAAAAATATGACAATACCAAGCATCATCAAGTAATCAGAAACACCGATGATCGTTATTGCCTTGCGTGCGGCAGGTGAACTATACACCTTCCCCACCTGTAGCATACCGTATAGCGAGAATACGAGAACGTTCCAGAATAGTAGTAGAAATATCATATTACCGCTGAGAACAACACCATTCGCCGCAGATAGGGTAAGGGCAACGTACAAATAATATGCTCTCTCACGCGGCATTTTAGACATCGACCTTAAGGAATAAAGCCATATCAGAATGGCAAAAATGGCGTTGAAAAGAACTATAAATCCGGCCAGGCTATCGGCGTAGAATCTGAAGTCAATACCGATCACCGAAGCAACATTGTATGATATAATTTGCGTCCGCGTCGCGATAAAGATTTTTATTGCATAAAAGAGCGTTAGCAGAAATGCCACAAGGTCGAATTCAGTTCGAAGACGATTGATGACAAAACCGAGCAGGCCAAAAAATATTGGCGCAACTATGACATAATATATCTCATTCATTTCTACATTCCCCCTGTGGTCAGATATTGCACTGGCTGATAAAAGAATATACCAAGTAGCAATGAAACCATGGCAAGGATAAGGGCTACCGCTACACCTGCATAACTCGGACGTTTAGCGCGTAATTTATAGATATCGCACCTATCTCCAAAGAAGAGCTCGTGGTAGAATCTAGTGTTGTAAAGAAGCGTGAAAATCGCCGCAACTATTGCTCCGATGCCAAAATATGCAGTCTTTTCAACCGCCCCGATCACCACTGTCAATTTCGAAAAGAACCCTATCATTGGAAAGAATCCGATGATCGAACCCACCAACATCGCCATTGATACTCCAAGGACCGGCGATAATCTTAGTAGACAGGCAACATTCCGCATATCATCTTCACCCGTCGCATCTTCAATAACACCGACGCCATAAAATAATCCGGATTTTGCCAGGGCGTGCGCAGCGATATAAAGAACACCGCCAAGAATCCCGTAGGTTCCTCCTACGGCGAATGCGAGCATCACAAATCCGAGCTGACTGATTGTCGAAAACGCCAGAAGACTCCGGAGTTTGTTCACACGCAGAGCAACACCCCCTCCGATTATACTGGATATGATCGCAATCCACGCAACAGTGTTAAAGAAACCAGGGGCTGCGTAATTACCCATCGTAAAAAGGCGAAGGAACAGGATTGCACCGAGATTCTCTGCTATACCCGCCAGACAAGCTCCGATCGCCGAAGGTATGGCATTGTATGCAGGTGCCAGCCATATGTGAAGAGGGATCGTAACTGATTTGGTCAGTATGCCTATCAATATCAATATCGCTGCCGTATCATTTACGACGCTGATACCTGACAAATTAAAAGTGCCGTTGTCTATATACAGAACCGAAAATCCGATTAGCATCAGCGTCGCAGCCGCAAAATTGACAAGAAACGTAAGACTACCAGCGGATATCTCGCCGTCTCCTCGATAATAGGCGACTGCTCTCCATACCGCAAATGTCGAGATCTCCCAGAGTATGTACATCAACAAGAGATTGTATGATAGCGCGACACCAACACCGGATCCAACAATGAACAAAAGCATAAAATAGAATTCGAGGCGATGTCCTTTTTCTCGGTTCGTGGCAAGACCGTATATCAGAGACATGAGACCAATAAAAACAAATATGGCACTCAGGAAAATACCATAATGATCAACGAAAAAATCAAATCCAATCATCGTCGATATCTCCTTCTTATTGCTTCGGTCTTTTGTCGCGAAAGTCGTAGTAAATCATGCCCTGTCAGTTTTTTCTTTCCATTTTCTAAAACAACCGTACGCTCTGTGCAACAGTAGCACGGGTCAACGGCAGCAAGAACCAATGCGGCGTCAGCAATCGAATAACCCCTGACCGCGACCACGTTAGATGGTATGTTCATAAAGCTGGGCGCCCTTATTTTATGTCTGGCCGGCATGTTCGAGCCGTCGGAGCGCACGTAGTGGAAGACTTCCCCACGCGGCGCTTCATGCCTGCCGATACCCTCACCGGGAGGAATCTCATCCACCCTGGTCTCGATCGGACCATCAGGCATATCTCTAAGGCATTGCCTAACGATCTTTATCGATTCGTAGCACTCCAACAGTCGCACCTTTGCCTTGGCGAGAATATCCCCCTCGTCAAAAACGATCATGTCCCAGTCAACTTTGTCGTATGCATCGTAAGGATCATCCTTTCGTACATCGATCGCATAACCAGAGCCACGTGCCGTGGGACCGAGAACCCCAAAACCAATTGCATCTTCCTTGGTAAGGATTCCAACATTCTCGAGCCGTGCACGGATGACCGGATCATCGAGTACTGCTTTTGTGAACATGGTGGTTTTTTTCTCCACCAGGTCCAAATACTTCTCGATCGTTCCATAATGCTCGGGGAGTATATCACGGCGTGCACCGCCGATCTTATTGATCGCATAATGGTTACGATTACCCATAATCAATTCAAAAATATCAAGCAGCGGCTCACGATAGCGCCAGACCCACATCCATACCGTATTATAGCCTATGAAATGTCCGGCAAGACCAACCCATAAATAGTGAGAGTGAATACGCTCTAACTCACCGATAATCGTTCTGATATACTGGGCACGCGGCGGCGCTTCAATATGAGCTGCATCCTCAACCGCCATAACATAGGCATAAGGGTGAGAATCAGAGCAGATACCGCATATTCTCTCTACTAAAAAAGGAACCTGGTCATAGGTCATCTTTTGCGCAATAAATTCGTGCCCCCGATGATTGTAGCCGATGTTGATTTCGAGGTCGACAACCTTTTCTCCTTCAACGATGAGTTTGAAGAATTCGGGTTCCTCTTGAAGTGGGTGGTAAGGACCAATCGGTACTATTCTCTTCAATGGTCCTCCTTGGTTTTTTCGATTTTGAGTTCCTTGTGTTCATCCGCATAGTCACGCCTTAATGGATAAAGATCAGCAGGCCAGGTCTCCGCCGTCAACAGAGGGACGAGGTTCGGGTGACCCGTGAAATCAACACCTAGCAGTTCATGTATCTCCCGTTCAATCCAGTTGGCGGCCGGCAGAAAATCAGCCAGACTCCTTATCTTCAAATCGTCTTTCGGCACCAATGTCTTGATGTTGTAGTACGTGCCACTCGGATCGTGTGAGAAATGATAAAGTATCTCTATTCCATCGCGCTTATCAATACCGGTCGCAATTGACAACCTGCATTTCTTTTCTTCGAACAGAAATTTGGCAAATTCGTATACGTCATCTCTGGGCACGCTTACGTAGGTGCGACGTGGTGCGTGAATCTTCACCGATGCACGCGGGAATTTTGCACCGATTTCATCGAGTACTGCCTGCGAATATTCTTTTTTCATCATAACCTCTTTAATGCCTTTACAACACCACTAATGATCGCCTCGGGCTTAGGAGGACACCCAGGAATATAGACATCCATTGGAATATGCTTGTCATAAGGACCCACAACGTTGTATGATGGTGCAAACATGTGATTGTCACACGTGCATGTGCCGACACCGATAACCAGGCACGGTTTGGGAGTCTGTTCATATACACGCAGCACCCGGGACAGCGATTTGCGATTAAGAACACCCGTCACAAGCAAGGCATCGGCATGTCTGGGTGAACCAACCAATACTATTCCAAACCTTTCGACATCCCAACGCGGTGTTAAAACATCCAATATCTCAATGTCGCAATTATTGCATGAAGCCGCAGCCACGTGAAATACCCAGGGAGATTTTTTCAGTCCCCAAAGTTTCGCATTCGCCATATCATTCTCCTTTACAAACCGTAAACTGCTAAAACTAATCCGATGATAGACAGAACACCTATCCCGAGCCAGAAAAATCTGAGTGATTGGTCGATACGTATCCTCGGATTAGTATTCTTTATGAGTATTATGAGAACAACAATTAGCAGGAATTTAAGTATCGCCCACCAATCACCAAAACCTCCCCACAGCACTGAAATAAGAAATAGAGGTAGAATAAACAACATCATGCCTCGTACAACGCGGTACATAGCGAGAGCCACGCCTGAATATTCGATATAAACACCAGCCATTATTTCCTGTTCTGCTTCTGGAATATCAAAGGGCACGAAACCAAGTTTCGCCTGCGTTGACAATAGGATTACAATCGCTCCTATGACGCCGGAAATGGAATAGAGGAATGGCCCATTAGCTTGCTGTGCCAGAATGATATCGCCGAATCTGATACTTCCCCCGGCCTTCAGGATAATGGTGGCGATTGCAATCAAAAAAGGCAACTCATAGGCAAAGTATTGAGTCATTTCCCGAGACACCCCGACGCTCGCCAGAGGATTCTTTGAAGCGGATCCGCCGATCATTAGACCAAGCGGAGGCAGCGCAAGCAAGTACACAATGACAATCAAATCGCCGACAAAAGTACCGCTCGGATTCATGTTCATGGAAAAAAGCATCACTGCGAGAATAGTCATCGCCACAAGTCCGAGAACCGGGCCGAGCAGAAATAGTATCTTCGAGCTTCCTTCGGGTATTATGGTTTCCTTGAGGAGCAGTTTAAGAAAATCAGCATATGGCTGATACCATGGTGGACCTACGCGCCAATGAATGCGCGCCGTAACCTTACGGTCAATCCAGGTGAGAAATAAACCGATCACCGCAGTAAAAACAAAACCTGGAAATATAAGATATGAAAAAAGTACTCTGACTACACTCATGCCTTTCTCCTGAAAAATAGATCCTTCGATACCATTCTCATGCCAACCTCATGTTGCTCGATTTCCTCATCAGATAGCCACTGCAGGGCGCCGGACGAACAAGCGGCAACACATCTCGGGCCTTCATCACGGTCAGCGCACAAGCTACATTTTTGCGAAATGTGTCTGACCAAAGGCGCATCTATGACACCAAACGGGCAGGCAAAAGCACAGCTCTTGCATCCTATGCAGACCATTGCCGAGCGGGTAACAAGTCCAGTATTATCGTCCTTCGTAATTGCCTCGACAGGGCAAGATGCAAGACAGAGCGGCTGTTTGCAGTGCTTGCATGCAAGCGGCAGGTAAGCAACTCCAGCAATATCTCCGTGCCGAATTCGCGCTTCACCTTTGAATGCTGCCTTACAGGCTGCCTCACAGGACCGACATCCACAACACAAATCAAGGTCCAGCACTATCCTTTTCTGCATATTTTCACCTCGGTTGGAATAAAATTGACTGCCTGGAGTTCACTATCGATTTCATACTCAAAAAGACCACGTACAGCTGGAGTTTCGGCCGGTGCCGCCAGTAATCCCTGGTCAACGTCTTCGGTTATTCTCACCGGTAGATCTGCAGCGTCGTATTTCGACTTAATCGTAACAATATCATCAGCACCGATACCCAGTTCCGTAGCATCGTACGGATTAATCTTCAGGATTTCTCCTTCCAAAAAACCCAGGAAATTATAGGCTACTTTCTCGCCGACTAACTTGAATGATTTCTTCTTTGTCTCAGTTATCTCAGCAATTCTGCGCGCCCGTTCCTTAACATCTATTTTCTTCTCAACGGCATGCGGCATTTTGCCTGTGCTTGATCCGCTGGATAACATCGACAATATTGCCTCTACAGATTTTGCACCACTGGGAGGTTCGATATTACCTGTTAATTTCCTTTTTCCGAATGTTGTGACGACGGTACCTTCTTTTTCTAGACTGAGTGGCACGGGAAGCAGAGTGTGGTCGGTGTGTTTCAACGTTGACGTCGCGTAGATATTCAGTCCTTTCAAACTACCTGCCAATTGCGGATAGTAGAACGGAAAAAGTTCACCAAAGTTGATCAAATTCTTGATCTTCTTTCTCTTCACCATCTCCATGATAGATACAAAGGGCTGACTGCCTTCATAACCCGCGAACTCCACGAATGGTACGACCTTCATACCACTGAATTCATGCATTCGATCAAGACTTTCCGCATACAGTCCCGGGTCATATGTGTGCCCGAACGGTAAAGAAGCAAAAATAACACCCTTACTACTATTTTTGATCTTGTTAGATAATTCCTTCACTACCCTTGCATCAATCCCCGTAACCTTGGCAATATCGACACCATCCAAATTTTCCTGCGCCAGAGCCAAAAGCAATAAGGGTTCGGTACCGATATTCACTCTCAGAAACTGACTTGCGAAACCAGCGGTGTGGGTATTCAAAGAATCGATAGCAATGAGTTCATTCTTCTTATCCTTCATCTTCCATTCAATAATAGCACGCGATGACATCGGTGCCTGATTGAATATATCACCCAGCACAAATGCGATCTTTGCCTTATCAAGATCGGCTGGCGCAAAAGGCTTTTCCAAGAATGGACGCAGGTTGTGTTCGGGCTCAAAATACGTTGATGCAGTATATCCGATACCCACACTGTCGCAGAAGCCAACGATCGCAGCGTACTCCTCAGGTGTGACATTCCGGTCAAATGTTACCGCAACGCTCTTCGGGCTACCAACCACCTTACGCAGTTCCTTGGCCATTTTTGACCAAACAACAGCTTTACCACTTTTCAGAGGCATTGTTGATCGACGTGGATGGTCCAGATACATCGCCGCAGCACTTCCCCTGGGACAGAGTCTTCCATTACTATTTCCATCCTTAACGTACTCGACACCCTTTATTCCAAAATCGTTAAATATTATGCCGAATTCGCAGCCAAAACTACAAAATGGACAAAGTGCCCGCTTGATAGTTATCGTCTTAGGATCAATATTCTTCATAGAAACGGCTCCTCGATATCCTTCACTTCTTCCCATGTAAGAACCGGACCGTCCTTACAAACATAGAATCTCCCGACGCGACAGTGATTACACTTGCCCAAACCACAGGACATATTCTTCTCCATTGATAGATATATATTCTCGTGTTTGAAACCAGCTTCCACCAGCCTCTGGGTTGAGAATTTCATCATGAGTGGCGGTCCGCAGACGACGGTAGGCGAACTTTTGACATCCACAGGGACCTTGTCGAGGATGACAGTCACCACGCCGACTCGCCCCTGCCACGATTCATCACCAACATCGACGGTTAATAGCAAATCGACACGGTCAATCTTCTGCCATTCGGGTATTAGGCGTTTGTAGACTAAATCCTGCGGTGTCCTCGCACCGTAACGTATGTAGATCTTCTTATAACTTTTCAGATCGTGCAGCAATGCCAGAAATAGCGATCGCAATGGAGCAAAACCAACGCCACCACCTACAATGAATATTTCCTTACCCTTGAAATTCTGCAGCGGATAAGGCTTCCCGAAAGGACCCCTGACTCCGACAAGATCACCCTCCTTCATATTGAATAGTGCGTCGGTAACGCGCCCGACCTTCATTATAGTGAATTCCATATCATCATCGTAAGGTGATGAGGAAGGCGTGAAAGGTGCTTCACCGATGTTTGGAATGGTTAACTCAGCAAACTGACCAGCCTCGAAATCGATCGGCTTGCCATCCAATATGAAAGTAGTAATGTTCGGCGTTTCGGGGATTATTTTCTTTATCTTGACCGGGATTGGATAATATGGATTTATACGTTCCATAGAATCTCCCTTATATCAATCTTGGACGAACAACCCAATAGACATCTCCCACAGCCTGAACAGGCAAATATATTTTCATACTTGACGAAGAAGTCAAACTTGCACTGGAAACGGTTCCAGAAACGTTCATCAATTCGGCTGCGCGGATTAGCCCCACCACCTACACGGGCGTACGCAGCATAGTAGCACGCATCCCAAATCCTCACGCGCTCAACATCCTTCCCTTTCTGGTAATCACTCAAGAGAAAGCAGTAGCATGTCGGGCAAGCATGCAAACATGCGTGGCATTCTACACATTCATCACGCGCATTGCGAATCTTTTCCTTGTCCGCCGCCTCGACGCGTGCTGGTAAATCTTTTCTGAACGGTTTACTATTTATTTTGTTGAGTTTCTTGATCGCCTCATCCCGTAGGGCCTTACGCTCTTTTTCGTCTGCATCCTTTGCTTCTGTAAATATGTTCTTGTAGGCATCTATTATTTCCTCACCCCTTTTTGTATATGCCTCGAACAACAATCCATTGGGTAATTCAGTAAAATTCAGATCACTAACGGAATCACCATACGGATTGAAACCTAACAGATTACAGAAACAAGAATCTTCCGGTTCCGGGCAGTCCGCTGAAATAACAATTGTCTTATCCCTGCGCTCTTTGTAAAATGGGTCAACTGGTTCCCACCCCATAAAAACACGGTCGTAGACGTCAATCCCCCTTAGATCACAATTCTTTACGCCGAAGAGATACCGCTTCTCGACTGGTCTTACCTCATCCTTGGGGAACTTTGCCACCGTATCCCGACTCGGGAAAAAGAATCCTTTGATGTTCTCCGCAGTCCTTATCTTCGCGAAGTTAGGCTTGAATTCATCACCGTCATCAAACCCCACGAGATGCGTCTTGCCCTCCTCGAACACCGGATAATACAGCGACCCATCCCTTGACAGTTCTTTCACAAAAGTCAATATTTTATCTGGGGACAGTAGATAGGATTTCATAGAACCTTATTATAATAATTTTGTATACCCTGTCAACACTTTGCGCTGCCAGAAGCATTGACCATCATATGTGGACGGCCAGTTGAATTCGTGAAAGTCATGAAGGTTGTAAAAAAGGACAAATTCCGGGTGATCTTGTAGATGGATTTTGGGAGATTATCTGATTTGTTCAGATAATGCCTCATAGATATGTATTATACCAAGATGGTGACTTTTGTCAATATCATTCAGAACCTCAACAATCCGGTCCGCGATGACCTGCACCTCCACGGTACTGCTTCGATAAGAATACACGGGTACCCCCAGAAAAAAAACGTCCTTAACACCACCTTCTATTAGAAATTCATACATTGCCGCAAGCGATAGACTATGTGTGGACACCGATACCGGACTCCGCTCCAATATCTGCTCGTTCTTTAAGAGAACACAATCAGGTGAATCTGCACTTATGGTGTCAAGAAAAATCACCAGATCGGGCGACAATGCCAGCAATTTATTCAAGTAGTTCTCAGGATATAAGCCACAGTCATACTTCTTTAGTACATCAGTTTCGCGCAGGTGAGCAATGATATACGGACCAAAAGCGTCGTCTCCCCGCTCGGCATTACCAATTCCGCATACTACAATACGCATTTATCTATTATATCCTCTGAAGTACGAATGTCAATCAACACGATCGTACGTCTTTTCCCGCTGGATATTGACACGCTTTGTGAAATAGCTATATTTGAAGGGATGTTTGTTATCAGGCTACAAGAATGCAGTTGTTTAACAGCAGGGGATGGCTCACTATTGAGAGAAATATTGCATCCGAGCAAACACGCTGTCGATATTCGCTACAGTCTCGCCTGGGCAAAAGTGGAGCCAAAACAAAAAACCCTGGCTCATACACTGCTTCATGCCGAAGTCTACTACATTCTCAAAGGTGAAGGTGATATGCATATAGATAAGGAAGTTAAGCTTGTAGCGAAAAACGATACCATATACATACCACCAGGAGCGGTTCAATTCATCAAGAATACCGGGGAAGACAATCTAGAATTCCTATGCATCGTTGACCCAGCCTGGCAAGCTGAAATCGAACGACCGGCAGAAGATATCTGATATTTCGGTGGGCGGACGGCTCTATTCCATGAAAGGCTTGTGTTTTTCATCGCATGGTGCACAACAACAAGAACCCGTCAGGCGCAACAATAAGCAAGCAATGCACAATAGAAGAGACAAGACGGTAAGAATCAGTCTGGATACCCATTCATGAACTTAGGAATTCTCTACATATTACTCACAATATCTTCACAGCCAGGCGATTCCGTGGTATTCAGCAGAAATTTTGAACACCTCGAATGTTATCAAAATGCGTTGTATTTAGGACCCCTTATCGGTAGAAGTATCTTACGTTTACATGACCATGATAGTCTTACGACAATATCAATCACCGATGAAGTTAATTATCGAATGAGAAATTTTAGATTGACCCCGTTTGCGATTTACATAAACCGCGGAGGCATTCTTGAGAAATACTATCTCACCTCAGGCAAGAGAGAAACCGTTTTCACATCAAGAGATATCTCTTCATTCGATCTCTCACCTCCCGAAGAAATAATCCTGGCCGACCGCCAGAAACACGAACTCCTGTTTCTCGATTTCACCTACACGATCAGATTCAAGATCGAAAACATACTCATCGAAGATCTAAGGTGGTACGAAGACCAGGTGTATGTACTGACAAAAAATAGTGTTCATATCTATGACGAACACGGAAATCTTGTCGAAAAAAAATTGACACCGGAATTCTGCAACAGAATCAAAGTGGTAAATCACAAGATACTGATATTTACAGAAAAATCAAATTACCTCTACATTGCTGACAAACCATGGATGAAAAAGGAATTCCCTTTTACCATTCTGGATGTTTGTGAAAAAGAACAATCTGTCATAATTCTGGATGGACTTGGCACTACTCTGCGCGTTTTTGACCGGAACGATTTCTGATACGGTTCCGCTCAAACTCGATTCGGCATATTACGTTTATGAGGTTGTGGACTATGACACGTCCGTTGGTGAAATAGAAACAACATTAAGTTATGATACCCTCAAACAAGATATGAGCACTCTCAGAATAAGTGGCGCAAAGGATTTCTCTTTCGACGCGCAACAGGGTTTCGACCAGGGATTGAAAGTTAACATCACGGGGGAAGTGGAAGGCGTGAAAATAGAAGGTAACCTCTCGGACAAGGCGACACCAAGTTCGACCGTACGATTATCGGAAATCGAAAGGATCAGTTTGAGGGCATTTGCGAAGAATTTTTCAGGTGGCATCGGTAATTTGACGCTTAATTTACCATTCGGGATCAAAGACGAGATTCGAGGAGCGCGAATCGGCATACACACCGAAGACAAAAAACGAAATATCAACGCATCGTACGCTGTCAACCGAGGGGCATATGCTCGCGTCCAATTCTCCGGTGAAGAAGGTAAACAAAGCCCCTATTTTCTCGAGGGTGCCGTAATCGCGGGGAGCGAACGGGTTTTCATTGCCCAGGGCATTGCACAACCTGTCTTACTCTCCCGTGACACTGATTATTACATAGATTACGAAAGCGGAATAGTATCATTTACAAACAATTATGTCATTACTAGTCGTACTAGAATCGAAGTCGAATATCAAAAAGCCATTGAAGATTATCTTAACACCTACCAGCAAACGGACGGCATGTTCACGATCGGCGGAGTGGAGATCAGTGGGCTGTATCGGGCGAGCGTCGACGACAAGCATAATCCTTTGACGTTTGTACTAAGCCCGGAAGAAACTGACAGTCTCGCTCTGGCTGGAGACAGCGCAAGAGTAATGCATATCTATGCCGACACTTCTTCGGAAGGAAGTTACGTTATCCAGAACGATCGATTTGTCTATGTTGGCCAGGGCAATGGTGAATATGATGTCACATTTTTCTACGTCGGTGAAGGAAATGGCGACTACATATACGATCCGGTACTGAGCGCCTTCTCCTACGAGGGTGCCGGCCTCGGAAACTACACCCCGACTAAGAACCTACCCCTGCCCCGCCGCGAGGAATTCTACGCGTTCAGCACCGACATTTATGATGCGCTGACATTACGCGCCTACGGATCAAGACTCGATCAGAATACTTTCTCTTCGATCGATGATGAAGATAACGATGGATTTGGATATGGCGCTCGTTTCGATAAAACGATCGGTTTTGTGACGATCGGAGGTGAATACCAACGATATGATGACGATTTTTTTTCTCCCACAAGCCGTGAGAATATTGACTATGCACATGTTTGGAATACCAACGATCCACTTGAGGAGTTGGCTGATTTCTCATTGGGAATAGCACCCAAGGATTACATCAAAGCGGACATTGGGTATGGATTGCTGAACCGCAAACACAAACGGCGATTCATTAATTTTCGTCCCTTTTTCTTTGTCTTCGGTTACGAAAACATCGATGGCTTGAAACGGTATTCAGCTGGTGCAACAAAGAAATTCTCGAGGCTGCTACTGACGAGTCGCTACGAGAAGTATGGATCTGTTCAAATCATAAATTACGGAGCACAGTACGAAATTAGAAAGAACATCAACATCGGCGTGAGTGGCGGATTCGACCGAGACAGCATATCTTCCGGAGTAACGAATACCGTTAATCTAAGCACGCTGCCATTCAGAGTATCCCTCGGGCACAGATCGCTCAATGATACTTCCTTCTATTTTGGTAATGCCAGCATCAACTACGCTTCAAAAGGATTTTCATTGTTCGGTGACCTACAGCAGACCCAGCGATATTCGCAAAAACGCGATGAAACTTACATTAAAGTCGATGACGGCGAAGGTGACTATGTCTATGACTCCGTTACCGACACGTATATAAAAAAAGAAGGCGGTGACTACATACGCAGGATATTTCTGCTGCCTGATTTCACACGTGTTATCACCAGAAATTTCGGTATAGAACTGGGATACGCAAAAGATTTCTACGATGTGAACGGTCGTTTCTACTACATAGATGAAGAAGATTTCCGGAATCATAGCGAAGACGTAGCCCTGAATTTCGGTGCTGCGAGTTATGATGTCGCCCTGCATCTACGCCAGAGCATACAGGAAGATGCACGATACGCACTGGGTGTAAATTCAACCCACGAACGGGTGGCCATCATCATACCCTCATTCAAAACTCTCTCGGGCCGGTTTGAAATTCAAACAACAACCGATAAGACTGGAGAAGCTGAGAATGAACATAGAACCACCTACCTTACCGAGATATCCTATGACGTCATTCAACAACCGATATTACGTCCAAAAGCTGGCTATGCATACAGTTCAATGCGTTCACAATATTTCACACAACTGGATATCAGACAACACGCAGCCAAATCTGGAATTCTGTTCAGTTTTCCGCTCAAGAGTTTGAAGGGAAAGATCGAGACCAATGCAGATTTTGTCTATCGTATATACAATATAGACGATATTCCTTTTTTCTTCGCAGCCAATGAACCAAAGGGACTGACTACGGCCCTGACTGGCATAGCGAGTTTCGGTGTCGGAGCGAATACCCTATTCAACTTGATCTACCGTGTAGAATTCCGCCCCGATGAGGATCCGAGTCAGAATTTAAGACTTCAATCAAGGATAAGGTTCTGATGAAAGATCGGTTCCAGGAATTCTATGAATCAGTTGGCCAGAAATATCCCGAGGATAGAATTGTCTATCAAACCTTAAGTGGTCACCTGCGAAAAAAATGGATCACACGCAAACTGCAGGAGTTCCCGGAAGGCAATTTGCTGGATTGTGGTTGCAACATAGGCACCCTCTCGAGATACTGGCGCAAAGGAAGTGTGTTCGGGATTGATATTGCATATGCGGTCCTGGAGCAAGGAAGAGAGCTCTCACCAGACATCAATTTTATACAGGTCGATCTACGCGATATGAGCATGTTTGACAGTGAATCCATTAATAACGCCATGGCATGCGAGGTCATAGAACATCTGGATAGAACAGATTCCTTCTTTGAAAATCTGTACCGCGCAATGAAGAACGGCGGCCGTCTTCTGGTCACCTCGCCAAATTTTACTTCTTCACGGCCTGAGAAAATTCCGCTCGGCATCCTGCGCAGCTTCGGTATCAGCCAAGGCACAGAGGGCGACAAATACCTCCACACCGCATACAGACCCCACGAACTTGCGGCAATGGCGGAAAGGGTCGGCTATCGAGTCCTTGAGCAAGGAAGTTTTGAGTTCGAATTACGTGGATGGATGAAGCCGATCACGGTGTTACGGCTATTCCTTAATAGACTCACCATGACTCTCATAAAGAGGTCACGAATATCTTATCTGATCGAAAGCAGTTTCAACAAACTTGAAATAAACCTCTTCCTTATCTTGGATACGTTCAATTTTAGCTGGCTATTAAAGAAATTATTCAACGAAGGACGCAGGTCATATATCGTGGCGGAAAAATGAAATTAAGTGATTTCGATTACCATTTACCAAAGGAGTTGATCGCCCAGCATCCTCTAGTCAACCGCAGCGCATCTCGTATCCTGATTCTAAATCGCAAGAGTGGCGAAATCTCACACTCCCGGTTTGTACATATCACTGATTTTCTCAGAGAAGGTGATGCCCTCATTCTGAACAATACCAAGGTATTCAAAGCACGACTAAAAGGTTCCAAACCAACCGGCGGGAAAGTTGAAATCCTCCTGATCAGAGAAAAAGGCGGAGGGCAGTGGGAAGCCATGTTATCCCCTGCGAAGCGGGTACGTACAGGAACTCTTATTAGTTTCGGCAAAACCATGAGTGCGACGATCGAGGAGAAAATGACCGGGGCCAGGGTAATCCTAAAATTCAATGATGATGCTATGGAATTTGCTGAAGAGTACGGCACAGTACCTCTGCCCCACTACATAAAACGCAATGCCACTGAAAGAGATGAAGAGGACTATCAGACAGTATTCGCCAAAAATACCGGCTCCATCGCCGCCCCGACCGCAGGACTGCATTTTACGGAAGAACTGCTTAATGATATCCGGGCGAGAAGTATCACCGTATCTGAAATCACCCTACATATCGGTCCGGGTACGTTCAAGCCGATCCGGGCCGAACTCGTAGAACAACACCGCATGGATGCGGAGTTTTTTGAAATATCTGAAACCGCGGCAGCGGCATTGAAAAACGCCCAGCGGGTCTTTGCCGTGGGAACGTCCGTATGCCGTGCACTCGAAACATACGCCAGGACCGACAAAAATCATGGCTGGGCAGATCTGTTTATTTTCCCCGGATACGAATTCCAGGTTGTCGACTGCCTCGTCACTAACTTTCATTTACCTGGCTCTACTCCACTGCTGCTGGTATGCGCCTTTGCGGGTAAGGACTTGACATTCAGCGCGTACGAAGAAGCCAAAAAGCTCAAATACCGATTCCTATCATATGGCGATGCGATGTTGATCATTTGAGAATAATTTGATGATAATCCACGTCTAAACGTCTGTTTCTACAGAATAAATCAAGAGACCAAAAACATTTTTGTCAACTTATTGTCAACCTTTTGTTAATTTTTATAGTCAACCGTATGCATTAGAATCGGCGCAATACTGGGATTCACGTTCTCAACGCTTATCTTTATCTCAGGATGTTGTTTCTGAAATACTCTGAATATTTCGTCTACAAATCCTTGTCCAAGTGACCGTACACCTTTGAAGTTCAAAATAATTTCTCTGAACTTATCAAGACCAAACAGCATTCTTTTTGCCTCTGATCTTGATACATATTCCCTTTGGAAAAGTTTTACGAATACTTTCGTTTTCTCAAAACCATAATCGAATTCTTCGGGAGCATAGAATCTGAAAATTCCTGTAATGTCTCTTCTTGATTTTCTACTTATGCCAAACTCAACTTCCGTACCCTTGACGAATTTTTTCTCTTCGACAATTATGTCACCTTTCAAATTATCGAAGATAAGATTAGTCTTATGTGATCTGAAAACAACACGGTCACCCGATTTTGATGTGAAAAAGACTCCTTCACCAGTATGTCTTTCTTTCATTGTAGTAGTCTTGCCTTTGATTAACTCACCAACCGCAGCGTATTCATCTTTGAGGCCGAATTTATCACGGATCGAATGGAAAATCCCAATACCAAAATCCCTTATTAGAAATTTACACACATATTGATCAACAAGGATTTCAACCCTGCACTTGCTTGACAGCGAATGTTCAATAGCATTATTTAGAATCTCTGTAAAGGCATGATTTATTAAATCAAATACGTTTTTTCTAAGTTTTTTTCGCAAGTTGAAGCATGTTACAATTTCTGAAAATGCCTTGTCTTCCTCTAAGCCCTTAAGAAGATATACCTTTCTGAAATGCTCAGGCGCAATGATCTTACCGGCTATTCTATACATTGCACCTTTCGTCGAACCGATCTTCAGTACCTCACCTTTTTGAATCAGTTTCTTGAGATGCTTATTCATTGCCTGTCGTGAGATACCGAGATGTTCCTGTATTTCTTTTCCAGATACAGCTCGTTCTTGCTTGATCAATCTGAGTATTTCTTCCATTGTCTTCATGTTCGATTTACCTCAATCCTCATAATTATATCTATTGTCAACCTATTGTCAACCTATCTGTAAATTTTATTGTCAACCAGCATCTGAAAAATCAACACCAAAATCTGCTTGCGGGTGACGAAAGGCATGATAACAATGACAGCCGGATTAGTAACAAACACATGATTTTTTTACATACTAGATAATAGATACGAAACTGCAATTCGGCCATACCGATTGTCAAGGATGTACTAGAGTACATCAGCAATGAAGAACAAAAGTCTTCTGCTACCGTTGAAACTACGCTGCACGCCAACACCGTAACCTGGCCATTAGCCCGCAGCACCATAATGGTAGCCTGTATACAATAGTATTACCTGTATTCTTTCGGACATATCACCAAGAGATTGACAACACTCGAACTGTGGGTATAATAACTTGTATGCAGAAGGGGCTGGTTATTATCCCGACCTACAACGAATCGGCGAATATAGAAAGAATAATCAACATCATTTTAGCCGTCTCACAGAAACTGGAAATTCTCGTAATCGATGACAATTCACCCGATAATACCGCGAATATCATCAGGAAGATGAAAAAGAAGAACGGTCGTATCCACCTAAAGACCAGACCGAGAAAACTGGGATTGGGTACAGCATACGTGATGGGTTTCGAATATGCGCTGAAGAATAAATACGATTTCGCCTTTGAAATGGATGCCGATTTTTCGCACGACCCGATCGAACTACCGAATTTCATTAACCTCCTTGATAGTTACGACCTTATCATCGGCTCGCGCTATGTCCAAGGCATAAGCGTCGTGAACTGGCCGATGAAGCGGTTGCTACTCTCCTATTCCGCATGCGTCTTTGCAAGAGTCGTAACGGGAGTTCCGGTGCGGGACTTGACCAGTGGTTTCAAATGTTATTCAAGAAAAGCCTTGTCGTGCATCGACTGGCAGAAATTCAAAGTCGACGGTTACGGTTTTCAGATACAAAGTGTATATTCAGTACACATGGCCGGATTGCACTTGAAGGAAATTCCCATCATATTCGTTGAACGTAGGGCTGGAGAATCAAAAATGTCCAAGAGGATAATATGGGAAGCCTGGTGGCTTGTGTGGAAACTCCGGTTACTTTCAATATTTAATGGCAAACGATTCACGAAAAAATAAACTGGAGGTAATTCTTTGATACAACTTATACTCATGGTATTGGCGATCGATATACAACCCGAGTATTACACCAATACCAATTACATCTATGATATTGCCGGTCGCGACAGTATGATCTATTGTGCGACCAATGGCGGTTTCATCGCTTACAACAGATTGACAGATGTCTTTACAACAGTAACGAATACCGATGGGCTGCAGAAGAACGAGCAGAGCTGCGTGGGTGTGGACAGCTCAGGCCACATTTGGACAGGTAATTCGCTGGGACTGGCACTAGTAGAGAGTGATTTACGCAACACACTTACCTATCCAATCGAGTGCCTAACCTGTACAAGAACACAGACGATAGCATGCTTGACGGATAGTGTATATGTCGGCTCTTCAAACGGAATCTTGTTCATCGATACTAAAGGAACACCTCTGGATTTTCTTGACGATACCCAGACCAAAATATTCGATATCGACGTAAGTTCCATTGCCATCGATGATACTTCAATCTGGGTAGGTACAGCAGCAGATGGTGTCATACGCTATTCGAAGGATGGTCTACTGCATCAAGCGACATACACAGTTAATGATGGACTACTGGATAACGAAATCAACGTGTTGAAAATAATTGATGGTCAATTGTACGTCGCTACCGATCAGGGGGTGAATCGGTTCGGTACAGACCACTTCGATACGCTGCTCACGAACTATCAAGTCAATGACTTGAGTTTCCTGGGTGATTCTCTGATCCTTGGACTTAATCAGACACAACAGATCGGCATATTGTATGACGGTAACGTATCCATTATGCAAAATGGACTGCCTTACAACAGCAGGGTAGAATGTTTGCTCAATCTGCAGGGTGAGTTATTTTCTGGACTCGGCAACCGTTTCACACGCAACTATTTCGGCGACGGCATAGGCCGCTATGATACTTCAAACAATATATGGTTACTCACCAGAAACAACTGCTTACCGTCAAACCATATCAACGAGATAACAGCCAACGAAAACGGCGTCTTCGTGGCGTGCGGCAACCGGGGTGCGGAATCCAGAGGGCTCGGTTGGCTGACCGTTCAGGACCAATGGACAAACTTCACTACCGATTCAGTGATTCCCTCTAATTATATACATCGTTGCACGACCGCACCCGATGGTAAGGTCTGGTTCGGCATAAATTATCTCCTCAGTGTAGACAGCATTGTCGCATTCGGTTTCGATCCATCAAACAACACATGGCTCTATATACCGGACGGTTACAACGGTATGGACAACACCGTTGCGGTTTGGGACATAACCTTTGACGAACACAATACTATGTATCTTACTCTTGCCCCATCGGCTGACAGATTATGGCTTATCGATTCAACCCTTGACGTTGTCTACTACCTAGATCCGCAATTCAGTCCTTTCAATGTCGAGATTGCCATCGATACCGAAGGCAGAATATGGCGTACACTCACCGATGCCGGGCTACTGATGACCAATACCAACGGCACTCTTTTTGACCGTACCGACGACGCATACCGCAATTATACAACCACGGATGGTTTGATTTCTAACTACACGCGTGGTTGTGTTGTTGACCGACACAATATTCTTTACGCAGCGACCGATGCAGGTCTGATAATCTACGATGGTACGCAATTCACCAACCGAACGGATATCTCCGAATCCGAATTAATGGATGTTGAGATCGATTCTCAGGAAAGGATATGGGTGCTCGCGCGTGACGGCATCCACTATCTCGACCCGTCATCAGGGAACACCTATCACTACAGATTCGCCGACAACAACATTGATATTCACTTTCTTGAATCAATAGGTGAAATGATACAGGTGCAGGGTTTCGAATTCGATCCGGTCAGACACTGTTTCTGGGTTGGTGGTGAGAATGGATTGCTTAAGTTAACTGTCCAATATGACCCGGAAGTCGAGGTTGGCGCCGCAACTATCTTTCCAAATCCAGTAACACTGAACACGGTCCGTATTAAGGACATACCACTTGACGCGCGGGTTGATATATTCACGATATCGGGTCGACGGGTTGCCAACGATCTCATTCCCGATAGCGTCTTCGGCGAAATCGTATGGCAGATCCCCGAAGACATCGGTAGTGGTATGTATTTTGCAGTGGTAAAATCTCAGCAAGGTGACAAAACATACAAATTCGCCATCGTGCGTTAGTAGTATCCTTAGACACTCGACGCGTAATCTACTGAAAGAACACCGGTATGCATGAATTCAGTGTGACTAAATCACTGGTTGACCTCTGTAACCAAGAAGCGGTAAGGAATGACATGAAAGAAGTACGCATAATAAACTTGAAGGTCGGGCGGTTCACAGGATTCTCACCCGATTCTATCAGATTCTATTTCGAGCACCTCAAGACAAACACCAGATGTGCTACTGCTTCCATCGTCTTCGAAGAGGTGCCGATCAAGATAAAGTGCTGCGATTGTCACAAGCATAGCACTATCGACGAACCTATATTGTTATGTCCGTACTGTGGCAGTAATGCAATCGACCTCATATCCGGCAGGGAATTCTCTGTCGCATCGATCGAGGGAGAATGAATACAAAAACATCGTATCGGCCAAGAAGTAAACGTGAATAAAGTGCTTGACAAAAAAACTGGCCGAATTGCAGCAACGAGATGGTGCGAATTGCCTGAAAGGAATCCACTTTAATGAAGAAAATAAGAATATTGAAGCCTGTGCTCGTTTCGAATCAACAGCGAGCAAGAGAAAATCGAGGTGTGTTCGATCGTATGAACAGTCTCGTGATCAACATAATCGCGTCGCCGGGTGCTGGAAAAACATCATTCATCAAGTATCTCGTCAATGTGATGAAAAAAACATGCAAGATACTTGTAGTAGAAGGAGACATTAAGGGACAAATCGACAGCAAGAGCATTTCAAGACTCGGCGTAGATGTAATACAGATCAACACGGCCACTGAATGCCACCTGGATGCCTTCATGACGGCCCAGGTACTGCCGAAAATCAAGAAGAACTATGATCTAATTCTCGTAGAGAATATTGGAAATCTAGTATGCCCGGCTGAGTTTGAAATTGGCGAAGATTTCAAACTGGCAATACTATCAACACCAGAAGGTGACGACAAACCTCTAAAATATCCCCTGCTCTTTCACCTCGCCAAGGTGATTGTCATCAATAAACGTGATCTTCTGCCATATGTGGACTTCCGGCCTGATGAAGCAATAAAGAACATCCAGAAAGAAAACCCAAAGGCAGTAATATTCGAGGTATCAGCAAAAACGGGGGAAGGTTTCGAAGAAGTGTTCCGGTATATACACAAAGAACTAAATGCCAGGAAGAAAAAAAGTAAGCGTTAAGGGCATTGTCCAGGGTGTAGGATTCCGTCCTTTTATTTATCGCCTGGCAAACGATCTACACCTTACCGGATTCGTTCGTAATACCACCGACGGCGTTGAGATTGAGATCGAAGGCCCCGAGGAAAATCTATGCCGATTCATCGAGGTCTTACCCGAAAAGAAACCACCCGCTGCAAGAATCGACAGCGTAGTAACAGCTAACTTGAACCCTGCTGGCTATGGCGGATTCGCAATATCGGAGAGCAAAGTAACGGCTGGGTTCACGCAGATAAGCCCGGATATCGCCACCTGTCCTGACTGCCTTGCTGAGATGCACGATCCGCAAAATCGACGCCACGAGTTTCCGTTCATCAACTGTACCAACTGCGGCCCCCGTTATTCAATAATCGTCGACACTCCATACGACCGGTCCCGAACTTCGATGCGCAAATTCAAAATGTGCGAAAGTTGCAGCGGCGAATTCCACGAAATGACGGACCGCCGATTCCATGCTCAGCCAGACTGTTGCCGAGTATGCGGACCTCATTACGAATTGTATTCGGTAGCCGGGAAAAAGATCAGAACTGATGACCCGATCCTTTCCACCATTGAACTGCTGAAAAAAGGCAAGATCGTGGCAATCAAAGGCATCGGCGGCTTTCACATAGCATGCGATGCCGAAAATTGTGATGCCGTAGGAAAGCTGCGTCGGCTAAAGCACCGCCCTTCAAAGCCCTTCGCAGTAATGGTCAAGCCTTCCCTGGTATCCAGCATTGTTCATTTAACGCCCGATGAAGACATGATACTGAATTCTCCGGCTGCACCAATCCTTCTGCTCAGAAAAAGAGAAAACGCGGTATGCGCGGAAGTTGCCCCCAACAATCCATATTTAGGAATCATGTTTCCATACGCACCTATCCACCACATTATTGTTAAGCATACACCCTATCTGATAATGACCAGCGCCAATATCCAGGACGAACCAATCATCAAGAATGCAAGAGGAGTTCAACGAAAGCTCAATTCACTGGTTTCATTTTACCTAGACCATAACCGTAATATTGAGAACCGTTGCGACGATTCAGTCGGCTATTTTCTGCCGAACCGTGGTTTCTCGATCATAAGGCGCTCACGCGGTTACATCCCCGTACCGATCGAATTACCGATTCGGGTAAAACCAACCCTGGCCGTCGGGCCTTATTTGAAGAACACCTTCACGCTGGCAAATGATCGAGAAGCATACGTTTCACCGCACGTTGGCGACCTCGACAATTTAGAAACACTCCATTTCTTCCACGAAATGCTGGAAAAATACAAGAGATGGTTCAGAATCGAACCAACATTAGTAGTGCACGACCTGCACCCTGACTATCTTTCGACGAAGATCGCCAACAGATTGGTTGGGAAAAAGAAAGGTGTACAGCATCATATTGCACACTTTGTATCATGTCTTGGAGAGAACCATGTGGAGGAAAAGACCATCGGTATCGCCTTAGACGGTACGGGCTATGGTCTGGATGGCAATATCTGGGGATGCGAGTTCTTCGTCGGAGATATGAAGAACCAGCGAAGAAGAGCCCACCTGCAGTACTTGCCCCTGGCCGGTGGCGAATCGAGCATCAGGAAGCCATATCGCATTGCGGTTGCTTATACGTACTCACTACTACAGAGGAACCTGAAGATCACGCATGATAGCGAGACCAAAATAATCCACACAATGATCGATGAAAACAGCAATGTCGTATACACATCAAGCATGGGACGGCTTTTTGATTGTGTCTCGGCAATGATTGGAGTGACGAGAGAAATAACTTATGAAGCAGAAGCCGCGATAAATCTGGAGTACACAGCTGACCACGAGACATGCGACCACTATCCATATACGATCACAGATGACGAACCCATGATAATTGAAGTTAAGAGTACACTGCGTGCGATAATTGAAGACATGGAGGCGAAAATACCCAATGCGGTCATATCAGCAAAATTCCACAATACAATTGCAGAATTTTCCTATGACGTGGCTGCCAAATTGAGACAGATCGACGGATTGCGAAGTGTTTGCCTCTCAGGAGGTGTTTTTCAGAATCGTCATCTACTAACTCTCATGATCCGTCGCCTGGAAGGTGGCGGCTTCAAAGTATATACTCACAAGCAGTTACCGAACAATGATGGCTGCATATCATACGGACAGGTTATTGCCGCGAACGCAACAGATAACTCATGAAATAAATATGCTAAAAATCCAGAGAATAGAAAAATTGACGGAGATCGACTGGCTCAAGCCTCCCAACATCTTTTTTCTCATTGTGTTGTTTGTCTTCCTCCGTATACCGATGCTCTTTCTGGGGTTTGGCTTGGATCCAGATGCCTGGCGTATTGCGAATTCCGCATTTGACCTGAGATACCATCTCACTTATCACGCCTCACGCTTTCCCGGCTACCCACTACCGGAATTAGTAAACTCGCTGCTCATCAATTTCGGCTGGACAGCAACGAACAGTCTTACCATGTTGCTTTCCCTGTTGTCCGTGCTTACCTTCGGTTCCCTGCTAAGAAGTAATGGATTGAACAACAAAGGATTGCTTACGGCGACATATGCATTCACGCCCCTGCTCTGGATAAACAGCACCAACAGCATGGAATACATGTGGGCCCTGTCCTTCATTATGTTTTCCTGGTTCTCTCTGACGCACAAGAAATATATCGTCGGCGGAATAATGATGGGGCTAGCCCTCGGCTCAAGGCCGCAGGCAATATTTTTCCTGGTACCATTCTTTTTTCTGCTAATCGCCAATGACGTAAAGAAGGGAGATATCTTCAAGTTCGCTTTATCCTTTCTCGCCGTGTCAGGGATGATCTTCCTGCCATTAATCTTGACCTACGGATTCACATTCATACGCCATTATCCACCGCGCACGACAGTACTCCACATAGTGTACCAGGCGATAAAGTATTTCGGGCTACCCAGCCTCATCTTGTTAGCCGCCCTGAGTATTACTTCATTAAAGGCTCTATCGATGATGCTGGTAAAACGCAAGACGAACGACATGTTTATCTTGCTAGCGGTCGTCACGGTCTGCGCATCGTTCACTATCACGCCCTATCATTTCGAATACCTAATTCCTCTGATTCCGTTCGGACTTGTTCTCATGTCCCGGATCGGCAAAAAACCACTTTTCATACTTCTCTGCTGCTGCATCTTACTACACTCATTTCTATCAGTTGGAAGTATACAGAATACCGGTACTGGTTCATTCCGCGTTAGAGCGGTGGATTCGGGAGCGGTGCTCAACAACATCAAAGAGCGCAGAGAACAAATAACTACGATAATGAGGCTTTCCGAAAGAGAGTTAGATCAAGGGAGCGTGGTCATTGCGGGTCCATGGCTACCGATCATAGCATACCTTGACGATAATGTCTCGTCGGTGATGGGCGAGAAGAGAATGTATGACAGTAACATATCAGGACAAGGTGTGTGGGATTTCCAGCACAACATCTGGTACAGGTACCTCATCGATCTTGATGAACTGAGTATGCTGCTAAAGAAAGGTTTCAAAATACAATATATTGACAGAATCCGCGAGTACACCACTGAAGTATACGGATACGACCTGAACGAATATGGTGCGGTATTTTTGGAAATTCAATAGTCCCGCTGCTTGATTTGCTGTCATTCTTGAATATAATATAAAAGAAAGGATGGAAACTGAAATATGTGTTTAGGTGTTGTTGGGCGCATTGATGAGATCCGTGGCGAGACGGCAAGCGCCGAAATATTAGGAGTGCGTCGCGATATCTCTATAGTTCTTGTCCCCGAGGCAAAGATCGGTGACTACGTTATGATACACGCCGGCTTCGCAATAAACCTGATGGATGAGAAAGACGCGCGTGAAACCGAAGAGATGATCATTGAAGTATTAAAATATTCATAAATAGATGAAAACTCCTGATCGAAATTGAGTGGGTGATATGTTAATCGTAATTTTATTTCTTTTGGGCAGCGACTTCCCGATTTCAGCAGAAATAGAATCACAGCATCGTCCTGCGCTAGAATTCGCCAACAACCAATTCTACGTCTTCTGGCAGGACCTTCGTTTCTATCCGTCCGACCGGTCAACTTTTGCAGCAAGAATCACTCAAGACGGAATCGTCCTCGACACAAACGGTATCACCATGATGAGAGACCGTACAATCAGCGTCGACGCCGCATACGATGGAACTAATTTTCTGATTGTCGTTCAGGATAGTTGTTGAAATATGTCCGACATATTCGGCGTGCGTGTCACGGCCGAGTTGAACATCCTCGATTCATTGATAATTGTCTGTAACGATGCCGGTGGGCAAACTGAACCATCCGTGATTTGGGCGGGACAGAATTACTTTGTAACATATCTTGATGCTGTGTTTGAAACCCGAGCCGGGATAGTAAAAGTACAACGGGTCAGCCCCCAGGGAGTTGTCTTAGATGACGGTACTAACGTCGGTCCTGGTGATTACAATCCAGAAATTGCCTATGACGGCAATCGCTGCCTCATTGTCTGGTCGGAGGAATTCCATGGCGTAATGGGTAGATTTGTCAACGCGGACGGACAAACTGAAGGACCAAGCTTTGAGATAGGAACAACCGAGGGGATTTCGACCATCCCTTCCGTACAATTTGGAAGCGAGTACTACCTAGTCGTGTGGGCTGATTTCTGTCCTGCCGGCACTGATCAGGACATCTACGGTCAACTAATCTCAACCGATGGGAACCTCGTTGGCAACAAAATCTTGATCGCTGAAGGAACAACGAATCAAAACTCCCCAACACTTACTTTTACCGGCAGTGAATTTCTTGTGGTATGGGTAGCGGGTTACAATGACATCTGCGGCCGATTCGTAACAGAAAGTGGCGCACCAGTAGGCATGGAGTTCCCCGTATCGGACAACACCACTTACGAACGCCAGTATCCTTCAGTAGTGTCCGGGACAGATTATTATCTCGTGTCATGGAATGAATTCCACGCTGATTTTGACATTTATGGCAATACCGATGTCAGCGTCGGCATCAGTGAGAACGAAACGAACACAACCATAGAAGGCATACCGGTATTACGTAGCCAACTCCTGAAATACATTACCGGAAATGCAAAATTGTATGACATACTGGGCAGGCGCATATCGAATGACCGCATCATTCCAGGTGTATACTTCTTTGAAAATGAAAACAAGGAACTCAAGAAGATAGTTGTCGTCAGATAAATCGACCAGCATTCATCTCGATACAGAAAGCTCGTGAACAATTTCAGGTAAGATATCGCCAGCCTTGGCAATTATCGACACGTCGACAATGCTGCTGAACGGCGTCGGCTCGAGATTTATCTCTATAGTTGTGATGCCTCGTTCTATCGCAATCCCTGGTATCGCGGCCGCCGGCCATACTACACCAGACGTTCCACAAAACACTGCCACCTGGGCAGTATTCAAATATTCCAGTGACTCAGTCCAAATTGTTTGTGGGATCGCCTCGCCAAACCATACCACATCGGGTCGCAACAGGCCACCGCAATCGCATTGCGGCAACTGAACAGGCGCACCTTGAGTAGCTGTATAAGACAGCAATTTACCGCATTTACAACACCTTGTCCGGAAGATGTTTCCGTGTATCTCCAGCACTCTCTTAGACCCTGCCCGCCGGTGCAGATTGTCAACGTTCTGGGTCAACAGTAGGAATCGCCCAAATCGATTCTCCAACTCAACGAGCGCGTAATGGGCGGCATTGGGTTGAGCTTTCAGGATAATGCTCTGCCGCCAATGATACCAATCCCAGACGAGCCCAGGATTCCTCTTGAATGCATTTGGGGTAGCCAGATCCTGCACCGAATAATTCTTCCACAAACCGTCCTTGCCGCGGAATGTGGGTACACCACTTTCCGCGGATACACCGGCACCGGTCATGACAAAAACAGATGTCGCACCCTTCAATATGTCAACACACTTATGACGCGATTCTTCTTTGGAGTTCAAGACTGAATCTACGAACTTGTTGTTGAACAACTAGTGTGTTTGCTCTCTCCTTGAGTACTCACTGGTATTAGAATTTGTAGTAGAGACCAATCCTTCCTTCACTGGTATCGAAACCGAATCTCTCCTCTTTCGTGAAAAGCAGTACGTCAACAACAGATATGATACGGTTTATTATTGCGAACCCGGGCATAAAAGAAGCACGACGCCGGTGTTCGCGCGCCTGCCTCCTCTTTTCCCAGTAATAACTCCGGCTCGGAATGCTATCCCATGCCCATTCATCCTCTCCAAGATAGGCGTTCGCATCGATGTATTCCTGCTGGAGTTCGGGGTCGTTCGGAAAGTACAAACTCGCATATCTCTCTATCATCAAATTGTGTTCCGCTGAAGTCAGGAAATCCTCAACGGCGTCGAAATATGCATCATCACTTCGTAAAGGGTTGGCCCCGGCATGGTCAATAGCGAACGCGCGCGCGGAGCCATCAATTCGGCTTCCCCAGTAGTTGAAACCGAAATATGATAGCCATATTGCCCCTTCAACAACAAAAAAAGTCTGGGCTTTCGATCTGTCTCCCTGGATCATTTGCCCCAACCCGGGTACCATGATCGATGCCATTACGGGATTCAAAGCCTGGACCAATATGAGAGAAATACCTAAAACCACAAAACCTCCTACCTCAAGACGGCAAACTTCTTGAACTTAACCTCACTCCTACTCGCATTTTGTGCTTTAACACGCAGTATGTATAATCCATTTGACTGTCTCGTGAAATCGAATTCAACTTCATTATATTCGTTGGGTGTCGCACTAGTTAACCTTACCTCACCAATCGTGCGTCCCGTAATATCAAGTATCTCAACGGTAACATCCGCCGCATCACTGAGAAAGAATCGTGCGCGACCGAGATTTTCCACCGGCGAAGGGTACATATAAAGATTTCCGAGCAGCGTCGCGGAAACAAATACGTCTGACAATTGACCAACGAAATACCCCGTATTGCTTGGTGCATTCATATAACCCTGCCAGGAAACCTCTGTACCGGGGAAATCCCAGACGTACAATTTACCGTAATCACTACCAGACGCCAGTTCTACATCACCGTCACCATCCAAATCGAACAGCACACCCGGACTGGAAAAACCACCTTCGCCAAATAATGGTGAAAGATCGAATTCCACTTTACGATCATTGATTATCTTTAGAAAACCCGTGCCCAGAGAGTCCGACGTCGCGAGCCCAAATGCTATCTCCTCAGTGCCGCTCCCGTCAAGATCACCGACGACCAAAGGATATAGTAGAAAATCATCGTAGTGAATCGGGAAATTCTCTACCGCGGTGCCATTTCTATTCGCAACATATAATGTCTTACTGCTGTTGGGCATTATTATTTCGAGATATCCATCATGGTCGACGTCAGCCAGTGCCGGAGTGAAATAGAATATCGTATCGATGAGAATATCGAACTTCGTCTCCAGTGTATCCTTATTATATATGTATATTGTACCGTATCCGTTTATGATCACGGCTTCGTTCTCACCATCGCGGTCGAGGTCACCCACCACCGGGGCTGCGTACGTAAGCATATTGTGTATTGACTCGCTGAATTCACGAACGATTCCCTGATCATTGAAGATCCAGAATCGACCATCCGAACCGAGCACGCCCACCTGACGTTCTGCTTCATCAAATACACAGGGTGTTGAAAGCAACTCCGTATTTAGATATACCGGATATTCAGCTATATTCTGCCCGTCGCTACCGAGGCAATATAAATTACGGTCCTTGCTTCCGAAAATTATCTCGTTTTGTGAATCACCGTCGATATCAAAAATCAGCGGTGCGCCCACAACGACGTCACCGGTCATAAAGGGAAATCCGGGCAGCGTATCGAGATCGTTTCCGTTAAGACAAATCACGTTCAAACCGGAACCATAGGCTATATCATCTACCCCGTCTCCATTGATGTCGCCGACGGCAAGAAAAGTACTGATCGTACCCACAAGACTGCTAACAAATGGAGTACCATCATGATGGAATGTATATATACGCCCCCCGTCCGTGCCGACGATGATTTCCCAGTCGCCGTCTCCGTCCAGATCACCATAGCTAACTTCCTGCACCCCGACTCCGATCTGCACCGCCACCGGAAAACCATCCTGATACATATTGAAATCCACCGAGATATCCATCAATGTATCGAGCGGTGAGAGGATATCAACATCAACTAATGACTTGCCAAAATAAGCATCCGAATTTGGATTTGTTGAAGGGCCAAACCGGTGATTTGACTTACCGCTATCGTCGATAAAGAACAAGTCATACTTGGAGCCGTAGTATTCCAAAGAATCGCCATAGTAGTATGCATCAAAATGCTGGATACCGTCTGCCTCCTCGAGATCGACTCCCTTGCGCTGAGGGTCGACCTGCATCGTATTGTTTGCGAAGTAAGCATTTACGATGTTATCGTCGATGTGCCAAATGGCAACGCCACTTGCCGGCAAGAAGAAATCGAACTCGCCATTGTCAACGTAGATAGGTACTCCATCCTCTGCATCAATGACAATTGTATCTTTTTGCACTACATCCTGCTGGCGGTTCTCAATTAGAAAAAATTCCGTCTCCGATATTGGAACCTTAATCATTGTCTGATTCGCAACGCCATACTGAGTGGTGTCGATAGCGGATGTCCTAATCGTAACTACGCTTTCGGCAGAAGCCACGACCGTAGGTGTAACCCAACCCATCGTATACCTTGTCCAAGCACCCATATTCGCCGGAATAGAACCTTCGGGTGCACCGGCAGCAGGGCTTCCGACCCAGCCCCCAGTACCCATCAAATCGAATGCGCCGACCCCATTAGACCAACCAGTAATGTCGTAAAGGTCTGGTAGGTTGAGGATATGACCAAATTCATGAACAACCGTGCCAACCGCGCCGATCATATATTGATCGACCCGAGCCATCTCAGCATTTACGCTAACCGGAAAGTCAATGGTATCGTTGCCGCCGTTCGCGAGAATATGCGGTACACCGAGATAGAACTCGAGCGCACCGGGAGGAATCGTCGCCGAAGGTATATCACAAAATCTGAAGAAATTAATGCTTGTTTGCCATTGAGTGCCGGCATGGAAGATTATGATCGCATCATAGTCAGAGAAATCAACGGTCTCATCAAGGTCTGCCGCAGCAACTGCATCAGCCAGTATGCGTACCAGTCCCATCTCCATTGCATAGGTATTGTAGTATACAAAACCATTGTCGGCATCATATTCAACAAAACCACTGTAGTATCGCATCTTGTGGGGCAACTGATAGCTTGCCAAATTATGATCCGGTTTGACCGTATACGTCACATTGCAATTACCGAAGGAATTTACTTTGTAGTAATTACTCAGGAACTCCATCATCCGCGAGAAATAAACACCACTGTGCGGCGGGTCATAAAACAAACCATCATCAGGCGTCCCATAACCTGTAAGGTCCATCTTACCATTACCGGTCGTGCTCACCTCGTCGTCTTCAACGAATTCAACCTTCAAAACAAGAATATTGAGATCCTGCCTGCCGTCTACCGGCAACGGCGATGTGAAATTCTGGAACAACCTCAGATTCGTGAACTGCCTGACTGGCATTCTCTGAATACCGGCATCAGATGCCAACTCGGCCGTTAGATTCGCCATAGGAGGAGTAGGTGGGGGCACTTGAGATACCCGGTCTTTGACGAGTGTAATCTGCTCAGCATGACTCAAAAGTGCGAGCAGCGCTAATGCCATTATTTTTTTCAAAATGACCTCCGTGTTTTTGAGGAAAATATTGATATAAATCATTCCTTTCAAATCATAACGTCTTTCCCGACACTATTCGATGCTTTATTATATCAACTAACATCTCAGTGTCAAGACAACGCCAGACTGCACCGGAAGATGAGCCCATATGCAAGGAAATGCTCAAAACCTAAGCCGATACTGGTACTGCAAACTGTATTCACCTGTATCATCACGCTCGACGTGGATCTTATTCTTGTCGTCTATGAAATATTCAACATTGAATTCATTGGAAAATGTGGTTATGTCATAGGTGTAGGTGACGAAGAGATTACGTGATATATACTTGCCGACGGTCAATTTTGTCTTTTCGTCCGCTTCGAAGAACGGGGTTTCAATCCGGAAATAATCGAGTCCAGTATACTGCCTGATCGTGCGGGAGACATCACCTTCCAACCAGGAAAGCAAGCTATGAGGTATAACCTTACTCATGTAATCACCGCGTTTTATCTGCTCAAGTTCCTGCCATGTGATGTTAAGATTCAAGTAGGTTACGATATCCTGTTCAGTGTACTCGCCAGGCGGATCTGTATAAAACTCAAAAATTGGTTCTGAAATCGGCCCGTATAAATGAAGAATAATTTTTATACCCTCCCTGGTATCCAGCTGTGCCCAGACATCCACCTCCGGATCTATGATGTCTCCAGGAATGAAAGTAACTTTGCCCTGAGTTATTGAAAGAATATGATTCAGCCAATAATAATTTCCGCGGTCAGTTTCCAAGACTCCGGATAGATGAACTGGCCCGCGCTCTTTGGTGATGGAAAGTTCACCAGCAAATTCAATGTCTGCGTCGCGATTTCTGAGCCATATGTCACTCTCACCCCTCAGCCTCACATTAAGACGCCAACTTTCATCGGTTACCCCTTGTTCCTCCTCGATCTCCATCCCGAATTCGAGAGGGACGACGGCTTCTTTCACTGATATATTACCGTTATAATGCATTACGCGATCACGCATATTCATTGAGAAATTCCCACTACCTATGCCATATGCAAAAGGAGGAAACTGTATCGGTGCGTTAACAAAGCTAAAATCAAAATTAAGATTTCTTACGCCGAAACGTTTTTCAAGTTTTATTACGCCACCACCACTTATCCATTGACCCGACATTTCACGTCCATTTGCTGGCGACATGATACCTTTACCGGAAGAAAAAATTATTCGGTCATCCTCAAATACGACATCCGTATTGACGGAATCGAACTGTGATGCAATTATGCCAACGCCAAATGACCCATCGTGAATTCTACCGCCGCCGCTGAAAGCAAACTGGTCGAGGTTACCATGAAAACTGACCTGCCCGGTCATCAAGCCAGTAGGCTTATCCAGAAAATTCTTCAAGAAAGCCAATACCCAAACGCCAACGTCCTGGAATTTTGCAGTCAACTCTGAATGCTCGATCGAAACAACACCGGCTGCATCTAACACCTGTGCGTTGTCATCATGGATGTGCAGAGAATCCACGATGATACTCCTGCTTGCATAACGGCCGGATAATTGCAGAAATCCGTTTTGCAGACCCATGAAGTCGATATGCCGCGCACTCATCGTGATGCTATCCTGGGCAAAATTCAGATCGAGTATTCCGCGCAATTCCTCCCGTAACCCCAGAAGTCTGCTGAGTTTGTACAGATCGACCCCCGTGAGTTGAAGCATGAAAGGTGTTCTCGAGAATTCAAGACTGCCATTGGCCAATGCCAAATGCACATTGCCTACGATTCCTTCCATGATATCAAAATCTATCATCTGCGTGTTCCTGGTGAGAACCCTATTGTAATTCACTATCAGGGAGCAAATAGTACCGCGCAATCCATCACGTAAAATACCTTCAACAAAAATCGTATCTGTCTTGTCGGTTGCCGTAAACCTGAAGGAACTATCCGTAACGGAAAGGTGAGTGCGTTCGAATCGGTAATTCTTGTACTGCAGTTGTTGTAACATGAGCGAAAGGGTTCGCTCCTTATTGTCCTTCTGAAAATCAGTGCTCTTTATTTCCAGATCATCAATGGTAAATCCGTGTACTGAAAAATCCTTTGCCAGCATGTCGGTGTTGATGGTTAAACCCATTAAATCACTTGGGTCACCAGATACCTGGATTGAACCATTCAAATGCCCACCGACAGGAAAATATCTCTCAAAACGCGCAACGTCAAAATCCGAAAATCGAACGATCAGATCGAGAGCAGGCAGTATCTGCCCATGGGCTTGCAGAATTCTCCTATCCTCAATCACAAAGAGTGAATCCAAGTATAAACGTGATTCTGAAAACGACCCATAGCAGAGAACAGAATCCAATCCTAATCCGTACTCACCTGGAGAACTTAAGAAGCCGACAAAACTGTTTGTCTCGTAAGCCAAGTACCCATTCACAAGCACGGGTTCTGCCGAACGCACAAATTGACTTATATCAACATCCTTGAAGTTCGAAATGAATTCGACATCCCTGAGATTGACAACCTTGAGCTGAGCGAAAAGAGTACCACCAAACACGTCGGCGTCGAATAGGTTTACCCATATCGTATCTGAAGCAGCATTGGTTTCAAAACCAAATCTTTCAAGCGGATGAAACCCGGTAGCAGAACCTCGTATCTGTGGCACGAACCTGCCCTTACTGTAAGTTATGCTGCCGACAAAATCAACCCGACCACCCATTTCGATTCCGGTGGCGAAACGTAACCTCCATTCGAGATCACGGAACTTACCGATGTCAATTTTCGCCTTTTCAAAATCGAACGAGGCATCTTGACGTTCGAATGAATAGAATCCAGTACCTTTTAACAGGAGACCGGTACCGTTTAGCCTGAATGAATTCAGTCGTATTTCTTCTTCGCTGATGTCGGCATCGAGATTCATCGCCCTGACGTTCAACGACAGATCTTCGGAAAACAATGATAGATTCCTCGCAATCAGACGGACTCTCGAACCGATGAAATCTATGAAAACAATACCAGAGATACCTTCTGCTTCGTACGTCTGCCCGTTTCTGTAACTAATCTGTCCGTTCTTCACATTGACCCTCAACCCCAGTCTGATTTTCGGGAAACCAGGGAAGTATCTTTCCTCGTTCTGTTTTTCATCCTTCCGGTCCTCTATCGTGATCTCTGGTTCGAAAAGCGTGACCTCGAAGAGATTAGGCAATTGCAGCATGAACAAATTGAAACGGTAGTGTATTTCCGCGCGTTTACCCCGGACACTATTAGTTTCAGAGAATATCACTCTGTAGTCGTCAATTCGAAATCCCTGTAATATGTTCCCTGTAATAGCACGGTACTCAATATTCAAACCAGTGGCAAGTTCCAGGACATCGATTGTCAGCCTACCGAATTTGGCGCTTGTCACGTATAGAACCGTAGCACCGAGGATCAGCACGAAAACGATGGGGCCAACTATGTGCCTGATATAACGTTTCATATCACTCAGAACGTATGATAGATGCCAAAATAGAATTCGGTTCCCTTTTCCTGCAGTGGGAATCCAAGGTCAAAACGCAACGGGCCGATGGGCGTGAAATATCGTATCCCAACTCCGGCAGTCGTCTTGAAATATTCGGTATCTTCAAAATTGATTTCATTGTCGATGTATCCAGCATCAAAGAATCCTACAAGGCCAAAATTCATAGGCAATCGGAGGCGATATTCGAGGTTGAAATTCAATAAAATATTCCCGTACTTCTCGTCGCCTATCGAATCAGGACCCACCGACCGCTCGGGATACCCGCGTAAAGAATATTGTCCCCCCAAATAATACTTTTCATAAATCGAAACACCATCTGTCGGAACAAGTACTCCTACTTTGAACCGCTGTGCGATAGTGTTAGCTAGCAGAGGAAGAAAGATACGCTCCTCGCTCTCCAATCGTAGAAAGTGATTCGCGCCTCCGAAAATTCCTCCCGCGTATTCTATTGAAGGAGTAAAATAGAATCCCCGATGAGGGTCGAAGAATTCATCCCTCAGATCCAGCAAGAACTGCGTCTTTACGCTGTTGGTAACACCCTTAATAGTATCCGGCAGCGTCACCTTCGGGCTGATCCGAACGTATTTGTACCTGTGGGAGACAGTCAAAGCGACCTCTTCGGTAAACACCTTGGCAATACGGAATTCATTACCGCTTGTGTATCTTGTGAATTCAATTTTCTCCTCATACCAAACGAATGGTAATAACGACAACTTCAAACCCAAAGGCGTAATATAGGGTAATGTATACCTTGCCTCTAATCTTGCCTCCCATTCTTTTTCGATGTTGAACTTAAAAAGTGGATTGATATTGACACGGTGCCCGATATTGGCCAGATTCAACTCCTCAAAGCCGAATGATAAGAGGAAGCTGAAAGGAAGAGTCACACCGACGCCAAAATTAAGGATGCGCGATTTCAATTCCTTAACGTTGAATATCAAATCAAGACTGTCTGGTTGCTTCTTGAGCATTTCAACTTTGAGAGTGCTGAAAAAGCCGAGAGCATATATCCTCCGCTGACTGTCGTATACTTTGGACTTACTGTAAACATCACCCGATTGCAGTTCTATCTCCCTCTGCACCAATCCAGGTCGGCTTTTGGTCAAACCATAAACTTCGATATTCCTGATATAGTGCACGACCCCTTTTTCAACTTCAAAAATAAGAAGCCCGGAATCAGGCAGATCCTCATGACTCACTTCGGCGAAAGGATATCCTCTGTCTTTGTAATGATCTTCTACAGCGCGCTCCGTATCATACACCTTCGACTGTATGAAGTGATCACCAACTCGTATTTTCATTAAATTCTTAATATTTTGCAGGCTATCACCATGAACTAATATCTTTTCAATCAGCGGCCTGGCACCTTCCTCGATGTGAAATACAATGGTCACAATTTCTCTGAGTATCGATACTTCGGGCGTAACCTTTGTGTTAAAAAACCCTTTTGAACGATAAAAACGAACGATGCGCCCGATATCATAATTTATATCCAGATCGCTGTATTCTTCACCCTTCTTGGAGATTATTTCTGCGTGAAGATGTCTCGATGAAATCGACGTATTACCTACGAATTCTACTTCTTTGACAGGGAAACCGATGATTACTAATGAAACTAATAATCCAAACAAGTGGAGTTAGATCAAAAACTTACCTTTTCTGATTATCAATTTTTCATCAAGCCAGACACTGGGTCGTCTGATGACGGCATCAAGATGAATGCCTGCTTTGTTCTTACCCCCGAATGCCAGGTTGTTGCCGAAAGCAACGTGTATTGTGCCCAGAACTTTTTCGTCTTCGAGCACGTTACCGGTGATCTTCGCTCTGTAGTTGGTTCCGATGCCAAATTCACAAAGAGTTTTCTCGCTTTTACCATACTTGCCGAAAATCGTGCTCATCAGTCGGTTGCCCTTTAATCCGGTTATCTTACCTTTCTTGACTTCGATATAAACAGGCTCGGCAACTGCACCAATGGGTGCAAAGGAACCATCAACGACAATTGATCCCTTGCTACGATCTTCGATCGGAGCAATGTAAGCCTCGCCAGCAGGCAAATTCGAGAACCCACCTTTTTTCGTGACGATTCCGGTATCGAGGCAGCATTTGCGTTTATTCAGTTCGAGTTCCAATCGTGTCCCGTTATCTGACTCAACACGTGCACGGACGGCATTGTCCATAATCCTGCCAACTCTTTTGGTTAAGCGTTCTATCCGCTTATAATCAGCATTCAGTGTCCGTAGCATCATTTCAACCGTAATACCGGGCAACGTTGCCCCTCTGGCTCCATTCCTGTTCGCGTTGATTCTTGCTTGCGTGTGAGTCAGTGAGTGACTGGTCGGTATGATGAAAACATCGGACTTGATGATGGCATCGGCGACGATAGATGGAGGCTCCTCGCCATGTATTTTACGAGGGATCATTTCGATCAACATCGCATCGTTTCTCTTTCGCAGGGCTGTCCAAATAGAAACACCAACTGCTCGGCACGGTTCGTCGGTTACCACAACGACTTTTTCACCTGGTTTTACAGCCAGGCACTTTCTAATGACTATATTAGACGCTCTGAGCAACCCACGTTCAAGGTCTTTCATATGGAATGGTTAGTAGGGATTGTTACCAACGGAAATGGGCGAACGCGCGATTCGCCTCAGCCATTCTGTGTACTTCTTCTCGCTTCTTTATTGCACCGCCCTCGTTGCGGCTAGCAGCGATGATCTCCTGCGCAAGTCGGTCTTCCATTCGGTATTCAGACCTGTTGCGAGCAAACTGTATCAGCCATTTAATCGCAAGACTCTCCTTCCTTGCTGGTCGCACTTCCATTGGTATCTGATAAGTTGCTCCTCCGACACGACGCGGTCTCACCTCGAGCACTGGTTTAACATTACTCAAGGCTTTTTCAAAAACAGCAAGCCCGTCCTCATTTGTCAGCTTCTCTATTCGCGTAAGTGCACCGTAGAGCAGTTTCTGTGCAACACTTCTCTTACCATCCCACATAAGATTGTTGATGAACTTGCTGATCACAATACTATTGAATTTTGGGTCCGGCTGGACCTTTCTTATCTGAGCTCTTCGTCTTCTTCCCATATTTCCGCCTTTATGATGTCGCCGGTGTCTCTTTGGGTCTCTTCACGCCATAAAGAGAACGACTTTTCTTTCTTCCTTCAACACCCGCAGTATCGTACTTGCCGCGTACAATATGATATCGAACGCCGGGCAAATCCTTGACCCTGCCACCACGTACCAGTACGATTGAATGCTCCTGCAGATTGTGGCCTTCTCCCGGAATATAGGATGTCACCTCGTAGCCGTTCGTCAACCTAACCTTACAGACCTTACGCAGAGCAGAATTCGGTTTCTTGGGTGTAGTAGTATACACGCGCGTACACACACCACGGCGTTGGGGATTTCCTTGCAGTGCCGGTGCCTTGCTCTTCGACCCGATCTTCTTTCTTCCCTTTCTAATTAGTTGATTAATTGTTGGCATTTGCCTCCTTGATTCGCCATTTTGCCATCACAACCTGATATTATAGCCAGAAACGCATATCTGTCAACCCACAACACTTGACTTCGTCATCCATGTGTATATCATAACCAATGCATGTATACATCGAAGACATCGGCAAATATGAAGGCAAGGATGTTGTCATTAAGGGATGGCTTTACAACAAGCGCTCGAGCGGTAAGATACACTTCATTCTGGTTCGCGACGGTACGGGTATCATACAGGCAGTCGTTACCAAAGGTGAAGTGGAAGACGAAATATTCGACGGAGCAGGCAAAATCACTCAAGAATCATCTCTTATCTTGAAAGGTACGGTCAGAAAGGACGAGAGAGCACCGGGTGGCTATGAGATCGTAGCAAACGACCTGCAGACGTTTCAGATTGCACAGGATTACCCGATAACACCCAAGGAGCATTCCATTGAATTCCTGCTACCGCTCAGACATCTCTGGCTGCGTTCAAGAAAGCAAAACGCGATCCTCCGCATAAGACACGAATTGATCAAAGCATGCCGTGATTTCTTTGATGATCGCGGATTCATCAACACAGATACTCCAATTCTCACCCCTGCTTCGGTTGAAGGCACAACAACTTTGTTCCCAGTCGACTATTACGGAGAGAAGGTTTACCTCGCGCAGAGCGGGCAGCTATACAACGAGGCAACGATCGGAGCATTAGGCAAAGTGTACTGCTTCGGTCCGACATTCCGTGCCGAGAAATCGAAAACAAGACGCCACCTCACCGAGTTCTGGATGCTCGAACCAGAAGTTGCATTCCTTGAATTGGACGGTGTGATACAACTGGCCGAAGACATGACCGTATCCATTGTCGAGCGCATATTAGAGAACCGCCGCAAAGAACTCGAAGTGCTGGGGAGAGACATCCAAAAACTCGAAAACATTAGAAAACCGTTCCCGCGCATAACGTACAAAGAAGCGGTCGAAATAATCAAAACGAAAGAGAAAGATTTCAGATACGGCGACGATTTTGGTGCGCCGCATGAAACGATTATATCGGAAAACTTTGACTGCCCTGTATTTGTCCACCATTATCCAACAGGACTCAAGGCATTCTATATGAAACGCGATCCGGATGACGACACGCTTTCACTCAGCGTGGACATGATCGGTCCTGAAGGCGTTGGTGAATTGATCGGCGGCGGCCAGCGTGAAGATGACTGCGACGTGCTCCTCAAACGTGTCAGGGAGAACAAACTCCCGGAAGACGCATATCAGTGGTATCTGGACTTGAGAAAATACGGCACCTGCCCACACAGCGGATTTGGCCTGGGTATTGAGCGTATGATTGCCTGGGTGTGCGGGATAAAACATGTCAGGGAAACCATCCCCTTCCCCAGAATGCTGGAGAGGGTGTATCCCTGATACATCAAATCTAGATACTAATATCTGAATTCTAAATTCCGCAAATGCTCAAATCTGCGATTTGATCGCATTTACGAGAATCCTCGTGACGTGGGACAAATACAAACCCGAAATTCAAATGACAACATAAGCTGACCAGGTTGTCAGGATATCAGTAAGCGGTACCACAGAACGGCAGATTATCAGCATTTGATAAACCGATATGATGGTGGAACAACAATATTCACGGATTTTAGGCAAATTTCGAAATTCGCAATGTCTTTATCCAACGGTATCAACGAGATTAAAGGTCGCAACGATAGTAACGTTTATTAATATATTTCAATATTACCCCTTGACAAATTGAATTTTTTGATTATAATATGACATGAAAGTTAAATTATTTAATTGCCCATCATGCAGCGAAAAAATGGTGACAAGTGAATTAAAGTGCCCTAAATGCGATCTCAGAATCAGAAAGGACTTCGAATCGTGTGAATTCTGCAATCTGCCGGAGGAAGATCACGAATTTCTACTCATATTCTTGCGAACTCAGGGCCGTATCACCGAAATGGAGAAGCTGCTCGGTGTTTCCTATCCAACGATCAAAGCCAAGATCGACAGCCTTTTGAAGAATCTGAATCTCTCCCCCATCACCATCGAAGAAGAGCACGACCCGCTGGAGGCACTCGCAGAAGGTAAGATATCAGTCGACGAAGCCGTAGCAATTCTGAAACAGAGGAAAAAGAAATAACGATGGCTCGCCAACCTTTCAACAGTACGGATGCCCGTATGATCCGACGTTCCCTGGCGGCGTTTTATGTACTGACAGGTGACTCCATACAACGGAACGGGCTTTGTAACCGCAGCCAAATAACAATCTCTTAGAGGAGGTAGTATGTCAATCAACATCGAGAAAATAATCAACGAGATTCAAAGAGGTAACATCTTAACGGAAAGCGCAGATGACTATCGCTCACCCTATCCACTCGGCTTGCCCCACTGCCCCTACGTTGCTGAAGATGGGATAACCGATTGTCTTCGTGCATACGATTTGCCTGGACGGTATCGTTAGGTGAAAGGCAATTCGAAATGATATGATATAACGCCGGATATTTCCTTGGTTCGGGTATATTAGCCTGACCGTAGCCGGCTCTTTAAGGAGGTTTTATGTCAGAAGAAAAGAAAAAGATCCTACAGATGGTCGCCGAAGGAAAACTGACGCCCGAAGAAGCAGACCGTCTGCTTGACGCCGTGAAAGACGCGCGCGGAAGAAAACGGTTCTTTAGAATCAGAGTCTACGATAAGAACAACAGGGATAAGCCAAAGGTCAGAATCAACATTCCAATAGCCGTATTGAAACTCGCATCCCGAATTGGCGCCGCCTTCAAAGGCGTCATGCCGGAAGGAATAAAAATGAACATGCATGGTAAGGAGATCGCACTCGACGAATTTACACCCGAGATGATCGACAACATAATCGAAAATCTTGGTGACGAAGAAAAATTCGTGCTGGCAGAGGTGACAGACGATGAGGATGAAGAATATGTGGAGGTGTACATTGAATGAACGCATGCAGATACTGAAGATGCTTGAAGAGGGAAAGATCAATGCTCAAGAAGCCGAACGACTCCTCGAGGCGCTCTCTCAGTCAGACTCAAGAGAACGAAAGAGCAAGTTCAAACTCTTGAGTTCACTCGAAGGAATACCGAAATTCATTAGCGCCGCGATCGGTAACGCGATCGAAGATCAGCAGGGCGAAGAATCAATGCAATACGCGGTGAAGAAGAAGCTGTCATTCAATGGCATAAGCGGTGATCTCACGATCGCCGGAAAAGACACGGACAAGATCGAGATACTGCGGGATGGTTTCGCCAAAATCAAACAAGACGATGAAACACTGCATGTCAAGACTCTCAGTGGCGATGTCAGCATTTCCCTGCCACCCAACACGGATATTTCAGTTGCGGGGATATCAGGAAACATCAATGTTGCGGACATAAACGGAACAATCCGGATCGAATCGGTTTCCGGTGACATCACTGGCAAAAATCTTTCGGGCAGCATGCTCGGCGAATTCGTATCGGGCGATGTCGATCTTGATTACGATAAGGTCGCGAAAATAAGGATCAAAACGCGCAGTGGCGACGTGACCCTTCGACTGGACAAGAAAGAAGAGGCGAAATTAGATGTCGATACCGGTTCCGGCAGCATCTCTTGCGATTTCGAACTAAAGGACGAGGAGAAGAGCAGCAACAAGTTAAGAGGTATTATCAATAAGGCAGCAGCAGAAATTGAAATAATGAGCAAATCCGGCGATGTAACGATCAAAAAACGCGGCTGATCATCCCTCAATTACCCGCGCGGGTAGGATGATTAAAATGTATTAATTGTCTATTGACAAATTCCATTTTTTGACTATATTTAGATGAACATCTGGTGAGTAGAAATACGAAGGCTGCCTCTTACAGCACAGCCAAGGTCATTGTCGGCCTAGGCTATATCCCTATTTGACTGTTGACTTTTTTTTGATTTTATGTATAATTAACGTTTACATAAAAATATGGTGGCTTAAGGAGGATTATTATGGCGAAGCAGAAGTTTGAGCGGACGAAGCCGCATGTTAACATTGGGACGATTGGGCATGTTGATCATGGGAAGACGGCGTTGACGGCGGCGATTACGAAGGCGTTGGAGAAGAAGGGTTTAGCGCATTTTATGAGTTATGATGAGGTAGCGAAGGCTTCGGAGGCGCATGGTCGGCGGGATGAGACGAAGATTTTGACGATTGCGATCAGTCATGTTGAGTATGAGACGGACAATCGGCATTATGCGCATATTGATTGTCCGGGGCATGCGGATTATATCAAGAATATGATTACGGGTGCGGCGCAGATGGATGGGGCGATTTTGGTAGTGAGTGCGGTTGATGGGCCGATGCCGCAGACGCGGGAGCATATTTTATTAGCGCGGCAGGTTAATGTGCCGGCGATTGTTGTTTTTATCAACAAGGTTGATTTAGTGACCGATCCGGAGATTTTGGATTTAGTTGAGTTGGAGGTGCGGGAGTTATTATCGAAGTATGAGTTTCCTGGGGATGATATTCCGGTGGTGCGGGGTAGTGCGTTAGCGGCGATGCAGGCGGCTGGTGGTGTTGATGATGCGGCTTTTGAGCCGATTTGGAAGTTATTGGCGGCGGTTGACAGTTATATTCCGACGCCGGTGCGGGATGTTGAGAAGCCGTTTTTGTTAGCGATTGAGGATATTTTTTCGATTACCGGTCGTGGGACGGTTGTGACCGGTCGGGTTGAGCGTGGTCATTTAAAGCCGGGTGAGGAGATTGAGATTGTTGGTTTTGGCAAGCGTTTTAAGACGGTAGCGACCAGTTTAGAGATGTTTCGGAAGATTTTGGAGTCGAGTGAGGCGGGTGACAATGTTGGTATTTTGTTGCGTGGTGTGGCCAAGGAAGATGTTTATCGTGGGATGGTGGTGAGTAAGCCGGGTAGTATCAATCCGCATCATCGCTTCAATGCTGAGGTTTATGTTTTGAAGAAGGAGGAGGGTGGTCGTCATACGCCGTTTTTCAATGGTTACCGGCCGCAGTTTTATGTCCGGACGACCGATGTCACCGGGATTGTCAAGTTGCCGCAGGGGGTTGAGATGGTCATGCCTGGCGATAATGCGAATTTTGAGATCGAATTGATCAGTCCGGTGGCGATCGAGCAAGGCTTACGGTTCGCGATCCGCGAAGGCGGCCGCACCGTCGGCGCTGGCGTCGTCACTAAAATAATCGAATAAT
>CP070686.1:2463102-2475143 GCA_020353055.1 Caldifarciminota bacterium | reverse complement strand
TAAGGCGATATTGAGAAGTTGGATGTGCGATTGCGAATAGTATGCCGGGATGATGGAATCTGGTAGACATAGCGGACTTAAAATCCGCTTCTCAGCAATGGGAGTGCCGGTTCGAGTCCGGCTCCCGGCATTTTCATGGCAGAGCCATGAAAACAAACTCTAAACACTAATATCTAAATACTAAACAATATCAAATGAAAGAAATGAGAAATTCAAAACATTATGATTTAGAAGAAAGGACATTGCAATTCGCGAAACGCGTCATTGCATTGGTCAATCGGTTGCCTAAGACGTTACCCAATATTGAAATCGGTAGGCAGCTTGTGAGATCGTCAGGGTCTGTTGGTTCGAATTACATAGAAGCAAATGAAGCGCTAAGCAAGAAGGATTTTGTCGTCCGGATCAAGATATGTCGTAAGGAATCGAAAGAATCACGCTACTGGCTAAAGTTAGTTCAGACTAAAAGGGAAGACGAGAGAGAACGTGAGTCTTTGATTATGGAGGCTACTGAGTTGATGAAGATTTTTGGCTCAATAATCGAAAAATCGAAGTCGGTTTAGAATATTCGAAATTTGAATTTTGAATTTGTTCACCCTGTCGGGCATTCTCGTATATACAATCAAATCAAAGATTTGAGTATTTGCGGAATAGGATTTAGTGTTTAGGATTTCGGATTTGAAAGGTCTTTTTCACAAAAGACCTTTCTTGCGGTATTTTTTGATGCGGTTAAGCAGTGTTTTGTACGAAACTCCGATACGGCGGGCAGCTTCAGATTTGTTGTTCCGAGTTTTTTCCAGAGTTTTCTTTATGACTTCTACTTCGGCGATTTCCCGTCCTGCACTTGCCGCCGCCCTTAAGGTCTTAGGTAATTCTTCCTTGTTTAACGGCACTTTTCTTTCCGGCAGTAGTATATCTTCCGGTTGTATTATTTTCTTGGCAATAATATTCGCCCGCTCCATCGTATTTTCGAGTTCCCTGATATTACCTGGCCAGTCGTAGCGTTTTAATTTTTCAATCGCCCTCGAAGAAACACTTTTATCAGACCGTAGTTTCTTGAGGATATGATCGACCAGGAGTCGTATGTCTTCTTTTCTTTCACGCAGCGGCGGTATGCGTATAGGAAACACGCTCAGACGGTAATAGAGGTCTTCACGGAATTTCTTTTCTTTTACCAGATTCATCAAATCGCGATTCGTGGCAGCAATTATCCGCACATCGATATTAATAACATAGGTGCCGCCGAGTCTTTCAAAACTTCTCTCCTGAAGCACGCGCAGGAGTTTCGCCTGTAAGTCCAAATCCAGGTCACCTACTTCATCGAGAAATATCGTTCCTTTGTTGGCGAGTTCGAATTTGCCCATCTTTTTGGTCACCGCGCCTGTGAACGCACCCTTTTCCGAACCGAATAGTTCGTTCTCAAGCAATTGATGGGGAATGGCCGCGCAGTTGATCGCAACAAATGGATTGTCTTTTCGTGAGGAAAGCATGTGGCAAGCGCGCGCGAATAATTCCTTGCCCGTTCCAGACTCACCCATTATCATTACCGTGGTGTCGGTTGGTGCTGCTTTTTGGAGTAGTTGCGCGACGTGCTTGATCGCCGGCCCCTTGCCGATGATCTCTGGCGCTCCGTATATTTTTGAAGTTTCGTCTCTCAGTAATATGTTTTCGTAGTAACGCCGCTGTTCTTCGAGAATCCTCTGGATGAGGGCGATCAACTGCTCGACGTCAAATGGTTTTGTTAGGAAATCATATGCGCCGAGTTTCATAGCTTCGACCGCGCGCTCGATCGTTCCGAAGGCTGTCATGATCAGGAATTTTGTATCGGTGTCAGATTTTCTTAATTCTCGCAGGAGGTCAATGCCATCGATGTCCGGTAGTCGCAGGTCTATGATGCCTATTTCGAATTTTTCTTTCTTGAAGAACCGGAGTGCCTGCTTGCCTTCCTTTGCCAGTTTCACCGATATGCCGGCATCCTCCAGACTGGCTTTAAGCATACTTCCGAAGCTTTCTTTATCTTCCACTACGAGAATGTCGGCCATGGCAACTCAACGAGACCGGCGCAATACTTCGCGGGTCTTCTTCATTGCACAAAATTCCCCGCACATTGTGCATGTATCCTTTAACTTGGAACGAGAGCGTTTATAGATCTTCTTAGCCTTGTCCGGGGCAGCCAATAACGATAGTAATTTCTTCCAGTTCAAATCATACCTTGCTCTGGAGACTGCGAGGTCGATCTTCTTTGCTTGTTTTAGTCCTTTTGCGATATCGGCCGCGTGTCCGGCAAGTTTTGTGGCGATCACGCCTTCTTTTACTTCCTCAATATTTGGAAGTCCAAGGTGTTCGGAGGGCGTCACGTAACATAGAAAGTCTGCTCCGTGATAGGCGGCAAGCGCTCCGCCGATCGCTGCGACAATGTGGTCGTAGCCGGCTCCGACATCGGTTACGAGTGGTCCAAGAACGTAAAAGGGCGCTCCCGCGCATACATTTTTCTCGAGCAATATGTTTGCCTCGATTTCGTTTATTGGAATGTGCCCGGGTCCTTCGACCATGACACTCACCTTGTCTTTTTTCGCTCTTTTCACCAACTCACCGATGACCATCAGTTCTCGTATCTGGTATTCATCTGTGGCGTCGGCGATAGCACCGGGCCGTAGCCCGTCACCCAAGCTCAGGGTCGCTGTGTACTTCTTGGCGACCTCTAACAGCCGGTCATAATATTCGTAGAGGGGATTTTCCTGCTTATTACGTTGCATCCATTCGATCATCATTGACCCACCGCGGCTCACGACACCGCATACACGGCGCTTCTTATTCATTCCCTTGATGCTTTCTCTGGTTACGCCACAATGCACCGTTATGAAGTCGACACCGTCAGCCAGGTGCCTTTCGATGACTTCAAAGATCTCATCGACTGATGCCTGCGTGAACGGTTTGTGTTTCTTTCGTGCCTCGATTGCCACCTGATAGATCGGCACGGTGCCAACGGGCACAGTTGAGTGTTTGACGATTGCCCGCCGAATCTTATCAATATTACCGCCCGTGGAAAGGTCCATTACTGTATCTGCACCGGCTTCTATTGACGCGGCTAGTTTCATCAACTCGAATTTCAGATCAGAGACGTCTGGGGAAGTGCCGATATTGGCGTTTACTTTGGTGGTCAGCCCCTCGCCGACTGCCAGGGGTTTGATACGGTGAAGCTTGTTTTTCAAGAGAACAATACTTCCCCTTTTGATAGCCTGCTTCAGGTATTTAACCGATACACCCTCTCGTTTGGCGATTTGTCCGTAGATGTCTGGCATTATTTCTTTTCCACCGGCATGCCCAGCGAGGTTTTGGGGACAGCAACCGACACGAATTTGAGGATGAATGAAAGTGCTTTCTCCTCGCTTGGTGCTTCAAATGTCAAAATATAGTCAGGCTTCCCGAAAAGACTCAAAAACTCCCGAATTTTGATGTCTTTAGGTACTTTTATAGTGTTGATTATCTTCTGTAACTCATCCACCTTGCCTGGTATTACGTCCAACATAGAGACAAAAATCATATACGCTCCTTTCCTGCGTAATTATAATCGTATTTGGGTTTTTGTCAATTAAGGCATAAATTCTGTATGCCTTCGATTACAATGATAAAAGAATGATCACAATGATGGCCTGTCGATATCATGCGTTATGCACAAAGTATCAAGCGTATGGCGTTAAGCGTACAGCGTGTCGCGTGTTGCGTCCAGCGTAGCTAGTGCTTGACATACAAATGTGAGTAATTAAAATGGGGGAGAAGGAGGAAAAATGGAGAGGTTGATTGGCAAGATCACACATTACTTCAATAAGATCAGCGTTGGTATCATTGAGATAACGGACGGTGAGTTAAATGTTGGTGATACAATACACGTAAAGGGTCACACAAGTGACTTCACCCAGCAGGTGACATCCATGCAACTCGAGCACAATCCTATTGAAAAGGCAAAAAAGGGCGATGCCATCGGCATAAAAGTCGAATCATCTGTGCACGAACATGACGAAGTATTTCTGGTGACGGAATAGCGACACGCTGTAATCATTTAGATAAATAAAAAAGAATAAGGTTCCTTAGAACCTGCGATGTAGAAAACTTCGAATTCCTAAATACCATTCAGCAGATACTCGAATATCTGATTTGATTGTATATGCCAGAATGCCCGCAGGGTGAGCAAATTCAGAGATACAATTCATGATGATCAAGACTGAGATTGTTCCGATTTCTCATATTCATTATTATATCTTTGGAAAACCGAGAACCACACATAGCGGGGCTTCGTCGTCGTTCGACTTGCTCACGACTCCTCGTAGGACGGCGTGTCTGGATTCCTCGGTCACGCCGAGGAATGTTGAGTTGGCGCGCTGTGGCTTCCTACTTCTTACTTATATTACTATTAAGCTAGTTGTTTAGACTCGTACTCCGCGGTCGACGAACAAGTGGCGTTTGATCTTCTGTGTGCTCGTCTTCGGGAATTCTTCGTCGCGGATTTCAAGTTCGGTTACCTTCTTGTATATTGGCAGTTGTTCATTAACTTCGCGCACGATTTCCTTGTATATGTTCTCTACGTCCAGTTCGCTCATATCCACACCTTTTTCCTGGCTGTGTTGTTCCAACCGTTCGTAATCCGGGAAGATGAGGGCGCAAATCTGTTCCTTCTTCGTTTCTTGATCGATCCTCGGGATGACGAGTACCTCTTTGATCCATTCACTCTTTATTAGTTTCGCCTCTATCTCTTCGGGCTGTATGTTCTTGCCGGTCTGTGTAACAATGAGACTCTTCTTTCTGCCTGTGATGTACACATAACCTTCGTCGTCCATATAACCCAGGTCGCCGGTATACAACCATCCGTTCTTCAAGACCTCGTCAGTCGCTTGTTTATTCTTATAGTAACCGAGCATTATGTTTGGACCGCGTGCGATTATCTCGCCGATGCCATTCTCATCCGGCTCATCGATCTTGATCTCAACATCAGGTATCGGAACACCGACGGACTTTACCTTTGGTTTCTCCAGCGGACTTACCGACAGTACGGGCGATGATTCGGTCAAACCGTAACCCTGTAGAATCGGAACCGCGAGCAGCTGCAGGGCCTTGGCAACTTTTTCGGTCAGCGCCGCGCCTCCAGCGCACGCAATTCTCAGGTTACCAAGTCCCATCTCCTTGCGTATCCTTGCAAAAAGAGGTTTTCGCAAGAACGGTGCTACTGAACCGATGCCGCTTATTGCATTAAACATGATCTTCTTCGTGAGAGACGCGCTGCCAACCTTGCGATAGAGTGCGCCGACGAATTTTTCGAAGAGCAACGGTACCGCGATGAGGCAACTCACATTTGATTCCTTCATGGTTGCCAGGATGTCGGTCGGTTTCAGGCTCGGCGGGTAGTATATTGCAGCACCACGGAAGAGCGGGAAGAGAAAACCGGCTGTTCCTTCGAACGTATGATGCATGGGGATGATCGAGCAAAGGGTGTCTTTCTCCGTTATCTCGATGAAGCGCTCGACCGACTTCATGTTACACATAATATTATAGTGGCTCAGCATGACCGCTTTTGAGGCGCCTGTCGTGCCCGAAGTGAATATAAGGACCGCCAGGCCCTTGGGGTCAATGTCTTTGACCTCGATGTCCTTTTTGGCTGATATTTTATTGATGTCAGCCATCGGTATTATATGTTTGATATTTTTTATTTCGCCTTTGAGCTCATTTATCTTGTCAGCGTACGACTCGGATACGATTATACCTTTTGATTCGCTACGCGTGAGAATGTGGATTATCTCGGCATCCTGTGACATACGGTCGACCGGAACGACGACCAAGCCGGCACGAACGATCGCCAGATAGCCAACTGCCCACTCTGGCGAGTTCTCGCCCATGACCGCAAATTTATCGCCTTTCTGAAGACCCAGTTCCAGAAGATAGTTCTTTAGCTTAACCACTTCCTCTTTGAGCTGTCTGTAAGTATAAATCGTATCGCCTTTCTTCATGGCGAGTTTATCAGGCCAATTACTGACCGAACGTTCAAAAACATCACCTAATAGATCTATTTCTTTATTCATTTCTTCTCCAGTTTGAATATGCTTTCTTTTCCTTTTTTGACCAGGATTGGCACCAGTTGCTCGGCCGGGTATTTCTCCCTGAGCATGAAGAATTCGATGAGAACGGGAAGATTGATACCACATATTACGTTCAAATCCTCTCGATTCTTCAACAAATTGTAGCAACTTATCGTACAGCTACCTCCTGGTAAATCCACAAAAACAATTGTCTCGTGTTTGTTAGTATTCTCAACAACTTTTTTGAGTTCCTCGTTCAAGAGAGCGCACGACATTCTGGTATTGGAGACTAATTCCACATAATCCTGCTTTCCGACTATTTGCTCGGCAGTTTTAAGCATAACCTCTGAAAAATTGCCATGTCCTACGATTATACCTTTGATGATCGGCATCTACTCAATATCCTCGTCAAAATGCACACTGGGTATTTCCCGTTCAGTCAATATCCTCTTGAGCTCTTTGTCATAATCTTCGGCTGGTCTGACGCCACGCAGATCCAGCAGATAATTCATCGCGATAACTTCAGCAATAACCGAGATATTCTTGCCCGGACTCAGAGGTATGACGATATGCGGCACTTCAACACCCAGTATTTCTTTTTTCTTTTTCTCCAGACCTATGCGGTCGTAGTCACCTTTGATCTCATCCCACAGGACGAGTTCTATTATCACCTCAATTCTTTTCTGGAGGCGAACTGATTTGACGCCGAATACCCTGAAGATATCGACAATGCCGACCCCGCGGATCTCGATATGATGTTTGAGACGGTCGCTTTTCTCAGCCCCGGCTCCTATCAGAATGTCTCCTCTTCTTATTATTGTGATCAGATCATCGGCAACAAAACGGTGGCCCCTTTCGATTAGATCGAGCGCGCACTCGCTTTTACCCGTTCCGGGTTTACCCATGAACATTACCCCAACACCGTAGATGTCGACGAGGGTACCCTGTAAGAACTTCGTTGGAGCGAGTTTGAAGTCCAAATATGCGGTAAGGCTGTGAATGAAGGGTGTTGTCGAATTGGGCGTGCGTAGAATAGGGATCTTTCTACGTTCTGCTTCCTCGATGAATTTCTTGTCGATGGCTAGTTTCTTTGTTACGATGACGACCGGGGTGCCCAGCCTCATCACTGTGGCGATTCGCCGGTTTTTGATCTCCCTTTTAAGCGTTTTAAGGTAGAATGTTTCGGTTTTGCCAATGATCATGATACGGTCGCTAAGAAAATAGCCTGTATACCCTGCAAGCGCCAGGCCCGGTCTGAAGATGTCGTAACTGGTTATTTCTCTCTTTCCCAGGTATTCCTTACCCGTTATGATTTCGAGAGACAGTTCGTCCTTTTTTTCTTCATACAATGTCTTAAGGTTAATGGATTTCATTTTCTTTTCGTTTTTTGCGCCAGCCTCTTTCTTTCACGGAATTTCCCTTCGTATTTGTCCAGCTGGCGTTCAACTTTTCTCACAACATCGTTAATACCCATGTAGATATCTGGGTTATTGACACGGCTGGTGACCGAGGAGTGCTTAACTGCCAGCGTCAATTCTATGATGCTCGTTCCCTTGTCCTTCTCCATGATCATCTTTGCATCCATAATATAATGTTCAAAATGTTTCAGTTTTTCGAGTTTTTTTGTTGCATAGGCTTTGATTGCATCGGATAAATCAAAGTTCCTGGCTGTGATATTTAGTTTCATAATACCTCCTGATGTGAACATAATGAGGTTAGACTTGCGGGCATAGACATGTTAATTATATGCATATTCTATTTACGTGTCAATGAACGCAATCTCTTCTTCACATTTCCCTCGAACACGAAAGAAGCAACGGCAATGCCTGATGCGCCAGCGCGAAGAATTGACCTATAGTTTCTGTCGTTTACCCCGCCAATGCCGATGACGGGAATTTTTGTCGAGCGGCATATTGACCTTAACGTGCTGATTTTGCATGGGCGGGCATCTTCTTTTGTCTCTGTGGCGTATAATGCACCGACACCTAAGTAATCTGCTCCTTCTCTTTCTGCCTGTTTTGCTTCTCTGACAGTATGAGCCGAGGCTCCGATGATTGCCATTTCGCCCATTATCATGCGCGCGGCGCTAACGGGCATGTCCTTCTTCCCCAGGTGTACTCCGTGTGCATTACATGCCATGGCAATATCCGGACGATTATTTATTATGAATTTCACTTTTTCTCTTCTTATTGCTTTGCTTATTTTCTTGGCGAATTTCAGAAAGATCCGGTCGCTCAGTGATTTCACCCTTAATTGGATCATTGTCGCGCCGTTAGTAGCGAGGGTCTTGGTGACTTCTGCGACATCACACGATTGCAGGTAATGCTCGTCAATTATCACATGGAGGGATGGGTCGAATTTCTTGGTGATTTTTGTGATGATATCTTTCTCCAGGTCGTAGATTTTGAACCTTATCTCTTTCATTCGCTGGCTGCTTTTAATGTCTAATGTTTTGCACGTTTCCTCAAGCGTTCTTGCGGCTTCTTTAGCACGCGTTATGTTGGATAACAGCACTGCATTGCTGGTTTTCGTCCTTTTGAGATCAAATCCTGCTTTCCTTCCCGGATCTTTTCTGCTTTGGCGAGCCTGGATGACGTTTTTCACCGGTAATTTGCGTTTGAGGTCGAGAAGATCTTTTCTGATGATCCTGATCTGAGATAGTAGATCATGATCTGTTATGTTGAATCGTATGATATCTTCGATCAACTTGAGGGATTCATCCAACCGGTTGAGGTTTACATCTATTATGCGCAGAAAAGGCACACAGAAGTATAGCAATAATCTATGAGCATGTCAAGGTCGTGATTTGGGACAAAGAAAAAGGGGGTAAACACAAGATTTACCCCCAGGGACAAGATTGTGCCCGTTGTTTAATCGTTAGTGCGTTCGACCTTTGTTGCTTTTGAGCCCTTGGGTCCTTGACTTATTTCGAACTTAACTCGCTCGCCTTCACGAAGGACCCGATAACCTTCACCAGAGATATCGGCATAATGCACAAAGACATCACCGGATCCATCTTCACTCTCGATAAACCCGTACCCTTTCTTGCCATCGAACCACTTAACCTTACCGTAGACCTGCAAATTTCCTCCTTTCAAGCCATAATACCATATTCCCATCCACAGAGGATTACGAATTTGGTCAACCTCTACGGTTAAGCTTAGAAAATTATATAAAATTGACCAAGGATGTCAATTGTTTTTTCGCAAAATTCCTGGAAAAGCAGGGTGTATTCTGCTGTACGGTTAACCGTATGATTTGAACAGCCTACCCCAGTCCGTTTGGAGGAATTTTTGTGCTCTTTTCTTTCCGTGTATGGTGTACCAATAGAAATCATGATAAAACCTCGACGCAATAAAGGACCAGGGTACGAGGGGAGTTCGAAGCAGCAGGTGTTCAAAGGGTTTCAATGCCCCCCAGTATATGGCTTTCTGGCCACGGGATGCAAAAGTATCTTTCATCCTGAAATGAAAGTTGACGTTCCGAATGTCTTCTCCTACAATCCTTATTTCGCGTGGGTCTGCTGCGCCCAGTTGCATCTGGTGGGCGAGGTAGAGAAACTTCAATTTTAACGGGTCAAACCCCATCATCCTGGCCGTGACCGCATCGATGGCTACTGAATCTCCGCTCGCCAGGATATAATTCTTGACATGGGGTTGCATGAGCCGTGGTCCTGCGCCATCGCCTGCAATCGTGCCATCGGTAACACAAAAGATGCCGGGGTGAATTTCCTTTTGTATCTGGAGCAGATCCACGAGCGTTTCATGGATGACCGAATGCGTCCAGTGGCGGTTGTCATTGAGTAGGCCGCCAAAGGCGTTTTTCATTGCGCCGGTGATCGTCGTAAAGACATGCGTTTTCATCGTCGGAAGGTGAAGTGCATTTTTACCAATGAAAAGTTTCGGTATCTGGATACCATCTTCATATACTCTATCAAGAACAAGCATTCTTGTTTTTGGTTTGTAATGAACCCACTCGACATTTGGTTTATAAAGATAAACGAATTTCAACTTGTGTTTTTTCATTACCGAGGTCAGGTGATTGTTGACCGCGCCGAGTGCTGGGTTTATGACAACGGTCCGGTTCTGCGCAGGTATGAGTTCGTTGTATCCAGATTGCCTCAATGTATGTACGACTCCATCGAGTTGCCATGGGGTAGTGGAACATGCCGGATAGTAGAAATGCCAGGTTATATTTACCTTGAGGATGGTCGGGACGCTCTTATTGAGGTATTGCCTGAAACCAGCTAGTCCCATCGCCTTTTGGATATCTTCAACTATTGTTTCGGGGTGTACCTTGACTACAGCAACCTTGGATTTCATTTTATCAATCGTGGTTTACAGATAATTTCACGCACCTCGAAAGAGAAGAAGTCTTTACCGTGTTTAGGAAGACATACTATTGCAGTATCTGCACCCTGCCCTGTTCCGCCTATGGATACGATCTCCTGGTCATACGGAATGAGTCCGGCGTCAAGAGCCATTATTGCTATTTCGACCGCGACCTTTACGCCGTGGCCAAAGATACGTAATGTATTTGCAGCTAACTCATCGACTTCTAAACCACCGTATTTCATTCTGACCGCCCTGCCCAGACCGCCAAAAAAATGAGTGCCAGTATATACTTTCACGCCTTTACTGATCAACTCCGTTTCGGTTTCCTTTGACAATTCACATTTCCCGGGATCGCGGAATCCAGCCTGGTGTGCTACAGAGACGATCTCCATGTCTTCAGCCTTCGCGCACAGCAGTTTCGTTGTGAAACCAACACAAGAGGCTACCACGATATGCTTTATGCCTGTTTCCCTGGCCCTTTTCAATGCGGCATCGATGGTATTTTCGGTATTTTCACGACCCGGTTTGTTCCAGTAATGGACTTCGTATTTCATCGCGCCTCCTCTCGTCCATTATATGTTTTAATCGAAACTAAGTCAATGCGCACAATACGAGCAATCAACTCCCGTATTTTTCAGTCCACGTTTTAGCAAGTTCATCGCGACGCGGTTTATATATCGTTTCGTAGAAGTAGCGCTGAGATAGCAGCACACCTTTGTCGGTTTCTTTGCAGATCTTAACTGCTTCCTTCCATGCTTTACTGAAATTCTTGCCGAAGCGGCGCGCAATCTGGCGTTTGAAGTCTTCTGCTGATTGGATTTCACTGCCCATGACGAAGAATTGCTTACCCTCTATCTTAACACTGTAGGCCGCTTCGTCACCGATACTGGTCATGCTGAACGATTTCTGCATTTTTTTTATGTCACGATCACTGTATTCTCTTTCCTTTGATTTGAACTTTGTCGGCGGTTTGACGCCACCCTTGCCTTTAAACCCGCGCTTTGCGGCAGCATAAAATATCGCTCGGTTCAGTCCAAATGACTTTGCTGAAGCGACCGGCATTCCAAGCACATATGCTCGAGCTGCCTGCAATGTTGCCATTACTTGAAAACGGCCGACAGCCATAAGCCCCCCTTTGAAAGATCGACATACGTTGAACGGTTACGAAGCCCGATTGACAGAGGCAAAATCCGAAATCCGGATATCGAACCCCCAAACAAATTCAAAAATCGAAATACAAATGACCTGGACTGCCAGCGCCTACAGTGAACAGAGTGATACTGTTCAATACGCACATCCAGTTGCCATGTTTTGCCATATGCAATGAAGGTCTTGTCTTATGTGCCTGAATTGCCTAGTCATTTTATCTTCCTCCAATTCTGCGTGGCGATGGGACTTTCCGTGCCGAGGAGATACGGTGAGTTGAGTTTCTTGATGACGATACCCTCATGTCCTTTCTTCAGTTCTGACGCGTAATTGCGTTTCATATCGGTTAGTCCTTCTCCTGGTAAACGATAAAATGGCGGCTCAAATTGAATTCTGCATAGCAAGGTCTTTCGTTGCTTCAGTGTTTTCTTACTGAGATTCGTTCCCTCAAAATATATCATATCGAACACATACACAACCGGATCGACCTTCGGTT
>CP070686.1:2458812-2463002 GCA_020353055.1 Caldifarciminota bacterium | reverse complement strand
TATTTGAAGCTATTGAGAGCAATCTAAGACCGCCTTTCGGAAGCCTCAGCAGAAGCTGCGACCGCAACCTCAAGTATGAGATCGGCAAATTCCTTCCGAATTAGATGATTCAATATGTTTGATATTTTGAAAAACACAAGGCAGAAGATAGTTCTGTGTCTTATGATTTGTAGTATTTGTCGTAATACTTGTGGTAATATTGGTAATAGTAACTGCCTCTCGTCTTGGGGACGCCGTTCACCACAAGACCGATGATGTTCACTTTTGCAGTAGCTAAAATATCTTTCGCGTGCATTAGGTCCTTCATGTCGGTTCTGCCATATCTGGTCGTGATGAGCACGCCGTCTGTGTAATTAGCAAGATAGGCCGCGTCAGCGAACAACATAACAGGCACGCCGTCGAAGATCACGAAGTCATAGCGTAGTTTCAAGCCGCCGATAATATTCTTCATCTTCTCGGACTCGAGGAAAATAAACGGATTAGCCGGCACACCGCCAATCGGGAGAATATCTATGTTTGATTGCGAATTGCGTATTGCGAATTGCGTATTTTCACCAACCTCGTCAGAAACAATGTATGATTGCGAATCACTTTTCTCAGAATCCCCCTGATTCATTCCATCATTGGAGTTCTTGAAAGACAGGATGATATCCTCGAGTACTGCCTCTCCCCTCAGTACATCAAACAAACCCCTTTTCTTTTTTGCCTTTGTAATATCACTGAGATGACCCGCCTTTTTCCTGAAGTCAGTATCGACGAGCAGCACTTTCTTACCAGTGCGGGCATAGACTATGCCCAAATTGAGCGCAGTAAAAGTCTTACCCTCCTCAGGTCCAGGAGAGGTAACGTATATGGCCCGGTAATGCTTTTCGGGATGCGCAAATTCCAGGTTCATTGCCAATTTGCGGAACGCTTCGAATTCTGGTGAAGAGACATTTTGATCGAGCATTCTCAAACCATCGCCCTCCATTGTCGCTGAAGTCCCCAGGATTGTCGAATACACCCTCCTGAGTAAATGCACTGCCGGAGATACCTTACCAGATTCTGCTTCTCCCGTCTCATGTGTAATGGCGGGGATCGAGCCAAACAACGCCAATCCAGTCTTTTCATTCAGGATATCGGGGTCTTTCACCGTATTATCAATATACTCAACCACAAAAACGGCGAATCCTCCGGCCAGAACGCTTATTACCATGGCAAGGAATAAGGTCAAAAAGCGCCTCCGTGAATTTACCGGCGTATCTGAAACCATGGGCGGATTGACGATATTCAGATCTGAAGTAACACCTGCTTCTTGTACCCTGGTTTCCTCTAATTTCTCGGCAAAAAAGGTATAGAGCTTCTCAGCGGTCTCCTTATCACGTTCGAGCCGCGCTAGGCTGATCTCATCAACAGGCACGGTCTGCAATCTTGTTTGCAGATCATTGATTTGATTTTCAACGCTTTGTATCTCTGTCTTTATTGAAGGGATACGCTTGCTGATCTCGACTTGCATTTGTTCTTTAAGTCCGCTCAATTTTGCCCTTATTTCCATCACTTTTGGATGATTGCTGGAGTACTCCTTTAATCTACTTTTCAACTCAGCTTCGGCATCCAAAAGCTGTCCGTAGAACTTCTGCAGCACGTCAGAGGAAACAAGAACCGAAGCAAGATTGGGTGTTTCCATAGTTCCTGCCGCACTTTTTGCGAGGTAGTCCCCCAATTCCCTGAGGATTTCTTGTTCTATTTGGAGCTGGTTCTTCTTGGATTCGAGCGTTGATACCTGGTCGATCAACGACTGGGTAGAAGCCCTGAGGTCGGAAATCTTTTTTTCCTCCTTGAATAATCTCATCTGCTCTTCGATTTCATTCAGTTTATTCTGATAGAGTACCATCTGGGAATCAATGAATACTCTGGACTGGGTGAACTGTTGAGACTTCTCGCTCACATCCTGGATAATGATCTGCTCGGAAAGGGCTTGGGCGATCCTCAACGCATCCTCCGGATTGCTCCAGTGTACGTCAATCCTTAATATACCAAGAAGATTCATGCCCGGGAATATCGTCTTCGCCGTCAACAATTTCTTAGATGCTCCCTCACCGGAGAAAGGAACCTTCTCTTCCCCGACTTCCTGTTCAACCTTATCTGCTTCAAGCACCTTGATTGCGAGAGAATTCCGCAAAGCAAGCGCCATACGCTCCCTTGGGTAAATATTCATTTCGTACACTCTGCCATCGGAAATGGGTTTAATCGATGTTACTTTAAGCTCAAACCGCCCGAAATCAACATAACGACCCAAAAGTCCATCCCTTGATGTTCCATCATGCTGCTGAATAGAAAACATCCCATCGTTAATTCGGAGTTTCATAGGACCGATTGATTTGGCAAAATCCTCTTTTATACGTGCTTCGACTTTGATGTCAGAATAACCGTTCTTCACGTGAGCATAAAGCCCGAGTGTGTCAGCTACCTTCTCCGCAATATTGACACTCAAAAGACTCGATATAACACGCTGGGTAACGGCGCCTATCTGCACGGTCGGCGTCTCAGCCATACCGGGCGAGAAGAAACCTTCAACCGGTCTATCCTTAGTAACACCTATGTCAAAGGTCGCCTTGTATATAGGAGTGAAAGGACGGACCAGTTGAGCAATGATGATACCCAGAAAGATAGGAACGGTTATGTAGAAGAAAAGATTCCGCCTGCGCAAGAAGACGTTGACGAGATCACGAAAATCGATACTTTCGTCTTGTCTGCGACCAACTTTCACGTTCGTATTGTCGTTCATTTCTCCGAGCCTCTCATTGATACAACGAATCGAGCGACGAGCATAGCGCATTGGGCATGGCGCATGCTATTTCAATCACCGACGCACAGATTCTAAGTTTCTCCGCTTCTCAACTTCTCAATTTCACGTCTTGTCAAGTTCTCACTCACCGAGTCTGTCTATCGTGATATAGAGATTTGCGACTGTAACGGCAAGGGTTAGGGCAGAGAAAACAATACCCCAGTTGATGGTGAATTTCTTCGGAATGTACACCCAATCTCCAGATTTAAGTTCGTAGTTCTTGGCCATCGCGCCCCTCCTCAGAATGTCATCCAAATTAACGGTCTCCACAACCATGAGCGTCGGTTCTACAGGCTGCCAGCGCACGACACGTACGCTCCCGAGCTTCGCATTGGGGGTCGGTCCACCGGCGAGCGCGACATAGTCACTCACGCGCAAGCCCCGCTGGTATTCAACCGCACCTTGCCGAAAAACCTCCCCAAACACCGACACATACGGGACACTTGGGCTTTTCAGAATAATAGAAACAACAGGATGAGTGAAATACTTTCTCAATGCAGAAGTTAGCAATACAGATGCATCATCGGTTGATAAACCTGCAACCTTAACCTCGCCGACCAAAGGAAATGAAATCGCACCATTGTGCATAACCATTAGAGTTCTGGATAATTCCTCTTCGCCATATATTTCTATCTCAAGAACATCACCCGGCTCGATCTTGTAAACCTCTTTGCCCGTTAGGGTCTGAGCGCACAAGGCATTCATCAAATCAAGATTGGACGCGAACAAAAAAGAGAATATGGATACTAGGACAATTACTCTTCGCATTTAACCTCCAACATTATGATACTCACTCATATAAGCAAGTCAATAACGCATGCTTACATCGTTATTTTCGTTAATCCCGTTATTATCGTTAATATCGCTCGTACCGTCAAATTCGCAGCATCGTTAACAACATTAATTACGTTAATCACCTGCATCACTGTCAGACTTCCCGAAATATGCCGAAAGGACATCCTTGACCTGCATACCTCGTTGTCTGTTACCATATGAACGCAGATATCGCAGCAGTCCATCTATGACTTGAGTAACACGCGATGCCATTTCATAGCCGACACTAAACTCATCTTCAGTAATATAATCCTGGTCTAAAGCAACATACAGGCAATTCTGACATTCAGCACATGAACGGCGTGAATACTTCAGAAATCTCATCAATTCTGGATTAGACTGACTCGCCCATCCTTCCGCAATGTTGTTCATAATTGAAACAGAGGCGTTCGTTACTTGACCAACAAGCCGTAGATCCTTAGAAAACCTAGGTTTGCGAGTGAGCTTATATATGTACTTCACAAATTCACGCGCAAGCATCCAGCATTCCAGATCTTCGAAGCGCTTAATCTTCATAAGAATAGTTATT
>CP070686.1:2453677-2458712 GCA_020353055.1 Caldifarciminota bacterium | reverse complement strand
CGTCCCCTTGGTCCATATCTGTCGTCCGCAGGAGGTTGGAATTCCAAGTCCTTGACAAAGAAACTGTGTCTTCTATAATGCACAGATAATATACTATGTAGAGCTGATTTGTGCCAGTTAGTTATGGGTATGCAATAATGTATGTATGAAGGGAGGTATAAGATGAACTGTAGATTTACGGCACTACTGGTAGTACTGCTATGTACAACTCTTTCTCTATCGTCAGCACAAAAAATAACCGGTGGATTGAAACTAGGCATGAATCTTGCCAGTATGCATGGCGATGATATCTCGGATACAAAATTCAAAACAGGTTTCTGTGGCGGTGGGTTTTTTGCTTTTGCTTTGGGTAATGTTGTAGTCATCCAGCCTGAGGTTTTATATTCGCAAAAGGGTGTAAAATGGGAAGATGAATTTCTTGATGAGACTTGGAAGTTGACATACAAGTTCAACTATATTGAAGTACCGATTTTCGTCAAAATGATCATGCCACTTCAGGGTAAGGTTAAGCCGAATCTCTTTCTCGGTCCCTACTTTGCGATTGCAATCACTGATTCCCGATACGAATTAGAGATTGATGGAATGACAATAGAGGATGATTTGGTGGGTGTGAAAGATACTGATTTCGGTTTAGTTTTCGGCGGTGGTATTGATTTTGGCCTGAAAAAAGGCAAGATTGTGTTTGATGCCCGATACAGCCTTGGGTTGACGACGCTAGATGAGGAGGGCGAAGGTGAGTTGAAGAACAGTGTTTTCACATTCTTGTTTGGCTATTCATTCTGATGTTACTGTACCGCATATTCAATGACTTGATGTAGTTAAGCAGGGAATTTGAGCATAGAGGGGAATGGCTCATAAAAACCACTCCCCTTTTTTATTGCAAACTCGCTGTATTGACATTCCCATAATAAGGATTAGACTTGTATTAAGGAGGAAAGATGAGGATTTTCTATGCATTCTTGGCTATTATTGCCATCATTGGTTGCGCAAGCAACGCATCTGTGGAATTCGGGATGAATGATGAAACTCTTTTTGATGGCGTGGCTGGTGATCTGGGCATGAAAGTTACGAGAATAGAGGTTCCTGATGGTGATACATACATGACTGTTTGGGACGGAAACGAGTACGTGCAGGTTGAGCTTCAGACCTCTGATTTCGTTTCTATTACCAACGGCTATGAGAGCGTGGAACCCAGGTCGTATTCACGTGTGCGTGTCACGGTTGATTCGCTGACACATGTCCAGCAGACTGCGTCAACGCTTTTGATCGATTCTTCTTTTTCGTTCACTGCCGAGGCTTTCACGCCGATCGTAATCGGTGACGGCGATGAACTCAGGCTGGTTATAACAATCGGGGCAGAGGTCTGGTTTGACGAAGATTCACTGAAGATTATAGATGGTCATTATCCGTTTGAAAGCGCTGCGCTCAGAGTCTTTTACGAATATTAGTGATCGAAAAGGTAGTTAGATTCAACAGAGTCACATCCACTCAGGACAAAGCGAAGGAATTCGTTGCCGACCGACACCCAATAGCAGTAGTCGCTTCGTCTCAAGAAAAAGGCAGGGGAAGGCAGGGAAGAAACTGGTTCTCTCCTGAAGGAGGGCTATACCTTTCGCTGCTGCTTTTTCCAAAGGAACGAGTGACATCAATCCCACTGCTTGCTTCGCTCAGTGTTATTAGAACACTCGAGCATCTCGGACTTTCGGATCTATCGATCCATTGGCCAAATGATGTTCTTTTGAAGAAACGGAAAGTGTGTGGTGTTGTTTGCGAGCGTTATCAGAGCGCAGTGATTTGCGGCGTCGGACTGAACGTGAATGTCGAAACGTTTGCGCCGCGATTGGATGGCGCGACAAGCCTGAAGGTCGAGACCGGTCAAGTCTTCGGCGTTGATGAAATTCTTGATCTTTTTCTGGATAAGTTCAATGAATTGTATGAGGAATTACAGTCAAAAGGATTGAAAATCAAAGAAGTCCTTAATTATATTTCAGGCCTTGGAGAATCGGTTGAGGTCGTGACGAAGAGGGGTGTAATACGCGGCACGGTATCTGACATTGATGATGATTGGGCTCTATTATTGAGGGACGAATCAGGCATCATCAAGAAGTTTTACTACGGCGATGTCAGACGCTTGCAATGGTAGTTGTTTTTGACGTCGGTAACACAAATATCCATATCGGCCTGTACAGAGGCCGGGACCTTGAACAAAAGTGGCATTTCCCCGTCAAGAAGAAAATGCCAATCACGAAGATGCGAGGAATACTAAATGATAAGCGATTGCAAGGTGTGGCGATCGCGTCGGTCGTACCCTCTCTCACAAAACAGATCGTTCGTTTGTGCAGACAGCATGAATTGCCTGTAGTCGTTGTTTCATCAAAGATTGATTGTGGTATTACATATGCATATGACAACCCGGCGACGCTGGGTGCTGATAGGATTGCCGCCGTTGTTGGGGCACTGACACGTTACAAGTGCAACGTGGTTGTCGTGGATGCGGGTACGGCGATCACGATCGACCTTGCCATGAGGGATGGCAGACATCTTGGCGGATTGATCGTACCTGGTATGCAAATGCTTTCAGAGATAATGCATAATAAGACCGCGAAGTTACCAGAAGTATCCGTGAGAAAGCCAAAAAATCTTGTAGGCAGAAGCACTGAGGAATGTATTCAATCGGGCATATTCAACGGCACGATGGTGATGGTTACAGGTCTTATTAAGGAACTGCAAAGACAATTCGGCAATGATTTTTTCTGTGTGTCAACGGGCGGCTCAGGCGCACTTGTTGCTAAATATGTTAAGGATGTTCGTAAGTATGATGGAGATCTCTGTTTATACGGTGCGTTAGCCATATACAAGAGAAATGTCACGGACTAAGAAGATCAGTAGGTTCTCAAGTAACACTCCGGAAGCGACCCGTGAATATGCCAGGAAGCTCGCCCGTTCACTGAGACCAGGTGATGTTCTATACTTGTATGGAGAGTTGGGAAGCGGTAAGACCGTTTTTGTCAAAGGCTTGTGTGATGGATTGGATGTAAATGATGTTGTGACGAGTCCGAGTTTTGTTATTGCTACTGAGTATCACGGTAAATATACTATTGCGCATGTCGACCTTTACCGGTTAGATGGAGTTGCAGCAGGTGATTTACCCATTGAAGAGTACATGCTCCAGAACGGTATTACGGTGATCGAGTGGGCGGATCGCATCGGTGACGTCACGGAAGGGATCACCGTGAAGATCAGCATTATTGATCATGAAAAGAGAATGATTGAAATTGAAGATCTTAGGCATTGAAACATCGTCGGCGGTTTTTTCGTTATGTCTGAACGAAGATGATAGAACACTTCGTGAATTCAGTAAGCGACGTCAAGTCGATGGACATGGCGATGCGGAAATATTCAAAGAGGCGAAGATGATGCTCCAGTCAGTTAACGGCGGCAGTTTTGGTGCTATTGCCGTGAGTATTGGGCCGGGAATGTTTACTTCTTTGCGTGTTGGTTTGAGTTTGGCGAAAGGTATTGCGCTTGTCAACGAGACACCGGTAGTTGCGGTTAACACTTTGGATGTGATAGGTATTCAACCGTCGCTGCGGGATTTGCGGATTGTTGCGGTTGTGAATGCTTACCGAGGTGAAGTTTATGCGGCTTTTTATGATAGCGGCAGGCGGGTGGGCGACTATCTTCTTACGACACCAGGTGAACTTCTTAAAATGGTGGGCGAACGTGCTGTCGTTGCTGGGCCGGGGGTGAATATTCTTGCCGCGGTTAAACCAACGAATCCAGGTATAGAATTCAGCCACGACTCAAAATATCTACCCAGTGCTGCAAGCGTCGTTACCTTGGCTTTACCCCGTATAACAAAGCGGGATTTCGACGAGATTCAATTTCTCGAACCTTATTATATTAAGAAAACCGATGCCGAAAGAAATTATACTAAGGGTAATGCGCTTCGATGACCTCGACGGTGTGGTGGAGATCGAGAGGCGTGTGTTTTCAAATCCGTGGCCGCGTTATTTCTTCGAGAAAGATCTGGAATCAGGAAACACGGTGGCATTTGTGCTTGAGAACGAGGGTAACATAATTGGATATGCGATTGGTTCGTGTATTGACGTTGAGTTACACATTTCTAATATCGCGGTAAAGGAGGATTTTCAACGCCATTGTCTAGGTAGCAGAATGCTCCACGAGATGGAGAAGGTGGCGATAGATCGAGGTTGTCGTTTTGCGTACCTCGAGGTACGGACGACCAATGTCGCGGCAATAGCTATGTACAAGAACAGGGGCTACAATATTATGTATATAAGGAAAAGATATTATTTGGATGGTAATGATGCATATGTTATGCATAAGGAGTTGAGATGAACTTATTTTTGGCGATGGTTGTTATCTGCGGCCTTGATGTTTACTTTTTGAAGGATTCTCCCGACCTGTTGGTGAGAATAGTGCCTGAGCGTCAGGTGGAACAGTTGACCTTGAAATACAGCTTCACCGGTGAAATGTGGGGTTCAATGACAGTTCAAAAACAGGGTCAATTCTTTGATGCGAAAATAAAGACACCGCTTGATGCCCGTATTGTTGGTTTATATTGTGTACGTGACGATGGCAGCGTTGACGATAAAGACGGGCAATTATATCTCTACGAATTGAGCATATACCCGCGGATGCTGATGCCTTTCTCAATTGCTGACCTTGAAGTTGTCATTGCACAGGCAGATAAGAAGATAACATCTAAAGTGCATGTTGATGAGGCGATCACTTTGCTTGACTATGCAGATGGAATTCTTAATGTGCTGCCGTACGTTCCCGACTCCCCCGGTGAGACACGCAAGAATATGCTGCAGGAGGAGGTTAACAGGTTGAAGGTTTTGGTCGGAAGGTAGAGGGACGGCAGCGTGTTCGCCATAGCCTTGGCGAAGGCGAACTCCTCGGGCAGGACCATACTTCGCTAAAGCTACGTATGGCGCGCTCGAACCTCAGAGTTACGGATGGTCAATTAGATTAACCGTTTCTTCATAAAGGCGCGTCCTGAACCACT
>CP070686.1:2449639-2453577 GCA_020353055.1 Caldifarciminota bacterium | reverse complement strand
TTGCGAGAAGCGAAGCGACGCGCCCCCGCTTTGCGGGGTTCTCGATTATCATTGTATTCGTAGTATCTGATACGGGATAATCGGAACAATCTCACAAAAGTTTTTCTCTCTCTTGACGGGAGAGGATTAAGGTGAGGTGCTGTGTGTTGAACGAAATTAGCGATATTAGCGGGAATAACGCTAATAACGAACCCAACGATTTTGTTAAATGCGCAATGCGCAATTCGAATTTCGAAATAATCTGTATGTGAAGGAGGTACTATGACTTTTGTTCTAATGTTGTCGATAGTTATGCCCTGTGCTGATTTTCCAATATGCACCGCGGCTGATGTGCAAGAATATCCATGTGCTGTGTTCGCTAACAACCAGTATTACGTTTTCTGGATGGACAATCGTTATCACCTGGTCGACAGCGTGCACAGTGTTTTCGGTGCGCGCGTCAGCACCAATGGTACGGTCATTGATCCGGACGGGAAGTTACTATTCAGCAACGAGGCAGGCTACGCCACGTGCGCGGCCTACGACGGCACTAATCTGTTGGTTGTGTTCAGGGACAGTTGTTGAACTTCAGGGAATATCTATGGAGTGCGTGTCACTCCAGAATGCGATTCGATTAATTCGATCGTTGTTTCGTCAGCAGCTGACGTGCAGATTACACCTGAAGTTGCTTATGGTGACGATAATTATATGGTTGTTTGGGCGGATGCTCGGATCGGTGATGACTTCAATATCTATGGAGCACGAGTATCACCCGGCGGTACAGTTCTTGACCCTGACGGAATCTTGATAGGCCGGGATTCAAATGAAGGACAGTATGAGCCGTCAATTGCATTCACCGGAACGAGATTCTTCGTTGTTTGGGTGTATTATACGCAGCCGTTCGCCGTTGTTGGAAGATTTGTGAATTGTGATGGGACGCTCGGTGATACCGTAAGAATCGCGACCACTGCTGATGAGGGTAACAGAACTTCTGTTTGCTTCGACGGCACGAATTTTCTCGTTGTCTGGACGCAATATCCGCAGTTATTGATGGGTCAATTTGTTTCGGGCGATGGCAATTTGATTGGGGGACCATTTACTATTGCTACGGGTGTTACAACCCTGGGTTCGGGTACGCTGAGCTTCGATGGCAATCGCTATACAATTGTCTACACCTTGAGGAACATCGACCTTTTTGAGGTCTGGGGAAGACAATATGATACGTCTGGGAACCCAATCGGCCCGGCTTTTATTATCTCGAATCCGGCTAATAGCTCTTGCGATTCCTATATCGTTGCCGGCGCGACAAATTATCTCAATGTCTGGACGCACATGGAGTATCCTTCCGACATCTACGGCAATGTAGATTTACCAATCGGTATCGAAACCGGCGGTGACCGGATTCCCTGTGTAACTACAGATTATGGATCAACAATAATCAAAGGTCCCTTGCGCCTGCCCGACGATCATGACTATCGAATCTTCGACATCACCGGCCGCGAGGTCACGCCGCACAATCTACGACCAGGTATATACTTTGTCGAAACAGACGGTGAGATGGCCCAGAAAGTGATTAAAGTGAGATGAAAAATACGTTATTCTCGTTACTATCGCCGGAACAAAATTGTGACATGTGACGCTAACGAAATTAACGGAAATAGCGAAATTAGCGATACTAACGAACCTAACGATTTTGTTAATGCGCAATTCGTCGCGAATTCTGCCCAAGAGCAAAGTTTGGTAGCAGAATTCAGTGTCCCGAGGAAGCAGTTCCGAGGGGATTTCGAAATTTGAAATAATCTGCATTTGAGGGAGGCACAATGCGTTGTATTGCAGTATGTATTATTGTATTTCCAGTCTTGTTGCTGGGTCAGATCAGCTGGACCGAACACATTATCGACACGGACTTCGATTTCGCGTCATGTGTAACCGCTATTGATGTGGACGGCGACGGCGATATGGACATTCTGGGCACTGCTCATGACGACGGTGTTGTTGCCTGGTGGGAGAACGATGGAAATGAAAATTTCTCCAAACATACAGTCGCAAACGATTTTAACGGCGCGTATTGTGTGCACGCGATCGATATTGATGGCGATGATGACGTTGATATGATCGGTGCGTCGGATCTGGATGGTCTCATTGCCTGGTGGGAGAATGATGGAAACGAAGATTTCACCTATCACGCGTTAACACCTTTATGTAATTCGGCAAGTGCCTGCCAGGGAATCGACGTGGAGCCGGACGGAGATGTTGACATTTTCGCTTCCGACCACGATGCGGGCGGTATCTTCTGGTGGCAGAACGATGGTAACGAGAACTTCACCTACGATACTGTCGGGGTCGGTTTTGCTGGAGCCCTGGGAATACATGCGTGTGACCTGAACGGGGACAATAGTGTCGATGTGCTTACAGCCGGGATGTTTACGCACAGTATTGCCTGGTGGGAGAACGACGGCAGCGAGAATTTCACCGAGCGCACAGTTGTTAGCGGGTTCACAAATGCGCGGTCGGTCTATGCTGCGAACATTGATGGAGACGCCGATATCGATGTTTTGGGTACGGCACTTGGTATGAATCGACTCAGTTGGTTTGAAAATGATGGTAACGAGAATTTCACCCAGCATATTATTGACAATAACTTGCTTTCTGCGACTGCGGTGTGCGCCGCTGATATGGATGACGATGGCGATATTGATATAGTAGGTGCGGCTTATCTGGGAAATGAATTCGCCTGGTATGAAAATGACGGGTATGAAAACTTCACCAAACACGCCATTGCCGTATATGATACAGGAGCTATTTCGGTATTTGTGGCCGATGTGGACAGTGATGGTGATCTCGATGTTCTGGGCGCAGCCGCTGTCGTCGATGAGATCACCTGGTGGGAGAGTGATGTTGTCGGGGTCGCAGAGGGTGGGAATAATGTCATTCAATCGGAGCAAGTCTTCTCTACAATTGTGACCGGTCGCATCCAGTTGCCGGATGACCGTTCTTTCAAACTGTACGACATCACGGGCCGCGAGGTTCACAGTGCGAATCCTGCGCCAGGAATCTACTTCATCGAGGCGGATGGAGAAATAACACAAAAGATCATTAAGGTGCGGTAAGACGCCAGACGCTGTACGCTTAATGCCATACGCTTCTAAGAAAAGAAGATAAGAACGCCTGAATCTCAGGAGCTAAGAGATACTAGCGAAAATAGCGAAATCAGCGAGAATAACGAACCAAACAGGTTTTTATTGTTCGAAATGTTAAAAATGTTATGCCTGTCCCCACGGTTTTGTTAAATTCGCATTGTATTTCTGTCTTGACTTATCCCGTATTTTCCCCTATATATTGATAGTTCATTAAGTAGCACGTAGTCTGCACTAAGGGGTGGGGTATGTCGTTTGAAGATGTTGTAAGGCACAGTAAATTCATACTGGCCGAAGCGTCGGTTGTTGAATGCTTAAGGCGTTCAAACAGGGTTGAACTCCATCCGCGGCTTATCCATTCTCCACTGATATATGATCAAAAAGGAAGAGAAGAGCTTTCGAATTTGTACAATGACTACATTTCGGTTGCCCGGAAAGCCGGGTACCCCATGGTGACCTTGACGCCTACATGGAGAGCCAACAAGGAAAGGTTATCCGAAGCCGGGATCAAGTGCGATGTCAACAAGGCCGCTGTAGATTTCATGAAACAGATCCGTGCCAGGTGGGGGGAATGGAAGGACAGCATATACATTGGTGGCCTTATTGGATGTAGGAATGATTGTTACAAACCCGCCGAAGCCATTGATATGGAAGAAGCATACGACTTCCATGCTTGGCAAGTACAGATGCTGGCACAAGCCGAAGTCGATTTTATGATCGCGGAAACATTACCCGCGATATGTGAAGCGATAGGGATCGCTCAAGCAATGGCAGCGACCAAATACCCCTACATAATTAGTTTTGTGATAAATCGCAAGAGCC
>CP070686.1:2439256-2449539 GCA_020353055.1 Caldifarciminota bacterium | reverse complement strand
GTGGGGGCATAACCGGTAAGCGAGTGATGTGGGCATGCCTGAATGAATGCCGAATTTTCTTGCTTCATAAGATGCCGAAGCGACCACGCCTCTTTCTTGTGGTAATCCGCCGACAATTACTGGCTTATGTTGTAATGATGGATCTAGTGCTTGTTCTACAGAAACAAAGAAAGCGTCCAGGTCAATGCATAGATACATCTTATGTACTCCAGGTCATCATGCCGTTCTTCCTTCGTTACTGCGATAGTGAAAAGCGTAGGTTGCTTCGGGGTTGTACTCCTTGCAATGAAAGGTGGGGAGTTGAGATGACAAGCGTAAGCGAAACAGTCTTAGAAATAATCATACAGATCATCCAGATCAGGATTGAGCGATTTGATCAAATTGATTTTCTTTTGCCTCGTTCTGCCTTTGATTTGCTTTTCTCTTATGATTGCACCGTACGAATTATCGAATACTTCATAGTAAACTAGTTTATTAATATTGTGTTTTTTTGTAAAACCAGATACTAGATTTTCTTTATGTTCGTAAATCCTTTTCTTCAGGTCGTTTGTAACTCCTGTATAGATTACATTATTCTTTTTGTTCGTCATTATGTATACGTAGTATGGTTTTTGCATTTATACTCCTTTCAATGAGATTGCTTCGGGGCTGTGCCCCTCGCAATGACGGGAGGGAAGAAGGTAGAGCTCCCCGTAATGACAATGGGAGAAATGGGGTTGTTGTTCCTGTTTGTTCCTTACGAGGAGCGGATTTGTCATACTTTTCTTATAACGCCAATAACCTTGCCGATCACTTCGAATGCTTCCCTGATGATGGGATAGGTATCGTTTTCTGGTTTTAAGACGAGTTCTTTGCCGATTTTTTTTAATCTTTTAATCGTTGTTTCTTCTCCTACATTTGCGACGATGATTTCATTGTTCATCGCGTTCTTGGCCGGTTTAACAACGACCATGTCGCCATCATAGATGTGGGCATTTATCATACTATCACCCTTTACTTTGAGCAAAAAGCAATCACGCCACTGGGATATAGTAAAATACCCTTCCACTTCTTCGAAAGCGAGTTCTGGTAGCCCGGCGGCGACCCGACCGACAATGGGCATCGATTTTGGTTTGATGCGTATGCCCCTGGCTTGTCCAGAGACCCTTTCAATCAGTCCTTCACTTGCCAAATTGTCCAAATGCACCTTTACTGCTTTGGTACTCTTTAGATGTATCTTCTTGGCGATCTCGCGGATCGACGGTGGATATCCATAGTCATCCACGAAGTCTTGAATCGCTTTAAGAATTTTATCCCGCGTTTTCATAACTTTCCTCCATTTATAAAGATCGGTTAGGGGCTACGGTTATTGTACCGAAAGACATTACCCCAAACGATACGGGTATCGTAACCTTTTCTCAGTTAGGTAAACATTTGTTTACATTACATTATAACAAAAAAATCGCATTTGTCAAGAGGTAAATGTCATGTGTCGTGTTGCCAGCTCATTGACCAGCACCAATATATGGCTATATTAGAGGAAATATAGAAAAAGGGGGTAGTTGATGCTTAATTTACTTCTGGCAATAGCCTGCTTTCAGCCTATTGAAGTTATCGAATATGAACTCGACAATGGTCTAAGGGTTCTAATATATGAGGACCATTTCGTCCCTGTTGTGTCGACCCAGATACACTACCGGGTTGGCAGCTACTACGAACCCAAGGGATTGACCGGGATTTCCCATTTACTCGAGCACATGGCATTCAAGGGGACCGAGAAACATGGGCCCAAAGAGTATAACAAGATAATCGAAGAGGCCGGTGGTTATGAGAATGGATATACGTCAGTCGACCGGACAGTATATTACGCAAATCTGAGAAGTGATCGCTATGAACTTGAATTAGAAATGGAAGCGGATCGCATGCACAATCTTGTAATATCGCCGGAAGAATTCGTTCCTGAAAAGGCTGTGGTGATGGAGGAAAAAAGGCTAAGGGAAAATGATCCGTTCAGCAGCCTTGTTGAACAGCTGGATCTGATGAGTTATACCTGTCACCCATATCGTAACCCAATTATTGGTTTCATGCCTGATCTCGAGAGAACCACGCGGGACGACGTCTACAATTGGTATAGAAGGAATTACAATCCCGCTAATGCAGTCATTGTGCTGGCCGGTGATGTAGATCCAGAAGAGGCGCGTGGGATGGTCATCAAGCATTTCGGAAGCATCAAGGGTGTACCGGTTGATGATATGGTGTACAGTGAACCTCCTCAGCGCGGTGAACGCCGTTTTGTGTTGAAAAAACCAGTGAATCAACCTGCTCTAGCTATTTATTACCATACCGTCCCGTCCGATCATGAAGATATGTACGCTTTGGACGTGATTTCCGTGATCCTGTCGTCCGGATACAGTGCGCGTTTTGAACAGGATCTCGTCCGCGACAAAGGTATTGCCACTGCGGTCAGTACCTATCATCAAAATCTGAAGTATGGCGGTGGGTTTACATTGCTTGCTATTCCGCAGCAGGATATCGACCTTGGGACGTTAGAAGAAGAAATCTATCGAGTTTTGGAAAATTTGAAGAGTGCTCCCATAAGTGAAAGTGAATTGGCCAAGGCAAAGAATAAGGCATTAGCACAGGATATCTATAGACGCGATTCTCCGGAGAGAATCGGGGCTCATATAGGTCAGTTAGAGATTGCCGGCCGTGGTTGGGAGAGCATTAACGAGTACCCAGCCAGTATTCAGAAGGTGAATATAGAAGACGTCATGGCAGTGGCGCAAAAATACCTTACGCAGGATAATCGGACAGTCGGTTATCTCGTGCCAACGGAGGTCAAATGATCAAGGCATTCATTATTCTATTCCCCATTTTCGTTAGCTTCGCAACGGATATACAGCGTGATACCCTTGACAATGGATTAGTTATCCTTACTGTTGAGGCGCACAGGATTCCGGTTGTTGAGATGAGGGCTTATGTAAGAGCCGGTAGCGTTTTAGATCCATCAGGTAAGGAGGGACTGGCAAACCTCACTGGACAGTGTCTTATCAGGGGTACCGGGCAATACTCATACGGTGAACTTGTCGAATCGATCGAGTCCGTGGGCGGTGAATTCACCCCGTTCGTGACAGAGGATTATGCCGGGTTCAATGGTAAGGTATTGAGTAAAGATTTAGGGCGCCTTATCGATATTCTTGAGAGTTGTCTTCAGCATCCTGAATTTGATTCCTTGGAGTTGCTTCGTTTAAAAAGAGAAACTATTTCGCTTATTAAAGTAAGGTCGGACAATCCGTTCGAAGTCAGCGAAAAGGGGTTCCGCAGCCTGCTCTTTGGCGACCATCCGTTGGGTCACTTTCCTGAGGGTATCGAGAGCTCAGTTGCGGCAATAACCGCACCAGAGGCACGTGATTTCTATGATACTTACTATCGTCCGAATAACACTTTTCTGATCTTTGTCGGTGATTTTATTAAAGATTCTCTGCTTATGATGCTGCGAAGTCATTTTGAGTTGTGGAAGAGACAGGAGATGCCCAAACTGGAATTCGTTGAACCAGCCCCAATCGACCGTTCCAAGGCTAAGGTAATACCGATGGACATTTCACAGGCGTACATTCTCCTCGGCAATTTTGGGCCGCGATACGGTGAGGCGGATTGGAATGCGGCACGTGTCATGAATTATGTCCTTGGTGGTGCTGGTCTGACTTCGCGTATCTCCGGAACAATAAGAGAGGAAAAGGGATTGGCTTACATCGCCTATTCCTCTTTCCGCCGTTTTATCAATGGCGGTTATTTCGCAGCCGAGGTTCAAACAAAGAAGGAGATGGTCAATGAAGCGGTTACGGCCTTAATTCAAGAGATGGAAAAGATAAGAGATACGATACACGTGGAAGAAGTAGCAAGGGCAAAGAAGTTTTATACCGGATATCTGCCCCTGGCGTACGATACTTATGGTGAGATGGCAAGTATCATTGCGAGTATCGAGATCGATGACCTCGGACTGGATTATTTGTCAAGATTTGAAGATTACATCCGTGCTCTAACTATCTCTGATCTGCAGACTGCTGCGAAAAAATATTTGCATCCCGAAAGATTCTATCTATTGATCGTAGGTGATGTTGATCCTGAAGATATAGCACTTGATAAAATCGATTGGGTGCAATGAAGATTCGGGAACGTACAGCCTTTTATACAATGAAATATTCGTTGACTTAATCAGAGATGTATCTATAATATATTTGAATGGCGTGGATTGATGTAGTAATAGTGATCATCGTCATCAGTCTGATCGTTCACGGCGTCGCTACCGGTCTGATCAGAAGTGCATTTGATTTCGCTGGAATCATATGCGGCTATATCATCGCAGTAACCTACAGCGCGACCGTTAGAATACCTCAAATCCTGGCATTCCTGTTGATCTTCATCGCGGTTGTTGTTGCTTTCTCGATTGTCGGCAGGATAATCGCAAAGATGGTGCATATTACTCCGCTTGGTCTGGTTGATCGCATTCTGGGTGGTTTACTGGGTTTGATAAAGGGTGTTATCATCTGTTTTGTCTTGTTACTCGCGGTTACATATATGAAGAAGGATTGGGAGGTCTTCCATGAGTCGCAGTTCGCCTCTCAGATAATCGACGCTGGTCTAAGGGCGAGCAGATTCCTGCCGCCACCTCTGCACGAGTGGATAGAAGAGGTGTTCGGACGCAGCGAAATCGCATTATATGAGAATCATAACATTCCTCTCTGATTTCGGAACTGATGATTGGTTTGTTGCGGCCGTGAAGGGTGAAATGTTGAAGGTGGCTCCACACGTGCGCATTGTCGATATCACTCATGGTATCGCTCCTTACGATGTACGGGGTGCTGCATTTGTCCTTTACTCCGTTTTCGAGAATTTCCCGAAGGGTACAGTTCATCTTGCGGTAGTCGATCCAGGAGTCGGTAGTGAGCGAAAACCACTGATCGTACGATCGCATGGATATCTCTTCGTGGGTCCAGACAACGGGTTATTCTCTCGGGTCTATGAAAAAGCGTCGAAGGTTTACGAAATCAAGGTCGATGCCAAAACAAGTTCCACTTTTCATGCGCGCGATGTTTTTGGTCCGGCTGCCGCACGGCTGGCAATCGGTACCAGGTTAGAAGAGTTGGGGAGGAGATGCAAAAAATACGAGTGCCACGAGATTGCGCAAATGCGAAAGAAACAGAAAGTCCTCTGCGGTGAGATTGCCTATATAGATCACTTCGGAAATTGCATTACTAATATACCTAACACACAGAAAATCGTCGAAATAAATGCGTCAGGCAAAACGGTCAGAGTCGTTGCGAATTACAGTACTGGAGCGTCTGGAGATCTGGTTTGTGTGAAAGGGAGTCTCGGTTACTATGAAATCGCGAGTTATATGGGAAGCGCCGCCCAAATCTTGAGGGCGGGGATCGGCATGCCGGTCGAGGGATATGAGGGCTGAAGCCGGTTGTCTCTTGACAAGAATAAAATCTTGTGTAAAATCTACTAGACTTAAGTCTTGATTATGCAAAGAATGGTTTTGGACTTAAGATGATATAAAACAAAAGGAGGCAACGTGAAGCTAACATGGATGCTCTTGCTCATACTGCCGGCGGTCATGCTGGCTACGATCATTGAGGGAGGCCCTGGGGACAGGATAATGGGTTTTGCCCCAGGTGATACGCTCGTCGATACACTCGTTGTGATGGTACGTGTGCCGGCACGTATTGGTCTGTATGTGAACGGTAATACCGAATTCGACCTTGCTGATCCTACCGTCACTTTTCCACCGGTAGCTTTTCCGGGCTATTATGACCCGACGCTGGTAGGTGGTACGAATCCTGATGGTGTCGATGTTGAGGTCTTTTCGAATTCGCAAGCCATGACCTGGCATCTGGAAACGAGTGGAAGCGCTGATTTCAGTGCCACGATTGCACTAGATCAGTTGTTCTACGCACCCGATGGTGAAGCTAATCCCGTTGACGGGACTGATCCGCCGGGTGGTAACTGGGTTTCCTTCACTACTACCTACACAGAGATTGCCAATGGGTTGAACACGACAGGCTGGCAAGACGAGAGCCAGGATTATGTCTTCCAGGCCGAGACCGATGACGCGCCGACACCAGCTGCTGGCGAGACCGTTACGATATACTATCGTGTTTATGCCCAGTAGTGCAAAATAGGGGTTGAGGCCGATGGGCAGATCGATTTTTCTCTGGATTTTCCTTTCGGCCTCACTCGTTTTTGCACGAACGCGCATAATCGTCATTATCGATGCCGACGTGGAATTCGATTTGTATCAGGTGATATACCCTCCGGCGATTTTCCCTGCCTATTACCGCCCAACGCAGGCTTCTGGGTTCAACCCCGGCGGGATTCAACTCACTGTCGGCTATCAACGGGTCGGTAACCAGCATGATATCTCAGATGTTTATGTGTCAACGAGGGGTAGTGGTGATTTTTCCAGTTCGATAACTCTCGATCAGTTATACTTTGCTCCCAGCGGAGAACCGCTGCCGCCTGCCGGTATCGACCCGCCAGGTGGTAACTGGCGAGCATTCAGTATCTTGCATCAGGATATCGAGCACCTGGAGGTAAGCGGACCGGGGCTCAAGAGATTCCAGCGTCCCCAGGATTTTATCTTTAAAGCCGAAAGCGATGACGAATCCGGCGATCAATCAATAACTTTGTATTATCGGGTGTATGGGTTATGAACATATTATTGATACTAATAGTAGGTTATCTTGGTTTTACCGTTGGCCCCGCAAAAGTTGAGAAAACCGTTCTCGGAGCCGAAAGTATTACCGAGGTATTCGAGGTCCAGAACTTCACCGATGATTCGCTAAGAATCAAGGTTGAGTTTGAGGATTTTGATATTGACATGACCGGTGGAGTATCTTTTTACGCTCCTGGCAAATTAATCAATTCGCTCGCGTCCCGTGCTGTCATTAATCCAGAAGAGTTCGTCATTCCGCCCAGAGATGTTGAGAACCTCAGAGTGACTTTCAGTTTGCCGCACAATGGAGGAATGGCCGAATACTATTCGATGCTCCTTTTCAAATCTCGCCCGATTCCAACGAGCTATTCTACATCTATCAATGTCGCCGGAGAAATCGGTGTACCCATTTACTATACCATATCTCAATTTGCCACGAAAAGTGCAACCTTCGATAGTTTCTCCGTCAAAAACGACTCATTGGAAATAGTACTGAGCAACAACGGCAATGTCCATCTCAGGATCACCGGTGAGGCTATCATCAGCACTGTTGAGACGAAGATAGTTCAGCAGGACTCGCTGCCTGAATTTGTGGTCATGCCAGGTAGACAACGTAGATTGAAGATAGGGATCGATGAGGCACTCGGTGGAGGCACCTATATAGCAAAGGTCATCTTCGATTATGGGGTTATTGAGTTGATCGTCGGTGAAAGGAAATTCTCCAGGTGAATATATTAGTGCTTTTCTTCGTTCTTGCTTCCAATAACCGTATCAATACTTCATTCTACACGTATCATCGCGTAGGTGGTCACTCGATCACCGATTTTTACTTAAACTACGTTTTGAATCGATATGATCTCCGGTTTGCTTTAGAGAAACGGCAAGATGATTTTGGATTGAAAAGCATTACTTTTGAGATTGATTCAGTGCTCGGCGATTTCCGGCTGGCACTCGGGGAGAAGCCCTACCATGTACGATCTTCGGTGAGCACTAACTTGAGTCTCTGGGGGCTGTCTTTGACGAGCCGTGGTGCTGATATCTTTTTGGGAAAGACCCGCGACCATACAACGTCGTTGCCACCGACATTCGATGAGAACACGTACGTGGCCGGTGTAAGGTTGCACAGGCAACTTTCACCGCGTATCCCACTTGATTTCTATATATTGAGGCGAAGTGACAATAGCTATGAAACCCGGGTGAGCAGCAACAACTGTTTGGGTATCAACTCTGAAGTGAAGATCGGTGACAAGCTGACGATCGACAACCGATTATGGGCAAGCCATACCGAACAGGGAATGGGAGCGAGTTACGCATTCAACGGCCGCTTTACTGCCCAGAAAATAGGGGGTCATTGCCACATCATGACCATGTCGAGAGACTTTGTTCCTTTGTCCAGCGTGAAGATGCAGCGGGGCAGTTGGTTCAGGTTGAACACTTATCAGAGACCAACCGAGTGGTTGAGCTTCACCCAGGATCTTAATTACGCATCGCTCCATGATACAAGAATAACTCTTAACACGAGATTATCGCCCACACCCTTACCCGCGTTAACTTACAGCATTTCACTGTCCAAGGAGACAGTCAGTCAAATAATCGACGGCGAATGGTTATACAAAAAATTCGGTGTTTCAGCAAACTACGAGGTGTCAACTGATAAACGTGCATACGGTGTTAGATTAACGCAGCAGATATTAAATTGTCAGATGTGGTCAAGTTTTCAGAGACGTGAATCCGATGTATGGCAATTTGGACTCATGTTTCCATTTCCGCGTTATTTTAGGTTCAAAGGGTTTTTCAATTATGCGACGCGTTCAGATTACTGCAGTCATACGACCGGATTTGAATTATCATCCAGATTCTTTAAGGATCTGAATCTGCATTTCACGTATGAATACATTCGCCAAAGCTCATCAAGTGACCAGTTTCTTTCGTTCAGTGTTTCAAAGACCTTCGATTTCGAACGGATAGGCCTTAGTTTCATATCAGGCAGAGTATTCATGGATGTCAACAACAACGGAATTTACGATTTTGGTGATAGTGCGATGGCAGACATTGACGTCGTCGTTGATGGAAAGAGTACTGCCACAACCGATAGAAATGGCGTATATGCCTTCCATTTTGTCAGATCCGGCCGGCATTCTATTAATGTAAACTTTGGTTGCATGCCTGCAGAAATCGGTACTGCTCGCAGAACTCAAACAGTGGATACCCGGTTCTTTTCGCAGGCACGAATTAATTTTCCACTTGAAGTGATGGGTTCGTTGCGCGGCACCGTATACTTGGATATCAATAATAATGGACAGATGGACGACAGCGAAGAAGGTGTGCCGAACGTCGTGCTTGCGCTAAACGGTTATCTAACCACAACCGATGGTGACGGAAAATTCCGGTTCGCCAATCTTGCATCCGGTACCTACATGCTGGAACCGAAGGTATTGCCACCGGAAACAGTGACAACCCGGCAGGAATTTTTGTATGTGTATATAAGACCAGGGGCTGATTTTGAACACTACTCACTCGGTATCATGAAAAAAGAAAGACCCATCAATAAGAAAGTATTCGACTGATCCACACAAAAAATTCACCAAATCTCTTCGGTTGGTAATTATTGCTTTAGCCATTGACCTGCCGCAGTGAGGAAATAAAATAGCCCACAGATTATCGTACGGCATGGTAATTTGCGGAATTAACTCGTCGAGGGATATAAAATGATTCAACGGGTTGTTCTAATTCCGTCTTTGTTGATTTCTTTCTGAATATTGCTATTATTTGCTATGAACGCTTCAGACAAATATGACATCATCGTCGTCGGTGGAGGCCATGCGGGTATTGAAGCAGCGCTTGTTGCTGCACGCATGGGTCATCCGGTACTTCTCCTGACCCTCAATTTGGAAAAGATAGGCCAGATGTCGTGCAATCCATCGATCGGGGGACTTGCCAAGGGCCATCTGGTCAAGGAAGTCGATGTATTGGGCGGTGAGATCGCGATGCTGGCTGACAGGACCGCCCTCCAGTATCGTATTCTCAACCGTTCCAAGGGTCCTGCGGTGTGGTCGCCACGCACACAGAACGACCGGATACAATACAGGACAGTTGCCTCGAGCGTTGTCGATGACAATAGAAATATCGATGTGGCGGCCGAGGAAGTGAGTGAAATAGTCATCGAAGGAAATTCCGCGAGCGGGGTGAGAGCGGTGTCAGGTAATGAGTACCATGCCAGAGCCGTCGTTGTGACAACAGGCACCTTCTTGAACGGATTGATGCATATCGGCATGCAGAGTTTTGATGGTGGCCGCATGGACGAAGCCAGTGCTTCCGAACTGAGTTGCTCGTTGAAATCAATTGGTTTGTCTCTGGGGCGTCTAAAGACAGGTACTTCGCCGCGCGTAAAGGCTGCAAGCGTCGATCTATCGCATCTGAGGATTCAAGAAGGTGATGATCCGCCCGTGCCTTTCTCTTTCCGCACCAAACGAGTTATTGAAAGACAATTGCCTTGCTATATTACCCATACGAACGCGGTTACGCACGGCATTATTGGTGATAACCTGGACAGATCGCCTCTTTTCTCCGGTAAGATAAAAGGTGT
>CP070686.1:2431775-2439156 GCA_020353055.1 Caldifarciminota bacterium | reverse complement strand
TCAGAGGATGATGCCCGTGATTATGAATTACTGAGAACCGAAACACGGACATGGCCCTCAGCTGGTATAAATCTGATCAGCGCTACTACTGTAAATGGTGAGATCATCGTTTCCGCAGTTCAGGATACATTGATCACGGCAGTTATTACACGTTCTTGTACGGGGTCTGATTCACTCGATGCCGAAGAACACATCGACGATATCGAGATAACTGAGAACGTTGCGGGCGGGGAGCTTTCTCTGGAAGCAGACATGCCTGATACGAGCGACCGTGACTACCGCGCGGATTTCGACTTCACGACGCCTGCTGATAAATACCTCGACATAACTACGTTGAATGGTGATATTTCGTTATATGATATGACTGCTGGAGCTAATATGGTACTTACGAACGGCGGTATTACGACGGAAAACATGCAGGGAAGCGTTGCCGGTACGATCGTCAATGGTGCGATTTATTGCGATATGGAGGAATTCGGTGCGAATGAGACAATTCTACTGACAACGACAAATGGGATGGTTACTCTGCTCTTGCCTCAGGATGTGCGGACCGCATTCGATGTCTCAACGACCAACGGTGAAATTACGATCACGGGTTTCAGTTCGATAACCTACACGATAAACGAATTGAATCATAAGGTGGGTACCTTGGGTGTCGGTAGCACCAACGCGACTATTAACATCACCGTCGTGAATGGAGATATTGTTATCGAGGCGCGTTAATGATGCAGTAGCGTCGTAAGAAAGACAGTTCCAAAACAGGAGGGACCAGTGGGGTCGCTTGCATGACCCCACTGTTGCATTATGGGTTTCATCCGGGGTCAAATCTCAACATTCAACATTCTGTTTGGTGCGGAAGGTATGTTCGTGAGGCCGTTGGCATAGTAATGTTGAATGTTGAGATCTGACCCCATCTTCGTACTTTAAACCCTGTGGTGCATTTTTTTGTCAAAAGAAGTGGAGGTCACGGGCGCAAGTTTCGAAGGCAATGGGTGTCAAAAATACTAGAAAGATCTTTCCACTGCATAAGTTATGACAATAATAGGAACTCAAGAAGAAACAGATGAGCATTTGATTCACATGTCGGCTAAAGGTGATGAGCATGCCTTTGAGCGTATTGTTCACAAGTACCAGCTGGCTGTTTTCAATACTATTTATCGATATACCGGCAGCCGTGAGGATGTCCAGGATCTGGCGCAGGAGATATTCATCAAAGTATGGCGTAATGCCGCGAAATTCAAGGGCAAGGCGAAATTCTCAACTTGGTTATATCGTATCGTAGTCAATCACTGCATTAATTACCGTCGGAAGCGTAAACAAGCTCATATCTCTCTGGATGAAATGACTGATAAGGGGCAGATGCCCGAGGCCCTCAAGGTGGAGCCTGATTGGGAGCAGAAAAGGGTGGTACGATCAGTGCGTGCGGCAGTCGATGAATTGCCTGCGCGGCAGCGTTTGGCGCTCATACTTTCACAGTTCGAGGGCAAATCATATAAGGAAATCGCCGAGATCATGAAGGTTTCGCTGTCTTCGGTCGAGTCGCTCATTTTCCGGGCACGCAGTGCCTTGAAGCACAAGCTGGCGAAGGTGGTATGAGACGGCGGTCAGTACGCAAGAAACAGGGTAGTATGCGTGTCCTAATAGATAGGAGCTAGAATGAAGTGTTCTCACGTTAAAAGAAAACTCTCAGCGTATCTCGATGGAGAGTTATCCATTGCAGAAAAGAAAGAGATTGAAAGCCACCTCCAGCAGTGCAGAGGCTGTCAGGAAGAACTGACTGCATTCTCGAGTGTAACGGATGCCCTGAGTATCTTGGAGGGTATGGAGCCACCACCTTACTTCACAACTCGTGTTAGACAGGGTATAAGAGATGAAGCTAGGTCCATACCTTTTCTCGAGAGAATACGGAGTATTGCAATTTCTATCGCCACTGCCACAGCTGTGGTCGTATCCTTATTGATTGGTAATCAGTTCGGAAGGACATTATATCAGTCGGTGGCAGCTACCGCAGTTTCTGAAGCAGCAGAAGCGCCTGATGTTTTCGGGCTGGGCACTCTTGAAGAGTTTCCAGATGGTTCGTTATCCGATATATATAATGAACTGGTTGCAGGAGGTAACAGTGGATAAAAAGGTATTAGTTATCATTTTAGTGATTTCGGTTGCGATCAACGCGGCAACGTTGTTCACGTTCGGATACTTCTGGTGGACAAGGCACGCCGGGCCTGGAAGACAGGATCTGTTGCGTCAACCTCGCATGATGCATGATTGGCAGCACACCAAGATCGCCCGAAACCTCGATCTCAGCAAAAAACAAATCGAGGAGATAAGGAAGATGAACGAAGAAATGCGGAACGAAATGTGGCCAATGCGCGAACAACTTTTCAAAAAACGGCAGGAGCTGATGTCGTTACTTGGAGATGAAAGCCCGGATAGCATGCGCGCGGACCAGTTACTAAGAGAGATAGCAACTTTACAGATACAGCATGAAGCAAAAGTATTCCACCGGATGCTCAGAATGAGAGAGATCTTGACGCCAGAGCAGCAGGAACAATTAGGTGGATTACTTCACAAGTTCATGGAGCAGGGCAGACCGCATGAACCTCCTCACATGCCTGTCCCCCATCAAAGGCCATTTGAACAACCTCGAGGTGAGGGTGGACGTTAGTATTTTATTAGAAAAGAAAGGAGAAAGAAATGCTTACACTTAGATCAAGTAAAGTCATGCTGCCTGTTGCAGCATTATTCCTGATTGTAACAAGTGCTTTCGCACAAATGCCAGAAATGAAACCAGAACACGGGGAAAGAGAAGGCGGATGTAAGGGCCGCGGCGAACATATGATGATGATCCCTGATCTTACACCCGAACAGGCAGAACAGATGAAATCGATGCGCGTCGAGCATCTGAAGGAAATGCAGTCTTTACGTAATCAGATGGCTGAAAAGAAGGCGCGTTTACGCACACTGAGCACGGCCGACAAGGTCAACATGACAGAGATCAATAAGGTTATCGACGATATCGGCAAGATGCAGACACAGATGATGAAAATGAAAGAACAGCATCGTCAGGATGTCCGCAAAATGCTGACCGATGACCAGCGTATTTTCTTTGATTCACACCAGCCCATGCACCACGAGGGACTGCATCATAAAGAGATGCTTCATAAGAGGTAAGAAGCATGTACCGATAATAATGGGGGTTTGTGGCATATGCCGCAAACCCCCACGTTCTTCTAGTTGTCTTATCTCTAAGAGTTCTGCGTATACCCTCCCGTTGTCAGTATGCTACAATGGCAACCTGTAGTTAAGATCGACGAGTAGTGAATTGCGTCCATTCAAGAAACCCAACTCGGTCTGTAGGTTCCAACTCTTGCTCAATTCCCATTGGACGCCGGCTATCATGTTCCATGCATTCTCTGGATGCTGTTCTGCTTGGTAGTCGAGTTGAGTATCTGCCGAGCCCTGCATCAATGTTTGAACAAAACCGTCGATGAATTGCTGTTCTTCCGGAGTCAGAGCCTGATACCAATCGGCTAGATAATAATCTTCGAATTGCCCGGCCAGCTCGTCCGTGACAATATCGGCCAATAAGAACCGACCAGAGACGTCGGACGCAGGGTCCTGATACATGGCTCCAAGCCAGATGCGGAAGTTCTGAGATTTTATGAGTGGCAGCCTGTGGCCTATCCGGAATGAAAATACCAGGGCCCTCACCGGGTCATAATAATCCTCCATATCAGTCCAGGCGAGATTGCCATTTACTGTGATCCAGAACCCCTGCAACCCTGCGGCAATTGCCGCGCCGCCACCGTATGTCCATCCCGTAAAATCGACTGACGTTTCGAATACAAAAGGCGCATTTAGCGTGACGTCTGCATCTGCCTTCGCATAACCGAACATGCCGTAGATATTGAGGAACGGAAATAGCCAGAGGTCGAGTCGCGCATTATAATTAGTTGCTTCATTGCCAACGTCCTCAAACTCAATGAAGGTAAGAGGCATCAACTGGTCTTCAGTGAGACCGAGCGATACCTGATCCATTATGACACCCATGGTCTGCTTGTAGTAACCTATGCTAAGTCCAATGGGATATGGAAGATCAAAACCCTTTCTTACTACGTTCTCCCCGAACAAAGGAAAGATATAAGGATATTCTAAGGCTGCCAGACTATCTTTTTCGCTTTGTGTTCGCAGTAAGTCGTAATCCGGTACCTGGGCGAATACATTTGCCGTTATGAGAAATACTATGAGGACGATAAACACACCATTTTTCATCATTCGGCAGTGATTCATGACCGACCTCCTTCCAAGGCTGAATATTGTATAGATTCTAACTAATCTCGGGGTTATGTCAACAAAGAATGCGGCAACTGCTAGCAGAGCAAAAAATGCTGAATTTCATGCTGTTTCCGGCTGATCGGGTACAAATTGCCGTGGTGGGGTAAAAAAAAGACGATGTTGCTCGAGTGGAGCAACATCGTCATAAGCTAATAACCCGTTCTTGGACCTAAGCTACTTCCCCCTTTTGTACCTCTGTCCATATCAAAATCCTGCTAACTTATAGTTCAAATGGTGCTAATTTTCGTACGTGTTACTCACGCCACATCGGTTTGCTGCTATCATATTCTGCCCAAATAGGGAGATACCGCAATTGGCAATATGCTGATTATTCTGTCAGATTTTGTCCTACACTATATGATCCAATGACAAATGGTGCGTGTCCTAATCGATGATTCCTTGCTTAAAACAATAGCGAGTGAGCTCAGCATTATTTTTCATATTCATCTTGCTCAGAATGCGTGTCCGGTAGGTGCTTATTGTTTTGACACTCAATGACATTTCCGATGCGATCGTCGAAACTGTCTTACCGGCTGCTATCTTACGCAGTACCTCATATTCCCGGTTTGAGAGAGAATCATGAAGCGGTTTGGAGGTTTTTGAACTGACATCAAAGGCGAGTTTCTCGGCAACTGTTTCTTGTATATATTTACCACCGGAAGCGACCTTCCTGATTGCGATAAGTAACTCTTCTGGTTCGCAGTTTTTTGTGAGATACCCGGATGCCCCAACGCGGATCGCCCTTATGGCATACTGGTCCTCTGGATGGATGCTGAGTATCAAAACCGGGATTTCAGGATTCTTGGCTTTGATTCTTTTCAATACGTCTATGCCACCTCGACCGGGCATCGTTATGTCCAGAATCACCACATCGTACTTTTTCTTGGAAATTTTCTGCAAAACGCCGGCGCAGTTCTGTGCTTCGCCAGCAACTGTAATGTCGGACGTTTCGGAAAGAATTTGCTTAAGGCCCCTACGGACCAGGGGATGGTCATCTGCGATAAGTACTCTAATCATTATGCGGTTTACCACGTGGAACTGTCACCCGTATCGTGGTTCCTTTTTTACGGATGCCAACTATCTCGAAGGTTCCTCCGAGTGAGGATACACGTTGTCTCATGCAATTAATGCCGAATGCGCGATGATCATCGATCTTTTCTTTCTTTATTCCTCTGCCATTGTCGCTGATCATCAATTTGGTACGTTTTCCCACGTTGTTTAATCTCACGCGCACTTCTCTGGCGCCGGCATGCCGCGCGACATTTGTTAACGATTCCTTGAGTACCCTGAATAGTACGGTAGCACTTTGCTCGCCGAATGCATCGCTACCTTCATGAGTAAAAATGCACTTCACCCCATACTGTTTCTGAAAATCATCGCACTGCCACTCGATTGCAGGGATGAGACCAAGGTCATCCAGAATACCTGGTCTCAAGTCACTTGATATCCGTTGAACTGTCTTGAGCGTTTCGTCGATAACTTGCGTCATTTTTTCCGTTTTGGAAGTCAATGCGGCAGTGCTTGTTTCCGGATGTTTCTTTATCCAGTTGATATCCATTCTCAGAGCAGTTAAAGCCTGTCCCAACTCGTCATGTAGCTCTTGGGCAATGCCGGTTCGCTCTTCTTCTCTAACCTGGTGTAAATTCTCGGAGAATTTTTTGAGTTCATCATACATGGCTTTCAGTTCAACTGTTTTCTGTTGTAGTTCTTCTTGTGCACGCTTACGATCGGTGATGTCGGTTTGCACCGATGTTGAATGTAGTATTTTGCCCGTGTTTTCTCTCACCGCACCGACGTTCAACAGAACTGTACGCCTTTTTCCTTGCTTGGTAATGATCACCATTTCCTCATCTTTGATGACACCCGTTCGTTTCCACTGTGCGAAAAGTCTTCCCATTTTTGAATGTGTTTCAGGTGCATAGATCGATTTCAACGGACTTCCTACGAGTTCGTGTTTCTTGTACCCGGTTGCTGTGAGCGCGGCTCGGTTTACATCAACGATCTTACCATCTGCTGCAACAATGAACGCGTATTCGGGAATATGCTCGAAGAATTGTCTGAATTTCTCTTCTGATCTGCTCAATGCATTCTCTGCTTTCGCTCTGACCAAAGTGCTGGCGATGATATCTCCGAGCAGACGTAGGCGTGGTGCATACTCTTTTGGCCAGGCACGTTCGGTTTTGTGAGAAGAGATAGAGATTACGTATTCGACGCTCCCTTCAACCACCAGGGGTATGAGAATCACGGCTCTGGTTCCCCATTTCTGGTAGCTCTTTCGATCAATAGTGGCTTCGCGTGGCAGTCGACTTACGGCATCTATGAAGACCTCTTTCCGTTGGTTGATGACCTTTTCGAAGCTCCAGGGAAAGGAATCCTGGATAGGGACTATCCGTGGTAGCGATTTGAGCTTGCTCTTGCTCACTACGTAGGAAAAATCGACGTGTTTTTTGTCAGGGCTAACGGCAATGACCATACAGCGTTCGACACGAAAGAAGTCTAGAATTGCCCTGAGCACGTACTTAATCGCATCTCCGGTTTGTTCCGGCGCGATACTGATCAGCGTAGCTGACAGCTCGGTCAGTATCTCTTCAAAAAGCAGCCGCTCTTTGAGCTGGGTTTCCCTATCTGGTGCTTCTTTAGTCGAATGCGTGCGTTTACGAGATTTTGAGATGATTTTTTGTTTCCTTGTTTTGCGAGAAGTTTTCATTTCAGTTATTCACCCGGTGCTGAATTCTTTCTGTATTATATTCGGCTGTGAGGTGTAGTCAATATTCATAGAACCCCTGGGATGGGAGGAGAATGAAGTCAGCTGTAATCTGCTGGCTCTTGTTCTTTTGTGAGGGAGCTAGTAGGGATTTGTCATTGACAGGTGTCGTGTTTCCACTATACTTGTTTCGAATTGAAATTAACCATCAGATAGCACGGACATCATGATTATTCTTGTATTCCTTGTGCAGGCTGCATGGCAACAACGTGTTTCGTATGATATATATGCGTTCCTTGAAACCGATGAGCATACGCTCTTTGCCACGGCGCGCCTGAATTA
>CP070686.1:2424325-2431675 GCA_020353055.1 Caldifarciminota bacterium | reverse complement strand
TGGCCAGTACGATGAAGGTCGCGCCTATGTCTATCATGGTTCGGCCGCGGGTTTGTCCGAAACCGCGGACTGGTTCGCAGAATCGGATCAGGCAAGTGCGTGGTTTGGTAATTCTGTTTCTGTCGCCGGTGATGTCAATGGTGACGGGTATTCAGATGTGATCGTGGGCGCATATAGGTATGACAATGGGCAGACCGATGAAGGCCGTGCGTTTGTCTATCATGGTTCGTCCACGGGTCTGTCCGCAACCCCGGACTGGACTGCAGAATCAGATCAGGCAGAAGCGCGTTTTGGCTGGTCAGTTTCAGCGGCCGGGGATGTGAATGGTGACGGGTATTCAGATGTGATCGTGGGCGCGTATTGGTATGACAATGGTCAGACCGATGAAGGCCGTGCATATGTTTATCATGGTTCAGCCACAGGTCTAGCCGCGACTCCGTGTTGGACCGCAGAATCAGATCAGGCAAATGCGTGGTTTGGTTATTCGGTTTCAGCGGCTGGGGATGTGAACGGCGACGGGTATTCAGATGTGATTGTAGCTGCTGTTTGGTATGATAGTGGTCAGACCAATGAAGGCCGCGTATATGCGTTTCACGGTTCGGCCGCGGGTCTATGCTCGAATGCAGGATGGTCTGCAGAGTCAGATCAGGCATCCGCGCAGTTTGGTAATTCTGTTTCGTCGGCCGGGGATGTTAATGGCGACGGGTACTCCGATGTGATCGTGGGCGTATATTGGTATGACAATGGTGAAATCAATGAAGGCCGTGCCTATGTTTATCATGGCTCGGCCACGGGTTTGTCCTTGACCCCGGATTGGACCGCAGAATCAGATCAGGCATTCGCACGTTTTGGTCATTCTGTTTCAGGTGCCGGGGATGTGAATGGCGACGGGTACTCAGATGTGATCGTGAGCGCTCTTAATTATGATAATGGACAGGTTGACGAAGGCCGTGCCTATGTTTATCATGGTTCGGCCACAGGTTTATACCTGATGCCGGACTGGACTGCAGAATCAAATCAGACAGAGGCGGAGTTTGGTATTTCAGTTTCATCCGCCGGGGATGTGAATGGCGACGGGTACTCAGACGTGATCGTGGGCGCATATAGGTATGACAATGGCCAGACCAATGAAGGCCGTGCCTATGTGTTTCATGGTTCGGCCGCGGGTCTGCCCTTGACCTCGGACTGGACCGCAGAATCAGATCAGGCAGAAGCGCGTTTTGGTGGGTCTGTTTCAACAGTTGGGGATGTGAATGGCGACGGCTACTCAGATGTGATCGTGGGCGCATATTGGTATGATAATGGTCAGACCAATGAGGGCCGTGCCTATGTTTATCATGGTTCGGCCACGGGTTTATCCTTGAATCCGGACTGGACCGCAGAATCAGATCAGGCAGGCGCGGGTTTTGGTCATTCTGTTTCAGCTGCCGGGGATGTGAATGGCGACGGGTACTCAGACGTTATCGTGGGCGCTCCTAATTATAGCAATGGTCAGATTAATGAAGGCAGATCATTTTTATATTTCGGTAATGAAGGTGTGGGGGTTCCTGTAAAACCTGAGCAACTGCGCGTGGACTACTCAGTACCGATCGTGCCCGCGCTATTCACGTATTCAAACACTTCATTCGGAGCAAGATTTCTGGGTCGCTCAGATTATGGCAGGGTTCTGGTCAAGGCGCAGTTTGAGGCAAAAGCACTCGGAATTCCTTTTAGTGAATCCGGGCTTATTGAGACCGATTGGATAGACATTGATACTGCCGGTGTGGAAATAAGTCAGGTGATTGATGGGCTTGTGCTGAATACATTGTATAAATGGCGAGCGCGTATCAAGTACCATCCAAAATATGGTGCTCCGATACACTCACGGTGGTACTACATCCAGTCGAATGGCTTGACAGAATGCGATCTCAGAATAGGCGGTGAGACTGGTGTAAATGAATATCCCTTTACCATATCGTATCTTCGTTTGAGATTGTCGGTAATGTATGTATCAGGAGGAGTAAGCTTCGTATGTACCGTGCCGGCTGGTATGGGTGATGGTGATTTCGTTGTTTACAACCTGCTTGGTGCAGAGGTTGATCGGGTTGATTTGTCACTAGGTGAGGCTGGTGAATACCGTCTTGAGTGGTCTTGTCAGGATAGAAAAGGAAACACCTTGCCAAGTGGAGTGTACTTTGCCCGTGTTATCACCGGTGATGCAATATCGAACACTGTGAAGTTTGTATTTGTAAGATAAAAATATCAGGCATTACTGAGTGCGAATGTAGCACAAGGGGAGTGACTCAAGCGGTGACTCCCCTTGTGACGGATTCCCTGCTTTCTCAAAGAGATAATATGATGCGGGACTATAGTGTGACATTCTGGTTTTAATCGACCCCGGGGACGGAGGTTGACTTTTTGGCATAGCACTAGTTGACTTAATCTAACTCGCCCCTTTAAGCGTTAGAAAATAATCAGTGAATATTCCGCGGATCTACTAAGCTTTATTATTGGGTGAAACGGATGTTTTCAGGTTGACAATGCCCGACATAGAAATGCCAAAAAGTCAACCTCCGTCCCCAAGTAACCATCCATAATCTAACCTCCCAATCTACTATTGACAATCAGTATGATGCAAATACAATCGTCCACAGGATATACGATTAGAGCCTTTCACGACACTAAGCCCTGCAAACATCTAGGGAGGTTGTTATGAAGCAAGGTATTATCTGTATAGTATTTGTTACAGCAACATGCGTTCTCGCACAAGGACCCGATACCCTATGGACAAAGACATTCGGAGGTATATCTCTCGATTTCGGCCGCTGTGCTATTCAAACCTCGGATGGCGGATATGCATTGACGGGAATAACTGTTTCCTGGGGAGCCGGAGCAGACGATGTGTATCTTATCAAGACTGATGCACAGGGTAATACCGCGTGGGTGCAAACCTACGGTGGATCCGGCGAAGACTATGGTTATTCTGTCGTTCAGACTTCTGATCTGGGTTATATCATCGCGGGTTATACGGGATCCTATGGTGTTGGCGGGGATGTCTATCTCATCAAAACCGATTCACTCGGTGATACACTCTGGACAAAGACATACGGTGACAATGACAGTGACATAGGCTTTTCGGTTATCGAACACCCTGATGGGGGGTATGCAATAACAGGGGGATCATACGGTCAGGGGAACACTAATGTTTATCTGATAAAAACAGACTCGGCAGGTACTGCTCTTTGGACAAAGACCTATGGCGGTCCTGATCTGGACCAAGGTCGTTCTATTGCCCTTACCGAAGATGATTGCTATGTAATTGTCGGCACTACCTATTCGTTTGGTTCAGGTTTGTATGACGTGTATTTAGTAAAGACCGATTCACTCGGTGATACGCTCTGGACACGGACATATGGCGGTATGTACGATGACCAAGGGTATTCTGTAATCATATTGCCGGATGGTGGTTATGTAATTGCAGGAGTGACGAGCTCTTTTGGTGCAGGATATGATGATGCTTACCTTATTAGAACGAATAGTGCAGGCGATACCCTCTGGACAAAGACCTATGGTGGCGCTGGATATGATAATGCACATTCTGTTGTACAGAGTTCTGATATGGGATATGTACTTACTGGGTGGACAATGTCATTCGGAGCGGGCGAGGATGATGTGTACATCATAAAGACGGATTCACTGGGAAATCATTTGTGGACACAAACATATGGTGGTGGCGATTATGATTATGGATATTCGATTTCCAATACAATGGATGATGGATATATCATTATCGGATCCACGGCTTCCTTCGGCGCCGGTGCGTATGATGTTTGGCTCTTAAAGACAGAATCCGACCTTGGGATTGAGGATAGTAAGTCTGCTGTCGTAAAAGATAAAGAAATTAAAACGACTATCTTCAGTGGATCATTACAGCTGCCAAAAGATCGAAAATACAAAGTCTTCGACATCACGGGAAGAGTTGTCATGCCTGACAAGATGCAACCGGGCATCTACTTCGTTGAAGTTGACGCTGTGATAACACAGAAGATAGTAAAGGTTAGATAGAACTCGAAATTGTAGCATAAACTTCGGAAGTTGGACTTCGGGGACGGAGGTTGACTTTCAGTCCTATCTAACCCACGGACCAAGAGTCCGTGGTTCCTAACGATTCTATAGCCTCAACGTCATTTTTCTCAACAATTCAGCAAACCCAGGATTCTCAGTGATGCGTTACTGTGCCGTCTTTGTCCCAAGTAGAATAACGGACTTACCATCCGTCATCCGGACCTTGACCGGGATATCTAGATTTGGTTTCTAGTTTCCAGGTTTGACCGTGTATGCCCTAAAACAGTATAGCCCTTTGCCCTTGCCCCCTACGGGACCTTCGGCGGGAGCTACGACAGGTTGGGTGTTGAACCTAACTTCGTATCTTCCCTGAAATTCTGAAGAAGCGCCTCACTCCACTCTCCCGGTATGTTTCAAATCGTGATGGAACATTGGCCATGGAGTATCTGCCACAGGGCCTATACCCTGAATCGCATAGAGATAATTATCATATGACCCGACATAGATCGCGCCGTCTCCACCGATCGCCGGTGATGAAAGCACGCTAACGCCTGTTTGGTATGACCATTTCAGGGTGCCATCGGGGTTTATCGCATAGAGACGATTATCAGTTAACCCGACATAGACCGTACCGTCGGTACCGATCGCCGGCGAAGAAAGCACGCTAACGCCTGCATCGTATGACCATTTCAGGGTGCCATCGGGGTTTATCGCATAGAGATAATTATCATTTGACCCGACATAGATCGTGCCGTCGGCACCGATCGCCGGTGATGAATACACCATACCGCCTGTTTCGTATGACCATTTCAGGGTGCCATTGGGGTTTATCGCATAGAGATAACTATCATTTGACCCGACATAGACCGTGCCGTCGGCACCGATCGCCGGCGAAGACCGTACATAACCGCCTGTATAGTATGACCATTTCAGCGTGCCATTGGGGTTTATCGCATAGAGATAATTATCATTTGACCCGACATAGACCGTGCCGTCGGCACCGATCGCCGGCGATGAATGCACAACATCGCCTATGTGGTATGACCATTTCAGCGTGCCATTGGGGTTTATCGCATAGAGATAATTATCATTTGACCCGACATAGATCGTGCCATCCGCACCGATCGCGGGTGATGAATTCACGCTACTGCCTGTTTGGTATGACCATTTCAGTGTACCATCGGGGTTTATCGCATAGAGACGATTATCAGTTAACCCGACATAGACCGTACCGTCGGCACCGATCGCCGGCGAAGAATTCACGATGCCGCCTGTTAGGTATGACCATTTGAAGGTGCCATCGGGGTTTATCGCATAGAGATTATAATCGTATGACCCGACATAGACCGTACCGTCTCCACCGATCGCCGGTGATGAAAACACAAGATCGCCTGTTGCGAAGCGCCATTTCAGTATGCCCTCAATGACAACAATCACCGAAATTGTATCCGAAATGCTCTCGTTCTCAGCCGCATCGTAGGCAATAGCATAAATAGTGTGCGATGAGTTATTCTCGATACCGGTCGTCACCCATGAATATTCATAAGGCTCTGCTGTGGAGGTTGACCTTAGGGTATCGTCAATGTAGAACTGAACGCTGTCCAACTCATTATCATCACTTGCATCGGCAGTAATGTTGACTGTCCCGCTTACCATGGAACCGTCGGTCGGATGGGTGATCTCTATAACTGGCGCTTCACTATCGCCACCGCAACCGATCCACAATAACAGACATACTGTAATCGCTGACAAAACATTCTTCATCTTTCCTCCTTGCCTTTCACTACGAAAATGGTCAACAAACACATACTAAGACAGTACTGGTTTTTGAACAGTACAAAAATAACTTATGCAGATAGATGGCCTCGAGATGACGGCATCGTCAACTCTTAAATCTTTCTGCACAAATTTCGTTCAGATATATGATTTTATTACGGAATGTTGCATCCTCATTACTTGTCTGAAAGAGTAATACTGGGTTTCTGAATATACTATAACAAAAAAAACCACCAGTCAAGCTACTTATGTTTTGAGACAAATGTTTAGTCGCAGATTCTACACACTGTTCTGTGTCAGCACATGTGGGACACATCGGCTAGAAATTAGTAGACACTCACAGGGTTGTACTCCCTTAAGAGAAGGGTTATAACTCGTTACCCCGAGGAGGAATGGAGAGCACAACACAGACAACTATTTTAGAAAAGCTAAAATCGGGTTGATCCGCTAATGGCGGGCTATCACAACAGCAAGGGGGTCGGTGTAAACCGACCCCCTTGTGACAGATTTGTGACATTTGGGTTTTAGAACGTACGGTATTACGTAGAATTCTCTCCAATGGACAGAATTCGTAAAAAGATGGTAAAGGCCTGTTTTCTAACGAATAACCGTGATTTTGTAGTATTGTAGTATCGCTCGGGAAGAATTAGAAATCCGTTGCTCCATCCGATTGGGGGAACCCCGACCCAGGGGACGGGGGTTGACTTTTTGGCACATTTTTCCAGAACCCTCTCTCTATATTTCCTGGCATACAATTAAAAACTACATCTAGCATAATTTGCGATTTCGCCAATCTCTACGAGACACAGAGTGCTGGCGAAATTGCAAATTCATAAATGCAAGGTTCTTAGCGTCTTAACTTCTAGGTACGTGTGTCATTGTGGCACACCTAACTCCTGTACTGCCCTATTTGTGCCATTTTGGCACATTGCCCCTTGACAAATTGCACGCATGCCGTAAACTTCAATCATGGTGCAATCACCGAAATCAATTGGCAAGTACTTACTTAACGACAAGATCGCTGAGAGTAACTATGCGGAACTGTATTCAGTTTCTGATGATAAAAGCAACAACTATATTCTCAAACTTGCTAGAACTGCTTCCCCCAACGACAATGAACTGATCACCCGGGAATACCGAATTCTATCGCAAACAAAGCATCCCAACATAGTGACTGTTTATGACTTTGACAAACACGAGGACGGTCGCAAATATTTCACGACAGAATACATACCTGGCAAGCCAATTAATGAATATTTTAGAGGATTCTCCGAGGATTTTGTGGTCGCTATGCTTCAAATAATGAGTGCCCTTGGCGCATTTCACAATAAAGGCTTTGTACACTGCGATCTGAAGCCCGAACACATCTTATTTGACACAAATGAAAAGCAGGTGAAGCTTATAGACTTTGGCTTTGCCGGCGTACCAGAGCAGGATATTCAAGCAGCAGGCACGTTTGGATACATGGCACCTGAGGTACTCAAAGGCATCGCCATAAATCAGAAGAGCGATCTCTACTCACTTGGAGTG
>CP070686.1:2418734-2424225 GCA_020353055.1 Caldifarciminota bacterium | reverse complement strand
GTCATTGGGAATGCTTGCGGTAACTGTTATGTTCGCGATGCCTGAGGAATTGGTATATCCTCTGCCGTATAGACCGGTGTCGGTTTTCCCCATGAGGCAAACCAATGCATTCTGTATGGGCGTTACGTTGCCATTTTCCCTGACCGTAACGGTGAAAGCACTTGTGCCGGTGCTAACTGTCGTGTTGTGGGTTACTGCCATTGAGTCCGGGTCATCGGTCCACAAAGGCATCTCAGGGTCGCCAAAAAGGTTGTATTCAAACAAACACCACCGCCAGACCCAGGTTCCTATCGACCCCGCCCTTTGATCCTTTGCTGCCGCAAGGACCTCGCCCAGATGGTATGCAGATGTGCCAAATAGTTTTCTGTAAAACCAGACAGATAGTTCGCCAGAAGGCCCGAGTGCGCCTTGTGGCGAGGAATATCCCCAGCCGTATCTCGAATTCATTATTGTCGCACTTGCGCAGTTTTTGTTGACGTTGACCATGCGTTCGGCGAGACAGTCATAATTCGCTGCCGAACCGGCCTCGTCAACCGCACCGCAAAAGCATCCCATGCTGTTAACGACCGCAGCTTCTGTTGAGTCGTTACTTTGCGAACCGACATCATTGTAGTAGTAGTATGCACTCGTACCGTAGTTGTAATACTCTCCATACTCGTTCCCGTGACCGACCATGTGGCAGAAATTGTATCCCTGGTTGAGAGAATCTCTCGTGACATACCTGGACATGAGACCAAGGCTTTCATAGATCTTTGATCTTTGCCAGTCATTCGGTATCGTATCAGCGATCGTGTCATTTATGCCGTTGCCGTAATTGCCACTCCAGAGGTTTCCTACTGGTAGCAGGATCTTCTTTGTGAATGCGGCTGATGGAGATTTTTCATAGGTGATCACCTTGCTCACGAAATTGTTGATCTGGGTTGTGTTCTTTACCGGTGCCCTTCCAACATAAACATCGCTGTATCCATCTACACCATCGGTAAATTGTCCATATATCCCATTTCCATTCAAATCCCAATTCCCGTCAAGGTCGGAAAAATAAAGGTCAGTAGGAATCGTATCTTCGTCAGGGTAGCCATTGACACCGCACGTGTAGAAATACGCATCCCTTCTTGGAACGTATTGTTCACTATGTTCAAAGTCACACTGTCCGCCGAGTAGAAAATAAACCGCGCCTGAATCCGCCGCTTCGATGATGAAATTCCTCACTCTGGTCGCATTATCGACGCCGTTGTAATTACTGTAAATCCATGATGTAGTCACTATCTCAGTGGGTACCCCTTTCTTTGTCTTCCCTTGTTTCAGGGGTTCGAATGCGCTGACGAATGATGCATCGGTTATAATGATATATTCGCTATCCCATGTTCCTCTTTTAAGAGGGGGTGACCAGATGTCCACTTCGTTCTTGTTCTCCACTAACATCCGTACCCTTGCTTCGGCAAGTGTCTTCTGTTTGGCAGAAATGGTTTTTACTGGTTCGGCACCGTTTCTATAATGTATTCTGAAAGAAATAGTATTAGTGAGGAAAAGTTTCTTCGTTGACGGATTGTAGTGGAGCGGTGTCAATGCTACGGTCACGATACGGTAACCCGAAAGATTGCCTTCGTGGATATATTTGACTACGGTGCCGGGATAAAGGGCGTCCTGTGAGTAAACCACTGCATCGGGTAGGGTGAATTCGCCAGGCTGGGAGGCTGATACGGGATGGGGCTTCTGGGCAGGGAAGATGTTGTATGTTCCAGTCAGGTAACCGCCTTCTTTACGAAGGACTTCTATCCGGTCAAACTCAGCACCAGGTGGGATCACGAACGATAGATATTTCACCGGTAATTTTGGATGACCTGGTTCCTCAAGATGGGTATAACTCGAGATCGAGACTTGGTCATATCCATTGTGGAGGTCAAATTCGATATCACCCATGCTGATATAGGAATTGTAGTTGATGGTGCCAGCAAATAGCGTTACTGGCAAAATAACGCATAGCAAAAACATTGCAAATCTGGACATAATAGCTCCTTTCATATGTGTTTAGTAAATATTAGCGCAAATTCAATGACTTGTCAAGGCTTAAGTCTATTTATGGGGACAGGCATAACATTTTTAACATTTCCTCAACAAGTTCAGTTACCCTCTAGATTCTCATTGCATATGCACTTTTTCTTGTGGATCAGCGGAGGTAGTTTAGCCTAGGATGATTTTTTCGCCTTATTTTTGGAACAATACGCAAAATGTTAAAAATGTTATGCCTGTCCCCGGGAGGCTGTTAACAATCAAAAAAAAACATCGACTTGAGGGTCCGCAATTGAGTATTACAATATGTCACAATAATTAATATGAAGGCGAATTGTTATCTCTGACAGAATCCGGAGATGTCTTTACAGCAAAAAGAGTGATTTACACGTACAAAACGGAGGGCGAGCCAGCAAACGGACATAATGCGGTCAGTTATGCTTGTAGCCTAACTGACCGCGCGTCCTACCACAGGTGACTCATAAATATCAAACCAGCAGGTTTGTTGACATACATGAGTTCGTGTATATACTTTCGGTAATCGTATAAGGAGGTAATATGAAGTGTATGAAGCATATAGTGTATCTGGCGGTTGTTCTATTATTCATGTTATCCTATGTGGCGATCAACGGGTGTGGCGGAGATGATGATGAACCGGCTGCTGCCGGGGATTATTGGCCCTGCGCGATCGGAAACCTTTGGGATTATGTCGTCACAATGACAGTTGATACTGGTGATACAACAATGTCAGTCACCGGTAGTATCACTCTGAAAATCGTTGGTGATACCGTACTGATCAATGGTCAGTATGTATTCATGCAAGAGTACGTGGTGACTATGAGCGGCAGTGTGGATAGGGATACATATTATATTGCAGATACCGACACCTCTATTCTTCGCTTTAGCAGCGTTTATGATACCATACCAGATGTAATGTTGGAGTTTCCATTGGAGACTGGTAATAACTGGATTGTGAGTGGTTATCAAACTGCAGCCGTATTGGGTAGAAAGAATATTTCTGTCCCTGCTGGTACCTATAATTGCTATGAGGTTGCGTATGCTGCTTATGGCGATACAGTGTACGATTATTTTGCGGCAAACACCGGTATTGTCAAAGAGTATATGTCGGATACCGAATCCGGCATGACCTTGATCGTCGAGGTGGAATTAGAGGTGGCGATCATAAATTGACGACTTCGTTACAATACTATTGAGTTAGAGGTCAGGTCTCTTCTCCGACAAATAAATTCAGGAGTTGAGAGGCAGAGAAGACAACTCTGCAATGGTTTTATCATCATCTGGATAGATCGGGCAATCCGGATGTGTGAAGATGCTCTGGATTCCCTGGTTTGCTGAATGCATTGGATGACATGTAAACCGGGGGATGATAGAACATTAGGGACATTTCGAATTGCGAAATTTATAAGAAGAGCCCAATGAATCTCAAGGAAACCTCTATGCTTCATTAGCGCGTGGACGGCGCGACGGTTTGTTGACAGTGCGAAACCCGCAGATATAAATAGAACTTGCTTGCATTTACGCCATGTGCCATTGCTGGGGCGTTGTCTACAACCGGTTGTCTTAGGCTGAAATATGCCAAAATGGTACAAGAAAGGGATTGACGCAAGCCGACCCGTTGTCTCAAGCATGTGCAACTGGTATCGTTATAGAAAATCCGCTTGACAAAGCAAAAACCGCGAGTAGCCTTAAAGTAGAGTAAGAAAAGTATATGTCTGTCCCCATGGATCAGGGATTTGATTTTACTTGTGCATCAGTAGTACTGTTCTAGCCATAGTGTAGCCGGCGGCTGCGCAGGTTACAAGATATGCGCCATTAGCCACAGCTCTGCCATAATGGTCTCGGCCATCCCAGGTGAGAACGTGCGGGCCGCGACTATTTGGCATGCAACCTTTGAAGCTTGTGATTAGCCGTCCGAGGATGTCGTGTATTTTAACCTCAAATTTTTCAACTGCCTCTATATCAAGATAGATGTACAGTCGGCCAACAGAAGGATTGGGAGTGACCGTAAAGCTTGAGTGTTCAAGTTGGAGATATGTATTTTCTTCAACATTATATGGATCCGGAGCCATTTTTAGTAGCCAGATGTCACACTCATTGTTGCTTGTCCATCCAATAATTATGTATCCCCCGTCCGATGTAAGCTCTACTGATTCTCCCCACTGTGCGCCATAATCACCATATCGGTGGCTCCAAGCGGTATCTCCTTGCTGGTCTGTTCTAACAATATAAACGTCCCAGTTTTGATGGTATATATTGTACGACCTGCCAACAACTATATAGCCACCATTGGGCGTCTGGCGAATTGAAAAAGCGACGTCGTCATTGTCACTGCCAAAGACGCTGGTCCACAGAGTGTCGCCATGTGATTCGGTCTTCACAAGGAAAAAATCGGCGCCGAAGCGGTCATACAAAATCCCCGTAGCTCCGGCGGCAATGTACCCGCCGTCAGTGGTTTGTCGGACTGAATAGCAACAATCATTGTCTGCCCCACCATAAGTACTTGTCCAAAGTGTATCGCCAAGTGAATCAGTTTTGACAAGAAAGAAGTTATTATTATCAAGTAGAAAGTAGCGGCCTGCTATAATATATCCTCCATCTGAAGTTTGCTGTACGGATGCACCATCACTATACGAGTCCGTGCCGTATTCTCTGATCCACTGCGTTTCTCCGTTTCCATGGGTTTTAATCATTACCATATGATTGACCGTCGATCCACCAACAATATAGCCGCCGTCGCTGGTTTGCTCAACTGAATACCCTTCATTGTTCATACTTGAGATGGCAAATGTCTTGGTCCAGATTGTATCACCGATTGCATTTGTCTTGATAAGGTAAATGCTGGGGGATCCAAGGCCGTAGGATTTCGTCGAGCCAACTATGATGTATCCTCCATCAGTGGTTTCACGGGCTGAGTAAGCTCTATCATCATTGGATCCGCCGTATGTTCTAGCCCACTGCGCTTCTCCTATAGAATCGGTTTTGACAACGTAGCAGTCCATCAAACCTGCGCCGAATGAACATGTGTATCCAGCGATAACATATCCTCCGTCCGATGTTTGCTCTCCTCCATAGGCTTTGTCTTCCGATGATCCACCATACTGCCGCGTCCAGAGTGTATCAGGTACTTGTGCGTTAAGAGTGCATGCATAGAACAGCGCACAGACGACGATGATATATTTCATATCTTCTCCTTTTAAAACTAACGCAATCACCTTCTCATGCTTAATCTACGCTAGCCAATATTATCTAGCGGGAATGAATTGTCAAGTGCAGTCCAGGACATGGGTTTGCTGACAGCGCTATTCCCACGGATATAATAGTCCAGCATTTAAAACTAATAACCATTGACTATCTGTTTAGCCGGGATGATGGAATCTGGTAGACATAGCGGACTTATGGTACATCCCGGAGCGGAGCGTAGGGGAAATCCGATCGCCGTAAGGCGATATTGAGAAGTTGG
>CP070686.1:2414714-2418634 GCA_020353055.1 Caldifarciminota bacterium | reverse complement strand
GGTATTTTGGACCCGGGTGAGACCGCAGACCTGGTGGTGACGATCGAGAATGAAGGTGGTGCAGTCGCAGAAAATGTGACGTCTCACTTGATGACATCGTCAGCCTATGTGACGATTAATGACGATGCGGGGAACTTCGGTACCATTGATCCGGGTGCAAACGCAACCAATGCAAGCGATCCTTACAATGTCACCGCGGACAGTTTGACCCCTTCGGGTACGGTGGTTGATTTTGAACTCGAGGTGGTTTCTGGTGTCTACGTGGATACGCTCCAGTTCAGTCTGGTCGTTGGTCAGAAGCACTACTATATCTGGAATCCTGATCCGACCCCCGGGTCAGGTGAGAACATGCATACGATTTTGACGAACTTAGGTTATGCAGGCGACTACGGTGTAACCCTTGCATCGGACCTCGGTTTGTACCAATCGGTCTATGTTTGTGTCGGCATGTTTAGTGACAATTACGTGATTGGAAGTGGTAGTCCTGAGGCAGCTGCGCTCGTCGATTTTCTCGAGAATCAAGATGGCCGCATGTATCTTGAAGGTGGTGATGTCTGGTACTACGACCCACAGTATAGTGGTGGTTATGACTTTGGATCACTCTTTGGCATCGACGGCCTGAGCGATGGCGGTGGTGATCTCTACACGGTTGCTGGACAATCAGGAACGTTTACCCAGGGTATGAGCTTCGGTTACGGTGGCGACAATTCCTGGGTCGATCACCTTAAATCAACAGGTACAGGGTTTGTTATCTTCACAAACGCGAGCAACAGTGACAGCATTGGTGTTGCCAACGATGCTGGAACATATCGGACCGTGGGCACATCATTTGAATTAGGATTACTCACTGACGGTACTGCGCCATCGACACGTGCGGCACTCTTGGATTCGATCATGAATTTCTTTGGCATCGGTGCCGATGTCGGCATTGAGGAAGATGAAGAGCTGAGCAGCGTACCGCTGCAGACCGCATTAGGGCTCCTGTATCCGAATCCATTTCACGGAAAGATAACAATCAGCTATCAGATTGCAGAGGTAGACAGGAATGGGTCTATTGCATTAAAGATTTTTGATGTTACGGGACGATTGGTGAAACAATTTACTCATGTATCCGCTTCGGGTGCGGTTTTCGACCATGTCGTGTGGGATGCCAGAGATGACAGGGGTCGTGCAGTCCCGGCTGGCATCTACTTTGTCCACTTTGAGACTGATACGTATCAGCAGGTTGAGAAAGCGATACTGCTTAGATGATGGTAATCGGGTTGGGGGTTAGGACGCCAGAAAAGAAAATATAAAAATCCAGCATCTCAACCCCAACCTACTAACGATATGTTAAATTTCGTGTCATTTTGTGTATTCAGCCTTAGGCTGAACAAGGAGGTATGATGAGAAACATGATGAGGGTCCTGACACTCATAGTTCTTGGAGCCTTGAGCAGCAGTTATGCAGCGAGCGCTGCACTTCCAGAAATAACAGTGCTCCAAGACCGCCCTTCAAGCACAACGATTGAATTTGAGCTCCAGGGCTATGAAATTGAATCTGTCGATGCCGATGGCATTCCATGTTGGCGAATCACACTACCAGGACAGGTTACCTTTCTCGAAAAGGGATTTCCCGAATTGCCAACGATTGCGAGAAACATTATTATTCCGGACGACGCTGTAATGAGCGCTCGCATCATTGACATTGAATACGAAACCAGAGAAGTCGGAACTATTCTTCCGTCAAAAGGAAGTATATCCAGGAGTGTTGATCCAAATACAATTCCTTACACCTTTGATAACGTGTACGAAACCGATAGGTGGTGGCCGACAAACACAATTGAATTGAATGAACCATTCATACTCAGGGATTACCGCGGAATCACCATTCGCTTCAATCCGTTTCAGTATAATCCGGCAAAAGGTGAATTGAAGATTATAACCCGAGTCGTTGTCGAGGTCTATGAAACCGGTAAGGGTGGGAAGAATATAATAACGAAGAAAAGAGATACTATTAACCGAGAATTCGTTAATATCTACGAGAGCATCTTCTTGAATTTCAGCGAGGCACGGTATGATTCGATTTCAGAACAGGCAGGCAGAATGCTCATTATTACAGCCGATGCCTACAACGCCAACATGCAGCCGTTTATTGACTGGAAAATGAGAAAGGGTATTTATACCAAGATGCTCAATGTTTCAAGCATCGGCAACAACGAAACCGCAATAAAAAATCGTATACAGGCAGAGTATGATTCCACTGATTTGGTGTGGGTTTTATTTGTTGGAGATGGTAATGAGGTTGTGCCAGGAACTGGAACCGTTGGCTGGGCAGCCGGTGAAGATGCAGACCCGGTCTATGCCTATACAGATGGGAGTGATTACTATCCAGACCTGTTTATCTCACGGTTCAGTTCTCGTAGTGGAAATGCTGTGAACATCGACAAACAGGTCACGCGTTCAATTGGCTACGAACGAAACCCGATGCCAGAAGCTGATTGGTATCAGGTCGGTCTCGGTGTTGCGAGCAATCAAACAGGCGGTACAGGCGTTGCCGACTCAACACGCACGAATTGGCTCAGGGACTCACTCCTGTTGTATCATTATACCGAAGTGAATAAGAGCTACGATCCATGGGGAACGAGTGCATTAATAGAGGGATTTATCGAGGATGGCACAAGCATCATCAATTACATTGGCCACGGCAGTACAACTGGCTGGGGAAATGGTGGTGGTTTTTCAAACTCTAATATTAATGCTTTAGATAATCCTTGGCTATTGCCCTTTGTCATATCTGTTGCCTGTGTGGTTGGCAATTTCAATGGCGCTGACTGCTACTGTGAAAACTCGGTTACTGCCGGAGAAGTCAACGAGCCCGATGGATTTGTCGTGCACTGGGGTTCCTCGATCAATCAACGATGGGTAGAACCATGCATCGGCCAAGAAGGGGCAGTCAACTTATTAACCCACGACGAGAAGAACACGGCTGGAGGAATATTCTTCAATGGCGCTTGCTACATGATTGAATATTATAGTGGTGCCGTGGAAGCTGTTGATATGGCACAAACCTGGACCATTTTCGGCGATGCCTCGCTCCAGCTCAGGACAAATACACCAGATAATATGATTGTGACCCATAACACGGTTGTTCAACCAGTACCGGGCAGTTTTTCTGTTACCGTAAAAGATGATGACGGCGTGACACCGCTCGAGAATGCATTGGTATGTTGTTGGATACCAAATCAATCGCCGGAAATGCATGTCTCTGATTATACGAATGCTTCAGGCGTAGCAACCTTGAATATCTCTCCGACAACTCCTGGCGACACAATGTATGTGACCGTGACACAATACAACTATACACCGTACGAGGGTCATGCACTGGTGATTGTTGCTTCTGGTCCATATGTGGCGATGGGATCCATGATATTAAATGATGGTGGCGGTAATGGTCAGGTAAATCCTGGTGAGGCTGTTGACCTCGGTGTCTGGGCAAAGAACGTTGGTGTAGCGACCGCCTATAACGTCTATGGACTGCTCTCTGAGTCTGATCCCTATGTCAATATTACGACTGATTCGAGCTGGTATGGTTCGATCGCACCGAATGATTCATCGCTCTCGAGTCCCTATTACAGCTTTACCGTGGATGACAACTGTCCTAATAATCACGAAATTAGTTTCACCCTCGTTTTCCATGATGCTAATGACAGTACCTGGACCTCCTACCCCACGGTCATGGTCTATGCTCCGGTATTGATTTATGAAGATGTGAGTGTGGTGAACGACAACAACGGCAATGGTATTTTGGACCCGGGTGAGACCGCAGACCTGGTGGTGACGATCGAGAATGAAGGTGGTGCAGTCGCAGAAAATGTGACGTCTCACTTGATGACATCGTCAGCCTATGTGACGATTAATGACGATGCGGGGAACTTCGGT
>CP070686.1:2406530-2414614 GCA_020353055.1 Caldifarciminota bacterium | reverse complement strand
GAGGACAAACGCACCCTGGTTTGTGCGGGGCAGTACGGTCATGGGTATGAATACGGGCGGGTCAAAATCGTCGAGAAACGAAATGCCGGTCACTGCGTCATCGATGCTTGAGGTGATCGGCGGTTCACCTTCAGTTATTTTACTCAAATCCGGGATCTTGTCTGTAACGCCTTCCGGGATCTTGGGCAGGCTCGGTAATTGAGCGAACATAAGGCTTACCAAAACAAATAGACTTACAGCCAGGTATGACATTCTATGGTACGACTTCAATGGTTTCATTGAATTACCCCCTTATTAAAAACACCTTATTCTGTTTTTATTATTGAAGTAGAGATGATTGCTTCCAGAACAACTCTTTAGTTTAGCTCAGTCGACGCATTTGTCAATGGGCATTCTGCGTGGACGTACTCGGTAGTAACAGCTATACCCGCTGCGTGTTATATGAATTGCAGTATAATGTTAAGAGGGGGTTGACAGGATAAGTTGTGAATCTATACTATTATGTGATGTTGGCGATTCTTTTTATGCTCCTTGGTGGTGATTTTCCAATAGGTACTGCGCCTAATTATACGGGATATCCTTCTGTCTGCTACGCCAATGAACAATTCTATGTATTCTGGGTTGACCAGCGGCAATTGCCGCTTATGTCAATATATGGAGCACGGGTCACAGCCGACGGAACAGTGCTCGATCCGTCCGGTCGCGCACTCTATGTTGACAGCGCCGGTTACAGCTGCGATGTAGCATATGACGGAACCAATATTCTGGTCGTTACGCGCAATCACTGTTGAACCCTTGGAGAGATAATAGGAGTGCGGGTCACTCCTGAAATGGACACTATAAATTCCCTGGAGATATGCCCTAAGTTTCTCATCCAGACATATCCGGCGGTCACTTTCGATGGTAATAACTATATCGTGGTATGGAGCGACAATAATTTCGGAGGTAGTTATTATTACGTAGCCGCGGCGCGGGTGACACCTGACGGCGTCGTGCTCGACACCGGAGCCTGTATTTCCAGTGGGACGGGTTTGAGTGAATACCGGGCAAAGATTGCATACGATGGAAACCGCTGTCTTGTGGTCTGGCCAAAGTCAAGCGGTCCAGTATATGGTCGCTTTCTCAACACCCAGTGTCAACCGGAAGGCGATATCTTCGTCATTGCCTCGCCGCCTGCGGGCGGTCCGAATATTGCTTTTGGCGACACCAATTATCTCGTCGTCTGGTTTTCCGGTGGATATCCGGCACTCGAGTTGCACGGTCAACTCGTGTCTACCCAGGGTTCTCTTCTGGGTGGGCCTATTGATATTGTGCTGGGCAGTGGCTGCCACCGGTGGGCGGATGTGGTCTTTGACGGCACAAAGTACCTGGTTGTATGGCAGACCGGTGAGAATAATGTTGGACAGAAGATTTATGGCCAGTTTATCGGGACCGACGGATCACTCTTGGGCGGCAATTTCATGATCTGCGACAATACTACACAGGAACGGTGGTGGCCGGCCGTCGCCGTTTCGGACAGTAATTACCTGGTCACGTGGGGACAGGGTTATGGTTCAGCTTGCGATATCTGGGGTAATGTTGATGTCATGGTTACCGGTGTGACCGAGAGTGAAGGATACACCGTACATGATACTGGACTGAACTTAACCGTCCACCCGAACCCGTTCTCTACAAAAACAGATATCAGATACCAGATAACCGGTAACGGTCAAAATATGCAGTTACAAATCTATAATGCTGCGGGGCAGTTGGTGAAGTCATTTTATGTACCATCATCTGTCATTGGTTATCAGTCATCGGTGAAGTGGGATGGAACCGACCAGGCTAATCGGCAGTTAAATGGTGGTGTTTACTTCGTAAGATCGATGGCGAATGATTGCAATGCTGCTGAGAAAGTACTTCTGATTAGATAGATAACTCAATATTACACTAAGTAGGAAGTAACAGGCAAAATATGCAAATTCTAAGTCAATGAGATTGCTTCGCCGCCTGCGGCGGACTCGCAATGACGCTAAAAATGCGGAATCCTCGCAATGAAGGCGGGAGTGTGGACTTCCAGTAATGATGCGGTGTTTTTCCGGCGCTATTCCCTCCGCCAGGTGACACGGAAATCCTGGGATGCATCTTCAACCAGCGCATGGACGAGCTTGCCGTAGGCTCTTTCCGGGTCTTCGGCATTGAAGACAAACACTCCACCTTCCCAGATATTGACATTGCCGATTTCCTCTGTTTTGGTGACCGAGGTGCTCCAAAGCGAAGCTCCGGTTTCGGTTTCGACCATTCGGACATCGAGTGTCGCATCGACTTCAGCCGAGACCGACATACCGGCCGTGAATATCAGTGCGATGGAGATATCAGGCCTCACGTCGGAGACAAGCAACTCGCCCGCAAAAACGGTCGCAATGTCGTATTCCTCGCCAATTGCCTGGAAGGCCGCTTTGTTCAACCGGTCATGCCCTATTTCCTTTAGTACTTCGGCTTCGGTGCCAAGGTCAACGATCCTGATCATTTCCTGATCACGGCGGATAGCTTCGGTGAATTTCCTCGTGGTTAGCGGTGCGAGTTCGCCTTTGCTGTCGGATTCGAAGTGAATCATGCCGATGATCTCATGTTGGGTGAGATCGATCCTCGGCGGCACCATGACTTTGCGTCCGCAGGCGGCGATCGACACTACGAGTGCAATTGATACGAGCAGGAAAACCATTCTCTTCATACAAGCCTCCTTTCTTCAGGTGTTTAGGAGTATAGGACAGTGATTTGTTAAAGTCAAGGAAGAAATTTGGAGATTTGACCCCATGAAGCCCCGAATGTTAGCCTTTTTTGTTCAGCCGTGTGGTGTTGTCAGTTGATGTTTCTTCTGATATTTTCCAGGCGCTCCCGCGCTTCTGCGCCGCTGATCATACTGTAGAGTTTCTCGAGTTTCACGCATGCAAAATCTTCACAATGAGCGCAGTTCTCAACGCCACGCTCAAACCCGCAGGCACGTACTTCACACTCGTTGCAGAATTTCAGCAAGCGGCCGCCAGAGCTCAAACAGCCGTCGCAGTTTATGTCTTTTATTTCCAGTGGGTATTGGTCGGATGACCATTTTTCTACTACTCTTTTACGTTCCTCGTCGCTGTTGTTCTGTGTCGCGATGAAAGCGGGACAGCCGGTGCAAACCAAACCACAATAAGCAATCATTTCCTCCATTGAACCTCCTTCTGCTATTCTTCTATTATACTGGCTTTTCGAACGTGGTCAATGGCTGCGTCGATTTTTTCGTCAAGTCCTTCCGGATAAGTGTGGGGGATGTCCGGAATGACGATGTATTGATGTGGTAAACCTTCTTTTTCGAAGATCTTAACCATCTCATCGTGCATTGGATGTCTTTCGTCCTGTTCTCCAGTAATGAGGACCCCCCGGGTGCCGCGCTCTTTTGCCTCCCTGACATTTTCAGCGTTGAAACTTGCAGGTCGGTCGGGACATAAGACGATGAATCCCGCAACCGGTACTGTGTTCGATAATACGACTTCAAGCGCTGCCAAACCGCCCGAGGAAAAACCTCCAATGATAACGCTGTCCTTGTTGACTGGATATTCGTCGCCTATTTTTTTATATGCGTCGGCAATTTCTCTTTTTGTGAGCTCGACATCCCCGTGCCACCAGTATCCATTCCAGGAGATTACCTGCGAGGACTGTACGTAGGCCGTGATGAACTCTTTCGACATTTTTTGTGATTTCCATCGGTCCTTGAATATCTCGATGTTTTCGCTTCCCCCGTGAAGGGCTATGAACAGTGGGTAGGTTTTGTCTGGATCGAATTTGTCAGGAGTCAAGACAAGGAGTTCTTGCTTGGCGGTTTTTTGTGCTTTCAATTTAAGCATTTCGCTTTGCTCCTGGATTCTGTTGAAACCCGTCTGTTTCTTGAGCGGTTTCCAGACTTCATTTTCATAGAAATACGGGGCAAACCAAAGACCGCGGTCCAATGCGTATTGTAATGCCTCAATGGCTTTATCGTAACGGTCCATACGGGCATACATGAGTACCAAGTTATATGTATTGTTGAACAGGTAATCAGGGAACTCCTCACGTGCCCAGAGCAATAACTCGGCGGCCTCGCTGTACTTCTGCTGCAGATAGAGTTCGCCGAGACGCTCTCGCATCTCCTGATATGTTTTGAAGGTTGCGGCGATTTCCTGGGCGCAAAACGCGAAGGCCAGAAAACCGGCGATGAGTAGTAACGTATATGCGTTCATTTTATATTGACTCCTGCATAAGCAGCCGAGCGAATTAGCGCACTTCTTGCTTTGCTGATAATTTTCTTTAATGTTTGCGTGCCATGATCTAATTGATTTTTGTTATTTTGCTTTCACGGTAAAGAAACCTGTCTCCCTCATTGAGCGCGTATGCAAGTTGTGTGCTGTAATTCTTTGCGGCAGCTTCTTCAACGAAATCACGGTAACGGTATGTTGCTTGTCCCGAATGCATGGGCATGAAGACTTTTGGATTGAGCGTTTCGATTGCATAGTGGGCGCCGAGTTCCACTGACTCCGGTGTGCCAAGACTGCAGCCAAGTATCGGGCCGAAGGAAATGTCTATGCTCTTTTCCATGGTAGCAATGGCGTCGATTTCCGCGGTGTAGTTGTCCGACATATCCATGGAACCGTTAGCGTGGTCGGCCGGGTGGAAAATAGTCAACCCGTCAACCTCGATGAGAAAACCAGCTCCCCCGTCGTTCGACCTTATGGTCGTGACGGTCATATCGTCGATCGTTGTCTCGGTACGAGGAGCAGTGTAAACATAATCATATTCGATATCACGAGGACGGAAACCCAACACGTATTGGATGTTTGCGGCATCACCCTGCCAGGCGAATACTGCCGGATCATAGTGGTCGCCGTGCTCATGGGTGGAAAAAACCGTGACATTTTCGTCTTTGATCTGGGATGGAATGATATGTCCGCTGGACAATGAAGCTTCGTCCGGGATCCCGCGGGGGGCGTTGATGAAATAATCGAAGATAAGAAAATGATGCTGAGTCTTTATCGCCCATCCGCTGTGCCCCAAATACCACACCAGAGCCTCGTTCTTCTTGAGTTTCTTGCTGAGCAGGTTGGTGTAGTCTTTCGGTTGGTCGGGCACTTCGCTGTTTTCAACCAGCATTTTGCTTATTCCATCGAATCCATGATATGCAGCATAGTAGAGAGGCATTTTACCTGCGTCGTCCTTCGCGTCGATTTCGACGCCCTTCTCGATCAACAATGCTGCGATGTCCTTTTGTCCGATTGCGGCTGCGACATGCATTTCGTTCGCTCCATAGTGACCTTCCTTGACATTCAGCACCGCACCTTTGTCAAGAAGATATTCAACGATTTCGAAATTTCCATGTCTCACCGCCATGTGGAGTGGAGTGAGACCTTCCCGGTCGACAACATTGACCATTGCCCCGTTTTCTACGAGTGCTTGCACCGTGCTTATGCTGTCGCTACGTACAGCACAGTGCAGCGGTGTCTGGAATTCAACCCGGCACGGACATTCCTTTGCATCTTCCGGCTGATGGGGATTGACTGCTGCTCCCTTTGATATCATGTATCTGGTGATCTCGGCGTTGCTGAGGGCTGCCATACAAAGCGGCGTCCAGCCGCCATCGCCTACGGCGTTTATGTCGGCACCGTTTGACAGTAATAGTTCAACGGCTTCCACTGAACCACTCCAGGCAATATTGTGAAGCGGTGTTTCATTCTGGGCACTCCTGACATTAACCTTTGCACCTTTGTCAATCAACATAGTGGCTATCTGAACGATATTCTCGCCGTTCACCGCTAACATTGGAGATATGTGCGCATCGTTGAACGCGTTCGGGTCGGCTCCTCTTTCCAGGAGATACCGGATCAGTTCAACCCGGCCGCGCCATACTGCGGCAAGTAGCGGCGTCGTGCCGTCGTTTGACCGGGCGTCTATATCGGCGCCATTATCGAGAATGACGGCTGCGACTTCAGGCGTACCGGCATAATAAAGCGGGGACATGCCTCCGGTATTCTGGATATTTACGTCAGCACCGCTTTCGATCAGATATTTTACCATATCTAGGTGTCTTCTGCCTGCGGCAAAGATCAGTGGTGTTGCGCCGTTATTGTCCTGTTCATTGACACCAGCACCGCTTGCGAGTAACAGCTCAACGATCTGTGTATTCCCACTGATAGCCGCAAGATGGATGGGCTGGCTGTTATCAAGATCACCGATGTGAATATCGGCGTTTCTCTTTAGAAGTTCTTTTACGATGTCGTAATTTCCACTGATCGCAGCGAGGTTGAGCGGCGTCATTCCATCGGCGTCTCGATCATTGAGAATTGTCGGATCTTCATCGAGAAGCACTTTTGCCGCCTCCAGGTTATTATCGCTAACCGCCTCGTGTATTTCCGCTGCATGTATAAATGCGGCGCTGAAGAGACACAAAAATACTACAGCAAGTGGTCTGGTGTTATGCATGAATTCCTCCTTTTTCGATTATCAAAGTGTCTTCACAAACATAAATGAAACCAATATCACAGCGGTTCCTCTATCGAACCTTGATAATTTTGCTTTTGAAATAACCATCTATTTCGATGAAGTAAATCCCGGCATTCAGATTACTTGAGCGGACTTCTCTGCCGGTAATATCATAAATCCTATAAGGTGCCTCGATTGAAGACGCCAATGGGCCGTTTATTATTGTAGCATAATGCATATCGCTCCGTAAAACTTCCGATTTGCGTTCATAAATTGAAACCTCCGGTGTTAATTCGATGAGATACACATCGGAGCCACCGGCTCCAAAAGATGAAGTTAGTGCAGCAACGATATAACCACCATCAGTGGTCTGCACCGTCGAGAGTCCTAGTTCAATACCATAACCACCATGGGTCTGCGTCCAGATCGTGTCGCCGATAGTATTTGTTCTCAGGAGCCAGATGTCATAATCGCCGTTTCCAAAAGACTGCGTGTGTCCCGCAACGAGATAGCCGTTGGTCAACTCAATTATACATGCCCCGATTTCAGTGAGTGGTCCACCGTAGGTCCTGGTCCAGAGGACATTGCCGCCCAGGTCAACCTCGGTTAACCAAACATCAAAGTCTCCTGACCCGGAGGATTTTGTCTGCCCGGCCAACACGATACGATCGGAAGATGTTTCTGCTATTGAACGGAATTCATCTGCATCGCTGCCCCCGTACGTCCTTGTCCATAACGTGTCACCTGTCGTATCAGTCCTTAAAAGCCAGGCATCGGTATTGCCGGCACCGCTCGATGCGGTCTGCCCGGCAACGATGTAACCGCCAACCGCTGCCACTTCCACGGAGAATGCGCCGTCCCAGTTCGCACCGCCGTAGGTTCTTGTCCATTCTGTTATACCATCTGCATCAGTCTTGATGATATAGACATCTGCATAGCCTGCGCCGAATGAAGCAGTGGATCCAACGATGATATAACCACCGTCAGGTGTTTGTTGTACAGATGATGCTCCTTCCCATCCCACACCACCGTAAGTTCTGGTCCAGGTTGTGTCGCCTGTACCATTTGTCTTCAGAAGCCAGATGTCCACGTTTCCGGTGCCGAAGGATTCGGTTTCACCCAGGATTGCGTACCCGTGGTCGGAGGTCTCTATGATTTTATTGCCAACATCGTTCTGTGATCCTCCGTAGGTTCTCGTCCACAAGGTGTCGCCTTGTGCATTCAGTTTGAGCAACCACAGATCACATCCTACCCATATATCCGAGCCGTTGACGAATCCTGTAACAACGTAGAAACCGTCGAAAGTTGGGCATATCGAAGAGGCTCCGTCAAAATCTCCCCAGCCATATGTTTTGGTCCACAGGGTGTCTGGCCCCGCTCCGTGGATTGACGACGCAAAGATTAAGATCAAGAGTAGGGGAAAACCCCGATGAGGATGTTCACGGTACGTAATGATTTGTCGTTTCATTATCACCTCAGTATGGTCATTTTTTTGATGGCGTTCTGGTCGTCGGTTTCGAGCCGGCAGAAATAGATACCGCTCGCCACGCGACGGCCCTGGTCATCAAGACCCGACCATACGATATTATAGACGCCGGGTTCCTGACCGGCAT
>CP070686.1:2399809-2406430 GCA_020353055.1 Caldifarciminota bacterium | reverse complement strand
TCGTTGATTGTTGGGTAATCCAACAATGCGCCACCCGCCGTGTTCAATTTCTTCGCTACACGCTCAACCTCACCGGTGAACAATGTTGCAATATCAAGTTCGTCGCTGAAATCTTGAGGAACCAAGAAACCACCCAATGAATCCGTGCCAACAACTTGCGTTGATGTACCACGCATTTCACCCATTAGGGCACGCTCTTCAGCGTTTAGGGCACCCATACCATTGCGAAGGTATTTCGCGAATGTGCTTGACTTGCTTGCCTTTGGTGCTGCTGCACGCGCTTCAGCGTTTGACGCCAATTCTTTTTTCAAATCTGCTGCACGCTCCAACGTGTCGATTTGGTCTTTGATGCTTCTTGCATCTGCTTCCATTGCGTCGAATTTTGACTTTTCTTCGCCAGTCAAAGAACGACCTTCTTTTTGAGCCGCGTCAACGATTGCCGTTGCGTTTTTAATTAGCTCCGCGCGTTGTCCGCGCAATTCGATGTTTTTCATCGTTTAGAAATTTAGAATTTTACTTTTATACAAATAAAGGTTGGAATCTTCTTCTTTCGTTTCCACCGCTTCGGATGCCGTATCTTCTACCGCTGCCGTTTCGATTTCCTCTTTGGTTTCCGTTTCCAAATCTCGCTTAAGTTCTGATGTTGCGTCCGGGTATGCCGGCTGGCTAACTGGACTAACATCCAATAAACGTGATACTTTTTCGATGATTCGGTATGTCTTGCCGTCGCGTTGTTCCCAACGATCCTCGTCAATCAAAAACGCAAACGACGATTGATTCACGTCGCCACGTTTCATTAGTTCCACCAAATCATTCGCATATGTTGTGTTTGGCAAATCGACCTCGTAATACAAACCGCGTTTGTCCGTGCCAATTCGTAGTGTGCCACTTGACACACGTCCCAACAATAAATTTTCGTCGTGGTTAAAGTAGGCGCGAACGTCGTTGTCCAAAACGTTGTCAAACGCACCCGTTGCAATTTGCTCGTAAAAACCACCCATCCATTCAGAATCTGAATTGTACACCGCCGCATAACCGCGGATCGTGTTGCCTTCTTGTTCAGCGTTTTCCATTCTGAATTCGCGTTGTTCTTTCACCACCGATGATTTGCGAACTTCCGCGTCAAACTTTTCCAATGTGCTGAATCTATGTGCTACATTCAACACGGGCTTTCTTTCGATGTACGCATCCGATTCAGAATCGTAGCGGTACAACCTAATAAGGGCGGCCGGATCGTCGGCCGTGCCGTTCACGATGAAACCCGAATCGGCTTCAATTTCGCCGTCGCGTTCCACTTGGATGATACGGCCATAAGCATTTCCACCCGATGAATTCCATTTCACGAAATCACCAACGGACAATTCGTTTGGTTCTGCACGTTCTTCATCTTTATATCCGCTTTCTTGCATCTCGCCTTTGCCAAAAGTGATGATGATTTCTTCATCATTTTCAACCACGGATTTGATATGTCGTTCGTTGTGTCTTTTGTCTTCGTTTTCCATTTTTTCAATCGTTCTTTTTGCCCAATTCAACATTGGTGTTCCGCCCCATGCGGCATACATAATCGAACCACAAATTTCCTTTCCGTCCTCATCAAAAAACTTGCCTTGATCGTATACCTTGGCACGTGATAAGAATGAAAAAGTGCGCACCAAAACATCGTCCGAAATCGCTTCGCCTTTTGCCAGCTGATTGGCGCGTTGCCATCCGACGGGTGTGCCACAATCCGTGCCGTTCTCATCACGGTGCTTTAGTGCACGTTTGGCGTTATCTTTCGCCCCTTTTGGGTAATCACTCCACGGCATCGTCTTCGTCGTTTTGTGGGCGTCCTACTTCCACCATGTTCATCGGTTGCAAGTATGCGTCACCGCCTTCAATTGGTGCTAAATTTTCAAATTTGCGAACGTCGTTTGCGCTGATCCAGCCCCATTGACGTCCTTTAGTATACGCTTCATAGCGTGAACGAATATCGCCACGCAACAATCCGTCCATATTGAATCGGATGTAGTAACGTTCCGCATCATTGCCAATGAATAATTTGCGGTTGAATTCCGCTTCCCAGCGTTTCACCCACGGCAAAATCGTGTTGCGTTGGAACATAATTCCTTGTTCCTCTACGTTGGCGCGTGTGCTTGAATTCTCAAGACTTCCCAAATAGGCCAATGGCAAACGGAAAAAACGTGCGATATCTTCTACACCAAATTTTCTTGTGCTAATGAATTGTGATTCTTGCGGGCTGATGGACATCTTTTCCACCTTCATCCCTTCTTCCAAAATCGCCGTTTTGTGGGCGTTATCTAATCCCGCGTTGCGTTGTGTCCAAGAACGGATTAAACGTTTGTAGGCTTCATCAGATAGCCTTCCGGGGTGCGTTAAGACCGCCGATACGTTTGCGCCGTTACCAAAGAACGAACCACCGAATCGGTCGGCCGCTAACCCAAGACCAATGGATTCGCGTGCGGCTTCCAAAACTGATTTGCCCATCACGCCGTCGAATCCTAATCCAACCAAGTGAATCATTTCAGAATCGTCGAACGTTTCCTTGCCGTCCACTTGATAGAACTTTTCGTCCTTGTACACCTTTACATCTACACGATCCGGATGGATAGGAATCAATTGCAATGGATTCCCAGCGCCGTCACGTTTGATTGCGATGAATGCATTGCCATGTAGACACAAATGAGCTTGACACGTTTCACGGAAAGTGAAATCCGTCATCATTGTGTTTGGATGGTGAATCAATTTGTTGATTGGATGCGCTTCGGCATCGACGACGATTCCGTCGTTGGTTTGTTTTACGTGCCACGGCAATGTTGCCATCGTTTCAGAAATAACACGAACGGCACCAAATACCGCTGACAATTGCATTGCGGTTTTTTCAGTCACCGCAATTCCCGTTTTCGATTCGTTATCAGCGAACAACCATTCGGCTGGGTTCGCTAACGACGTCGATGGACGATTTGGGTTGTTTCTAAACGCTCCCAAGATACGCCCGAAAAGATTTTGATTTTCGGCCATGCGGTTGAAAATGATGCTTGTATACGGGATAAAAATACATTATCATTTGCAACGTTCAAAAAATTGATTTTCAACAAAAAAAGGACGTCAAATGACGTCCTTCCCAACCAAAAAACAACTAATGCCCGAACGGGCTTCGTTTACCTAATACTGTACAATGATGGCTGATTTTCTCTTTAGCCTTTCACTCAATGCGGAACGCGAAAAGTTGACAATTCGAGAACAATCTTTTAATGCGATTCCTTGTGGCGAAATGCTATCGACCACGAATCTTCTGCCCGTCTTCACCATTTCGATGATAGTGCCGATGCTCACGTGTTCAATTGGGTTCATAATTCACTCTTTTTGTATTTGTTATCCACAATATATCAATTATTTCCCAATAATTCCAAATCAAATCGGAAAACATTGATGATTTCGCCTTCTAATAATATGCGAACGATGTAACCGTCGCCCGTTTCAGCAAGCCACGGCGTGAATCCTAATTCAAACAATTTCAATCCCAAATCGCGGGCATCTTCTAATTTCATCATAACATTCGAATGCCTTGCGATTCATAGGTCGACGTTCCCGTCACATCTTTATTTTCCATCGTCATCATCTCACCCAATGCCATAATCATTGCGATAATGCCGTCAATCTTGTCCCCAGCTTTCGCCTTGCTGAATTTTATGTTTTCCGCGTCGTCCTTTTTCGTCACAACGTTGGCCACCATCCAACGCAACATTTCATTTCCGCCGTGATGCAACAATCGTTTTTTGACCAAGATTTCCGCATTCTTTATTGGTGCCGTCATAGATATAAAACCTTGACCAAACGGATCCATTTCCAATCCTTTGTCGGTCAATTGTTGTACTAATGAATTCGAGTTCCAACGGTCAAAAGCAATTGACTGGATGTCGAACATTTCCGCACATTCCAAAATTGTTCTTTGAATGACGTTGTAGTCCGTTGAATTTCCTTCAGTCACGATCAATTCTTTGTTGGCCACAAATTTGTCGTACGATCCGCCCGTCTGATTCCGACGTCGTTCCACCGCCGCTTCGGAAACAAACATCTTTGGAACGACCTTGATGCTATCGTCGTCCATTGGAAACACCATGACGAATGCCGTGACATCTTCGGTCGCCGCCAAATCAAGGCCAGCATAACACTTGCGGTTCCTTAACTGCTCCAAATCAATGGTTCCGGCAGACTGCATCCATTCGTCGTCGGCAATCCATCCCGATAAAGAATTGACCCATTGATTCAAGTGCAGTTGTCGGAATGCGATTTCCGCCGATGGCAACGATTTGGCTTCGTTCGCCATCTTTTCGAAATACTCCGGTTTGATGCTGATGCCGAAATTTGGATTGGCTTTTTGCCAAGTCGCTTCATCGTGGATGTCGTCTTCGGGGTCTGCTTCATATATCAACGGCAAAAAGGTTGTGTCTTGGACGATGCCTTCGCGCACCTTCTTTCCGTAATCGTACAACTCGTAGCAAATGGAATTCGGATCAAAGACGCCCGCCGTGGTGATGGCTATCATCAGCGGTTGCGAACGCGCACCCATCGACGTTGCCATCACGTCCCAAAGTTCACGATTCTTCGCCGTGTGCAATTCGTCATAAATCACACAACTGGCATTCGCCCCGTGCAACGTCCCCGCTTCCGCGGCGACTGCTTTCAAAAACGAATTGGTTCCCTTCTTCACGATTGAATTTTGGAACACGTTACATTCACGCGATAAGATTGCGGAATTCCTAATCATTTGCTTTGCCACGTCGAAAACGATTTTCGCTTGATCGCGCGACGATGCACAACAATAAATTTCGGCGCCGGGTTCTTTGTCGACGAACAACGTTGCCAGCGCGATGGCCGCCGAAAGATTTGATTTTCCGTTCTTTCTCGGAATCTGAACATAGCTTGTTCGGTATTGTCTTAAACCCCCATCGTTCATTGTGCCAAACAACTGGTGAATGAAATCGTGTTGCCACGGCTCCAACAAAAACGGTTTGCCCGCCAAATCACCTTTGACGTGTGTGCACACGCGCTCAATGAAATTGATTATTTTGTTTGATTTTGTTTCGTCGTGGTGCATCTTAAAACATTGAGGTTTGGTTGCTCTTTTCCTTCTGATCATTAAAGCGCGACATGGCCACCGCGTGGTACCCTTCATCGATCTCAAAGCCTATGAATTGACGCCCTTCCTTTTTAGCCATTGCGCATTCGGTTCCGCTACCAGCAAACGGCACCAAAACCACGTCGTCCTTCTTTGAGCATGTGAGGATCAGCGCTCGCGTCAATTTCTCCGGCTTGCGCGTCGGGTGTTTGTATTTCAAGTTGCTGCCCGACTCATTATTGAACCTTAGCACTTCATTGAGGTTTAAAAAGTTGTCAAACGGGCGACGCATATCATTGTATCCTTCCTTCAGCCCCTCATATTGAGCGCGTAAATCCTCATATTCGGCACGCAAATCGTCGTAATCACGCTGAAAATGGCCAGTAGATTGGAGCATTTCGTAGCGTTTTCGGATTGGAAAATGGAACTGCTCCTTGTTTCTTTTGCTATATCCGAAATAATGCGAGCAAACAGATCCGAAATTCTCACACATTTCGCGCAAAGAGAGGCCCGTTTTGTCGTGTTCATCATCCAAATATTGCTTGATTGGCATGAATAATTCGGGATTTGCAAAGATCATATAGAGTCCAGATTTGTCCTCGCCTTTATCGTACATTAAAATGCGCTCGGTACACGGCGCGAATGATCTGAGGCCTTCGCTTTTATTCAGCCCCATGAAATTTTCACCTTTGTGCCAAACTAAGTTATTCAGCAAATTAAAATGACGGTCGAAAATCATCTGCGCATAGGCAATCCGTTTGTCGTCGCCATACCAAAAGAGCGTGCCGTTATCTTTGAGGACGCGCTTGCATTCCAGCGCCCATTTCTCCACATCTTTGAGATATTCGTCAAAAGAATCCCATATGAAATCAAAGTCTCCAAGGATCTCAAAGTATGGCGGATCTGCAATGATCAGATCAACAGATTGATCCGGTAAACCATTGAGCATCCAGTCGGTGTTGTGTATCGTATTAAATTCCATCGTTTAATCTATTAAGTCGTCTAAGGTTTGTATTTTTTCTTCCACGCTAATTTTCGCGCGTGATGATGCCGTCAATCCAAATTGTACCATCATCTTTTCCACCTTCGTCCACGCTTGATTCATCATCAACACTTCGGGGCGTGGTCGCCACATCAAATCGCCTTGCGCCGTGGTGGTCGAATACGTCGGGCCTTGCTCCTTGATGACGTTGCGTGCCACTTGGTAATCTTCCCACGCGTCCGCCAACATCTGCAACGCCATCGCGTCGATTTCAGCAACGACACCAAGGTCGTCCAATTTCTTGACCAAGTATTCAAACGTTTCGTTTGCTGACTGAATCGTTGGTGCGGACGGTGTTCCGTCGGCTTCGAATTTGTTCGCATGACGAACCGGTTGATACGTGCCTTGCGCTTTATGTAGTGCCGTTGGCTTTGGTTTCCTTCCTTTGCTCATTTCTTAACATTTTATTGCCCACATTTTGACTTTTGGGTTTTCAAAACCGCACACGTGTAAACAATAC
>CP070686.1:2361423-2399709 GCA_020353055.1 Caldifarciminota bacterium | reverse complement strand
GAAGGGATATGAAGTAGTCGGTATCGATATTGCACCTTCGCTTATCGAGTTTGCACAGGCGCAATTCTCAAAAGAAAACCTGAAAGGCAGTTTCATTGTGGGCGATATGCGTGAGATTGACTATGAAAACGAATTTGATGGCTGTGTCATACTGAGTGGGTCTTTTGGATTTTTCGGTGATGTTGATGACCAGAAATTGTTAGTATCAATACGGAAGGCGCTGAAGAAAGGCGGTAAGGTTTTCATCATGTTCACTTCGGCGAACGAGCAAATCGATAATAGCCGGTCGTGGAGAGAACTCGATGACGGCTGGCAATTAGGCGAGGAATGGCTTGAGGCAGAGACATCAGTTCGTTGCGGTACGGGTTTTATTATTCGAAAAGATGGTACAATGATCGTTCCCAAAGATGAACCAGGGTATAACGCAAATGAACGAATACGCTGCTACACTATTCCAGAAATGAGAGCGATGCTTTCGAAGGCAGGTTTTGAATACTCGGCTTCCTATTCTGACCGGCATCTCGAAGTACCACCGAAACCAGTACCGAAAAGCGCAATACGCAGGATAGTGGTTGGTGAACGAAAGATTTGAATTATGATGCAAAAGGAGGAGTACCATGGGTAGTGTGGAAGAAACAAGGAAGGAAGTTTGGGCATATTTCAAGGATATGCAGGTCATTTATCTGGCAACGGTCGAGGGCGATACGCCGAGGGTGAGACCGGTCACGCTCATCCACTATGACAAGAAGATGTGGGTCACCACGGGTTCAGATGACAATAAGATCAAACAGATCAATGCTAATAACAGCATTGAGTTCTGTCTATTACTGAAAACCGGTGAGACAAGTGGATATATAAGGGGCGCCGGTACTGCTGAGGTTATAACCGATACCAAGACGCGCACATTGATTGCCGAGAACACCCCGTTTTTCAAGGAATTCTGGAAAGACACCAACGACCCCGGATACGCACTACTCCGTATACATACCCGCGACATCGAGTATCTCAAACCAGGTACATTGAAAGTAGAGCGGTTCTCTGTGGTATGAGTGTCCAAATCCTTGCACGATGATCACTGGTGAGCCTACGTGAAGCGGGTGTGTTTGTTCCACAAAAAACCGGGCGAAGTACACGAGAGGGTGCGCGGATTGAAAAAGTTCGGCTACCGAGTTGAACTGGTAGATGTTAGCCCGACGGCGCTACGTAGCATGAAAGAGCGTCCGCCGGCTGCGGTTATTATCGACCTAACGCATGCGCCGTCTGGAGGTCGTGACGTGGGTATTTATGTACGCCATTATAAGGCGACGCGCTATCTACCCATTGTATTTGTTGGTGGTACGCCGGAAAAGGTGGCAAAAATTCGAAAGCATATACCCGATGCAACGTACACGGAGTGGAACACCGTCAGGCGTGCTTTAGAACATGCTATTGAGCATCCGCCTATTAGTCCATCAGCGCCTGATTCGCTGCTAAGCGGATATTCAGGTACTCCTCTCGTGAAGAAACTGGGAATCAGGCAAAACACAGTCGTTACTCTTATTGACGCGCCCCATAATTTCGATAGATTATTGACTTCAATGCCGGACGGGGTTACCTTACGGAGACGGTTCAGTAAGCAAAATGGTCTTATCATCTGGTTTGTCAAGTCCAAGAAAGTCTTACAGAATCGTGTGGGGGATATTTCCAGACGGACCAAGAGTGCTGGAATATGGATCGTCTGGCCAAAAAAGAGTTCGCCTATTTCTTCTGATTTGTCGCAGAAATCGGTGCGTGAAGCGGGGCTCAATTCCGGGCTCGTTGATTACAAGGTTTGTGCAATTGACAAAACATGGTCAGGTTTGAAGTTTGCTGTTCGGAAATAATAGGTGTTGACCATTTCTCGTTGCCGCGAGAGGGAGGATGAATGAAACATTGGACAAGAAGATTCTTTGTCACGAAACCTGAATTGTGGTTGCACTTCCTCGACCGGGGCTGGCAGCGTAACAAGCTAACCGTGCGGGCGATAGCGAAGATCTTAAAACAGCAAGGTATAACCAGAGGACGCCTGCTGGATATTGGATGCGGCAACGGGCGAATATGCCTTCCGCTGGCGAAAAAGGGCTACCGCGTCACCGGTGTCGACGTCGGTCCAGCCTACATTGATGATGCAAGAAAGAGGGCAGTCAAAAACCGGGCTGAGGTTGAATTGGTCTGCGGCGATATGAGAAAACTTCCTCGCCTTGTGCGCGGTAAATTCGACGCGGCATTCAGTGTATGGACGTCGATCGGCTACTATGAAAAAAAGACTGACGAGAAGTTGTTCAGGGACGTTGCAGGTTTGTTGAAGAAGAACGGGTTGTTCCTTATACTCAATACGATGTCGCATGAATTTCTGCTGAATCATTACTGCCCTAACCTGTTCAACGAAACTGATAGGTATGTGGTATTACACAGAGATAATAGCTTTGACCGTTACCAGTCTATAAACGTGGAAACATGGGTATTCTATGAGAAAAGTGGTAATAATCTGAGATACGTTGACGAGCTAAAGGTCAGATTGAGGATATATTCATATGCCGAACTGGTCGAAATGGCTTCAAAGGCGGGGCTGGAATTTGTCGAGGCATATGATAATCTGAAGGACATGACTCCGGCAAGACCGGATAGCACGATTCACGCAGTTTTTCGAAAGAGATAAGTTCAAACGAGGAGGATATCGGATGAATAAGGACAAAATGCCGTCGCATCATGGATTCAAAGAAAAGGCGGCTGGGATCTATCCGAACGAAACAATGAAATTACTGATGGAGCGGGCGAGTTGCCGTAACTTCTCGGATAGAAAAATACCGGATGACGTAATGAACCAAATATTGGACGCAGGTATTCATGCGGCGACCGGCGGCAACCTCCAGCCATATTCGATCATCAAAATACAATCGGAAACGGCGAGTCGTGAACTCGGCGACATGTGTGGTCAGAAATTTATCGCTAAAGCCCCGGTGAACCTGCTATTCTGCATCGATTGGCATCGTTTGGAGAAGTGGGCGCGGCTGGAAATCGCACCGTTCAGTGCCCGTGATAGTTTCAGACACTTCTGGATTTCATTTCAGGACACGATCATCTGTGCGCAGAACATCTGCACGGCCGCGGATTCGTTCGGCATAGGTTCTGTGTATATAGGCACTGTCATGGATATCATGATTGAAGTACGTGACATGTTTAAATTGCCGAAAGGTGTTCTACCGGTTGTATTGCTATGTTTGGGATATCCAAAATCTGAATTAATGGTGCGTAGAAAATTGGGACGTGAAATCGTTGTCCACGAAGAAGAATACGGAGAGATAAGTGATGCTCGTTTGAAGGATGCCTACGCCGAGAAATACCATCACGCAAAGATAGAAAAAAACAAGGAAAGGTTGGAGAGGATTCGCGAAGTATGCCTCAAAATTCACGGTAACTCATTTGCCGACGAATGTGTAGCCGATATCGAGAACAAAGGGCATATCAGCGTCGCACAGCGTTATTTCGGTTTACATTATGCGGCAGATATCATGCCCGAAGGTAACGAGGATTTTCTACTGATAATGAAGGAATTCGGATTCTCTTGGTTTGAGAAATACAACCCTAAAGGAGTGCAGGTAACCCAGAATCAAGGAGGAAATAATGAAGGGACAGAAGACAAATGAACAAGATAGTTACGAAAGGGCGAGAAAACGGGTAGAGGAGTTAAGATCCTTCTACTCGCATCTGTATGTATACCTGGCAGTAAATGCCGGTTTGTTTCTTCTGAATATATTGACTTCACCAAGGCATCTCTGGTTCTACTGGCCGCTCATATGTTGGGGCATTGGATTGGCCATTCACGGTTTGAGCGTGTTCGGAACACAAAAAATGTTGGGTAAAGACTGGGAAGAGAGAAAGATAAAGGAATTAATGGAGAAGGAGAAGAAGTGAGCAAGGAAAAGACGATCATTGCGTACGAAACGAAAAGCGGTGTTACCGGCGAGTCAGCGGATATCATCGCGAGTGTACTGCGTGATAAGTGCGGTTTCGATGTCGATGTGGTGAATCTGAAGAAAAAACCCAAACCTGATTTTAGCCAGTACCGGAATATTTTTATCGGCAGCGGTATTCGCATGGGCAGATGGTATGGGAAAGCGAAGAAACTCCTGAAGGGTGATTTCGAGGGCAAGAATGTAGTAATATTCGTTTCAGCGTGCTCGGCAGGCGACCCGAAGACGCATGATGAAGCCGTCAATAAATATCTGGATGATGTTCTGACTAAACATCCTAACCTGAAACCGGTGGCGACTGCGGCATTTGGCGGCCGGATGAAAGTACTCGGCAAAGTGCAGGCAGATACCTGTGACCCGGATAAAGTACGTGCATGGGCTGCGGAGGTTGGCGCCAAACTCGGGGAATAGTAGTATTTATAGTTTTGTCAGTAGGTGATTTGTTCTTAATGTTGCTTTGGAGGTTTTATGAGCATTGACGCGAGGGTATTTTCTGTGATCCAGGCCATGTTATCACCGGCGGTGATGATTTCCTGTTCGGGTTTGCTGCTCCTTACCCTGACGCCCAAATTGGGCCGGGTGATTGACAGGATCCGTCTGTTGAACCAGGAGAAGACGGGTATTGCCAAAAAGACAACACTGGCAGATATTGATTCGGAACGTCTCCAGAGCATTGAGCATCAGATCGATATGCTTGTGTCTCGCGCCCAATTGCTGAAAAGGTCGAGCGGTGCAACACTGTTGGCGATTCTTTTTTTTGTTATCACTTCTGCCTTCATCGGATTCTCGTACATCTCTGAGTTGCATTTGGTTACGATGACGCTCATTGCTTTCATGGCCGGAATGTTTTTTATTTTTGCAGGAGTTGGTTTTGCGTACTGGGAGATCCGTATCTCCCATAATACGATAAAGGAGGAGATAGAAGTATCAAGAGCAATCGTTGCGCATCTTCTTAAGAAATAGTTTTGTATTGCTAATAGTTATTTGTAGTTAGCCGCCGAGTATCCTGGCAGGTAACATGATTATTGCTCTGAAGACCGACAATACACCATTCACTGCTATACCGAAAAGCCTGAACGGGAGCAGGATAAGCCAGATAACAGGGTAGAGCAGCAGAATAAGAATGGCCAAAGGCCAGCAGAGAACGAAGAGTATTGACCAGAGCAAAATCTTTATCACGCAGTTTCTCCTTTAAGAGAATTCTATTCCCTTTTCAGAAAATGTCAACAGTCCTCTATTGGTTGCAACTCGCTGTAGTATAGTAATGGCATCAATGAAAGAGGCAGAGCGGCAGGATTCATAGACATTTCGGTCTATGGTCTGGTAAATCTATCTTTGTTGTGTATAATATACTCACTTTACGTATGGATAATGCCAAAAAAATAATCCTCGCCTCAAGATCGCCTCGCAGGTTGCGGCTTCTCGCCACCATTGTGCCTGAAGACAGGATCGTAGTAATGGAAAGTAATATCGAGGAGATAGTGGAACCGAATGAAGATGCGGAGAATTACTGCACAAGGATCGCCAAGAACAAGGCGCAAGCGGTTTGGAAAAAATATGAGGGTGAAGTCGACGAGATCGCTGCCGTCATAGGCGCGGATACCGTGATATCGTTCGAAAGTAATATTATTGGACAACCCGAGGATGCCGCGCACGCAGTACAAATACTGAGGAAATTGAGTGGCAATTGCCATGAAGTTGTTACCGGCGTTGCCGTTTTTGTACCTTCTCGCACGCATTTCACTACCTTTGCCGTAAGAAGCAAGGTTTGGATGCGTAGAGTCGTTGAAGAGATGATAAAAAGTTATGTGGCGACTGGCGAACCAATGGACAAGGCCGGTGCCTACGCAATACAGGGGAGGGGGAGGTTTCTGGTTGAAAGATACGAAGGAAGTCGTTCAAATATCATTGGATTACCAATCAAAGAATTAGAGAAAGTCCTGAAAGACGTGGTACTGTGAGCGGTACACAAGTAATCGTGATCGGCGGTGGACCTGCCGGTATGATGGCTGCGGGAAGAGCAGCCGAAACCGGGTGTACTGTGATGCTCTTTGAAAAGATGGAGCGACTCGGTTCAAAGCTTGCGATAACCGGTCAAGGACGCTGCAACCTTACTAATATGGGAGAGGTGGAATCTTTCGTAGAACACTATGGTGAGAACGGAAAATTTATGCGTAATTGCTTTGCGCGGTTCTTCAACCGTGATTTGATTCATTTCTTCGAAACGCGAGGTGTAGCGACTGTCGTGGAGAGAGGAAAGCGGGTTTTTCCGAGTTCTAATAAAGCAGCAGACATAGTAGAGTGCCTGTCCAGATATCTACAAAACATGGGTGTGGACGTTAGGACAGAATTCGATGTCGATGCGATAGTCGTAAAGGGCGATCGAGTTGTCGGCGTGCAGGGGGATGGTATTGAAATACATTGTCGGTCAGTACTAGTGGCAACCGGTGGTCTATCCTACCCTCTAACCGGTTCGACTGGCGCCGGTTATAGATTTGCAATGGATCTGGGACATCGGGTGAGAAAACCCGAACCGAGTCTTGTCCCTATTGAAATTGAGGAGGATTTTGCACGTGAAATGCAGGGTCTAAGCCTCAAAAACGTTGAGGTGAGCGCTTATGCCAGTGGCAAGAAGTTTGCCTGTCTTTTTGGCGAGATGTTGTTTACACACTTTGGCGTTTCGGGTCCGGTAATATTGTCGATGAGTCGTTCAATCGTGCAAGAACACTACAAGCACAAGGTCATCTTATCGATCAACTTTAAACCTGCACTTACTAAGACACAATTGGAAAAAAGACTGCTGCGCGAGTTTGACCAGTATGGCAAGATGAAATGCAGGAATGTTCTCAAGCATCTACTTCCCATTGCGGCGATCGACGTTTTCCTTACGCGGGCGCGTATACCAGTCGAGAAACATGCTTGTGAATTAACCCGCGAGGAACGCGAGAGATTGCTTCAGCATCTCATTGATTTCAGACTTACCGTTAGGGGGCCGCGACCGATTGCTGAGGCTATTGTTACCGACGGCGGAGTTGCGCTGGAGGAAATCGACCCTTATACTATGCAGTCAAAATTAGTTCAAGGGTTATTCTTCTGCGGTGAGGTGATTGACATCGCAGGAGATACTGGTGGGTATAACCTTCAGGCTGCTTTTTCGACAGGATATCTTGCCGGTGAAAGTGCATGTAGCATGTGTAAAGAAGTAAAAAGTAACAGCAAAGAATAGTGTAATGACCTTGGAAGTGTTGCGACTATTGACCATGATTTCATTATTGTTATAATCGACGAAAGGAGGTAAAATGCGTAAGCTACTATTTTTGTCTCTTGTGTTCTTCGGTGTTCCTTCACTAATGCATGCAGATATGTACACCACGATGAAGGGTATTATGGATGATATGACCGAATATGTTTATTTCCTTGAGGATAGTCTGAGTCAGGAAATCGTCCATGTGCAGGCGGATATAATTACCAACAACGGAGCAACATTCAGCAGGACGCTGCATGAGGGATGGACCTACGGTATAGCAGCTTTCGGAGACTGGCGTATAAAGGACCTGGATATTACAGTCTATATGGACGTTGAAGGCGAGTGGATCGAAGTTGTATCTGATGATGAGTCGGATAATCATCCGGTCGTCACGGTTGAACCCTATGAAACCAATAAGTATATGGTTGAGTTAACTGTATATAAATGGGACGAGGATTTCAGCGCTGCTCATTATGGTATGCTGATATACCACGAAATTGACTAAGTTAGGCTGAGCTATTATGGCAAAAGACGAAGGTATCTTTGAAAGGCTCGCCGCTGCCCTCGATGGTCTGCCCAACGGTTTTCCCAGGACACCGTCAAAAGTGGAGATCCTCATTCTTAAGAAGATCTTTTCCGAGGAAGAAGCCCATCTCGCAAGCGGGCTTACCGCGCTATATGAAACGATTGCCGAAATCGCCGGAAGGTTCGGTGCGGCAGAGGATGAACTGAAAACACGTCTCATTGAAATGTCGAAGCGGGGACTCTTGTGGATGTCAAGAAAGGACGCGAAGCTAGTCTTTCGCTTGGCGCCGTTCGTGGTAGGCATCTACGAGGCTCAGTTAGAGAATATGGACCACGAATTCGCTCATCTGTTCGAGGAATATATGGAAGATGGCGGTGCTGCAGGCATTATGAAACCGCAGCCCGCCTTGCACAGAGTCGTTCCCGCCCAGAGTGCGGTCAAGTCTGAATGGATACTTCCGTACGATGACATCAAGTCGATGCTTGAAAAATCAAAATCCTTCCGCGTGCGGGATTGTATATGCCGTGTTGAACAGGAAGTGCTGCACAGCCGCAGGTGTGATTTTCCCGTGAAGAATTGCATGACGTTTTCACCTGTCGAACGTCCGAAGCGGCCGAACGATATTACTAAAGAACAGGCCCTCTCCTTACTGGACGAAACGGAGAAGTTGGGCCTTGTCCACACTGTTAGTAATGTGATCAAGGACGTATATTACGTATGCAACTGCTGTGGTTGTTGTTGTGCAATTCTGAGAGGCATTACGGATTGGGGCATTGAAGAATCTGTTGCGTGTGCCAATTACTACGCGGTGATCGAACCGGATATCTGTAATTCATGTGGTGTCTGTGTTGAGCGCTGCCAGGTGAAGGCAATCATCGAGAAAGACGACGCGGTGGTCGTTCAGTTGGAAAGGTGTATTGGCTGTGGTCTGTGTGTAACAGGTTGTACTGCTCAAGCGGCGAAACTCGTCCGCAAATCCGATACAGAACTGATAGATCCTCCTGACGATTTCAGTGCTTGGGAAAGGAAGCGTATGGAAAACCGCGGTTTGTACGAAAAAACATGATGCTTACACGACGCCACGACAACATATGAGCCTTGATGAGTACCGTGCTATTATCTTTGATCTCTTTCACACATTGACGTCGGCCGATATCATGCGATTGCCGGGTAAGGGCACCAGTGAACTTCTCGGGGTCTCGCGGGAAGACTGGAATAAGCAACTGCTTGTCTACTCTGATGAACGGTTGCGTGGTAAGATGACCGAGCCTTATGAAATAATCGAGAAGATGGCGCATGCAATTGATCCAGGCATCACAACCGAAACGATCAAAGCAGCAGTTACAAACCGTATTAACCGGTTCAAGCACGCGTTGGTCAACGTCGAGGATACGACTCTGGAAACTCTTGGCAGGCTGAAACGGAGAGAAAAATTGCTTGGGCTGATAAGTAACGCGGATGTAAACGAAATCCTCGGTTGGCGTGATTCGCCCTTAAGCAGGTTTTTCGACAGCGTTGTTTTTTCCTGCGACGTCGGTTTTGTAAAACCCGAAAAAGAAATCTACATGAAATGCCTTGATGAACTAGGTGTATTGCCGGGAGAGACGTTGTATGTCGGCGATGGAGGTAGTAATGAACTGAAAGGTGCGAAGGAAATCGGCATGACGACGGTCATGACGATTCATGTCATCAAGCATTTCTGGCCAGAGCGTATAGCCAAAGCACGTGAATATGCCGATTTTGAAATTGACGGATTAAAAGAACTTTTGTCATTAAACAATTGAGGGAGGTGTCTTATGTTGAAGGAATTCAAGGAATTTGCCATGCGTGGAAATGTGGTCGACATGGCAGTGGGTATCATCATTGGTGCGGCATTTGGCACGATCGTGAAATCATTGGTTTCAGACGTTATCATGCCGCCGATCGGATTGCTTTTGGGCAATGTTGATTTCTCCAATCTCTTTGTGGTGCTAAAACAGGGTACGACTGTGGGCCCTTATGCTTCGCTTGCCGATGCCCAGGCCGCGGGTGCGGTTTCGATAAACTACGGAACTTTCATCAATACGATTATCAGTTTCATCATTGTTGCTTTTGCTGTCTTTCTCGTGATCCGAAGCATCAACAAAATGAAGAGGGAGAAGGAGGAACCTGCCGCCGAACCGACGACAAAAGCTTGTCCGTTCTGTCAGTCCACGATTCCGATCAAAGCAACGAGGTGTCCGTTCTGCACGTCTGAATTGAAAGGTAATTAATCGTTCTGCATACAGGGTTGGTTTGATGCTGTCGCCGTCCGTGATATGGATGAACATTTGAACTTGGTGGTTTTGATTTCAAGATGTATGAGAAGAATAACGTGCGGCTGATCATCGAAATCGGCAAGCGGATATCCTGTAGAGAAGCTCATTGAGTTTGTTCGAGTTATCTGTATAATGTAGCATATGAAAAGGAAGAAATCTGTCAGCAAAAAATATCAGGCAAAAAGCATACGCACAGGAATAGTGCGTGAGCTCAAAAGACATATTGATGACCGGTACCGCAAAGGAGCAGAAGCGTACTTCAGGGAAGGTATTGTCCTGTACGGGGTCAGGTCTGCTAACGTGCGCAAAATTGCTGCCAATTTCTTCCGTAAGATAAATAAGGAAAAGAAGAAAATAATATTCTCTTTATGCGAAGATCTATTGCGGTCAGAATACAGTGAAGAAAAAACAATTGCTTTTGCATGGGCGTACCGTCTACACAGGCAATATGCTCCCGAGGATTTTCAAATTTTCGAGGCCTGGCTTGAAAAATATGTTTCGAATTGGGGTGCATGCGATGATCTTTGCCGACATGCATTTGGATCATTCATCCATAAATATCCTGAATTCCTGCCCGATGTTTGTGCCTGGACATCGTCGAAGAATAGATGGCAGAGACGCGGTGCCGCTGTTATTTTGATATATTCACTGCGTGAGGGTGAGCATTTGGAGTTTGCATTCAAGATAGCCGATGCACTCTTGCTCGATAGAGATTATTTGGTCCAGAACGGCTACGGTTGGATGTTGAAGGATGCGAGTTTAGTGTTTCCTTCACAGGTATTTGATTTCGTAAAGCGACACAAACGCGAAATGCCCAGAAGGGCACTGAGATATGCTATTGAAAGGTTCAGCCCTGAACAGAAGTGTCAATTGATGGCAACCGGATGATTGACATGAAGAGCAAAAGCCCGATCACCGACCATGATATTTACCTTTTTAAGGAAGGAAACCATTTTAGAATGTACGAGAAACTTGGTGCTCACATCGTGAAGAAAGGGAAGGAAGATGGTACTTACTTCGCAGTTTGGGCACCGAGTGCTGCTTCGGTTTCTGTGATCGGAGATTTCAACAAGTGGCAACCAGGAGCGAATCCTCTTGGTGTGCGTTGGGATGGTTCGGGTATCTGGGAGGGCTTTGTTCCAGGAGTTGGGCACGGGGCGTTGTACAAATACCATATTATGTCGAAATACTACAATTATCAAATTGACAAGGGAGATCCGTTTGCTGCATACTGGGAACAACCGCCAAGAACAGCAAGTATCGTATGGGATTTGGAATACCGATGGCATGATGGTGAGTGGATGAAAAAAAGGCGTGAAAAAAACTCTCTGGACAAACCAATTTCAATATACGAAATGCATCTCGGTTCATGGTTACGCGAACAAGGCCGGTTCATGAACTACCGTGATCTAGCTCCGAAAATCGTCTCATACGTGAAGGAAATGGGTTTTACACACATCGAAATTCTGCCGGTAATGGAGCATCCTTTTTACGGGTCCTGGGGCTATCAGGTGTTGGGATATTTTGCACCGACAAGCAGATATGGTTCTCCTCAGGATTTGATGTTCATGATCGAATACCTCCATCTGAATGGTGTCGGCGTAATACTGGACTGGGTGCCGTCACATTTCCCCAACGATGAATATGGATTAGCGTATTTTGATGGTACTCATTTATACGAACATGCCGATCCGAGAAAAGGTTTGCATCCTGATTGGGATAGCTGTATTTTCAACTACGGGCGAAACGAGGTCAGGAATTTTCTCGTCAGTAGTGCTCTCTTCTGGCTTGACAAGTATCACGTTGACGGGCTTCGCGTTGATGCAGTGGCATCAATGTTGTATCTCGATTATTCACGCAAAGAGGGCGACTGGATCCCAAACCGCTACGGAGGCAGGGAGAATCTTGAAGCGATAGAGTTCTTGCGAAAACTCAATGAGACTGTATACCGGGAATACCCCGATGTCCAAACTGTCGCCGAGGAATCCACCGCATGGCCGATGGTTTCGCGTCCGGTGTATGTCGGCGGTCTTGGATTCGGCATGAAATGGAACATGGGTTGGATGCATGATACGCTTGAATATTTCAATCGAGATCCGATACACAGAAAATATCACCATGAACAGTTGACTTTCAGCATATGGTACGCTTTCTATGAAAATTTCGTTCTGTCTCTCTCACATGATGAAATGACGCACGGAAAAGGTTCATTGCTGGCTAAGATGCCCGGTGATGATTGGCAAAAGTTCGCCAATTTGCGCCTTCTGCTCGGATATATGTATGCACATCCGGGTAAGAAACTGCTATTCATGGGGAGTGAATTTGCCCAGTGGCGGGAGTGGGATCACGAGCGGACGATTGACTGGGACCTTGCAAAACATATGCCTCACAAAGGCGTTCAGAATTGGGTTCGCGAACTCAACCGCGCGTATCGAGAAGAACCAGCACTACATACAAGGGACTTTGAGGAGACGGGTTTCGAGTGGGTGGATTGCGGCAACTGGCAAGAGAGCGTACTAATACTCCTCCGCAAGGCAAAGTGCAAAGCAGACAACATTCTTGTTGCTGGGAATTTCACGCCGATTCCCAGGCACGACTATCGAATCGGCTGTCCGGGGCCGGGTTTCTGGCGTGAGCTATTGAACAGCGACGCAGAAGACTACGGCGGCAGTGGATTGGGCAACCTCGGCGGTGTAGAAGCTCAAAATGAACCATGCCACGGCAGAAAATACTCATTGGTAGTGACCTTGCCGCCGCTGTCGGTTGTTTTTCTTAAAAAAGACAAGAGACCTCGATGAATCGAAGAGATAATTGTCAGCGAGGTCTTTTTGGTAATAGGAGCAGTGGGGTTTTGCTACATATTTCCTGTCTGCCCTCGCGTTTCGGTATCGGCGATTTCGGTTCTGGGGCATACCGATTCGCTGATTTCCTTTTCAGGGCAAGGATGCGCTGTTGGCAGATCTTACCTTTGACGCCGGTTAACTACAGGCGTGAATATTCACCCTACAATTGCATGTCGGCATTTGCCGGCAATAAATATTTGATCAGCCCCGATATGATGTTACGTGCAGGTTATTTAACGGACCACGACTTGAAAGACAAGCCATGTTTTCCGAAAACCAGAGTCGACTATACAAAAGTTATTCGCTATAAGGATCGTCTTTTTGAAAGAGCATACGAGCGTTTCTGTGAGACTAAAGACAAAAACAAAAAATACTTGCTTTTCTGCAGGAGCAACGATTACTGGCTATCTGATTTCGTACTCTTCCTTGCATTGAATAAATACCTGGCGCGCAAAACCTGGGGAGATTGGCCTGATCGATTGAAGCGGAGGGAGCAAAAAACCTTGGGGGTTTTTGAAAAAAAATTCCGGAAAGGCGTCGAACAGGAGAAATTTTTGCAGTTCGTTTTTTACGAACAATGGCAGCAGTTGAAAAAGTATTGCACCGAGAAAAGAATCCAGATCATAGGTGATATGCCGATATATGTTGATTTCAATAGTGTCGAGGTGTGGTCACATCCGGATATGTTCAAACTGGATAAAGACAGAAGGTCGCTTTTCGTTTCAGGCGTACCGCCTGATTATTTCAGTGATACGGGTCAACTATGGGGCAATCCAGTATATGATTGGGAAATCATCCGCCGCACTGGGTATCGATGGTGGGTACAGCGCTTGGCACACAGTTTCCGTCTTTTCGATTATGTTAGGTTGGATCATTTCAGGGGTTTTATGGCTTACTGGCAAGTACCTTCCCGCGCGAAAACGGCGAAGAACGGAAAATGGATAAAGGCGCCGGGCCGACATTTCCTGAAAACACTACGTCGCCGGTTCCCGAATCTGCCTCTGATTGCGGAGGATCTTGGAACAATCACCCCTGACGTAAGAGACGTTATTCAACAATTCGATTTACCGGGGATGAAGGTGCTGCTTTTTGCTTTTACGAATAATGCTGCCACGAATCCATACTTGCTGCACAATCATACGAAGAACTGCATCGTGTACACCGGCACGCATGATAATAATACGGTAAGGGGTTGGTTCGAAAATGAGGCTTCTGAATCGGAAAAAAAGAGACTATTCGCATATCTCGGCAAGAGAGTCACGGTTCGGAAAGTGCATACAGAATTCGTTCGTCTTGCCATGACATCCGCGGCGAATACAGCAATCATACCAATGCAGGATATATTGGGGTTGGACAGCAGTGCCCGTATGAACCGTCCGGCAAGCATCAAAGGCAATTGGCGCTGGCGGTTATCACCGCGGTTTCTGACATCTTCCCTGGCCAAACGGTTACGTGCGATGAACACAACGTATGGTCGTGCTTGATCCTTTTAGTTAGAAATATCGCTGTATTCGTAGCATCGACTTCATTTTTAACTTGACATTTTGAGATATTCTTTTATACTTCCGTAAACAAAAATAAGGGAGGCAGTATGAAGAAATCAAGTTTGGTGTTCAATATTAAGAGTCATATCTCTCCTGCATTTTTTTTCTTATTGATACTTTCATTTGCCGTTTCGAATACAGGGAACGCTGCTACATATACGGTCAATAGAACAGTACCTGATGACAACAACCCGGGCAGTCTGAGATGGTGCATGAACGGCGCAAATTTCAATCCGGGGCCTGATACGATTGTGTTCAACATCGGCGGCACGGGACCTTTTGTCATTGCCCCAATAATGCCGTTACCGGTGCTCACGGACCAGGCAGGTGTGCTGCTTGACGGACTTTCGCAGCCTGGATCCTGGGCAGGAGCGAACCCGCCTTCAACCGCCAATTTGATGATCGTACTCGACGGTGTGAATGCCGGTGCGGCTCATGGTATTCACATATGGTCCTCGAATAATACTGTTCAGGGTTTGGTGGTGCACAATTTCCAGCAGGATGGAATAAGGGTTCAGGCGAGACCTGATGTATCGCAGAACAACATTATCTACAGCAACTTTGTCGGTACTGACCCAACCGGTACGGTAGACATGGGAAATGGATGGAGCCTTCAGGGTTTGTGGGCAGGTATTTATATAATATGCACGCCAGGCACCCTCGGAGTTGCCATCAATAATGTAGTTCAGGGCAACCTTTCATCCGGCAACTATGCCGAGGGTATCGGCATTGCGAGTTGCCCTCCGGGTGATGTTGGTTTTAACACGGTTCTTTTCAATTACGTGGGTACGGATGTTGCAGGTGGTTTTGATCTCGGAAATGATCATGATGGTGTGTATATCGGTGAGGGTGCCCATGATAACATTGTCGATAATAATCTCATCTCAGGAAATGATTTCGAAGGTGTTTGCATAATCGGATACGCTGAAGCAGTACCGCCGATCTACACCTATGCCAATACCGTCAGCAATAACATAATTGGGCTCGATGTTGCCCTTGCTCCCTTACCAAATACCCGCGATGGGGTGAGCATAGGTGTATATGGTACGTGGTATCAGGGCGGTTTTGCGACCGACAATATTGTTGCCATGAACACGATCGCATACAATGGCCGCAACGGGGTGCTGATCTGGGAGAGCGATTCCAATACGATAAACGCCGACCGTAATGCTATCAACATGAATTCGATCTACAACAACAATCTGCTCGGGATCGACCTCGATGATGACGGCGTGACTCTCAATGATGGAGGCGATCCCGATTTTCGAGCAAATGAAGACCTCAATTTTCCGATCATAACGAGTGCGGTATATAGCGGCGGACAGACAGCAATAGCCGGTACACTCGATATTGATACCGACCCGACGCAGGCAACGATCGAGATCTTCAGGGCTAGCCCCGATCCAACCGGATACGGCGAGGGCCAGGTTTACATAAATCTTACGACCCCCGTTTCCTCGGGAAATTGGAATATTACAGTCACTGGTCTCAATATCGGAGATCACATAACCGCTACGACTACAGACATGAATTTCAATACTTCAGAATTCTGTCAGAATTATGTCGTTGTGACCGGCATCGAAGAATATAAGGAAGTCCATGTACCTGATCAATTCCAATTCGGTCAGAGCCGGCCGAATCCGTTCACGCAGACCACATCTATCAGTTACTCATTACCCGAGGAGAGTAATGTTGACCTGAGTATTTTTGATGTCTCGGGCAGGTTGGTGGTAACACTGGTGAGCGGTGTACGTATGCCAGGAACCTACACGGTACACTGGTGCGGTGATGACGCTGAAGGGATGCGGGTTAGTCCCGGTGTTTATATCTGCATCCTCAATGCTGGAGAATTCAATGCAGTGAGAAAGATGGTTTTTGCAAAATAGCAGCCTAATGGAATATTGTTGACAAAAAAGAGGGGCAGCTATGCTGCCCCTCTTTATTTTATTAGGAAACTACGCCAGTGCTTTCCATATCATCTGCTGTAGTCCCATGACGTTGATCTTTCCGTCACCCTTATCTGCTGCTGCGGTTGCCGCAGTCTTGAGCACTTGTTCGCAAGTTGCACATGCAGTTACAATGGTGTCGGCTTTGGTCTTCTGCGCTTCTTTTATACGGTTCGATGCGATCCTGGTTGATAGTGGATTGTCCGAGACAAGTATTCCGCCGCCACCGCCACAGCATCTTGAAGTGTTGTCCTTGAATTTCATCTCAACGAGTTCGAGGCCGAGCTGGTTGATTATTTCTCTGGGTTCTTTGGTTACCTTGGCACCGCGGGAAAGGTCACAAGGATCGTGATACGTTACTTTGCCGCTCAGTTTCTTCAAGTTCGCATCCGGTAGTTTTTCAGCTATTACCTGCATCGCGTGTTTTGCTTTTATTTTGTAGGCTTCGTTCAGATAAACCGTACAAGTGGGGCAGAGGGTTATCGCCGTATCAAAAGGAAACAATTCTTTGAATTTCATCTGGTGTTCTTCAAAATCTTTGGCAAAACCGAGTGCTTCCATGGGATAGCCACAACATACTTCCTTCACCACTTTTGGTTTCATTCCGAGTTTCTCAAAGAGCTTCAAATACATCTTTGTCTGGTTCGGGCGAGCAAGAAATTGACAACCCACAAATACGGGTGTTTCGCCGTCGCGCAGCGGAGCCATTACTTCAGTATCGGCGAAGATGTTTCCGGTTTTTTTGATATTGTCGATGAATGCCTTGTGGCTGTCGTATGCAAATCCAGCTTCAACGAGGTCGGCGCGCGCGGCACGAACGATGTCAGGAACTTTGACCTTTGAGGGACAGCGGCGGTTGCAATCGCGACAGAGTGTACATTGATATATAGCGCTAACGACAGAATCGTCAGGCTCTAATTCCTTCTCGAGCATGCCGTATGACATGATGACTCTTCCGCGACTCGACGGCGGATCCCACAGTAGATCCACAAACGTTGGGCATACGTTCTTGCAGTACCCGCACATCGTACAGGTCATCATCTCTTCTTCCCACTTGGCCAGGTGCCCTTCGAGTTTTCTGTTCTGATCTGTCGGGTAACGCAGTTCGTGCACGAAATCGTCTGTCCACTGGTCGAGTTTATGAGGGTTCATAATATTGTTTGGGTCGAATGCCTTTTTCAGGGTCTGCATCAACGGGATCATAGTTTTTCGTTCGCGGTAGAAGTCTGGTGCTTTGGTTATGCCGATGCCGTGTTCACCCGTCGTTGTTCCGCCGAGGGCATGTATCAATTCATATATTTCAGTCACTGCTTTCTGTGCCTGTTTCCAGTGTTCTGGATTAGCCGGCATCATCAGTACTTTTGTGTGAAGATTACCGTCCCCTGAGTGGCCGTACGGAGGAATGATTATGTCGTATTTTTCCGATATATCCCAGATCCCGGCAACTGCTTTTGGAATTTGTGAGGGCGGGACAGCCATGTCATCAGCAAGCATCGTTGTGGCGTAATGTTCTTTGAGAATACTGAGTGACGGTATCATTTGCTTTCTTGCTTTCCAGAGTTCGACAATGCGTTTTTCGTCTTCAGTGGATTCAACCGACACCGCACCCGCTTTTTTGCATATCTCTCCGACGATTTCAACATCACGTTTTACAACCTCTGGAGCACCATCCAGCTCGATCAAGAGCATCCCAGCGACTTCTGGAAGCCCCATGTTGGTTGCTTTGTTGACTGCTTGAATGCAGGCTCGCGACATGATTTCAAGCTGCGACGGGATGAGTGGTTTAGCAATGATGTCCGCGACCGCTTGGCCGGCTTTTTCCAGATCGTCGAAGGAAGCTACGCACGCGGCTCTCTTTTCTGGTTTAGGTACAATCCGGATGTTCGCTTCTGTTATGATACCGAGCGTTCCTTCTGATCCAACCAGTAGTTTCTCGAACTGATATCCGCTTGAGTGCTTCATAGTATTTGCACCGGCTCGCACGATGTCACCGGTTGGAGTGACGAATTCCATGCCAATAACATAGTCCCGCGTCGCACCGTACTTGACTGCCTTTCCGCCGGAAGCGTTGAGCGCGATCATGCCACCCAGTGTTGCGACTTCCCCCGAGGCTGGTCCTGGTATGAAATACTTGTACGGCGCGAGGGCGGCGATGAAGTCGTTGTAAACAACACCGGGTTCGACAACACAGTAGAGGTCCCCGATCCGCATATCTACTATGCGGTTCATCCTCTGCAGGTCGACGACGATACCTCCATCGATCGGCACTGCCATTCCACAAAGCCCAGAGCCGGCACCACGCGGTACGACCGGGATCTTATGTTTATTCGCAAGGAGTACGATTTTCTGAACTTGCTCCGTTTTCGTTGGCTGAACTACTACATCGGGTTTTTTCCGGTGAATACTGCTGTCAAAAGCATACACGTACAATTCAGCATTGTTCGCTCTGCAATAATCGGCGCCAACGATTTCACGCAATTCATTGATTATTTCCTTCTTTATCGGCATTTAACCCCCTTAGGTTAAAACAATTCTCTCTTTCCTTCGCCCAGAAAATTAGACGATTTATTTTTCAGGAGAATATTCTTGAACTTTATTGGTTTTTAAGTACGACAAACGTAAACTGACTTCAAAAAATACCACAATGCATTAATCTGCCGCTAATTACCGCCTTTGCTTGCTTTATCAACATGGTTCTGGATGAATTTCTCTAACGCATCCGCTCCGTGGGCGAGATTTTTCAATTCTTCGTCCAGATTAGAAGGCTTTACTCGCATGATCCATCCACCGCCATAAGGATCCTTATTGATCAAGCGACAATCATTCTCCAGCTCACTGTTGACCTCGACGATTTCGCCAGAAATCGGCGAGACGAATTTACCGACCCATTTTGAGGATTGGATCTTACCACAGGTTTCACCCTGACTCACAGAGTCACCCTCAAAAGGCAAATCAACATAAGTCGTGTCGCCGGCTTGTTTCTGGTAGAAATCATCCATGCCCACTCTCGCTGAACCATCTTCTTCCATCCTTACCCAGGTGTTCTCATCGTGATAATATAAATCCTCAGGTACATTGTATCCCTGGATCTCCATCTGATGCCTCCTTTCTAATCAGCAATAGGAATCTAAAAACAAAAAGTTACGGTAATGCATCAAAGTTGTGCAGCGCGTGACAAACACGCGCACCATATATTTTTGTAATTACAGAATCTATTATATTGAAATCCTTTTGGAAGTCAATATTTGCTGTTGTTTGTATCAATAAAATTGGCAGGGTGGCGTGCTGAACTGGCGGCGACGTCAGTTCATCACATTTCTGAGTATATGTGATAGTAAGCGTCTTCTATCGCTTCTTCAATCTCTGATTCTCTATACCTTGCAGCAGGCATTCCTTTCTCCCATCTGCTAGCATAGATGAACTTCTTGGGTCTATACACGAGGCGTTTTCTGAGTTTGGGTACGGTCAGACTGGCATTCATTAAGAACAGAATTTTCTCTTCACCCTTCTCGGCGATTGCAGTATCAATTGCTTTCTGCAATGTATGAAACGGTCTTATGAAAACGCTTCTCAGCATGTCTCCGTCGAGGCTTGTCACCGCCCACATCTGAGCCCAGCGGGCGATCTCGGCCATCTTGGCTGCTTTGTGATATCCTAATTTGAATTCCTTGTCTATCTTATCCAATGTCTCCTGAGGCGAACGGCAACTGCTCAGCAACTTGATGAAGGTGTCGCTTCCTACACCCATACGGCATTTTGAAACAAGTATCAGAATGCCATTGTCGTTGAGGGCGAACTTACCGTTATCCAACGCCTTTTGCGATTGATACAAGTCAATGTCCATAGGGTAGGGGGCGACCGCCACGACGATATCTGCTTTCTCCTTTATTTCGACCGAAAAGACGCTGTGCGCCCGGTCTATGGCGGCTTTCAGCGATTCGGTGATGTCCCCTGCAGTGGCAGCATAAATTCGTTCGTTACGGTCCAGCACTGTCATGATAGAAAAAACTTCTTTTTCCTTGATCGTCAGGATTGCATCTTCCATATCCTCGTGCACGGGGTTTCCTTCGAGACTTAGTGCCCTCGCACTTGCCTTCAATGCAAGTTTGTGATTTTGTTCGATGGTGCTGTAAGCAGCGATACCAGGGAGGAATGATTTTCTACCTCCGGTGTAGCCGGCAAAATAGTGCGGTTCAACAGACCCAATGATTACAATCTTGTGCGCATCGACTGCCATTTTGTTCACGTACATTTCCGTACCGTTTTTCGATGTGCCCAGATGAATCATATCTTCATCTTTTTTGGAGTCATGAGCAAAGATTCTATCCTTGAGCGTTTCATAGAGTTCACCGAATATTTCCACGTATTCGTCTTCGGTCGGTGCTCGATGCATACCTGTGGCTATCAGGAATTTTGTGTTCTTGTCCTGTATCATTGGATACAGAATCTTGAGGACTTTCGCAGTAGGCGTCGGTCTTGTTGCGTCATTGATTAGAAACAGGATATCTTTGGCGTCCTTGATGAATTCGTCAAACCTTTTGGACGCTATGGGTTGGGCCAGAGCTTGCTGAAGGGTATCTACTTCATCTGCGATTTTCACTTCATTGGGCAGTACTATCTCGCCAATATTCTGCTCTTCGACCTGAATATTGATCGTCTCTCTGCCGTATGGTATTCCTACTTTCAGTTTCATTAATGAAAGGTAAAAATCAAGGCAATTTGTTTAAAAGATTCCGAGATTCTCCAATTTTTCTATCACTGTCTTGACGGCTGAGGCAGATGTATGTAAGGCCTCACGTTCTTCGGGAATGAGTTCGAGTTCGATGATTTTTTCCACGCCGTTCTTGCCCAACATCACCGGTACGCCGACGAAGAGTCCGTCGATACCGTACTCGCCCCTCAAATATGCAGAGCATGGCAGGATGCGGCGTTTGTCTCTGACAATGCATTCAACCATCTTCGCGACTGCAGCCGCCGGGGCGTAGTAGGCACTACCCGTTTTGAGGTAGCCAACGATTTCCGCACCGCCTTTACGCGTTCTCTCGATTATCTTATCGATATCGTCTTTGGGCATCAATTCTGTTATGGGAACGCCTGCAATGGTTGAATATCTTGGTAAGGGAACCATGGAATCACCGTGACCACCAAGGACCATTGCCGTGGTATCGATGACTGATACTCCGAATTTCTGAGAAACGAAATACCTGAATCTGATGGAATCAAGGATTCCGGCCATTCCAACAACTTTCTTCAGTGCAAAGCCGGTCGTCTTCAATGCCAGATAGGCCATGACATCAAGCGGATTGGTAACCATGATGATTATTGAATTCGGTGCATATTCCGCGACCTTCTCAGATACGGATTTAATGATTTTGGCATTGGTATTCAGCAAATCATCGCGGGACATTCCCGGCCGTCTTGCGATGCCGGCAGTAATAACCACTATATCTGAGTCGACCATACACGAGAAATCTGTGCAGCCTCTGAGTTCGACATCGTAACGTCGTATTGGTGCGGCTTCTTCGGCATCGAGTGCTTTTCCTTCGGGAAGACCTTCGACTACATCGACGAGGTAGATATCCGCAATTTTGTGTTCAGCTAAGTAGAGAGCCACAGAACTTCCGACGTTTCCTGCGCCCACAATAGTGACCTTTTTCATTGTTATTACCTCCTCTTAGATTTCCAGTGTGTCCACTGCGTTCTTTATGACCGTAACCGATTCTTCGAATTGTTGACGTTCCTCGATGGTTAGCTGAAGTTCTACGACCTTTTCCACGCCTTTTGCGCCGATAATTGCCGGTACACCCAGACATAGATCTTTCACGTCATACTCGCCCTGCAAACATGCGGAAACACAGAGCATGCGTTTCGAATCCTTGATGATGGCTTCGACGATTTCAGCGAGGGCAGCTGCCGGTGCGTAATGCGCCGTCGCGGTCTTCAGGTACGAAAGAATCTCACTACCTGCGGCTCTGGTCCGTTTAATGAGGTTGTCGATCTTTTCCTGAGGTAATAACTGTGTAATCGGGATTCCTTCGACACTGGCATACCTTGGGATGATCACCATAAAATCGTGATGTCCGCCGATGACTACGGCGGTGGTGTTTGCGGTGGATACCTGTAACTCCTTGGAGATGAATTCGCGGAATCTCGTCGTGTCCAGTACTCCTGTCATGCCGACTACCTTTTTGGGGTCGAATTTGCCTTTCTTCCAGATATAGCACGTTAGGGCATCGACCGGTTCTGTAATATTGATGATTGTGGCCTCGGGCGCATGTTGTTTGATCTGAGGAATGATAGGATCTATCACTTTAGCGTTTGTTTCAAGCAGGTCGAGTCGGGACATCTGCGGTTTTCGCACATGCCCTGCCGTAATGACCACGACTTCCGAGCCGGCGATGTCCGCGATGTCGTCAGTTCCTTCGATTCTGGCGTCATAATATCTGACTGGCGCTGCCTCCATCAGGTCCAGAGCTTTACCTTTTGCCCGACCTTCCACGACGTCGACCAGCATGACGTCAGCGAAGTTCTTTTCGCCGATGTAGAAGGCGGCGTTTGCGCCGACATTACCTGCACCGATAATGCTTACCTTTTTCATAGACTATTCCTCCTTCTTAATCGTAAGCACATGCATCCGTTGGATTCCTCACGATTATTTTCTTCGAGAAGTGTTCTTTATAGAACATACCACATATGCCTTCGCATTTGACGATTTCTTTTTTATTCACTAAATGTCTGATTGTTACGTAAATTATATTTATTTGATGACAAAAGTCAATATCGGTTGATTTCGGGGACGGTTAGACTTCCGTTTGTCAGGAAAAGAAGACTATGTATTTTTTCCTTTTCTCGGATCGCTTGGTTGACTGCCACCTGCAACGAGTCGAATCTACAAATGCCGGCGACCGCCAAGTTCGGCTCGGCGATCTCAGTCACGGCCCATATTTCGCCGTATTCGCGAAGCGTCTTGAGATTGTACGCATTGTGGTCACCGAGACTATATCGTGATCTAGCCTTCTTGGCTGCGTTCTGAATAGCATCTTCATTTTCAAATAGCCTGGCGAAGCTCTCCGGACCCAGGCCTTCCGTACATGGCGAAACAAAGATCAGGATGCCCCCTTCGTTGAGGGCAAGGCGTCCATGTTCGATAGATTTGAGCGTTTGGTACAAGTTGATGTCAAAGGGGCGCTGGGCAACGGTTACAACGATGTCTGCTTTTCTGATGATCCGCGCAGAAAAGATGTGCCGGGCGTCATCGGTGGCCGTTTCGAGTGTTCTGATGATGGGCCCAGTGTATGCCTTGCAAATATTTTGATGCTTGTCCATGATCATCTGGATTGAATATATCCTTTTCCTGCCGAGAGCCGACGCACAATCGATCATTTCCTCGTGGACTGGATTGCCGTCGAGTTTTAGAGGCCTTGCGTTAGCATGCAACGCCAGGCTGTGATTTTGTTCAATCGTGCGGTTGGCGGCAATTCCTGGCAATAGCGCCTTTCTGTCTCCGGTATAGCCGGCAAAATAGTGCGGCTCAATAGATCCTATAACCAGGATCCTATCTTGTTTTGCTGTTTTGTTGTTCAACCACATCTCATTGCCGTGTCTGGTTCGCCCCAGATAGTAGTGTGTACTGTCATTTCTTGAGTCATGAATAGTAATTCTGTCTTTGTATCGGTCGTAGTGATTACCGAAAATATCCATGAGTTCAAATTCGTCAGGTGAGCGGTGGGCGCCTGTAGCGACTACGAAATGGGTATCCTGATCCCTGATTAGATCACTGATGATAGAGATGACCGCTGCGGTCCTGGTCGGTCTCGCAGCGTCATTTACTACAACGTTCACCCTGCCTATATCTTTCAGAAAATCGCTGAGTGATTCATCGCCCAGTGGATGATCGACGGCGTTCTTCAGGATTTTCTCGTTATTCCCCGAGCCGCATTCCCTCGGGCTTATCACGTCGAGTATGTATTTCTCATCTGCTTCTATTTTAAGGTTTGTAGTTCCGTAAGGTATGGGTATTATCATCTTAAGATGGAACCCCGTGTGTTGTTCAGTGAGAATACTGTGTTGCTCATATATATGTACCCCATACATTCAGGTTTGATACGTGCATATGATTTGTAGACAATGATACCTGCTATTGGTTTGAAGTCAATATCGTTTATGTTCGATAACTTGACAATTGTCATAAAATGCTTATAATAAAATGAATGTTGTGCATCTTTTTTTTGCTGATTAGTTACGATCCGCAGACGCTAACGGTACCTCCCTTCAAACATACCCTTGGTTTCTATCGAGCATCAAGATACTATCTACAGCTATTTCTTGGCCCAACTTACGACTATGATGATCCCCAGGGTGTGGTTGCGGTGAAGTTAAAGGAACTCGACGATCCTAAGACACGGAAGGATGATGATGAGTTGACGATCTTTGGAGTCAATGCCGGAGCCGGGCATATACTATACAATACAGGACTGTCTTCGGTCAAAGTATACGGGGATGATGAAATGTTTTCAGACCCCAAGGGCATCACGGCGAACGATGACGGTCTTGTCGTGCTGGCCGATTTTGGCAATCGGCGGGTTGTTAAACTTCAATACCGCAAGGGAGGTTTGGAACAGGTGGGTGAAATCGCGACACCGGGACGGCCGTTCGGCGTCTGTCTTGATTCTGAAAATAACCTGTACGTTACGGATTTCGATAGTTCGAGGATTTATGTTTTCTCTTCTGACGATTCGTTATTGTTGACATTTGGGACACCAGGAAAAGCTTACGGTGAGATATATCAGCCAATGGGTATTGCCGTTATCGACTCTCGTGCTCCTCATAATTTTCACAAGGATGATTACGTTGTTGTGACTGACAATTATGGTACGCGTGTATCGAAATTCACGCGCCGCGGACGGTTTCTCGCTTCGGTCCACGATTTTGAATTGGGTCTTGCAGACATTTACATGCACTATGTGGCGCTGGATTCCTATGGAAGTATTTATGTAACCGATGAGGTTAATAATCAAATCCACAAATTCGATCATAATCTCAAATACATCATCTCCGTGGGCAGAACTGGAACCGGAAAGGGGGAGTTTGTCTCGCCTCGTGGTATTACAATATGGCGCAGGTACGGTCAAGTTTTTGTTTCGGAGAAACAGGGCGGTCAGTATCTTTGGTTAGCCGTAGATGGGTTCGTGGTCGGGTGTTTTCCAGGAGAATTTTCGGCCATCAAACCGGGTACGACGCTGGCGATATACCTTACGGATGAAGCACGAGTTTATATAACGATCGTCAATCAACATGGTGAGAAAATACGTGATTTTATTGAGGGGATAAGACGAACACCTGGTGAGTATTTGGTTGTCTGGGATGGGTTGGATAATGACAACAAGTTGGTGCCACCGGGTGAATACATGTTCCAAATCAGACTGAAAGGTTTGCAGGGGCATGGCAGAAGGATAAACAAAAGAATGCAGGCAGGTGTTAAATGTATCGCATCATAGGGTTTTTCATGATCCCTGCTTTTTTAGTAGGGACAAAATATGCCGGTGAGTTTCAGGAGTTGCAGGTCGGTGCGCGTGCGAGCGCAATGGGTGGTGCCGGCATCGCTCAGTTCAACGATCCGACAGTATTGTATTTCAACCCGGCGGGGACTTTTTTCACCTCACGGAGTGCTCACGTGATGCATGCTGAGAATTTCGCGGGAGCGGTGAAGAATGATTTTGGGGCAGTTGTTCTGCCACGCGGCAATATGAGTCTGGGTTTAGGCATTCAGTATGTTCACACCAGCGGCATAAAGCTGACGACATTACCCGATACTACCCTGGACCCCGGTAGTAACAACGTACCGATCCCTTATGATACCGTAGGCACATCTGATTTTCTATTCTACATAAACGGTTCCAAGGGTAATGAGCGATTCTCTGTTGGTGCTAACATAAAGGTATTCTACCGGAACCTGAACGCGATAACTGGTTATGGTGGGGGGTTGGATCTTGGCGTCGCGTATAAACTTGATTATTTGAGAATCGGTTTTGCGATAAGGGATTTTGTATTATCGCCCCTTGTTTGGAGCAGTGGTCTCAAGGAGACGATATTGCCAAAGATTGCATTGGGCGTAGCGCCAATCATACACCTCAAGGCGATTAACTCGACTGTTGCAATTGAGGCAGACATTGTGAAGATGATCGATGTCGATGGTTTTGATGTCAATCTTGGATTCGAGTATGGCTACCGGGATTTGCTATTCGGTAGGATGGGTATCTACAGGGGCGATTATACCCTGGGCATCGGTCTTCAATACGGAAAATTCAGCCTTGATTATGCTTTCATGGCACATCCTGATCTTGACAACACAAACAAAGTGTCTGCGGGGCTAAGATTCTAATAAAGGCAGAAGTATTCAGAAAACTCCTCAATCTATGGGCGATTTTCATTCCGATTACCTATCAGTTATCACCCGAGCCGCGTGGGCGTATACTGCTGGCAATGGTTTGTTTTGCCATCGCCATGGTAGATTTCCTGCGGCTTCATATCAACGGTATCAAGGAAGCATTCATACTATTCTTTGGTTCGTTCCTGCGTCGTCATGAGATAAGACGTCTGAGCGGTGCTTCATATCTGCTGCTTGGGTGCTTCATAACTTCGTTACTATACAGCAAGCCAATTGTTGTAGCTGCATGCTCTTACATAATCGTTGGCGATACGTTCGCGGCCATTTTTGGTCAGAATATAAAAAGTCCCAAAATATTTCAGAACAAAACAGTACTGGGAAGTCTGGGTTTTCTCATTGCATCATTGGTCAGCGCTTATGTACTATATGTTGTTACAGGAACATTACCTCTTTTTGTTCTTATCGTCGGAGCGGTTGCCGCCTCAGTGTTCGAATCTCTTCCATTGCCGCTGGACGATAATTTTTCAGTACCGATTATCACCGGTTTCATAATGAGTCTTTTGTGAAAAGAAAAGGCCCCGTGTGAGGGGCCTTTTTCTTAACTGATTTGTTCTATATGGCCTGGGCTTCAGTTTTCTCAACCTCGAGGCTTATTCCTTGATAACTCCTGAGACCCGTCCCCGCAGGTATGATTCTTCCCACGATGACGTTTTCCTTCAGCCCTTCAAGCCGGTCGATCTTACCCTCGACCGCGGCATCAGCAAGTACTTTAGTTGTTTCCTGGAAACTGGATGCGGAGAAAAACGATTCGGTGGAGAGGGCTGCCCTGGTTATCCCAAGCAAGATGGGGCGGTAGGTCGCCGGTTTTTTTCCTTCAACCAGTGCCTGCTGGTTTACCTCGATTACGCGGCGTTTATCCACAATTTCACCACCCACGAACGGTGTGTTACCAGGTTCCTCAATTTTGACCTTCTGGAGCATTTGACGTACAATTACTTCGATGTGCTTGTCGTCTATCTTCACATCCTGTATACGGTAAACCTCAAGAATTTCATTAACCAAGAAACGTTGAGTCTCCATGGGTCCCTTGATCCTCAATATATCGTGGGGGTCAATGGCTCCTTCACACAACGGGTCGCCGGCACGAACGAATTCACCCGAGTGAACCTTCAAATACCGTGTTGTCGGTATCTTATAGGATCTTACATCACCCACTTCCGGTGTTACCGTTATCTTCCAAAATCCTTTTTCTTCATCTACATCGCAGATACCATCGATCTCCGTAACCACGGCGGGATTCTTGACGATTTTCGCTTCGAACAATTCCTCAACACGTGGTAGACCACCGGTTATATCTTTACTCTTACCGATCTCCTTAGGTATCCTCGCAATCAGGGTTCCGGGCGTTATCTTGTCTCCGTCTCTGACCAGTAAATATGTACCAGCCGGTATAGAGAAAGTTTTCAGCACCTTTGTCTTCTTCTCGACGATATTTATCTTTGGATGGTGGTGACGGAGTCTGTCCTCAACGATCACGAATTGCTTGCCTCCGGACCGTTCATCAACCCAGTTTTCTTGCATAGTCACACCCGGAATGATGTCTTGATATTTAACCGCGCCACCCGTGGAACTCACAATGGGTATCGAGTATGGATCCCATTCGAACAGGATATCTTCTTCGTTTATTGTGGTTTTAGCCTTGGGATAGATGATTGCTCCGATCGGTATATTGTAGCTGATTTTTCGGGTACTGCCTTTGATGATCATCCGGCCTTTGTCATTCAAACTAATCAGCAGTCCATCTTCTCGCTCGGCGGCGGATAGATTTTCGAAACTGACCTTACCAGAGAACTCTGCATTGCGTGAAGCAGTTTCCGCGATACGTAAAGCAACGCCGCCGGTGTGAAAGGTCCGGAGTGTCAACTGAGTACCTGGTTCGCCAATACACTGCGCGGCGAGAACTCCAACGGCTTCGCCCATTTCCACCATGCGTCCAGTAGCGAGATTTCGGCCATAGCACTTTGCGCAAAGCCCGACTGGTGCCTCACATGTCAGAATCGAACGTACTTTTACCTTTTCGATGCCACTTTTCTCGATCTTAATCGAATCTTCGTTGGAGATTTCATCTCCGGCATTGACAATAATTTCATTTGATAACGGGTCGATCACATCCACGAGAGCGACTCGGCCCACGATACGTTCGCTCAAAGGTTCGACAATTTTCTCTCCTTCCTTGAGCGCGCTTATCTCCTGCCCCATGATCGTACCGCAATCTTCCACCGTTGTCGTTACATTCTGCGCAACGTCAACAAGGCGGCGTGTCAGATAACCGGCGTCGGCAGTTTTCAACGCGGTGTCGGCCAGACCTTTTCGCGCACCGTGTGTTGAGATGAAGTATTCCAATACGGTTAGTCCGTCTTTACATGAGGATTTAATCGGGGTCTCAATGATTTGAACGGATGTCACTTTGCGCTGTGGTTTGGACATGAGACCGCGCAACCCACATATCTGGCAGGCCTGGTTACGCGAACCGCGCGCGCCTGAATTAACCATCATGTAGAGGGGATTGAATCCCACACGATCTTTTTCGAGTTCCTCAATGAGTCCTTCTTCGATATCCATCGAAACCCTTGTCCATGTGTCGATTACCTTGTTGTAGCGCTCGGTTTCCGATATCAGTCCACCTTGATGTGCTTTATTTATTTCCTGAACTTCCTTGGCGCCTTTGGCCCAGATCTTGTCCTTGGTTTTCAGACTCAACATGTCATCGATTCCAATTGTCAGGCCCGATGTGGTTGCGATTTCAAAGCCGAATCTTTTTAGATTATCTAGAACGTTGATTGTTTTCTCGGTTCCGAATTTGTTTAGACACTCGTCTACTATGCCGGCGAGTGTCTTTTTATTAACCTCAACATTCTTGAAGCGCATTTCGGCTGGTAACTGTTCATTGAAGATTACCCTACCTGGTGTTGTATCAATGATCTTATTCTTGAACACATATTTTATCTCTTGATGGAACGTGATATGACCGTGATAAATAGCGGTGTAGATTTCATCAACCGAAGAGAATGATTTGATCGGCTCCGGTGTTCCCTTTCTGAGTTTCGTAAGGTAGTGCAGTCCGATTACCATATCCTGGGTCGGTGCCATCAATGCACGTCCATTGCCGGGTGATCGGATGTTGTGTATCGAAAGCATTAGCATGTAAGATTCCAGTATCGCTTCAGGGGACAGCGGCACATGTACGCTCATCGTATCACCATCGAAATCCGCATTATAAGGATGGCAGACGAGAGGGTGTATGGCTATTGCCCGTCCCTCACGCAATACCGGCAGGAATGCTTGAATCGATACGCGGTGGAGGGTGGGAGCGCGGTTGAGGAGCACTGGATGGTTCTTGATTATTTCGTCCAGTATTTCGTAGACCTCGGTGGAACGTGCCCGGACCAGGCGGCGTGCGCTTCTTTCTGAATCCACAACACCTCGTTCCTCAAGCTTCCGTACGATCATCGGTTTGAAAAGTTCGAGTGCCATCTCCTTTGGAATACCGCATTGATAGAGTTTCAATGTCGGGTCAACAACGATTACGGATCTGCCAGAGTAGTCCACTCTCTTGCCCAGCAGATTTCTGCGGAATCTTCCCTGTTTTCCCTTCAACGCGTCGGCAAGAGATTTTAGGGGTCGGTTGCCGCGTCCCTTTATCGGTCGGCTGCGCCGTGAATTATCCAGAAGCGCATCCACTGAATCCTGCAGCATTCTTTTTTCATTCCTAATGATAACTTCTGGCGTTTTTATACCCGACGTGATCGATTTCACGCGGTTGTTGCGTGTTATCACCCGTTTGTACAAATCATTTAGATCCGATGTGGCGTAGCGCCCGCCTTCCAGGGCCACGAGGGGTCTTAGATCTGGCGGTATTACAGGGATTCTTGTTAACACCATCCACTCGGGACGGTTGCCAGATAGACGAAATGCTTCGACAAGCTTCAGTTTTTTCAATAATTGGACGCGCCTCGCCTGCAATGTTTCTTTTTCGAGTCTGATGCGCAGGTCCGACGATAGATTTTCCAGATCGATCTCTCTTAGCAGATCGTATATCGGCTGTCCGCCCATATCCGCTTTGAATCCTTCGAATTTCTTTATCGCTTCCTGGTATTCTTCCTCAATCAGTACTTCACCTTTTCTGTATGGTGAGTCACCCGATTCCAGAACCACGTAGGCTTCGTAATTAAGAATTGCTTCAAGTTGATTGATTGAAAGATCGAGGAGGAGGCCGATCTTACTCGGTGAAATCTTATAGTAGAATAGATGTGCAACCGGTACCGCGAGGTCAACATGTCCCATCCTGTCTCTTCGAACTGATGATGGGACTACTTCTACTCCGCATCTCTCGCAGACCGTACCGCGATACTTGGCTTTCTTATACTTGCCACATGAACACTCAAAATCCTTGACCGGGCCGAATATCCGTTCACAGAACAATCCATCCTTTTCCGGTCTCTGCGTGCGGTAATTGATCGTGTCGGCGCGGGTGACTTCACCGCGTGACCAGGATACAATTGTTTCAGGTGAAGCAAGAGATAGTTTGATCTTATCGTAATCGAGGAGATCGAAAGTATCGTAGATCTTACTTTTCATCGGGTTCCTCCTTTTTCTCAAGGGTTATATTGAAGCATAACCCTTGCAATTCTTTTAAGAGCACGTTGAAAGAAGCCGGGGCTCTTGGCCGTGGAGGATTCTTGCCTCTTATTAGTGCTTCATACATTGATGCTCTTCCTGCGACGTCATCGGATTTGACCGTCAGCATCTCCTGGAGCGTATAAGCTGCGCCGTAGGCTTCGAGTGCCCATACTTCCATTTCACCCAAACGTTGACCTCCGAATTGTGCTTTTCCGCCGAGCGGCTGTTGTGTTATCAGTGAGTAGGGACCCGTGGAACGTGCGTGGATTTTTTCATCCACCATATGTATCAATTTCATCATGTACATGTGACCCACAGTAACCGTTGATGCAACTGGCATCCCGTTTCTACCATCTCTCAGCTGGATTTGCCCATCTGCAGGTAATTCTGCCTCTTTTAATCTCTCTTTCAGTTCTTCGATAGTCGCACCATTGAAGATCGGTGTTGTCGCGTAGAATTTCAGTTTGTCTGCAGCCCAGCCTAAATGTGTTTCAAGGATCTGTCCCACATTCATACGCGAGGGTACACCTAACGGGTTGAGGATAATGTCGACTGGCGTACCGTCGGGTAGGAATGGCATGTCTTCCTCGGGCATGATTTTTGCCACTACTCCTTTATTGCCGTGACGTCCCGCCATCTTGTCACCGACCGCGATTCTTCTCTTTTGTGCAATGAAGACCTTGATAATTTTCAATACACCGTGCGGCAGTTCGTCACCCTTCAACAGTTTATCTTCTTCGTTCTTCTTATCCGCCACGATTTGAAGCAGTCTCTCTTCGCTCTCCTTCGCGATAGTCGTGATTTCTTCGTTCAGCTTGTTATTTGTCACGAATTTGTTGTCGGCTTCTATCTTGGTTACTGTCAGATCTTCAAAGAAGCTTTCTTCAAATGCTCTTCCCTTGGTCAGGATGATTTTACCTTTTTCATTCCGAATCGATGAGGCTGCGGTTTTGCCGATCAACCTACTCTTCAGGAGGTTGTTTCTGGTGGTAAGGATTTCCTGCTGCATTGCAGAAAATTCCTGCTGGATCTTGTGCCGGCGTTCTTCTTCGACATTCTTGGCAAGAGGGTCAGTGGTCTTGCGCGTAAGGATCTTTCGATCGATGACGACGCCTTCGACACCTGGTTCGATTCTAAGTGACGTGTCGCGTACGTTAGTGGCTTTTTCCGCAAAAACTGCCCGCATCAGCCTTTCTTCAGGAGTCAGTTCGGTTTCACCTTTTGGAGTTATTTTGCCGACGATGATATCGTCGGGTCCTACCTCGGCTCCCGCGCGAACAATGCCAAATTCATCCAGGTCCTTCAGTAGGAAATCTGACAATCCTGGTATGTCTCGGGTTACTTCCTCAGGACCCAATTTGGTTTCTCTGACTTCGCAGGTACACTCTATGATATGTATTGACGAAAAAGTGTCATCGCGTACAAGTCTTTCGCTGACAACAACGGCATCCTCAAAATTGTAGCCGAGGAAAGGCATAAATGCCACCAGGACGTTTTTCCCCAGGGCGAGAACGCCGTCTTTCGTTGCGTAGCCGTCGGCCAGTACGTCATTCTTCTTGACTTTCTGCCCAACCGCGACGAGCGGTCTCTGATGTATGCAGGTGTTCTGATTTGACCGCACGAATTTTGACAGGTGATAACGTTTCTTTGCCTTACGGTTCGTTTCAATGACGATCCTTGAAGCGTCAGCGTAGTCAACTCTTCCATCCTCTTCGGCAAGCAACAGTATTCCTGAGTTCTTTGCGATACGGTCTTCCATTCCAGTGCCTACGTACGGGATATCCGGGTCGATCAATGGTACGGCTTGTCTCTGCATATTGGAACCCATGAGAGCCCGGTCAGCATCATCGTGCTCCAGAAAAGGAATAAGCGACGTGGTGGGACTGAATACTTGTTCTGGTGATACGTCCATCAGATGCACTTCGCTCGGAGCCACCAGCGGAAAATCATCCCGGCGACGGCAAAGAACCTGATCGGTTATGATCTTACCCTTGTCGTCAACTGGCGTGTTTGCCTGGGCAATTGTATATTTGTCTTCTTCGTCGGCTCTGAGATACATGACTTCATCGGTCACACGACAATTCTTGACTACCCAGTAAGGCGCAAGGATGAATCCGTATTTATCGATTTTGGCAAAACTAGCCAGACTCGATATCAAACCGATATTTGGCCCCTCCGGTGTCTCGATCGGACATATCCTGGAATAATGTGAATAGTGAACATCACGGACTTCGAATCCTGCCGTCTGTCTTGTTAACCCGCCAAGACCGAGCGATGAAATACGTCGTTTGTGAGTCATTTCTGACAGAGGATTTGTCTGTTCCATGAATTGAGAGAGCTGTGATGTCGTGAAGAATTTGTTAATTATATTTGACACAAGCCGTGGATTGATCAGATCCTGCGGCGAAAGTCCAGATTCATCCATTAATGAAGCTCGTTCTTTGATGTTCTGTTTCAGTTGCTTTATCGCCAACCTGAATTGTTCTCCGAGCAACTCGCCAACACGGCGCACCCGACGATTTCCAAGGTGGTCGATATCATCTGGTTCAAGTTCCTTGGCTACTAATTGGAATAACCGGCGGAATATTTCAAGAAGATCTTCGATTGCGAAATCGTGTTTCTTCGAACGTTCGGTAATACCAAGGCGCATGTTTAGCTTGAACCGTCCGACGTCACCCAGATCAAAGTGACCCAGATCGAATAGAATATTATTGATATAAGACATGGCTATGTCGAGCGTGGGCGGGGCCATCGAGCGCAGTAGTGTATAGATTTTTTTTGCAGCCTCTTCTTTGGAGTGGGTCCGGTCCTTCTTCAGTGTATTGGTGAGTATGGTGACGCCAGGGTGATGCGAGTCGATTATCGCGACTTTCTTCACTTCCTTGTGGACGAGGAATTCGATGTTAGGTGCATCGAGTAATTCGCCGGCGGGGAGAATCGTGTTTTCTCCTTCGGTTATTTCTTCAGCGGTGAAATAGTTTTCAGCATTTTTCAAGTCGACTGTTTTGACCGGAAAGAACTGTCTGATAATCTCTTCGTTCGTTTCAAACCCAAGACTACGCAGGAACATAGTTCCTACGAGTTTCTTGCGCCGGTCAAGGATCGCATAAAGCGTATGTGCATGGTCGACGAGGAACTCGACCCACTGTCCACGGTAGGGTATAACCATGGCCGAAAACGCATTGTTATTTTCGCTGAAGTAGACACCCGGTGAGCGGTGTATCTGGTTCACCACGACCCTTTCGACTCCGTTGATGACAAATGTACCACGTTCGGTCATCAAGGGCAGGTCGCACAGATATATTTCCTGTTCAGTGATGTCGTGTAGTTCTCCATCGTCTTCCTTGCTGACCAGTCTGAAGCTTACTTTCAGGGGGATACCATAGGTTGCCCCCTTATCAATTGCCTCATTTGCCGAATACTTCTCTGTGCCGAAACGGTGTGAATTATAAAGCAGTTGATAGCGGTTGTGAATATCAGACACTGGAAATTCATGACCAAATATATCCTTAATCGTTTTTGTCATGAATTGATCATAAGACTCATGTTGAACTTCTAGCAAGTGAGGCATGGTGAAGCTTGACTTGCGTTTAGAAAAATCAACAGTATTCATCATAATTTATACTCTTCCCCCATGATGGTGGCAAAATATAGGTACTTGTACTCTATTGCGCAGGGTCAATTTATTTCAACTCGATAGTTGCACCAACCTCCTCGAGTTTGCTTTTCATGTTTTGTGCCTCTTCCTTTGTCGCACCTTCTTTCACAGCCTTGGGAAGGTTGTCGATTAAATCTTTTGCTTCTTTCAACCCAAGGCCAGTGAGCTCGCGCAGAACCTTCAACACCTGAATCTTCTTTTCTCCGCAAGATGTCATGTTCACTGCGAACTCTGATTTTTCTTCAGCAGCAGGTTTGTCCGATTCTGCCGCGGGCTGCGCCGCCATTTGTATCGGTGCAGCAGCGGTTACGCCGAATTTGTCCTGCAGTGCCTTCACAAGTTCGGATAGCTCGAGTACTGATAAATTGCCAATTTCCTCGACCAAGGCATCAACACCCTTTTTTGCTTTCGCCGTCATTTTACCTCCTTATCTTTTAGCGCTTCAAGGGTATACATTAGATCTCTAATTATCGATTCCAAAGTCCCGACAAAATTTGCGATTACATTGATTGATCCAACCATCTGACCATATAGTACATCTCTGGATGGTATTTTTGCCAGCCGGGTTATTTCGGTCGTGTCGAAAAATTTGCCTTCCACGATACCACCCTTCAACTTCAGATTTTCCGTGCTATTCAGGACCTTAGCCAGAACCACTGGGTCATCAAAAGCGATGGCGATGCCGGTTGGACCAACAAAGAGTTCATTAATTCTATTTTCGTCAAAACCCATGTCTTTCATTGCGAGAAAACCAAGAGTATTCCTTAGTACAACGTAGCCCGCGTTATTTTTTCTTAGCTCACGTCGTAGTACTTCGAGATGTTTTACGGCAAGGCCAGTGAAGTCCGTAAAATAGAAGGCTTTGCCTGGCTTGAGACGTTCTCTTATTTTCTCAACGTATTCGATTTTCTTCTGAGCAGGCATCAGATACCTCCTTTTCTGGCGCGATCGAGAAGTTCTTTATCCTCTATTGCTATTCCGGGCCCCATGGTTGAGGATATAGTGATCGATCTGATCAAATTACCCTTCACCGTCTGCGGTTTTGCGGCAAGCAGATCTTCCATCAGGACCAGAATATTCTCATGCAATTTCTGATCATCGAAACTTGCTCGCCCCACAGGAATATGTACACAACCAGTTTTATCGGTCTTAAATTCGACTTTTCCTTTTTTTAGGGCTTTTACCTGAGCAGAAACTTCGAAAGTCACGGTGCCGGCTTTGGGTGAAGGCATGAGCCCTTTCGGTCCGAGTATTCTTCCCAGTTTGCTAATATCGGACATTACATCGGGGGTTGCGATTATGATGTCCACGTCGCTCCAACCACCTTTGAGTTTCTCGAGGTACTCATCAAATCCGGTGTAATCAGCGCCTGCATCCTTTGCTTCCTGTTCTTTTTCGCCCTTGGCAAGTACAAGTATTCGTTTAGTTTTACCCGTTCCGTGGGGCAAGTTTGAGAATCCCCGCACGAACTGATCTGTCTTCTTCGGGTCGATACCTAATTTAATGGACAAATCAATTGATTCGTCGTATTTCGAATTTGCCGTTTCTTTCGCTTTCTTGATGGCTTCTTCGAGGGAGTACTTTTTTGATTCAACTTTTTCCTTGTTCGCTCTGTATCTTTTTGAGTGTTTCATCAATCCTCCACCAATATACCCATGCCTCGTGCGGTTCCCTCAATGATCTTCATGCACTGTTCGATCGTATCACTGTTCAGGTCCTTCATTTTGCGCTGTGCAATTTCCTTTATCTGCGCCCGGGTAACCTTGCCGACTTTCTCACGGTTGGGAACGGGTGATCCTTTAGCAATGCCCGCGGCCTGTTTGAGCAACACTGCAGCGGGTGGGCTCTTGAGCAAATAGGAGAATGTTCGGTCGTTGTAAATTGTAACTACGGCAGGGACGATCAAGCCGGAAAGGTTCTTCGTTTCCGCGTTGAATGCCTTGCAGAAGTCCATAATGTTGACGCCGTGTTGACCGAGCGCCGGTCCAACCGGCGGAGCAGGTGTTGCACCGCCCCCAGGTATCTGCAGTTTGACAGTTGCTATGACTTTTTTTGCCATCTTTCTCCTTACAAACTCTTCAATTGATGAAAGCCTAGTTCGATCGGAGTCGTTCGACCGAATATTACCACCAATACTTTTACCTTCTCGCGTTCCGGGTAGATTTCTTCAATGGTACCGATAAAGTCGGTAAAAGGCCCGTCCGTAACAGACACGCGTTCACCTTTAGCAAAGGGGATCTTCGTTACGACTTTTTCTTTGGATTCCTCTAATTGCTTGAGGAGCTCCTTGATTTCGTCTTCGCCGAGGGGTATCGGCTTCGTCTTTGAACCAAGAAAGTGGGTGACTCCCGAGATCGAATTGACGAGGCGCAGGGTTTCATCATTACCTTCCATTTCGATCACTATATAACCTGGATACAACCGTTTCTCCTCGACTACTTTTTTGCCCTTCTTAATACGAACTTGATTTTCAACGGGGATGACGATTTTACCGAATGATTCTTCCATGTTATTGTCTTTGACCATTTTTTCCAGTATCTTCTTAACCTTATGTTCGTGTCCGGTGAGCGTATGTACGACGTACCATTGCATAAAAAATCTATCCTATTGTATTATTAGACCCAATGCAGTCGTGAAGACTGTATCAAGTGCAAATATTATGACTGCGACAATCAACGATATGACGACGACCACAATAGTAGAATTCGTGACTTCACTGCGTGTGGGCCACGTCACCTTACGCATCTCGTAGTAGACATTTTTTATGTAATCTCTTATCTTATTTAACATTCGTTTTAACCTCATGCAGGCCTGGAGGGATTTGAACCCCCAACCCCCCGGTTTGGAGCCGGGTGCTCTGCCGTTGGAGCTACAGGCCTATTTAGTTTCTTTATGGGTTGTATGCTTTCGACAGAACGGACAATATTTTCGAATTTCAAGACGCTGCTGTTTTTTCTTGTTCTTGGTCGTCGAATAGTTCCGATTCTTACAGTCTTTGCACGCAAGATCGATGATGACTCTCATGATTATTCGATTATTTTAGTGACGACGCCAGCGCCGACGGTGCGGCCGCCTTCGCGGATCGCGAACCGTAAGCCTTGCTCGATCGCCACCGGACTGATCAATTCGATCTCAAAATTCGCATTATCGCCAGGCATGACCATCT
>CP070686.1:2341479-2361323 GCA_020353055.1 Caldifarciminota bacterium | reverse complement strand
CCAGGTACTTATATGCTTCTACCTGGTCGGCAAGTTTCAATTGTTTCAGGTATTTGAGGGCGTTTTCAAGTTCTCGTATCGCGGATTCATATTCACCTCTGTAGTAATAATCTTTTGCCCTGTTGAGCATGGTCTCGAGCGAGTCCTCGGTAACCGACTGCGCGCTTCCGATCTGGAACATAAGGCAACTCAACAACAACATATTGACCATTCTTATCATGTCACCTCCCTATTTGCGAGACAATTCAATTGACTTTCTCAGTGTTTTGTTCGCTTCAATGACTATTACTTCTTCATACGGAACAAAAGAAGGATTAATTAATTTCAAAGTATGTCTTCCGGCAGACAGGTCTATGGGTTTGGCAATCGGCGTTGTTTCATAGAACTTACCATCAATATACACATCCGCCCAGGGTCTCACGCTAATCTTCAGGCTACCGGCAAAAGGTTCGAGTTTGACGTCCATGGAAACGGTTTGACCGGGTTTGAAATTTATGTTCCTCTGCCAGGTCTGGAAGTTAGGATTCTCAAGCCTGACCCTATGGCTACCGGATGTGACTTCAATCGATTTTGCCAATGGGGTAGTTTCAATATATTTACCATCAATATATATCCTTGCCCATGGGTCGACGTTGATTCGGAAATATGATTTTTGCGCTTTGCGTCTCGTTTCCCTCTGTTGTATTTTCGTAAGATTAACCGAAGCGCTTGTTGTCTGGTCTGACTGAATGACAGGTTTTAACTCATATGTTTGATAACCGCTTTTCACGAGCTGGATGACATGTTGCCCGGCCGTGATACCTTTTAACGTACACGGAGTCTGTAAGCCCGTATCTTTACCGTCGGCTACTACCGCTGCGCCGCTCGGCTTGGACGTGATCTTAATATTCCCGGTTGAAACCGTGGCGATTTCTTGTATGAGCCTGGCATTCACGGAGATTGTTTCGCCTCCTCCGAGCGTAATTTTCTGTGTATACGTCCGGTAACCCCTCTTTCTGACCTCGATTGTGTGGTCTCCCGTTGCTATGCTGTCAACTCTGAATGGCGTATTGAGATTCAGATCAATATCATCGAGGTAGATCGAAGCTTCAGCCGGCCTGGAATCTATGAAAATCGAGCCATACATCAAACCGGGCTTCTGGTTTCCGTAATTTCTGAGAAATGTTGCGGACAGTACGATGACAACGACCGCTGCGGTTACGATTGCCGCGATACCGATGGGGAACTTCTTTTTTCCTTTCGGCGATTCTTTTTCCATAACAGGAGGGGCGGTTTTCCTCTTACGCTTCAATTGAGTAAGGTGTGTTTTGGCATTCACGTCCTCAGGGTCGAGGTACTGTACCTTCTCGAATTCTTTTATTGCATCATCGATGTTACCCTTGCCCAGCGTCATGTAGTGAAGTCCACGTTTCATGTATCTTTCTTTTGCCTCCTGTTTCTTCTGCACCGAGATACGATCGGGCTCGGCAATGAATTCTCCGATCTTTTTCGAGGGGACCTCGATGTTGTGTTCCCTGAAGTAGGCATATACATCTTCACTCACCCTGCTGATGTTCTGATACCTCTTGCTGGCATCCTTCTGGAGCATTTTTTCGATAATCGCGCTGACGCTATCCTCTACAATTGGATTCGCGTCAATCGGTCTGGGTGCCGGGATCGTGAGAATGGCATGAATGACCGACGAGTAACTCTCACCCTGAAATGGTTTGCTACCCGTAATCATCTCGTAAATCACGACGCCAAGCGAGAAAATGTCCGAGCGGGTGTCGATCCGCTTCCCGGCTGCTTGTTCCGGTGACATATAGGCTGGCGTGCCCACGATGGCGCCGGTTACGGTAATGGACGTAAGATCCTGGGCTTGGGCAAGGCCGAAGTCGGTTATCTTCACCCTGCCATCTTTGTTGACCAGGATGTTTGCAGGCTTTATGTCGCGATGTACAACACCCTTTTGGTGCGCGTGCTCGATGCCCTGACAGATATCGTAGACAATGGCGAGGGCGATATCATGGGGCATGAATGTGACCGTGTTGATGAGGTCTTTGAGGCTCTTGCCTTCGACGTACTCCATCGCGATGTAATAGACACCAGCTGCTTCACCATAACCCAGGATATCGATGATATTGTCATGCTTAAGGTTTGCTGCTGCGTGCGCTTCCCTTTCGAAGCGGGTGATGAAATCCTTGTCCTGGGCAAGATGGCCGTGTAGTATTTTGATTGCTACGATGTTGCCGGTAGAAGTATCAACGGCGCGATAGATGGCAGCCATGCCTCCGGTGGCGATAAGTTCTTTGATTTCGTAGTCTTTTATGGTTTGGTTGACCATTTTCTAATGCAATTATACAAATATTCATAATAACGTCAAGCTTTGAGCGTAATGGAATGCTTAACTTGACAAATTTATTTATTTGTGTAAGATTTAACAGTGGAGGTAAAATGATATTACTGATAATAATCATTGCGGCCATTGTGCTGGCGTTTATTCTTATATATAACAGTCTCGTTGTTAAGAGGACAAGAGTCGATAACGGATGGGCACAGATCGACGTACAACTCAAGCGGCGCTATGATTTGATACCTAATCTGGTTGAGACCGTTAAAGGTTATGCCGCACACGAAAAAGAAGTGCTCGAAAAGGTTACTGAACTGCGTTCACGGGCAATGGGCGCGAGCAGCCCCAAGGAGGCGGCGGAAGCAAATAACATGCTTACGGCAACCTTGAAGAGTTTATTTGCGGTGGCCGAGAATTACCCGCAATTGAAAGCAAATGAGAATTTCATGAAATTGCAGGAGGAATTGACTGCGACCGAGAACAAAATAGCGTTCGCCCGTCAATTCTATAATGATGTCGTGATGGATTATAATGCGACCATCCAGAAGGTTCCGCAGATGATAATCGCATCGATGTTCAACTTCACCGCCCGTGAGTTCTTCGAGGCGCCTGCCGAGGAGAAAGAAGCCGTGCGGGTTAAGTTTTGATGCGTGAGACATTATACGATTTAATAGCGGCCAACAAACGCAAGACATTCCTGTTCATCGTCATAACAAGCCTGTTTCTCGGCGCACTTGGTTATGTGATCGTGCAGGTATTGGATTGGGGCATTGCTGGCTATGCACTGTTTGCGATCTTCATCATCGTCTACAACGTTGTTCTTTATTATAATTCAGACAAAATAGCACTCAAAGCGACAGGATCGGTTCCAGCCGATCCCGATGAATTCAGGATGCTGCATAATATCGTCGAGGAAGTATCGATAGCGGCGGGTACTCCCAAACCCAAAGTATATATTGCACCGACGCCGGCACCCAACGCCTTCGCGACCGGGCGTAACCCGCAGAACGCTTCGATTGCAGTTACGACCGGACTTCTGGAAATAATGAACCGCCAGGAATTACAGGGGGTCATCGCGCATGAGATGTCCCATATCAGGAACTACGACATGTTGCTCATGACAGTCGTCGCCGCGATTGGCGGGCTGATTGTGCTTCTGCGTGATTTCTTCTTGCGTTCGATGTTTTTTGGAGGCAGGCGGCGGAACCGGCGCAGCGGCGGCCAGGCCGGTTTGGTCCTATTAGTTATTGGCTTGGTGCTCGCCATTATCGCGCCCATTTTTGTTGCTTTGATCAGGTCGGCCATTTCAAGGCAGCGGGAGTACCTGGCCGATGCGTCCGGTGCTTATATAACTCGCTATCCCCAGGGTCTCGCACAGGCATTAGCCAAACTCCGCGATGCCGGGCAGAAAATGAAGCGTGCATCAGACGCTAATGCGCATCTATTCATCGCGAATCCATTTGGCAAGGACCGGCTCGATGTGGCAAGCATGTTCGCCACACACCCACCGATCGACAAACGGATCGAAAGACTGAACAGCCTCGTCATATGATCGTTATCATCTTAGTGGTCGGTTTCAATATCGGGGAGAGGCTGGAATACGATGCAAGATTTTCGTTCCTGAACCTGGGGACAATGACTCTCGAAGTCAAAGACACGCTGACCTATGAGGGTGTGCACTGTTATCATTTATCCTCGGTCCTTACGTCGGCGGGTGGCCTGAGATGGTTGTTCTCGATAGATGATACGCTTGAAGTGTATACGAGTTCCAATGATCTATTACCTTACGTATTCCGTGAAAGAATTAATGAAAGCGGCTACCGCCGGACGGGGAATCTTTTTTTCAATCGCGATTCCCAGTACGTAAACTATGATGATTCGCTGATCATCGGTACTGCCCCAGAAACGAGAGATATATTGAGTTTCTGGTATTACCTGCGCCGTATCCCACTTGTATTGGGTGATACGATTGCAATTGACGTTCACAGCGCGCGGGAAAATCACAACGTTAGATGTGTGGTTCAAAAAAAGGAAAGTATCGGTACTAAGGCCGGGGATTACGAAACGATCCTTGTTGAACCACAGACCGAGGGTAAGGGTATATTTGGTGCCAAAGGCGGTATGGAGATATGGTATTCCGAGATAGAGCGGTTACCAGTGCAGATCCGGGCAAGCATGAAATTCGGAAGTGTTTTGTTCAAGTTGAAGGAGGTTGGTAATTAAGAAATTTGCGGTGATACTTGCCGGCGGCAGGGGAGAACGTTTCTGGCCGTTGAGTCAACCCAGTTTTCCAAAGCAATTTCTCGCGATTTTCGACAACAAACCTCTATTGATCCAGACGCTGCAACGTATCGAGGGAAATTTCAAGAAGAACGAACGGTTGTTGATAATACCGAAGGAACTGAAGGCACTGACGAAGAAATACGTTGGCAGGGAAAACATCGCGGTTGAACCGGTTAGACGTAATACCGCGCCGGCGATCTGTCTCGCCGGGATGATCTTACGCAAGAAATTCGACAGCGGCGTCATGCATGTAATGCCGGCCGACCATTTGATCAGACCCAGAAAAGCTTTTATCGGCGCACTGATGTACGGGCAGAGGCTTGCGGAAGACGGGTATCTCGTTACCTACGGCATTCGACCGGAGCGGCCGGAAACTGGATACGGTTATGTCAAACTCGGTCGTAGGATGGGCACGCAGGGAGGGAATAAGTCCTACGCCGGTGCTGGATTTACCGAGAAGCCAAACTTGACCAGGGCCAGACAATATGTCCGGAGCCGACGATATCTCTGGAACAGCGGGATATTCAGTTTCAGCATAGACACGATACTAGGCGAAATCAAAGGTTATGTTCCCGATGTGTATAGAGGAGTCGAGAAATTCGTCGCGCATCGGAAGGTACGTCATTTCGAGCGTGTGCCCGATATCTCAATCGATTACGGTGTAATGGAGAAGAGCCGGCGGTTGTGTGTTGTCGAAGGTAATTTTGGCTGGGATGACGTGGGTTCATGGATGGCTCTGGAAAGGTATTTTAAGAAAGATGACAAAAGGAATGTGCTGGTTGGAGACGCACGCGGTGTTCAGATCGAAGATTCGATTATGTTCAGCCGGGATATGCCCTTGCGCGCCTATGATGTGAAAGGGTTGATCGTCATTGTGAGCCAGCATGGTGTTTTGGTTTGTAAGAAGGAACGGGCTCAGGATCTAAAGAAGTTATTTAAGTGAAGAACACGAAAAGGAGGAAAGGATGAAGAAATTGTTATTGCTCGGGTGCATTTTGATTTTCGTGGTCTGTGCACCAAAGAAAACCACGGTGGAGACTGAAGGTCTGGAAGAGGTTGTTGTCTTCGGAGAAGAGGAACCGGCAACGGTGAGCACCGAGCCCGTGCTGCCGGTTGAGGAACCGCTAATGCCACCTCCTCCGGTCGAGGAAGAACCGATGGAACCGGTTGAAGAAGAACTCGTGTTGATACCACCGCCGGTCGCCGAGGAACCGATCTTGCCTGAACGTCCGGCTGCCGAACCTTATATGCCCCCAGCGCAACCCGTTGCACCTGCTCCAGCACCACAGACGATTCTCGGATTCCGTGTTCAGATATTTGCCTCGAACACCGAGGAAAACGCTTCGCGGGTTGCCACAGATGCACGTGCAGTGTTCACCGACCCCGTATACATCGAGTACGTGGCGCCATACTACAAAGTTCGCGTGGGTGATTACTTAACCCGTGAAGAAATCGAGCCTTTGAAGAATAAGGCTTTGAGTCTTGGTTACCGCGGCGCATTCATCGTCGAGACGATGGTGACGCCTTAGGCATACGGTCTTACAAGGGAGTCATTGAGAGAAGAAGCTCTGCGGCCGCGTATCATACTCGCAACCCGTAACCAGCATAAGGCCGTTGAGATTAAGAAGATCATTGGCGACCTGGTTACGGTGCAACAGTTGAACGATCTGCTTAATATCGATATTCCAGAGTGCGGCAGGACCCTGCTGGAGAACAGTCTTGCCAAAGCCGAGTTCGTCTACCGGTTACGCGGCGAACCGGCGCTTGCGGATGATTCCGGACTTTTCGTGGAAGCCCTGGATGGCGAGCCTGGAATATTCTCGGCACGGTATGGCAAAGACGATGAAGGTCGCATAGCGAGATTGTTGAAGAATCTCGCCGATAAGAAAAACCGCAATGCTGCGTTCCGTGCAGTTTTTGTTTACTGCTTTGGACACGGTAAGTATAAGGCATTTGAAGGTGAGTGCGTTGGTCAGATCTCTAATGTGCCAAAAGGCGAACACGGGTTTGGCTACGATCCTGTTTTTATACCGAAAGGATACAAGAAGACCTTTGCTGAATTGGGTCCCGCAACAAAAAACCGTATCAGCCACCGAGCACGTGCCCTGCGGAAGTTCCGTAAATATCTGGAGCAGCAGATGTAGCTAAATTAGAAGACTCTTCCTGCTAAGAGTCTTCTATCTCGATAACCTTATCCCTCGATTTCGTGCCTTTTTTGATGGTGATTGACGATTTTTTCTTTTTGTAGTATCGGGCAAGTAATTCTATCAGTTCTTTGTTTGCCCTGCCATCTACAGGCGGGGAGGTTACTTTTACGCGCAGCCTCTTTTTTCCCAGGTCGATAATTTCATTTTTCTTCGAACGTGGTATGACACGGATCTGCAAGTACATATTATTGTTCCGCCTCATCTTTTTCTTGTGTCGGAGCCAGTTCAAAATATACCTGTTTCTTCTTGCCTTCGATGGTGGGCGGGGCTAATTGCTGACCGGCGAGTTCCTTTTCGAGAACCGTGTCCTTTTCCGGGATCAATGTGTTACCCGTTGCTACCTTTATGATCGTTCCCGTGGTGTCTATTATCGCACGCACCACCTGCGCCCGCGCCGGAACGACCATTATGGCTTCATCGATATCAGCCATTTCATCACTAGTTTCTGCGATACCTGTAGCGGCCGGAGCCTCTTCGAGTTTTTCGGATGGCGCTGTTTCCTCGGATGCCTTTGCCATGCGCATTGTTGCCACCGGCTCTGGTGCTGGGGCGATCTCAGGTTCTGGTATGGACATCTGTATTTGCTGTCGTGCCGTGATTTTCTTGTATGCAATACGGTCGGTCACGCCGACCATCCGCTTCGAAGGGCTTATTTCAATGAGGACAACGAGGATGAGTATCACCGCTGCTACCGGCGCGAAAATAGGCGCGAACCTGAACAGCCTGCGCCGCGGCGCGGGTCTGATCCTTTCCATGACGCGCCGGTTAAGCCCGAAGATGAATTCTCGAGAAGGCTCTTCATAAACACCTTCTCCTAAGCCTTTGTCAATTCTCTCCAGCGCCGATAATTGCTCCCGGCATGCTGCACAATCCTTCAGATGCGCTTCGACCCTGGCTTTTTCATGCTCACTGAGTTCGCCGTCAAGATAAGCGCTCAATAACTCAATGGGCAGATCACATTTCATGCTTTTGCACCTCCATATCTTCGAATATTTGCTTCAATTTCATGCGAGCGCGGGCCAGTCGCGACATCACGGTTCCTTTAGGGATCTTGAGCAGTTTGCCGATCTCGTCGTATGACAGGTCTTCTTCGACCTTGAGTGAAAGGATGATGCGCGCGTCCTCTGGCAACCGTGCGATCGCCGCGCTTATTCGTTCACGGAGCATCTTATCCCGGATCATCTGAGCCGGGTCGTTTCGACCGTTGGATAAGGTATTCTCAACGTATTCCAACGGCCCGACGTTGCTCCTGCGCTCACGCTTCAGAAAATTTATCGCATTATTCACGGCGATCCTCCTCAACCAGCTGTAAAACGGCCTGCCAGTCTGGAACTTCTTTATCGAACGATATGCCTTGATGAACGCTTCCTCGACCAGGTCCTCGGCATCATCTCGGTTCATTACCATACGGTACATCACCTTGTACAGAGCCATTTTGTAGCGCTCGACAATCGGTCCAAACGCATCACAATCGCCATTCTTGACCGATTGTATCAGCGCTTCATCACTCTCTATATTATTATACACCGGAAATGCTCATTTATTCCTTGCTGCATGCAGCAATGGATTCATACGGATGGTGGTGGATAAACGCGGATTGACATTCTGGATGCTAATCTGTCTGCATCCGCTATAACCTGTCTGAATCTATTACTCCTTCAAGGAATAACCGGCTGGTATCTCGAAGACCTTGTCGTTTATTGGTTTCGTCTCGATCTTGGTAACTTCGCTGCGGGTGGTCATGGTGAATGACATGACGCCGCCGCCCATTATCATCTCCATGACGATCTCGAGCGGGAAGCCTTCGATCTCACTGATCTTTTCCTGGAAATCCTCGTAGTTTTTCTTGTTTGCGCCCATCATTCCCGATGAACCGAGCCCTGATTCTGACATATGTTTCTGGAAATCCTGTATTTCCTTGTACCCCGGAACGTCTTTTGTAACCCACATCGTCTGCTTGAAGGTCGCCGAACCTTCATCGCCGGCTGTTTCCATGGTTACGATCACCTCTTCGCAATCTTTATTGAGAATCTTCTTTGTATTGCCGGTTCTGACTACTTTAACTTCAGGCATTTCCATTTCCGGCTCTTCAGATTCTTGCGGCTCACCAGCCATTTCTTCCATAGTATATTGAGAATACTCTTTATTTTCATGGTCTATCGACCATATGACACCTTTGTCGAGCCGGATTATTTTTACGTCGGACATGCTGCCCGCCTTCTCATCCTCAGCGGTCATTTCGGTCAGCGACCGGTCGCCCTTCACGAAAACGCGCATCTGGGTTTCGCCCTTCATTCCCATCATGCCTTCAGTGGTAGATGTCATCTCATACATTACGTCGGCGTATAATGTCGATGCAACACAGCATAGCAGTGCGAGACAGAATATTTTCATCAAAAGCCTCCTTTGGAGATTATACAACAAACAGATGAGATGTCAATTATTGGAAGAAGGCTGTGTCTTCTTCGATAGCGGTGATGCACAATATGATGGCGGTGTGGGCCCGTCCGTTGGTTAGCGTTCGGTTACGCCTCCAGATGCAGAAGCTCGAAGAATAAACGTTATTGGTCCCTGGCGTGAGTAAAAGTCATAAGAAATTGGCTCTACAACAGCAATCTCTTGATCAATATTGTAGCATATGTTCCCGGCGGGAGTGTACATTTCACAACGCATTTGTATTTGTCCTTGTAGATATCATCAGGCATGGGTGGTGAGGCCGTAAAGTCACCGGGGAAGACGATCGCATCACGGATAAAATACTTGAACCTGACCCCGCGCAGGCGCATCTTTTGGAGGGCCATCTGCTTCATGGTGATGCCTTCTTTTGCCAGAACTTTTTCGATCGTTTTGTCGACCGTGCCGGCAGGTTTCGTCTTCTCGTTGACCATGGGTATCTGCCTGTCCGCAGCCTTCAGTGGTGCTTGCAGTTGACGATAGAAAATGAACTCGCCCATGGAATATTTCAGGGCGGCATTTTCCTCGCCGTACTGCTTTACCATCCGCGCCAACGTTTCATTGAAAATATATGACTGATATGCGAGCAGATACAGGTTCAGGAACTCACGGTCGATCTTCTTGAGTGCGTTCTTATAGTCTTTGGGGTGGGTACACAGATATCGTAGTATTGGGCGGTAGAATATAGGTGCAATTTTCATGCAGCCCTGCCAGTCGCGCCAGTGGCTCAAACAGTATTCCTTGAACTTCTTTTCCTGCGCGTTGTCCTCCTTGTATGCGTAGCACATCAGCAGTTTCAAAGCCCCCTGGTAGTGTTCGAGGACCATTTTCTTGGCGATGAAACCCTGACCATGCCGCGCCGAGCCAAAGCGCTGCTCGTCAAAATAATTGGCAAAACCGTGTTCGCGGACTTCATGCGCATTGAGCCGGATTCTTTCTGCTTCTCCTTTTGTCAGATTCCGGAGCGTGATGCTGAAGCTGTTTCCCCGCAACATCCCTGGTTTTATCACGCTGCTACTTCTGCCGATCGGCGTGAGCGTGAAATTGTCTTCCTTTATTGCATGTTTGAAATTGCCTTTGAATGAAAGATACTGGGTGGATTGTGAATAACGGTCTTTGAGTCCGGCACGGGCGAAAAGGTTCTTCGATACATTCATCTTGCGGGCGACGTAGTCGATCACGTCCAGCGTGTTCCAAAAGCGTTTTTCAAGTTCTAGTACCGTGTACGTTCCTTTGTCCGAAAAGGGAATGTCGATCAATTCCTCGACGATGAAATCTTCTGGTTTGACCTTTATTTTAGCCATTATTTCAAAGGAGGTCTTTTCTGACGCTGCGGAATGCTATCGTTTACAGATCCTGCGTTGCAGCGATTTCCTTGCGGAAACTGAAATTGATGAGTAGCAGGGGTAATAGTTGAAGCGGTATTCGACGGCCGAGTCGCAGAACCCTCACTATTACTGCGTCAAAACGGTAGAAGTCACGCCAGAGTTTATCCACCTCTTCCTTCAATTTATCCGCGGTCATCTTCAGCGGTTTGTAAACCGCATTGCCAGCATCGTATTTTGTCCAGTCAAAGTTGAATATTCTTTTCTCTTTTGTGAGCCGATTATATATCGCGGTGCCCGGGTAAGGGGTCAGTATTGCGAACTGGGCAAGGTCGATCTTTATTTTCTTGGCGAAATCAAGGGTGCGTTTGAATATCGAAGGGTCTTCGTTATCATTGCCCAAGACAAATGCGCCGAGCACGCTGATGCCGTAGTCATGCAGGCGCTTTATCGCTCCCTTGAATTTTTGCGGTTTTAGGAATCCTTTATTCATTTGTGTCAGTGACTCGTAGTCTACTGATTCAAGGCCAATAAAAAGACCTCTGCAGCCGCTACGTGCGGCAAGACGCAAGAGTTGCTGATCATCGGCGATGTTGAGCGATGCCTGGCTCAGCCACACTACTCCTTCGTATTTCAGTGCGGAGAATAATTTGCGGGCGTAGATACGGTTGCCAAAAATATTATCGTCGGAGAACCCTACGAATTTTGTTTTCATATTTCTTATTTCAGAGATGACGGATTCGACCGGTCTGGTACGGTAGGTCCGGCCAAAAAACTTCGTGACGCTGCAGAAACCGCAGTTGAACGGACAGCCTCTCGTCGTCTGGATGAAATGCGTGAAAAGATAGCGTTCTTTCTTGTACAAGTCGCGGCGCGGTGTATTAATGGCTGAGAGGTCAACAAAACCTCTGTTCCGGTAGAATTTTTTCATGCGTCCTTTTTCAAAATCCCTGATCAGTCGCGTCCACGTACCTTCTGCTTCACCGATTACAACACTATCGCAGTGTTTGATGGCTTCCTTCGGTAATGCCGAGGGGTGCATGCCACCCATCACCACCTTGACACCTTTCTCACGGAAACGGTCTGCGATCTCGTAGGCATGCGGAGCAAAACGGGTGAGTGCGGTTATGCCTACGAGGTCAGCGTCGCAATTATAGTCTATTGGGTCGATCGATTCATCGACGATGCTTACCTTGGCGTATTCCGGAGTCGCCGCAGCAACTGTTGCCAGGGCCAGCGGTGGTAATTGAAAGACTCTGCCCTGCATTCCTCTTCGTTTTTCTTCGACGACAGCCGGTGCGATCAGCGTGATTTTCACGAGCAATTATATAAAACACGCTACAGAAGTCAATTACGGGAATTTTTAACTGTTCAGATCTTCCAGAATGTTTTTTACTTCTTTCTCGGTGATTGGGCCCACCGCTGTTACCGTATATTGTTTGGGGTCAAAATATTCTTTGGTTATGCTGTTAATTTGTTCTTCATCAACCGCGTTGATTCTTGCGACGACATCATCGACGCTCGCAATTTCTTGTGAGTATACCGCCTCTCGCGCGAGGCGTAGCATGCGGCTGGTCGAACTCTCGAGGCTGAGCAGCAGGTTACCGGATAAATAGGTTTTCGCGAGATCGATCTCTTCTTTAATGAAACCATGTTGGTCGATATCCTTGAAAATCGTCTTAAGGCGGCGCACAACCTTGGGGATATTCTTCTTGTCGCATATGAAGTAAAACCCAGACACTCCACAGTCGCAATAGAAATCAATGAATGATTGCACATGATAGACCAACCCGTCCTTTTCGCGCAGTCCCTGGAAGAGGCGTGAAGACATGCCGCCGCCCAGGGCGGTATTCATTATTGATAACTGATAGTGCTGAGGTGCCGCATATTCGACTCCCCGCGTTCCAAAGACACAGTGGACCTGCGATACCTCTTTACGGGATTGCGCAGCCACTTTGCCCAAGCGATACTCCGGTACGGTACGCTTGGTCTGGTGTACATGTTTGGCTAAGAGCCTTTGCCTGGCAAGGTTGACGATTTTATCGTAGTCATAATTGCCGCTGAGAGCGATGACCATTTCCCGGTTCATGAGCTGTTTGTAGTGTCTCTTGGCGTGTACCGCATCGATCTGTTTTACGGATTCAATGGTTCCGGCAATGGGCCGGCCAAGGGTATGATCAGGGAGAAGCATCCTGAAGAATAACTCGAATGCGGAGTCACCCGGGTCATCATTGCTCGATTTTATTTCTTCGAGAACGACCGATTTTTCTTTTTCCAACTCGCTGCCGTCTATCTTAGATTCCAGCAGTATTTCTGCGATGAGTTCGAACACCAACCCGATATGTTCGGAAAGGAATTTGGTTATGATTATCAGATTTTCCTTCGTTGTGTATGCGTCGAACGCGCCGCCCAGACTTTCCATCATTTTTACGATCTCGAGCGCCGATTTACGCGACGTGCCTTTGAAAAGCATGTGTTCGATGAGATGGGTGATACCGCTGTCTTTTAAAGATTCATCTCTTGAGCCGGTATTGATGAAGAATCCCATCGAAAATGAATAGAATTTGGGAATTTTTTCGGCGATTATTCTGACTGCGGGATTGAGGGTGGTGAGGGTGATCTTATTCTTTTCGGATAAGATTAATCCTCCCCTGGTCATCGATATTCGCTACTTTCACAACGACTTCATCGCCAACCTTTACGACGTCTTCCACTTTCTTTACTCGCTGCCTGGAGAGTTTTGAAATATGCACGAGGCCTTCTTTACCCGGCAGTATCTCAACGAAGGCGCCGAACGTCATTATGCGCGTAACCTTTCCGACGTACATTTTTCCAACCTCGGCCTCCTGTACGATGCTCTGAACCGTTTCCTGTGCTCTTTCCACGTTCTGGCGGTCCTCACCCGCGATCGTGACCTTGCCGTCGTCGTCGATGTCGATTTCGACATCATTATTGGCGATGATCTTGCGGATTACTTTGCCGCCCGGCCCGATCACTTCACCGATCTTCTCTTTTGGGACGTAGAATACTACGATCTTTGGAGCATACTTGGAGAGCTCGCTTCGGGGTGTGCTGATCGTGCTGTTCATGACGTTCAGTATTTCCATGCGCGCGTCGCGTGCAAGTTTCATCGCGTCGGTAAGAACATCGACCGGTATTCCCTGTATCTTGAGGTCAAGTTGTATTGCCGTCACACCGTCCTTGGTGCCGGCGACCTTGAAATCCATATCGCCGTAATGGTCTTCTGCGCCGAGGATATCGGTAAGCAGTACATATTGCTCATTTTCCTTGACCAATCCGATCGATATGCCTGAAACTGCGGTCTTGATAGGTACGCCTGCATCCATCAGGGCAAGCGACGACCCGCAGACCGTGGCCATCGATGAAGAACCATTGGACTCAAGGATATTGGACACCAGTCTGACAGTATAAGGAAATTCTGTCTCTTGGGGTAGCACCGGTGTTATCGCCCTCTCGGCCAGCGCACCGTGCCCGATCTCGCGTCTTCCCGGACCCCGCATTGGCCGAACATCACCGGTTGAAAAAGGTGGAAAATTATAGTGCAGCATGAAGGATTTTGATTCTTCGCCGTAGATATCGTCGATCCTCTGTTCATCGCTTGCCGTACCCAGGGTAGTTACGGCTAGACTCTGTGTCTGACCACGGGTGAACAAAGCGGAACCATGCGTTCTCGGCAGCAATCCTATTTCGCATGAAACAGGGCGTACATCGGTCAATCCGCGGCCATCCAGACGTTTCTTTTCCTTCAGCACCCTGTCGCGCATCTTAGCGCGCAGCATCTCCTCAACGACGTGTTTTACCTTACGTTCGATTTCTTCATCTTTTTCCTTCAATTTCTCAGCCGTCGTCTTGATCAGTTCATAGGTTGAATCATCGCGGACTTCTTTGTCCTTGAATTGTAGTATCTGGTCGATGCTGTCGCCGATCACATCCTTAATTTCATTGCAGAGCGATTCCTCCATAAACGGACTGACCAGGTTCATCTTTTCCCGACCTGCGTTCTTCACTATTTCTTCCTGAATTTCTATGATGCGTGCGATTTCTGGCTGGGCTAATTTTAGAGCCTTGGTGATTTCCTCTTCGGTCGTTTCCTTTGCGCCGCCCTCGATCATGACGACGGAATCCTTCGTGCCGGCCACGATGATGTTTAATTTGCTGTCTGCCTGCTGCGCCAGGGTTGGGTTGATTATATAGGACCCGTTTATCAGACCGACTTTCACCGCGGCGATAGGTATTGTATACGGTATTTCTGACATCAGAAGTGCGGTGGCAGCACCGATTATGCCAAATGCATCGGGTTCATGTTCAACATCAGAAGAAAGGAGATTGGCTATTATTTGGACTTCATTACGGAATCCTTCGGGGAATAGTGGACGCAGGGGCCGGTCGATCAGACGCGATATGAGGATTTCGGCTTCTGATGGTCTGGTTTCCCGCTTAATGAAGCCGCCTGGTATCTTACCTGCGGCAAAAGATAATTCTCGGTAATCTACGGTCAGGGGTAAGAAATCTAAACCTTCTGACGGGTCTTGTTTATACGAAACGGCGACGAGCAGGATCGTGTCGCCATAGCTTACCGTACATGCGGCTGCGGCCTGCTTTGCCACCCGACCGGTCTCAATGCTTAATTGCTTTTCCCCAACCTGGAGTGATACGGAGTACAAACTAACCTCTTAAGTCCAGTGTCTTGACGATTTCAAGGTACTTGCTACGGTCCTTTTTCATTAAATAATTGAGGTGGCGGCGTCGATCGTTAACCATCTTGATCAGGCCGCGCCTCGAATGTCGGTCCTTGGGAAACTGCTTGAGATGGTCTGATAGGTTCTTTATCCGCTCGGTCAATATCGCGATTTGCACCTCAGGCGATCCAGTATCCTTGCCGTGTCGCTTGTAATTCTGGATTATTTCACTCTTTTTGTTGCTATCTAACGTCATGGTTCAATCTCCTTTAGCTAATTATCCACATATTTGGGGAAAAGTCAAGTAATATGCGGATTGTCAATGGGTGCGATTGACACGCCTGAGTATTTCGGTATAATTATTATCTCATGCGCAGGACATGTTTCTTTGCGCGAGAGTACGCTGATTATGACCTCGATGGCGTATGTCCTGTAAACCAGTGAACAAGAGCAGATAAAAGGAGGAACATATGAAGATTTTGGTCTTTGGTGGTTCTGGTAAGATTGGGTCAGCCGTTGCCTGGGACCTTGCACCTGATAATGATGTTGAAGCGATCGGTATCGTTGGTCGGCATAAAGAGACGCTCCAGAAAGTCAAAGACTGGGTCGGTAGCGACAAGATCATTCCGCATATTCTCGATATCAATGACAAGGAATCGGCTATTAAGTTGATGAAGCAGTATGATGTCGGTGTCTTGACCTTACCTAACCGTCAGACCAGCTACAAAGTGGTGCATCTGGCGATCGAAGCCGGCTTGAATATCGTTGATACGATAGAGGAGTTTCACCGTACACCCGATGCGTATGAGACTGAAGGGCTTGAAGTTCCCGAGGGTATGAAACTGACAGATTACGGTGAATGGCTGCACAAAAAAGCGTGCGAGAAAGACGTGACTTTCGTTGATGGTATGGGTTTTGCACCCGGTCTGAGTAACATAACCCTGGGTGATGGCATCAGAAAGATTGATGTCGCAGAAAAGGCGGTAGCGAGGGTCGGTGGTATACCTTCGAAAGAGGCAGCGGCCAAACATCCGCTTCGCTACATGATCACCTGGGCTTTTGAACACGTGCTCAGAGAATATATGATCAAACTTAACGTTATAAAAGACGGCAAGATCACCGAGGTTGATGCGGCGACCGACCTCGAGAGTTTCAGATTCAACAGATTTGGAAAAGATGAAGAGCTGCAGTGCGCGGTCACTCCTGGCATGCCGAGTTTTCTTTTCACGCGAAAGCAGTTGAGGGAATTTGCCGAGAAGACAGTGCGGTGGCCTGGACACTGGCAGGGCGTGCATACGCTCAAGGAATGTGGCATGCTCGACATCGAACCGGTTGATTTCAAGGGTATGAAGATCGTGCCGAGGGAACTCCTGCTCTCAATAATAACCCCGCGATTGGTGCCGAACGAGGGCGAGACCGACGTCTGTGTTATGTACAACACCTTAGAGGGCAAGAAAGACGGCAAGGATGTGAAGATCGAATACTTCATGTGGGATGAGCCTGACATGAAGAATAACATATCCTCGATGATGCGGGTGACCGGATATCCGATGGCCATAACCGCGCGCATGATCGGTGGGGGTGACATAAAAGAGAAAGGCATTGTTGCTCCAGAAGATGCGGTGACCGGTGATCTCTACAAGAGGTTCATCGAGGAATTGAAGAAGCGCGAAATCGAAATACTCGAGGTTATTGAATAGGCGCGTCGGAAGAGGCGCTGAATAGGATTGGAGCATGTCAGGTATTGTATTCTTCAATACCCGTATTCTTTCTGACCTCATGGAATTTTACACGGAAAAGATCGGTATGGAGGTATGGCTGCAGCAAGAGGACTGTACGGTTTTAAAGCACGGAAACATGTTGCTGGGGTTCTGCACGCGGCAGGAGACCGGGTCTGCTGGTATGATCACGTTTGTCTATAGGACACAGAGAGAAGTCGACGAGATGTACCATAGAATAATGGATATTGCGACCACGTCACCAAGGAAGAACGAGAAATATGACATATATCAGTTTTTTGCGCAAGATCCAGAAGGCAGAGTGCTTGAATTCCAGTGTTTCTTCCATCCGGTTATTCTGTGAACCTGGGGAACAAGTTCGACCATTTAATGCCTGACCCCGTGAAATTCTCCAAGACCCTTGAATGATGCATAAGACAAAGTTATCGGCCATCTTCAATTGCATTTTTGGCACAGCATTTGGATTTCTCCTTTTGAGATTGGCCCTCGGGCCGGTTTTTCAATATCCTGCTCTGTACATGGAATACGTCTGGTACATCCTGTACCCGGTACTGTACTTGAGGAACGTCAGCGACCAGAGCATCTATATTTTAATCTACGTTCTCTTGTGGTCATACATACTAATAACGAAAGTAGTTGTATATGATGCATCCCTGGGTAGAACCGTGCTGAAGATGCTGTTCTGGATGGGGGTTCTGGCGCTGCCTTTCTTGCCCTTCGGCATTGAATACATGTCACTAGCCCGCTACGCTACGAGAATAACCAGCTACGCGTTACGCTTGTTGCCGTTCATTGGTCTTCTGGTTTGGTTGTTCCTGATCAACCGTTTCTTTTTCAGACAGAATTATCTCGTTGCTGGTGCCTGGGCTTTCGTGAATTTTCTTCTCATCATCATTATCATCACACTGGCCGACCTTCTACCCATGCTCAAGTCCAGGATACTCTTTCACGCGCTAGGCTACCGTGCATCTCTTGCCAATACGTTCCTGAGCACGATGCCAGTACGCGCTTTACTCTTGTCAATGGCGCTTGCGGTGTTCTATATGTTCGTCTTTGAGCGCCAATTCCTGCGTGCCTCGCGTGGTGAACATTCAAGAGTCAATGTTCTGACGCCGCTGTTTGTTTCGATCGCACTCTTCCTGGTGCTCATGATCATACGCGATGATTTTCGAAGATACAGATATTTCAACTACCAGGGCGGGATCGCCACAGTCTACTTTGCCGCCTACGATGATCGTCAGATGCTCTCATTCGATCAGAATCAGTTCACACTTGCCAGCGGTCGCCAGAGCATTTTCTATCCTTTCGGCAGATTCAATGTCCGGGATACATTGCGCAAACATGCTGAAGAAATTCTGCGTATGAAATTGATAGAGGGTCTGGATTATTACCGCTTGGCAAGAATAATCATGATAGTCGCCCATGGGCCGCGTGATACGGTTATCTACCAAAAACTGCGGCCGGTAATGAATGGTAGGCGGTACCGTACACCCGAACATTTCGCATTCTGGGCAGAGTACTTGGATAGGAGGTACGGCTCACCCGATAATGATATGATTGTTATGGGATGGGTGCGGATCAACGGGAAACCTCTGGCTCGGGTTGAATTCATTGTGAATAAGGTATCATTCGCGGAGAGAAGAAATGCCGAACCGGTCTGGCACGGCCACACGGATGCAAATGGGCGCTTCGAGTTCTCATGCTACAAGGATGTTGAATTAGATAGCGGGTATTTTCAGGTGAACCTATCCTTGCCGGATACTATGATCGGCAAAGATTTACAGTCCTTGAAGGTGATCCACCCATTGCCCGTATTCTCGGGATCGGGCAAGTATATTCTTGATACGCTGAATATCGAATTCGGACGGCGTGGACAGGTATCGTATCGCAAAGGTTTGACGGTTCAGACTTCTTCCCAAACCGATTCCTTTCTGCTTTTTATCCCGGACATCGAAACGGGTACTCCAGTAAGGCTGGTCGGTTCGGTTGTGGAATCAGGCAGGGTGGACAATTTCCAAATGGAATATACGCCTGTGGAAATGGATACGTTTGAGCAGATTCTGTTCATTGAACAGATGAAGACATCAAGATTCTATCTGAAGGAAGCGGAAGGTGAGTTGGTGATAAGCATATACTGAACCATTCGCCAGGGGCCAAAACCGATATTATTCCTTGAGAACTACTTTCGTTTGAGAAATTTAGCCAGGTAATCGTATTCAATATTGACCTCTGCGCCGATGCGCAGGCTGCCAAGCGCCGTGTGTTTCAGCGTGTAAGGTATCAGCGAAACCGACACAATGTTGTTCCTTATTGAAGAGACTGTAAGGCTGGCGCCATCGATACCAATTGAACCCTTGGGTACAATATAGGCTGAATATCCCTGCTCGATCTGGAAAAAATATTCGTTGGATTTGATCTTGATCAATTTCCCGACATCATCGACATGACCCAGCATTATGTGCCCGCCCAGGCGATCACCGATGCGCAGGGCACGTTCAAGATTTACGTAATCACCTCCGCGCCAAGTTTTTAGAGTAGTTGCCCCGAGTGTCTGGCTCATCGCATCAACCGTAAATCCGTTCTTTGTAGCATCGGTTATTGTCAAGCAGATACCCTGGACGGCGATGCTATCACCTTTGTTGACCTGCAATTCAGATTCAATGCTGATCTTCTGGATTCTGGATCTGGAAATTGATTTTATCCTGCCTTTTTCTTCAATTATTCCTGTAAACATGATATAGTAAATCCTCCCCGATATGTTCGGACTTTCCCTCTCTGATGAGCTCGCTGGCGAGTGGTACCTCGAT
>CP070686.1:2337956-2341379 GCA_020353055.1 Caldifarciminota bacterium | reverse complement strand
TTGCGTATCGTTTCACTCTTATAGAGCGTTCCGTCGAGGTCGAAGAGGATGGCTTTAATCATGAGGACACAGAGTACACAGATACATAGCACAGATTACACAGATGGAATTCACGGATTCACACGGATAAGAATGCGGATGTAAACAGATGATAATTTTTTAAGTATTAACCTGGTTCCTTCGACTTCTGTACCTCGCTTCTCTTCAGTAATCGGTTCCAGATGAAATCGACTTCTGCTTGGTATTCTTTTATCGGTATATCATCCTTCCACTGGAAGAGGTGTCCGAATCTGCCTTGCACATTGAGAAACTCGGTAATCGGTTTTTTCTCCTTGGGTTTCACCGTAATGTGATATGTACCATCCTGATATTCATAGAGCGGCCAGACGCATGTTTCAACCGCAAGCTTTGAGACCTTAATGGTCTTTTCTGGCGCATATGCCCAGCCGAGTCGACATGGAGAGTACACGTTGATAAATGACGGACCGTCGGCATCCAGTGCTTTGCGCACCTTGGTGACCAGATCATTCCAGTAACCAATCGTCGCTTGAGCAGCATAGGCAGGTTCATGGGCAATCACGATTTCTGTGAGATTCTTTCTCAGTTGGAGCTTTCCTGGTATGACCTTCCCTGCTGGTGATGTTGTAGTATGTGCACCGCGCGGCGTCGCTGATGAACGCTGTATACCCGTGTTCATATATGCCTCGTTGTTGTAACAGATATAGAGCACGCGATGTCTCCGCTCAATCATTCCTGAGAGTGCCTGCAGACCGATATCGTAGGTTCCACCATCACCACCGAAGGCAATGAATCTGAGATCCTTCGTGATTTTTCCTTTCTTCTTGAGTGCCTTATATGCTGCCTCAACGCCAGACATTGTTGCTGCGACATTTTCAAAGGCGTTGTGAATGTACGGAACGTTCCACGCCGAATAGGGAAAGATTGTTGAGATAACTTCTAAACAACCTGTCGCCGCACCGACGACCACGGGTTGCTCTGCTGCAAGCAGCACCTGCCGCGCAACGATTGTCGCACCACACCCTGCACAACCACGATGACCACCGACAAATTTCTCTTCCTGAGCCGCGAGATCTTTTAGTTTAGCCATTACTCACCTCTCACTCCGTAGTATACTATATTTTTGTCAACCTGACCTGATTTCTGTATCGTAAGGAGTTCGTCGTACATCGCCTCGATTTCTTCGATGCTGATATCTCTGCCACCGAGACCATAGATATAGTTTTTCAGCAATGGTCGATTATCGGAATCATAGAGTATTGAACGACATTCGGTATAGAGATGACCGCCGAGTGTCGAGAGGGTGTCTGCTCGGTCCATGATGCCGACTACCTTGACCTTAGTCATTGCCTTGAGCATTGCGGTCTGGGGGAATGGTCGGTAAACTCTGCTCCGTATGAGCCCGACTTTTTTGCCCTGTTCTCTCAGTCGTTCGACTGCAACCTTTGCCGTACCAGCCGTGGAACCCATCGCAAGTATTGCTACATCGGCGTCGTCGAGCTTATACTCCTCAACCGTTGAGTAGTATCTGCCAAATTTGTCGCCATACTCTTTCTGTACCTTTTCGATGGTCGGCAAGACATGATTCATCGCATCAATTTCTGAACGCTTGTGCTCGAAGAAATAGTCCTGGAGATCTAACGGGCCGAGGGTCACAGGATTATCGATGTCGAGCAATGAGTGTTTTACCTTCCGCTCTCCGAGAAATTTTGGAACCGCCTTATCATCGACCAGTTCAACGCGTTCCATACCGTGACTGATAATAAAGGCATCCGTCGTCACCAATGCTGGGAGGAGCGCCTCTTCCGCAATCTTTACTGCTTGAATTGTCGTATCGTATGCCTCTTGGGCATTTTCCGCGTATATCTGTATCCACCCAGCATCGCGCGATGCCAGCGTGTCAGAGTGGTCACAGTGAATATTGATGGGGCTCGAAAGTGAACGATTAACGAGACATATGACGATCGGTGCTCGTAAACCGGCGGCGATGAAGAGTATCTCGTGCATCAAGGCAAGCCCCTGAGATGCAGTCGAGGTCATGACGCGCGCGCCAGCCGCTGCAGCACCTGCACAGGCACTGATTGCCGAGTGTTCACTCTCGGCCGGGACGAATTCCGTGTCGACGAGACCATCGTGAACAAAGCTCGAAAAGAGCTGCACGACCTCGGTTGCCGGTGTAATGGGATATGCAGCGACAACGTCTGGATTTATCTGCCTCATTGCCTCGGCCATTGCTTCGTTACCAGTTCTTGCAACTATCATTTTTCCTCCCTTACCATGGTAATTGCCTTTATTTTTGGCGGACACTCCTCTGCGCAGATTCCACATCCTTTGCAATATCGATAATCAATGCCCTGTACCTTGCCATCTTTCACGATGATCGCCGAATCTGGACAGTATATCCAGCAAATCAGACAGTGGGTGCACTTCTTTTCATCCCAGATTGGTTTCTCACTGCGCCAGTCACCGGTCTCAAATTCTAAACTACTCGCTGGTTCGGTGACCAAACCAATTGGTAATTCCTTCCATCCCTTTTTCTTTTTCTTCATGCCATAACCTCCTCATACGCCCGTTTTATTGCTTTAATATTACCCTCAACCACCTCTGGACGTGTCGGAAATTTGTGCTCTAACCGATGTTTCACTGATTCCAGCATTGCCTTGAAGTCGAGCAGTTTAGAAACCTTTATCAGTGCACCGAGCATTGGCGTATTGGGGAGGTCGCGTTTCATTATGTCTTTGGAGATCTTGCTTGCATCGACGACGTAGACCGCTTGAGTGGTTAATTTCAGTTGCTTCTTAATATCTGCCGCAGTCTTCTGTGTGTTGACCAGTACGACGCCATCGTCTGGCAATCCTTCGGTGACGTCGACCGTTTCCATGAGTGTTGGGTCGAGGACGACGACGATCTGAGGATTTTTAATTCCGCAGTGTTGCAGAATCGGTTCATTCGAGATACGATTGAACGCAAAAACCGGAGCGCCCATTCGCTCGGGCCCGTATTCGGGAAATGCCTGAATATATTTACCAGTTTCAACGGCAGCATCACCAAAGAGTAGGGCTGCGGTCTTGGCACCCTGACCTCCTCTGCCATGCCACCTTATTTCAAGTAATGCCATTGTTGTACTCCTTTCTCTTAATTTCTTAAATTATCTTGAGTTCGAGAAAACATGAGCGAATTTATTGAATTGCAATCCGCATGTAAATATTCAGATTTTCCATAACAGTAAGAAGTATAGCCAAAATTGGCTAAAAGTCAAGTAATGAGCCTGCTTGTACAAAATATTCTTGCTGCTTGACGGACGCCAAAAAATCATTATAATAATTAATGGTAAACGTACAGTATAAAGAAGGACTCACCTTTGATGATATTTTATTAATCCCCCAATATTCGACGATTTTGCCG
>CP070686.1:2317329-2337856 GCA_020353055.1 Caldifarciminota bacterium | reverse complement strand
CGGAAAAAACTCGGGGTAGATGCACGTGACTACCTGCAGGAAAGCGTTGGCCCGACCGCCATAATCGCGGTGATCCTCAATCACTTCCAGAGCAAGTACGCGGCCGAACAATATCCGCAGTTCAAAGAGTATGCTGCGCAACTGAATGATGAATTCTACAAGAAATACGCCGATGCGTTGGCTGATCTGTTTATCCATGGTTACATGGGTAAGAAAACTAAGGAGGAAAAATGATGTCACACAGAAAATACACTCTCTCGATGATATTTTTAATCGCTGTGTTTGCAGCGACTCTACCCCTTGGGCAACTCAATGCACAGGAGGAATTGACTGCGGATGAAATATTGAAGACTTTAACCGAAACAATGAACCCCGAGCAGTCACATGGGACAATGACCATGACCATCGTGACCAGCACCGGGCAAGAACGCACCTTCAAGTACGAAACATTCTCCAAGGACAAAGGCGACAAAAGCCTCATGAAATATATGGAACCACAGCGCGTCAAGGGACAAACCATATTAATGCTGAACGACGCGAACGACATCTGGACATATTTTCCGAGAACCAAACGCGTGCGGAAACTCGCCACACACGCCAAGAAGCAAAAGGTTGAAGGCAGTGATTTCTCTTACGAAGACATGGGTGCATCCGATGCGTTCATCGAAGAATACAACGCGTTACGTCTGGATGATGAAAACAAAGAAGGTCGTTCTTGTTTCAAAATAGAGCTGACGCGCAAAGCAGAAAGCAATGCCAGTTATGCGCGCGTCATGCTCTGGATAGATAAAGAGAATTTCATTCCTCTCGTGGTCGATTACTATCACGAAGATGATCCCCAATTGCGGGAGAAGCAACTCGTGTGCCACGACGTACAACTCATCGAAGGCATCTACACTCCAATGGATTGCACAATGTATAACAAGCTCGATAACACTTATACAAGCATGAAGATAATCGAAATCACCTACCAGGTCGACTTATCAGATGATCTCTTCACTGAAATGGGGATGCAGCGATGAATAACACGATATTGATGATCACTGCTGTCCTGCTGCTCTGCAACGCGGCCTACGCTCAGCCGGTCGACGTCTACGGCTATTTTGAGCCACAGTACAACGGGATCTACATTGACGACTCCTACTACCAATTCCAATCGAACAAACTGCGTGTAGACCTCAAGAGCAAGGCGATAGCAAACACCGAATTCGGGGCAAATGTGATCTTTCTGTTATACCACGGCACGACCGAATGGAACATTCTCGATTTCCTGCCCGACGAATTGACATCGACGATACCTCCGGAGATGCGCCCCTTCTATACTTTCAGATTCAAAGACACTCTGTACCTTGATAATGTTTACGCCCGTTTTGCGCTCAGCCGCTTCGCGGTAACGGCCGGCAAGCAGCAAATCTCCCTCGGCACAGGCTACTTTGCCAATCCAACGGATATCTACAACAGCAAGGACGCGCTCGACCCGTCCTACGAACAACCGGGGCACAACGCAATCCGTGTCGACCTGCAGGCGCTGCCACGTCTGAACCTGATGGCGCTCTACTCACCCATAGAATCGGAATTCGCATCCTCGGGTAAACTCCTCCGCGCGAAGATCGGGCTCGGACATTTCGACATCTCCTTACTGGGCTGCGAAACGCAGTATATAATCACTGACTTCTACACTTTCGAGCAGACGATCGCACGCCGTCACATTCTCGGCGGAGATCTTGTCGGTGAACTGATCGGTTTTGGCATCTGGGCCGAAGGTATCTACAACATTCTTGAGGATACTGAAAATGGCTTTGAGTTTCTCATCGGCACGGACTATACCTTTGATTCCGGGTTGTACACCATGATCGAATATCACCACAACTCGCTGGCAAAATCCGACCACGAAGACTACGATCTCAACGACTGGATGCGTTTCTTCACCGGTGAAATGAAGACGATCGCGAGTGACCAATTCTACGCACTGTTGCAGTACCCGCTAACCGACATGCTCACGGTAGGCAGTTCAGCGGTCCTAAGCGTTTCGGACATGAGCGCGGCGATAATTCCAATGGTTCAATACAGCCTGTTTCAAAATATCGAACTCACCTTCATGGGTAATGTCTATCTTGGCGAAGAAGGCACAGCCTACAGTAGTTCGCTCGGTAACGGCGGTTTCATCCGTGCGAGTGTGTACTTCTAATGGAGGAATGAAAAGATGAGAGAGAAATTATTAAGGAATTGGGCGCGCATCGCGGCCACCCACCCCTGGCGGGTAATCACCGTGGTACTAATAATCGCCGTGCTTGCCGCATTGTCGGCGTCCCGGATCAGAATGGATATGCGCTGGTCAGATATGTTACCCTCGAATGATCCGAAAGCGAAGGAATTTGACGAGATAATAACCGAATACAAAAGCGCATCGACCTTCCTCATCGTCGTGCGCGGAGAAGAACAGCAAATAAAACAATTCGCCGACGCGATCACACCGGAGATAAAAGGACTCACTCAATTCTTCAGTCGTGTCGACTACAAACTCGACAAAGATTTTCTTTCTAACCATGCCTTAATGCTGGCTAAGACCGAGGATTTGAAGACCTTTGCCGATATGTTCGAGAACCTCGACCTCATTCCCCTCCTGACCAGCATTAACGATAATTTCGAAGAAGAATATGTTGGCGACGAAGAAGCACTCAGCACCAAGGAAAAGGAGAACGAAGCAGTAAGGACACTGGATGGATTCCATTCCTGGCTAAAGGCAATGGATACATTCATCACAAAGCCAGAAGTAGCGAACAGCACCCTTGCCGACTCGGCCGTGGAGCGTTTTCTCTACGGTGACCCCTACTTCATCTCACAGGACAAGCGCGTCCTCCTCATGAACCTCAAGGCGAACTTCACCGCCATGGACATTGATAAGGATATCGCATCGACCGACAGCGTCCAGGCGATCCTAGACCGCAGGCTGCCTGACTTCCCTGATGTCAAGGCCGGCATTGCCGGAATGATACCGTTGCAGAAGGACGAGATGGAGCACACTACCAAGGACATGCAATTCAGCTCAATACTCGCCATTGTCCTGGTCATGGCGCTCTTCATGCTAACCTTTAGGATATGGAGCACACCGATACTCGCCGGACTGAACCTGATGCTCTCAATTGTAATTGCGGCCGGGGTACTTGGATTGATCCTTGGCAGGTTGAATCTAATGACTTCGATGTTCGCGGTTATCCTCATCGGTCTTGGCATCGACTATGCGATACATATCATATCGGTCTACGGAGAACGGAGGGCAATCGATAAAGATGCCGTCAGTGCGATGCAGGAAACACTCGTGCGTTCGGGTTCCGGCATCGTCACCGGTGCCTTGACAACAGCTGCCGCATTCTTTGCACTGGCCATCTCGGTCACCCAGGGCATCAAAGAAATGGGTATAGTGTTGGGCGTTGGTATCATATGTGCTATGGTAACGACCGTAGTATTGCTGCCAGCCATTCTCGTTGCGCGTGAGAAGGTCCTGTACCGGATAACCAAGAAACCCATAAAGCAACCCCACGTAGAATTCAAATTCCTCGCCGTTATTGGACGCAGCATCGCGGCGCATCCGTTGATTTTCCTTATTATTGCTATTGTACTGAGCGCGGTGTTCTTCTACCAAGCGATCAACATTAAATTCGACTATAACATGCTTAATCTTGAGCCGAAGGGACTGCAGACAGTGGAACTCCAGGATACGATCATCGAAGCGTTCGACCTCAGCCCGGATTTCGCTATGGTCACGACGGGGTCGATCGAAGAATCTTACGAGATGTCAGAAAAACTGAAGGAAATGCCGCTGGTCAGCATGGTCGAGAACATTACCGACTACATCCCGCCCAAGGAGAAACAGGAAGCACGTATGCCCGAGGTCGAGCGGATAAGGAAGGTCGTAAGCCGTAATACCAAACGCACGACGATATCGCAAACAAATCTCAGCCAATTGATCGATGAACTGGAACGACTGGACATGAATGTATACGAACTCTCGCAACTCGCGTTCATTGGCGGTCAAGACAAAGTTGATGCCAAGGCAAAAAGCATAATCGGCGACCCCGAAAAAGAGGATTCCGAGAGTTTTGTGCTGAATCTTGTTGAGAAGATCGAACAGAACCCGCAGAAGGCGATCGCGCAACTGAACAGATTTCAGGGCTATTACCGACCTGTTCTGCGCAGCAAGATCTACCAGATGGCCAATTCTGATTTGATCACGCTCGAAGATCTTCCTGAACACGTCAGGAACCAGTATGTCAATGAAAAAGGAGATAAGTACCTCGTCACGATCTACCCTAAAGAACAGGTATGGAACTACGAAGCGCTCACCCGTTTCGACAAACAGATGGAATCGGTCAGCCACAAGATCACGGGCACACCTCCTATCTTCCTGCATCTCATCCGGCTCATCGGGCGCGACGGTTTGCTGGCGACAGTACTCACCGTCATCATCGTCATCCTTCTGCTCTGGATCGATTTCCGGAGTCTACGTTTTGCACTATTGGGCGTGATCCCTCTCATTACCGGCGGCATCTGGATGTTGGGCATCATGAAAACATTTGGAATAATGCTCACCATGCTCAATGTCATGGCCATCCCCATGATCGTCGGCATCGGCATTGACGACGGCGTACATGTACTACATCGGTACATGTTTGAAGGACTCAGGAAAACACCTATTGTCCTGCGCAGCACGGGAAAGGCAGTCATGCTGACATCACTGACTACGATGGCTGGCTTTGGCTCGCTCATGACGGCATCTTACCGCGGATGGGCCGGCTTCGGCGCTTTACTGGTAACCGGTGTCGGCGCATGTTTTGTGACCACGATTCTCTTCATCCCTGCCATCATCGGACTATTTACCAAGGGGAAGATTAATGACGAAAATTGAGGCCAGTTAAAAATCAAGGAGAGCCTGTCATGGATTATCGCTCGCCTACCATCCACAGTTCAGTACTTAAAATGGCAGGCTCTCCAACGTCGCAGCAAATAACTGGCGATGAAAAAATGAATAATGGATACGCAAGTGGATACGATAATTCTCGCGATCGCACCCGTTATTGCCGGCGCAATGGTCGTGGTATTGCTCATCCGTTCCTTCACCGGCGAGAAGTGAATTAACAGGCCATAATAGATGCTTAGAATCAGACCCGACACCTCCCCCTTAAACCGACCCCCAGAAGACGACAATGCTGCCGGTGTCACGGAATCAAGAGACTTGACAGCCGAGAAGAACTGGCTACAATGTTATATGTCATTTTCGCAACGGAGATTTAGAAATAGACATATAAACACAGACCCGACAAAGCATTCTCTAATCAGCGCGTCGTTCGCTCTCGCTGAGAGACCCGCACTGAAGGAGGAATGTGAATAAAAGAATCCTGGTCATAAACGGATCAACGAGGGAGAACGGTAACACCGACGCCATTCTCAAAGCCTTCATGAAAGGCGTAACAGACGGCGGTTTCAATGTGCGTGAAGCAGTGCTCCGCGATTTGACCATAAATAATTGTATCGGTTGCTGTAAATGTCAAAAAGAGCAGAAGTGCAATTTCCAGGATGACATGACCGAGCTGCGGGATATGGTCATGAAATCAAACATCCTTGTCTTCGCTTCACCGATTTACTGGTGTGAAGTCACCGGATTGATGAAGACGTTCATCGATCGGCTGTATTTCTTTCATCACAAGGAGAACAACCACCTGATTGCTGGCAAGAAAGCACTGATAATCACAACACTGGGCGAAAAAGATGCAAACTACGAATCTCAGGTTCTCGTCGAGTTCTACAAACGCTGCATGCACTCGCTGGGCATTGAGATTCTGAACATGCATTCATACCCGGATCTGATGGAGAAGGACGCCATAACCAAGAAACCAGAATATACCGAGGCAGCCTGCAATGTCGGGAGGAAACTATCCGGTGCGGTTTAGCCGTTGGTGAAAGAATTCAATGTAATTTAGATGTTGAGTAAGGGAGGTTAAATGCACTTTGTACTATTGTTTTTTGTACTAATAAACGCGGAAAAAGCCGTTGAGGTCAGATTCACCGAAACGGCCCCCAGCATAGATGGGATCATCGAGGATGTATGGTTCCAGGCGGACAGCGCGTACGATTTTGTGCAGCACATACCATACGAGAAGACCGCACCCACCGAAAGAACCATTGTTTATGTTCTCCAGGATCACAACAACCTGTATTTTGCTTTCCGCTGTTATGCCGAAAAGCACAAACCGATCGCCTGTTTCACGACCGATGAGGATTACGTCCGCGTAAGCCTTGATCCTTTCGGGAGTAAAACGACGGGTTACTACTTCCTGGTTTTTGCCAGTCAACTCTTCTGGGACGGATGGATATTCGATGACGGACGAACATATGATGATTCCTGGGAAGGTGTCTGGTACCGCGGGGTGAAGATCTATGACGATCATTTTGACGTCGAGATAAGGATTCCCTTCAAGTCAATCAGGTACAAAAAGGGCTTGACCGAGTGGGGTGTTCAATTCTTTCGTCACCTGGCACACAACAGAGAAGATGATTTTTGGACGGAGGTTGCCCAGGCCGACGCTGACATGGTGTCCCGCTGGGGTTCACTGAAGAACATGAACCCGCAGTCCACCGGTTACTACTTCGAATTGTATCCTGAAGCATACTTGCGTTTCGATAAAAGATACTACACTGATACAAATGCCGTAAGAACTGACTCAACCGAAATAAAGCCGAGTCTCAGTTTGAATTTTAAATGGGACATCACACCCCAGACCACGATTAATGCAACCGTCTATCCGGATTTTGCCCAGATCGAATCTGATCCGTTCACCGTCAATCTATCTCGATATCCAACATATCTCGATGAACGCAGACCATTCTTTCTTGAAGGCAGGGATATCTTCCGGATGTCCGATCTCGGTGAGAACGGTGGCCGCTTTTTCTTCCCGCTTGAGATCTTTTACTCCAGAAAGATAGGCAAATCCCTCAACGGTGATGTCGTGCCAATCCTCGGCGGATTGAAGGTTACGAATAACTCAGAAAAATTCAATATCGGTATGCTGGGCGCATATACGGGCGAGTTCACTCTTATCACGCCGGACGATACGCTCATCGAACCTGACCGATGGTTCAGCGTCTTCCGCGCCAAACGCAGCATCATGGAGAATTCCGATATCGGCGTGCTTTTCAGCGGCACGGCGGTCGACCGTGACAACTATAACTACGCGCTTGGGATCGAAGGTGTCTATCGCAACGGCGCAGACCAGGTCATAATTCAGGGCGCGTTCAGCGACAGCACCAGGAAACGCGGCTGGGCGCTTTCCTCTGGTTACCGGGGCTTTATCGGCAATTTCTACACCAAATTCGCTGCCGAGGTTGTCCACGATTCCTTCAATGTCAGCGACATCGGCTTCGTACCCTGGGCAGGACGCAAGCGTGTTTATCTATTCAGCGGCCCGGGTAAGGTGTATGGAGAAGGATTCCTGCGCTGGCTGTATATCGCACCCGGGGTTCATCTGCTGCAGGAACCGGGTGACAGCAACTGGTCCAAACTTGCCGGTCTTCAAATTAACCCGTCATTCCGTAACCGCTGGGGCATGGGGCTTGATATATACGCCGGGCGTTACTACGAGGCGGACACGAATTACCTGTACCGCAGTGTTGATTTCTCGATGTGGGGTCTCATCAAAGGTAACCACATCAACTTTGGATCGAACTACAGTTATAGCTGGAATTACCGCCGTAACTGGCTGGCGCATCAGATGACAAACTGGTTCTTCTTCGGTTACTCGATCATACCACCAATGAGCATCGTCCTGTCCGGGAATCTATGGATTGAGTGGGATACCACTAACACCATCGAGGCGATGAATCCGAGGATCAGGCCGAGACTCGATATCAGGTTCAGTGCTGATAAAAGTCTTGCCATCTTCAACGACATTCTGCTGGAAACGCCGGGAACACAGATCGGTGAAACGAGGTTCATCAATAACCGATTCGGATTTCTCTTCTCATGGAATTTCCTCCCCAAGAGCTGGCTACATATTGCACTCAATGACTTTCGTGAACATGGTATCGACAAGCTGGAACCGGTGTACACGATCGGCGCAATCAAGATAAGATACCTGTTATATTTCTGAGGAGGATATGACAATGAAAGTATTATGCTGCAGGATCACAATAATCATATTTTCGCTCCTTATCTCCACGGGAGTGGGTTTTTCCGATATATCGTTCGCCGAGCACCCTATAGCTAACGGTTACAGCAATCCGTGGTATGTCTTCGGCGCTGATATCGACAACGATGATGATATCGATGTAGTGTCAGCAGGGCGCCTCGGAAATTGCATTGCCTGGTGGGAAAATATCGATAACATCAATTTCACGCAGCACGACCTTTCCACCACTGCCTACTATGCCATGGGTGTTTATGCCGTCGACATCGACGATGACAACGATGTTGACATACTCTGCGCGTCGCAGATCTTCGGTGTCGAACTATACGAAAACGATGGAAGCCAGAGTTTCACATATCATATCATCGCGGACTGGGGGTTTGCAAACCGTCTCGATGTTGAAGATGTTGATTCCGACGGCGACCTCGACGTCCTTGCGGTTTGCTGCGAGGCTCCCAGCCCCATGGTCGGCTGGATCGAAAACGAAGGAAGTCTGAACTTCACACCGCACGTGATCAAAGACAACTGGGATAACGTGAACTGTGTCTATGCGATCGATCTCGATGATGACGACGATGTCGATGTCCTTGCAAGCGCCTCTCAAGCTGGAGATATTTCGTGGTTTGAGAATGACGGCAGCGAGAATTTCACCGAACATGTTATTCTCCATACCCTTGCGCGACCAAGTAGTGTCTATGCCGATGACCTCGACGCGGATGGTGACATAGACGTCCTGGCGACAATATGTGCAGTCGATCAGGCAGTGTGGTTCGAGAACGACGGCGATGAAGGTTTCACCCAGCATGTCATTGCCCAGGCGTTCTTTCGGCCCCATATGGTGAGAAGTGCTGACATGGATGACGATGGTGATTTAGACGTTGTCGGTGCCGCAATAAACAGCAACAAAATCGCCTGGTGGGAGAATAACGGCAGCGTGCCCATTCAGTGGACAGAGCATACCATCACAAACACCTTCCTAGGTGCGACCGGGATCGACTTGAAGGACGTCGACAGCGATGGCGACCTGGATGTCTTGGGTGCCGCACAGTTCGGCAACAGCGTAAGATGGTGGGAGAACGATCTGATTCCCGGTATTGAGGAAAATAGTAGTGTCCCGGTCGAATATTTTGATCGTTTTCCCACGGTCATCAGCGGCGCATTGCCGTTGAAACCGAATTTCGAATACCAAATTCTTGATATCGCGGGACGCCGAGTTGACTCGGACAACCCGCAGCCGGGAGTATATTTCATATTGATTGATGATCAATACACGAAAAAAATCGTTAAGATTCGTTAGTAGAACAATGTAATGTTGCACAAGCGTGGGAGGAACAAATGAATCGCTCCAATGTAGGTTTGGGGATCTGTCTTTTATCGTTCTTTTCTTTCGCATCTGCGGTCGTTAGCATGTCGCTGAGCCCGATATGGCAGGCGGATTATGGTAACATTCCAACTGGTATTGGATGGGGGGACATTGACGGGGATGGTTGGTGTGATCTTGTTGTGACAAATGGCTGTGATTACGCTTTTCGAGCGAATCACGTTTATTTCAACAGCGCAGCTGCGATCTCAACCTCACCGGGATGGATTTCCACTGATCTAGAGCCATCTGATAACGTAGCCATAGCAGACCTCGATCATGATGGTGACCTCGACCTCGTAGTCGCGCAACTCGGCTACACGCCGTGGGGGTGTCCACCACTGCCCCATGTCGCTTACTTTAACAACGGTGGATTGTCCACATCGCCAACATGGTATTCGCAACCAGGCAATTCATTTTCATGCGCGATCGGGGATCCGGACGGTGATGCAGATCATGACATAGCATTTGCGCAGGGCGATCATCTGACCGGGAGTATGCAGAATGTGGTAATATACCTCAACGACAACGGCACGATCGAGACCCTCCCTTATTGGGAGAGTGACAGCGTATATTACAGCGTCGAGGCTGCCTTCATCGACATCGACCAGGACGGAGATCATGATCTTGCCATTGGCGGCCCTTACATCCATCTGGGGATATTCTACAATAACGCAGGAACCATTGAGACATTTCCATCCTGGCAAACGCACGCCATTGTTGGTGCCCGGCAGATGGATTTCGGAGATTTCGACGGCGATGGTGATCATGACCTTGCGGTTGCCGGCATCGACGAAGGTTTCTTTCTCTTCGAGAATCTTGGAGGCATCCTGGACACTGTTCCTTGTTGGTCATGTTCAAGTTACAATCAGCCGTCTTGTGTAGCATGGGGTGACGTTGACGACGACGGCGACCTGGATCTGGCAGCCGGTGCATGGTTTGACCCAGTTGGCATTTTCGAAAACACTAACGGGGTCCTCAGCAGTTCGTATGTCTGGTCGTACGCCAGCGGTGGTTTTCTTCAGCAAGTTGCCTGGGGTGATTTTGATGAGGATGGTCTGGTCACCATAACGCAAACATTTATCGGTGATGGGACGAGAAAACTCTTCTACCTATCTCACAAGCCCATCCATGAAATTACAGCGATCAATATCAACGGAGACCCGGTACCGATTGACCAGTATTGCTATGAGCTCGCTCAGGATTGGATATCCCTGGCTTCTCCACCGGCTCTCAATGATACGTTGACCATTCATTACGCTTATTCTCGAGACCTCGATCTCGCGGTCACCGGCAGTCGGGCAATGCTCTTCGAGAATCAACACACTACCGGGATCACAGAGAATCGACGGCAGGTGGCGGGAGACCGCTACACTGGACCAACAATAATTTCTGACCAAATGCCATTACGGGTGAGTGAAAATACTAAGTTGTATGATATATCGGGCAGAGAAACAGATCTCGAACAAATGGATCCCGGAATTTACTTTATCAAATTGGAAAGCGGGATTATTAAGAAAATTGTCAAAGTAGAATAACAACAAGGGGACAAGATGATTTATGCCATTATGATATTAACTTTTTTAGCAACTCCACTTTTCGCGCAGATTAACTGGACCGCGCACACCATCACCGATGACTTCGACGGCGCCTGGTGCGCTGTGCCAATTGACATCGATGATGACGGTGACTTCGACGTCCTCGGCTCAGCGTATGATGCGAATCGCATATCATGGTGGGAAAATGACGGTAGTCAAAACTTCGCCGAACATGTGATCTGCGTTGGTTTCACCGGACCAAAGGGACTTTGCGGTGTCGATATTGACGGTGATACTGATATCGATGTCGTGTCTGCCGGCTTTCTCTGCGATACTCTTGCGTGGTGGGAGAACGATGGTAATGAAAATTTCGTCAACCGGCATACAATAGTCTCTAACTGGGGACAGCCAAACTATGTCTGCCCGGCAGATTTGAACGATGATAATGAAATGGACCTGCTCGTTACATCATGCCAGGCCGGCAAAGCAGCGTGGTTCGAAAATAATGGAGACCAAACATTCTCTGAGCACATAATCAGAACATATTGGCAGGGCGCGACATACCTGCACCCGGTTGACCTCGACCAAGACGGCGATATCGACATCGTCGGCGCCGGCCCTGGCTCTGGCCTGATCTTGTGGTTTGAGAACGATGGAAGTCAGAATTTCACAGAACACACCCTCAGCGCAAATTGGGCAATGCCGACCTCAGTGGCTACCGAAGATCTCGACGCGGACGGGGATCTCGACTTTGCCGCCACTTCTAGTTTCGGTGAGATCGCGTGGTTCGAGAACCTCGGCAGCCAGTCTTTTGCGCGTCACGATATTAACTCGTATCTTTACCAGGCACGCAGCGTGAGCACGCCGGATCTGAATGCCGATGGTAGCCTTGATATCGTATGTTCCTCAAGATTGACTCATTCCGTAGAATGGTTTGAAAGTGACGCCAGCCAGAGTTTCACACAGCATTCCGTTGCTGAGAGTTTCTATGGCGCAAACCATGCCGCTGTCGAAGATATGGACGGCGATGGTGATGTCGATGTCCTTGGCGCTGCGCTGATTGCCAATAGCATAGTATGGTGGGAGAACGATCTGATTCCCGGCATTGAAGAAAATGGACACACCACGGTCGAATATTTCGATCGTTTTCCCACGGTCATCAGTGGCGCCTTGCCGATGAGACCGAATTCCGAATACCAAATCCTCGATATCACGGGGCGTCGCATTCGATCGACTGACCCACATCCCGGGATCTATTTCATCCTACACGATGGCCGGCATGTACAGAAGATCATCAAACTAAGATAGTCAAGAAAGGAGATGAAATGAATCGTATTATAATACTACTGATCACTTGCGTGACCGCTCCTCTTCTCGGTCAGATCAACTGGACTGCACACACGATCGCCGACAACTTTGACGGCGCGATTTGGGCTCATGCTTTGGACTTGGACGACGATGATGACGTTGATGTGATCGGCGCCGCGTGGGAAGCCGACGCCATAGCCTGGTGGGAGAACGACGGCAACGAGAATTTCACCGAACACACCATCGCGACCGATTTTGACGGTGCTTGCTGTGTTTTTGCCGTCGACCTCGATGGTGATAATGACGGCGATGTCATCGCAACCGCGTATTTCGATAATACCGTCGCATACTGGGAAAACAATGGCAGTACATTCACCCAAAATATCATCTCAAATACCTTCAACGGCGCTTACTCGGTATACGCAACTGATTTGGACAGTGACGATGATGTGGACATTCTCGGTGCAGCCCGCACTGCCAACCGCATATCGTGGTGGGAGAATGACGGCAATCAGGGCTTCACCGAGCATGTGATCACGAGCAGCTTCAATGATGCCAGCTCGGTCCATGCGATCGACGTCGATGGTGATGGTGATACGGATGTGCTCGGCGCGGCCGGCGTGGGCGATGACATCGTTTGGTGGGAGAATGACGGCAATGAGAATTTCACGCTGCACGTAGTTACCGGAAATTTCAACGGCGCCACGGCAGTCTACGCTGTCGATATCGAGAATGACAGCGACGTCGACATCATCGGCGCTGGCTATCTCGCAAATGCAATCGCCTGGTGGGAGAATGATGGTAGTCAAATCTTTACCCAACACATAGTCGCAAGCGGGCTCAGCGGAGCAGGCGCCGTGCACGCGGCCGACCTCGACAACAATGACACACTGGAGGTCCTTGGCGCAGCGTGGTATGCTAACACGATCGCCTACTGGGGAAGTGTCAGTGGGACGATCACTAATAGTTTCAACTACGCACACTCTGTCTTCGCAAAAGACATGGACAGCGACGGTGACATGGACGTATTGGGATCGGCATTGAACGCCGATGACATCACATGGTGGGAGAGTGACTTTGTTGGCATCGAAGAAAGCAACATTGGGCTAGTGGATGACATGGATTTGGGTCCGACCATAATTACCGGCCAGTTGATTTTGCCCGAGGGGATTTCCTTCATTGTTTACGATATTGCCGGCAGGCAGGTTGACCCGAATAATATCAAACCGGGCATATATTTTATCCAGAATGACGAACGCATTGTGAGAAAAATCGTGAGAATTAAATGAGTAATTCTTTTTTATTGTAATAAGGAGGAACATGAAATATCCGATCATCTTTTTGGTTATGGCCATTACTCTTCCCTTAAGATTTGCATCATCACAGGTAAGCTGGACAAAACATACCATATCCGATGACTTTGGTGGTGCCTGCTCGGTGCACGCGCAAGATATCAACGACGACGGCCTCATCGATGTACTCGGCGCCGGAATAGACGGTAATTGCGTAGCTTTGTGGACCAACAACGGCGGTAGTCCACTGTCCTGGACTCAGCAGACGCTCGACACGGCTTTCTATGGTGCATGCTTTGTTTTTGCCGAGGACGTCGATGGCGACGGCGACACCGACGCACTGGCAAGCGCATGGCACGGCAGCGAGCTAGCCTGGTATGAGAACGGAGGCGGCAGTCCAATACAGTGGACAAAGCACAGTATATGCGCCGGGTTCTATAACGCACACGAAATCACTGCTGCCGATATGGATGGAGACAGTGACATTGATGTCCTCGGCGCTGCTGCACTCACCGATGAGATCGCCTGGTTTGAAAACGATGGACTGGATCCACCTGGCTGGACACAACACACTATTAGTAATAGTTTTGACGGCGCGCGTTCGGTAAAGGCGGCCGACATTGACGGCGATGGACTGCTCGATGTTGTCGGTGCCGCACTGCTGGCGAACGCCGTAACGTGGTGGCGCAACAACGGCGATTCGACCTGGACCGAATACACGCTCGATAACGCCTTCGGCATGTCACATATGGTTTACGCGCCCGACATTGATGCTGACGGTGACAGCGATATCGTTGCCGTCGCCTACACGTCGAACGATGTTGCGTGGTGGCGTAATGATGGCGGCAGTCCTGTTCAATTCACCAAACAGATAATCGACCCCTCTCTGCTCGGCGCGCTCGGGGTCTTTACCGCCGATATAAACAACGACGGCCATTTGGATGTCCTGGGCACCGCCGACATAACCGACGATGTTGCCTGGTATACTAACAGCGGAGGTTCTCCGATCAGCTGGACAAAACAGATGATCGATGGCAACTGCAACGGCGCCTGGCCTGTCTATGCGGCCGACCTCGACAACGACGGCGATATCGATGTACTCGCGGCCGCCAATGCCTCAGACGACATTTACTGGTATGAGAACGGGCTGATCGGGATCAATGAGAATAACGAAGCCTCGGCCGATCTGCAACAACTGGGCGCCACGATAATACGCGGACCACTACGATTACCGCAAGGAACTGACTTCACGATCATTGATATCAGCGGCAGAAAAGTTACCCCCAATGAAATGGGCCCCGGCATTTACTTTATCCAAAACGGAGGAACCATATGCCAGAAGATAATAAAAATCCAGTAAGCTCAATCACGGTCATCTCTTTCATACTACTACTCTCTTCCTTATCGTTCGCCCAGGTCTCCTGGAACACCCACATCATACACGACTTTACACACGGAACCTCAAGCGTTTACGCCTGCGATATGGACAACGATGGTGATATCGATGTACTGGGCGCCGTAATGGAAGACAATCAAATGGTCTGGTGGCGCAATGAAGGCGGTTACCCTATCACATGGACAAAATTCGCCATCGCCTACAACTTCTTTCAGCCCTTCTCAGTATATGCGGCCGACCTCGATGACGACGGCGATCAGGACGTCATTGGCGCTGCCGGCGCGGGAGATCAGATTGCGTGGTGGTCGAACGACGGCGGCAATCCCATTCAATGGACATATCGCCTGATTAGGGGCGGCTACGATTTTGCCCATGAGGTCTACGCCTACGATCTCGATGACGATGGGGACATGGATGTCCTCGGTGCATCAACAGATCTCGATCTCATAAGCTGGTGGCGGAACGACGGCGGGACTCCAGTCCAGTGGACCGAGCAGGCGATCGGTGTTGCCTTTTTTGGTGCGAAATCCGTACGCGTTGGAGATCTTGATGACGACGGCGACAACGATGTGGTCGGCGCCTGTCTGTATGGCAATGATATTAAATGGTGGCGGAACGACGGCGGAAGCCCGCTCCAGTGGACAGAATTCAGCATTGACAATTATTTTACCGGTGCGCACCGGGTACAGATCGTCGACCTTGACGAAGATCAGGACCTGGATATCCTCGCCGTTGCTTATCTTAACGGTGAAGTCGCCTGGTACAGCAACAACGGAGGTAATCCGCTTACCTGGAGCAAACATACAGTCGGTATAGGCCTGACGGGCGCATGTATTGCACAGGCCGCCGATCTCGACGACGACGGTGACCTCGATGTCGTCGCTTCCGCTCAGGTCTCTGGCGAAGTCCCCTGGTTCCGTAATGAAGGCGGTAACCCCATCATATGGACGGAATTTCATGTCGATCCAAACCTACCCCGCGCGTGGCCGCTCTTTGTCTGCGATCTTGATGCAGACAACGATTCAGATGTCGTCGCCGCCAGCAGTTGGGCGGGAACCAATGAGGTAAAATGGTACGAGAACCTAGGCACCGGCATCACCGGAGATGACGACCCGATTTTGACCTCAGCGCGTCCAGGCGCAACCATCATGCGCGGCTCGGCAATCCTTAATTTGGACGGCGAGAGAAGATTACTCGACATCACAGGACGGGAAGTCAGATCGAACTCGGTCGCGCCGGGCATTTATTTTACGGAAATCAGTGGTAAGATAGCCGAAAAAATTATCGTCGTAGAATAGGAGGAACATTGACTAATACTGTATTGAGAATATCTTTTGCGAAGAATATCCGCGGCCGAAACATCTCACTCATGGTCGTTTGCCTAATGTTCGCATGCTGCATCATTCTATACGCCCAGGTTCCCGACACCATTTGGGCACGCACCTATGGCGGTTCCAACATCGATGTAGCATACTCGGCATGTGAGACCTCGGATGGTGGCTATATCGCCACCGGATACACTTTTTCTTTTGGCGCCGGTCAGCAGGATGCCTACCTTGTGAAGACGAACAGTACTGGTGACGTTTTGTGGGGTACCACATTCGGCGGTGCCGCAATGGACGGCGCTCATTTTGTCCGTCAGGTTTCTGATGGAGGCTATGTGATTGCCGCCTACACCGAGAGCTTTGGCGGCGGAGGCAAGAATGTCTTTCTGATAAAGACCGATACTGCCGGCACTGCAGAGTACACGCGTACCTATTCTACGTCTCTCATGGATGTGGGTTACGCTTTCTGTGAAACTCCTGATAACGGCTACATGTTTGTCGGGTATAAGAACGGACCCTCGGGTTGGTACAAAGGCGACCTCTGGATATTAAAAACAGACGCGACCCTCGATACTCTTTGGACAAAGACATACGGCGCCGCTGGCGAGGATTACGGGATTTCGATCCAACCGACACTGGATAGTTGCTACATAATCGCCGGTGTAACCAGTCCGTCAGGCAATAAGGACCTCTGGCTCGTGAAAGTGGATGCTGCCGGCGACATCATATGGGAGCAAACATACGGCTACGGGCTTGAGGACGTAGCATACGGCGTGAATCTGACCGCAGATAGCGGATACATAATAACCGGTTACGTCGACGGCATCGGCCAGTGGACCGCCGGTGATCTCTGGCTGTTGAAAACCGACGGCCTGGGTGATACGCTGTGGACTACGCGTTACGGCGGACCAGGGGAGGATTTTGGTTTCGATGTGTATCCCACGTTCGATAACGGCTATGCTATTGCTGGTAGACGGGGCGGGGACATCTGGTTCTTACGTATGGATTCGCTTGGTGATACGCTTGGCACCAGAACCTATGGCGGTGCAGGTACCGAATCGGCGCTCTCGCTCTACCCGACCTCTGATGGCGGTTATATTATTGGCGGCTACACTGAGTCTTTCGGCAGCGGCTCCAATGATTTCTGGTTGCTCAAAACGGCACCTGATGTCGGGATTGAAGGCAGTAATACGACTGATATCCGATGTGGACGTTTACCGGCAACCATAATCACCGGCCAGCTGAAACTGCCAAACGACCTCAACTACAGGGTTTATGACATTTCAGGAAGAACCGTCGAACCAGGTATGGTCTCAAAGGGAATATATTTCATCGAAGTCGATGGTCAGATAGCACAAAAAATAATCAAGATAAGATGACCAAGCACGTATCATCCACGGCATTCTTTTTGATATTCTTTGGATTGTGCATGGCGGATGGTTCCCAGTCGCGTCAACTGGTTGACGATGGGATCGTTACAATTGGAGTGTATTCTGATTCTGGCGCGGCTGCCGCATGCGTCACTGCAGCCGAAAAGATGTTCCGATGGATGGGTTATGAAGTCTTCCGTATGGATGCGGATTTTATCAACAACCAAGATATCCAGCGTATAGATATATTCTACTTTCCAGGTGGTTCTCCGGTTCCTTATACGCGCAGCATTACATATGAAGGAAGAAAAAAAATTAGAAAGATGATCGAAGGGGGTCGTGGTTACATTGGCACTTGTGCCGGTGGCATTTATGCTGCTGAATTCCAGAGATGGAACGGTGAAACGTATTCGGCCGGTCAACTCGGCATCTTCCCTGGCACGGCGGCCGGTCCGATACCCCAGATCTACGAGTTACCTGACATCGGCATGTGCCAGGTCAATCTCAACAAGCCTCACGAAATCACCAGAGCAGAACCCGATTCACTTTGGATAATGTTCTACAACGGACCGTATTTCATACCCGGCACCGATTCGGATGTTGATACGGTCGGCACTTATGAAATAACCGGCTACCTCGCTCTCGTTGCGAACGAGTACGGAAAAGGCCGCGTGTTCCTCACCGGACCGCATCCTGAATGGGAGGAAGATGACGACCGCGACGGCGTTTCTTATTTCGACAGATTCGACGACATGGGTTCTGACTGGACCTTAATGCGGCGCGCAGTTCAATGGTGTCTTCGTGAAAATTAGTTCTGTTAGCGAGTTATTATTATCAAGGAGGAATTGAATGAAAGCTCTAAAGTTAGTCTTGTTATTGTGCGGCCTTGTTTGGCGCTTCAACTTCGCAGCCGCTCAGCCAGTAATTATCGCCGTAGATTTCACTGGCTATGATCAAATCAAACAATGGCAAGCGCTCGAATATCCTACGTACGAATTTTTGATGATGACCGCAATCGCAGAGGTTGATGATGCGGATGTCATCACGTTGACCGAAAGAGGATTTGACCTGCAGATCATCGACACTTCTCCCTGGAGTGAAACGTATTTCATCGGTAACGTGCATTTGCCTGACATGGAATTACCCGGCGACGTTATACTGAAGAGGAACAATGTATGCCTTATCAAATCCGGTACCGCCCGTATTTCTGATTTCCTGGATCTCGGATTGGACTTCCGAATATTAAAGAAGAGAGTACTCCCCCATCGTTTCTGGAACAATGCTGCCACAAAAACAGTACCCTTGCGTGAACTTGAATACGATCCCTTCATTCAGAGTCTTGTTAATCAGATTAGCGCTGACTCGCTGGCATCCTACACCCAGCGCCTCCAGGATTTCCAGACGAGATTGATGTTCAGCGACAGCGGTTTTGCGGCTTCGGCATGGATAAGGCAGAAGTTCAACAGCTTCGGGTATCCTGCGGAATTCGATAGCTTCCATATCGAACCGACGCCGCCATACGGCACCTGGCCCGACACTGGGTACGAGCGCAATGTCGTGGCGCAGATCCAGGGCACGGTCAACCCCACACGCATCTTCATCATCAGCGGCCACCACGACGCAATCATCTGGCCTGACACCCAGAGTTCCTGGACTTTCGCGCCCGGAGCCGACGACAACGCCTCGGCCGTCGCCGCGGTATTTGAGGCGGCTCGTATCTTACGCAATTATACTTGGGAACCGTCAATTGAATTTATCACGTGGGCCGCCGAGGAGACCGGCCTCCACGGTAGTGATGATTACGCACACCGCGCCGACAGCCTTGATCTTGACATCGGCGGTGTGATTAATCTCGACATGATCGGCTGGACCAACGGTGGTCTGCTAAACTGCAATATCCAGTACACGTACGATTTTTCCCTGTGGCTGACGCATCTCTTCGGCGATGCAGGTGAACTCTATGCACCTGAACTGACGTACTTTGACGAACAATTTTCAGGAGGCTCAGACGATTTTTCTTTTTCAGCGAGGGGATTCCCAGCGATATGGGGAGCCGAAAGATGGTACTATCAAAATCCACACTGGCACCGGCCCACTGATATTCTGTCTAATATCACTCCGGCCATGCATCTCGGTGTAACAAAAGCGGCAGTGGCAACATTGGCAATTCTCGGCCTCCACCCGGGTCCGGTTAGAGACATTACTATCGCCGACATCGGTAGCGGCAACAGTCTGCAGGTCAGCTGGACTGCAAGTATCGAGCCCGATGTCACTGGTTACCGTGTCTACTGGGGGTTGGAAAGCGAAACGTATACCGATAGCCAATCCGTATCTGGCGCATCGGTTACGGTTGACACGATCAGCGGATTGATGACGGATTCAACATACTACATTACGGTCCGCGCGATCGATGTTGAGAACCGGCTCAGTTATATTGCGTATGAAGTCACTGGCATTCCTGGACTCTTACCTTCCATACCTTCGGGTATTGTGGCAGTACCAATCAGCTCAGGGATTACGGTCTCGTGGCACGAAAACCCTCAGCTCGACATAGCCGGTTATCGTCTGTACCGCCGTATCAATGACAATCCGGTATATGACAGTCTGAATACAGCACTCCTGACCGACACGACCTATACTGACTACCCGCTCTCCGGGGCGAACCGCTACTACGACGCGGTGCGCGCCTTTGACCAAAGCGGCTACTACAGTGACCTCAGCGCCGAAGCCTACGGACGGCCGATCACCCTGGATCAGG
>CP070686.1:2313044-2317229 GCA_020353055.1 Caldifarciminota bacterium | reverse complement strand
GTGATATTGTCACTGTTCCTGTTTGCACAATAGACCTTATTTCCGGTTAGATTGTGGGCCAAGGCTATTGGAGAACGGCCAGCTGTGACTTTTGTAATCACATTATTGGTCAATCCGTCTATCACCGTTACGTCGTTGCTACCAGCATTGCCAGAATAGACCTTGTTATTTATAGGGTTGTAGACCAGGGTAATAGGCGCTTCGCCGGCTGCGATGGTTGTAATCACAATATCGGTCGCGCCATCAATCACAGTGATATCATCGCTCAGGCCATTTGAGCAGTAGATCTTGTTGTTTGTGGAATTATAAACCAAGTCCGTGGGTGCACTACCTGCTACTACAGCGGTGATTATTGTATTGGTCGCTCCGTCAATGACTGTGACATTACGCTCCCAATTGGCGGAGTAGACCTTATTATTGGCAGAATTGTATTCAAGAGCACGTGGCGAAGCGGGGATATGGATCGTTGTTTCAAGCCATTGGGCAGATAAGAGTAGCGGCACGCATAGCAGCAAACTGATTTTCATAGCAAATCCTCTCGTGACTGGCACTAATCACCACCTCTACTGATATTTTTAGCTTGGTGGATGGTCATATATCGTAATATCATACGAGTCAGTTGTGAAAAATCCGTGAAATAACATCCTCCGAAAAGAGATTATTGCGGGAATAGGCATCATCGGTAGAACTCGAACAGAGCTAACCATTGCTCGAAACTCAATGCCGAAGGTTTTGCGTGTATTGAAAATTGGAGATCGTGAGACAATCTCTTCCACTGTGTGTGGGTGAAAACGTGCTTGTAGTTCGATTTCAGGTCTTTCCTCCAGGCACTGAATCCGCATTTAATGAATTTCTCGTACTTCGATGCATCGATTGTTGAAACCAAGGAAGGATTTCTTTTCTCTATGTAGAGCATGACCACGTCAACTCTTGGTGCTGGAGAAAAGTCGGTCTTTCTGAAAGATCTCGTAATCTTCAGATCGAACCATGGTTTAAGAAGAACAGACAATTGGGTCGTTTTCCCTATGCCGGTGAATTTTTCGGCGGCTTCCTGTTGTACGATGAGATATGCTTCGTCCGGGGGGTTCGCAGCATAAACAAGTTTTCGAATGATAGCCGAAGTGATATTGAAGGGAATGTTGGCGAAGACCTTGAAGCGAATATCTGCGATCTTAAATCTCAGAAAATCAGCGTTATGCAATGCGAAGTTGTCAGTACCATCGAATTTCTTTTTCAATTTCTTGTAAAGAAGCCTATCTTTCTCGATAGCGACTACTCGTCTGGCTTTTTTGATGAGTTCCTTTGTCAAAATTCCTTTGCCCGGGCCGATTTCGTAGACGATATCCTCGGGGTTGATTGAACTTTCTCTTACTATCATGGCCGCTAAATGACGCTTGGCCAGGAAATTCTGAGCCAATGATTTTCGATTTCTGGAGTTCATAGCATGATTCTCCAAACATGTTGTACAAAACATCCATTATGATCACTTTAATGAGCAACCCGTTGGTCGATTTTATGTTCTATTGCTTTTAGTAAGGATTTGAGGACCTGCTGCTGAGCAACCAATCCCCGTGTGTGGTTTAGAGTCCGCGAAGTGCTGCGGACTGAGTAATTACCTAATCATGCTATTCATGTCGTATTGTATTCAAACCTGTTTCTTTGTCAATCCTCGGCAGGGTTTGGATCAGAATTTTGGCTAATTTTCATTTCTTATTGTAGATCAGCCACTCAACGAGTAGCAGAAACAAGGGAAAACACACACACAGCACGATCTGCGTATCAAGACCGATTATACTTTCTCCCTTGATCATGTTCAGTGATCTGAAGACCAGGAATATGATGACACCCAATGAAAGGCTTTGCAATATGCCGAAGATCCAGAACAGTCTTACATTCATGATTGTTCTCCTTTTACCTTAATAGATTATAAACTACTGCCAGATATTACTGAGGCCAGCGGTAAAAAAGGCGTCCGTGTGTCTCTTGCCAATAAGGTTCTATATTATATACTCTATGGATGACGTTCAAGACCCAGCAAAGAATATCAATGATCTACGTGGGGAGCTTCTATTGACAGATAACTAATGGCTGGATACAGTTAAATGGTTAGGTTTCGTAATTTTCTGCATACCATCAAACAAGCGAAAGGAGTAGACAATGATGAAGGGCCTATCGAAAATGTTCTATATGGCTCCAATGGTTTGTATTATTTCAACCGCATCCTCGCAGGAACCAGTTAATGTTGACGTATGGATCGCGAGTTATGATACGGTTTGGCAGACCGTTAATGAGCACCATTACGATTCAACCTTTGGCGGACTTGATTGGAACGAAATTCACGACAGATACTATGACCATGTGGCAAAAGTGAAGGATGATGATGGTTTCATAGAAATAGCTAACAAGATGCTTGCTGAACTGCAACTATCCCATTATGCCGTTTTCAATGTTCAGAAAATGGCTGCCGGTGGTTCACCGTTGATTTCTGAAGGCAGTATCGGTTTGGATATTCGTCTGCTTGATGAGAAGGCAGTGGTAACTACTGTCATACCCGATTTCCCGGCTGCCGAGATTGGTGTTAAGCGCGGATACATCATAGAGAGTATCGACGGCGTCACCGTTGAGCAGATCATTGCCGAGGCCGAATCCAGCACCCTGCCGATCTACAATGAACGCAAGAAGTTGTCTAGCATTGCTGACAAGATATGTGCTCGCTTTTACGGCGATGTCGGAATCCCCGTTTCAATGACCTATCTGGATGGATCCAACACACTACAAGGTATTTCCTTCACCAGATACCAGAGGACCGGGAGGACGATCATTGATGAGTCTCTACCGCCATTTTATGTGGACTTTGATGCCCGCACAATCGAAGATGATATAGGCTATGTCAGCTTCAGTGCCTTCATACCACCGGTAGATGAACGTTTCACTGAGTTTGTCGATACCATGGTTAATATGCGCGGACTTATCATTGATATCAGGGGGAACCCGGGGGGAATGCACGTAGTGGGAGAAGCTATTGTGGCGAAGCTGCTGCAGAAAGAGACTCTTTTCTCGGTTTTTAGATACAGAGATAGAACAGAGGAGGTTGTAGTTAAGCCGAGCGGTAAGACATTTGATGGGCCTGTTGTGGTCATGATTGATGTGATGAATGGATCGGCCAGCGAGCGTTTTTCCGGATGCATTCAATCGATCGGGCGTGCGGTCGTCATCGGAGAGAGGAGTCCCGGCTCGGTAGGACCATCTGATGTAAAGAAATTGCCGAACGGCGCTTCATTTATGTACCTGACCTCACAATCCCTCACGCCTGACGGCACGGTGCTCGAAGGGCATGGTGTCATCCCTGATATTGTCGTGAGTCTGGACAGACACGCTTTGCTGGAAGGTAGGGATACGCAGCTGGAGCATGCGGTTGAATACATCAAAAACGTAGCGCATTAGGACTATACTACCAATCTAATCGCTATAAGCTGCGAATAAACGTTACCTCTTGTCTGCTAATGTCGTGCCACTATCTTGTTACAATCACTTTTCTAATTGACTCAGTTCCTTCACTAATTACTTTTACAAAATAAACTCCGGCACTCAGATGTTCAAGGGGTATCGTCATTTTGCCCATAGGTTCACGTAAATACTCTGTCTTGGCCACATTGCCGAGAACGTCATATATCTCGACGGTTCGTAATGGTATAGACGCACTAATAGTCATTATTGTTTTCGTTGGATTCGGGTAGATATCCAAGAAGAAAGGCGATGCGCTTGGTGGCAGTTCTTCAATGCCTGTCAGTGAGTCCCGGATTACTGAGACAGTTGCGCTGTTGTAATTTGCCACATAAGTCCGGTTCTGCACAGGATTCCAGGTAAAAGCACGAGGCCAACTACCGACCGTGATGGTAGTAATCACGCTGTTGTTCGCGCCATCAATCACGGTCACATTATTGCTACCAGCATTTGCACAGTAGATCTTGTTGTTGATGGGATTATAGATCAATGCGCATGGATTATTGCCGACTGCGATAGTAGTGATCACGCCATTGCTCACACCATCAATCACGGTCACATTATTGCCCCCGCTATTTGCACAGTAGACCTTGTTGTTGGTGGCGTTGTAGGTTAAGGCTCGAGGAAAATCACCGACCGTGATGGTTGTAATTACGTTGTTGGTTACACCGTTTATTACGG
>CP070686.1:2266808-2312944 GCA_020353055.1 Caldifarciminota bacterium | reverse complement strand
TGGTCAGAGGTGAACTCACCAACCACCTGCTGGCCGGTACTATCTTTGCGATATGGACCGGGCCAGGTACGTACACCACCAATCAATGGCCAGGTTTCAATATTGTCTGAGGTCGCGATGACTGGTGTACCGTCGGGGGTAATCACCTCGCCTGAATAGAGTGTGCCAAAAGAACCTTCTAACGGTGCCCATTCAGGATTTGCCAGGCTCAGAAAAGATTCGATAACCGTGTCATTTCGCGCCGCAAAAATACCACAACCCGGGCTGTATTGGTGTTGAAAAGGCGCGGAATTAGGCCAGTGAAATGCTGGCGTGAAATAGTGCAGATTCGCGAGCAATCCAAAGTTTGATGTGACATTTGACAATTCACCTTTGTCTGAAATGCCAACCGCCTTATCGACTTCGGGATAGAAAATCAAAAATAGAACTAATAGCATAACGACTCCTTGTTCATAGTTTTATTCTCACGCCGGCTTTGATCATCCGCCTCGGTCCGACATTCGAAGGATCGATGATATAGTCTTGTGAACCCATGAGTCCCCCCGCCTCTTCACCCGTTTCCCATGGTTCGCCGCTACGTGAATAAACATACAGGGGATTTAGAGCATCGGTGAGGTTGGTCCCGCTGATGAAAAACTCGAGTAAGGCGGGTCCGACCTGAAAACCCTGATGTATGAGCACATCAAGAGAATAGGACCAATCCATGCGTGCAGAATTCTGTTCGACCACAACCCCCTCACTGATGTATGGGGTATAAGGTAATCCGCTCGCCACCCTGAAGTTCACGCCGACCCCACCGTTTTTGGTCAAAAGAAATTGAAAAGTACCTGCCAGGGTATGTCTGCGGTCAAAATCCAGATAGTATTCCTTAATGCGCTCGGGCAAACCTGTGTAGACGTCATAGAAACCTTGCATTGCAAACGAACGGTTTCCGCGTGCAACCTGATAGGTGTAATTCACACTAAAACCGATGTTCGAGACGAGTTCCCGCTGCAGCGTAATGTCGATACCCTGCACACTGCCAAAGTCATCATTCGTGTAGATTATGTAATTATAAGGGAATACTCGCACTTCGGTCGTCGCCAGCAGGTTCTTTATGTCTTTCAGGAACAACGTCACGTCGACGCCATATATATCGAGTATCGCGTACTTTATCCCGACCTCATATGCGGTAGTGCGTTGCGGTAATACCCGAGGGTTACCTACCAGTCCATAGCGTGGCATGCTCTCCGGATTCTCTATGTAGGTAGTGTTGAAATACATTATTTCATATGGCGGCATCTGGAAGAAATGGCCGTACGCGAAGTGTAGCATCGCATTATCGGTGATCGGATGAGACAGACCGAGTCTTGGAGAAACCTGATATTGCGGTCCGACGTCGCTGGCTTCAGACGTGGGATCTTCGATGTCTTCCCACATCGCGGCATTCGGATAGCTGTAGTCAAAACGCAGCCCAGCGTTCACAACCAGATACTTATGCTCGACCTTGTCCTGGAAAAAGACCGCACCATCCCGGGGTCTCTGCTCGTACTGCTGATATATGACCGGTGTGCGCGGGAATAATTGCTGTCGATTCGCGAGTTCAAAAATGTAGAAACTCTGTTCCGCACCGAACTTCAGGCTGTGCATCTTCCCCAACTGCCAGTTCAAGTCGGCCTTTGCTATATACTGGGTAGTTTTTACCTCCTGGCGGAATTGAGGAAAACCTGCAATATAAAACTCAGAATAATTGTCGCTTATCGGTTCTGGAATGGAGCCGGAAATATCAAAAATATCAAAAGGTACTTTGGTTTCGAATCTGTCCTGTATGTAACCAAAGCGTAAGTTGTAGAAGACATTGCTTGCCGGTGAATGATTCACCCCAACTATGCCGCGCAGACTCTTCTTGTTATTCACCAGATAGTTGTAATACAAATACTTATACGAATGACTGTAATTCTGCGATTCCTCATCGATGTACTGGGCATCAACGAGTAACTTGAAATTAGTACCGAACTTCCGGGTGAGTTTGCCATTGACCGATCTGGTCAAATCATAGCCAAATGGAAGATAAGTCTCCTGATTAGAATAGTTACCCGCTATAAAAAAGCGTGTCGCGTAGTCACCAGGAAACGGACCTTCTGCACTGGCATTAACTTCGCCCAGGAAATGCTTACCAAATCTACCCAAGTCAGTGACATCTTCGAGATCAGGCACCACGTACTGAGATTCATCCAGGCTATCCCGGTGCGCATCGTAGTACGAAGTATCGATATCATTGATCCAATCTTTTTTGCGGTACGGAGATTGGTTGATGAAGAAAGAAGTGTATTCCAAACTTGCAGACATCTCTCTCCCGCCTTCAGGCGTGATAATATTAACAACACCACTCATGATGTTTCCGTATTCTGCATTGAAAGTGCCTGAAAGGAGCGACATTTCTGATATCAGGTTCTTATTGAGTACCGGGGCACTGCCCAACAAAGCATTTGATACCTCTATCCCTTCGATGTAGTATGCAAGCTCTCCGCTGCGTCCACCGCGGACATGCAGGTTGCCACCCGCATCGGTCGTGACGCCGCCCTGCAAGGCTAAGGCTTCTGTTGGTTTTTCAACAGGTGTAATGTCAAACTGCTCCCTTGTTATGCGAGTTTCTTTTGACGTCATGTCAATCTCGATGACTGGCTTCTTCGCAACCACGACAACAGGCGTTTCGAGTTCGATAACCGTTGGGTCGAGAGTGAAATCCACATACGTGGTGCGGTCGGTAAAAACACTGACCGACTTCTTGATTTCGGCACGGTAGCCGATCATCGACGCCTCCACGTCATATGTACCGGGTGGAATGTTCAGGATAAAGTAGTAGCCCTCTGGATCCGTAGCACCGCCGGCACTTAGGGCATCAATATAGACATCTACTGCAACAAGTGGTTGATTTGTCTCACCATCCAGTACACGGCCGGCTATCTTACCTACCGTACCCGCATAAAGAAAAAGGGGTGTGATAAATAGTAGTAATTTAGCCATATTCCTCCTTTCTCGTTGTATTTTTGCTTATTAATGATTATAACGCGATATCAATGCACGTCAAGCGGATGTTTATGCTAGCCAAAGACGGTTCTTTTATGTTGACACATTAAACGATTTTTTGTATAATTCACGCATGAAAAAACTCTTGCTGCTGATCATGTTTTTTATCGTCGGTTCCGTAAATTTGGACGCAACTGAGGTAGAAATAACCTCGAGTCCAGGACAGGATGTGGATTTCCCGAAACCAGTCGTGTCTGACAAAGAATATATGCTGATGCCAGGCGATTCACTGCTTGTAACGGTGACAGGTGCCACGAACTATTCCTACATAACAGGAGTGACCTACGAAGGTAAGCTTACCTTGAATATGCCGGTGGCCTCGGTCCCGACCTTGGAAGGAACATTTATGCCCCACTATGATGTGGTAGCAGCGATCCCGGTATACGGATTGAGCCTCAAGACGGCCAAGGACTCGGTAGCCAAAGCGTTTTCAAGATATCTCAGGAATTTCAATGTTGACCTCACCCTTATCGGCATGCGCACCTTTGACGTGCTTGTAGTCGGTGAAGTGACGAACCCGGGTGTCGTTCCTGCACTACCAATATATCGAGTGTCGATGGTCATCGATGAAGCAGGGGGTATTAATGCGATTGGTTCAAGGGCAAACATAGAATTGAGGAGACGGGGGCGCTTTTACGCTAATGTGAACCTCGCAGAATTTGACCGAACAGGCAATGTTCGCACAAACCCTTACGTACAAGATGGAGACGTGATCATAGTACCCCAGATGGAAAACTCCGTCGTAGTAAAAGGTGCAGTATTCGGAAAGAGGGAATATGAGCTGCGCGTTGCAGAACTCACTGCGGCAAGGGAAAAATCCAGTGAGGGACTTTACGAACTACTCGAAGGGGAACGTGCCGCCGATCTGATAGTGAAGGCCGGAGGCCTCACGCCCTGGGCTGACCCTGCGCATACATATATCGAGAGAAACGGCGAAAAACTGTATGTGAACCTATTAGAAGTACTCTCCGATACTTCCAGCCAGCAGAATATCAGGTTGAAGAATGGTGACGTCCTTGTAATACCATCTGTAAATTCCGTGGTCTATGTACAGGGGCAGGTCGCCACCCCCGGGGCCTTTCCATTCCAGCCTAATCTGCGTGCCAGTGATTATATAGGCATCGCCGGCGGTCCCCTCGGTGATGCAAGTATGGGGAGCGCATACGTGAAAAGAGGTACCAAAAAACTCGACACGGACAGTGACCCTCTTATCGAAGAGGGTGATATAATATACATACCGCGACAGGTTTTCAAATTCTGGCAGGACTATCTGGAAATCACGGCGGTCATTGCATCACTTTTAATATCGTATCTAACACTTACCAAATAGTTTGCATTCTGGAATCATAAGAAGAATCCAAACATCTCAAAAAGACACTATACTCCACCTGTTAACAATGCCGTAAAAACAAGCACCAAGAGAGGAGGTATTGATGGAAATACTACTCATCCTTGTAGTATCCTTGTTCGGCACGATGGACGCCCCCGATGTCATGGATAATCCAAACGATGACGGGAGCAGGATTGCTATTTCCTGGCAAGAGTTCACTTCAGAAATGGCAATCGACGGCTATGAAATATGGCGTGCCGAAGAAAATACTGATTTTGAAAAAATCGCCGAGGTGAACAGATTCGAACAACAGTATATTGATTCCGAAACAATGAATGGAATAACATACCGCTACAAGATTATTGTGGTCGGAAACGGTGAAATCATCACGGAATCTGAGGTTTCGACGCCGGTCAAAAGCAGCGAGCAGTGGTTCAACACCGGCCGAACCAATGTGTTGATCGGTTTCATCGTCTATGCGGCCATTCTTCTGTATTTTATCTATCACGCACGCCGTGGCAAAAATCTATTCATACGTAGACTCGCCGGGCTTGAGGCGCTTGAGGATGCCGTGGGCCGGGCAACCGAAATGGGCAAACCGATCCTATATGTTCCCGGTTTGTCAACAATCGATGATATCGCAACATTAGCATCTCTCAACATCCTGTCGCTTGTCGCCAAGAAGACCGCCGAATACAACACAACATTACTCGTGCCTAACCGTAGTCCTGTGGTTTACGTCGTTGCCAGGGAGATAGTAAAGGAAGCCTACACCGATGCCGGGAGACCGGATGCTTTCAATCCTGACAACGTATACTTCTTAACGCAAAATCAGTGGGCGTATACGGCAGCGGTCTGCGGTACGATGGTGAGAGAAAAACCCGCAACGAATCTTTTCCTCGGGCATTTTTGGGCCGAATCTCTTGTGCTTGCGGAAACTGGGGCATCGACCGGCGCGATCCAGATTGCCGGTACCGATTCGGTATTCCAATTACCGTTTTTTATTACTGCCTGTGACTACACTCTGATTGGTGAAGAACTTTATGCGGCATCAGCCTACCTTTCTAAGGAACCTTTGCTCATGGGGTCGCTAAAAGGCCAGGACTGGGGCAAGATGATCGTCCTGGGAATTCTGCTTGTCGCCTCGGCTTTACTACTACTCGGACTGCCATGGGTTCTCAATCTGTTCAGCATTTGACGTGAGGAGGACAATATGAAGAAAAGAGTACCACTCATGATATGCATGTTCTTGGGACTCGCCATGATCGTGCAATTCTTTATTCCACATTCGATAAGCGCACAATTCTACGATCACACAACGCGCTGGTATATAGCAATAGTCGGTTTTGCCTGGGTCTTGGGAATCGGCAGTATCATCGACCACCATACGACACGCATCCGGAGGAAGAAGGAAAGCTGGTATTTTAGCTACGTAACGCTGTTCGGTCTCGCAGCAATGGCTACCTTGGGCATCGGTTGGGGAATACAAAGAGGCAGCCTCTTCATGACATTCTGGACTTATATTGTGCTTCCCCTCGGAGCTTCAATGTATGCCATACTGGCATTCTACATGGCCTCAGCTGCCTACCGTGCATTCCGCGCACGCACCAAGGAGGCTACGATCCTGCTCATCGCTGCGTTCGTAGTCATGCTGGGTATGGTACCTTTCGGATACTACATAACACCGAGGCTCCCCGAATTTGCCGAATGGCTCTTGAGAGTTCCCAACACCGCCGCAAAACGCGGCATCATATTTGGCGTAGCGTTTGGAAGCGTATCAACCGCACTCAAGATAATCCTCGGAATCGAACGATCATGGCTGGGAGGAGGTGCGAAGTGAAGTTGTTTGAATCTCTAACCAAAATACCGCGGCGCATTATATTTCTGACGATCGCGTTCGCCGTTGCCATCCCTCTGATCATTCCCATCGGCATACCGGTTAATGTGATGCCACAGAGCAAGAAACTTTTCGACGCCGTAGAAGATCTAACGAGTGATTCGAAACCAGTGCTCATTTCGTGCGACTTTGACCCTCAGTCTCTTCCCGAACTCTATCCGATGCTACTCGCGGTAATGCGTCAATGCTTTTCGAAGAATGTCAAGGTAATCCTGATGGCTTTATGGCCACAAGGAACAGGTATGGTAGAAATGGGTCTTGAGGAACTCTCCCAGGAATTCGAGAAAGAATATGGCGTCGATTACGTTTTTCTGGGTTACAAATTCGGCGTCGCCGCGGTCCTTTTGGGAATGGGAGAGAACATCAGAGGAGTCTTCCCGGTTGATTACTACGGTAATCCCCTCGATTCTCTGCGGTTGATGGGATCGACGCGAAACTATAATGATATCAGCCTGATTGTCACCCTTTCCACAGGTGATCCGGGATGGCGCCAATGGTTGCTTTTTGCGCAATCACGCTACGGCGCCCGCCTGGGCGTCGGCGTCACCGCAGTATCGGCGGCCGATGTTTACCCCTATGTGGAAACCGACCAGGTGACCGGGCTGCTGGCCGGCATGAAAGGTGCCTCGGAATATGAAACTCTCGTGCAGAGGAAGGGCTATGCAGAGGGAATTTTCAGGGCTTCGCAAGGTATGGACGCTCAATCACTTGGACACCTATTGATCATGATATTCATCATTCTTGGCAATGTCGGGTATTTCTACACGAGGAGGAAGAAATGAACCCATCGACTGATCCGTGGGTCTGGCTTGCCGCCTTTTTGACCCTTTGCATATTCTCATTTTTATACAAGGACAACATACTGTATCGCTTTGCCGAACATCTTTTCGTCGGAGTCTCGGCAGGTTATCTTGTTGCTCTAACCTGGCATAATCAGATCTATCCGAATCTAATCGTCCCCCTGTTCATCGAAGGTAATATACTTTATATCATACCACTCGCCTTTGCACTTTGCTACTTTACCCGTTTCGTGCCCAGGTTCAACCACATGATAAGATTGCCAATCGCGTTTTTGCTTGGATGGGGTTCTGGCGTGGCAATTCCGGCTTTCTTCCAGAGAGATATCCTCAGACAAACCCAAGGAACCCTGCTGGTACGAGAAGCCTTCTCGAAATGGGACAGCGGCCTCTGGGCGATCGTGATATTGATTGGGGTGATATCAACATTGATCTACTTCTTCTTCTCGAGAGAACGTAAGGGTGTTATCAAACCGGTAGCAAATCTCGGCGTCATCTTTATCATGTTGGGATTCGGCGCTTCGTTCGGTTATACGGTTATGGCGCGAATCAGCCTGCTTATTGGCAGACTGCAGTTCCTGCTGGGAGAGTGGCTGGGGATAATACAGTAACGATATTTCGAATTTCGTAACGCGAAATTAACAAAGAGCGTTTCGGTCGTTAATCTCGTTTGTGCCGACATTATCGTTGAAGATAGATTATTGTTCGAGCGAGTCGCGAAGGCAAATCCGTATGTATTTCGGTGATTGACAACAATAATCGCCCGGATATAATGAAAACATGGCATTAGCAGACATACAAAAGAAGAGCACAGAAGAACGCAAACGGGAAAAACGGTTGGTTCATACAACAAATGCATTGAGCCGCGAGTTTCTGTATTCGAAAGCAGTCAAGTCAAAAACACCTACCTACAAAGAAACCGCCGAATACCTTTGCAAGAGTCTCCTCGATTATGTCTTCTTCGAGGAAAAGAAAGAACTCAGGGAGCTGAATGAAAATCATGTCCGCGATTTCATGCTCGTATACGCCCCCAATAAGATTGTCTTATCGACAAAAGCAAAAGAGTATTCACCTGAAATACTGACGCATTTCTTGGTTTTTCTCGACGATGCAGGATACATTAAGAACGGCGAGCAACTGAGTGCAACGATCAAAGCGGAAAAAAGAACCTTCGAGAAAGTAATGCAAGGCCAGACAAAAACCAGGAAATCCGAGAGTCCGGTTGCACGGAAGCAGACAAGTAAACGCAGACAAGTAAAGAAACCGGTGATAGAAGAAAAGGTGGGCCGTAACGATCCCTGTCCTTGCGGCAGCGGCAAGAAATTCAAGAAGTGCTGCGGGCAAAACTGATACCGTCGTAACATTATTTTCGGACCCAACCTGCCTTCTGTTTGACCTTGTTCAATATTAGAATATGATAGCGATATTGCTTATTGCAGCATCTTTAGCCAGTGTCGTTTCCACACCTGAAACCCTCGATGTCGACACGCCGCATGTGCGCATCGGACTTGCCTTGTCCGGCGGCGCCGCTCTTGGGCTCGCACACATCGGTGTTCTCAAGGTGCTGGAGCGTGAAGGGCTGATCCCATGCTGCATCGTTGGAAACAGCATGGGATCAATGGTGGGAGGTGTGTACGCCGCCGGATACAACGCCGCAGAGATAGAAAGTATTGCTGTCCACGCAGACTTTTCCAGACTATTTAGCTCGAGCCAACCCTTCGGCGCTCTCTATCTGCCTGAACGCCAGCAGAGCCAGCGCTACGTCATGGTTTTGGAACATAGAAACTTTGTACCAACACTTCCCTCTGGTTTGATATCACTCCAAAATGTCGAATTCATGCTCATGGATCTTCTTTCGGAAATAGAGTTCAATACACACTATGATTTTGACAGCCTGCCGATACCTTATCGGGCAATAGCCGTCGATCTCTTGAGCGGTGATCTCATTACTATGAAGAAAGGCCGACTAGAACAGGCAATAAGAGCAAGCATCGCAATCCCCGGAGTTTTCTCTCCGGAGACAATCGACACGCTCGAACTAATTGATGGCGGCGTCCAGCAATTTCTTCCAGTACAACCGCTGCTCGAGTATCAACCCGACTTAGTCATAGCGAGCACAACCGTCAGGAACAAACAAAAAAGAAGCAACGAAGGACTGATAGATATCATCTCACGCACCATGGATTTAATCAATATCTGTGATTACCGTACACAATTACAGCTCGCCGACATCGTCATAAAACCCAATGTCGATCCCTTCATGTCATCAGATTTTAACCGTGCCCGCGAATTGATCATGGCTGGTGAAAGAGCCGCAGAGGCCGCATTACCCGAAATAATGGCAACTTTGAATGACCGGAAGGTCTATGCAAAGCGCCGACCAATAAGACCACGGTCGTTGCCGTTTGTCTACGACATTGAATTCGAAGGGCTTGAGGCAACAAGCGCTTCGACAGTGCGTCATCTTGTGAAAACAAAACGCGGTATGAAACTGGATTTCGAACTGCTCCATGAAGACATGGCATCGCTCTACAATACCGGCCTTTTCCTCGATGTTAATTACCAACTCGATTTCCACACGCCCGATTCGGTCACGATAATTCTACAGACAAAAGAGCGCGAATATGGCTTCTACGCATTGGGTGTGAGATATGATAACAGCGACAATCTGATCCTGGGCATCGAGGCCGGACAAGGTAATCTATGGGGAACTGGCGCGAGCATCCGCGGTGCCCTCAATCTAGGCAATCCGCGCGCCGGAAGATTGGGTTTGACCGGAACAAGGCTCTTTGCCTTCCCATTTGGCTACCGCATCGATGTCTTCCGGGGTTCTATTGAACGACCATTCTTTGATGATAACCAGTGGCTCACGGCATACACAACAACCTACCATGGTGCGCTGGCCGAAGCCGGTTACATATTGGGGCACAATGCTTTCTTTGACTTCGGGCTCACTGTCAGAGAAGCGGTCTACAGACTCCCTCAGATTACGGCCTTCGATTCAATACCTGAGAACGAATGGATAATCGGACCTACGTTCAGGCTTGAGTACAATAGTCACGACGACCTGCATCTGCCAACCGAAGGGACGTCCTACAAGACTGAAGTTATCTATTCTACGCAAAGATTGAAAGCAACATCTGATTTTGCCAGAATAGAATTTTCTTTCGACCACTACCTGCCGCTGTCTTCGCGAATCTTGATTCATCCGGGTGCAGATCTCGGATTATCTTTCGGCGATTTGGCGTGGGATTATAATTTCCATACCGGTGGCAGTAATCTAGCCGGATACGAAAATGGATTCTTCACGACCGAGAACAGAACCATATTACGTTTTGGCCTTGAATTCAGAATACTCAACCTCCTGAATCAAGAAGACTACCCTGTTTATTTGCAGATGTTAGCCAACGTCGCAACATTTGAGCGTCTGGATGAGTTTCTCCGGATGGACGATCCGGCATCGACCCTCTACTGGGGCGTCGGGATAGGTGCCAGATCGAATACGCCGATTGGCCCGTTCAAAATCAATGTCGGAATCGGGGACACCGGACAGCAAAATACGTTCAGCGCCAGACTGAACTACTACATATCAATAGGTCGCGAATTCAGGTATACAAAGTAACGCCAATCGTGCGGGCGTTTGTGTGACCGCTCGTTGTGATACTTGACAACACGCAGTCATTGTAGATAATCATATCTGAAGAGTATATTATGAACCGAGTAGTTATCTTCATTGTTATATGTATTATCTGTTTAAATGCACAGCCACTCAGTGACGATGAGACAAGTATTGGTCTAACACTCTCAGCGGGCGGTGCTCTCGGTTTAGCCCACATCGGAGTACTCAAAGTACTCGAGCGCGAGCATATACCAATCTCCTATGTTTCGTCAAACAGCATGGGGGCGATAATTGGCGGTCTGTACGCAGCAGGATACAACGCGGCACAGATTGAGAGCATAGCAGTAAATTTGGATTGGGAAGATCTACTGAGCCCGAGCATTCTGCACACCACAAGATATCTGCCAAAGAGTCAACAGAGCCATAAGTATGTTTTCAGGTGGTCACACGATAAGTTCATACCATCGATGCCGACCGAGATAATCTCATTACAGCAGGTCGAGTTCGTCTTGATGAGGCTATTGTCAAAGATCGAATATGATACTGACTATTCATTTGATAACTTCAAAATACCAATTCGGGTAATCGCAGTGGACCTCGTCTCAGGACGCAGGGTAGTGATGAAAGGAGGTCGACTCGACCAGGCGGTACGCGGAAGTATCGCGATGCCCGCGGTATTCGCACCGCAGACCAAAGCAGAAGACGGGATACTCGTGGATGGTGGTGTTTTGCAGTACTTCCCTGTCGACCCGCTCGATGAATTTGACCCAGACATCATAATCGCGAGTCTAACAGTATTACGGGGGGCGAACACTGGTAGATCTATCATGGACGTGGTTAGCCGTTTGACGAATATAGTCGGCTTTGAGGATATTGAATATCAAAAAACCTTGGCTGATATCGTAATAGAACCCGACCTCAGCCAATTCAGTGCTCAAGACTACGCTCGCGCCGGAGAAATCATAAAGGCAGGGGAAGAAGCAACCGAAGCACAACTCAATGCGATACGCACCATCATCGCGGGACGTACGCCGGCGGCAATATACAACACAATCAATGAGAAAAAGCTGCCTTACATCAGACAGATCGAAGTCGACGGGTTGGAAAAGACGCGCACGGCAACGATCCGCAAAAAAATCCTTACACAAGCAGGGATGTCTCTTGACTTCAACCTCCTGATAGATGACCTGGCAAGACTCTACGAAACCGGACTTTTCAAACATGTCGATTATGAATTGGCTTCATTGAGCGAGGATACCGTAGATGTATTGATCAGAGTAGATGAACAGGCATACGGATTCTATCTTCTCGGCGCCAGATACGACAATGCAAATAACGCAACACTCGGACTTGAAATCGGCCAGAGTAACATTTTTGGCATTGGAGCATGTATCCGTGCTATAATGCATCTCGGCGATCCGAACGAATACCGAGTCGGAATTACAGACACCAAGACGTTCCTAATACCCTTGGGCTATGAGATCGATCTATTTTGGAACTCAATCGATCGCTCATTCTATGATATGGGATCATGGGAAGGTGACTATAATACCGACTGCCGTGGTGGAATGGCCGAGTTATGCTATGCATGGACCGAACAATCGTGCTTCAATATCGGAATGAAGGCTCATCAAGCAGTCTACAGATTGCCTGAATCCCCCTTTTTTGACACTTTGCCAGAACAGGAATGGGTAATAGGTCCAACCTATAATTTCGAACTCAACCATTACAATAATCCGCATTTTCCGGTAAGCGGCGGTAAATACAGATTCGATTTGTTCATCACCCTAAAGAAATTGGGTGCAAGAAATGATGCTCTGAAAATTGATGCGAGCATCGAGCAACTGTTCCCGATAACATCGTGGCTGATCGCCGATATCGGCGTTCACGTTGGTACCTCGGCAGGACAAATGGCATGGGCCGAATACTTCCATACAGGGGGCGCAGACTTCATCGGGTTTGGCCATGAGGAGTTTACAACGGCCTACAGGCTCAAATTGAATTTTGGTTTTGATTTTCCTCTTTTCTCTGTATTCGGAAAAAACAATCCGATAATCTTCCAACTTCTTGCAAACATAGCCTCATTTGCAACACCCGACTCGGTACTCTTCGACTGGGGCGAACGTTCACTCGAGGATTTTGAGATAGGAGTTGGATCGGGAATCCGTACGGACACCCCGATCGGCCCACTTCGATTAATCTTTGGAATCGGCAATCTGCACCGAAGACCTATCAGCGACAATATACAGTACAGACTCTATTTCTCAGTCGGCAAGGATTTTCGCTATACCAAATAGTATACTACAAGCTCCTTCACTCATTCTTCCATAGCGTTACTATTACGGCGCAAGCAAAGGCAATAACAAAAGTTGCTGCCCTTGCCGTGAAGAATGCATCAAGACCCGTGGTCATCCAGGCAACCGTCGTGACGAAACCCGCGACCAGTGATGCAATCACGCCCCGCGCGCTGAATCTTTTCCAGAAAAAGGAAAGAATCACCGCCGGTGCGAACGAACAACCGATACCTGCCCATGCCCAACCAACGATCGTGTAGATCAAACTCTTCGACGTAAAAGCCATCACGAGCGCGATCAGGCCTACGACAAGAATCGTAATACGGGAAATCAGAACGAGCTTCCGATCGTCAAAGTCCTTACGCAACGCCTTGTGCACAATATCTTCGCTGATCGAAGATGTTGCGATCAACAATTGCGAATCCGCGGTCGACATCATAGCGGCAACCGCACCGGCAAGAAGAATACCAGCCAACCACGGTGGCATGAGTTTGAGAAGCATGAAAGGAAGGATCTGCTCGGGATCAGAAACCGCACCCGTGCCAAATAGCGCGATCGCCGCAATACCCAGCGTGATCGCACCTGCGTATGCAAGGAGCGTCCATATTATGGCAATTGCCGCGCCTATCTTCACATCCTTATCGCTTCGCATTGCCATCCAGCGCGCATCCAACTGTGGTTGTCCACCCAGATATCCGAAGAACCACGAGAAATTGTTGAATATCAAAGTTCCCGCGGCAAATCCAACCGCACCCCCGGTCCAGGAATCCAATCCGCCTCCGGCAAGAGACAAAGCACCGGGGATCGAGATATTACTGCGTGCAATGGCAATAAGCGCAACTATGGGTGTTACCACCAGAGTGATTATCATCAGTATAGCCTGGAGTACATCGGTCCAAACCACAGAAAAGAAACCTCCCGCCATCGCATACAGAATAACGATGACCGCCGAAATAATGATCCCCCACGTAATCGGAATACCAAATGTGATGTTCAACGTCTTACCGCCGCCGCTGAACTGTGCAGCCACATAGAGGACGAAGAAGAAAATGATTATGAGACTGGAGAACCATCGTATGAACTTACCCCGATCTGCATATTTGGTGGCCAGATAGTCTGGCAGGGTCAGCGTATCATACTTATCACGTTCCCGCCTGAATTCTCGTGCCAGCCACAACCAGGAAACGGTGATACCGGCCACGCAACCTATGGCAATCCAGACCGACGAAAAACCAGCGGCAAATGCAAAACCGGTCAGCCCAAGCAGACACCATGCTGACTCCCCGGTTGCTCTTTCCGACAAAGCAAGTGCCCAGCCGGGGATTTTCTTGCCGCCGAGATGAAAATCAGCCTGAGTCATTTTCTTCCTGGCAAAATACAATCCGATCCCCATGATCAGCACCAGGTATAGGACAAATTCTATTATGACAATGCTGTTCATCTTCTCCTCCTTTTAATATATGGAAAGTGAACCTCTTTTCCGGCCATACCGATCCATGACCAGAAATACAATCATCCCGAATGTCAACCAGACGACCAATATCAATGAAAGGCGCAAGAAGATCGTCGGCAGGGCTATGGCGAGTTCCTCGCCCAACAGAAAATGCCGGACGCCGATAATGCCATAGGTGGTCGGTAAGAACATCGACAGTTTACGCAATACAAACGGTAATACCGCAAGCGGATACGCGATCGGTGTTACCACGACGATGAGCGTCGAGAGCGCTTCCGAAACAACCCACCATTGTTTGAGGGCAATTGTCAAACCAGCGACAATTATACCCAGCCCATACAGACCAAGCAACATCAGCAGAACGATTAAGAGCGCAATGAAAATACCGCTCATGTGCAGTACAATCGCAAAGAACGTGGCGATCGCTACCGCTTGAATGAGCATTATCAAACCCTGGTGGCACGTTGAATGGAGCGCCATTCCGGCCACATACACCCAACGCGGAACCGGAGCGACGAATATCGTTTCAAGAGTACCGAACCATTGTTCCTTGCGTAGCGAAAAACCCATTGCCCAACACGCGGTGTTCAAGAAGCCAATGAACAAATAGCCAATAAACGTGTAGGCAACCATATCGCTTATTCCTGTGATGCTCCTCAGATGTTCTGAGTAACGACCACCGAGCAGAGCAAAACCATACAGAAAATACGGGAATAGATAAACAAAAGGCTCGATGAATTGCCTGACAAAATCAGGCTTATAAGTAAATTCGATCTTCCATTCCTTGATGTTCTCCGCGTTTATCGCCCGAAGATAATGAAGAAGCGTATGGATCAGTCCTTGGCGACTTTGATTGAATGACATAAGACTAATAGTCTGACAGCGTGCCTCTGGTCTTTGTACGCTTCTCAACATAATGGAATACAATTAGCCCAAGCGGGATCAACACGCAGTCAATGCCGAACAGAATCACACTGTTCTTAAGAAAATTGAACTCGATATTCAATAACAGTCCACGGAGGGCAATGAGCGCATAGGTGAGCGGTATGAAAACACTTATTGTCTTCGTTATTGGATTTACCTCAACTGGATACCGGATCGGCGAGAATAGAAAGAGTATGTATTCAAACATGTGCAGCAGACCGTGAGCTTCCTTTACAAGAAGAGTGAGCGCAGCGGCCATGAAACCGATACCGTAGAGACCAACGATGAGCAGCAGCAAGAACATAAAAATGGGCAGGATCTTTATCAGCGTGATTTCGAGACCGAAAATAAAAACGCAGATGAGAAGTTGCACTATGACAAACGAAGTAGACAGTATCGAGTTGTACAGGCCTTTCCCAATGAGAATATAGGCTGGACGTGCAGGTGAAGAGAGAATGTGCTCAAGCGTTCCGTAGTACGTTTCATCTCGAAACGAATTACCCATACTCCACACAGCAGAGAACATATACGTACTTATTATCGCACCGATAAGAACATACGGGATGAAATCATCAGTACCTGCAAGGTTACCAAACTGAGTGCTACTGAAGGCACCAACCAGCGCCTTGCCTTGGAAAACAAGTGGAATCACCCACAATAGCGGTGAAAATACCCAGAAAATAACTTCGGCCGGGTACGCGAGTAGTATTCTGATGCTCTTTCTGACTTCTTCGACTATCACCCACATAGTACCGCTATGGTTTGCCTTTGAGCAAAAATATCATCCGTCTTTGAGGCTCGCACCTGTAAGATGTACAAAAACATCTTCGAGCGTTGGCACGGTCACACGCACAGAATATATCTTCGCATTCTCCCGAACCAGCTCAATGATATTGCCCAAGATTATTTCTGGATTGTCTGTATTCAACCGCAGATAAGCGAAGCCATCTCCATGCGAGATATTGATGCTCGCCGCTCCTTCAATACTACTGAACATCTCCCTCTCGAGCGTGCCCTGGCATTTTATCTCCAGCACCTGTTTCTGCGGCATGCTCTGTTTCAATCGTTCAGGCGTATCGAGGGCTTCGATCTTGCCGCGATTCATAAAAGCAATACGTTCGCAGAGATCGTCAGCTTCATCCATATAATGAGTGGTCAACAGAATCGTTTTGTTGAGTTTTCTGTTCAGTTCATTCTTAACAAAATCCCGTATGAAACGTGCAAAATAGGGATCAAGACCCAATGTCGGTTCATCCACGAGTAGAATCGGCGGGTCATGGATCAGAACCCTGGCGAGGGAAAGCTTCTGTTTCATCCCCGAAGAAAGCTTTTCGACCCGCACGCGTGTCTTGTCTGTCAACCCCATCAAATCGAGAAGGTATTCGATGCGTTCTTTTGTAATCTTACGCGGCACGCCGTAGAGAGCGGCAAAGTACCGGAGATTTTCGACCGGATTCAGTTTCCAATAAAGGGAGCGTTCGCCACCGGTTAATACACCAATGTGACGCCTCACGTCCAGGGGTTCACGGTAGATATCGTAGCCGCCGACCTTCACCGAGCCGCTGTCGGGGATCAAGAGAGTTGAAATACATTTTATGAGCGTCGTCTTACCAGCACCATTAGGACCGAGCAGACCAAAAAGTTCGCCCTTGTTGATGGTAAAACTAATACCGTCCACTGCCCGTACTTCATCTGGCTTACCCTTCTTGAAAACCTTGTGTATGCCGTCGACGACGATTTCACCGCTTCCAACCATTGCCAATAATACATATATATATACAACTTTCAAGCATGAATTTCAGTAATTGTTGACACGCACAAAGATAAAATATATAATCGAATAGATGATGTATCGCCGCATTGCAATCATAATCACTGCGATCGTCGCTGTGTTCTTAGGAGGAACGATTGGATACATGGTCATTGAAGGATGGTCATTCAATGAGGCGTTTTATATGACTATCATCACCGTATCGACGGTTGGGTATGGAGAAGTGCGGCCGCTGAGCGACGGTGGGCGAGTCTTTACGGCCATGCTCATAATCAGCGGTATATTGTTAATCGCCACAGGCGCCAATTTTATTTTCTCTTCTATCGTGGAGGGAACATTTCGCGAAGTCTTCAGGAGGCAAGGTATGCAGCAGAGAATATCTAAAATGAAAGATCATTTTGTTATTTGCGGCGTAGGCGCAGTTGGCGAGGATGTCATACATGAATTCCTCAATGCCGGTGAGCCTTTCGTCCTGATAGAAAAAGAGCAGAGCGTGGTTGATACCTTCATAAGAGAAAACCCGAAGATACTGTATATGGTAGGTGATGCCACCCACGACGAAGTTCTCAAATCCGCGGGGATCGAAAAGGCCAGAGGCATCATAGCTGCCCTGGGACACGATGCAGACAATCTCTATATTTGTCTTACCGCACGGTCCTTGAACGCAAATTTGAGGATCATTTCCCGTGCCGTGGAGGCCGCATCTATCGATAAACTAAGAAAGGCAGGTGCCGATTACGTATTCTCCCCGGAAAAGATTGGCGGCATCCACCTTGCTTCAGCAGCCTTGAGGCCGACGGTCATGTCGTTTCTTGATTCGATACTGCGCGGGCAACATCTCAACTTGCTGCTCGACGAAGTGATTGTAAGGACTGGGTCTGCAGTAGCCGGTAAGACATTGAAAGAAACAGAGATATCCAAGAAAATCGGGATCGTCATCCCCGCACTTAAATCTGTAAATTTAAACAAATTGACTTTCAATCCAAGTTCGGACAGTATAATAAACCCAGGCGATACGTTGATCGGATTTGGAACTCCTGAGCAAATAGTGCAGCTCAGGAAGATCTGTTCCTGAAAATTATAGGGCGCTCAATGCCTCTGAGAAAAGAACTCGGCATTCTTGAAGTATTCTCAATCGCGGCCGGTGCAATGATAAGTTCCGGTTTGTTCGTTCTTCCAGGTATTGCATTTGCCAAGGCAGGACCGGCCATGATCCTTTCCTATATTATCGCCGGTTTGCTTGTCGTGCCGGCGCTACTGAGTAAAGCGGAACTGGTCACTGCTATGCCCAAAGCAGGTGGCGACTATTTTTACATAACGAGAAGCATGGGGTTTGCCCCAGGTACAGTAGCCGGCCTGGCCAGTTGGTTATCCTTGAGCCTAAAAACAGCGTTTGCATTAATGGGCATGGGGATATTTGCGCTGTTGATCAACCCGGGACTAAGCACTATTGAAATAAAGGCAATCGCCGTCATCTTGTGCCTTTTCTTCATGGTAATAAATCTCCTGGGCGTCAAGGAAGCAGGCATCACACAAATTCTTCTCGTCGCAGCGCTATTTGTCATTCTCGGTCTCTATGTCATTATCGGTTTCACTAATGTCCATCCGCAACGGCTTGATAATTTCACGCCATACGGGTTCGGCCACGTGCTATCGACCGCAGGGCTTGTTTTCATTTCCTTTGGCGGACTTACCAAAGTGGCCAGCGTTGCCGAAGAGATCAAGAATCCAAAGATAACCGTGCCGCTTGGAATGATGCTTGCATACACTATGGTTCTGGGTCTGTATGTCGCCGTGGCGTTCGTCACCGTGGGTATCCTCGAGCCGGAAACACTGAGAAATTCTCTTACCCCGATCTCCACTGGAGCAAAAACCTTCTGGGGTATAGGGGGTATCATCGTCACTGCAATCGCTGCTCTTCTTGCATTCATTTCGACCGCCAATGCCGGTATCATGTCGGCCTCACGATATCCGCTCGCAATGAGCCGTGATGAAATTCTGCCGCATTTTTTCTCCCGAATAAGCCGGAAATTCAAAACTCCTCATATCGCAATAATCGTAACCTCACTTATCATGATCATAACCATCTTATTTCTCGACCTCGAAGTTTTGGTTAAAGTTGCTTCCACAATGCTTCTCCTTCTGTATATTTCGGCTAATCTCGCGGTAATAGTCATGCGCGAAAGCAGACTTCAGAACTATCAACCAAGTTTCAAGGCACCATTATATCCCTATATCCAGATCGCCGGAATCCTTGGCTATCTATTCCTCATCGTCGATATGGGCGTGTTCACACTGACGACGACGGCGGTATTCATTCTTGCCGCACTGATCTGGTATCTTTTCTACGTTCGGCCAAAGATAACGCGAGAGTCGGCACTCATGTGCATTGTCGAACGTGTCACCGATCGGCAGATCGCAACCGACTCACTGCGCGAAGAACTGCGCGAAGTCGTGAAAGAACGTGAAGAAATAATCGAAGATGAATTCGATCATTTAATAAAGGATGCGATAATACTTGATTTTGAAAAGAGCCTGCATTTTGATGAATTTGTTCAAATCGCCTCTGAAAAATTGAGTAAGAGGCTGGGAGTCGAAAAGTTAAGATTCGTTCAGCTTTTCATTGAACGAGAGAAACAATCCTGCACCGCATTGAGACCAGGGTTGGCAATTCCTCATATCATCATCGACGGAAGCGACAAATTCGACGTGCTCTTGGTCAGAGCAAGAGATGGCATAATATTCCCTGATGCACCCGAACCGGTTCACATAATATTTGTGCTTGTCGGTACGCAAGACAGAAGAAGATCCCATCTCAGAGCATTGATGGCAATTGCTCAAATATCGCAGGACCCCGATTTTGATAGAACATGGCAAAAGGCAGGAAAACCCGAAGATCTGCGTGATATCGTGCTGCTCGGCAAGCGAAAAAGGCACTAGTGCTTGACTTTGACTTACCTCCCGAGTAGAATAACGGATGGTTGGCATTGGTTATGATATACATCTGCTCGTTCCAGAGCGACAACTCTTTTTGGGAGGCGTGCAGATCGATTTTCCCATGGGTCTGGCCGGACATTCGGACGGAGACGTACTGATCCATGCGATATGCGACGCGCTACTGGGTGCCGCCAACCTGGGTGATATCGGCAGGCATTTCTCACCAGACGATGACCGTTACAAAGATATTTCAAGTCTGAAATTACTGAATTCAGTAAGTAAGTTCCTGAAAAATTCAGGTCTTATGGTGAAGTACATCGATACGGTCATAATCGCGGAAGCGCCAAGAATACTGCCCCACGTCGACAAAATGAAAACCGCAATTGCTAACACACTCGCCATATCCAGTGATGCGATTTCCATAAAGGGGAAAACTAATGAAGGAATCGGGGAAATTGGTGAGGGCAAGGCGATAGCTGCCTGGGCCATCTGTCAAATAGGAAGAATATATGCTACCCCTGAAAGATAATCTAAAATCGCGCACCAAACCCGTAGTTGTCTACGCAATTCTCGCGGCCAACGTTCTTGTCTACATCTATGAGATCTCCCTCGGGGCTGAGCTTAATGACTTCGTACGTCAGTTTGGAGTCGTGCCCTACTTGCTGTTCAATCCGACCGGTATCGAAAGTTACCTGAGACTTTTTACCAGCATGTTCATCCATGCCGACAGCATCATGCACATAGTGGGGAATATGCTTTTTCTCTGGATATTTGCAGATAATGTCGAGGACCGGATGGGGCATTTGAAGTTTGTATTGTTTTATTTCGCATGCGGTATTGCTGCCGCGCTGTTACAAAGCGTTATTGATCCAAATTCGAAGATCCCGATGATCGGGGCAAGCGGTGCAGTATCCGGTGTCTTGGGCGCTTACATTCTGCTCTATCCCAGAGCAAGGGTTCTTGCGCTGATCCCGCTTGGTTTCTTTCTAAGAATATCATATCTGCCTTCTTTCATCTTTCTCGGCATATGGTTCCTTTATCAATTTCTCTTTGGTGTTTCTTCACTTGGGGCGCGCGGCGGAGTCGCGTATTTTGCCCATATCGGCGGCTTTGTCGCAGGGCTTCTTCTGACACTGCCATTCAGAAAAAGAAAGAAGACAATCGATTATAATATTTATTGAAAGATCAGCAGAAATTTGAGATAAAAAAGGAGGATTGATGTTGACTGTTCTATTTCTGTTTGGTGTTATGTATGACTACCGAGCACCGCTCCAGAATAGAGTTGACCCGCGCTGTTATGTGGACACCCATGTAAGAGCCTGGGTTTATTTTACCGATAAAAATATCTCTGTTGAGAATTATGATGATGCGATCCGCGCAGTTCGGAGTCAATTGACCGACGCGTCCAGGCAGAGGCGGGCATTGCGCCAGGGCGTGACCGACTACGCGGACATCCCGGTATATGAGGATTACATTGCGCAAGTCGAGGCCAATGGAGGGTTGCTCATCACCAGGTCAAAATGGCTCAATGCAGCAAGCTTTCTCATCGCAATTGAAGACATCGAACAGATCGCGCAGCTCGATTTTGTATACAAAATAAACAGGGTTGCACCATTTCGTGCGCCGCGAGAAACAGAATCGGCCGTTCAAGATACTGCACTATATGGGTTGACCTACCAACAATCACATATGTTTGGCATCGATCGGATACACGACATGGGTATTTTCGGTTCGAATGTCCGAGTGGGTTTTCTCGACACCGGCCTGAGACGCGTCCATATCGCAGTGAACAATGTGAACGTCATCGCCGAATACGATTTTCTCGGTGGCGACCAGGTCCTGATGAACAACATACCAATAACCGCAAAATACGGAACATTCAGCGACATGGTATTTCACAGAACGAACAGCCGCTACAACCTCTTCCTTGCCGGCGATACGCTTCAATACAATGATCCGGTGCGTGACCTATTGTATACATATTCAACTGACAACGGCTCGACCTGGTCAGAAAATCTCATAAAGTTGACCAACTACTATAATAACTGGGTAGTGGAACTGGATGCATGCGGCAGAGATACGATGTATGTCTTCTATCGCGACCGCTATGGATTGAAATACATGGTACATACCGATACTCTCCTTGTGCAATCAATGCCACTTGCTGATCCGCCGCGCCGGGATCCAACGTCGGTTCAAATCGGTGATACAGTATTTGTATCATATCAAAGTAAAGACAGCAACAGCGATACTACTTACTTGCTGCTCAATCGAGGAACGATATCTGGCTTCAATCAGGAATCGGTAATTGACTCTTCATCGATGAGCATCCAAGCTCCGGAGATGGTTAAGGGCATATCCGCGATAGGTATATTCTACCATGTTTCCCCGGCGAATATTCTGCATTTCGTGAAATCATCGATACCGCCCACAATGTTCACCCAGACGTTCAGCACAACAGGTAAAGATGCTGAAGCAATATCATCCGGTGATACGGTATATGCAATATGGAAAGATACCTCTAATGATCCACTCTTCCGTATCGTTTTCGCGAAATCTGAGGATTTCGGCGAAACATTTGCAACAAATCTCTTCCTCACATCAGAACTCAATGCGATAGGTAAGATATCCCTGGCAAAAATAGATAATACCGTATCCGTAGCATGGGAGTCATCCGGCAAGATATATTCAAGAACGTCATATGACAACGGTACTACATTCGGTAACGTAGATTCATTGAGCACACCTTTTGCATACTTGCCGACACTTGCGGCACCTGACGCCGAAATTGCTAGATTCTATACCGTGAGAGGCGATTCGGAAACCGATGGCTACGCTACAATTGATCCGGAATATTACTATCCACGGCACGGCACGGAGATGCTCGCCCTTGTCGGCGGATATTTTAGTGGACGTTACATTGGAGTAGCACCAGGCGCGCAATTTATTGTCGCAAAAACTGAAAACCCGGATACCGCATACGAATTCCCAGTCGAAGAGGATACTTACATCGCTGGCCTCGAATGGTGTGAATCCATTGGTGCCGATATCGTTTCGAGCTCGCTTGGTTATTCTGATTGGTATTCATGGCCCAGAGATTTTGACGGCAAGACTTCTCCTGCTTCAATCGCCGCTTATGAGGCAACTAAACGCGGCCTCCTGGTCGTTACTGCAGCAGGTAACGTATCATTACCGAGAATCGAAATACCGGGTGATGCCATGAATGTGATCACTGTCGGAGGCATCGATTCATTATATAACCGGTGGGAGTATTCAGGTTACGGACCGACATTTGATGGCAGAATGAAACCGGAAATAATGTGTCTGTCCGCAGCACCCGTCGTCATAAACCCGGATTCATCAGACTCTTATCTGTATTCATTCGGGACATCGGGCGCCACGGCGATGATCACGGGGATATGCGCTCTGCTTCTCGAAGCACATCCGAACTGGAATGTCGATTCGGTTCAGACAGCACTCTACAGCACGGCGAGCTTCGCGGACACTCCCAGTGACAGCATGGGTTATGGTTGGGTCGACGCCTATGCAGCAATCACCTACTCGCCGATTCAAATCGATTCTGTAGAAGGAAGTGGATGGTTGACCCCCTACCCGAACCCCTTTTTGTTGAGCCAGCATGAGAATATATATATGCCATTCAGATTAGATCGCGAGTCCTTAGTTGAATTCAAAGTCTATTCGATGAGTGGGCGCCTGGTCAAGAGTGTAGAAAGACCAGGACTCCTCCTACCAGGCAGCTACACGGGGGAATTTGCGTTCATATGGGACGGTACCGATGAAGACGGAAACGATGTAGGGAGTGGTTTATATTATTGTGTGCTGATAACACATGGTGCCGGCAATGATGTCGTAAAGATTGCCGTAGTCAATTAATCAAACGATTTTTCTGAGCCACTTCTTCTTTAAGACAAGGAGTGGGAGGTCTACCAATTTACGGTCGTCGGCAAAAATTTTAAGACGTTTGTCGCGAACCGTCTCACCGATCCGGGCAACAGGCAGCCCACTGAACAATTTGGTAAATTCACCTCCCCTATCTCTACGCACCTCAAGCAGGAAGCGGGTATTGGATTCCGAAAACAGAACTGTATCGAATCGCCTCTTCTTTCCAGTAAATGGGACATCCATTAAATTAACTTCTGCCCCGATATCGCCGCTGAATGCCATCTCGCTTAGGGCTAATGCGAGACCTCCTTCGGAAAGGTCATGGCAGGAAACGACGAGCCCCTTCCTGATAGCCGTGTGTATACTTGACATTATCCTCGGCGCATTCGTGAAATCCAAACCCGGAACGGCTCCGGCTTCGAGGTCGAGCACCCGATAATATTCAGAACCGCCCAGCTCTTCTTTGGTCTCACCTACCATGTAGAGGTCAGAACCAATCTGCTTGAAATCCATCGTCACACATCTATCAACATCTTCGATTATGCCGATAGCGGAAATAAGCAGGACCGGTGGTATTGCAATGACTTTCCCATCTTTGTCGACCCATTCATTGTAGAGGCTATCCTTGCCGGATATGAAGGGTACGCCAAAGCACTTTGCAGCCTCATAGCAGCCCCTCGCGGAGAGAACAAGATCACCGAGCACCTCCTCGCGTTCGGGCGAGGACAGGCAAAAATTATCAAGCATCGCCGCCTTCGCAATATTACCACCCGCGGCAACTAAGTTTCGCATCGCTTCATCGACGACCGATAATGCCATATGATAAGAATCCAGTTTACCGTATCTCACATTGATTCCGCAAGAAACAACAATCCCTCTTTTCTTACTCAAATCAGGACGCACCACAACCGCATCCTGGGGACCGATGCCATAGATACCCACCAACGGCTTAATTGCACTTCCACCTTGAACCTCGTGGTCGTATTCTCTAATAACCCATTCCCTCGAACATGTATTCAAACCGCTGATTATGTCGATGATCAGCGAGTTTAAGTCCACCGGTTTAGGTACGTCGATATCAGTGGGCACCTTGGTCTTTACCATTGCTTTCTTCACCGGCATTGGCAGACCGTCATGCAGAAATTCCATCTCTAGATCACAGACTTTGTTTTCTCTGTAGTATAAGACGAGACGCCTGTCATCGGTGAATTCACCGATGACCGTTGATTGCACCCCCTCACTTTCAAAAATCTGGATGACTATATCGAGATGCTCTGGAGGAACAGCGAGCACCATTCTTTCCTGCGATTCTGATATCCAAACCTCTCTGGGAGATAGGCCACTGTATTTCAAAGGCACGCGGTCGAGGAAAACCTGCACACCTGTTTCTTTACCCATCTCGCCCACTGCGCTTGACAAACCTCCGCCGCCGCAGTCAGTTACTGAATGTAGAATACCCTGTTCGCTCACCTTGAGCAGACAATCCATGACTCGTCTTTCCATGATCGGGTTTCCGATCTGGACACATGATTTCTCTGACTCTCCGGAAAGCTCAGCCGAAGCAAAAGTGACACCGTGAATGCCATCGCGGCCGGTCCGCCCGCCAACGAGCAAAACCATGTCACCCGGCTTTGCGCCCTTGTCAATACGATCTTTTCTGATCAATCCTGCGCAGCCACAGTATACAAGAGGGTTGTAGAGAAATGCTTCATCAAAGCAAATCGCTCCACTCGCCGTCGGTATACCCATCCGGTTACCGTAGTCGCGAACACCCCGGATTACACCTTTGATTATTGTTTTTGGGTGCAAAATACCCTCGGGTAGGTCATGGTAGTCAAAATCAGGCAGGCCAAAACAAAAAACATCTGTGTTCAGGATCGGTTTTGCCCCTAATCCAGTACCTAGAATATCACGGATCACACCGCCGATCCCTGTAGCCGCACCGCCATAGGGCTCAAGGGCCGACGGATGATTGTGTGTCTCCACCTTGAAGCAAATCCCGTAATCCTCATCAAAATCAATAACTCCGGAATTGTCGTGAAAAACAGATAGACATAACGGATGATCTATCTCGTGTGTCGCCTTCATTATTGTTTGCTTCAAGAGATTATCAATATGCTCACCATTAAACAGGATATTCCCGAGGAATGTCTTGTGCCGGCAGTGCTCACTCCAGGTCTGAGCAATGGTTTCGAGTTCGACATCGGTCGGATTCCTTTCTTTTGAATCGAAGTATCGTTTAATGGTATCCATTTCAGTCTGTGAAAGGGAAAGGCCCATATCTCGACTGAGTTTTGGTAAATCACCCCCCAGGTCGATCTTGCTGATGCGTAATTCATATACTGATGTTTTGTGAGTTCCCTCCTCCCCATGCCTTATATGCTGGATCAATGGATTATATAGAAAAAGTTCAGCACTCCTTATCAGCTGCTTCCCATCGAATTTGCCTCGTATAACATAGTTATTACCTGTCTTGACCGACTGAATTTCGATACCCAAATCGGCGATAGCCTTTCTAACGCTTTCTTCTTTTGGATCGGTGACCCCATGATTGAATAGAACCTCAAAACCCTCTACCGTTTCCTCAGCTTTTTTGATGTCATAATCTTCAACAACCGGATCGCATAAGAGTTCCTTGGTGATCTTCTTTATTTGCGGTAAAGTGACCTCGCCCGTTATGTAGTAAATATCGCTGACCAGTACTTCTTCCACACCGGCTAATCCGAACGATTGAAAAGAACCCCTGATAAAATTGCCTCTGGGGTCTGAACGACTCGTTACTTTGATACGGTAAGATTCAACTGCCATTTTTTTACATACCCTCATGATCCTTTTCGCTTAATCATCCAAACAATAGTGGACAACGCAATCGCGAGAAGAACGAGCACCGGGATTTCCCACGGTATCCGAGGTGTTAGCGGCTGTTGCTGTGTAGTTGAATGTTCATTCTCCAGCGTAACGAAAAAGGTCCTGGGAAGAAGACACCTCCTTTAGCATTTTCACAGCCTGCTGGACAAGAGAATCATCGGCAACGCGTATTCGGTACCCCTCTTTCATGCCCCAGAGATTTGCATAGAATTCCTGCTTCAATCGGCTGCGCAATCTATCCTTCACATCCGCATACTCCTTTTGGGTGAACTCTATTTCGTGCTCCAGCAGATAGACGGCGAACTCTTTCAGCAATTTGTCCTCCACCTCGAAATTATCAGTGATATCATTGTGTTCCGCCGTATACTTTACTACGAAATCAAAGGTCAGCCCTTTTGTCAGAATTTCAGTTTCCAGTCGCGAAAGTCTCTGGGGTTCAATAACAATGTCAGGGGTGATGCCTCCCTCGCCGTATACCTTACGCTTGAGCGGTCCCAGGGTAGTAAATTCCTTTTGCTCTGCCAGTTTTGTCGAATCGACGCGCAATCTGTATATATTATCTTCAATATCATACAAATCGTCTTCGATCTTCTCCACGATCCCGATTTCAGCATCCGTTTCTGCCTGTTCCCGCAACTCTTCGAGTTCACTCCTGAGCCTATCAACCAACCTTTGCTGCGCCGAGGTAACCCTGCCGTCCAAACCATCCCAATCGACGGGTTTGTCAATACTCCTGCCCGAAGGCGTATACCACCGAGCCGTGGTCAACTTAAGAGCAGTGCTGTCCTCAAAGGGTATAATATTCTGTACCGAACCTTTTCCAAAAGTAGTAGTGCCGACGATCAAGCTTCTATCCCAGTCCTGAAGCGCACCGGCTACGATTTCCGACGCCGAAGCCGACCCACCGTCCACCAGGGTTATCATCGGAAAATCTACATAGGAATAGGTCTTCTGTGACCTGAACATTCTCTCACGCTCGTTCCTTCCCTTGGTGGCAACGATCTCTTTACCCCTTGACAGAAACAGCTCACTCACGGTAAGACCTTCGTTGAGCAGACCACCGGAATTCAAACGGAGATCGAACACAAGCTTTTCCGCGCCCATCGCAAACAACGAGTCCAGAGCTTCTTTTAATTCGACGTCGGCAGAGATTGAGAAATTGCGCAAGTACACATAACCGATCTTATCGTCGATCATACCGAAGTAGGGTACGGCATCGAGTTTTATGATCGCACGTGTAATCTCAACATCGAATGGCTCATCGATCAGTGAGCGATGTATCGTAAGAATAACCTCTGTGCCAGGATCTCCGCGGATTTCCTTGACGACCACATCAACACTTTTACCCTCGGTCGGCGCGCCGTCGACATTCAGGATTTCGTCACCCGGCTGAAGACCCGAACGATACGCTGGCGTGCCCTCGAGCGGTGATATTACCATAATACGTTCGTCGCGCCTGCCAATCGTCGCTCCGATTCCGCCAAACTCACCCGTCGTCGATTCCCGCAGGGCACTATATTCCTCACGTGTCAAGAAATCGGTGTGCGGGTCGTGGACCATATCGATCATACCGTCGATAGCACCCCTTATGAGACTGTCAGCGCTGACCGGTGTTACGTAGCTATCCTGCAATTCCTTGAGTATCTTATTGAAAGCCCTGAGCATTGAATATGTATCAGGGGTGGCCCAAAGCTTCTGCCCAATAAACATCCCGCCGCAGACGAGGAAAATGAGACATAACAATATAGATGCTTTTTTCATATCTTGTACCCCTTTCTCAATAAAATTTCCTTCACATGATGGACTACTTCCTGGTGAAGAGCATCGACTGATCTCTCACCATCGAGTATTCTGTATCGCTTCCTTGCACGCATTGCCATCAATTCAAAGCCGCGCTGCACCTTCTGATGATAACCTTCGGCTTCGGTCTCCATCCGATCAACATATTTGCCCCGCTCCCGGCGCTTTGCCGCCTCGATCTCAACAAGGAAAGTCAGGTCAGGTTTCAAACCGGCAGCAGCAAATCGGTTGAAAACAGTAACCAAACGTAGCGGCAAACCGCGCGCGTAGCACTGATAGGCAAAAGTCGAATCAGAAAAACGGTCTGTAATGACAATCTTTTTTTCTTTGAGAGCCGGCAGCAGCACTTCATACGTCAACTGACTCCGAGCTGCTAAAAACAACAACACTTCACACTTGGCATGCATACCTCGGTTCTTTCTGTCGAGTAGAATGCCTCTTATCTTCTCGCCGATCTCTGTACTACCGGGATCTCTCACAAATATGTGTGGAATCTTACTTGCAGACAACCATTCTGCCAACGCCTTGGCCTGAGTAGTTTTTCCCGAACCCTCAACCCCCTCAAAACTGATCAATATACCGCGTTTGACACCGTGCATCCGGGACTACTCTCTACCCTATTTTCGCTTTTTCCCTTTAGCGTATTTCGCAATGTATTTCTCAGTCTTTTCGCGGCATATATAATCGGGAAACTGTACTGGTGGCGATTTGAAGAAATAACTGGATGGCTCAACCATAGCACCACTCAATCTATTATCAAGCGCAAGTTTTGCACATCTTACGGCATCGATAACCACGCCGGCAGAGTTCGGAGAATCCCAAACTTCGAGTTTCAATTCGATGTTCAACGGCACGTCACCAAACGTGCGGCCTTCGAGTCGCATATGCGCCCATTTGCGATCTTTCAGCCATGCAACGTAATCAGAAGGACCGATATATACGTTATCTTCACCAATATCATAATGCAGGAGGGAAGTCACCGCTCTCGTTTTCGATACTTTCTTGGACGCTAATCTTGAGCGCTCCAGCATGTTCAGAAAATCCGTATTGCCGCCGACGTTAAGCTGTGATGTCCGCTCAAGCTTAACGCCCCGATCATTAAAGAGATTGACCAGGACACGATGCAGAATAGTCGCACCAACCTGCGACTTGATATCATCACCCAATACAGGCAGACCTTTCTCAATGAACCGCTTCTGCCAGTATTTCTCGCTGGCTATGAAAACCGGAATACAATTGATGAACGCACATCCTGCGGTTAACACCTGTTCAACATACCACTTCGTCGCTTCCTCACTACCCACAGGCAGAAAATTGACGACTACATCCGTCTTGGTTTCACGCAGTAACCCAACGATATCTGCGGTCGGACCCGGGGCTTTCTGGATAATCTGCGACAAATAATATCCCAATCCATCGTGGGTCATACCCCTCACCACGTGCACATTCAATCTTGGTACATCACAAAACTTATAGGTGTTATTCGGCTTCGTATATATTGCTTCGGCCAAATCTTTGCCCACCTTGTTCTTATCGATATCAATGCCAAACGAGAATTCAATATCACTAATATGATACCCGCCCAACCTGGTATGCATAATACCTGGAATTATATCCCCTTCTCTGGCATTACGGTAGTAATAAATGCCCTGGACCAAACTAGAAGCACAATTTCCCACACCAATGATTGCGACTCTGACCTTTGACATGAGTCCTCCTTAGTTTTTATTTTACACCTTTTGATAGGAATGTCAAGGTTGACAAAGCCAAGATTGACAATGCATTCAATTTAGCTATCATATGGAGGATGCGTAAATGTCACATCACAATGATCTCCGGCTTTCGTCCGGTTTTTAATGAATTCTCATCATGACGATAAAACTCAGATTTCTTTGCATTTGAAAAGGCATAATAAGGGAGGTTTGATGGCAAAAATACTCAGTGGCAAAGAGCTAGCGCAAAAGATGCGCGAGGAGATGAAAGCAGAATTATCAGAATTGAAAGAAAAACACAATTTGGTCCCGGCCCTTGCCGTTGTACTTGTCGGTGATGATCCTGCCTCAATGTCCTACGTAAAAGGCAAAGAGAAAGCATGTGCTGAAGTAGGCATCGACGTACAAAAGTACAAATTCGACGCAGACTACGAAGAAAATAGCCTGTTGAAGCTGATCGCCGACCTGAACAACAATCCAGAGGTTCACGGGATACTCGTGCAGCTACCTTTACCTGAACACATAGACGAAGAGAAGGTCCTGTATGCGATTGACCCCGAAAAAGATGTCGATGGCTTCCACCCAATAAATGTCGGACGACTCATGATCGGTGCCCCTGGCTACGTGCCTGGCACGCCGCATGGTATTCAGAAAATGCTGTCGCGAAATGGTATCGATATCTCCGGCATGCACGTCGTGATTCTCGGTAGAAGTAACATCGTAGGTAAACCCCTCGCCCTGTTACTCGTCCAGAAGAAAGAAGAGGCGAACGCAACGGTAACGATATGCCATACCGGAACCAAGAACATAGGCGAAATCACAAAGCTCGCTGATGTCCTAGTTGTTGCTGCTGGAAGACCTCACACTGTAAATGCCGACATGGTTAAGGAAGGAGCGGTCGTAATAGATGTTGGAGTGAATCGCGTAGAAGACAAAACAAAGAAAAGTGGTTTTCGATTGATCGGCGACGTCGAATTCGAAGAAGTAGCCGCGAAAGCAAGTGCAATATCGCCGGTTCCAGGCGGTGTCGGGCCGATGACAATTACCATGCTCCTGCATAATGTGATAATAGCAGCCAGAAAGCAGAGAGGTATCAAGGTATAATGATAGATTTTAAGACAATTGAATATAACAGCGAAAAGAATGAAGTAACAGTTCTCGATCAAACAAAACTCCCCGAGGAAGAAGCATACCTTACCCTGACGAAGGCAGAGGATATCTACCAGGCGATAAAAAACATGAATGTCAGGGGTGCACCGCTGATTGGTGTTACTGCCGCATACGGCGTGGTATTGGCCTCCCGAACCGGTAGTCAGAATGAAATACAAAAAGCATGCGACCTCATCCGATCTGCCAGGCCCACTGCAGTGAATCTTTCGTGGGCAATAGGGCGCATGGAAAAAAAACTGGCGCAGTCTAGAAATCCGTTCTCTGAACTGCTGGCCGAAGCAAAAAAAATCGAAGCGGAAGACAAAAATGCCTGCATAGCAATGGGAAAACTCGGAGCTACATTGATCGCGGACAACGCCAACATTATGGTTCACTGTAATGCCGGCGCACTTGCGACTAGTGGCATAGGAACAGCACTCGGCATTATCTACACAGCCAAGGAACAAGGCAAAAGATTTTCCGTTTTCTCCAGCGAAACCAGACCGCTGCTGCAAGGTGCGCGCTTGACCTCATGGGAACTTACAAAAAACGGTGTCGATACCTACACAATCTGTGATAATATGGTAGCGACTTTCATGCCCCGGATGAAATTGGTGCTGGTTGGTGCCGACCGTATCGCATCAAACGGCGATGTAGCCAACAAAATCGGCACAAAGGGATTGGCGATAATATCAGACTACTACAAGGTCCCGTTCTACGTCGCAGCGCCGCTATCAACCTTCGACTTCACGGTTGCTTCAGGTACTCAAATTCCGATCGAAGAAAGAACCGAGGATGAAATAAGAAAGTTCAACGAAAGATGTATTGTCGCACCTCCGGCGAAAATATGCAATCCAGCGTTCGATATTACTCCTGCTGAATTAGTCAGCGGTATCATCACCGAACGATGCATAATCGATCGCCCGCATGGGAAGAATATAGCAAAAATGTTATAGTAGTACAACCTTTGGAACTATGTTCTTAATAATTTTGCTTTTTGCAATTCATGATTCCGTACCACCTCTCCCCGATCTATCAAAAAGCGAATTCCCCGAACCTGAGCTATGGAAAGAACAAATGCCCAGATCGCTTCGAATCAATGGCTACGCAGGTCAATTCTTCGGGGGTAACATCGATCTGGACCTGCGCTATCTGAGTCTTGCCGGAAGGTTCAGCAGGACGAGTGAATGGGACAGCACGGATACCGGTGACGCATCGCTCTCTTATTCCATATTCTGGCCGCGCTTCTGGCTGAAACCAAGGCTAAGAGCGAGTCTGGTCAGGCGAGAAGAAAAATGCAGTAGCATCACACCAGGGTTCGAATTCAATCTATTCACACCTTCATTTGTCACGACTGGTGTGCTCGATTACAGTCGCTGGCAACTCAACAGCGAACGCGTACATGAAGCAGTTGGGGGAATTTCACTCACTTTCGATAGATTAAGCTACATGCCACAACTGGAGGTAACGGGTGTATATACCGAGAGTAAATTAAAGCCATCACTTGGCGGCCAGTTTAATGTGGGTAACTTTCGCCTGGAACTCGGCTCGTTAGTTAACGCCGGCTTTCCATCCCCGCAACTATCGATCACCTATTCAGAACCCCGGATCAACATAACGGCTGGCTTCAGCAGCGGCGTTCGATACAGTACGTTGAGTTCACTATACAGACCCGAAATTCCAATACGATATCCAACGAGCATTCCTGCAGAAACGCTAAGCCTGGCAGCAGATATTGTATTTGAACTCGATTTCGGCGACCACCAATTCGCACTCGGCGGCTCGTATAAGGAATGGCTATGTCGTTTGAATATCGGGAGTGATTTCATGATATTTCAAACGCAGAGCGTGACAGAGTCCAATTTGAATCTATCCACGCGAAATATCATATCAGTGGGACGGTTCCGCTTCCGTAATAGATTTCGAATCTCTTATAACACCAGTGACAGTGCTCTGGTGTTTACACCGGAGTACGCAGCCACCGATACTCTCACGGTAAGCATTGCAATGATCGAGTTGAGCACCGATGTAGAGTATATATCAGAGAGAACCGGCATAGAAAGACCCTTACCTGCGTACTACATGATGAATACTACGCTTGGTTTGAAACTATCATTCTTGAAGTTCTATCTTGCGATCCATAACATAACCGATGATAGATCTGAAATATACGATGACTATTTTCTGACCGGCAGAAAGTACGCCGGAGGGGTCGAGATAGTTCAGCAATTATAGACAGTGTTTATACTACGTCATACGCCTATTCTTGTGAGTATTTTCATCATCTGGCGATGTATCAATCCATTCGTGCCAAGCACTTCATCACCATAGATACTAAAGGGACGACCTGCAAAATCCGTAATCCTACCACCCGCTTCACTCAGAATAAGCGAACCAGCAGCTTGATCCCACGGGGATAATTTCAATTCCCAATAACCATCGAATCGACCACAAGCCGTATAGCATAAATCCAACGCCGCTGAACCGAGCCTTCTTACAGCACGAGCGCGTATCGCAAATTCGCTGAATTGTCGTAGATTGTTTTTCTTACTGCGACGAATATCGTAAGGAAAACCCGTTACCAGCAGGCTTCTGTCAAGCTTACCCACTCGCGATACACATATTCTTCTTCCATTGAGGCGTGCCCCACGGTTCTTCACCGCGGTGAAAGTCTCATGCCGATTCGGATCATACACGACACCAAGCACAATCTCACCATCGGCCTCAAGCCCGATTGAAATCGCCCAAATCGGCAAACCGTGCGCAAAATTAGTTGTCCCATCCAGCGGATCAATAATCCACCGAACGGGTCTATCAGGTTCTACATTAACATCTTCCTCGCTTAGTATGCCGTAATCCGGATACTGCTTACTCAAACCAAGAACAATGTTTTTTTGAGCATTCCGATCATACTGTGTAACAAGATCGATTTCTCCCTTGAACTCAACACGGATCTTCTTTCGGGTTTTTTTCGCTATCTTGTTGCCGACTCGGTGGACAAGATTCACGACAAAATGCAGGGTCTGAGTTAGATCTCTCTGGGTAACTAATTGCGGCATCACACTTTCAGAGACGACTTCTATTCCGATACCAAATCACTAAGGATCTCAATGTCCTGCCTTAACCGGTCGTTCTGCAGATCCAACACCTGGGCATTTCTTAATTGACTCAGCGCACCTTTCTCATCGCCCTTCAACAGATAGACACGACCAAGTTTTCTCAGAGTCAGAACATCGCGTTCACTATCGGGAATCTGCTCGTAATAATCGCAAGCGGCCCCGTAAAATCCAAGTTGATAGTAGAGATTTGCGATATTTCTCAGTAACACAGTGTCCCCGGGCTGTAGCGACAGGGCCTCATGGTAAAGATCCTCGGCATCTTCGTAGTTACCTATATTCTCATATAGTAACCCAAGATTATTCTTAAGCGCCGCGAACCTTGGAAACCTCTGGATCGCATCTGAGAGCCAATCAATCGCCACGTCCACATCGCCGGTCTTAGCACTTATGAGTGATAGATAAAGATAAGGGGTTACAATATCTTTGGAAATATCAAGACTGCGCTTAAAAATCGTGGTTGAAACGTCCAGTTCATTCAGATGATAATTCGCTATCGCAAGGTTCAGAATAATCTTCAGATTATCCGGTTCGCTTTCACGCGCTTCCTCCAGCAAATCACGCGCCTCTTCGAAGCGCTTCATTCTGCTGAAGAGATACCCAAGATTGACCAGTACCGAGACACGCCTTTCCTTTTGAAGTAAGGTCCCGAGATATTCCTTGGCCCCGTCATCATTGCCCCGCATCAATTCAATCATGCCAAGATAGAATAGAATCTCGGCATTATCAGGATCGTCATCTGCGACTTTCTTGAATTCTCTTTCAGCCTCGTCATACCTGTTACTCTGATAAAGTGCTAAACCCATATCCATATGCTCAGCTGCAGCACCAGACACTGGTTTTTTCTCAACGCGAGTCTTCGGTTGTTCAATGACGCCAGCGGTCAACAGCACATATACTGCCTTACACGCATCTTTGAAATCGATCCCGGATTTTTTGACAACCTCATCGACACTCTTTTCACCATCAATCAACCCCAGGATTTTCTTTTCCATCTCAGTAAGCTCCAGATTCTTGCCATCTTCTTTCACAATCAAGATTGTCTCGGAATCCGGTAATCTCTCCTGAATTTCTTTCCACGTTGCGATACGTCTCGCACTCCCGAGCAATATATCCTGTGCGGAAAGTTGGATAGTATGCTCACGAGGCGATGGCAATAGACCTGCTTCAAAATTGAAATACCCCTTATCCCACGTAAGCATAGTGAATATCGCATCTTCGATCTGGCGTTTCAACTCTTCTTCGAGAATTTGTCTCGATATCGCACCCATTTCAACCAGAATTTCGCCGAGCCTTTCCTTCTTCTCTTTCTGCACACTCAAAGCCTGTTTGAGAATGCTCTTATCAAACAGATTCCTCCCAAGCAATGAATCTCCCAACCGGACCCCGCGTTTGAGGATCGTTGCGTAAATTATGTTACCACCCTGCAGGAAGATATTACCGAAATTCCTGCCGTCGGTCACTGATAAACAACCAGATTTAAGGGAATAAGCAAGAAGCTGGATCACCTCGGGAAGTGAAGCTTCAACCAACGAACCTTTAATGGCCACAATTATCCCCTATGATCTTCCCGGAAAAACCCGGTCTCTCAGAATTTTTCCGCCAACAACTCACTTTGCACCTCGGGTAGCATGTAATTGATATCATCGTGGAGGTCCACTTTGGATTCTGTCTCTGAGATTCTTACCGGTTTTTCACCAGATATATCGTCAGCAGCATCAATCGGTATTTCCGCTGATTCATCCTCTCCAGGCAAACCCAAAGGCACAATCGCCTCCTCTTCTCTACCTGCGCCACGGAGAAAATATTCTATTTCATAAAACGATTCGAATTCCGGTATCCCTTCATCAAAAAATTCATCCGCCCCAGAGAATGCTTTTCGCTTGATGTATTCTATTATGACATCGGCTGAAGGCTTTTCCAGTTCTACAACCTTACCTTCGTCGAAAATACCTTTCAATGAAGGCGGCAACCCCGTACCCGTACCGGCCGGCACGGAAGCGATGATGACCTGTTTACCTTCATCTCGGAATGAATCAATAAGCTCGCCAATATCATTGATGAAACTCTCAGAAGCGCTAAAGACCACATCAAAATTGTCGAGAATCAATACATCATAGTTGGCTGCAGAGGATACAGATTCACTGTCGCGCTCACGTGCCAGATCACGCAACTTCACCGATTTTTCACGAGATATGAGATCATCACAGACCGCTTCGAGAAAATGCGTCTTCCCTGTCCCCGTATTGCCTAGAATGACAAACGGATTATACATACCAAGGTTGTCCAAGACTTCTTCATGGTATGCATCCCATACCATCTTGTTGCAGAACCCCAGGATGAATTCATTGAATTTACGACGTTCTTTCATGGTTCCCTTAGCTTCATCAAATATCTTAAGGAGATCCTCTATTTCTTCGATTTTATCCGGGTCGAGCAACTTTAACTCAACCTTCACCGCATCGGTTGGTGACTTCCGCCGATCTACGCTAGCAAAAGTAGTCTGCAGTTTAATCAACCGTCTTACGCGTTCAACATATTCATGATACGAGCGTCTTAAATCGAGCGTGTCGTCCGACAACGCATGTTTCAGAAACGAAACATTAAAACCCTTTCTTTCCCAAAGAGAAATTCGCCTCTCGTATTCTTCCTTTACGTGTGGTGCGTCAATATCTTTTAGGGCCCAGATATCCCCTTCACCAAATTCCCTTAGTAAAGAAGGCAAAGAACATGGTTTCCTCTCAGAAAACAAACCCTTAAGAATTAGTCTTATGCTATTTGCATCGATCGCCAGGTTTCCAAGAGATGAATAGGTCACCAGACGCTTTATCATATTTTCTATAGTACCCACTGAATCAATCGGGATACGTGCCAACTCATCGACTATGTCATCGGAAAGGATGATGCCGGATTCGTCGGCCTCCCTTCTTATTATCTCTCGTCGAATTGGCTCCTCGGGTGCTGATAACTCACAAATGAGTCCGCCCTCAATCAGATTACGGAGTTTCGAGTCGAAACCGCTGACAGCATGCGGTGCGACATCCGAAGAAAAACAAACCTGAATGTTATCCTTCAGGGCGTGTTCTACCACTTCTTTCAATCGTTTCTGGTATTTATCGTTGACCAAATGAATATCATCAACTAACAGAGGTGAGTTAAATACACCTTGACTCTCAATTTTTTTCTCAAATTGCTCTGCAGTGAGGAAATCCGAAGAGTGCTTCTTCTTCAACTGGAAATTTATCGCTGACAGCAGGTGGGTTTTACCTAAGCCCTTAGCCCCATGAATAAAAAGGGGATTGAATACCACACCTGGGAACTCAACTATCTTCTTAGCTGCGCTGAGGGCAACTTTGTTGCCCTCATAGACATAAAAACTATCGAAGGTATATTCTGATTTCATCCCTCAGTTTCCAGTATTCTTACCGCTTCGGCACAAAAATCAGCGGATGCAACCTTTACCAAACCGGGCAACGTGCGGCTATCAAAGAGGGTAACTAACAGATAATCATCATTAATGCATGTATAGTACATACTTGCACTGGTTCCCTCTTGTAAGAAACTGGAAAACTTCTTGTCACCGACTATATGAGCAAGTTCCATAGTTGAGTTGAAGATACTGCAAGCAACCGCGTTTATTGTCAAAACGTCGAATGAATCAACAAAGCCCCGTTGGACAACCAGTTGACCAGCAAGGGTGGAAAACAACGCCCATATTGTATTAGCCTGATTGCAGAAATCTTCAAGCAAAATCCCTAATTTTTCGTATTTATTCTTTGAAATTACGATTACTTCGGGTATATGCATTTCTAAAAATTATAACTAAGAATTGTTGTCAAGTCAATACCTGTAAGCAACAAGGACTTCAACAGGCAGCCTATCAGCAAGACACCGATAGGGGTAACAAAGCAATGGACTCGTTGAATAGCGGGTAAAAAAATCTACTTCTTACTCTTCTTCAAGTACTCGTAGATGCGATTGAAATCATTGACACTTGGACAGTGTATGACTATCGAACCTCGATTTCTTTTCCACTCAATGCTGACTTTAGTGCTTAGTAACTTGGAAAGTTCCTCTTCCAGCATCACAATATTCGGCTCTTTGGTCTTGGCCAATGTTATGCGTGGCTTTCGTCCTAGTTTTCTGACAATTGCCTCGGCCTGGCGGACCGATAGATCCTCTCTGACGATACGCTCAGCGATGTGAATTATTTGCATCTCGTCATCGAGCGAAAGGAGAGCACGCGCGTGACCAGCATTCATCTTCCCTGTCCGTAAATATTCCACGACTCGCCTGGGAAGAGCCAAAAGCCTCAGAGCATTCGTTACGGTCGAACGGTCCTTCCCCACCAACTGGGCTATGCGATCATGCGTCATTTGGAATTTGCTGGCAAGTTGCTCGTATGCCTGGGCTTCCTCTACTGGATTCAAATCCCTCCGCTGTAAATTCTCGATGAGTCCAATCTCCAGTAATTCCTGGTCACTCAAATCTCTGATCAAAGCCGGGATTTCCTTCAGCCCCGCGGTTCTTGCTGCCTTCAAACGCCTTTCACCTGCTGCCAGTATAAACCCATCGCCACTGCGCTTCACAATAATCGGTTCGATGACCCCTTTTTCCTTTATTGATGCGACCAGATCTCTGATTTCGGATTCGTCAATCGGAGCCCTCGGCTGATATGGATTCCTCTTGATTGCATTGATCGGGATCATGCGATAACCTTCCTGGAAGACTTCCTTCTCCTTGGTCGGAATGAGCGACTCAAGGCCCTTGCCTAACGCTCGTCTACGCATGATTTAGAAGCTCCCTCGTTAAACTCAAATAAGCCTGAGCACCGGCAGAAATGATATTGTAGTGTATTGCTGACTTTCCATGCGAAGGCGATTCGGCAACCCTGACCGAGCGTGGGATCACGGTCTTGAACACAACATCAGGGAAATGCGTTTGGATATCCTCAACGACATCTTTTGCCAGGTTCAATCTTGCGTCATACATCGTCAGAAGGATACCCTCGATAACAAGGTTCTTGTTCAGATCGTTCTTTATCGCTTTCAGTGTCTTCAACAATTTCTCCAGTCCTTCTAAAGCATAATACTCACATTGGATCGGAATGATCACACTATCGCAGGCAACTAATGCGTTCACCGTAAGAAGACCGAGCGACGGTGGGCAGTCTATGATGCCAAAATCATATTCGAAACCGATTAGTGAAAGAACCTTTTTTAACTTCTCTTCACGATCAGCTTCGTCAACGAGTTCGATCTCGGCACCGGCCAGGTCGGTGGTCGAAGGAAGAACCGATACCCGAGGCCACTTTGTCTTTAAGGTGATCCCCCTGACCAGACTCGGTTCGTAAAGACAATCGTATATCGACTTGTCCAAGGTTTTGTAATCGATCCCTAAACCACTCGTTGAATTGGCCTGAGGATCAATATCGATTAGCAGAACGTTCTTTTCGGCCAGCGAAAGCCCGGCCGTTATGTTCACGGCGGTCGCAGTCTTGCCGACACCGCCCTTCTGATTGCAGATCGCAATCTTCTTCATTTTGCCTATTGTATTTAAAAAAATCGAAAAGTCAACCTGTCGCTCGCCTCCAACCGCCAACCGGGATCTAGTCAGGGGTTTGAGTATTTGCCGAATCGAATTTCGTACTTCGAGTTCAGAATTTGGTTACGATAGGTCGTTGACATCGCTCTCCGCACATGTAATATGATATACAAAGGAGGTTCGATGGCATTCATTGCGAAAAAATTCGTGGACGAAAAGGCGAATGAAATTCGCACTCAGGTCGGACATGATACGGCACTCTGTGCGACGAGTGGCGGCGTCGATTCAATGGTCTGTGCCTTCCTGGCGCATCGTGCTTTAGGCAGAAATCTCATTGCAGTGTTCATCGATGACGGTCTCATGCGGGAAGGTGAGCCTCAAAAAGTGACGTCGCTGCTGCGCGCTCGGGGCATACGGACAGTGCTCGTGCGCGCTGCCGATGATTTTTTCAGGGCGCTCAAAGGAAAAGAAGATCCGGAGGAAATGCGCAAGGCTTTCCGCGACACTTTTTATAAAACCTTGGGCAAGGCAGTACGTAAGTATAAGGCAAAATATCTCATACAGGGTACGATCGCAGCCGATGTTATTGAAACAAAGGGCAAAATAAAGTCACAACATAACGTGCTCGCCCAGATCGGGATAAATCCAAAGCGGTACGGGCTTAATGTTGTCGAACCCCTCGTTGAACTCTACAAACCTGATGTACGTAAGATCGGAAAAGCACTCAGGCTGCCATCATCGATCCATCAAAGGATGCCGTTCCCTGGCCCCGGTCTGGCAACGAGAGTCGTGGGCGAAGTAACTCCTGCAAAAGTAAGGTTATTACGCAGGGCCACCGCGATCGTCGAGCGCGAGATGAGAAACATCAACGCTTTTCAGACATTCGCGGTTCTGCTGAACGACCGGGCGACCGGCATACGAAAAGGTAAGAGAGCGTTCGGAAATATCATTGTCGTACGCAGCGTACAGTCGAAGAATGCCATGACCGCATCACCAACCCGCGTACCCTATGCTGTTCTGGAAAAGATACAGAAGAAGATAACGACGCAAATACCGGAAGTTACAAAGGTGTTGTACGATATCTCACCCAAACCACCGAGTACGATAGAGTACATATAAGCGGAATTGCGAATATCGAATTTCGAATTTAACAGAAGACGTTATTACCGCTAATTGCGTTAATCCCGTTAATATCGTTCAGTTCGTTACTTTCGTTAGTCCCGTTAGTGTTGTAAATTTGTTTATTCTTCGAGCTTATCGAGAAGCCCACCGCGCGAAGCGCCTAAACCGACCGTAGGTCCCATACCGTTGTTTTTCTCAACCTCTTATCCTATTAACCTCTTACCTTCTCTATTTCTGTTTTTCTCCGTCGCACCGAGGCTCCGTTTTCTCAGCTATACGTGCGGTAGTTCTTCCAGTCGTTCCCTTGCAACGACGTCGACTGACAGATCTGACGGCCCAAATCGCTTGAACCGTTCCATGCCGGCACGTGCGATCATCGCACCATTGTCAGTGCAGTATTGCGGCGGTGCGACGTGGAGTGAAGCACCTACCTTTTTCGCCAGCAGCTGGAATTTTTCACGCAATCTGGAATTAACGGTGACGCCGCCGACCAGGCCCAAATGTCTGGTTCGTGTCTCACGTAGAGCCCTCTCCGCAACCTGAGTCAAATGTTCCAGTGCCGCCTCCTGGAAGTTTGCTGCCACATCATCTATGTTATAATCAGGATTATCCCTCGTATAGTATAGAACGGCTGTTTTCAGTCCTGCATAACTGAAAGTCAATCCATCCGGATGAGGAACGGGAAGATCGACTTTTCCAATCTCCCCTTTCTTTGCCCGTTTCTCAATATAAGGTCCGCCCGGGTACGGCAAGCCCATGACCTTTGCGACCTTGTCAAATGCTTCACCGCACGCATCGTCGAGCGTCCGACCCAGCGTTTTATAACTGAACGGTTTGTCCACCAGAACGATCTCGGTATGCCCTCCCGAGACGATTAATACCAGATAAGGACAGCGAGGACGTGCGTCCGCCAATTGCAGCGAATAGATGTGTCCTTCCAGATGATTGACGCCGATAAAAGGCTTGTCGAGCGATATCGCCAGAGATTTAGCAAATGAAAGTCCAACCAGCAGCGCACCGATGAGTCCGGGACCGCGTGTTACTGTGATCAAATCGAGGTCAGCCATTTGCTTTCCGGCGACGTCAAGCGCAGTCGTCGTTAGTGGAATAATTACTCGAATATGATTTCTGGCTGCTATCTCAGGAACAACACCGCCGAATTTGGTATGGGCAATTTGTGACGAAACAATATTCGCCAACACATATTCATCTTGAAGCACTGCGACCGATGTCTCATCACAAGAAGTTTCGATGCCGAGCGTAATCATTGCAGATTGTAGCAAAAGAACACAAAAAATCAAGGTTTTACTCGAAGAAGAAATCTGGCTACAGCGTAGTGATTATCTTGGGCAGTTGACTACAACAATTATTTGGCTATCGTTAGTCAATGTTTGTTATATCCCTTCTCATTGCGCTGGCACCGGGTTTGTTCTTGATATGGTATTTCAATCACCGCGACAAGTATGAACCAGAGCCAAAACGGAAGATCCTCAAGATATTCGCTATCGGCGCCTTGATGGTCATACCGGCAGCACTCGCTGAAATATTGCTAATGAATCTTGTCGGCAGAATTACCGGAGGTCTGCTTTATATCGTTGTCATTTCCTTCTTCGTTATTGCACCGGCTGAAGAAATTCTCAAGTTCCTGGCCGTGCGGAGATGGATCTATCGTTCTCTGGAATTCAACGAAGTGATGGATGGCATTGTGTATACGGTTTCTGCGTCACTGGGTTTTGCCACGCTCGAAAATGTCCTGTATGTAATTCCTCTCGGGCTCTCAACAGGCGTCGCCCGAGCTTTTCTCACGGTACCGGGCCATGCCTGCTTCGGTGCTCTGATGGGTTACTATATCGGCCGGGCAAAATTCAATCGTGCGAGGGAATCTGAATTAATGATGCGTGGAATCATTTATGCGATACTCTGTCACGGCCTTTACGATTTTCTATTACTGACGAGGAGTTCGTTTTCCTCATTCGTCATCCTATTACTCGTCGCCCTATTCCTGTGGATAAGAACGCAATTAAGAAAGGCAGAGATCGACAGCCGATTAAGAACAGCCCAAAACGAAGGCATTGATATCGGTAAACAACCGTGATGCGCTTTATCATTTGACATTCAGCGTTTTACTCTTGACAGCCAGAAAGAATTCTGTATTATAGACCATGATAAAAATGAACAAGGCCATCCTGGGTGCAATCGCAGCCGGGATAGTAGGTATATTTTTTGCCACGGTAGGTTTCCTCCGTACAATAATGATCATGTTTTTAGTTACGCTCGGGTATCTTATCGGCTCGTATTTTGAAACAAGAATGAAAGAATAGGGCCAGAACCCTATATCACAAACGGCTGCGGCACAAAAGTCAACACCAAGATAACGAAAGGTATCAACGCATAGATCTTTTGCCTTGTAGTCAATGGAGTCAGTGTATCCTGAATTACTGGATCACGACGGGCAATAAATGAAGCAACTAGCGCCCAGATAAACCAGCCGAGCCAGAGCAAGCCGAGCCCGATGATCGCGGCAAAGATCGGAATATATAGATACCGCCTTTTCTTCAGAAAAAGACTGAAGGTCACATGCCCGCCATCAAGCTGGCCTATAGGAATCAAATTCATCGAGGTCACGAACAAACCGAGCCATCCTGCAAACGCTACAGGATGGAGAAACAGATCATGCCCTTGCGGAATGTTGGTATGTATCAATTTGGCGAATATCCAGAATAACAGTGAATCACCCAATCTCAAGATGCCTTCCGCGTCGGGTGCGATCCTGATCTCAGAAAGATAAATACCAAGGATACTTATTGGCAATGCGACCAGGAACCCGGCAATTGGCCCTGCCATACCGACGCGAAGGAGTGATCTTCTGGACGGCACAATGGATTTCATTCTGATTATTGCGCCGAAGGTACCAATGAAATGAAGAGGCATCGGAATGAAATAGGGCAATGTAGTCATCATGCCTTCGCGGCGCGACACGAAGTAGTGCCCTAATTCATGACACGTTAGTATCGCCATTATCGACAGAGAAAAAGGGATACCCAATATCAAATCATGTGGATCAGAAAAAGGATTACCGCCACTGTTGAGCGACCCCGCGAGTATGGTCGAAAGTATGGTTGCGATGAAGAGCAGAATATTCAACCAGTATTTGGGTCTCGTGTCAGGTTTGCGATATATCCCGAATCGAATAACGTGCCGATCATTTTCCTCTCTGAATAGCGGTGTGTATTCAGTATGCGAAAAATAATCTTTGATCTCGTCGATTGTCTGTCCTATCGGCGGATATATTTTACCTTCTACCCTACCCATCAAAGAAGATCCTTCGACTTCTTCAATGGACATCTTGGTCCTCAAGAAATCAATTACGTGTTCGTTCATCATGATTTTTTAGTTGGTTTCTTCAGATGAAGTAAAAGAAGCAATATGTCAGACGGACTGATACCCTGGATTCTTGATGCCTGATCAAGATTGGAAGGCTTCACTGCAGTCAGTTTCGTTCGTGCTTCATTAGATAATCCGAAGATCTCATTGTAATCAAAGTCCAGAGGTATTGTCTCCCGCTGGTGTTCCCTTAACCTCCCAATTGCTTCTTGTTCTCGCCTGATGTATCCCTCGTACTTCACCTCAATCTCAACTCGTTGTGCTACATCCGGGGCAATCTCGAGATTACTCATTGCCTCTATCTCGCCATAATGGACCAGCGGACGCTTGAGTATCTGGAAAAGATTCTGACCGCCCCGGTCTTCAGGAATTCCTCTCTCATTCTTCCCCGCCAGAATGGGATTAGCCACATCAGGTTTCACAACCGTCTCTTTCAATCGCGTAATGATTCTGTCGATCTCGTTCCTCTGGTCAATGTAGAACTTGTATTGCTCTGGTTTGACCAACCCGAATTTCACACCGTAATGCATGAGACGGTCTGCGGCATTATCGATCCTCAGAATTAACCTGTGCTCGGCCAGCGACGTGAACATACGGTACGGTTCCTTCGTGTTCTTGGTGACCAGGTCGTCGATCAATACGCCGATATACCCTTCGTGTCTCTGGAGAATAAACGGCTCTTCGTCGCGGATTTTCAGCACGGCGTTGATACCGGCCATAATTCCTTGAGCAGCCGCCTCCTCGTAGCCTGAAGTGCCGTTAATCTGTCCGGCGAAATAGAGATGCTTCACTTTTTTTGACTCAAGCGTCGAGTACAACTGCACAGGATAAACGAAATCGTACTCCACTGCGTAACCTGGTTTTACTATCTCACATTTCTCTAAACCTCTGATACTGTGTAGTATTTCTACCTGAATATCATATGGCAGCGAAGTGGATAATCCGTTCAGATAGTAATCAGAAGATTCTAATCCTTCGGGTTCAATGAAGACGATGTGTGAATCTCGCTGGGCAAAACGCTCAACCTTCGTTTCAATTGAAGGACAATAACGCGGACCAACACCTTTTATCTTACCGGAGAAAAGAGGCGATCTGTCCAGGTTATCACCAATAATGCCGTGCGTAACCGCGTTCGTATGGGTAATATAGCAAGGCAATTGTCTTTCAATAACTCGTTTAGTGCGGAAAGAGAAAGGCACGGGCGGATCATCACCTTCTTGAATCCTCAGATGCGATAGATCAACGCTTGCAGCCTTTACGCGCGGCGAAGTACCTGTCTTTAGACGCCCCAGAGACAAACCAATTGATTTCAACGAGTAACTCAGTTCGGAAGCACTGGCTTCGTCCATGCGGCCACCATCAAAACTCTGCATGCCGATATGCATCAATCCGTTCAAGAAGGTGCCTGTTGTCACAACGACGGCTCTGGCATGGTACTCATTACCTG
>CP070686.1:2262934-2266708 GCA_020353055.1 Caldifarciminota bacterium | reverse complement strand
CGCGCCTTTGCCCAAACAACCGTACCCTCTGATGAGGGATGAAAACGGGGTAATGAAACCAACGAAACCTTAAAAACAAGGAGGAAAAATGCATAGTAAGGTACTGTGTGTACTGTTATCCATATGTGTAGGATCACTGGCCTTCGCAGGAAAACCAGAGATCACAAATAACGGCACGTTCTATATCTACAGCTTTTTCTGGCAGAATGCTGATTTCAATCCGGATACTGAGGATGGCGATCAGTTCTTCTATATGCACGCTGATGTCGGAATCATGGCTGACTTTGGTGCCGGTGTGTCGAGTCAGGTAACACTCGGTGGCTGGGGTACATTTGGCAAACACCCGATAACCGGAGCAGGCGAAGAGTGTCCGTCACCCGGCCAGGATGTTGCCGTGCGCGAGGCGTACATTGACTTCGCAAAACTGTTCGACAGCCCGCTGTCCTTCCGTGCCGGTAAGATGCACGTTCTGCAGGGCGAGCAGGTCTTTGACGGTGGCGAAGATGGCGTGATGGGTGCCAAGTTCTATGGCAGCACCGAGATGGTCGATTACGATTTTGCCTGGTATCGCCTGGAAGAGAACGGTGGTTGCTGGTACGTCGGTGCGGTTAGCGAAGTGCCGGATGACGTTGATCTGTTCGGTGCCTGGATTACCGGAAAGTTCCTGGAAGGCGCGTTCAGAGTTGCGCCTTACTGGTTCTGGAGAACGACATCGGGCTTGATGATGATCGACACCCTTGAGTACGTGATGAAGGACGACCCCATGTGGCTTGGTGGTAGACTTGATGTCGGGCCGATCGCTGGATTGACGGTCAATGGCGAATTCACCATGATGATGGGACAGGCTGAGGTCGTGGACGTTGCCGACAGTGAGATGAAATATAAGGGCATGCATGCACTCGGCAGATTGTCATATGCTCCTCCGACCTTGCCAATAACATTCGGTGGCGCTTATGTCATGTTGACCGGCGATAAGGTCGATACTCTTGCTGAGTACGAGGCGTATGAGTCACCAATCATGGGTCCGTATACGTTCGGATTCTATAAATGGTGGCCTGGCTTTGGTCCTGCCCACGTGCAGACAACTGCGTACGGCTTCTCGCTTGTTGCGCCGTTCATTGACATGATGTCAACGAATCTCAATGTAATAAATGCAAACATCGGATTCCACCAGGGCCCGTTTATGCTGAGAGGTGATTTCTTCATGTATTCGAGGAACTGGGTACCCGACGGTGTTGAGAGTGATATGGGTATGGAGATTGCTCTGCTGACAACCTACACCTATAGGAAGACGATAACACTCGGCGCCACGGGCGGTTACTGGATGCCGGGTGATTATTTCGGTGATGACCTTGACCCGATGCTTGGTGGTTATCTCTTCACTTACATCACTTTCTAGTACCTCCTTTTTCACAAGGGGCAGGATTTTCTCCTGCCCCTTTTTTTTGGCATAGGCATGTCATTGCGAGATATCACGTACCTGTTTTGCGTTGTAATTCAATGCGGGATGAAGAAACAATCTCGAGATTGGAATATCATCGTGTTCCGTCTCTCTATAGATTCATCAGGGCATCAGCGATTTGTGAATGCCACAAATTGACACAGTTGAAAATTTGGATACAATCAGAAAAAGGAGGTATGATGAATTTACCTTACGGAGAGATAAAAGGGAATGTATTAGTCATGAAATTCTCGACGGCAGATTTTTCAATAGCCTCGGTAATGAATGCCATCAAGGTCCACATCGACGTGATCGAGAACATGGATGTGGTGTTTCTTGGGGCACAAACCGATATCGTTGCAGGACCTACACCGGTTTTTCAACCCGTACCAGTGGTGGTCCAATTTGAATACATGGCAAAAGGGTCAGCGAAGGATGTTCTCGAGAAGGTGTACAAAATTGTCTGGCAAGGTATTGTCGCTTCGTTCCCGGACGAGTCTTGTTGGTCCGAGGCAAAGGAGGCATATGCCGCGTTCATTGCGGCTCAGGCCGATCTCTTGAGAGCAAGAGTAGAAGCTTCGAAAGAATAGCAGATACAAGAAGGGCAAAAATCCTTTGCGCTGTAATTAACCAAAAATGTTCAATCTCCTTTTAATTACACTGATCTCGCTATCGGCTGATCTGCGGTGGGTAGAGGTCGATCTTTCATTGTGGCAGGACGGTCGGGCTGATTTTGTGTACAAGGTGAGATACGACGTGCTTTCCGGTTCCATGCATGGTTTCTATCTCCAGGGTATTTCGGTTGTGCCTTATTTCAACTTCGATGATTCGTACGCGATCGATGAGTACGACAGGCGTTATTCACTGGATATAAAAGATCTGGGTGATAAATATGATGTTCTGTTGGGAAAAGGTGAAGCGTTCGGTCCGGGTGAGATAACATTCGTGGTACATTTTGGCGGGGACATTGCTAAGAGCAGAAACCTGGCAACCACGCAGAGCGAGTATGGTGAACTCGTAGTACTGCACTGGTCGCCGCCCCAATGGGATGAGCCGCTTGAACATTACACGATTTACGTATATTACCCAATTACAACACGGGGCGAGGATGTGAATCCTGATGATTACGGCTTCAGAACTGAGAAGTTCATGAATGAAAAATACTTGATGGCATATTTCGGGCAACCTTATGGAGACGAGTATTACTTTACGGTGCGCATACATAAGAGCAATATTGAAACGCGAGAGAAAATGATGATTCAGCAGTACGTACCGGCTGAATATTTCGAAACCGACCGGTTCGGACAGATTGGGATAAAACCCGGAGGAGAAAAGCGATTTTCTTTTCCTTATGAATTGCTGTATATGATTGCGTACGTTATACCGTACCTTTTTTATTCCAATCGTAAGGCGCGGAAAATTAAAGGCGCCTACAGCGACGTTGCCAGTCTGCAGTGGTTGAAGCACGATTGGGTTCCGCCAAAGATAGAAGTCGCAACCTTCAGGAAGTCTGGTAAAGTCGCAAAACTCGATCTGATCGAGGCAGCGTTTTTTCTGGATTACCCTGTAAATAAGTTGCTGACTATTTTGGCGAACAAACTGGCCGATGATGGCATCGTTAAGATATCGTCGACCGCCCCTTTGAAAATAGAAGTGCTGAAGAGACCCACCGCACTTCGATACTATGAAAACGCATTTCTTGATGCAGTTAAGACCGACGGGTCCATGGACGAAAGCGGGTTAAAATCATTGGTCGGGCAGGTGGTGGAAAATGTTTCTGCCAAGGCATGGGATTGTGATTTGGGTGCGACGAAATCCTACTATGCGGAAAAAATCGGCGCGCCATTGGCGGAAAAACCGATCGACCGGGAGTACGATAAGAAGGATTATTATGATTACTTGATGGGGCGTGAGTTTTCCAGGCGCAGATCTTTTGATCAGACCGAGGGGGGATTCGTTGCATATGCAGAACCAGTAAGGAACTATTCGGCTTTTGTGCGTTCTGAGGCCTGCCACAGTGCCTGCTACGTACACACGGCTTGCCACGATGCTTGTCACTCGGCCTGTCATTCCGCCTGTCATTCAGCTTGCCACTCGGCTTGTCATTCAGCTTGTCACTCGGCATGCGTGAGTGGAGGAGCGCACTAGTGGATAAATGCCTGAACATACAAATTCTAAATGCCTTCAACTACAAATGTCTGAGATCAATAAATACCTGAATGTCAAAAATTAAAATGCCCAAATTCTTAAAACTGCAAATACCTAAAGTCCTGAACACAAAGATGGTTGATTTGGAAAGAGACGATTACGGGGTGGAGGGTTTGCCTCGCGAT
>CP070686.1:2252901-2262834 GCA_020353055.1 Caldifarciminota bacterium | reverse complement strand
ACATCACCGGCGACAGAAACAGAATTACCAAACCACGCACTTGCCTGATCCGATTCTGCGAACCAGTCCGCGGTTTCGGACAAACCCGCGGCCGAACCATGATAGACATAGGCGCGACCTTCATCGTACTGGCCATTGTCATAAGCAAGCGCCCCTACGATTACATCCGAGTACCCGTCACCATTCACATCCCCAGCTCCTGAAACAGCATATCCAAAACGCGCGCTTACCTGGTTTGACTCCGCGGTCCAGTCCGGGATTACGGACAAACCCGCGCCCGAACCATGATAGACAAACGCACGGCCTTCATCGGTCTGCCCATTGTCATACCTATATGCGCCCACGATCACATCTGAATACCCGTCACCATTGACATCACCGGCAACTGAAACAGATGTGCCATACTGCGCCTCTTCCTGGTCTGATTCTGCGCTCCAATCCGGGGTCAAGGATAAACCCGTGGCCGAGCCATGATAGACAAATGCGCCTCCTTCATCGATCTGACCATTGTCATAATTAAGAGCGCTCACGACCACGTCTGAATACCCATCGCCATTCACATCACCAGCAGATGAAACTGCATGGCCAAACTCCGCCTCTTCCTGGTCTGATTCTGCAGTCCAATTTGGAGTCAAGGACAAACCTGTGGACGAACCATGATAGACAAATGCGCGGCCTTCATCGGGCTCACCATTGTCATACCAGTCTGCGCCTACTATCACATCTGAATACCCATCGCCATTCACATCCCCGGCCGCTGAAACCGAATTGCCAAAAGCCGCGCCTGCCTGGCCTGATCCTGTGATCCAATCCGGGGTTGATGAAAGCGGGTCGATACATATTGGGTACAAAGCATCATGGTCATGAACGACGATCGCAAATCTATTTTCATCAATCGCCTTGAAATATCCGTTGAGCACCGTACCCTGGCGGTCGGTTATTTTCATATCACTATACCTCAGAACTTCGGCGCCGCCTGATTCATCGACCATAAAATGGATCACATCCTTATCCACCCCCATCGAGAGATTTTGCCTAAGAATGGAAAATTCCAATATCAAATCACGATTGCCGTTTATCCTTTTCTGGACAAGAAAATTCTCACGCATGCCCTTATCGCTGTTCTGGAATTCTAAATCCACCCCATTACCTGACACCCTCGCATTACAACCTTCCACAGCAATATCTTCGCCTTGATATGGGACCATGTTACGATATCGACCGAACTCTGACAACCTGAAAGTTGCTGACCAGATATCGCCTTGGACTCTTGGTTGCACTTTGAATCCATCCGGGTAGTAACTGAATCTTAGGTTTTGGGCACGATTTGGTGACCGATACTCAGAATACTCTGAATGCCAGCGTATTTCATACTCACTTTTGGCTATATTCTCTTGAACGTGCGACCACCAATCGCCATCAATGTCTTCGGGTAATAATTCATTTCTTTGAGTAACGACATTCGCGGTTAGAGTCGTAAGCATTCCAACCGCCAGAATAACAACCAAAGAACGGTTATTCATCTTGTCTCCTCCTTCTACATAATACGTCTATTGTGCAGCTACAAAATATAGTAAATGTGCATACCTCTAAGAGCTGAGTATAATTCTGCGGAATATTGTGTCAAGGGGCAAAATCCTCCAATTTTCGCACAAATACGATTACCCCAAGACCATTATTATACCATATGTGTTGTCGACACTAATTCCGGATAGCTACTTTTCAAAAGTATGGAATTGACCCAGCTCGGTGTGCATGTCAAACGAAACTGACAAACGGATGGTAAGTTCGTTGCTCTACTTGGCACAAAGACGGTACAGTAACGCATCACTGAGACTCTTGGTTTTGCTGAATTGTTGAGAAAATTGACGTTGAGGTTATAGAATCGTTAGGAGCCACGGACTCTTGGTCCGTGGGTTAGATAGGACTGAAAGTCAACCTCCGTCCCCGGAGTGTCATTTTTCAACTACGACAACATACTGCGGTTTTCTATCTTTGTCAAATTCATAACCACCTTGCTGGATCTCAAGTATATTGAATCCAGCATTATTGAGCAAAGCCGTTATTCCTTTTTGAGTATAATATCGTAATGCATGATTTACTTCATATCGTCTAATGCACCTTCCTCGTTGAATTATTATTTCACCCGTCATCCTCTCTATTTTTGTGCGTTTGTTGAGTTTTGCTGAAAGATTGAAATTCGTAATCGTGTGCCTGTTTTTAAAAACTCTACTTTCACTCCTCAACTCGTCCTTGTATCTTCCGATATAAGACGAGAAGTCTCGCACATCGAAAATGAATATTCCTTTCTTAAGCAGGTTATTTCTGATATTTTTAAAAGCCCTTTTTACATCGTTCAAATTGACTATATCACCGATACTACCCCGCGCCCAAATAACACCTATTTTCTTCTTCAATCGGAAATTACGTATATCTTCTTTGATGAACTTTACGTTCACATCCACCTTTTTTGCGTTCTTTTGTGCGATCCCAATCATTTCATCGGTGAGGTCCAAACCAAGCATGCTAAACCCTCTTTTGGCAAGTTCAATTGTGAATCTTCCAGTGCCACAACCCAGATCAAGTATTCGTTTGCTCTTGCCGTATCGTCCTATTGTTGCCTCAAGAGAATCACAGATACCTCTCACATTTCGGGGAACGATTATGTCGTAAAAAGAGGCGATGGTTTCGTAATACGATACATTTTTCATGGTTGGGCCAAGAAATTATATCTTAGGGCTATGCGAAATCAAGCATGAAGGACTTTTACTGATACGTGAGCCGTTCATAGGATGATATCTTGTCAAGGCGTCCCCGAAGTTTACTATGTAAAAATGGTCAAACTGTAGGCCTGCCCCCGGCTGTGCTATGACATCCAGTCGATGACTTCGAGAAATAGGATGCGGTCGGGCAGGTAGAACCTTCTGCCTCCTCGCCCCGCCGTTTTGTGCTCCATGAACACGAAGTGCTCGACCAATATGCTGCCTACTCTTTCACCATTTATTTTTTGGTGAATAATCGCATCGCCGCTCTGGAGCATATCGGCCAGGCGGTATTGAAATCGTTCAACGAGCCCTGCATTCTCTGCAAGATCCGCAATAATCACTGAATCTGTCTCTGATGCCATAGCGTGCAACTTTTCAAGCAACCGGATGTCGTCCGCGACATCGTACTGATCGATAAAACGCTGAAGATCCTCGATAAGGTGCGAGTAGCTAACGATTACCGTTACGGGTTCGGTATAATATATGACAACCTGCGCGTCCTTTATGTCTTTCAGCTCTACCGATACGGTGTCGCTCCTGTCCGTCGGATACTCTTCACCGGCCGCGCTTGCCTTTTGATCTGACCCGCATCGAGCGCACGACAGGTATAGTATCGAAGTTACAAGCAATGATGCGAGCACGCTGCATCTGGACATTTTCGCTCCTTTCCCATCCTTTAAGGATGTTGAGTGATACTATCCTGGACTCAACGAATGTCAATACTGCGCGGTTTGGGGTCAAATCCCAATATTGGACATTTCATGTCTGAGATGTGAATATCCTCTGTGAAATTCTCTCAAAGGTAAATGTAATTAGTGAGCAACCACCAAGCGTATGAACCGGCGGGAAATATAGAATGCTGCATGAAGTCGGCGCAAGCAAGCCCCTTGTTCTTCGGGATTTACGAACGCTTGGGCTTATTGTATCTTGATGACTTTCTGCATGACCACTCCATCTATTTCAATGAAATAGATGCCGCGCGTTATCTTTGTCGGCACCACAACCCTGCCGGTGATGTCGAAGACGCGGCAGTCCCTGCCTTGGGGCAGGCGCAGCGGACCGCGGAAGATCGTCGGGCCGGGAAAATACTTGTCTTTCACCGGTTGCACAACCGGTTGTTCTGCTACACCCCAGGGATAGTATAGCCAGGGGTCGAAATCTACATAATCACTTACTGAATCGCCCATGCCGCCGGGATTAAGGGTTGGATGATAAGGACCTGTGGAATCACCCCACCAGTTGCTTTCTGCATTAACAATCGCGCTGCCCCATATATTGTGAACGCCATACCTGATATTATCCGTTATGTTGTTATTGTTGATGAGCGGATCCGCGTAGTCGCAGAATACTCCGTCGGAATCATTAGCAGATATTGTATTGTTGCTTATAACCAATTGTCCCATAATGTCGATAACGGCGATGCCACCTCCGTGTCGGGAATGGTTTGCGTCTATCAAGTTGCCTGTGATCACCATGTCCGTGTCAGGCCCACACGCTATGCCCCCGCCATAATCGTTTGCCGTATTCCCTGTGATAGTGTTATTTGATATTGTTGGTGAGCTGAAGAAACACGCAATGCCGCCACCCATACACATGATCGAATTGTCGAATATGCTGTTGTTATCAATAAGTGGAGCGCATCCATACCAGACACATATACCGCCACCCTGAAAAGGGGTTCGGTCGGGTTTTTGACTCGTTGAATACATTTGGGACAATTCTTGAAAAATTAGCGCATCGTCGCTAGACAGATAATGATTATGACATATTGTGTTCCCGGTAATGATCGGGGACGAGTAGTCGTCACAGTGGATACCTGCGCCGTACCACGCCGAGTTGGTAGTTATAGTATTTCCAATGATAAGCGGGGATGAGTAATTCTGGCACATGATACCGCCGCCTTTAATGTATGCCAGGTTTTCTTGTATCGTATTACCTGTGATGAAAGGTGAAGAACTGTCAACGCAGGCTATGCCAGCACCTCCTTCGTAGACGATACTGCTGGACGTGTTATTCATTATTAGGTTCCCGAGAATCTTCGGTGAAGATTGCTCCGCGCACAGGATACCTCCTCCAGTGTCGGCATTGCCGTTTCTTATCGTAAAATGCGCGATCGTTGTGCTCGTGTCGGTTCCGTTTGAAACCACAATGACGGTACCTGCACTGTCTCCATCAATGATCGCTGAATCCGGGCCGTATTCACTGATGAGATCAATTCCATGAACATTTGGCCAGATGATATTCTCGTAATATGTTCCCGGGCCGACCAGAACGGTGTCGTGGGTTGAGCACGAGTCAAGCGCAGCTTGGATCGAGTTGAGCGTGGAATCGGGATGAACATACCAGATGGTTGCATTTGTGGTGCCCGGCAGAGTCAGCACAAACAATATGCTCATCGAAAATGCCGACTTTCTCATATTTGCCTCCCCCATAAGCTACACGGTGCTTTGCCAGCTATCCGTAGATATTATAGGTTCATTCCCACGGATGTCAACATAATCCTGGTTTTTTGTGCTATAACCCCAATTCTTCGCCAACAATAACTACCGTTATGACCGGTTTGTATTTACTGTTGTTGTACTGCCTTTCTATAGTAACTGTCTTGTTGCAGATCCTCCAGGGCGATAAACAGTCACTGCATACGCCGGTTTTGCCGCATGGCGGCATTGGATCAAAATCGGTGTGGCGTTTCACGTTCGCCGGAGCAGCCTTGTCTTTGATCCTTTTTAAGGCTGCCTCGATGTTCTCGACGATCTTGTTGATTGCCACGACGATGATAACCTTGTCCGGACCGAAGAGCATGGCGGCAACGCGGTTCCCATGCCCGTCGACGTTGACGATTTTGCCATCCAAGGTCAGCGCGTTCGTGCCGGTCACGAACACGTCTGAGGTCAATGCCCGTTTCTTGATCTGGACACTTTCTTCAACACTGGTTCCGGGTTTCCACGGATTAAGGAATGTATAATTACCTTTCGTAAGTGCTTCGACAACGCCTATCTGCTTCAGCGTTAGAGAATCGCCGAATCCGACGACGCTACCCTCGGGTATCATAGACATAACCTTTTCAAAAGCCTGCTTTCTGTTTTCCGCATAAAGAGCCGAGATGTTGTTTTTTCCCAGCGTTCTAATTAATTTATGGATTTCTTGTTTCATTTTGTTTTCTGCACCCGCGATTTGTTCTTAGTGCTTTTTCCTCATTCATCATGTCTCATCCACGAGGTGGTATTATTCAACTCTTTTACAGATGATACTTGCCGTCAGCCGAATCGTCATTCGATCTGTTCAAAAAGATTTTCCAGCAGCCAGATCTCGGCCGCGTCGTTTCCCGGAGCGCCTCCACCAATTGGCGCAGCTGCAAAGACGATCGCTCGGCCATCGGGAAACCAGTATGGATGTGCAACCCAATTGTAAATATATGGCGTCAGAGATTCGGGTAGGGCAAACATTGTATCACCCTCGAAGTCCTCGATAAGAAGGTCGCGTGAAAAATAATCAGTGCTGCCTAGTACATATCGTTGATCGTTTGGTTCTATCTCTGGCTTCCAAAGCGCTGTATTTACGTGTATTGAATCATTATTGAAGAGATCGAATCCCCAAATCCAGCCGACTGTGTTGACGATTTCCTCAATGGAATTATCAACATTTATGCGTCTTATGTCGTTATCGGTCAGAAAATACAAGTAATCACCTGAGTTGCTCCATACGATCTTCTTTAGTTGCTCCTTTAGAGATATCCACAGGCTCTCGGTGCTCGAATTGGAAATTTCAACAACAATTATAAGGCTTTCTGGATCTGCATAATGATCGAGCGGCGTGAAACATTGGACTGCTAATCTATCCCCGTCGGGCGAAATTGCCAGATTATCGAACTTGCCGTTTAATATCTGAGTAGCATCGCTGCCATCTATGTTCACGGAGTATATAGAGCCTGCCTGATTTTCGTACCCGCCTGACCATTCATCTTTTGGTACACTCAAATAATATATTCTGTCCCCGTCCGGCGAAACGACCGGGTTGAAATTGTGTGTAGACTCCTGAAGCGTATCGCCGGCTATGAATTTGAGATTCGCGTTGGTGGTGTAGGGTGATTCACAAAATCCGCCGATATACAATAGTGCCAGCAGACAGCCGAAGAGCACTCTAAGGATGTGTTTTTTAATCTTCTTCAAATACATAATTACCTCGTATGATTATTCTAGTCAGGTGCGTCGCCAGTGTCAAGCATAGATCTAATGTCCGCGGAATGTTTCCGTTAGTCCTTATCTCCTGGAATTTTCGGCAGAACCTCCGACAGATTGATTGTCCTAACCTGTTGACTAGTCCATAGATTTCAGTATGATAATGCAGTGCCCCGGATGTCGATACCAACGACCATAATAATTCTCACACCCAGGCACATTACATATTTTTCTAACCCAACATTACCATGGCAACTAATAAAATAGGTTTTGACAGCGAAAAATATCTCAAAGAGCAGAGCGAGGAAATCCTCAAGCGCGTGCAGCATTTTGACAGGCGCTTGTACCTTGAGTTCGGCGGTAAGCTGATCTTTGATTACCACGCGGCGCGAGTACTGCCCGGGTTCGATCCCAATGCAAAAATGCAGTTGTTGCAGCGGCTCAAGGATAAGGTTGATATTCTTCTGTGCATCTACGCGGGCGATATCGAACGCAAGAAGGTGCGGGCTGATTTTGGTATAACGTACGATGTCGATACGCTGCGCTTGATCGATGACCTTAGAGACTGGGACCTTACGGTCAAGGGCGTCGTCATCACGCGTTTTGACAACCAGCCATCCGCGACGATATTCAAGAACAAACTTGAACGTTTGGGCATCAATGTATACACGCACCGGTACACCAAGGGTTATCCTACTGACGTCGACACCGTGGTCAGTGACGAGGGATACGGCGCGAACGATTATGTGAAGACCAACAAATCTCTCGTCGTCGTTGCGGGGCCTGGGCCGGGCAGCGGCAAGCTCGCCACCTGTCTTTCGCAGTTGTACCACGACCATCAGCAGGGCGTGAATTCCGGTTATGCAAAATTCGAGACTTTTCCTATCTGGAACATGCCACTCAAACATCCGGTCAATGTGGCATACGAGGCAGCGACCGCGGACATCCGGGATTTCAACATGATCGATCCGTTCCATCTTGAGGCGTATGGAAAGACCGCGATCAATTACAACCGCGACGTGGAGGTCTTCCCGGTACTCAGGCGCATATTCACAAAGATAATGGGCAAATCCATATACAACTCGCCAACTGATATGGGTGTGAACCGAGCGGGTTTCGGGATTTTTGACGATTTGGTGATTCAGGAAGCAGCCAAGCAGGAGATAATAAGGAGGTATTTCCGCTACCGGTGCGAGTATGTGATGGGTTTTATTGACAAAGATACCGTGCAGAAGGTCGAACTCTTGATGGAAGAGATGCGGGTGAAACCGGAAGACCGAGTCGTGGTCGGGCCGGCGCGTAATGCCGCGCAGGAGGCAAAGGACAAGGGCAAGGGTAACGAGGGAATTTTCTGCGGCGCGGCGCTGCGGCTGCACGACGGCACGGTCATCACCGGCAAGAATTCCGTGCAGATGCACGCGGCATCGAGTCTGGTGCTGAACGCGATCAAACACCTTGCAGAAATACCGGACAAGATACACTTGCTGTCGCCGATGGTCATCAATTCGATATCCAATCTGGATAAATACTTCAGAAAACCGAAGAAGACGGTAAGCCTTGATCTGGAAGAAACTTTGATATCCCTGAGTTTCAGCGCGACGACCAATCCGGCCGCGCAGATGGCGCTGGAAAAACTCAAGGAACTCGAGGGTTGTGAGATTCACATGACCCATATCCCGACGCCGGGCGACGAAAAGGGGTTGCGCAAACTCGGCGTGAACCTCACGAGCGATCCCAATTTTTCAACGAACAGCCTGGCGATAATCTAACTGCGCCCAAGAGGGCGCATCAAGTTATTGACCCGTCGAACGATTGCTATATAATCCTTAGAAGCCTATTGTATAAAGGGAGGAATAACTATGAAGTACATCGCATTAGTCATTCTCATGTTCTCCTTGCCATGCTTTGCTGTTGAGTACAATGTAGGACTCGCTGGTGCTGTCGGTCTTGGTATCAGTCGTTGGGAAGGAGAGTTCTACAATTTTGAAGGTGTGTACGTCACCGACCATCTCGATTCTAAAGAATTGGTATATCATGCAGGGTTGGATTTAAGTGTATGGATTACTGAAGCATTCGGCATAGAAACAGGGGTACAGTATGGTATGTACAACTACAATTACAGCTATGAATCTACAACGGACACCGTGGAATCAGAATGGAACTATGACAACTTGCTCATTCCGATCCATCTGATGTATGGTATCCCGGTGGCGGGAAACAGGTTGGTAATCGGTGCCGGGGTTTATATATGTAAGGAGTTGAGCGGCAGCGCGCCGGGTTTTGATATTCCCGATACTCTTTTGATGACCAATGTCGGCCCTGCAGCATTATTAGGATACGAAATTCATACAGGCAATCTGTGTATATTCCCTTCGTTCAGGTATGTCAACGGCATCAACGGTTTGAGTGATCAATTCGCGTCTTCACCGAATATCAGCTACAAACACTACTTTATGCTGGGGGTCGGCCTGCTCTACAACTTGTAACCGGCGCGGATTTCAGCGGGGGACAGGCATAACATTTTTAACATTTTCTGTGGTCCAAATAGCCATCAATCCTGAAAGCTAACAATGTTACGTGAAAAATCATCTGCTTCGCAGATTGATTGCAGTGATATAACGAATATTACAATGATGGCGAAAATGTTAAAAATGTTATGCCTGTCCCCGGTTCTATGCGGTGATGCGCAGTACCTTGGCGATGTTTTCGCTGAGGATCTTCTTCTTTTCCGCTTCGGTTAGATTCAATTTTTGAATCAGCTCCAGTTGCTCCTTCATGGCAGGGTGGGGTGTTCCTGACCAATCAGATCCAAAAATGAAGTTATCGACGCCGACGTTGCGGATGAATTGCGTGACAAAGTCAATGCCGAAAAGATCTGCAAGGAGCGTCAGACCCCATGAGGTTTCAACGAAGACGCCCGGTATTTGACCAATGGTGAGGAGATCCATGAATCGCGGACCCGCCACATGGGCGATTATGACCTTCACGTT
>CP070686.1:2247054-2252801 GCA_020353055.1 Caldifarciminota bacterium | reverse complement strand
ATCGAGAAAGCCAGATAGAGATAAATTCTTGAAATCAAAGAATCTGGACGCATTTCTCAGACAGAAACATGCGGATTTCGTCGCCGAAATGGAAACTCATTTAAAGAACGGAACGCTGTTTTTTACACAGGAGATAACCCGGGAAGTTGTGGACCACGTGAAAAACGATGCTCACATCGAATCTGGAGTACGTGAAGGTAACAGGATTATCATAAAGAAGATTCCTCATATGGCAAAAGAGTATCTGGCTGAAAAAAATGTGCAGAGAAAACGGTACTACTATTGTCATTGTCCCTGGGTAAAAGAATCGTTCAGACACTCTGCTAAGCCGCTCTCCCCGGTTTTCTGCAACTGCAGTGCCGGCTTCTATCGGGCGTATTGGGAAATAGTCTTTGATGAACCGGTTCGTGTTGACGTTCTCGAATCGTTGATTAAGGGCGATTCGATCTGTAGATTCGCTGTGTATATTCCCGAGAATCTGATATGAAGGTTGGTCGCTGCATTACTCGCTATTTATACAGAGAGTAACTTGGGTCGGGTCACCTTCATAGGGGTTGATGATGATGTGCTGTGTTTGCGCAGCCAGTCATTCAGTGTGCTTTCAATGTTGTATTGACGATCCTCAGTAAATAGTTGGCGGATTGATTTCCTGCTGCGTCTTCGTGTTGTATCCTTCCAGGCAGTGATCGCCGAACTGGTAAATCTTAAGAATCTTGGGACATATGTCCTGCGTCCGTTCACGGCTACGAATATCGGCCAAGCTTCATGCCACAGTGCGATATCATTCATATTTTTGAGCACCCATCGCTGGCCGCTCTTGCCCAGCAACTGACGTTTTTTTTGTGGCATGCGTTTGAGTTTGAGAACTGCACTTACCATGTCATCTTTTGAACAATGCTTGAGCACAAAGCCGGCTTTTGCTGCGGATAGAATCACACCGGATAAGCCGTTGATGAGACTGATAACTGGTAATCCTGCTGCGAGGTAGTCGAAGAGTTTCCCTGGGATGTTAATTTCGTTTTGCGGGTTTCGTACAAATGTATTCAATCCGACGTCGGCACTCAGGTATACCTGCATGAGTTCGTTGCTGGGGATACATCCAATATAGTGTATAGTATGCAACTCCTGTGAAGCTTCTTCAATGATATGACGTTGTCGGCCGTTCCCTGCGAAGATCCATTGGATATTGGGATCGATGCGCGCAATATCGTAAGCCGCATCTATTATTACCTTTAATTCGTATGATTCATTAAACGATCCTGCGTAGAGCAGGAGGAATTTTCCCTGTAGGCTGTGTTTATTCCTCCAACGCTTCCCGTAATTTGCTTTGTTCAGGACATAGGTTTGGCTACCCCCAGTTGGTATTACTGAAATCTTTTTGCTCGGTATACCCATTCGCATAAGGTATGGTCGGTAAGTTGGGGAGATTGGGATTAGGTGATCGGCGTAGTGATACATCAAAGCCTCCAGCCATTCCATCATTACGATCACCGCGGATGAGGTTAACAGTTTGTTATCGACGAGCCTTGCAGGCCACAGATCGTGCACTTCGAGCATCATGGGCTTGTTGTGCCAAACAGAAAATAACATGGAAGCAAAAATTTGGAGGATCGGTGGACTGGCGGTAAATATTATATCAACATCTTTGAATTTGTGCATGTAGAGAAATGCCTTCAGAAGAAAATCCATGTAGAACCTACCTCTCTTCCACAATTGTGAACCTCCAGAATCTACGCGTAGCCGGTGTATCGTTAAGTCACCTTCTTTTTCAATGACGTAATCTGGCATCTTTTCTGCGGTACTGTCATTAAGATAACCGAACTGGGTTGTGATAACGTCGACTGTCCATCCTCTCGACAGCAGAGTCGCGATAGTAATTGCTGGCCGACTGCAATTGCCTGCCTGGTGTGGCGTCACAAAATTCTGGTGAATGAAGAGAAGTTTTGGATGCCGAACACCATTCTTTCTACTTGGTGTGCACACTGTTGACCTCCCATCGCAGCAGATGAAATGAAATCCATATAGAAGAAATAATAACGATGAAGATCAGAAGAAATTGCCAGACTAGCGCAACTCGTTCAATTACAAGGGCAATGACACATGCTGTGAGCGATGCCGACCAGGCGGTGGCAAGCACCTTCCTTTTTGACATGCCATGTGCTTGTAGACGTAACGAGAAGTGGTCAGAACTACCCTTCCACCAAGGAAGTCGTTTCATGATTCTGACCCCAACAAGGAACAGGAGCTCGAAGAGGGGGACAGCCGTGAACAACAACATGATTGGTACATAAGGCCACGTGTTTTTGCCTTGCGATCCAGATAGGGTTATTGCTGCAATAATGAAGCCTAGAAAACTGCTGCCGGTTTCACCCAAAAAAATAGAAGCTGGGGGAGCATTGAATATAAGAAATCCGACCATAGAACCCAGTAAAACAAGAGTTAAGGTTCTGTTTGCCGGATAATATGCAGAAAAGGCGGCAAATGTGGTTACTCCAATCCCAGCCACCAGCCCATCGCATACATCAGTAAGGTTGAATGCATTCATTAGGACAAGTATCCAAAAACCAGAGAGTACTGCATCAATAAAGACATAGCCAGTAAGCGAATATATCAGGCCAAGCGAAACTGCGCATGTGGCAGTTACTAACTGCAGTGAGAATTTTCCTAAAGGTGCGAAATTCCATATGTCATCTGCAATGCCAAACCACAGCGCGAGGAAACTCGGCAGAACAATTCGTGCTGGTAAAATCGCCGCAAAGGTGTTGCCAGTTGCTTGATATAATCTGGATGTGTACAAAATGAGAAGCATAAGGGCAACGCTTACAAAAATACCAACGCCTCCCAGGTGGGGTACTGCATGAGTACGCTGTGGTATTAAGGGATTGGGTTTGTCCAGAATATTGAAACGAAGGGAGATCCTAAGCATTAAGTACGTACCTGAGATACTCATTAGCATTGCGGCTGAGGACAGTAATATTGAGTGAGCTAGAGACATAACTAGAATTCTATTCCTGGTGATTCATTGCCGACACTTGAATTATTCTCAAATGCAGAAGACGTCACGGCAACACGGCTTGCCGCAGTGTAGGCGTCCCGCATGACCTGCCCCATGGAGGAATATTCCCATCTTCCGTATCGCCCCAAAGGAATAACTCCGTGATCTGCCAGAAAATCACGCATCCGGGTAATAATATCTTTGTTCTCTTTCGTAAAGACAACGTATCCAGGATCGATAATAATAAGATGTTGGTCAACAACTTCGCATGTAGGAGGTAATACGCCACTGCGGTGTATATCATTCAGAGCACGGTTCAGGATTCCTTTAGGCTCCATCATTGGTACTTCGGCTGGCTGGACGATCTCTGCACATACGCCCCACCCATCTTCAGGAGCGGTCAGTGGATCAAATTCATGCATAAAAAACAACCGCGTGAAGATTATGCTCTCATCCGCGTAATAGCGCCAGTGTCCATTATTGACCGGCCGTGGCCCCTTTATACTGAAAGCCGCGGAAAGTACGCGGTTCCGCAAAAGCTTGTCACAATCTCTTAAGATATCATCAGGTGTTTGTCTGCACATCCTGATAGTCTCTGGCAGCGGTATTGTTGAAATACAATTGCTCCGGTATCTGAAACTCATCATTCGCTGATCATTCATTACGTACACGATGCATCGTTTTGTATCTATTTTTGTTACGGTATGGTTGAGTCTTAGATCAAAGACTTGACCAGCGAGTTTGTGAGATAATAGTTCCATACCCCTCACGGAAGAATTCATCGGTGGCCTTGGATAAAATCCTTGATAATTGTAGGCATCAAATTCTGAATCAGGAAAGATAATACCTTTAAAAACGTGCTTCAAATTGGGTTTGCTTATCGTCCATTGAAAATCAAAGGGAGCAAGAGAAGTAAGCGGGCGTTTCCACAATTTTCTGTTATAAGGCAGCAAGAAAATTCTGCACATGCTTGAGCCGAATGTGTGAAGAAGCATTTCCTCGAAGTTGTTCGATAATCGTGGCGAATGCGACAGTTTTGCTTTCATCAAATCCACAAGGCAGCTGAAGGCAGAGGATTTCTCTAGTCCGCCGAGATGCATCTGTAAAGGGTATCTCACAGTTCCTGATTGAGTTTCAACCCAGGCCAATGGTGTACATTGAGCAAGGTCTGTGCCGAGGATTTCTTGGACGCGCAGCTTGGTCAACGGATCAGGGAAATAGAGAAGATGTAATACGCGATCGAACCAATAATTGTTGAAACATTCGGTTCGAACCAGCCCACCAGGGCGATTCTCTTTTTCAAGAACCAGTGAAGCATCGCCGAGCCTTTGTGCTGCCGATAGTCCGGCAAGACCCGCGCCGAGAACTATCACATCAGCTATCTTATTATCTTTTCCTGTTCCTTTCATTGCGATGACCCGTGTGGGAATATACATAAAGAATGATAACGGCATGAAGATTATTGGGAGAACTAACAGCTGAATTCATCGGCGGTCTTTCCGGGCATTATGGGCAAGATAATGATCTGTAATGTCTCGGATTATTGAATCAATATCCTGGGATGGCTCAAAGTCAATGAATTTTCTGATTTTGCTTATATCAGGAACACGGTCCAAGACGTCCGTAGCGTCTGGACCATACGTTTCCTGGTAGGGAATGTAGACTATATCGGAAGCGCTGTTCGTGATTCGCTTCACTTTCATGGCTAATTGTGTAATGCTGATACTCTTGTCACTTCCGATGTTGAACGTATGTCCAGAGGCGCTCTGCAAATCTGCAAGCTTGACTATTGCATCGACCGCATCTCGGACTGAACAGAAACATCGCCTTTGCTTGCCGTTTCCGTATACTTTTATGGGACTGCCGTTGACAGCCCATTCTACGAACCGGGGTAGGACCATGCCGAATGTTCCAGTCTGCCTCGGGCCCACAATGTTAAAGAGCCGGCAGATGACTATTGCAGCATTGTTTTCAGCATGATAAGCTTTGGCAAGATGTTCGCTCAGGGCTTTTGTGGTTGCGTAACACCAACGTTTACCGTGAGGAATATGTATGTCGTCATCTTCTCGTAGTTTTCGACGAACTGACCCTCGTCTGTTCCCGTACACCTCAGATGATGATGCAATCAATGTTCGCTTGCCGTACTGTGATGCCATCTCGAGAACGAATTCGCTGCTTCTAATGTTATTGAGTATGGTAGTCAGTGGTTGCTCATATACGAGTTTCACCCCGACTGTTGCCGCGAAATGATAAATGATATCGCATTCCTTAATGAGACCTTCGATTGTGCTGTCTTCCACGATGGACTTGTTAACAAAACGGAACAACGGGTTATCCATCAGATGCTTAATATTATCGATGTTCCCAGTAGATAGATTATCTATTACACATACTCTCTCGCGTTTGTGGACAAGCGCGTCGCATATATGTGAACCGAGAAACCCTGCACCACCGGTGACTAATGAATATGCGCGGGGCATTAGCTCTTATTTAATAAATGAAAGAAAAGATTCATGAAGATCATGATTAGCTCAATTGCTATTAATCCTGGGGGATGTATTAGACCTCGCCTTTATCGATAAAGTAAGCGGCATTTTGATTTCATTATCTCTGTGATACCACAAGCCGTCTTCCCGCTGCTCGAGCCAGGGGCAATCACCGTATACGCTGAAGGGGAATTCATGCAAGAATTCGATTCTCAGTTCTGCTTCGATTAGTGCGTTCACAATATCGGCCAGGCTGTGCAGCCATT
>CP070686.1:2238138-2246954 GCA_020353055.1 Caldifarciminota bacterium | reverse complement strand
TCAGAAGCCTCCTTATGATCATCCCGTACAAAATCAGTGCACCAACCGTCAAAATAATCGCACATATAAAAATCAGTTCCGCAGGTAAGTCGGCTCTCATAATTCTACTTTCCTTTCGTCACACGGTAGAACCTGAAATTTGCCAGCAGCGACATGCTACCAGATACCAGAAACAGCAAATACGCGCCATAATTTACCCCTCCTTTGGGCAACATCATGTTCCCGGCGATTCCGCACCAGACAAACTGGAAAATGGCAAAAGCGAGAATCCCGGTTGGGGCGACGATCATGAACTGCCAATCGGTTCTTTCCCCGAGAACGATCTCGTAACGCCGAGCGATTATGCCCAACAACACAAAGGCAAACCACAACACAACTGCACCCAGGATCAGTAAATAGTTGGGGATTACCGCAAGCATTTGATAGCGCGCCGGCTCTATCCCGAACGGCGCCGTCATAAGAAAGAAAAACATCTAACCTCCTTGAATTGACGGACTACAATGCAAACTTTCATCATTTGACCAACTCGATCAGCCGTTTCGACAACTCACGACCCTTTGTACGTCCGACGATCATACTCGTCGCCTTACTCAATGCGAGGATTACGCGTCGCACATCTTCCGAATGAAGCTCTTCGATTCTTATGTTTTGGTTCTTCAATTGATTCTGAAAAATCCGGTCTGTGAAATCACCAACATACTCAGCGAGAATATCCTTGATTGTTTCAAGGACGGACGGGTCAACGAGGGCCGTGCGCCTCTCCGCAGGCGTGACCGCTGGTCTCGTGCGCATTCCCTGCAGAAGCTTCCATATTTCCGGACGTACAATATCCTCGGCAGGCTCTACAATTGTGCCAAGCATACCTTCTTCATCAAGTTTCACGATGATGCTTTTCTCATCACCCTTTATCTCAATTTTCTCAATCTTTATCTCACCAAGCGTATTCATCGTTTCGAAAATCACCATCGCCATCTGGGCAATTTGCTCACGATACGCAGCCGCTGAATCGGCAACGTGTGTTTCGCCTGAAATCGACGCCGCAAAAGGCATCTGTAATCCTTGAGAGACCGCACTATTCAATGATTCCTTATCCATCATCACTTCATGCGTTCAATAACCGTTTGCACTCTAGCACGGGCCTGGGAAGAACCCATCTCCTCAACTGCCTTCTTGACCAGAAAATCAACAACACTGCGCAATGCCTGAGAGAAATCATCTTCCTTTTCCAACGGTGGAATGTCTTTAAAAACAAGGCCCCCTTCGACGACCCCGATGAATGGCGCAATTTCCCTTCCCAAAACGCTCAGACTCTGGTTCAGTAACTCGACCCAATGATTCCGATCAGATGTTCCGCCAAACTCTTGAATCAAAAGATTGATTTGACGCGTTTTCGAACTGAGAGCCCTGGGCACTTCCACCGGGGGCTTCTTTATAAACACGGGCCCGGACAATTGTTTCAACAAAAGATGCGGATCATATTCGCGTTCGACCTCTACCCCAAGATATTTGTCCTTGTAAGGTATGATGATGAGACGATTACTTCCATAAACAAGTGAAATATAACTTAGCGCACCCAGCTTGAAGTTGTTCCTGATCACCTCACCGGCCGAGGAAAAATACGCAGTTAGATCGGACACGGCGTTCGCCGACGACCCCTGCACCTCTTCAACAGTACCATCATCGGCGTTAACTGTAGCATAACCGATTATGCCGGTGATGCTATCAAGAACATCCATTATCTATTCCTACTACTCCTCGTCTTTGAGTTTTGTCTTGAAGTCATCGAACTTCTTCCTGAAGAGAAGCTTCCCGTAGATCTTCGGGCCTTCAGAACTGACGATTTCTTCAAAACTTTTGATAAAGGAATCGATGTCTCTGACATTCAATTCTGCCACCACATTCGTCTCCATGGTTTCTTCGTCAATGCTCACCGCGCGCGCGATGCGTTTACTGTCTTCGCTTGTCGCGCTCCAGCGCTTGAACCAAATCAACCCATTCCTGCCGAAATCGGCCATAAAAGAATTCAAGTACTTCGTCATTCTGGACATCGTACGCACAGCCTGTTCTGGCTCGTAGATCAACCCCTGGTCTTTCAACCACACCACCGTCTTCATCGCTTCGTATCCTCCCAGTTTAGATTCCGTGATCACCTCAGACAATTTCCTCTTCCCATCGATTTTCGCCAGAACCTGCCAATCGGTGCGCCGAAGGGCAACGGCAGATTCCGGTTCCTTTGCAGCCTTTGCCCACACCGAATCAAGGGGTGGCATATTCTTCTTTATCGTTTGGAGTTCAACCCGTCGTTTTTCCACCGTGTCCACCAATTTACCAGCATCCTCAGAGATGGTTTTCTTTGGTGCCTTCACATGAGGTTCGAATGTAGCCGTGCCTGAACTCGTCATAGACATGTCAAACAGCGCGTCGATACCATCGCATGCTTTTTCTTCAGCATGAACGACGATGCCGTTGGCAAAATATATTTCACCGGCAGTTTCGCCGCTTACGTGTACCACACCGGTTTTTTCTGTAAAAAAAAGGAATTGAAGTACGTCGGTTAGTTTAAACTCTTTAAGACTGATTTCAAAGGTCATACCTAAATCAACTGCAACCAGTTATGGAGTAAGAAATAAACACGGCCGATCAATAATGAAATACGCGCCATGACGGTGTAGCCAAACGACGCGCCGAATGCCACCATCATAAACCATATACCCAGCTTGGCAAACACTCCCAAGACACCCTTGTGTGCTTTAGAAAAGTAGAAGTAAATGAGGGTGGTTATAACACCAAAAATAATTAGCACGTTCGATATTGTCTGCAGGGGACTCATGCCGGTGAGCGGCAGGAAAGTGGCCTGCAATTGTGGGAATATTTCCCCCTGGATACGTTGTAGAATAACGAGTGCCATGGCCACGCCCATCGTGAAAGTCAGGGGAATTCGAATAAGCCAGCTTATTCTGGGAATTAGCGGTGCAAACATCATGAGACCAACGATAATCGGTATGAGATAAATGAAATTACCGCGCATGATCAGTGGCTCGAAAAGATTTGGCCAGGCAAAGTTGAACCACAGCACCACTGCCCAGTATCCCGCGGACACGCCGACAAAGATATTCTCGGCGACCTTGTAAAACGGATTATCTTTGTACAAAAATGAATATATGGCAAGCGTTAGCAGTGCGGCGATCCAAACGCCAATCTCGGTTGACATTATTTCCTTCTCTTCTGGTACAACAAAACAATATTGCCAATAACGATGAAAAACACCAAGAGCAGATGCACGATCGACTGGGAATCCATCCCCGCGGTTGCCCGGCCCGTCAATTCGACCAGGGTTTCATACTCGGCGGCGCCCTTCAGCCCGCCCAGCAATCCCACCAGCTGTCCAGAACTGAGATAGGGATATTGCTGCGGTGCCATGATCGCAGTTGTTGCAGTAGCAATCTGGGTGCCGTATCGAGCACTGAAGTAGATGATCCAGTGTAGCACACCCGGATCGCCGGCGGAAAGCGTAACCACAAGATCGATATCGCGTGCAGATTTCACGGCTCTCCCCAGTGGAAACGAATCGATCGGAATACCTGCATGATCAGCCCTCACCAGATCCGCAACGTCTCGGCCGAGGCTCACCAACATTACTGGACCGCCGGGGCGATAACCCACATTTATGTAATCAACACCATACACCCTCTCGTACCGGGGAGCAACCGTTTCTAGAGCCAGATTACCAAGTTCTGGACCGGGTGGCCACAGCCCCATCATATATACGCGCAGGTTCTTGCGGAAACAATGTTCCAGGATGGCGACGGTCGCTGGAGTAAGCTCAGCCTCGCTTCCCGGATCATAATCACATGAGATAACCACGATTGCCCTTTCCGGGAGTGCATCAACCGCATTGTACACATCCTGCACCGGCTTGCTGACATCCACGGGCAAACCGAGCGGTACGATCAATGGTATGATCACGGCTAAACCGACGAGGAGAAAGATAATACGCCGATCCAACATTTCGAGACGCTCAAATAACTTCATATCGACCCCTGTGTGCTGTCCTTCGGCACCGGAGAACGCGTCGAGCTTCCATATCCATAAACGCCATGCGGTTCTTACTCACGTCCCCCGCCCATGTAACTTCGCTCAATGCCAAGCAGCACGCGCAATGCCATTGAAATCAATCCGAGATCGGCACCGAAGAGTATACCTCTCTTCGCCGCAGTGTTCGGCACGTTCATTATCCATTCTACCACAACAGGGAATCCTCTCCAGATGTAGTACCCGATAGGAACCCGTCCGATCATCACGATGACCGCCGCGATCAAAAGCAACGTGGCTTCGGGTGTTCGTGCTCTGAACGCCCGGAATGCTGCCGAGGCAACAAAAAAGGCAAGTAGAGAGAACATCGTTGCCCCCAGCGGAATCTGCATATGCTCGAAGAGGTAGTCAAAGACACCGCCATCCGGCCCGCCAATGAAGCCCGCGCCCATCATCACTGCCAAGAAAAGTAGTAATATGATGCTGTATTGCCAGTCGCTCAATTTTCGCTGTATCTTGTTAACGTTCACTTTCACAATATTGAAAATACCGATGAAGACAAAGAAAGCAATTACACCGGTATACCATGTTTCGAAAGTTTGTGAGGCATCTTGAAAGATTCTCAAAGGTATGAAGAAGGCAACGATTACAAAAAACCCGAATCCAAAGACAATGATGAGTGGTAGCGTCTGCTTCATTGTTGCACCGTGCTGAACAAACTGTACAGGGTGTCAAATCCTATGACCCTTTCAAGAACACCGAGTATGATAACAATCACAAAGATCAATTTGCCGATATCCTGCCCTTTGAGAGACCCTAACTGGACCGGCTCCTGTGATAGATAAGCGCTTGCCGCATACAGTTCCTCACCGATCAGGGTGTAATCACATGCCGCGACGAAAAACGGCAATTGATCGGGCAATGCGGTGCCAGCAATCTGTATTGCCCCGGTCGAGAACCCGGTTTCAGCAAGGATGAGTGACTCTGCATAGAATTTCCCGAGGTAAAAGTTGGTCGCCGGCTTTTCCCTTACCATTATCCCGTCAACGGCTGACACATACCCGAACTGATCGTCGGTCAGATAGCGGACATTGTCAATATTGAACCAGTCCGGTCTGCCCACACGTATCGCTGCTTCTTTCACAACCTGCTGGGCCATGCTCATCACCATCGCCTTGCTCGTCGGCACATAAAGCGGTGTACCGTATTCAGCGGTCTTCTCTGCTACGCGACCGAGAATACTCATCGAAGCAATAGTCTCGGGCTCATCAATATCCATTATCCCGGGAACATACAATACGGGCTTGCCCATTTCGGTGGCGCGGCCGATTGCCTCTTCCATGGCGGTTATGCCGGGGATCTTTCTTATATAAAGCTGCTCGCCGCGGCGTGCTCGCCTGATGTAGTATATGACAGCAGAGAAAAGAATGATGATACACACCGCGATATTGATCCGCCCCGTGTTGAAAACCTGGGGAACTGCTTTGACTGGACCAACAACATCGGATGATTCGGTAAGATCCACGCCGCTTCCTTCGATCCGGTAGTAATATTCCTGCCCGCCGGCTACATTGGTGTCAACGTAGGTCGTGCGGTCGGCGACTTCACAAATTTTCTCGAACTCTCCGTCGGCGTCAATGGCTCTAAAAATTGCGTAATTGTTGAATAAAGTATCTTCCTGCCAATTCAGTGTAATACTCGAACCGTCGTCATTTGGCGTATCAAACGCTTTTAATGCAACCTGGTTGGCGAGAACCAACAAGATTAAAAGCATTGGTAATGATAATCATATCCCCTAGGTTGTCAAGAGCGGCATATACCAGTCATGGTTATTTGTTGTGGCTGCTCTATCGAAGGGCAGGGTTACGCTAAATAGCAATGGGCAACGCAACCAGTATCGTTTGGTTCGGTAATACCGCTAGTCTCGCTGTTTCCGTTATGTATGATGCCGGAGCTCAATCATACTGCGTTGGTCGGTTGCGAGAAGCGATACGTTTTCGAAAGGCGGTTTCGGTCCTATGTTAGACTTTTCGCAATAATTTCCTTATCCTCATCCGGCGTGCTACATATCACGTTGAGCATTTGTGCGTCGCGGAAATATCGCTCGGCTGGATAGTCTTTCATATAGCCATATCCGCCGTACACCTGTATCGCGTTTGTGGTCACAGTGGTCGCAGACCGTCCCGCCAGCAGCTTGGCAGCGGCCGCGGCAGCGGCAATATCTTCACCGCGGTCAACGCGCAAGGCTGCTTCGTACACGAGATGGCGTGTCGCTTCGATGCTTACCGTCATGTCCGCGATCAACTCACGAACCATGCCGAAGCTTACGATAGGCTGTCCGAATTGGACGCGTTCCTTTGCATATTTTACCGCGGCTTCGGCTGCGCCTTGTGCTATACCAAGAGAGATGGCCGCCAGCAAGATACGGCCAAAGGAATTCATGTCATCGATTATCGTCTGTCCGGCGGCTTCTTGGCCGATCATGTTTCCCTGGTCAGGCTGGACTTTGTCGAATGTGAACTCCCCGATTCCCGCAGATTTCAAACCTACTGTCTTGCTCGTTTTTACGAACTTGCGACCCGGAATATCAGGAGCAATAACATAGAGACTCAAGGCATTCGACCCTTTAGAGGGTACCGCCGTAACAATGGGGCCGTTCGCCGCAGCATTGAGAATGAATGGGTTACTACCATCCAAACTCGGCCCATCCAGTGAAGCCTCGCTCTGCAGTTCTGCGGTTTTTGGGAGCGCGTAGCCGCCGATTATCTCCCCACTCGCAGCTTTGGGGAGGTATCTCTTCTTTATATCCTCACTGCCGAATTTATTGATCGGGTAGGCGAAGAATGCGTTGTGGACGGCGATGACGAATGCTGTAGAGGCGCATACTTTGCTGATTTCCTCCAGCACCACCGTGAAGCCAATTGTATCGAGAGCGGCTCCGCCATGGCTTTCGGGGATGACCGCGCCAACAATACCCATTTCAGCAAGTCTCCTTATATTATCAATGGGGAGACTGCATGATTTCTCGATCTCGTCGACCTTTTCAGCAAGCACCTGTTGGGCAAACTTTCTCAACTCGCTCTGTAGTAGAGTACATTCTTGACTTAGCTTCATTTCAAATCCTTTCTTTGAAAGGGTTCAGAGATGGCTGAAAGGGGATTCAATAAAGACGTGTTCCTCCGCCATCTTATACCTTTTCCGTCCGTTTCTTGGTTCCCATCTCCCTTGTAAGTTCAATGGCAATCTGTGCACGCTGTATTTGATTGGTTCCTTCGTAGATTTGGGTGATCTTGGCATCGCGCAGCATTTTTTCAACTCTGTATTCGGTGAGTAGACCATAAGGCCCAAGCAGTTCTATTGCCTGGTTGGTGACCTTCACAGCGACATCTGCCGGATATAGTTTTGCGAACGATGCTTCCTTTGTGAAATTCTTGCCTCCAGCGTCGATCATACGCGCGGTTGCATATATGAGGGCACGCGCCGCTTCTACTTCGGTTGCCATGTCGGCAATGACCCTCTGGACGTACTGATTATTCAGCAAATTCTTCTGGTGGATGAAATCCAATGCGAGGTCATAAGCACCCTGCGCAATCCCGAGGGCGATGGCGCCAACACCAGGTCTTGCGCGGTCAAAGTTACGCATGGTATAAATGAATCCCATACCCTCTTTCCCCATCAAATTTTCAGCAGGTATTTTACATTCCTCAAAGACAAGCTCGGTGGTCGTCGACGCGCGTATGCCCAATTTGTTTTCTTCCTTACCAAAGGAAAAACCGGGGGTATTCTTCTCGACAATAAAGGCCGATATGCCCCTGGCTCCTCTCGATTTGTCGGTCGACGCCAGTACTACATACACGTCAGAAAGGCTTCCGCTTGAAATGAACTGTTTAACGCCGTTCAGAATGTAATGACCGTTCTCCTTGCGTGCGGTCGTCTGCAGGTTAGCAACATCACTTCCTGCTTGTGCTTCGGTGAGACCGAATGCACAGAGCAATTCACCAACCGCAATTTTGGGCAGGTACTTCTTCTTCTGACCTTCGCTCGCGAAAAGAACTATCGGGCCGGACCCAAGCGCGTTGACAGCATAAGCCGTTGCCACGCCAGCACATATCCTCGATACTTCCTCGCAAGCAATACACATGTCCATGATTTTTGCGCCGGTGCCGCCGTACTCACTGGGTATGAAGATCTTCAGTAATCCTCTTCTACCCATTTCTTTCACGATCTCCATTGGGAATTCCGCCTTCTCATCGAATTCGCAATGGACAGGCTTCACCAGGGTCTCTGCGACGACGCGTGCTTTTTCTTTCAGTTCCTTTTCTTCATCGGTTAAGAAGTAATCCATCAAACCACCCCCTTGAACGGATAGTCAATCGTTGAACGGTTACGATACCCGTTTCATACAGCGTCTCAGGACTATCGCTTAAGCCAGAACCTTCAGCCTCAGGATAATAACAATACCGTAACACGTGTCATGCAACGATGACTATCAGTTTACCCTCGTTCTTGGGTCATGTCAAGGGAAACCGAAGGAAACGTCTCTGCTTGCTGGATTTGGCAGCCCTTTAGAAATCTTATATCATTTTACGAATACGATGTACGAAATACGATTACGAAATCATTTCGCAGTGTCGCATAAGCGATAGTAACGAGATTAACGGTATTAACGAACTAAACGTAATTGAGTTTTTTGTGATTTAGTCAGAAAGCATCTTCTATATACTCGTATCTCTTCTGACCCGCCTCTTCACTTATTGCCAGGACGTCGAAATGCATTTCGGTAT
>CP070686.1:2215920-2238038 GCA_020353055.1 Caldifarciminota bacterium | reverse complement strand
GACCATTGCGAACAAGAAAAAAGCGAAGGTTTTTACGGCGTCTGATGAACTCTGCAGGCATGCGAAATCCTATCCTGCGGTAAGGGTCATCGACATACGTGATCTATATCGCACGCTGACTCCTATTTTCATTCCTGATCGAATGATTACAGTGAGGGTTCTTAAAAAGGGGTTACGCGCCAACGAGGGTGTTGGTTATATCGAAGGCGTTAAAGTTGTTGTTGAAAACGCTGCCAAGTATGTTAACCATGTTGTTAACGCACGGGTTCAAACGATGATCACCTCAGATAAGGGCAGTTTGGTTTTTTGCAGTCTTGAAGATGATTCTTCAAAAAGGGCGATGCATGGCAGAACCGATTCTCGGCATAGGAGATCCAGGTAATGGAGTATCTTGACGCGCTGCTCGAGAAACTGACATTGGCGGTTGGCGTTGGATACGGAGGAGATATTTCTGACGTCATAACCGATATCCTCGAAGCCGAGAATATCCCATCGGTTGTTGAAAAAGACGGCAGCGTCGTCGTCCACATGAGAGGTAGCGGAAAAGGCGCTATACTGCTGGCTTGTCATATTGATGAGATAGGTTATATGGTATCAAGGGTCGATGAGAAAGGCCGGATATTCCTGAGCGAAATCGGCGGTGCAGATGTGCGGATACTGCCCGGACAGGAGGTCGTTGTCGTCGGCAAGAGAAAATTAAGCGGTTACATTGCTGCAAAACCTCCCCATCTTCTGCCTAAGGAAGATCGTGAGAAAGCGCCGAGGCTTGAGGATATATTTGTGGATGTGGGGATGGCACCTTCAGCTGTAAAAAGAACCATTCATATTGGTGACTATGTTTCTTTTGCCGGTCGGTACGGAAAGTTGTCGGCCGACATGCGGACGGTGAAAGCTCTGGATAATCGTGCCAGTGTTGCCTGTGGTATAATGGTATTGAGGGAATTGGCAAAGAGGAAACATAATCGGGATGTGTATTTTATTGCTACGAACCACGAAGAGTATACAGGTCTTGGTGCGAAGATCCATGCTTACCGGTTACCAATTGACTACGCGATTGTCGTCGATGTCTCTCATGCCGAACATCCTGACCTGAAAGAGCATGAATACTTCCCTTTAAATAGTGGACCGACGATCGTGCGTGGCGCGACGGTACCGGCAAATCTTTCCGAACGACTCATAAAAACGGCGAAGCGGCTGAAAATACCCTATCAGGTGGAGGCAGTTCCGAGCGTAACTGGTACCGATGCTGATGATATTGCATTCAATCGCGATGGCATACCTACATGTATATTGAATATACCTCTACGCTATATGCATACACCGGTTGAGATAATCTCGCTCAAAGACTTAGTGCAAACCGTGAATTTAGTCACAAATTTCATAATTGAATTTGAGAATGTTTGAGTTATGACCTGAAATAACATCTTCTGACAAAGGCTTAGTCCGTATCGTATGCGACTAAGCCTTTTTTTGTGTTGTTTGGAGTCCCTTTCCTTGACTTTATCACCATCTTTGATAGAATAGAAAATGTCCAGGATCCGTATTCTTTCTGCAGAAGTACGTGGCAAGATTGCCGCCGGGGAGGTCATAACACGTCCCGCCTCGGTCGTGAAGGAATTGGTGGAGAACTCATTAGACGCTGAGGCCAAAAGGATTGAAATTGAAATTGGCAATGGTGGAAAGACAAAATGCCTGGTTAATGATGACGGCTGCGGCATGGGAAGGGAAGATGCACAGCTTGCGCTCGAGCGGTATGCAACGAGTAAGATCGGCTCGGTTGACGATATGGAACTTGTCATGACTTATGGTTTTCGAGGCGAGGCCCTGGCAAGTATTGTTCAAGTTTCGAAGTTCGAAATTGAAACATCGGATGGTTTGGTCGGGACTAAAATCATTGCCGAAGGAGGACTGGTAAAGAGTATTCTTGATTCAGAACGTCCCCAGGGCACGAGGGTTAAGGTCTCTGACATTTTTTTCAATCTGCCGCCTCGTCTGAAATTCCTGAAATCGGCGAATTGGGAACGTCGTTTGATTACCGATATGATAAATACGTATGCGGTGATTTGCCCGGACGTTTCTTTTTATCTGGGTGATGCCGGTCGTGAGATACTAAATATGCCAGGTGTCGGTTCCGCACTCAAGAGGTTAAATATGCTGTTTTCAAGGGAACTAACGGATTACCTGGTAGAAATCGATTTCCACTTAGGGGCAACCCATATTACTGGTTATGTATCACGCCCTGGACTGGCGCTTAAGCATCAGCTCAAATATATATATGTTAATTCAAGACCTGTTAAGTATCCACGCATTTTCCGTGCTCTGATCGATGTATATCAGGATCCACAATATCTCCCGGCCTTCGCAGTTGATATTAAAGTTGACCCAAAAACTGTGGATGCAAATGTCCATCCAACAAAAAATGAGGTGAAGTTAAGGGACGAACGCTATGTCATCGACCTGCTATGTCAGGTTGTCAAACGTGCGATCTACAAAACAACAATGTATGTGGATTCCGGTGTTCCGGATAGTGAAAAGGATGACACATTTGCATCAAAGAAGTTTGTCCAGGATATCATATTACCGTACGGTGAAGCAGAAAGGCTTGGACCCAGCCGCGCGACTGATGAATTCTGGCAACTCCACGATACGTATATTCTTGCTCAAACCAAGTCAGGGATGATTATGATTGACCAGCATGTCGCTCACGAGCGTATCATCTACGAATCGATTATGCGAGGAAAGGTGCAGTCGCAACGTCTTTTGTTCCCTATAACTCTGGAGCTTACCCCGGAGGAATATAGGATTTATGAAAAGACGAAGAGTACGCTCGTTGATATGGGTATTGATTTCAAGGAGTTTTCGAACTACACAGTCGTAATCGACAGTCTTCCGTCAGATGTGCATGTCAATCGCGAAGAGATAGCCGGAATTTTCGGAGAACTGAATTCACTGGGTGTTTTGATCAAAGAGAAGGCAGAGGTTGCGAGGGTCGTCGCATGCCGGGGAGCGATCAAAGCAGGGCAAAGACTCTCTTCCGTGGAGATGCAATCATTGATTGATCGCTTATTCGCCACGGAAAATCCGTATACGTGTCCGCACGGCCGGCCCATCGTATTGAGATGGACTATTGAGGAATTAGCCCATAAGTTCGGGCGAACGTAAGCGTTTTACATTGACAGCAGATATAATTTCCGTATAATCATGCGATGGCAAGATTTTTCATCGAGGGAGGAAGACGACTCTCGGGTGAAGTTGACATATCGGGTGCCAAGAATTCGGCGCTACCAATAATTGCGGCGGCCCTGGTTACTGATAAAAGAGTTGTACTTAAGAATGTACCGGATGTCTTTGATGTCCGCACCATGATAGAGCTGGTCACCCATCTTGGTGCACATGTCGAATTCAGAAGAAATACTCTAACTATTCATACACCACGCGTGAAGCGCGTTGAAGCACCTTATGATATAGTAACCAGAATGCGTGCTTCATACTATGTACTGGGTGCACTCGTTGCTCGTAACAGGCGGGCCACAGTGGCAATGCCTGGTGGTTGTGCGATAGGTCCCAGACCTATTGACCTGCATATCAAAGGACTGACTGCCTTAGGCACCAAGATCGATATCTCTGATGGGTATATCCATGCAGATGCCCGGCATCTTCAGGGTCAGAACGTGGATTTACAGGGCCCTAAAGGGACTTCGGTGGGTGCAACCATCAATGTTATGCTTGCGGCCTGCTGTGCACGCGGTACGACAGTCATAAGCCCTGCAGCGGCCGAGCCGGAGGTACTCGACGTCGCGAACTTCCTCTGTGCACTGGGTGTTGAAATTAATGGTCAGGGTAGTCATGAAATAACCGTAAGGGGATGTGATACATTCAACGATAACGTCCGCTACAGCATTATCCCCGATCGTATCGAAGCTGGGACTTTTGCCGTTGCCGCAGCAATTACCAGAAGTCGAATATTGATCAAACGAGCAGTATCGGAGCATATGACAAGTGTGCTAGAAAAATTACGCGAGATAGGCGTAGTTGTTCGAGAAACGCATAATGGTATCTCAGTAAATGGTCGCGGACGCAGACATGCTACGGATATCTTTGTTGCACCTTACCCGGGTTTCCCGACTGACATGCAGGCACAGTTCATGGCTCTGCTTTCTACGGTTCCCGGCACCAGTACGATTAAGGAGTCGATATTCGAGAATCGCTTCATGCAGGCGAACGAACTCATGCGGATGGGTGCGAATATCACCATCGAGGGTGACACTGCGGTCATCAAGGGAGTAAAGATGCTATCGGGGACACAGCTCATGGCGTCGGATCTTCGAGCCTCGTCGGCTCTAGTTCTGGCCGGTCTTTCGGCAAAGGGTATCACCGTGGTCAGGAGAATCTACCATTTGGATCGCGGCTACGAGAAATTCGAAGTGAAGTTGCGCAGGCTGGGTGCACGAATTCGTCGCGGGAAATAATGAGGAAGCAGAAGCGAGTTGTACGCATTGGCAGCGTTGAGATCGGCGGCGAACTTCCGGTTGCCGTACAGTCAATGACCAAGACAAAAACAGCAGATATTGCCAATACCGTAAAACAAATACATCGTTTGGAAAGAGCCGGGTGTGAGTTGATTCGTTGTGCGGTGGTGAACAGGGATGACGTTGCGGCGTTGAAGAAAATAAAGAAATCTGTTACTATCCCCTTGATCGCAGATATACATTTCGATTACCGCTTGGCGTTGGGTGCAATTAATGCCGGCGTCGATAAGATTAGAATTAATCCGGGTAACATCGGTGAGCGCTGGAAGATTGAGGAAATCATAAGGAGTGCCAAAGGGAATGATATCCCAATCAGGGTGGGCGTCAACTCGGGTTCGTTGCCCAAGAAGGTACTATCAAGATACGCGCATCCGACGGTGGGTGCCATCGTTGATTCTGTTGAATCGGCGATATCTGTTTTCGAGGACAACAATTTCACCCAGCTCGTTATCTCTGCGAAAGGTGTTGATGTGCGTGAGACCGTCGAAGTGTATCAGATGCTTCATAAGCAATTCTCTTTTCCACTTCATATTGGCATTACCGAAGCCGGACTACCGTTGATGGGAGCCGTAAAGAGCGCGGTCGGCTTGGGTATTATCCTCCACGGGGGTATTGGCGATACGTTAAGGGTTTCCCTGACTGCGGATCCCGTTCAGGAAGTGGTGGTAGCTTACGTCATTTTGGGCGCTTTGGGTATTAGGACCAGGGGTCCGATCCTCATCAGTTGTCCGATGTGCGGTCGTTGTGAGGTGGATATGGAACATATAGCACGTGTCGTTGATAAGCGTTTGAAGAAATACTCGCAATTTATTAAAGTTGCTGTCATGGGTTGTGTCGTGAATGGTCCTGGTGAAGCGCGTGAGGCTGATTTCGGCATCGCGTGTGGTAAGGGGGTCGGTGCCGTCTTTGCCAGGGGGAAGGAGATAAAGCGTGTGAAGGAAAACAAACTTGTTGAAGCACTCTTTGAGGTTATCGATGAGAACACTGATAATAGATAATTATCTTCCGAATTCACCGCAGATCGAAAACCTCTATAATGTTTTGAAAGATATCACCGTACATACGGTGGAGATTAAGGATTATTCTACAATTCACCCGGGGGAAGAATTTAGACTATATGATGTGATCGTCCTATCAGGCTCACAACGTAAGTTTGCGGAGCCTGGCATAATGGATACTTTTACACACGAGATAGATTTCATTAAGACCACTGACAAACCCATGCTCGGAATATGCTTTGGTCATCAGCTTTTGTCGATGGCATTCGGTGCGGATATTATAGATATGGGCGTGAAATTTGATGGTTATTACATGGTGCAGCCCGTGAGCGATAGCGAACTCTTTGATGGTCTTCCAGCAAAATTCCTGGTCCGGGAATCACACGAAGAGATGGTCGCCGATGTACCTTTTGATTTTGAACTGCTGGCGAGTTCACCGAACTGTCCGATCGAAGTCATAAAAAATGGCAAAATGCCGATCTTTGGTGTTCAGTTCCATCCGGAAAGATTCGATGACGAACATCCGGCTGGCAAGTTAATATTAGAGAATTTCTTCAAGCTGGCAAGTTGGTATACCAAGTAAAAAGGGAGAGGAGTATGAAAAAGGATCTCGATGCGTTGATGAAGAAAATGAATGTTGATGCTATATACGCGGAAGGGCACGCTAGTCGTGACACGAACATGTACTATTTGTTGAATGGTGCGAACATATTTGCCCACTACATCAAGAAGAGGGGAAAGAAAGCCTATGTCATTCATACACCTATTGAGAGGGAAGTCGCGGAGAAAACCGGTCACCGTTTGATCAACTTGAACAAATATGATCGACAGAAACTTATTGAGAAATATAAGGATGCTGACAAGGCCAATGCGTACTTCGTGGCGAAGTTATTCGATGAATTGAAGGTTAAGGGAAGCGTTATATTCTACGGTAATTTCCCTCTTGGGGCTGGTTACAAATATATGAAACACATACTGAGATTCAATAAGAACGTGAAACTACATGATGGAAATGAAAGGGGATTGATTACCCGCGCCAGGATGACCAAAGGTGATGACGAAATCTTGAGGATGAGGAAGGTGCGCGATGCGGTTATTAATGCTTTTGATGTGATGCTTAGTAGCGCGCGTAAGTGCAGCATAAGGAGCGGAATCCTGACAGTTGGACGTAAGCGTAAACTCTTGATAGGTGATCTCAGAAATATCATCAGACGGGAGCTATTTGCGAATGGTGTTACCGATTCTGGTGGTATGATCGTTGCCCAGGGTCGAGACGCATCGGTTCCTCACAATAGCGGTCGCGATCGCCAGCCGGTGCGAGCAGGAGTGCCAATAGTCTTCGACATCTTCCCCCAGGAGATCGGAGGTGGGTATTTCTTTGATTTCACGCGGACTATATGTTTTGGTTTTGCACCGCGACATATTAAATTGCTGTATAACACAGTGTCGTGTGCTCATGATTACGCATGTAGCCTTTTGAAAGTGGGAAGTAGGACACGAGACATCGAGCAGAAAATCTGCGAGTATTTTGAAGAAAAAGGACATAGGACATTATTGAGTGATAAAAAGGTACAGATCGGCTATTGTCATTCACTCGGACATGGTTTGGGCTTGAATATCCACGAGAGTCCTTTCTTTAATTTGTCCAGGAGAAACGAGTATTACGTCGAACCCAATATGGTTTTTACGATTGAGCCTGGTCTGTATTATCCGCAGAAGGGATACGGCGCTAGAATCGAGGACGTCATACATGTTACGAAAAAAGGAAAGGTCGTCAACTTAACAAAATATCCTCGCAAATTAGTTGTACCAATGTGAACACAAGCGCCAATATCATAGTCGATTTCCAGAATTATCTGCTTGCACAAGGAGATGAGTTGGCAACGATCCGTGCTTATCAGTACGATCTCAGGCAACTAGAATGTTTTTTAGAACAGAGTAATAAGCGATTCGTGTGCGTGACCATTCAGGATCTCAGGGCTTTTGTGCATTCACTTTCAGATATGCATCTTAGTGCAGTTTCGATAAACCGCAAAATATCAGCTATCAAGACATTCTACAGGTTCTTGTTGCAGAGCAAGACACTTTCTGAAAATCCTGCCGATGACCTGGAGTTGCTAAAAGTAAGGCGTAAACTCCCTCATGTCCTTTCCGTGGACGAAGTCAGTACCATCGTTGAGGCAGCCAGCGCGAAGACGCCGCTCGGTCTGCGCGATCGAGTCTGTCTGGAGTTGCTCTATTCTTCGGGCTTGAGAATTTCCGAATTACTTTCATTGCGGGTAAGTGATGTGCAATTGAGTGAGTGTTTGCTGAGTGTCGTTGGTAAAGGTAACAAACAGCGTCTCGTACCTTTTGGCAACAAGGCGAAGGGGGCGATTGAGGAATATCTGAATTGCGGTAGGCCGGCGATTTTGAAAATGAAGTCGTCTTCTGTGCTCATTCTCAATGCACGGGGAAAGAAATTGTCGCGTATGGGTTTTCTCAAGATATTGCGTGGCTACTTGATTAAATCCGGAGTGAGAAAAAGGGTGACGCCTCATACTTTCCGTCACTCGTTCGCTACCCACCTTCTGGAGGGAGGTGCAGACCTGAGGGTCGTACAGGAACTCTTAGGCCACGTCGATATTTCGACAACGCAGATTTACACGCACATCGACCGTGAATATTTGAAGGAAGTACACCGGCTGTTTCATCCGCGAGCGTAGCGCGTATCCGTAGGCGAATAATTCTTGAATTTCTTTGCTTCTGGAACGCAATCGACTGCACGTCCGGATACCGGTATCAAATTGTTGACTTTCTGTGGATAACGGATATACTCTACTCACGATGCGGGAGTAGCTCAGTGGTGGAGCATCACCTTGCCAAGGTGAGGGTCGCGGGTTCAAATCCCGTCTCCCGCTTTTTGTGACACACCCAGGATAGTTTGCGGGCAACATGCAGTAAGATACACTGTTAGATGCTGTAGAATTAAGGCGGTATAGCCAAGTAGCAAGGCGGCGGTCTGCAAAACCGCTATTCGCCGGTGCAAATCCGGCTGCCGCCTTTTTTTCCTTTTACGGAAGATTATTCATTCAATTATTATCCCCGTTATATATCATTGACACAAGATGGCCTGCTGGTATAATTGCCAAAAAGGAGGAGTATGGCACTATTACTAATGATTCTTCAAATGACTGGTTCGGGTTTCTTCGCATCCGATCCGGCCACCATCCGCGGCGCCGGCGGTCCAGACGCTTACGGCTACAGGTGGATCGATAGCGACACAGTTGCCCCAGGCGCACCCGACTATAACTGGATAGATATTTCCACGATCGGCACTCAGGTTACGGGACTTGGAGATGATAACGTTGTTGGTCCCTTCTCAATAGGATTCGATTTTCCATACTATTGGTACACGGTGAATTCCTTTTTCGTTGGTTCCAACGGCTATATCGCATTCGGTGACAACTATCTTGAGGCGTCCCCATTTCCAACGATGCCTAATACTGCACGGCCCAATAATGTTCTGGCTCCATTTATGTCTGATCTTGACTTCAGCGTCGGGTCTCCGGTTTGTTACTACTGGACAAATACCGCGCAGGATACATTCATAATTGCATACCACGATGTTCGCTTCTGGAACAGCCCCACCAGCTTGAACACGTTCGAGATTATCCTTTCGAGGGCCGATAGCTCCGTTCTTTTTCAATACCAAACACAGCAAGGCGTGCCTTCGGGCGGCTACGTCGATGGCCTCACAGTTGGTATTGAGAATATTGCGGGCGATGTTGGTCTACAGTACAATCATGACCAATTGCCAGCTTACAATGCGATTCACAGTGCGCTGGCGATTCTTTTCTATCCTCCCGATTCCACTAACTACGAGGTTCACGACGTTGGAGTCATGAAGATAATGAACGATGTTTCTGGCGGATTTTTCCTCTACAGTGGCGATACGGTAGATTGCTGGGGGTTAGTCAAGAACATGGGTAACCAGACTGAGACCGGTGTCGATGTTTACTGCCAGATAAGGAATGCAGCTAATACGCTCGTCTTTGCCGATACCGTGACAATATCGTCGATCGATCCTGGAGATACTGACTCGTTGGTCTTTACGCCTGGTTGGTCGACAACCACGAATGGTCTTTATCGGATGAAGGTAAAATCATTGCTCGGTGACATGGTGCCGAATAATGATTCGATCATGCTTGAATTCCGTGTCGTTACATATCCGGTCGAGTTGATGTATGATATCGGTTTTGCACATACTGGTTTTGCCTGGAATGGCGTAAATTCTGGCTATGGCATGAGATTTGTGCCTCCGGTGTATCCGACGAAGGTCAACACGGCACGGTTCAACGTGAACTCGGTAACCGGTACACCCATCGTGACGGTGCAGATCATTGACGATGACGGACCCGGTGGTATCCCGGGTACTGTGCTATACGAAACGACGCAGCCGGTAGCTGTAGCTCAATGGTATGACATAGATGTTTCCGGGCAGAACATCGAAATCACTGACGGAGCATTCTACATCGGGTGCATAACCAACACGGCTTCCGCGCCATATTTCGGCATGGATACGCTGCCGCTCTCTGGTCGTCAGACCTGGGAGTATACCGGTGTCTGGGCGCCGTATCGAGATAACGAAACGCATGATGTGTTGATCCGCGCTATGGTCGATTTTGCCACTGGAGTAGAGGAGTATGAATTATTACCGGGCGAGAAAGTCTATGAGATCTTCGCTCTACCCAATCCTTTTGCAAAAACGACGGCAATTGCGGTACCTCCTTTCTATAGCAGTGTTGATATCTATGACGCGGCTGGTAGAAGGGTACGGACACTAGCGGTTGATAACGGTATTGCTAATTGGCATGGCGAGAATGATGCGAACCATAGACTGAGTCAGGGCGTCTACTTCGGTGTTGCTGGTGACAGAATGGTAAAGATAATTCTATTGAAGTAATATAGTAACATCCGTGCAGAAGAGGGACGAGGCAGGTTTTATGTCTCGTCCCTCTTTTTATTCTGTATATGCTGGATGCTAGCGTACTTTGATTATTTTTTTAACATCTTCTTTTTCGGTGATCATAAAATAAACGCCTGGAGAAACATGTTCTGAAGTTACAATTCTGCCTGATATATCATATATTGCAGTGTTTTTTCCACCCAGGAATTGCCTCAGCGCCCCGGTGATTAATGTCGAGCGGATATTACTGTTGCGTTTGCAGGGTTCGTTTGTTTCACTAATACCCGTGGAGATTTCCAGATTCCCGAAGATGTCGTAGCTGTTATTATGATACTGCATCCATACTGCCAGACAGTTATCCGAGCCAAAGGCGATATCAGGACTCAAACGGTCGCCGCTGGCCGGGTCGGATATCTCGAAGTTTGAGCCAATCAGCTGGCCGTCGATTGAGATCATTTGTCCAAATATCTTGCCGTTCGCATCCCACACGGCAAGGAACGTTTCGTCACCGGTGACTCTCTGCATCGATTGGTATCCGGGCCCGATACCGACCTGTATAACGTCGCCGATCAACGTTCCGTTCGTATCGACTACCTGACCAAACACCTCATCGCCTGCGTAGGCAGTCTGTTCGTTCCAGACGACAAGATATCTTCCGCCGGCATACGCCACATCCGGATCGTAGAAATGGTTGGTTAGCGATGTTGTTATATCGAACGCATCTCCCACAGGTTGTGCCTGGTCGTCCAAGAATCTGCCAAAAACACCGAAAGGTTCATCGTAAGCATACCACACTGCAAGGCAACGCCCACCACCGAAACAGATACTGGGATGATATTCCAGGTAGGCATCCTTACCAAAGAGTATCCCCGAATCCAGGACGGCACCCTGCGGAGTAACCCGTGCTGCTCGGACTCTATGCATACCGCCAAAATCGCCTTCAGACCATACTACTACATAGTTCGAGCCGTCGAAAGTAATATCGGGTTCTCTTTCGACTCCTATGTCCGCCTTGATGGGCAAAGGGATTATCGTATCGAATGATGGAGTGACACGCACTCCGATTATGTTGCCTGCGCTTCAGCAACTGTCGCGAAAAACAGCAAGAAGATTCTGTCCATCGAACGCCGCTCTCACTCCGTGTGTGGTGGTTCCATGATAGAGGAAGCGGCCGTTCGTATCGAGAACGGTGCCGTCCGGCTGCACGCGTGCCGCGAATATGGAAGCAGCATACCTCAGGTCGGACCAGAAGGCATAGTACGTGCTGTCTGCATAGACAACACTGGGGTAATATTGGAATTCACTTTGTTCGCAGATCGGAAAATCACTTATGAGTAGAATTAGCAGCAATTGTCCTGCGATCATACAAACACTATTGCTTTCGGGTAGATATTTGGGCGACTTTAAGAATTCTTTCAAACTCGAACATACGCCGTCGACGAAGGCGGTGCATCTTACCGAACGACAACAACTTTTTGTTGCGTGATCAATCGTTCTCTTTCGTAGATGCTGACGAAGTAGACACCTGGTGTCGTTATGTTTATTCGTTTGCTTTTCTGGTCAGCCACCAATCGGCCGGTAATATCGTAAATTTTGATACGTAAGCCATCGATATTCATATTTATCGTGAAGAGCCCGCGATTAGGGTTTGGAAAACTCACGATGTCATTCAATTCAGTTTTTACGATCTCCTGGATGTTGGTACCGTACGTGTTGAGGAATAGGAAGTTACCGCGGCTGGCGTGCCAGTTCGTGACTATCAAATCCAGGTCTTCAGAAAATCCATAATCAACCCATAACGTCTCCGGTTGTGTAAACAAATCGGCGACTGAAACCCAGCCATCCGTGAACGAGAAGCAGTATTGATCGAGGTCGAGTGGCCCGCTGTTTCTTCTCACCTGGATAATGTTGGTGAGCCAACGGTGTTGCAGGTAGAATGTCCTCGATGTGGCGTCAACAACATGCACTTCATCGATGATTGTCATTGGCAAGGTGTTGTCGACATCGCCAAAGCTAATATTTTCGCAGACCAAATGATAAATACTAGTAGGGATCCATTGCCACGATGGCGTTTGCGGAAATACGCCAGCCGTGTTCTCGAATACCTTGATTGATTCCCACCAGCCGCCTGCGGCGAGGTCTAGATCACCGTCACGGTCAACATCTCCGAGGGCAACACACGAATAATAATTGAGGTTCTGGCTTGTCCAAACGGGTAATGTGTCAAGCGTTATTCCACTGTTGAGGTACAATTCACAATTACTGGTCCCGCCGGTCTGAGCATTATTGGCACAGAACAGATCTAGGTCACCGTCATCATCAATATCGCCAAATGCAATCTTCAAGGTACCAAGGCTATTTGCCGATTGCCAGTAGGGAATAGTGTCAAGGCCACCACCTGTATTGAGATATATCAGGTTTCTGCGGTGGTGTCCTGCCAGCGCGAGGTCCAGATCGCCATCCGTGTCAATGTCGACCCAGGCCACGTCGTAAAAATACGATTCGACGTCACTTTGCCAGCAGGGCAGCGTGTCAATGGTGCCGTTGTTATTAAGGTAGACTTTAGCATGCTGGAGACTGTCAGTGTATTCTTCACCGCATGCTACGGCAAGGTCGAGGTCGCCGTCGCCATCAATATCTCCAAAGGCGCAGGCGAATGAATTGTCCAGGTCAGAGGGCTGCCAGGTTGGGTTTTGCTGGAATGCACCTGATTGATTATAATAGATCTTGTCATATTGTGGAGTGGAAGGATCGCCATAATTAGCTACAGCAAGGTCTGGATAGCCGTCATAATTGATGTCGCCTACGCTTATGTGGGCATTGTACCCAATGTCCGACGAGACCCATGATGCAACTCTTTCAAGGGAGTCAGAAATATTATAGTACACGCGGTTCGGATCCTCATCCATATCATTACCATTACCTGTTATGAAATCAAGGTCTCCGTCCAGATCGATATCAACCAGTGCGCCACCGGTCGAGTAGTCGTCATCAACTGATTCCCAATCAGGTTGATCTGGATAGGGAATTATAAAAAACAAACAGAGCAAAAGATTAGACATTGTTCTCCTTTCTCTGGTAACCGAAAAAGTATACCAAAATGGGTGAAGCTGTCAACATTCGATGGATCCTGTTTTATTGACTCGGTGCCGCGTATGTGTATAATGTGCGAACACCATAGAAATGAGGCAATGCAGATAAGAGGCAGAACATTGACCGCCAGGAGCAACAACGCCAAGGGCTTTTTCTATGCATTAGGAGGAACGCTCCTGGTATCGACAAACTATATTACGGCCAAGTATGCGCTGAAGGGTATCAATCCGGAAACATTTAGTTTCATGTGGACATCGGCAGCGAGTATTTATGCCTTTCTAATTGTCTTGCTGACCGGGAAGTATGGTGAACTGTCGATTCCGCGAAACTCCACACTGAGCATTGCCACTCTGGGATTGTCTACAGGAGCGGGAATGATCCTGGCCTGGAGCGGGCTTTCCATGCTTGATGCGTCATTCGCGTCATTTCTTTGGCGATTTTCACCCGTACTGATAATCGTGTTAAGTTCCATTGTGCTCGGCGAACGGTTGCGGATGATCGAAGTCGTGCCAATTACGGCAATGGTGCTGGGCGGTGCCATCACAACCGTTGGGAGGTGGCATGTTGTCGGCACCGGTGTCGTACTTACCCTAACTGGTTGCGTAGCAGTTGCCATTCAGATGCTGGTGGTGAAGGTTAATGTGAACCGGATTCATCCTAACATTCTGGTTTTCTTCCGGGTGAGCCTCGCTGCCGTGGTTATAGGGTTTTGGTCCCTTATCACCGGCAAGTTGGATTTTGATGTCGGCATATCATATGTTCTTGTTACGTTACTTGGTGCTTTCTTCGGCCCATGTGCCAGTTTCTTGCTGACTTTTCGCTCATATCGCTACTGGGATTTATCACGTTCGAGCATCTTGTTGACCGGCCAGCCGCTCCTTGTGATACCTATGGCTTATCTTGCCTTCGGTAAGCTTCCAACTGGTTTCGAACTATTGGGCGGGTCTATCATTCTTGGTGGCGCTTTTTGTTTAGTCTGGCTTCATCGGTCACGGATCTGGCAGTGATAACTCGGTTTCACCCTTGACAGATACTACAATTAGTGTATACTAAACTTAGTAGCAGAAATAATCTCGTATCATAATATTCAGCGGTTCTTAAAAAGGGGGTGAAAGGTATGGAGTATGGTGCTCAGCAGTCGTATTTTGCAGCCTATTGGATTTGGTGGTTGATATTCTATGTATACATGTCGGTATGCTTGATGATAATCGCTAACAAAACAGGAACCCCAAATTCATGGCTGGCATGGATTCCCATAGCAAATATCTACCTTATGTGTAAGATTGCCGGTAAACCAGGTTGGTGGCTCATCCTCTTCTTCATCCCGATAGTCAATATAGTGATTGGCATCATTGTCTGGATGAAGATATCAGAGGCGAGAAACAAACCCGCCTGGCTCGGCATTCTGATGATAATACCAATTGTCAATCTCATTATCCCTGGTATTTTGGCTTTTGCCGATTAATATGCGGGAGGGATGATTGATACGGGTGTTCACGTCTCAGAAGACGTGAACACCTTCAATTTTTTTATTAACTGGTCTTGTTTTTTTGGGCTGAAAATTGCTATGACCGCCTACGTGCCAGTCTTTGCGACCGATTCCATGAACGCCTTTACCGTCTTGAGCAGGGCATCGTATTTATCCCTCATCTCAAGGTACATCCTCTTGTAATCAACAGTTGAATCTTCTGTTTTTTGCTCAGCAGTCTCTGTCGTTTCTTCATCAAACAGGGTCTGAATCGACGAGACTATGTCATCCGCACTCTTCTCGGCAACTTCTGGTTCCGAAGTCTTGGCAACATCGAGAAAGCCCTCCTCTTCCAGCCATACTCTTGGATCTATGAAATCGTTCGGCTGTTGCCGTTTATGCCATGCCTCGCGTGCCTTTTCATAATCTATGACGAGTCCGGGGCATGCCTTTTTTATGACTTCAAGGTAGCGGCTCGGAAAGCCGATGTCGTTTTCCGCATACCTTATTACCTTGTATCCCTTGTGTGTTCTTAAGAAAACGTCCCTCGTCTCCTCCTCGCTCTTTTTGTAGATGGCGATAACGGGGGGTATGCCGATGGAAAGTTTTTCACAAACGCGCTCTATGAGCTGCTTGGACAGCATTTCCGAGAGCAAATTCACGTTGGCAATGACGAGGTCCAGGTCATTCTTGAATTTCAGGAATAACTGCAGGCATTCCTCGATCGAATCGACACCGATGATACGTTCCCGGCTGATAAGGTCAGCGAGGTTTTTCCTTACTTCTTTATCCGGTTCAACGAGTATTATCATAATTCTATGCAATTATAGAGTATTCATAACATTTGTCAAGAATATAGTGAATCAGATTGCTGTAGGAATGCGAAGCATCGCGTCGGGCGAGTACGAGCAGATCAGTCAGTAATCGCAGTCTTATGAAACTTGCCGACGGGCAGTGAAGTTCGGTTGACCGCTTGACAGATATGTCATTCGTCAATATAATAGGGCGATCAATACAGCCTATGAAAGTAAAGAGAGTATCTGAGAAGCGTGGAGGGAAGAGGGCGAAAATAAGCGCCAAATCCCGCACCAAGACACGAAGCCGCAAGGTATCGGTTACCAGACGCGGTCGTAAGCAGCTGGAAAATACCAGTAAACTAGATGGTTCATCCATATGCCAGCGACTGACGCACTTGCTTACCCGGACTTCGGTCGTCATTTATGCATCCAAAGCAACAGGTGACTACGCTGCGACTTTTGTCAGTGATAATGTTCAGAGGGTGACGGGTTATAAATACAGTTCTTTTGTAAACCGGCCGCATTTCTGGATTGACCACATACATCCAGATGATCGGGAGCGCGTACTCAATGAGGTTGTTCGCGTATTTGAGAGCGATTATTATGAATACGACTACCGTTTCAAACACAAGGATGGGCGTTATATATGGATGCATGATGAGATGCGACTAATTCGTGATTCCCATGGTCAACCGCTTGAAATTGTTGGTTATTGGGTCGACATCACAAAACGTAAACAGATGGAAAAAGAGATTGAAGAACGTGCGGAGAGAATTCAGGGCTTCATGGAATCGGCGAGTGAGGGTTTCGCCATGCTCGATTCGGACTTCAATGTTATTTATGTGAATAATTTTTTACTTGATAAGTTTGGTCTCAAGAGAGCACAAGTAATTGGCCTAAATTATTTTGATATATCGGACATTGCATATGAATCGGGGAGATATGAACAGTACCTGGAGATACTGGAGACCGGAAGGCCCCGTTTGTATGATGATCTGGTTTTGCCGCCACATTATGGAAGCCGGCACGTATCCGCTTTTGTGTTCAAAGTGGGTGATTGCTTGGGGTTGATTGTAAAAGATGTTACCGAAGAACTCAAACGACAGGATGAATTGAAAGAAAGTGAAGCACGTTTTCGCTCTCTGTTCGATTCAACTGTGGCAGGTGTTTTTTTTCATGATACAGATGGGGTTATCGTGAGTGCGAACAAACAGGCTTGTGATATATTCGACATGAGTGCATCAGAATTGATCGGCACAAAACATGAGGACATATGCAGTAATGTCGTAGATATGGATGGCAACAAGTTGAAAGGCGAAGACCATCCGGTCACGAGAACGCTTCGTACCGGCCAACCTATTCGGAATATGATCGTCGGTATGCCCGCCGATGAGCCTCGGGGAATGCACTGGTTGCTTGTTAATTCTGACCCGATTATTGATGACGAGACCGGTAAGGTGGATGAAGTTGTGTGTTCTTTCATCGACATTACCGATCAAAAGTATGTCGAGGATGAATTGGCCGAGAGTGAAGAGAGGTACCGTCAGATATTCGAGAATTGTCCGATCGGCATTGGGATTTCAGATTCTGAAGGCAGGGTAGTTACGGCAAATAATGCCATGCAGCTGATCACTGGATACAGTCTTGCAGAATTCAAGAAGATCAATCTTGCCGACACGTTCGAGAACTCCAGTGCGCGGGAAGACTTACGGAAGATACTCAGTAAGAAGGAACATGTCTCAGATTACCATGTCCGGCTTTTGAGAAAAGATGGTACATCCTATGATGCGGTATTGACCATCTCCCTCATGGAAATCGGTGGTAAAGTCTACTTCCATACGATGTGTCATGTCGTTACGCCGTGAAGCATTAACCGACCCAATATCTTTTCTTGATAAAAAAATCATCAACTCACGATGTATTGTAAGAATTCGGTCACGATGCCCTACATACCGCAAGCAGCAACGACCCTTGTCTCAATACTATGTCGTGGAATCGTTCGAGGTCGGATGAGTTTCCGACAGCGTTTTTCGTCCTGGAGCGAAGCCCATCATTTTAACTCACCTGTCTTGTAAGGTAACATAGTGTAGTCAAGCCCCTTATCTACCGCTCACAAACGGAATCAACCCACGATACTCTGGGTAATTGGTCCAAATTAGCGTTGAAAACCTCAGTCTTCTCCTAAGTTGATCACTTTGACTACTTTACTGGTATTTTGACTCCGTACCTGTACGAAGATAATGCCGCGAGGAAAATCGGCGCTGTGTAGCCGTAGTGCGTCGAAGCCATCTGTATTATTTGAGTAGATTCTTGTGATTAACCGGCCGGTCACGTCGTAGAGCCTGACTTCAACCGGATGAAGATTATGTGGCATCTTTAATTCTACACTACCCCGCCAGATTGTGGGTATGCCAACGACGGCGTCATCAGGGGAGAGCGTCTGAGGACCTTCATTGATACCAAGGGTTGAAAGTAATGCCTTACTGAAGTATAGATCATTGTCATCGCCGTTACGGCCGTCAGTCCAAATCGCATAAAGATACTGGCTGTCACTAAGACAGATGTGATACTCACCCATAAAATCGGCGAGACTGGTAAATGATGTATCTGAAATCCTGATGCTGGGGTTGAATGTTTCTCCACTGTCTGAGGAATACTGATAACGAACCTCAAAGATACTCGAGACGTTGGTTGGCCAATCTGGGGTATGGTAGTACATCACATGCAAGCCACCGTATGAATCAAAATGAGCCCATCCTTTGCACTGTCCACCTGCTGTAATGTCGTTCACAACGAAAGGAGCGCTCCAGGTAGTTCCGCCATCGGTTGAGCGCACGGCCATGATATCCCAGCCGGCGACATCGTTGTTGACCCATGTGCCGAATACTACGTCCCCACGTGCAGTTATCGAATTTATCGGAGCACGGTCGCCGTAACTTGGGGTATATGACCAGTTGGATAAATACACTTCTGGAAGCCAGTTATCTCCGTGATCAGTTGATTTGCGGTAGTAGACCCCGCCTGTCCCAGCCACCAGCAGTAGATGAAGATTTTCATTTTCATCCATCCCGAGGGCGTTTATGTATCGGCGGTTCCATATCAGGTTTGCCGCAAAATTCTGCCCGTAATCGGTCGATCTGGCAAACCACAGACCTATCGGGCCTGCCGTTTGCTGCCAGGCAATATAGATCTCATTACCGTTGACCACCATCCACGGTTTGTCGACACCATTATATGGGTTGACCTGGGTAGTGTCCGCCCAGGTCTGTCCGCCATCTCTTGACAGGTAGTGCTTCATGAGTGTCGCTGAATATTGGATAAGCATGTGAACGTGGCCAGAATCGTCGACGCCGATTACCGGATCAGTATGCCAGATAATACCTGATGTGAGATCGGTGAAAGGGATTTGCGTAAATGTCTGCCCAGCGTTGAACGAATAAGCATACGGTGCAATCGGTATGGTACTGCGTTCTGCAGTGTTACATATTGAATAGACCGAATCTCCCCATACTGCAAAACACGATTCGCCTTGATTCAGCGAATCCCAGGGTTCGTCTGTACTGACTCTGACATTAGTGCTCCAAGGGGGGTCAGCGTGTAGAGATGCGAATAGTACAAGCACCATGATGACAAAAACTTTCATCGTTCCTCCGCTTGAGTGGAATGGCGGATGATTGATATCTGGTCGATTTCGACTGCGAATTTCCCTGACATCGCATTCTCGATGAAGATATAGAGAACGGGGTTTGTGTCAGGAGTTAATGCGGCCGGGAACTCGGTTCCTGAGAACAAAAAAGCGTTCTTCAGGGGAATAACTACATCTTTCCATTCATCCTCAACTGAGATCGTGTTTTCACCGGCATAGTAACTTGTGCACTTTTGTTTCCTGAAGAAGTATCGTATTCTTACAGTGTTCTCGTCGCCTCTGATCCTTATGACTAAAGCGTCATCATCGTGCAGTGCGATTTCTTCATCTACATACATCCAGGCCGACGCAAAACCCTCGAATTGGGGATTTGCCCTGAGTGTAATACTACCTGCTTCGTATGCAATTTCCACATGGTAGTCGTACAATTGATGGATTCCCGATGTGGTTTCTGCAAAGTCTTCCTGCCACAGAATGGATGCGGCGAAGAAAAGTATTAGAGAGACCATTATACCTCCTTAATATTTTATTCTACATACACTATCTTCTCAAGCAACCTTGACTGTGGAGTCCTCAATTCCAAAAGGTAAACACCGCTACCTAAATTACGATTGGCCTCGTCAGTACCATCCCAGACCACCGACGATTGATGTCCGATAACAGATACCTGCTCGAATTTTCTCATTAACCTTCCACTTGTATCGTATATCCTGATTTCTGCATCTTCTGTCCTGTTTATATATCCTTTATCCGTTATCTGGTATGTGATATCTGTGTAGAATGAAAATGGATTGGGTTTAATGATTAATGATATCTCAGCCACATCCCGGTCATGCGATTCATTAACCCCGATATCAGGCGCTGTTTTCAGAAGCCAGGCGTCGTCGTATGTTTCGAGTAGAAATGCAGCACCGCCTAGAATGTATCCGCCGTCGTAACAAAGGTCGAGGGCGCTGCACTCCGCTGCGTCGCCGCCACTCCAAATACGGGCCCAGGCTGAATCACCACTTGGACCAAGCTTCATCAAGTATACGTAACTTTCGGCAAAAGGTAAAAGGCTCTTCGCTCCAGCGGCGATATATCCGCCATCTGCTGTTTGTTTTACTGAACGGAATTCTTCGTTACCCGCACCGCCGTAGATCTTTGCCCAAAGCGAATCACCCACCGAATTTGCCTTCAATATCCATGCATCCTGAATGACGGAACCGATCTGCCCGGTATATCCTACGGCAACATATCCACCGTCAGTTGTTGGTGTGAGCGACGTAAAGATTTCACTGCCCAACCCAGAATACCTCTGCGTCCACATTAGAGTGCCGATGGAATCGGTTTTCATCAAATAGGCTTCATAAGCGATACTGTTCAACTTGCTGGCTGCAAAAACATAGCCACCGTCATTCGTTTGATATAAAGAAATGCCGGGTCCTGCTGCGAAATCTTCATAGATCATTGTCCAGAGCGTATCACCGATAGAATCTGTCCGCAGCAACCAGCTTCCATAAACACCACCTAAAGATTCAGTTTGGCCGTAGACGATGTATCCTCCATCATCAGTTCGCAGCACAGAGAAGCCGATGTCGTCCTGAGTTCCGCCGTAGGTCTTGGTCCATAGAGTGTCTCCAATAGAGTCTGTTTTGAGGAGCCAGAGGTCACCGTTCTGTGTCGCTCTAAGTCCGACAACGATGTAGCCGCCGTCTTCGGTGGGGGCAGCGGAGAAACCAGCATCATCGCCTGCTGCACCGTAGATCTTGGTCCATATTGAGTCACCTTGTTTATCTGTGCGCATAAGCATGAGGTTCTCATTCCATGAGCCGCAGAGTATGTATCCGCTATCGGGCAGTTGCGCAACGGATTGAAACCATTCGTAGGGGCCGGTGACTCCATACATCTTTGTCCAAACTGTGTCAGGCACTTGAGCCGAAACCGATGCTGTCGTCAACAAGAGAATTGTGACGACAATTGTCAAAAAAGGTTTCTTGTGTATGACCACCATTTTTCCTCCAGGTTGATTTTGTACAGAACATTCTTCAAACTGCAAATGATACTTACCGCATCAATGGATAACTGTAGGTATGTAATTAGTATCTTTCAAGCATTCAGGTGTATTCCCAATGTGGCAAGTCAATAACATTTCTGCCGCAAAAAACGGATGATCATCTGTGTCTAGTTCTACCTTAAGATATTTCGCTATTTCCAATAATCTATCCATTGCCTGCATCACGTTATATTAAAAACGAATCTCACGCGGTGCTCACAGAGAGTCTCAAAAATACGGATATTTGAACCTGTAATTGATTTCGCTTGACTACGATGAACCCGCCAATATACTGGTAGTGAGATGAGTCTATCAAGGGGAGAATTGTGAACGAAAGCAATGCGCGGCAGGGCATTCTAAAAGTCATTTCTGTGCTCATATTGATCGGCGGATTAGTACGGTTGTTCGCAGGAAGAAAGATATTTGAATCATTTCTCATCTCAGAACTCTGGTCTTCTCATCCCTATTTTATCTATGTCTACAGGGTTCTCGGCAGTTTTGTGGTTTTTGTGGGTGCCATGTTGTTCATGATCGCTCATGATTCACATCGAAATGCGAAATTACTCGCAGTTTGTGGTTATAGCTTCTCCTTCATTGCCTGCGT
>CP070686.1:2212975-2215820 GCA_020353055.1 Caldifarciminota bacterium | reverse complement strand
TAGTAACGAGATTAACGGTATTAACGAACTAAACGTAATTGAGTTTTTTGTGATTTAGTCAGAAAGCATCTTCTATATACTCGTATCTCTTCTGACCCGCCTCTTCACTTATTGCCAGGACGTCGAAATGCATTTCGGTATTCATTGGAAGACGGCGCCTGCGGAGCCACATCAACGCTGACCTTCTTATCCTCTGCTGTTGCCGTCTTACCACCGACTCCTGGGGTAGACCATAATCCATAGTTCGCCTGAACTTGACCTCTATGAAACGAAACGCCTTATCTTTGCGCACGATCAGATCGATTTCACCATGTGAGCAACGGAAATTGTGATCGACAACGTTATAGCGTTTCTTCGTCAAGTATTCGCGGGCAAGCGCTTCACCCAGCATCCCGAGCGAAGTCGTATTCCGTCTCACAACAATTGAAACGATTTGCGATGAATGGGACACGACCCGTACTTCTGGATGCAATCCCGATGTAATTTTGTCGGATAGCCTTTGTGTCTGTTGAAGTAATACTGCGGATAAAATTCATGATATTCACACATTATCATATCACGGTGCACTTTTGCCAGAATCGAAGCAGCAGCGATGGATGTACTCAGTGAATCACCTTTTATCAACGCTTCGTACCGGACAGGCAATTCGCCGATGCCCAGCCCGTCAATCAATACGTATTGCGGCATTGGGTCTAACTGGGTAATCGCGCTGCGCATCGCCTGCTTCGTGGCTTCGAGTATGTTGATGATATCGATCGTGCCGGCATCGACGATGCCGAATGAATAAGCGATCGCCTTTTCAGCAATTATCTTGTAGAGCGTCGCGCGCTTATTGGGCGAGAGTTTTTTTGAGTCGTCGATCTCCGGATGTACGTAATCTCTGGGCAGAATCACGGCTGCCGCAACAACTGGTCCGGCGAGCGGTCCCCTTCCTGATTCATCTACGCCGGCGATGAGACTATACTTTTTCCACAGTTTCAGGTCCGGTAGCGCTTTCACCGGTTGTTTCCTCGGCTTCGGAGGGAGGTGGAGTTTCTTCAGCCACCTCTTCAGGCTTTGCTTTTGTCGGAAGCACGGCCTCTTTAATCTTCATCCTCTTTCCTCTACGCTGCCGTAGATACGTAAGTTTGGCTCTCCGCACCTTGCCTTTTTTCTTTATCTCAACCCGGGCGATCATCGGTGAATGAATCGGAAAGATTCTTTCAATCCCGACACCTGCGGAGACTTTCCGGACAGTGAATGTCTTAGCGATATCGCTGCCCCTGACTTTGATGACAACACCCTGAAATGGCGCCAAACGTTCCTTGTCTCCTTCGATGATTTTCGTATAAACCTTTACCAGATCACCTGGTTTTATATCAGGCATTTTATCCATTCAGTACCTCCAACAGAATTTCAAAATCTTTCTTCGAAAAAACTGAATTAGCCAGCAAATCGGGCCTACGTTCAAGAGTCGCCTCCAGAGATTTTCTTCTGCGCCACTCGGTAATCTGCTTATGGTTACCGCCTCTCAGCACTTCCGGGACTCTGTATTTCATGAACACATGCGGTCTCGTATAAATCGGCGCTTCAAGCAGATTCGTTTGAAAAGAGTCAGAATCTGCTGAATCCTTATTGCCCAGAACGCCGGTGAGCAATCTAGTTATCGTGTCAATAATTGCGAGTGCAGCGATCTCCCCACCCGAAAGAACATAATCGCCTATCGATATCTCCATCGGCTTGAAAATTTCATTGATACGTTCGTCGACGCCTTTATACCGACCGCAGATCAGGACGATGTGTTTGTGGCGGGTGAGGTCGGCCACCATTTTCTGCGTTAGCCGTTCTCCTTTCGGAGTCAGACTGACAAGAGTGGAATCTTTCGTCAGTACAGACTCCAACGCCGAGGTCAGCGGCTCAGGTTTGAAAACCATGCCTGCACCGCCGCCGAACTGATAATCATCGATCACGCCGTCGGATGTCATTGCACGGGGGTCTATGGTATTGACGCTTATTATTCCCTTCTCTCTGGCCACACGAATCATACCACAAGACAATGGAGCGTCAAATAATTCCGGAAAAATCGACACTATGTCAAACTTCATGGGGAGTGTGTTTTTTGTTCTTTACTTCTATGCTTCAGGCAAAAAATAGATGAAGAAAAAGGCAAGAGAGTCCTGAATTCATTATTCGATTATCTCTAGTACCGTGCGTTTTCCCTGTTTCATCGCGGCCGCAGTGATTATCGTCCTGATGGCTTTCGCGGTTCTGCCTTCTTTTCCGATCACCTTACCCAGGTCACCTTCGCCAACTCTTAGTTCATATATGATGCTTTTTTCACCGGCAATCTCTTTAACCATTACTTTGTCGGGATTGTCAACCAATGCTTTGACCACATATTCGATGAGATCCTTCATGATGAACCTCCTTTTGCTTTTGTAATCAATTTAGCCACGGTATTGGTCGGCTGAGCTCCTTTTGAGATCCAATACTCGATGCGATCCCGGTCGAGTTCTAGTTTTTTCTTTCGGGGATCGTAATGGCCAAGCTTTTCAATGTACTCACCATCTCTTGCCTTTTTCGAGTCAGTCACCACAACTCTATAAATGGGTACTTTGTTTCTGCCTACTCTTGTTAGTCTGATTTTAACCATAGCTTATCATTATATTTATTATTATTTTAATGTCAATAGCACAATCATATTGGCGCAAATAAGTTGATCTTGCACGAAAAAAACCCCGTAAGGACTTTCCAGGACATTGAGCCTGCTGTTCTCTTTGAAAGGAGGTGATCCAGCCGCACGTTCCCGTACGGCTACCTTGTTACGACTTAGCCCCAGTCATCCACCCTACCTTGGGCCCTCACG
>CP070686.1:2202968-2212875 GCA_020353055.1 Caldifarciminota bacterium | reverse complement strand
CTATTCGCCGACCGAACGCGGTGTGGAAATAGTCGCGCCGGAGCGCAGGAGGGGGATGAAATTCGGCGAAATGATACACCGCGCATTGAGCCAGGTTGAATGGCTCGACGAAGTCGATGTCGAAAAGTGTATTGCCGGGGTGGTTGAATATACGAAGGATATTTTTGCGCGGTCTACCGAGGATGAGAGAGAGATCGACGAACGGCTCGGGCCGCTGCTTCGGGATACGCTGCTCGATCCGGACCTGAGATTTTTGTTTTACAAAAACGGCCGCGACATGAGATGCAGGAACGAATTGCCGATCTACTTCGAAGAAGAGAAGCGCGACGTATCAGCGCACATTGACCGGCTCATTATCGGCCGCGATGAAATAGTCATCGCCGATTACAAGACCGGCGGCGAGAAAGAAGAATACAAGAAACAACTGCGCGTATACAAAAAAGGTATTGAAAAGATATACCCGGGCCGCCCCACCCGCACCCTGATGGTATATCTGGAAAAGGAAAAAGGCAAAAAGATCGCAGAAGTCTGAGCCGCAGCTCCGGGGACAGGCATAACATTTTTAACATTTTGTGGGGTTCTTTTGGTTTTGAAACTTGAAAGCTAACACTGTTGAGTGAAAAATCACCGTGCTTTGGAGGTTATTTGCAGTAATATTAATATTATTACGATGACGTCAAAAATGTTAAAAATGTTATGCCTGTCCCCGTTGGGAGTATGGTCGTATAGTTAAAGTAATGCGTGAACTGGGCTATTGACATTTAAATATCCGTATGTATATTTAAGAAAACAATGAAAATTGCGATAATTTCGCCTCTGTCGAAATCTATCGGAACGTATGTTAAACCGCAATATCCTGTCGCGCACAAGAGTGGAGGTAATTTTCGTCCAGTTACAACAAAAAAAAATGAGAGACGAAGAAAAATCTAAAGAACAACTCTTGAAAGAATTAATCGACCTGCGCCGAACAGTCGTCACCAATGATACTGAACACCGTTTAAGGGAAGAATACAGTAAGGTAAAAGAGAATGAACAAAAATACTACAATTTGTTTCAAAGTTCAAATGATGCAATCTTCATACAAGATTTAAACGGCAGGATACTCGATGTTAACCAGAAACTCTTGTCACTCTTTGGCTACGACAGATCAGAGATGATTGCAGCCAGCATGTCGGATCTTGTCAGCGCAACAGAAGAGAGTAAATATCGCAGTGCGCTGGAGTCTCTCGTAAGCGACGGCGCGACTATTTTCGAAATAGATCTAAGGAGAAAGAACGGTGAGCCGTTCCCTGCCGAAGTTTCGGCAAGCATGTTTGCCGTCAACGGAGAGAAGGTGGTCCAGGGTATTGTGCGGAATATCAGTGAACGCAAACGCGCCGAGGAGGAATTCAGGAAATACCGCAAGCATCTCGAAGCATTTGTCGCGCAGCGGACCGATCAACTTGAATCCGCGAACAAGGAACTTGAATCTTTTGCGTATTCGGTTTCCCATGACCTGCGTGCGCCGCTGAGAGCGATGGAGGGTTTTGCCAACGCACTGCTTGAAGACTACGCCGAGAAGTTGGATGAGACGGGCAAGGATTATGCACGGAGGGTCGTATCTGCTGCCCAGCATATGGATATATTGATCCAGGACCTGCTTGCTTACAGCCGGCTTAGCCGTTCCGCGTTGAAACCGAATGAGGTCAGCCTGGACAGCGTGCTCGGTGAGGTGATGCATCAATTAAGTTCAGACATACAGAAGATAGATGCCCAGATCAGAGTAGAAAGGCCATTACCGGAAGTCATGGGCGATCATGCTACACTTGTCCAGGTTTTGTCGAATCTTCTTTCCAATGCGATAAAGTTTGTGGAACCCGGCGTGAAACCCAAGGTCAATATTCGTGCTGAGGTTGTGAACAACAGGGTGCGTTTATGGGTTGAGGATGCCGGTATCGGTATTGCTCCGGAATATCACGACCGTATCTTCCGTATCTTCGAACGCCTGCAGGGTATGGAGACTTATCCGGGCACCGGTGTTGGTCTCGCGATCGTGAAGAAAGGCCTGGAACGGATGGGCGGTAAGGCGGGGGTCGAATCGGTTCCGGGTGAGGGTAGTAAATTCTGGGTCGAGTTACGCATGAGAGGTTTGTGATGGTAACTAATAACCACGCGATTCTACTTGTCGAGGACGACCATAATGATGTGCTGCTCATAAAGCGCGCGTTTCAGAAAGTGAAGATCGCCAATCCGATCATTGTCTTGAATGACGGCGAGCAAGCGATATCATATCTGGCCGGGCGCGAGCCTTTCGTTGAGCGCCCCTTGCCAATGCTCGTGCTCCTCGACTTGAAATTACCTCGCAAGTCAGGTCATGAGGTGCTCGAGTGGCTTCGTCAGCAGCAAACGCTCAAACGCTTGCCCGTGGTTGTGCTAACCGCTTCGAGCGAGTCTTCGGATATAAATCGTGCTTACGACCTTGGTGCGAATTCCTATCTTGTTAAACCAGTGACCTTCGATGCGCTGGTCGAGATGGTGAAGACTCTGAATCTGTATTGGTTGATATTGAACAGAAGGGCGGAAATAGCCAATGGCTAAAGATGACAAAACGAGAGAAAGCCTAAAGAGTAATCTGAGAACGATACTCGTCATCGACGATAATCCGGATGACCGCGCCTTGACCGTGCGCGCGCTGTCGCTGGAATTTCCGTTTCTGAACCTGAAGCAGATAAGGAGTAATGAGGATTTCGACGCGGCATTGAAAGAGGGAAAGTTCGATCTGGTGATAACCGACTTCAAGGTGCACTGGATCGATGGGTTAGAAGTGCTGGATAAGGTGAAGGCGATAAAGCCCGACTGTCCGGTTATAATGTTCACCGGCACCGGTAACGAGGAGATCGCGGTCAACGCGATGAAGGCCGGGCTGGATGATTATGTTATCAAGTCACCCAAACACTTCGTCCGTCTGCCTGCGGCGGTGCGTTCGGTTGTTGACCGACGGGTCCAGCGTAAGGAAAAAGAAAGGGCCGAGGCACGTTACCGCACGCTTTTCGAGGATGTGCCGGTTGGTCTGTACAGCGCGACACCGGACGGTAAGATTTTGGAGGCCAATCCCGTTCTCGTACAGATGTTCGGCTATCCAGACCGTGCTGCAATGATGAAGATGAACCTCGTTGATCTCCATTTCAGTCCCGAGGATTTCGCGCGGTGGCTGAACAGTATTGAGCAAGATGGTTTCGTACGAAATTTCGAATGCCTGATGCGCAGACGCGACGGGTCTGTATTCTGGGTGAACGATAACGCGCGCGGCGTGATCGACCCTGATGGCCAAAAGAATTATTTCCAGGGTAGCATGGAAGATATCACCGAGCGGAAGTACGCGGATGAGGCTTTGCGGGAGAGCAAGGAACGCTACCGGTTGTTGTATGAGTACGCCGGCAATGCGATCTTTACCTATGACCTAAATTTCAAACTGAATGACGTAAACAAGATTGCCTGTGATTTTACTGGCAAGAGGCGGGAAGACCTGATCGGCCGCAATTTTCTCGAGCTCGAAATCATCTTTGAAGATGATGTCCCGTTGATCAAGAAGGACAGTGAAAAATTGTGCTCAGGCGCAAAGAACGATGTCGTGGTGAGCAAAATACGTTTCAATCGTGCCGACGGGCGTTATACTATAATGGAGGTCACGGGTACCGCGATATATAAAGAGGGTAAGATCGTGGCAATCACCAATGTCTGCCGCGACGTCACGGAGCGGGAGCGCCTGCTCGTCGCCCTCGAAGAGAGTGAAGAAAAATACCGCACCCTTGTTGAACACAGCAGTGACGGCATTTTCATATACGCGAATAACAGCTTTCTGTTCGTCAACGACCAGCTCTGTAAGATAACGGATTATTCGAAAGAGGAACTCTATGACACGAGTCCGTGGAAGATCATCTATCCTAATGATCGCGATAAGGTAAAGGATATCGATCTACGCAGAAAAATGGGCGAGGATGTGCCAAAGACGTACGACGTGCGTATTGTAACAAAACACGGCGACATCCGGTATTGCGAATTTGCGGTGACCAGGATAGCCTACCGCAGTGAGGACGCGAACCTTGTTTCGGTTCGTAACATAACGGACCGCAAGCAGATGGAGGATGAGTTACAGCAGAGCCTGGTAAAACTTGAAAAGACAATTCAGAACACGCTGCAGGCGATGGCGAAGATCCAGGAGGCAAGGGACCCGTACACGACCGGCCATCAACTCCGGGTGGCCGCGCTTGCCCAAGAGATCGCCAAGGAAATGTATTTACCGGAAGAGTGGATACGGGGTATTCAGGTTGCGGCGCTGATACACGACATCGGTAAGATCTATGTACCGGCAGAGATCCTGAGCCGTCCGAGTAAACTGACTATTTCTGAATTTGCCCTCGTCAAGACTCACCCGAGCGTCGGTTATGATATTCTGAAAACGATAGAATTCCCCTGGCCAATCGCGGATGTGGTGCTCCAGCATCACGAGCGCCTCGACGGCTCGGGGTATCCGCGCGGCCTCAAGACCGGCAATATACTACTCGAATCGCAGATTCTTGCGGTTGCCGATGTGGTCGAAGCAATGTCTTCGCACAGGCCGTACCGTCCGGCGCACAGCCTCGATACTACGCTGGATGAGATATCGAAAAACAAGGGGAAGTTGTACGAACCCGACGTCGTAGATTCTTGCCTCTGGTTGATCACAGGCAAGGGTTTTAAATTCAATTAATAACCCGGCAAATAATATCTGCTACAATATACGTTTGAATTTTTTAATACGGTTTTACTTGTGTAATAATTTTGTACCGCGCAGGAAAATACACGGCATACGTGGTGAAAAGAAGTTCAACATATGGAACGGATAATAAAAATGCCCCATTACTATTCACCGATCAGTTCGAATATTTTTGCCCGCATTCCGGTAATGTCGATAGGTTTGGTCATGAACGCGGCAATGTTCGATGTCTTCACGATGATGTCGTCCTCCATCGGCCGGTAAGCAGAGATTATTATTATAGGGATACGTTTGTTTTGCTCTCGTATGCGCTCGATTGCTTCAAGGCCGTGGACCTGAGGCATTTTGATGTCCATGATGACAAGATCGAAATGCTCTTTCAGCGCTAGACTGAGAGCATCCTTGCCATTTGAGGCTTCGACTATGTCATAAATGTCATGCAGAGATTCCGTCAATAAGAGCCGGATTGGTTCTTCGTCATCGCATACCAATATTCTTTTCTTCATCAACACTCCTTTATTTTTCCTCAGACGGCAGGTATACACGGCAGGTCGTACCCTTGCCTTCTTCGCTCTCTATCTCGAGTCTTCCGCCATGATCGTCCGCGATCTTTTTGACGATGGCGAGACCGAGTCCGGTGCCGCGGCTTTTCGTCGTAAAGAACGGCGTGAACAGTTTTTTCATATTTTCTTCTGAAATTCCTTTGCCATTATCGGTGAGCTCGGTCACCAGCCACTGGTCGGTATTGTAGAATTTTATAGTCAATACGGGGTCCTTGTCCATAGCATCGATACTGTTGTGGATCAGGTTGTTGAAGAGACTTTTAAGAGATTCCTCCTCACCCTTGATCGCGGTGTTTGCATCGCCATTTATGAAGATCCTTACGTTCCCCAGGTTTTCGGTTATTTGAGTTATGAGTTGACGGAGGTCTATGTCAACCGCTTTAATATGAGTTCTCGTGCGGGCGAACGTGAGGATATCATCTATTATGTGGTTTATGCGTTTTGTACCGCGGTGTATTTCCACGCTGAAGGCTTGAATCTTTTCCTGATCGCGTGTCTTCGCCAGCAGCTGCGAGAACCCGTCGATCGCGGTCAGCGGATTTCTTATCTCGTGGGCGACCCAGCTGGCCATCTTACCGAGATATGACAGTCTCTCCGCGTGCCTCAGTTTTTCCTCCAGTGCTTTGATGTCGGAGAGGTCGCGAAGGATCGCGACGCAGCCGGAGATATTGGAGTTTGATGAACTCATCGGCGAGGCTGACAGGCCGATGGGAAGTGTATTATTACTTGTGTCCTTGATCGATATCTGGAGTCGTTCGATGGGCGTTTTTGTATCAATGACTTGCTGCATCTTTGTCCACAATGCTTCGAGACCCGGCGTATCTTTGATATTCTTACCCGTGAGTTCGGCCTGACTGCTGCCGAGCACGCGCGCCGCTTCGGGATTGATGGTCGTTATCACGCCATCATTACCAACCGCGATAACGCCGCTGGCAACGCTGTTGATCACTGTGTTGCTGTAGCTTTTGAGGTCGCTTTCGTCGGCCGTCATCCTGGCGATCTCCTCTTCCAGCCGGCGGGCGAAGTTTTCTAATTCCTTCTTCTCCATCAGCTCACGTCGTATTTCAGTTGACCAGTAACTGCTTATGATCGATACGATGAAGATAAACGGGATTCTTATCAGGATCGCTGAATCCAGGATTGAAATGCCGGGATTTGCCCGCAGCAGCAACCACCCGTAGAGAATGCTGGCAACGACTGCAATGGGTATACTGCCGCGAAGGTCCTGGCCGACCGAGGCGATGAATATGATAAGGAAGTATATCAGGTAGAAATCGGTCTGCATACCCTGCGTGAAATATATGGCAAGCGAGATGGCGACGACGTCGGTTAGAAAGATGGCAAAAGTGATGATCGGCCGGCTGAATTTGCTTTCAGGGATGAAGTAGAATATTATATTTGATATGAAGTAGGCAAGGGCAACGAGGTAGCCGGGCGATGCAATATGCAGCCCGCGCTTTGAATACGTCATCATCACTATTGTGGCCAGGATAAGTACGAAACGTAATAATAAGAGGATTCTCTTCTTCAAGGGGCTCTCCTTTTTATCCAAATAATAGACGGAAGCTGCACCTTTTAGGTACAGTCTCCCATCGCATTCGGCTTTTGGACTAAGCTTTCAGATCTATGGACATTCTCCTTCTCTTTTGAATCAGAGCGGACCGGCGTATATTCGGGCACCGCAGCGTGCCAGACAAAGTACACTGCAATCCCACACCTTACCGACCTTGCGCAGTCTCGCTCCCTTTGATTTCATGAACTGCCGTCCGTTCTTCTCGGCTCGAATGCCTGCAAAAATCTGTCCTTCTTTCTCAGTTGCGCTTTTGCCTGTTTGTTTCCTCTTGAATTTGTCGCGGATCATATTAACTCTTCTGCAGGTTGAACACGGTCTGGCTGAAACTGTTTCCGTTGTTTCCTGGTTCCAGGTTGACGTCTCCAAGCAACGTGTCCTTGCTGAACGTGTTGATGAAATTGCCGTTGTGTCCGTTAACGCCGAGGTCGAGGAAGATGTTTGCCACTTTCGGGTCGAGCTGGCTGCCTGACACTTTTCTGATCTCGGTGCGTGCATCCTCATCGCTGAGGCGTTTCCTGTATGGGCGGTCTTCAGTCATTGCCGAGTAAGTATCGCATACTGAGAGTATCCGGGACTGGATGGGAATCCTGTCGCCCCTGATGTTCTTGGGATAACCCCTACCATCCCAACGCTCATGGTGGTATAAGACCCAGTCCCGGATCTGGCGGAGCCCCTTGATGGGGTCAATTATTGTCGCACTCTGCTTGGGGTGCAGCTGGATAACTTTCCATTCATCGCTCGTCAGGAAACTTGGTTTTTGCAGAATGCATTCAGGTACCGCGATCTTGCCTACATCATGGAGTAGTCCGGCGAATTTGACCAGTTCCAGATCGCGCCCTGTGAAGCCGATCGCCTGAGCGATCGCTGATGCGAGTTTTGCCACCTGCAGCGAATGCCCACGCGTATAGGGGTCGCGCATTTCGATTGCCTGGACCAGCGAATAGACCGACTCGAAATTCATCTCATGGATGCGGTCTATGTATTGTTCGCGGTCCAGAGCTATTGCCACCTGGCTGCCCATTGTCCTGACAAAATCGATGTCATACTTCGAATAATTCCTTGGTCTCTTGAGGTACAGGGCCATGGCGCCAATCGGTGCTCCGCCTTTGGACACGATCGGTGTACCCAGGTAGCTCGTGAAACCTTCTTTTCTCAATAAAGGAAGGAACCCGGCGTCTTCGTCATCGGCGAATCTATCGATTATCAGAGTCCTTTTGTTATCAATAACCGATTTAATGAATTCATTTCCATCGCCGGTGACCTTAGCCTGGAATTCCCGGCTGAGGTTGTGTGTTTTGAGTACGTTGAGTTTGCGTCCCTGCTTATCATATTTATATATACCCACGGCGTCGGGACTGAGTGTCTGGTTGATCTTATCGATTATTGCATTAATGACGCCGTTATAACTGAGGCTTGAGAGCATTACCCTGTCAATATCCTGTATTGACTTAAAAAGAGTGAGATTCTGCTGATAAGCACGGAAAATTCTTGAAACGAAAATCAACCCAACAAACATCGATGCACCGACCAGAAGGGTTAAGATTTCCATATTTATTCCTAGTGAATAACCGGCCAGATCGATCGCCTTAACAGTCCCCATGAACAGGAGGGGTAGGGCAATGAAGAGCCAGCCAGACGCTGATTTCCCGCCCATCTGTCTCAGCGCGAGGATGGCTGCTGTGATTTGAAGGATTATGGCCGTTATTATAACTATCATTTTTGCACCACTCGTATAAATAGCAATATCCGTGCCAGGGGATTATGTCATTAAATATCGAAATATCTTGATGAATTATTATGAAGTTTAAGTCTCAATAGTGTGCCAATGTGGCACAATTTTGAGGGTATCCCGCAGGATAAATAAATACAGGGGCTGAATTAAGTCTAGTGTGCCAAAATGGCACAATTCTGACACCTAAATCTTAAGAGCTCTAAATATCTCTGCCAAATTTTGTGAACGAAAGATCTATCTAATACTGCGCAGCATATTTATGTTCCTGTTTTATACGCTGCAGCCGTTACGCTGGTAAAACAGCGGAAATTATGGCTATTGTTGTTCATCCGTAACAGGAATCAAGTCAACACTAATCGGATTGGGTTTGAGGTTCATAGTTGCGCCTGAACCAGCGTCGACCCCAAGGCCTATACATCCACCTGCAATGCAGTTGCCAGCCGTGGCAACACCGCCCTCATCAGAAATTTCATGTGTCACATTGACGCGGAGGGACTCATAGCCATCTTTTTCTATTATCACTAGATACTCACCCTTTCTCGCTAGTTTTGCAGAAGTGGGTGTTAATCCTGTGAATAATACCGTCTCTCCTTCCTTTATGACAACAGATGCAGCCGCAGGTTTTGAATCTATGACTAGAGCTTCATGTGTACCTCGCGTTATTGTCGCACAACCGATCAGTGCAACAAGAGTAACAATACCATAAATACAACGCATATGACCCTCCCTTAATAATACAATATACGTGTGTCAATCAGAGTCAATCAGATTTGACTCCGATTGAACAATACATGACCAGATACTACCTGGCTCTCTCTAGCTTGACGCTCCTTATTATCTGTTTTACAGATCTTCTATCTTAGAGCGTACGCTTTGTGCCAGCCTACTTCTCTTACCGAGGCAATGCTGTTCTTGAACAGGCGGAGTTTTTGCTCCGGAGACCGGTGCCTGAGTTTGAGCACGATCTTCTCATCGTCGCGGTAAGCGATTTCTCCGCGATATTGCGAGCCGTCAAGCATCTTTACCTGATAAAGATGTAAAATCTTCATCGCTGTTGCTCCTTAGACCAGGGTTGGCTGTGGTGGAGCTTCTGGTCCCATGTCAGTCGGTTGCGGAGGAGCTTCAGGACCCATTAACAGCGCTAGGGTTGGTTGTGGTGGAGCTTCTGGTCCCATGTCAGTCGGCTGCGGAGGAGCCTCAGGACCCATTAACAGCGCCAGGGTTGGTTGCGGTGGAGCTTCTGGTCCCATGTCAGTCGGTTGCGGAGGAGCTTCAGGACCCATTAACAGCGCTAGGGTTGGTTG
>CP070686.1:2198344-2202868 GCA_020353055.1 Caldifarciminota bacterium | reverse complement strand
ATTCATAAGAATCAATGACGGCGGGACTTCTCGCAATGATTGCCTTACGGCATCGATTACAATGATGAAAAAGAAGATTACAATGATAAGATTCTTGGATTCGTCGACTGAACCGGAGAATGACGGTCGTCAGAGCCAGTCCCCGTGGCTTAGGACGGTACGAGCTGTTGACTTCCTTTCGATTATTCTAAAACATACGGGGACGGAGGTTGACTTTTTGGCATAGAAACGCTTAGACCGTTATTTTCGTTAGTCTCGCTAAAACTGCAGAGAGCATAGAGCATGGTGCATGGCGCGTGCTCTGTGAAAGGGGCAGCGTAGCCACGGAGAACCGGAGAAGGGCAGTCATCTGAGCCAGTCCCCGTATGCATTGACATTGCTGTATGGTATTGCATAATTACTCTGGAGGAGTGATATTCCCGCACCAGTGACAAAGATACTATTCTGTGTGTTGCTCATCAATTCCATTCTCAATGCCCGGCCGCCCCGGATTATGTGGACCAAGAACTATGGCGGTGATGGGAATGAGTCCATAAAATCCATAAGCAGAACCTTAGATAAGGGGTATATCATTTGTGGGACAACGGCTCCACGCGGTAGCACCATTACGGATATCTACCTCATCAAGCTCGATGAGCGTTGCGATACTCTATGGTCGAAGACGTACGGCGGAATTCATGATGATGTTGGTAATTCGCTGTTGCAGACCGCTGACAGCAGTTTTATTATTGCTGGCCACATTTGGCTACGGGGATGGGATGGTTATGATACTTATCTTCTAAAGGTAGGTCCTACCGGGGAAATGATCTGGTCTAAGAGATACGGAGAGAACAAACGCAATGAGGGTGCTTGGTCCATTGTTGAGGCTGATGAAGGCAACCATATCATATTGGTGGATTCTGGGGCAGTTTCTACATCGGGTCACTATGACGCCCATTTGATGAAGATAGATGATGACGGTGAGATAATGTGGGAAAGGAGTGTGTCGAGTTCAAACATAAAAGATGTGGAAACTGGTGCTATGATTCAGAGAACTTCTTCTGGTAGCTATATCTTTACCGGCAAAATCGGTCGTGAATCAAATGTGGAAAACGATTATGATGTTTGGTTGGCCAAGTGCACTCCTGATGCGGAAGTTATTTGGTCCAAGGCATTCGGTTATGCGGGACCAGATGGGGGTCGGGCAGTTCTGCAAACCTCTGATGGAGGGTATCTTGTTGTCGGATACATTGAGCATAGAATTACTACCCGGGCTATTCGAACCCAACCTGGTTGGTTATCTCTCAAGAACCTTCAATCTGATGTATTCGTTATTAAGACAGACAGCGATGGCAATATGATGTGGTGCAAGACGTTCGGGGGTGACAATGATGAGGATGCATATTCAGTGTTGGAGACGTCAGATCGCGGATTTATTATTGGCGGATACACAGGGTCGTTCAGTGTTAGCGGCAAGGATATCTATTTAATAAAGATCGATGACGCAGGCAACGAGTGTTGGTCAATGACCTATGGAGGACTGGGCGATGATTGCTGCTTTTCTGTAATTGAGGCTCATGATGGTGGATACATTGCAGGGTGCATTTCAGATTCATTTGGTAGGCGTGATACCGATATCTATGTAATAAGATTTACAGATAAGTGATTCGTAGACACTGCCAGCCTGCTATACACTAAGGCGTTAATGCTGCTATTTTCGTTATTCTCGCCAAAACTGCAGAGAGCATAGAGCATGGTGCATAGCGCATGCTCTGTCAAAGGGACGGACGGGGACAGGCACCGATGCTTCGCATCGTCGATGACAATGAAGAGATGGGGTCAGATCTCTACTTTGAACAAAGCATTCAGCCTCTGAGGTAGAAACCTCTGTGATAGACACCTTGAGGAACCAGTCTACGAGTCTATTGACTAGCTGTTGCCGGACATTATAATCTGCTATGTATAGAAGTATTCTCATTATCGTATTGCTCGGACTTCACACGTTGGCCGCTCAAGACTTATCTTCAACGATCGATTCACTGAAATCAGAGATCGAAGAGAACCCGGGATCACATGAGCTGCATACCATGTTGGCGAACTGCTATTACGGGCTTGGAAATTACACGGATGCGCTGGAAGAATTTCGTCATGCCATAGAACTCAATCCGGATGATTTTGCGTCCCATTTCAAGGTGGCACTGTGTTACTATCATCTTGATAGTAACACTGTAGCAAGGGTTGAGTTGGAGAAGGTACGTGACATGCAGCCTACGAACAAACATCCGTATTGGTGGCTGGGTGATACATATGGTCTACTAGGTATGTATGATGATATGCTGGGTGCTCTTGAGGAATATAGAAGTTTGTGCGGTAAAGAGTATTTTCACTCTTACAGTACTAGAGATTACTACAATGTTGATGCCGGAGTGGCACAAGCCTATGCCATGAAAGGGCAGTATGATCAAGCGATCAAGTGTTACAAGGATGCAGTTGATGATTATTGGGGACCTTATACTTTCGATATTGCACTCGCGATGATCTATGCAAATAAAGGTAATTCGTCCGAAGTCGGGCATTGGCGAGGAAAAGCCGCAGAGCACGTGGAGCGCTACTATCGCGATTTCCAAAAAATGAAGGAAGATAGTTTAGCATTCATGCTCATTAAGGTACATGCCTATTTGTCGTGGTTGCTCGGGAGTTTTGAAAACGCAGCTACCTTGATGGACAGTCTATCTTCTGTTACAGAATTAGATTCTATAGGCATATATAATCGCTGTGTATATCATATAGCAGCCGGCGATGTTCATTCTATGGAAGACCTGAAAGAATCGCTAATTCATGCTGCTCTCTATTCAGTACTATACGATGTGCTCAGTATGCTGAGGTCTGATTCATTGTCGGAAGCAATAACACTATTGACCAATAACGAAGAGTGGCTGAGAAAGTCGGCATTACCTATGGGATTGTACGCATATGTGTTGGAGCAATTGGGAGATGAATCGCAGGCGACAAAATGGTGGTACCGGTGCTATGGATATCTTCCTCTTGGGATTGATGTAAGATCCATGAGGCACTTTATAGATAGCTTTGTGGCTACGGTAAAAAAGATACCATGAAAATTCGCATCTTCGTATCCACACGGTGTACACGGGGGACGGAGGTTGAATTTTTGGCACGCTAAGCCTCATTTCGGTACACTTTTTACTTTGTTGAGCAAGTAGTTGTTGACACTCAAGTAGTTGTAGTTATAATCTGAAAGCCCATTTTACTTTGTAGTAAACTTCACCGTGTCGCGATATCTTTACATGGGTTGATTCGGACACGACCGCATGTGATATTAAGGGTATGGAGGTTTGAATGAAGTATGTTAAGGCGTTGGTTTGGATGTTCTTGCTGTTTCTGGGGGTGTACTTACCGGTATATGTACTCATGAGTATTATACGGCCGAGTGGTCCGGAAGCAGTGTTACTAATTATTGTCACAAGTTTCTTGTTTGCGATATTGATAATGGCGGTCTATTTGACGCGCCATGGTTGGCACCGTAGAGCTTTCGGCCTGGTTTCTGCGGGCAAAAGGTATCTGCTTGGAGCGTTCGTCTTTGGCGGTATTCTTGGCCTGGTGGTAGCTGTTCTTGAACGTGTCTTTGATATTCAAAATCCGCAGACCTTCGAGACATTTGCGTTGTGGCAGATCGTGTTACTATTCTGGATCGGAGCATCAATCCAGGAGGAGATTATCTTTCGCAGCTTGATCCAGAGTGTGGTAGGACGAACGTTAGGGAATGGAAATAGCGTGTCATGGGGTCCGGTGTCCGCTGCGGCGGTCATCGTGGCCGTATTGTTCGCGGTTATTCATATTCCAATGGGTATCTTTACTGCCTGCGCCGCCCTCGTTGCAGGTCTCTTGGCTGGTGAGTTGAGAGCGCGCAGCGGAAGCATCCTGCCAGCCATGATTGTACATGCGATGATGAATATAACGGGATCAATTTAGCTACATGATACTCGGATAAATAAACCAATCGACGTTGAGAGCGTTGTTTCCGTTTCGTTCGTTAGTCCCGCTAAAAGAACGATGCTTGATTCTCGATTCCCCTCGACTCCGCTCGGGACACTGAATTCTACTGGCAAATCATAGATTCGTGTAGAATTCGTGCTTGTTGCTTGATAAACAGACGTTGATAACGTTATCACCGGCATTTTCGCTATTCCCGCTAAAACTGCATAGAGCATAGCGTTGTACCAAACGGGAAGTTGAGAAATTGGGAAGATACGAACTTCGGGTAAATTACAAATCCCCCCAAAAAAAATCAAATAAACCACAAATTCCAATTGCCAAATGACGAATGCAAAACGTTTAATCCGTTAGTATCGTTAATTGCGTTATTATCGTTAGTATCGCTGATATTAAACCAAGCTGAGATTGCCGCGTCGTCCCGCTTCATATTCATAAGAATCAATGACGGCGGGACTTCTCGCAATGATTGCCTTACGGCATCGATTACAATGATGAAAAAGAAGATTACAATGATAAGATTCTTGGATTCGT
>CP070686.1:2183424-2198244 GCA_020353055.1 Caldifarciminota bacterium | reverse complement strand
CTTTGCCACTCGGTGTCATTGTGGCAGATACCGAAGGTGGCATGGGTTACATGATCGAACAAAGTCTGCAGAACAAACTCATGGCACTTGGTATAAAGCGCGAAGTTGTAACCATTGTTACCCAGGTAATCGTCGACCCGAGCGACCCATCAATAATAAACCCCACCAAATACATCGGTCCTTTCTACACAAAGAAACAGGCAGAGAGTCTTGCAGAAATGTTCAACTGGGTGATAAAAGAAGATTCTGGGCGTGGCTATCGCCGTGTCGTACCATCTCCGATACCGAAGAGGATAGTTAACCGGACCACTATTCAGACTCTGGTCGATCTGGGGACGATTGTCATTGGCGCTGGTGGTGGTGGTATACCAGTTTATATCGAAAATGACGGATCGTACGAGGGCGTAGATGCGGTGGTCGACAAGGACCGGGCTTCGGCGGTTCTCGCACACGATATCGATGCCAGCACCCTGCTCTTTCTAACGAATGTTGACTGTGCTTATATCAATTATAAAAGGGAAAACCAGCAGGCGCTGAGAGGAATTTCTGCTGCCGAAGCAAGAAGATATTTAACCGAAGGTCACTTCCCGCAAGGAAGCATGGGACCAAAAATTGAAGCCGCCGTCAGCTTCCTGAAAAGCGGCGGTCAGGAAGTAATCATCACCTCACTTGGCAAAGCCAAACACGCAATCTTAGGTGAGGCCGGCACTAAGATCGTAAGATAGAATCCGTTACAACAGAACAGGTCGCCACATCGCCGTCATGACTGCGCTGGAAATACCTCCCACAATGAAGTAAATAACGATCATCACGATCAGCGTTACGACAAAATAACCCACCAATTTATCCTTGGGCGTTTCCATCATTACCGGCATGCCGATGTACAGCAAGTAAAAACCATATAGACTAATAAGGAAAACAAGTATACCCAATGCAGGCAGTATATTAAGGATTCCGGCGATGAACATCGGTGTTGAAGAATAGACCGCGAGCTTGTATGCATTAAGGCTGCTCTGTTTGGACCCAAATGAAGGTGCTAATGCGTTGATTACCAAACCCTCGATATAAAGAGCAACGAGGATAAGAACATACCAAACAATCGCCCATACGAGCGCATAGGTGAACGGTATTCTGAAGAAACCGGTGATCGGCCCGAAACTCTGGCCGACCAGCGCAAAACCCAACAAACCGGCTATTGCAGGAATCGCCGCTAGAATCATGGCATAACCAGTAAAGACCTGTCCGATTGTCGTCGCCTCCGCCTTGATCTGAGGCCAGGTATCCTTTGGTTTAAAGATTATGTCTTTGATACGTTGAATCATGCTACCTCCTTTTCCCACCTTTATTGCCACACAGAAATATTCACAGCTAATTATATCTTAATCTTCTCGGCTATGTCACCCAGCACAGGCATCTTCCAATATTGTCCCTGCAACGATTTGACCATGCCTATTATTGCCAGGATAATCCATAAGATGCTCCCGACCGGGCCGATGATAAACCACCCGATTACAGGGATGTAGCTCAATAACCAAACGAGTACAGCAAACGCGAATAGCACCAAACCTTGCTTCCCGTGAAACAAAGCGAATTTGTTATCTTTCCTGCCTAATATCGGAACAAGAAATAGAATCCACCAGTATCCAATGAAGGCCCATATTTTACCATCTTCAATTTCTTTGTTGGCCTCTGGCATATCTCCTCCTTTTCCTATAGTATAATACGAATGTAGTGAAAGTCAACAACTCGTTAATATCGTTTGGCCCGTTATTTCGTTTTTGTCGTTAACGTCGCAATTTTCGTTTGAACAGATGACGGTAACGTCGTCCGACTTTACAGAAAAGCCATTCTCTGGTTTAGTTGCGCATCCAAACGAACCTAAAGAAACTGACTCCTGATGTCAGGGCGTGGCTTCTGCCATGCAAAAGAAAACTACAAGCCTTCACCGGTTTTCCGTTTCTCTCGCGCTCCGATTCCCCGTTTATCTTTTTGTCTCCCCGTCTCCCGCTAACCCAGTCTCAATGAGGCAAGGCCGGGTCAACAAATACGACCTCTTCCCTCATCATTAACACCGTCCCGGGCTTTCCCCTCTTGGCCTTTTTCAGATACTTGCGCTGTGTATAGGATACCGGCACTCTGTGCTGGGTTCTCGCCTTACTAAAATATGCGGCAATTGATGCTGCCGTTTCTATGTCATCTCTACGCGGACGCTGTCCTTTTTGCATACTCGGACGCAGTATTGTATGCGCACCTTCCACACCGCGAACATGGAAGAAATAATCATTGGGACGCGCTTGTTGGAATGTTAGCTGGTCGTTACTACGTGCGCTCTTGCCTACAAACACTACTGACCCGGAGTCCAGATTGAACTTGTGGAAAGGCTCGCGTCTGCGTACAAGCCTGCCGAGCTCCTTCTTCTCACTTGGCTTAACATCCCGTATTGCGTAAGTAGCAGCCATTTCCTTTTCCAGACCCGCTATCCGGGCTCGCAGCTTGGGCTGTCCCCTTTTTTCCTTTTTGTACCGGGAGAAATACTTCTGTGCATTAGCCTGCGGCGTCAAACGTGGATCAAGTTTCACTTCAACTTTCTTCCCGATATACGGGTCAACTAACTCAACCGATGATGCACCTTTCTCGATCCTTGCTATACTCGTCAGAATCAATTCGCCCAATGTGCGAAAATGCTCTATCTCTTCAGGTTTTAGCAGTTTTTTCTGCAACCGCTCCACGCGCCTTTTCAGCCTTCGTATGTGGAGACGTTTTTTCTGCTCGGCATCCTTCTTATCGAGTTCCTCCGAGAATTCGTTAATTGCATTCAAAAAGAGTTCGTTGAAATTAGGGAATTCTCTTGCGTCTTCGTCAGCAAATAAACTGATGCTGAGAGGGACTACCGATATCAGTTTCGGAAACACATCCTTATCCCGCAAGATCGACTTCAATCGTTTCAGGCTCTGCGCATTCACCGCCTCTGCCATCCTGATATCAAGACCATCGATGTTCTTTACCATCTCCTCAACGCTCATCTTTACGATATCCTCATCAGCGAAATCAAGGATCGAAGCCTTAGGTCTTTTCTCAATGAAGCGAGTGAAGATATTTTTCTGCCACTGCTCAGTCTTTATGCTGAAATTCGGTGCATCGTGGTAAAAAGATATGATTATTTCTGACTTTGCTTTATCAGGAAAAGGCTTTTCCACAATCATTCTCAGAACCGGAATGAAATTATCCTGCGATACACGAATAATTTTGCATGATTTCGCAATATCACTAATTGTCTTCAGTATTTCATATCCCGCTGCTACATTCTTCGAAACAAACATGCCAAGCGCATTAGGATTGAGTGAAACGACGAGGGCGTGTTGACCGAATATCATCTGTATGATCCGCTTTCTTATCCGTATTTCTTCGATATATTGTCCCTCTAACTCGCCTCGAATCTCTCTGAGTAATAAATGAAGGTATATTCCGTTCATGCTGTCAGACGGTTCATATTTTATGTCTCTATCACAGCATCTGCAGGAACCGCGCTTGTATTATCGCGCGGACTGCTGCCGCAGGTACTGTAAAACTGCTTGCATGTCTTCAGGAAGTGGCACCTCGATGTGCATCTTACGCCCTGTTTTAGGGTGCGTGAAATCCAGTTCAGCGGCATGGAGTGCCTGCCGGTCGATCAAACCCAATACACCTTTGAAAACCGGCAGCTCTTCACTTTTTCGAATCACACCCGGACTGCGACCGCCGTAATCCTTATCGCCAACTATCGGACATCCAATATGCTTGAAATGAACCCTTATCTGATGGGTGCGTCCGGTTATAAGAGCAACACTTAAATAGGTTGCGATTCGAAAGCGCTGCCGCACCTTGAATTGTGTGGTAGCAAGTTTTGACGATAGCGGTGTCACCGTCATTTTCTTCCTGTCTAAACCGCTGCGTCCGATAGGCGCTTCGATCACTCCCTCAGGTAGACCTGGATAGTTCCAGCAGATAACTTCGTACTTCTTCCTCACCTCCCGTCGCTCAATGGCGCGACTCAGTGTACTCAATGCGCTGTCAGTCTTGGCGAATATTATCAGGCCGGTAGTATCTTTGTCCAGACGATGCAGCACACCGGGACGAATTCTATCACCCAAAGTCGGAAGTTGCCCACAATGGTAAAGTAAGGCATTGACCATCGTGTGTTGAAAATTACCCCGTGCTGGATGCACGACAATGCCTTTGTTTTTGTTAACCACAATAATATCGCTATCTTCATGGACAATATCTAAAGGGATATTCTCAGGCTCCATTTGAGGCGCCACGTGGACTTGAAAATGTACCGTTATTTCGTCGCCGGTCTTCACCCGGTATGAACTCTTCACCGGGATACTGTTAACTCGAACGTTACCGTTATTGATGAGTTTCTGAGTCAGGTTTCGTGACAGACCAATACCGGCACTGATCAAGTACTGGTCGATACGCCTCCCTTTCTGCCTCTCGGCAACGACGCGAGAAAATTCCTTAGAGATCTCTTGAGCCAAGTATTTGCTTCTCCTGAGCTATTATCTTCCGAATACCACGGCAGCCCAAATCCATCAACTCGTCAAAACGCTCGCGGGTGACCGGTATTTTTTCTGCCGTTGCCTGCGCTTCGATGATCTTACCCCGTCCTGTCATGACCAGATTCATATCGACCTCGGCGCTGCTATCTTCTTCATAATCAAGGTCCAACATCGCCTGGCCCTTTACGATACCCAAACTCACGGCCGCAACATAATCAAGAATGGGGAATTTGGAAAATTGCTTGTTCACCATCATCTTGGAAATCGCACTGTACAAGGCGACAAACGCACCGTTGACCGCGGCAGTCCGCGTCCCACCGTCTGCCTGTATTACATCACAGTCAATGATAAACGTTTTCTCCCCCACGAGTTGCAGGTCAAAAACTGGTCGCAGTGAACGTCCTATGAATCGTCGAATTTCCTGAGTCCTTCCGCTCAAACGACCGGTATGCGCCTCACGAATGGTTCGTTCCTGTGTAGCGAAAGGCAGAAGGGAATACTCAGCAGTCAACCAACCACTGCCCTTACCGACCAGAAAAGGGGGAACCCGATTGTCCACGTTGACCGCACACAATACGCGTGTGCGGCCTGCGGAGACCAAACATGAACCAGCCGGATAATCAAGATAGTCAAGTTCAAATGTCATTTCACGCAATGCATCAACGTCTCGATCATCAAGTCTCATTACTTCTCCTTTCACCCCTGTTTCCGCGAAAGCGCAACAGAATCATGCACCGGGCGGTGGCAAAAATCACTTTTTCATCTCACGACTCTTCAATGACACACGTGAAAAGTTTTTCATCGGTTCGCCCAGAAAACGTTCACCTATTTCCTTGTAGTTAATTGACAGATCAGTAAGATAGATGGACGTGCTTCCCTTCCCACCGGGATTTTGCAGATCCCGTTTCTTCAAACCTTGCGCTAATTCCGTCCCAACTTCGGCAGAAGCATCAACGTAGTTAATATTACCCATGATTTTTCTGATCGTCCTAAGTAAGAGCGGATAATGAGTACATCCCAGAAGTAGCGTATCAATATTATCCTTCTTGAATGGTTCAAGATATTCCCTCGCCACCAGTGTTGTGACCTCGTGGTCAAGCCATCCCTCTTCAACCAGAGGTACAAATAAAGGACACGACTTACCTAATATCTCAGCCTCAGCACCTTCTTCCTTGAATGCCTTCTCGTATCCACCGCTATAAATAGTCAGGGATGTTCCGATCACCCCAATCTTTCCAGACTTTGCCACTTGCATTGCCCTGCGCACGCCGGGACGTATCACGCCGATGACGGGTATTGAGAACTCCTTTCGAATTATGTCCAGCGCCACCGAAGCGGAGGAATAGCATGCAATCACAACATATTTAGCACCCCGGTCAACCAGGAATTGTGTGTCCTCAATAGAAAACTGGATTATGGCCTCAGTTGATTTGGAACCATACGGCAAGCGGGCGGTATCACCCAGATAAATAATATCTTCTTTGGGCAATATCTGTCTGACTGCCTTAACGACGGTCAGACCGCCAATACCCGAATCGAAGATACCAATCGGACTCTCTCTCAATGGTTCAACCTCCTCTCGTAATCCTCAATGTAGTTCCTTATTCCCCGGTATATGCAGAATGCCAGTTGCTTCTGGAAGTTCTTCTGGCGCAATAGCTTTTCCTCAGCGGGATTCGAAATGAATGCACACTCGACAAGGACAGCCGGCATGAAGGCACCGTTCAGAACATAGAATCCTGCTTGTTTCACTCCCCTCGATGGTATCTTCAGGTTCCTCTCGGCCGAGATTTGGATATTCTCGGCGAGATGATTCGATTCATCCAGAAAGGCACTTTGAGCAAGGTCATACAGAATGAAACTGAGGTCATCATTGGGCATAACAAGGTTATCGAATTTGAGCGAAGCATTCTCTAAAGCGGCCACTGCCCTCTCATCGCTTGTCTTGGCGTCCGATAGAAAGTAGGTTTCGATCCCGCTGCGCGGTGCACCCTTCAAATGAGCGTTGCAATGTATGCTCACAAAGAGGTCAGCGGCGTTTCTATTAGCGATATTAGTACGTTCCTTTAACGAAAGATAAATATCCCGGTCGCGGCTGAGAATCACTTTTATCTTAAGGGAATCCCCAAGGAAATCCTTCAACATTCTGCATATTGCCAGATTGACATCCTTCTCATACAAACCCTTCTTCCCCACCGCACCCGGATCAATACCGCCATGCCCCGCGTCAAGAACGACCATCGATACCTTCTTGCTGACCTTGTTGAAAAATACAACTTCATCATTTCTCTCGATCACCGAATTGACATCTTTAAGGGCTAATTCTATTGACGTATAGGTATTATGCGGTGTGAGTGTTGCATCAGTCACGGCCCCCTTTGCCTTCAAGCGGGGTTTGTCTTTGTAAATCCCGTCAATTTCTATTATCGCTTGCCGGGTGGAAAAACGAACGTCAAAATCGATATCTTCGGCCCAGTCGAACTTGATGACCGTTGAATCAGCACGGGAAAGCAATGAAATCTTGTTAATAACCGGTATTTCGGTCACACTCTTGATGAAAACCAGTCTCTCAAACGCACTGCCCAGTGTTGTCGTTATCAATTGCACCGGAAAATAAACATCGCCATTTCGGTAAACCGGCGCGAAAGGCAAATGGTAGTACTGACTGCCGTATTCAATTGTTCTTATGTCCGGAATGAGCACAAACCTGCGACCGCCGTCGGTTAAGTGAAGTTGCTGCGTGGTATTGTCCATGATATAGCCAAGGTCCAGTAACTCGGCCAAAGGCTTCAAGGAAACATAATCGTGCAATTCAAACCGCTCCGGCTCGACGAGTATGCTGCGCTCTTCACATGTAATCCTATACTTATTCGGGATGAAACACAGAAACGAAAGCAGAAGTAGTGTCATCGCATTATCTTCCTGGCCTTGGCGATCTTTCTTTCTTCCTCTTTTTTCAATATCTTCTCTTTTTTGTCATAAAGACGTTTGCGGCGGCAAACACCGATCTGCATTTTTGCATACCCCCTCTCTGTAAAGTATATCTTGAGCGGGATCATCGTATTTCCGCGCTGTTGCACAAGACCGTAGAGTTTCTTGATCTCCTTTTTGTTCAAGAGAATTTTCCTCTTTCGCTTTGGATCCAATTTACCTGCGCTGCTATATCTATAATTCGTAATATGCAAATTGAAGACATAAACTTCACCATCACTGATGTCACCATAGGCATCACTGATCGACACCATTCCCTGACGCAGAGACTTCACTTCGCTCCCGGTGAGTACCAGACCCGCTTCAAATGATTCAAGAACATGGTAATCGTGCAATGCCTTACGATTATTAGCCACAATTTTCACGCACGATTATACCGACTCCAATCGTTAAGTCAAGGGAGTGCCGTAAAAATCGCCAAACTCTGGCAGTGCCGCCCAAATTTACCCCGCCTGAATTCAAAGATAATGGTTACGGGTGCGCTACTCAGGGAACATCGGTAACCGTGTTGTTGACAAAAAAAGAATTCTGGTTATATTAAACTTAATGATTTTATTTGACAAGGTATCAAAGATCTATCAGAAAGATTGGGTTGCGTTACAGGATATTACTTTTGAAATCGACAAAGGTGAATTTGCATTCATTTGTGGTTCAACCGGTGCCGGAAAAACCACATTGCTCAAGATGATATACAAAGATGAAGAACCGACGCGTGGCGCCATAAGAGTGTTGAACCAGAATCTGAAGGACATAAGAAAGAGAGAAATCCCTAAATTTCGTCGAAAAATCGGCGTCGTCTTTCAGGATTTCAAACTGCTTCAAGACCGTACCCTTGAGGAGAATGTCGCTTTTTCTCTTGAGGTCACCGATACGCCGCCCCGGGAAATTCGAAAAAAACTCATGGAAACTCTTACTTATCTGCGCCTCAGTCATAAAAAATATGCTTTTCCATACCAGTTATCGGGTGGCGAGCAACAAAAAGTGGCCATCGCCCGTGCTCTGGTCAGGGATCCTTACATATTGCTGGCTGATGAACCTACCGGGAACCTTGACGCGAAGAGTTCCGAAGACATAACGAATATCCTTCTCGATATCAACTACCGAGGCACAACCGTTCTTATGGCAACCCACAGCATCAGCTTGGTGAAGAAGATGAAAAAAAGAATGCTCCGGATCGAGAATTGCCGGCTTGTTCAGGATAAATAAGAGATGTCACTGCGCATTGGCATACGAGAAGGTGTACGGACAATAACGCGCAACGCTTCTCTTTTCCTCCTTTCACTGCTGGTTGCCGCGATATCATTATTCCTGCTTGCACTTTTTTCGCTGGTCACAGTCAATCTCTACAAGTCAATCGAGCTCCTAGACGAGAAAATCGAGATCGTCGTCTTCCTGGACAGAACCGCCAATGTTAACGTCCTGGAAGAAAATATCGCAAAGATAAATGGTGTCGAAGAGGTTATTTTCATTTCTTCAGAGCAGGCGCTGGCGGATTTGAAGAACGAATTACAGGACACCGAAGAGATATTGAATGTATTTGAAGAAAATCCTTTACCTGCTTCATTCCGGGTCAAATTGAAAAGCAGTTTTCGTAATGCCAAAGGACTCGAAGAAATCAGTGGCAAAATAATGCTGCTCGCAGGCATCGAAGAGACCCTGTATGGTGGTGAACTCGTCGACCAATTGAAAAGAGTAACCAGAGTTATCGTCCTCTTTGATCTTGGGTTGCTGCTCATCATCATATTCTCGGTTATCTTCGTGATCTTTCAGACCATAAAGTTAACCATATTCGCCCGTTCCACCGAGATCGAAATCATGAAGTTAGTTGGTGCCTCCAACGGCTTTATCGCTGTCCCCTTCACCTTTGAAGGAATAGTCCAGGGATTTATAGGCGGAATAATTGCTTTCTTGCTGACCGTGGTCACCTACCGAGTAGCAGGTTTCTTCTTCGGTAATCTTTACTTCCCGCATTGGTGGTTCCTGCTCGGTACAATACTAGGCGGCATATTATTCGGGTTAATAGGTTCTGGCATTGCCGTAAGGAGATTTCTAAAATGAAAATACTGATCATTTTGATCTGCTTATTTTCACAACTTGCCGAGAAACAAGAAGAATTAAATCAATTGAAAACAAAATTGAATACAGTTCGGCAAGAAATAAAGGACCTGGAAAAAAAGAAAGTCGGCACCCTGGCACATATTGATAAAATCGACGAAGGGATCAACCTCACGATTAAGTACATCGATGAATTGACTGCACAGGAGGCATTGGAAAAATCAAAGGTTGCCGAGTTAGAAAAGGAAATCGCGCGACTCGAATCAAGAATGCGTCTGAAAAAGAGTGACATGCAGACTCGGATCGTCCGTCTATACAAATGGAAACCTTTCTATAAAATGAATCTCCTCTTTTCCTCAAAATCACTGCCGCAGATTCTCTCATCTTCATACTACCTTCAACTCCTCGCAAAGGAGGACCAACGTGCATTTTTTGAATTCGAGCACGACTGGAAACGTTACCTCTCGGATAAAGAATTACGAAAGGAATTGATCGAAACCCTTGAGAGCAGAAAACGAGACAAGGAAGATGAACTGGCAAGACTCAATGACGAAAGAAGAAAGAAGAATCAGATACTCACTGAAGTCGCCAAGAAAGAAGACAAGAAGCGCGCACTCGAAAAGGAATTGAAGAGCGCACAACGTAAACTCGAAGAGTTGATCGTATCGCTCGAGAGGCAGCGTGAAAAAGCCCGTACCGGCACAAATTTCCTCGAAAAGAATCGCGGGAAGCTATCCTGGCCCTGCCGCGGCAGCATTGTTACGAATTTTGGCAAAGTCATACACCCGAAGTATAACACCACAACGAAGAATAACGGAATCGATATCAGCACGAACTACGGCGATAATGTTTACGCCGTAGCACCCGGCAAGGTCGTCTACGCAGATCGCTTCATGGGTTATGGAAATCTTGTCCTCGTCGATCATCTCGACGGTTATTATTCCTTATATGGACACCTGGCAGAGATGCTGGTTAACACCGGTGACGAAATTACGGGTGGGCGGATAATAGGCCGCGTCGGCGAAAGCGGTTCATTATCGGGCCCGATACTGCACTTCGAACTGCGGAAAGACGGCAAGCCGGTAGATCCGATGGCATATCTGGACTAGCAGAGCGTTAGCTTCGTTAATCCCGTTACTATCGTTAATACCGTTACTATCGCTATTCCCGTTGAAAAACTGATACTTGATCCTTGATACTCGATACTGGATAAGCGATTCATTATCTTCCCAACCATCATCCCCCGGCTGTACAACCGTCATTCGCCGGCTTGACCGGGGAATGCACTCTGGATGTCAAACGCTGCATGCTGGACACTAACCCCCTCACTGTTCGAGTAAATAAGGATTGCGCTTCTCGACTCACTCCGTTCCCTCGAAGAATAGAAGAGTAGGGCATGGCTTCAGCCATGCAAACCTAAAGGTTTGCCCTACATTACTTCGCTTCCGCTCGCAGTAACAGTCACCGGTTTGTCATTGCGGGGACGTCGCAGATGGACGAAGCGATCGCAGCATTCGTTGTTACAGTTACTTTCGTTAGTCTCGTTAATTTCGCCACCGCCGGTATTATCGCTAATAATGAAAATAATCCGAATTGCATATCAGTGGAGTTGTCAACGGAATTAACGAAAATAACGGGAATAACGAAATTAGCGTATTATGTACTAACGATATTTTCCAACATCCCAACCCCAACCATATGACCATCTTTGTGATCTTGCTTTATATCATTGTAGTCTATTTGCGTAGCAAAAGGATTTAGAAATTAGGATTTAGTGCTTGAAGGTCATTGTGGAACAATGATCTTCTGCGCGCGTATTAGGTATGCGGTGTGCGTGATTCCTCGCTCACGAGGCCTCACGCCCTGGAGCCGAACCAGCATTTCACGCTCGATTATTTCTTTCGCTCGAATGCATTTGAAACTATGCGCTTCAAGGGCGTCAATCGTTCTCTTGACCTGTTCCACATTGGGGCTCCAGCTGACCAAGTGGTGTCCGCCTTTCAGTGCCTCATAAGCCTTAGGCACGATATCCCAGGGTTCTGGCACATCGATGAAAACAGCATCGACGTCCTTCTGGTTGAATCCTTTCAGAGCAACGTCCGCGCAAGTGAATTCGACATTTTTCGCGTAACCGACATGATTCAGGTTTCTCTTTGCATTCTCGATGAAATCATCACGGCGGTCATAGCTGTATACAACACCTTCCGGTGCGATCAGCTTTGCAAGGACCAGAGTAAGCGCACCACTTCCAGTGCCTAACTCTATAACCCGCGACCCGGGACCAACAGATGTTTCAAGCAGTAGATAACCAAGGTCTTTTGGATATACAATGGTTGTCGTTCTCTTGACCTTCATCATCAGATCAGCCGTGCTCGGTTTCAGACAGTAGAAATCCCTCCCCAGATGTGTTTTTCCGACAAAGCCAAATGGCTGTCCGATTATCTGGCTAAGATTCAGATCGCCGTGATCGGTGGAGACTCTCAATCCGGACACGACCTGCACAAGGAACTGCCTGCGGTCATCGAGATACAACATGACCAGGTCCTTTTCTTTGATCAGGTTATTCGCTCGTTCTTCCATGGCTCAGCAGAGTATACCGTAAAACAAAGGGAAGTCAATTACTGCAAACCGTTAATATCGATAATTTCGCTAATACCGCTATTCTCGTTAGTTTTGTTTGAAATCTGACACACTGTACGCTTTGCTTGACACGAAATCCGCAATTGGAAACTACTACTGAGGAACAAAAACTGGATTACGGGATAGTAAAGTCTATAACGGTATTAACGAAAATAACGGGAATAACGAGATTAACGTCTATTGGTGCTTTGTATTTTGATATTGATTAGAGTTTGGTATTTAGGATTTCGGATTTGCGGGATTATCAATTCTTACGTCTTGATAATCCCGAGTGCATTTCCTATGATCTCAAACTTATGCAGGCAAAAATCCAGATCTTCTTTACTGTGCTCAACTGATAAGCAGAGCCTGATACGCTCTTTTTTCTGCGCTGCAATGATCTGCTCATCGATCAATTTCTTGGTAAATTCACCTGCTTCTTCATTATTATTGAAAATTACAACTGTCAAAGGCGTCTCGCTCACTGTCTTGAATCCCATCTGTTTCAGATTTGTTATGAAATATCTACTGTTCTTCCATATCCTGTTATATAGTTCTTTATTTCTACCGGTCTCTTTTATCATTTCCAGACCGGCAAGATTCACAGCAAGCATGAATTGGGGTGCGAAATCAGTAATGTGTCCGACATTTTCCCTGATCTTATTCACCATGTACTTTTTTGACCCTAGATAACAGCCGAAACCTCCGAGGTATTTGCTGAAGCTACCGATATCGATATTGATATCCTCGTATGCGTTGCACAAATCAACAAACCCTCTACCCTCGCGGCCAAGGAGCCCGAAAGAGCTCAACTCATTAGCAATAACTACACACTCGTTCTCGTGGGCGATCTTAACCAATTCATTTGCCGGGCTTATGTTACCCAACCAATCATATATACCATCGACGAACATAACCTTCTCGGCATGAGCACCGAGCAATCTGCGGAGTTGATCGAGATCACGAAAATCGTAGTATTCGATATTTCGATATTGTAGCACATTGAGCAAACTCGATGAACTTTCGTAATCGGCGAAGAATGTGGTTTTGGGGCCGAAGATCGAAACCAATGCGAACATCATCGAAATCTCGTCCGGAAAAAAGAGCAAAGACTCCAGCCTTTTGACCTCGTTCATGACACCTTGCAGATTTGCCATTATGTCAGCCCGTGCATCCGTGGGAACGATGCCTCTGGCCTCGATGTTCATGCGCGCAGTTTCCCGCAAATGTTCGCTGTTCTTCATATGTAAACAATCCAAATGAAGGAAATTAAGATACCGCTTGTTGCCGTAAACAAACGACGGCTCCGGAGGAACCGACTCCGGGATCCTACCTTCCTCGCTGAATAGATGTACTTGAAATGGTTTCATGTTACATTCCTACCACAACACTTCTTATACTTTTTACCGCTGCCGCACGGGCAGGGATCATTTCTCCCAACTTTCTTGGTCACGGTAACCGGAGCAGAACCTTTTTGACCGGGTCGAGCAGTCCCGGCATGCGCTGCTGCGACCTGTGCTCCCACTGGCTCCGGTGCGGCTTGCGGCCTTATACTTGGTTTGTATTCGCGTGTAGGCACGGGTTGCCGTCTTCTCACTGTTCCCGGTCTGGGTTGTGCGCGGAACACAAGGCCGGATAAATCCCTGGCAAGGTCGCGCTGCAATTCATCGAACATCTTGAAAGACTCATGTTTGTATTCGATCAAAGGATCTTTCTGTCCGTAAGCACGCAGACTGATCCCTTCCCTGAGCGCGTCGAGTGAATATAAATGATCACGCCATTTACCATCAACCGTACCCAGTATCACGAACTTCAGCAGTTCGTTGAACACTTCGGGTTCGAATTCTTGTTCACGCCAGTCCAATTTCTCTTTCGCTTTTTCCAGAAACAGGTCGAGTAATTCTTCCTGCTTCATTTTCGGGATTTTCTCTGCAGGGATCGTAACGTCGGTAAGAAAGATCAAATTGAATTCACCCTTGATACTTTCCCAATCCCACTCTTCCGGATTGATCTTCGCGTCGGTATGCTTGACTACCATATCTTCTATCGCATCCTCGAAGAACTTTACCACCCTATCCTTCAAGTCTTTACCCAGAAGTACATCATCCCGAATCTTGTATATCACCTCGCGCTGCTTGTTCATCACATCATCATATTCCAGCAGATGTTTTCTGACCTCAAAATGGTTTTCCTCAACGCGCTTCTGGGCATTGGCGATGGCTCGCGTCACGAGTGGATGTGTCAAAGGCTTTTGCTCTTCACCTCCGAAACGGTCCATTATTTCGGCAACCCTATCTGAACCGAATATCCTCATCAAGTTGTCTTCGAGCGAAAGGTAAAAACGGGAAGAACCAGGATCGCCCTGACGTCCACTCCTTCCGCGCAATTGATTGTCAATCCGGCGTGATTCGTGACGCTCAGTACCGATAATATACAAACCGCAGGGCAGGTCCTCCAGACACTCCTTCTTTTCTTCATGCGAGCAGTTAGCGCAGTCACCGTCTAAACACTCATAGCAACACTTGGTACAGCTGACAACGCTCTTGCCCAATTTGATATCGGTTCCGCGGCCGGCCATGTTAGTGGCGATCGTCACCGAACCGGGTTGGCCCGCCCG
>CP070686.1:2170943-2183324 GCA_020353055.1 Caldifarciminota bacterium | reverse complement strand
CGTTTTGCAGGGATACGAAATAGACGCCGCTAGGCAATTTCTGATTAGTGTGGTCTGTACCATCCCAACTAATCTGCTTAGCGCATGGGGCAGGGGGTAATGTGTAATGAAAATCTCTTACCAAACGTCCTGTGGCGTCATATATCTTCAGCGCTATTTGCCCTGCGCTTTGCCCTATGCTGAAGCTTATGGTCGTCTGATTGGAGAATAGATTAGGAGATACATTCAGGGAAATTACCTCGAGCTCCTTCGGTGTAGTGAGTTCGTTTATTCCTGTCACGGACACCCAGACATCGTCAACATACCAGCCCTCAGCATAAGTGCTGTAGTCACTGACAAGTCTGAATCGCGCACGTACGGTCTGCCCTTGTAAGCTGGCCAGAGAAAACGATTCCTGTGTCCATGTGGATTGAAGACCGTTATATTCATCGAGGGTCTGCCACCAACCTGAGCCATTATCGATTTCCGCATAACTATAGTCCCAGTTCGGTTCCAAGTTGTATTGGTGATAAAAGGAGAATATGCTATCCTGTGATACAACAAAATATGGGGATACAACGGAAAGATCATTTTGATTCAGATAATGCCAGAGGTTTTCGACCCCGCAGTACCAGGAATGCGTGGGGGAATTGCTCTTGTACTCGGTCAGATGCCAATTGTCATATGTTCCATAGTGTGTCCACTCTCCTTCGCCAGATTCCATGTCGTCGCTGAATCCCGACTGTGTTGTTATAAGATAAGGCACCGTTGACTCGTTCCCATCACCGAAGACAAGATTGAATTCGGTAAGATGCGGATCCGGGCAGGAGGCGCTGATATCAAATGTCCATGTGATTACGTCGTCCACATCACCCGGATAGATCTCGAAGGTGTCCACATAAAACGACGTGATACTGATATTCGGATCGCTGCATTGCACCGTAGCCGGAAGTGTGTAGACACTGCTTCCCATATTCTTGGCATAGGCAGTAACCTCGATCTCCTCGCCTGGCTCCCCGTAGCCGTTACCATTGCCAGTGAGTTCGGTAACTGTCATGCCGTAGTACACCATTTGGGATTCAGGAATTATCGATACTTCGGCACCTTGGTATATCAGTCGACTTGCTGCTTGGACAAAGACAATTATGCGGCAGTTGGTTTCGTTCCATGCCGTCTCGACAGTGAAATCCCTTGATCGTATGATGGTATCGGAAGCAGGTATAGTGACCGCCTCACCAGTTGCATCCGGGATCATGTCCCGCATGACCTGATCGAGTTCGGTCATTCCACCACCCCAGTTGTATGGGATATCGTCTTCGACGAGTGCAAAATGTATGGTTCCGCTCACTGCGCTTGAGGTAGTATTGGTTACAGTTGCCTCGACGTTACCCTGGTTCGTTGTCGAATCGTAGTCACAGGTCAATATTATTTCCAGCGGGCTATCAACAGTTGATCGTGTTGTTACGTGATGACGGAAGAAAGGATACATGGTTCCGCTATTGAGACCACCGACTTCAGAAATTGCACCATCAAACCATGTCGTAGGTGTTCCGGTTACACCGTAGTATGCTTCACGAGCTTCGGCTTCCGGTGTGTTGAATGGGTCACTAGACCATATATGATAAGAAATGACCGTTAGTGTATCATAAGCACGAGGATATATTTCGGCAAGACCTCTTGCCGTACCTGGACAATATGGTCAATTCGTGGCTGTGAATTCCTCAACAACAACGGTGCGTTGGCTGCCGTACACCACAGCCATTAGCAATAGGCACAGAATGAGTATTTTTTTCATATTCAACCCCCTTTTTGAAGTTAACGAAAGCCGGATACGATATTGTGCCGATATCGATACGGCCTTTTTACCGTTTTTTTTGTTGCTAACATTGATTATTTTATCCTTTCATGGAAAGATGTCTTCCTGACGCAATGAGCGTAATTCCTGAGACCATCGACAGTGAAGCACCAAGCAGGAGGGCAGTCTGAAAACCGAATTTCTGCCATAGAAAGCCCATTAACAGATTGGCAGGCAGCAGTGTTATGCCAACTACCGTATGGTAAATACCGAATGCGGTGGCGCGTATCTCCGAAGTCGTAAGATCCGCGACATAGGCTCGTAAATTTCCTTCGGTGAATCCGTAGTACAAACCATAGATGATGAATATGAACCAGATGATGAGCGAGCTGTGATTGAAAGAAAATGCAGTGTAGCATATTGAAAAAATGACAAAACCCAGAAAGATAGTCTTACGTCGGCCAATGCGGTCGGACAGTATGCCGGCAGGAAAGGACCAGAGAAAATAAGAAGCATTAAAAGCGAGCCAGAGTAGGGGTATCATGGTTGTCGATACCCCTATATTCCTTGCCCTCAATAACAGAAATGCGTCGGAGGAATTTCCAAGCGTGAAAATAGCCATTATTATCAAAAAGACCTTCAAGCGGTTATCTATTTTTTTGAGAGAAAACTTTAACAACCGTTTGGCTTCTGGAACAATTTCCCTCACCCCGAGAAGAACGATGGTTATTGCGATCAATCCTGGTACGATAGCAAGACCGAAGAGTAGTCTGTAGTTATTTCCGGATAAAGCGAGAATTACAAAGGCGGACAGAGGACCGAGTAATGCTCCAAGTGTATCCAGCGCCCGGTGGAAACCGTACGTTCGTCCATAGTATTTATCTTTTGCAGAGTCGGCAATCAGGGCATCTCGCGGTGCGGTTCTGATACCTTTTCCCACGCGATCGGAGAATCTGACCACCAATACATGCCATCCTTGAGTGGCAATTGCGAGCAACGGCTTCACTACTGCAGAGAGACTATAGCCGATGAAGACGAATAGTTTTCGTTTCTTGAGGCGATCGGATACATAGCCTGAAAGAGTCTTAAGAATGCTGGCCGTAGATTCGGCGATGGCTTCGATAAGGCCGATAAACAATGGTTGTACCTTCAGTACTTCCTTGAGGAAGATGGGAATTATTGGGTAGGCCATCTCGGTCGAGAGGTCGGTGAACAGGCTGACCAGACCGAGGCTCAGAATATTCTTAGCGAGCCAGGTTGTTTTCTTAGGCTTTTCGTTCAATTGATTATTGTAGTGAAATACAGATAGATAGTATCTACGGCTCCTGATATACCGGGCCTTAGATATTGAGTTGAATAACCAGGATTTTCAGTTTCATCGTAGCCGATCGTTACTAAATTACCCTGATTATTTGTCGTACCGTAGCATACGCTGTCCATCTCGAAGCATCCGGGTATGCTGTCCCAGGTTTCTGTTGTGTCGTACCGTAGTCTACCCGCAGGGATATTGTAAGGATCGATATCGTAGATTCTGAGGATAAGTCCATCGACTCCCGGTAAGGTATCGAAAATTGTATCCTGACTGATTCTTACGAAATTCGTGTAGCCATACACATGGCTGATAAAAGGTTCTTCCTCCGTCTCAGTGCAATTGATGGCTACGACCAGGAGGAAGAAGAGCGAAACAACTATGATTTTTCTCATAAGCACCTCGTGACTAGTATAAATATTGTACTTGCAAAGTCAAGTCGTTTGGATATAATCGAATGCATATGAAAATCTTGGTGCTAGCTGTTCCGATTGGAGCTGGTCATATGAAAGCGGCTAAGGCAATCATGCAGGCGATCAAGGAAATTGCACCAGAAACTATCTTGCGTTTTGAGAATTGTTTTGACTGGGTCTACCCGATGTACGGCAGTATGTATAAGAAGATATACGATTATGCTCAGAAAAAAGCACTCGGTTTGATAAAGTTCTTTTACGGCGGAGTTGGGGTGGATTCTGGGTCCTCCAGGTTCATGTACAATTATCATAAGATACTGGCAGACAGGTTTTCCGTTCTTTTGAAGGCATACCGGCCTGACTACGTGTTATGCACACATTTCTCGCCGGGATATTTCTCAGCCCTCTTCAAAAGAGATTTCGGATACAAAATGGGCATTGTCGTTACTGATTACTACGTACATCCGCACTGGGTCAACCGGGAAATGGATAACTATTTCATTCCTCACGAGAGTCTTATCGATCAGATCATAGCATACGGTGCTAAGAAAGAGCAGGTGTTTCCTTTTGGCATTCCTATAGGGCTCGAACTTGAGGCTGGTATTGACAAGAGGGCAGCCCGCAAGAGGTTCGGCCTGTCCAGGGATAGAATTTCGGCCACAATAATGGGCAGTAGGGTATTTGGCGGAGAATGGTTTGAAGTTACCCGCGAATTAGTCGATTTTGACTACGACCTGCTGGTTTTATGCGGTGAAAACAGAGAGGCTGCGGATAAGATCAGCAAACTTAGAGGTAGATCTAATCTTAAAGTCCTGGGTATGGTTGAACGTATCCATGAATTGATTGGAACAACCGATATCTTGATAACGAAGGCAGGAGGCATTACTAGCACCGAGGCTACCCAGGCAGCGCCTGTGTTGCTCTTTGCCAACTCAATCGTGGGCCTCGAGGACAAGAATGAAGATTTCTTCGTGAATAACGGTGCTGCGCTCAAGATTAGTAAGGAAAATGCAAGCGCTGTTATGCGAGACCTAATTGCCGATAACGAGAAGATGATGGCAATGCGTAAGAACCTGAGGCAAATAGGGAAGAAGAAAACGGCAATCAATATTGCTCGAACAATACTCAGTGGGTCTCAGAAAGAGTAGGTTGAATCCATATGGACCGCGAAAAATTCGCTGAACTAGTACGTGAGGCACTCGATGATTTACCTCCAATTTTCAGGAAGAAACTGTATAACATTCAAGTTGTTGTTGAAGAAAGACCGGTTGAAAAAGGGTCATTGTTGGGTCTTTATCAGGGCGTGCCATTCAAACACCGTGGTGTATGGTATGGCAACGTATTACCTGACAGAATAACGTTGTTCAAGAGCAATATTGAACGCATTAGCCGAACCGACGAAGAAATAAAGGTGTGGGTACGGGAGGTGCTCATCCATGAGATCGGTCATTATTTCGGCTTCAGTGAGGCGGATTTGCGCAGACTCAAGTCCAGCTAAGGCACTTTTTCCGAACCATTTGACCTCCAAAAGAGTTATTGCTATAGGAGGTAACATGAAGAGGATCTTCACATATCTAATCGTTGGTATTATTATCCACCTTCTTGGTTGTTCATCTGGTTTTGTTGAGAAAACATACGTCGAGAAGATTGTAACGAATCAAGGTGCTGTTGTTGAAGTAAATGGAGCGAGGTTTGAGATCCCGCCAAACAGCATATCTGATTCGATTCTGGTAAGATTCGGAAAGCATGTACTTGGAAAACAGCCCCGTTCGCAAGGTTTTGTTTTATTGGGTGAATCGTATGTGATTGAACCTGAGACACTTGTTTTCAAGAAACCAATCGAGATTGTTTGTCCTGTAAAGAGCAAAAACGCAGGTCTCGGAGTTAGGGTCGGCAAGGGGTTCGTGCCATTAGCCAATGCTGAGGTTAATGGCGAGACATTGACCGCAGCATTATGGCATGGGGGCGAGTATGTTTTGATACAGAGACCAAACCAATTTGGAATCGTTGAGCATACCAAAACCAAAGAAGGCTTATTAATTGTCAGTGATATTTATGTTGGTGATTATATCAGTAATCTCAAAAAGGTATTAAGACAGAACGGTTACGATTTACCAGTCTGGATATTTCGCTACGATCACCGTGAAACAATTGAGACGAACGCCCGGCTATTGTCTGAGGGACTCAAGACGTTGCACGATGAGTACGGTGCATTCCGCATGGACGTCGTCAGTTTCGGAATTGGCGGTTTGGTCACTCATCGCTATCTGACCGATTCATCATATTATCAAAGAGATATCTCATCGGCAGTCATCGCCATCGGTACGCCATTTTTAGGCTCGAATTTCGCTGATCCGGAATATTCACTTATAGGGATCAGTCCCTTCAGGTTTTTCTTCATAGATGCCATGGGTGATGGTGCCCGGGCATTAATGCCCGGCTCAGAGTTTGTTTCACGCGTGCAGAAAACGAAACATATGCCAGGATTTCATTACTACGATGATCCTACTGAGAACAAAAACTTCGTGTCTTTACGTGGTCATAAGGTCATCGATGGAAACTTACCTGAGGAGATCTCAGGCGATGGTTTGGTGTCGATGAAATCAGCGATGTTGACGGCGATCGAACCCGCGGTCTTTGAGTTGAACCATTTTGATCTTTTCGAAAGCCAGAGTGTCCATGAAGTAGCCACGGATTTTGTTTTGCTATACCGTAGTTACAGCTGGCCGATGCTTTTCTCGGCAGTTTGGCAAGGTCGTGAGCCTTATTCAAAAATCAATAGCATCTGGGAAAGGGAGATAAACCTTCATTTTCGTGATGATACAGACTTTGATGTCTTGATTGAATATAATATGAATATGCTAAATTCGGCTCCACAGAATGCTATTCTTATCACAAATGGCGATTATGATACATACCCATCATGGTATCTCCAGGAAAAAGGTGTTCGGCAGGACGTTATCATCGTAAACCGAAGCCTTTTGAATCTTAAGGATTACGCACGCTACCTTAAACAAAGGGGATTACCTCTCGGTGTATCGGAGGATAGGTTAGAAGAAATACAACATAGGAAGGATGAGGACGGCATCGTGACCGTTTCAGATCAATTAATGCAATTTCTGTTGAAGCAGAAAAACCGGCCGGTCGTATTTTCTACAACCGTATACCAACCGGAGAGATACGGGTTTCCGCTGAAACTTTCGGGTTTGGTTTACGAGATCAGTGAGTCTGATATCGATATTGCGCGCACCAAGGAGTTGTTATTCAAGGATTTCGAGTTTAAGAGGCTTTTTTCCAGACCGCTCGATTCTGTTGATGTCAATTTGAGGAATATGATAGTGAACTACGCAGCGATAGCCTTCCGGCTTGCCGGTGTACTGGAGGATTCGGGTGAGTACTCAGAGGCTATTGAGATGCTGGAATTTGCCCGCCGGTTTGCAGAAGAACCGATGTTTTATTATAATGAAGCAAGACTATATTTCAAAATGGGTGCCGGAGACAGGGCCACCGAGATGCTTGAGAGGCTGTTAAGGATTGAGGTCGGGGACACGAGATTGGTCAAAGAAGTGGCAAAGATGTATCATGCAAATGATATGCCAGAGAAGGCCGTGAGCCTTCTTGCAGGCCTCTTGAGGGACAATCCGAAGGACAAGGAGATTACTGACCTAATAAGAAAATACCAGGGGGAGTGATCGGATATTCGAATGCGGAACTTTTTGTCTTGTATAAGAAGTTCAAAGAGGGTGATGAAAGGGCGTTCGAGGTTCTATATGAGCGATTAAGCGGAGGCCTTTTCAACTATTGCGTTCGATTACTGAGTGATTGGCATTATGCCGAGGATGTCCTGGTGCAGACCTTTACGAAACTTGCTAATTCGAACCTGGATGAGCGTGGGAATCTTAAGGCCTGGTTATATCGTGTGGCGACGAATGCCTGTTACAGTTTTTTCAGAAAAAAGAAAACCGAATCGAAATGTTTTGAACAGCAGTTGCAGACAGTCATTTCAAATCCAGGTCACGATTTTGTTGCGGAATTGAGGGTTCAGAAGTTTCTTAATCTATTGCCCGAGTACCAACGGATCGTCGTGGTTTTGAAGTTCTACGAACAAATGACCTATGGTGATATTGCTGACGTATTGTGTTGTCCGGTGGGAACCGTGAAATCAAGGATGCATAGTGGCCTTGAGAAGTTGCGGTCTCTGATTAAGGAGCGCGAATGATTGTGTATGCTTTAGCTCAGATTTGGAGGTTATATGAAATGTTCAGAGATAGATAACTACATAGTTGATCATGTTCTTGATGAGCTGTCGCCGGAACTCCAGATACAGGTGAATGAGCACCTCGCTGTCTGTAAGGGGTGCCTTGCCGAAGCCGAAAGAGCTAAGGCAGTGATTTCTGATTTCAAGAATGCAGCCAGATTCGTTCCGGCGCCCGGGACGTTCCGAAAGATTGTGAAACAGGTCCAGCTGCAAAAGCCACAACGCGCACGGTTCTTTGGTTTGCCCAGGGGTTTAGTATACAGTTTTGCTGCTTTCTTATTCGGGGTCGTAATAACGAAGTCGATAGACAGAGTAATCTCCGGCACCGTGCAGCCGGTGCGGATCGAAGTAAGGCAGGAAATACCGCGGGGAACGCCGTATTCCGACACAGTAGAATTCTATGCGGCGCCAGCAAAGAATTTGGCGCGAATATGAATCGGTACGAGAAAATCCAGTTCCTGTCGATGATGTGAGAGTGGGCGTGTCCGGCTTATATGCCGAGTTCTTTCTTGGCTGCGTCGCTCAGAACTTTTGTGACTGATGGTTCTTTGATTATCTCAATCAACTTCTGCCAGGTATCAATATTACGTTCTTTCACCCTGTCAATATTTTTCTTGATTTCGGAATAACTCGGTTCGGCTTTCATTAATTCATGGTGGATTTGTTTTAGTTCTTCGATAATCAGCTCTTTCGATTCATTACCGAGGTCGCTGATTTCACCAGTTTCGTTCTCCAAGGCTTCAAATCGATCGAGAATATCATTCGGGATCGGACCGGCAGAAGATTGCACGGGAAAATGTACATTAAACTCGCATTCATCTTCGACAAGATCTACCCCTTTGGGTGTAATGCGCGCGCCAACGAATATGCTACCTTCGAGCGGTTTAGACAATTCGACGTATCCCTTTTCTTCAAGATAGATGATATTGAAGTGTAAGTCCTTAAGACCGATGCCAAGCATCGTCTTGAATTCCTTGGGTGTTACTCTGTTGTATGGATGTTCTGTGAAGCTTTCGTATAATGTTTGTAAAATCCTTCGCCGTAACTCAGTTCGTGTCACTGAAAATTGTATGCATAACTCTGCGGCAGTCAAGATGGCGATTTTGCCTGGCGCTTATCGGTTACGAAATGCGATGTGGTTTCGTCATGCGGTATCGTTCTCCAGACTGATTTTTTGATTTTTGTACTACCTTTCGACACCGGGCAACGAATCCCGTTCCGCCTAATGAGGCTACGGCTACGTATTCACACGTTATTCTCCGGCTTGGTTATCCTCTGGTTTAACCAGGGGTTCGGGGAATCGAAACCGTGTACGTCCATGCGTAACGATATTAATAGCAATAACTAAATTTGCGATCGCAACGTCTTTCGGTATATCCGCATTCCGATACGAATTCTGTCTGAATCTGGGGTTGAGTTAAAGAATTCAGTTTTTTCAGGGTTGGTTTCCGAAGGGAATTCGCTTTGTCGTTACAGCGGGTCAACGTACATGCGGAGATTGCCGCGGCGCTTCGCTCTTCGTAATGACAGTGCACTCCTTAACGGTTTTGGAAATCTCGCAATTCGAAATCCGAGATGCAAAATATCCGTTCCAAATTCCTATCCGCTTGACTTTTGTGTGATTTGGTGTATCATTCTAAAATGGAAGAGCGCCTGAAAAAACTGCAAAAACTGAAGGAATTGGGAATAAATCCATATCACCATAGATTTGACCGTTCGCATAATTTCAAAGAGATCAGAGCAGGATTCGATACGTTGAGTCAAACTGAGAAGAAGGTCAGCACTTGCGGACGTATCATCACAGTGCGAGGACACGGCAAGACGCTCTTTGCTACGCTCTCCGATGAATTTGAGCGCATGCAGTTATATTTCAGAAAGGATAGACTCGCTGACAAATTTGACCTTTTTCAATATTTTGATTCCGGCGATTTTATCGGAGTGGAGGGTACCGTTTTCAGAACGAAGACGGGTGAAATAACCGTGCTCGTAGATGACTATGTGCTTCTGTCGAAGGCGTTGCGGCCTTTACCTGAGAAATGGCACGGCCTGAAGGATGTTGAAATACGCTATCGCCAGCGTTATCTTGATTTGATCGCCAATACTGATGTCAGAGAAACCTTTAAGAAAAGAACGCAAATAATCTCCCTGATGAGGAATTTTCTGGATAAGCATGACTTTATGGAAGTCGAAACTCCAGTGTTGCAGTCAATATACGGAGGTGCCGCGGCGAATCCTTTCAAAACTTACTACAGTGCACTTGAACAGGATATGTTCTTAAGGATTGCGGATGAGTTGTATTTGAAAAGACTGATTGTCGGTGGTTTTGAAAAAGTTTATGAAGTCTGCCGTGATTTCCGTAACGAAGGTGTGGATCGTATGCATAATCCCGAGTTCACTATGCTTGAATTGTATCAAGCATATGCTGATTATAATGATATAATGGAATTGGTCGAGCAGTTGATTGAGTTTCTTGTCGGAGAGACGAGGAGCGAAATGAAGCTGAATTTTCTTGATAAAGAAAGCGAGTTCCGACGGCCATTCAGGCGCGTAAAATATATAGAAAGTCTGAAGGAAAAATTGGGATTGGATGTTCTCAATGTGGAAGAATCTGAAATTGACAAGCAGTGTGAGCGACACGGCATTGATCATAAAAAACTCTTCATCGGTTCGAAGATCGATAAACTTTTCAGTGAACTTGTGCAGCGGGAGTTGATTGAGCCGACGTTTGTGATTGATTATCCGAAGATAATATCACCGCTTGCAAAGACGCATCGTAATGATGAGCGTCTGGTCGAAAGGTTTGAGCTGATAATGTTCGGCGTGGAGATCGCCAATGCTTTTTCCGAACTCAATGACCCGGCCGAACAGCGGAAGCGCTTCGAGAATCAAATCGCACACAGAGAGGAAGGTATCCGTAAAATCGATGAAGACTTCATCCAGGCGCTCGAATACGGAATGCCGCCAACCGGCGGTATCGGTATCGGTATTGACCGCCTGTGCATGGTATTACTCAATCAACCGTCGATCCGAGATGTCATACTCTTTCCGCAACTACGGAATGAAACCACGGATGGCACTTGATCGTCTTTTCGTGTCGTCTTCTATTATCTTGAGCATTCCATTGTTATGAACACTGAATTATTTGTTGCGCGCCGGTATCTGCGATCTCGTAGAAGAAAGTTCCTTTCATTTTCTACGCTGATCGCCATCGGTGGTATCTTTGTTGGCGTCGCCGCACTTCTGATCACCCTCTCGATGATGAATGGTTTTCAGAACGAACTGCGTCGGCGAATACTCGGCGGGACTCCGCATGTAATCGTACGCAAATACTTCAATGAGCCGATCCGCGAATATCAAGACGTCATGCGGAAATTGGAAGAATATGATTTCGTCCAGGCGTCCGCGCCATTTGTTTACCAGAAGTCGGTTATCAAGTACAAGAAACAGCTTGATGGCGTCATCATTAAAGGGGTCAATGACAAATTAGAAACGCATATTACCGAGATAGGGCAGAAGATGATAAGTGGGAATTTCGAGTTACGTGGCGGGTGTGTGATCGGCGTGGCGCTCGCCCATAGTCTTGGCGTGAGTCTTGGCGATACACTCGTTATCGCGCTACCTTTTGGTGATCAACTCGGTTTAATACCCCGTGCTAAAAGAGTTATCCTTAATGGAATTTTTGATTTTGGATATTACGATTACAACGCTACATTGATCTTCATGGATTTAAAGGATGTGCAGGTCTTGTTCGAAATGGGCGAAAGCATAAGTGGCGTAGCAGTAAAGGTCGGGGATATATATAGAGCGCCAGATTATGCGCGACGCATAGAGGATGATCTTGGTTATCCGTACCGGGTTCAGGATTGGATTGAATCAAACAGGTCGGTCTTTGCCGCCTTGAAGATAGAAAAGATAATCACTTTTATTGTGTTGGTCCTAATAATTATCGTCGCCGGATTCAATATCGTGGGTACTCTAATAAATATGGTGAAGAAAAAGACAAAGGAGATAGGCATCATGCGTTCGTTTGGTTTCACCGCCCGACAAATTATGAGAGTATTCATATATCATGGCAGCATCATTGGATTTATTGGTACAGCCCTCGGGCTGGCGTTCGCGTTCATTGCATGTTTGGTGCTGGATCAATATCAGGTTTCGTTGCCTGGTGATATCTACTTCATCGAAACCCTTCCCGTGGAAATGGATGTCAATGATTTCATTGTGACGGCAATAGCCGCGATCTTAATAAGTTTTCTGTCAACGATATATCCGGCAAAAAGGGCTACCGAACTTACTGCCGTTGAGGCATTACGCAATGAATGATATCATCCTTAGCGCCTCCGGTTTGAGTAAAACGTATTTTCTGAAGAACGAGACTATCGATGTTCTTCATGGTGTTGACCTTGAGGTGAGAAGAGGAAGTTTTGTTGTCATACTCGGTCCATCCGGCAGCGGCAAGTCAACGTTACTGCATCTCATCAGCGGGCTGGATCGACCTACCGGCGGTAGGATAGTATTCGATTCTGTCGATATTACCTCTCATGATGATGCACGTTTATCACAGATAAGGAACAAGAAAATGGGTTTTGTGTTTCAATTTCATCATCTTTTGTCAGAATTTTCGTGT
>CP070686.1:2120085-2170843 GCA_020353055.1 Caldifarciminota bacterium | reverse complement strand
CTATCACCAGCATTAGGCGGCGGTTGATACGTCCAGTATGGACCACCCGCATAAGTGGTCTGCACAACATCCCAAGCAGCCGGGAAAGTTAATGCACTCGTATGCGTCCAACCCTGCCATCCATCCTCAAAATCCCAGAACGTAGCAACACCGCCGCCACCAAGATCGATCAGACCCTCGGTGTTGGCTGTGGCTGAGCTTGTCGCAACGTTGTAACCACCGGTGCAAAGGAATGTGCCGTTATCCAGTGCAGGTGCAGCAACGGCGCATTGTGAATTGCTGATCGGTGTGGGTTTGTTCGGCATCTGAACCCAGTCTGTACTGACCGGATCATAATACCAGCAGTCATACGCAGGATTTGCCGAACCGTGGTCATCGCCACCCGTAAAGTAGAAATAGCCGTTGACGCATGCACCCTGCACGCGCGAACGACCTGCTATACCCGATGTGCCAAGCGGGATGTCGTCAATCTGGGTCCAGGTGATGCTTGTAGGATCTGAAGGATTGATCACACCCATGTAGCAATCAGAAATGTATGCCGCAGAGTAGCCACCCGCCGTGTATATGGTGTCACCCGAAATGCCGCAGGCAAAGGAACGATTCGTGATCGGCATATTCGTACCGGTCGTCCAGGTGTTGGTTGCAGGGTCATAGATATCGACACGGTTGTAATATGTCGTTCCTTGTCCACCTAAAACATAGATAAGGGTATCCCGCCAGGCAACGGCACCCAGGAAGTAACGTCCCACTGGTAATGGTGCGCGGTCAGTGACTGTAACAGCCACTGGATCGAATTCCTGGTTCCAGGTCGAATAGCTAGTGGTACCGTCAGACCCGCCGATTACATATATTTTGCCATTGACGGTCGCCGCGGCGTGTCTGTAGATCGTGTGATTCAATGTCGTGCCGACTGTTGACCATGTTTCTGTACCACAGTCGAATGCATAGATCGTATTGACGCCGACAGTTGTATACCCGCCCAGGTTGTACGCGACTCCATTGCAGTACGCAGAGGCGTTGTAGTACAATGCCGTAGGCATTGCTGCGTAGGTCTCCCAGGTCTGACGGCCCGTCGGCGTGCCCTTATATGTTTGGTGCCGGACCGCAGGCGTGGCACTGACGTCCGCCGGATTGTCAGTATGTCTTATTTCTTCTATTCTGAGATCGGGTGTATGGGAGTCGGCTTTCGATGCAAATAGCATTGGCGTCACCATCAGGCATATCATTAATACAAAGATTTTCTTCATTATTCCTCCTAACTGAGATAGGGATATGGTTGATTTGGGTCTGGATTTCTATCCCAAAAAACCCAGTCCATCAGATTATCGCTCTTGCCACCACCTCCTTTCTATACGAGATTTTGTTTACTTCAGTAGTGCATTATTATAATGTAAAAACTGTCCTTGTCAAGTACTTGAAAAAGCCTCTTTTCTGGGGATCAAAAGTGCGCTGCGATCGAACAAATATCTTGAAATCAACGATTTGCAGGTTATAATTTACATATATGAGAATCAAGTGGTTTTTGGCCTGGATCTTCATTTATCCTCTCTTCAAGGCCCTGACCGGGGTGCAGATCGAGGGCCGTGTGCCAAAAAAGGGTCCGGTGATTCTGGCTCCCAATCATGTTTCCTTCCTTGACCCACCGCTGGTCGGCGTAACTGCTTTCCGCGAGATACACTTTCTTGCCAAGCCCGGATTGTTCACCGGCTCGAAATTTTTCGCTTGGTTAATCGATAAATACAACGCGATATCCCTTGAAGGCACGGGTGGTGTGAGAAAGGCGATCAGATTACTGCGTAGAGGAAATGCGGTAGTCATCTTCCCTGAAGGAACGCGATCGCGTAAAAAAGAAATGCTGCCATTTCATCAGGGCGTAGGTTATCTCGCGATAAATTTTGAGGTGCCGGTGATTCCGATTTATATTACGAATTCCAACAAACGTGTTGTATCTCTCGTATTGAGATTCAATGAACTCAAGATAAAATTCGGAAAATTGATCCACCCGCACGGCTACAAGAAAACTCGGAAAGATTTTGCACGATTTTCTGAGCGCATCAGAGAAGAAGTGCTTAAATTAAAATGAAAATATACCGTGCAAAACATGGCGGATTCTGCTTCGGTGTGAAGCGAGCGATCAAGATGGCCCTCGAAGCTGCGAACGAAGCAGAAGCCGTATATTCGCTGGGTCCGCTTATACACAATCGCTTGGCCGTGGAAGATTTGAAGAAACGAGGGATTCGTCCGACAGAAAAGATTGATGGCACGAGAAAAAATGAAGCAATAATCATCCGGTCTCATGGTGTCGCGCCAGATGTCTTGAAGAAACTCAAATCAAAGAATTGCGAAGTGATCGATGCTACATGTCCGCGCGTGCGTCGGGCACAGCGATATGTACAGAAACTGATCGATGAGGGCTACTACGTCGTGATCGTCGGCGAGAAAGATCATCCGGAGGTTAGAGGATTATTGGGTTACGCAGGAAGGCATGCGACAATATACAATGATCGACACAAGATCGGTAAGAGAAAGATTGGTGTAGTACCCCAGACCACGTTGAACCAGGAGAGATTCAACGATGCGGTAGCCGATTTAATGCCAAATGTGATAGAAATGAAGATATACAATACGATTTGCCGCGAGACCGCGGTTCGGATCAACGAAGCCACCAAGCTTGCAAAAAAGGCAGATGTCATGATAGTGGTCGGAGGGAAGAACAGCGCCAATACTACAAGGTTGTATCAACTCTGCAAAAAACTGCGCCGGTCCCATCACATCGAATCGGGCAATGAATTGAAGCGGTCTTGGTTCAAGGGCGCGAAGAGCGTTGGGATCACAGCCGGGGCATCGACACCCAAGCAGCAGGTCGATGAGGTCGTGAAGAGCATAAGACGGATGTATCCGAAGAAAAAGAAACGTTATTCCCGTTAATTCCGGTGCTCAAGTTCCGATCTTCTCATCCTCTTAAATTCTCTGTTATTAGTAGTCCCTGCGTTCCAGCGATTTTATGCCAATGCGCAACGGCACGATTATCGTGAAGATGTTGAACAATACAAAAAAGGCAAACCCCGAATAAACCAGAAGGTAATTCACCGGCATTCTCATGAAGGTATGCGACAGGTAATTGTAAGCCGGCGTCGCCAGAATAACAATCGAGATCCCGACATAGGCGATGCTGATCAAGGCGGTTATGATGCCTCCACTACCGGCCGCGATACGTGATGGATTGTCTTCGTGAAAATGGGGGAATCGACTGCCTAACCCGAGATTGATCGAAACAAGCGAAGCGGCAACGAAGAGACCGATTATCGGCAACAGAAAGTAGAGACCCCTGCCAACTCGAATAAAGAGATTTGCTGATAAGAGCAAAACCTCAATGATCACGACTGCGGTCACTAGATTGAAGAAGTATTTGACCAGAAGTACTTTCTTGAAAGAGATGGGTGCTGACCCGATGAACCAAATGCCTGCGCGTTCAAGGCTCATGGTGGGAAACATGAAACGGACTCCCAGGGTGGCAAGGACAAAGCTTATATAGGCAAAATTGGCGAATGCTACGATTGTCCGCCAGAGTGGAAAAACAAAATAGATTGGAGTCTTGCGCAACGAAAAAACATACACGGCAAGCAGGATAAGAAAGATCGAGAGTTGAACCCACTGCGTTGGTTCACGCACGAAGACGAGCAGGTCTTTGAACAGGATGGTTCTTGCCACTTGTCGTTGCGGGTGGAACAGCAGCGATTTGCGCCTGCTTCTTTTGCTCGCATGTTCGCCGGTCGACAGCCAGGAGCGTACATAGCATGCTTTTGCGATGAGAAAGGATATCAAAACAGTACTCAGGCTAACAAAGGAAAGTAGCAGAAAACTGAATGTCCAATCTGCCGAGCCATCGCTGAAGCCTCTCAGTATGTTGCTGAGCCATGTTGAGGGTACATAGACCCCGCCGACCGTTGTCAGCTGGGCGGCAAAGAGCAGCAGGGTCTGTTCGTTTTCAGTTTCGAAGATCTTCAACAAGCCGGGATTATTGATCTTGATATACAGATAGGTCAAGCCAAGGATAAAGGCGATTGAGATCATTATCACTTCGCGTGCCCCGAGTTTTGGAAAGATGCGCAGCAGTATTGCGATCAGCATGGATGCAACTGCGGCCGGAATGAATAGATATATTACGATGCTGGCGATTGAGAGCGGGTAATAGAGGATGGGTGCGCCTATCCTTACGCCGTATGCGATGATGAGGGGGAAGGCAATGGTAAGCGTTGCCCACGAGGCATAGAGGCAATTCTCGAAGAGTTTGGCCAGGTATATTGAGGTAGGAGGTACTGGTAAAGAGAAAAGGAAGTCGAGTTCCCGGCTGTTGTAGAAAGTTGAAAAAGACGTGATGACGTTACTGAAAAGAAGCATGATGAAGAACACGAAAAGCGCCATTTCTATCAGCCGGTCAAGAAGTCCGGGGCCGATGACCTCGACGCTCATTAGATAGCCAAAGACTCTGATGAAAATGTAATAAGCGCCCAGCACAAAACAGGCGATGACAAAAACGAAGGACACCGCCCTGATCGCGCTGAGCGACCTGATAGAGGCGAAAAACATCCGGGCGCGCACGCGTAATATCAACAAGAAATCATTCATATAGCCTTGAATGTCTGTATCATATGTAACCCATGGACGGTACGGGCATCGTTACCGTCTAGCGCTAGACGATTCCGTTGTCTGCAGACAACTTCAAATATATGTCCTCGATGTCTTTCTTACCCGAGATCCTTGACAATTCTTCTATATCACCAATGAATTTTAGTTCACCGCGGTTGATGATGCCGATCTTGGTGGCGACTTCACGGGCAAACGAAAGCGTGTGCGTCGAAATGAACAGCGTTTTACCCTCTTCTTTGAGTCTAACGAAGAGTTCGCGTACCGTTTTGCTCGTTTTAGGATCCAACCCGACGAGCGGCTCGTCGATCAGAACCAGGTTGGGATTATGCAGAAGCAATTGACACATGATCACGCGTTGCTTCATGCCGTGGGAGTAACTTTCCGACAATTCGTCAACCCAGGTTCCAATGTCAAACGTTTCCATCAATTCGGTTAGGCGGGTTTCGTAGTTCTGCTTGCTGACATTGTATATTCCGGCGACGAAATTGATGAATTCACGGCCGGTGAGTTTGTTATAAATGAAAGGCTCATCCGGCACGTATCCCAGATATGATTTCGCTTTGATCGGATCATCGTTGAGATTGGTTCCTTCGATTACTATTTCGCCTTCGGTGGGACGAAGTAAACCGGCGATTAATTTCAGCGTCGTTGTTTTCCCCGCGCCATTTGGACCAAGCAGCACGAATATTTCTCCCTGGTTTAGTTGAAGATTTAGACCTTCAAGCGCCCACGTGTTGTTGAATTTCTTCTTGAGATTCTTAATTACTAATCTGTTCATGGTGTGGCCAGGATTATTCTGTGTATTCCAGAGTTTTTATCTTTAGCTTGCCCACCACTTTGAGGACGCCCGCCTGTTCGGCGATTTCTCCTTCCTTCAGCTTCAAATGACCAACGTCTGCGGGGAACTGATTGAATGTCGGGTCTACTGGCACCCATTTACCCAGCCAAACAGCGCACCAGGCATGGTAATAATAGGCATAACCATTGAGGTTGACCAGTCCCACGTAGATCTTCGTCGGGATGCCGGCTGCCCGCGCCAGTGCCGTGAAGAGGATCGCATGTTCATTGCAGTCGCCTTTTTTCATCTGCAGCACATCGAGTGCCGATGGTAGTGAGGCAGTGGGATTCTTCTCGAGGAGATTATAGACGCCGCTTGTGAGTTTTAACACGGCAGCGGTTGCGTCCGTTTCATCGCCTATCAGTTCTTTCGCCTTGTTGATGATCAACGGGTCAGTGCACTGTATGTAAGCCGATGGCTCGAGAAAACTCTCTTTGTGTTCAATTGGCAGGGTAAGGTCGGGCAGAGTCGCTATCTGGGGCAGGGTGGATGCTACGACGATCGGGCTCTCGCTTAGGAGTTCCTGGTAGTCGTCCTGCAAGTCAAGATCCTCTGTGGTGATATCCTGCATCTCCACTTTTAGATACGACAGGGTCGTGGGGTCTGGTGTGGGTGGATCTAATTTTACCGAGAAAAAAGTGATCAGATCAAAAGCCTTGTCCGGAGATATCTCGGCCAGCGCTTGATCTTTTGACAATGGAATAATCTCCAATCCCATGGCCGGTGATGATTCCTTTATTAGTTGATAATCCGCATCGAGCCATAGTATCGAACTGATTCCCATGAAACTCAACTCCACCCTGGTTCCGGTTTTCGTTTCGCCGAGCACATCAACTTGCTCTTGGCCGAGCATCTTTATGCGAGCGGTGGATGATGATTGAGTCGTCGGGTCAAAATAGGGTATGGCGATCTCCTCGTCGACCTTCAGGTTCTTGCTCTTTATAACTTCTTCTATTGCGTCCGGGAAATATGGCTTTTCCTTCAGGGTCAATGTTTGCTTGTACTCTCTACCCTGACTGTATGAAGTTAAATCTAATTGCTGCCCCGTGATCTTTCCCTCGACGCGCTGATGACCGCCATTGCGAAGTTCCAGCGAATAGTCCTTGAGGGTGTAATCCTTGTCCGTGTGCGCGAATACATGAGTTGTAAGCGACCGGGTCTGGTTCATCATGACGATTGTCATGCGCGTGATGTTTTCCACCGTGAGCCCAACATCGTCGCGCGAGATCTTCGTAAAAGAATAACCGATCCGTTCACCCTGAATGAAGATGCCTGCCCATTCCTCGCGGCTCTCGCCAGTTGATTTATGCGCCTCAGGCACAAACTCTGCGTTAACGGGTTTTCTTATTTGCAGAAGTAGGACGACCGTGACGATCAAGATCGCCGCCACGACCAAATATCCGAATATCTTTTTCATCATTGCTCCTTTTGATTGTTCCTTTGGCTATTATACCCAGTTGCGCACGCGAGTCAAGGAGACGGCCCGGGGTCAGTTATCTACTATTTATGGAATTACACGATTGCTTGGCGGTGACACCGTGAACATACCAAGGTCGAAGGCATGTTGTATTCTAGAGAAACTCTTTTTGATGTCTATCATTAGAAATTGATGTTGAGATTATCGTCGCTTTTGCGAAAATGTGAGCGTGTTCGGCGATTGACAGTCATTTGTGTAGCATCTAGAACGGCCCGGGGTCAAGTCATGACTATTGACAAAATTACAGGTGTATCTGACATCCATGCAGTTGACATACTACACTCAGAATTAATCTTTCTGTTCAAGAAGATATCGATAATCGTCAGTAAAGTAGAGGGGTAGAGATTGCCGTCACTTTTGCGAAGAAGTGGGTGGGTCCTGTGATTGACAGTCATTTGTGTAGCATCTATACTCATTGTCATGTTGTCAAAAGTATTATCATGTGCTACATTTGGTATCGAGGGTTATCTTGTAGATGTCGAAGTTGATATATCAAGAGGTCTTCCTGCATTTACCACGGTCGGACTTCCCGATAACGCGGTCAAGGAATCAAAAGACCGGGTTTTCGCAGCGATTAAGAACGCGGGGTTCCGTTTTCCTGGTAAGAAGATCACGGTCAATCTTGCGCCGGCCGATATTAAGAAAGAGGGTTCCAGTTTTGACCTGCCGATCGCGGTCGGTATTCTGGGTGCATGCCAGAGCGTACGGAGCGAGGGTTTGAAGCGCTACACGATTCTGGGTGAACTATCGCTTGATGGTTCGCTTCGCCCGATCAAAGGCGCGATTTCTCTTTCCCTCGCGACAAAACAAAATAAACTCGACGGTCTCATTCTGCCGAGGGTAAACGCCCGTGAAGCAGCGATCGTCGATGGTATGAGTGTCTATGGGTTTGACAACCTGATCGAAGTCGTGGCATTTCTGAACGGCGAGATGGAAGTGCAGCCGACTGTTGTGGATCGCGAAGAGATCTTCGATGCGGCATCACAGTACACGGTCGATTTTGCCGAGGTCAAGGGACAGCATCATGCTAAGCGCGCTCTGGAGATCGCCGCGGCCGGCGGCCATAACATCCTTATGATCGGACCGCCCGGTACGGGTAAGACCATGCTCGCGCGGCGCATGGTCACGATCCTCCCCCGCATGACCTTGGAAGAGGCGCTGGAAACGACCAAGATCCATTCGGTTGCCGGCATCCTCCAATCCGGCGACCCGCTGCTCGGCACGCGGCCGTTCCGCTCACCCCATCACACGATATCTGATGCAGGCATAATCGGCGGCGGCCACGTGCCCAAACCGGGTGAAGTATCACTCGCGCACAACGGCGTGTTGTTCCTCGATGAGATGCCCGAGTTCCACAAGAATGTGTTGGAAGTCTTGCGCCAGCCCATTGAGGACGGACAGGTGACGATCGGCCGCGCAAAGATAACCCTGACTTATCCGGCGCGCTTCATGCTCGCCGCGGCAATGAATCCATGTCCGTGCGGTTATTTTACCGATCCCTATCATGAATGTAGATGCACACCGGCCGCGATCCAGCGCTATCACGCAAAGATTTCCGGGCCGTTACTCGACCGGATCGACATCCACATCGAGGTGCCGGCCTTGAAATACGATGAACTGAAATCGACTGCCCCTGGTGAATCGTCACTGGATATTCGTACCCGCGTCAACAAGGCGCGCGAGGATCAGCTTGCGCGGTACGAAGGCAAGAAAAACATCTACTGCAACGCGCATCTGGGGTCAAAAGACATCAGAAAACATTGCGTGATCGACGGCGAGGCGCAGTCCTTGCTCAAGACCGCGATCGAGCGCTTCGGTCTTTCGGCACGCGCCTATGATAAGGTGTTAAAAGTCGCCCGCACCATTGCCGACCTCGACGGTGAAGATAACATCAAGATCCACCACATCGCCGAAGCGATTCAGTACCGGAGTCTGGACAAGAACGTCTGGCAGCGGTTGTGACTCGGTCACAACCGCTTAGATTACGGAGATAACAAATAGATTACAGTGATTGTATTCGGGGGGGCCGGGGACGGAGGTTGACTTTTTGACAATAATGCGATGGTGATTGTATGAGGAGATCACGGGTAACATTCAAGGGTGCCTGGCATCATGTGATGAATCGCGGCTTGAATGGTGAACCCATTCTTGCCGGGCGTGGTGATAAGAAATACTTTTTGAGATTGGTGGCTGATGGTGCAACTACTAAGCGGATCCGCGTGATTGCTTTCTGTCTGATGAGAAATCACTATCACTTAATTGTGCAGAATACTTCGGGTCGGCTGTCTGATTTTATGCGCCAGCTCAACGGAAATTATGGTTTGTACTACCGACACAAATATGGTGGTAGGGGATACGTTTTTCAGGATCGTTATAGATCGTCATTGATACAAAATGATGCATACCTTAGTATGGCATTTTTGTACGTTTTACTGAATCCATTGCGTGCACGTTTGGTGAAGAACCCGTTTGCTTACAGATGGTCGAGTATTAATTACTATTTCAGCGGTATCTCTGAAGTTTGGCTTGATAGTAAGTATGCTGAAGGTCTATTCCATGATCTCGAGGACTTACGCTCAAAGTTATGCGCGTGGACGGGTCAGGAATTACCTTTGTGCAGTAGTCGTTTTGGGTTGCTACTGGGTGATGAGGGTTTTGTCGATGACGTCGAACGTCAATTTAATCGTCGGAAAACCGCTGGTGATTCATCACGCAGGAGGAAGGACGATTATTCGTTTGAATCACCAGAGACGGTTATTGCTGAGTTTGAGAAGGCCGAAGGGATACGCATAGATTCAATTGATCCTTGCGCTCATCTCTCTAAGCGCTTGAGGCGTAAGCTCTTGGTTTTATTGAGAGATCGTGCCGGTCTGAAATACCGTGAGGTTATGAAATTACCGCTTTTTAAGCCATTAAGATATTCATCGTTGGGGAAAATGTATAAGAGAGCCAAATGTGTTCGAGAGGTCGGTATCAAGGAAAACTAGTGCCAAAAAGTCAACCTCCGTCCCCATCGGCCATCCCCCATCGGCCATCGGCTCGAAACTGTAGTTCTTCATGGGTTGACACTGAATTCACCCAAGATATATTATCATCAAAGGAGGTATGATGAAGATTTTCAATAGACATTTGTGTGTCATTATTATAGTGACACTTATACAGATAATTGCTATTCCAACACGTGCTTATTGTGATGAACAAGAAGAAAAGGAAGAACCCTTTGTTAAAGGCTTCTGGGGAATTGATTACTCTGTTTCCACCATCGGTGACAAAGAGGTTGTTGTTTTAACATATATTTTTCCTGGCGGTCCTGCTGATCGAGCAGGTCTCAAGGTTGATGATACGCTAATTGAAGTTAATGGTCAGGAGATTGATAAACAAGGTCTTCAGGAATGGTTAAACCAAAGTGGAGTCGGCGAGGAATTGACGCTTACAATAATGAGGAATAGTAAAATAAAAAGACTTATAATCACTCTGGGTGATCGAAAGGTTGAAACGCAGCCAAAGGACCTCAAGCGACATTATCATGAGATGAAAAGTCTTGGTACCTATATTGTAATGGTGCCACCCAATTATGATGAATCCAAAAAGGACTATCCATTATGCGTAATCCTGCATGGCAGGGGCTCCACGGAAATAGGTCACGGTATAGTAGCAGACCAGCTGGGTCGTGAAGATATTATCTATATCGCACCGCGTTATTCGTACCCGTTTGTTGATGTCTTCATTGAGAATCAACAGGAAGGGTGGAGCGGATATCCTCCATATGATTTCGACGAGGATAAATCATACTACCCACTCATTGAGAATCTGACCGTGGATTGGATTTTCACATGCATTGCCGATGTAAAAAAACAGTACCGCATTGCCGGAGATAAGATTTTCCTTCTCGGACATAGTCAGGGTGCATTCTTTTCCATTGCATGCGCTGCATTACATCCAGAATTGGTTGAATCATTTTTTGCCTATGCTCCGTACATTCATGATTTTTATCTCACTGAAGAAATCCTGGAAGGTCTCAAGAAAAACAATATGCACGTGTACCTTGCCCATGGTACTGAAGATGAAGTCCTTGAAATAGCGTACTCTGAAAGAATCGAGAAAGCAATGATAGAAGCAGGTATCAAATGTATTTTCAAGAAATTCACAGCTGGACATGGTTTTACTGAAGAAGTATACTCATTTGCCCAGGAGTGGCTCGATACCGAGGTGCGGGGGATAGCAAGCAAATAAAACCCCGTGATGTTTCTGTATTGGAGATATCAGACATTGTTATGCCGTCATGAAAATGAGAAGTAAATTCTTAGGTAAATTTTCGGAGAATTATTTCAGGAGCGGTATTCGAAAATTGATTGCTTTTAACAAAATGATAAGCAGCAAAGCACATTGAAGCGCTTGTAATGAAAAGACCTGTAAGAATTGTTGATTATAATTATGAGTGGTCCGGGCAATTTAAAGGTTTACGCCAGGCTATTGAAAAACAGATCAAGGATATAATTATCACAATTGAACATATTGGCAGCACTACGTTGGGGAAAATATGTATGAGAGCCAAAGGCGTTCGAGAGGTCGGTACTTAGGAAGAATAGTGCCAAAAAGTCAACCTCCGTCCCCCATTGCCCTGCGAAGAGCTTTTTCACGTGCAGTTGGCTGTTTTGATACAGTGAGTTACGTTTCGGTATGTGGTTACCTATCGCATCATGAAGGGAGGATCCATGTGCAAAGTCGTCGTGTGTCTGATGTTGATCGTCACTGCCAGATTATGTACAGCGTCCTACAACCTCACTTCGTATAAAGATGCAGAAGTAGATTGGAATAGGCTTCTAGATGGTGAGGTGATGGTGGAGGGTGTAGAGACGAAAGAAGGGTTGCGAGGTGTCCGGGCAATGTTTACGGTTGCCGCGTCTAGAAAGCTAATTTGGGAGGTACTTACGGACTATGAGAACTACCCCGAAATCTTCGAAGGATTAGACAGTATCAAGGTTCTTGAACAAGACGATAATGGTGCAATTGTTGAATTTTGGAACCACGTATTCAAGGAATATCACTTTGTTCTGCACCGTCTGTATGAAGCACCAGGATCGCTATTAAAGTGGAGGAAAATTTCTGGCGACATGAAGAGAATAGAAGGGTCTTGGGAGATAAGGGATACTCCGCAAGCGGGAGTACGTTTACTCATCTACGAATCCTATGTAGAGATAGGAGGGCTATTTGGTGGATTAGTTACGTGGTTTGTATGGAACGCTGCAAAAGGCGAAGCACGAAAAATGGGAAGACGTCTTCGTGATTGGATAGAAAAATCGGTATCAAAAGATTGAGGCTAAATGATGCTTGAATTTCCGCGCTATGGCGTCAACTGGCATCCAGAAAAAAAAGGAATGATGAGAATCATAGATATCAATACATACAAGCAATACGAAGGTTATTGCCCTCGCAGGAAAATTCCGAGAGAATCATGCTGAAACAAAGCTGATATTATCTGGGTAACATTTGTGATTGAATAGTAGATTCAAAAAATTCTGGGATTTCTGAAAGGAGGATATACATGAATAAAGGATTAGGAAGTGACACAACGTTGGTCTTTTCTTATCTGGAGCTCAGAAGAATCATTGGGCTCTTGGGGATCTTGTTTCCTTTCATCTTGGCGATAGGTGCATTGATAGTCTTCAACACCGGTCCTCAGAGTTCTGTCAGCGCTTACTACCATACAGGTATGCACGATGTGTTCGTCGGCATTCTGTTTGCTATCGGCTTCTTCCTGCTTACATACCGAGGTTACGAACGTTCTGATAACCTTGCCGGCAATCTCTGTTGCATATTCGCGATCGGGGTAGCCTTATTTCCCTGCACACCCGATGTCGGAGCCACAAACACTGATCACATAATCGGCTACATTCACCTGGCATTTGCCGCGCTGTTCTTTCTGACGCTTATTTATTTCTCACTCTTCCTGTTTACTAAGACGAATCCGGACAAGCCGCCTTCAAGGAGAAAGATACAGAGGAACAGGGTCTACAAGTCATGCGGTTATGCGATGGCCATTTGTATACTGTTGATCGCTGTCTACATAATTCTGCCCGATTCAGTAGCCTCGGTTTTTGAGCCGCTCAATCCTGTATACTGGCTGGAGGCCTTTGCTGTTCTGTTCTTTGGTATTTCGTGGTTCACCAAGGGCGAGGCGATATTGAAGGATGAAGTATAGCTAAGCGGCGACCGTAGTCGTGTCGAGGCGTTCCGAAGAAACGGTTTTTCCTTCGAATGAGCGCAGCGCATCGAGAAATAAATCCCGCCTGGAATATCAGCTGCGTCGACTTTGTGAATTGTGAAGATTTAACGCCACACTTTTTATTCTAACCCATAGACTTGTCGTGGGGCAAGGAACTGCGGAAATTTGCCGATGAGGGATTTGCGTACAAGGTAGCAGAAGTGGCAGGCATCGACGTATGCATCTTCGTGTTTGACATCGTATGTTTTTGCCAATTGAGCAGGTCCACCTTTGATCAGCGGTCCGCAGATAGGGTGCAAGTTAGCGTCATATTTCTTGTCCAGCTCTGACAAAGGTACTTCCCATATGTTTCCCATGCTCAACCCCTGGCAAATATGGGTGTTACCATAAGGGTCGACATGTATTCGCTTAGGAACTACGAGTTCCTCGTGAGGGCACTCGGTGAATGTTTTCCATGATTTTTTCGGAAGACCTTCGAGCAATTTCTCAACTGCCCTTCCCCGGAGCATTGTGTCGCCACCGATTACAGGTTCGCCTTTTTCTTGCGTACTGTCTGTAGATACTCCGGCAACAGGTTTTTCAATGCAAATTGAACTGGCCGGCATTCCGACTCTCCTTGCAGCGGCAATTAGGCGTTTTGCCGGGCTTTCTTTCTCGTCTCCATGGTGAAGCGGATCGTCACTCACGCTGAGAATAGATATGCCCAATGCGACCAGAGGTTTTAGCCAGATTTCAGCATCTTCCTTTGTCGTGGCAAAGTATGAGTTCGTAACAATACCTACTCTGAATCCCTGGTCACGGGCGATTTTTACGCCTTCGATCATTATGGGATAAAATAGAAACGGTTCGCCACCCTCAAAATACACCCACTCTGCGGTGTCGATATTGGTCATTTCGTCAATCACGTCTTTTATTTGATTCAGGGTGAATGTGCCTGGAGCACTGGGCCCACTGTAAACGAAGCAATGGTCACATTCAAAGTTGCACATATAGGTGAGAAGGAAATGTACGCCTTGTAGCATGATGGATTCCTTATTTTCATTGTATTTGTGGTCATAGCCTTGTCAACCATCTCATCCCTGCGCAGAGGGTCATTACGAGGGGCAGAGCCATTTGGCAATCTCGGTATGTCAGGCGATATATCAACCGATAGTACTGACAAAACACCGATTGATGCCAAAAAGTCAACCTCCGTCCCCGTCATCGTCATGGGTTTCTTGACGCTTAAACGCGAGCGGATATAATGGGTTCGTGAATGATAGGGACAAGCGTATGCACCGTCTGTATAATGATCTTGCGTGGCTGTGGCCTTTGTGGGGAAGTGTTGAGGAATACAAAGAAGAAAGTGAGACGGCTGTCGATCTCATCAAACGGCATGCCCAAATTGAAGTGAACACTCTGCTGGACATAACGTGCGGCGGTGGCAAAAATCTCTTCCATTTCAAGAAACATTTTGACGCTTATGGTTTGGATATCAGCAAGGCGATGCTGGAAAACGCGAAAAGACTAAATCCGGAATGCAATTTCTACCTGGCCGACATGAGGTATTTTGATCTAAAGCGCCAGTTTGACGCAATTTACATGAATGACGGTATTGCCTATATTACAAGTGCTGAAGATCTGCTGAGGACATTCCAGGGTGCATTCGAGCATTTGCATCCCGGCGGTGTCATGATCTGTTATGCAGAATTCTGCAAAGAAGACCTCGTGCAGAACAAGACAGAGAGTACGGTTTCTAAAACAGACAACATGGAAGTAACTTTCATTGAAAACAACTACGACCCGGATCCGGCTGATGATACATTCGAGGCAATGATGATCTACTTGATTCGGGAGAATGGTAAATTGAGAATAGAGCATGACTTCCACGTTTGTGGAACTTTCACGGTGGATGTTTGGAGAGATCTGTTACGCAAGGCAGGGTTCAGGGTAACAGAATACCCCAAGGGTGCCAACACGTTCGACTCACCATCTTTTGTTTGTGTCAAATCAAAGTCTTGAGCAGACGGAGTATTCTTATTCTTTCTCTTCAACGACCCAGATCTGGTTTCCTTCGATATCAAGCAGTCCGCCGTACAGATATCCCTCTTCTTCATCTGTAGAAGGGCCAAACAGGATTTTACCACCTGCTTCTCTGACTCTTTCGAACAGCCCCTTGATATCGGAAACGGAGAATTGAATTATGGCGGTGTTATTGCGCGGAGCAGTTGGTTTTACACCCATTTCATGTGCAATGGCGATGCCTACCACGGCCTGACCCGAGTGTTCTAATACGGTATAGTTCTCTTCACCTTCAAACTTATATTTGATTCTCAAATCAAACGTCTTGATATACCAATCTACCAGTTTCTCATAATCTCCTGCGAGGATTATTGGGTAGATCAGTTTTAAATTCATTGCTGCCTTTTTCATGGATAATTGTAACACGCCGTAACGCAATGTCAATGTCGCGTGTGATGTACGGTAAGTGGAGTCAGGTCTTGACAGGACTGCGGCGCAGAATATTCTTTCACGGAGGTTGCAGGAAGAGTATAATGAAAAATATGTTGGCGGCATTGCTGTTTTGTCTCCCGGTTACGGTAAATGGCGCTGCTTTTGATTACAGCATAGGCCTCGATATTGGTGGATTTCATCCGACAGGCGCTATTTTGAAGAGTTATTTTGATAAGAGTAGTGTATTCACTTATGGTATTGATGTGAGTATGGCGGCGGTCAGTAACAATATCAGTGCATTTATTAGATTTCAGCGGTTCTCGTTCAACGTTGCTGACCCGTATGGAGATGAGTATGTACGAGGCCATTGGTTCACGCTTGGTTTGGAAAAGGCCTTTCCGTTAGAATTTGTATATCCGTACGGCAGATTGGGTATTACGTTGCACTATGACACCTACGATCTTTTCGTGAAGAATCTTCGCTTTGGCCTACACCCTTGCTTGGGCTTGAGATTCAAGGTTACTGAGCGGACAAAGCCATTTGCCGAAATAGGGTACGAGTATGCAAGACTTTCCATTCCAGATTATGTGGAGTTGGACTATACCCGCCATCAAGCCTATCTGGCCGGCGAGGATTTTCAGTCCGGTGGTATTATGATCAATGCAGGGATATCGTACAAATTCTAAGTGATTGACAATTAGGAACTACTGAATACTACATCAAGTTTCCTTAGTTCTTCGACCATTTGCTTGAACGATATTACCTGAATACTCTTTATGTGCATGTCCGCCGCCGCCCTGACGAATTGGGGATTGTCATCCAGGAATATTACTTCATCAGGAGCCAAGTTGAGGTATTCCAGGACTATCTCGTATGCTTTACGCTCGGGCTTTCGCGCATGAATTTTATGAGAACTGAATACTTTTTCGAAATGGTGGAGAAGAGGTGCGCACACAACGCGCCACCTCCTCGCGTGTATTTCATTGGTGTTTGTCAGGGCAACCAGCCGGTAGTGTTGTTTCAGATCCCGGAGCAACTTTTCGATACCAGGAACAATATCCCCATATAAGCAATTCCATCCGTTATCAAAATCTTCATCATCGATTTCGATACCGAGCATCTTCAAAGTATGTTTCCTGAATAATGAAGCATGAATTTCTCCTCTCTCAAATTTGTCGTATGTTTCGCTGAATTCGAATTTATGCTCTAATGAATTGGCGTCTTTGCCGCTCTTCACCGCCCAGTGTTTGAATACGTTTGTTGGTGAAAAATCAAAGATAACACCGCCGCAGTCAAAGATTATTGCATGATACTTCTTCACTTTTGCATTATAGGTTACAAAAGAATATTGTCAACATGGTGCGCAGCTTTGTTTAGCCTTTAATCGTGCGATTTTTACCTCGTTGTAGTTTGTATATCCACACATCTTCGGTGACATCGCCTTTTGTTCTTATATCCTGTTTGATCTTCTCCATCCCCAATTTTTCCAGGACGCGTCTTGATCCGTAGTTCTTTGGGTTCACTTCTGCAAATATGTCATCCTCTGTTATGTTCTCAGATAACCATTTCAAGAATGCTCTTCCTGCTGTCGTGGCATAACCTTTATTCCAATACGCTGGATTAATTGCAAATGCGATCTCTTTCAGTTTTTCATCATATGGCAATGGTCCGTAAGTAACCCATCCAATCAACTTATTCTCTTCCTTCAACCTTACGCCGAGACTGATTCTAATGATCTCACTTTTGTCTCTACGGTAATTGGTGATCAACCATTCTAAGACCTTTCTGAGTTCTTCTCTTGTTTCGTATCTATCAGGAAGAAACTCTTTGATTTCTTTCAGGTTCAAAAAGCTATAGAGATAATCTAAATCTTCTAACGTCAATTCATTAATGATTATTTCTCCAGTGACAATTGGTAAGTTTTTTAGCATTTTGTGAACGGAGGGTTACAGGCGGACCATCATAGCGAACCCGAGTAGTATGTAGTGATGAGATGTTTCCTCGCCGCGATCCCAGTATGTATTGCTTGGTCCATCAAGGGCGTATGCATATCTGATAGAGGGGAGCAGACAGATACTTTGAACATTAAGTTCCATGCCGACCATTAGCTCGGGCCCGATGTTCGTCTCCAGAAGACCATCGGGAATGTCTATCGGCGTTATGAAGCCGACGCTTCCTCTTACGTCCAGCCGTTTGCAGATCGCTAACCCTGCGCCGATGACGATTTTATTATTGCCGATAGGAATGCCGTACATTACATCAACGGGAAGAAGTAGATTGCCGCAACTCCATTCAAGTGTGATGGAATCGTAATCATAATGGTACCAGGCATATTGGAGGGCGGTGTGGATTCCGACTTTCTTCGTGAGCCAAATATTGATGCCCAAGCCTAATTGATATGCCGGTTCATTGGATGTTAGAGAGCCCCACCGGCTCGGGGCCAATCCAGTATGGCTAATAATACCAACGCAGTACTCAGCCGCAAAGACAGGTAAAAAAACCATGAGGAGCGCAGTTGTTATTTTCTTCATGGACTTGTCTTCCTCATACAGATTGCTGTTGAATATTATGATAGATAGAGGGTGAAGTCAATGCGGTATATAGTCCCCAAACCCCCTTGACAAAGGTTTGATATCAAAGTATAATACGGGGATGAAGACGGATCATGTTATTGCCTTGATCGCCCGAGTACGGGACAGGGCTTATGAATTTATTATCAGGGAATTGAACAAGAAGAAGATTACGGGTTTGGTTCCTTCGCACGGCGGTATCATGAGTACTTTATTCAAGAAAGATAGGGTTCCCATGAAGGAAATCGCAGAGCGGATAGGAAGGGATAAATCGACCGTCACTGCGCTCGTGAACAAACTGATGCGTGCGGGGTACGTCGTGAAAGAGAAGGATCCTGACGATAACAGAATAACATATCTATGTTTGACCGCTAAGGGAAGATCACTGGAAAGTGTTTTTGACGAGATTTCCCAGCGCTTGATCGCCACGGCGTTCCGCGGATTTTCGCAAAAGGAACGAGAGAATATCGTGCGTGGTATTGTGCAAATGCTGAATAACTTTTAAGTGTGGAAATTTTTTACGAATATAGTTTGACGTCAAACCAATAAGGAGGATAAGATGTATTTACCTGTGTGGTTATCTTTCGTGGGTGCATCTTTCGTTTTCGGTCTGATCCCAGGTCCGTCTGTTTGTTTCACGATTGGCCACGCCATTAGACATGGAGCGCGGGGGACCCTGCCAACAATACTCGGACAACTCGCTGCCAATTGTCTTCAGGTTGTCGTCGTGCTTTTCGGGGTGAGTAGAATTCTCGAGCAATCCGCTGTCTTTTTTCAGGGGTTGAAAATTGCTGGTGCTATTTATCTTGTATATCTTGGTTATCGCCAGTGGACCGCGGGCCGACCGCAACTGGGCATTCATGGACGGGTGAGCTCAGCGACAGCGCGTAAGGCATTGATCGATGGTTTTGTTGTTTGTGGTACGAATCCGAAGGCGATTCTCTACTACGCGGCGCTTCTTCCTCAATTCGTTGTTCAAACGCACGATGAAAATACACAATTGATGATCATGGCAGGCACCAGCGTAGTAATCGCTGCTGCGGTACTGGTATTCTACACGATGCTCGCAGACCGGGTGAGTCACTGGTTTGATTCAAGAAAATACTGGAAGGTGCAGAATCGGTTGGCCGGGGTCATTATGATTGCGGCGGGAGTTGCGCTGTCTGCAGTGTCAAGATAGTGACAACACGGCCAGAACAGGGGAAGGTGAGGTTTGCACCGTACCTTCCTCTGTTGTGAAATGTCAGACTGTGCTTCGTTGTGCAGTTACTTCGTGTACTGCTCCATGTAGTTTTTCTTCATCTCGACAAATTTATCTGTTGCTTTTGCATCGAGTGTAATCGCCGTGATTATTTCTTTGTACTTATCAACACTCATTTTTTCCGTTTCCAGCATTTCGAGTGCTTTTGTTTCATCGATTTCAACCATTGCAGCGATTTTCGCAACCTTATCTAATGTTTTCTGGTCGATTGCTTTTTCTTCATTTCCATTTGCACAGCCAATCACGACCAGGACGACGATGGCGACGATAAGAAAGATCTTCTTAATCATTATTTCCCCTTGTTAATTTAATGCTATTTTCTATTTTCCCTTACCTTTTCCTTTTGACGCGGGCTGTTCTTCATCTGGTTTCTTCTTCATGTCCTTCTGCTTCTGGTCGCCTTCGTCGGGTGCCTTGGTTTCAGATTTCGTTTTCTCCGCGCTTTCCCTTTCTACTTCGGCTTCCTGCCCTTCACGCTCTTCCTTTCGTTCCGTTTTCCCTTCACCTTCCTCAACTCTGACGCGATGCCGGGCTTGCAGTTCGGTTCTCACCGCTTGTCCGAGGTCTTCACCGTGGACGCCTTTTGCCTTCTGCTCGACCACAAAGTCCGATATCCCCCTATTTGACGCTCCTTCAGCCGAGTTTTCTTCCATAATTCGTATGGTGTTCGCGCCTTCCTCGGGAGAAAGTTTCTTTTCTTGTACGCCTTTTACTACATTCTGTATTTCGTCTTCTTCGGTGCCTGCTTCCCTTGCCTCTTTTGCGGCTTCAGGGAGTCTGCTTACACTCTTCAGCTCTTCGGCGTCAGAAGGTGCCGGCGTTCTCTCCGGCGCTTCATCAGTTGTTTGCGCAAGCAGTGGTGAGATCGTGAAGATTGCGATGATTATTAATAGCGATGCGTGTTTCATGTGTTCCTCCTCACATTTGTTTGTCTCTCAGTATACATAAACTATGGAACGAATCAAGTTCGGCAGTTGGGGTCAGGTCTTAAGTATTGACAAACCTACAGCATTTTCATAATGCCGTGGCCGATTTTCGAAACTAGCATTGTTATTGCATGCGTGCTGGTCACGTAGACCATTTTATCAATAGTCAAGACCCGACCCCATGCTTTGAATATTACTTTACTATGATCTTACCCGTTGCTGTCTCCGTCTTACTGGTGAACCGATATAGATATACACCGGCACTCACACGTTTGCGGTCAGCGGCGCTAAGTTCTAATTGCATTATTTCCCGGCCACTCGATGTAGTTCCAGCGTAACTCTCTACGTTTCGTCCCAGAACATCAAATATCTCAAGCCCATATGCTGTACCCTGGGGAAGTTCGATAAGGAATCGGATATTATTTGCAGAACATGGATTATTGACCAATGTAATGACGGATTTTTCTATTTTGTTGACGACGAGCTCTTCGATCCCGACGAGATCCGTTATTTTTATCTTACCGGCCTGAAGTCCCTCGCGCGAGGGAGCATCTACCTGAATCCAGGTTACTATGGTACAGAAATCCTCATCCCAGGCGGCATCGATCGTGAAGTTGCGGCTCACGTCCTCGGTTTGCCCCACATCGATGGTTATCACTTCACCGGTTTCGTCCGGCAGAAAATCACGTGCCAGTTTGTTGTGCCACTCATGGCCGTTAGGGTCGAGGTGGTAAAGGCTGTCCTCGGTTATGACAAAATAGACACGCGCCGTAATGGCGCTCGAAGAATCATTCTGGAAAGAGGCGGTTACCATACCGTTTTTAGTTACCGGATCATAGCCACCTGTAATATTTAGCGTAATCGGCGAGGGTTGTGTCATGCGATTCGTGAGCCACGGTCTCCAAGTACTTATCGGCCAGAGATCAACACCGTCGGCGAAAAGTGATGGATATCCGTAAAAAATGTAGTAATTGTAGACGCGGTCTCGTGCTTCCTGAAGAAATCCAAAATCACCCGTGGCCGAGTGATACTCCACGAGGGCGGTCTGGTCAGGATAATCAAGCATAGAGATTGTGTCCAGCAGACTGCTGGCATAAGGGCAGGTTGGTCAGCCACTCCAGTAGGCTTCTTCCATCATGACGACCCGTTGGGCAGCGTAAGTACCGCTGAGTAAACCGAGCACCAGCAAAGTCATCATTACACCAAGTGATAATTTCCCCATATTACCTCCTTCTTTGAGGGTGCGACCCATAATATCATTGCTTTAATACTCGCACAAATGATTTTTTCGTTCGAGTGTCAGAACCCCCCTTCGAACGAAAAGAACTAGTATTATTATCACGATAAACGCGTACATGTCAAGCCTTACATACCCGGTTGACTTTTGTCCGAATCTGGATATAATATTCAAGTGTTTCGTTTCCATAGCATCAAAATATACGATATTCTGGACAATTTCACTCAGTTTCGCTTAAATCAGTGTCATATAATCTGGAGCTGCCATAATGGTTAAAGATGCATACAAGGGTTTTGCCGAACGTTACGATTTGTTCCACGATAAATTCGGGGAACATAAAACGAACTATCGTGTTTTCTTTCAAAAAGTCTTTATCGAGAACAATATCCATTCGGTGATCGATTGTGCATGTGGTACCGGCCATGACGTCCATCTCTTCTACTCGTTGGGTTGCGAAGTCACCGGTTCGGACATATCCGCGTCGATGCTGGCGAGGGCAAGGAAGAACCTAAAAAGTTTGAATATCAACATCCCGTTACATAAAGTCGATTACCGATCGTTACACAAACATTTTAAGCGGAAATTTGATGCAGTTGCATGTCTTTCTAGTTCCATACTTCACATGCCGGACAAAAAAGAGGTGATCAGGGCATTCCTGAGCATGCAGCGCGTATTGCGCGAAAACGGCATATTGATAATCACACAGGGCACTACCGACAAACAGTGGAAGATGAAACCCAGATTCATACTCAATACGAGCCAGAAAGAGTTCACGCGGCTTTTCGCGATCGACTATCGGGAGCGGGGCGCGCGCTATAATATTCTGGATATACGACAGGACAAGCAGAAACCAGAACTCAAGGTCTGGTCGGTTGACTATGCACAGATTTTGCTGAAGGACGATTATACTAAATTACTTCAGTTGGCCGGTTATAGAAAGATAAGGTTCTACGGTTCATACAAGTTCGAGCCATATAACAAAAAGGAAAGCGACATACTCATTTGCGTGGCTCGTAAGTAGCATGAACATACTACTAGTTATCGTTTCATTATACACCTCACGATATAGTTGGTGGTTGTAGTATTATTCACGTGTTCATACGGCTTGTTCAAAGTTCTGATAAACAATTTTCAGCAGAAAAAGGAGTGTTTGTGAAAAAAATACTTCCGTTTTGTCTTGCAGCAATATGCGTGCTGTCTTGCGGCGGTTCTGGAGGAGGTAACGATTCAAAGTTGTTTCCAATCATGGTTGATCAGAAGATTGGGTACATAGACAACAATGGCAAGGTTGTGATAGAACCGCAGCTGGACCGGGCTGGTCGGTTTTCCGAGGGGCGCGTGGCCTTTGAGAAGGATTGGAAGTGGGGTTACATGGACGAGAAAGGTGAGGTAATTATTGAACCGCAGTTCGACCATAGTAGCTTCTTTTCCGAAGGTAAGGCGGACGCGAGAGTCGGAATGAAATGGGGATTTATCGATACGCTTGGAAATTTCGTGGTAGAGCCCAAATACACTGCCGTGCGTGCGTTTTCCGAGGGCCTCGCTGCTGTTCGGACCGAGGAAAAATGGGGCTGTATCGATAAGAATGGTGAGATGGTCATCGCTGCGGCATTCGACATTCCGCTCACCTTTTCCGAGGGCCTGGCAGCTTTCCGGGACAGCGCCGGCTGGGGTTATGTTGATCAGACTGGAGAAGTTAAAATAGAGCCTCAATTCGACGCCGTGGGCATGTTTTCTGAAGGACGTGCTCCTGTTTTTGTGGATGGCAAATGGGGTTTCATCGACCAGAAGGGGAAGATGATCATTGCACTACAATTTGATTTCGCCGGGACGTTCTCCGACAGCCTCGCGCCGGTCAGGATTGGCGAGAAGTGGGGTTTCATAGACACTGATGGCGAATTGGCGATAGAACCGAAATTCGACCTGGCATATGGTTTCTTCGAGGGTTTGTCTGCAGTTAAGGTTGGTGACAGATGGGGCTATATAGATAAATCAGGCAGGGTAGTCATACCGCTACAATTTGAACTCGTGGGCCATTTCTCAGGTGGTTTAGCCATGGTGCTGGATACCCTGAAAAACCGCGCTTATGTGAATAGAGCCGGCAGGATAGTCTGGAAAAGCGAGCCACTCCAAAGATAGTAAGGACTAGATCCTAGAGAGTACAAGGAATCCCGAAGCAAACAACCTCAAACACCTTTTCCTTGTTTCTTCTACCACTGATTTTTCTTTCTAATCATTGACACAAAAGGAAAATAGGGTAAAATATTTGATGTCCGTTTTGCTCTCTAATGCTACTCAAATTCTCACAATGAAGCGCGGTATTGGTGTAGTCAAAAATCGGTCAATTCTTATTGAGAAAGGTATAATCGCAAAGGTCGGGTCGATCAACGCCGAGGCACATCACCGCATCATCGACGCAAAAGGATGCGTCGTCTGCCCGGGTTTTGTTGATTCGCATACCCATCTGGTCTTTGGTGGGAGTCGCGAGGGCGAATTTGCGATGCGCATACGGGGTGTCAAGTACGAGGCAATCGCGAAGGCTGGAGGTGGGATCGCAAGTACGGTGAAGCATACCACAAAAGCAAGCGAGGATGAACTCTATGAGCTGGGGCAGCAGCGATTGAGGAAGATAGTAAGACATGGCACGACAACCGTCGAAGTGAAAAGTGGCTATGGTTTGATGCCCGAGGTCGAATACAAGATGTTACGGGTCATCAATCGGCTGAAGCGGCGTGCGCCGATCGAAGTCATTCCTACGTTCCTCGTACACACGGTGCCGGCAAGGATGAAACGTGATGAATTCGTCAAGCTGGTGGTTGAGAAAATGATTCCCTACGTGGCGAGAAAGAGGTTGGCTGCTTTCTGCGATGTATTCTGCGACGATATCGCTTTCAGCAAGAAGGAAAGCGAGCAAATATTATCGGCTGCCAAGGACTATGGATTCGCAATCAAGATTCACACTGACGAATTCGCCAACATAGGCGGGGCACTTGTTGCCGCAAAACTTGGTTGTAAGTCAGCGGATCACCTCCTCGTCTCGACAAAACGCGATATCACAGCGCTGAAAAAGGCGGGTGTCGTGCCCACTCTACTCCCCGGTACGTCGTTATTTCTGCGGCTTTCGCGTAAACCGAACATGACGGCGTTCCGGTCGACGAAATCAGGGGTCGCCATCGCGAGCGATTTCAATCCCGGGTCATGTATGATTTATTCGATGTTGAAGATTATTTCGCTTGCCTGCCTTGCTTATGGTATGTATGTTGAGGAAGCCCTGCTCGGCGCGACAAAACATGGTGCCCGGGCGCTCGGGATATTCGACCGTGTTGGTAGTATCGAAGAAGGAAAACAGGCTGATCTGGTCTTGCTTGATGTGGATGATTATAGGAAGATTCCCTACGAATTTGGGGAGGATATGGTTAAGTGTACTGTTAAGAAAGGGAAGGTAATTTATGGAAAAAATAATTGAGTGTATTCCTAACTTCAGTGAAGGACGCGACGAGGAAAAACTCAATCAGATTATTGGTGAGATAGAAAGCGCCGGTGTTGAGTTACTCGACCGCGAGATGGATGCAAGCCACAACCGCGCGGTTGTGACATTTGTCGGCGAACCCGAGGCCGTGCTCGAAGCCGCTTTCAAGGGCGCGAAGAAGGCTTCGGAATTGATCGATTTGACAAAACACAAGGGTGAACACCCTCGCATGGGCGCGACCGATGTAATACCTTTCGTGCCGATAAGTAACGCTACAACGCGGGAGTGTGTTGAACTGGCAAAACGTCTGGGGAAAAGGATAGCCGATGAACTGAAGATTCCAGTTTACCTATACGAGGCGGCGGCAACCAGACCGGACCGCCAGAATCTTGCGAATATAAGACGGGGTGAATTCGAAGGCCTGCGCGACGAGATCGAGACCAACCCAGACCGCAGACCGGATTTTGGTGAACCCAAGATACATCCTACGGCCGGAGCCACGGTGGTAGGAGCCCGGTTCCCGCTCATTGCCTTCAACCTCAATCTGAATACTTCCGACGTTGACATTGCCCAGAAGGTCGCCAAGGCGATAAGGTTCATGAGTGGCGGCTTCCGGTATTGTAAGGCACTGGGTTTTGAACTTAAGGATGAAGGTATTGCCCAGGTTTCAATCAATATGACCGAGTACACGAAAACACCTCTGTTCCGGGTTTTTGAAATGGCGCGACGTGAAGCCGAACGATACGGCGTGCGCATCAGGGAATCAGAGATCGTCGGGCTGGTTCCTGAACAGGCTTTGATCGATACCGCCCGGTACTTTCTACAGTTGGACCGCTTTAATGAGAATCAAATTCTCGAGTACCGTTTGCGCGGTAAAGCAGGCAAACAGTCGATCCTTGAATTTCTTAATGATCTGGCACTGTCCAGGCCGACACCGGGTGGGGGCAGTGTTGCGGCGCTTGAGGCGGCACTCGGTGCAGGGTTGCTGGCTATGGTTACGGGAATAACCGTAAGAAAGACGAAAGATGCTGAACTCAAGGACTTTCACGGTCATCTAAAGCTTGAGATGTACGATTTCTACAAGTACATTGAAAAAGACAAACAAGCGTTTGACGCAGTAATGTCCGCATTTAAACTGCCGGATGAGTCGCCGGATGAGAAAAAGGCGAAAGAGGCGGCGATACAGAATGGCTTGAAGAATGCTGCTGAGGTACCGCTCGAGGTATGCAAGAAGATCCTGCTCGTCTATCCTTATGCCAAGACACTAGCACAAAAAGGGTTGAAGAGTGCTATCTCGGACGTTGGCGTCGCACTTCATGCTCTGCACAGCGGGTTTATCGGTGCTCGACTGAACGTGTTGATAAATCTCAAGTCAATAACTGACGACGAGTTTAATACATCAACGAATACTACGGTGGATTCATTGACCAAACAGGAAGAGAAAATGTTTAGAGAAATCGAGAAAATATTCTTGACAACTTTTTGAAATCAATTATAATTTTGGCGAAGGCTATACATGGAAATTGACTTCTTAGAAAAGAGTAAAAGCTACATGCAGGAAGGACAGCTCGAGAAAGCGCAGGTTCTCTTGCGCCGCGTGCTTCATGAGAGCCCGAATTCAGCAAGGGCCCTGGAGCTCTCGGCCGATCTTGCTCAGCGAATGGGTAAGAGGGAGGATGCAGTTACGCGCTACGAACAGGCAGCGGCGATATATGCCGAGAATGACCAGCAACTTGAAGCAATTATATGTCTTGAAAAAGTGGCGAAAATCGAGCGAGCAAATAGTGACCGGTATGTCCATCTGTCGCAGCTCTATAGACAGGCAGGCCTTCCCAATCAAGGCATACAGAAAATGATCGATCTTTGTTCTTCGGCGATCGATAATAAGGATGAAACCACATTCATTACCGGCTTGCGCAAGATCGTCGAGTTACAGCCGGAAAATTTGCGGCTGGGATTGTCTTATGTGCGTATCCTTCGAGCGATGAATCGCACTGAGCAGGCGGAAGAAGAATTGAACCGGCTGAAATCCGTGGCTACCGAGAAAAACGAAAAAAGTATACTGGATGAAATAAACCGCTTGCTTCCTCAGACCGATGGCGGCGACGAAGGCTTGGATCCTAAGAGCCGGGTTGAATTGGGGAATCTTCTCTACGAAATAGGTTCTAAGGACGAAGCGCTTGTTGAATTCAACAAAGCAGTGAGTGATCTCGTCGAGCAGGGTGAACCCCTCGAAGCAATCAATGTACTGAACCGTATCGTTGAAATCGACCCAAGTAATGAGGCGGCTTTTGACAAGCTGAGGGAACTACAGGCGTTGACCGGCACCGGTCCTGAAGAGAAGGTTGAAGAAAGGGAAATCGATTTGTCGGAAATGCCACCACAGGCGGTCGAAGAACCCACGGAATCAAAAGAAACCGAAGCGCCTGAAGCAGAAATCCCGGAACCGGTTGTTTCAGAGGAACCAGAACGTGTCGAGGCGGCTGGAGAGGTCGTTGCCGAAGTGCAGGAGCGTGTCGGCTCGGCTGACGAGTTCGCCGCTCAGGAACCGAAGCCGCAGGACGTCGAAACGCCGGAAACAGTTGGTGTCGAGGAACCAGCACACGCTGATAGCGCTGCCGAGGATGAAGAGACGGCTGAAACGTCTGAGCCTGGCGCAGGCATTTTCGATGATCTCATCCGTGAAGTAGAGAATTACGTTGACCGTGCGCAGAGAGAGAAGGAAACCGAACCAGTAGAACCCCCGGCAGAGGAGCCCCCGACCATGGAAGGCCAGATCGCCGATATAGAATTCCTGCTGAAAGAAATGGAAGCGCCGCCCGCGCCGAGTTTTGAAGTGGCTACCGAATTCGACGAATTCCGCGGAAATATCAGATGGGACGAGGAGGATGTAGGCAAGCGATTGGAACTTGCGCAACAGGCCTTTGCTGCCGAGCTCTATGAAACAGCGCTTACCCATGCGCGAGAGTTGAAAATAAACAAACATACCTGGCCGTTATCTCTGGAAATAACCGGTGCGGCAATGATCAAACTTGGCAAGTATAGTGAAGCGATAAAGACGGTAGGCCCGGCCATTCTTCTCGAGGACATCCCTCAGAGTGAAAAAATTGAATTGCGTTACCTTCTTGCGTCCGCTTACGAAGGGATGGGGGATTTCGAGAACGCATTGAGGGAGATTGAACACATCATGTCATCGGAGCCGGATTACAAGGATGTCAAGGAGATGTATGAGCTTCTCGGTGGCACGAGCGTCACGCATCGGCCTGCGGCAAAGATTGAGCCTGTGATCGAGGAGGAACCAGTTTCAAGCGTCGAGCAGAAACCAGAGGAACCTGATATTATCAGACCAGAGGAACCGGTTGAGGCGCCTGAAGAGAGGGATCAAGAAGCCGGTACTGAGCCTGAAGAAGAAGAGCCGTACGAGCAGAGAGGCGAGAATATATCGTTTCTCTAATCCATTAGGAGGTTGATTGGGATATCAAGAGTTTTATCGATTCAAGTTAGAACCGTTTGCCAACCATCCTGATCCGAAATTCTATTTCAATTCTCCCCAACACGCACTTGCGCGGGAATATTTGCTCCATGCGGCAAGGGGCGCGCGCGGTTTGGCGGTGTTGCTGGGAGATATCGGGACAGGCAAGACAACACTTTCGCGCAAGATACTCAACGAGTTATACTCGATGGGCAAATACCAGATCGGTTTGATCGTTTTGACACACTCCGAATTCTCTCCCGCATGGCTTTATACAAGGATTGCGAATCTCATTGGTTTGCGGGATCTCAGTGATTCAACCACCGAAATAATAGCACGTATCTCGCGACGGCTCAACGAGATCTATCATCGTAATGAAAAGACGGTGATCATCATCGATGAGGCGAATAAGATAGATAACCCCAGTGTGCTCGAAGAAATAAGGGGTCTTCTGAATCTTGAAATCGGAGATACCAGGCTTTTATCATTCATTCTCAGTGGGTTGCCGGACCTTGAGAATTTCATTTCGTCAAATCGCGCTTTGCATCAGCGTATTGCAGTGAAGATCAGGCTGAAATCGATGGGCAGTGATACGGTGAGGTCTTATATTGCTCACCGTCTCAACGTAGCGGGTAGTGAATACGAGATCTTTAGCGCTCGTGCTGTGGATCTGATCTGCCGGTATTCAGAAGGTAGACCACGTTTAGTAAATATTATCTGTGATAATGCGTTGTTGGAAGGTTACTTGAATAATAAACAGGAAATTGATGAGGTTCTGATCGAAAGGGTGGTAAGCAACCTCGGTTTGAAGTTTGAATAATGGCGGAGTTAGTTGATCTAAAAAGAAAGATTGCCGAATTAGAGGCCAAGGGCTCGTTCAATGAGGCCATTGAGGAGCTCGAGAATGCTGTTTCAGAATTTCCGAGCGAAGGCTCTCTGTATAACAAATTGGGTGATCTGTATCTCAAGGTGAACCAGCAGAAAAACGCGTTGAACACCTATGAGAAGGGAGCCCGTGTTTTTAAGGAAGAAACCTACTTCCCCAATGCAATTGCCCTCTGCAAGAAAATCCTGAGGTTTGACAAGAATCGTACCGAGGTCTATGGACTTCTGGGTGAATTGCATAAGGAATTGGATCAGCGAGGTGAGGCGGCAAATTACCTGCTGGAATACGCTGACCGGAAACGAAGAGCGAATGATCTCGATACCGCTCTGAAGACCTATGATATGATCAGGGAACTCGTTCCCAATAACGCAAGGATACTTAAAACAATATCGGCTATCTACGAGCAGGTCGGTAAGAAGGATCGTGGGACTGAATTGCTGGAAAAGGCGAAGGAGATCGAAACTCAACACGAGAAATTCAAAGAGACGGTGCTTGAAGAAAAAGAGAAGGCAGAAGTCGTCCCCGAAGTTTCGCAGGATAAACCTGAAGAAGTGATCGAGGAGAAAACAGGGGAGAAAGTCGCGGAGATTGAAGAATCTGTTCATCTGGAGGAAATAGAACCTGTAGAGAAAAAGCAAAAAACTGAGGACAAGATTTCGATCGAAGACATCGTTTCGCCAGAGGTCGCAGAGTTGTTGAAGGATGAAGAACGGGATACAACGGTCGGGGTCGAGGTAACCGAGAAGTTATCTGAAATTGACAAGACGATAGAACTGGGTGAGTTATACCTGAAGCTCGATTCGACTGAAGAGGCGATCGATTGTTTCCGCGATGCCGAAGAATCGGCCTGGCGCGGTAAGGATTATGATAAGGCTCTAAGTCTGAATAAGAAGATCTCCGAATTGAGGCCCTTCGATTTAAAATCTCGGCAGCATCTCGTTGAAATTGCACGTATGCGGAAGGATAGCGACCAGCAGGTGGCTTTCATGCTTGAACTGGCGGACGCGTTGAACCGGCGTGAAGCGAAGAGCGAGGCAAAGAAGGTTTACCGAGATGTATTGCGTATCGACCCGGATAACCCGGTGGCCAAAGAGCGGGTCGGTCCACTTGAACCCGTTCGTACAATGGAGAAAGCCTCAGGTGCTGTTGATTTGGGTGAGGTTCTACGGATTGAGCAGACCGAAGCGAAAGCCCAGACAATGCAGAGCATTGAGGAACTGGTTTCCGAATTCAGACGCGAGGTGTTTGAGTCGATCGGTGAGGGAGATTACACGTCACACTATGACCTAGGTGTTGCCTATAAGGGCATGGGTCTGTTCCAGGAAGCCATTGAGGAATTGGAGATCGCGGCAAAGGATGACAAACTCAGGCTTAAGGCCTTCGAGATGATAGGAGCTTCTTATCTCGACTATGACAAGGCAGACGATGCGATCCGTGTTTTGAATGAAGGGTTAGGAGTTGAGGGACATAATAATAAAGAATATTTCGGTATTCATTTCCTGTTAGGTAACTGTTACGAGAAAAAAAATGATTTGAAAAACGCGCTCAAATCCTATGTCAATGCCTACGGCATAGACAAGAAAGTTCCAGCGTTGAATGAGAAGATACTACAGTTAAAGCAAAAAGTCACCGATGAATTAGAAAAAAGACGCAAGAATGCGTCAGGAGGCAGTTTGCAGGATAAAAGTGCTTCAATAGAACACAAAGCCGACAAAAAGTCTAAGATTACTTACCTGTGACATATTCATGGGTTACGAATCATTCTACAATCTAAGAGAACATCCCTTTAGTTTTGCGGCTGATGATAAATTCTATTATGACTCGCCGCAACACTCGAAGGCGTTACTCAAACTGTCCCATGCGGTAGAGACTGAAAAAGGTCTTGCCCTTTTAGTGGGGGCAATCGGGACCGGCAAGACCACGCTGTCCCGGCGCCTGTTAGATCAGTTGATTGACCAGCAGGTCGAGGCAACGTTGCTTGTGATCATACATTCAGAAATAACTTCACTCTGGTTTCTGAAGAAGATTGCCTTGATGTTAGAGGCGGGCGATGAATCTGATGACAAAATCGAAATAATAACTGCGGTGTACCATCGTCTTCTCGAATTCGCGAAGAGAAGGAAGAAAGTGGTGATATTGATCGATGAAGCCAATATGTTACGTAGTAAAGAGATCATGGAGGAAATTCGCGGGTTGTTGAATCTCGAATCAGAGCGGGGCAAGTTATTGAATTTCATTCTCTTTGGATTGCCTGACACTGAAGATTATTTGAAGCTCGATCCTCCTCTTTACCAGCGTATCGCGATCCGCTGTGTTCTGGATACACTCGATGAGGAGGCAACTTACGATTATATACTACATCGACTCCGTGTCGCAGGTGGCATGCGGAATCTATTCGATGAGGAGGCACTGAAAGCGATCTATCTCTATTCGAAAGGCAACCCGAGAACGATAAATGCGATTTGCGATAATGCCCTGCTCGAAGGTTTTCTCCTGAAAAGGCAGGTAATTGATGTGAAAATTATCGATGATACTGTACAGGATCTCGGTCTTTTGACAAAGGAATCTTGACCTCAAATTACCCCGAAAACCATAAGTACGCAGACCTTCACATACATTCGAACTGCTCGGACGGGCTGCTCGCTCCTTCAGAGATTGTCCAGTATTGTCAAGAAATAGATCTGAAGACAATTGCCATCACTGATCACGATTCCTTGATGGCAATAGATGAACTGAAGGAGGCCGGTGATTTGGGAATAAATGTTATACCTTCGGTTGAGATGAGTTCAAATATCGGATTGGTCGATATACATATTCTGGCCTACTACATCGATCATGAAAATTCCGGTCTTCTGGAATATCTGGGAACCCTTCGTGAACACCGCGTAAAAAGGGCAAAGAAGATCGTCGAGAGGCTCTCACGCGACGGTATCAAACTTGATTTCGATCGTATGAAGGAACTCGCAAAGAACAGCGCATTGGGCAGGCCTCACATTGCAGAGGCATTGCGTGAGCATGGTTATGTTCAATCAACGAGAGAAGCATTCGTGCGTTTCTTGAGCTATCATTCTCCGTACTACGAGCCTAAAATGAGTATCGCGCCCAAAGATTTACTACAAAAAATCGAAGAGTGGAAAGGTATCGCGGTAATCGCGCATCCAGGCATCTACGGAGATACCGATCTCATTACCAGTTTGATTGAAGATGGGGCGGCTGGTATTGAAGTGTGGCACCCGGATCATTCGGTCGCATGTCAGCAGCAACTGCTGATGATGGCTTCAAACAAGGGCCTTTTGATGACAGGCGGCTCCGATTGTCATGGCCATCGCCGTTCCGGACTGCAGATTGGCAAGTGTGGCTGCGGTCAGAGGGAGGTAGAGTTGCTGCGGGATTACAAGAGTGTCAGTCCGTAGAAATTCAATAACAGCAAGGAGAGGACAATGATGGACATTGAAGGGATAAAGGCGATCTTGCCACATCGTCCGCCATTCTTGTTCGTTGACGAAGTATTGGAAATTTCCAATGACAGGATCCTGGCGAAAAAAAACGTAAAGGAGGATGAGTATTTCTTCACTGGTCATTTTCCCGGTGAACCGATAATGCCTGGAGTTCTAATGGTCGAAGCGATCGCGCAGGCAGGAGGAGTGATGTTATTGCGCAGCCGTAGGAATGCGATTCCTTTGTTCATGGCGATCGACAAAGTGAGATTTAGAAAGATCGTGAAACCCGGGGATACACTCATTCTGGAGGTCAGGTTGGTTCAAGATCGCGGTAAAGTTGTGAAAATCACCGGCACGGCAAAGGTGAATGACATACTTGCCTGCGAAGCCACGATACTTGCCGGGATCAGAGAATGAGGCAATGGATTTTTTGATCAGCAGCAAAGCGAAGATCGATACGACTGTGGTCGTCGGTCCGTATTCGATCATTGAGGATGATGTTGTCATCGGGAGTCAGACCCGGATCGGTAGCCACGTCATAATACGCAGTGGTACTGTAATCGGGAAGAATAATGTCATTAGCGCTGGCGCTCAGATCGGGGTAGATCCTCAGGACTATCATTTCAAAGGTGAACGGTCTCACTGCATTATCGGTGACAATAACGTGATCAGGGAATACGCGACAATTTCGAGAGCAACGGGCGACGGTAACAGAACCCTCATCGGCAATCATAATTTCATCATGACTTACGTTCATGTTGCTCACAACAATATGATTGGAAACCACGTGGTGATATCGAGTATTGCACAGCTGGGCGGCTATGTAGAGATCGGTGATTTCGCATACATCGGCGGTCATGCCGGTATCCATCAGTTTTGCCGCGTCGGTAAGTATGCGATGCTTGGCGCAAAATCCTATCTGAACAAAGATCTACCGCCTTTTCTCCTGGCGAGCGGTAACGTTGCGAAGGTCTGCGGGCTGAACACTACCGGCCTCCTCCGCAATCTTTTTTCATGGGAAGAAATTGAAGAAGTCAAACATATCATGAGACTAGTCTACCGTTCAGATCACAATTTTGGTCAATGCAGAGAGATACTCGAAAAAAGAAACTCGTGTCAAGCACACGAGTTTCTTGAATTCATCAAAACGTCAAAGCGCGGTATCCTCCTGAAGGAAGATACCGGCGCTGTATCAGAGAACAAATCTCTGTCGTAGTTTTATCTTAACTTCTTCTTGTGACGATCCCTTTTTCGTCTTTTCTTTAGTTTATGTTTTTTAATCTTCTTTCGTTTTCGCTTTCTGCCGCAAGGCATTGTCTGACCTCCTTAAGATCCGTCGGATGAATTATACAGGAAATACAGTAGGTGTCAAGAGACGTAATGGACTTATGCCCAAAACCGATTTCGAATTCCTCTCGGCACGTTGAATTCTGCAACCGACGCAGAAGTTCGGGCAGAATTCGTGGTGAAATGCGAATTTGAGAAACGTTATTTGCGTTAATTTCGTTGTTTTCGTTTCGGTGCTCAAGTTCCGGTCCTCTCATCTTCTTATGCTCTTTTTTGCACCGATTCTTAGGGTGCGTTCTTGACAACGTATTATACAGCTGTAGAATGATGGTATGTTGCTGCTAGTTCTCTGCTGTCAGGCACTCAGTAGTTGCGAACAGAATATCTACGAGACGATAAGTCAGAACTGGCAAGCAAAACCAGTGAAGTATGTAATGCAGGGTGTAGAAATCATCTCTTACCCTGGCCTGGATGCCTTACCTCCCGTCGGTCTCTATCTGTACGACAAGAAAGATATAGCACGCACCGGCTTTGCGGGTTTTATTGGTGATGTTGCCACGGTCATCTCTCTTAAGTTGTTAATCAATCGCGAACGGCCGGAGGAGGATACGGATCGAATAGATTCATCTTTTCCTTCAGGGCATACCACCTTTGCATTCACCCAGGCCGTGATATATTCACACCATAATCCTAAGTTACGGATTCCGATGTTCGTATATGCCACGCTTGTCGGTTTTTCAAGGATCTACCTGGGAAAACATTACCCCACCGATGTTCTGGGCGGCGCGGCTCTAGGAATGGCGGTTGGATTTCTTGCCGTTAAGTTATTCTGACAATGTCCGTCGTGCGGGCGCCAGTCCCTTGAGAAGCGCGAGTCCCTTTGCGCGCCATGTTCCTTTTCTATACCACAGCACCATGACGAGGCTTTCAAGACCATAAGCGATAAGCATTGCCCACCAAACGCCGGTCACTCCAGCATGCATTGTGCGAGAAAGTGACGAGGCAAGGATGTAGAGTAGAGAGACTTTCAATATCCCGGCGATCATGGGAGGGATGGTGTAACCAGCACCGCGAAAAACGCCGGTCAGGCTCGTGGTGATACCCACAAAAATCAGGTAAAACGATACAATCCTGATGAATTCGATCCCGTGCTCGATGGTCGGTACGCTCTGGGTGAACAGTGCGATTAACCCGCGCGCGTTGGCCATGAACAGCATTATGAAAGCGATCATAATCACGCAGCTCAAACCCAACGCCGTATTACCGGTTTGCATTGCTCCCCTGGCGTCGCGCGCGCCCAGATTCTGTCCTACGATGGTCGTGGTGGCAATACCGATGCCGACGACAGGCAGACTCGCAAACTGGAAAATACGGCTTCCGATTCCCAACGCGGCGAGGGCATGTTCGCTGAAGGCGGCAACAATACCGAATACGACCATGATGCTGGTTGCCATTAGTCCGTAGGATATCCCTACTGGAATACCGACACCGAAAATTTTTCTTACGATTGCACCTTCCAGTTTCCAGGTTGTGTGAAAATTCATCTTTATTCCCGAGCGTCCCTTAGTGAGGATCAGGAAACCCACGACGAAACTTACGAACTTCGCAATTGCCGTGGCGACGGCAGCTCCTTGCACTTCGAGTCGCGGAAAGAATCCAATACCAAGGATCAGCAGCGGGTCGAGCATCAAATTGATGATCGTGGCAATAAGCATTATATACATCGGTATTTTCATGTCGCCGGCGCCGCGGAATATGTAGTTAATACTGAAGGAGAGTAGCTGAAAGAAAAAACCGATTGACACGATACGAAGGTATCCTGTGGACAGCGTGAGTACGGTATCCCGACCGCCGAGGAAATACATTATTTGTTTCGAGTACGCAAATGCCAGTGTGCCAATGACAATAGAGAGGATGAAGGCCAGGAGCAGTGATTGTTTTGCGATACTGTTTGCCCGGTCAATTGACCGGGCTCCGAACGAATGTGCCACAAGCGCCACGGTGCCGGAACCGATAACCTGACCCAGAGCGAGAATTATATAGAAGAAATTACCGGCCAGCGACACCGACGCTATTGCCGTCGCACCGAGTTTACCAACCCAGAATATGTCAACCAGATTGTAGCTGGTCTGCATCATGAAGGCCAGCACGACCGGCCAGGCGAGTTTTATGAGTTGCTTGAATACAGGTCTACTGTATGCCGCGGGCATGTGATTAGGCTATTTTACTATGACTATTTGAACGAAAAGGGGCATCGGTTAATGCCCCAATGCCCAGTAAATTGCATTTATATTTTCGAACGGTAACGATCCTTCAACTCGGCTTTCTTTCCTTTGTTCCATCCGGATACTTTTGTGAAGTATCCAGTTACCCGGGTGATGTGATCGACATTCTCGCTGCTGCAATGCGGACACTGGCTCTTAAGGCCGCGTGCCGTTTTGAAACAGTTATTGCAGGTCGTGAATTCCGGGGAGAAAGCGATTTGAGCATTCCGGGAGTTACGGAATGTTTTGACCACAAAGTTCGCCACGGATTCCTTGGACGGCTGTGTTTCGCCAAGCCAGATGTGCGTAAGGGCACCGGCTTCTATGAGATCGTGGAATTTGCCCTCAAGCTGTACCCTTGTGATCGGGTCGATCGACGTACCAACATTGAGGTAGGTCGAATTGGTGTAATAAACTGAATTACTTGCCGGGTTTCCCTTGACGATTCCGTCGGCCCGGTCGGTAAAATGCTCGAGGTCGAGGCGGGCAAGACGATGAGCGGCCGACTCGGCCGGGGTTTGCTCCATTACCAGCCTGATATCGTGAGATTTTGACAGCTCTCTGATACGTAAATAGAGATATGAAAGGATCTTTAGTCCAAAACGGAAGGCTTTCTCATCCTCATGTAATTCCTTTCCTGTATGGTACTGGACGAGTTCGTTCAATCCGAGAAGGCCAACCAGAAATGTTGCGCGATAGAGCCTGAGATATGGTTCACCGTCGCGTTCCATGGTTAAAAGAGCAAGGGGACCTTCACTCTTCAGTGAAACCAGTTTCTCGACAAAAGCCTTTTTCTGTTTATGGGCTTTGACAACGAGTTGCAGTAATTCGTCGAGTTGTTTATATAACTGCTGGTCGTCTCCATTCGCCAGCAAGGCCGCGCGCGGCAGGTTGAGCGTGACGTTCTGCAGGGCAGTATAGCGCATTTTCCACGGCGTGTGGGCGTCTCTCAGATCGCTTTCCTCGAGTTTGAAAGAAAGCCGGCAACACTCGGATATTTTTGCCGTCTGACCGCGGTCGAAGACGTAATAAGTGTTGCCTCGCTTGGACGATACATCGGAAATGTGATTGAGAAAATCCTCATAACCAGGAGTCGTGAAGAAATCTTCGGTGATATGAACCAGGGGTTTGGGGAAGAAGAACGGACGCCCGGTTCCGTCACCATCCATATATACGTCGAATAATGCCCAAACGAATCTTTGCGCATCCTCTGCATAATCCCCGTATTTCTTACCGGTATATTCACCACCCGGCCCGATGGCAGGTACATCGCGGAAGTGCTTCGGGATCTCCCAGTAGAGATTTAGATCGGAGAATATTGCCTGACCACCTCGCGCCACCGACTGCTGCGAATATTCGAAAATCATCATTTGTGCGAGTTGATGGATGTCACGGTCGGACATGCCGGTTAAAAAAGGAGCGAAGAAAATATTTATGGCATCCCAACCGATTGCCCCGGCAAAATGTCCCTGCAGGGCAGCCGAGAACTTCACCATATGAGCCAGTAACGTGTCCGGATGTCTGGCAGGCCGGGCGATTGACAGGGCGTTCGGTAAATTCAAACCGAACTTCTTAACATATTCCAGCGACTGGCCTGAACAATAAGGACGGTCGCCAAAGCCGAGGTCATGCAGGTGAATGTCGCCGCGTATGTGGGCGTCGGCCACATCCCGGCTGAACACCTCGGATAACATGTATTGTTTTTTTACTGTCTCGGCGATGGTCATGTTGGTCGCTTCGGGATTATGCGGGATATTAGCATTCTCGCGGTTTGCAAACAAGATTATTTTATCCGCATCGTACAAGGGTATGCCAAGGCGCATATGGCGCAAACGTGAATTTTCCAATCCGTGCTCGATCAGTTTGACGTTTACGATTTCGCGAATGAGCGAAGAGCTAACCAGATGAACATTTGAATTAAGGATGGTTTCTTCCGTTTCTTCGGATATTTTTTCCGCCAGATTACGCTCGAGCCCTGTTTCATTTTCCAGTGCTTTTATTATTCGTTCACGGTCCCATGCCACGAAATCATCGTCTGAGGTACGGACAAACAACGCGTAATCGGTTGTTTCCCTTTCCTCAGGTTTACTGAGCAGCAATTTCTTCTTGCGCAGGATTTCACGTTGCTTTCGATATAGAATATAAGCCTTTGCGGTACGCGCATGTCCATTCTCGATCAGCACTTTTTCAACTGCATCCTGAATCTCCTCGACGTCCGGTGTGGCATTACCCTTTTTCGTGTACAAAAAGAGGACCACCTCATTGGCCAGCTTGTCTGCCAGCGTTTTGTCTTCACCGCCCACGGCTTTTGCCGCGAGGTAGATGGCGTTTGATATTTTTGATTTATCGAAGGTGACTACTTTCCCGTCTCTTTTCTTCACATCGTGGAAAATATTCTCTCGTGGGATCTCTTCGGAGATGCCAATTCTTACCGTTGTTTTTTCCTCCATCTTCGCTCCTTTTTAATCTTCTTCAACTCGTTGGCAAATTTGTCGATGTTTGTGAATTTTCTGTAGACCGAGGCAAAACGCACATAACTCACCTCATCAATTTCCAGCAAGCGATCCAAGACCATTCTGCCGATATCAGAAGACCGTATTTCTGTCTGGTATCGGTCAGACAAAATATCTTCAATATCATTTACAATCGATTCTATTCTTTCTGCGGCTACGGGTCTCTTGCGACAGGCTGTCGCGATGCCATTTAAGAGCTTGGCCCGGTCATAGGGTTCTCTTGTCCGGTCACGTTTAATCACGACGAGAGGGACCCGTTCGACCGTCTCATATGTCGTAAACCTGAAACGGCATTTTGTGCATTCTCTTCTTCTCCGCACGACCGACCCTGCTTGAGAAGTTCTTGTCTCGAGAACACGGTCACTGTCTTTGCCGCATCTCGGACATTTCATTCTTCACCCCCAAAGACACTATATATAGAGTCACAACGTTATTATAACCACAATAAAGAATCTGTCAAGGGGGAAGATACGACGAAAGTAAGAAGACAAGAAGTTAAGAAAATGAGAAACTGACAAGACATGAAGCGGAGAAGATTAGATGTTCAGAGGATGAGAAGCTTGATGCGGCAGAAATTGCGAGGGTGCGAAGTCGAGAACTTTAGATAAGTCACGATATTAATGTATATCCTGCATCCAGTATCATTGTTTTAGCAATACTAGCGATATTAACGGAACTAACGATACTAACGTACTAACGGTCTGTCATCATTTCAAATGCTTCCGGCGTGCATACACGTACGAAAGTTCGGCGCCGAAGAGGAAGATATAGGCAGAATAGTACAGCCACAAAAACAATATGATGATAGCCGACAGGGAGCCGTAGAGTTTTGAGTAATCGACCACCCTGATGATATATATTGAAAATAGATATTTCGCGATTTCCCAGAACATACCCGTAAATACTGCGCCGAAGTAAGCTTCTCTCCAACGTACCCGGCGGTTTGGAAAGATTTTGAAGATGAGTCCGAAGAGTACGATGCTGCCAACGAAACTTATCTCCGGGAGGAATCGTGCAACACCGGTCGCGCCGACCGCACTTCCCCAGATAGTAATCCCAAAAGACGCGAATAACCCGATGAAGACGAGAAACGATGAACCTATTGTGATCGCGCTCTTACGGAAGAATGGCCGGTCCTTTTTTACCCTCCAGATGACATTCAGGGTTGACTCGATCGCTCTGAACATGCTGGCCGATGCCCACATGAAGCCGATGAAACCGATCACCGCGATCGCAATTGAGGTTTGTCTGATCGCTGTTATGTTTCTTACTATTTCATCGATGCCGACCGGGAAAACCTGCTTTATGACCGGCATGATTCTTTCGATGATTCCTTCCGAAGAGCCGAGGATAAAGAGTGATAGAGAAAGTAAACCAAGTAAGAGGGGGAAAAGGCTGAAAGTAGTTGCATGCACAAGGGCAGATGCGAGCAATGGGCAACGGTCGGTATTGAATTTCTTGTATGCTTTCGAGAATATCCAGAGAATCTTTTTCATCTTCGCCCCCACGTTTTAGGATTAGTGCCGTATACAATTTCGCCGCCGACGATGACCATCTGAATCTCCAAAACGGCGAGGTTTTCTCTTTCGAGGGGGTTTCCATTCAGTACCACGAGGTCGGCAAGATATCCCTGTTCCAACTTGCCTTTCTTTTCTTCTTCAAACGTGGCGAAAGCCCCGGATTCGGTATACATTGTGAGGCCTTGGGCAATGCTCAACCGTTCCTTTTCGGACGGGTGTGATATAGCGCCCCGGAGTCCGTAGAGCGGGCCGAGCGGCATACAGTCGGAACCGAAAAGTAATCGTACCCGCCTGAGCAGCAACGAGCGGAAACGGTTCATTCCAATATATCGCTGACCCAGAACCTTCTCGTACATGCCCCCTGGATTCTGCCAGCGTCGCACGAAATTTGGCTGCATTGATGCGATTATTTTCATCCGTCCCATCTCGGCAACGGATTCGTCACTGAGCATTTCGAGATGCTCGATACGATGCCTCAAAGGGTTCCCCTGGGCAACGCGTTCCTTCAGAATACGCAGGGCAATTTTGGTAGTGCGGTCACCTATTGAGTGTAGCATTAATTGTATTCCAGATGATTCGGCGGTGTCCACGAACCATTTCAACCGGCTTGTTGGCACGAGTATATTACCTCGCCTGTGTGTACCTTCATAGGGTTTGGTAAGGGCAGCGGTGCGTGCTCCGATCGAACCATCGACGAAAACCTTTGTTCCCTCAAATCTGAGCCAATCGTCGCCGTATCCTGTCCTCAATCCCGTTTCTAGTACATGTTCATGATAGCGCTCTGTTAAGTATATTGCATACCTGATCTTTAGTTCCTTTCTTTTTTTCTGCAGCACGCGGAAATATCTTGGTTTAGATATTTCGTGAACCGACGTTATACCAAGACGCAGTGCTTTTTTTTCTGCGAGTGAGACAGCTTCTTCCAACATCTCGTCGGTCGGTGGAAAAAAATCATTGAGGTTGAGCGCGGCGTCTTCGTAGAGGATTCCGCTGCTGCGATCGACGATCCTCCGGTTCTCAGGGATATGCCGCAGTGCTGCTGTATTGACGACCGCATAGTGGCCGCAAATACGCCGCATGATTATTGGTTTTTTCCTCGATAGTCTATCGAGCGTGTGTCGCTTGAGTCCTTTCGAATCAGAAGCACGCCATGAAGCTTCATCCCAATTGGAGGCGAAGACGATATCTTGTTTTTTCAGATCGGCGCGTATTTTTTTCAGGCAGTCTTCCAGTGAACGGCACCGACTTAGGTCAAGCTGCTGCATCTTAATGCCTTCTGGGATGAGATGAGTATGTCCGTCAATGAATCCGGGTATTACGTACTTGCCGTGCAAGTTGAGTTTGCGGATTTCCCTCGGGCGTGAACCATTCCCGGTGAATTTTTTCCTGATCATACCAGCCTCGATGAGCAATGCACACGATTCAACGTTTGCGTTCTTGAAATCAACGATTCTGGCATTTTCGAGCAGGTAAGCCGCTGATGAAAATTCTTTGCGCTTCAAATCAGCCAACCACAATTGGTTCTTCAGGGTATGCGTATTCAAGAGGATGCGGTTTGAGGATCGCGCTGCCAAGGGTGATTGTACCAACCCTCCCTGCAATGAGAGTGCCTATTATGATTAACTTGCCCAGCGCGGAAAGATCATGAGAAAAACTACAGAACGGGTTAATGGATGAGCCCAGGGAAAGTCCGACCGTCCCGAAAGCCGAGAAGACTTCGAACAGAGCTTTGAGCGGGGTAGGATTGTCGATCAGCAGGATGAGGAAGAAAGCAACAACGATCGTTGAGCCGGATAATATAAAGATCAAGAAGGCACGGAAAGCCTGCTCAATAGGAATCCTGCTCTTCAAAGCAGTTACATCCTTTCCGTATCTGCCCAGCATCAGATCTTTTGCCCATCTGAAAAGAAGCACAAACGTCGTTGTTTTTATCCCGCCGCCCGTTCCACCGGGAGAGGCGCCAATGAACATGAACAGCATTAGAAGTGCGATAGTCACGGGTGAGAAAAGCGCTACGTTGAGTGTGTTGAAGCCTGCCGTTCTTGGTGTGACGGCCTGGAAGAAAGCCCGGAGCAGTTTCTGAAGAAAGGATAGCCCCGCGAGACTGCGGTCGTATTCGATCAGAAAGATGAACGCCGTTCCTATGATAATGAGGACGAGCGTTGTTCTCAATACGATGGTCGTATGCAGAGCGAGTTTCTTTTTTGCCCTTTTCACCAGCGTGGTGTACAAATCCGATATCACGACGAATCCGATCCCGCCGAAAATGAACAGCAGGGATACTACTAAAGGGGCCGAGACAGAGGAGGAAAAAAGCGCCATGTTTTCGGAGAATGTCGAGAATCCCGCATTGCAGAAAGCAGAGACCGCGTGAAAAAAAGCGTGTCCAAGTGCGGTCGGTGCGTTGAACCTCTGGATGAATACCGAGTATAGCAGTACTGTTCCTACTAATTCGACGACTATCGTGATCCTGAATACTCGCCAGGCGAAACGGCGTAAATTTTCGTAGGTGAGCAAATTAATCGATTCCTTGAAAAGTAAACGGTCACGCAAGGATATCTTGCGGCCGATGAAGAAGAAAAAAGTTGTGGAGAGGGTCATGTAACCCAGCCCGCCGATCTGGATAAGACTTAGCAGTACACACTTACCGAAAAGGGTAAAATCAAGTGCCGTGTTCTTGACGATGAGCCCGGTAACGCAGAGAGCGGAGGAAGCGGTGAAGAGGGAGTCGATGAAGCTGATTCCATTTCGAGTCGATGCTGGCAGCAAAAGGAGCACTGTGCCGATCGCAATTATGCCAAGATATCCGCCGATGAGGATTCTTGGTGCGTTTATTTCGCGTTTGCCAAACATATTACGACAAAGGTAGTTGTTTGAACTTTTGATGCTTAACCTTGATTTTCTTTGATGCCTTCTGCGCGAGACGGTTCGCCCGTTTGTTTTCTTCGCGTGGGATGAGGACGAAGATCACTTCGTCGATCTGTGATTTGAGTGTGTTTATCCTTTTTATAAGCAGCTTGATGTGTGGAGATTTTATACGATATTTGCCCGTCAATTGTTTATATACCAATTCCGAATCGAGTTTTACAGTGGCTTGCCGTACACCAGATTCCGTCATCCATTTTATTGCATGGATGACTGCTTCGTATTCCGCAACGTTGTTTGTGGTGAGGCCTATATATTTTGATATTTCAGTGGATGGGTCCTCTTTTTCCGCTTCGAATACAGCGACGCCGACGCCTGCCGGTCCGGGATTGCCCCGTGAAGAACCATCCACATATATACAGTATCGCGGCTCTTTTTGTACAGCCATGGACTATTAATCGGGAGTAGTATAAACAAGAATTCGGCCACAGGTTTCGCACAACAGTATCTTGTTACGCTTCTTGAGTTCGTTGAGAAATTGATGCGTAAGGTTTGCATAGCATCCGGTGCAGGTGTTGTCGACTATGGCACAGACTGCCTTGTCGCGCACCTTTGTGATTCGCTTGTATAGTTCTCTTGTGTCATCGGGAAGTTTTGCTAAGTCATCATCGAGTGTTGCTTTTGCCAACTTCTGTTGTTCGTCCAGCGATTCGGTTTTCTTTTTCATGCCGGCGATCCTGCCCTGCGCCGTGTCCGTGAATTCTTTTGTTTGAGATCGTATTGCGTCTATCGAATTCTTGAGTTTTTCCTCTTCCTCCATGAGACCGAGCATTTCATCTTCAATTTCCTTATTTTTTTGTTTCAAGAAATCAACCTCGTTGAGTATGGCACGGTATTCCTCGTTCGTCTTTACCGCAAAAGTCTGGGTATTCAGTTTCTTAATCTTTTCTTCGTTATCTGCTATCTCAATTTCTTTGAGTTTGTATGTTTTCTTAAGGTCGAGAATGCGGGTCTCGGCATTTTTCAGGTCTTCTTCTCTGGTGCTGATTTGTTTCTCAAGTTTTACAATCTCTTGGGGTATTTGTTTTAACTGCGCTTTGGCGTCTTCCAATTCATCGTTCAGACTTTGGATCTTTAAGAGGAGATCCAGCGTGTTATCCATGACGACCTTTCTTTGACCGACTCTGAGCGCAGGTAATGTCGAGTATTTTCTGGAATGGGCGGTACCCGACTTGAACGGGTGACCTCCTGCATGTCAAGCAGACGCTCTAACCAAGGCTGAGCTAACCGCCCACATTCAAACATGGAGTATTGTAGCGAGAATCATCTTCAAGTCAAGAGTCCTCTCGACAGCGTGCGTATACGTGATACACATATCGTTAATTTCGTTGGGTTCGTTATTCTCATTAGTATCGCTAATTCCGTTACTATCGTTCCGTTTCTCATCTCCTTAATATCTCGAGTTCTAGGCTTCTGATATTGTGAGTATTCAAACTGTTGACTTTTAAGTTTGTGCCATTATAATTAATGCCGTGAAGGCAAAACTGAAGCGGGAAATTTACACGTGGGCCACCGTAATAATTGTTGTTTTGATCCTGCGTGCGATATTCGTCGAAGCGTATGTTATTCCTACTGCATCTATGGAGAAGACGCTGCTTATCGGAGACGCTCTTCTCGTTAACAGATTCATTTATGGCGTTAAGATTCCAATACCGCTGACAACGCAACAGATTCCATTGATACCGGGGCGGATGCCACAGCGCGGCGAAATAGTGGTATTCAGGTATCCTTTCGAGAACAAGGATTTCGTAAAGCGTTGTGTTGCCGTCGAAAATGATACGGTTCAGTTGATCGACAAGGCTCTTTATGTGAATGGAATAGAGGTAGAAGAGCCGTATGTCCGCCATACGGATCGTAATGTGATACGGGGCGTCGTTGCTGAAGGCCGTCTTTATCAAAACAAGTGGGAAAAGGCGGAGCTTGCCGACTTGATCGGCTACCAGGTGCGTGATAACTTCGGACCGGTTGTCGTACCCAAAGATTGCATTTTTGCCATGGGGGATAACCGGGACAATTCGGCGGATTCAAGATTTTGGGGGCCTCTACACAAGAAATATCTGAAGGGTAGACCACTGTTTATATATTTTTCTTTTGATCCAGGCGGTGAGGTTTCGAATTTCTTCGAAGTCTTCAAGTTTTGGGAATGGAGATCGATCCGTATGAGCCGTATAGGCGAAGTTATTTAGGAAGATAGTAAATCGAATTCCGGGGCATTGACTGACCGGATTCGTTGGCAGTTTTAAAACTAAGAAAATTAGAATTCTCAAATAAGGAGCATGAATGCGAAGAATTTTTTTTCTATTCATAATTCTGACCGTATGGGCATCTGCTCAGGAAATGGTCGTGCGCGTATACGCACCCACGTGGCATGATATGGAAAAGGTTTCGATTAAATATGATTTCAGTATTGTTGGAGCGAGGGCAGGAGAATACTACGATCTGGTAGTCGACAGCGATGGTTTCAATAGAATATCAGGCTCGGGGCTCTATTATGAAATAATCGAACATGACCTGGCGGCTGCGAAAGAGCGCGTTCGTGCCGAATATCTTTCTTACGCCGAAATTGAGGACAGCCTGAGGCAGTTGGCCCAGGATTACCCTTCTCTATGCAAATTTGATTCCCTGCCGATAACGACTCAGAATGGCAACTGGATCTACGGCATTAAGATATCTGATAATCCGTATCTCGAAGAGGCTGACGAACCGGGTTTCTTGATCGATGGCACCCATCATTCCAACGAATGGGCATGCGTACCGGTCATCATGTTCTTTGTTGATTCTATGTTAAGTGCGTATGGTTCGGTCAGCGAAATCACCGAGATCGTCGACAACACCGAAATCTATTGCTTCCCGGTCATAAACGTCGACGGATATCTGTATGACTACCCGGCGGGCTACTATTGGCGGAAAAACCGTGAGCCTTTCGCTGGTTCTATCGGGAATGATCCTAATCGTAACTACCGGGGATGTTCGCCGGATATTGAAGGTGACTGGGGTGCGGTTGACGAAGGTCAGGCATCGCACCGGCCAAGTTATACCACGTTCTGTGGTGCATATGCGGGTTCGGGCGATGAAATACGTTCCTTGACGTATTTCGTTGAGGAGCATATCGTCAATGCATATATGTCATATCATAGTTCGGGCGAAGTTATTATGTGGCCGTGGGGATGGACGGATGAAGGATTACCGGACTCTTTGCTACACGGACAGGTGGGTGACTATATGGCCGATCAGGTGCAGCGCCTGTACGGCGGTACCTACGATTCCGGTCCGATCTACTCTGCGATCTACCCGGTGAGCGGCTCAAGCGTCGACTGGTTCTACAGCTGGTCCCATTGGGTAGGAGGCGTTTCCATGCTATCCTTCACAACTGAATTGGGGACTTCGCAGTACCAGCCTGTCTCCCAGCTCGACCAAATGGTGCACCAGAATTTCAAGGCTTTAAAATACCTGGCAGGATTTTGCGATTCGATAGTCTTGCTGCTCGAAGCCGTCGTTCCGCCGCCGGACGTTTATGAACCGGGTAATGTAGGCTCTAACTACACTGTTGCCTGGAGTGCGCGAAACCCGGGGGATAATCATCCGACCCACTGGGAGTTGTTAGAGCTTAACGGTCCTTCGATCGTCGAGGACGATCTGGAAAACGGTGCTGACCGGTGGTTTCTGGATGGTTTCATTCTGGATACGACACAGGTTCATTCTGGTACCTTTAGTCTTTTCTCACGGAGCTATGACAACATGAATAACGCCGTGCAGACCTTGCATCCCTATCTTGTTGAGGCTGGGGACTCGGTCACTTTCTGGTGCTGGTATGACCTGGAAACAAACTATGATGCCGCAGTAGTTGAGGTTTCCGAGAATACCCTGGAATGGTATAATCTCGACACCACGCGGTTCAACGGCAGTTCAGGCGGGTGGACACGGAAGGCGTATTCACTCGAGGATTGGGCTGGTACCTCATTGTATATCAGGTTTAGGGCAATGACCGACGGTTCGATACTCAATAGCGGATTCTATGTTGATGATATTTATCCGGTATGTCTTTTTGGTGCTGTGGATACGGTGTCATCCAGTATTGACGATACGCTTTATACTTTCACTGATCATGCAGGCGGAGAATTTTTCTATCTGGTTCGCGGTAGCAACACAAGTTGGGGCTGGGGAGCTTACTCGTGTCTTGCCCGTGCCGAGGTTTCGCTCGATATCGATGAAGGCGATGTTGCCGGGCTGCTGCGAATAACACCTTCCATCGTCCTGGTCCAGAATCCCAGCACGGACCGTGTACAGATCAACTATACCTTGAACCATGGATCCAGGAATGTGAGTTTGCGTATCTATGACTCTTCGGGGCGGCTCGTGACGGATTTGTCAGGAAGGTTATCTGATGTGGGACATCCCTCATCTGTCATCTGGGATTGCCGCGACGAAAATGGAAGTATGGTTCCGAACGGGATCTATTTCTTGCGCTTTACCGCCGATGATACAAAACTGGTGGTCAAAGCAGTAATCATGAGATAGTTTTATGCGATTTTGTAATATGCGATACATAACCCTCAAGGGGGAGGTAAGATGAAGAGATCTCTTTTTGTTTTGATATGTGTGGTCATGCCGCTGTTTGCCGGTACGATGACGAAAACAACGACGTTTTCAATGCAGGATTTGATGACGTACAGGGTGAACGGGCAGGATGTCGTTGAAATTAAAGGTCATCCGGTGCTGGTGCATCCGGGCGCTCCGCGCATGCCACGCGTTATACATAAATATGTCATTCCTGCTGGTGCGTTACTTGTTAATGTGAGGGTGATTGCAGAAGACTGGCAGGATATTCCGGGCACCTTCAATGTTGTTCCGGCGCAGCCTGACGTGCCGCTGCCGATGCCTGGCAGGACCTTTGAACCGGAAGTGTTCCCGCCCGATCCTGACATCTATTCGTGGAACCGACCCTATCCAGAAAGCACGGTCAAAAACGGCGGTACCGGTAACATGAATGGTTTCCGCATCGCTCATGTGGAGGTATTTCCGGTGCGCTACATACCCGCGCAGAAGAAACTTCAAATGGCGACAAGCATTACATATGAGATAGAATATCGCGAGAACCAGGTTCGAAATTCAATAGCCACTGACCGGCAGAGAGATGTTTTCGCTAATTCGGTGCGTACGATCGTCGTTAATCCCGAGGACGTGTTGCGATTCGCGCCTTTTGTCGAGAAGAACCTGAGGCCCGCAACCGTGCCTCCGGGTTATTTCGAGTATGTAGTAATCAGCGCACCGCCTCTGGATACTGTCTTTGAACGTTTTGCTGAGTGGAAAACGAAGAAGGGTATCCCGGCAACCGTCGTCGAAGTCAGTTGGATAAACAGCAATTATTCGGGTTATGATTTACAGGAGAAGATAAGGACTTTCATCGAAGACGCGAAAGACAACTGGGGCACCATATATTTCCTTCTCGGCGGTTCGGGTGATCAGATGACCAGCGGTCAAAATATCGTTCCGGCAAGGATGACATATTACTACACTTACTCGACTGCAGGTCGTGATGACACCATCCCCAGTGACCTATATTATGCTGACCTCGATGGTAACTGGGATTTCAATGGAAACCATGTGTACGGACAGCTCAGCGACAGCGTTGATATGTACGCAGATGTTCATGTTGGCCGTGCTTCGGTGTATAATGTTGCGATGGCACAGAACTTCGTCAATAAGGTCTTCACGTACGAGAAGAACCCGCCGACCGACTATCTGAGGAAGATGCTATTACCGACGGCAATACTCTGGTCGAGTTATGATGAACGCCCGTTACAGGATTCGCTGGCCAGGCTTACACCGAGTGGTTGGGTAGATGCAAAATTGTATGAGCGGAATGGGACACTTAGCCGTCAGAGAATGATCGATTCGATGAATGTCGGTTATGGCATGGGACACTGGGTAGGTCATGGTAATGAGCACGGTATTTATATGGGCACACCATATCTTAACTCGACCGACGCTGACAATTTAGTGAACGGTGATCGTCAGGGTATAGCGAATTCGATCGGCTGCATGTGCGGCGGTTGGGATCTTGTCCCCGGAGGTGATTGCTTTGCCGAACATCTGGTGAACCGAGTGGGCGGCGGGCTCGTTGCCGCACTGATGAATTCACGTTACGGCTGGGGTGCTTATGTCAGCGGTATCGGTTACGTACCCGGACCCTCCGAGAGAATTGATACGGCGTTCTACTATAATGTCATAGAGGCGGATATGTTCCATATTGGCGAAGCGCACTCGGTATCCAAAGATGCCTGGGTTTATTACGCGGATTCAGGATATCAATATGACATGACCCGCTGGTGTCTTTATGAATTGAACCTGCTCGGCGATCCCGAGATGCCGGTGTGGACTGACGTGCCAGAGAACCTGACGGTCAACTTTCCTTCTGCGATTCCTCTGGGATCCCAGAACGTGAACGTGGTCGTGACCAGCAACGGTAGCCCTGTGAACAACGCACTTGTTTGCCTTCTGAAGGGGGAAGAGGCTTACGCAAGTGGATATACGAACTCGGCCGGTCTGGTGACGCTGAGCGTCTACCCGAATTCACCCGGTGCGATGGACATCACGGTTACCGCGCAGAATCACTATCCTTTTGAGGATTCTCTAATTGTTCAATCCACGAATTACGCATATGTTACATACTTGAATTGCGCGATCAGCGATCCATCTCCCGGTGGCAATAATAATGGCCAGCTTAACCCTGGTGAATCGGCACAACTGCCGGTCTGGGTGATGAATTGGGGGCAGAGTCAGGGCAACGGTATCAACGGTATCATAAGTACTGAGAATTCATATGCTACACTTTCCGATACTCTGAAGGGTTTCGGAAACATCGCAGCCAACGATTCTGCGTATACTGGAGCAGATGGTTTCGATGTGGCGATTTCTTCTTCGTGTCCGAACAATAATACGATACTATTCACACTCACGTGCAATGATAATAACGACTCGACGTGGGTGTCGCAGTTCAGCCTCACGGTCTACTCGCCGGCTCTCACCTGCCAGCAATATTCTGTTTCTGGCAACGGTATCTTGGATCCTGGGGAAACAGCGGATATTGTTGTGACTTTGGAAAACGAGGGTGGCGCGACGGCCTCAAATATTAACGCTACACTGATGACGAGTTCGCCACTGATCACGATTAACGACAATTCCGGTAGTTTTGGTACGATCAATCCGGGCAGCAGTGGCAGCAATGCTTCGGATCCGTTTACGGTGACGGCGAGTGCTTCGGCGCCGTATGGGGTGTTGGTGGCTTGTGAGCTGGTGGTGGTGGCTGGTTTGTATGTTGATACGTTGGATTTTGATTTAGCGATTGGTGAGCCGGTGCCGTC
>CP070686.1:2060432-2119985 GCA_020353055.1 Caldifarciminota bacterium | reverse complement strand
GCGGGTCGTTTAATATCAGCCCTGGCTGAGGGAATGACCGAACCTGGTTATTATACGGTCCATTGGAATGGTCTTGATGACCAGGGTCGTCAGGTGCCGGCTGGTGTTTACTTTGTGCGCTTGGAGACCGACGAGACCCGACAGGTCAAGAAAGCAGTACTTCTAAAATAATGGTCTAAGGGTTGAGGTTGGGATACTGGAGACTAATACCTATCAACGTCCAGCATCCTAACCTCAACTTAATAACCAAGTTGTAGTATATTTGTTGTTGCAGCCCGTATTGTTGTTGGGTTTGGTCTTTGGTTACCAACCTTAAACCAAAGACCATACTGGCTGCCAAACCCTATAACCACAGACACAGTGCCGCGGATGCATCAGTCAGAATCTTGACTTCGACCCTTTTTTCAGTATTATTACTCACGTATTAAAGAAATTTTTAGCATGCTGGAATAATGTGCTCTGGAATTCCGCATGACATTTGACAGCGCCGGTGTAACTCAGTGGTAGAGTAGCTGTTTTGTAAACAGCAGGTCGCCAGTTCGAATCTGGCCGCCGGCTTCTGCTGAAACAGTTTGAAGTAACGGTCTTAAGAGTTGGTGGAAGGTTACGGGCATCGCAACCTTAACCGTCGGACGATCTGTTGGGGCAGGTACCCAAGTGGACAACGGGGGCAGACTGTAAATCTGCTGGCGAAGGCCTTCGGAGGTTCGAATCCTTCCCTGCCCATGCGAGATCGACCCGCTGGCATCGAGTGAAATGAAGATGAAAGCGGATGTCGATATCAGCATCCCGCACTTCCGGCAAGAAATGCGGGGTATCATTGGAACCGCTGAGATTGCCGCGCTCACTACTTTCGCTCGCAATGAAGGCTCGGCTGACCGCCATATTGAGGATCCCTCTGTTTTCTCAAGAAAATACGGGATTTCATTTCATAGGGTAATCTCTAACTTGCCCTCTTCACACTGGCGGAATTAACGCAATTAACGAGAATAACTAAAGTAACGTGAATATTTCTATATTCGTTTGATTTTCTCTGCTAACATTCTTGTCAGATTCTTACGTGTATATTCTTGATACGGGGTTTTGCCCTTAATAACAATTCCTTTGCTGTACCCGTCATACAAATCACCAATTCTTCTACTCATACCCCCGATGTCTTCAAAATCGAAGACCCACCCTGGATATCCCTTGCCGATAGCATCCGCCATCATATGCAAACCCTTTGATCTGCCACAAATGATAACCGGCAAACCCGAGGCGAGATATTCATTTTGTCGACTCGGAAAGAAATATTCACTGCCCGTGGTAACCAAAACTGCCACATGCGAGTTGCAGAACGTACTGATCGCCTTTTTGTACGAAAGATGACCGGTACACTCAACAAAAGAGTATTTCTTAATCTTTTTGCGGAAGTACTCTTCGATATGCCCAATGAATCTAAAACGAATCTTATCTTTGTCCAATCTATTCTGCGACATGAATTGGGCGATCGCCTTCAAGATGCATTCAGGGTCCCTTTCTGCTCTTACGGTTCCGAGATATGATATAGTGAATCTATCGGGTTCTTCAGTTTGCCTGAAATCATCTGGATCAAATCCGTTTGGAATTACCCATATCTTCTCCTTAATTTGAGGATATCGTCTGAGAAGTGAATTCTTGATATTATCGTCAACGACAACGATCAACCTGGCTACCTCAACTATTTTTCTTTCCCAGTTCCGTACGAATTCCTTCTGCAAGCGGCCCCTATAAGGCATGAAAGGAAATTCCAGCCAGGCATCACGGAAATCCACGATCAACGGTTTACCTGAACTCCTGGCAATATAGTAACCGGTGATAAACGCACTGAACGGCGGTGCGGTCACGAATACGTAATCAAAGTTGGTCTTTCTGGCTGCGCTATATGCAAATGGTACCCATGGTGTCTTGTTATCCGGAAAGTTTATCGTACATTTGATAGAACCGTGCCATCGGCTGACATTGTATTTTCTCATACCCAGAATGTATAACAGACGTGCCGGATCCATGCTGCCGGTTCGTAAGACTTCCATGCCCTTCACATCCTCCTGAATCTCCCGATCATAACTATGATAGGCGACATCCTTACGCGTTATGACGAACGGTTTAATTCCAAATGCAGGTAAGTACTTCGCAAATTTCAAGGGTCTCAATGAACCCGGGCCGCCCAACGGCGGCCAATAATACGAAATGATTAGAAGTTTCTTAATGGATTGCCCGGTGGGCTTTTTCATGCTGATACACTGTTTTCTCTCTACAACAGGCGGTTGAGCAATGCATATGCTTCACGACAATATCCATTTATCTGAGGGTATTTATCCGAGTGCTCTTTGAATGCTATCACTGCCTTCAGATTCTCCCTCGCATTATCTTTCTCGCCCAGTTCAGCTAAACATTTGCCGATATAGAGGCGACACTGCGCCAGGTTCGCGTAGTTCTTTTCATTATGTGCATCATAGCGTTTATACAAATCTTCAAACGCGCCGGCAGCCACTCGATAGTTCTTTCTCTTGAATTCCAGTTCTGCTTTGTTCCACATAAATGTTCTCGATGCTGGGTACTCAACCAAGAGGCTGTCTACTATCTTCTCAGCCACCTCGAATTTACCCTCTTCACCGTAGATAAAAACAAGCGAATTTCTTGCGGTCGGGCTGGAATAAATGCTGTTCCGAGCTGCTATGTGTAATTTCTCAATCGCCCCCTCGATGTCACCTCCACCAAGGTTTATGAAAGGTAAATAGCGTGAAGCCCGTGCCCAGAAATATTCATAAGTTCCCGCTGCCAAATACGCATCATAAAATGTAGAATCCTCTCTTACTAACTCCTGCATCATACGGCCACCCTTCACTCCCAACTTGAAGGTCTCGAAATACTCTTTACGAAAACCCTTATACACAGCTTGATATGCGTAGGCATTCGCCAGATAGTACTTTGCCCAAATATTGTTATCTTCGGAGAGTATTGTCTGTGCAAGATTTATGGCTTGACGCATCAAAAAGTAATATTCATCTTCCTGCCCGAATTGACATTCGTCCATCATCTTCAGTTGAATGAGAGCAGCGTCGAAAAAGTAGCCCGCCGGATTTTGGGGATATTTCACCTTTATTTCGTTGAAGTGGTAGCGAGCACTATCGAATTGCTCAACGTAAGCGTATTCGAGCCCCGTCTTTGCCAGTTGTTCCACCTCTGGTGGATTAAGTTCTACTGAAACGCCCAGCAGCAGTAGTGCTATCATGGGATCTCGACAACCGAAGATTCGCTCACATTCAATCTTTTATAACCGCCTTTGACAAATGCATTCTCTCCGATAATTGATTCTGTCAGAAGCGCATTTTCAACAGTAGCCCCGCGATTGATTATTGAATCTCTGACTATTGAGTTCCGTATGACTACATGCTCACCAATGGAAACATAGGGACCGATGATCGCGTTGGATATATCCGCCGAATCGGCAACGAAAACCGGGGGCAATATTATGTTATCGCCTCTTTTATTAAAATATTGTGTTTTTTTCAAAAGATAACGGTTCGTCTCGATCAATGCCTCAACAGTGCCACAATCATACCAATTTTCTACTCTCTGAACTTTTATTTTCTCACCCTTTTCCAGCATATGCTTGAGCGCATCGGTCAACTGATATTCATTTTTCGTTTTGATGCCTTTCTCCATGATGTGGTCCACTGCGGACGCCACCTTCGAAATATCATGGAAATAATATAGCCCTACTATCGCAAGATTTGATTTGGGTTGCTTCGGTTTTTCAGCAAGATTAACTACGGTGTCGTTCACCACTTCGACAATGCCAAATCTCTCTGGCTCCTCAACCTCCTTAACGGCAAGCATACTGAAATTGACTTTTCAGAATTTCGGGTAATCGACATCGATTATCGTATCGCCTAGAAGAACCAATGTCGGCCCCTCCAGTGCCTGCGCCCCAAGAAAGATCGCATGGCCAAGACCCAACCTCTTCTCCTGAAGCACGTACTTGAAATCGTGGGGATAAGTATTACAGAAATCGATTATCGCCTCTCCTCTTGCGCCAAGTACGATTACGAAATTGTCAATTTTTAGACCCTCAAGACTGTCGAGAATATGCCCCAAGATCGGCTTGCCGGCAACATATAGAAGACTCTTAGGTACGGCATGCGTATGTGGCCTCAGCCGTGTTCCTTCACCAGCAACCGGTATTATTACATTCATGGACTATGATACCACAGAATCTTCACCATGTCAACTGCAATCAATGGAAACACCTACGAGTGCAACTTCGCGGTCTATTTTTACAGTTCTCCGAAAATTAGAATGTAGTATGACAGATCGGTTTGTATTTCACTCTGAATGTATTCGCAACAGTATCGACATATTGCGCGTCCGAAATATCGGTTAAACCATATCGATACAAGGTCTCATAATCTACCGAACCAACAAGCAAAGAAGAAAAATCAGACACATCAAGAGTAACCTCTACGTCGTAGGCGCCACCCTTCTTCGTCGAAGCACGACCGTTATCAAACTGCAGAACGACTGAGCCGTTATTATCCTTCAAAAAACTATCGTGTATTGATAACTTCAGACGGTAACTCTGGCCTCCAAATTGGTGGTTTGCCAGAAGCCTGAAAATTTTCCGTGTGTCGATCACTCGGTACATTACGCCAACACCCTGAGTATTGGTTTGATGTCCGATCATGGGGATTATGTTATCAGAACCGTCGCGTGGGTCTTTAACCAAGAAGTGTATCATATCATCTTGAGTCGGAAAGAGTATCTGAGGTATCTGGTCTGATTGTACACGAAGAAAAGCCAGCAGTTCGCGCAGAACATCTCTATTTTCGTATACTAATTCCCTGATCACTATATGGTTCTTGAGCATATTTTCATCATCGGCTCTCTTGAAAACAAACGACAGATATCCGCGGATTCGCTTGTGATCTTCGTATACCACCGTCTTCGCCGCCGGATTCTTGAAAAAATAGTCTAACTCATGCTTTTTTATTTTGAACATACCGTGATGTTTTTGCCAGAAGCGATCACTGCATTCTTTAATGACTTTCCTATCCCCCGGGGCCAAGTACCGTAAGTGTTCCCGCGAACCCCCCGAAGGCAGATCCTCCGGTTGAATCCTGTAGAGATTCAATTTGGCACCGTAGCCAAATCCCATCTTCCTGTAGAAATCCGGGCGGAACGGGTAGAGCGCGACCATGGATGAACCCTTTCTTTGATACAAATGAATGAAATACATTATCAAATCCCTGCACGCTTTTTGCTTCTTATGCAGGAGGTCAACGGCAACAAGACCAACACCGCCGACCATGGTTTCTATTGAAAAAAGATTCATATTAAAATCATAGGTGCGCATCCCTCCAACCAGCTTTCGACCACGGTAAACCCCGTAATGTGCGATCGTAGGATCCTTGGATACCATAACCATCCTTTGTCGCATCTTCTCGCGATCCTGGTCACTTGCTATACCAAATGCAGGATACGCGTTGCCAATGATAGAGATAAAAACATCCAGGTCGCGCAAAGGGATTTTCTTGATCGTGTTGTTCATTGTTCTCCTCTTCATATTTACCAAAGATTTACAACTTCGCTATCAGGTCACCCAGATCACCATATAGGGCGACCGAATCAACCTTGATATCGGGGTCAATCCTGGCGACCAGGTCTTTCAGGATTTTGCTCGGCCCGATTTCCAGGAAGTAGTCATGTTTACCTTTGAGATTCATTATCGCATCCATCCAGTTCACTCTCGAAAGCATTTGCCGCTGCAAAGAATTTTTAATAACATCAGGTGTGTCAAGAATCGACTGTTCAACGACCGAGTAGAACTTTCTACGCGGTTTCTTAAATTCAAGATCTTCAAGGTAATTAGAAAATTCTTCAGCAGCATTATTCAGGTACGGACTATGCCATGCTCCGCCAATACCAAGTGGAATGCCACGGCCTTGTTTTTCTGCGACACGTTGGGCGACCCTTTTGATCGACGCCTTAGAACCCGAAATGACGATCTGATTTGGCGCATTGATATTGGCCACCACAACCGGTTCTGAAAGTTCTTCAGTAGCTTCCTGACATAATTTCTCAAGGTCGGATAGACCAATGTTCAACACTGCCATCATTGTACCTTCTTTGCCGCCGGCCTCCATGACTTTGCCTCGCTTCACGATCATATCGATCCCGTCCCTCAACGAAACGATACCACAGTAGATGATTGCCGTTGCCTCACCAAGACTGTGCCCCAGCGATACGTTTCCTTCCATGCCCAAATCCCTAAGAACCTCGGCATACGCGAGCGATATAGTGCTTATCGCTGGTTGAGCAATACTTGTTCTACCGGCAGTATCGCCAGCCTTTTCACCCCAGAGATGTTCGGTTAGATCGTAGCCTAATATCTCGCTGCTCTCGTCCACAAGAGCCCTGGCCCTGGCATACCTTGCGCAAAGTTCTTTACCGATGCCGGGACGGAACGCACCCTGACCATCGAACAAGAAAACGACATTTTTCATAGACCCCCCTGGTATTATTGATTGGCGATAATCACAATTCCTGTCGCCAAATCAGTTGTGTGGCTTATGCTGACGAATATGCTATTGACGCCCAAGGACTCGGCAAATTCCTTTGCCTTACCGGTCAACCTTATGTAGGGTGCTCCGGATGGCTCGTTCAATACTATTACATCGCTAAACATGACACCACGACGCCACCCGCTTTTTATTGCTTTAAAAAATGCTTCTTTTACGGCAAACCTGCCTGCCAGTTCTTGATAGCGGAATTCACCTTTCGGATTTGTTTTGATCTCCTCCGGCGTGTATATTCTTTTCAAGAAATCCCTTCGCTTGTTCACTGCGGATTCGATTCTCTTCACATCCACGATGTCAATACCAACGCCGATTATTGGCATATCATTCTTTCTCTTCTACGATTCCCGTTACTGCCGGGCATTTGATCAAAACCCGTTGGTATTGACGGCCAATGGTAGCTTCCTCAACGTAATAACCGCCAATTTCGATCCGATACTCGCCTATCGTGCCTATTAGAATACCCCGATCGTTCTCATACCAACGTACAGCCCGTTTTTTCATATTCACGGCACAGATGATATTCAATTCGCCCGGGATCGTCGACATCAAATCGGTATTGGACGGTACAACCGTTGCCGGGCTCTTACCGAATGCCGTATGCGAATGAAAGTCACCCACGAACTCAAGCCCCTGCCCCTGAGAAATGCTGCTGAGTATATCATTAATTCTACCGACCCTATCCATGTCAACGGTCGCGTGCACATAGCCGCTCTCTGCTGTTTGATAAGGTATTGCGTATTCAACCATGTATTTGTTTTCACCCTTGAAGCCGACAAGATAGCCGATCGTCTCTTTTCTAAAGACTTCGACCGATGAAGATACGATCGTCAGGAATGCCGGGAAACTCAAGAAAGCAACTACCGGTTACTCGCTCACTTCTTTCTTACGCTTCCTCTTCTTCTTCTTATCCTTTGAATCCATCAATAAATCTCCTTATTCGCGTCAAACATCTCTCTTTGCCAATTAGTTCCATCGTTTCAAATAATCCCGGCCCACCCTGTCTACCCGTTACCGCGAAGCGTAATGGATGGATTATTTGCCGTGCTTTCAAGTCATTAGTTTCAGCAAAGCCTCTAACGTTTTCTTCAATCGCCTCATGAGTAAAGCCTTCAACCTGCTCGATTCGGGACAGAAAATCATTCAATAACTTAACCGTATCTGTGTTGTAGTGTTTTTTCAAACCATCCTCTTCATACTCGAAATCATCATCAAAGAAATAACCTGCTACATCCTTGAAATCCGTCAAAGTCTTCATGCGCAACTTTACCAAACTGCAAACCTTGACTATGAATTCCTTTTTACTTTCCACCTCTTCTGCATCTAGAAGATTATATTTAACAATAAACGGGCGCAAACGGTCACAAAGCTCGCCGTCGGACATCGCATAAATATACTGTCCATTCATCCACTCAAGTTTTTGTTCATCGAAAACAGCATTCGATGGGTTTATGCGATCCAGTTCGAACGCCATAATAATGTCCTGAGTTGTCATAACCTCCCGATCGTCCCCGGGCGACCATCCCAGCAACGAAAGGTAGTTCAATACTGCATCAGGAATATACCCTTTTTCCTTGTAGGACATCAACGATGCTGCCCCATGCCGTTTTGATAGCTTGCTCTTATCTTCGCCAAGGATGAGTGGCAGGTGCGCATACTCTGGCATAGATAAACCCAGGGCCTGGTAGAGTAAAATCTGCTTTGGTGTGTTAGTAATATGATCAACTGCTCTAATAACATGGGTGATACCCATTTCGTAGTCATCAACAACACAAGCTAAATTATAAGTCGGAATTCCGTTTGAACGCATGATAACCAAATCCTCGATATCCTCCGCTTCGCGCTTTATTTCATGATGTACGATATCAAAAAATGATACTGGTTCATCGGGCACCAGGAAACGGACAACTCTGGGTATTTTCTGTTTTTCTTTTTCTGCACGTTCGGCTGGTGTCAGGTTCAAACATCTGCGGTCATAACGCCAATCTTGCTTACGCTTGTATGCAGCCTGTTTTTCGCGCTCAAGTTCATCAGGATCACAGTAGCAGTAATAGGCTTTTTCCTTGTCAAGAAGGGATTGTACGTATTTTGTGTAGATCGAAATTCTTTCCGACTGAAAGAAAGGACCCTCATCCCAATTTATACCCAGCCATTTCAGTCCTTCAAGAATGACACTGATCATTTCTGTTGACGACCGAACGACATCGGTGTCCTCAACACGCAGGATAAATCTACCGCCATGATGTCGTGCAAAAAGCCAATTATATAACGCGGTACGAGCACTGCCCACGTGGAAAAAACCGGTTGGGCTTGGCGCTATTCTAACCCTTACACTATCCTTCATGTTAGCTGTAATCCTTCTCCTTGTGTTTCCGTAATCTTACTTTTTTATCAATGTTACTTTACCCACACCTTTCGGGGCATAACAAGGATACGGTGAAATAGGCTCTCCACCCTAAAAACCCAAAAACCATCTTTGTTATCTTATCTTTTATCACTGTCACGATTTTTGTTCAAATCAATGATTTGAGCACAAAAATCAGTGTCCCGACATCTTTGTCGGGGAATCGCCGCCGAAGGCGGCGAACGGAGAGGGGGAGATTCGAACTCCCGTCCCATCTTTCGACGAGAAACCGCTTAGCAAGCGGGTGCCTTCGACCGCTCGGCCACCTCTCCAGGGACCAAATGCCGCTCAAAGCAGCATACGGAGAGCGAGGGATTCGAACCCCCATGGGATTGCTCCCGGCGGATTTCAAGTCCGCTGCCTTACCAGTTAGGACTAGCTCTCCAATGCAATAGCATCACAATAAGCTGAGATACTATGGTATGATTATACACGTTAAGTGTTGCTTGTCAACTTTATAAGCTTGACGATGACGCAATGGTAAATATAATCAATAGTATTTGGAATTCGAAATCCGCATTTCGCATTTTGAGGAAACAATGCATAGATGGTGAATGGGGGATCGTTCAATGGTAGGACGGTTGACTCTGGATCAACTAATCGGGGTTCGACTCCCTGTCCCCCAGTTCCAAAACAAGGCTCGGGGCCGTATCAGACCCCGAGCCGTACTTTTTCGTGACTTGTAAAGGCCGGTCTTAATTCAATTTGATGATCTTCCTGATTATCTCCTGCTCACCAGCCTCGATAGCGGCAAAATAGATACCACGCGGAATCGCATTGTCGGTCTGCCAAACAACACTACCCTGACCAACAATCTCCTCAACAAGCGAACCGGTAATATCGTAAATCCTTATGCTCATATCATCAGTAGAGCGTGACGAAAACTTGACAGAATTGTAGAACGGATTCGGAGAAACAGTGATACTACTAACCCGGTATTCCGTAACCTCGGTCACACCCACCGGCGCAGTCACCTCATTACTCAAACGCGACTCGGTCACCGCATATATCTGTGCAGTAACACAATAGTAGTAATCACCCGCACCGGGAATGTCAAAATAGAAAAGCTCTGAAACAACATCCTCATTGATCTTCTCATAAGGACCGCCAGACACATCGCTGCGATATACATTGTAACCAGCAATGTCCGGCTCACCGTTCGCATCCCAGGTCAAAGAAACCGTGTCACCGCTCACATCTGCACTCAGGTTCTCAGGCGGCAGCGGGTGCACCCATCCGGTATTCCAGTTGTCGTGGAAGAATGTACCCCAATCAACGAGATAATTCCTCAAAGACACACCCTCGATCGTCCAAAGATTAACCGTACCATCGGCGGCAAGCAGGCCAATTTCAATATCGCCATCGGCATCGACGTCCGCGACCGAAGCACTGTTCACGTAGATATTTATCGTCGTTTGTATTGGCCAATCTTCAACCATTGTTCCATCACCGTGGAAGGCATAAAGGTAGCCCGTAATATCGTTTTCACCGACGATCACCTCGCGGTCCCCATCATCATCAAGATCGAAGATAATTGGTGAACATTCATTATTATGGATCTGGACCGGCCATCCGCCAACTTGACCGCCAGTATGATGGCGCGCGAGGAAACCATTATAGCTAGTATGCCCTCCACCGAAGATCTCGTAATCACCATCGCCGTCAATATCACCTGTGACCGGGGTCACGTATGACTGTGGACCTGGGTAGGACTTTGGCCAGCCGGCATAGCCTGACCCGTCGTACTGCCAAACTTTTACTGAATCATAATAATCCGTATAAGTGGCCACCAGAACATCACTATTGCCATCACCGGTGATATCGCAGAGCACGGGTTGGGCATAGCTTATCCCGCCGCCAATAACACCACCTGCAATATTGAGCATTGGCCACCCTGGTTCGTCATTACCGTCCTTATCCCACAAATATACAGAATTGAAAGAAACCGCGCAAATTTCAATGACGCCGTCGTTGTCAACATCACCGACCGAGGGTGTTGATACACACATATAATCGACCATCTTAGGCCAGCCGGCAAGCGGCGTGCCATCATGATGGTACACACGTACCCTGCCTTCGGGATAGAAGCGTTGACCGAGAATGATCTCCAGATCGCCGTCACCGTCAACATCAAAGATAACAGGGGATTTGAATCCGCCGGTTTCGCCGACATACTGAGGCCAGCCAGGCACATTCGTGCCGTCCATATGCCAGGCATACAACGTATTGGCACGTCCCGGTACGATGATCTCCAGCCCTGGGAAGCTCGTATCTATGTCGGCAACGGCTGCCTTAGTCTGGATCTCCTCGATCCCGGTCTTGGGCCACCCGGTCAGCAGATTCCCTTGATAATCCCATATGTAGAAAGCATTAGAGGTTGTACCAGCTAGAATCTCACAATAGCCATCCCCATTGATGTCAGCGAGCACTACACCGCTTGGTGCAAAGAACGCAGCAGCCGGTATCTGCTTTGGCCAACCTGGCATTTGCTCCGGTGGTGTCCGGGACGGATAGGTTTTGCCAGAGGACTGTTCACAGATCGTATGGGAATCATCGAGGTTTGTTCGACTGCCGCTGATTTCTGTTGTTGATGAAACCAGCAACAAGCACATTATAACTGTACACATTGGTTCCTCCCAGATGCCGGAGGGGGGATTTGAACCCCCATGCCCGAAGGCCTACGCCCCTCAAACGTATGTGTCTGCCAATTCCACCACCCCGGCAGTTGATGTTTGAATATTAATAATACATATAAATCAAGCACTGTCAATGATTCCTAAGAATAAAAAGATTGGCTATCAGCACTAGCACAATGTTAAACAAACACTTGAATTTAAGGTCATTTGTTCTATAATTATCACATGGTCAAGGTCACCGCAAGCCGAGATAAAAGAATCCCTCCAGGCGCCATATTAACAACCATTAATGACCATCAAATTGAAGACTTTCTCGAGTTCCAGTTCTATAATGATACTAACAAAACCCGTCACGTCGTACTGGAATACAACAGTACTCGAAAGAAGATCACTTATACGCGGAATCAGGACATATCCATCACTCTTGAAACACCACAATACAGACGCTGCAACAACGATTGCCATTTCTGTTTTATCAAAGGTCTTCCAGATTCATTGAGAAAGGAGCTTTACTTCAGGGATGACGATTACCGGCTTTCTTTTTTGTTCGGCAACTTTCTCAGCCTGACGAATATAAACAATACGGATATCACAAGAATCGGTCGATTGAGATTATCGCCCCTGTATATATCAGTCCATACAACTGAGCCAGAACTGCGCGCAAGACTTTTTATGAATAATAAGGCAGCCATGATAGTTCAACATATGAAAGCACTCGCAGACGTGGACATAAAAATGCACTGCCAGATCGTGGTGATCCCGGGTATGACCGACGGGCGAGGCTTTTACAAAACCATCGAGGAGTTATCGCATTTGTATCCTGCAGTACAGTCCATAGGTATTGTACCCGTGGGAAAAACGAAGTATATAGAAGGGATCCGGCTCGTGTCGAAAAAGGAGAGCCGGTCGATAATAGAATCCGTCCACCGGCTGCATGAACGTTTCCGGAAAACAACAAATCAAGGTCTCGTCTACCTGGCGGACGAGTTCTACATAAAAGCAGGCTTTCAGATACCGGAAAAGGAATACTACGATGATTTCCCTCAGTACGAAAACGGAATTGGTATTGTCAGGTCTTTCCTCGAAGAAATGAAGAAGATAAAAAATATCCGGAAGTCGAAAGGTAAATATCTGTTCCTAACCGGAATCTCTGCAAGGAAATATCTGGAAATGCTAAAATCGCGGCTGCGCCCCAATATCACCGTTGATGTCAAAACGGTAGACAATGAATTTTTCGGAAGAAACGTAACCGTTTCAGGGCTGATGTGCGCGACCGACATCAACCGACATATAGCAACTCAGGATAAAAAATACGCCCGTATAGCCCTGCCCCCGAACTGTGTCAATGAAAAAGGTCAGTTTCTAGACGGTAAAAAGATCAGCGATGAACGCGTTTTCGTCTCTCCAAGAAACCTGAAGGAGTTGGTATCGTGCCTACAGTAGCCATAGTCGGAAGAAAGAACGTTGGTAAGTCGACGATATTCAACCGGCTGACCGGCATGCGATACAGTATAGTGTACAAAGAGCCCGGTGTTACACGGGACCGCATCTATAGCGAGGTCCAGTGGTGCGGCCGCTCCTTTGGTTTGATTGATACGGGTGGATTCTTTCCCGACGAGGAATTTCCACTGGCAAAAAGCATACAGGATCAGATCGAGACCGCCCTCGAAGAAGCCGATGTCATATATTTTGTCGTTGATGGACGTACCGGACTCAAGCCGATCGATGAGGAAATCAGCAGTGAATTGAGAAAAACAGACAAACCGATTTTTCTCCTGATCAACAAAATCGATGATAAGAAAATCAGAAACAACACAACTGAGTTCTACGGGTTAGGTCACAAGAAGATGTTCCCCGTATCGGCTGAAGCAGGAATAGGTTTTGGGGATGTGCTTGATGCAACCCTGGACAAACTTCCTGCTCCACGAATATCAGAAAAGATTTCGCGCATAAGATTGCTCATCCTCGGAAGGCCGAACTCCGGCAAATCGACTCTACTCAATGCATTTCTGAAAAAAGAACGAGCCATAGTCGACGCCAAACCGGGTACTACCAGGGATCTGGTCAATGCCAGAATTAACCTCGATGGGAAAGATATTGAAATAATCGATACCGCCGGCATCAGACGACGTTCCCGTATCAAGGAACCGATCGAATTCTATTCCGTAATGCGTGCGATCAAGATGATCGAGCAAACCGACATCACGATCCTTATCTTCGATGTGACGACCGGCATCGTCGACCAGGATCAGAGAATCGCGGCGCTTGTTCTTTCCAAAGCAAAGGGGTTAGTACTTGCGCCGAACAAGATCGATTTGATCGCATCCGATAAACAAGAGAAGATCATTCGATCAACTAATGAATCCCTGCCTTACCTCGATTTCGTACCGGTGATCCCGATATCGGCGAAGACGCGATTCAATGTCGATATGCTGATGCAGAAAGTCCTCGATATTCACGAAGAGAGTGCTAAAATTGCTGACCAGAGGACTCTCGACGATATCGGCAAGGCTTTAAGACCGCCGCCAAACGGCGAAGTTCTTAAACTGAGACAAGTAGGACATCGACCGCCGGTATTTCAGGCAACTCTCTCTTCGCCGGCCAAAGAAAGTTACATAAAGTACTTGAGACATGTAATAAGGAACTACCTGGGTTTCGCCGGCATACCGGTGCTCATAAAAACGAAGACCAGAAAAAAGTACCGGAGCAGATGATTTGATGGTGAATTATTTTCTGTCTTTTATAATCGGTTTATTTTTTGGCATGATGCCGTTTTCCTATATGCTCGGACTGCTGCGCGGTGTAGACCTGAGAAAAGTAGGCAGTGGCAACATCGGCGCCACAAATTTGGGTCGCAACCTGGGACCCCTATTCTTCGTATTGGGATTCCTACTTGACGCGTTTAAAGGTGTTATACCGGTTCTCCTCAGCCAATCGCTTCTCGATTCAGGCACACTTGCCGGTGCCGGCGCAATACTCGGGCATATCTTCAATCCCTTCTTTGGCTTTCGCGGTGGTAAAGGCGTCGCCACAACCATTGGAGTCGCTGCGACTCTTGCACTAAAATCATTTGCCCTCTCAATCGGCATCTGGCTACTGATCTACCTCACCACCTTGCTCGTATCGCTCGCTTCTCTATCCTTTGCCGTCGCATTGCCGCTTTTTTCATTCATCATGAACGAAGGAACAATCGGCGATCGGTTGCTTTTCATTCTTATATCTATCATGGTGTTCTATGCACACCGGCATAATATCCAGCGCCTCTTGAACAGGAGCGAACCAAAAACCGTGCTCTGGAGGAAAAAGTGAAGATAGGCATTTTGGGATGTGGCAACTGGGGTTCTGTCTTCGGTATCATGCAGCACCTGAACGGTCATGACGTAAGAATATGGGAATATGATAAAGAACGCGCTCAGCGCGTAAGGTCAACGCGAAGTAATGAGCCGTTCCTGATCGGACATACAATACCCGACAACATCCAAATCCACTGGGAGATCGAAAACGTCGTCAAGCATGTTGATCTGCTGGTCTTCGCAATACCTTCGCAAGTGCTACGTAGCGTTGTTCAAAAATTGAAGAAAATAGATTTGGATAAATCATACTATCTCAGTCTGACCAAAGGCATAGAAATCGGCACGTTGAGCAGGCCATCCGAGATCATCGAAGAATTAGCCGCTGCTAAAGACAATCTCTACGTACTCTCTGGGCCATGTATCGCAAATGAAATTATCAGGAAAGAACCAACTGCGGTCGTGCTGGTCGGCGCAGACCCAAAGGGAACGACGTTGCTGCAGCAGGAACTATCGACAGAGTACTTTCGAATCTATCAAAGCGATGATGTCATTGGCGTCGAGTTGGGTGCAGCTACCAAGAACATAATAGCCATAGCCTGCGGCATCATCGACAGCCTGGGCTTTGGTTACAATGCGAAGGGAGCATTGATAACGAGGGCGATCGTCGAGATACAGCGCTTCGGCACCATGTTGGGCGCCAGATCAAGAACTTTCTGGGGGCTTTCGGGTTTTGGTGATCTAGTCACTACCGCATTCAGCGAAGAATCAAGAAATCATATATTGGGGACAAAGATCGGAGCCGGAAAAAATCTCACCCAGGCGGCCAGCGAAATGGTTATGGTGGCCGAAGGTGCTCCAACCGCCAAGGCGGTAAGAGAACTCTCAATAAGGTACGGCGTCGAAATGCCGATTTGTGAGGCGGTATACAATATCCTATATAAAAATGAAACACCAAGAGAAGCAATCGGCAATTTGATGAGCCGGCCTCTAAAGAATGAGTAATTTTTGTACTGAGTAAAGGAGGAATATGGCTGAAAAAGAATTCTATTCGATCAAGGAAGTGGCTGATTTGTTAGAATTGAAGCCATATGTATTACGGTACTGGGAAAAAGAATTCTCGATACTGAGACCCAAGCGTAATCGGGTCGGACGCCGATATTATACAAAAAAAGACGTTGACATCGTGCGTATGATAAAGAATATCTTGCATGAACAAGGCTACACAATTGCTGGAGCAAAAAAGAAGATCATACAGATCATCGAAGGACCCGAACAATTGTCACTACCATTGAAGAACAGGAACAAATTTCTTCGCGAATTGAAGGATGAATTAGCCAAGATCGGACATCTACTGAAATAATCATCAACGTCGATTTATTCATACCCTGCAGGGTATGGGTTGAAAAAGAAATCTACTGTTCGGACAATGCCGTTAATTTTTGCATTGCCTTGTTCTTCGTAAGATGAGATTCGGCGATCATGTTTGCGTGCAAGTAGTATTCCTTACCTTTCGCAATATCACCAATTGCTACCGATGCATCACCAGCAAGTAACAAAGCCTGTGCTGCATCTTCTCGATTCTGCGTATACAATTCACAAGCCTTCAAGTAGTTCTTTCGGGCATCCAAAAATTCCTCTGACTCGAAATATAAATTTCCGATTTCCATATAGACATCGGCGCGTTCTCCAACCTTACTGATCAAGTCATGAAGAATTTCTGTGGCAGACCTGTAATCTCCCTCATTTTTCAAAGCACGGGACTTGAGTGTATATGCATCAACGAGGTAGGCCGACTTAGGATATTCGTTAATCAATCGCTGTGTCATAGCAATTGATTCCTGGTAACGCCCCAGCTGGCTGTAAATACCAGCAATCTTCATTATCGCGTTTTCTTTATACACGTCGGAATCGAGGAGAAGATTATAGTAATACAGTGCTGAATCATACCTCATCTCCTCAGCCGACAACGCGCCAAGTTCATTAATTGCATAGAAACGGTATTCTGCCGCATTCTCGCTGTTCAGCAAGGAACGTAAGGAAAACATCAATTCTCTTTCGTCACCCATCGCCTGACACACCTGTACCCTTTGCATCAACGCCTCTATCTCAATCCCCTGGCTCCTGTTGTCGTCGATGATTCTATCCAATTCATGAATACTCTGATAATATTCTCCCCTTTCATAATGTATGTTGGCAATACGTAGCCTCACTCTATCGACCAATACCGAACTGGGATTTGCTCTTACGTATTTTCTCAATGCATCATGCAATGAGGGATACTTGCCCAAATAGTATCTGGTTTCATACACCCTCAAGCTCACCTCAGCTGATATCCGTTCAGAAGGAAAATGGTCTTTTACACGATGGTATGCATCCAGGGCCTCTGCATATTCACGCATGTTGAAGTAAGAGTCGCCCATCCCCTGCAGTGCAGCCGCAACGTATGGAGACAAAGGAAACGAATCAACCAACACCTTCCAGAATTGCACGGCGTTACCGTACTCCCTGCGCTTAAAATTTATCGACGCCAATATATAAAGTGTTCGATCCGCATACAAGGATTTCGGAAACGACTCTTGATGGCGCAGCAACTTCTCTTCCGCATTACCCCACAAACCCAGGAAATATTCTGTCCGCCCTTTGTAGAAAACATATACGTCAACGGTATCCGGTAAATCTACTAAATACATTATTGCCGAATCATATTTTGCCTCTTCACTCAATATTTTCCCCATTAGATACTTGGCGTTGTTATCGGAAACCAATTCCAGGTACTGCCTCAAGTATTGCTTTGCCTTACGCATTTCCTGTAGCAATGCAAGTTCCTTGCCCGCCTCGAGAAGTCCCCACTGAACAAGTGTTTCATCGCTGCTATGATGAATGACGCTGTCCAACAAAGATAGACTTTCCTTGTATCTACCCATTCTTGCATAGGCAAGAGCCATGCCTATTTCACGGTATCCGTGAAATCCTTCCACCTGTCTATACAACTCGATCGCATCTTCGTATCTCTGTTCAACAATGCTGCGACTGGCCTCATTCAGCATCTCATATTCCGAAATGTAGCGAGAAAGCTTCTGCTGTTCAACGGGATCTGGTATCCTGTGCAAGAGATCCTTGGCATTATCAATATCGCCATGCTTCAGATTAATAAGGATAAGATAGTAATAGGATTGCCAAACATCATTACGATATTTATTGAAATCTCCAAAGCAATCGGCTGATCGGTCATAATCTCCGATCCGGTAATAGGCGATGCCAAGGTAATAATACGCTTCACGGGTTACTCTTTTCACTCCCTCAAGCAGTCTGATACTTTCCTCTATTTGTCCACGTGCGAGTTTGCTGACTCCGACCAGAAAATGGTTGTCATAACTCGGCGCCGTAGTCATCTCGATTTCATAGAACCTTAGTTCTTCCGGTGTTTCTCCCGTGATCGCGATACAAGGCAACAACAGCCAGGCCATCAACAGGCTCTTACTCAAGAGGCACCTCCACAGTGTACACTCCCTTCAAAACTCGGGTGTCACCATCGAAAAGGAACTGTATTTGATAGCCTGCATACACAGGATGCTCCCTTATTCTCGCAAAGTACCTCAGCATCATTACTCCATTTTCGGTATCCAGTGCAGCGTATTTGAATTTGTAACCAAGGTGGGGCATCGTATAGAATTTTTCGCTGATTACATCTAAGACTTCAAAATTCTTTTTGACCACTCCTCTCAGGTAGTCGACGGTTTCACGGTACTCCTTCCCATCACCCAGGAATAGAAGATGTCCGCGATATGCATCCCTCGTTACAATACTGAAATCTCCTTCGCGTATTGCAGCCAATTCGTCTTTCTTGCTGCAGAGCTGAAATACAAATAAAACAGCTAATAAGATAGCAATGGTCTTCACATTACCACTATTCTGCTCTTGGATGGGATTTAGAGTATATATCCTTAACACGTTTGGTAGTAAGGTGCGTGTATATCTGCACGGTGGAGAGCGATACATGTCCGAGCAATTCTTGCACCGCTCTTAGATCAGCGCCACGTTCAAGTAAATGTGTCGCAAAAGTGTGTCTAAGAATATGTGGATTAGTGCCCGCGGCTCGAGCGACTTTTGTCAAGTGTTTATGAACAATTCGCTGCAGGGACCGGCTAGACAACCGACCGCCCCGGTAGTTGAGGAAAAGTGCCGGTTGAGCATTCTTTCCTCTTGGCGGTTTGCGGGAACGTAAGTACGCTATTATCGCTTCTCGTGCTTTGCGGCCCACGGGAAGAATTCGTTCCTTTCCCCCTTTCCCCATGACCCGGACCTCTTCTTTCTGCAGATCGATATCATCTATATTCAAACCGGTGAGTTCGCTTGCCCGCAGTCCGCACGAGTACAGTAGTTCCATCATCGCGTGATCCCTCGGATCATCTATCTTAAGACCATCTTCGATCTGTTCATAAGTAAGAAACCCTGGCAGATGTTTTTTCTTCTTTGGTGTCCTTACTACTTCAGCCGGATTATCCGTTACGAATCCTAATTTCTTCAACGCTTTAAAATATGATTTTAGACTGGACAGCTTTCTCGCTACTGTCGTTGTGTCAAGACCGTATTTCATCAGAAAAGCAATGAAGTTCGATATTACTCTACTATCTACTGTTGAAACCTCTTTATCGAGCAGGAACTCGAAGAATGACTCGATATCACTCTTATAAGCCCTGACCGTGTGTTCTGAATAATTCTTCTCTTTGCGTAGATAATCAAGGAAAACGGGTATCTTGTCCGATAGAAATGCTGTATCCATGAACAAACAATTCTACTACGAATTCAATTGATGTCAATAAGCAAACGCAATGTAGGTTTGATCTACAGTTGTACCGTATGCAGTACTATTTCTTGAAACTATTTATGTTTTGACATTTCCTTCTTGAGTCGTTCTATTCTGGTGACCGGCATCGGGTCGACCCCCTCCTTTAACGCCAGATAATAACTAATAAAATCACCTAACATAATGGTCCAGAACATTTGCTGTAATGCGGTATTTCCTCTGGGCGAAATATCAAGGGTCATTCGAATCTCACCGCCGACCAGAGATTCAAGTAATCTCTTCCTCAATTTGTTTCTCGGATGGGCTCTAGGGTCACTGAGAAAAACAACTGTAAGATCTTTATTGAAATGTCTCGGTCTGCCCAACCCCACAATTTCATTGTGATTCATCTCCGGTATTACGTTGATATGCGCCAGTACCTTCGCATTTTCATTCAGCTGACAGCGCCAGCGATTGGCTACCGGTAAAAATGCCGCCGAGTCAGCATAGATAATAGCCATTTTGTTAAAGAACCGGGCCGCTAGATTTTTTGCTTTCTTCTCAATACGATCTCTCTCACGGCCAAGGAACGCGGAAAGAGCGAGCAGCTGCCTCCGGGGATCGTTCTTTATAAAACCTGCTTGGTACATGGTAATCGGGAGGGGTGTAAATAGATAGCCCAACGCGCCGCGTGGCGGCAATCCACCGGGTATGCAAATCTTACGATGCGCTTTCCTCTTGAGCAATTTACCATTCGATGAAATCAAAACCATGTCGATTTTGCGGCGTGACAGATGCCGATAATTGTTCAGAGTTTCCTCCGTATTGCCTGAATAACTTACTATAATAGCTAATGTTTCTCTACCCACAAAACGAGGTATATCGTAGTCTTTGTTTGATACTATCAATATATCTGGATAGAGTGCAGATAGAATTTCACCACTGATACCAGACCCGCCCATTCCGCATATCAGAACCATTTCATATTTCCGCGCGCGAAACGCCTTAATAGAAACAAGATTCACCGCCTCTGATATCTGTTCGGGCAGAGAGTATATAATCTCTCGCATCATTTGATGCCCCCAATACCAGGAAATTTCTTGGCAATCATGCGTCGCAAGAACTTCTGCACTTCGCTCGCGCATCGAAAGTTGAGTGCCTTGGCTGCGATTTTCTCACATTCCGGTACAGTAAGAGCACGAAGCACCATTTTCGCCTTGGGTATTGCAACAGGACTCATCGACAGTTCATCTATCCCCAATCCAATGAGGAGGGGTATCGCCAGAGGGTCGGCTGCGAGTTCGCCACAGAGACCAACCCATATATGTGCTTTGTGCCCGGCATCGATTACCTGCTTGATCAATCGCAACACCGCGGGATGGAAATGGTCAAACAAATGACTCACTCGTTCGTTACCTCGATCGACCGCCAGAACGTATTGTGTCAGGTCATTCGAACCTATGCTGAAGAAATCGACGTGTGCAGCAAGCTGTGGGCTCAAGATCGCCGCGGAGGGTGTTTCCACCATGATTCCAACCTGTATATGATCGTCAAAATCAACCTTTTCCCTACGCAATTCCTTTGTCACCTGATCGAAATACGTTTCTGCCTTCTTGATCTCCTCGTAGGTAGAAATCATCGGATACATGATTCTTATGTTACGGTTGACCGACGCTCGCAGGATGGCCCGTAACTGAATTTTAAAGAACTCAAAATCATCGAGGCTGACCCTGATCGCACGCCAGCCAAGATATGGATTGGCTTCGTGATAATCGGAGAATATCTTATCGCCTCCAAGATCGTAAGTTCTAATTATCACCGGGTCGGGTTTCATCTTCTTCGCCAATTCATTGTACACACGGAACTGTTCCTCTTCAGAGGGATTGCCCCGTCTCGTAAGATATAGAAATTCGGTTCGGAATAACCCAATGCCCATCGCCCCAGCTCTCTTGGCATGAGTGTGTTCCACGGAAAATTCGATATTGGCCGATATATCAATTTGACGCCCGTCGCGTGTTTTCGCAGGCAGCTCACAGTAAGGTGAAAGCATTTTCTGATACTCAATTTCCCTTTTGATCTCACCCCTAAAGAATTGAATACGCCCCGGAGTGGGGCTCTTGATAAGAATTCCACGATTCCCATCGAGGATCACCTTCTCGCCGTTCTTTATCTTACCGAGCAAATTCTCAACTCCGACGACAGCCGGTATTTCCAGGGCGCGTGCCGTGATCGCAGTGTGTGACGTGCGCCCTCCTACTTCAATCGCAATTCCTAATACATTGGCAGGATTTATCAGCGCAGCATCGGAAGGTGAAATATCATGCGCAACCAATACTGAACCTTGAGGAACATCGACAACAGAACTGTGAGTCAGACCCACGAGATTCCGCAAAACCCGTGTCCCGACATCCCAGATATCTGCCACACGTTCCCTAAGGTATTGATCCCTGCTTGCGGACAGTTTTTTTGCATATTCATCAAGAACACGGTGATAAATATACTCGGCATTTGTCTTTTCTGTTCTTATCCTACTACTGACCGCCTCGACTATGTCGCGGTCCTTGAGCATGAGTATCTGAGCGTCAAGAAATTGGGCAAAATCAACGCCCATTTCTTCATCGATCCGTTCCTTTATGTTGCTCAACTCTTTTTCAGTCCTCTTCAATGCTTTTGTGAAACGTTCGACTTCCGTTTCCAGGTAGCGCATTGGAATCGGCGTTTGGACAACCTTCACGTCTTTAGTTTCATAGATAAAAACAACACCCTGACAAATACCTTTCGAAACCGCAATTCCTTTCAATATTCTCTCTTTTGCCATTAGTCCTGGCCCTCCAAGATCTTTTTCAATGCCTCATTAGCCATTTTTTCATCCTTACCGTCGGTCGTCAAAGTAACTGTACTACCCTTCTCGCAAGCAAGCGTTAGAATACCCATGATACTCTTACCGCTCACCTCCACCCCATCTTTCGTTATCTTAATATCACTCTTGAATTTCTCTGCCTGCTTAACAAATCGTGAAGCCGGAAGCGCATGCAGCCCATTTTCATTCAAAATGGTAATCTTTTCCTTAATCATACGCTACACCATCCCTATAATCAGAACGACCAGCAGCACCGATAAAATAATCATGACCGCGGAATATCGCTTTATCAACATAATCAAGAACAATGCCGTCAATGGAATCACCAATAAATAGCTAACCTCGACGGCGATCAAAGAAAACAATAATCCGCTTAGCACTGCTCCGACTGCCTCGAACACCTGCCTGACAGTCTTGAATCTCCGTTTGTCCAACAGATATATCACATCCCAGCCCAAGTTGTAACCGTCGCTTATGCCCTTGATTCGATGGAACAGATGAAAAATGTTGTATACAACGAGAAATGTCAAAGGCCCGATGATGCCATAGTGGACACCCAGAATCACTGCCGCAAGGAGCAATGCCGGACGGAGCGTCCGCCAGAAGAGAAGATCACCCGCTGAGGCAAAACTCGCCTGTGCAACTGATAAGAATCTCTTTATTTCCTCAGCCGAGGCCTTACCCTCATCGTAGGCTCGTACCGTCGCCCCCACTATATAGGAAACCATGTACGGATGGGTATTGAATAAACCCTTTTGAGTCTTCATTATCTCAGCCCTCTTGTCTTCCCCAACACCAACCAGCACGTCCGATAGAAAACCCATGCCCTGCATCGAAGGAAAAGACCAAGAAGTCTGAATGAACAGGCTCTGGAAGAAAATCCTTAGAAGACGGCCAAGGCTAAGCCGCATATGCCTCCAATCAACAAATAAACAAATGTCTTCATTTTTACAAAAAGATAAAAGCTATTTGCCAAGCCCAAACTGATACCGATAATCGCCATCGTTTGCCCGGTAACTTGCGGGAACACACCAGGAACTGTGAACAAAGTGGAGAAAATGAATATCGGCAGAAAAAGGCACACTCCCCGGCCGAATGCCGTCAGCAAACCCGCCGTATGGCAGATGTAAAGACTTTCCTCATGATCGATAAAACGAGCATATAGTTTCTCATTGAATCGGCGCGCGTATATCTCTAAAACACCGCCCGTAATACCTCCGGCCAAACCCAGGACCGCAGCCACGAATAGGGAGTGACCCAATGTATTGTGGCCCCTCAGAAGGAAATAACTGGTGACCGCTATTATTCCTGCTGCCTGTCCATCCGGTGGAATATCGCGGCCAATTGGCAGCCCGCCAAGAAACACCAATTGTATCATACCACCGAGAAAAATACCAAACCATACATCACCAAAGATCGCACCGAAGATTGCCCCGGTTATTATCGGCTGTGAAATGCCGAACTCACCCAACGCATATTTGTCCAGGATTATAACTGCACCTAATAAACTCAACAGGATCGCATGCATCCGCCAACACCTCCTCGCTCAAATTTCATGGTGTAGATCATTTTATTCCCGCCAGTTTTTTCACAACATCCAATGCTGCCGAATTTGGTAACTGTTTGCCGGTAACCTTAATCCCGATACTGTGCAAATACACAACCGATTCAATATCAGCAGGTGAGAGATATATGTAAGGCGCAATTTCTCTAGTGCCTTCATGATAGCCCAAACCTCCCACATTTACTTCGGGAACTCTGATTCCTTTAGAAACCAGTTCAGAGGCCTCTCTTACCGATTCAACAATGATCATTATACGTCTCTTGTTCGTATTGTTCAATCGATCAGCACATTCTTTTATCGTGTAGCAATTAAACTCGATCCCTTCGGGAATCGCCAGACGGTAAGCATTGCACGACCATTCATCTCGACTCAACCTATCCGAGGCCAGAACTATGAAGTGAATGCCCAGCGGCCTCGCCCAGCCAGCGATAACCTGACCGTGGATCAATCGATCATCAACTCTCAAGATCAACATCTAATCCCAGAACTCCCATTTGACCGACACACTGAAATTCCTGGGCGGCATAGGATAGAGCGGCACGTAAGCATAATCCTCGTCAAAAACATTATTCACTCTGAGTACGCAGGAAAGACCCATGAACTTGATCAACGCAGCCGCCGAGAAAACGCCGTATCCAGCATACTCAACACCATCGTAATCGCATCTTTCACCACTATATTCCGCGCGTAGCGCAAAACCAAAACCAAAACGCGGTGTCTCGCGCCTGAACGCAGCAACCGCGCTTCCACTGAGACGGGGGGAATAAGATGCCGAATCTTCGCTGACGACCATGTTACCACTCAAACCAACCGTGAATTCGGTCAGCGTACTGCTGTCCGCGTTGTACATACGCAATGGATAGTTCACATAACCCTCGATCCCATTCGACTCCCAGGTATCAAGATTGCCAAACCTGTAGTAGTTCAGACTATCATAAAATACGGTGATAAAGTCGGTAAAAACGAGACGATACATACCCAAGGTAAACACATTACTGCGCAAACCGATCTCACCGCACCAAAAATGTTCAGAGTTCAAAGATTCATTGCCCGCGACTGTTAGATAAGGGTTCAGCGTATCGAATGGCGCCCAGGTCTCCATATCCGAAGGGCTGCGAGCATCCCTCGAGAATGCGGCATAAACAGCCGCAAAGCCCAATGTCTTCATACCTAATTCAACCTTGGGGAATAAGAAGATATCATGATAACTCGCACGTTCCAGTTTCCCCGCCGCACGTACAAAGACCCGGCCAAATGATTTTGCCAATCTCGCGTAGATGTCTAGCCTGCTCAAAATAGTTGGCAAATATGTCTCCCCATCCAGCATCGTCAGAAATCCATTCACCCCGTAATCCAATACCACACCGGACAGAGTATCATGACGTTCTGACATAGCCCCAATATGGTTGACTTGTACAGCCCATGTTCTGTCGTACACTGTATCGCGGTAATCCATGGTCTGACGTTCATAGAACAGGGTGAACGTCCCTTTGCCAAATCCAATCGTGCCGCTTACATCCAGGAATTCTTCTTTCTGGCGACCTTCAACCGGCATTGAAATGCGGCCCGGGAAACCGTAGTCGTCGTTCGCATAGAAAACGTCAAACCTTAACGGTAGAAAAAAGTCAACATAAATATTCGAATAGACGGACAGGATTTCCGCATCCGCATTCTCACGATGACCGTTTGTTTTATGGTATGAACCGCTCAGATAGAAACCCAAATCATTTGTGACGCCGCGCGTCAGGTCAAATCCATAGGTATTGCTCTCAAAACTGCCAAACATGAAATGAGCATATGAATACGGGCGCTCATAACGGTTGATCTTCGATAAGAAATTTAAACTGGTGAATTCGGTACCGGCAGCGGTTTGCCCAAATGAGACTCCAGCAAAGGGATGTAGAGGTAATAGGCCAAGATTAAAATAACCATAAGGATGGGGGTTAACTGGATGGCCGTTCAGGCTGATACGAGTGTATGATGACTTCCTGCCTTTGTTCATCACCGTACCCCATATGCCATAACCGTAAGACAGCGGCGTGATCGGAAGATTCAGCAATATATCGAGTGTCGTCTGGTCATAGTAACTGGATGCTATCTCGGCAACCGGATAGATTTCGCCACAGGCCTTGACTATGTCCGGAATTTCATAAGTTCTCACGGTATCAACTGCCGCCGAATCACCTTTGACAAGAAAAATAAGCATGAAAAACACTCACAAATTATAGTATAAATACTATTAATGTCAATCCCGCGCCTGCTGTATCATTCATTCTCTGGAGGTGGTCTGGGAACAATAACGCGGTGGACTTACCCTCCGCAGGGTGCCGTAGCCGATCACCTTAACGGTAATATTTTCAAACACTTCGCTTCTGATGAGGTTCTGACAGGTGCTCGCTGTGTCATATTTGTGCCAAAAATTCACACTTGACAGCGCCCATGCCCAATAGTATCATATAGCAGTATTCGTTAATACTTTCAGCGATTTTCTGCAGATGGTTAATTCAGTATAGTAACGAGGAGGTGAGTATAAAAAGTATAGGTCTGTTGGTTATCGCAATGCTTTTTTTGCACGGCAACGTATATTCCGAACGCACCATCTGGTATGTCCACCTCGATTAAACCATGAATAGTGTTCGTCGTGTCAACAAACATCCGGTAGCAGTATCATATGTTTAGGTGAGTTTGTATGGACACTTAAGTAGCGTAATTCCGTGGCGCTTCTGTGAAGCAAACGGAAAAGAATATACTGTGTAAATGCCAAGAAGATGTGGAAAAGGAGGTATAAAATGTATAAGCACATACTTTTGATTACTGTGTGTGTAGTATGTATCGGGATGATCAGATCATCCAGCGCAGCAAGGATAGGAGGTTTGATGGGGTTTGGACACTATTGGGCAGAAGGTGGTGGTTTATCTGGATTTGCACTAAGCGGGTACGTGGACCTATTGAGTGGCGCTTTCGATATTTCGCCTACTGTTAGTTATTGGATCGGCAGTGAGTACGGCATCGGTGTCTCAGATTTAACGCCCGGCATTGCCCTTAAATACTATTTCCCAGCACCTGGTGCGAAGGCTGTTCCCTATATTGGGTTTGAACCCCAATTGCATATCTTATCTGTTCTCGGATTTACTGAATCCTATTTTGGTTTTAGCGCTTTTGCTGGCGTAGGCGTAAATGTGTCAAAGTCAACACAGATTCCTATTCAAGCAAGCTACGGTTTAATATTCGGCGAAGGTTCGACGCTAAATAACTTTACCGTTAAAGCCGGGGTAGCAGTAAATCTCTAAGAAACACAGCGGGGACAGGTCCTACTTTGCACATAAAATGCGATCATTTGGTCTTTGCGTGCCTTTGCCTGAGGCAGCCAAGCACTGACCGAACGCCACAAGCTACTTGTCCATCTTCCGCGGTCCTCTACAACTACCTGAAGACAAAAAAGGCAAAGTCTTTGACATCACAGGTAGGGTTGTGGAACCGGCCAAGATACAACCAGGCATCTACTTCATTGAAGTTGACGGCGTCGTGACACAGAAGGTAGTCAAAATAAAGTAATAGTATCTCTGTCATCTATTTGTTCATCACTGTAATCGATTGCGAAGCAAAGAAGGTGGTCAAGGTCAGATAGCCACCAAAGTTGTAGCACAGGGGGAGTGAATTGGCTTTTCACTCCCCTTTTTGCTTGTGCCAGATTCCCCGCTTTTGTTTTCCTTGCCCAGTACATGAAGCGGGACTATAGTGTGCTAAATCTCACGATTCATTTTTCAAGTGTCAATGTGCGGGACAGGAGGGCGGAGCGTTGTCTATCGTGCATTTATGCGTAGAGTCAACGTAACGCAAGTCCTGCTACGCTTCGTTCGAGGACTGCTATTGACAGTTTCTCGGTAGAGGTCTATAATCACGCATAAATCCCTTTGTTGTGGTCACTTGGGTGTCGGCTGTTGGTAGATAGAAGGGAGGTATGTATGATGTATGATCGTAGATATCCACTCATCACCGTTATGGCGCTTTTCGTGCCTGCATTGTTGTCTGCTCAATGGCTTGAAACAACAATACCGGTCATTAACGGCCCTTTTGCTTTGGCCTACAACACCGTTGAAAACAGAATCTACTGCATTAACGCAGGAGGATATATTTATCCCGAGAGTACTGTCACAGTAATCGATGGTGCAACCAACTCAATAGTCACCACGATGGTAGTCGGTCGGGATCCATGGATCCTGCTCTTCAATTCGGCAAACAACAAAGTCTACTGCGCTAATTTTGGCAGCAATGATGTTATGGTGATTGATTGTGTAACCAATACGGTTGTCGACACGATTGCTGTCGGTATTGGACCTTGGGGCCTTGTCCAGAATTCAACAGGGAGTAAGGTCTATTGTGCTAACTGCTGGAGTCATTCGATATCAGTCATTGATGCAACCGTGGATACTGTTATTGCTACTGTTGCCGTAACTGGTTGTCAGAATATGGTCTACAATCCGGTGAATGATAAGGTCTATAGCACGAACGCCGCGTCCAATACTGTCACGGTTATTGATGGTGCCGCAGATACCGTCATTGGTATCATTACACTTCAAAATTGGCCATGCGGGATATTATATAATCCCACCAATAATGCGATCTATTGTGCCAACGAGTATAGTGCGTCTGTTACAGTGATCGATGGCGAGGCGGATACGATTATCGCTGCGGTCCCTGTTGGTGATGGTCCTTATCCAATGACGTACAATCCCCTTAACCACAAGGTCTACGTTGGTAATCAATACAGCGGCAGTGTTACGATAATTGACTGTGCAACAAATACTGCAATTGGCACTATTACCACAGGGAGCGGCCCCTTTGCACTGCGCTACAACGCGATCAACAACAAAGTATATTGTGCAAATCGTGGCGGTCCAGGTACCCCGGACAGTACTGTTGTAGTAATTGATGGTGCCAGCGATGCAATAGTCACCATCATCGGAGTTGGTCAGGCGCCCAGGGATTTGGCTTGGAGTCCTCTTCAGAATCGGACGTATGTGGCCAACAGTGATGCCGCAAGTGTTTCCGTGATTAGGGACTCGGTGGTGGGCGTAGATGAATACAGAAGATCAATCGTAGATTTCACCGGACTCATTACAACCATCATCCGTGGACCTCTGCAACTACCCGAAGGTAGGAGATGCAAAGTCTACGACATCACTGGACGAGTTGTGGAACCAAGTAAGATCAAGCCCGGCATATACTTCATTGAAATTAACGGCGTGGTGACACAGAAAGTGGTAAAGGTCAGATAAATAGCATAGTTGTAGCAGAGGGGGAGTGATCTTGCGGTCACTCCCCCTCTTTTTTGCTTGTGCCAGATTTGTGCCAAATCTGTGCCATATTTTTACCAAAACATACGGTAATAGACAGAAAAGCACCGCTTTCTCCTTATTGAATACATGCAAATGGAAGCGGTATCCTCGTGAATTCAAATGCACTTACTGATGCATGAATTCACGGGACCAGCAACGGTCAGAATTGTGCGGAGCGTTGCCTGACTTGCATTTACGCGATTTTCGCTGTGATTTCGGAAGTTGTCAAAAAGGCTTGCATTGGAGCCGGAGTCCACCGTTCGGTCCGATTGATTTGCTTATGCTAAACGTGATCCTCAGCGCTCTATTGCCTGTTTGCTGTCTATATCATCCTGGTAAGTTGAATGAAAGGTAGGTCTACGGATTGCTCGTCCGTTGTATTATGTGGTCTTTCTGGCGATAATGCTCAACGTTTCCGAATTGTCTGAATATTCTCTTCCCGTTATATCACCATAGAAATGTATGTCATCGAACCTCGCATCAGACAGAGCTTTGCTGATGGAGTCTTTCGTATAAGCGTGATCCCAAATACGGTAGATATCAAAGTTTGATTTATTATCAAACACAAAATATTGTGTTAGTAAAACACCTTGTTTCGGATATTTGATTTTCTCAGTAAGCAGCAAGTGAGGTGTTGGTCTCCAAAAACCTCCCTCTTCGTACCTCCAGGTTCTCTCTTCCTTTACCGAATCATGGTATTTCGGTGTACAAACATCAAACAAAAAGTAACCACCCGGTTTCATTGATTTATGTATTTTACATAAAAGTGAATCACGATCTTCGTCAGAAAGGACACCAAAGTCACAGTAAATCAATATTACAAGATCAAACATATTGTTGTAATCGATGGTAAGATAATCCTTGTAGATATACTCAATACCCAATTTGTTTGAAGCAGCATATTCCTTTGCATATTGAATTGATCGTTTCGAATAGTCTATCCCCGTTACAATAAATTCCCTATCTGCGAATCTGGAGCAGTATAATCCCGGTCCGCATCCTAAATCCAATATTCTATCTCCTTTTTGCAGACTCAATGCTTTCACGATCCATTCGACAGATCTGTCAATTGTATCATGCTTTCGACTCGCCAGATCTCTATTGGGGTCAAGATGAGCCTTTAGCATTTGCTCTGAGATGTATGGATCATCCCAGAACGGGGCTGTGCTTTTGGCGAACGGTTCTGGTTTCTGCAATGCCCTAAAAAGGTCGATTGTTGGTTGAGACTGGTTCATTTGCCATTTGCCCCGATTATAATCACACATTCCGAAGCTCTATTGAATTTCTCTTCTATATTCATCAGTTCCTTCTTGCTCATGTTGTATCGCTCTTGAATTATCTTAATTAGAGATTCTTCAATGTCAACAGAATGGGATTCAAATTATCTTTACGGACCTATACGGCACGTTTAACGCTCTATTGGCTGTTTGTCCTCCATAACATCACAATGATACAACCCTTGAAAACTCGACAATTTTCTGTATAATGGATAGAAAATTATGGAGGTGACATGAAAACAAACCGGGATTACGTTGAATTTACGAATCAATTTAGCGCTCATAATTACCATCCTCTGCCAGTTGTAATCACGCGCGGCAAAGGCATCTGGGTATGGGATGTGGAAGGTAAAAAGTATCTGGACATGCTGAGCGGTTATTCAGCCTTGAATCAAGGGCATTGCCACCCGAGAATTGCCGACGCCTTGAAGAAGCAGGCGGAGAAATTGACCCTCACTTCTCGCGCCTTCCACAACGATAGAATGGGTGAATTTCTCAAGAAAATATGTGATCTGACTGAATATGAAAAGGCCCTGCCCATGAATTCTGGTGCCGAGGCCGTAGAGACTGCTATAAAAGTGGCACGCAAGTGGGGATATAGCAAGAAAAAAGTAGCCGAAGACAAAGCTGAGATCATTGTTTGCGAGAATAATTTCCACGGTCGTACGACAACGATCGTTGGGTTTTCTTCCGAAACCCAGTACCGTGCTGGATTCGGACCCTTTGCACCGGGATTCAAAATCATACCATACGATGATCCTGAAACGCTTAAGAAAGAAATCAATCAAAATACCGTCGGATTCATGGTCGAACCCATTCAGGGCGAGGGTGGCGTGATCGTACCTGAAGATGGTTTTCTGCGTAAATGCCGGGACATCTGTGACCAGAAGAAAATTCTGCTCATCCTTGACGAAATCCAAACCGGGCTGGGCAGAACGGGCAAGCTTTTCGCCTATCAACATGAAACAACAAAACCCGACATCCTGATAATGGGAAAAGCGCTGAGCGGTGGATTCTATCCCATCTCCGCGATAGCGTGTGATGACGATATCATGGAGGTGATAAAACCAGGTGATCATGGCTCGACCTTCGGTGGAAATCCACTCGCTTCGGCGATCGGCATTGCTGCGCTTGAAATAATCATCGAGGAAGATCTCGCCCAACACGCCCACGATCTCGGCAAATGGTTCATGGATGAGCTCAGAAAGATCAGAAGCCCGTTGATTCGCGAAGTTCGAGGTAAGGGTTTACTAGTTGGTGTCGTGCTGAACGAAAAAGCAAGACCGTACTGCGAACAATTGATGGAGCTCGGGATACTCGCCAAGGAGACTCACGAAATGGTAGTCCGCTTCGCCCCGCCGTTGATCATACAAAAGAAAGACCTCCAGTGGTCCCTGGAGCGCATCAGCAATGTACTCTGTACTTAACCATCTCTGAGGTTGATTTACGGTGGATATATCTACTGACCGCTGGTGTCTTCACCAGCTCGAAATGATATTGTCTACGGACTATTATTCTATGTAATACACACCGTCATAAACATACTTAACTGGGCCTTCAAGATATAACTTATCCTTTATCGTAGCGACCATATCGCCTCCTTTAGTTTTACACCCCACCGGAGACTGGACCATAAACAACTTCGTCGCTATGTAAGCAGAAGCGAGTGCACCGCTGCCACAGGAAAGCGTCTCGTCTTCGACCCCACGTTCATAGGTTCGAACAAATATACTGTCTTTTTCAATCTTCACAAAATCAACGTTCGTACCTTCGGGTTTGAATGTTTTGTGTTTACGAATAGCCTCGCCCACTTTCTTAACATCGATCTTCTTGAAATCATCGACAAAGATGACGCAATGCGGAACACCGACACGCAAAAAGTTGGCATTATATTTTTTCCGCGCGATAGTGAAGCTGAAGTTCAACCTCACGTCGACAGGTGGCGCAACCTCGATACTCACAGCCTCATCTCTGTAATAGTATCCTAAAGGACCTGAAGCCGAAGCAACCTTACCTTTGTCCTTCAACAAACCCAGCCGGAAAGCATAACTTACGACACAGCGTGCACCGTTAAGACAAGCAACCGCCTCGCTTCCATCACGATTGAAATAGCGCATTTCGAATGGGAATTCAGCAGATTGCTCCAGCAGGATCACACCGTCGGAACCAGCTCCAAGCTGAGAATCTGCGAGTTTTTTGACAAATTCAGCGATACTCTCATCCGTAACATTTACAGTAAGATAACCATTACGGTTGTCTATTATCAAGAAATTGTTGCCGGTTCCTTCCATTTTGGTAAAGAAAATTGGTTTCATGATACTCCTCTCATTATTCTCAGATAATTTATTGCGTACACTACAAAAGCAATGAGCATAAATGGAATACTCAAATACACTAAAACACTACCTATCGTCTGCCAGCCCGCCGTAAACGCAAGGATCATCGCTCCAAAGATGAATCCTGTTATTTTACCCAAAATATTCGACGGTTCAACAACTGATCTGCTCTTCAGCAGAAAATAGCTGCCGAGTAAAATCAAGAAATCCCTAAGGACTATGACCAGTAGCACCCATATGGGAACTGCTCCAACAACGAACAGGGTGATCAGGATAGCCGCCAGGAATATTTTATCGCATAGCGGATCGAGAAAACGACCAAGTCTCGATTCCTGGTTCAATTTCCTTGCCAGGTAGCCATCAAGACCGTCGGATAGTAGTGAGACAAACATAATGATGAACGCGATAGACCTTCGATCGACCAGTATAAAATAAATGATGATCGGCAGCAGCACGAGTCGTGAGATCGTGATCACATTAGATATCGTCATACTGTATTTCTTCATCACATAATCCTCATATCCGCTTTCTCTTTTTTAAAATTTCATCGGCATGCTCAACAGTTTTTGTAGTGATTTCTTTACCGCCAAGCATACGTGCGATCTCCAGCTTTCGGGTCTCGCGGTCGAGTTTCATGACGCTCGAGTAGGTCGCATCACCCTTGATCTCTTTGCTAACTAGAACATGATTGTCAGCAAATGCCGGGATCTGCGGGAGGTGTGTGATGCATATGATCTGATGGTTCTTGCTCACCTTTGCAAGCATATCACCTACTGACTCGGCAATTCTGCCTCCGATACCGATATCGACCTCATCGAATATTACGGTCGGGATCTGATCGACATCTGACAACAGTGTTTTCAGGCACAGTGTTATTCTCGATATTTCGCCGCCGGAAGCAATCTTTCTCAACGGTTTTAATTCCTCACCCGGGTTTGTAGAAATGTAGAACTCCACATCGTCCTTGCCGAGCGGTCCTATATCGGTATCACTAAATCTTATCTCAAAATCCGCCTTCTCCATACCAAGCTGTCTTAGCAGACGCAGTATCTTCTTTCTCAAATCAACTGCAGATTTCTTCCTCCGTGCGGATATACCACTGGCAAGTTCAACAACCGTCTTCTCGTTATCCTTGATATTCTTCTTCGTTTTTTCGATCTCCTCGTCGCGTGTTTCGATCATCGAGAGTTCATCTTTCATTCTTTTGAGATAACCATATATCTCCTCAACAGACTTCCCGTATTTCTTTTTCATTTTGCTGATTGTCTCCAACCGTCCGATAATCGTATCCAGTCTCTCCTGAGAAAACTCGATTTTCTCCGCATAGCTACTTATGACGCGATAGATGTCGTCGATTGTCGAGAGTATTTCATTCGCCTGCCCACTTTGCTGTTCTATCTGCCTGTCCAATTGGGTGAGTTCTTCAAGAGATTTCTTTATTCTCGAGAATATTTCAACTACGGAACCATCCTGCTCGTAAAGGTCATTGATCAACGCGTTAACCAAAAGCGAACGTTTCTCGCTTGTAAGAAGCAGATCCCTTTCACGATTCAACTCTTCTTCCTCATTCGGCCGAAGATTAGCCTTCTCAATTTCATTAATTTGAAATTTAAGATAATCAATGCGCTCGTCCCTAGCCTCAACCTGCTCAAGCAGCATTTTAAGTTTGTTCTGTAGATTCCGATATTCCTCATAGGCATCGTGATATTCTTTTTTCGAACCCTCCAAACCAGCATAAGCATCAAGCAATGACAGGTGATTCCGTTTATCAAAAAGCGACTGGTTTTCATATTGACCGATAAGATCCACCATATCTTGTGCAATATCACGCAGGAAATTCAGGCTGACCATCCGGTCATTCACATATGAGTTCTGTCGTTTACCTCTTTCAATGTTTCTGCGAATGATTATATCGCTGTCCGCTCCAATACCCGATTCCTCGAGTCTTTGCCTGAGTGATGCTTTCACGTCAAAGATGCCGGTTATTTCAGCAAATTTCTTCCCAGTTCGTATCGCATCATCATCAATTCTCGTGCCGCAAAGCGATGCGATCGCACTGACTATCATGGACTTACCTGCACCCGTCTCACCGGTTATCACGGTGAGACCACCTTCGAGTTCCAGTGTAACATCTTCCATGAGAGCAAAATTCTTCACCCTGAGGAGTCTAAGCATCTTCTCTTCCACCCCACTGCATTTTCTCACGGAGCGTCGTGAAGAAGGTCGTATGTAATGGTTTTATTAAGTTCACGTGATAATTTGCTTTTTCAAAAAATATACTATGACTTCTTCGCATCAACTTGCATCTCTGACCGTCCGCCACTAAAACCGCACTGCCCTTCTTGCCTATTTGTATCTCTATCCGGTTCGACGCGGGCAGAACAAGCGGTCTCACCGACAGTGTGTGCGGCGCAATCGGGGTCATTATTATCGCCTCGGTATCAGGAAGTAATATCGGTCCTCCGGTCGCGAGCGAATACGCGGTCGAGCCGGTTGGAGTCGCAATGATTATACCGTCGGCAATAAAACGGCATACATACTCCTTGTTGATCACGGCCGAAAATTCAACGACACGTCCTGGTACGCGTGTACTAATAGTAAAATCATTGAGCGCATAGAATGTATTACCGTCAAACACTGCTTTCATCACCATCCGTTTTTCGATAGTGAATTTTTTCTCAACAATCTCAACCAAGGTATTCGGCAACTCCCTGAAAGTAACATTGGTGAGAAAACCAAGGCTTCCAATGTTCACGCCCAGAATAGGAATTCCCTTTCGCCCGTATGTATTCGCTGCAGCCAGCAGAGTACCATCACCGCCCAGGGCGACGATAAAATCTGGCTCTTCCGAGATCTTGAATCCTTTTGCCAGCAATACCTGCTCAGCTAATTCCAGGTTCCTCTTGGCCTGCGGTTTCTTCTTATTGACAATTATTCTGGCTTTCCTCATCTCACGCTCCAATGAAAAGATATCGGCTACGGCCAAACAAATCCTTCAAGAAAAAGAATGAATCAATGCCATGGTCATCCAGGAATCTCGTGAGTGCAGCAACCGCATCATCGTCGATTTCAAAAACCATAACTCCATCGTCTGACAGACATTCCTTTCCTTCTAATATTAATCGCTGCGTGAATTCGACGCCATGTACACCCCCATCGAGTGCGAGTATAGGTTCGAATTTCCTGACACTCCTGGGCAGCCGGTTCAAGCGCGGCCGTGGTATGTATGGCGGGTTGGAAACGATTAAATCAAATTCGTCTGCGATGCAGTCGTACATGCTGCACTGGACCAAATTAATTCTCCGTTCTAACGCCTGGTCCATAATGTTCTGTCGGGCATTAGCGATCGCCTGGGCAGAAACATCGGTGGCAATAATGCAGGCGTTCGGATACACTGATGCAAGTGCTATGCTAATCACACCGCAGCCTATTCCGATCTCAAGAATTCGTTTGGGATGATTGCGCAACCTATTGTGGATCATCTCTATCAGGTATTCGGTTTCTGTCCTCGGAATGAAGACTCCGGGGTCAATTCTCAAAACATGATCTCTGAATTGTACGGTCCTCGTAATGTATTCAATAGGCTTACCTTTTTTCATTTGTCGCAACTGCGACAAGACTTTTGCACGAATGCAATCACCGATCTCACCCTTCATGTACACTTCATACCGCTTCCGCCCCAGAAGAGCAGCAATGACGGACGCCGCAGAATCGGAGTCTGTCGCCAATTCCCTGCTTACGGTTTCAATTAGTTCTCTCATATTCCTCGAGTTTGGATATGATTTCGTCCAAATCACCATCCATCACATTTTCAAGATTGTACAGGGTCAACCCGATACGATGATCAGTTATCCGATTTTGCGGAAAGTTGTAGGTTCTTATTTTTTCACTGCGGTCGCCGGTTCCAACCTGCTTCTGCCGCTGCTCATGGATCTCAGCATCTCTCTTCTCCTGTTCGGCTTCGGCCAGTCGTGCACGCAGGATCTTCATGGCCTTTTCACGGTTCTTATGCTGAGACCGCTCGTCCTGGCACACCACGACCATGCCGGTAGGCAAATGGGTCAACCGGACTGCAGACGAAACTTTGTTAACATTCTGCCCACCGTGACCTCCAGCCCGAAAAGTATCGACACGCAAGTCATTAGGATCTATCGCCAGTTGTGTTTCTTCGACTTCAGGAAGTACCGCAACGGTCGCGGTCGAGGTATGAATCCTGCCGCCTGCTTCTGTCTTGGGAATGCGCTGGACGCGGTGTACACCTTTCTCGAACCGGAACAGACGAAATGCATTCGCGCCGGAAATCAAAAAAATTATCTCTTTGAACCCCCCGATCTCGCTTGGATGGGAGGAAAGTATCTCAGATTTGAATCCGTGGTTCTCTGTATATTTTTGATACATTCTGAACAGATCCGATGCAAATAAGGACGCTTCTGCGCCACCTGCTCCTGCTCTTATTTCAACAATACAGTTTTTCTGAAATTCCTCGTAGTCAGGATTTGACATATCATCAATTTCGTCCCTGACCATGGCAAGCCTTTTCTCAAGCAGTGCCAGTTCCTTTTCCGCAACGTCCCTCAGCTCTGTTTCCGGACTGCTCAATAATTCTTTCACCCCGCTGATCTCATCGTCCAATCTATCGTACTCTTCATATTTCTGCACAAGGTGCTCTAACCTTTTATATTCACGGGAAATGTTGGCGTAATTCCTCGGGTCTTTCAGAACCTCGGCCGAAGCCATCTTCTTGCTCAGTTCCTCGAGCCTTAATTCAATAGAACGCCTTCCTTGAGTCTGTATCGGCATTTTTTTATCTTTGGACTAGGGGGTGTTATATCTTCTCAAACTTCTCTTTCAATGCAATATATCGAAGATAATCATCTAGGTCACCCACACCCCTTATTATCAAACTGTTTTCACGCAGTGTAACGAGACTAACCTGAATCAGCTTGTTAACGTAATCTTTTACTTTGCTCTCGCTGATACCGGTTATGTTGGCAAGACTCTCGAAAGAAAACGGCGTAATTTCAGTTCCCCCCTCTGTTTCACGACCGGTCTCCTTGGCCTTCGTAATGATGTGCGCCAAAACCCTCCGCTCCTCACTCTTTATCGTGAGAAGCCTTATTTGCTCGTCAGCGTTCCTGAGGCGTCGTGTTAGAGTTTCAAGCACATATTCGATGAGCGGATTCTCGCGCAACTTGTCCTTGAATGATTCCTTATCGATTACAAGGAGTGATACTGGAGTCACCGCGACTGCTCCTGCCGAGCGTGGTGAACCATCGATAATTGCCATCTCGCCAAAGAAATCCCCCTCTTTCAACACCGCCAATGTCTTTTCCTCATCTCCCTTTCCTTTGGTGATCTTGATCTTCCCTTCTCGAATGAGATACATTATTTCTCCACGGTCACCTTCATTAAACAATACATCCCCTGGCTGCAGTTGCTTCTCCATGCCTTCCGCCATCTTTCCTCCTTAAGTACTATTCTATATCAAATCGATGCAATGTCAACACGAATTTTGCACAAATCATTGATTTGAACACAAAATTCAGTGTCCCGGGCTATCTTTGAATGGGAATCTTCGATGTAGCTGCGAACTTGAGGCCCCTCGTTCGAAAGCAGCGAGGAACGGGGTTTCATTAAAAAAGGCACAAATCTCTAACTTACCCCATCCATATTAACGGGAATAACGCAATCAGCGAGAATAACGAAAGTAACGCATGCCATGAAACTTCTTGACAATTGGTGCGTAATATATATAATGACTGACTAGTCAGTCATTATAAACCATTCCCCAAGATATTGGTCAAATGGTTACTTAGGTGATTATGAGGAAAAAAGAATCGATAACACGGGACAAAATTATAAAGAATGCCCTCCGGATATTCGCGCACAAGGGTTTCTATAAAACCACGGTAGATGACATCGCCGGCGCGACCGGCGTTGCCAAAGGAACTGTTTATCTGTATTTCAAGAACAAACAGGACCTCTATATCGCCACAGTGGAAGAACACTTCACTAGTGCGCTGGATATGCTCGGCGAGGTTGAAAAATCACCCGGCACACCGAGCGAAAAAATGCACCGGATCACGAATGATTTCGTCAGCTACATAGTACATCTTCGTACTGATTACATGCCGTTCACATTTGAGAACCTCACGCTGACGGGCAAAACCCTTAAGAAGATCAATACAACGGTACAGCCAAAAGTCTCAGCCATGATCGAGATAATCAGCCGTATTATCAGAGAGGGCATAGAAAACGATGAATTCCGTAACGTAGATCCAAAACTTGCGGCATTTCACTTTCTCAGCACGATACGGGCAATTTTTTTCAGTAGTTCTTACCTTACAAATGATGTGATCAAAACAGAGAGTATACTTGAGTTATTTTTTGAAGGATTGAATAAAAGGAGGTAGTTAGTATGTTCTTATCAGGTCTTTTGATATTAACATCTCTGTTCCCGAGAAGTGAAAAAGTCGAAATCTTCGTAGGCCCGAACTATTCTTCGTACCTTCTTTTCCAGGATACGACAGAATCCATAGGGAAATGGAACATAGGTGGTGAAATAGGTATCAATAATATCATACCGCATATCGGTTTGAAACTGCGCGGTACAATGCTACGGTACGACGCACCGGCTGAACAAGGACCTTATGCGTGGGAATACACACCACTGAGCCTTTGTGCGAGTTTTGATATTCTCCCTTTCTTGAAGACACCATGGATGCGGTTATCTATAGAAACGGGTCTCGGCCTCTACTTCTGGCGGGGACTCTATGATGATGAGATTATCGTCCTGCCCACCGGTGATACCGTTGAAGATACCGACATCGGTTTTGTCGGCGGACTTACGCTCCAAATCAGACCGATGAAATATTTGGGAATCGAATATGCAATGCGCTACAACTACATCGCCAGTACAGATATCAATAAGTACGGGTTTTTCGACAAGGATGACAAGATATGGGAAAATGGTGTCGGCATAAAGTTCATACTGCCTTTATGAGTATTTCTTCCATCTTCGGCTCTGAATTACAGACAAACCATCAGTTTAGGAGGTAATAATGTTGGCAATTTTAGCCTTATTCCTCAGCATGACAGGTGCTGATACATTGAGCTTCACTGTGGAAGAGGCAATAGATTTTGCCCTACAGAACAATCCCGAGATCGCACAATTGACGATCGCTTATGAGAAATCACAACAGCAAGTGGGGCAGGCGATTTCCAGTTTTTATCCGCAGGTTACTGCCAGTGGTTATTTCGCCTATATAACCGATGTTCCGGTCATTGAATTCGACAGCATACCAATACCATTTGGTAGCAATGAGAACTACGGACTTCGGGTTTCACTACAGCAAGTACTCTTCACCTGGGGCAAACTCTACAATGCATACAAAATTTCAGATCTGGCCAGTGATATTGCTGAACTGAGTCTAGTACGAAAACAACAAGAAATCAGGTATTCAGTAACTGACGCTTTTTACGGGTTGCTGGTGCTCGAGGAATACACAAAGCAGACACGTGCCAGTCTCGACCAGCTCGAACGGTTCTCAGCGTCGGTCGAAACCCGATTCAAGGCAGGTCTGGTCTCTCGCTTCGACCTGCTGCGTGCCCAAGTACAGGTCGAGAATCTGAAACCTCAAATTATTCAATCTGAGAATGCTTTAAATGTCGCCCGGGAAGGATTCAAACTTCTATTGGGCATGGACCTGGCAACAGAATTTTCTCTCGCTGGCGAGCTGAAGATGATCGAGGAAGACTTTTCTCTTGAGCAACTGATCAATGATGCCGTCAGGAACCGGGTAGAATTGAAGAATCTAAAGAAGACCGAAAAAATCGCCCAATTGTCTCAGGCCATTGCCCGCCGCGCGAATCTCCCCTCAGTTGTAGGTGGCGCCACTTATGAAAGGACTAAACCTTTCAGCATCACCGGCGATGAGTGGGGGTCGAGTCTCACTTTCAACCTGGGTTTCGAGTTACCTCTCTTTGCCGGATTCAAGAACCTATATAAGAGCCGTGAAGCTGGACTGGTGCTTAAAGAAGCACGCCTTGCGTTTGAGAATCTCGAAAGGGCGATCATTGTCGAAGTGAAGACGGCCTATCTTAGTTATCTTGCGGCAAAAGAGGCGATCGATGCGGCCGAGAAGAACGTAGGGCAAGCCAGAGAAGCATTCAACATAATCGAGACAAGATATAAGAGCGGGCTGGCGACGAATCTGGAGGTCCTTGATACTGAACTGGCATATCGCCAGGCACAGGTCAATTATCTTACGGCCCTCAAGAATCATAACACAGCGCTAGCCGAAATTCACAAAGCAATTGGTAAGGAGGATTAGATGCGTAAATGGTTGATTATTATTATCGTCGTTGTTATAGTGCTCACAGCAATTTTTCTGAGAATCGGAGCATCGAGGCGTAATCAGAGATCCGAGGAATTCATTTCCAGCATCGCAGTAGAAGTAATGGCTGCAAAACGTGACAATGTGAAGAGCACCTGTGAGGTTCTCGGTAACGTAATGGCGGTCAAAACAGCACAGGTGTTTCCTGAAACGATGGGCAGGATCACTCAAATACTCGTCAAAGAAGGGGCCTACGTCGCGAAAGATAACAATCTAATGGCTATGCGCAACGAAACCATCGGTTTCGAATATGAAGAAGGTTTCATCAAATCGCCGATAAGCGGGAACATTGCCAAGGTCATGGTTGATGTCGGTTCCATGGTCACGCCGCAGGCGCCTGTCGCCGTAGTAATGGACTATTCAAGGGTAAACGTCTCATTCAACCTCGCTGAAACGAATATGGGATGCATTGGAAAAAATGACAAAGTTGTGGTCAGGATCGACGCCATGCCCAGGCAGTCATTTACCGGAATCGTCACCGAACTTACGCCTGTCGTCGACCCCATGACACGTACCCTCGGAGTGAAAGCTTCGGTGAATAATGCCAAGAAAGTGCTAAGGCCAGGTATGACTGCGCGTATAACCATCAATCTTGGCGAAAAGAGCGATGTCATTGTCGTTCCGCGTGATGCTCTTCTCGACGGATATCTCTTTGTAGTGAGCGACAGCACCGCTGAACGCCGGGATGTTGTACCGGGATTGATTGGCGACAAGTATGCCGAGATCATCAGCGGTCTCAACGATGGTGAGCGTGTGGTCATCGTCGGTCAGCAGCGTCTTGCCGGCGGTGAAAAAGTCATGCCCATCTTGAGGAGCGAACTATGAATCTGACCGACGTTTCCATAAAAAGACCGTTGTCGGTTTCCATGGTCTTTTTGGCCGTGATTCTGTTTGGTTTTATCTCGGTCACAAATTTGCCTGTCGATCTCTTTCCGAATGTTACTTTTCCGATGATGATCGTGCTCACCACATATCCGGGAGCCGGGCCCGAAGAGATCGAGACACAGATAACCGAGCCTCTCGAGCAGACTCTCGGCACGGTCAATAACATAAAGAAAGTGACTTCAACAACTTCGGAAAATATATCCAACATACTTCTCGAATTCGAATGGGGCACTGACCTCGATGCGGCTTCAAACGATGTCCGGGACCGGATGGGATTCATCCTACCCTACCTACCTGAGGACGCAGACTATCCAATGATCTTCAAATTTGACATCTCCACGCAGCCGGTCATGATGTACAACATCTCCGGTGATATCGACCCCCTCGAATTGGATCAGATCGCCGATGACATAGCCGAACGTCTGCAGCGCGTTGGCGGCGTCGCTGCCTCTTATGCCATGAGCGGTACGATGACAGAAATCCAGGTAATACTTGATCCGGTTAAACTGCAGGGTACCGGCATAACCTCTGATCAGGTGCAGCAAATACTACAGGCACAGAATATCAACTTTCCACTCGGCAATGTTGAATCCGGCAGAAAAGTCTATATTGTACGCACGATCGGGGAGTACACGAATCTCGCCGAGATCGAGAAGACAGTCGTCGGCAGCAACAACGGTGTACCCATACTACTGTCCCAGGTCGCGGAAGTACGCGAGCAAGCCTCGGAGATAACATCAATCTCACGTACAAATGGTGTTCAGTCAATATGGGGCATTGCGCAGAAGAGAACCGATGCAAACTCGGTCAATGTCGGCACTGCACTCGCAAAGGAACTGGAAAATATTAAGAAAGACCTTCCGCCGGGCATCAAGATCGATATCATGTTCAACCAGGCAGACTACATCACCAGATCCGTGACCAGTACTGCGCAGACTCTGATAATGGGCGCGATCCTTGCGGTCATCGTTCTATTCTTGTTCCTGGGTAGTTTCCGATCAACTCTGTACATGGCAGTTGCGATACCAATTGCCGTATTCTTCGCACTCTTCTTCATGTACCTCTTCAACATGAGTCTCAACATCATTTCACTCGGCGGTTTAACGATCGCCATCGGTATGGTGCTGGATTCTGCGATCGTTGTGTTCGAAGCCATATTCCGACACAAGGAGAAAGGCGAGGACGCGGCAAAGGCAGCGAGCACCGGTGCAAAAGAAGTGGGTATAGCAATTACTGCCTCCACACTGACAACCGTTGCCGTATTCTTACCCTTGCTACTGGTGAGAGGTTTCGCATCGATTTTCTTCCAACCGCTTGCTCTGACCGTTACCTTTGCGCTAATCTCATCGCTTGTTGTCGCTTTGACCATTATCCCCATGCTGTCGGTTAGGTTCGGGAAAGTAAAACGCAGCGGGTTCGGTGAAGGGCTTAACAATTTTTACAGAAAACTGGAAGACACCTATAGTCGGCTCATCAGTTGGGCGCTCAATCACCGGTTGATCGTTATTCTCGGTACTGTTGCCGTATTCGTCATCAGTTTGATGTTGATACCGTTCATCGGTACTGAATTGAGTCCCGCCGTTGACCAAGGCGAGATCATCATCGAAGCTGAAATGCCGGTCGGCACCAACCTCTGGGTCACCGATTCTGCGGTAAGACAGCTCGAAAAGATCATCCTCGAAGAAGTCCCCGAGATTGATATACTCTCAACTTCGATCGGTAGCGGTGAGGGTGGATTCTCGAGTCTCTTTGCCGCTACGACCGGACCGCACTCAGCTGAGATATATCTCGAACTCGTATACCGCGAGCAGCGCAATCGTTCGGTCAAAGAGATCCAGCGTGATCTACGGCCTAAAATGACCGGTATCCCCGGACTCAAGGTAAAATACGCCACCCAGCAATTTTCAATGTTCGGCGGCGGTAAACCGATCGCCATAAAGATCCTCGGATACGATTTCCAGAAGGCAAAGGAACTATCTGACCTCCTGATGGACACGCTTCGGAGCGTAAAAGGACTCGTCGACCTCGAAACAAGCATTGCTGAAGGAAAACCTGAATTGCGTCTGATCATCGACCGCCAGAAAGCAGCTAATTTCGGCCTGACACCTTATCAAATAGGCCAGGTTTTGCGGTCGCGCGTCGAAGGCATCGTGGCAAGTCAATACCGAAGAAAAGGCAATGAGTACAATATAAAAGTGATGTTCGATAAAGAACACCACGATGACATAAAGAAGATTAGCACAATGACGATCACGACACCAATGGGAGAGGTGCCAATCGTTAATTTTGTCAAAGACACGATTGGTGTAGGGCCGGTCAAGATCGAGCACGAGGACAACTACCGGCTCGTGACGGTCAGCGGCAACATCGAAGGACGTGACCAGGGCAGCGTGGCGCGTGATGTCCAGAAAATCCTGAATACCATTCCGAGACCGGCCGATTTCACAATTGAGCTATCCGGTGGTTATGAGGAACAGGTTAATACCTTCAGGGATCTCTTGATGGTGATCCTTCTGGCAATTGTCCTCGTATACATGATCATGGTCGGTCAGTTTGAGTCCTTCCGCGAACCGTTCATCATCATGTTCACCATCCCGCTTGCACTCATTGGTGTTCTTTGGATGTTATTCTTCACCGGGACAACTCTCAACATGCAGAGTCTCCTCGGCGTTCTGCTCCTCGGTGGCATCGTTGTCAATAATGCGATCGTTTATATTACCTATGCCAACCAATTGCGCCGGCAAGAAGGCCTCAAGTGCATGGATGCCGTAATTGAGGCAGGCAGAGTCCGTATGCGTCCGATTCTGATGACGGCATTCACCACGAGTTTTGGCCTGATACCCATGGCGCTGGGAATCGGTGCCGGGAATGAGCTCCGTGCTCCCATGGCACGTTCGGTCATCGGCGGTTTGATGGTCGCCACCTTCTTGACCCTCGTCTTCATCCCGGTGCTTTACACACTCTTCGAGCGGAAAAAGGACAAAGCCTGCGAAGTGGATCTGCCGAAATCAAAATAGTATAGGAAAACATCCCGCATCCTGCTGTCAACTCCCACCCTATTTGTGGGTAGGCAGGATGCGGGTTTTACCCATCCTCATCCACCCCACCGCCGTCATTGCGAGGAGCGAAGCGACGCGGCAATCTCACTACGAAGCAGCGTCTTTCCCCGCTTTAGCCGGGGAACCCAACACTCCCCCCATCATTGATTTTTCTCACCCTAAACGCAGTAATTTTATGAGATATCTACCCTCATTGATTGCTATTATACAGAAATGACAGCACTGTGATGCTTTTATTCAGCGGAGCGTTTCTGCGGTATACCCATGGCAGATATATCTTCAGCCATGCATGAATTCAGCTCGTCACAAACGGACGTGACTTCAGAATCCGCCAATGCTATGGCGATATTGTGTTTGAGTATCATTGTAATCAAGTTTCTTTATCACCGTAATCGAGGAGGTTACCCCGGTAGTTCCATGAATATCTTCTTCATCCGCTTGGTATACTCATGGAACGCTTTTCTTCCTTCTTTTGTTAAACTGAGTAATGTGCGCGGGATCTTCTCAACGAATTTCTTCTCAATATTCACATATCCTGCTTTCTCCAATTTCATCAGATGAGAAGAGAGATTACCCTTGGTCAGGTTTGTCTGTCTGAGCAGAAAGAGGAAATCAGCGCTCTCGACCACGTACAGATACGAAAGGATCAGAAGCCTTGCAGGTTCATGGACAACCCGGTCGATGTCAACGATTTTCTGCAGTTCGTGCGCTTCTTTCTTCTTAGGCACCATCCGAGCCCTCCTCAGGCTGCCGCGGATGTTTATTTAAGAAATCAAGGAATATCGCGATGCCGATTACCGAAACAACACCACCAAGAATGGCAAAATAGAACTGAAGGCTATTTGGCGCTATCGCTCTGACAAATAACCCACCCAGACCGATCAACACCCCATAAACAAACCATCTGTAGACCCTATGCTCATGTGCAAGCAAGCCGAAAATCACCGGAATGAGCAGCACTGCGGCTAGTTTGAGGACATGATGCCAATTATTCTGTACTGGTAGGCCAAGCAATAGAAAAATCAAAGCTGTTACCGCAAAAAGAAGTACAATTCCTGCTACGCATACTAATAGTATTCTTAGGGCAGTTGCTCCCCGATTGGCCACACGTGCATAGCCAATACGCGGATAAGTCGTGCGTTTTCTGATTGCCTCGACGATCAAGGGACCGATCACGATCCACGGTATGTTGAGCAGTAGCCGGTATTCTATCACATAATATGTGAGCACAAGATGAACACCCAGCACAATATCCATAAGGCCATCCTGAAAATTCATGTATCGCGTTTTGCGCTTGATCTCTCCCAGATCAACCGATGGTTTCATTACCATGCTCCTTTGTTGCTGGATATTTACGAATGAATAGTACGAACCGCACGATACCGACAAGAACGAGCACTGCCCCGAGTATCCAGAGTTGAAGAGCGGATACAAGTCCTGGCTCATTACCTTGTATTGTAACAACTAAACCAACGATACCGCTTGCCAGTATAAGGCTAGCGAGGAAATATTCTACGAGGGTCCTGTATAAGTAGGCAATCGTAAAGGCCATTGCACCAAGTACCAAAGCGAGATAGAAAGGTAGTATCCAATTGTACGCATTGATCTTTAGAATGACAATAAATATCAACAGTAGTAATATTGAAATGATCAACTTCCATTTCTTACTTTTTTCCTTCCTTACCTTCACATAGCCAACTCGGGGATAGATGAAATGCCTCCTCAAAACTTCTGGTAGGAAGACATACAGACCGCTGCCGAGGATAAGCATCCAACCTAATCTATCATCGAGGAAGAACGGTGCCATGATGGCAAGAGCCACTCCTGCAATAATTGTTGCCAATCCATCCCGTCGCAAAGTACTTCTTGCTTTCTTTTCTATTTCTTCCATGACTATCTGTTCACTCATATCGCCCCTCAGTTCTGTGTCGTGCAAAGTAAGGGATATCTCATTTTGAACAGCAACAATCGCACCACACCCATCAGAACCAGTATCACGGATAGAATCCAGAGTTGCACGGCGGTAACTATACCGGCCGGATGTCCTGCCCGCGTTAAAATGATGCCAATTATGCCACTGATTACAAAAATGAACGTAACCAGATAATATGTCGGCAACTTGTGTCTCCAAGCCGTCACAAAGGAAATAAAAGATAGTACGAAACCCACATACAATGGCATCACCCAGTTGAAACGCGAGTCCTTGCCGAATACATAAAAAAGAATGAGTGCGATGGCTGCAACGATTACCGTTAGCAAATGCTGCAGAATTGTCATTTTCACTGCCGGCAGTTGCGCATACCCGATCCGCGGATAGACAATCTTTCTCCTCAGATAAGGAAGCACGGAAGCGTGAAGTCCAACGGCAAAGACATATGCCCAGCCATGCTTAATATTGACAAAAAATATCGCCATGAGCGCCAACGCCAGACCGCCAACGATCAAGTCCAGACCATCTTGCCCCAGTACTTTGCGGACTTCATTCTCTGTGTGCTTGACATCAATAGTTTCGGTCATCTCTTGCCTCCTTTGCGACCTTTTGGTATCTACGCAGAAACGTTTTCAATTGAATGACACCGACAATTAGAAACACCACGCCTATTGCACCAAATTGACAAACAGAAACCGTGTTCGGGTCGTACCCGGCAATTGTAAACAGTAGCCCAATGATTCCGCTGAGAAATATTACAAAAGACATAACATAATCAATTTTGATCTTTGTGCGAAAGTGAGTAATCGTGAAGAATGCACCGGCCGGAACGATGATGATCATAAGCGGCTTGAAGGTATTGAGTTGTCTGATGACTACGGCGAAAAAGAGCGACAGAAACACTAGAATATACAGAATAGTAAACAGTACCTCTCTTCTATCAGAACGCATTGGAAATTTCGCATAACCTATCCGATCATAGAGTAACTTCTTTCTGATTACGCCTTTCAAAATCAGACTCAGAACGGCCATGATCACCAGCAAAGCCAAAAGCATCATATCAATCAAGACAAGCGGGAGAAGCATGAGCACAAAGCCAGCGAGAATCTTGTCCAAACCATCCTGTGACATGGCGCTAAAAGCCTTCTGCTTGATTTCCTGTATTTCAACGGTCTCGGACATCCTTTATCTCCTTACTGGGAAAATCATCACTTGGAATTGAGTACTTGCGTAGAAAGCGAACCAACACAACAACACCCATGATCAGAATAATCATCGCGGGCACGCCAAAGGCAACGACGCTCAAATCGATATGTAGTATTTGTCGCAGTATCTTATCAGCCGGCACTGCAATTGCATACAAAAATCCGATAATGTACAAACGAGCATAATTCAGGAAATATGCGGCAAGACTGAACAGAACGAGCATATTCACTGTCCAGAATACAGGAACGATGTACTCCATAACCGACTGCCGTGCTGTTACATTTCCTATGGTGGAAGCGATCAGCAAGAAAGCCGCCAACCCCGATACGCATGAGATCGCAAGGAGGACTTGTACTTTCGTCAATCGTGCCCTGCCTCTGGAGCCGAAAACGACGGTTCCGATACGCGGGACAGTTATGAAATGCTTGCCAAGCCATAGCAAGAGAACTGCGAATACTGTAATCCCAATGTGACCGAAGATCGAGTATTTCTCGGATATTCCGGTGTCAGTACAGAACGCACCAACCGCGATGGCCGAAAGCAGCAATCCGAGGTAAATATCCCAGATGCCATCTTCATAAAAAGATGTCCACACCTTGCGTTCAAGTTTTTTCAGATCGATTTTATTCTCACTCATGCTTTACCTCCTCAGCATTAAGATATGCATGTATTGACATATACAGTATAGAAATTGTCGCAAGTGTGAGCGTCAACGGCAACAATAGACGGATGATACTTTCGCCGCGTATCGAATCAAATCCATCGCTGTTCGGCGCAATTTTCCCACTGTTCGCCCCAGCAACGTTCTCTTCTGTCATGATCGAAGGCCGTTGCGCTTCAACGACAACACCCTCAATCATACCTAACCAAGCCTCATCCTGAATTTCATACCTGGGAGCCGTCACAATAACTTCTGGCATCATGCCAATGGAGTCTAGTTCCTGTAATTTATTAGTTGTCTCTGAAGCGTAAACCACGCCTCCGAAGAAGACAACCACGATCAATATACATGTCCTACGTACGAACATCAAATACCTCCTAATTTGCGTCCTTGATAACAAGCTATTCCCCTTTCGATTTCGGATTTTTACTTAGCATACGCAAGAATAATACAATACCAGTTATTATAATAACTCCGGCGGTGACACCAAAGGTTACTGGGAAACCGTGGTGAGGCACCCCCATATTTGTCCAGAGCCATTCGCCAACCGGTATAGCAAGAGCAATGAGAATACCATAAATGTACAATCGTATGAAACCCAAGAAATATCCGGCAAGACCAAAACACATGAGCACGATCGCAATGAAACGAAGATTGTGTACCCATGCCTGCGCGACACCGCCCCTTACAGAGAGAAGACCCAAAATGAAGCCGACCGACAACACCACCAGCATCAAAACGTTGAACTTCACCAAACGCTTCTTGCGTGCGCGCCCGAAACTAACCAACCCGACCCGGGTTCTGACAACTCGCTTCCTGAGCAGCACGATCACAATGAATAACAAAGCCAAAAACGGCAGAAAAACTGCCGAGCTCCAGAAATCTCCCAACCCCATTCTACTGAGCATCGGTGCTATAGCGAACATTAGTATGATGCATCCCAGAAATATGTCGCCCAGGCCATCGTCGTAGAATGAAGTCCAGGCTTTGCGTTCCAGCTGCCTCAGGTCCATTTTCTGTTCCATCACCAACCCCCTTATTCACATACTAGTCTGTAATGCAAACTAGTCTATGATATTATAATGAAAAAATCGGATTCGTCAAGGGGTGACTTGCACACGCGGCACGCTTGACGCTATACGCTTAACGCCCGTCATTGCGAGCCCCGGTTTTCGCACTACACAACTAATTCAATAAACCGGGGCGAAGCAATCTCCCACAAAGGGACTGGTTCCGTAAGGTGCCTGTCCCCGTGGACTGGACCGTCTCGCCTCTTGTCATTGCGAGCGAACGCAGTGAGCACGGCAATCTCTACGTTACGGTTTGGTTTAAAAGACGATTTTTATTTTTGTTTTAGATGCGTAACCAATTCAAGAATCGTGTTTATGACCAGTTCCGGATTCTCCGCAATGATATCATGGCTGTTCCCTTCTGCAAGTATCAGTTTATGTTTCTCGGAATTCATAACCATTTCCTCATGACACGCACGCCATAATACTTGCGAAAACGGAGCATTGCCGGCGGTTATCAACGACACCGGCATTTGCCCTGGCAGTTCTTTGCTTCTCATTGTATCCAAAGCCTCAGGAAAGAAGTCGATCATTCTATTGCCGGCTTTTTCATAATTAGTAGCTGGATTTTCAAAATACGGTGTTATTGCATTGAGGTTATCAAGGCCAAATCTATCAACGAATTTTACGTTCATGGGATCGATCAAAACGAGTCCACTGACAAGTTCCGGATATCGCGCAGCGAAGAGTTGTACAAGAAATCCTCCATATGAATGCCCCACCAGAATATATTTGCTCTTGAATCCCAGAACTTCCAGGCATTTCTTCAATGCATCTACTTCATCTATTGCGGTGAAGTCGTCCGGGCCAAGTTCGCTTCCCCCGAAACCCGAGCGATCATAACTCATCGCCCTCATACCGGTCAGGCGAACAAGCGTATCCTGTATTCCCTTATAAGCGTCTGAATACATCCCCCCACCGGCTTCCAAGACTATGGTATAGTCACTTGGGATATCCGACAATACTACCCGTAATTTATGCGTACCAATGTCTACCATCTTATCGGATTTGTATATCTCGTATGACTTTTTTTGAAAATACTTGCATGAGATCAAACACAAAACCGAAAAACAAACGAGCATAACCAACAAAAGTACATTCCTTTTCATTTTCTATCTCCTTTGTCAATGTTGTGATCAAATTTGCAATTGCCCCTAATTTCGACATCGATAGGCTCTTTTAACCGACCAAAGGATAATGATTTCTGACTTCCTTCGGCTGAAAGATAACCTTTTGTTAGGTCTTCAACAGTAGACTCCAAAACCATCATGAATTGCGTATAAGCGAACTCACGCTTTGGGTCATCCTCTTTTTCACCAAAGATAATGGATAGGAAGCTTTCAAGCATTTGATCCATTCTGTATACTTTCAGATGGAGTAATTCATGAATAACCAACTCCTCGAGATTCGTGCATTTTGGCTTATGATTCACCAAAAGGACTGCTTTCTTATCCTCCAAATCGATCTTAATATCTCCTGATTTTCTCCATTTGGTTTTGACTATTTTGATCACTATGTCCCAATCTCTTAATCTTAAGATATCCTGCCATTTATTAAGATATTTCTCTATTGCTTTTCTATTAACCAACATTTTTATAGCCTCCACTCAATCATTTCTTCGTAATAAGAACAATTATAATGCTCGTCTGAAACGAGTCAAGGTGATGGCTGTAGGCTGGGATCAAATCTTCACATCGATTATCCCGAACTGCCCTTATATTAATATTGTTGAGGAGTAATTCGAGGATCCACCTATGCAGGCCAACCATAATGGAATTTGAGTCACGAGGTCTGTAGACTCTCGTAGAGTCGACGCGACTTTGCGGAGATACTCGCTTCTTTGCCGGGTTAGTGCCCACCAACTACGGTATAACCCTCTGCCCGCAACCGGCGGGCCAGCCCTGCTTCGGCGACTATTGCCTCGTCGTAGGTAAGTGGGTTTAGTCCTTCGTATAGCTCTGGCATCAACCGTATACCATACCTTTTGGCGAACCTGCTGGCCTTATGGCCAGCTAAATGGTGAGATAACCTCTCGTGCGGGTCAAGCCCGGTCATCCCCACATAGACACAGGATTTATTCGGGTCCTGATCCGGATTCAGCCGCCGCACTTTCGAAATATTCTTGACTTCGTCGTCCAAGAGGACGACGTAAACGTGATAGTGGATGGCCCTATTCTTCTTCATACGAATTTTGACTTCAATTGAGAGTACAAAGACTGGCGCGAGTGTCAAGTAGGACTGGAAACTTTCCCCGCTGCCCTAACCTGTCCCGTATGCTGAGTAAGGCTGAATATCGGGACGGAGGGTGGACCAAATGGAAAAGGGGAGTGATGACATTACTCCCCTTCCGTTTTCTAATCTCAAGCGCAGTTTTATTTTGTCACTATTACCTTTCTGATCAACTCGTTTCTCTCGGTAATTACCTTCACAAAATAAACGCCAGCACTCATTTTATTCATAGAGACTGTGATCATATTCTCAAATTTTGTCAAAGTCACTGTTTTCACTAATTCACCAAGACTGTCATATATCCTGACATTGCACAGCGGTGCGGAAGCACGAATCGTGAATGCCGTTCTTATTGGATTGGGATAGACATCCAATATGAAACTCGAAGCGTTTTGCCTAAGCTCTTCTACTCCTACCATTGAATCCCGAATCACCGAGATGCTGTTACCATAGTAATTCGCAACATAGATGCGGTTATATTGTGGGTTAAAAGCAAAAGCTTTGGGGCCGTTACCAACTGTAATTGTAGTAATTACACTATCAGCCGCACCATCAATCACTGTAATTGTGCTGTCACTCGAACTAGGGTAAAGCCCAGGGTTGGCGCAATAAATTTTATTATTGATAGTATTATGAATTAGAGCACAAGGCTCATCTCCCACCGGAATGTTAGTAATAATACTATCAGTTACACCGTCAATCACGGTAACTGTATCCCTCCAATTGTTGGCACAATAGATCTTGTCATTCTCTGCATTATGAGCCAACGCAATAGGCCAGCGAATAACCTGAATTGTCGTAACAACGCTGTCAGTCTGCCCATCAATTACAGTAATATTGTCACTACCGCCATTAGCACAATAGATTCTATTACTGACGGGATTGCGAACAAAGGCATTGGGGTAACTTCCCGCCGGAACCGTCGCGATAATACTATTAGTAATGCCATCAATTACCGAGACATTGTTACTGATATAATTGGCACTGTATACTTTGTTATCCGTCGGATTATGAACCAACGCAACAGGATTAGTTCCTACTGGAATTGTTGTTATAACATTATTGGTCGTGCCATCTATTACACTGACGCTGTTGCTAATGTAATTAGCGCAGTATACTTTGTTATCGATCGTATTATAAGCAAACGCACACGGGAAGGTTCCTACTGGAACTTCTGTTATGACATTATTAGTCGCACCATCAATTACCGAAACTGAGCTATTGTAATAATTCGCACTGTATATTTTATTGTCAGTCGGATTATGAACTAAGGTGCGAGGGGTACTTCCTATTGGTATTGTTGTGATAACACTATTGTTAGCACCATCAATCACGGACACACCGTAACTTCCCCAGTTAGCACAGTAAATTGTATTATTGATCGGATTATACACTAAGTCAAATGGATTAGTCCCGACTGAAATCGTCGCCTCAAGCCATTGTGCGGATACGAACAGTGGCATCAATAGCAGCAAAATGATTGGTAAAACAATTTTTCTTCGATCAGCCAGCATTTTTGCCTCCATAAACGAATATACCCTTGTTAGACTGTTTTATGTTAAAGCAAGATATCATTAAAGTCAAGTGTAATAAATCCGTGAACCTATGAAGTTAGTAGTCTATTAGATAACATTCTTTATGGATAGATCACCAATTGGTCCTAAACTTCAACGTGATTCCAAACAAGTTGCGGAACATAAGTCCGTAGATTTGTCTGGGCACAAACCAGGCTAAGACAAAGGGGCGTAACCGTCTGAATCATTCCCCGTGTTCTCTTAGAATGGTATTACCTTATTAGCAGCAACTTCCTTGTAACAGTATACTCCCCCGCCATGAGTTTCAGAAAGTAGACACCGCTGGGCAATATCCTATTGAAATCATCAATGCCGCTCCACTTGACCGTTGATCGATGGCTCGTAAGGGATAACGCATCACTCAGGTCTTTGACCTTGCGTCCCTCAATATCGTATACCATGAGGACGATCTCTTTACAGCTATCCGTTATCTGACATCTGATGTCAGTGAAGTCATGAAATGGATTAGGGCTGATTTGTAGTATCGATAATTTGGGCGGACGCGTGGATTCATTTTCTGTAATGCTCAGATCTGGTTCAATTTTTAGTAACCAAATATCATGGTCATAGTTAATCTGACGACGCCCTGCTATAACGTATCCGAAATCTGGTGTTTGCTCGATCGAAATGCCAACTTCTTCCCCACTTCCGCCCCAGATACGTGTCCAGAGGGTATCTCCGTTCGCATCAGTTTTTAGTAAGCAGACGTCTCTGCCGGTACTAACACAGCCGATGGATCCTGTGACAATCAAGCCTTTGTCAGCTGTCTGCCGAACTGCGAGGCCATAATCGTTGCCTGCACCGCCGTAGGTTTTCGCCCACAGTGAATCACCATTGGGTCCGATTTTGAAAAGCCACAGATCACCACCGCCTGCACCATAGGCGGTTTCTCCGGTAAAAACGTAACCACCATCGGATGTTTGTTGTATAGAGAAGCAATCGGTATAACCTGGACTGCTGTAGGTTTTTGTCCATATAGTATCACCAACGTAATCCGTCTTGAGTATCCACACTCGAAAATTCGAACCGAGCTGATGACCGAAGCCGCCGATTATATATCCTCCATCTGAGGTTTGTTCGACTGCCATACCGTACTCAACGCAGTACTCTTCACCGTATGTTTGAGTCCACTCGACTATGCCTGACGTATCTGTCTTAGCAAGAAAAACATCAGCAATACCATTGCTATCACACGTGTATCCGCTGATGATAAATCCACCGTCAATCGTCTGCTGCAAACTTAATCCGCGGTCAGCCATATCGTGTATAGGACCGCCATCAATGGTATGTGCCCACAGAGTATCACCATTGAAATCGGTTTTGAAGAACCAAATATCCTCGTACGAACTGGCACTGTATGATCGCGTATAACCCACAACAGCATAGCCGCTATCAGTTGTTTGTACGACGCCATAGGCACGATCACCCTGAGGGCCTCCATATGTTTTAGTCCATATTGTGTCACCATTTTGATCGGTTTTGAGAAGCCACACGTTACGTGGAGTCTGTCCGGATTGATAACCTGTTTCGCCGGCGATAATGTAGCCACCATCAAATGTTGGTCTTACCGAATAACCTGCTTGGTATGTTGAATCACCATATGTTTTTGTCCACATTGTATCAGGGACTTGGGCAAGCACAACAGTGGCATTTGCGCAAAGCAGCATAATTACGCAGATTATGGTTACTTTTACACATCTTACCATCTCGTCTCCTTTCCTGCTTGAATTGAGTTGAGTGTGGAATCGGGATGTACACACCATGCGGTTGTGTGTACTTTGCTCATGAAAAACAGCACGGTATACATTACCACTAACTTACCTACATTCTTTATAGGTCCTCCCCTGCGCTCTACGCGTATAGAGTTACTTAATTCCCTCTACAGGGATTATATGTCCCGGTCGGCAGATGTCAAGGTCGCTACTCCAACCTGTCGTAGATCCTGTTAAGGGCTATACTTTGTTTACTTTAACCAGTAAAATCTACCGTTATTTCACAACATAGAATGTTCTAACAATTTCTCTACTCTTTGTTGTTTACTTCTTAAAAAGCAAAAAAGGTGCCAGATATGCTTCATTGACGGCTTGGAGGAATTCATTATAATCTTACTGATATCTGTCATCTGTGCTGGATACGATCTTGCGGTGTAATGAGAACCGTATGAGTAAAGCACCGGCCACGGCAAAAAGAGAATTAAAATATGCTGGGGATCGTCGGTGGTAGTCCCGTAAATTCTCACATCTCCGATGTGATTGAATTTACGAGGATCCTCGATTTTGCCTTGAATCGAAGATTCTATCAAAATCGGGAGGGACCATGCGATTAACTGCGCCTGTAGCTCAATCCGCCGGAAATTATGGCAGAATAGAGCGACGGACTTCCATCTCTGTCTCGCCGAAGGTTTCGAACGTAGTGAGAGGAGAGATCGAGACTTCGATATCGAGAGAGAATCCGAATATACTACACTTTGAAATCGCTGAGATTACGGTATATCAACGCTTTGCGGGAGTTTTGCTCTTTCTCGCTATTGAACGGAATTCTACCTAATTCCGTCAATTCAATGCCCAAATTGGACCAAATGGAAAGGGGAGTGATAAACTCACTCCCTGATTTCACAACAAATGCTATTTTATCAATAGCAGCTTCTCTGTCGTAATGTAACCACCTGCATCAACCTTTAGAAAGTAGACGCCGCTTGGAACTTTGTGGCCAAACCTATCTGAACCATCCCACATCATCTCTACTCGGTTCATCCTATTCGGTTTTGATCCAACGAGTTCTTTAACGAATCTACCTGACACATCATAAATCTCCAGCACTGTGTGGGAGTCATACGATATTTGCCATGTGATGTTCGTCTTGTCCCTAAATGGATTCGGTTTGCATATTACGCAAAATTGCTCAGGTGTTGACGCCCCACACTCATCGATACCAACTTCATCAATAATGACTGATATATCACAGCTATTGTAGTTTGCAACATACACTTTGTCGTATTGGGGATTATAGGTAAGTGTATGCGGATAGTCTCCAACGTGTAACCAACCTAGAACAATGTCATCGACACCATCAATCCAATACACCGTACTATCCATGCTATTGCTGCAGAATATGTGATTATCGGCAGTGTAAGTTAGCGCAGTGGGGCCGCTTCCAACAACGATAGTTGTAATAACTGAGTCGGTAAGACCATCAATAACGGTTACGGTGTTACTTCCATAATTCGCACAGTACACTTTGTTGACAATAGAATCATAGAGCAATGCTCGTGGATTATAGCCGGTAGAAACATAAGTTATGACGGAATCTCCCGCGCCATCTATTATGGTCACGTTATTGCTACTGTCGTTCGTACAGTATATCTTATTGTTAATATGGTTATATGTTAGTGAGTGCGGTGAATCACCAATTCCGATATGCATGATCAGAGAATCTGACCCGCAGTCTATGACGGATATGTTGTCACTATTGGCATTCGCAGAATAGATTTTGTCATCAATGGAGTTGTAGACTAAAGCCGTCGGAGAGCTGCCGACAGAGATCGTAGTGATTACAGTGTCATCAACACAATCAATTACAGTCAGATTGTCACTTACGTAGTTGGCAATATAAGCTTTGTTGCCACTTGAATTGTAGCTCAGGGCACACGGTTGCGTTCCTACGGAAATCGTGGCAATCGTTGAATCAGTGATTCCATCGATGACGGAGACATCATTGCTAACCGAATTGACGCAATATATCTTATTTACCAGTCCTGCATACACGCAGGAACTTGGACCGATACCGATGTTTATGGTTTTAATAACGGTATTGTACACGCCATCGATGATCGTCACATTATTGCTATCATCACTCACACAATATAGCTTATTACCTAATGGGTTATAGGTAAGTGATTTGGGGTGGTATCCTGCAAGTTCGTATGTAGCAATCAGACTATCACCAGTGCCATCGATTATTGATACATCATGACCACTTCTACTTGCAGAATATATTTTGCTATTATGATCATTGTATTCTAGGTCGCTTGGCCAACCAGGGACGGGTATCGCGCAAATTGCGGTATCGCCAGCGCCGTCGATGACATATATACTCTGACGAACAGCTGCGTATATTTTGTTATCAACGTGATTATATTCCAACGTCCAGGGTAGTGCTCCTATTTCCACTGTCGCAATAACGGAATCGGTCATGCCGTCAATGATTGACACATACCCACCCAAACAATAGATTTTGTTCTCAACGGCATTGTACACAAAGTCTATCGGGCCACTTCCAATTGACACTGTAGTGAGTATGCTGTCGTCGACACCATCGATAATTGTAACATTATTACCTTGACTGGCGCAATAGACCTTGCTATTGATTGAATTATAGGTGTAGGCGCCTGGATGAGACAACGGAATAACTGCGATAGCTCCGTTCGTTACGCCATCGAGTATAATAACGTCATTATCAGCCTGATCGCTACAATAGACTTTGTTTTCCACTGGATTATGAAGAAGACCGCCGACCTGATGGATGCCTTGCCCTACATACTGGATGGAATTAGACCCGCAATCAATTATATACATGCCGGGGTCGAGGAACCCACAACAATAGACCTTGTTGTTTACCGAATTATAGGCTAAGTAATGATATGCGCCGCTGCCAATGTTGAAAGTAGCGACGACCGTATCCGCCACACCGTCAATTGCAGTTATCGCGCCATCAAAGGGTGTGCCCGATGCAGCATATACCGTATTACTCATGGAGCTCCAACATAGGCGATCCGTAGGTGTTGGAGATGGGACAACAGCAACCCTCTCGTTCGTGGTGCCATCAAGTACAGTTACACCCATGCCGGCCTTGCTTCCCACGTAGATTTTGTTGTTAGTGCTGTTGTACGTCAGCGCAATGGGATAACCAAAGCCGAGGTGGATGGTGGCTATCACGTCCTGACTGTTAGCCAGAATGGGGGCTAAAACGAGCATTATCACGGATAAAATGTTATTACATCGATACATGTTGATCCTCTTCTGTAAATATAAATATTCCAAACCTCGGTGTCAAGACATTTGACGGCATTACTGGTAATGATTACTAGAGAAATTGGTGCGTTCGACTCACGGCGTGAGGGCAATTGCTGAACTGGGGATTCTAAATCCGTACGTCCATTGAGTAATTGCATGAAGTAGTTATTAGATCAGTAGGCGAATGATTGACGTGGACCAAAATTCCCATATAATTCTACTGAGATCCGTTGTCTGATATCAGCTATCCTTAAAGCGCCTGTAACTCAACTGGATAGAGCGACGGACTTCGAATCCGAATATACTACACTTTGAAATCGCTGAGATTGCGGTGTATCAATGCTTTGCGGTGATTTTGCTCTTTCTCGCTATTGAACGGAATTCTACCTAATTCCGTGTATTCTACGCCCAAATTGGACCAAAAGTGGACCAAATGGAAA
>CP070686.1:1994307-2060332 GCA_020353055.1 Caldifarciminota bacterium | reverse complement strand
GGAATTCGATTCTCTTTCCCTCATCCAGCACAAAAACTGCATTCACGGATTTTCCTATCTTTTTAGAAGGCATGACATGATCTACTGAACCACGAAGCTTTAGATGAACATAGACATTGTGTGAAGTCATCTGAAAAATCAAATACTTGCCCCTTCTGTCGATATCCTCTCCCTCTTCTCCACTCAGATCACCTCTGAAATAATTCTTGAGTACATATGGTTTGAGGATTTTAAAATCTCTGATGACCTTATGAACAAAGTATTGGCGCAGCCTTTGTCTCATGACTTCCAGCTCAGGCAATTCAGGCATGAACGAGTATACAATGTTGATTGGAGAAATCAAGCAGTCAGATGAAGGTTTTTTAGAACGTTACCTGTACGCCGAATTGCAGCGACTGCCAACTATCATACATGAACCATATCGTCGGTGAGGTTTCAGCATATACGGCAACACCTTCCATTGGATTCAATTCGCATCCAAGCAATGTATAGCAGTATGGATAATATAGACAAACACCTAATTCGGCACCCGCATACGGTGATATAAGAGGCAGTTTGCAACTAGTCATCAATCTGGCACCTGCACTTGGCCAGAATGGATAGTATAATTCTATCATGCCGCCTGTAGAGAAACAGAACGTCTGGTCTGTTGATTCAGTGAGCCGATATTTAACATCAAACCTAATACACCCGACGGATTCTTCTCCAGTTGGCAGGTGCGTCGACTGCTCCATTTCAGTAGGTTGATCTGTCATGAGGGCTAAAGTGAAACCAAGATCGGTTCTGGCAGAAATGCGGTTACGCATCCAGCCAAAGTATACACCGTTTCCTGCTAACACACTGGGCATTTGGTAGCCGACACCTACTGAATTCCTGTTTTCAGGTGTCAAGTGCGCAGTTGTCAGCGAAAAAAACAAACAACCGGTCTGGCAAAACAATACAAAAAATACTAACAAGCTTTTACACATGATTAATTGTAGACGTCGATGCAGCGCTGTCAATGGAAATGATCTGGAGATTGCTATGGCAGTGTGGATGGATGCTTGTCTGCGATACAGCACCCACGATTCAGGTCTTCTGGTGCTTTATGAAATCGCCTTCCTGGTACTCCCGGAATGCCACATCCAGTTCTTCTTTTGTGTTCATGACAATTGGTCCGTACCAGGCAACCGGCTCATTGATCGTCCGGCCAGAAACTAATAGGACGTGTGCTGTTTCATTGTCTGCATTTACTTCGACCTTATCTATACCATGAAATATTACTACGTCACCGGCGGTAATTGGCATTTTCTTAGGTTTGAACAATGCTCTACCATCATATACATATGCAAACGTTTTAAAACCATCCTTGATATCGTATTTGAAAGATTTGGACGACGGCACAACGACATCAAAGTATTCAGTGTCCACAATGATGTCACGCACTGGTCCTCGCTTTCCGCCCAATTCTCCAGAAATCAACTTCACCACTACACCATCATCTAATACTACTTCCGGGATTTGCTCGCTCTTCACCTCACGATATCGAGGTGGCATCATTTTGTGAGAAGCAGGCAGGTTAACCCACAACTGAAAACCCCGCATTCTACCCTCATACTGCTGCGGCATTTCCTGATGAACAATCCCGCTACCAGCAGTCATCCACTGGACATCTCCAGAGCGGATTATCCCTTTATTCCCGATACTGTCCTCATGCTTTACCATACCGCTTTTCATGTAGGTCACGGTTTCGATACCACGATGCGGATGCCATGGGAAACCCAGAATATAATCCCGGGGATCATCAGAGCCAAAATCATCCAGCAAAAGAAAAGGATCGAATTTCGGCACTTCATGAAAACCAAATGCTCGCTTAAGATGAACGCCGGCGCCTTCGATCGTCGGTTTGCTCCTTATTACCTCTAATCTCTGCTCCATCATACCTCTGTTTCTACATATACGGACGTACCACTACTAGATTAGTTTCTTCGGAACGCCACACGGAGTGTAAGCGATCAGCGGCTCGATGCCCCTATTTTTGACCTTCTGCGCAACGTGAGGATAGAGGATAACGTATTCTTCTTCCAAACCATCAAGAATACTTGGCGAGATGTTAGACACCCCTTTTTTTAGTTTTGTAATACTTGCACCGGGGCTGAAAGAAAGCATCACCGCGAGATTGAATTTGACTCCGTACTCGAGAAGCAATCTCAGGTTATCGAGTATCCGGTCAAATGTTTCAGGGATAGCCCCGGTCAGCATAGAAAACTCTTCAGGGTTCGTGCCTTTCAACGAAACCCTCACTCGTAGGTTTTCAAATCTTGCCAGTTCCCGCACGAATTCTCTATCGAACAATGTACCGTTTGTCTCGAGGATGAAGAGCAATTCGGTGTTGCTAATGATCCTCAGGATATGCAACAGATGTTCTCTGACCAAGGTCGGTTCATTACCGCTGATGCGGACAAGACCATACTTATTTTTGCGCGCGCATTGTATGATCTCCGTGGAGATCTGTTCGGGATTGAACAAGCGACCATATCTATCAGGATTTTCGCGCGGTTTATCACTCCAGCAGAAAACACACTCCAGATTACAGCCGCAGCAGTCGGCCGTCGCGATGCCTCCGTACCAACGACCGGGTCTTGCCACTCTGTAGTACTTCCGCTTCAGATTGTCCGAGACGATACTTTCGACATGCTTTGCCTTCTCAAGTGGATCATAAAGAGTCATTTTATTACAACCAACTTCTCAGTCTGGTAAAAATCCTCACCGGACAACCTTACGAAATAAATGCCCTGAGCAACCGCGCGGTCGTTTCCGTCCTTAGCGTACCATATAACCTGCTCGGTGTCATCGCCGATATCCGAATAGCGCATGACCAACCGTCCGGCTGCATCGTAGATGCTGATATCGTCGATAGGTACTTTGCCCAAGATTATGTTAAAATGAGTCCGGCTTATCCTCGGATACACAGAGAGGCCTGTTGCTTTCGTGTCCTCGTGTCCTGCGATCCCCACGCCCGGTATCCCGCCGCATAGAGCGAAGAAACGACCGTCATTATTGAGACCTTGCGTACCAACCAGCACATCCTCATACCCGTCGAAACTTATATCATCGACCGCACGTATTGAATAGATCAATTTTCCTTCACTATGCGACCAGATTATGCTCCCATCATGACCGCTGAAACAATAAACGATACCCGGATTCTGGTTTCCGGTTATGACATCGTACTTTCCATCGCCGTCCATGTCTTCGATGGCATCTACGGTCCATACATTGCTGCCGATTGGGTACGACCAGTGAACGGCACCGTTCGAGGCGTTAAGCACCTGGAAAGAGGTACCGACATGCGCTACACCGATACCTGGTATGTCGGTGTCTATTAGATCAGGGATCTCCGCCACCTTAGTGACCCAGCCATAGACATGCGTCGCCCATATGCGTGAGCCATCAGCACCGCTCAGACAGAATACGGAATCACTCCACGTGCCGGCGATCACATCTTCTTTGCCATCTCCATTCTGGTCCGGGATAGCAATGACTGACTGAATATCGCCGCCACAATCATAGGACCACAACGGCGAGTACACCATACCGCTTGAAGCACCGCTCACGCAATATACATGCTCATCATAGCCGTTACCCCAGGCACCGCAAATCGCATCAGGGATGTTATCGTTATTTACATCGGGTATCCAGTTGACCGACCCGACTGCATCACCAATGCGCAGTTGCCACACGATCTGTCCATCTGCACCTGAAAAACAATACATACTGCGAGGACCTCCAGACGCCAATGAATTACCCCCTATGCCCGCAAGCACTTCACCGATATTATCTCCATTGATATCGGGCATCGGCTTTACCGAGTATACCCAGCCACCTTCACCGTCATAAGAATGGCTGTCATAATACCAGAGCATAACACCGGTAACCGCGTCGACGGCGTAAACACTCCGGTCTCCCCATGCAGTACCCAGCAGGATATCTGGAACATCATCGCCATTGTAATCATCACCCATTGTCAGACAGTCATCCCCCCAGCCCCCGCTCGTATAGATGCCGCTGAAGTTCCACTGTAATACGCCGTGGCCCGAACTATTACCCCAGTATGTGTTCAGGTGTTTGTCGATCGGCGCACCGGCATCGTAGGCCTCACAAGCGACATCATTGACACCATCAATATTGATGTCGGCAATACCGGCGACGCATACTACGTTATCTGGAAAATCGTATGACCAGAGCAGTGTGCCACCAGGCAGCTCAAGACTGTCCCCGCTGGCACTCAGTTCAATTGGATAAGGGCTCGAAGGAGCATTGAAGTGGACGAATGCATATCCACTGTATGGACCTAAACCAGAGGGTCGCGTGATGATCTGAAAGGATGTTGTGTCAAAACATGAAAGGGAAACCGGAAATGTCATGGTGCCTGGAAAAAACAACTCAGTATCAAAGGTCATGCTGTCAATAACCAGCGACGGGTATCCCAGGTTGGCGATGCTCAATTCCCAGTCTTTTACGCAGTCAACGCGAACACTCCCGAAATTGTAACTCGATGACTGGGGTGACAGGTACGGATCAGGATAGACGCCGTGTCCTGACAGCGGAACATAGGTTGTTTCATTGACCGGATCATTGCTAACGATCAACAGGGTGGAAGAATAGTATGAAAAAGTGTCAGGACCAAATGACACGGAAATATTCGTAGCCGCGCCCTCTGGTATGTCGATGGGAAAAGACAGCGGTGTAGTATAGAACAATGGGTTCAATGTGTAGATGGTATCTATCGTCAGTGTATCATCACCGACATTCGCAATATTCAACCAGAATGAGAACGATGTATCAAAGGGAACATTACCGTAGTTGTAACTGGCTGGTATCACCTCTATGTCCGGCGTACCACCGCCCTGCAGGTCGATCTGGTATGCCACATGACCGGTTGGCGATGAACCCGTGGCAACGACCCAAAGGTACATGCCATCCCAGGCGAGGCCCCACGGACGGTTACCGGGCGAAGCCAGAGAATCGACGATCTGCTTCAATACTACATCAATCTTGTATATGCTGTGCGAGCCACCATAATTACCATCATTACAGGCCCAGAGATATTGACCGTCCCACGTCGCGCCCCAGGGCTGTGGCAATGTTTGTATGTTTATGCTATCGAGCGGTGCACCGTTCGATTTCTGGATCTTGTATGCTCTGTTACTTGCATCCGGATAGTAAGCACAGATCCACAGGTCAGTACCATCATTGGCAAGTCCAGCCATGTACTCCCTGAGCGCAGGAAATGCCTGCAGTCGGCTTCCTGTTATCGTATCGACCCTGAACACAGAATCTGTGCCGGTCAGATGATCATTGATCCACAGGTCACCCTGGTCAAACGCAAGACCGTAGGAATCCGCATCGAGTTGCCATCTCAATCTCTTGAGTATGTTTCCATTACTCGGATCTAATTTGTATATTGTATCCCCATTAACGCCGTACGCACCGCACCACAGATAGTTGCCGTCCCAGGCAAGACCAGACGCATTATCAGGGGCGGTGATAGCATTTATCACGGTTTGCGCAGACACCATACTCCACGCAATCAGAATCACAAAGATAAGTTGTCTCATGAATGTCCTCCTCGACTGCCGGATTATACTAATTTACATCGATAAGTCAATTGAATTCGGGTCGCATCACTGTTTTTGAATTGACGGGTGATCAACTCACCCCTCCATTCTTCCCCTCCGTAAATGGAGGGGTGCTAATTAATCAGTAGAGACATATGTACTTTGGTTGAAAACAATTTCACCTTCCCTCAGATCGGCTTTTATTGTTGCGCCTTTTTTGAAGCTTTTTGTTAGAATCGCCTTGGATAGTGGGTTTTCGATAAGTCGCTGGATCGCCCTGCGCAGAGGTCTGGCTCCGTAAACAGGATCAAACCCTTCATGTGCAAGGTGATCCATAACCGGCTCTGAAAACTGTAGCTTGTATCCAAACTCTGATATATTCTTGATAACTTTCTTTAACTCTCGCCCGACAATACCCTTTATTTCATCGAATTCGAGCGGTTTGAAAACAATCACTTCATCGATACGGTTGAGAAATTCAGGCTTCACGCTGCGCTGTAATATTTGGTGTACATCTTTTTTGCTCTGTTCATAATCAAAATTACCCTTCTGAAGACTCTCAGTAATCACCTCACTGCCCAGGTTCGATGTCATGATTATTATTGTATTCTTGAAATCAACTGTCCTTCCCTGACCATCGGTCAGGCGGCCATCATCGAGCATTTGAAGAAGAATATTGAAAACATCAGCATGTGCTTTTTCAAATTCATCGAACAATATAACGCGATAAGGACGCCGTCTCACGGCCTCTGTTAACTGCCCGCCCTCTTCATATCCAACATACCCGGGTGGCGCGCCGATCAGCCTTGATACCGTGTGTTTTTCCTGGTATTCGGTCATATCGATACGAACCATTGCTTCTTCTGTATCAAACAGAAATTCGGCGAGAGATTTACTCAGTTCGGTCTTCCCGACGCCGGTCGGACCCAGAAATATGAACGAGCCAATCGGCCTGCTGGGATCCTTCAATCCAGCGCGCGAGCGTCTTATGGCATCGCTAACTGCAACCACTGCGTCTTCCTGATCAACGAGCCGCATATGTATACGCTCTTCCATTTTCATTAGTTTATCCATTTCTGATTCCAACATACGCGAAACTGGAATACCGGTCCATGTTGAAACGATATGCGCGATGTCATCGGCAGTAACCTTATCATCGATACCGCGCTGCTTCATCCATTCGCCCTTGTTCTTTTTATATTCCTTTTGGAGTTTTTCAGACTCGTCCCGCAATTCGGCTGCCTTTTCGTAGTTGCGCATATCGACTGCTTCTTTGCCGTCGATGGTAAGTTGTTCCAGCCTCTTCTCCATTTCTTTGAGATCATCGGGCATTGAATACACTTCTATTCGGGCGCGTGCACACGCTTCATCGATGAGATCGATCGCCTTATCTGGAAGGAAGCGTTCAGTAATATACCGATCAGATAATTTAGCCGCTGCTTCTACGGCGCTGTCATCGACAACAACTCCATGATGCGATTCATACCTGCTCTTCAAACCATGGAGAATCTTCATCGTATCTTCAACCGATGGTTCGCCCACAAAGACCGGGGCAAACCGTCTCTCCAAAGCCGCATCTTTTTCGACATTCTTTCTGTATTCATTGAGGGTTGTAGCACCGATACACTGCAATTCACCACGAGCGAGCGCTGGTTTCAGCATATTAGATGCATCGATCGCACCTTCTGCTGCGCCGGCGCCGACGATCGTATGCAATTCATCAATGAAGAGAATTATCTCACCTCTGCCCTTCTTAATCTCATCCATTACCGCTTTCAGCCGTTCTTCGAATTCTCCGCGGTATTTAGAGCCCGCAACGAGAGCACCCATGTCCAGAGCCAGTATTCGTTTGTCTTTCAGTATTTCAGGTACGTTCCTATCAACGATCTTCTGGGCGAGACCTTCAATTATAGCCGTTTTACCAACTCCTGCATCACCAATCAACACAGGATTGTTCTTTGTACGGCGCGAGAGAACTTGTATCACGCGCTTTATTTCATCATCTCGCCCAATCACCGGATCCAATTTCCCCTGCTTTGCCAACGCCGTTATGTCACGTGCGAACCTCTCCAAGGCCATGTACTTATTTTCTGCATCCTGGTCAGTTACCCTCTGTGAACCACGCATTGTTTGGAGGGCTTGATATATCTTCTCCTTGGTTATACCGAACTCACGTAAGACATTTGCCGTCTCGCCTTCACGTTCTTCTGAGATTGCCAGCAGGATATGTTCTGAGCCGACGTATTCATCTTTCATTCGTTCTGCATCGGCACGGGCTAATGCAAGCAATTTCTTCGTTCTCGGCGTGATATATATCTGTGCCGTCCCGCCACCATAGAGTTTTGGGCGTTTCTCGATTGAATTTTCTAATCTGCGCTGAATAAGATCGGGCATGATATCCAAGCGCTGTAAAATCTTGGGAACCAAGCCATCTTCTTGCCTCAAAAGGGCTATGAAGATATGCTCAACATCCAATTCCTGATGATTATATTCCTCGATGATCTCTTGCGCGCTTGATAGCGCCGCTTGAGCCTTCTGGGTAAACTTATCAAATCTCATACAAGGTTTAGACAAAAAAACACAGAAATCGTTTATATTTCGTATAAAACCCTTATCCAAGCTCGTTGACACGGTGGCTATTATGGGTATAATAAGAGTTAATATGTTTTTTGGAATTTATGCTGTTTTGGTCCTCATAGGACTCTACGTACTCTTTCTCAGAATTGAGAAGGTCAATCATGAGAAACGAGTGAAGTCAATACCGGTTCGCATCTGGGTGAACGGAAGTCGTGGAAAATCATCGGTTACTCGATTAATAGCAGCCGGACTCAGAGGAGGCGGTAAGAAAGTGATCGCCAAAACGACGGGGACGAGAGCCAGTTTCATAACCGATAACCGAAATGAACAACCTGTCATACGGCTGGGCATGCCCAACATTCGGGAGCAAGTTAAGATATTCAGGAAAGCAAGCAAAGATAAACCAGACATCATCGTACTCGAATGCATGGCGTTGAGACCGGATCTACAGTACTCAGAGGCAGTGCAGATCGTAAAACCAACCACGGTTGTGATTACCAATGTACGTCCTGACCATCTCGATGTGATGGGTCCGTCAATCAAGGATATTACAAAACACTTTCTCAATGCTGTGCCAAATAGGGCAACTCTCTTTGTCGGCGAGAAGGGCATATTGAAGGACTGTCAATCTATTTTGCGAACGAAGAAGATCGATCACCATTTCTCAGACGCAAATAGAATCCCCGATACCATGATTGTCGATTTTCATTACATTGAACACAAATCAAACGTGGCTCTTGCGCTTGATGTCTGCAGAAAATATGGTGTCAGTGAAAAAGACGCACTTGCTGCTATGCTCTACGCATCCCCTGACCCGGGTGTCTTAAGGAAACACCTGCTTGCGCTGGGTGAGAAAGAAGTCACCCTGATCAATGCAATGGCTGCCAACGACCCGGATTCAACCTACATGATATGGCAGATGATCGACAAAAATTACCGGGAGATAAATGTTCTCATAAATTGTCGAATTGACCGGATCGATCGTTCGTTCCAGATGGCAAAACTCATCAAGGATCGTATGCCGGCCGATCGCTACATACTCACCGGCAGTGGAACGCATATCCTGGCAAGGAAACTTTACAAGACCATCGAACATGAAAAAGTGCTCGATGCCGGCGAGAAGAAGCCGGAGAATACCGTACAGGCCGTGGCCGATACGGTTTCTAACCGTTCCCTCATCTTTGCTATGGGAAATACGGTGGGCTATGGTGAAGAAATGGTGAAGCAGTTCCTGCTTCATGAGAGGAATAAATGATACTAATAGAATCCGTTGGGATAGGAATGTTCTTGAGTCTCATCTTAACTGAGACCATTGGACTCGCGGCCGGTGGCATTGTCGTTCCTGGTTATATTGCTCTTGTGCTACATCATCCGCTACAGGTCATTGCCACCATAATCGCCGGTTTGATTACCTACATGATAATCAAATTACTTTCTTCATATGTCATCATATATGGCCGCAGACTCTTGATCATATCAATACTGGTCGGTTACCTCATTGCTTATTTGACTCGCATTTCACCCACGATCAGCCTTAATGCTTTCAGCATGAATATTCAGACCGTCGGTTTCGTCATCCCCGGTTTGATCGCCTACTGGATCGCCAGGCAGGGTATCATTCCCACCCTTTCGGCGATGATAATCGTTGCGAGCCTGGTGCGACTGGTTATTATCATCATTCATAACGGGATGGTGTTGCCATGAAGAAACGCGAAGGCAAGATCTCTATTGTATCTCTACTCATCGTAACAACCATCACTGTTGTGTTGATGGTCGTCGAACTGAATTCAAAAACAAAGGTCGAAGCAAAATACCATAACGAAAAAATGCGTGCTGCAGAAACCGCAGCGAGAGCCTTTGGCGTGATCAAGGATACGGTAATGCAGATTGGAATTCCTATAGACCGGATAAACGACCCAAATGAAACGGGGATGATTGGCCTACAATATTCCCCCATCACCACGGAGCGGGGTGATCTGGACTCAAAATTATCATCAACCAACCCCAACTTCGCCGCGCTGGTTGTCCAATTGATAAAAAACGCAGGGATAGGGGAAAATGATACTGTGGCCATCTCTCTTTCAGGGTCACTCCCAGCTCTTAACATCAATGTGATCAGCGCAATCGAAGTACTGAACATAAAACCGATCATCATAACCTCTGTCAGCGCGTCCATGTGGGGGGCTAACTATCCACAACTCACATATTTGGACATGGAAAACGTCATCGCTGACCGGGGCATCGTAAAAGAAAAAACCGTTACTGCATCACTTGGAGGCGAGGATGATGTAGGCCGCGGTTTGAGCCCTGCGGGCCGTGAGATCATTGAACAGGCCGCGGACAGGAATAGTGTACCCATACTCGATGCCCGCAATCTGGATGATATGATCGAGAGGAAAATGGAGAAGTTTCTTTCTTTCGGTACGGTTAGACTCTTCATAAATGTGGGTGAACGGACGACGGCACTTGCCGGCGCAACAACCGACATCGGGTTGATAAAACCACATGCTGTACCGACAGGTCAGGGATTAATTGCGCGTTTTTCGCAAAACGGTATTCCAGTCATAAATCTGACAGATGTAAACACTCTGGCCCGCGAGTATGAACTAGGCGTGGCGCCGATACCGTTACCAAAACCTGGAGAAGGACGTCTTTACTATGAATATAAATATTCTGTTACGATTGCCATAATAGCAGCACTCGTACTTGTTATAATTTTGTTCGTTGTACTGCGTTATGATGTCGACAGTTATTTAAGAAAGGAGAAAAAATGATTAATCTTGTGATGGGCCTCTGCCTCCTTTCGCAGTTGCAGACTATAGAACCCTACAAGAAGTGGGAAATTGAGATAGTTACCAAGAAGACCGATGAGTATCTCTTACTGGTAAAAAATCAACCGCTTTCGTTCTCGGTTGAAGGACCGACATACCTAAGGGTATACACCAGGATCATCTGGCCCAAGGGCAGTTTGGGCAGCGAGATCTACAAGGTGATATTGCAGAAAAATGAAATAGATGAAGATATCATAACGCTGGAGTCAGATGAATCCAGCGTGTCAAGAGACAAAAAGGGTCGGTCATTGAGCAAGTGGCGATCATTCTACATTGAGGTACCAGAAGGGCTGAATCATTACAAACTAACCCACTGGGCATCGCCGCAGGACACGATACTCGTTAAGTTCGCCTATGAGTCGCCCAAACGCTGGGAGGAAGTTCCAGCCGCCGAATACAGCGCGATCATTGAGGCAATTGAAGAAGAGAGAATTGTTAAATATTACGAGTTGAAAAACGACATGGCTGTCACGGTGCGTCTGAACGGGCCACTGCGTCTCCGCGTGATCGTCAGGCTCAATTACGATGAAAAGATGATAGGCGACCAGAATTACACGATCCTGGTTGAAGATAATGGCAAAACCGAGAAATTTCCTCTCAAGAGTTACAAATCACAGATGATCATCTACAAGGATAGAAAGAACATAGTACCGTCAAATGCTCGTAGCTTTCACGTTAACATAGGTGCAGGTACGCACCAGCTCCGCTTCAACTTGGCCGGTACCATCGCCGAAAGCGCAGCTTTAAGATTCTTGGTTGAGGAAAAATGATCATCTTCCTGCTATTTAGTTTCTGGGATTATTCATACGATCTGGATGTTGATTTCAACTATGACAACAACGTCTACGCTTATTCTCAAGAATACATTGATGACTTTATCAATGGAGTACGCCAATATAGATTCCCGTTTGAAACCTACGATGACCTTATCACATCCTTCGACTTTACCCTGCTGGTGAGAAACAAATTTATCGACAAGCGCACCACAACCTTCAGTATCGACCTCAATACCGATAACTATTTGCTCAACCGTCAAAAAAATTACCAGAGATATACGTTCGGGATCCGACAATCGTTCGGGAGGTACGCCGTGAAGTTATCCTACCAGGTAATTCCAGGTTATCTGATAAGGTATTACCGTGACCCGTACGACGGAAGCACCGACTATATAGGGTGCGAAGTTACCTATCACACCGCAAGAGGAAAAATATCATTCATGACCTTACACGATATCACCCTCATTGCTGGATATGCACATCGGTGGGATAATTACATTCCAGAATTCAACCGCTATGATGCAAGCGGTCACGTCGTATCGTTTGGGTTGGAAAAAATGTTGCGTAAGCGCATCGATTTTGCCTTTGGTTACGAATTCAGAAATTCCTATACCGATTCGGCCGATGCGTCCACGTCAGGTGTTGACATAACGCCGGACGGTTCATTCTATCAGCATACGCTTAGTGGTAACCTCTCCGTTCAAATGGTCGCTGTTCTGCCCACCACAATGAAACTGTCATACAATTATAGTTTTAGGAGTTACGAAACATCAACTGGCGAAGATTCGCTGCATTTCGGGCGTATTGACCATAGGCACCGAATCATGCTTGGAATCTACCCGCGATTGATCACCGGTCTCCGGCTGAAATTGACATTGATGCGCCAATGGCGGAGGGCCACATCCGAAGTTCTATCGGACATCAATAGTATCAAGGATTATACGCGCTACCGCGCCGGAGCAGGTTTCGAATTTTATTACTAGGGGGTTGTGTGAAAAACATGAAATACCTTTGGTTAGTTTTCATCACGCTGCTATTTTGCGGACGACCTGAAGTCAGTGAACAACTGGCATCCTTTGCCGTTGTCGGCGAGTGCCCGTTGCCCGGCTACGCTAAGAAGGTCGTGCTGGTTGATAGCCTTGCATACGTCGCAAACGGACAAGGAGGACTGCAGATCGTCGATATCAGCGATCCCGAATCTACGTTTGTCATTGGACAATACGTGGCAGACCGGGATGTGGGTGGGGTTGCGGTACGCGACACTTTCGCCTACATTGCACTCGGCTCATCCACCAGTGGCGGTCTGGTCATATTGAACATCGCAGATCCAACGAACCCAACATTTATCGGGCAGGATCCATCGATCTATGCCTATGATGTCGCGGCACTACCAGATGATACGATGTACGTCTATATTGCCGCAGGATACTGGTTTCATGTTGAGGATGTGTATTCATATCCACAGTACCCTTCCTACGTACGAAGATTCACGACGCCCGGAGATATCAGAGCCGTATCCATGGTTGATTCAATAGCATTCCTTGGTTGCGAGCAAATGGGTTTACAGATCATCGATCTATCCAGACCCGACAGCACTGCTTTAGCAGGTTGGATCGACACTCCATCGAATGCACAGGGGCTTTTTGCCACCGGGAACTACGCATACATTGCCGACGGACGCGGCGGTTTGATCATCATAGATGTATCGGATATTGACAATCCTTCGATGATAAGCCAGTACGACACGCCGGATTATGCAAACAACGTCTTTATTCATGACGACAAAGCATATGTTGCCGACGGCGATGGAGGACTTCAGGTGATCGACCTATCTGACCCTGCCGAGCCTCAATTGTACGGCAGCATGGAGACTTCATATGCGAACGGTATCTATGTAAGAAATGATACGATCTATATCGCCGATCGCGATATGGGACTCGTGATAGCGGTCGAGGAGGAAAGATGATATTCGCCCTGATTTTCGTCCTTGCTACTGGTGAAGACCAAATCATGATTACGTCATCCACACCCTCGACGGCAACTTTGCAGGTTGAATTCTCTGAATACAAGAGGAATGAACAGCTGCCCATAACGCGTTTCATAATGTCGGAAAGTCAGCCAACCTATGCATATCACATGGCAGAAGTGGATTCGTCAATCAGTGTCCGGGATCATGTCGAAACCGAACCCGTCCGTATCGGCAAACCTGTAATGATAAAAGGCACACCACTCTACCCGATCATGATAGAACCTTCGTTCATGCAAGATAATGTGAAGCATTTCGTGAAATCGGCAGACCTAAGAATAGATTTCTCGCCTCCCTCAAAACCGCTGACACTGAATCAGTCAATGAGCATGGTGTTCGAGGACCTGATCCTCAATTTTGAAAACACCGGTTGTCAAAGACCTCAGGGGTATCTCATCATCACACCCAGTGACTTCGTCGATGAAATTCAGCCGCTGGCACGTTGGAAAGAAAAGAAGGGATGGCACGTTGAAATAAGAACAACTGCACAAACTGGAGGCACGCCAGCGCAGATAAGAGACTATATCGCAGATGCATACAACACCTGGTCTCCCCAACCCGAATATGTACTGCTGGTTGGTGACGTGAATCATATACAATCATTTTCCAACCCATCTGCAACCGACCATCCTTTTACTTTGATCGAAGGTGACGATTTCTTTTCTGAGTTGCTCATCGGCCGCTTATCAGTCAGCATGGAGAGCGAATTAAATACGGTCGTAGCGAAGATCATCGGTTACGAAACGAACCCTACCATGAGCGATCCATCGTGGTATTCGCGCGCTCTTGTGGTTGGTGCCAATCTACCCGCCAATATGACCACACCAATACCGACGAAGCGATGGGTACGAGACAGACTCTTCGAGTATGGCTACAGCGCCGTAGATACGGTGTTCGATCCAATGCCACCTTCCGCGATCACCAGTTCAGTGAACAACGGTGTAACTTTCGTGAATTACCGTTCTGGTGACGGCGACATTGGCGGCTGGCCCTGGCCAACGTTCTACAACACCGACGTCTACGCTCTGAATAACGGTTGGAAATTACCGATCGTTACGAGCATCGTATGTTGGACCGGCAATTTCGCCGGAAATTGTTTTGGCGAAGCATGGCTGAGGGCTGGTAACCCCCTAACTCCCAAAGGTGCAGTGGCGTTTTTTGGCGCCTCATCACCACAGAGCCACAGCCGATGGAATAACTGCCTTGACTACGGAATCTACTGGGCCCTGCTGAAAGAACATATATACAGCCTGGGTGCGGCATTGTACCGCGGAAAGATGGAAGTTTTTGTCAACTTCCCGGGTGATACATCCATAGCAACAGGTAGTTCATTCTATTTTCATGCATTCAATCTCCTGGGCGACCCGTCGCTGGAAGTGTGGACTGGCACCCCTGATTCATTTATCGTTACACACGCATCATCTCTCCCTTCAGGGACAAACTCATTCTCGGTTCATGTCACAAATACCGGCTCACAGCCAGTCCATGGTGCGATGGTCAGCATTTATAAGGAAAATGAAGTCAAAGAAATAGAATTCACAGATGCTTCCGGCAACGCGGATTTCAACTTCGCGACATCAACACCTGATACACTATTCGTTACAATCACTAAACATAACTTCAAACCATATGTCGGTCACAGTGTTGTGAGTAACTCATCGGTTTTTGTCGGACACGAGTCCGACACTATCAGCGATCCGAGCGGAAATAATAACGGCCAGGTGAATCCGGGGGAAACAATAGACCTCGGCGTAACACTTAAGAATTATGGTACGTCGACTACCGCAACCAACGTTTCGGCGCATTTATCCACGGACGATCCCCAGGTTACGGTCACGGATTCGATCAAATCATATCCGGATATAAATCCTGGTGCTACTGCAACGTCTTCTGCTTTCACTTTCAACGTTTCACAAGATGTTCGAAACGATCACATCTTGAAATTCAATCTTGATATTACATCGACGCAGGGGAATTGGTCCGGAAGTATATGGATCACTGCAAAGGCACCGAATCTAATCTATAAGTGGAATCAAGTGATGGATGGTAATGGCATACTCGAGCCAGGTGAAACACGCGATCTCATGTTGTGCATAGAGAATAATGGCGGGCTTGAGGCGAGCGATGTTGCAGGAACAATTAGATCGGCGAATAGCGGCTTGATTGTGACCGATTCCCTGGGATTTTTCGGGAATATCGCGTTAGGTGATTCTGCAACGAACAGTTCGAATTATTTCACACTCGCGGCAAATTCATCACTCACACCAGGCACGGAAGTGCGGTTTGCACTAATAACAACCGGCGATAATGGCTTCGTTGACACAACCGGCTTCAAACTGACGATTGGCGTTGTGGATTCTGCCGAACCGCTTGGCCCCGACGATTATGGGTATTTTGCCTATGACAACACAGATCTGGGTTATCCTGACGCTCCCACTTACGGCTGGATAGAGATCGACCCGGCACACGGAGGTGCGGGCGATACGGTCAGTCTGGCGGCCGACGAGACCAAAACTGTAGCATTACCCTTTAGCTTCAAGTATTACGGGAACTGGTATGACCGCGTCTCCATAAGTTCAGACGGGTATATCGCGATGGATTCGACCAGCCTCGCCGATATGTACAATTGGCACATACCGGCTGCGGGCGGACCGCCGCTGCTCATAGCACCATTCTGGGATGACCTGGATCCGACGGCAACGGATTCGAGCAGCAACGTGTGTTACTGGCATGATGCAGCCGGTCATCGTTTTGTTGTCGAGTATTCGCGTATCCAGCATATTCATGATCCTACCAATCCAACGCCATCCGAACTCCAAACATTCGAAGTGATTCTCTACGATCCGCAATACTACCCCACACAAACAGGCGACGGAGAAATAGTCTTCCAGTACATGGATATAACGAACGACGACGGCTGGCATAACTATGCCACAGTCGGCATTGAGGATCATGATCATGTGACCGGCATTGAGTATACTTACGCTAACCTCTACCCTGCTGCCGCAGCACCCTTGTCTAATGGCCGGGCGATAAAATTCACTACCAACCCACCAGATACGTTCACCGGCGTATCCGAATTTAGCACCAGGTCTGAACCTGGTAATATGCTCAGCATATCACCCAACCCGTTCAAACAACGCGCTAATATCAGATACCAATTAACGGCTAACCGACAAGCAGCATTGAAGATCTATGATGTTGCTGGACGAGTGGTCCAGGATCTCTCAGCACAGCTATCTGTCATCGGTCATCCGTCATCGGTCTTGTGGGACGGTACTGATTCATTAAATAGAAGAGTCGCCGAAGGCATCTATTTCGTTGTTCTCCGAGGAGACAACGTTAACATTACCAGAAAAGTAGTCCTCGTAGATTAGGAATTTTCAGTTAACAAAAAGAATTTTTTCCTGTGAGTTTATCTGTGACAATCACGTGACAGTCACAGCTTATATAAGGAGGTACTATGAAGGGTTTGTTATTATTCATGGCGCTTGCTTCAACAGCATTCGCCATCAATTATCATGGGTGCACATTAGCACCCGATAACGTCAATGGCTGGATAGTATGCCTTGATACGACGTTAATTCTGCACACAAGCGACGGTGGTTCAACATGGGCACCACAGGAAGTCCCCCCGGACACTATCGCACGCAGGTTATGGGATGTCACATGTTACGATGCTTCACATGCATGGACAACTGGAAAACACAACCTACACGCGGGTGAAATTCTCGGTACGAGTGATGGGGGCAATCTCTGGGAACGGCAGGAAGCGGGGTTCTCTAAATATGGAACACGCATAGAATTCTATAATCAGAACATCGGCTGGTCGGTCGGCGGCGACGGTGCTCTTGCCCGTACAACTAATGGCGGAACGCTTTGGGAACGCATCTTCACCGATTGGTACCAGGCAGAGTACTACGGAGTATCCTTCGTCAACCAGTGGGATGGGTGGATATGCGCGGGCTGGCCCGATTCCCTCGCGACCGGTCAGGGATACATTGTCGCAACCAATGACGGTGGAATTTTTTGGGATACTCTTGACGGCTATCATGCCGGTGGTTACGAAGACTTCTTTGACATCCACTTTTTTAATATCAACGAGGGTATTGTAGTCGGCGGTGATGAAAGTGACTATTCACCTATTGTCTGGAAAACGACAGACGGTGGCATGACCTGGAATCCCGTAAGCGTTCCCCCTAATGTGTATTACCTGAGGGCAGTTGATTTTGTTGAACTCGAGGGATGGGCTGTCGGTAAATCCGGCTCAATGATACATACTACAGACGGAGGCAATACCTGGACCATACAGAGCAGTCCGGCAGACAGCACGCTTTTCGATGTTGACTTCATTGACCACCAGAATGGCTTAGCATGCGGATATGATCATATCCTGCGTACGACCGACGGAGGCCAGAACTGGCAGAGGGTGGGTATCGAAGAACTGGAGCCCGAACTCGCAACTCAAATGACGCTAAGTGCTATACCCAACCCATTCTCAAACACCGCCCGAATCCATTTCAACACGGCACACGGCGCAGAGCATATGGATCTAAAAATATACGACGCGAGCGGCCGTTTGGTGAAGGCCTTCAATCAAGCATCAAGTATCGAGTATCAAGAATCATATGTTTTGTGGGACGGCACAGACAGTAATGGGAAGCGTTTACCAGCCGGGATCTATTTTGCTGAACTCAGCACGCAAGAGCAGATCGTCAGTGAAAAATTAGTCTTGCTCGAATAACTGGACAAATGCCGCATGGGAGGTAACTACGTGCCATAAACAATTTGCCAGAGTGCTGGCATTACTGACACTATTTACTTCCCTCCTACTCGCGCAAGAAACCGGTGCGCGCTACCTCATCATAACACATGATGATTACAGAACCGCCCTGGAACCATTGGCTACCTGGAAAACGCAAAAGGGTATCAGGGCAAAAATAGTTACGCTCTCCGAAACAGGCGCTGATTCGACCGACATAAAAAACTACATCGTAAATGCCTACAACACCTGGCAAACCAGACCAGAGTATTTGCTAATTGTCGGCAATAAATACCAGGTGCCCTTCCCGCGCTTCGTCCACGCGGTGAGTCTTACCTCATACAGCGACAACTACTATGCAAACGTCGACGGAGATTTTCGCAATGAACTATACCATGGCCGCCTATGGGTATCCGACACAGTGCAGGCAAAGACAGTCGTGGCCAAGATATTGGGTTATGAGAGAAACCCCGACACAGGGTCTGATTCACTGTGGTTCAGGAAAGGTGTAACGATCGTCAACGAATGGGAACAGGGCCAACCATCCTCGGCAGAGCTTTACTGGGCAGACGCGCGCTTTGCCCACCAGTATATGCTCGCTGCAGACTTCGTCCATATTGACTCGTTCTCTTATGAACTCGGCCATGACAGCCTTGATGTCCTCAACGCAATAAACGAAGGCAGGACCTATATTCTATTCCGCGGCATTGCCGGAGGCGACTGGTTATGGCCGTTCGCCGGCATAAATGCATCCCAGATGACCAACGGTTACAGGATGCCCGTAGTGCTTTCAGCAACGTGTGCGACGATCGAAGGTATCGGCCGGGATTGGACCATCGCTGGCACACCATCAGTATCAAAAGGAGTAATCGGATTCTTCGGCACGACAACTTCATTGTTTGCGGCTGCAGAAATGCGCAGCGTATTATCTCGTGCTACAACTCAATGTCTTTTTAGTGACACGGGTTCGTTAGGCGCGTCAGCCGAGGCTGGTAGACTGGCATATTATGCAGAATACAATGATCTCATCGAATACCATAGTTGGATGTGTCTTGGTGATCCGGAAATGTTGATGTGGACCAGCACGCCCAAGCCCATCGTGGTCGGACACAATATGTACTTCCATACCGGAATCTGTACTGCAACGGTATATGTCCAGAGCAACTCCGTACCAGTCCAGGGTGCGCTCGTTTGTGTAATGGCAAAATCGGACAGCTCATTTTATCACTCTGGCTATACGGACGATCTCGGCAGCATACGATTTATCGACACCCTCAATATTCCCGGCGACTCAGTATTCATCACGGTTACCGGACGTGATCTAAGACCATATCACAATGGCCGTCCCGTCTTGTACATGAACGGACCATATGTCAGTCTTTATTCATACAGATTGCTCGATTCATTGGGTGGCAACGGAGACGGTATAGCCAATCCGGGCGAAGATATTGAGCTACCTTTCTGTCTGAAGAACTGGGGTAATACAACGGCCTACGGTGTATCGGCGGCAATCGAAAAAAATTCACCCGGCATGCCTTGCACCCTCTACGATACTATAAAATACCTTGGCAACATCGCTCCATATGAATCAGTCCATGTGTATCCCGACGGCTACAACGTGGTGATAGACTCTAACTGTGCGGACCTCATCGGGGTCGACCTGCAACTCCGTATTACGGACTCAGGAACTGCAACGTGGACTTCAAACCTCGATTTCATTGTCCACGCACCAATCATCTCATATCATGATTATTACTTTGATCAATATGTTAAATATACGAATGCCGGAGATACGAGTCAATTGTATGTAGAACTATTGAATACAGGTTCGTACAAAGCAGAAAATCCTACTGGCATAATTTCATGCAGCGATTCCTTTGTGACCATCGTTGACTCAATGGTTACTTTTACGACGATCTATCCGGACAGTATTGGTTCGAATATGTCCGACCCTTTTCTTTTAACCACCGCCTCAAATACCCCTATCGGTTACATCGCCATGGTCTCGCTGCACATTTCAGCAGGCGTATATACGGCGGCATATGATTTCCCAATCCATGTTGGACAAAAAGACTATCTTGTGTGGGATCCGGACATGAATCACTCAAGCGGACCCGTCATCGACGCATTGCTTGATTCTCTGGGTTTTGGTGGTGACTACTCAACCAGTTTCCCGTACGGACTTCTCTCCCTCTACAGATCTCTTTATGTCTGCGCCGGGGTGTATCCTGAGAATTACGCTATCGGCGATACCAGTCAAACAGGATACGAAATTGAACACTACCTGCAGTTGGAAGGCGGCAATGTTTATCTTGAGGGGGGTGATGTCTGGTACAGCCCGCTGGTCAGCCACGGCTACGATTTTGGACCGCTCTTTGGCATCGACCCGGTATATAATTCAATCGGCCTGTTTGCAGGAGTAACCGGCTGCAACGGTACGATCACCCAGAACATGGCGTTCGGTTATCAGGGCGAAGCAACCATGATCGACTACATCGATTCGACCGGCGGCTCGCAACTGCTCTTCAAGAAGACCGGCAGCAACTACGGCTGCGGCGTCGCGGCCAATAACCGCACCGTCGGTTTGTCCTTTGAACTCAGTGGACTGATCGACTCCGTTACCCCATCAACCAAGGTCGACCTGATTGCCGCAATAATGAACTACTTCAGCGTCCCTCCTACAGGTGTTACCAAAGAGCAGGATTTCAGCAGTGGCCATGCGACACCAATGCTGCTCATCAATCCAAATCCGGCGCGGTACGGTTTTAACATCACTTTGCAGGGATTACCCGGTCAGAAGACCACGCTCAAGGTATATGATGTGTCCGGGCGCTGTGTCTCCACGCTGATAGACAATGCCGTGCTAGGGGAAGCACAACAACCGTTTTTCTGGAACGGACTCGACGACCGGGGCCGCAGAGTACCCGCCGGTATCTATTTCGTAAGGCTGATCGCCCCTAGATCCGAAACGGCACAGAAGATTGTGTTGATTGACTGATCTAATTATGTAGAGCCGTATTAGTTACGGTTGTAAAGGAGCAACGTGAAGTATAATGTAATCTGTAATAGTGTAATTTTATTCCTCCTCTTTCTCAATATTTGCCTTGCACAAGACACAGGTGCACGCTACCTGATAATCACACATGATGACTACTATGACGCGCTCATACCGCTTGCTGAGTGGAAGACGCAAAAGGGACTCAAGGCAAAGATAGTAAGGACATCGGAGACGGGAAGCGACTCTGCTCAGATCAGATCCTATGTGGCGAATGCATATTATTCATGGGACGTAAAACCCGAATATCTACTCCTCGTTGGCAACAAATACCAGATCCCGTTTCCACGGATCCCACTCGCGGTCTATGTGTACAGCGATAATTACTACAGCAATATCCTGGGAGATTTTCGTAACGATATCATTCCCGGCCGGTTCTGGGTGTATGACACCATGGATGTGAAGACGATTGTGGCGAAGGTGCTGGGATACGAAAAAACACCTTTTATGGCAGACCCCTTGTGGTTCCGAAAGGGGACTACAATAGTCAACGAAGATATGGGAGGGATACCAGGCGACTCGGTCTACTGGGCTGATGCTCACTATGCACATGCTCTAATGACCAATGCAGGTTTTGTGCAGATCGATTCGCTCGCGCGCAGCTTTGGTCACGGCAGTGCTGACGTAATAAATGCGATCAACAACGGCAGATCTTATATTCTGTACAGAGGTGAAGGTGTAGGTATTTGGACCTGGCCTTTTAATGCTATTGAACCTGAAAACATGTACAACGACTTCAAATTGCCGGTAATATTGTCGGCGACATGCACGACAATCGAGGGCATAGGACAGTATTGGCTCAATGCGGGCACACCTCAGGAACCCCGAGGACCAGTTGGCTTCTATGGCACGTCTACATCGCTCTATCTTGCGGCCGAGATGCGAAGCGCACTTGCACAAGGAACATTGCACAGCATATTTTGTGATAGTCTGACAACCCTGGGCAGCGCAGCTGAAGCAGGGAGACTGAATTACTACACTCTGTTCGGAAATCAAATCGAGTATCACAGCTGGACTTGCCTCGGTGACCCGGAAATGAATCTGTGGACGACAACGCCACGTCAAATAGAGGTGACGCATGAAAATCAGTTCTTTGCGGGCATTTGTACCGTAAACGTGCATGTCGAACACAGCGGTGCACATGTCGAGTCAGCATTGGTCTGTGCGATGGCAGTGAATGATTCGTCATTCTACAAATGGGGACGGACAGACAATAACGGCAATATCAACCTGATCGATACAGTACCTGTTCCAGGCGACACCATATTTATCACTGTAACCGGAAGAAATCTTTTGAGTTACAGTGGCCAGGCCACCGTGTTTCATACGGGAAGTCCATATGTTCTCCTTCACTCATTCAGCATGGATGATTCGATTGGGGGAAACAACGATTCCATCATTAACCCCGGCGAGAACATCGAAATCCCTGTTTGGTTGAGAAATTGGGGTGAAGATACCGCCTGCAACGTTACTGCAGTTCTACGAAAAACAACCACTGATCCATTCTTTTCGCTAGATGATACGATCAAGGGTTTTGGTGACATAGCGTATCTGGACTCTGCATTTTCAACCCCGGACGGCTATAATATCATTATTGAGAACAATTGTCCAGACCTCCACCGGATTACTCTCGAACTCACTGCCTCAGACATCACTTCGGCAACATGGAATTCCTATTTCAATATCACTGTGCACGCTCCTGTATTCGCCCTTCATGATTTCTATTTCCCCCCACATTCAATCGCCACGATACCGGGGAACACGGATACGTTAATCGTTGTTCTGCAGAATCTGGGCAGTGCAATCGCCATGGGCGTAACAGGACGTATCCACACTACTGATACTCTTATGACCGTAATCGATTCAGTTTCCTCGTTCGGCACGATCGAAGCGGACAGTGGATTTGGTTCTAATCTTTCAGATCCTTTTGTGATTGTTACTGACCCGGAGACTCCGATGTGGCATCCGGTCGAATTGACTCTCGAAATCACCTCGGGTGTACTCAAAGATACGTTCAGTGCCGTCATATATGTTGGAAAAAAAGACTATCTAGTATGGGACCCGGATCCGAACAACTCAAGCGGACCGTTAATACATGATATCCTTGATTCGCTCGGATTTCTCGGCGAGTATAGTACCGACTTTGCGCGCTCCATTTCGTCGCTGTACAAATCGCTTTTTGTTTGTACCGGGGTCTATCCATTGACCCATACAATCCTGGATACAAGCCAGGCAGCCCTCGATATTGCAGATTATATCACGACAGCGACGGGTAATGTATACCTTGAGGGCGGTGATGTCTGGTACAGCCCGCTGGTCAGCCACGGCTACGATTTTGGACCGCTATTTGGCATCGACCCAATATACAATTCGATCGGCACATTTACGGGCGTCACCGGATGTACCGGCACCTTTGCTCAGAACATGGCGTTCGGTTATCAGGGCGAAGCAACCATGATCGACTACATCGATTCGACCGGCGGCTCGCAGCTGCTCTTCAAGAAGACCGGCAGCAACTACGGCTGCGGCGTCGCGGCCAATAACCGCACCGTCGGTTTGTCCTTTGAACTCAGTGGACTGGTCGACTCCGTTACTCCATCAACCAAGGTCGACCTGATTGCCGCAATAATGAACTACTTCGGCGTCTCCCCTACTGCTGTTACCGAAGAGCAGAATTTTAGCAACACTTCTGCCACACCGATGCTGTTCATCAATCCAAACCCTTCGCGGTATGGTTTTACTATCAATTTACAGGGGTTGACCGCTGAAAAGATCACACTCAAGATCTATGATGTTTCGGGTCGTTGTGTAAGCACATTGATCAATAATAACGCGCTGGCCAAGGCCCAACACAGCCTTTTCTGGAACCAGCTGGATGATAAAAGTAGAAAAGTACCAGCTGGTGTCTATTTCGTGCGGCTGGAAACAGCAGACACAAACAACACCCTAAAAGCCATTATTCTCCGCTAGCCGCCTTCACCCTTATTTCCTATTGACTGAGATACGTTTTCGGCGTATAATAAGGGCAATAGGAAGTGTCTTATAATCATAGAATAATAAAAGGAGAAGGCTATGAGGAAGTTCATTTTTTTTATTTTTTTAGTGATCTTTAGCGCACAGGCACAAGAGCAGGGGGCCAAGTATCTGATAATTACCCACGATACTTTTTACAATGATATTCAACCCCTTGCCCAATGGAAACACAAAAAGGGCATGATGACAAAGGTTGTCAAACTTTCGGAAATAGGTTCGACCTCGACACAGATAAAAGATTATATTCAATACGGCTATGACAACTGGACGGTACAGCCCGAGTTCATCCTTCTTGTCGGCGCTCCAAACCTGATCCCATGGGGACAAACGTATCCATATTCAGACAATCACTACATGAACATGAATGGCGATATATTCAACGAGATCCTGCTGGGCAGGTTGACCGTGCACAACAATACTGAGGCCCAGACCGTCGTCAACAAAATATTGCTGTACGAGCGCACGCCTTACCTCGGAGACACGACATGGATGCGCAACGCATGCCTCATCGTCCGCGAAGATGGTTACACCTACCCTCCCCAGCCGGGTTCGGACGATTATATATACTGGGGCGATAGCAGGCATGCTTATGGCCTTATGCTCGCAAGTGGATACAACAGAATGGACACGCTATCCACTTTGCTTGGTGATAACTACAACGATGTCATTCAATCGGTAAACAACGGCGTCGGTTTTGTACAGTACCGAGGTCAGGGTGTGGGTAACTGGTGGTCACCATTTGGGGTCAACCCAGATCAAACTGCGAACGGTAGCATGCTACCGATAGTACTCTCGATAACATGTTCAACCATCGGTACCGGGTCAACTTCGGACATTGCCGAGCGCTGGCTCTTAACCGGCACGCCGACCAGTCCACGTGGTGGAAGCGGTTACTTTGCGACAACGACGGTCAGAAGCCACGTCGCTAATATTAGAAGCGCGGTTTCAAGAGGCTTTTTCACCGCTATTTTTACCGATCGAAAGCAGACCTTTGGTGAAGCGTGCGAAGGAGGAAGGTTGAACCTGTATAACCTCTATAGCGATACTTACGACTACCAGGGATTCGCAACGCTTGGCGATCCGGAAATGAACCTCTGGACGGCATTGCCCAGATCAATCGATGTTGCACATGTTCCCTCACTGGCCGCTGAGGACGAAACCCTTTTGGTGACCGTCACCCTGAGTAACGGCGGTCCCATCGATTCTTCGCTGGTATGTGTCGTCCTCGATACTACGGTTTACGAACATGGTATCACGGACCACAACGGTCAGGTAGTACTTCAGCTCCCGAGCATGCATCCGGGACAGATGGACATAACGGTAACCGGGAGGAATGTAATTCCTTACGAGGGTGCGATCGAAATTGTCGGCAATAATGCATATCTCCAGTATCAAAACCACACCATGAATGATTCGCTGGGCAACAACAACGGAATACCCGAGAACGGCGAAACCATACTGTTAACAACGATGATCATGAATATCGGGCTCACGGCGGCGGCCGGTGTCAGTGCAACATTACGGTCGGACGATGCATTCGTTTCAATCATCGACAGCGTTTCCTATTATGGTGACATACAACCGCAGGATTCGGCCAGCAACATCAGTCCATATGCAGTCGCCATATCGAACATCTGCCCTGATGGTCACATCGCAGGTCTCCAACTCCTGATGACAGATTCGGGAAGCAACGAATGGCTAAGCAACTTTTCTATAATCATAACGAATACCGCATCAGGCACCTGGGTTGGCCCAGACGAATACGGCTACTATATCTATGACGATACTGACACCCTGACCGGTTATGCTCCGACATTTGACTGGTATGACGGCGCAATGTCCATTGTCACGGAGATAAGCGACGAAGATGCCGATACGGTGACTTATTCTCTGCCGTTCGCCTTTCCGTTCTACGGCTTGAGCTATAATGCTGTCGGTCTGTGCTCCAACGGCTTTCTCGAAATGGGAGCGTCGACACACCGATTTGGGGTGAACACGCAGATACCAGCATCAGGTGGTCCGAGAAGATTGCTCGCACCCTTCTGGGATGACCTCGATCCCACGGTCGATTCTGGCTCAGGTGATGTGTACTATGCATACGATACGACCAATCATCGCTACATACTGGAATATCGCAGTATCGGACACTGGGGAACAGTTCCGCAGACCCACAGAGAAACATTCCAGGTGCATCTGCTCGACCCCCAATACTACGCAACGCCAACCGGTGACGGAGAGATACTCTACCTATATGATACGGTGATGAACGCAAGTTCGAATACGGTCGGAATCGAAGACCACACCGAAGCACGCGGCCTGCAATATGTATACAACAATAGCTACCACCCGAACGCAGCACCGTTGCAGAACGGACGCGCAATATTGATAACAACAAAACCACCGGCCGGTATCTGGCTGCACACGGTGGACTTTTCCTTTGAAGATTCGACAGGCGGTAATAACAATGGTATCATCGACCCTGGCGAAACCATCGGAATCTACATACAGTTAATGAACAGCGGTAACGCCGCGGCAAACAACGTTACGACAATCCTACGGACCAGTGACTTGGACGCCAGTATCACAGACAGCACAGCCGGGTTCGGCACGATCTCACCAGGTACATCAGCATCGAACTTTGGCGATCCGTATGTTGTTGAGATCAGCCCTACTCCCCAAGACACTACGATCGGCTTTGTACTATACATAAGCTGTAACAGCGGCGCCTACTACAAATCTGACTACTTCACGTTATATATATACGGTTCTCCAGGAGTTGAAGAACAAAAAGTCGGTCCCCTCGGAATAGTTAGCCTCAATATATGCCCGAACCCGTTCAACCTGTCGACGGCCATTGACTACACCATACCTTACTCAGGATACACAAGGGGAGAAAATTCAACCTTGAAGATATACGATGTGACGGGACGAATGGTAAAAGATTTCTCCGGATTGCTATCGGCTAACGGCTACCGGGCATCTATTCAATGGGATGGTACTGATGACAGCGGACGGCGCGTTGCCAATGGTATATATTTCATAGCTCTTGATTCTCAGGGTTTTCAAGAAAGGGAAAAGGTAATCCTCGTTAAATGATCTGGCTACTCTTTCTGTCGCTGCTTGACCCACGTTATCACACTGCTGGCGAAGTCGCCTATGAACTGGATTCAATTGCCAGAGACCATTCTAATATCACAAGACTCGATACTATCGGATACTCATCTTTTGATTCAGTACCGCTGTTCGCTTTAAAAATCTCAGATAACCCGCTTGAGAACGAGGACGAACCAGAGATACTCTACATCGGATGCCACCATGCGGAGGAGATACTTGGTATCGAGATCTGTATGTATATGATATCCGAACTGACCAGCAAGTATACTACAGATCCAACAATAAACGACTGGGTCAATAATCGAGAAATCTGGTTTGTACCGCTGATGAACCCCGACGGCCATAGTGTAGTAATGGCACCTCCAGAAACCACCTGGCGCGACACCACCTGGCGCGACAATAAACGTGATAACAACAACAATGGCTTTTTTGAACTCGCCTATGATGGTGTTGACCTCAATCGCAATTACGACTTTTACTGGACAGAAGGTGGAAGCACTGATCCTTCCTCAGAGTTTTACAAAGGGCCGTATTCCTTTTCGGAAAACGAAACACGCGCCATAAGAGATCTCGCACTCGCAAATAACTTCACGTTCTGCATCACGTATCACTCGGCACGCTACGGTTTAACCGAGGTAGTCTATTTCCCCTGGGATTGGGAAGGTGGATACTCGCCCGATTTTCCATGCATTCGAACGATTGCTGATTCGATATCCAAACGAATAATTAAAGACTCAGGTATCGGCTATTACACCGCATTGCCTGGTCAAGGACTCGACGGCCGGGCAAGAAACTGGCTCTATGGTGTTTGTGGAATCTTTACCTACTGTATTGAAGTGGGCACGACGACGATTCCTCCGGGATGGATGGTAGACGATATCTGTCAGAGGAATCTACCCGGTGCTTATTACCTTCTCGAGAGGGTGTCGGAAAGCGGCATCAGCGGATGTATATACGATTCATTGACCGGTGAGCCATTGAGCGCCGAAATAATAATTCATTCGTATTACGATCCGAATCTGCCACCCCGCAGAAGTGATTCGAAGTACGGCCGGTTCCTGCGAATGCTGAAACCAGGAACATACGACATTGAAATACGTAAGACTGGCTATGTTTCTGTCCACTTCAATGACATGCAAATCATTGAAGGACAGATGAATGAATTCGATATACTAATGGCCAGAACCGGAGGTGAATTACCAGCAGTGATCCCGCAAAAAAAAATCAAAGTACGCCCTAATCCCAGCAGCAATTACGTGCTCATTGAAATGGATGATGGTATGGAGCTCACTTCTTTAAGCGTATATGATGTAACCGGTCGCCTCGTGAAGAACTTCCAGAATCCAGACCGCACTATGTTCTGGCAAGGACTGGACGAGCAAAACCGGGAAGTTGCCGAAGGAATATACTGGCTATTGGGAAAGAATGATGATAATCAGACGGTGCAGAAGATCGTTCTCATCAGGAGTTCGGTCAACAGATAACCAATAGAAATCACGCCTTTTTCACTCCAAAGCAATAATTAAGATACAAGACACGATCCAGGCAAGCAGGCATAACTGAAGAGGCAAGTCGTTGAATAACACTCTTTCGGGAATATCCGTTTGAAGCTTCTGGTATGCTATGTACAAATACCGGAATATTCCATAGATGACGAATGGTGCCGTGAAAATCAAGTTCTTTGTGCCGAACTTGGCAACCGTTTCTGGTGAGAGAGTATACAAACAGTAGGCGACTATACAGGCAGCAGTGACGACTCCAATCATCTGATTCAAAAGTGGCAATGAATATTGAGATAATATTCTGCGATGCCTAGATGCATCTTCGCCAAGGAGAAGAATTTCCGTCCTTCGTTTTGCGACAGCAAGAAAGAGTGCTATCAACAAGGTACAGAGTAACAACCATGATGAAATCTCTACTTCGATGACTACTGCTCCTGCAATTGCTCTAAGAACATATCCAAACGCCACAAAAAGAACATCGAGTATTACAACACGCTTTACAACCGCAGAATAAGACAGCATAAGCACACCATACGTCAAACACACAAAAAACAAACCGGTGCTTAGAAAATACCCGCCCGCGAGGGACAAAAACATCAACACAGCCGCAACTAATGCTGCTGGCGCCCTGCTGATCTTTCCACTCGCAATAGGACGCTTTGATTTGTATGGATGTTTCTGATCTTCTTTGTAGTCTATTATGTCATTCAGAATATACGCGCTGCTGCTCAGCAGGGAGAAGACTATAAATGCGAAAATCGTCTTCTCGACACTCTCCAAATGAAGAAAATTCCTGCTGAAGATGAGCCCGGCAAATATGAATACATTTTTCAGCCATTGTCGAGGTCTTAACAGTCTAATGTATTCGATCAACGGATCACCCTCAAGCCTGTGAATTGGCTCTCGTCAGAAATCCGTGCCGCTCGTGAAAGTGAAATCATTTACCTTGATAGCAGGTACTATTGTGCCAGTGGCAAAACGGGGACCGTATCCTGGATCACCGGCCACTAATTCCGGTCGGTTGGAAATGCTATGTACTCTATTCAGAACCTCAATGATATTCTCAGTAAATCTCAAGTTCTTCACACCTTTTATTACTTTTCCTTTTTCTATGAGGAAAGTACCATCCCTTGTCATACCCGTGAATGTCAATTTATGAGGGTCCAATACATTTGTATAGTGAAAACGAGTAACCAATATACCCTTGTCTGTCTCGCGAATCATCTCATCAACAGTCTTTTTGCCGGGTTTCATCACTATATTCAACGGCACTGGTCCAAACGGGTTAGGTGCACCAAGCGCATGTCCGGTCGATTTTTTCTTCTCTTTATGCGCAGCCAGTGAGTCATACACAACATTCTTCGCTATACCATCATTAATCAGCACCAGCCGTTTCTTGGAAACGCCTTCGAAATCAAACGGAAATGAGAATCCACGTTTTGTGAAAGGATCATCGATAACAATAATCCTTTCGTCGATAATCTTCGAACCCAACTTCCCGGTCAAGTAGGAGCGTTCTTCCTGAAACATCTTACCATTAAAAGCGTAGAATGACATGTAATCGAGAAATTCACTTGCGGCAAGCGGCTCAAATATCGTTGTATATCTACCCGGGCTGACCTCCACTGGATCCTTTGACATCAGTGCTTTCCTCGCCGCCACTTCTGCGAGCCTTCTAAAATCAACCTCACGTACATCGCGGGCACCAATCTGCGCGTAACCCGTAGAATTACTCGTCGACATGACTATATTGCTGAACACATCACCGCAAACAGAATATGCGAAGGTCCCCAATGAATTCCCAATACATATCTCCGCTGTACCTTTCGAGACAGAACCAAAAGCATTGAGATCGTTCTGCCGAGCGATGTCGACGATGACTCCGACCGCTCTCGCCCGATCACCTTCAGAGAATGCTTCAGTACTTTTTGCGTGTGTCCCTATAGCACGATAGTCGCCCTGTTTGGTCTTCGGCAGTGATACGAAATCATCATTCTCTTTCTGAAAATGCGCTATCTTCTCTGCCCAGGCAACGGTTTCTCTTATTTTCTTCAGTTCAAGGGAATTAGTTGAAGCAATACCCAACTTTTTGCCGAACACAACTCGAATCGAAATGCTGCTATTTGATTCACTGACATTCTGATGAATATAGTTATTTGCAAAACGTGTGAGTGCCTGTTCGTGATTGAGAATCGACACCTCGACCTGATCGGCCTTAGTCTGTTTTTTCACAAAATTCACGATCTTCCTGGCATCCTTTTTTCCAATCATACGACTCCTTTTCAGTAATAGACAACGCCATATTCTACATGGAAAAACTAGCAAGTCAATGGAAATTTGTGTTCTGGTGAAAAAAATCTACTCGACTATTGAAGATACTTGTGATAACAATCGCTATAGATGTTCAAAGAGTATTTTCAAACCGATTATTATGAGTAACGCACCCCCAATTATCCTGACCCTTGCTTTAAAGAATGAACCCAGCTTATCCCCTAAATAATAACCAATGACGGACAAAAAGAAAGTCACGCCACCGATGATCATAACCGTACGTATGATGGCTGCATCCAGTAGAGCAAAGCTTATGCCAGCTGCCAGCGCGTCGATGCTCGTGGCGACGGAAAACAGCAAGAGAATATGAAAGTTCAGCGGGTTTTTCGCGGAACGATGCGACTCACGCTGCAGGGATTCATAAATCATGTGTAAACCAATGAGACAAAGCAGAATGAATGAGACCCAATGATCGATACCACTGATAATGTCACGGAATAATGAACCAGCCCGCCATCCTATTAGAGGCATGCCCGCCTGAAAAATGCCAAAAAAAGTACCTACCTTGAGGGCATCTCTTGCTCTCACTCGCTTGGCAACAATACCGCTAGTCACTGCCACGGCAAAAGCGTCCATGGCGAGACCAAGGGCGATGAGAAAGGTCAAATATATATTCATAAAAAAATACTTAACACCATTCTAACTTATCTTCTGTCCGTTAACGTAAGATCGGTAAAGACATATTCAATATGATAAATTTTACTCTGATTATATGGAACATATTCTGTGAGTCAACAGATGGCACAATTATTGCCAATTTTTCTATCTACTCTTCGTGGTCAAAATGAAAAAAAGACTTGACTCATCGATCTCTTCAACGGCCACCTCTACGGGGATATCATAAACTTCATCACAGAAGCGTTCAGTATCAAGCGTTCCTGCCGTGAACCCATCGTCACAGACAATGATTCCGTTGTGTGTTTTGTTCCTATCAATCTTGCCGACCAATCCTTCTCTTGACTGCAATTCAAACCACTCGAGTCTATCCTGCCATATCTTGGGTGAGTAAGTGGAGAAGAATACGGAACCTTGGCTCTTCACTACACGTACACTCTCACGTACCAGTGAACCAATGTCAACATGGAAGGCACATATGCCGTTCTGTATGCACACAACATGATCAAAAGAGTCATCTGCGAAACCCAGGTTTGTTGCATCCATTACTGCCAAATCGTAATTATCGCATCCCACTAGGTAATGAGAAGCAAACTCAATATTAGACGGTGCTATGTCGATGCCAAAAACGGTTTTTGTTTTCACGGACAGATACTTCAAAACACGTCCATATCCACACCCCAGTTCAAGTAGACTCTTTCCCAAAAGCGTTTGTTGTGCTACATATTCCATTTCAGCGCGCAGATACTGTTGAATCCGTAATGGCGCCAGGTCATAACAACGTTTCAAACGATGGCCATGCAACTTATCACGGTAATATCCGAACATGGGGTCCTATCTGTGAGACGGTAGTGATTATGACGTGTTTATCCCATCTCGTCGAGCCAGCCAGCTTTATCGACGATCCTGCGTCTGAAGAACTTACCTAGATTGTGCGGATCTTTTGCCTGATGGTACCTGAAATACATATAATCCTCCCTAATTCCCAGTATTTCGATCTTGCCGGTTCTGTGCGACATCACGTACCGGAATCGCTTACTCGGACCATCAAGCATTCTCTTCGCACGATCTACTACCTCAAGTCCTCTGCGGAGAGATAGCTGGAAATTATGCTTAACACGCTTCACTGGACGGCATTGAAACACATAGTATGGCTGAATACTCACCTTTAGTAATTCCTTTTGAAGGGCAGCCAGAACCTCTGGTGTATCGTTAACACCCTTAAGGAGAACAGTCTGGTTACTAACCGCAATGGATGCACGCTCGAGTGCTTTAACTGCGGCGACAGTTTTCGGCGAAATTTCATGAGGGTGGTTTATATGCGTAACTACAATGATTCTTTTTCTACGTGAAGTGTAGTACCTGAGCAACGCTTGCAGGCGTTTGTCCTGAAGAATTCTATCTGGCAACGCAACTGTGATCTTCGTACCAATTCTGATAAAATTAAGATGGTCGATAGCTGAAAGCTTCTGTAAGAAACGTTCAATAATATCGGTGGGAAGGACCATTGGGTCACCGCCGCTTATCAAAACATTGGTTATTTCATTGTGCTTCTCGATATATCTAACTGCATCATTGAACCGCCTCAGGATTTCATCGGTTTCCAACCCGATCAGCCGCTTTCTGAAACAATATCGACAATAGGTCGCACACCGGTTCGTTGTCAGTATCAGGGCTGTCTGTGCATACTTATGCTGAAGCCCAGGCATTTTCGTATTGGACAATTCGCCACTCGTATCATACTGCCCCAGAAGATTGAATTCCTCAGCGGATGGCACGATCATTTTCCTTACCGGATCAGATGGGTCGTTTTTCTTGATGAGAGACAAGTAATGGTGGGTAATACGCATAGGATGCCTCTCAATTATATCCGAAATTTGTTTTCTTTCTTCGTATGAAAGCTTCAGATGTCTATCCAAATGCTCCACCGTACGTATGCTTTCTCTCAACGCACGCTTCCATAAATCGTTTGCTGGAATCTTCTCGCGGTCTAATTTTGATCTCAACATCAAACGCATATCATCACCTTTCGACTTTATTTTATCACTATTTACATTAAGAATCTATATATCTATTATATGGAAAAATAGGCTGTTGTCAATAATCTGGCACCGAGAACAAAGTGTTGATGAGCATACTACAGAATTGAATCTTTCGATAAAAACAGATATAGAGAAACATCATACGGACGATCTGAAGGCGATCTCAAAAACAGTGCCCCTGTCCTTACGACTAGTGATGCTGATAACACCACCATGGTCCTTTACAATCTTCTGTGCGATATACAGACCGAGCCCGGTCCCACTTTTTTTCGTACTGTAATAAGGACTGAAGACACGTTCCTTTTCCTCATCATCCATACCGATACCGCTATCAGCAATGATAAGTTTAACACCTTCACCCGAAGCAATTAAGCTAATATCGATTTCACGTTTACGGTCTTTCACCTCGGCCACGGCGTCCACGGCATTCAGTATGATGTTCAAAACAGCCCTTCTAAAATCATCTCGATTCCCGATGAGATTCACGTCGGTCTCGAAATTCTCACTCAGGTGTATGTTCTGTTCACGAATACTGTTCTCGATCAAGGGGCGCATTTCATTCAACACGCTACTGACGCTGAATGATTGCTTACTCTTCATCTTGGGCCTGGCAAGCATCAGAAAATCGTTTACTATCTTGTTGAGAGAGCCGATTTCTTGCTTCAGACTCTTCGTAATCCGGACATAGTCTTTATCGGCGTTCGGAAATTCTTTTATCAATCTCTGTATTCCGATTGACAAGCCATTCAAAGGGTTCTTTATCTCATGAGCAAGGTTTGCCACTAAATTACCTAGAAAAACAAGCCTCTCTGCCTCTTCTCTCTGTTTTTCAAACTCTCGTATCTCAGTCACGTCATGTAGTATGGTGATAGCACCGGAAACATTGTGTCGATCATCAAAGAGAGGATATGCAGCATATTGTATATCTCGTTCGAATACGCGTTTTTCATCCGCAATCTTCTTCCCTTCGCGCATCACCTTCTCGATGTCAAATGGGTCACCGGGTAATATCCGATCGTAGCTGTTACCGACAACGAAATCTTCGTCGAAAGAAGACAGATTGCAGAACATCTGATTAACTGCAGTGACCGATCTCTTTTGGTCAACCAGTAAAACACCGTCCTCCACTGCACCAAGAGTCTTGTGAAACAAATCCTTGATATTCGCATAAGATTGATAATTCATCAGCAAGAGAATAAGAAAAAAACTCGCACCAAATATGATCAAGAACAAAGCTATCAGCTGCCCTTCTGTTCTACGAACGTGCCGGTAATAGCTATCGAGACTTATTCCGATCCTAAAAATACCAAACATTTCGTCTTCGACTATAAAAGGACGTATTACTTCAAGGACTTTCATATCGTTGAAATTTTCAATGCGACTTGCCTCGTCCCTAATATCAACCACCTGTAGCAATTCGGGATCGTCATCTATCCTGCTGATCGTTTCAACATTAGGTGTAGCGAATAATATGCCTTCCTTGTCCTGCAAGACAAGATATTCGACCATCGGATTCGCTGCTATCTGGTTTATTATCTTGTTGATGCCGAATTCAGTGCGGAATTCATGTATTTCATCGGCAGGAATTTCGATCTGAAAAATCCGTTCGGATATGACATACACAAAACGCATGAGAGTAGCGTTGCCAAAATCGAAATATTCGAACGATATCGGTTCGCGCTGTTCGAACAACTCATCACTAACCATAACTGGTGCTCCCGAAGTCAGAATCGTTTTCTTTGTTACCCTGTTGAAGATCACGATTGAAGTAAAGCCAAAGCTGTGTCTGACATTCTCAGCATTCGCTTTACGTAAATCAGAGTTAAGAACGTTACACGCGCTGATTAATTTATGGATCAGTTCATCCTCTACCCGAGCTTCTGCGAAGATCAAATTCTCCTGGGTTGAAGCAACGATCGAAAGAAAAGAACGCGCCTGCTCCTTAATCAAATCCAGCATTACCCTTCGTCCACTGATCAGCCCAAACGCCAGGAACGTACCAAGAAGCAACAGCAGGATTATTGCCAGCAAGAAATAACGCTTCATCTTCTTACCCATCATTTCATAATACATAAAAGAATCATTGAAGTCAACAAGATGTCGCTCCGGAACATCTTGTAATACCATGAATTGAATATATAATAGCACTGTATCGTCAAACAAACAAAGCAAGGAGGTAGACGAATGCCAAAGAAGAAAATCTTTTCCAAAATACCTGTGTACCCGATGTCCGTTATCATTGTCGGTGCTGATGTTGAGAACAAACCTAATTTCCTTACAGTCGTATGGTTCAGCATGGTCAATTTTGAGCCACCGACGATCGCCGCGGTTCTCAACAAGGGTCACTACACTAACAAGGGCATACGCGAAAACAAAACATTCAGCATCAATGTGCCTTCAACTGAGCTACTTGCTGTAACTGATTATTGTAGCGTCGTATCCGGGTTTGACCATGACAAATCAAAATTGTTTGATATATCTTACGGCGAACTGAAAAATGCGCCAATGATCCAGGAATGTCCACTCACTGCAGAGTGTAGAGTAGTACAAACCATGCAATTCGCAACCCACGAGCTATTCATCGGAGAGATCGTAGCAACTTACGCGGAGGATAACATCCTTACACGTGAACATCCCGACATAAAGAAGATCAAGCCGATTCTCTATTCAATGTACGACAATTACTACTGGGAATTGGGCAAAAAGCTCGCGCACGCCATGCATGTCGGCAAACGGTTTGAACAGCACAACTGACCGGTAGCATACTCTTCACACGTACGGTAAAAATCAGAAAACGCAACGGCTTATGCTGATAAGGGCACGTCGGTGCTAAGATGAGAATCGCTTGACAGCAATCTGAAGAGAAGTATACTAACCGACATAAGTATTTAATGTAAAAGGAGGAGATATGTCAGCCGCACGCATTTTCACCATTCTCACCTTGCTATCCTTATTCATACTTTCATTTGGCAATGATCACCCAGCATTAATTCACCTTAGCATACCGCCTAACGCCAAAGCGACTGCAATGGGACACGCATATGCAGCATCAGTAGGTGATCCCAGTATTGTATACTACAATCCAGGGGCGCTTGCTTTCCATGATAGGTCCGGTTTCACGTTCATGAATCAAGGTTTTCCTCCTGGCATGGCACGGCTCATCGAAAAAGGAATGCTCGCATTCACGGGAAAGGTATTGTATCAGGATGAAGTAATACCTCCAGAACCAGCCTGGCTGTTTCTCATAGAGGGCATGCGTTCTGTTGGTGGCGCTGCGGTGTTCCCGCATGGAGTGATTGGTACTTTTGGGGCAAGTCTCTCCTACTTCACCTCCGGTATACGTGACGTCTATAATTACGAAGGACAGTACCTCGGCAGTTTTGAACTGTATGACTATGCAATCGGAGCGTCCTACAGCAGGATAATTTTCCGACGACTCGGTGTCGGGATAAATGTAAAGTACATTGGTTCCACCCGATTAACCGAGTTGTCGTTTTATGAACCGCCAGAAGTAGACGGCGGTAAGACGATCGCGCTCGATGCTGGAGTATTATCCAGAATATACGGAATCGGTCTTGGAGCATCAATCACAAATCTTGGACCTAGAATCAAATACGCCAATGACACCAGTTACACAGGCTACCGACTACCCACGAGATACCGGTGGGGAATTTCACTTGAACCTGTTGTCTTCTTGGACTCTGTGTTATCAATAGCAAAATATAAGGTTATGAATATCCCCGTTACTGACATCTTGAACATCAAATTCTGCTATGACCGATCGTATGATCCGGAAGAGACATCAGGGAGCGGACGATTATGGGAATGCTCGGGATGGGAATTTACATTCTTAAAGTACTTCTCCTATCGCTTTGGTTCTTTCCAGATCTGGGACGAGACATCTGGCGTGGGGCTGAAACTGCCCAATATAGAATTCGATGTCGCCAGGTATTATTCGAACTCCTATCATGTACAAATCTCCCTCTATTCTCACCCGCCACCAGAGCATATCAAAAATAACCAGAAATTACATAATATCCTCAAAATTACCACGGCAGCTCTTGCTCCTGGTGGAGCACAATTCTACAAAGGCGAGGGACTCAAAGGTTCGGCCTTTCTCGCGCCTGCGCTGTTACTGGCGAACAGTTATTACTCGACCGATAATAACCGCACAAAGACCCTTTCGCTGATCGGTATTGCTGCACTCTACGTTGGCGCGGCAATGGAAGCTCTGCTCACTGATTAACAACAACCTGTGCTGATCAACTACCCTGTAGGGTAGTTGATGATTTGCAGAGAAACACGCTGTTTTACCGCAAAACTCATCCCAACAGATAATTGACTTTACTACAAATATAGTTATTATTAGACACGGAGGCATAATGAAAAAAGACTTTGTGACAATGTTCGACTTGAAAAAGAATGAAATATCAGAGATATTCGAGTTAGCGAAGACACTCAAAGAATCACAGAAAAAAGGGGTGGAACACCGAATATTGAAAGATAAAACCCTGGCCATGGTCTTTGAGAAACCCTCATTGCGGACCAGAGTAACCTTCGAGACGGGTATGACACAGCTTGGCGGACACGCGATATATCTGGCGCCTTCCGACATCCAACTCGGTAAACGCGAAACAGTGCCTGACGCCGCGAAGAACCTCTCCCGTTGGGTCGACATTGTTATGGCACGCGTTTTCGCTCATAAAACGGTTGATGATTTGGCGAAAAGTTCCTCAATACCGGTAATTAATGGTCTGTCCGATTTAGAACATCCATGTCAGATCATGGCCGATCTGTTTACTGTCTTTGAGAAAAAGGGACCATTAGACGGGCTTACTATTGCTTATGTCGGCGATGGCAACAACGTCTGTAATTCCTTTGTGGCAGCATCCATATTGCTTGGTTTCAGCCTAAGAATCGCAACGCCAGCCGGCTATGAGCCTGAGAAGACCTATACGGAGAAAGCTGCCAATACGGTTCTCAGCATCGATCCAATCGAAGCGGTAGCCGATGCTGACATAGTATACACGGATGTCTGGGCTTCCATGGGCCAGGAAAAAGAAGCTGCGGAGAGGAAGAAGGTATTCAAGAAGTTTCAGCTCAATACCGACTTGCTGAAGCATGCCAAGAAAGATCATCTGGTAATGCACTGTCTCCCTGCGCATCGTGGTGAAGAAATAACCGATGAAATTATCGACGGACCACATTCAATTGTTTTTGATGAAGCCGAGAACCGGCTGCATGTTCAGAAGGGCATAATGGTCTGGCTCAGTCAGCAACACTGACCAAGGCATGTCCACCGAGCAGATAACCTGTCTGATTATCTTTGTAATCGCCTATGCTGCGATAATTGCTTTTCATAAATACAAATTTCTCATTGCCTGGATTGGTATTGGATTCATCCTGATTTTCGGAATCTTATCTCCACTCGAACTGCTGCAGTATATCAACTGGAACATACTTGGCATATTCTGGGGCAGCCTCGTTGTCGCTGAACTTTTCATTCACTCGAGAATACCCGCATACCTTGCGGAACTGATCATAGACCGCTCTAAGAATCTCGTATGGGCAATAATCTGGTTGTCGGCATTCAGTGGAGTCATCTCAGCATTTGTCGAGAATGTAGCCACCGTTCTGATCGTAGCACCGATCGCCTTCGAAGTTTCTCGTAAGTTAAAGGTTTCACCAGTGCCCTTCATCCTGGGTATCTGCCTTTCCTCTAATCTTCAAGGCACAGCAACGCTGGTCGGCGACCCGCCCAGCATGATTCTTGCCAGTTACACCCGCATGACATTCAACGACTTCTTCATTTTCAACGGACGGCCCAGCCTTTTCTTCGCTGTCGAATTTGCCGCGATCGTTTCTCTCATCGTTCTATATTTTCTTTTTAGAAAACATAAGGAACCCATACAGCCCATCAAGCCGGAGAAAATTGTCAGTAAATTCCCGGGTTTTCTTCTTCTCGGTCTTATCCTGGCTCTTGCTATCGGATCATTCTTCGGCGGCTTTATGGACTATCTTGGCGGTCTCTTGTGCCTGATATTCGGTGCCATCGGCATCGCTTGGAGCTGTCTTTCGGGCAAGGTCAAGACATTTCATATACTCAAAGACATGGATTGGGAGACCCTATTCTTCCTCGCTGCAATCTTCGGTATTATCGGGTCATTAACCGCAACCGGAACAACAACTTTTCTCGCCCATGCGGTTGGTAAATTGACTTCTGGTAATTTGCTCGTTACCTATCTCATCCTGGTAGTGTTCTCGGTATTTGTATCGGCGTTTGTGGACAACGTACCCTATTTCACAGCACTGGTCGGCATAATTCCCATGCTCGCGTCCTCATACGGCTATCCGGTTTATCTGCTACTGTTCGGCACAATAATCGGAACAACTGTTGGCGGAAACATTACACCAATCGGCGCGTCGGCAAATATTGTCGGTGTCGGGCTGCTGAAGAAACAAGGATATCTGGTCAACTTCTCCGATTTCATTAAGATAGGTCTCCCCTTCTCTATTCTTGCTGTCGCCGCAGGAGCACTTTTCATCTGGATATTCTGGGCGTAGCATAATCGCCGGCGCTGCATACCGATGACGACCGTGCGGGTTGAAGATCTATACCTTGATTAATGATAACCGATATATATAATTAACTTGATGTTGTACAATATCATATCCTTCATTACACGGGATCCAATAAGAAAAATATTCGCAACGATCTTCGCCTTTGGCTTGTGGATATATGTGGCGATCGGCAACAATTACTCATACCAGCGGGAGATCAAGGTCTTGTACCTCAACCTTCCGGATTCCTTCATCATAGTCGATTCCGTATCCCGCATAAATGTAATATTCTCAGGTCGTGGCGGTGCCCTTTTTAGTATTTGGGCCGCACCTCCGAAAGCACAGTGTAACCTCTCGGATAAGGACATCGGACAGACTATCATATCCGCAAAAGATTTAAGAATACCCTTGGGCTATGGACCACTAAAGATCGATTTTCAAAAACCCACAATAGATGTGTTAATCGACCGAAAGGTAGAGAAAGCAGTTACGGTCATGGTTCCTACAAAGGGCATGCCGAAAAAAGGTTATGCCATAGATGAAATAGAAGTACTCGATACGGTATATCTTACAGGCCCTCAAGAGATGTTACAAAACATCAGTGAACTACAGACCGAGTCGCTAAACGTAAGAAATCGAAGTATCTCCTTCGAGAAAGACTTGAAATTGGAGATACCTTCTCCAATGCTTGATGCAACGAAAAAGAGCGTTGAAGTAAAGATCAATATTGCGCAAAGCGTACGAAAGACCTTGACCGGCATACCGCTTGTCCTGGTCTACGCACCCGGGCAAAATGCCAAGGCGGAAAAAAATGCACTCGATACGTTGATCGTTGAGGGTTCACCAGGACGTGTCAGGCAACTTTCCAACAATGATATCGAGGTCAGAATTAAGTTAACAAAACTGGGAACAGGCGATTACCTCTTGCCTGCTGAAATCGTCCTACCTGAATACGTCATACCGGTGAAGTCTGTTCCGAAGAAATTCCAACTCACGGTATACTGAGGAGAATAACACACTTCAAGACTTCCATCAAACGCGTACAGGCGGTTGTATTAATGTCTGGAAAAAGAATGCCAGGATAATCAGGACCAGGGTAACTTGACATCTGTAGGTTTTGGGTTATAATCTCGATAGAGTCATTGCAATAACTACGTTTGCGAGGATGGCGGAACAGGCAGACGCACTGGATTTAGGATCCAGCCCCGAACAGGGATGGGGGTTCAACTCCCCCTCCTCGCACGTTGAGGAGAATAGTTTTTGGAATACAAAATATTGAACGAAACAGAAACAACCAAAGAGATGGAGATATCGGTTCCACGCGCTGAACTGGAGAGACTGATCATCGAGGAGACCGAAACCGTCAGGAAAGACCTCACTCTTGATGGCTTCCGCAAAGGCCGCGTGCCTCGAACCCTGATAAGAAACAGGTATGCAGAAAGCCTTAAGGCACAAGCCATGGACAAACTCGTCAGGCAGACGTACCTCGCCGTACTTCGCGAGAAAAAGTGGCAGATTGCCGGCCAGGCTGAAATAAAGAACATTGAAGATACGGATCCGATTAGAATTCGACTATTTGTTGAAGTCATTCCTGAATTCAATGTAGAAAATTACTTAAATATCGAGGTATTTAAAGAACCTCCTGCTCCAGACGATTTCTTGTTGCAGCAAGGTATGAATGCCTTGCAGGAGCAGCATGCGACAATACGGGAGGTCAATCGACCTGCGGTAGTTGATGACCTGATTACAATGGATGTTGAAGTCAGAGAAAAAGGAGCGTCCCGAAACGAATCTGACCAAAAAGTGCGCATAGGTGATCGTTCGCTGCCCGACCAGCTGAACAGAGCACTCGTTGGCATGAAGGTTTCAGATAAGAAAGAGGTCAAGGTCGATGAAAAACACTATTTGCTATCGGTCAAGAAGATCGAAGAAAAGAATCTACCCCAGATCGATGATAACTTCGCTAAAATAATGAAATTGACTAATCTAGAGGAATTGAAGACAAAAGTCCTCGAAAGTGTCAAGAAACAAGAGGAGAAGAGAATCGAGGACGATCTAAAAGAATCGATTTCGGAAGTACTACTGGAGAGGATTAAGTTCCAGGTACCAGACACATTGATACAAAAAGAGTACGAGAAAATTCTCAAAGATTATGGCATGCCTGACTCCGATTCCAATAAGGAAAGATTCTGGTCTGTCGCTGAGAAAAGAATACGATTCAATCTTATTCTGAACAAAATTACTGCGAAGGAAGATCTTCAAGTAGGCGAAGCGGAGATCATGGACCTTGTCACAAGGATGGGAATTAAACTAACCGATCAAAACCGTAACGACGTGATTGATTATCTTGGCGGTATTCTGAACAGGGAGAAAACGCTCGACTTCCTCTTCAAAAACGCCAAAATAAGTGAAAAAAGTCGAATATTGTCACCAAAGGAGGCAGCCAATGATACCCATACCGTTCGTCATTGAACAAACAGGTCGCGGTGAACGCGCGTACGATATCTATTCCCGCCTTCTGAAAGAGCGAATCATCTTCATCGGAACACCAATAGATGATAACATTGCGAATCTCGTAATGGCTCAATTACTTTTCTTAGCTGCTGAAGATGCATCAAAGGATATCAATCTCTATATCAACTCGCCGGGAGGCATTGTTTCGTCAGGATTAGCAGTCTACGATACGATGCAGTTTGTTAAACCGCAAGTCTCCACAATATGCATAGGCATGGCCGCCAGCATGGCAGCCCTGCTACTCGCGGCCGGTGCTAACGGCAAGAGATACGCATTACCACACGCGCGCGTGATGATACATCAGCCAGAAGGAGCATTTCAGGGTCAGGCTTCGGATATAGCAATTCATGCAAAAGAAGTACTGACAATCCGAGAGGTCTTGAACAAATTGTTCTCAAAACACACCGGACAAGGTGAAGACAAGATCAGCAAGGATACTGACCGTAACTACTTCATGTCCGCTCAGGAAGCAAAGAAATATGGAATAATCGACGAAATTCTCGACAAAGGAAAACACTAAGTGCCACGTATCGTATGCTCGTTCTGTCAAAGACCCAAACCGGCGGTCAAAAGGATGTTCCGTGGACATCGGGCTTACATTTGCGACGAGTGTGTCAGCATTTGCAGTAGCATAGTAAAAGATGAGACAGAATTCTCACCCTTGAGCAATTTTGTCCTGCCGAAACCTGCAGAAATTAAATCCTTCCTCGACCAATATGTAATCGGCCAGGAGCGCGCAAAAAAAGCTATCTCCGTAGCGGTATACAATCACTACAAGAGAATCAGTAACAAGAAGAATGATATCGAAATTCAGAAGAGTAACATACTACTTGTAGGACCTACTGGTACCGGCAAAACACTGATTGCACAAACTCTCGCACATCTGCTTCATGTCCCTTTCTCCATTTCTGATGCAACACCGCTCACCGAAGCCGGATATGTGGGCGAGGATGTTGAGAATATTCTGCTCCGCTTGCTACAATCCGCAAACTATAACATACAGAATGCAGAAATCGGCATCATCTACCTTGATGAAATTGACAAAATCACAAGGAAATCAGATTCACCATCCATAACCAGAGATGTATCTGGTGAAGGGGTACAACAAGCACTGCTAAAAATACTCGAAGGTACGGAGGCAAATGTTCCCCCGCAAGGTGGAAGGAAGCACCCGGAACAGGAATACATACGCGTCAATACCTCAAATATCCTGTTCATTCTGGGAGGTACGTTCACCGGCATCGATGAAATCATTTCCAGAAGACTCGATAAATCGACGATGGGATTCTTGGGTAAAGCGCATGATCAAAAACACAATTATGATGATGTTATCGAGTCCATAGAACCAGATGACCTCGTGAAGTATGGATTGCTTCCTGAATTCGTTGGACGTGTGCCAATCATCGCACCTCTCCATAAGTTATCAAGAGATGCACTTGCCGAGATACTTGTCAAACCAAAAAACTCGCTCTTGAAACAGTATTCGAAGTACTTCCAGATGGAAGGTGTGCATCTTGAATTTACCGATGATGCCATCAAGGAACTAACCAAACAAGCGCTGAAATATAACACGGGAGCGAGAGCCCTTCGGTCTATTATGGAAAATCATATGCTGGATATTATGTTTCACCTACCCGACAAAAAAGGTATTGAAAAGTGTATTATAACGCGTCAGGTTTTGCAGCGAAAGGCATGTCCGAAATACATTGCGAAGAAAAGGAAAAAAGCGCAATGAAAATCTTCATGCCGCTATATCTAAAAATAAGCAGGAAGAGATTTTACCGTCCTTTCAAACCTCTCGGCACCAAGAAAAAATTGTGGCACTTGGTTTCACTGCCCGAAAATGCCGCGGATCTGTTCAAAGCCGCACCTTTCCTTGTTGGACTTAGCAAGATCGGGAACGTTGTTACTCTCATGCCCAAGAATCTTGAACCCATACGGTCCATCATAAAATCAAAGCAGTTCGAGATCATTCTATATGAAAAGTGTCCGTCGCTTTTCTCGGAAGATTATAAGCGCGTGGCTTTGCAATTAGGAAACAGACACTTTCATTTTCTCATTGAATTGAACCAACCCGCGAATCTATCACTACCCTATTTAGGGAATATCCAAAGACGCATATCATTCTACAGCAAAGATATTTTCCCTTACTACAACATACTAGTTAAGGATGGATATACATCTCTTAGTGAATTCTTCAATATCGAATCAGAAAACGGGCAGGAAATGTTTCATTTTTACAGCCGCGAATTGAAAGCAGTGGAGAGAAAATACCGCAAATCACGTCCATTGCTCTTCGTCAATGAAACCACACCGGTCGACTGGAAAGGAGGTAGCGTCGTTGTAGGACAAGATGTCATGCCTGATGATCCAGAGATTTGGAAAATCCTGTACATCACTGATGCATATTACGGGAAAAAAGATGCCTTCCACGAATTCGCAGTTCTTCACAACAAAGAGATATTGATCTAAGAGATTATGGTTTTCAGACACCGACTGAGCTCACGAGCCCTGGCAATCTATTTCCTCATCGGGATCGCTCTGATAGGTATCGTGACATATATCTATTCGAACTACTTGATCCAACGCATAAGAACAGAAACAGAAACGACCTCGCGCCTGTTCGCAGAGTTCGCTCGTGGCCCCAGTATTGACGAAGAAAGATTGCTTGAGCTGTTCTACGAAATGGTCATTAAGCGAATCGATTTTCCCGTGATCTTGACTGACGCCGATGGAACTCCATACTCATCCAAGAACGTCGAAGAGAAAGATTTGTACAGAGCAGCAGAAAAACTGGATCGTGTGCAGAAACCTATACCCATGGTAATAAGACATGGAGCCGATTCTACCCTTCTCGGTCACGTCCACTGGGGACTATCCCCTTTCACCAAATCCTTACAGATTCTGCCGTTCGTTGAAACCGTTTTTCTGATTGCCTTTCTATTTTTAGGATTTTGGGGTTATTTGATTTACCGGAAGAGCATTGAAGAAAAAATCTGGAATTCTCTCGCCAAAGAAACTGCTCATCAACTGGCAACGCCGTTATCTTCACTCATAGGCTGGCTCGAAACCATAAAAGGAAACATCGAATCTGAAACTTATGAAGGAATTCATGAAGACGCCATGCGGATGCGTGAAGTGCTTGAGAAATTCTCGCGTATTGGTCTTCCGCCACGATTAGTTGAAAAAGACCCCACTGATACGATCAAAGGCTCAGTCAACTATATAAGAAGACGCGCGCACGCCCAGATCAGATTTATCGAGGAATACCGTAGTTTACCTGCAGTAAGATTCGACGATGTTCTCCTTGGGTGGGCAATAGAAAATATATTGAAAAACGGACTGGATGCAATCGGTGCACAAGCCGGTGAAATATCAATAAGAACCTATGATATTAACGGAGCGATTATCGAGATCACCGATACTGGTAGAGGCATAAAAAGCGGCGGCAGTATATTTAAACCAGGATATACAACCAAAAAATACGGATGGGGATTAGGTTTAGTCCTTACGAAAAGGATAATCGAAGAATACCATAAGGGTAAATTATCTCTAAGGGAAACAGGTTCTAAGGGAACATCTTTTGAAATCTATATACCGGGAGTGCAAAAATGAAACTTCTATGGATCGACGATGAAATAGATTTACTGAAACCTTTCATTTACCTTCTCCAGAAAGAAGGGTATGAGGTTAAAACCGCTCCGAGCGGTGAAGATGGTGTTAAACTGGCAAATAAAGAATCATTCGATCTTATTTTTCTCGATGAAATCATGCCCGGAGTAGATGGTCTCGAGGTACTCAGAAAAATCAAGAGCGAAAACTCACAACAGCTTGTCGTTATGGTCACTAAGAGTGAAGAAGAGAATCTGATGACGCAGGCTTATGGCGGTTGGGTCGATGATTATATAACAAAACCCTTTAGTTACAATCAACTTCTTTCCGTACTGAATCGCACGCTGAAACGCCGAGTGATAATAGAGGAAAAGATGGCGGAAGAATATTCTACACAGCTCCGAACTATGATAGAACCGAAAGACTATAATGAATGGATTGAATACTACAGAAACATCGTGTCGTGGGACACACGGCTCCTCGAGTTCGGCAGCAAGGACCTCAAAACGATACATGAAGAGAAGAAGCGAGAAGGTAACGCTGGCTTTGCCAAATATATTGAAAACCAATACGCTAATTTTCTCAGGGGCAAAGGTCCTATCATGTCCCACCAAATTTTCTCCCACATCGTTTTCCCTACGCTAAACGATGGACCGGTCTACTTTGTGATTTTTGACTCAATGCGCCTGGATCAGTATATGAAACTGATTCCCTTTTTGAAGGATTACTATGAAATAACCAATCACTACTACTATTCGATATTGCCGACAGCCACGCCTTATTCAAGGAACTCTATATTCGCTGGACTATTACCACTGGAAATAGTTCAACAGTATCCGCAATACTGGACATATGATGAAAAAGGGCAGAATAGATTTGAAAGAGATCTGTTCAACGAACAATTGAAGCGTAATAACCTGCGGGTAAATTTCTCATTCTACAAATTATCATCAATTACCGAAATAGAGAAAAGTATAGAGAAAATCAAAGGAGAATCGACCGAGATTGTGATCATCGTCATAAATTTCTTTGATATGCTTATCCATTCCATCCCCGGACGTGGTGACTTAAAGGGTATACTCGACGATGAAAGGGTTCTACTAAACATACTGGCTTATTGGTTCCCGATGTCACCTATATTCGAATTGTTTAGAAGTTTGCTGACCAACAACAGACGTCTGATACTTACCACCGACCATGGTTTCATAAGAGTTCGGCGGCCTACTATCATTTATGGTGGACGCGAGATATCACCCAATCTTCGATACAAATACGGTCCAGCCCTGAGAGTGGACAAAAAGAATGCTCTGCTTCTGAACAATCCAGGGGACATATGCTTACCCAGTGAGGATCCGTCAGTCCGCTTTGCCATCGCCAAGGAAGATTACTACTTCATATACCCGACGAAACCTACCGAGTATGAAAGGGAATTCAAATATACATTCCAGCACGGTGGCATATCCACCGAGGAAACAATCCTGCCTGTAGGAGTATTAAAGCCAAGATAAACAGATCGACAAAGTCTTACGGCATAATAACACACCGTTCGTTGTTTTTGTCATTTGTATATAAGATTTTGAATTTCAGGTTTCGGGCGTCGTTACCATAGCCGTTCAACATCGCCGGTTAGAAATGTGGGGTCTCTACCGGAGGGCGAAATATCAAATAACTAAAAATAAAGTAGAGACCCCGATTCTTCTAATCTGGTGTGAATGTAAATGGAATTGAAACTCTCTGTTCAAAGGGTGCGCCGTCTTTCGTTGCGGGAGTGAATTCCCACTGGCGTGCGGCATTCAGCGCTGCCTGTTCACACGCCGGATTACCGAAGCTTTTTATGATTACAGCGTCTTTGACTAACCCGTCGACACCAACAAGAACCCTAACAACGACAGTACCGGAAGCCGCAAATTCCAGAGCAGCGGCAGGATATTTGGGTTGAATGCGCTTAACGGCTTCCGCACGCGCGATGACCGATGGTTTAGGAGGTGCTGGCGGCAACGCTGCGATAAGAGAAGTTGAACCGGTATCTGCAACCGCTGTATCACTCTGTGCTGCTGCTTCGAGAATCATCTCCGGGGCGATGACAGACGATGCTTCCTCAGTTGTCGTAACAGTTGTGTCGACACCAACTGGCTGGGAACCCACGGTTGATGTTCCCTCTGCTGCTCTCTCAATTTCGGGCATTACCGCGGTCACGCTAACACGTCGTTCTGTCTCTGGTATCCAATACTCAGTAGCACTTGCCAATCTTACCTCACGATCAACACCCTTCACTCGCTTGTATGTCGCAGCTATATTATGAGGCACTACAAGGAAAAAGTATGGCTGCTCGTCATAAACTATCTGCTGAAATTCATTCCACACTGCTCTCGCTTTTTTGCGATCCAACATGGAAATACCCGCATCGATCAGTGAATCCACTTTTCCGTTACTATAAGACACCAAGTTATATCGACCCCTTGAATGCCAGTACAGGGTTGGATCTATCTTTTCACCAACCCGCCAGCCCATAACAAAACCGTCGAATTGTCTATTCAAAAGGGCGGTGACAAAATCCTCAGCCTGAAGAGTTTGTACAGTTACTCTTATGCCAATTTTCCGCAGATCATCGGACACATAGCGCAATATCGCTACTCGGTCAGCGTTTTCCGAATTCGTGACTATCCTAATCGTAAAATCCCTTCGATCTTTATCGATAATCCCATTACGATTATAGTCAACGAATCCATTATCACGTAACAAAGTTCGCGCTCCCTCGACATCATACGGAATAGGCTGAATTTCTGCATTGTATCCCCACGACGATGGCGGTAGCGGTCCTAAAGAAATTTCCCCCATACCGCCATAAAGTTCCCTCAATATACGTTGCCTATCAATGGCCATCGCTAAAGCCCTGCGAACTGGTCCTTCCCCGAGAAACGTGTGAGTTAGATTCCATCCAACGTAAAGATAAGAATTACCTGGCCGCGAATAGATACTAACATTATCGTTACCACTGAGTGCATCCGCAGTACTTGGCGGAATGCCGAATATCATCTCCAGCCCGCCGTCTGCAAAATCATTTAGCATTTGATCGATGTTTCTAAATTGTTTGATGTGAATTTCATCAAGAGGCGGGCGCCCGCCATAATAGCCATCATTTGCCTCCAAAATGATTTCCGAGCCACGAACCCATTCTTTTATCCGATAAGGTCCATTACCTATTGGTGATATGCTAAATTGATGGCCGAGTTGCTCGTGTAAGTGCTTGGGCACCGGCATTATGTCGGAATCTGTCAAAATATCAGCGTACACTTTGTCAAAAGTGAACATTACCGCGTAGTCGTTAAGCACTTCAACCTTGCTTATGAACCGAAGCATACTAATGTTTGCATAGTTGTTTTCAGGATCCTTCATCTGTTCGTAAGTATAAAGCACATCATGCGCGGTAACTGGCTGACCATCCCACCATTCAACGCCTTTCCTCAGATAGTAGGTAATTGACTTCAAATCTTCCGAGAATTCCCAGGATTCCGCCAATACCGGTCTCATTTTGCCCGTATTTCTATCAATTTCATGGAGGCGGAGAAATAATAGATTCATAATCTCATCAGATGAGAATACCGAAGGCTCGAGGGGACTGAGTCTTGTGGGCATGTCCATAGTACCAATGGTCAGACTCCCACCCTGCTCACCAAGGAATTTCTCTCCCTTCCCTTTGCAGGAAATCAGGCAAAGCATAATAAGCGTCCATATGACAAGCAACCGTCGCATCTAAGCCTCCCGTATCACAACTAACAAGATTATATTGGGGATTACAATTATGTCAATAGACTTAATTCTCAGGCATTGGCCCGCCGAAGTACACCTTCATATGTGGCCAAGGAATCTCGATTCCCTGTCGGTCGAACTCCTTCTTGATGCGCTTCCGTAACTCACCCGTGACTTCCCATTGCATTGAAGGTTTCGTATCACCGAGAATCTTGATGTCGATGCCTGAATCACCAAGTGCGTCCACTCTCAGAACCTCTGGTGGCTTGATGATCTTCTTGTGCCAGTCTGGTTCCTCAAACATCTTACTACATACACTATTGATAACCTCAATTGCGCGGTCCAGATCCTCTCCGTAACCGACCGAGATATTGAGATTTACGCGCGAGTATTCTTTGGTGAAATTGCTGGCAGTAGAGATCTCACTGTTTGGGATGTAGTGAACAACACCATCCAGGTCACGCAAGACAGTTCTTCGCAAATTCACTTCCTCAACCAATCCGCTTATCCCTCCCACTCTAACGACGTCACCAATGCCGTACTGGCTTTCTATTAAAATGAAAAGACCGTTTATAATATCCTTTATCAAACTCTGTGCTCCGAAACTAACTGCCAAACCTAGAATACCGAGACTGGCCAATGCAGGACCGATATTCACACCGATCTGACCCAGTATCGTGAAAAGCACTATTATGCCAATAACTACTCCGATCGTGTTAGTTATCACATGAGAAATCGTCTTAATTCTCGTTTTAACCATTAACTCAGGTTTATCTTTCATCCTAAAAACCATCGTCCTTCTGATAAACCGCGGGATCAACCGCTTTGACGTCAGCCAACCCGCAAAACCTAAAATAACAATAATTGCTATCCTTATTCCATTAACCTCTAGCCATTCAATCATCTTTCCTCCTGAACCATTCAATGATTCGGATCAACCCCGTGTTCAGGTCTACCTTCGGGGTCCAACCAAGTACCTCCTTCGCCCTTGTGATATCAGGTCTTCTTTTCTTAGGATCATTCTCCGGCAGCGGTAGATACTTCAACCCCGAAGTACTGAGACACAATTTTCTTACGATATCGGCAACCTGCAGCATTGTGTATTCTTTTGGGTTACCAATGTTAACGGGCTGTGGTTTTCCAACTTGCACAGCTCTTATTATACCCTCAACCATGTCGCTGATGTAACAGAAACTCCTCGTCTGTTTTCCATCACCAAAAATAGTGAGCGGCTCATTCTTCAACGCTTGACTTATGAAAGTTGGAATCACACGACCATCTTCTTCTCTCATCCTTTCACCATACGTATTGAATATCCTCACGATGGACGTCTCTAAATCATACTCCCGATTATAAGCAGTAGTTAAAGCTTCAGCAAATCTCTTCCCTTCATCATAGACTGCTCTGGGTCCAACTGGATTCACATTTCCCCAGTATTCCTCTTTCTGAGGATGCTGCTCAGGGTCGCCGTAGACCTCGCTGGTTGAAGCGAGCAGAAATTTAGCGCGTTTCTGCTTGGCTATTTCCAGCATATTGAATGTCCCGAGGGATGCAGTCCGCATTGTTTCGATCGGATATCTCAGGTAGTCAAAAGGACTGGCAGGTGATGCAAGATGCGTAATAACGTCGATCTCACCGGAAATTTTGTCAATATTACACACATCTTCTTTCAGAAAAGTAATCCTCCCCGAATCAATGTGATGTGCGATATTACCTTCACTCCCAGTGATTAAATTATCAATGACAATCGTTTTAGCACCGGCCTTGACAAAATGATCCACCAAATGCGAACCGATGAACCCTGCGCCTCCAGTTACAAGAACATTCATCTACCTATTCCAACGTAAATGAATCCTAATTTCTGCATTTCCGCCGGTTCAAATACGTTACGGCCGTCGACAAATACCGGTTGACGCATCATCTCTTTGACCTTCTGTAAATCCATTTTCGCAAATTCATCCCATTCAGTAACGAGTACAATAGCATCGACACCCTTTGCCACATCGTAGGCGTTATCACAATACTCTATGTCGGGCATAACTTTCTTGGCACGCTCCATTGCGACCGGGTCATACGCCTTAACGGTTGCCCCTTCATTCATTAATGCGTTTATGATTGTTATAGATGGTGCGAATCTCATATCATCGGTCTTCGGTTTGAAAGCAAGACCCAAAATACCAATCTTCTTATCCCTGAGATTCCATACCAATTCCTCGGTTTTTTTCACCACGCGCAGCATCTGCTCTTCATTAATGTTCTCCACTTCCTTCAGAAGGCGAAAATCATATCCAAGCTTTGCTGATATCCCTATGAATGCCTTAAGATCCTTTGGGAAACAAAAACCGCCAAAGCCTGCACCTGCATTCAAAAAGTCGCAGCCGATCCTCTTATCCAAGCCCATACCCTCGGCGACCTTAGTCACATCCCCACCTGATTTCTCGCAAATAACCGAGAGGGCATTTATGAAAGATATTTTCGTGGAAAGAAAAGAATTTGATGCATGTTTTATCAGCTCAGCACTAGCGATGTCAGTCACTATTTTCGGCGCGTCAACAGGATCATAGAGTTCAAGCAGCTTCTGCTCGGCTCTTTTGCTTTCAACACCTAGCACGATACGGTCGGGATACAAGAAATCGTTTATTGCAGATCCTTCCCTGAGGAACTCAGGGTTAGAAGCCACGTCGAATTCGCTACCGTGCTTGTTGAATCTCTCAACCACCATACGCACCCATTGACCGGTCTGTACGGGCACTGTACTTTTTTCAATGATGATCTTGTAGTCGCGCATTGCCGCACCGATTTCTATTGCAACCTGCTCTATGCTCGAAAGGTCAGGATCCCCGTTATCTTTTGGAGGAGTACCGACGGCTATGAATACGAACAATGACTTATCCACACCCTCACCGGTATTAGTGGTGAAAGAGAGTCTACCTGCTTTCACATTTTTCTTCACCAGTTCATCAAGTCCCGGTTCATAGATCGGCATACCACCGCTTTGGAGTACGTCAATTTTGTTTTTGTCGTTATCAACACATATCACTTCGTGACCAATTTCAGCAAAGCACGTACCCGAAACAAGACCGACATAACCCGTGCCAATCATACAAATTCTCATTAAACCTCCTTATACCACGTAACGCATTTAGAAAAATACATTTTAACGTCGCCTGTAAAAGAGAAACATTACACCACCAATGAGCGAGTAAACGAAAATAATGAAAAACGATAATAGTGACATAGCCAACGAAACCTCACCGTCGAGCCCAACGCGCGAGAAGAGAAGAACATAGGAATTCTCCCTTATGCCAAGACCGTTCAACGAGACCGGGATCATCGATATGACGTTTATGATCGGCACATAAATAAAAAAGGGTATAACCCCTATCTCAGTGTGACCCATGCCCAGAAGCACGAAAAACGGCGCTATTGCCAGTGTTGCCTGGATAATTACCGATTGCATGATACATAAAGTAATAGTTCCCCATGCGCCACCGTACTCAGTACCGGCCTCATGCAATCTATTAACCCTCTCCCCCAGCCTGAAGAACCTCAGCTTACCAATCAACGGCGAAAAGAAATTGTAGGCTCTTTCTGAGAAGAAGACGTACGTCACTAACAGAACCGCGATCAATCCAATCACCATAAAAGGAAGAAATTCCGTGTCGTTCTTCACTATGAGAAGATAAAAAACTGCCATCAGAGCAAAAACGAACAGCCCTACAAAACCAAGTATACGATCAACGATGACCGTCGCAAGAGAATCGGCCCGGCGATCCTTCATCGTATATACGACGCGCATCATGTCTCCGCCAACCGTCGTCGGGAGAAAGTTGTTGAAAAAAAGAGAAATAAAATATATCATCAAAGTACGCCCGAAGGGTATATTGAATTTCTTAAAATCAAGTAACACCTGCCAACGCCATGCCGATACGATGATAAAAAGAAAATACGGGATGGATGCATAAACGAGGTACGTCCCGTTAACACCTCGGATATTTGTTAATATTTCGCTTATGTCGAGTGCCCAGAAAAGGAATAAGATCAGGCCTAAACCAACGACGACCCGGGCAATCGTTAATACTGTCTTAAACTTCGGGTTTTTCAAGATGATCCAAGATGGCGCGTATTGATTCTCCGATCAACGCCAATGAGAAGAACAAAATACCCGATATCACCAATAATATAACGAGATACAGCAAGGGACGAAAGCCGTGTCCAAAAATCCTCAGTATGATCGACAAAACACCCACGGTAATTCCTGCCAGGACCGAGAATAGACCGATGGTGCCAAAATAGAGCATGGGTTTTTTCATGAAAGACAACTGAAATTTCACTGCCAGTAAATCAAAGAATCCGATTAAAATACGTGACTTCTGCTGATACTTTGGAGCACCGAATCTTCTTGGTCGAATATCGACTTTTATCTCACCGATCCTGTAACCCGCGTCCTTCGCCAGGGGAACCAGATAGCGATGCCAATCCTTACGCAGCGGTATATCCTTGAGAACCTCTTTTCTTATTGCCTTTATCGCGTTCATATCATGAACCTGGAGGCCGAAGAGTTTTCGCGCCCATAAATTATAGGTATTCGACACAAATTTCTTATCGTATTTTCCCTGTTTCCAACCTGTGGCAATATCGAATCCGTTATCAATGAGCGAAATTAATCTAGGAATGTCATTTGGGTCATATTGCATATCGGCATCAAAGATCACTAAAATACCACCTTTTGCAGCTTTGGCCCCGGACATTATCGCCTGAGTTTTTCCCATGTTCTTTTTATGTCGTACGGTACGCAGATAGCGTCTCTTTTGTTTCTTCAATATATCGTACGTACCGTCCTCAGAGCCGTCGTCAACGATGATCACTTCATAGTTCTTTCGCTTCCCTATGAATTTGTCGAACTCTTCGATAAGAATGGGTATATTTACAGCCTCGTTATATGCTGGAACTAACACGGAAATCTTCATGCCTGATTATACGGAATCTTGCTACCTAGTCAAGAGGAGACCCGAGAAATCAACGATTGCGAATCACACAGAAGGTAAAGCGTCTGCTTGCGCCATGATGGTCAACTGGCAGATCTTCTTGAGTGTTTCGAATATGCCGATATGACGAATGGCAACGCTCTCGAAATACTGATAGCCCTCGGTATTTACCTGCGCTTCGAGTTCCTTGATTGCCATTATGTTGGGTAGGTCACGCTTGTTATATTGAAGTATCATCGGGATATCCTGTAGATTTAGATTGTAAGCCTTCAAGTTATCCCGGAGATTGTACATACTCTCGATGTTCTCCTCCAAACGTTCCTGTTGAGAATCTACTACAAAAACAAGCCCATCGACGTTTCGCAAGACTAATCTACGCGATGCGTTGTAGTAAACCTGTCCTGGTACCGTGTAGAGATGGTACCGCAGCTTCCATCCTTTGATTTCGCCTACTTCAACCGGCAGAAAATCAAAGAAAATTGTCTGGTCTAAATCGGTCGCGAGACTCATCATCTGACCCTTACGGTCAAAAGCCAATTTGGCGTAAATTGAACGCAGGTTGGTAGTCTTGCCGCCCAGACTCGTCCCATAATAGACGATTTTCAGGTTGAGCTCCTTTTTTGCGTAGTTGAGGTTGGCCATAAATTAGCCTATTTCTATCGGATTAAGCGAATTGTCGACAGAAAAATTGCTGAGACCGTCTGTCAAGACCGGCGCGGGATTTCCTTCTCCAAACGGAGCAAGTGCCTTCAACATACCGATATCAGATTTACGCAGAAAAGCCTCAGGCCTGTGCTCCGTGAAGTTACACTCCTCGATGATATCGGGATCCCGATGTTCTATGTAAAGCTTGAATTCAGTGAGAAACGATTCAAGATGTTTCTTTGCCATCGAGAAACCGGCGGCTTTCTTATGTCCGCCAAAATCCAGGAAGAATTTGCGCATTGTATACAGCAACCTGTAGAGGTCAAAATCACAACTCCTCAACTCACCGATACATTTTTCATCTTTAATGCCGATTATCAATGAATTGCGTTTAAAATAATCACGCAAACGAGCCGCCACAGAACCAAGGTAGTGTTGTTTGGAAAGTGGGATCAATGAAATCACAAGCTTCGAGCTAATCTCTGCACTCGAAATCACCTCGCTGAAGAGATTGTCGATTTCCTGGCGACGTTTCTGGTCGGTCTCTTTTAGCGTATGATAGCATTCCCTGACCTTATCGAGATCACCTTCGATGAAGAAATCAACTCCAAGTTGCGGATCACGATATGCCGCCGAACCAATTGTTGACAAGACCTCTTTCAAGATTCTGGACATATCAATCTCACCGTGTTCTCTGAGACAGACAGCCCAAGCGTCTTCTATGCGGTTGATTAGACGCAGCCCGTGTATGCAGAAAACCCTGTTCTCGTCATACAATGCAACGCGGTCTGCGAAAGTGCCGAGACAGACGATCGGGTAGAAGGCCTTCTTAAAATTATAGAATTCACTCGCGCTTATGCCGAAGAATTTCTGATAGAGAAATTGTGCAAGCTTGAAAGCCACGCCGACACCCGCCAAATCTCGAAAAGGATAACGTGAATCCAGACGTTTTGGGTTAACAGCAGCAAAAGGAAAATCTGTGAGTTTCGTCTCATGATGATCGCAAATAACTGCTTTCAATCCTTCCTGCTCAGCGATTCTAAAATTCTCTTCATTGCTTATGCCAAAATCCACAGTTAGAAGTAATCGTACACCCTTATCCCGGTATGAAGCCAACACTCGAGAATTCAAAATATACCCATCCTGCTCGCGAACGATCGGGTATACATGAACGGCGGCACCGCCTTTCGTTATATCACTGAGAGCTTTGTACATAATAGCCGCCGATGTGTAACCGTCAACATCATCGTGGGTGTAAATAAGGATATCTTCACCATTCTTTACGGTAGTAATGATCTCTTCGGCAGCAGCAGCTATGTCTGGTAACAAACCTGGATCATGCAACTGTGAAACATCGGGAAAAAGGTATTTCCTGGCTTCGCCGTATTCGGGATAGCGGCGGGAAATTATTTCTGCTACCTCTCGGGGGATTGAGAAATCAGCGGCATATTTTTCGACGAGGACCTTATCGACATCACGAAGCGGCATTTCTACTGATTTCTCCTGATTTTTCTTCATCGTCTTTGTCAGTTCCTATACGTCCGTGCAGAAATTCCAATATCTCATCGTTCTGCTCGGGTAAAAGCAGGAATACCCCCCTGAATTGATTCAGAAATGTCTTGCGCCGAAATGGGCTGAGTAGGACGCCATTCTTTCCAACATAGACCCGCCTGAATTCTGATAATTTTCTCTTCTGCGTCATGAAAATATTCTTTATAACAACTTCTTCGTCGTTAACACTATAAGCCGTGGGAAAGAAATAGGAATGTACCGAAACGAAGAGTATGATGAAACCAAGGAAACTCCAGAAAATTCCGTAAAAGACACCCACTACTATGACAAAGGCTGCGATGAAAGAGGCACTAAGCACCGTTTTGCTCAAATTACGCTTTGCAGGATGTACGGTCCAGTTCATAGTATGTGATGCTTGTTAATGTTCAATATGATAGGTGTATACATAATGTTCTAATATCCCGAACTCAATAATCCACACTTCCTTTGCACGATCGTATAGGTATATATAACCATAGAAAATAGGCCCGGAGTGACTCGTCCAGATTCTGCATTATACTTCTTAATGCTCAGCAATCGGGATCCCGTTTCATCAAACCAAAATTGCAATGATACAAACGGGAAACCCCCGAACCGTTACTGGGCCCGGAGGGACTCGAACCCCCGACCCGCTGATTATGAGTCAGCTGCTCTAACCAACTGAGCTACAGGCCCGACTGTAACCAATTCCACTAGATTATACCCAACAGCGGATACTTGTCAATTATCAAATCCTAAGCCCAAAATTCTAAATCCTAGACAATGTTCAAAATCCGAAGCACTAAATTCCGTAAATGCTCAAATCTGTGATTTGATCTCATTTACGAGAACCCTCGTGAAGCGGGACAAATACGAACACCTAAATACTAATGACCAAAACAGGCTATTTTGAGCTTTGTGCTTTGAATTTCGGAATTGCTTAGGATTTAGTGCTTAAAGATTCGAATTTCCCTCGCCTGTATCTATTGTACATCATGCAATGGCAATATAGTAAATATTGACTTGGTCGACCACTTTTCTATAATGGAGAAACAGACGAGGGTTGATGTTTATTAGCGAAGTGAAGTGCAAGTCGGTACTCAACAAATCAGGCATATCAGTCATTGACTACGCGATCAATCCCTATTATGGCTGCGCCCATAAATGTCAGTACTGCTATGCTGTCTTTATGAAGAGATTCACCGGACATACCGAGCCGTGGGGCGATTTTGTCGATGTGAAGATAAACGCACCCGAAGTACTCGCGCGCCAGCTTCAAAGGCTCAGAAAACGTAGCAGGATATCCTTTGGCACGGTGTGCGACCCTTACCAGCCACTTGAACTAAAGTATAAAATAACCCGTAAATGTCTCGAAATTTTAATACCTTATCGACATCGTGTGTCTATTTTGACAAAATCATCCATCATCATTCGGGACACCGACGTCTTGCGCAGATTGTATAAATTGAAAGTCAGTTTCACGATAACCTCAATGGACGAGCGCGTGAGAAAGATATTCGAACCGGTCACACCTTCTGCTGAAAAGAGATTCAAAGCCCTCAGAACGCTTGCTCATGATGGTATCCGTACCAGCGTATTTGTCGCGCCGGTGATGCCCTACATCTCAGATTCACCTGATGCTATTGGAGAAATCCTCAAAGCAGCCAAAAATGCTGGCGCCGAATATGTCATGTTCGACACCCTCAACCCCTATCCCAAGGTATGGCGTAACACCCAACGGCTGGTTAGAATCCACTTTCCCGACCGACTGGAGAGTTTCAACACCTATTATAGTAACCAGAAGATGTACAAAGTGCGCCTGCGGGAAAGGATCCGTCATCTCGGAGAAAAATACGATATCGATTATAGATTTGCCTTCTGAGTGTTGAATCAAAGTAATCCGACCCTTGACTCAAACTCAAACAGGGGTTAGAATGGACTGTGCATTGTAGAATATTCGAAGAAAAATCAGCAATATTGATAATCATCAAATATGCAGTATTGACAGCCATATGTTTCATATCATGCCTCGATTTTGAATTCGAATCCGAATACGAGGATATAAACGGCATTTACCTCGAACATGTAGCCGCGTACGACATTTACGGCCAGAAAGTCATTATTGATAATACCCTGGGCTATATCGCCAACGACGACACATTACTCATCTATAACATTGAGGACGTGGATTCAATATTCCTTTTGACCACATACAATGCGGCCAGCACGATTCGCGATTTCACTATCAAAGGAGATTACGCATATATCGCGGGGATATCTGGATTGGAAATAATCGATTTGAACGGCTCATCCCCAACCCAGATTGGTATGCTAACCATACCCTCCTATCCACAGAAAATCCGCGTATTGGATGACCGTGCCTATCTAACATCGGGGGGGTGGCCGTATTTTGGCAACAGGTTTGACATTGTTGATATCACGGACAAAACCAACCCTGTCTTCTTAGATAGTATCTCATTTGATAACGAAATAACACATATGGAAGTCGATTCATGCTTTGCATATATACTCTTGTACAATGATGACTTCCATATAATGGACCTGCGACAACCTGGGTCTCCATCCTACGTATATTCATTACTTGACACTGACACCACGTGGGTCACATCATTCGCGCTCGATGGAAATTACCTTCACTTTTCATGCCGAAATCTTGAAGTTGACAAATTGGCAACTTACAGATTTTCAGACGATGAGTTAAAACAAACATCAGAGATCAAATGTCCGGTCCTGTTTCGTAGATTAATTATCGACGGCTCATTCGGGCTTGGGCTCCCTTTGTCATATATCTATCTGTTCGAACTAATAGACCATGCTAGGCCTCACATCGCAGAATATATCGAATCTGAGGGCGATATCTTGAACGGGACGCTTGATAACAACTACATCTACTTGCTCTCACCTTTACGTATCATTGAGATCAAAGAAGTAGAATAATGATTTCACTTCTCATCATAATGACCTCGGCCAGTATTTCTGGATATGTTTATGACATTGAAAGTAAAAACCCATTGACCGCCCATGTACTGGTAGCGGATTTGAATCAAGTTTATGTCTGCGACACACTCGGCGAGTTCATCATAACAGATGTCCGGCAAGGAACATATGAATTGATAATTAGCCATGTTGGTTTCGAGGACGAAACGCTCTCGGTCATGGCTTATGCAACCGATACAAATCGTCTCAACATTGGTCTTAGAATGATGCCCATCCCTATGGAAGAAACTGAAACAACAACCGAGCGATTCACCCTCACACCGGGAAGACGGATCTTTGAGAAAAAAGAAATGGAAGTAATGCCCGGTGCCGAGAAAAACGTCTTCCGTGCAATCCAAATCGTACCTGGGGTTAGTTCTGCGAGTGATTATCTCGGTCTATTCTATGTCCGCGGCGGCGAACTGTACGAAAACAAAGTACTACTCGATAATATTGAAATCATGGTGCCATATCACTACTTCGGCGTCGGCTCAACGTTCAGCGCCGATCTTATTAAGGATTTTGATTTCCTGATGGGCGCAATACCTGCTCGGTATGGCGACGCAATTAGTTCGGTGCTATTGCTCAATTCGATCGAACCTGATAGGCTTGCAAGAGGAATGATAAGTATCGACCTGATTGAAGCAAATATTACATACAACCACCGCTTTTCAGAGAACATATCAACCGTGATCGGAGCAAAGAGAAACTATCTCGATTTCATACTCAAACAAATGGGCATCGTAGAAAGCGTTCTCCTCCCATATTTCTTCGATATCCAGGGCAAGGTTAATGTAAAAACAGGACTAGGAGATTTCTTTGTTGGCAGTTTGTATAGTAAGGATGGAACTGATATTCAGACGACGATAATAGACCAGACAATCAGCCTGCAGATGTCAGGAACATCACACACTAGCTGGTTTGGCTGGCAATTCACTCCGTCTGATCAATTACATTGCCAATTCCATACTTCCTATGGTCAGCTTGACAGGAATGTATACGGAATAGGCATCACGAGTGCAGATACTGTTACCGAAGAGCACAGCATAGAAAAATATGGTGCGAAAATACATACTGAATATGATGCAGGTTTTCTTGACGTTGCTTTCGGCGGAGGATTCGGACACTACGATCTCATTCATTCTGGGGCTAAAATCGAGGATATATTCTACAAGATAGGTGCAATCTACTATTCATTGGATGCCGATACCACTGATCATTTCGGATTCTTCTATGCAACACAGCGCTTTCCGCTACTGAAGATTTTCGAGTTTGAAATCGGCGAACGATTAGACTGGTATCCTGCAATAAAGAACTCGGTGTTTTCACCCCGATTCAAGTTCACCTATCGGAAAAACCCAATCCTGTATTTTGCATATGGCTTCTTATCACAAACGCCTCCCCTCGAATACCCGGTGGATGAATATAGACCTTTACAAGCAAAGACCATAAACCTCGGTCTCGAATATTTAATAATGCCAGCACTTTCCGGCAAAATAGAGGTCTATCGAAAAGATTACGGGAATCTTATTCGGGCAGAGAATGATACGGCGTTCGACAACGATGGTGAAGGAAAGGCTATTGGGATCGAGTTCTCCTTGCGTAAATACCGCATTGGCAACTACTTCGGGATAATCTCCTACGCGTATTCTCGTTCTGAAAGAACTACACCATATGACTCATCCGTTGTGATCACCGACGTTCACCGACCGCATATTTTGAATCTATTTATTGGCAACAGGCTACCAGGAGGATTCCAGATCGGTGTTCAAGCACAGGTAGCAGCAGGCCTCGCGTACCGCCCGGTCATCGGTTACGAAGGTTCTTATGAATGGCTGCCAGTGTACGCACAGGACAAAGAACGACTTCCATACTATCAGAGAATTGACGTGCACATTGGAAAAGAATTCCAGCTATGGGGAACATGGGGTGAATTTTATGTGTCTATTCTCAACGTAACCAACCGGAAAAATATCCAGGGGTATCTCTATAATTGGGATTATACTTTGCGAAAAGCTATATACATGCTGCCTCGTATGCCTCTCGTTGGCCTAAGAGTTGAGTTCTGAGGCGTCACTTCAATAATATAAACTAACCGTAAGAAAGAAGTTTGTCCAACGCGTAGTGTTTTCCATCCTCGGCTGCGAGAACGACGACACCTGTCCTTTCCTTTAATTGCCGGGCGACATTCCAGGGACCGGTTCTTATCATAGTCATACCAAAATGCGTAATGATCGCAACCTTCGGTTTGATCCCGGCGATTATTTCCGCACAATCATCGATCGACAAATGGTCAATATCTGAAGCCCCCAATTTAATCAGATTCATGATGACAATATCTGCTCGGTAGGCAGGGATGAGTTCCGGAAAGTACTTCGTATCGGTTATATATGAAATGGTGTGTTCACGATACAAGAACCTGAATCCGTATGTCTCAACTCGGTGCTCATGTCTTATTGGAAAGTGAAATTGAAGGTCTCCCTGCCTGAAGTCAAGATTCTCCTTGATGATAATGGTCTCATCCAGAAATTGGAGAAGATACCTATGAATGACTCCGTCCTCGCCGAAGGCATCAGATGGTGCCAGTAGAATTCCGTGCTTGTTATTACCACCTTTGGTAATCACATCAAGATAAACATTAATATCCCCGCTGTGGTCGATATGCTTATGCGAGAGAATTATCACGTCAATCTTTTCCGGATTGAATTTCGGCAAGTATGTCAGAATCCGATAGAGCGATTCAGGACCTGGGTCCACGAGCACATTCTTGCCACCGAATCTGAATAACATACCACCGGTCGCCCTCAATTGCTTGGCGATTACATACCTTGCGCCGCCGGTACCAAGGAAAACAATCTCATCAACATCGCGCCGACCGTTGTTAACTTTCTTCCCATTACAAACCATCTTTGTATTTTTTGGCAGTTTCTTCATATTTGAATTAGCCGCAATCTGCAGATTGGTGAACTGCTGCCTTCAGCAGTGCTTTTATTATTCGGCACCGAGCTTTTTTCTTATATACTCGGCACGTTTAATATCCCTCTCCTGCTCCTCCAGCAATTCGCCAAAGTACAGCTGGATATTAGCGGGTCTCGAAACAACCATTATTTCATTGAGTATTTGCAGCGTCGTCTCTTTCACCATACCGACGCCGACACCGAATCTTAATGCTGACAATAAGTTCAATACCTCGGTGCTGTTAATTGTCCGCGCTGCCCTGAGAATCGCCAAACTGCGATATATCTTATCCTCAAATTCGCTGCGTGCCTTGGTCAGAATGACGTCACGTGCTTTCTTTTCTATATCGATGATCATTCTTGCCAACTTGGTTATTCTTTCGAGCAGATCCTCCTCTTTGAATCCTATTGTATGCTGGTTTGAAATCTGAAAGAGACTTCCCCTGATCTCACTACCCTCGCCATATATGCCCCTTACCGTCATACCTATCTGCAATGCACCCTTAAGCACCTTCTCGACCTCATTCGTAAAAACCAAACCCGGTAAATGCATGAAAACCGAGGCTCTCATTCCCGTTCCGATATTGGTCGGGCATGAGGTAAGAAATCCATATCCGTCACTATAGGCATAATTGACATTGTCACCGATATATTCTTCGACGCGGAACACTTCGCTGGAAAGATTGACGAAATTCAAACCACAGCCAATTCCCTGAAACCGTAAGTGATCCTCTTCGTTTATCATCACCGAAACATTTCCACCTTCGTTTATGAAAACACTGGTGGGTTTTTCTTTCGTGATAAAACCGGGCGAAACCAAGTGACACTCGAGCAACGACTCTCGCTCCAGGGGCTTCAAATCTCTTAGATTCAAGAACTCTCCGGGAATTTTATTATCTACTATCGAACGTATCAAACCGATCAGATTCTCTGCATCGGACTGTTTCATCTTCAATTCAAAAGGTACATTGTCGAGATTCCGGGCAATCCGTATGCGTGATGAAACAACAATCTCACTCTCTTCCCCGCACTGCAGTGTTTTGTCTGACGCAGGAATGAGCCAACGGATGTTGTCAAACATCTTCGATGCCATAACCCTTGAGTTTGTCCCTTATCTTAGCCGCATCCTCATAGGCTTCATTATCCAAAGCCTTCTTGAGTTCTTCTCGTAACTTATAAATCTCAAGCCCCTTTTTTGTACCGGATGATGACTTTCTCCCTATGTGTCTGTCACTCTGATGGATCTGCTTGATCAAATGCCTTATGTGATCGTCAAATGTTATTACACACTGAGAGCAACCGAACCGCCCTACTCTCTTGAACTCAGCCAACGACATATAACAACTCGGGCAAATAACCTTCTCATCCTGAGCACTTTTCTGCTTTAGCAGTTTCTGAAGTATTTCGATGGGAGACAATTTCTTTGTTACGAGCAGTCCGCGCTTTGATGCACATTCGTCGCAGAGGTGTAACTCGACTGTTTTATCAGGCAGAACTTCCTTAAAGAAGATAGAAGCCGGTTTGTTCCGGCAATCGTCACACAGCATATAACCTTCCTTCTTTCAACCGGTACACCTCCGTACCAACCCTTGCGATATCTAAAGAATGGGTCACAAGAACTACCGTCCTTCCATCATGCTTTAGACTTCCAAAGACTTCGAGCAGTTTATTTGTATTACCCTCGTCAAGATTGCCTGTTGGTTCGTCAGCAAAAATTATCAGCGGATCATTGATCATTGCCCTTGCTATCGCCACACGCTGCCGTTCACCGCCTGATATTTCGTCAGGCAAACGGTTAACCTTATCCCCAATATCGAACCTTTGCAGTAACATGTGTGCTTTTTTGTAAGCAGTTTCAGGCGTAACGCCGTTGACGAGTGCCGGCAGTGCGATGTTCTCAAGACACGAAAATTCTGACAAAAGATGATGAAATTGAAACACAAAACCCATTTTCTTGTTCCTTATCTGTGATAAACGTGCATCATCATGAGAGGTAATATCGACAGAGTCGAATACTATCCTACCGTCGGTAGGTCGATCCAGCCCGCTGATGAGATGCAGTAACGTTGACTTGCCGCTGCCGGACGGACCGAGTATAACAACAAAACTTCCTCTTCTCACCTCAAGGTCAACACCATGAAGAACATCGATAGTCTCGTTCTTCAGAAAATACGTTTTACTCAAACCGGAGGCGCTAAGGATGATAT
>CP070686.1:1965897-1994207 GCA_020353055.1 Caldifarciminota bacterium | reverse complement strand
TACGATGCTGCGGGTCGTTTAATATCAGCCCTGGCTGAGGGAATGACCGAACCTGGTTATTATACGGTCCATTGGAATGGTCTTGATGACCAGGGTCGTCAGGTGCCGGCTGGTGTTTACTTTGTGCGCTTGGAGACCCCTGATTCACGTCAGGTGAAGAAGGCAGTATTGCTAAAATAAACTGGTTTACGGGTTGAGGTTGGGATGCTGGATCCTGGTATCGGTTATCCTGTATCTAGCATCTCGACCCCATAAGAATGCGTTTCAAGCATCCATACCCCAACCCATTAAATATACTTAATGAAAGGAGTTAAGATGATAAAATCGTTGGTTTTGTTTTTGAGCCTGGTAGTAGCATTGGGTTCAGGATACGAAGGCCTTTATGGTGTGGTTTCCGGTGGAATCATTCACGAGTATACCCCCACATCCTATGGTGATGCCGACCGGCTGTATTTTTCCAACGGGATTAATTTTGATGTTCGTGTAGGTGAACCTGAATTGCCGGCTTCTCTTACGCGCACGCAATCGGAATACTACATTGTGCATTGTCGCGGACCGATACACCATCGACAGCGCGCGCAGATAGAGGAAACAGGTGCGCGAGTGTACTCATATATCCCCAATTACGCTTTGCTCGTCAAGATGAATGACGTCGTGAAGAGCGAGGTGGAGCGTTTGGTTTTTGTCGACTGGATAGGCATCTACCAGCCTGCCTATAAGCTTTCGGGCCAGGAGGAGTTCAGTGACTTACGCGGTATGCATGAGGTTATGCTGGTGCTATATCCTGAGGCGGACTTGGGTGCCGTCATGAATGAACTGGAAGATATTGGCTGCCGTATCGTTGACGTAGCATCGAGTGACTGGCTCAATTTTGTGAAATGTAATGTAGACCTTTCTCTTGTTCCTCAAATTGCGAGCATTGAAGCAGTCAACTGGATCGAACCATGGCACAAAATGGAACCGCATAACGCAAGTGTTCAGTGGGTTGTACAGACTGCTACATCCCAGAACCGGCGCATCTGGGATATGGGGCTCACCGGTGAAGGGCAACTCTTGAGCGTATGCGACAGCGGTGTACGCACTTCCCATTATGCTTTCCGCAGTACTGCCTCAAGTTGGCTCACGACGTGGGGTGATTATCCTTCTGACCGCAAGATCGTGGCCTATAAACCGGCGAATTCGTATGGACCAGGTTATGCCGATTTTGGTGATGAATTATGCAATTACTGCCACGGCAGCCACGTGTCGGGAACTGCTCTTGGGAATGATGACGTGATGGGCAGCCCGAGCACATATGACGGCGTGGCCATAGACAGCAGGTTGTATTTCTGCGACGGCGGTGGCTCTTTGGGTTGCGTGTATATTCCGAGCAATCTGTACGAGCTCTTCATCCTGCCGTATACCGGTAATGCGGCCGGGAGCGTGAAGATCATGACGAATTCCTGGGGTAATTCGGTCAGCGGTCAGTATACTTCGGAAGCGATGACCGTTGATTACTTCATGTATTTATACAAAGATTTTCTGCTGTTTTTCTCAAACGGTAATGACGGACCGTCTGCGATGAGCGTCGGTTCACCGGCAACTGCCAAGAACTGTGTTTCGGTTGGCGGATGCCGGAATGGCGCGCAGTGCAGTAGTATTTACTATTTCTCGAGTCGCGGGCCGACTCAAGATGGACGCATCAAACCAACCATCCTCACTCCCGGGCAGACAGTAACGTCGGTTAACGGTGCGGGTGATGTAAACTATACGATAATGGATGGTACGAGCATGGCCTCGCCGAGTGCAGCGGGAAGTGCAGTTCTTGTGCGCCAGTATTTTGTCGAAGGCTGGTATCCATCAGGTACGGCAAATCCTTCTGATTCGCTTATTCCGTCGGCAGCACTGCTCAAAGCCATGTTGGTCAATAGCGCAGACCGTAATATGAGCGGTTACACGGTGCCGGACAATAATGTTGGATGGGGCCGTGTTGACCTGGATAGTGTTCTTCATTTTACGAGTGACACGAAAGATCTTGCAGTGGTTGATGATCAGTCGGGATTGTCGACGGGTCAGTATGTCGAGTATACCTACAATGTCGTATCTGATGCCGAACCGTTCCGCGTAGCGTTGGTCTGGACCGACTACCCGGGCGGCGGTGGTGCTGGTATCAAATTGGTGAATAATCTTAATCTCCTGGTTACTGACCCGGGCAACAACCAATACAAAGGTAACGTCTACTCAGGCGGACAGTCAAATACCGGCGGGGCCTACGATAGTCTTAATGTCGAAGAATGCGTACGGGTGGATAACCCGATGACCGGCAGCTGGACAATAAGGGTGTCGGCACCGAACTGTCCGTACGGCCCGCAGCCATTCGCGCTCGTCGTGACTGGGGATCTGACCGGTACCGGTGTGACAGAATCGCCCTACATACAGAAGACCAATAATATCAGCATCTATCCGTTTATTTCTTATGCCCATCCGTACAAGTTGTCTTACTCGTTCGGTGAGCAGACACGACTTCGTGTCCAAATATACGACACGATGGGGCGGATTGTTGATGCGAAGGATTTTGGATTACTGGGCGATGCCGGCGAATTGTTGCTCAGTTTCGACAAATTCGCATCGGGTATCTATTTCATCAAAACGCAGGCCGGGGACATTTCCGAGATGTCCAAGGTTGTTTGGGTTAGATAAAATCGAACAGACCGATCAGGGCGCGGCATTGCCGCGCCCTGCATTTTGAACAGCGATCGTTAATCCCACTGAAACGACATTGCGAATTTCGAAATGCGAATTGGGAAATTGACTTAAGAACATTAGTTCCGTTAATTTCGTTAGTATCGTTAATTCCGTTAATACCGCTATTACCGTTCTTTCTGATACACTGAGCGTCTTACCCTCTGAACGTCCCGGTTTCCTATGTTATTTCTGTCTGTGGAAAAGTCGTTTAACGTATTCTTTTACTTCAGTGACACCCATTAATATGGAGGCAATGTAGCATGTTACAACAGCTGCAGCACCGCTCAATCCGAGATTCAGGACTTGAGATAGAAGCGCAGTACCCAGGATATTCGTGAGTATGCGATTAAACAAGATTCCTACAAAACCTCCGATGATGGACGCTATAACCAGACGCGTGAAGTAATCAACGAGCGGGGAGATTTCATAGTGGCCTATCTTTTCAGGGAGCCTGTGCATCAGAATGGCCAGGTTCACAAAGGATGACACGGTTGTGGCAAGCGGAAACGCACGGAACCCGATGATTCGCATCAACCCGAGGCTCAGTATGACATGCAAGCCTACTGCTATGAAGCTTGCGTACATCGGAGTCTTTGCGTCGTGGTAGGCGTAAAAGACTGCTGCAACGTTTCTTATTCCGGCGATGAAAGGTACACCGATAATATAAAGAATAAGCGCCTGCGTTGTGGCATGCGTGTCAAACGGGGTGAAATGCCCCCTTTCGTAAATCAATCTCGTTATCGGATGGGCGAGTACAGCTATGATCACCGACGTGGTTACTGTGAGGAAAAAGACAAGTTGTAGAGAGTCAAAAAGCGTTGATCTTGCTGCGTCGAATTTCTTCTCGGCTACGTGTTGTGATATCGCCGGTAATGCTACGGTGCCTACCGCGATACCAAACAAGCCAAGCGGAAGGTGCATGATACGGAATGCGTAGTTAAGCCAGGTCATACTTCTTTCTTCAAGAAATGAAATGAGAAATGTATCGACCGCTACATTGATACGTGATGCGGCTAATCCCAGTGCTACCGGAACGAACAGGATGAGGATTCTTCGTAGCGTCGGGTCACGGAAATTTATGTATAGCCGGTAGTGGAAACCTTTGGCAAAAAGGACCGGGACCTGTACCAGGAACTGCATCAATCCACCGATCAATATCCCGTAAGCCATTGCATATATCGGATCGGTGCCGGTTCTGACAAAATACGCAAATGAAAGCAGCGGTACTGCGATTGAAACGATATTCAAAAACGCCGGGGCAACTGATGGTGTGAAGAACTCGCGTTCGGTATTGAGATATCCCATGGCCCAAGCAGCGAGAGCGACAAAAAGGAGAAAGGGAAACATGATAATAGCCAGCCTTGTTGTGAGTGCTTGCTTGTCAGGTATATTGCCAAAGCCGAAGGCTATTATTTTGACGAGGTAGGGTGCGCAGATGATCCCGAGGAGAACGATCGCACCTACTGTGATGAGCAGAATATTGAAGACGTTGCTGGCCAAAAGGTTTTGCTGTTCTTTGCTCTTCTGTCTCTCAGCCGTTAGTACCGGCACGAAAGCGGCCGAGAGCGCGGTTTCGGCAAATAGATCGCGTAAAAGATTAGGGATGCGAAACGCTGCGACAAAGGCATCAGTTGAACGCCCGGCGCCGTAGAGGTACGCAAATACAGATTCTCTAATTAATCCAAAGACGCGGCTGATAGCCGTGCCGACCGTAAATGCCCTCACACCTTTTGTGATATCGGCCATTTTTTCATTATACAGAATCTGCATGTTGTGTCAATGTCAGTATCATTCCACTGGTATTCATTGACTTTCGCCATTTAGTTGTTATAATGGGTGGAGGAGGCTAATATGAAAGCGAAAGTTGGGATCAATGGCTTTGGCCGGATTGGTAGGTTATTCTTTAGAATTGGACACAAGAGTGACAAGTTTGAGATTGCAGCGATAAATGATATCACCGATGCGAAGACCCTCGCTTACCTTTTGAAATACGACTCTGTGCACCGAACATTTGATGCCGATGTCAGCGCAAAAGACAATGCGCTGGTGGTGAACGGAAAAGAATACAGGATTTTTGCCGAAAAAGATCCATCGAAATTACCCTGGAAAGACCTGGGTGTTGATTATGTGCTGGAATCTACCGGTAAGTTCCGGGATTATGGTAAGGCCGATTTGCACATCAAGGGTGGTGCCAAGAGAGTGATACTTTCAGCACCAGGTAAGGGTGAACCCAAGATCCCAGGTTTTGTGATGGGAGTTAATCACACTTCATACGATCCAAAAAAACACATGATCTTTTCTAATGCGTCATGTACCACAAATTGCTTTGCACCAATTGTCAAGGTGCTGCACGAAAATTTCAAGATCCGCAAGGGTTTGATGACAACGACCCATGCCTACACAAATGATCAGCGAATTCTCGACCTGCCCCACAAGGATCTACGCCGGGCAAGGGCAGCTGCAGTGTCGATGATTCCAACTTCCACTGGAGCGGCGAAGGCTATCGTAGAATTATTCCCTGACTTGAAGGGAAAGCTCGATGCCGTTGCTATAAGGGTGCCGACACCAGATGTTTCGGTCGTCGATTTTGTTGCTGAGTTAGAGCGCGAAACAACCAAGGATGAAGTGAATGGTGCGTTCAAGAAAGCCGCAACCGGTGAACTGAAAGGCTTCCTCATGTATTGTGAAGAGCCGCTCGTTTCATCGGATTTCATTGGTAATCCATATTCTTCGATATTCGATGCCGAGTTGACCAAGGTTATCGGTAACATTGTGAAGGTCTTTGGCTGGTACGATAATGAATACGGATATTCAGCACGTACGGTTGATTTATTTGAATATGTTATCGGGAGAGAGTGATGGCGAAATTGTCGGTAAAAGACCTGGAACTTGCGGGCAAGAAAGTCTTCGTACGGGTCGATTTCAATGTGCCGCTCGACGAGAATTTGAACATTGCAGATGACACAAGGATCAAGGCTGCCCTGCCGACGATTAGTTACATAATCGACAAGGGCGGCATGCCGGTTATCGCCAGTCACCTGGGTCGTCCAAAAGGCAAGGTCGATGCGAAACTCAGTCTTGAGCCGGTCGCCCATCGTCTTGAAATGCTCCTGAACCGGGATGTTCGTTTTGCCCGGGATTGCGTTGGTGATGAGGTTAAGAAACTTGTGGCGGAGATGAGACCCGGAGATGTTCTGCTGCTCGAGAATCTGAGATTTCACATCGAAGAGACGAAGAATGATGAAGGTTTTGCGCATGAGCTCTCTTCGATTGCGGATCTGTACGTAAATGATGCCTTTGGGGCTGCCCACCGCTCGCATGCTTCGGTTGACGCCATAGCGTACAATTTCAGTGATCCGGCGGCCGGATTTCTTATGGAAAAAGAACTCCAGTATCTCGATGGCGCACTGCGCGAACCCAAGCGGCCGTTGCTTGCGATCATCGGCGGAGCAAAGGTATCGACAAAGATCGGGGTCATCAAGAATCTCTTGAACACGGTAGATAGGTTGTTCATCGGCGGCGGAATGTGTTTTACTTTTTACAGGGCTAAGGGTTATGCAATAGGAAAATCTCTTTGCGAAGAAGAATTGCTACAGGAAGCAGAAGCTGCCGTGAACAATTCAAAGGTCTATTTACCGGAGGACGTCCTTGTTGCGACGGAAGCAGCAGCGGGCAGTCCGACCCAGACTGTTGCAGCGGATGCCATACCGGATGATTTCATGGGCGTCGATATCGGTGCAAAATCCGTAGCGCAGGTAATCGATTTCATTAAAGAAGCAAAAACGATCGTTTGGAATGGACCGATGGGCATTTTTGAGATCGGTGGTTTTGCGAAAGGTACAGAGTTTGTTGCTAAAGCGGTCGCGACCGCCACTAAGGCAGGTGCAGTTTCGATCGTGGGCGGCGGTGACACAATAGCGGCACTGAAGAAATTCGACCTCGTGGATGCAGTGAGCCATGCTTCGACCGGCGGCGGCGCCTCTTTGGAATATCTGGAAGGTAAAAAGTTGCCGGGAATAGAAGCGTTGAAGGAGATATAATGGAACCGATAATTGCCGGTAACTGGAAGATGAACAAAGACCCCGCCGAATCGAGAACGCTTGTGCAGGAAGTGATGAAATCGGTCGGTGATATTAAAGACAGGATCGTTATTCTGATACCGCCTTTTACGTCGCTGGCCTCGGTGTGCGAGTTGACCAGGAACACCAGATTCAAACTCGGTGCGCAGAACATGCACTGGGAGCGTAGCGGTGCGTATACTGGTGAGATTTCCGGATTGTTCTTGAAATCCCTGGGTTGCGAGTATGTCGTGCTTGGACACTCCGAGCGTCGGCATGTCATGGGCGAGTCCGACGAGATGATAAACAAGAAATTGAAGGTTGCGCTCGAGATTGGCTTGATACCAATATTCTGCATGGGCGAGACGGAGAAGGAAAGAGAATCGGGCAGTACCGAGGACGTGATCCGGGGTCAGTTCGACGGCGGACTGAAAGGTATTGAGAACGAAGTGCATAAGATAATCTTTGCATATGAACCGGTCTGGGCGATAGGAACTGGGAAAACAGCAACACCGGAGCAGGCGGTCGAGGTGCATAAATTTATTCGCGGTATGTTAAAAAAGCCGGGTACTATACTCTACGGCGGCAGCGTGAAACCGGACAACATCGATACGTTAATGAGAGAGGATGAAATACAGGGTGTTCTGGTTGGCGGTGCAAGCCTCAAGCCGGAGAGCTTCGCGAGGGTTATCAAATTTCAATAAACTACGTCTGGATTGCACTGGAAGATCTGGTGTGATCCATGAAGGCTTTTGACATTATATTGTTCTATCGCATCAGCACGAATTTGCGCGTAATCCCACTGGCTGCAATCTGGAATGACAGAAAATAGATCCCGTTCGGCAGATCGGTATTGTTCAGTTGAATAAGGTGATATCCGGCGGACATAGTACCCTTGTGGACATTGCTGACTAATCGACCACTTATATCATACAGGTTTATTTCTACCCGTCCCTGATGCGACAGAGTGAATTCAATGCCTGCGCTACCAGTGGATATACTTGGCGTTACATGTACGTGAGCAAACAGAGCGTTCTGTTGTGCTTCTTCATTAACGGCAAGGGGTGAGAACGATTCGATTTTACCGCGCTCAAAATGCAGCACTTGCTCAACACCGTGCACCCATATTCCGTATGCCCAGACCTCGCCGGCGATGTTGGCAAGGCGGTATGCGACCTCAGTCGCACCCCAATCGTACCACTGGATTTGTGTTGTATTCGTGTCTGACAATGGCTGGGTGATGATCCAGTGGTTACCGTTGTTCGTAGTGTATATACCTCCGATGTGCGCGCCATCGTAATATGTTGTGTCAGCATATTCCTTAAAATAGTAAACTTTGTAGCTCGCCAAGACAGTGTTGCTCACCGGATCGTAAGATAGATTTGGATATTGGCTGGGATAGCAATAGAATATCGTATCGGCAACAGTTAGTGAGCAGGTTCCAAGTTGTCCGGCGTCCCATATGTCCCATGTCCAATTTCCTGGCCCGCCTGTGCCGCGCATGATGTAAGGTCCGCCACCTGGAGTACCCAGGTCGGTATAGACCAACCATGGTTCGTTGTTTATGACCAGACAATCGAATTCACCCCACCAGAATTGTGAGCCCGTATTCACGGGCACTTCTGGAACCGGTGTTTCCTGACTCCACGTGTAGCCATCATCAGTTGATTCCATGTAGAATGGATAGATCGTCGAATCGGTTCCGCTGAAGGTGTAGTAATCTAAGTAAGCGTACAATACGTAATCACCGACACCTCGTGATAGGCAACCACTTGTTCCGTCTTGAGTGATATGAGCCATCGGGATCGTGTCGGTCCACGAGTAGCCGCCGTCATTCGAAATCCAGCAGTAGGCCCATTCATTGCCAATAAAACTCCAGGCAGTCGCCACAAGGCTCGTGATATCGTCCGGCGCCATCGAAATATCTGGATTCCAAGGATACATAGCTGGATACTGGGAATTTGGCAGCGTGATAGGTACGGAAAATGATGGAGCCGAAGGTACGTTCTCCTCGAGCACTACATTGGCACACATAGAACTGAAGTATTGGGTACATTCGTTCCAGATGAATATTAATCCACCGATCTGACAGAAGTTCGCAGGTCCATCCATGGCGCCCTGCATCCTATATGTAAGCCCGAATGGACCATAAAAGGTCCAAGTACTCCCCGAATTGAGGGAATAGGCAACTCGAGGTTCCATCATGCTTGGATTGAATGATGATGCGCCGTAGAAGACCGCAACGACGTCCCCGTGCTCGCAGACGAGGATGTTGCTCCCCGGTGCGCGTATCCTGAACATCGGATCTATCTCGGCGATCGGAATACCGTATCCGTATAGATGCAATGATACCTCTGTAGAACTTCCACCACCGTTCACGCCTTCCGACCAGGCGTGTGCCGACGCTATTGCACAGAATAATGCCAGAATTGCATATCTTCGCATATTTTCCTCCCTAAGGCTTAACGAACGCGTAGAAATGGACCGAGCGCTTGCCTTTATATATATATATATGTTCAGCAAAAAGGGTGAAATAATAGTGAAACTGGGTGTGGGTTATTGCTATGACTGGTCCAGTGTGTCCATCAGGAAGATCGGATGATCACTTCACAATGCTTTCATAAAATGCGACCGTCTGATGTTGTGGTGACGTTTTCAAATCTTTCTGGAGGATTCTCTTGAGTTCATTGAAATCCTTTTTTACTTCATTGTATTTCTTTAGTTTTGACAGAACTTCCCACAGTCTCTCGTGATACTTCTCATCATAGGGATTATGGGCAACAAGCCGCCGGCACCACGTTACACATTCGCGATAATTCCTGCGATGTAGTGCGATATCGGCCATCAGCGTGAGGTTCTCTTCGTATTTTTTATCATAGTAGTTCCGCATTGTTTCGATCCAATCATCGTACCAGCCTTTGGCGTAGCCGTCTTGATAGAGGTTTATTGCTTTCGTTATGTATCGTTCACATTCCTTGTGGCGGATACTCGACTTTCTCGTTAATTCTTCGAATTCTTCGACATCAAGCCTTACTGAAAAATCCGGTGCGAGCTGGTATCGCTTGTTTCGGTATATGACTGGATTGTGCTGGCTGGTGATCACTGTGCCCAATGCCTGACGTATGTGGTGGATCGCCTTACGCAAATTCCTTGCCCCGCTGCTCGGAGATGCGTTTTTCCATAATGCATCGATAAGGACGTCGCGAGATATCATTTTGTGATGGTGCGAACATAGATAGCAGAACAATTTTAGCGCTTTCGACGTCTTCCAAGCGTGGGCCTCGATTTCTCTGCCATCAACAACTAGACGCGGCGTGCCGAACAGGTAGACCTCCAGAAGATGATATGAAATATTCCAGCGCTTCGTTACCGTTGAGGTGTAGCGGTCTGCGACTGTCATTAATGACCCAACTACCCATTGCTCTTCTTCCATGAATTTCGACAGAGAGTAGTCGTATGAGTTATCCTCGCTCAGCCTCACGGCTTGTCTGAGTGCTTTCAGTGTGTCGCTTTCGCTGCCATTGATATGTATCAATTTTGCCTGTACCAATAGGGCAACGAAGAGTTCGTATTTCAAAGCATATTTCTTAGCAAGTCTGATGGTGCGTGCAATAAGATCTTCCGCGTCGTGTAATTTGTTTTGCGCAGCACGTAGCTTTACTTCTATAGTATGTATCGAAACGGCCTCCGCGTCGTCGCGTGATTTTTTCAACCTCCAGATCTCGGCGATGGTCTGTTCGGCTGCGGTAAGACGCCCGAGCGCAGTATAGATGCGACAAAAATCCTTATTGATCAGGTTGATCATCCTGTTAAGATGAAGGTCTTGGAAAACGCTGAATGCTTTTTGCAGGTGCTGCATCGATGTATCAAGATCACCCAGGTCTTCATAATACAAAGCATAGCCGCGCCAGATGATCGCGAGTGAGCACTTATCATTGTATTTTTGGCTCAATTCCAGTGCGCGTTTAAGAATGGTGGCCGACTTGTCAGCATTGCCCAGAAGGATATTCAACCGTGCCGCATTAAAGAAGATCGAGCCAAATTGGGGTGAGAAGTTGGCCTCTTTTTTGAGTAGCTCTACCGCATTAGCGATTCTGTGGCGAGCACTATGCAAGTTACCTGATTTTCTTTCGGCCATTGCCCAATTGTTTATAATACTCGCTTCGAGACCTTTGTTTTCGGAAAATCTGTGCACGATTCTCGATGCTTTCCGAAAACATGCAATCGCGTCCTTGAGTTTTCGACCGCCGGCTTTTGAGTATATTAAACCTAGCGAATTGAACATGGCAGCATTTGACAGAGCACGTTTTGTCGATGATGATCTCAATGCGTTGAGGAGCCAGCGTTTAGCGGTTTCGAAATTACCAAGATTGAAATGAATCGATCCTAAGTCATAATATGCTTGGGCCAGTTCCTTTGAAATCTTTCTTTGTTTCTTCATCAAACGGATTGCCTTTGTCAGGTTGGTGATTGCCTCACTCGGGCATCCGTTGGACATCTGAGCATAGCTGTAAACCATGAGCAACTGGGGATCCGTGTTCACACTATTCTTCGGTAACCTTTCGATATGCGAAGCAACCATCCTGCTCTTGCCGCTATTCGTCATTTGATAGCCAGTTTTGCGGATCAACCGAGCGGCCTGATTGTGTTTCCCGGCTTCAAGGTAGTAGGGTATCGCAAGCCCTGGTTGCCCTTTGTCACGGAAATGATCTGCTGCCCTCAGGAGAGTTTTCCTCCTCAATCCCGTATCTCGCCATTTTGATGTGAGGAATTCTCTGAATAGATTGTGGAATCGATAGTGACCGTTAGGCATACGTGAAACAAAAGCATTCTTTTGCTCTAAGTAGCGCAAAATCTCTCCGGAATTCTTGCGTCGGGTGATTTCATTGCAGGCATTATTGTCTAACCACTCAAGAATGGAGATGCTGACCATAAAATCACGTACTTCGACTGGCTCGTTTTGATAGATTTCCTGCGCAAAATAGTTGAAATAGTCTGACCACCACTTACTGGGATCTTTTTGCTGCAGTAAAGGTAATCCTGGTTTTAGTTTTTTCCCGAGTCCCTTTCCCGCTGCTTGCAGGATCAACTGTAGTGAGGTGACCCAGCCCTCCGAATGTTCCTCCAGTGCAAGTATTTCGTCACTTTCCAATACAATGCCGTGAATTTCTTTAAATAGCTGTTCGATTTCATTGTAGTTGAATGTAAGATTATCGTTTGTCAGTACAAAGACGTCATCGCGAGCCTTGAGATTTGTCATTGGGAAATGAGGCTGGAGACGCGTGGCGATGATAAGATGAAGATTCTCCGGGGCATGCTGCAGAAGGTAATTCAGAGCTTTATCGATCTCGTGCGAGGGATCGATGTTGTGGTAATCATCCAGGACGATCAACGCGTCGCCCGGTACGTGTTCAACGAATTCATTGATGAATGTGCCGACAACCATATCAACATGTTCGGTTGCAGGAGTGAGTGTTCTGAGAATTCTCTCCATTCGACGGCCAAAGTGGGAATTGAGTTGTTTGAGGCCGGTAGTTAAATAGGAAAAGAAAAGCCCGAGCTCCGAATCACTGGGCTCAAGGTGGTAGAATACGCAAGGCAGATCTGCCCTCGCAATGAATTGAGATAGGGCAGTTGTTTTACCGTAACCAGCACCCGCGTTAATGAGGATCAATTTCTTGTCGATATTATTCTTTAGTAGCGTCGTAATACGATCCCGTTGGACAGTGGTACTCTTCATCTGTGGTGCTTGGATCTTAGTTTTCAGTATCATTTTATACTCGTTCTCCGTATGAAGTAATATATGCTAACAGTCGGTTTATGTCAAGTTGATAGACACCGGGTCACGGGAGGCAGTGCTGTTTGATCACCGATCGATGCTGAGCTGGGTGATTCGAGCTGCGGGGTCAAGAAGCACAGGCAGAAGGATTCTTGACATAGACGCCTAAATATATATAATAGACGTATGATGATTATTCCGAATTTTCGGCTTAACAAGGAGGCTTCATGTACGCTGTGATCATGTTTTTTCACGTGTTGATCTGCATTCTCCTGATAGTCGTCGTGCTCATGCAGCAGACAAAAGGTGCTGGAATTTCGAGCGTATTTGGCGGGGGAGGCGGTACAGAGACATTGTTTGGCGGTAAGGGCGCAACCCCGTTTTTTGTACGTCTGACGACAGGTTTAGCGATTGGTTTCTTCGTTACTTCGTTGACCCTTGTTCTGCTCTCGCGTCGGCCAAGGCCGACGACGGCGGTGGAAAAAGGCATGCAAGAAATGCCGATGCAGCCTGGTTCGGGTATTACCGAGGAACAACCGTTGATTCCCGAAGAAGGCGCGGTTTTTCCTGAGGAAGTGCCAGGAGGCGAATAATGTTCGCGGTCATAAATACTAACGGTGTGCAGTTCGTTGTAACACGCGGTGAGCGGATCAAGATTCAAGCGAACCTTGGCGAGAAGGGAAAAGAGGTGGAGTTCGACAAGGTAATGATGATAAAAGACGATGGCGATACTGTTGTAGGTCGGCCTTTTGTTAAAGGCGCAAAAGTGAAAGGTGTCATCAAAGAATGTGGCCGGCTGCCGAAGATTGTCGTATTCAAATTCATTAGAAAGGAAAAATATCGGCGTAAACACGGTCATCGTCAGGATTTTTGTGAAGTTGAAATCACCGATATTATCAAGTAGCAAAATTTAAGGAGACGAAATGGCGCATAAGAAAGGTGTTGGTGCATCAAGAAACGGCCGGGATTCTGCAGGCAAACGTTTGGGTGCAAAGAGATTCGATGGACAAATGGTGACGCCGGGGACTATGTTGGTGCGCCAAAGAGGAACTTCGATCCACGCTGGTCTGAACGTTGGTGTTGCCAGCGACTATACGCTGTTCGCCCTGTGTGCCGGCAAGGTTAAATACGGCTACAGAAAGGGCGGTCGCAGGGTTGTTTCGGTTATACCATAACATAGAACGTTACTCCCGTTAATTTCGTTAGTATCGTTAATCCCGCTGTATGATATAGCGTATTTCGAAATGCGAATTGCGAAATTGACATAGAAACGTTTGTCTCGTTAATTTCGTTATTATCGTTAGTTTCGTTGCTAAAGTTCTGATCTTCCCAACTTCTCAGGTTCCTAATTTATTGTTTCATCAGTTTCTCATCTTTTTACCCTCCTATCCTCTCAACTTCCTACCGTCTCAAGTTCGAAACGTTCTGGTGCTCCTTGACAATTAGCATCTGGCTATTATAATTAATATGTGATTATGAACAGCGACAGAGGAATCTTTCATGAATCGAAGGAGTGAACTCCAGTTCAGACCCGAACTGAAACATTACATTCTACCCACGCTGAAGTACTATCTGAAATTGATCGAACTACCCAGCCTCGAGATCGAGACCTTTATCAGGCACGAACTGGAAGCAAATCCGCTGCTCGAAGAAATATCTTCGGAAACGACATCCGAATCGGATGATGGCGGGGATTCCGTCGACGAGGATACCCCAAAAGACCTGAAAGAGATTGAAGAGTTCAATATTGCGGAATTGTTTGCCGATACGCCGAGCACGGTCTACGATAGTAGTATTGAAGAATTTGACGCAATGGATAATGTTCCGGCGCATGGTGATAAACTGAGCGACTATCTATTGAGACAGGCTTTCAGTGCATTTCAGGATCAGGACCTGGAGATCGCCCGTTCGGTTATCGCGAACATCGAGGATGATGGTTACTTATCGGCGCCGCCGGAGGAAATAGCGGACGAAGGGCATGATTTGAATGATGTGCTACGGATCATAAAGAGAATACAGCGGTTTGACCCGGTTGGCTGTGCCTGGCGGGACAAAAAGGAACCGTTGTTCGTTCAGCTCGATGTTTTGGGTTGTGCGCCGGATTCGGTAGAGTGTATTCTGGTGCGTGATTATCTGAAGGATATGAGAAGCAACCGCTACGCTGATATACTCAAGGTATTGAAGATCAGTGAGGAGCGGTTTCTCAAAGCCCGTGAAATTGTACTAAAACTCGATCCCAAACCGGGCTGGCGGTATTCGAATGTCGCGTCGGGATACGTATCCCCCGATTTCATGATACGCTGGCGCGACAATCGGCTTATTGCTTCTCTCAATGATGATACGGTGCCTCGCGTTAGGCTGCGCCGCCAGTACGTGGAAGTGTTGAAGAATCCTAAAGGTGTGCCACGCGAGCAGCTCGAGTTCATCAGACAGCGGGCGCGCGCTGCTCAACATGTGATCGTGGCGATCGAACAGCGCAGAAAAACGATGCTCCGTATTCTCGATAACCTTCTCGAGTATCAGCGTGATTTCTTTGAAAAAGGCTACAACTACTTAAGGCCGATAACGATGACCGAGTTTGCAAGACAGTTGAGTGTTAACCCGTCAACGATTTCAAGGGCGCTGGCAAGCAAGTATATTGAATCACCGCAGGGCATTCATAAGTTGAAGTTCTTTTTTAATGCGCCATTGGGCGACACCGATAAACGTATAATCTTCAAAAAAATACAAGAGATCGTCGAAAACGAGGATAAAACATCACCGCTGTCGGATACGCAGATCTCGCAGAAGTTGGGGCGTCAGGGTATCGTGATATCAAGGAGAACGGTTTCCAAATACCGTGACCTGATGGGTATCCCGACACATCAGTACCGTAGCCGCTGAGATGTAAAACGATAGATTCGCTTCAAAAAAAACTCCGTCGTATACTACAATCCACTTGAAATAAAAGAAACCGCATTTATAATAGATCATGATAGCAATCACGTTACTCTTTCTCTGCGGATGGTTCAACTGGAAGACTCTGAAAACCGATGATTTTACTGTTATCTACAAAGATGGATATTACTGGGAGGCATTACATACCCTTCAGAATCTCCACTACTATCAGAACAATGTACAGTCACTCATCGGCGATAGCCTGAGAGATCTACCGGTCGTCGTTGAGGACGTGGGTGCGGTAAGCAACGGTTTTGCTAATCCAATCTTCCATAATGTACATATATTCACGCGTACCCAGGGTTTTGAGTATCGGCTCGAAGGAATTGAGAGTTGGTACCGAACCGTTGCAGTGCACGAGTATGCGCATATCCTTCACCTTTCAAGAGCGAATGGTTTTGCAGGCTTGCTGACAAGTGTTTTTGGTTCTCTCTTCGCGCCAAATTTGTATTCCCCTGGATGGATAACCGAAGGTGTTACTGTTTACAGTGAATCCCAGTTTACGCAGTACGAAGGGCGATTGAATGATGGATTCTTTGATTCCTACATCGGTGCCCAGGTTCATGCCGGAGTTATGCCTTCGATCGTGGAAGCAACGAACACACCGCTTGACTTCCCTTTTGGCACGTACTACTTATACGGCGGTGAATTCTTCAATTTCCTTGCGCTAAATTACGGTGCGGATAAGTTATCCGGGTTCTTCGATCGTTATGGTTCTTATTTTTGGGCACCGTTGTCCGGTATCTTTCCCTTCACAGGTCTGGATATTGCTGCCCGTAAATCATTTGGAAAATCATGGCCCCAGCTATTCGCCGAATGGCGGCGGTACGAACGACAGCGGTTCCTTCATTGGGAACCGGCAGGTGTGCCCATAACACAGCAGGGCTGGTATGTCTATTCACTGGTTGAAAAGGATAGTCTACTTTACTACGTTCGATACACCCCGGTAAAGGTGGATGGTTTCTACCAAAAAGACCTGATTCACTTAGTAGAATTCAATTGCCGCACCGCTGTGGAAAAGGTGATCAAAACATTGAATAGCACCATTACCACCCCCTTGAGAGTATATGATGATAAACTATACTACACTACGCGGCAATTTATCAACGGCTACCCGAACGTATACTACCTCGGACATGGTGTCGTGGCGAATCTGCATGAGTACGATTTGATTACTGGTGAGGATCGTATTCTGTTCACCGACGACATTCGCAGTTTCTGCGTTCTTCGGGGTGGTCGTATTCTATACAGCCGCGACCGGATTCATGACTTTGGTTCAGAGATGCGTGTGTATGATGGCTATGAAAATACACTGCTTTTTGAGACGGATATGCTTATCGGTGAATTGGATGCCACTCGTGCGTATACCGCCGTCGTGGCGCGACACGATTTCGAAAATTGGAATATCTACCTGCTCGACTTCGAAGCCGGAAAATTTGTTCCGGTGGTAACCACGCCCTGGGTAGAAGGCAGTATCGCGTTGAATGGTGATTCATTGTTCTTCACTGCCAACTATGATAAGATTTACGGAATATACATGTGCGATCTGATGACCGGTGCCCTGTACCGTCTCACCGGCGGTGGATACGCGGATCATGGTGTGGTGGTGGGCAATGACTTGTATTTTCTTGGTATGTCCGAACAGGGGTTTGATATTTACACTTCCGAGTTCAATCCGGTAAGATACGAGAGGGTTGAAGAGGAGCCTTCACCAAAACCGAATTGGGATGACAATGCACTCGTGATCAAAGATGGCGGCTACGGCGATGTCATGAAGACGCTCATACCGTCATTCCGTTTACCATTCGTTTTCCCGACGAAAGATGATTTCAGCGAGTGGGCATATGGTCTGCTCTTCCTCGGCGGCGACGCGACAGACGAGAATATCTATGGTGGTTTTATTGCGCAGGACCCCCGTGAGCAGAACCTATTTTTTAATTTCCTATGGCAATCAAGGTTTTTTTCACCGCTGGATATCTTCATGTTTTACGACTATCAGAATGAGGTGGAATACACCATTGCTTACCCGGCATACTTGAATCTGGAATATGGAATTTCGAACCTTACCTTATTTATCGATGGTCGGATCTTCGATGGAGCGGATCGTATTGAATTCGTGCCGGGTTTCTCGGCAGCGGTTCAGTATCCGTATACAACATTTTCGGTGCGGATGTCCTTTCCTTTTGAGAGACAGTCATGGGGTTCGGATATCAACCGAAGCGGGCAGCGCCTGCAACTGGGTGTGCGTCAGTTCATGCTGGGTGGAGAGTTCAGGTTTTATTCGGACGCCTATGTGGACCGACGTAATCCGGATGTGCGTGCATTCTCATTACGTGGCTATGATGAGATAGAGTCTTCCAGGGCTCTCGTGATGGCTATGGAATACGGCCACCGTTTGCTTAAATTACGCGGCGGTCTCTGGAATCCAAACATATATTTTGAAGACCTGTTTTGGAGCGCCTTTGCTGATTTTGCCTTGACCGACGCTGGAACAACATACTATTCAGTCGGAATGGAACTGCGACTCGAAACGAAAACCGGTTTCGGCTTTGTACAGGTTATACCGCGGTTCGGTATAGCACTGACAAAGGCCGGAGAAGTGAAGACATTCTTCACACTTTCCCCAAAATTACCGTTTTAACGGGCCAAATCTGCCTTGACTTTTGCGGAAGTGCGTATATAATTAAGTGTAGAAATACATGGTACTCAAACGGATAATATACCAGGGGTTTCGCAACTTGGTTGATGCGGAGATCGAGTTCTCTGACGACTTCAACTATATAATTGGTGACAATGGAGCGGGCAAGACCAATCTGCTCGAAGCCATATACTATGCAGGTAATGCGTCGTCGTTCAGAGAAAAAGAAGACCGCAGCCTGATACGTTTTGACGCGGAATTCCTGAGAGTCGAGGCTGAAGCGGGCTGCGATCGTAATGCCGCGGTCTTCCTCGATGCAACGAAGAAGAAGATCGTACTGGATGGCAATAATGTGCCGAGGATAAGTGATTTCATCGGTTGGCTTGGTGTTACGATCATGTCGATCGATGATATATGGATTGTGCGTGGCGCGCCGGCGAAGCGACGTTATTTCCTTGATTGGACGATTGCGAAAATCTCTCCGGCGTATGTTGCTGCCCTCGTTGAATATCGTAAGATCGTACGCCAGAGAAATCGGTTTCTCCAATCGCTCAGTGAGAATGGCAGCAGGAAACTTTTTGAAGTTTTTGATGAACAATTGATCAACTGTGGTAATAAAATATATCAGAAGCGTGCTGCGAAGTTGCCTGAACTGAAGCAGATATTTGCCGAATTTGGCGCTAACTTTGATCTTAAGAAGCTCAACATGGAATATCAGACCGAGTGTCCGGACATGGAATTGAACGAACAAGTGCTGAAGCGCGTACGGCCGAGAGAAATCGCCCGTGGTCAGACTGTGGTCGGACCGCACCGTGATGATCTATTATTTTCGCTTGATGGCCGTTCAATGCAGCACTACGCTTCAGAGGGTGAGGAGCGCGCAGCGTCGATTTCATTGAAGTTGGCTGAGGCAGAAATGTTATACCGTACAAAAGGCGAAAGACCGATCCTGCTCTTGGATGAGGTAAGCGCCGAACTGGATACTACAAAACGTGATATTTTGTTGGACTTGTTGAGGGGGCAGGTCCTATATGCCAGCACGCGAATGCCTGAACCAGACCATGCTAGCGATGGGCGGAATAGATTACTGCATATCGAGCGAGGCAAAGTTGAAGTTTCCTGAACGCATAAGCAGGATCGTGCCAAGGGTTCTGCGTGGTATGGATATCGATGGAAAGCTGAAGAACTGGCAGGTGGTAGAGAAGTGGGAAAGAATTGTTGGCAGTAATATTGCCCGCCATGCGAAGGCGGTGAGCGTGGACTCAGAGAATTTGTACGTAATGGTTGATAATCCGTCATGGCAGAGTCAGTTGTTTTTGATGAAATCAGATATATTGAAAAAAATCAAGAAATATGACGTTAAGATAAAAGACATAAAATTCAGAATGTCGGATGTCCCGATGAGAAGGAGATTGCATGGCAAAGAAAAATAAACGTGGCAATGCACGCAGCAAAATCGAGGAGAAAAACAAACATTCCCGGGCATATGATGCCTCAAAAATCCAGGTGCTCAAAGGGTTGGAGGCGGTTCGCAGAAGGCCGGCTATGTACATCGGTGATGTCGGAGTACGCGGCTTGCATCATTTGGTATTTGAAGTGGTGGATAATGGTATTGATGAAGCGCTAGCCGGATTCTGTGACCACATCAAAGTCAATATCAATAAAGACGTAGTTGAGATTGAAGACAATGGTCGGGGAATACCTACTGATATGCATCCGGTTCAGAAGAAATCGGCACTCGAGGTGGTTATGACGATGCTGCACGCGGGGGGAAAGTTCGATGACAAGGTCTACAGTATCAGCGGTGGATTGCACGGCGTGGGTGTTTCAGCCGTGAATGCTTTGTGTGAATTTCTGGAAGTTGAAGTTTATCGTAATGGAAAGGTTTATCGCCAGAGCTACAAATATGGCGAACCGAAGGCCGCCGTTAAAGTGGGCGGCAAGACCGGTAAAACCGGCACAAAAATAAGATTCAGCCCAGATAAAGCGATCTTTAGTAAGGTTGAGTTCAAAAAGGCAATAGTGACACAGCGACTCAGGGAACTGGCGTTCCTGAACAAAGGATTGAAGATCGATTTCGAAGATGTGGAGACGAAGACCAAAGAAAGATATCTTTCCCGCGGCGGCGTTCAGGACCTGGTTAAATACCTCGATTCGGGGCGTAATAGAATGCACAAACCGATCTACTTTGCGGATACCAAAGAGGATATTGAGATCGAAGTAGCACTGGAATACAATGATTCGTATCTTGAAAACATCTTCACCTTTGCCAATACGATCAACACACACGAGGGCGGTACACACTTGATCGGTTTCAAGTCAGCTCTGACCAGAACTCTGAATGATTATGCGCGACGTCATAACCAGCTTAAAGACAACCTTTCCCTGGCCGGTGAGGACACGCGCGAGGGTCTGACTGCGGTTGTTTCCATAAAGATCAAGAATCCTCAGTTTGAAGGTCAGACAAAGACGAAATTGGGTAATACCGAGGCGAAGGGCGCCGTGGAGTCATTGGTCAACGAGAGGCTGTCGGCGATGCTTGAAGAAACACCACGGTTCGCAAATGTGGTGATGGGTAAAGTGTTGGCAGCGGCGCGTTCCAGGGAAGCAGCACGCAAGGCGCGCGAACTGACGCGACGCAAATCCCTCATCGATAGTGAAAGTCTACCCGGCAAACTGGCAGACTGTTCATCGACCGACCCTGATGAGTGCGAGATATTCGTAGTTGAGGGCGATTCGGCCGGCGGCAGTGCCAAGCAGGGTAGGGACCGGAGGTTCCAGGCGATCCTGCCATTGCGTGGAAAAATTCTCAATGTCGAAAAAAGCGGGTTGAATAAGATCCTCAGCAATAATGAGATAAGAACTTTGATATCGGCGATCGGTTGCGGGATCGGTGAGGACGATTTCGATATTTCAAAAGTGCGCTACAAGAAAGTGGTGATCATGACCGATGCCGATGTTGATGGTGCTCATATTCGTACTCTACTGCTCACCTTTTTCTTTAGGTTCATGAAGGATTTGATCGACGGTGGTATTATCTACATTGCGCAACCACCCCTGTACCGTATACGGCATGACAAGACACATGACTACATGTATTCAGACGAGGAATTGCAGAAGTTCCTGAAAAAAATCGGCGACAAGAAATGCGATATACAACGCTATAAAGGCCTCGGTGAGATGAATCCCGACCAGCTCTGGCAGACAACGATGGATCCCGAAAAGAGGGTACTTAAGAAGGTGACAATGGAGGATGCGGCTGAGGCCGACCGCCTTTTCTCCATCCTCATGGGTGGTGAAGTTGAACCGCGTAGGAAATTCATCGAAGAAAATGCCCGTTACGTGGAAAATCTGGACGTATAAGGAGGAGAGATGGACCGTATTGAATTACTGAAGGAATTGAGTGAAGCATTCGGTATTTCAGGTTATGAAGATGACGTTGTCGATATTCTAAAGAAACGATTTGGTGATCGTGTTTCGATCACCCGTGACCGGATCGGTAGTGTCATTGCTCGTAAGGATGGCTCAAGCGAACGACCCAAGATCATGTTCTCTGCACACATGGATGAGATCGGCTTCATGGTTAAGGATATCACGAAAGAAGGTTTCCTAAAGTTCCTTCCGATAGGCGGATGGTGGGCCGGGAATATTCCCGGGCTCAAGGTTCATATAAGGACAAGAAAAGGAACCCTGGTGCCGGGTGTTGTGGGTCTTAAGCCAATTCATGAATTGACCGCTGAAGAAAGGAAAAAACTGCCAGAGACAAAAGATATGTACATAGATGTAGGGGCAACGAAGGATTTTAGCGTGAAGGCGAAATTAGGAATCCGTCCTGGCGATCCTATAGTACCGGCCGGTAGTTTCGAACAAATGGCGAACAAGGATCTGCTTCTCGGCAAGGCATGGGATGACCGGGTTGGCTGCGCATTATTGGTGAATTTACTGGACAATCTAAAGGGCAAGAAGCATCCCAATACGGTCTATCTCGTGGGCTCGGTTCAAGAGGAAGTTGGTCTGCGGGGTGCGCGAACCTCGGCTTTTGCGATCGAACCGGACATTGGCTTTGCGCTCGATGTCAGTATATGCCGCGATACACCCGGGAACGATAGCGATGTCACCGAAAGATTGGGTGGCGGCGCCGGCATCTTGATCTACGATTCGACGATGATACCGCATGTAAAATTGCGTGATTATGTCTGTGATCTCGCAGAATCGAACAAGATCCCATATCACCTTGCTTCTATCAGGGGCGGTTATGATACGGGAACGATTCACCTGACAAAGCACGGTGTGCCATGTTTGGCTTTGGGGGTACCAACTCGTTACGTTCATTCGGGTGCGAGTGTCATTTCCCTCGAAGATTATGAGAACATTTTGAAACTGACAACCTTGATTGTTGAAAGTTTAAGTGAAGAAGTACTACAGAAAATAATTGAATAAGGGGGAGAAGTGACTAAGAGAATAATCAAACCTGGCGCAATTTATGATATATGGACAACCACAAAAGATTGTCTTGAGATCCTTGCAGATCCCCACTGGGCAAGATTTCTTCTGCTATCGATAGGCTATCACCGCTACATGTTGAATTACCGCATTTATTCTTACTTGATTCTGCCCGATTCTTTTTATCTCATTATACAACCGAGTAAAATGTTTTCGATTTCCAAGATCATGAAATTGATCAAGGGTAATTTCGCGCGCAAGTATAATGAATATAAGAAACGCGAGGGGACAGTGTGGAGTCAGAGTTTCGATGCGGAGATAGTCGAGAGTGTTGAAGATCTGAAGGAGCGTCTCGATCATATTCACTCACTACCAGTCATCAGAGGTTTGGTCAAAGAACCCGGATATTACGAATTCTCGAGTTATAATAATTATCATAAGGCGCGTCGCACAAACGTACAACTTGTTATCGATCAATTGCCCGAAGGGTCTGGTTAAGGATAGAAAACAGCAGTACTACAACACAGGTCTGGGATAAATTCTGGGCTGGCAAGCACCCGGACAGCATATACCCTCCAGTAACAAATATCGCCGAAGAACTCGAACGAATATCTGTATTAGAAGGTAGGAAAATACTTGAGGTCGGCGCCGGGACGGGCCGCGATGGCCTCAGGATGAGGGCACTAGGTGCCGATGTGTATCTCCTGGATTATTCGAGAGAGAGTCTGCGCATTATTCGTCTACTATCAGGGGAAGACCCGGTGAAAGTGATCCTCGGGGATGCAAGAAATTGTCCGTTCGGTGCCGGGACTTTTGACATTGTATTCCATCAGGGGCTGCTGGAGCATTTTCATTCACCGTGGCATCTATTGCGTGAGAATGCCAGGATATTGAAGAAAGGCGGATTGTTGATCGTTGATGTTCCCCAGACATTTCATGTATACACGTTGATGAAACACCTGCTCATGATCCTGGGGTTGTGGTTTGGCGGTTGGGAACGGCAATTTACTCCGGGCTCTCTGAGCGGATTGCTTGAAAAACTGGGTTTTGAAGTAATCCGAGTGTATGGTGATTGGTCAAGGCCCGGTGTGATTTATAAAATAATCAGACAGGTATTTATGAAGGTCCGGATTGTGCTGCCGATGTACCCGAAGTTTCTTGGCGCATTCACTGTGAGATGGTACCGGCTTCAATCCCGTTTGAGAAAAAAGAGACTCCTCCTGTATACAGTTCTCTCAATTGGTGTTATTGCCCGGAAGATTTAAAGCCTACTTAGGCAAATTCGTGAAGTGCGGCGTCCCGTCTTCGGTTATCGAAAAGTAAACCGGATTTTTCTTGCGGCCGCGCCCGTATCTAGAGAGTATGTAATCAACATACTCTAAAGTAGCCGGAATCTGTGGTACCCTGTTCAGCCTTCGGACCAGTCCGGGGCCAGCGTGGTACGCTGCGAGAGTCAGTTCCAGGTCTTCTCTGAAAAGCCCAAGCAGGTGACTAAGATATTTCACTCCGCCTTTAATGTTCTCCCTTGGGTTATAGGGGTCTTTGACCCCAAGCCCGCGGGCGGTTTCCGGCATCAGTTGCATTAGGCCGATCGCGCCGCTACGCGAAACAGCACGCGGATTGAACTCGGATTCTTTTCGAATGACGATCTTTACAAGTTCTGGATCCACATCATAGAGTTGACAATAGTGTTTGATAATGTGATCATATTCATTGCAGACAAACTCCCGTTGTGGCATAGTTGCCTGCTCGACGGCTGGGATAGCAGGAATATTCGTGAATAGAACATTGCCCGTTCTTGTCGTCGAGATTATCTGTCCGAGCAAAAGTAGTATTATCATTGGCAAATATTACACAAGATTCGTATTTTGTCAAGAGTTTTTTGACGCTACACGCTACACGAACGACGTTAAAACCATTAGTCCCGTTACTTTGGTTATTATCGTTCCCTTTCTCATCTTTTTAACTTCTTAAGGTTTCAACTTCTGCTGGATTCAGCGTCTTTTCATCTCAACATCTGTCTATCTCTGTCGCACTGACGCTCCGATGCACCGGTTGTCAAATATGTTGTGCTGGTTTACTGGGATTGTTTACGACAGCAGTCCCGTGACTTCAAAAACCTCTACGGGGCGGCTAACGTTTTTGAGCTCAACCGGGGGGAGTTTTGTAGCTTCGATGGAATCCTTTGTACAGGCGTAGGTTGACCGGCTGATCAATATCTGCCCCGGCTTGGCTACGCTTTCCAGGCGGGAGGCTATGTTTACGGCAGTACCGACGACCGTGTATTCCATTCGCTCGATGCTACCGATATTACCTGCGATGACTTCACCAGTATGAATGCCTATGCCGATCTCGAACACTTCGAGCATCGAGGCATCTATTTTGTCGTGCCATTGCGCTCTGAGTTGTTGGACTCTTTTCTTCATGCCCAGGGCTGCCTTTATGGCCCGCAGGGCATCGTCAGGGTGCGCGACAGGCGCACCGAATATCGCCATGACGCAGTCGCCGATGTACTTATCGAGTGTTCCGTCTTGATTGAATACTTCTTCGGACATGCTACTCAGAAAGTCATTCAAGATTTCTACGGACGTCACGGTTGGAATTCTCTCGGTCAGCGAAGTGAAACCACGGATGTCGCTGAAGAGAATAGTCGCGGTCCGGTTCTCTCCACCCAGGGTCACGCTTCTCTTGTCCGACATAATCTCGCCGACAACGCCGGGTGAGAAGAAACGTTGGAGACGTTCGCGTATCCTTTCTTCTTCCTTTACTTTTTCGTACAGTTGAGCGTTCTCGATGGCGATTGCCGCTTGATTCGCAAAGGAGAGCATGAACTCGATGTCGTCCCGGTCGAATTTCTTCTGTGCAACCGGATTATCGAGGTAGATCACGCCTATCCGTTCTTTTTCTTTTGATATCAAAGGGACGCACACGACCGAGCCGATCGCGTAGCTAATAACACTTTCCTGCGTCATGAACCTAGGATCCCTGGTTGCGTCTTCGGTATTGATCAACTTACCGCTCTTGAAGGATTGCCATGCAATACCCTGGCTGATTTCCCGTGTTTTGTCCGGGTCGAGCACACCGCCCATGTTCCGTGCCACCTTGATCTTTAAACTATTGGAACCTTTATCGTAGAGCATGATGAAACCGCGCCGTGCCTGCATTATCTTGATGGCCAGATCCATAAGCAGATTGAGGAGCACGTTGAGATCGAAGACAAAATTAATTATCTTGCCGACTTCACAAAGAGTAGAGGCAATTTCTTTAATCTTCTCCACCTCGACCAGATTTTCCCGGTACTGCTTGAACTGGTTTTCGATCTCGCCCAGTGATTTGAGAATACCATCTGCACTTGCACCTTCGTTGAGTTCGTTCCTTATCGATTCGATTTTTGCCGGAATATCTACATTAGTACCGATCAAGCGCGCCGGTTTCTTCGGTGTCGGCACCTGGTCCAGTTTGTTCTCGTCGACGAAGGTGATCACTGTGTTGCCGAGTTGGATTTCATCGCCGTAGTCCAATCGTGTTTCGGTTACACGGGTGCCATTGACGAACGTGCCGTATCGGCTGTGCTGGTCACGTATATAGTAGAATACCCCCTTCTTTTCCACTGCGGCATGTGCGCGCGACACGTAAATGTCCTCAAGAACGATATCATTGTCACCGCGGCGTCCGAGGGTAATGTGCGGTTTTTCCAGTTTGAACACTTTCGTATCATCTTCTGCTTTATGCACGAAAAAAGTTGCCATTTGCTATGTATTACGTGTGAGTTAATTCTTGATTACGGCGCGACGTACACATCGTCGAAATTTGCCCTGGCATCGATTGCCGGGTCGTCCGATTTAAGCCAAAGTCCGCCGATACCGGCGAGTATAGGAGAAGACGTGTCATCGACCTCAAATAATTCTTCGAAATCCAAGTAGACCTTGATGCTGCTGCCATATAGGTGTGCAGAAACATAATACCAAGTGTCGGCCGCGAAATTCAGGGTGTCGACGATTGCCATTGGCAGTGGGCTGCCGTCGCGGACCTTCACAAGCGACAGCGAGCCGGTGGTAAACTGAATGAGGTAGTAATTGTTCGTATCTTGATATCTCAGAGCGAGTCCAGCCCTCCATGACCAACCCGAAGAACCGAGTACCTTTATGTTTGCACCTAACCAGAAATCATCGAGTGTATCTCTTACTACGGCCAGGGAATATGCGGTGCTTGATGTATTATTTGTTGCGCCGTATACCATAGGTATTGAATGTTGGCCAGGTTCACCTTGATCTTCCTGGATCTGCCACGTGCCGAGCAGTTGGCGGAAACCAAATGGTTCCGCGGTTCCGGATTGCTCATTTTCGAAATTGAAATAGAGTTCTTGGAAATAGAGGTTGAATGTATCATAGTGTGTGTATGATTTTATCTCGACATCTTCAAAGGTCAGAGTATTATAGTACTCTGCTTCGGCAACTAAAGTATAGAGACCCGGATCGACCTCTGCGAACTCGTAGTTACCTTGAAAATCGGTTTGTGTGCTGTATATCTCCACGTCACCGATCTTCAATTTAACGAGCGCGCCTTCCAGGAAATCCAACGTGTGGTCATAGGCCGTGCCAGCAATGTAACCCTTGTCCGGATTATTCGGGTCATAGGGATTATCCCTTGGGGGCTCGAGGCACGCCAGGAAGACCATGAGGCCTAAGCAGGTTATCAGTAAAAGTCGACTCATTTTATCCTCCATTAGAAATTAAGATTGTAACCAATGCGCACCTGCTCTTTATCGAATGCGCAGATAAAGCCGCGTTCTGATTTGAGTAGCGATGTTCTGACCGAAGGTTTTTTGAAGATGATATCGTAAAGGTTGTAAACATGCACACCCAGGAATAACAATGCATTGACTATGGTAACGTTGTGCCAGAATTTATATTCTTCATAGGCATCGTCAAATGTGGCCGAGGGTTGGGTCCAGTATAGATCCAGATACTCATTACGTTTGTTTTCTCTTATTATCGACGAGCCGAGGGTGCTGACGAGCGTAACACCGTAGGCGATCATCAGTTTTGTTCCCTTGCTCTTTTCACCGCGGTACATCTGACCCCAGCCTGCAACGCAGCACGAACGGATCGTTGCATCAAAACCACTGATCTCTTCTGTTCTAGCCGGTACGGTAGGTTCACTCGGTTCCACCAGTGGTGCCGCGGAGATCTCCCCTTTTGCTTCTTCAAATACCTTTATTATCTTCGGTGAAACCGTGGCGGCGTCCAATTCCATTTGCGGGTCGAGTGCCAGTGCTTTTTTGAATTGCATTTTGGCTGCAGTACGGTCCCCGAATGCAACATAACTGAACGCCAGGTACTTATATGCTTCTACCTGGTCGGCAAGTTTCAATTGTTTCAGGTATTTGAGGGCGTTTTCAAGTTCTCGTATCGCGGATTCATATTCACCTCTGTAGTAATAATCTTTTGCCTTGTTGAGCATGATCTCGAGCGAGTCCTCTGTAACCGACTGCGCGAATCCGATCTGGAACATAAGGCAACTCAACAACAACATATTGACCATTCTTATCATGTCACCTCCCTATTTTCGAGACAATTCAATTGACTTTCTCAGTGTTTTATTCGCTTCAATGACTATTACTTCTTCATACGGAACAAAAGAAGGATTAATTAATTTCAAAGTATGTCTTCCGGCAGACAGGTCTATGGGTTTGGCAATCGGCGTTGTTTCATAGAACTTACCATCAATA
>CP070686.1:1784728-1965797 GCA_020353055.1 Caldifarciminota bacterium | reverse complement strand
CCTTCTTCTCCAACGCCTTCGTAATCGCCGCCGTCAACGCCGTCTTCCCATGATCAACATGCCCAATCGTCCCAATGTTAACATGCGGCTTCGTCCGCTCAAACTTCTGCTTCGCCATAATAATCCTCCTTAAGCAAAAAACACTACGCCCACGGCCGGATTCGGGCCCGCATTCTCGGCTAAGCCTGGAGCCGGAGTCGAACCGGCGACCTCGTCCTTACCAAGGACGTGCTCTAACCGACTGAGCTATCCAGGCACAAAAGTGCGGGATGCTCCTACTGAACTGCATGGGCAGTAAAACTACACAGACTATTATTATATAAATAAATAGAAATTTGTCAATGGGTCACAGCGTATCTTGCTGCACAGGGAGGTCAAAGCAGGTTAGCGGCCGGAACCAGGGCATGATTTCTATCCGACATGAGAAAATTCTACCTTCATAAGCCCAAGAAATCGACGAGTCTTTCGATCTCGTTCTTTGTCGGGCGTTTATCCTCAAGGATCGTGTAGCGCTCCGGACGGATCTTCGTGGCATTTGTCACAACTTTGGTAAAATCAGTGAGGGTGAGCCCCAAATATTCCAATGTGCATGGAAAGCCGATTTTGGCGTAGAAAGCCCTCGCTGCCTTGAGATATGTGTTATTCTGTAATGCCATGGTGAATATGGCGGCAATGCCGACCTGTTCACCGTGCAGCCCCGTGCGGCGCGAGTAATAGTGGTCTATTGAATGGCTGATCTTGTGTTCACTGCCACTTGCCGGGCGCGAAGTACCCCAGATACACATCGCGAATCCGCTTTTGACAAGACCGTGCGCGAGAGTTTGAAGAAACTTGTTGCTTTCGATCTCGCTGGTTTCCAACTGAAGAAGCCGCTGTCCCCCGGATTCAGCAAGTTGGAGAGCATTGTCATTGATTTCTTCACGTTGTTTTTGAAGGGCGAGGCGGGTGTCGAAGACGGCAGAGAGATTTGAGATCAAGTCACCGACGCCGGCCATCAGATGGCGTCTTGGCGCCTTTTTGATAATATCCAGGTCAATGATGACGCCATAGGGTGCCTTGGTGATGTGACTGACCGGGATATTTTTGGAATTAGTGATGACTGATACTGGTGAAGCAAGTCCATCATTTGACAAGGTGGTTGGAATGCTCACGCATTTCGGTCCGGTAAGTCCGGCTGCCAGTTTGGCGACATCCAGGACCTTACCTCCACCAAATCCGATGACCAGGTTGGGTCTCTCCGCCTTGATTTTCTCTTCAACACGCTCGACATTTTGGTCGTCGCTGTTGTCCACGCGATGCTCGGACACTTTAAGATTCTCCTTACGCAGCATAATCAGTATCTCCTGACCACCGATGCATGCCGTGTTTTCATCGCATAGCAGCATGACACTTTTTGATACAAGACGATGTTTATTGAGTATTTTCGACAGACCCGCAATTTTCTTTTCACCGAGTTCGATGAACTGTGGCAATGCGACAGGTTTATTTTTCTGCATCCACATAGACTATCGAAATCGGTTCGATAGTCAATAGAACGGTGATATCTTCTTCGATGATTTCGTTTGTGGTTTTTTATTGACATTTCTTTGAAATCAGTTATATAATGAATCGTGAAATTAGAAAAACTGTACGCCAGGTATGAATCAATAGTTCCTGATTTTGCAAGCTTTCTACAGTATCTAAGAAAACCGCTGGTTCCGTCGCTGCGCATTAATACGCTCAAGGCACCACGAAAAAAAATAGTCGCCCTGCTTGCGGATGTGAATTTACGACAGCTACCTTTTTCTGACGATGCGTTCAGAGTGGAAGGTAAATATGCCCTCGGTAAGCATCTAACGCATAACCTCGGCTTGATATATGTTCAGGAAGCAGCATCGATGCTACCGGTAGTCGTTCTTGACCCTCAGCCCGGTGAAGTGGTGATGGATCTGTGCGCAGCGCCGGGATCAAAAACTACCCAGATTGGCCAGATAATGCACAACCGTGGTTTGCTCGTCGCCAATGAGATCAGCCGAAAGCGTATAAGAGGATTGGTCCACAACATCAAACGCTGCGGTTTGATAAACGAGGTGGTTATCAGCGTAAGTGGGCAAAAAGCCCATCGACTTTTTAGCGATTACTTCGACCGTATACTTATTGATGCGCCGTGCAGCGCCGAAGGTACGGTCCGCAAGTCGAAAGCAGTTCTTTATCACTGGGGTGTCAAGAATATAAAACGCATGTCCAGGATTCAGATCGGTCTTGTCGTATCCGGGTTCAGAGCACTGCGACCTGGTGGCACCATGGTCTATTCAACATGTACGATTGCTCCCGAGGAAAACGAAATGGTCGTTTCATATCTGCTGGAGAAATTTCCGGAGGCTGAGTTGTTGCCTATCAAGGTGGAAAACTTTCGTGTACGCAAAGGTATAACACAATGGGAGGGTACTACCTTTGACCGACGGGTAGAGAATTGTGCAAGGATACTGCCGCAGGATAACGATACCGCGCCCTTCTTTATCGCCAAGTTGACCAAGCGTGGAGTATACAGGCCACGTATGGATTACCTGGGTAAAATCGAAATGGATGAGGCATTGTTGAGCAATTGTGCAAAGCAATTCGGTATCTCCGCTGAACGGCTCAGATCGTTTGCGATATTCAGGCACCGTAATGATAATTTCATTTCAACGCCAGAAGTGTTTTCCTTTAGGGAAGTCAATGCGGTGCGCAAGGGACTTGAATTCGGGCGGGTATATGACCACGAATTGAAACCCGACAATGACTTCGTCCAGATCTTCGGTCATAATGCCACCAAGAGCGTGATAGAAATGCAGCGGTGGCAGGTTGGCAAATTCCTTAAAGGTGAAATCGTAAAGAATGATGTGTCGGGTATCGAAAAAGGTTTTGTTATCGTAAACTTCAAAGGTTTGCCTATAGGAGTGGGCAAGTATAATGGGAAGGAAATCAGGTCCGCAATAAAACGTGAACGCAGGACTCTGTAGTATAATACCACAGTATGGATAATTGACTATTGATTATATTTCGTTATACTAAAGGTTATGATTGATCTGGCAAAGATAAGAAACATTGGTCTGGCAGCTCATATTGATGCGGGCAAGACGACGACCACCGAGCGGATTCTCTTCTATTCGGGGAGGATCCGGAGGATGGGCGAGGTCGATGAAGGCTCGGCGACGATGGATTGGATGGAACAGGAACGGGAGCGTGGAATCACGATCACCTCTGCAGCGACAACGTCTTTTTGGAAGGATTATCGCATCAATATCATCGATACACCGGGGCACGTGGATTTCACCGTCGAGGTCGAGCGGTCGATGAAGGTCCTGGATGGTTTGATCGCCATATTCTGTGCTGTCGGCGGGGTGCAACCCCAGACCGAGACAGTCTGGCGGCAGGCTGACAAATACCATGTCCCGCGCATTGCCTTTGTCAATAAGATGGACCGCATCGGAGCTGACTTTTTCCGTGTTCTCAATCAGATGAAGACGATATTATCCATGAAGCCGTTGGTGCTGCAAATCCCGATCGCAGACCATGACAGGTTTTACGGGCTGGTGGATATAGTAAAGGAGAAGGCTGTCTACTGGGAAGAGAAAACCCTGGGTACTGAATTCAGGGAGGAGGAGATTCCAGAAGAATACAGGGAATTGACCGAACAGTACCGGAATGAGATGCTGGAAACCTTGGCCGAATATGACGAGGATGTTTTTGAAAGTTATTTTGGCGAGATAAAGATCCCGGTCGACAAGATAAAATCGGCAATACGTAAAGGAACCATAAACCTACACTTCTTTCCCGTGTTCTGCGGTACTGCTTTGAAGAATATGGGGGTGCAGAAGCTGCTCGATGGGGTTCTGGACTACCTTCCCTCGCCGATCGATCTGCCGCCGGTTAAGGGTATCAATCCCGAAACAGCGAAAGAAGAAACGAGGCAGCCCTCAGTGGAGGCGCCTTTTTCTGCCCTGCTATTCAAAGCGCACACCGATCCTCACCTCGGTTTGATTTATTACATACGCGTCTATTCAGGGTATGTCGAATGCGGCGACAAGGTTCTGGTTTATCCGCCGGAAAGGGTAGACCGGATAGGCCGGCTATTGCTGATGCACGCCAACAAGCGAGAGGAAGCTAAGAGCCTGACGGTCGGTGAGATCGGAGTGGTTACGGGAATCAGGGAATGCAAGACCGGTTATACACTTTGTTCGAGAAAGCATCCGATTTCGTATGAATCGATGCGTTTTCCAGAGCCGGTCATTTTCGTGAGCCTGGAGCCCAAGACGAAGATGGACGATACAAAATTGGATGATTCACTGAAATATCTGCAGATCGAGGATCCGACGTTCAAAGTGCGCACCGACGAAGAAACCGCACAGCGGATCATATCCGGAATGGGAGAGTTACACCTCGAGATAATCGTCGACCGTTTGAAGCGCGAATTCGGAGTCGAGTGTCATGCGAGCCGGCCACAGGTATCATACCGTGAAACCATTACCAGCCCGGTGACTATCGAAGGCAGATTCATAAAACAAACTGGTGGACGGGGCCACTATGGCGTGGTCAAAATGAAGATTGAGCCGGCTGAGCGCGGGAGCGGGGTACGGATCCAGAACAGATTGAGGGAAGGGGTAATACCAAGACAGTTTGTACCGGCCGTCGAACAGGGAATAAAAGAACAGGCCGAGGTGGGCGTCTACTATGGTTATCCGATTATTGATATCCAGGTAACGATGCTCGATGGGCAGCATCACCCTACTGATTCATCCGACCTGGACTTTAAGGTCGCAGCGCAGATTGCACTGCGTGAGGGATTTGCAAAGGGCGGTCCGATCCTGCTGGAACCGATCATGTCACTCGAGATAATAGTTCCCCAAAACTATCTCGGTGATGTTATCAATGATATCAATGCACGGAAAGGTAGCATTCAGAATATCGAAACCAATAAGCAGGAAAAAATAATCGATGCGAGCCTGGCCCTTGCGAAATCATTTGGCTACGCAACCGATCTGAGGTCGATCACACAGGGTCACGGCATTCACACCATGCAGTTCTCCCATTATGCACCAAAAGAAGAGAAAGAGGAAAAGACTTTTTAGAACATATTACGCAGAGTTGAACTAGATGGCTTTGCTTTACCCGTATCCATTACAGCTGCTGACCGCAAGAACGGGTTGTCGTAAAGGGAGGTATCATGAAAAAGGAATGCGTCTTCATTGACGTTTTCACAGATGTAGCATATGCAGGCAATCAACTCGCCGTTTTCCCCGATAGTGAAGGTTTGACAGCGGAACAGATGCAGAAATTAGCGAAGGAAATAAATTACTCGGAGACGACGTTCGTGTTCCCAGCAGATAAGGCTGAAGCAGATTTCAATATTCGTATCTTTACGCCCGGACGCGAACTGCCTTTTGCCGGACACCCGACCCTCGGCACTGCTCATGCGATCATGGAGATTTTCGACATCTGGTCTGACAGAAAAGACACTCTGAGATTAGCGACAAAGGTCGGAGTGATTCCTTTGAGGAGCGAAGAAAATTACCTGTGGATGACTCAAAACGAACCTGAATTCTTCGAACAGCATGAAGATAGAAAGGAGATCGCTGCCCTGATCGATCTTACGCCGGATGATATTTCAAATGACCTACCGGTAGAAGAAGTGTCGACCGGCAACCGGGTATTGATCGTGCCGATCAGGACTCTGGACGCCATGCAGCGTGCTATGGGAAATGTCACCAATATGAGGAAATTCTTTCGGCGTGAACTGGTTGGTCCCTATCTCTACTGTTTAGAAACCACCGATGTAAACGTGAAGGTGCATACAAGGTTCTTCGCACCCCATCTGGGTATTCTGGAAGATCCGGCAACGGGTTCGGCAGCCGGCCCACTGGTTGGTTACCTGCTCAAGCATAGGATTTTCGGTGAGCGATTCGATATTGGAAACGAACAGGGTGTGGAAATGGGTCGCCGTTCATTGATAATGATGAAGGGCGATCTCAGAGGCGGTAATTACTCCATCCAGATCGGCGGTAAGTGTGCATACGTCGGCAGGGGCGAGTTCGAAATAGTGTAGCAAGCCAATAATGTTGGCGGATTTTACATAATACGTCACTACGACAATTTTCGTAATGACGGGATCAACTAAAGGTAATTAGAAAACATCCAGTAGTTATACTTCAGTTCGGATAAGTTTTGACTATGGGGATCTGTTTACCAAATATTGGTCTTCAGGTATTCACTCATTGACCGAGCGGCAACGCGCCCATCACCCATCGCAAGGATCACGGTGGCGCCGCCGCGAACAACATCACCGCCAGCCCAACATCCTTTCTTTGAGGTCCTACCGGTCCTCTGATCAACTTCGATATTTCCCCATTTCCCGATCTTCAGGTCGGACGTGGTTTGAGGAATGAGGGGGTTAGGGCTCTGGCCTATGGCGCATACTACGGTATCGACCGCAGCGATGAAATTGGAGCCCTCGATCGGTACGGGTCGGCGCCTGCCCGAAGCATCTGGCTCACCGAGTTGCATTCTAATGCATTCCATGTCTTTTACCCAGGAGTGTTCGTCACCAGTGTATTTGATCGGCAGAGTGAGATACTCGAATATTATGCCTTCTTCCTGGGCGTGATGGATCTCTTCAGACCGGGCCGGCATTTCCTTGAGCGAGCGCCGATACACTATTCTTACCTCGTCGGCGCCAAGCCGCAGGGCGGTACGGGCACAATCCATGGCAACGTTACCACCGCCTATTACCGCAACCCGTTTCCCGCGAATTATGGGTGTATCATATTCAGGGAAAAGGTAGGCTTTCATGAGATTTGCCCGCGTGAGGTACTCGTTTGCAGAATACACGCCGTTGAGATTTTCACCCGGGATGTTCATGAACCATGGAAGGCCGGCACCAGTACCGATATACACGGCGTCGAATTTCTGCAACAACTGATCTATCGTCTTTGTTTTACCCACGACGTAGTCGAGGTACAGTTTCACCCCGCACTTCAAAAGATAATCGACTTCGCGGTAGATGATCGCTTTTGGCAATCTGAATTCCGGTATGCCGTATACTAATACGCCGCCTGGTTTGTGTAGGGCTTCAAAGATGGTGATATCATGACCGAGCATGACGAGGTCACCAGCAACCGTCAAACCCCCCGGTCCGGCACCTATTACGGCAACTTTCTTATCTGTGGAGGGCGGAATTTGTGGGGTGGACGCTTCACCCTCTGTTGACTCCCGGTCCGCGGCGAATCTTTCCAGACGTCCGATCGCAACCGGTTCATATTTTTTTGCGAGCACGCATAGTTTCTCGCATTGATCCTCCTGCGGACATACCCTGCCGCAGACTGCAGGCAAGACATTTTTTTCCTTCAATCGCTTTATCGCGTTATCGAAATCTCCCTCGGCGATGAATTTGATAAAACCGGGGATATCGATCTCGACCGGGCAACCCTGGACACAGGTTGGTTTTTTGCACTGCAGACAGCGTTTTGCTTCGCCCATGGCTTCCTGATCATTGTATCCATACGGGACTTCATCATATCCCTTGATACGCTCTTTGGCCGGACGCTCGCGCATCGGCGTTTTCTTTGGTATGATCTTACTAGCCATATGTCTCACACTCGTAAAAACTCAAAGAATAGACTTCCTCTTTGAGGTATATCTTGCGGCGTGACAGCAAGTTCTCCCAGTCGACTTTATGTCCATCGAATTCGGGTCCATCCACACACCCGAACTTCGTTTCACCGCCGACGATGACACGGCAGACGCCGCACATCCCGGTTGCATCGACCATTATTGGATTTAGTCCGACAATAGTCTTGACCTCAAATGGTCGAGTCGTCTCTGATGTCAAATAAGTAAGATATGTACAACCCTGAACATACACGATGTCAACCTTATTCTTATCGAGATAGTCAGTAAGGAAATCATTCACGTGACCTTTGATTCCTCTGGTGCCGTCGCGCGTTATCTCGTAGAGATCATCGCTGTGTTCTTTCAGTCTATCCTGCCAGTACAGCAGAAATTCGCTGCGTGCCTCGATCGCGGTGATGACGCGGTTACCGTTCTTCTTGAACATCCGGACAACCGGGAGGAGGGCACCGATGCCATAGCATCCACCGATACAGAGAATATGCTTATCCTGTGCCATTTCGGTGGGTTTGCCAAGAGGACCGACCAGGGTCGCGATTTCATCGCCAGTTTTTAATGCAGCCAGTTTTCTCGTTGAAGTGCCGATTTCCATGAATACCGCGCTGACGCTTTTCTTGTTCCAATCGACGAGATTGAGGGGAATGCGCTCACCCGGTTCGTCGGCGCGGACAACGATGAATTCACCCGCCTGGGCGTTCGTATGGATGACATCAGATTCGATGACGAGATGATGGATATTCGGGACTATCTTTTCCCGTTTCAGGATTTTATACATTCTAACCTCACTGGGCCAAAAGCGATGTCCTTGTTTGATTGGTTATAATAGATCAAAACCGCACCATCGCGTATAAACGGACTGATCTTCACCGGTGCGGTAAATGTACCTCGCCGTCCAGTTAATCGTACTTCCGCGTTTTTCTTCAATTTGTATTTCGCCGCTGTCTTTTCGTTCAACCATATGTGTCTATCTCCACGCAAGCGATCGAATCCTTTCAAAATAGTCGACAATGTTTTGTTACGATATCGGTACGCGTTTTGACGTATGATTAGAGTCAGCGGATATTCTTTGGTTATTTTCTGGAAGACGATTTTCTTCGTCTTTTTTGGTCTTCTCTTCTGAATTCTTTTTTTGAGCCTGACATTGGTGGCGCTAGCCAGAGTGTCGATGATCTTATCATCTGACATCGCTTTGCCAGCAGGTAGCGCGACGCGACGCACTTTTTTCATATTACCCTCTATGCAATATACACTACCGTTCATTTCGGCAAAGGTGGCTGCCGGTAGGAATACATCAAGATCAAAATCCGGGAGAAAGCAGTCCTGCACGATTACGGTCTGGTATTTTCTGGTTAAGTTCGGTGCGGCGCCGATCACGTATAAACAGTCGATGCTCTTATCCGTTAGAATTTGCTCCTGCGTGGCGTCAAATCCCAGTTCGGTGAATTTGAGCATATTGCACTGGCTGTGCAGAGGTAAAGCCCTCGCTGGTTTTGGCACCTTCAGTGTCGGGGAGTTCGGCGGCTCATAGAGCACGAAAATTTTCCTTCCTGCAGTCAGGGATTTTGCGGCTTCGATCTCGGTAGCCTGTATGCCGGTTTGCTTTTTTATTTTTCGGCTTCCGGTCAGCGCGTGCAGCACGTCGTTCTCAGTACCTGGGACAGGATTCAGAACGGCATCGGCGTAACGGCTCGTTTTGCCTGCAGCTGCATCGATGATGATGAACGCCGCGTTCTTCTTGAATTTCTTGCGTAGTTTTAGGAGCAGTACGGAATAGTCAGATACCATATCGATGTTCACGATGATGAAAGCGACACTACCTTTGATCTTGTCGATTTTCAGCGGCACGGGCAGGTGAGTTGAATCCATCTGAGCGGCGATCTTCATCCCCAAGATGTCGGCGAACGAGTAGATCTTGTCGATGGTTTCGTTGGTCAGTTGGGAAGTGAGCAGAATACCGGTACGTTTTCTGTGTTCATGCAATTTTCCGGCAACGAAATCCAATGCTTCAACCCATTCGACTTCGACCAAAGTGTCGCCTTTTTTCATCAAGGGTGCCGTTATGCGCTTCGGGTGGTTCAGAATCGGTGCGATACCAAAACGTCCCCGCACGCAGAGTTGGCTCCGGTGCGGTGTCGAACAGGTGATCTTCTCTCCGGAAACATTGAGATCGATCTGGCATCCGATACTACAGAGCATGCATGTAGTCTTGACCGCTTTATCGGGCGGTTTGTCATACCGACTGAATCGGTCCCGCAATGCGCCGGTTGGACAGAAATCGACACAGGCACCACAGAATTGACAGTCTGCTTCGAGGTGCGGTAGATCAAAAGCAGTACCGACCAGCGTTTCCGGTCCGCGGTGCTGGAATTGGAGGGTGTTAGCATTTCTAATTTCCTGGCATACGCGAATACACCTACCGCATAATATGCACAGGTTGTAATCACGGTCAAAGAACGGGTCGTGCCGTTCGACCTCAAGACCGCGGTATCTGAAATCGAAAGGAATATCCTTTACACCGAGTTCTCGCACCATGTCCTGTAGTTCGCAGTTATCGTTCTGTGGACAGGACTTGCATCCAAAGGTGACCGCTGATTTTTTTATACATTCTTGAAAATTCGCGCAGTCTTTTTCACGCTCGCAGATGAGACATGCATTTGGATGTTCAGATAGTATTAGCTGCAGAGTGAATCTACGCAATTTACGGAGGCGCGGTGTGTTAGTTTTGATTTCCATACCGTCCTCGGCGTACAGCGTACATGCGGTGAGCGGTGCTTTTCTACCCTTGATTTCAACGATGCAGAGCCGGCACCCTCCGAACGGCGACAGGTCTTTGTGATAACACAAAGTAGGAATTCTAATGCCGGCGCGCTCAGCGATCTTCAATACCGTATCACCTTTTTTTGCTTTTATGCGTTTGCCATTGATCGTAATCTTTATCATTTTATCGATGGAGAGACCTTCTTAATTGCATTGAATTTTGGGGGACAGACGGTTATGCAGATGCCGCATTTCGTACATTTTTCTTGATCGATTTTGTGCACTATCTTCGGTTCGCCTGCAATCGCATCACTCGGACAGTTTTTTGCACAGATCGTACAGCCACCGCAGAGTTCGGCGTCGATAACATACGAAATAAGATTCTTGCAAACAAGCGCGGGACACCGTTTTTCCTTTATGTGAGCTTCGTATTCGTCGTGGAAATATCTGAGTGTTGTTAAAACGGGATTGGGGGCGGTTTGACCCAGTCCGCAGAGTGAAGAGAGTTCCACGTTTTCCGCGATCTTCTCAAGGAGTTCAATATCGCTTTCTTTACCGTCGCCATTTGTGATTCTGTCCAGGATATACACCATGTGTTTTGTACCCATTCGGCAAGGTGGGCACTTTCCGCATGATTCTTCCTGTGTGAAGTTGATGAAATAACGGGCAACGTCGACCATGCACGTATCTTCGTCCATGACGATCATACCGCCCGAACCCATCATGGAACCGGCGCGGGTCAGGCTTTCATAATCGATGGGCAAATCGAGCATGGTCTTAGGTATACACCCGCCTGACGGACCGCCGGTCTGAACTGCTTTGAATTCTTTACCATGGAGAATGCCGCCGCCGATATCATAGATGATCTCGCGCATCGTAATACCCATTGGTACTTCAACGAGTCCGGTATTGTTGATCTTGCCGACGAGGGAGAATATCTTTGTGCCTTTACTGGTCTTTGTACCGATCGATGAGAACCATTTTGCTCCGCGCTGTATGACCATCGGTACATTGGTCCATGTTTCAACGTTGTTTATGTTGGTCGGTTTTCCCCATAGCCCTTTTTCAGAAGGATAGGGTGGTCTTTGCCGGGGGCGGCCGACCCTGCCCTCGACCGAAGCGATCAAGGCGGTTTCTTCACCGCATACAAATGCACCTGCTCCTTGTACTACTTCGATGTCAAAATTAAAACCTGTCCCCAGGATATCATCACCCAGTAGACCATATTCCCGGGCCTGCTGCAAAGCGATCCTCAGGCGTTTCACGGCAAGCGGATACTCGCTACGGACATAGACAAAACCTTTGTGTGCACCAATTGCCCTGGCACCAATAACCATCCCTTCGATCACCGAATGGGGGTCGGCTTCCAGGACGCTGCGGTCCATGAATGCACCCGGATCTCCTTCGTCTCCATTGCATATTATGTATTTCGTACGTCCGGGTTCCTTGCGGCAGAGTTCCCATTTCTTGCCGGTCGGAAAACCAGCACCGCCGCGTCCTCTCAGTCCTGAATTCTTGACTTCCTCTATTATTTGTTTGGGTGTCATCCGGGTGAGGGCAGTCTCCAGTGCCCTGTATCCATTGAATCCAATATATTCTTCGATGTTTTCCGGATCCAGCCGTCCGCGATTTCGCAACACGATCAGGCGTTGATGTTTGAAGAACTCGATGTCCATCATTCTCGGCACTGGCGCTTCCTTCGGTGAAGGCAGATACATCAGTTCTTTAACTGGCCGTCCCTTTAACAGATGTTCTTCAACGAGACGGGGAATTTCTTTCTTCTTTATGCGCTGGTAGAATATGCCATCCGGCTGGACAATAACGATCGGACCGCGTTCACAAAAACCCTGACAGCCAGTGGTAATGACCTGAATTTCATCCTGCAGTCCCTTCCGAATGATCTCCTTCTCCAATTCCTCTTTGATCTCGAAAGAATGATTGGCCACGCAGCCGGTACCGGCACAAACAAGTAGATGCTGACGGAATTCCCGGTTAGTTTTTTTCTTTTTCATATGTCTTCAGTAGTCTATCAACCTTGTTCACCGATGTTTGACCATGGTATTCTTCGTCAACGACGACAATTGGAGCCAGGGCGCAAGCACCGAGGCAGTTTACCGTCTTTAGAGTGAATTGATTGTCCTGCGTGGTTGACCCGGATGTGACGCCTAACCTGTCTTCGAGCCGGTTCAATACTGCCGGCGCGCCGCGGACATGGCAAGCTGTACCCATACAGACAGTGACCAGATGTTTGCCGCGTGGCTTGAGGCTGAAGGCTGCATAGAATGTTGCGATGCTGTATATCTCGCTGAGCGGCAATTTCAACCGCCGGCTGACATATTGAAGTACATCCTTTGGTAAATAGTTGTGAATTTTCTGAATGTCGTTGAGTATCTGAATTATTCTTTCTTTCCTATGATCATGTTGTTTGAGGATGTTTTCAATTTTTTTCATTAGCTTTTATTATACATAAAATTCCGAAAAAATCAAGTATCTGGTGGGGTGAATTTACCACGCCTTTTAAAGAAAGTTTTATTTGAATGGATTCGAAGCGCTGTTAGCTGATTAGAACTTGAATTTTATGCCGATCACGCAGATTCCAACTACTAGTAGCAGCGCGATAACAGAAATGATGCGGCCATAGATGAAACCTGCCGATACGTATTTCATTGTTACTTCGTGTTTCCCCTCAGATACATACACGGCCCGGAAGGTATGGTTGGCAATGTATACTCTCGTTCCTTTTCCATCCACGAAAGCCTGCCAGTCCGGGTGCCAGTTGTCAGCGACGACCAGGAGCCCCGGAGATTCTGTCTCGACGAGGCATATGATCTCGTTGGGTTCGTATTTTAAGAGTTCAACGACATCAGATGCAGCAGAATCCCTTGAATCTGAAAAGATAAACTCCGGTTCTTCCTCGAGTAGTACGCTCAAGTATGGATCATGACCTTGTGACCTGATGATGTTCATCGTTTCTGACTCTTCGTACACAGCATAATCGTGGACGAGGTGCGCTCTGGGTATTGAATGTTGGTTCTGGTATACCGTGTACCGGCGTCCCGTGAAGACGAGCTGGAACCGCGATAGAAATACTCTGATCCGTGTTATGACCGCCTGAACCTGCGGGTCGTACTGTGAGATATCCACGGGAAGAGCAGGAGCGATGACATACTTGATGTTCAACATATCAAGGCAGCTAGGATACTGCACCAGGTTGGTCGGCGTGAACATGACGCTCTGCCCGGCACCGATGTACTCCTGATAACGCTTGAGTGGGTTGGGTATATATCCCCCAGCGCTTTGAAGGTTATGGTACAACAGGAAAAGATCCGAGGCATGCTCATACCACGGCGTTGGAAAAACGCGGAATGTTGTGGTGTCCTCCTTGATAAATCTTGTTACATCATCGGCAGCATAATACTTCTCGGGTGCCGGTGCTTGAGGCAGAAATTTGGAGACGATGCTTAGTTGGTCAACGAGAGCGAATGCGATGAGCAATAAGGAAAAAATCCACACTTTTACTTTTCGTTTCATCGACAGGTAGATAGCCCCGGCGATCAGCAACGCAAATATGGCAGTACGCCACGTGCCGCCCACCAGACTCGGGTAGTTGCTCCTTAAGTTTGAGAGTTTTGCGCGAGCCGCCTGGGTTCCCCACAGAGACGACAACTTGGAGTTCATCGAAGTCTGCATAGATTGAACGAGTGAATCGCCGCCAATAGAGAAAACTAGCGCGATCAGAAGAAAGACTGCGACGACGACACCGACGACGACGAACAGCCTTTTGGATTGTTTCTCTTTCTTATCGACGAAAATGCTCTCGAATGCTACTGCGCCGAGCACAACCATACTGAAACTGGTGAGGTAGAAAATTAGTGCGGGTGCCCGGAACAGCCTGAAACCCGGGACGAGCGCGTAAGGAATTCTGAAGAAAGGGGTCGCGTTGCCGATCGCGACAAGTACTACTACAAACGCTGCGATTGAATAAAATTTCACGTAGCGTTTTCTCCAGTACAGTACAACCGCTAGAGCAGCGAGGATTATGGCAATGACGCCGAAGTATTCAAGATGGATCTTGAAACTGTTCACGCCCCAGTAGTTGTCGAGAATTCCGGAGAACGTGGGGATGAATACATCTACTATTTCCAGGGGAGGCATCGCCCAGGAGGTTGCATACTCGTACCCACGTTCTACACCGCGTGCCGCAGTGCCGAGGCCACTGAGTACGGGCAGCCAGATTGCAGCCATGAGCAGGCAGATGGTGATTACGGTCAGGAGACCGTATCCGAGGATCTTGATGACATCTCTTTTTGAATTTTCCTTTCTGTGCGCGATCAAATAATAGAAAACATAGGCTAAGATAAAAAGCAATCCGTAGTAAGTTATCTGGAAGTGTCCTTCATAGAAGGCAAAAGCAGTTGTCAAGGCGGCGAGTAAGAAAAAGAGGATTCGTTTAGATCTCAGGGCAGAGTGAATGAAATACAAGATGAGTGGAAACATCGCAATGCTCGCGGCGCGGCCGGCATGTCCGGCAGCCGGCGTAGTTGCCAGATTGCCGATGAATTGATAGATCACGGCACCGAGCGCCGCCGTGTAAATCGATAATCCCATAGCCTTGAGATACAGGTAAGTGCCCAGTCCAGCGAGAAAGAGGAATATGACGAGCGAAAAGGCGAGAACTACGTGTGGTGGCATAATTTCTCGTAATTGCGCGAGCGGTGCCAACGGGCCACCGACCGGAGAACCGAGTACAGGGACACCACCAAACACGTGGGGGTACCACAATGGCATTTCTTCCTGCTCACCGATCCATTTCTCGAAGGGATATCCGCCGATCAGGTAGTCGGAGCCGCCGATCATCCGATCGGCGCTGAGGAACGAAGAAAAATATATCAGAGGCAAGACAAATAGGAGAGCAATGATGAATTTTTCCCAGTGTGTTTCGAGGAAAAAGGGTTTTACGGGTTGTGAATGGAGTTGCTTGCTTTTTGATTTCTTACTCATTGGTCAAGTATAGGAATTTTTCACTCGTAGTCAAGACGAGTTTTTCAGGTTCGTTCTGCGCCGGACGAGTTGTCCTATAAAGAATATCAGAACCTCGAAGATGGCGATCCATACTCGAGTCAGGAAACTGATGGCGATGGCTAGGGGTACGGGCAGTATAGACGACAGGAGCAATGTCATCATACCTTCTCTGACCCCCAGTCCACCGGGGGCGAATAATACGATGAATCCCGTTATCCAGGACAAGGTGTACGCTGCGGCGAGGTTCGGGATGAGCGATATGCCAGCGGGGTAGATGGAATTTATCAGAAAATAGAAACCAGCGATCTGGGCAAACCACAACGCAAAGAAATATGTCGAGACTCTGAGAATGCTTATGTATTTTGCGTTCAGGGTTACTGTGGGTTTTTTTAGGATGCGAAGAGCAACATTGAGCAGAATGTTGAGCAGGGGGGGATAAAGTAGGATGAGGATCACCGTTATGAAGACGATAGATAAAACCGGGCTAAGAAGTGCGTCGCCCCTAATGAAAATGATTGATGCCAGAAATATGATCAGATTCGTCAACATTAGAAGGAAAGTTTCAAATACTACGCTGAGTAAGCCGATCTCTTCTTTGACCTTTTCTGTTCTGGCAAGGTAGACCCTACCCAGTGTATACCAAATACCACCGGGAAGGTACTTTGCGATCTGAGATGTGGATACGATCCAAAATGCTTTTCCGTAAGGAACCTTACTGCCGAGTTCGGTGACGATTCCTGACCAGCCGCGGGTGAGGAGCGAGAAATATGCGGCCAAGCACAAAAATGATATGATAACATAGATCGCGTTGAACCGGAGTTCGGCAAAAGGGATTTGTGACCAGTTTAAAATTAGACTACGGATGAGGAAGATAAATATCACACAGACAACCACTACGGTCAGAATGCGCTGCAGGACTTTCACAGGTTAAATATATACTGATTGAGCATCTTGTCAATGAATTGTAGCATAATCACAGCGCATACTACCGGTACTTGATACGTAAATACCCGGTATTATGCTAATGCTGGAGGTAGACATGAAGTATATACGTTTTATAGTATTTTTACTTTGTTTAACCCGCTTCGGCTTTCCCCAAGAAATGTGGATCGAAACTTCGCAGGAAGATTTCCGGGATGGTATCTACGAACGCAATCTATTTGCCTCACACCGGGATGGTGGTGTCCTGGAATTCGTGCCGAGGTTTGACCTCAATGATGACGGATATATCGATCTCTTTACCGCTGATGCAGGCGGTCCAAGCGTGAGGATATACTGGGGCAGCAGTGACGGATTCTCGGCTTCTGATTACACTTTCTTGGATGCACCTTAGGTTATACGACGTAATGGGTCAAGAAATCGCCGTAGTCGTCGATGAAAATCTTACCTCTGGGTACTTCCAGAAATGCGTTGATATCGATGATGTTGATGGTAAGAAACTGCCGAATGGTGTGTACTTCGATCGCTTAACTGCTGGTGACTATGTGGCTACTAAATCGATGACGGTACTTCGTTAAAGGTCCTTATAGTAGAACGCAGCAGGAAGTTCCTTTAAAGGCCAGATCAGCAGTACTGTACGATTGACGTTTTGTGTCAATCGATCTTTGTGAAATCGATATCGGCATCCTTTAACATTCCGATCGCAAGATCGTCAGGATACTCTTTTTTGTAGCATATTTTGTTGATCTTGGCGTTGATCAACATTTTTGTGCAGATGAAACATGGTTGGTGTGTAGTATAAATTATCGCACCGTGGACGCTGGCGCCAAATGTGGCTGCCTGGATGAGTGCATTTTGTTCGGCATGGACTCCGCGGCACAACTCGTGTCGTTCACCGGAGGCGACGCCCATCTTGCCGCGCAGGCATCCTACGTCTTGACAGTGAGGAACGCCGCCCGGCGCGCCGTTGTATCCGGTGGCGAGGATGCGTTTTTCTTTAACGATTACCGCGCCGACGTGACGGCGAAGGCAGGTCGAGCGCTCGGCAACCAACTCAGCGATCGACATGAAATACTGATCCCAGGGTTTTCTCTTGTCGGATTTCTTTTTGGTCTTCACACGCTGGCTTTGATCGGGGCAATACTCACCACTGAATCATCTTTTCCGAGTGCGATGATCTTCACACCTTTTGCCTGGCGACTCAGAACTTTTATTGCATTGGCCGGTGTCCTTATGACCTTGCCTGTTTTGGTCATGACGATCAGATCATCAGCATCGCTCACACTGGCGACGCCGGCAACCTTACCGGTCTTAGTATCGATGGTCATGCCCTTCATCCCTTTTCCGCCGCGGCCTTTCTCACCGATCGCATCGAATTTTACCCGTTTCCCAATACCGCGCTCACCGACAATAAGCATGTCCTCATCAGTACGAGCGATATTGAACCCAACGACTTCATTGTTCTTGCCCAGCCTGATGCCTCTGACCCCGGCTGCATTACGGCCCATTGGTCTGATGAGTTTTTCTTTGAAGCGAAGGGTGAGGCCGTCCCGCGTAGTGAGCAGCACCGAATCCTTTCCGGATGTCAATCTGACCGCAATCAAGCGATCATTGCGAACAAGTTTGATCGCGATGATGCCCTTTTTTCTTGTGTTTTCAAAATCCTCTAACGACGTTTTCTTGACCTTGCCCGTCTTCGTTGCCATGAAGACGTAGGACTTGGATGAAAAGTCCTTGATCGATAAACAGGCGGTGATGTGTTCGTTGGAAGCCAGTTGAACGAGATTAGCCAGGGCGCGTCCTTTTGAAAGTGGTCCGGATTCCGGGATTTCATAAATCTTCGAAGCATAGACTTTGCCTCGATCTGAGAAGAAGAGGAGAGTATCGGTCGTCTTCGAAATAAGCAGTTGATTGGCGACATCCTCACCGCGGATCTCGTGTATTTTGCGGCCGTGTCCGCCCCGTGCTTGATTACGGTATGTAGTAATTGGTTGTCTCTTTATGTAACCACGCTGGGTGAGGCTGACTACCATATCTTCCTCACCGATCAGATCTTCGATCGTCAGTTCTTGAGCTTCGGCGTCAACGATGATAGTTCTCCTGGGATCGTGATATCGCTCGGCGAGCTTTTTTAATTCTTCTTTTATAACTTGGTATATACCCTTTGCAGATTTGAGAATCGACTTCAATCGGGCGATCTCTTTTATCAACCCAAGGTATTCATTTTCCAGAGTTTCCTTTTCGAGATTAGTTAACCGGGCAAGGCGCATGTCCAAAATAGCCTGTGCCTGTATTTCACTGAGTGAAAACCGTTTGATTAGTTTCTGCCTGGCAACCTGTACATCCCGAGATTTCTTTATTATCTTTACCACTTCATCGATATTTTCAATTGCTATTTTCAGACCCTCGAGGATGTGGGCTCGTTTCTCGGCTTCGGCCAGTTCAAATTTCGTACGGCGACTAACCACCTCATACCTGAAGTCAAGAAAATGTTGCAGGGCGTCGCGCAGGGAGAGCGTCTGTGGGGTGTCGGACACCAGAGCAAGAAGCTGTATGCCGTAAGGAACCTGCAGATTCGTATATTTGTAAAGATTGTTTAGTACGATCTGGGGATTTGCATCTCGCTTCAGTTCTATCACTATCCTGATACCGTCTTTGTCTGATTCATCCCGTAGATCTGAGATATCCTCGACCTTCTTCTGACGTGCCAGGTTCGCGATTTTTTCGAGCAAAGAACTTTTATTCACCTGATAAGGAATCTCCGTTATGACAATCGCCTGCTTGCCGGATTTGATATCTTCGACTCGGGCCTTGCCTCGGATGATTATTCTTCCTTTACCTGTCCGGTAAGCTTGTTTAATTCCGGCGCGGCCGATAATGATCGCACCGGTCGGGAAATCAGGTCCCGGCACGATTTTCAATAATGCGTCGTCTTTGATCTTAGGATTATCGATGAGTGCGGTCAACGCCTTAACGATCTCACCGAGGTTATGCGGTGGAATGCTCGTCGCCATGCCCACGGCGATACCCGAAGCGCCGTTGCATAGGAGGTTAGGTGCATTGGAGGGGAGAACGGTTGGCTCTTTGAGTCGTCCGTCGAAATTTGGCACGAAGTCAACCGTATCTTTGCTCAAGTCCTTGAGGATCTCGTCTGCGAGCGGAGTCAGTTTGGCTTCGGTGTAGCGGTATGCTGCCGGGGCGTCACCATCGATCGAGCCAAAGTTACCCTGTCCATCGATCAGTGCGTAGCGCATGGAAAAATCCTGAGCCATGCGCACGAGGGCGTCATAAATGGCCATGTCGCCATGGGGATGATATTTTCCCAATACGTCACCAATGACGGTGGCTGATTTTTTGTAAGGACGATTTGACAGCAATCCCGCTTCAGACATTGCATAGAGAATACGGCGCTGAACGGGCTTGAGGCCATCGCGCGCATCAGGCAATGCCCGGCCGACAATGACACTCATTGCATAATCGAGATATGATGCTTTGATCTCGTCTTCTATGTAAACGTTGGTTATTCTTTGCTCCATCGTAGTATTATATCCAAGAAATTGGCTCAGTCAATATGACTGGTTGCCCGTAGCGTGGTCCGTTATGATAACAATAGATGGTGGTCCGCCGATTTGACCGGCGCGGTAGTTCTCCGTCTAAATACTTATCCCGGAAGGTTGTCGATTGTCAAATCTGTATATGGTATGGAAATCAAATGACTTGAGATAATCAATTGCCAAATCGAGGTCCTTTCCAAGGTCGGCTGGCTGATGGCTATCCGAGCCGATAGTTATATATTCCAGATGATGCTCGCGCGCAATTTCCATCAGAGCGGGTGCTGGATAGAATTCATTCATGAAACGCATGCCTGCGGTGTTTATTTCCATGGCAATTCCGTGTTCCTTCATCAATCCGAAGACCCCGGCAATGAGGTCGCGCGGGACATTGTCTATGTTCTGGCCATATCGGTTGCGTCCGTATTTCTTATGGACATCGACATGCGCCAGTGAGTCGAAGAGCCGGCTTCTTATGAGGCTGGACACAGCATCCATGTACTCCGTAACATATTGAGTGACATCATGATCATCGTAGTATCTATCACACTCTCGTGAACTATCAATACAGATATGATCAAGGCAGTGTATTGCCCCGATGACAAAATCAAGGCTCAGACCATCCATGACTCGATTGAGTTCTTTTTCCATACCAGGGTAGTATCCCACTTCAATGCCGAACTTGACCGATAGCCCATTTGTGCTGAATCGTTCACGCGCCTGGAAAACCTCTTCCTGCAGTTTGGTAAGACCCCTGTTGGATAATGTCTCGGGTTCGCCGTTGAATCTGATGAATGAATCATTACGTTGCGGATCCAATTCGCAATGGTTAGTGAAGCATATTTCTTTCAGTCCGATCTGAAGTGCCCTTTGACAGTATTCAGCTATCGTCCCCGAAGCATCGGTTGAGTGATCCGTATGAATGTGGTAATCAATCATTATCCGGCCGTTTCTTGCATCTGCTCGGTTGTTTTTACTGTTGCCGGTAGGAACACGTCGCCGGTTTCAGGTAAGTATGACATTTTCTCCAAGTGGCTCGAAACGATCTGCCTTCTCCTTCAGATCGTATGCAGTATTATCGGGGAAAGCAAAGATTTCTACGCGCTTGTTCTTGCCTTTTATTAAATCGACCAGCGGTACAAAATCTCCGTCTCCTGACGCCAGGACAATCGTATCTACACGGTCGAGTATGCCCAATATGTCCAGTGCAATTCCCATGTCCCAGTTGGCTTTTGCCGAACCGTTCGCGCGTGTTCTGACATCTTTCGCTTTTACGATATAACCAATCCGTTCGAGACTTGTGGCAAACGGCTTAACGTCGCCCTCGGGTGGCTGAACGATGTAAGCGTATGCTTTGATGAGTTTTCTGTTCCCGGTTATCAGCCGGAGGAGTTTTTCATAGCTAACCTTTGCCGCATAACCCATCCGTGCTGAATAGTAGAGGTTTTGGGAATCGACGAATATTGCTACCGTTTCCTTTTTCACGAGATTTGATGATTCAATCAATTGCTTCAATTCCCTGATTTCCTCACGTAATCGTGTGAATATCTCATTGGTTGCCGCAAGATATGACTGTAGATTCACGTTCATCTTCTGGAAAAATTCTTCCGTTTGCCGGTGAATTTCTTCCTTGATTTCCCCGTATTGCTCTGTTTTGCGATCGTCATCATTCATAACCAGCTCCTTGATTTGCGGCGAGAAGCGCGAACTACAAGTTTCGTCTAATGTATGAGTTCTTGCTTTTCTGGCGGTAGATGTTTATACAGAGTTGGCTGACTTCGCTCATCGAGGGCATTTGTCCAGACCAGTATATAGTTGTTTGCGCCTCTCAAGTCCACGAAGATAAACTGTTCCCCATTCGTGTATTGCCAATGTTCGTATGGTCTCGATTCTTGATGCTCTAAAGGCAGCGGGTATTCAATGTCTTCCGGCTGACCGTATTTGATGTAGATCCTTCCGCGGTCAGTTTTATGACCGGGTGTATCCCCATGACGAAAATGTTCCTCGACATATTCAAATCGCCCTGCAATCTCGTAGTAGTTCATTGTCCGCCAGAATCTGTCCAGAAAGGCCTTTTTACCTTCTTTTGGTAACTTCTTGAATTCTTTGTAATCCCGGGGATCGAGGAAGTATTCGATCTCTTCATAATAAGGCATACCCTCATAACTCACTTCCTGACGCTTCATTCTGGATATGCTGAAGGGTACTTCCTTCTGACCGATAATATTCGTATCACTCTCTTGAACGGTGACGGTTAACTTATAATTGCCGGCATCGAAGCTTTGTATATCGAGTCCGCAGTTAACGGCTTGTGCGGGAAATAGTTTCTCAATGGTTCTTGACACCTTGCGTACTACTTTGTTTTCGGCGTCGGTGATTTCATACACGGCAGACACGGTATCCGTGCCGGGGACTACGTCGTACAATTCGAAATAGAAACAGATGTTCTGGAACCGACTATCGAATATATGGGAAGGGCGTGGTACTACTCTAAGATCTCCTTTTCTCAGGTATTCGCCTGCCGTGTCGACCGTTATCTCGCTCGAAATCAGGATGTCGCTCATGGGATAATCTTCTGTCCTTATTTCAAGCACATCTGCGGAAATACCAGCCTTCTCGCCAGACAGAATCTCTACGTTGTACTTGTATCTGCCTTCGGTGAGATAGGTGCCGAACTGTACGAGAAAGGAAACCTGTTCCTTTGCCGCGTAAGAAAAAGAAGGAATTGTAAATTGCCTGTAGAGAGTGTCGACTAACGAATCGGGACGGTCAAGATTGCTTATTTTGAACGGGATGATTGCAGATGCAAAGATAATGTTTTCTGCGGACTGGTAATACAACTCGGCGTAAGGTATTTCACAGTTGAATTCAGCATAGAATATATGCTCGGTCGTTATTGCATGAGTTGTAGTATCCTCCATCTTGATGCTCATTCTGTATACAACGGGGTCTGTGAAGAACTCAATATTGCCAGCTGATAATAAAACGAAAAATAATGGGATCATAATCCTAATCCATTTCTGTTTATTAGAACATATTGACCGAATCCGTACCGGTCAACAAAGATGAATCGAAGGTTGTTTCTGTAGTAAATCCATATTTCATACGGGAAAGAGTCAAGTTCGTAGGGGTATGATTGTATCTCGTCCGGGGGACCGTGCATCACGAAGATTCTTCCCCGATCACTGCGCCATCCACGGTCGCCAGTTGCGAAGTGTTCCTCAGCATAAGCAATCCGTTCGTAGTACTCTATTTCTCTTTCGTTGTAAGCGGTGTTTGGCGTCGGGTCAAAATTCTTCCAGAAACTCGACCACAAACTGTATCTCTCCGATACTGCTGCTTCGCGGAGAACATCGATTTCGGACGGAGTCCCTATGTACTGCAGCTGTTCCACTTTTGCAAACCAGGTAGCATCGTCCAAATAAAAGGGGCGGGAGACCTTGATCGGAATGATCGATTCGTCGATCTTCCCTTGCTCAGAATATATGTCGAGTTTCAGCTCATAGTCATCGATGGGCAGGCCGGCGACATCGAAGGTGAGCGAGTCACCGTAAGTGCCCTTTCGCAAGGTTATGACCTGCCGCGATTCTGCAATGGTAGCCACGATGCTGTCGATCTTACCGCTTTGATTGAAAACGGTGAAAGTCAGTTGCAGTGTGTCATTCTTGACCGACCAATAGATATTTGCCAGATTTCTTACCTGTATTAATCTCTGCGTGGAAGTGAAAATTTCACCTCCATGCAGGTCCATTATTTTTAGAACAAAATAATCGCTTTCCTTTGGGATCCTGATCTTTACCGAATCCGTGATTTTGTCATCCTCACTGGTGCGTCTTCGCCAGTAATCACCAGTGAGCTGTTTGACGCCCTTATCGTAGACCGTTAGTTGGATTTCGTATTGAGAGTAGAAGCTGTCTCCCGCAGCGATATATTGTAGTTTCCTGGCGGGTATGTCCAAGTAGAGCACGAGTTCCTGTGCGGAGTCGCTGTATACTCGGTTGATGGCTTGATACTCGACCTGAAAGAAAAGAAGAAATATCATTTCCCCACTCCTTATTTGTTGTTTTGAAAGATCCGATTCAAAGCCTGGTCAATTTTTGATGCAAAGATAAAGGAAAGTCCTTTGCGCACGTGTTTGGGGATTTCCTGGAGGTCATTTTGATTAGCCCTGGGCAGGATGATCGTTTCGATACCGGCTCTCTTTGCAGCAATTACTTTTTCCTTGATGCCGCCTACTGGCAGGATACGCCCGGAAAGAGTTATTTCGCCTGAGAAGGCGATCTTTGGGTCTATTGCTTCACGTCGGATCAGAGATGCAAGCGCCATCACCACGGCGAGCCCGGCAGAGGGTCCGTCTTTCGGGATTGCGCCTGAAGGAATATGCACATGCAGTTCATGGGTTTCGAAATCAGTCTCGGTGATCTTCCAGCGGGGCAGTTTTGTTTTAAGATATGAAAGGGCAGCCTGACATGATTCCTTCATTACATCGCCCAGTAGGCCGGTTAGTATCAGACCTTTTTTTCCTCTCGTTTTGAGTGATTCAATGAACAGTATCTCGCCGCCGTAGGGAGTCCAGGCAAGACCGGTGGCAACGCCGATTTGGCCCGCCCGGGCGGCCACTTCGGAGAGGCTTTTCCTTGGCCCGAGCAGTTTGGGTACGCTCTTGCTGCTGATTTTGATCTTGCCCCGCCTGCCTTCGGCAACACGCTTTGCGGTTTTACGGCAGATGGAACCGATTAACCGCTCGAGGTTTCGTACCCCGGCTTCCTTTGTGTAATTGCTGATAATACGCTTGATTGCATCATCGTCAAAGGATATGTTGGATGATTTCAGTCCAGTTTCCCGGATCTGACGCGGAATGAGATATTTCTTCGCAATTTCAACTTTTTCCTCGAGGATGTAGCCAGGCAATTCGATTATTTCCATACGGTCTTTGAGGGCTGGGATTATCGGATCGACAACGTTACCGGTTGCGATGAACATTACTTGCGATAGGTCAAAGGGTACCTCAAGATAATGGTCAGAGAATGCGTTGTTCTGTTCGGGGTCCAACACCTCGAGAAGTGCCGAGGATGGATCACCACGGAAATCAGTGCCTACTTTATCGATTTCATCAAGCATGAATACGGGATTATTTGTAGAACAGTTCTTGATGGATTGAATTATCCGGCCGGGTAAGGCACCGACATACGTTCGCCGGTGCCCTCGGATCTCAGCCTCGTCACGAATACCGCCTAAAGAGATGCGGGTGAACTTTCTGCCGAGAGCGCGGGCAATTGATTTCCCGAGCGATGTCTTGCCGACCCCTGGGGGGCCGACAAAACAAAGAATAGTGCCTTTTGAATCCGGCTTGAGTTTTTTCACGGCCAGGTATTCAAGGATCCGTGTTTTCACTTTTTCGAGGTCATAATGATCCTCATCAAGAATTTTCTGTGCCCTTGGTACGTTCAGGTTATCCTGGGTAGAAACTGCCCAGGGAAGAGAAATCAGCCAGTCAATATATGTGCGCGATACCGTATATTCGGCTGCCTGGGGTGGCATTTTCGCGAGCCGATCAAGTTCCTTCAGCGCGACCTTATTGGTCTGCTCGGGCATTTTGGCTTTGACTATTTTTGACCTTAATTCTTCGATCTCACGAGCGTGTTCATCGGTTTCACCCAGTTCTTTTTGTATTGCCTTTAGCTGTTCACGTAGATAGAATTCGCGCTGACCCTTGTCAAGTTCACTTTTGACATCAGAGCGAATCTTCGCACCGAGCTCAAGTATACTTATTTCCTTTTGTAGCATGGGGATGAGCCTTCCGAATCGCTCCTTCGGTTCGGTGATTTCGAGTAGCGCCTGTTTGTCGTTGTAGTCGAAATTGATGGTGCTGCTGACAAAATCGACCAGGCTGTCCGCGCTCTCCATATTGAGAATAACTGCGGCGTATTCATCAGGTAGATATGGTGCAAGAGACACAAGATGCTGGAACATCGTTATGACGTTACGCATCATAGCCTCTAATGCTACTGTTTTTCTGTAACTTGGGCTGATGGTTTCTATAGTGGCCTTTAGATATGGCTCGCTCTGCGTGAACTCGGCGACCCTGAATCGGCTCAGCCCTTTTATGAGTAGACGGATCGTGCCGTCGGGGAAACGAAGCATTTTTGTGATTTGAATCACACAACCCACCTTGAATACTTCGTCTGGATTCGGCTCTTCAATGTCAGGATTGCGCTGGGTCAGGGCACCGGCCAGTTTGTTGGTGGTCAGAATTTCGTCAATGAGTTTAGCCAGTTTCTGCGTATGGATGATAAGCGGCACTACCTGGTCAGGAAAGATCACTCCACCTTTGATCGGGATGATACCCAATTCGTCCGGTATTTTTACCAACGTATCAGCCATCTCATAATCCTGGATTTAACCTACAGATTGAATGCGGAAGAAATCCATATCTCGATTTCAGCATATCAAAGTAGAAAAAACACCATCTCTCTGGTCGTTTCACAACATTTGGACAAGACAACACATTGAATGTTTATCTTCTCAATGGTGTATGGCATTACTCTCCCTCGACCGGTATGATTTTTTTCTCTACAACCTTGAATTGTATTGTCAGAACGCCGTTTCGCATTTCGTACCTGTATTGACGGGTTTCGACGGGCATCGGAAAATCTATGCGGCGCATGAAGCGGCCATAGGGGATTTCCAGATTATGGAATACACAGTGCTCTTCGATGATCGTTGGTGCTATCCTGTTGCCCTCGATAAACATGTATCGGCTGCGTAGGAAGATGACGACATCTTGCAGGTCTACACCGGCGAGTTCTAGATGAACGACAACGGTGTCATCTACCGTGTAGAGATTGTAAAGCGGCTGCCAGTTAACTAATGCAGAAAAGGAACCGTGTTCTTCAGGGACCGCTTCATTATTTGTAATGAATCTGATATCCGCAACATTGTCTTTCTTGGACGCGGGATGCTTCACCCGTGATTATAGCTGAAAATACATCGATGTCAAGTTGACCTCGTTACCGTGCCATTGGCCTGACAGACTTATGATCTTTTGTATTTAGTACTAAAGGCAACTAACTCTCGACTTCCTCTGATGCTGACGTCATGCGCTGGAGAACGTCTTGAGCCGTAATGGCAATGTAGCGATTTCTGCTGTTCGCTGCTTTCTGCAGAGTTTGCATGGCCTTTTGAGTACCGATTTGTGCGAGGGCGGTAAGAGCAGCTGCTTTGGTGGGGAGAAGCAGGTTACCTTTGAAAAGGGCGCGTTCTTTGACGATTGAAACCAAAGCCGAAATCACAGATTCCTCCTTGCTTTTCGCGAGGGCGTGGATGACGTTGACGCGGAATTGTTCATCGATTTCGTTGGGTATCGTTTTGTGCCTCTTAAGCCACGGTAGCACACCGGATAGTTTGTGCTTGAAATCGTCTGCATCGAGATACTTCATTACTTCCAGGGTGACCTGTGGGTATTTGCTGTTCAACCCCTTCTTCATATATTCTTTAGACTTAGCACCACCTATCTTGCCGAGGCTTGCCACCACTTCCAGTTGTATCTGCTCGATGTCTTCGTTCATCAATGCGCCGATTTCATCTACTGCTGAATCTGCTTTGAGTTCACCCAGGATGAAAACACCGTTCCGGCGCGCGTACCATTCTTCAGCATGGAGCAGATTCAGAATTTCTGGAATCGCCTTGTCGCTCATCCTTTTCAGGATATCGAGGATCTTCATTCTGACTGAATAGTCGTCGGTCTCCCGAAGTGTTTGAATCAACAGCGGTGCGGACTGATCGGCAAGTGCAATCAACGATTCCCTTGCTTCACCATACGTGCCAGCGGCCCACAGTGAAGAGACCAATTCTGGTATGTAGGTTGGATCTCTTGTTTCACCGATTGCTTTTATGACAAAACGCTTGCGTTCCAGAAAGATGGCATCTTTGCGCATCAGATATTTTGCGAATTTCTTTGCGATAAACTCCATCACTTCAGTGTTGTTTCTGTCACGTGCCTTTATATAGAGGATTTTCATCGCGTCGATCGCCTTGGCGAATGTATTTAGATCCGATTCCGCCTCAGCCATTGCATCCAGCCGGTTTGCCATGAGACAGACCAATTCATAACTATCGGCTTCAAACAAACGGTCGGCGAACTCAATGAGTGAGTCCACGCTTTTAATCCGGTCATCAGGAGATTCGCTGCGCAATGCGGGAAAATGACTTTTCATTTCCATCTCAAGATTCTTGATCGTATACTTGGCTGCACCTTCTGGACTTTTTCGTGCTTTTACACGTTTCATCAAACGATCGACAAAATCGCTCGTGTAGTACTCGGGTGCACGAGTTCCGAGGGTCGTCAGAATACCTGGTAGTTTGTTACCCCCCACATTCTTTAAGATATCGACTATTTCGTTTTCCGCGTTGCCGCCCTTCTTCTTAGCAATCGTCATTACGATGTCAACGATGTCTTCATCGTCCATCGTCGGTACTAATTTGCGGAACATTTCTGCCAGCTTGGCGTTTTCGGTGCGGTATTTAACAATATTCTTCTTAATCGAAGGCGACAGAATGGCCAGTAATCTTGAAAAGACCAAAGAATATTCACTCCATCTTTCTTCTCCGTAGCGGTCGGCCACCATGAGGGCAAGCTTCTCGAGTCCGCCAAGTATCTTTTCCGATTGTTCTTCTATTGAATCATCGGCAGTGACACCAAGCACGCCGAGAAAATTACCCAACTCCTTCAAGCGTTCTTCTTCCGTCCTGGGTGCATCCGCCGTGATTATAGATTCGAGGAAATTCTCCCAATCGAGTTCCCTCGCTTCCCCATCAGAAGTCACGACACCGACACGGTAGATATTGACTTTGATGCCAGTAATGTGCCTGGTTTGCATTACTGCGGTGACGTCACCATAGTCGTCGATGTCCGACGGCTGCAGTGCCATCACCGTGAAGAATTCATGGAGATCACTCTCGGACACCTCCGTATTGAATGTTATACTCTTGACGCCCAATTGGTGAAATCGATCGACGAGGTATTTTACGATCGTCATCTTTGTTGAGTCGAATCTTGCATCTTCAATCGTTAAGACACTTTCAATGACAACGATTGAGACAACCCGTTTTTCGATCCGAATCTCGTCGAAAAGTGCACGAATGCGTTGTGTTGTACTCTTCATCGATGGATGCCCCTGCGGATAGGTGCGGGCAAGATATATTCCCATTCTCAGGAGTTTGAGTAGATCGTTGTATAATGCTAAGACATGTTCTTCCATCAGGCCTTCAATTTTAGCTTGTATTCATATGCCTTGACGCCGAAGGATTCTTCAACAAACTCACCGACCTCGCGGAAGGAAAAGAAGCCTTTGGTGACCTTGTATAGATTTTCACCAACGAGTATCGTATTGCTCGATGCATTTTTCTGTAGTATTTGACTCTTACGGAATCCCTTGGTGAGTATGAGCGCATCTCTCAAATCCTTTTGCATATCGAAGATCGAAGCAGAGTCGATTTCGGCGCCGACCTTCAGACCGATCGGACTTTTAAGATTCCCCTTTTTGTTGAAGTCGTAAAGTTTGTTAAACATTTCCTCGGCAGTCATGATCGCCATGTGCGGGGCGAAACCGGATTCGAGATCTAATCCAAAAATGCTTACAATCTCATCACCGATCACCTGGTATATCGTGCCTTTGTTCGATTCAACAATTTGCACAAAAACGCCAAAAATCTCGTTAAGTACAGCCATTACATCCTCGGCAATCATGGCTTCACTCATTTTTGTGAATCCCGATAGGTCAACACGGAGGAACGTCAGTTTCAGATCCTGAAAGGGTGAGGTTACGCCTTCGTGTGTTGCGGCACCGCAATACGGACAGAAATGCAGTGGTTCGCTGATTGATTTGCTGCAATTTTGGCAGACCATCTTATATCTCCAGTAGTTTGGTATATTCCGGCCGTCTGATGAAATGTTGGCGGTTTGTATCGCTGAGCCTTGATTTGATGTCGTCAAATACCAGGAGAGCTTTTCTACCGTAGTACCGTGCACGTTCTATGTCATCACTGTCGAGGAAGATCATGGTCATGCGATAAAGGGCTGAGGCAATCAGAGGAGGTAATTTCATCTGCTCTGCGAGTTTTAGCGCTTTCTTTGCATTCTCCATGTTGTTATTTTCATCGATCATCGACAACAATTCATAGCATTGAAACTCAATTTCCCGCTGGCTTAGCCGCTCTGCGATTCTCAGACTATTAATCACGTAGTCGTTGGCCTTTTTGCACTCTCCGTTATTATAGTAAACCAGCGCCTTTTTGAGATTGATTTCGGCAAGTAAACTCTCACGGATAAGAAATGATATCTTTTTATCGACATCTTTCAAGTATTGAGTTACGTGTCCCGGTTCCCCATTCAGAGAATAGATGCGTGCCAGGTCCAGTGCGGATCTAATGTATGCATCGAAACTCCCAATGGAATCAGCAGTCATGAGACATTCACTGAGCAGATTTTTTGCTTTTTCAATATTCCACATTTCGTAATCGATATTGGCTATCAGGTATTGAAGCTCGATGTTCTTTCTTATATCTTCCGTGTCGACGAGAATCTCAAGACCGTGCTGTAGATAATCCAAAGCTTTTTCGTAATTACCCAGGTTCTTGTGCAGTTTTGAGAGATTGAGCAGACACACTATTTCAGCTTCTTTTATATCGTTAGCGCGGGCGATGCGCCAGCTGAGGTTGAAGTTCAAGAGACATAGGTCATACTCATACTTATTTGCATAAAGCATTCCCAGGTCTGCATACAGTATTGGTAGAATGTCCGTCATCTGCGTATCGCACTTTTGGATGCTTGCGTTAAGCAGTTCTTCGGCTTGTTCAACCTTATTGAGCAGTATCAGTGCATATGCGCGGCGTTCGGCAAAGAGCATAGTGCTCTTCAGATCCTCATCGTCCTTCATTTCTATCAGTTTTTCTCTCGCAGTTCGTTCCATTTTACTGATATCACCTTTGATCTCATAGATATCTATCAAGTTGAGCATGATCTCATGATACAGGGTTTTGGGTAATTCAGTACCGAATTTCTTTGTGATATCAAGGACCTTTTCATAAAAAGAATGGGCTTGGTCGATTGCATAAAGATTCTTGGCCTTGTCGCCGGCGAGTTTGAAGTACTTGGTAGCTCCCCCGTAGCGATCACTTGCAAGGTAGTGCCGTGCAACCTCTTCATAGAATGAGGAAAGATTATCTGAATAGACCTGCTCAAGCAGACTGGCTACCTTGTTGTGAATTTCCTTGCGCTTTCTGAGCGGTAAGACATTGTAGGCAGCATCTTTCAGCAGGTTATGGCGAAATATATATACTGGATCTTCACCGTCAGATGAAAGAACGATATATCCTTCGGCAATCAGATAATCCAGATGCTCTTTCAAATCAGGCCGGGTCAGCAGTTCGCTCAGAATACGTAGACTGAAGCGGTAGCCGATAACCGAGGCATAATCAACGATCAGCCGCGGATCGGGTGCGAGAGAGTCGATTGTGGACATCACCAGTCCATATAGGTCATCTAAAAAAACAAGCGCCTGTTCCTTCGACAGGTGCCACTTGCCCGATGTTTGTTTAATTATTCTATTGCGGCGCGTGTTTCGGATTGCTTCGATTGTAAAAAGGGGGTTTCCCCCTGCTTCTCGGTAGATGAAATCGGCGAGGGCATCATCAACGTCACCCAGGATATGTCGGATCAAAGAATGGACGTGCTTCTTGGGTAGAGGTTTGAGATCGATCTCCTCGAAGTCGGCGGCGATGTCTTCAAAATGTTGATTCGGGGCATTTATCAAAAGAAACATGATCGGCTCATTCTCTAATTCATTAATCAAATACGTCAGTAGTTCTTTGGACATCGTGTCTGCCTGTCCGAATTCCTCAAAGATGAGTGCGTGTGGCTTCTTGCGGCATTCATTTCTAATAACATCGCGCACTGAAGCATAAATCTCTTCGTTGACCATACGGATTTCTTCACTGTGTAGCCGCCCGATGTCGGTAAGGAGTAGATGCTTTAGCCCCTTGACCAGTGAGCGCTTGAAACCCTGCTGAGCAAACATCTCATCGAGCCGCTTGGCCGTAATATCTTGACTCTCCAGTTCATGCAACTGCAACATGTTTCTCAGTAGAGTCCGGAACGGGTGGTAAGGCGACTGAACGTCGACCGAGCAGTTGGTTTCGAAACACGTGATTTTGTCATTCTTGCTCAATTGTACTTCAAATTCTTCCTTGAGCCTTGTTTTACCTATCCCCATCTGTCCGTTCAGCAGACAGCATATAGCAGTTTTCTCTCTTGAGTTCTGGGCGAGGTCGAGGAGCCTGTTCAACTCGGACTCCCGACCGAACAGCGGCATTCGCTGGGGTTCGACGACACGCGGCGTTGCTCTGATTTTCTTCAAGCGGTAGATATCGACTTTCGTCTGTTTACCCCTGACTGTTTGCTCGCCGACGTGCTCGGCATCGATATAGCGGAGCACCGCGTTGAAGGTTGTTCTTGTCATCAAGATTTCACTATGTTGACTTATTTCCGTGATACGTGCTGCGGTATTGATGGTGTCGCCGATCACGGTCAGGAAGGGTGATTCCTTGAGCACGAATCCAAAGAACGCCCTTCCAGTATTCATCCCGATTCTTAAATCGATATCTTTGAAAAATTTAGCTTCTTGCTTTCTCTTTAACCACCAATCTCTTATGTGGCTTGCACATCGTGTCGCCCTCAGGGCATCGTCATGATGTGCGTGCGGCGCACCGAAAATACCCAGGATCCGGAAGTCAGGGATGATACGATTTGAAGTTCCGTTGTATTCATCAACGATTTCCTCGATGCTGCTAAGGAATTCCTGCACATGCTGTTTTGTCGTTGCGTAAGTATCTTTCTTGATCAATTTTTCAATACCCGTGAGGTTGACGAAAAAAATTGTGAGTAATCTGAGTTCACCTCCCAGGAGTCTCAGACGCTCTGATTCGGCAACCGTTTTTGTATCTGTCTTCATTGCGACACCGCATTTTGTACAGAATCTTGCATAATCAGGATTTTGTGAATAGTTACAATAATTACATTTCGTCATAGCATTAGTTTGTTCCCTTTCCTTTTGTTGTACCACACCTCTAATTCAAAAAATATTATAAACAAATATCACAAAACGTCAAGATTTTTTGTTACGCAGACGTTGATTCGCGCCGCTCAATGACTATAATCTTATTGTGAAAGAAAACTTCATGCGGTATTCGCTGCACCAGGCGGAGGAAAGACTTATTGGTCTTGGTTTTCCGAAATACCGTGCGGAACAGGTCTTTAAATGGATCTGGCAAAAGAACGCGGGCGAGTTTTCAGTAATGACCAATATTTCCAAGGAATTGAGAGGGTATTTCAATGACCGTTTTGTGATTGCTGGGGTTAAGATAGCGGGTTTGCAGTGTGAAGGTACGGATGCCGAGAAGTATTTACTGGAACTGGAGGATGGTGTGAATGTGGAATCGGTCTACATCCGTGAAGGTGGGAGGCGCACCATCTGTGTTTCATGCCAGGCGGGCTGTCCATTGGCATGCAAGTTCTGTGCGACAGGTTTGATCGGGCTCAAACGTAGCCTTCATGCGTACGAGATTGCAGATCAGGTGCGGACGATTCAGGAAAAAAGGGGAGAGAAATGCAGCAATGTAGTGTTCATGGGCATGGGTGAGCCATTCATTAACTATGACGCGGTCTTTGGCGCGCTGGAAATCATGTCGTCACCAATAGGTCTTGGTATTGGCCGGCGACATACAACAGTATCAACCGTGGGAATTGTGGAGGGTATCGAGGCGTTGTTGAAATCTTCCATTCGGGTTAAACTGGCGATTTCGCTCAATTTTGCCGATGAAGAGATGCGGCAGGAATTCATGCCGGTGGCGCGAACTAACCCTCTTAAGGACATCTTGAAACTTGCCAAAACGTATTCATTGAAGAAGGAAATGGTGACGTTTGAATATGTGATAATCAAAGACATCAATGACAGCATTCGGGATGCACGGAAATTGATGGTGCTGTTGAGAAATATACCATCGAAGATAAATCTCATACCGTACAACGAACACCCACGATTACCCTACAGAAGACCTTCAGAGAAGAGCATCGATGCATTTTTCACGTACCTCTTAGAGTCGCATCATACGGTGGTGATAAGAAAATCGCGTGGACAGAGAATACTCGCCGCGTGCGGTCAATTGAGTGGAGCGAAAGCAGGCATAATATGAGCTGCGGTAAGATGAAATTCATGAAAAGATGAATGAGTCGGAGCGTGCACATATCATCGTGGAGGGTAATGTTCAGGGTGTATTCTTTCGAGCGAATACAAGAAATGCCGCAAAACTGTTGGGATTGAAGGGTTGGGTGAGGAATTTGCCCGACGGTAGAGTCGAGATAATGGCCGAAGGTACACCCGGCAAAATGGCCGATTTTGTGCGCTGGTGCCGTAAGGGCCCACCACTCTCGCGTGTCGAGGGCATCGAAGTGGATTGGGAGGAGCCGACTGGCGAATTCACGTGCTTCGAGATCAGACAGTGATATTGGGGGGTTTTTTTCACGATTTGTTCAAATGTCAGAGCGACAAACGGGAGTCGGTATCTTGACTTCGGAAGAAAATTCCGTATAATAATACGCTGTATTGTAAGCATGCGATAGACATTAGTTGTCTTTAGCTAATACAGAGTCCACGGTTAATCATAGAATGGAGGCATGATGGGTAAGACCTTGGCGGAAAAGATTTTATCCGAGAAGAGTGGTCAGGATGCACATTCTGGTGATATTGTGATAGCGAGCGTCGACGTGGCTGCTTTTCAGGATGGTACCGGGCCGCTGGGCGTACGCCAGCTTCAGAAAATGGGTTTGGATAAAGTCCGGGCACCCAAGTCAATATTCTTTCTCGACCATGCAGCACCCTCTCCGCGTAAAGAACTGTCAAATGATCATATGTTGCTTCGCGAGTTCAGCCGAAAATCCGGTGCGATCCTTTCCGAGGTGGGTGATGGCGTGATCCACCAGCGTCTGGTAGAGTCATATGCAAAACCAGGGGATGTCGTGATCGGGGGTGATTCGCACACGTGCACATCAGGGGCATTGGGTGCTTTTGCCACGGGTATGGGATCGACCGATGTTGCGATAGGAATGGCAATGGGAAAAACATGGTTCAAGGTTCCTGAAACATATCGTGTTGAAGTGGAGGGCGAATTCCAGCCCGGTGTCTATTCAAAGGATCTTATTCTCTACCTGATCGGAATGCTCGGTGCTGATGGCGCTACCTACAAGGCGCTTGAATTCGGTGGTGCAGCAATCAGGAAAATGTCGATGGAAGCGCGTTTTGTCTTGTCCAACATGGCGGTTGAAGCAGGGGCAAAGGTTGGTTTGATCGTTTCGGATGAGAAAACAAAACAATACCTTAGATCGCGGGGACGTGTCAAGGATTGGCGGCCATTAATGCCTGACAAGGACGCAATATACGAACGGATGATCAAGGTCGACGCCCGGAAACTGTCACCCCAAGTTGCTTTTCCCCATACTGTGGATAACACAAGAGGTATACGAGAAGCCCGGGGAGTCAAAGTCGATCAGGTCTTTCTCGGTACGTGCACCAACGGTCGTATCGAGGATTTGAAGATTGCCGCCAAAATATTGAAAGGCAAAAAACGTGCCGTTCATACAAGATTAGTTGTTGTTCCGGCATCCCGTGATGTGTATTTGGCCGCTATGAAAGCCGGCTTGTTAGATGTATTTGTCCGCGCGGGCGGTATCATTATGGGTCCCGGGTGTGGTCCGTGTGTTGGTGTTCATCAGGGTGTCCTTGGCGACGGAGAGGTTTGTCTCTCGACTGCTAATAGGAATTTCAAGGGCCGCATGGGCAATCCCGAAGGCATGGTGTATCTTGCGTCACCAGCCACCGCTGCCTATTCGGCGATCAAGGGTCAGATCAGCGATCCGCGAGAACTTTTCGAAAAATCTCGTCGTAAGAAGACAAAGAAATCTTCAAAGCGGCGAAAAAATAGATAATTTGGGCGGATATAATTACGAGAAGTAAGGAGGAAGCAAAATGGGTAAACTAAAAGAAAAACTGGCAAAGACGATTCCTGCGTTGCGGGAAGATATCAAGGGTTTTGTAAAACAAAATGCGGACAAAGCCGTATCTGAGGTCAAGGTTTCACAACTATATGGCGGTATGCGGGGTGTTAAGGCTCTGGTATGTGATACTTCAGTAGTACCTCCGGATAAAGGGCTCATTATTCGCGGTCGCCCGATCGGTGAATTGAAAGATCAACTGCCTGAGGCAGTTTTCTACCTGCTGGTAACCGGCGAAATGCCGGACGCTGAGGCTTTGGAGTCATTAAAGAAAGATTTGAGCGATCGTTGCCAGGTTCCTGACTACGTTTGGAAAACATTGGAGGCTCTCCCAAAAGATTCTCACCCGATGGTGATGTTCAGCCTGGGCATTCTCGCCATGGAAAAAGAATCGGTATTCAGAAAGCAATACACTGCAGGCATGAAGAAAGATGTATACTGGGATGCTACACTTGAAGACTGCATGAATCTTCTCGGTAAACTCCCGAACCTTGCGGCTGGTATTTACCGGATGAAATTCGACAAAGGACCACGTATCGATCCAGACCCAAAACTCGATTGGGCAGCAAATTACGCCCGCATGCTTGGTGTTGAGGATTCGGACGGCTCGTTTGCAGATCTCATGAGACTATATATGGTTCTGCACTCTGACCATGAAGGTGGCAACGTTAGTGCCCACACATGTCACTGCGTTGGTTCTGCGCTTTCTGATCCATATTACGCCGTGTCAGCAGGCCTCAATGGTTTGGCGGGGCCATTACATGGTTTGGCAAATCAAGAATGTCTGCGCTGGGTGATAATGGTGAAGGAGAAGTTCGGTGGTGTACCAACTGACGAGCAGCTCAAGCAGTTTGCCTGGGACACGCTGAATTCTGGACAGGTCATTCCGGGGTATGGTCATGCTGTGCTTAGGATAACGGATCCGCGCTTCGATGCCTTCCGAGAATTCGGCGCGCGCGTCTGTGCCGATGATCCGTATTTCCAGATCGTGGACAAGGTTTTCAATGTCATCCCCGGTGTCTTGAAAGAACACGGTAAGGCAAAAGACCCGTGGCCGAATGTTGACGCGGCTTCAGGCTGCCTGCTGTATCATTTCGGCATGACCGAATTTGAGTACTACACAGTTCTGTTCGGTGTATCCAGGGCTATGGGCATGTGCTCGCAGCTTATCGTAAGCCGCGCCGTTGGTGAAGCCATTGAGAGACCGAAGTCGGTGACAACGAATTGGGTCAAAGAGGCGTTGTCAAAGAAATAAGTTGAATCGGCCAGGAGGTTAGCAATGATCCTCAAGGGAAAGGCATGGAAATTCGGCGACAGTATCTCAACCGATTTGATTTGTCCTGGTCGGTATTTCCACCTGCGTTCGAATCTACCAGAACTCGCGAAGCATGTTCTCGAAGACGCAGATCAGGAATTTGCATTGAAGATGACACGGGGTGATTTCGTCGTGGCCGGCAATAATTTCGGATTGGGTAGTTCACGTGAGCATGCACCGACCATCATTAAACTTGCAGGAGTATCGGCGGTGCTGGCAAAATCCTTCGCGCGAATTTTCTATCGCAATGCGATAAACGTAGGTCTACCTCTGTTAGAATGCGATACTGACAATATCGAACAAGGCGACGAGATTTGGGTTGACCTGGGAACCGGTATTATAGAGAACAAAACAAAAAACTTCAAACTCAGTGCCCATCCGTTGCCCAGGGCGATGTTGAACATTCTAAATGATGGAGGACTTCTTTCGCATATTAAGAAGCATGGCGATTTTAAACTAGACTAGTTAAAGGAGACAAAAGATGAAAAGGATGAAAAAAAAACCGACGAAAAAGACTAAGAAACTGAAAACAAAGAAAGTATCAAAGGCTAAGAAGACGAAGAAAATGATCAAGAAAAAGGTATCGAAGAAAGCCAAGACGCCGGCTGTTATCGTGAGGGCTCAGGAGCATTTCGGCGGAATACTCGAGACCCAGCTACAGAGAGTCAGGCGCTTGAGGAAAGCCGAGGACTGGATTGATTACGGAAAACTACATCCGCTTATTATTGGTATTCTGGGTGGTGATGGTATCGGTCCATACATAACGGCCGAGGCACAAAGGGTACTTGAACACATTCTTAAGGGCGAGGTTTCTCGTGGAAAGGTCGCATTCCGAGTGATAGAAGGCATGACCATTGAAAAACGCTCCGAGGTTATGAAACCTATACCGGATGATGTACTGGTGGAAATAAAGAAATGTCATGTGACATTGAAGGGACCCACGACTACACCAAAAAAAGGTGACCCCTGGCCCAATATCGAGAGCGCTAATGTAGCCGTGCGAAAAGAACTGGATCTATTCGCCAATGTTCGACCGGTGCGAGTTCCTGCGTCGGGTATTGACTGGATGTTTTTCCGGGAAAATACAGAAGACGTATACGCGCTGGGGCCTTTCGGTATTGAAGTGACGCCGGACCTGGCAATTGATTTCAAACTCATCACAAAACCAGGCAGCGACCGCATTATCAGATTGGCTTTCGAGTACGCAAAGAAAAATAAGATTAATCGCGTGACCGCCGTTACGAAGGCAAATGTTGTAAAGACCACTGATGGGCTTTTTCTCAAGACGTTCTACGAGATCGCTAAGGAATATCCCGGTATCGACTCGGACGATTGGTTCATCGACATCATGACCGCCAAGCTGGTTGATGAGAAACGGCGCCGACAGTTCAAGGTGATGGTACTGCCTAACCTGTATGGTGACATTCTTACGGACGAGGCCGCTGAGTTCCAGGGTGGTGTTGGCACTGCCGGCAGCGCCAATATCGGGAAACGATACGCAATGTTCGAAGCGATTCACGGAAGCGCTCCGCGTATGGTCAAAGAAGGTAGGGCGCAGTATGCAGACCCGAGCAGCGTTATCCGGGCAGGTTCGATGCTCCTTAATCATTGCGGATATGTGGAACTTGCAAAGAAATTGGAGATGGCCCTGGATATCTGTGGACAGCATGAGAAAAAACTCGTGATGACCGGACGTTCGACTGGAGCAACGGGACGTGATTTCTGCGATTATATACTGGATACGATGAACGCCCCCAATCTGGCCGAGCGCTGGAATAGATATCAACAGGTTTAGTGTATCAGTCGTTTAGATGCCCCGCTGGACGGCGGGGCATTTTTTTCCGCAACAGCCCATGCACTTGACATCATATCAAAATTGAATAGAATTTTAGCATGGCTGGGGATGTCAGAATTGGTCTGATTACCGGTGGTGCTACAGGTATTGGCGCAGCAATTGCCCGACGTTTCGTACAGGCAAAAGAGAAAGTTGTGATCTGCGATGTTGATGTGGACAGGGGTGAGAAATTAGTGGCAGAAATCGGGAATTCGGCCAGATTCTGTAACTTGGATGTAGCAGACGAAACTCAGGTCAATCAGACAGTAGACAAAGTATTCGCCGACTTCGGCCGAATTGATTTCCTGATAAACAACGCCGGGATAAACAATGACAAATTACTGATACGCATGAACAGGGAAGACTGGGATCGCGTTCTGCAGGTCAATCTTACTGGTACGTTCCTGGTGACGAAAGCCGTGGTAAAGTATATGATGAAACAGCGTTATGGTAAGATTGTCAACATTGCTTCGGTTATAGGATTGATCGGCAACTTCGGACAGACTAATTACGCCGCAAGTAAAGCCGGGATAATCGCCTTCACGAAGTCCTGTGCTAAGGAATTCGCAAGCCGTAAGATCAATGTTAATGCAGTAGCGCCAGGATTTATCGAAACAAGGATGACCGAAAGCATACCCGAAGAGATAAGACAAAATTATTTCAAACTGATACCGGTAGGTCGATTTGGAGACCCGCTGGATGTCGCAAATGTGGTTTTTTTCTTGACTTCTGACGAGGCTTCATATATAACCGGCCAGACGATATGTGTGGACGGTGGAATGGTAATGCAGTAGGCCGGCACAATATTGTTTCTGTTGTGCTTTGAACTGAGGAAAGTGAAAGGAGGAGTAAGATGGCCCTTTTTGATGACGTAAGAAACATAATCGTGGAGCAACTACACGTGCCACCAGAAAAGGTTACTATCGATGCCAAGTTCATTGAGGACCTTGGTGCTGATTCTTTGGATACGGTAGAATTGATCATGGCATTCGAGGAGAAATTCAGTCTCCAGATATCAGAGGAAGAGGCACAGAAACTCGATAATGTAGGTAAAGCCGTAGCTTATCTCGAGGAAAAGCTCAAGCAGAAATGAGAAGAGTTGTTGTTACAGGTCTTGGTGCGATAACACCATTGGGGAATGATGTCAAGACGACTTGGGAGGGGTTGCTCAAGGGTAGAAGTGGCATAGATAGGATTACCTCCTTTGATACAACCAACCATGTGGTCAAGATCGCCGGTGAAGTGAAAGATTTCCGTCCGGATGAAAAAATTCCGCCAAAGTCTGCAAGGAGACTCGACCGCTGCGTGCAGCTGTCGCTGTGGTCGGCGATCGAGGCAGTTGACGATGCAAAGATCGATTTCGGTAAATATGATCCGGATCGAATTGGCGTGATTATCGGCTCAGGCATCGGCGGTCTATTGACCTGGGAGGCAGAACACAGGAAGTTCATCGAGCAAGGACCGAGTCGTGTTTCACCATTTCTCATTCCCATGATGATCAGCGATATGACATCCGGATATGTTTCCATTCATTGGGGTCTGAAAGGTCCAAACTATACGACGGTGTCGGCATGTGCCTCTGGGGCGCATGCAATTGGTGAAGCCTTTAGAGCGATCAAATATGGCGATGCTGATGTTGTGATCACGGGTGGTTCAGAATCCCCGATAACGCCCTTTGCGGTCGCTGGGTTCAGCAATATGCGGGCTCTTTCAAGACGTAATGATGAGCCTCAAAAAGCATCACGGCCCTTTGACAAGGCTCGCGATGGATTTGTAATAGCTGAAGGCGCGGCAACTTTGGTTTTGGAAGAATTGGCATCTGCACAGGAAAGAGGCGCGCGAATATATTGCGAAGTCCTGGGTTACGGTGCAACTGGTGACGGTTATCATATTACTGCTCCGGCGCCGGGAGGTGAGGGCGCGCGCATGTCCATGGCAAGAGCGATGAAGGAAGCCAATTGCGGTAACGAAGATATCGATTTTATCAACACACACGGTACTTCGACCGAATTGAATGACAAGTATGAAGCCATGGCGATAAAGGACCTGTTCGGTTCTCATGCTGGCTCATTGGTGCTGAATGCCACGAAATCGATGCTTGGTCATAGTCTGGGGGCTGCCGGTGCCGTTGAGGCGGTGGCAACGATACTATCGATAAGGGATCTTATTGTGCATCCGTCCATAAACCTCGATGATCCGGACCCCGAATGTGAAGGTTTGGACATAGTTCGTGGTGAGCCCAGGCCGTTGAAAGTAGACTGTGCCATATCGAATTCTCTAGGTTTCGGCGGACATAACGCAACACTTTGCTTCAAACGTTTTTGAGAGGGTGCAGTTATGCGCCCTGGATCAAGAGTAGTGGTCGGTTTGGCAGGGAATGTAGGTTCTGGAAAGACGACGGCGGCGAGAATGTTCGTAGACATGGGTGCTTCTTGTATCTCTGCAGATGAGATCGGGTGGGAGGTGTTGCCGGAGATATCCCTGATGCTTCAGAGGAGATTCGGAAAAGAGATAATGAAGGGGCGTAGCGTCGATAAAAGGAAACTCCGTGATGTGATTTTTACGGACCGGACAAAACTAGATTATCTTAATCAATTATCACATCCTTTGTTGGTAAAAAAAATCGTCGAGAAGATATCGGATGTTAAATCCGGTATCGTGGTCGTTGATGCGGCGCTGCTGTTCGATTGGTCAGAGATCTGCGCCTTGACTGACTACACGATATTGATGACCGCCCGTGATGATATAATGATGGCTCGTGCGAAGGAGAAGGGTATCGATGAAAGAATGTTTTCTATGATAAGGTCGATGCAGAAGGACGAGAAAGACTTGTCTGGAAATGCGGATTTTGTAATTCGCAATAACGGTACAATAGCCGAATTACGCAAAAAGTGTGAGGAAATTTACCGGCGGATTAAAGATGATTGCTGAGTGCAGCCACTGCAAAACTAAATATAATATTGATGAGAGAAAAATACCTGGGGCGGGTGTCAAGGTTCGGTGTAAGAAATGTGGCGAAGTGATGTACATAAGGAGACCACCCGCCGCAACCCCAGCGCCTGACGTTACCAAGAAGACATCCTATACCGCCCCGGCACCGGTGACTCAACCGGGGAGTGCGGCTGGTATACCACCGCCGCCTGTGGTCGAGAAACCGCCATCAATGGAATTGCCTAAAAAAGCGGAGGCTGAGCGCAAGGCGGTTGAAGAGTCTGTTGAGAGGAAAGTACATCTTTCTGAGGAAGAACTCACCGAAGAAGATAAGAAATGGCATGCAAGGGCGCGCCGGTTGGCAAAGGCTCTGGCATCGGACCTCGTTCTCTACAACAAGGCAAGGGTGGAACAAGGGTTGAAAGATGGAACCATTGCCAAAGTCCTTGGTCCCGAGATACGTAGGTCCTGGGATTACTACTGCCAGCAGATTCCCAAACACATTGTAGAGAGTACTGATTATTTCAAGGAACAACTGAATACAATCGTTGGTAAAGGCACAAAAATATTCAAATAGCCACGACAACCGATTGGTGCCGTATCATGCACTGGTCTTGACCTTCCGATAGTACACAAAAAGTAAGGCAACGATTGCTATGAAATAAATGATAAAACCATACGGGAAAGGTATTATATGGATACCTTGTTTGTTCACCCAGTATGTCTCAAAAGATACATAGGCGATGAAGAATTGAATTACTGCAAAAATCGTTATTAGATAATATGGAAGGTTTGGTTTTTTCGTGGCTCTTCTCACAATTAAAAAAGCAATAATACTAATTGCGGTCAGGATCGCAGCCGGTACAATTCCCGAGATCAAATAGGAGGTCCGGGAACCCCAGCCGTCAGGATTGCCTTGCAGATCGAAATGAACCGCAATACGTTCGGGTAATTGTGAATATACCAGGAGGATCATTACTACGGTCAAGATGAAAAGCAGTGCCGGTAGGAGTAAGATGAGAGGATTTGCGTATTTAATGGTTTCGGGTTTCGCTTGCGCCAGGATATCGATCTTGCCCTTCATGCCTTGCACGGCGCTCGTCAATATTTCTTCGAACCGCATCACCGCCGCCGGTGATATTGCATAGGCGTTGTCTTTTGTTTTTATTATGAAGACATTTTTGAGGCTGCGTAGTTGAAAGTTTATCGGTCCATATTCGGCAGTAGAGAAGGCGCCGTAATATCCGAATAATCCGCCGTTGCCAAAGGTGCGCGCCACCCGTAACTTAGATAAATCCGTAACGACTGCGTAGCTATCTATTTCGTTGAGATTGATTCTTATTTCTTTACCGATTACCTTCCGGATAATGAGGTTAGCACCTTCGATACTGTAATTTGCTGGGCTGAGAAGATAAGAAAGGGAAATGATCAAAACCGAGACAAGGCTGAATATCAAGCCGATCGGTGTTAGCGCGAAGAATAGTATCGTTAATCCAACGAGCAGAACTGTAACCAGAGACGTTATTATAAGTGCGGGCGTATCCAGTCTGGCTGCTTTAAATTCCACATTGCTATTCTATGGTCAATTTTGCGTTTGTCAACGTATTAATGCGGTAAGAAGGGAATCCTACTACGGAACGCCGTTCAATTGTGCGTCTTTTGTCGCAGATTGGATGTCTATTTCAGTTGCATCTTGATGCGCTCCAATTCCTCTCTCAACTCATCGATTTCGGCTCTTATCTCGGCGATATTTTCCTGCAGTTCCTTCGTTCCGAGGATGACTTTCAGATCGGGAATCTCGGGGATGTCTATATCAATGGCTATTCTGGATTTCTCTTTTGCACCGAGTGTGACTGTCTTGGTGATCATCTTACCCTTACGGTGCAAAGATAATTCGACTGCCTTATTCGGATTCGCTCTGACGATGGCCTTCAGTGTTTTGTGATCGTTTATTTCTTGACCGTCAATCTTAGTGATTATATCACCAACACTAATGCCTGAGATCTCGGCTGGTGAACCTTCGTAGACTTTTGCAACGAGCAATCCCAGTTCTACATCTACCGCTATCTTCATGGCTTCACTCAGGTTCTGAGTGGAGACTCCGAGATACCCAACCTTTGCTTCGTCTCCCTGCGTTAATAATGGGATTGTGAGTGCCATTATCGCGATGATAATCTTCATGTTTTGCCTCCTCACTGTATTGGACGCATCGATGGCAAGGTATGGTTTAATCGACCAGCACGGTTCATTGGGTGGCCTTACTGATTTCCGTGATGCGGTATTCAGTGCCTTCAATGCTTACGGTATCATTGATCTTCCTGCCCAGCATACTCTGCGCAAGGGGTGCCTCATTGGAGAGTATTTTCTTTGGCAAGTCTGTGTCCCATCTGCCCATGATTGTGTAGGCGACCACTGAATCATCCCCGGTATTCTGCAGTGTAACCACTGTGCCGACGCTGACGGAATCAGTAGTGCTCTTCGCGGGATCGATCACTCGTACCCTCTGCAATTCCGACTCGATTGTCTTGACCTTCGCATAGAGCTGGTCTTGCTTTTCTTTTGCTGCTTTGTATTCGAAATTCTCACTCAGGTCGCCAAACTCACGGGCTCTACCGATTTCTTTCTTGTTCGCGGGAATTTCTATAGTGAGGATGTGTTTGAGTTCTTTCTTCTTTCGATTTAAAGCGGCTTCTGTAGAATAAATGATATCAGTCTGCTCTTCTACCATTGCCGGGAAGTAATGTTCGAGAATTCTCATATAACCTGATTTCTCATGTTCGCTGAACATCGGACTACTCTTGAGCGAATCGCGGATCCTTTGTGCTTCAGTCTCATTTGCCCGTGCAACTACTGAATCAAAATTATTCAAGGTCAAGATCTTCTTCATTGTCGCCTTAATACCCTTGACGTAGTTGAGGCTGTCTATGAATCTTGGGATGAGATTCGGTCTCAGATATTCATTCATAATGCCGCTCTCGATCTTCTTGAGCATCCAGTGGAATTGTTTTGGATATTCCTTCGGCATGGCGAGTATTCTGTGATAAAAATCTTCCATCTTGGCGGGTGAATCATTCATGTGATCGAATACCACGTCCATTACCGTGAAATCATTGGCAGCAAAAAGAATATTCGCTCCTGTCTCCGGCCACTTGTCGTGGTCCTTGGCTTTTTGATAAGCAATGAATCTTGCTCGGTATTGCGGGTTGGTTGTTTCTTCCAGAATATCTGCAGGTTCGTGTGCATGCAAAAGATCGTCGATCGAATAACCCAGGTCGGCGTCGACATTGTGGTCTGTGAACATCAATAATATTTCCAGAGCGATGCCCGGATGATCCTTCTGGCACTGCTTTCCTATTTGGGTCAATTGGGGTACCAGCGTTTTGAACAATGTGGGCATTTTTCTGGCACATTCTTCGGCATGTCTGTACTTATCATGGAGTTTTGCTTTTTGGAAAGACTCCATTACCTGTTGTTCCTTATCGGTGACCGAGGCGACATAAGAATAGGTCTTTGAGGTTTTTCCGGCGACTCTGATATTATCGTGTTTTTCGAGGATCTTTCGTGTTCTTTCCCAGAATTTATTCAATTGTGATTTTTCGACTATGCCATCGAGATACCCTTTTATCGTAGATGCGGTCATGGGTTCACGAAAACTCCGAAGCATCATCAACACTACCTCGGCCGGCTGCTCCCTTGCCATTGATTTCAGCTCTTGGATGTTTTCACGTTTCGAAAGGAGAAAATGGGATTGCGTGATCGGCGTAAGCAGCCCTTTTGCTATGTCGATGGTCAGGAAGTGTTTTTTCTTTTTTTCAAAATCGACGACTATTTCCTTCTTAGCAGGTATAACCGCAACGACCTCACCCATTCCATAGCGTTCGAAAAAGAAATGTTTACCGATGTCATACTGCAAGTATTCCTCAAACTTCTGTAGCGCTTTCATGATTGGTTCATCCTTGGTCAAGCCGGAACATTCCAGATAGTCCTCGATGTGGAGAGATGTTTTGTGTTTCGTCCTGTAGATCTCGATGATTTTTTTCCGTATTTGTGGATTTTCCCTGTTGAATCGCAACATGTGCTTTTGTATTTCTATCATGCGGTCATATTGTTCTTGCGTTTCGTAATATTCGCTGAGTATTTCTAAGAGAAGATCTGCCCGCCCTGGATCACCAGTCTTTCTGACTGCCTCGGCAATAGATATGTACTGGTTCGTTCCGATACTCGTGTCGGTGATCATGTCGGTCCATAGGTCTTCGAGTTTGTGGAAGTCGCGTCTGGAAACGAGTTCCATCGCGTGATCGACTGTTGTCATAGTCTATTATACTCCTGCTGATTGACAATTCAACATGTGAAATTTTAGTCCGAAATAAAAAGGCCAGCCGTTGAACAGGCTGGCCTAGTGAGTTTCTGTTTCCTATTTTTTCGTTTCTTTGGGCGATCTCTTGACCAAGGTGTATATCACCCCTCCGAGACCTATCGTCAGCGCGATATACACGACCACAAAACCGATTCCGAAGACAGGCGGTCCGATGAGAATAAGAACAATTGGAATAAGCATGATCGCTAGCCAGCCGAGACTGAGTTTACCCAGCATGCTTTGGATTTTCCAGTTGAATCCTTTACATACTCGCTCGCCGGCAATCAGCGCGAGTGCAGACAGTCCGAATAGTGTGGCAAGGAAGACTGCCAGGGGGAGCAGGATGATAAGTGGTATGCCGATTATCGAAACTGCAAGGAGCACGATAAGAGGCACGAACAAAAGTTGCATGACAATGCCCAAACCGATCGATGCCCATATGCTTTCTTCGATTTTCGTTCTCACCCTTTCGGTTGCATTGGGGAATATGAGCGCAACAAGGATATTAAAGAGATAGAGAACGACCAGCATACCGAGGAATACTGCTCGGGGAAAGACTTCAGCGCCGGGCAGTATTCTTGGAAGCCTGAATGCCCGGCTGATGCGGGGCAGGATCTTTTCCAGGGCTTTGATCTCAACCGATTCGATCTCTCCTCCCACTACTGCATTCTCGTCACGTTCTACCGTACCTCCGACCATGCTGATATCACCGGTGACGACAGAACCTGAGTCGAGGTGGACCGTACCGCCTATCACATGCAGTTCTCCATCGATGATACCTCGGTTCTTGATATTACCGCCGAAGACCGCAGCATCTCCATCGATCAGTCCCGTGATCTCCAAATTACCACCGAGTACAGCAACTTCTCCTTCAACCGTACCGTTGACATCGACGGTGCCGCCCATCACAGCAAGATCCCCGTCAATGATTCCGTCGATCCTTGCATTGCCGCCGGTCACGGTTACGTCTTCATCGATCGTGTCGTTTTCTTGTAAGTGGTAATCGCCGCTGAATGTGATTGCCCCGGGAACCGCACCGAAGATCTTGAGGTCGGCAATCTGCATATTCAAATCGAGATCGGGTATTCTTGTATTCTTGACCAGTATTGACTGAATGCCAGAAGCTATAGCGTGAGCATAACTATGTTCACTCTCGTCTTCACAGCAGAAGTCGTCTTGGTTAACGATGACTGCCGGTATTACTTCGGCACGGGCAATATCGTCGCTGATATACCTGGATGCTGTGACCTCCACCGCAGGCATCAACCCGCTCCATGCGGCATCTTCGTTTGCATACCTCATTGCCGTGACCTCTACTGGCGGCATTGCGCCGATGTACTCAGCACTGGTCGTCAGAGATTGGCCGGCGATTGCGGTAACTAAGAGTAATATTGTTGTTAAGCCTTGCATTTTACCTCCTTTTGTAAGGCCTTGCCTAAGAAATAGATGAACAAAATACTGAAAACCAATCCAATGACTGGGTTTGCATTGCTTAATGAACTCTTCAGTATCGGTGTCAGAACTTGGCTCAACGAAGTAATGACCAACTCGGCTTTTTCCGAGACTCTAACGATCGAGGGGAACGAAGTCGTCAGCCAGCCGAGGATCCGGGTGGGGAGAGACGAATATGTGAACAATAGCAGTACGGCTACCCAGCTACCAGCAAAGACAATGCCTGCTTTTGTCCAGGCAAATCTTTGTCTGATCCCTAACCGGGCGAGGATCCTGGCATTGAAGTCAGCTCGTGGGTGGATCTCACCGAGCTGACGTACGAGTCTCGTTGTCTGCGACATCTCCTGATGGAACGTCGCACAGTCATGACAGCGTGCGAGGTGATTGTCCAGCCGTGCTTTGTCATTTGGCTTCAGTTCGCCATCCAGTCCTTTTTGGATCAGTCTTTCTATCTCTTTATGCTTCATCACTAGGTAATACGCAATAACGGCAAGTAAGTTTCACTCATTCTCCGGTTTCTTTTGGACGATACCGTGCAGTCTTTTACGTGCCCGATGCAGCCTGGTTTTGATAGTCGTTATCGGTATACTCAGAATCTCACTGATTTCCTGATAGGTGTGTTCTTCCTTGTGAAAGAGGATGATCAACTCGCGATCGATCGGCGGAAGTTGAGTGAGGGCATGGTCGATTCGCTCGATTTTTCGTTTCTTTTCATATTCACCGGCCAGATCATCACCACTCTGGTGAAGCTCATCGCAGTATTCTAATTCGATCTTGTGCTTTCTGAAATGATCCATCGTCAAATTGTGAGCGATCGTGAAAAGCCAGGTGGTGAAAGGTCGGGAGGTATCAAACGATGGCAGGGCATTGAAGCATTTGATGAACGTGTCAAAAGTAATATCCTCAGCGTCATGATAATTACGGACCATACGATATACGTAACTAAAAATCCGCCCTTTGTATAAATTAAGTATTCTTGTACAAGCCTCTTCATCGTGTTCTAATGCCTTTTTGATCAATTGAGTGGTTTCGCCGCGGGGCGTCATGCCAGTGGATGAATTTCGTGTGCTCGATGTGCACTCACGGGTCAATGTTTCTTGTCAGGGCAACCTTTTATCTTGCCCGCAAGGTCATCCCGGCCGATTTTTTTCAAATAGTCTTTTACTGCTTCCTGGATTGCCTGAACGCCGATATTTGAGCAGTGCATTTTGATCGGTGGTAGTCCATCCAGTTCGTTCGCGACATCATCGCGCGACATTGCAGTAACTTCTGAGAGCGTTTTGCCTTTGACCATTTCGCTTGCCATTGATGCGACCGCGATTGCCGCGCCGCATCCGAAGGTCTTAAAGCGGATTTCGGATATGCACGCTTTGTTCGGATCTTCAATTCGAGGTTCGATTCTAAGATAGAAGGTCATAAGGTCACCACATACTGGGTTGCCGCAGGTGCCGATACCGTCGGCATTCTCTATTTCACCCACGTTGCGTGGATTCATAAAATGATCCATGACTTTTTCAGAATATTGCATATCCTCTCCTAACCATTTCCACTGAATTAGTTCTTGCAAAGAGGAGATATCGCTCTCAGTTTCTTGACAATTCCCGGGAATACTTCGATCACGTGGTCGATATCTCTTTTCGTATTGAATCGCCCCATGGAGAAGCGCAGAGAACCGTGAGCCAGGTCATGCGGTACGCCCATGGCGAGTAGCACGTGTGACGCTTCAAGACTGCCAGAAGTACAGGCTGAGCCGCTTGAAGCGTATATTCCATGCATGTCGAGATTGAGCAACATTGATTCTCCTTCAATATACTTGACGCTTATGTTCAGAGTGCCAGCCAGTCTGTTTTCAGGATGACCGTTTAGCTGGACCTCGCCGATTTCTTTGTTGATGCCAATCCATAAACTATCCCTTAATTCTCGGATGCTTTTTTCTTCGGTATTCATTTCGGTCATTGATATTTCACAGGCTGCTCCAAGTCCAACTATGCCGGGCACGTTCTCGGTGCCGGCACGTTTGTTTCTTTCATGGTGACCGCCGTGATGCAATGGGTCGAACCTCGTACCCCTCCGGACAACGAGGGCTCCGACTCCTTTCGGACCATAGAATTTATGGCCGGACAGGGAGAGCATATCAACCTGGAGAGCGTCCATGTCGATCGGTATCTTGCCGACTGTCTGCACTGCATCGGAATGAAAGATTGCACCATGCCGGTGAGCGATTTCACCGATATCCTTCAGTGGTTCGATTGTTCCCACTTCATTGTTTGCATGCATGATCGAAACCAATAGTGTTTTATCATCCACGGCGCGAGAAAGGAAGTTCAGGTCTACGATACCATATTCATCCACGGGCGCTTTTACGATTTCATAACCGTGTTTTTTCATATAATCACAGGTGGTGAGGACAGCGTGATGTTCGATCGCTGAGGTTATGATCTTCGTGCGTTCGCTTTGAGCAAAAGCTGCACCCTTTATCCCCATGTTATCTGACTCGGTCCCGCCCGACGTGAAATAAGTTTCATCGGTTCTACAGTGGACTAGCCGGGAGAGTTTTTCCCTTGCTTCTTCTACGGCGTCTCGAGCGCGGCGGCCCGCACCGTGAATCGACGATGGATTCGCTGATGTTTCGTGAAAATACGGAAGCATTTTTTCAATGACGCGTGGGTCGGCTGGCGTCGTCGCATTATTGTCGAGATAAACGGATTTCTTTTTATGCTCCATTTGAAAACTCCATTCTTCGGTAATTTTGCAGGGCGTCGTAGAACGCGCGCCAGAACGGGTCGATCTGCGGGTGTTCCAACTTTTTTTCCTGCTTGCCTTCGACGGCCAGTAGGCCATGTTTTGCCGATACCAGTTCACCTACGACGGATGCCTTGATGCCGGCTTCCTTTAGGGTACTTGTCAGCGCATCGGCCATATGGTCGCGGCAAGTCACTATAAGGGTTCCCTCACTGATCGATTTATAGGGATCGATCTTGAAGAGGTTACATATTTCCCGGACACAATCCTCAAAGACTATTTTTGATACATCGATACGGGCACCAAGGCCAGACGCCTGGGCGATTTCAAATATGCCTCCATAGACCCCGCACTCTGTTGCGTCGTGCATCGCCGAGACGCCGTCGTCTCGTACTCCGATCTTTGCCGCAATCATGGCATCTTCCACCACCGACATCTTGTAGAACAAATCCTGTGCTTTATGGGAAAATTCGGGTCCGTAATTCTTCGCTATATATTTCGGAAACATGGTTGCGAAAATGCCCGCAGCCTCGATAGCCGGACCTTTGGTTATGATGATCCGGTCACCTTCTCGGCAGAATCCTGGTGTGACGTATTCATTGATATCACCAACTGCGATTACAGTAGCACCACCTACCATTGGATAGTTACAGTTGTCGTATCTTGCAGTATGACCGCAAACGATCGCCATACCCATTTTCTTGCACTCCGAATCGATGGTGGTCCAGATCTTCGTCAACTCGTCTGTGGTCATTGAGAGCGGAAGATTTAAATCGATTGATAGATATGCGGGCGGCAGACCTGAAGTGACAACGTCCGAGGCAAGTATGTGAATCGCAAACCAGGCAGCTCTTTCCAGCCCATATTCGGGGACAATGAAAACTGGATCGCTGGTCATTGCCACTGCTTTGTTACCGATCTCGACGATGCCAACATCGACTCCGTGCCGTGGCCCGACGATCACTTCGGGCCGGTCAGCACCAAGACGAGGAAAAATAAGTTTGTTAAAGGCGTCAGCGGATATTTTGCCGATCTCGGGTAGTTCAGCCTTATCTTTCATCGAATGCCTCTGAATTGAAACGTATCATGTCGGTTTATTCTTTTCCTGGATAATGTCATAGAGGGTTGAGGAATCGAGGAATTCATCAATTGTTTCTTTCATTCTTTTCCAGTAAGGTCTAATAGAACAGTATTCAAGCCTCGAACAATGTTTGCTGGTGTCGGGGATCAAACACCGTACCGGTGCTCTTGATTCACCGACGGCCTCCATTATTTCACCTATCTTTATGGCGTTTACCGGCCGATGCAAGCAATAGCCGCCCCCTGGTCCCTTCTTGCTTTTCACCAAACCAGCATGGGCCAGTTTCATGAAAATCTGTTCAAGGTATTTGACTTTTATTCCTTGACGACCGGCAATTTCTCGAAGCGATACTACTGTTCCGGCCGGTTTATCAGCGAGGTCGAGCATTGCCTGAACCGCATAGGTGGTCATTGTAGTAAGGCGCATGCGATATTCTACAAAAAAAGTAGGGTATTGTCAATATTCGATATTAATAATCGTATGAATTGACATTTTGATGAACATGTCTATAATTTGCTTGTAACCTTATGGGAACCAATCCGTCATTATTAGTACGAAGGGATATTGGCCATGCTGAACTGGCTGATATCGTGCGCAGGGCAAAAGAGGGCGAGGATAGAGCATCTTCAGATCTCTGTGTTTATGTTTATGCGCATATATATTCATACCTGTATTATCGGGTCGATCGTGCTGAGGATGCCGAGGATTTGACGAGTGAGATTGTTGTGAAAGTAATACAATCGATAGCGAAGCAGCGCGGCAATTTTCACGCGTGGATATATCAGATTGCTCGGAATCACTTGATCGATTTCTACAGGCGTCGTGCCGTGCGTTCAGAAATAAGTTTGAATGATATCCCGGAGCAGGCTTCAGGGAAATCAGATGGTTTCAGTAAGCAAGTATTGACTAGAGAAAAGCTTAAAAGGGGGTTAAAGCACTTGACTGAGGAACAGAGACAGGTTGTTATCCTGAAATTCATCGAGGGACATGACAACCGCGAGATTGCCAGCATTATTCACAAATCAGTTGGTGCCGTTAAGGTGCTTCAGTTCAGGGCATTGAAGGCCTTGCGTGATTATTTCACGAGGAGGGAAGTTTATGAAGCAGAAAATTGAGGAAATTCTGGATGTGTTGTTGCTCGAAATGGAAAAGGGGAAGTCCCCTGATGATCTTTTACGTGATTATCCTCAATACGCAGATGAGCTCGGTCCACTGCTTCAACTAGCCAGGAATATCGCTGAGATGCCGAAGCCGGTGCCCGACGCCAAGGCGGTGCAGTCGGCAATAAGAAGAATACAGAAAGTCGATGTACATGGGAAACGCTTTGATTTGCGTGACTTTTTCAGGTTGAGCATACTGCCGGTGAGGATAACAGCGGTTTTGCTGTTCCTTTTCATATTTGAGGTCACCACGGTATCGTTAAGCGCAAGGAGCCTACCCGGTCACTTCCTTTACCGGGTCAAGCGGTTTGCCGAGAATGTCCAGCATACGCTCACGGTTGATTCTGAGGGGAAAGCAAGGTTGCACGTCGTTTTCGCCGACCGCCGCACAAATGAGTTCTACTCTTCTGTAGAACCCGGTGTAGAGTTTGATGACGGATTGATGTGCGAGATGCTGCAGGAGATCGAATATGCGTTTGAACACATACGTGATCTGAATGAGGAGGGCAGAGAGAGGCTAATTGACCTGATTCACGAATGTAATCTGTTTCAAGTGGAAGTACTCGAAAGAACGAAGGAACATGCATGCGCATGCAATATCGAAAAGATTGAAGAAGCACTGCGTAATTGCATGGATCACCGTGAATGTCTGGAATGCATTAGAGCTCGCCTGAAGTATAACAACACGGAAATGCCCGCTGGGACGTAAACCACTTTCACCGGAACGTTAGTAATTCCGGTATTTCTCAATCATTAAAGTAATTTCTACTCATCGTAACTTCCGCGTAACTTTTTCCGATTTCCATCGTCAGTAGTGCAAAGGGGGGTAATAGCATAGGAGTTGTCTTAATGGTTCCTCCCAACCGGTGCTCACCAATACAGAGAAATTTAATCTGACCTACGGTGGGCACCGGGTTCTTGTTTCTACAGCCCACACAAACACACAGAATACAAGCTGCCTCGTAACTCAGCAGAGGACTGAAACGTCTGCTATTGTTATGGCTAAATTATCGTTTTTGATATATCTTACGGTTGTCTTGCTTCCCATGAGGGTGAGTGCTGCTACCGATTCATTATTGAATCTCCGTGAATTAATCGAAGAGGTGAAACGCGAGAACCCTGAGTTGCAGGCGCTGCGAGAAGAGCTTCAAGCAGCTGGATACGGGGTCTCATGGTTTCGGTACATGCCCGATCCTTTTGCATCTGTGGAATTCAGCGATGAGATGACGATGTACAGTGTTACGCAGCAGATACCGTTTCCCACGAAGATCGCCAAACGGCTTGATTTCGCAGAGCTCGATGTCGATTACGTTGCATTACTCTACGAGGGTAAGGAGCAGATGTTGATACGGGAAGTGAAAGAGGCGTACGCTGATTTTTTGTTGCTTCAAGGGAAGATTTCAGCGACCGTGAAGTCGATAGCTTTCCTGCAGCAGATTCATAATACGGCCAGACAGAAATATTCAGTAAATGAGGCTTCTCAGGCAGAAGTATTGATGGCGCAGGTTGAACTGGCAAGATCCGAGAACCAACTGTTAAACCTTAATGATGATATCACCATCGTCGCGGCACGTGTGAACACCTTGCTTAACCGTGACCTCGACATGAGACTTCTTCTGTTGGACAGCCTCGTTCCTTCGGTTGACACAATCCCCTTGCCGGTCCTCTATGAATTGGCCAGGACAAACCAGCCGCGCTTGAAGTCTTCTGAGTTGAAACAAAAGAAAGCGCAGCTCATGTTGTCAATGGCAAGGCAGGGTTATCTGCCGGATATGGCTTTCAAATATACGCATGAGATGATGGAGAGTGGCATGCGTAATAGTAAATACATGGTCGGCGTCACGGTTCCCTTATGGTTCTGGGGCAAGCAGGATAGGGCGATCCACGAAGCGAACGCGATTGTGCGCAGTGCAGGCGCGCGATATGAGATGATGGAAAATGCCGTTCTCCTGGATGTGAAGGAAGCAAAAGTCCGGCTCGACAAGTTTCGACGAGTGATCAATCTGTATAGGAACTCGGTGTTGCCTCAAGCGGAAACGGCATTGAAATCGGCACTTACGGGATATGAACTCAACAGGGTTGATTTTCATATCCTGTTGGAAAGCGAGAAGTCGCTCGTGCTGGCCGAATATGATTATGAAGAGGCACGGGCTAACCTGTTTATGGCTCTGGCTGAGCTGGAGCAGACTATAGGGTATGTAGATTAGAGAAAGGAGTTATTATGTCTTTGAAAAGCATCGCGTTAATTCTCTTTGTGCTACTTGTCGGGGCATCGATTTTTGTGCTTTCTTTCGGTGAAAAAGCGAAGAGAGTGAATTTGGACAAAAGCATGATTGGCACAAAGACTTTTTGCGTAGTCGCGGGTGATTCGTTTGTTATCAATGAGTCGACCCCAGTAGTTAAATACAAGGACAAGTTATACTACATGTGCTGTCCTGGTTGTGATGATCAATTCATGCAGAATCCCGATAAGTATCTTTCGACCACAACGCAAGCAGAGGATCAGAAAAGTGAAACACGTTCCGACACTGAGGTGAAATATTGGACATGCACAATGCATCCAGAGGTCAAGTCTGATGAAGAAGGTAACTGTCCGATCTGTGGCATGGATCTGATACCAGTATATGAACGAAGCGATTCCGGCGATGTGCTGTACCTGGATGATCGGGCGATGAACCTTGCAGGTGTCAGTTTGTTTCATGTGAAAAGGCAACACCTTTACCGCGAATTGCTGCTTGTTGGAACTGCTGCTTTTGACCCCGATTTGGTGACCGCTCAAGAGGAATATGTTAATGCTCTCCAGATGAGTGAAATGATCGCAGAGAACGATGAGGTGGCTACGGAGAGGGCGGTTCGACTTCTTCGAAGTTCTGAATACAAACTGCGGCTGCTCGGCATGGATGATGATGAGATAAGGATTTTAAAGAGGACGAGGAATATTGAAAGGTCTTTGGTCGTTCCCGAAGTTACGAGTTGGGTGTACGCCGATGCATACGAACCCGATATTGCCTGGATCAAAAGAGGACAGCGGGTGGTCGTGGAGTCGAGTGCACTTCCCGGTATGGAATTCGTCGGCAGAGTTGAATCGGTCAGGCCGGTTCTCGATTCCCGGAAGCATTCCGCAACCGTTAGAATACGATTGGATCGCATTGAACGGAATTTGACACCGGGTATGTTCGTTGAAGCTAAAATCATTGTTCCCTACCAAAAGCACATGGCGCAAGGTATGGAAATGATGCTGGCCGTACCCACGGAGGCCGTATTGAACAGTGGGACACGGCAGGTGGTCTGGGTGTATCTCGGTGGCGGGCAGTTTCAACCTCGTATCGTAAAGTTGGGGCCCAAAACAGCTGCACGCGAGGGAGATCCTGGTGCTAAGTACTATCCGGTAATCGAAGGCTTGGCAGAGAATGAGATGGTTGTCCTTAACGGAAATTTCCTGATCGACTCGGAGAGCAGACTGACCGGTGTGGCCGCGATCGGTTATGGTGGCGCGCTGGGTGTTCAGGAGCAGGAGCAGCCGCCAGTTGGTCATCAGCATTGAGGTTTACGCTTAGATGATAGAAAAAATTATTGACCTTTGTCTGAAAAACAGATTCCTCGTCATCGGTGCATTTATATTGATCCTTATCTGGGGTATTCTATCTTTTCGCAACACACCGATAGATGCGATCCCAGATATCGGTGACCTCCAAGTTATCGTTTACGCAGAGTGGACAGGACGCAGCCCCAAAGATATCGAGGACCAGGTACTTTATCCATTAACTACTAAACTGATGGGCACGCCGGGAATCAAGACCATCAGGTCATCTTCGGCGTTCGGTTTCGGCTTGGTTAATCTAATTTTCAGAGAGGGTGTGGATTTCTATTGGGCAAGGGCCCGAGTGCTTGAGAGATTGAATTTTGCCACTGCTGACCTGCCTTCTGATGCAAAGGTTTCCCTTGGTCCTGATGTTACTGCGGTAGGCCAGATATTCTGGTACACCGTTGAAAACGGCTACTATTGTCCGGAACATCCACAGGAATCCTACGAGCATCCTGGCCACTGCCCCAAAGATGGTAAAGAACTAACAAATTCCACGTTTGATTTGGGGGAATTACGTAGTATTCAAGATTGGTATATTCGCTACAGCATCAACGCGGTTAATGGCGTGTCTGAGGTTGCCTCGGTCGGTGGCTATGTTAAGCAGTATCAGATCGATATCGACCCTTATCGACTGGCACATTACCGCATAACTGCGCTCGAAGTCATAAATGCGATCAGAAGGTCGAATATCGATGTAGGAGCAAAGGTTTTTGAGACGGGAGGAGTAGAATTCATTATCAGGGGTGTTGGTTTCATCAAAGAACTCGATGATATAGAGAGTATCGCCATCTCGGCGCACGAAGGTGTGCCGGTTTATGTCCGTGATGTCGGTGTGGTGACTATCGGACCCGACTTCAGAAGAGGCGCGTTAGATAGAGCCGGTATCGAGGTCACGGGCGGTGTTGTGGTCATGCGTCATGGTCAGAATCCGGTGCGTGTTATCAATGGTATCAAAGAAAAGATCAAGGAACTGAGCGTCGGTTTACCGCCCGGTGTTCGCATTGTGCCCTTTTATGACCGTACCGAACTGATCGGAAGGGTAACTAATACACTGCGAGATGCATTATTTCAAGAAATCCTGATCACGGTTTTTGTGATCGTTATTTTCCTATTTCACTTCTTCGGGGGTATTATAATTTCTGCAGTCTTGCCGCTTGGTGTTCTGATATCATTTATTCTAATGCGCATTTTTGGCATTGATGCGAATATCATGTCACTTGGTGGGGTCGCCATCGCAATCGGTGTCATGGTGGATGCCGGTTCCGTACTGGTCGAGAATATCTACAGGAAGATCGCTGAGCGACAACAGCGAAGTGCACTGAATCCAAGTGAGCGTCTTGAGCTATGTATTGATGGTGCAAAGGAGGTTGGGCGTCCTGTTTTCTTTGCACTCCTCACGACGATCATCGGGTTCATTCCTGTGTTTGTGCTGACCGGACAGGCGGGTAGGCTTTTCAGACCCCTTGCGTACACCAAGACGTTTGCGATGGTCGGGGCGGCATTGATCGCGGTCTGCCTTCTGCCGACACTGGCGTATTACCTGATAAGGGGCCGATTACGGTTGCCCGACGAGAATGTCGTATCGCGTGCCCTGAGAAAGATCTATCATCCGATCATCAAATGGTCGCTTGAACATAAACGCATCGTCATGCTGTTTTTCGTCATATTTCTTACTGCTGGTTTGACTACCTCCTTCTTCGTGAAGCAAGAATTTATGCCGCCTTTGAACGAAGGTGATTTACTTTTTATGCCGGTCCTGCTGCCGGGAGCGTCGCTTACCCAGGTCATGGAAATTATGCGCAAGCAGGATATCGTAATAAGAAATGAGTTTTCTGACGAGGTTGAATGGGTGGTTGGAAAACTCGGACGCGCCGAGACGGCGACCGATCCGGCACCGGTCACAATGATAGAGACGATCATACATCTCAGACCGGAGAGTCAGTGGCGTAGAGGCATGACGCGTGAAAAGTTGATCAGCGAAATCCAGTCTAAGACGAGAATACCCGGAGTGAGTCCGATTATGACGCAACCGATACGTAATCGGATTGACATGCTGGCAACCGGTATTCAGACGCCGGTCGGCATTAAGGTCTTTGGTCCTGATCTGAAGGTTATTGAACAGATAGCCACCGAACTTGAAGCGATTGTCTCGGAGGTTAAAGGTGCGTCAAGCGTCTACGCGGAAAGGATTGGCAACCGTCCCTATTTTGAGATCGAGATAAACCGTGAACAAATAGCCCGCTACGGCGTGAACCTTGGTACAATTCAGGATATCATCGCCATGGCAATCGGTGGAATGAATATTACGCACACGGTCGAAGGCAGGGAGAGATATCCAGTGCGCGTACGCTACATGCGCGATTTTCGCGACAGCCCCGAGGGCCTGGCAGACATTCTCATACCGACCCCGAGTGGTGCTCAGGTACCCTTGGGTCTTCTTGTGAATTTCAGGAAGACTCACGGCCCGGCAATGATACAGTCTGAAAACACGATGCCGTTTTTCAGGGTTTTTATAAATGTTGATCAAAACGTGGCCGGTCTCGTGGATTTTGTCCGAGATGCTCAGGGTGCGGTCGATGAGAAGATTGCCAGTGAGGATCTCAATATTCCAGCCGGCTACTATATTAGCTGGAGCGGACAATTCGAGTCTGAAGTTGAAGCGAGAAATAGATTGGCCGTCGTTCTGCCGATTTGCCTGGCCGTGATACTGCTGCTGCTATACATGGCGTTCAAAGACATGGCTTCGGTTCTAATTGTCGCATTAGGGCTTCCATTTGCACTTGTCGGAGGGGTAATTCCGCTTTTCCTTCTTGGCTTTAAATTCTCAACGGCCGTGTGGGTAGGATTCATAGCACTTTTTGGGGTCGCAACGGACAATGCGGTTGTATTATTATCTGTTTTCAGAAACATATTTGAAGAGAAGAAACCTATGAATAGCAAAGAAGTGCGCGGGATGGTCATACGTGGCGGATTATTGCGCGTGAGGCCAATCATGATGACGGTACTCACGACGGTTCTCGCACTCGTGCCTATTATGTTTTTCACTTCAGCCGGTGCCGAGGTGATCAAACCGATGGCATCTCCGATAATAGGTGGTCTCATAAGCGCAACCTTTGCCAATCTGATCCTAGTGCCCGTACTCTATTCATGGATGAAAGAGCGGCGTTTGGCAAAATGACAAGGCCGCTGCGGTTATGATCGGGCACATTCAGAATGTTGATTATTAGATGCACGTTTAGGGCTCAGGAGGTCAAGTGAAGCTCATAAGGCCTATGTCCAGACCTATATGTCTGACAAAGTCATCCATGCTTTGAGCAATTTCGGTGCTCCGCGTCTGACCGCAATTGACATCCGCGCTATGGGCGATGAGGTTGATCTGCAACATCTTGAAGTTTCTTCGGCTCACGCGGGTACATACACGACAATGGTCAAGCTTGAAATAGTATGCAGTGATGAGCAGGTAAACAGCATACGTGATATAATCATAAAGAATGCTCGAACCGGTTACAAAGGTGATGGAATTGTTGTTATTTCACCGGTCGAAGAAGCCATAAGGATTCGTGACGGACACTTAACATAACGTGAACTAACGCGATTTGCTGTCAATTTGCGAGTTGATTGACAATGCCGAGGCGTATTGTATAATGATAGGGGAGGTAATAAATGAAATATGGCTACGTAAAAGAAACCGATCTTACATTTGATGTTGCGCTTGAAAAAGTGGGAGAGGAATTACAGAAAGAGGGATTCAAAGTGCTCACGACGATCGATGTACAGGCGAAATTCAAGGAGAAGTTGAATATTGATTTTCCTAAATACAAGATATTGGGTGCCTGTAACCCCAAGCTGGCACACAAGGCTATTTCTATTGAGTGGGATATCGGTCTTCTATTGCCCTGCAATATCATAGTTTATGAAAAAGACGGCAGGGTCGGGGTTGGTGTGATGAAACCGAGCGAAGCGATGGCAATTGTGGAGAATGATGCGTTAAGGGATTTGGCAAATGAAGTGGAATCGAAATTGAAGCGCGTCTTTGACAATATATAAGGAGGATATCATGAGACGATTGATTCCATCCCTGCTATTCTTTCTGATATCATCATCGTGCTATTATCGGCGAGGCGGGCACATGATGGACGATTGGGGCCATACTACATGGGGATACGGAGGTGTGTTTGTGTGGTTAATATTACTGGTTCTGGTTGGCGTAGTGATATTCTTTGTCATGCGCGGCGATAAATGGATAAAACGCGGCGGTGAAGAATCTGCTCTCGAGATCTTGAAGAAACGCTATGCCCGTGGTGAAATAACCAGAGAAGAATACGATAAGATGAAAAAAGAAATAGAGTGATCGTTCCCTCACTCTCGATTTTATAATACCCAGTTCTTCTGCCAGAGATAAAAAGAGCCGGCGACGACGATTGTCAAAGGTTTCTCTTTACGCTTTTTCAGCAGGTCTATGATTTGCCTCACTGAATTCCCCTTGGTTATATTTTTCTGGTATTTTGCGGCCCGTGTGAATATCTCCGCCGGGTCAAGCGCTCGGGGGTTGTCTGCTTTGACCAGGAATACTTCTTTCGCCTTTGGAAAGATATTCTTTAGACAATAGCGGATGTCCTTATCACGGTTGCTCCCGAAAACGAGATAGAAATCTCTTACCCTAAATCTGTGGAGATTCTGCTCGAGTGCCCTGAATGAATCTTCGTTATGGGCGCAGTCGAAAATTATCAAGGGGTTTGTCGATATCACGTCGAATCTCCCGTGGAGGCGAGTGTTTTTGATGCCCTGGCGTATCGAATCTGTCCCGAGGCGGAATCCCAGCTTTTGGAGTTCACTTAAAACAGCGAGGGCGATCGCAGTATTTTCGATTTGATGTGTTCCGGCCAGTGGCAGGAAAAGATCAAAATTGCCCAATTCCCCGTCGACACTTAACTCAATGCCTTTCAGGGATTGAGTAAGTATTTCCACGGCGTGCCGGTCTTGGGCGAAGATAATTTTGCTCCTTTTTTCTTTCGTGATTTTGGATAACAGCTTTTCCACCGTTGGCTTCTGGTGTAGTGTGATCAGTGTGCCTCCTTCGCGGATGATACCTGCTTTCTCTCGGGTGATCTGGTCGAGTCTTTTGCCCAGCAGGTTGGTATGATCATAACCGATCCTCGTTATGACCGATAACAGCGGGTTTGCTGCGTTGGTTGCATCGAGACGGCCACCCAGTCCCACTTCAAGTACGGTAAAGTCAACTTGCTTTTCCAGAAAATATAGGAAGGCGACGGTTGTCAGTGCTTCAAAGAAACTCCTTGCGCCTCGCTTCTTGGTTATTACGGGCATGATCTCCTGTAGGTGCCGGTCGAAGTCTGAATCGCTGATGCTCTGCTCATCCAGCTTGATGCGTTCATTGATATCTTTGAGGTGTGGTGAAGTGTACTGACCGACGCGATATCCGTTGCTCTGCAGACAAGAACTTATGATCGCCGCTGTTGATCCCTTGCCTTTGGTGCCACCAATCAGAATAACATTATTGAGGTTTTCATGTGGTGAATTGAAATTATCGAGGAAATTCTTATACGCTTCGAGGTTATAGCCGTAACCGACTACTTTCTCGTAATCAATCAATGAATACAGAAAATCCAGGGTTCTTCTGCTCAAATGGCTTTGGGGCCCAGTGGTTTCATCTTAAGGGCGATGTCAATAGCTCTTGCCGAGTGGGTCAGCGCACCAATAGACACAAAATCGGCACCGTATTCGGCGAGTTCATCAATGTTCTGAAGTTCGACGCCGCCACTGATTTCGATTTCTAAGTTGGAGGAGGATCTACGGACCAGATCGACCGCTTTGGCAATCTGGGATTCACGCATATTATCGAGCATTATACGGTTGACCTCCAGCCCAATTGCTTCTTTCAATTCCTCCATGGTTTGCACTTCTACCTCTATGAATTGTTTCCTTTTCCTGTTTCGGACTCGTTTCACGGCTTCGCTAATGCCGCCGGCAATTTGAATGTGATTGTCTTTAATCATTACCATATCATACAGTCCAGAACGATGATTGGAACCGCCGCCGACCCGTACCGCGTATTTTTGCATAATCCGGATGCCGGGTGTTGTTTTTCTTGTATCGAGGATTTTGACGTTACCCTTTGCTGCGTCGACGAACTGCCGTGTGGCTGTCGCAATACCACTGAGGTGTTGAAGAAAATTGAGTGCCGTTCTTTCACCCTTCAAACAAGTGGAAGCCTTTCCAATCAGGATGGCAATCGTCCCACCGGGTGACAGATGGCTGCCATCACTCAGCTGTTTCTGGAAATCGATCGTTTCGTCGATCTGCTCGAAGACACACTGAGCGATGTCAACGCCGCAGAGTACTCCCTCCTCCTTTGCAAAAATCACCCCCAGGGCCCGATCGGTCTCAGAGATGATAGCATCAGTTGTGATATCACCCCGACCGATATCCTCCCGCAATGCTCTTTTGACAATGCTCATAAATTGCCGTGTTTGTTTATCTGCCTGTTTTGGTTTGACGCTTTTTTCCTTCATATTGCTCCATTTTACGTTTTATGGATTTTATCTTATCTCGTATCTCCGCAGCCTGTTCGAATTCAAGGAGCGACGCCGCTTCTTCCATTTCCCGGTACAACCGGGCTAGTTCATCAATCCCTCCTTCGTCCTTGGGCTTCTCCTGCGTCATGCGGTCAGCTACCGAGGTTGTTCTCATTATTTCTTCATGACTTTTGACAATGCTTGTAGGTGTAATATTGTGTTCTTCGTTGTATTTAATCTGTTTTTCCCTTCGTCTTTCCATTTCTCTTATAGCATTGCGCATTGATGCGGTTATTTCATCGGCATACATGACGACTTCGCTGCGTACGTTACGGGCTGCGCGACCAGCGGTTTGTATCAGAGAGCGTTCGCTGCGCAAGAATCCTTCGCGATCCGCATCGAGTATGGCGACCAGCGCAACCTCGGGTAAATCCAACCCCTCTCTGAGCAGGTTTATGCCAACGAGGATGTCAAATTCACCGAGTCTAAGTCCTCGTAGTATTTCAACCCGCTGTAGAGCATCTATCTCGGAATGCATGTATCGTACCCGCAGTCCCAACTCGTGAAGATACTCGGTCAGATCCTCGGCCATTCTCTTCGTGAGAGTTGTCACCAGGACCCTTTCTTCGTTGGCAACCCTCTTTTGGATCTCATTCATCAAGTCATCCACCTGATTTGCGGCAGGTTTGACCGTGACGACCGGATCAACTATTCCGGTTGGACGGACGATTTGTTCGACGATGCGATGATCTGATTTTGCGATCTCCCAATCCGCAGGCGTGGCCGATATACAGATAGCCTGATTGACCATAGATTCGAATTCGTCGAATCTGAGTGGTCGGTTCTCCAGTGCCGACTTTAGCCTGAAACCGTGTTCGACGAGTGTGAGTTTACGTGAGTGATCCCCCTCGTACATTCCGTTTATTTGCGGTATCGTGACATGAGATTCGTCGATCACAACGAGGAAATCATCAGGAAAGTAATCGATAAGACAAAAGGGTCTTTCCCCTGGTTGACGGCCGGAAAGATGCATTGAGTAGTTCTCGATACCCGGACAATAGCCGAGTTCCTGGAGCATTTCGATGTCGAAATTCGTCCGTTGCTGTAAACGCTGCGCTTCGAGCAATTTGTTCTCCCTCCTGAATTGATCGAGTCTCTCCTCGAGTTCGATTTTGATGTTTTTCAACGCTTCCTCAATCCTCGGTTGCGTCGTTATGAAATGTTTTGCCGGAAATATGACAATATTGTTCAGGTCTTCCCGGGCATGGCCGGATACGGGATCAAATACCTGGATCCGGTCGACAACATCATTCGTGCTCTGAATCCTGACTGCATATTCTTCGTCTGCAGGATGGATGTCAATCGTATCTCCGCGGACACGGAAAGTGCCGCGTGCGAAGTCAATGTCATTTCTCTGATATTGAATTGACACGAGGGTGTTCAAAATTTCTTCCCGGACTTTTCTTTTACCTTTATCGAGCATTAGCACAAGTTCTTTTACTTCATCAGGCGAACCAATGTTGTATATACAAGACACCGATGCGACGATTACAACATCACGGCGGGTCAGCAAAGATGAAGTGGCACGCAGTCGCAGGCGTTCGATCTCTTCGTTGATCGATGCATCCTTCTCAATGTACAGATCACTTGCCGGCACATATGCTTCCGGCTGATAGTAATCGTAATACGAGATAAAATACTCGACTGCATTTTCAGGGAAAAACGCTTTGAATTCTCCGTAGAGTTGTGCGGCTAGAGTTTTATTGTGGGAAATGATCAGTGTCGGCTTTTGAATTTTTTCTATGACATTTGCAACCGTGAAGGTCTTGCCAGAGCCGGTTACACCCAGGAGCGTCTGATATTTCCTTTTACGGTTGATACCATCGACCAGTTTACTGATCGCTCCGGGTTGGTCGCCTTTGGGTTCAAATGTTGTGGCGAGTTTAAATCTCACGCTTCAATATTCGGTATGACATTGGTTCAATTGAAAGTTTCAGGGTCTGAGAATAAGCGGTCAATTTACTGCCGCTCGGCAATTCACTATACGTTCCATCCCAGGCTGGGAGTTCGACAAATGACTGCGCAGAACTGCAATTCAAAACAACGATGATCCCTCCTCGATCATAAGCGTAAACCTTACTCACGTCGTCTACATAGAGAGTGAAGAAGTTACTACTCTGCAGTTCATCGTTCTCTCTGCGTATTCTGATGAGAGACCGGAGTTTTCCCAAGAGCTGGCGATCCTGACGCGTCGGGCTCCACGGGAAACTTCCCCAATTTAGCGGCGCGCATTCGGTCATGCCTACTTCGTCGCCATATTGCATGAGCGGTGAGCCGCAAAAAGTAAGCAAGAAGGCATAAATTAGTTCGAGAAGTTCATTGTCGGCGATCTCCCGAATTCGTTTGCTATAACTAACCGCGCCGATAATGTTACTGCGGTTTATTTGGGCGGGATTGAAGAATAGCATATGATGTATTATGCTGTCGAATTCGGCAGTTGTGATCGTGCTGTTTACAAAATAGTCAATCATAACTTGACTGAACTCGCGTCTGTAGTGACCGTCCGCGATATGGGGGTTCCGGCTGTGGTAATCGCTGCTGATTATCAGTGAATTCGGGTACTTTGCCTTCACCTGCGCGTATAACCTGCCTGCAAAGCCTTCATCGATCTCCGTTTCTCCGATGTAGAATCCATCGCATCCAAAATGTGCCCAGTAGTCAACGAAACCAATTAGATAACTTTGCAGTTGTCGATTCCTCAGATTAAACATCGGGAAGCGCATGTCCGAGCGCCATGAACGGTATTTGAAACCGGTCGGATCTGAGGGCAGTGACTGTATTCTATACCAATCGATATATCGTGAAGCATCTCCCTTTGTAACGATGTCGGTAAAGGCAGGAAAATCGTTGCCTGTATGAGTTAAGACTGTGCTGAGGATGACTTTTTTGCCAATGTTATGGATCGCATCGATAACGTTTTTAAGATCATTTGTGTCGCCGTATGCCGGGTCGATGTTCCCATAGTCGCGAGGATTTAGTTTGTGATTTGATGTTGCCGTGAATAGAGGTGAAAGCAGGATGATATCTGCCCCGAGAGATTGTATATATTCGATTCTTTGAACGAGTCCTTTCAGATCGCCGCCGTATGGAAGCCACTCGTTTGGTTTCGCGCCCCACTCATTTACATCTGGGGGGTCGTTCAGGGTGTCACCGTTGTAAAAACCATCAACACATATTGAATAATAGACTTTCCCGGCTGCCCAGTTCGGTATCATCAAAGGAGGCGAAGCAGGTCGGAATGCACCTTCGGGCGGTAGCATCAGTGAATCAGAACCGTGTGTCAGAAAAAACCTATACGATAAAGTGGTTTCAAATGTATTCAGCTGAACCGCGTAATAATCAAAGTCTGTGTCCTGGTAGGCGATATTCATCATAACCGATTCTGTTCCGATGATGACATAGGCGCTTTCGATATTGCCTCTTTCAGCCTTGAGCCGGATGTCTCCGGATTGCGGATTAACGTAGAAGATATCACCCGGGTCGTGAAAAATGCCATCGGGATTGATGGCTCCGAGTATTTGCTGTGAAACAAGTAACAGTAACAAGATTCTTGACCCCCGTTCCATGGCAAAATTGTATGCAAAATTCCAGCATTTGTCAACCGTCCCACGGTAATCATGAATCTGTCCGAATCTTGACAGTTTTGTCTTATTCACTATAATTGTCATTGATGGAGGTGAAGGATTTGATGTCAGCAGTAAAATATGACGCCTTTCCTACTCCCGAAGAAATAGTTGCCCGGCTCGACAGTTACATCATCGGTCAATCCGAAGCTAAAAAAGCGGTTGCAATTGCTCTGAGAAATCGATGGCGGCGACAGAGAGTAGAAGGTAAGATAAAAGAAGAGATCTATCCAAACAATATCATACTTATTGGCCCGACTGGAGTAGGTAAGACAGAAATCGCCCGGAGATTAGCCGGACTGGCACGCGCGCCTTTTATGAAGGTTGAAGCGTCGCGGTTCACAGAGGTCGGTTATGTGGGCCGTGATGTAGAATCAATGGTGCGTGATCTCGTTGAGATATCGGTAAATATGGTGCGGCACGAGGGGACAGCATCGGTTCAGGAGAAGGCTAAGGTCTATGCCGAGGAAAGGATTCTTGATATACTCATACCACCGCCGCCAAGACCGGATACTGAGAAGGCTGCAGTAATATCGCAGAAGAGTGCTGATACAGATACAAGGGAGAAGATGCGTGCCATGTTGCATGCTGGTAAGCTCGATGAGCGCGTCGTGGAACTGGAAGTCTCGCGTCAGGGATTTGCGCCTATTGTCGAGATTTTTGGTCAGGGTGGAATCGAAGAATTGGGTATGGCCGTCGAAGAGGCATTCGGCAGTAGATTACCGAAGCGCAAAAAGAAAAGGAAAATGCCGGTCAGAGAGGCTATGAAGTACCTGCAGAACGAGGAGGCGGAGAAGTTAGTTGACATGGATGAAGTCATAAATGAAGCGAGGCGAAGAGCCGAGAATTCTGGAATTATTTTTGTTGATGAGATCGATAAAATTGCTGGCGGTGGAGTTACGGGTGGTCCTGATGTGTCCAGGGAAGGAGTGCAACGAGATCTATTGCCTATCGTCGAGGGTTCAAACGTTATGACCAAGTACGGGATGATTAAAACGAACCATATACTGTTCATTGCGGCAGGCGCATTTCACAACAAAAAGCCCTCCGATTTGATACCGGAGATGCAGGGAAGATTTCCCATCCGTGTCGAGCTGTCGGCGCTATCCGAAGATGATTTTCGCCGTATTCTCGTAGAACCAAAGAATTCCTTGATTAAACAGTATGTTGCTCTGTTGGCAAGTGACGGAGTGGAACTTGAATTCTCAGAAGACGCGATCGACACAATTGCGCAAATTGCCGGTAAGGTGAATGAAACAACAGAAAACATAGGTGCGCGCCGCTTACATACGGTCATGACCAAACTTCTTGAAGACCTTCTGTACAACGCACCGGCAACGGATAGGAAAGCAAAGATAACCAAAGCGTACGTTGATGACAAATTAGGTGATATCGTACGTAATGTGGATGTGTCCCGCTACATACTTTAAAGGATGGAATTCAAGAGGTTTCTGTTAATGTTAACCGGTGATACGGATCAATCGATCCTGTCGGTGGCCGTTCAACTGTGTAAGAGTTGTGGCGGTAAGTTGTTCGTTCTGTTCGTAATCGAACCCAATCGAGTATCGCGACTGGCCAGTCTTACCCATCAAAAGGTCAACTTGGTATATGATAAGACCGAGGAGAATGGATGGAAATTACTTTATCTCGCGGAAGATGAGGCGGTCGAAAACGGCGTCTGGACTTCACTCCACCTTGAAGAGGGCAGTCTACTGGATTTAACCAAACGCTACGTTGATACTTATCAGATCGAAGCACTGTTGATCAAAAGAAAAGATGAATCAAAAAAGATATTCGTTTCATCCTCGATACCGGTGATTGGATTGTGATAGTTAATATGTTTAGCGTCACGTTCTCTTCGTTGTTGAGTTCGTAAATGCGATTGGAGCAGAGGAGGTTTGATGCAACTAAAAATCTCTGAGTATCTCAAACCAGAGGCAATAATAATGGAGATAAAGGCAAAGGAAAAGCTTGCTGCCATAGATGAACTTGTGGCGCATATGGTGAAAAACAAGCTGGTAAGTGATGGCAAGGAATTTATAAAAGCGTTGGCAAAAAGGGAAAATCTTGAATCTACGGGTATAGGGGATGGAATAGCGATACCCCATGCACGGACAAACGCGGTACAGGATCTACTCCTGGCCTTTGCACGCTCCCCGAAAGGCATAGATTTTTCCTCTATCGACGGCAAGCCTTCCTATATTATCTTTCTGATTGCTTCGCCTGAGAACCAGAAGTCAGAGTATATCATGGCCCTGGCAAAGCTCTCCAGGTTGTTACGGAAGCATCCAGTAAGGGAGATGCTTCGGAATGCCAAGGATTCGAAAGAAATTATGAATATAATAAAGGAGAATGAGGAGTAAATTCTCCGTGCAGAGGTTTCTTCTACCATTTACATTCTTCATTACGCTTCATGCAAATAAATTGCTGATTCCGATGGATCTTTCTCAGTCAGACCATTTACGTGCATATGGAATTGCATACCGGGCGATAAACAGAGGGCTTGATGTTGAGTGGTTGCTTAATTTTAGAGGTGGTTCATTCATGTTGGGATATGACAAAACGGTGGAGAAAGAGTGCGCGGTGAATGGTGTGCGCTGGGAGGTAGTGTCCGCGTCTGAGGTATTGTACATTTATCAGACTGTCGAAGAGAATAATATGGAGACCGTGCTTCTGGAAAAGGCACCCAGAATTGCGGTTTACATACCCGAAAATTATGAGCCGTGGGACGATGCGGTCACGCTTGCTCTTGAATATGCGGGAATACCGTATGAGCAGGTCTGGGATGATGATGTTCTCAAAGGGGTGCTCCCGAAATATGATTGGCTTCATTTACACCATGAGGATTTTACCGGTCAGTATGGTAAGTTCTACGGCAGTCAGCGTCAGACCGATTGGTATCAATCCGAGGTTCGTATGAATGAGGAATTATCTCGCCGCCTTGGATTCGCCAAAGTGTCGAGGATGAAACTGGCGGTCGCGCATGTAATTAAGGAATATATAGCTGCTGGCGGGTTTGTTTTTTCTATGTGTTCGGCATGTGACACATATGAAATAGCGCTGGCCGCGGCGGAGACGGACATATGCCATGATATTTATGACGGTGATGCTTTCGATCGCCAGGCAAACAATAATCTCGATTTTTCCCAATGCCTTGCCTTCGAGAATTTTCAGGTTGTACTGGACCCGTTAATTTACGAACATTCGTCGATTGACGTTGTACAAGAGGCCAGTCGGAGAGGACCCAATACATACATTTCTTTATTTGATTTTTCTGCAAAATTCGACCCCGTACCAAGTATGCTGGTTCAGAATCATACTTCACTCGTCAAGGAGTTTCTTGGCCAATGTTCCGGATTCAGGAGGAATACGATAAAGGTTGCCGTATTGAATCTTGGTGAAGTTGTGGGAACAGAGGAAGTGAAATATCTGCACGGTGACTACGGCAGGGGTACGTTCACTTACCTTGCCGGTCATGATCCAGAAGATTATCAACACTTCGTTGGCGATCCACCTACCGAGCTAAACCTGCACAGAAATTCACCCGGTTACCGGTTAATACTCAATAATGTGTTATTCCCTGCAGCGCGCAAGAAGGAGTTGAAGACATAAACAAATCTAAATTCCTGATTCAAACAAAAGACCTGGGCGGAGAAAGTGTTTATGAATTTCACGACCTCAAACCCGGCGAACTCGATATCAAAGGCAGCAGATCGGTAAAAGCAAGTAACATCAACGCAACCGTAAAGCTGCAAAAGTCTGCGATTGGCATAGGTGCAGACTTTCACGTTACCTTCCACTGTGACTTTATGTGTATGCGCTGTTTACAATGGTTTGCCAGTGATTTCGATTTTATGTTACACCTTGACTATGTTGCAGGTGAGGATCCATACATGCGTATCGAAAATGTGGAGCTCACCGGACACGATGCAGATAGGGTGTACTATCGAGGCCCGCATATCGATTTGAGCGTTGGCATTAGAGAGGCGATTGTGTTATCACAACCCATTACCCTCGTGTGTAAGCAGGATTGTCGAGGATTATGTCCGGAGTGCGGTGTAAACCTTAATATGAAGCGCTGTGCTTGCAGGAAGACGAGTGTTGGTCTTTTTACTCCGCAGTCAGATTCGTCAAAAAAATAATGCATCGAAGGAAAATCAGAACAACGGCAGAAGCGACTGTGGTACATAAATGATAGAAATTCATCTTATGGTGTAGTATGTTACTTCTCATTCTTTCATCGCTTGCGTTCGACAGCATACTCAACCAACCATGGTTGGAACACGCTCACGTAGGGATGATCGTTCTTGATCTGGATAGCGATAGTGTCGTCTATGCGCGTAATTGTCAGAAACTTCTGGTGCCTGCTTCCAACACGAAGATCGTAACCAGTGCAGCTGCCCTCATGTTTCTGGGCCAGGATTTCAGGTTTAAGACACGTCTCGGTATTGACGGCCAACTAAGGAGCGGTAAGCTGCGGGGTGACGTCTTCGTTTCCGGCGGCGGTGATCCAGGTTTTTCTCTTGATGATCTCGAACAATTCGTCAGTGCCCTGAAGAAGCGCGGGATCATGAATATCGAAGGTAATATCATACTCGATGATTCATATTTTACCGATGAGAGATTACCAGTCGGTTGGGCATGGCACTATCTCGATGCGCGCTACGCCGCCGAGGTTTCCGCGCTTTCGATCAACCGCAATGTTGTGAACGTTCGTATGGAGGCGACATCAATTGGGAAACCAGCAAACGTTATGATCGAACCTTCGACTGGATACGTGGAGTTGGTCAGCGAGATGATTACAAAATCAGGTGACGACAGTATTATCATCTTCCGCAGACCCGAGTCGAATATTATCTACGTGGACGGAGGCATCGGTTTTGGACATAGGCGCGACATTGAAGTGTCGGTGAAGAACCCCACGATGTATTTCGGCGAGTACCTGAAGGAAAGGTTGATGGCCTCGAACGTACGTATCAGCGGCAGGTGTATAGCCAATGATGGCCTGGCGATTAATCGGACGAATCCAGGGTATGATGTGGTCGATTCGGTCTTGTCGGCGCCTTTGCTGGAAATAATAGGAGAGTTGAATTCAGAGAGTATCAATCTATATGGTGAGGCGATACTCAAGACATTAGGTTCACATTATCTGCGGGATGGTAGTTTCCGGGGCGGCGTCTCGATCGTGAAGGAATTTCTGAGGCGATGTGGCGTCGATACAAGTCTTGTTGAATTATATGACGGCTCTGGTCTTTCGCGACATAACCTCATATCGCCCTACGATATTGCGCTTGTACTGCGGCGTATGTACCATTCAGATATGTTCGATACCTTCTATAACTTGCTTCCGGGTCCAGGAGAAGGCACGCTGGCGGGAAGGTTCAGCGGTTTGCAGGGTTCTCTGCGGGCGAAGACCGGCACATTGCACGCAGTTTCATGCCTTTCGGGATATCTGAGCAATGATGGACGATATTATTGCTTTTCGATTATGTTCAACAATTTCGTATCTCCGCGCAAGCAGATCGAAAAAACGCAGGAAGACCTTCTTAGAGAACTCTGGATTTTCCTTAAAGAAGGGAGATGAAGTAATGGGACTGGATTTTAGAAAGAGAAAGCAAGAAGTCAAGGTAAGACGCCTGATTCCGAGAAAGAAGTATCCGAAGCCATTTCGCTTCGTGGGAATCGGGATCATTGCAACGTTCATCATACTCATCATACTTTACAGGATCATCGTCTGTTGATCATCGACTCAATAGCATAGTGAATTTACCGGCACTTTTGTGCAATGGCATCGGGTCTGATCGAGTTAAACTATTGCGCCATTACGATGATTGTCGCAATATCATAATGTGGTTTGCCGGGTAGTACATGGCCCCACGATGTCGTTGACGCATGAAAGGATATCACTATAATGCATTACATGAAGAGCATATATTGGTTTGCGATTGGTACGGTTCTTCTCTACGGAGCGGGTTTCAAGCCGTTCGATAGTAAGCCGTATTTAACACCGACCGCATCGCCAACGAATTCAATCTACATTAACTGGAATAGTGAAAAACAAGAATCCACGATCGTGGCATTCGGATCGACTCCGGAACTGGAAGATACGGTGAGGGTTGTTGGTGTTCGTTATCATCACCATGTTATTCTCGACAGCCTTGATTCAGGCACCGGTTACTTCTACCGAGTTCTGCCGCAAGGTGACATCAAGACTTTCAAAACATTCCCGGAACATTCAGATTCCTTCTCCTTCATTGTTTTTGGGGACACGCGCGGGGATTCGATCGTACATCAATCAGTGATCGACCGCGTTGCGACACGCGACATAGAGTTTCTGGTGCACACGGGTGATCTGGTTCTGGATGGTGATGACACGGATAACTGGCGTACTTTTTTCAATGTCGAAGATACACTCTTGCAGCATAAGCACTTTATACCGGCGCTGGGTAATCACGAGAAACCATACTGGCCGTATGATACACTCTTCGCGTTGCCTGATTCCGAATTCTATTATTCGGTAAGATACGGCAATGTCAGTTTTGTTGTTCTGAATACAGAGGGTGATATCCATGGATTCCAGAAAGACTGGCTCGTAGACCGTCTTAGATCAGTGCGCGACGATGAGAGTATAGATTGGCTATTTGTCATCTTTCATCGGCCGGCATACTCTGCTGGCCGGTATGTGGATCGCGAACATATCCGTGAAGCATGGTCTTCTTTATTGGAGAAGTACAAGGTTGATATTGTGTTTGCCGGGCATGATCACAACTATCAACGGACCAAGAAGATCAATGGGGTCACTTATATAATCACCGGCGGCGGCAGTGCTGTTCTGTACGGGGTCGAGGATGTTGATTGGCTAGCTCGGGGTGAATCCGACTATCATTTCTGCCTCGTTCAAATAGAAGGCAAACGGCTGATCATGCGGGCAATGAAGCCAGACGGCACGGTTTTCGACATGCTCGTCATGGAGAAATGAGCAGAATGAGGGGTAGGTTGTCCGCGGTTTTTGATCTGCATTGTGATACTCCATACTTTCTGGCGAAGAAGGAGATCCGTCATATAAGACCTCAACGGTTATATGGGCAGGGCTACAAAGGCATAGTGTTCGCCCATTTTGTATATCCGAAGGCTAAATACCCGTTTGTCGATGCGGTAAAGATGATCACCTCGACGATCGAATATGTCAGAGAAAAAGAAACACTGCATTTGACTACGATGTATCGCGAAATGCTGCCGGGCCGGGTAAATGTTGTTTTAGGCGCTGAGGGCGGGCACATCTATGATACTGTGTTTGAGCAAGTAGAGGCACTTTATGGATTGGGGTTGCGGGTTTTTACTATTACCTGGAACAATTCGAACAGACTTGCGCATTCCGCACTCGATGATGATAAGAAGGGACTGACAAAGAAGGGCCGGGAGTACATAAGGAGATTACGCAAGTATGATGTGATACTGGATATGTCCCATGCATCCACGCGGACCGTACTCGATGTTTGCCGATTATGCGAAAATCCGGTTATCGCATCTCATTCATGCATAAGGGTATTGAATCCTTCTTTCTTACGGAACATATCAGATCCGGCCATAAAAGCGATATGCGAACGGGGCGGTGTTGTGGCTGTGAATTTCTCAAAATACCATCTGGGGAAATATAGTGTTGTCGATCATCTCGACTATCTTTGTGAGAAATATGGCATCAGACATGCTGCAGTCGGCAGTGATTTTGATGGCATTAATGATCCGGTGATCCCCGGGCCAGGAGGAATCACCCGTGTGGAAAAAGCACTGCTGGCAAAGGGTTACAAAAAAACGGATATACAACGTATCTTCTCAGGCAATTTCCTGAGAGTATTCAGGAAATTGTAGGTTGAGAAAACTGATATTCTTTCTTGAGCTAACATAAAGTATTCAATTGCAAAAGTCACAGGTCGCCGGTTTACACTTCATGCTTATGTATTTTGTATTTTTGATGTTGCTATTTTGAAATTATTCAGGAATTAGAATTTGAGTTTTAAGATTTCGGGGAGGCATCGGGCCTCCCCGAGTGGAGGTGAGCGGACTCGAACCGCTGGCCTGTGCGTTGCAAACGCACTGCTCTCCCGCCTGAGCTACACCCCCAAAGGTGGACTCTTTTCCCCTTTTTTCAAAAAAGTCTGCCCAAACGCTTTTTACAACCGACTAACTATCCGTCAAAATCTTCCGAAGTAAAAATCCAATCCAAACGATTTAAAGAAAGTCTGTTCTTTGTCAAAGAGCCTTTCTTCGTTCAGGTGAAAATCGAGGCTGAAATCGCGTATCCGAAGTCCAAGGCCAGGTTCGACTTGCCAGGTGGCATTGTCGAATCCTTCTTCGAAGTGCTCAGCGGCACCACATCTGAGCACCAGATACCGATTCAGTCTTAACTCGACGCCTGCATAAATATGTGTCGAGTCGAGTTCGACATCACCGCGCACAAAGTAGTACTCGGCTCCTACATAGACAAATCCTTCATTAAGTATCATCCTTTGAATCATCATACCGAGCCTGTGCTTCTTGAGATCTGCAGGATCTGATACGTATTCGAGGGCATACCTCGGTATGATATTGAAGTCACCCATGCGCCGTGAGAAGTGGGCGCGGAAGGTGTGTTGATCCTCCGCTATCCCGTCAATGGTGAGAAATGAGACGTCGATGCGCTGATCGAAAAAGTCTCGGCCGATACCAATCCCAAATCTCTGGTTGTCTCTGTTCGGCGAAAATGATATGCCGATATCGAATTCGTACAGGTTCACCGCATAGCCAATATTGAAGCCATATTGCGCTACCGGATTCTGCCAGATTCCGAGTACTCCGTATTTCTGATTTGGTGTCACGATAGCGCCAAAATCTTTGGTGTCTGTTCCGATATCAAGATACAGATTGTTCGCGTATGCAAACAGGTGATGCGGATAGATATCTATGTGGATGATGTCGTCGATATAATCTCCCGCCATCAAAGTGGACATACGTGTGTGATTAGCTGATGCAATCTGCGTTGCGAGAAGCAGTATGACGACGATCATCGATGACTTCTTAACCATGGTCGATTATATTCGGATTTTGCATTTCAGTCAAGCGGGAATGACGTATTTGTCGTTGATGGGTTACGAAGCGGGACATGTCTGCAAAGCCGGGGGACGAAACCTCCAGGCCAACCGGTTATTTAAAAAGCGGTCCTTGGTTGGGTTTTATATTGAAATGTTCGTAAGCGAGAGGTGTTGCCTCGCGTCCTCTTGAAGTTCTCTTCACGAAGCCCTCCATGATGAGAAATGGCTCAAAGACTTCTTCGATCGTCTGGGCATCCTCGCCTACTGCTACCGAAAGGCTATTAATGCCGACCGGTCCACCCTGGAATTTTTCTATGATCGTCGTGATTATCTTCTTATCCATCTCATCGAGACCACGCTTGTCGACCTCGAGCTTTTCCAGGGCGTACTCGCAGATCTGGATGTCGATCTCTTCCTTGCCTTCCACCTGAGCAAAGTCCCTGACCCTTCGCAGAAGACGGTTTGCGATACGCGGCGTGCCTCGTGAACGGCTCGCGATTTCCATGGCGGCATTGTCTTTTATTTTGACCGCGAGCAATTGTGCCGAGCGGAGCACAATATGCCGCAAATCCTCTGCCGGGTAATAATCAAGCCGGAATGTAATACCGAAGCGCGACCGAAGGGGTGAGGTCAGGAGACCCGAGCGCGTCGTTGCGCCGATGAGAGTGAAGCGGTTGAGCTTTAATCGTAATACCTGAGCCCCGATTCCTTTGTCCTGCATTACATCGAGGCAGAAGCTCTCCAGCGCAGGATAGAGGTATTCCTCGACAGCCTTGTTTATGCGGTGAACTTCGTCGATAAAAAGGACATCTGTGTCGTTGAGGTTACTTAAAATACCGGCAAGGTCGAATGGCCGTTCCAGTATCGGTCCCGAGGTCGGATAGATGTTTGCATCCATTTCGCGCGCGATGATATGGGCCAGCGTCGTTTTCCCCAGCCCGGGCGGCCCGAAGAGAAGGATATGCTCAAGCGGCTCGCGGCGTTTCTGTGCCGCTTGGACAAATACCTTAAGATTTTCAATGATGGATTTCTGCCCGACGAACTCGCTGATGCGCTTGGGCCTTAACGCAATCTCATAAACTTCTTCGCCTTCTAATAATTGGTTGGTGGTCATTTTAGGCATGTTATGTCCTCAATGCACGCTTTACCAGTTCCTCGAGGCTCAAGTCGTTGGGCAGGTCTTTCAGGCGCCGTATGGCTTCCATGCGCGTAAGCCCTAGGGAACACAGCGCATTTATTGCCTGGTCAAACGAAGTTGGTTTTGCGGTCAGGGTGATCTTGCCCTTCAGTTCCAGGATTATCTTGCTCGCCAATTTCTTGCCTATTTTCGGAACCGATGACAGCATTTCGAGAGATTCGGTCTCGATTGCCTTGGTGATCTCTTCCGGCGTGAATTTAGAAAGCAGGTTCAATGCTGATTTGGGACCCAGCCCTGGCACGGATATGAGGGTGTTGAAAATGTCCAGTTGGTCTTTGGATAGAAACCCGTAGATAAATGCTTCTTCCTCTTTAAAAAGGCATTTGGTGTAAATGCTGATCTCTTCATTCTCTATTATCTTGTCAAAAATAGACAGCGGACCTTGGACAATGAAACCTACGCCAGCCACGTCCACCATGAAATACGGCGGATTCTTCTCGATGACCCTACCTTTTAGGCTGCCGATCATAGAATATTACTTCTGAATGCGTTTACGTAAACCAATGCCTATCTTGCGTGTTGCTGTATAGGCAATGGCAACAGCATCGATCGCGTGGCTCGAAAGGTGTCTCTGGTCTTTCATGATCGCCTTTTCAATGAAGAACCTTACCTGGGTTTTTGACGCCCGTCCGTTGCCGGTTGTCGTCAGCTTTATCTGCGCAGGCGTGTATTCCACGATCTCTCTACCACAAGACAGGATGGTGATTATGATCGCACCTCTTAGTTCAGATGAGCGAATTAAACTTTGCACGTTCTTATGATGAAAAACCTTTTCGAGCGCTACGTAATCGGGTTTGTGTTCCTTGACGATGTTCTCTATTTGAGTACAAATTTCATGAATTTTTTTATATGTGTTGGATTGTTTCGGACGAATCGTACCACTCGTGATACAATTCTTATCGTCGATTATACTGTAGCCGGTAGCACTGATCCCCGGGTCGATACCGATAAGCTTCAACCTGCTTCCGAGGAGATTTTTTCCATTACTTCTTCGGAGATGTCAAAATTTGCGTAGACATGCTGCACGTCGTCCAGAGTATCCAGGGCTTCGTAGAGTTTCAGCATTTTTTCGGCTTCCTTGTCAGTCAGGGGAATGGTGTTCTGTGGAATCTTGGTCACTTCGCCGCTCAGCATTTCGATCTTGTTGTTCTGCAGGACTTCCTTTACCTTCGAAAAAGCGTCAGGAGCCGTGATTATCTGGTAGGTTTCGTCTTCGGTTTTGACATCGGTCGCGCCACCCTCCAGGGCATAGGCAATTATCGTATCTTCATCGTATTTCTTTGCATCTACCGATATGATACCTTGGGCATTAAACTGCCATGCGACCGACCCGCTTGTTCCGAGCGAGCCGTTCAATCTCGAGAGCACGTGACGGATCTCGGATGTCGCGCGGTTACGATTATCGGTCACGATTTCGATAAGGATCGCTACACCACCAGGCCCATAAGCTTCGTAGGTGACCTCTTCGAGTGCCTGACCATCGATCTCGCCGGTTCCTCTCTTGATGGCACGTTCTATGTTATCCCATGGCATGTTATTCGATTTGGCCTCGTCGACTGCAGTACGTAATCTCGCATTGGAATCAGGGTCTCCGCCGCCGTGTCTTGCAGCGATGGTAATTGCTTTAATCAGTTTTGAGAAGAGTCTGCCGCGTGCTGCATCCGCGCTACCTTTTTTCCTCTTGATTTTGGACCACTTCGAATGTCCAGACATAACCTTCTCCTTTTGTATTAATATTAGTCATAAATATGAGCAAGTCAAGTCCACGCGACAGAGATCTGAGCGGACTATCATGCGGTTGATTTTCCCGGCTTTTTGCCTAAACTCAGTATATGCGGCGGGTCAATCTGTTAGTGTTTGTGTCGGGCTTTGCAGCGATCGTGGCACAGACCCTTATCATACGCGAGGCGCTTGCGCTTTTCAGCGGTAATGAACTTGTGTCAGGAATACTCCTGTGCTTCTGGCTGATCTGGGGCGGTCTCGGCAGCATCATTTTTTCGAGTATTCGTTTGCGTGTTAGTCCGGTCAAGTCCTATGCAATATTGTTATTCGCCCTTTGTTTTCTGCAATTCTTCTCACTGTGCTTTATGAGAATTGCGCCCCGAACATTCAATCTACCGATCGGTGAAGTCATTGATCTGGGCAGGATAATAATCATATCGATTCTAACGCTGGCACCTGTCTGTATGGTGATTGGCGCGCTTTTCCCGGCCGCTTCTAAGATTCTCAAACCGGCCCGTGTTTATTTGCTCGAAGGGCTGGGGGCATTCGCGGGCGGTATTGTCCTTTCGTTCCTGCTTGTAGGCATCTTACCACCTTTTGGTATCATGTTCGTTGCTCTCATCATTCTCTTACTATCCATACTTTATTTTCTACAAAGGACGAAAATACTGTGGCTGCCACTACTGCTTCTGATGTTGTTTTTCAAACTCGAACCGATTGAGATGTATTTCCGGAAATTGCAGATGGGCAACGTCGATTTGATTGGTTTGCAGGAATCAAGGTATGGCGTGATCTCGGTTACAAAATCAGGTCATCAGCATAATTTCTATACAAATGGTCATTATGATTTTTCATATCCTGATCCATATTCGAGTGAAGAGTCCGTCCACTACGCACTTCTACTTCACTCTGAACCGAAGAATGTCCTGCTTGTAGGAGGAGGTATTGGAAACAGTGTTGCACAGATCCTCAAGCACCCGAGCATCGAGAATATTACATACGTCGAACTTGACCCCGTGTTTTTTGAAATGGGCAGGAAATATCTGGGTGAAAGCCTGGGCGGCAAAGACAAACTCAAAATCGTCTTCGGCGATGGGAGATACTACGTAAAAAATACGGGGTTAAAATACGATGTTGTTATTGTGAATCTGCCCGATCCGGTGAACGCACAGATAAATCGTTTCTACACACAAGAATTCTTCACGGAGGCAAACAATATACTCGCGCCCGGAGGGCTTCTCTCAGTGCGCGTAACGGCGCCTCCAGATATCATAAGCCCAGCTTACGGCGAATTACTGAGGACTGCACACAATACGCTGAATACGGTTTTCAATAGTATCGTCGTGCTGCCGGCAGCAAAAATGGCATTCATCGCCAGCAATGTTGAGTTGGCTACTGACGGCATAATCGATACGTTGAGCGCCAGGATCAAAAGAAGAGAGCTCGATTTGATCTATGTCAATGAATACTACTTCCGATACGACCTGTCAGCGGAGAAACTCGGTTATGTACGTGAACGTATTGCCGCGTCTGAAGGTTACCTCAACAGCGATATGAAACCGGTGTGTTATTACTTCTCCTCGAACCTATGGGGCGGCATTCTGTCCAGTTCCGCGCGAAAAGTGTTCGCTGGTCTTTTTGGCATTCCTCCGGTGTTTTATCTATTGCCGCTGCTGCTCATTTTCTTCTTTTACAGGCGCAGGTCCATCGTCTATGTTTCCGTGCTCGCCGTGGGCGCGAGCGAGATATCGGCTGAGGTCATTCTGATCGTGCTCTTTCAGGTATTCTACGGATATGTTTACGGCTGGATCGGCGCGATCATCGCCTGTTATATGCTGGGACTCGCTGTTGGCACATTCATTTATTTGAAGGTTCCCGGGCTAAGAGGAAATCCGATAGGAAATCTTCTAAAGATAGAATTCATCATGGCAGTGTATTTTGCTGTTATCATTGCTGTAGTTCTGCTCCGATCGCCGCACATGAATCTGATAGCTGCAGTCTTAGTGTTTACAGGAGGTTTGATGGGCGGCTTGCATTTTCCTCTCAGTGTTGCGGCACTTGAAAGACAGAAGGCGGGTTTTGTTTACGGCATCGATCTTATCGGCTCAAGCATCGGTGCCTTGGCGACCGCGATGCTGTTCATACCGATATTGGGAATTGTGCAGACTCTTGTGTTCTTTGGTATTATGAATTTTCTGGTCGGTATGGGGTTGTCAACGGTTCGTTCCCGTTGAAAACCGAATTCAGGGGCCGTTTTTCTAACGAGCCAGTCTTTTCAGCGCTTCTCTATACCGCTCGACCGTTTTTTCGACGATATCAGGCGGCAACTCAGGCGGTTCTGAATTCCTGTTCCAATCAGTGCTGAGCAGATAATCGCGCACGAATTGTTTATCAAATGCGATGAGTGAACGTTCTTTATCATACAATTCCTTATCCCAGAAGCGGCTTGAATCAGGCGTGAAAATCTCATCGATTAACAGCATCTTATCGTTCAACCGTCCGAATTCGAACTTGGTATCTGCGATGACGATACCGCGTTCAAGCGCGTAATCGTGCGCGTAGTTGTACAGTTCGATGGTTTTGCTCTTGATGTATTCCGCATCTTTTGCCGGTACGGTCTTTTTCATTTCCTCGAAACTGATATTTATATCGTGCCCGGAGAATGATTTAGTTGCCGGTGTGAAAAGTGGGGTGGGAAATTTATCGCCCTTTTTCAAATTGCTGCAGGCCACACCGCCGACAATACCGGTTTTTTCATACTCATTCCAGGCCGAACCGGCAATGTAACCGCGTGCCACGCATTCGATCTCGATCAATTCTGCCTTTTTGACAAGCATCGAACGGCCGCGCAGTATGTCTTTGTAATCCTGTACGGCGGCTGGGTAGGCGTTCACATCATCAGTAATGAAATGATTCTCAATGATATGATTTGTTGCCGCGAACCAGAATATGGATAATTGGGTCAGTATTTCGCCTTTTTTCGGAATCAGCGTCGGTAAGATATAGTCGAATGCGGAAATGCGGTCCGTGGCGCATATGAGTAATTGGTCGCCCAGGTCAAACACCTCGCGGACTTTACCTGATTTCAGTTTTTTGAGTCCCGGTATGTCGATGGACTCTATTGCATTATCCATGACTTATTCTATTTATGCACAAGTGAATGTCAAGCATGTGGTATCTTGACACGCTGCAATGATTTGCCATAATTAGTCATGGAAGGTGTGTTTGTGCGCTCGGATGAAACATACCAGAGGAGGGATAAAGTATGAAGAAATGCATGCTGCGTATGACCCTATTGGGCATGTTGTGCCTCTTTTCCATTGGCAGTGCGGAAATTCTGTACGTTCACCCAGATTCTTCTCTGAATTCGATACAGGTTGCTCTGGATTCATGCTTTGCCTATGATACGGTGCTGGCCGGGCCAGGAATCTACTACGAGAACATCATCTGGCCATATGTCCAGGGAATAAATCTTCTGAGCGAATTCGGTGCCGATACAACAATAATTGACGGCGGCAAGGAAAGTGGTGTCATCCACTTGTCTTTGATGCCAGAGGATTCAGTGACATTAATCAAAGGCTTCACGATAAGAAACGGTGATGCATGGCAAGGCGGAGGCATATATTCTGTCGGTGGCAGGCCAAGGATAACCGGCAATATCATTACGGACAATACTTCGCAGTGGCAATCGCGAAAAAGCCATTTGAGCGCGGGCTATGAATATCGAGATGCTCATACACGTTCCTCGCCTGAACGGTCAAAAAATGGCCCGCCGCCACAAGGTGGTGGTATTTATACCGAATGGTCATCCGCTGTGATCATCAATAATGTGATAAGTGGTAACATTTCCCATCAGGGAGGCGGCGTTGCCTGTTTCTGCGATGCAGCGAACATTTCGCCTTTGATAATGAACAACACCATTACAGCGAACACGGCGCATGCAGGTGGCGGCGTCTATATTGATTGTCCGTTCACGATGACCGTTGTCAGGGAAAATATGATCTCCGATAACACCGCGAATTTTGGAGGTGGCTTCGGTTGTTACTATGTGATCAACCCGTTGCTGAGGATTACTGATAATACAATAACAGGGAATTCTGCAGATTCTGCCGGCGGTGGTATCTGGTGCTATCTGGCGTCGAGACCGATCATTGACAGTAACACCGTATCAGGCAATACCGGGGATGGGATATACATTGGGTACAACTCTTCGCCGTTGGTCACATACAACAACATTGTCGATAATGTTGGTCTCGCCTTGGTAAACGATGACGCAGATGAACTCATTATGGCCGAGAATAACTGGTGGGGAGATGCTTCAGGACCGTACCATCCGATGACCAACCCGGGGGGCATGGGTGATACGGTGAGTGACTATGTGGACTATGACCCGTGGATGACCTTGCCTGGTACTGGCGAGCATTTGCTACAATCACAATCGATGAGCATACTACAAATTCATCCCAATCCGTTCAGCGATATCGTAAGCATTAGATACTTGGTCCTCGATACTGGATGCTTGGTTAAGAACCCGACACTCAAGATTTATGACGTAGGTGGGAGGATAGTGAATGATTTTGGGCACTTGTCCGACATCGGTTATCCGTCATCAATGAAGTGGTACGGGACTGACAGTAATGGTAAGCAGCTGCCGGGCGGCGTTTATTTTTTAAAACTCAAGGTTGGTAAATATTCGGAAACGGCGAAGATTGTTTTGTTACGGTAGGTAATCAGATCATCGTACTTCCCTTTCGTTCCAAATAGAAGAAGGAATTGCTCGCCGTGATTTTTGATGCAAATGGCAATTATCGCATCATTAGCAGTTTGCCGAAGTGGCTGCCTGCATTGTCCTGTAAGCGGCAAAAATATATTCCTGCCGGCAATTTCCTGCCCGCCTCATCAGTGCCATCCCACTGGACTGACATTTGGCGATCGATGGCAGATACTTGACCGGATAAATCCCTCACTAATTGACCTGTAATATCATAGATTTTCAGGGTGATGTGTTCATGATCAATAATCCCGTAGGTGATATCGGTCACGTGGGTGAAGGGATTCGGCCAGGCCTGGAACTCAGTGTCCCCGAGATTCGTCACTTTTCCTTCTGTGGTACCCATTGCCGGCACCAGTAACACCTCCAGTTTCGTCAGTGAATCCGATGTCACGGGTATGTCAGAAATTGTCTTTGTCACATAACCTGGTTTAGAGAACCTTATCGAGTAATTGCCGTCGGTCAATAAACGATAGAAACGTCCGAACAGACTATCGCTTGTGCGCGGGGTAATGGTATCACCCGAGAGTCCAGTAACTTCGAGGGTTGCCTCGAGAGGTAGCAGCGTAAGGGAATCAAGCACGTGACCCGTGACACCCGAATAGAAAGTGCGATTGAACAAATATCTGATCCCGGCAAAATTCTTTTCGCACTCGATGGGAATGGTATCTGGGTGGGGAATGAAACTTAACGCGGTCTCAATGAGAAGATCATATGTGCCGGTTTGTCCGTAAAACCATACAGCACTCATACTGTAGCTGTCGAGATATCCGGGAACGTATCCGTTCATGTGAAAACACATATTCTGGGCGATATCAATAAGCGTGGTGGCATCTGGTGTGTAAGTTCCCTGGTAACGGCCCGGATAGAGAACGTCGTAACCGTAACTATGGTAGGTCAAACCAACCAAGTATTTTCTTTCATTGGCCAGAGCCACCAGTGCTTGAACTTCGCTTTCGGAATTTGGGGATGGCCCACGATAAACCCAGCTTGTAGGGTCAGAGCTGCCCCCTACTTCCCACCGCCAGTCGTAGTTTCGGTTAAGATCAACGCCATCCGAGTCAGGAATTACTGGTCCACCGTTGTTTCCATTGTCTCGCAAATTCTTCCGCCACCACGGGTAGTTGAGGGAATTGTCGAGTATGTATTGCCAGCCTTCGGGGTTGACGATAGGCACGAATTGCAGTTCCATCGAGTCGACCCATTTCTGGGCGTCTGCGCTGTCAGGGTAATTGTCAAGGATCCATTTGATCGTGTAAATGCATATCTCATTGCCGATCGGCTCGCGAGCATGGTGCATGGCATCAAGCAGTGCAGCCGGTTCATCCTCACGCACGCCAATATTATTTGAAATTGTGAAAAGGGGGATTGGCATACCAAAGCGCTGCGAATACCCGCAAGTATCGAGTTCGGTAATGGCAGGATACTGTTGATGGAGCGAGTCGAGCACTTCCCAGGTTTCAACGACAGTATGGTACTCAGTCGGGATCAATACATCCTCTTCACGTTGTAGTATTCTTGTACTGAATCCCCGGCGCTGTATTTCCAATAGTTCATCGTGCGATACTACAACATCTATGTGATCTGTTACCGCCAACGACGCGCGGTCCAGATGCATATCTTCGAGAAGCACTATATCTTCCGGACTACTTAATTGAATTCTCGCAAGCACCAGCGGCTCACGAGCCGGTAGCATGCTGATCCACAGCAACAACACAACGAAACATGTTTTCACCATCATCTTTCCTCCCTCGGTAGTTAAATCATTAAAACAGAATTTTCGCCTGATGACACCATAGGCTTTACTTTTGGATATTGGTAATTATAGCGATCGGTTACTGCGGGTCAAGTTTGTGATGAATACATTCACGATTAACATTATTTCTGTTTGATGGTTCACTCTCATATTTATATATCGGAGCGGCTAATTCATTACTTCATATCACTTTGTTGTTGACATCATTGACATCAAATCTATAATTGGAAAACAGGAGGAGATATGTTGTACAGATGTATGATGGTATTTGCAGTAGGGTTGTTGATAACAGTAGGCAGCTTCGCGGCGGACACACGATTCATGGGTATGGGCAATCTCGCGTTTCTATTCCAGGATGATTATCACAGATTGGACCTTTACGACTTTGCGGGGATTTCGTCCGGTTTTTTCAGAAATGATACCGTATCATTCACCGGGTTGCGCGGGTCAGTCTTACGTGAGGAATGGGAACGGGATTCGGTTGTCTACTGGGCAATTGGACAAGCGTTACCTGAGAAATTACAGGAATATGCGCCGATCGAGGCTCTTGGATATTATGAGTTCATACCCACCTTTCAGACGATTCCCTGGGAACTAATTTATATATCACGGCGTACCGAAGCAGGTTATGACTACTTTGGCGGTGAGTTGTCGCGCCAGTCCTGGGGATTCTGGGGCGGATATTCGAGATTGAGCCGTACGTTCGATGAGGAGACCGAATCGATAGGCACCCCGTCGCTCAACTTGATCTATGCGCGGCCATTTTCTGACCGATTTGACTTCGGCGTTGCCTTTGATGCATTCTACGGCAGTTACAGCTCGCCCGGCGGAACTTACGGTGCATCGCTGGTACCTCTGGGCGGCGGTGCAGGGGTGAGTTACAGTGATGCTAAATTTGATGTAGGGATCAATACAGAATATCATTATCTGAATTTCAGTTTTGAATATCCTTCCGGAACCGAGGAATCCTTCAGCGGACATGCTCTTTCCCCGGTACTCGGCTGGGTCCTTAGAATGGCTGGTCTGACCTGGGCGAATGCATTGAATTACAGATGGGTTAATCTCGTGGGTTCATATGACGGTAATGATCTCGGTGATCTTGAGCTAATCGGGTATTCTGCAAAAACACAGTTGTTATATGCAATGAAGACCTTCCGTGCGGCGCTCTTTGGTTCAGCCTATCAGCAGTCACCCGTATACACAGATGCTACTGGCAATGTTGATTTTGAAACAGAATATATGAATTACCTTTTTGGTGGTGGTGTTGGTGTTACCCATGGCCCGGCACTCATAGGCGTAGAAGGTTTTGTGCAGAGGATACGAACCGATGACCGCGTAATGGAGGAAACCATAAGAAGCAGTGATTGGGGAGTCAAGGTCGGACTTGAGATAAAGCCGATCAGACAGATTGCCTTGAGAGGTGGATTCAACTATTTAACTGTTGATCCGAATGTCGATATGGAAGATGATATTTCGAAGACGAACACGATCACATGCGGTTTCGGCTTCAACGCGACGGGCAGGACGAGATTCGACATTGGATATAATTACAAACAGACAGAGACCGACTTGTATCCAGACGAGAGGATCAAGGACCATGTCGTCTTCATTTATTTGAAGCATCTGATAACTGAATCGGGTGAGTGAATTCCCCATAACTTGTGCCTTGACGTTTGGTAGAGGATTATTATAATCAACTCGCACGAGGATGATACCAACTCAATAAAGCCTGGTATATCCTGCAAACAAAGGAGGAACAGTGAAAAAATCCTTAGCGGTGTGCCTTATGTGCGCGATGCTGTGGATCGCGTGTGGGGGAGATGACGAGTCTGAAGTCCCGCAGGTTGAAATCACCTTTCCGATCGACGGGTCAGTGGTGAGCGGGACGGTCGAAATAACTGCCGACGCTACAGCTGATGTTGACATCGTGACCGTGGAATTCTATATCGATGACTCGCTGGTTTCTGCGGATACATCATCACCCTATGGCCATTCTTGGTCGACGGTTGGACTTGTTGATAGTTCAAGCCACACAATCTATGCAAAGGCGTATGATGTCGATGATAATGAAGGAACATCGCCGACCATCAGTGTGATCGTTTTCAACGGTTTCTACGAATCCGACGACTTCAATTCCTATCCATCATCGGTATATCAAGACTCAATATATGCATTGCTGGACGGTAATGGCAACTGGTCTTCGACTGATTGGAATGTCATACGGGAGGAGATCGCATTTGACAGCAACTACATCATGGTTAGAGAATTTCCGGTCAGTTCTCAAAACCATGCAACGTACCATCTGACTACCCAGGCGAACATCGTCAGTCTAAGCGTCGGATTTGCGTATATCGAAGAAGCAAATGCCGAGATATATGTTCTTATCTCTCCCGACGATACCACCTGGGTGGATGTGACCGACCAGTTCAATATCTCGACGACGACCACACCGATGAATACATCGGCTGACCTGACGGCATTCGTTGCCGGTTACGGATCTGATGCCTATATCAGATTCGAGGCCGAAGCATCCGGTGGTGCTAACTGGCACTGCGCGGTCGATGACTTCTGGGTGTCTGGCACCGTAGAATAATTTTTATCGCAGAACGTTGTCAAAGGGGAGTGGCTCAGTCGCTCCCCTTTTTATTGTTGTTATATGCGCCAAAAGTGGAATGTGCACTTCGACGCTTTTGCGAAAAAGTGAGAGGAGCATTTTGTAATTGTGGTGTTATTGACAAATAAATCAGTGTATTTATAATAATCCACAGTGATTCGTATGCTTGAAACACTGGTTGAACAGGATCAGGGCTATTTGAGCGATTAATAACATGGAAATTTTGCATTAAGGGGGATTTTATGCAGAAGCAGCCCGAAAAGAAAGAGAAAAAGAAACCAAAAACCAAGAAAGAAAAACAAACGAAGAAAGAAAAGAAACAGAAATCTACTTCGGATTGGTAATAGGGCACAGTGCACCCTGTCACCAATTCTGTACAAGGAGACCAGTGTAGGATGACTTGTCGGTCTTCAACCTGCGGACTTTCTTTCGTTCACAGCACGATGGAGGATTAGGTGGGCACAAAACCAATATTAATTATTGCTGGCATATTTATTTTGTCGCTTTGGACAGCGCGGATGCATGGACAGGGTCAAACACCACAGGATATTGTTGACACCGAGACTGGGAGTCCTGTTTTCAATGAGATGGTTGAAGAGGCGATATCAATTGTGAAACCGGCTCTGGTAAGGATACATGCGGTGTCGGTATTCGACCGCCAGGGACGTGAGATCAAGCGCGAATCTTCTGGTAGTGGTGTTATCATAGATCGAGACGGACACATCGTTACCAATCATCATGTTGCTGGTAGGGCGATCAGGTTAAGATGTACGCTTTTCAGCAAGGAGGAGATCGAGGCCGATGTCGTTGGTACTGATCCGCTATCTGACATTTGCGTGATCAAACTGCGCAATCAGGAAAAGCGCAACTTCCCTTTTGCACAATTCGGCAATTCTGATTTGCTGTCGGTGGGTGAATACGTACTGGCGATGGGGAGCCCGCTTGCCCTTTCACAATCTGTGACCATGGGTATTGTAAGCAATACAGAAATGGTATTGCCTGACGTGTTCAGACGATTCAAACTTACCCTGGAAGGTGAAGATGTAGGTTCTATTGTCCGCTGGATCGGACACGACGCTCCGATCTACCCGGGGAATTCAGGCGGACCGCTCGTCAATCTCAACGGTGAAGTAGTGGGAATTAATGAAATAAGTTTCGGTATCGCGGGTGCTATTCCTGCGAGTCTGGCAAAGAATGTTGTCAGACAATTGATCGATAATGGGAAGGTTACGCGGTCCTGGATCGGGATCGAAGTGCAGCCGCTGCTCGAATCATATGATGGGGAGGTGGGTGCTCTTGTTAGCGGTGTCATCGACGGATCTCCGGCTGCCGATGCCGGGTTTCTTTCCGGTGATATACTCGTGCACTTTGCAGGGAAGAATGTGACGGTACGGTTCAACGAAGAGTTACCGATATTCAATCAATTGTTAATGAACTGCGAAATCGGCGGTAGGGTGAAGGCAGTAGTGCTCAGGCATGGCAGGAGAACAGAATTGACGGTGATCCCCAAGGAGCGCGAGTATATCTGGCCCAGACCGATTGAGATCAAGCGGTGGGGTATTACTGCACGCGATATTTCTTTGATGGCGGCAAAAGAATTGAAGCGGGACAACCAGGACGGTGTACTTGTGACGTCAGTTCGTCCAGGAGGACCGTGTGGTAAAGCAGAGCCTGCTATGATTCGCAACGATGTCATAACTGAAGTAAACGGAAAGAGGATGCACGGCGTCGGAGATCTGGTGCGGTTGACCGAGGAATTCTCTACCGGGAATGAAGAATTGGCGTCGATTCTGGTTGCATTTGAACGCAAGAACAGTCGGTATATCACAGTCGTGAAGTTAGACACGGCTACGCTGGAAGACCAGGGCAGGGAGTTGCAGAAGGCCTGGTTGGGGATCGAAACCCAGGTTCTGACCCGGGATATTTCCGATATTCTCCGAATTGACCAGTACAGCGGCGTACGCGTGACGCAGGTTTTCGAGAACAGTGTAGCCAGGAAAGCAGGTATCAGCGTCGGTGATATCATTATCGCGGTTGACGGGGAACAGATCGAAGCGTCTACGGCTTCGGATATCGGGGTATTGCCCGTGATGCTAAGGAAATATGATAGCGGCAGCAAAGTAATCCTGACAATACTCCGGGATAGGAAAGAGGTGCAGTTACCAGTGGAATTGGGCTCATCACCTGCCACTAAAGATGAAATGAAGAAGTATACTGATGAGCATTTTGAATTCACGGCCCGCGATATCGCGTTTGAGGATCGTGTTGACCAGCGATGGGATTTGGAACAAAAAGGTGTGCTCGTTGAAAATGTAAGCGAGGGTAGTTGGGCAGCCCTGGCAAATTTAGAAGTTGGTGATCTGATTCTGTCTGTTGATGGAAGGGATGTCGTTGATGTTGATGAGTTCGTTAGAATTATGGAGAGAGTCGCGGACGAGGAAAGAAAGCATGTCGTATTCCTCGTATTAAGAGGCATACATAATTTGTTCATAGAGTTGGTGCCGTCCTGGACCACCGATTACTAAGAGGGGAGGGATAATGTTTGGACGTAGTATTATATTTATTTTCTTAATATGCTGTATCGCGGTCATTCCGGTGTGGTCAGATCCAATCGCCGAGAGTGCCCGAGAAATCTCTAAAGACGCGCAAGATGCTCTGGTTAGCGTTCGCATCGTGCTTGAGGTTCGTAAGTCCGAGATGACGGTCGAACGGCTGGCGACAGTGATCGATCCGTCCGGCCTTATGGTCATGTCCCTTGCGGGCATTGATCCTTCAGTGCTTGGGTTATTCCCGGACGGCATGGACATTCAGGTCAAAGACATGACGGTTATACTACCAGATAAGACAGAAATGCCAGCAAAGATCGTTCTTCGTGATACCGACCTCGATCTGGCAGTGCTGCGTCCTGTTGAAGAAGTCGAGGAGCCCCTGGTCCATATTTCGATGGAAGAAGGCGCAATGCCGGAAATGATGGATCAAATGGTTCTGCTGTCGAAACTCGGACGTTCGGCCAACTACACACCGCTCGCAGTGCCGGCAAGGGTAGTTGGTATTATCACAAAACCACGTACCTGGTATGTGCTGAACATTTCACCCGACATGAGCGACCTCGGTTCTCCGGTGTTCGATACGGACGGTATGGTAGTTGGATTTGTCCTGCTGAAAGTGGATGTCGCGGCTCAATCCGCTCCACTTGAAATGATGATGCGCAGCGGTTCCTTTGACATTCTGCCGGTGGTGCTGCCTGTCAAAGAAGTCGCTGATGTGATAAGCAGAATGGAGTGACCCTCCCCGGGGACAACCTCTGTTTAGCACGGAGTAGACTCCAACTTTTTGACATTTTGTCTTTAAGGACGCCAAATATGGGAGACTGTAATTGGAGGTCAGACAGTACCTATTTCTGAAGCGCGGATTAACTAATTACGATTGCTTGTGAAGAAATTAGTGGTTTCGTTGTGAGTTCTGTCGTCTATCTGCTGGTGTTCTTACAGCATGTATTTCGCACGTGTTCTCAGACTGTAACATATGGAGATATTGCATATTTGCTCTGGCATGTCTCTGCGGTGCGTTATAACGCGAATGGTGAGGGCTTGCAAAAATGTGTCTCTGGAGGTGTTGTAGGATAAGGGCTGGCGCAGATATTATGTTTATCTATATGCCCCTGGTAATATTCCCATCCATAATCAGACCACGTGCAACTCCACTCACCACTGTCTTCTTCAATTAATAACCAGCGTTCGCAAGTCATCCACACATAACCAGAATCAATCACCACGCTATCTATCGCTCTTTCTACCCACCAGGGGAATTCAATCGAATCAACTATTGGAATGACTGTATCAACAGGGGTTCCTGATTGAGGTGACGGGTCGAGATACACATGATAGGCCATCGTATTAGGATATTGTCCACAAATATAGATGACACCACTTGTTGTACTCATGTTACGTATGTGAAGAGGATTAGTATTTGGTGGGGGTTCACCTGGATCAACAGTAACTCCAGAAAGGTCAAGGTCAAAACAACTCGTGTACATCAACATTACTATGATTGCTGAGAATACAATAGGTAAATTTCTGTTCACCGTTCCTCCTTTCTTACAGCATTTACAATGTTGAACTATTGTAAGAAACAAGAGCAGATTGTCAAGGACCACTGATCCCCTGTGCTAAATCTGTGCAGAAGCACACTGTTTTTTGGTGAGATTCCAAGTTTCACCTGTTGACTAACAATCGGTGTTTCTTATAATGATTTCGGAGGCGATGTGATACAGCCACAAGTCGTACTCTATACGGTACTTCTTTTTCAGATTGGGGCTGGAAACCAACCAATTGGTGACGGATTTGTGGGTGGGCGGTCTGTCTATGTCCATGATTTGAAGACAATATTGGTTAATTCTCAGTATTGTCCACTGATTACAACAAGGCTTACACATACTGGAAAACCCGCATTGATGTCAGATACCGAAATGCATGGCGAAATCCATACAGGTGAAAATGACATTACCTATGACAAAATAGTGTCGACAACTCTTGCGTCAGCAGGGTGCGGATTTCTCTTTGCTTATGTTACATATCAAATGACTGACGATTTATTGTGGGGATATGGTGTAGGTGCTACGGTGGGTACAGCAACTGGTACAACCTTGGTCGGTAACACCCTCATGGAACCGGATGGTTCTTTTATATCTAGTGCGATGGGGTCAACATTGGGAACTCTTGTCGGAGGTGGAATTGCTGTTTTGGCCGGGATAACCTCAGCCATGGCTCCTGACATACCTGATGATTATTGGATAGTATTTGCGCCTGCACTATCGTTCCCAGTAATGGGTGCGGTTGTAGGTTATTATGGAGGAGTGCCAGAAAACAACCGAGTGTATATTGAGGTAGGTACATTCGATGATTATGCAACTCGCTATTTGATGTCCAAGAATTTGAAGGTCAAGATTGGATTGACATTAACGAATTTTGAGTAGATACGGGTCAGCAGTCTTTTGAACCACTGACCCCATGTGCTGGATTTGTGCGGTGTCCAAACTAAAAGAGCCACCACTCATCGGAATTCCCACCAATGGACGGAAAGGGGTTGAAAGATTGTTAGCGTAAATCTTTCAGGATTTAGAGACTTACAAAGATATGCCAGTTCTACATTTGCACAAAAAACCCCTCGGCTGCGCTCGGGATGCTGAAATCCACCTTTGTATTACACAACAAATACAAGTGTATTTCGCATGGGCGGTATGTGATTTGAACACATGACCTTCGGTATGTGAGACCGACGCTCTAACCAACTGAGCTAACCGCCCTTAACAAGGGGGACTTTATCCCCCTTGTCTCCAAAAAGTTTGCCAAACGCAATACTTATTGGAGACCTCGAATCCCCCTGCCCGGCGATTTACATCGCAACAATTACAGTCTCCGCCGTGTAGGGACCCGTATTGTTTTCATACTTTCTATGTCATACGCATTTGGGGCAACTGCCCCAATCATGGCCGGGGCATGGATGTCAAATGCAGAAATGAACCAGCATCTCAACCTCAACCCTTTAACTAGTTTTTATTACTCTCCGTCCCGCGATCCGGTATTTGCCCGAAACAATAAGGTTGATGGCTTCGGTGTAGATCCGGTGTTCCTCTTTCAGTATCCGCGCCGAGAGTATTTCAGGTGTATCTTCGTCGAGCACCGGTACTGCGGCTTGCGTGATGATAGCACCGGCATCAACATCCTCGTTTACGAAATGTACCGTACATCCGGAAAACTTCACACCGTATTCAAGCGCTTTTCGCTGTACATCGAGGCCGGGAAAAGATGGCAGCAATGCCGGGTGTATATTGATAATCCTACCTTTGAATGCTTCGAGTAAAGGCTTCTTGATGATCCGCATGAAACCAGCGAGGCAAATCAGATCTACCTTATGTTCCTGCAGAGTCTTAACGTAATTTTCTTCGAATTCCGGTAACAACCAGGTCTTTTTCGGCCCGGGATCCAACCATATTGCTTTGAATCCATGGTCGCGGGCGATCTGCAGGGCACGCGCATCCTTGTTATCGCTGATCACACAGGCGAGATTCGCTTGGAGCGTGCCGTTCTCGATATTTTTGATTATTGCCTCCAAATTTGAACCCCTTCCTGAAGCCAGTACGGCAATATTTTTCATGGCTTATTCTATCCGACCGCACGGGGAAGTCAAGACGATACTTCATGATGTTGCGCATCGATGATCCCAACGATGAGAAGATAGGTTCCAATGATGAAATAACAAAGTGCTGATGTTGTGTTGGCTCTGAGCTTTTGAGATTGCTTAGTCACATCATTCCTCGCAATGACGGTGGTAGATATGATTCAGGTGCAATGATATTGTATGTCTTGAGGCGCTTGACTTCCTAGCGCACAGCAGTAGAATTGGGTGTGGATTTAAGAAATATCGGTGCTGTAATTCCCGCGTATAACGCTGAAAAGACCATTGTTTCTGTTATAGATGACCTCGTCGATTACGGATTCCGAAGAGATAACGTAATCGTTGTTAATGATGGCTCATCAGATAGAACCGGAGAAATTGTGAACAGACAGGGTGTTATTCTGCTCAACCACGAAAAAAACCTGGGCAAGGGCGCCGCCTTGAGAAATGGTTTCGAGAATGCAAGAAAGAGGAATATCAAAAAGGTTGTTGTTGTCGATGCCGATGCGCAGCATAGGGTATCGGAAATCGACGCTTTCATGGAATTGAATGGTCGTCATGACGTCATAATCGGGGCACGTAAGGATATAACCAAGAGTATGCCTCTGGACCGACTGCTGACAAATCGGACCGTGAATCTTGTTGTGTCGTTACTATCCGGTGTGCGAACTACAGATGTTCAGTGCGGTTTCCGGTATGTAGATTTGAAGATTTTTGATGAAATTGAACTGAAGACAAATAGATATCAAATCGAATCGGAAATGGTGATCAAGGCAGCCAGGAAAAAATTCAAAATCGGATTTGTACCAGTCAGCACGATATATGGCAGCGAGAAGAGTCATATAAATCCATTAGTCGACACGGTTAGATTCATCAATATGGCAGTGAGGTTTTTATGGCACTGATATTGTTGACCAATGACGACGGTTACGACGCGACAGGTTTGCAGGTTTTATACAAAGAACTAAAAGAGAAACATGACGTCTTTGTGGTCGCGCCGAGTGCGCAGCAGAGCGGCGCAAGTCATTCATTGACACTGAGGAAACCGATAAGAGTAGAGAAGCTTCATGATAGGTTCTACATTGTTGGCGGTACGCCTACTGATTGCGTGCTTCTGGCGTATCATGATTTGATGAGAATGAAGATCGATCTTGTCGTATCGGGGATAAACCACGGTCCAAACATGGGCAGCGATGTTTTTTATTCGGGGACCGTTGCTGCAGCATTACAGGGCGCGAGCATGGGAATAAAATCACTGGCCATTTCGATCGCGGTTGATGCAATCTGTGATTTTGAAAACGCAGTGAAATACTCATGTGATTTGATCAGCCGGGTCCTCGCATCGGAGAGGGATGATATTATCCTCAATGTCAATATACCTAATGGCAAGATCAAGGGCGAGAAAATCACTCGGATGGGAAAACGTATTTACAAAGATAAAGTAATAAGGGATCGAGAGAAGAAAAACGTCATATATTCAATTATTGACGGTGTACTGTCATACCGGGCCGATAATGACACCGATTTCAAGGCGATCGACAAGCATTACGTCTCAATTACACCCTTGAAATTGGATTTAACCGACTACGATGTAATGCAAAACCTGGATGAATACATTGGAGGAAAATCCGGGTAAGCAAGCAGTTGGATTATTCCCGATCGACACAGTTGTTTTGTTGATGATACCCCGCACTCGGTGCCCCGGCGCTTTGCTCCCCTCGTCCGCCTGATTAAAGGGCGGACTGGGGATGCTCAATTTTTTAGCCGAATAGACAAAGCGGATAAATGTGGCTCCCCGCACACAAATTGCGGGATGCTCAATTTTTCGGCCAAACAGACAAAGCGGATAAATGTGGCTCCCCGCACACAAATTGCGGGATGCTCAATTTTTTAGCCAAATAGACGAAGCGGATAAATGTGGCTCCCCGCACACAAATTGCGGGATGCTCAATTTTTTAGCCAAATGTGAAATTTGGGAAAAATTGGCATTGACTTCTGACGCTTTTCGGCTATTCTAATGGGACGATGATCGAGATACAGGAATGGCGGCACGAGCGGGAAAGAATGGTAAAAGAACAGATTGTCGCCCGCGGCGTGGCAGACCAGAGGGTCATCGATGCCATGATGCGGGTGCCGAGGCATTCCTTTGTTGATAAGATATACGTTCATCAAGCATATAATGACTATCCGCTCTCGGTCGGTCACGGGCAGACGATATCGCAGCCGTATATGGTTGCGGTGATGACCGAACTCCTGGAATTGAAGTCTGATGATACGGTACTTGAGATAGGTACTGGTTCTGGTTATCAAACGGCGATCCTTGGGTTGCTTTGTAAGATGGTATACACAATCGAGAGATTGTCGGCATTGAAAGAGAAAGCACGCGACAAACTGGACAAATTGGGTTTCAAGAATATTGCTTTCATGATCGGTGACGGCAGCCTCGGTTGGCCTCAGTATGCTCCTTATGATGGGATAATAGTCACTGCCGGAGCACCTGAAGTGCCTAATGCTTTGATTGAACAGTTGGCTGAGAAGGGTAGATTGGTTGTTCCAGTCGGCAGTGAGAGTTTTCAGACTCTGAATCTGGTGACAAAGCAGAGGGGAAGAATATTCCGTAAGGAGTTATTCGAGTGTACCTTTGTACCGTTACTGGGTAAGCAAGGTTGGAAAGAATAACGGGGCGTGGCGCAGTGGTTTAGCGCGCATGGTTCGGGACCATGAGGTCGTGGGTTCAAATCCCACCGCCCCGATCGATTTGCGTAAGCATAATAGTGAAAGGTTGCACTAATGAAATCTATGTCGTGTCCCGTTCCACTATGTGGAACGAGGATGCTCGATAACCGGAAGAACAATACGATAAACTAATTCATGAGACGAAAGATCATCGCTGTCATCGGTGGGTCAGAGGCCACTGAGGAACACCTCAAAATCGCTGAAGAAGTTGGTTCGCTTATTGCTGGGCATGGTGCAGTTCTGATAACTGGAGGCATGGGGGGTATCATGACCGCGGCTTCAAAGGGTGCAAAGGAATCGGGCGGTCTGGTTATCGGTATCCTGCCTACTGCTGAAAAGGATAGCGCCAACCCGTATGTCGATATCCCGATTGTCACTGGCATGAACCAAGCACGAAACTTCATCATTGCCCGTACTTGTGACTGCGCGATTGCGATAGATGGTAAGTACGGGACGCTGACAGAAATTGCCTACTGTTTGATGTATGGCATTCCGGTAATTGGTATTGATACATGGCAAATAGAAGGTCCGATCATCAATGCAAAGAACCCAGGCGAGGCGGTTGAGCGCGCTTTGGAAGCGATATCAGAGTGAAGGCAGAGGTTATTGTTCAGGGTGTTGTTCAGGGAGTTGGTTACAGGTTTTTTGTACTGAACCAGGCTCGTTTGTATGATGTAAAGGGGTACGTTAGAAACATGCCGGATGGCACGGTTGAAGTTGTCGCCGAAGGTGAAAAGGGGATAATCAAGGATTTTATTGACCATTTGCGCATCGGTCCGGTTTCGGCTCACGTGACCGGTGTCAAAGTCAAGTGGTCAGAAAAGGAGCAGGGATTTACCGAATTCCGGCTGCAGCATTGAAAATGGAAGTATGATAGCCGTATGTCAGCCGTTTCTGAACCATTTTGAGCCTTTTGATTAGAAAGGAGGCGTGATGGATCTGAAAAAATACATCCGTGATATTCCGGATTTCCCTCAAAAAGGAGTAATGTTCCGGGACATTACCACACTACTAAAAGAACCCGGACCCTTCAAATATGTTATCGATACGATAGTCCAGAAGTACAAAGACCAGAAGGTGGATAAGCTAGTGTCGATAGAAGCACGTGGTTATATTTTCGGTGGCGTACTTGCCTACAAACTCGATTGCGGTTTCGTACCGGTGAGAAAGCCAGGCAAATTGCCGGCAGAGACGGTTTCTCTGGATTATACCCTTGAGTATGGGAAGAATACCATTGAGATCCATAAAGATGCAATAGACCGGGGGGAAAAGGTGCTGGTTTTTGATGATGTTCTTGCGACTGGCGGGACGGTTCAGGCGACATGCAAGTTGGTTGAGAAACTTGGCGGCAAGGTTGTTGCTTGCGTATTCATAAGTGATTTGACATACCTCAAGGGTTGTGAAAAGCTGCAGGGATACGAGGTATTTTCCCTGGTGCAGTACTGACGTTACAATACACCAGAGGTCAGACTGACCCAACGTCGGATTAGATAAAAATCATCCTGTATTTTATTTACCGCAGACGCATTTCTTTCGGATTTTCCCACTGCTTTTTCGAAAAACAGAGAGGATTCTTTCTTAGTTTTCGTGAAGGGTTTTATGTAGTAGGCTGGACCTTGGCTACCGGTTGACTGCCTTCTTCATCAAAAGCAGTCTTTTGTCCACTTCGTGAAATATCTCACTGTCGCGGATTGCCGATCTTAGGTGGTACTCAAGTGACCCATAGGATACGGTGCACTTCATGTTTTTATTCTCGGCGATGAAGGTTTCGTTCGAGAACAACTCCTTCATTCTTTCACCAAAAACACGCGCTTCATCGTCAGTGGCGCCCGGGATTATTGCGACGAACTCATCTCCACCCCAGCGCGCAATTATGTCCTTCTTTCGTGAATGAATCTTTAATATCTGCGAGAAATTTTTCAGCACCTGGTCGCCCATTTTGTGGCCTAGTTGATCATTGACATCCTTCAGGTTATCGATGTCGAAGAGGACGATTGCCAGTTTCCCGTTCTCGCGTTGCACCTCAGCTATACCCTCGGTCAGCTTGTGTTCAAAATAGCGTCTTGTGTATAGCCCGGTCAGAGTGTCTTCAATGGAGATCTTGTACAGCATTGCATTTGCCAGGCAGAGAGAGATGTGTTTCACGAGGTTCGTCAGAAGGACAAGCGTTTCTTTGTCGAGTGGGTCTTTTGGTTTGACGATTAAGACGCCTATTTCCCTTTCTCTTGTTACCAGGGGCAGCTCGACAGCGTTGATCGATTTTGGAGGGACGGCGAAGTTAAGATTACGGATTCGGTTGCCGTCGTAGCTCCTCATCACGTCAATGCCCTGTTCCTGGTCTTCGAGCCTGATCGTCACTTCTTCGGCACCGATGAACGAACGTACTTTTCTCAATATGGTTGCTATCAGTTGTTCGAAGTCGAGAATACCTTCCAGTTTACGGGCGATTTCATTAAGATCTTCCTCTTCCGTGATTCTCTGCTTCATTTTATCCTGATATTGCGACATGAGGTAGCCAATATACGAAAAGACTGAAATGCTAATGGCCAGTGGTATTATTGAAACAAGGCCGTATTCATCATAGAGCAGTGTCATCGATATACCGATCGGGTAGATCAACATTTCCATGAGGTCGCTGATGATTGCTTCTTCTCTTAGATAGGTCCAGTAGGATTGTCCCTTCAACAAAGTATGCAGTGAGAAGAACAGTTCATTGATGATTATCACCGTAGGTATCGCCAGAATCCATTGTGCATTGCGTGGATAGTTCACCATTAGAATGCCTGCAAAGAGGTACATTAATCCGTAAACACCTGCATTGTAGAATCCGGTTTTGATGGTGAGCCAGAATTCGGTCCGGTCCTTTCTGAGTATATATTTGACACTTTTCATGCTCCATACGATCAGCAGTGTGATGATTGCCATGACCGAGGCCACTATGCTCCCGAATACCAGCAGGATAAAGAAATAGATGACGACTTCGAATGACAGGATGGTGTTTTTTAAAGAAATGTAGACGAGTGCGCAGATGATCGACGTGAGAATAAATACGGTGCTGTCCGTGATTGGAGGGAAAGCAGGGCGTATGACCAGGACATGCGCCAGCGGTAAGCCTATACCCAGAATAATGACAAGGGCTTCATATATCGGCATGAGTTGCTTTTTCATTAAAGTTATTATAGTAATATTTGTAATTTTGTAAAGTGTTTTATGAGACTTAAACCAAAAAAACATGCTTTGACCGACGGGAATTGACAAGGTGATTCTATTACTGTATTATGCTACATGCGAACGGGTGTTGCCGATTTACCACTTCATCATGGACGTGCGCCCAGATGGCTATTTGAGAAAATGGTTATACTGGCGCGTGCCATCATCGAAACGATAGTCGTTGAACAAGGAGGTCATGAATTCTTGCGTCGCTTGTCTGACCCGTATTGGTTCCAGGCATTCGGCTCGGTGCTGGGATTTGACTGGCATTCATCGGGTGTTACTACTACCGTGTGCGGAGCAATGAAGGAAGGTACCAGAGAGATAAGCCGGGAACTTGGAGTGTATTTCTGCGGCGGAAAGGGAGGTGCGTCGCGCAAAACACCACTCCAAATTCAGCAAGTTGCTGATGCCGTTTCGCTAGACGGTGATAAACTTGTTCATGCATCGAAGACTTCGGCAAAGGTCGACAACGCCTGTGTCCAGGATGGATACAATCTCTACCATCATATGTTCATTTTCACGGCTGATGGCGAGTGGAGTGTTGTACAGCAGGGCATGAATCCTGATAATCGCTATGCCCGGCGTTATCACTGGTTGTCTCTAGACCTTGAATCGTATGTAAGCGAACCGCATACTGCCGTCTGCTGCGATCAGAACCAGGATTCACTCAACATGGTTGCGGAGGAGAGTTCTGCTGCGCGCGATTGCGTTACTGAGATTGCCCGAGATAAGCCTGAGAAAATAGTGAAGCAGGCTGATAAGATATTGAGAATGCCAAGCCGTCATCCGGTTTTGACGTTGGACATCAGTAAGAAGTACTTACATAAGATCTTGCTAAGGACATATGAACAAGCGCCGTATAGTTTCGAAGATCTGCTCGGCGTTCCTGGCGTGGGGCCGAAGACCATCAGGGCATTGGCGCTAATAGGAGAATTGTTGTACGGAGCCAGTCCTTCATTCCGTGACCCTGCAAGATACTCATTTGCCCACGGCGGGAAGGATGGGTTTCCGTATCCCGTAGACAGAAGTACCTATAACCAATCGATTACCTTCCTGGAATCAGCGGTCAAGAAGTCGAAAATAGGCGAGAGAGATAAATTGAAGGCACTTCGAAAACTGATCTATCTCTGAATCGCAGTCCCGGCGTTATTGACATGATGTAGTGTTTGACTATAATTGAGCGAAGGAGTGCTAATGGACTACAAGAAACTTGAGAATATTCTTCTTTATATCTTGCTATTCATCGTAGCGGCCGTATATCTATATACGGTTTCGCCAACTTTGTCATTCTGGGACTGCGGTGAATTCATCGCTTCGGCCTATACTCTTGCGATACCGCATCCACCCGGAACGCCGTTTTATGTGCTCTTGGGCCGGGTTTGGCTAATAGTAGTTGGGGCCTTGGCATCTGTGCTGCCTATCTCGAAAGAGGTGGCATGGCACATGAATCTTCTGGGTTTGATCTTTACGGTGCTTTCTGTTTTCCTGGTCTACCGAATATTACTGAGGATATTCAGATTATGGCAGAAGAACAACAACCAGTTCGCTTATCTCATCATTGCATTTGGTACGTCTCTGGCGACGGCATTTTATTACACGGTATGGGGGAATGCAATTGAGACCGAAGTTTACGCCGCGGCAACGTTCGTATTCTTGCTGGTCAACTATTTCATGATCTTATGGTATGAAAGTGTTAAACAGGGCGAGCCGAAAACCAAGTATCTTCTGTTCTGCTTCTATTTGATTTTCCTCGCGACCGGCATTCATCTAACGCCGTTTCTGATATTCTTCCCGATATACGCATTTATATTCTACGTTGAAAGACGCTATCTCAAGGATGCGTTTTTCTGGCTGTTAGGACTGTTCCAGATGATATTTTTCGCGCTGGTTTTTCTGTTGCCAAAACCACTGCACACGCCTTCGCTTGTTATTCTGGCATTGATACTCCTGGCCGGAATTTTCCTCCCACTTACCAATGCCGTCCGGTATAAAAACTGGCGTTTCTTCTGGGCCGGAATATTCCTTGTTGTCATTGGTGCTTCTTCAGAGTTATACCTGCCGATACGTTCGCGCGAGCTGGATACACTTTACAAACAGGAAACCGTGGCAGAGAGATACTATGCAGGTGAAAACATCGCTCCACGCATCAATGAGTGCGACCCGGGGGAGAATTTTGAGGCATTCAATAATGTTTTGCACCGGGCGCAATATGGTCCGGCAAAGTTGATCCCAAGACAGACCCAGGAATCCACCGGTTTCAGTGTACTCGAGGGCTACTTCTGGCAGATGGCGCTCTTTGTAAGATACCTATCCTGGCAACCTATCCCGGAATTTACCAACAACATATTCCGTAGTATTGTGTTAGCACTTTTTTACATATTTGGCATCTGGGGTCTGGTGGTGTTGTTCAGAAGGGAGCGCAAGATATTCTTCCTGACGGCACTCATCATGTTCATGTTGTCATTCGCCATGGTGGGGTATCTTAATCTTAAATTTTCGCCAAGCGATTCCAATCCACGACACCAGCCGCACGAGGTGCGCGAGCGTGATTATTTCTTTCATACCGGCCACACTTATTTTGGCATACTTGTCGGCATCGGCTTTTTTGGGTTCCTCCAGGCCATGAAAAAAGGTACAAAGAACAAACGGTGGATTGAGATTGGTGGTCTGGGCGCATTCCTTGTTTATTCAGTAATTCCACTCCTCGCTAATTTCCGGGTGAGTAATCGAAAGGGTGACTTCATTCCCAAGGATTATGCCTACAACATGCTCGTATCGTGTGATAACGGTGCAGTACTTTTCACGAACGGTGACAACGATACTTTCCCGCTCTGGTTTGCGCAGGAAGTATTGGGTCTGAAGCGTAGGGTCATCAATGCCAACCTTTCTTTAATAAACACCAACTGGTACATAAGGCAGCTAAAGGATTGGGGTGTGCCGATCAGTTTCACGGAAAGAGTAATCAACCGGCTTGAACCTTTCATGACCCGAGACCGCCGCGTTGTGTGGGTGAAGGATATCATGATTCGGAATATACTCGCCACCAATGCGGGCATCAAACTGTCCGAGCAGGACTATGTGATCACTCAAGCAGAATTTGCCGAGAAATATCTTAAAAACTATCGTGGTAAGGTTCCGATCTATTTCGGTTCCACGGTCTCTCAGGAAAATTTCGAAGGATTCCGTCCGTATCTGCAGCTTGAAGGTTTGGTATATCGGGTCGTGGGTGATAGTACTGATCCAACATTCGCGGTCGATGTCCCTAAGACGAGCAATTTTTTCTTCAGAACCTATCGCTATACAGGTATTTTCAACCCCGAACAGCAGGGTTTCGTATCGGAGGTGCTGGCTGATTTTGATAGACGAAAGGAAGAGGGTGAATTCTACGGCTACGGATTGTACAAGGATGAAAATACACGGCGGCTATATACGAATTATGCCGCAGGTCTAGCCAGTCTCGGTGTTGTTTTGCGGGACCGAGGAGACCTTGAAGGCACTCTGGATGCATGGCGCTTTGCTCTTCTTTTCCAACCGTTTCAGAATATTTATTTTTCCTACAACCTTGGTGTTCTTTTTGCTCAAATGGGTATGCCTGATAGCGCCCACAAATATTTGTCGGAAATCGATGTGCAGGATCCAGGGATGTTGGCGCAGATCGGATCGGTATTCGCGAATACCGGATTATTCAACGAGGCGATTGAATATTTCGAACGCGCGATTGACCTGAATCCACGATTCTCGCAGGCATATTCAGGATTAGTCATGACTTACCTCACAATGGACGATAAGGCTTCGGCCATAAAGGTGCTGGAAAACTGGCTCTCAATAAACCCCGGGGACACCAGTGCACGTAACATGCTTAATGAATTAAGAGGTCAGTAACATACTCTTTCCTGGCGGAGAAAAACCGATGGTGAGCAAGAAATGACAAAGGCAGTAGTACTTTACAGCGGTGGGCTCGATTCGTCGCTCGCTTTGGAGATCGTGAAAGATTGGGGCGTGAAAGTCTATCCTTTACATATCGCACATAAATTCCTTTCATCACAGCAAATATCGGCTGTGCCCGGTTTGAAAACCATAGATGTAACTGAAGAGTTCGCCCAGACCGTACAGAAACCAGAACATGGATACGGTAAGAACCTCAACCCCTGTATCGATTGCAGAATACTGATGTTGAAGAAGGCGAAAGAGTATATGGAAAAGATCAAAGCGGATTTCGTAGTAACTGGTGAAGTTCTTGAACAACGTCAGATGTCGCAGAGATTTGAAACCTTAATGTTAATCGAGAAAAAAGCAGGTCTTGAGGGGTTGGTAGTGAGACCCTTGAGCGGAGCATTACTGCCGCCGACAATGCCCGAGATTAATGGTTTAGTCAAGCGTAATGCCATGCTGAAGATAAAGGGACGGTCACGCAGGCTGTCCCTAGAGATTGCGGAGAAAAGAAATATCAAGGAATTCCTCTCGCCGAGTGGGGGTTGCCTGTTGACCGACCCTGGATTCTGCCGCAGACTTGCCGATGTACTCAGATTCCAGGAAGAGATCGGGAACAGCGATATCGAATTTCTCAAAATAGGCAGGCATTTTAGATTTGCCCCTGATGCAAAACTTATTGTCGGCCGCAACGAAGATGAAAATAAGAAGATCGAGGATATGGCGCACGATTCACACATATTTCTTTGTGTTCCGGATACGGGCAGCCCAAACGCGATTCTGATCGGTAACAGGAAGTGGATGAAAGATGCCGCGGCCATTACGGCCCGATACAGTGATAAGAAGAAGGATCCGAAGGTTGAGGTACACTGCAGGTACAAGGGAGAAACCAAGAAAATAACGGTCGTACCAATTGATGATGAAGAACTGAAAAAGTGGAGAATTTGACGATGGAGAAATTGTGGGCACCCTGGCGCGTAGAATATATTCGTAACCCGGGCAAGGGGTGTTTTTTCTGTGCCGGTTTACGCGAAAAAGACGACAGGAAGGCATTCATTCTGGAACGCAGCGATAAGGCGTTTACCATCATGAACCGTTATCCCTACAATAACGGACACGTAATGATCGCGCCGCTGCGACACATCGGGCAGATCGAACTGCTTGACGATGATGAAATACTGTCTATTCATCGTCTCCTGGCAAGGGTTGTCAAAGCACTCGATTACGCCATGCAGCCGAAGGGATTCAATATGGGAGTCAATCAGGGACGTGTAGCAGGCGCCGGCGTTGTTGATCATATCCATTATCACCTGGTACCAAGATGGCAAGGTGATTCTAACTTCATGCCGATACTATCAGAAACCAAAGTCATTTCCGAGGCGCTCTTCAAAACTTATGATAAAATACTGGATGGTCTGAGCCAGTTAGATAATCTCCAGACATGAGCGAGTTTCCCTTTTTTATCGATTAGAAAAGATATGTGCGGCATAATTGGTTTGAGCGGTCAGGAAAGAGCAATCGATAGGATTTACCCGGGATTGCTCGCGCTGCAACACCGCGGCCAGGATGCAGCTGGTGCGGCAACTTTTGACGACGGCTTTCAGCTGAAAAAGGGCAACGGGTTAGTGTTCAACGTTTTCAATGCGAAGAATATCGAACGACTCAACGGAAATACCGGCATCGGTCATGTACGTTATCCTACGGTCGGCGCCGGGTCAGCTGAAGATGCGCAGCCGTTTATCATTACCGCGCCTTACGGGATTGCCTTAGCACACAACGGCAATTTAGTGAACTTCTATGAGTTGAAAAAGGACCTCGTCGAGAACGAATTGCGTTATTTGAATTCCAATTGCGACGCAGAGGTCATACTCAATCTCATATCAGTTGAGTTGAGCAAAATGGATCTGAAAAAAATGACCCCAGAAAAATTGTTCACTGCACTGCGTATGGTGTATAAAAGATTGATCGGCAGTTATGCCGTGGTGTCGATAGTCGCCAACAAGGGGCTATTAGCGTTTCGCGACCCGAGGGGAATCAAACCGTTAATCATGGGCAGTAACGGCTCAAGTTTTTGCTTTGCATCCGAAAGCGTTGCACTAGACCTGCTTGGTTATCATGAGGTGACCGATGTTCGACCCGGGCAGGCGATATTTATCGATACCGAAAGCAATTGTCATGCGACTCAAGTTGCGACAAGTGAAAAAGCAGCATGCATATTCGAATACGTGTATTTTGCCAGGCCGGATTCGGTCATTGACGGCATCGGTGTGTATGAGGCAAGGCTCAGACTTGGTGAGGAACTTGGAAAGATATGCAGCGAGAGTGGCATCAAGCCAGATGTGGTGATGCCCATCCCCGATACAGCGAGGGGTGCAGCGTTGATGGTCGCAGATGCCCTTGGCGTGATGCATCGTGAAGGGCTAATCAAGAATCGATACATCCACCGTACTTTCATAATGCCGACTCAGGAAAAAAGAATCGAGGCCGTCAGACTGAAGCTCAATCCGATAAGATCGGAGATCAAGGGCAAAGATATATTGCTGGTTGACGATTCAATTGTCCGTGGGAACACTTCACGTGAGATAATCTCGCTGGTTAGAAGCGTGGGTGCAAGAAAGGTGTACTATGCCTTGTACTCACCACCGCTAAGGTTTCCGTGCGTCTATGGGATCGATATGCAGACGAGAGGGGAGTTCATTGCACAGGACAAATCAATCGAAGAGATACGGAGATCGATCGATGCCGACGCACTTGTTTATCAAACAGAGGAGGGTCTGATCCGTGGTGTGGGTGCAGGTTCGAAAGGTTTTTGCTCTGCGTGCTTTACCGGCGTTTATCCAACTGAAATACCTCCGGCGCTAATGAGTCGGATCGAGGCCGATCGCATGGCGCCTAAAGTTTCAGAAGCGTAGAAAATTCTAAGACAACAATTTCACTGAGAACCTTCTGGAGTAGTCTATTTTTCCACTTCGGGTTTAGCCTGTGGGTCAAAAGGGTTCGTGCGTATTGCCAGCGAGAACAGGTAAGGGTAGTTGTCTTTCAGATGCTTCATGTAGTTTGCCCACCCGTTGAGCAAAGATAGATAGACTCGTTTGATGTCCCCGTTAATGTGTTCGTGGTCGGGATCGGGTAATTTCTGAGTATCCTTTCGATGGCCGAGTTCGTCGGCAAGATGGAAAACCGCCCACAGCAGATTTGTGAATGATGCATGCTCCAGCAATATCGGATTTTCGAGAAGGCGGATCAGGAAATCACGTTTGCCAACGAGAAATGTTTTAAGGTCTTTTATATCCTTTGCCTTCGTTTTGAGAGTCGGGTCATGAGATTGCAGCGTCCGGCTCAACTGGCAGAATTCTCTGTCATTGAGTTTTTTTGCCGCGGTTAGTCTGGTTTTTATCATATCTATGTTTTGATCAAAACGGGCAAATGATTTGAGCAGTGTTGTACCGACTTCACTATAGAAAGCACCGATGACCATGTTCATTTTTTCGAGCATAGCGCGTTTTTCTCTTTCGGTCAGCAGTCGATGGATGACGACAGTTACGAGTAGAACTTCGATGAACACGAATGCGATATCTCCGATCAGATAGATAAAAATATGATGGACATCGCGAAAAAGGAGGTAGTGTATGATATACACTGCTGCTGAAAAGATGATTAGTGCAATGCCTAAGAATATCTGCCAGTTAATCTTTTTCATAAATGTAGTCTCCGTTCGGTTGTCTTCTTCATGTGGAGGAGGTAGACATTACCGGGTATTAGATCGTCGCATGTGAACTGATGTTCTTATGGAAAGATTCCCCGTTCCTTATAAACCTTTTCCAATCTGGATAGAGCTACGACGTAGGCGGCAGTGCGCCAATCGGTTTTGTGTTGTTTGACTGCAGAACGGACACGGTCATAACCACCGATAATCAGTTTATACAACTTGCGATCGACTTCATCCAGGTCCCAGAATTCACTGCGTTTGTTCTGAAGCCATTCAAAATAGCTGACGATTACGCCGCCTGCATTGCACAGGATATCCGGTATAATATCGATCTTTTTGTCCTTTAATATTTCATCACCGTCCAGGTCGGTTGGTCCATTGGCGCCTTCGGCAACTACCCTGGTATTGATTAAAGGAGCCGTTTCGGCCGTTATCTGGTTCTCAAGGGCAGCAGGAACAAAAATGTCAGCCTTCGTAGCCAGGAATTGCTTGTGATCGATTCTCTTCAGATTCCGGAAACCTTCAAAAGTGTGATTCTGCTTGAAATACTGATTGAGCTCGTCAGGGTCGATCCCGGCAGGATTTGCATAGGCACCGCATATGTCCTCCACCGCCACCAATTTTGCACCATGAGGTTTCAGTAGAATACTCGTCCAGGAACCCACATTCCCGAAACCCTGGACAAAATAAGTCGCACCCTTGAGATCGAATTTCCTATCCTTAGCCCACTCTTCAATGGTATAAACAACACCCTGTCCGGTTGCTTTTTCGCGTCCCAGACTGCCTCCGGATTCAACAGGTTTTCCAGTTACGATGTGAACGTTTGCCTGGCGCGTGTGTGGTGGCTGGGTCGATAGATAAGTATCGAGTATCCAGGCCATAATTTGGGAATTGGTATTTACATCTGGTGCAGGGATATCGAATTCCGGCCCGATGTTACATCCTAGTGCAAACGTAAACCGCCGCGTTATGCGCTGCAGTTCGGATTGGGAATATTTGGACGGGTCAACTTGAATACCCCCTTTCGCGCCGCCGAACGGGATATTTACGATAGCCGATTTCCATGTCATCCAGGTCGCGAGCGCTCTGATCTCATCGACGTCAACTGACGGATGATATCGTAAGCCACCTTTGTACGGACCCAGGACATTGTTGTGCTGGATACGGTAACCAGTGAATATCTCAATATGACCGTCGTCCATTATGGCCGGAAAGTTTACGATCACCTCATTCTGCGTTTTGGCAAGTATTTTGCGGATCTGAGGGTCAAAGTCGATAAGGTCGGCAGCCTTATCGAATTGCCTGCAAACATTTTCGTAAACACTGACCCCTTTCTTGTGCTTTTCTTTCACAAAAACCTCCTGTAGAAAATGAAATCTGACCGATAATTTGTATCTAGCTGATACAGCAAACCTGGGATTGCTGGCTACGGATTATATTGTATTCAGATGCTGCAAGAAGTCAAGGAACAGGCGCGTTCAGTCGGTACGCTGCAGGACAAAGCATTTTAGATAATGGCTTTCAGGCATGTTGAGTAAGATGGGGTGATCAAGGCTCTGTGTTGCCCGGTTTCTCAGGTTCAGTCTTATGCCCGCTTCAAGCGCTGCCTTGCGCAGCAGTTCTTGAAAGTCATTATCGGTTATGTGATACGAGCACGTAGTTGTGACCAGAAAACCACCGTTCTCTAAATGGTTCATGGCCTGGAGGTTAATGTTCTGATAGCCGCGGAGGGCCATCTTTATGGATTTCCTGGATTTTGTGAATGACGGTGGATCGACAATGATAAGGTCATAGAAATTATCATCATGGCTGAGGAAATTGAACGCATCTGCGCAGACGAATTTCATTCCTGTGATTCCTGCGTATGCGCAGTTCTTGATCGCCTGCGCAATGGCAGATTGAGATGAGTCTACACCGGTCACTGAACGGGCGCCGCCGCGCGCAGCGTAAAGCGTGAAAGAACCAGAGTAACAGAATAGATCGAGTGCTTTTCTACCTTCGGATATGCCCTTTACGTATTTCCTTATATCTGCCAGGTCGAAAAAGAAGCCGGTTTTCTGTCCTTTTTCTACGTCAACGAAAAGCGGAATATCATCTTGCTTGATAAGAACAGGGTTACTCAACTCTCCGTAAAGAAGCCCCTGTCTGGGTTCAAGTCCCTCGAGTTTCCGAAGCTGCGTGTCGTTTCTTTCATATATGAATCCCGGCTCCATGCGAGCAAGCGATCTTATTATCATATCGCGTTTCTGGTCCATTCCATAGCAGTTTATCTGAATGACAAAATTGTCTTCGTATTTATCGATTATTAGCCCTGGCAATCCATCACTTTCGCTGTGGACCAATCGGAAGCTATTTTCTTTGCTCCAGGTTCTTCGATACGCCAATGCTTTGTCAATAAGACCATCAAGAAACTGCTGATCGAATTCCTGGTCGGTTATAGAGAAGCGCCTGATCGCGATCAGGGAGTGGGGGTTGTAGAATCCGCGACCGAGAAACGTCCGTCCTTGATATATTTTCACGATTTCGCCTGGATGGATTTCTTCCTCGCGCCTGATTTCATTTGAGAAAATCCAGGGGTGTCCACGATGGCGTTTTTTTAGATATACGTTGTGCATGGACAGAAGTATAATACACATCTTGGCACCAGTCAATCATACTAGGCTGCCCGAGACAGGTTGACAGTATCAAAAGATGTGGCTAAAATGGAATACGGGAGGTCTAATGGACATGGTACTGATTGTGTTTCTGCTCTATCTTGTCGGCATGGTAATAGCTGGTATCGTGACCGCGAAGCTGGCGTCAAAATCGCTGGATGATTTTATCTTGGGTGGCAAGAAGATGTTGACTCCGGTTATCGCATTGTCCGAGAAAGGAACGGATATGTCAGCCTGGCTGCTGATCGGTCTACCTGGCCAGGCGTTTAAGATGGGAATCGGTGCTATATGGGCTGGTATCGGGGTATGGGTTGGTAGTCTATTCAACTGGTTGGTCATTGCCACCCCGCTGCGTAGATTGACCGGCAAGTACAACGCACTCACATTACCAGACTTTTTCGAATCGAGATTTTCAGACGATTCGCATCTACTCAGGATTACTGCCTCAATTCTCATCGTATTTTTCTTCACACTATATGTCTCAGCGCAGGTCGTTGGTGCTGGTAAGATACTGGGGGTAACCTTCGGTATCGATCGCGTTGTCGGGATGGCCATCGGTTTAAGCATTATTCTGTTCTACACCATGATGGGTGGTTTCATTGCCGAATCGTGGACGGATTTTTTTCAGGGGATCATAATGGTTGTGGCTCTGATGCTGATGTGTATCATAGGCATCGTGCATTTTGGTGGATTCGCCAATATCTTTTCCCGCATCGGGTCTATCGATGCCAAGGCAGTAATGCTCTCGGCGGGTGAGAGCGGAACTGCTTTATATCTCGGTTTGATCCTGGGCGGTTTAGCAATTGGGTTCGGTTACGCAGGACAGCCTCATATCCTAATGCGCTACATGGCCTTGCGTAACGAAAAAGAAGTGAAGAAAGCCATGATCATCGCAATGACCTGGACCACACTTGCGGTCTCCGGGGCGATATTTCTGGGATTTCTGGCAATCCCTTATTTGCGTGGTGAAATAGTCGATCCAGAGCATGTGACCCTGGCGTTTGCCACGAAGATACTACCCGGCTGGCTGGTTGGATTAGTTCTCGCTGCAGCAACTGCCGCAATGATGTCCACTGTTGATTCTCAATTGTTGGTCACGACCTCGGCTATCACCGAGGATATCTATCGAAAAATTATCAATCCAAAGGCCACGCAGCCATACCTTGTGCGTCTGGCACGTATCTTCACAGTGGTTGTTGCGGTTATTGCATTCTTCCTCGGGTTACGGGCAGAGCGGCTTGTCTACTGGTTGGTCCTCTACGCCTGGGGTGGGTTGGCTGCATCCTTTGGGCCACCTGTGATACTTTCGTTGAAATGGCGCGGCACGACAAAATTCGGTGTTTTCGCAGGTATGATTGTTGGTGCTGTTACGATCGTAGTATGGTACAATGTACCGGTTCTCAAGAATTTTCTGTACGAATTAGTCCCTGGTTTCTTTTTCTCTCTATTGGCAACCTGGGTCGTTAGCCTCTGGACGAAAAAGAAGACTCAAAAATCAAGCAATACAGTAACTTGATCTTTGTTTAGACTCGCGACCTAAAACCTTTACCTAGCACTTCGAAGACATCGGTGAGGATCACGAAGGCGTCTCTATCCACGTTCTTGACGAGGGATTTGAAAAAAGGTGTTTCTTTTTTGGTTATGACACACATTATGACCGGTCTTTTCTCGCGCGAATAAGGTGAGTGTCCGTCCAGAATTGTCACACCGCGCTGCATTTTTTCATATATCTGATCGGTTATCTTCTCGGATTTTGTGCTGATGATGAAAGCGGCACGTGCGTAGTCGATTCCCTCAAGGATGAGATCTATTACTTTTGACGATAGAAAAAGGGCGAGATAGCCAAGTAGAGCGAGTTCTATGGATCGAGTCGTGATGCCAGCCATTGTTATGACTGCAAAGTCGACAATCATTATCCACATGCCTATGGACAGGTTAGTATAACGACTGAAAATCTGGCCGACGATATCGGTGCCACCGGTGCTGGCGTCGCCTCTAAATATTAATCCCAATCCTAAACCCAAGAGTATTCCTCCGTACAGTGTGGCGAGAACCACGTTATCGGTTGGTGATTTGATGCCTACCGAGTATACGAAGAAATCGATGAGCAGGTTTGTGTATATGATTGCGGCGAGCGATTTCACGCCGAACGATATGCCCAGAATGCGTAAAGCAATGATGAACAGGGGGATATTTAGCAGGATTGCCACAATCCCGACCGGCGTGTTGTAAAGAAAGCGAAGGATCATCGCGATGCCACTTACTCCTCCGGGAACTATCTTGTGTGGGATCAAGAATGCTGCATAGCCGAAGGCGAAAATTATTCCACCTAAGATGATGTACAATAATTTTACATATTTCATGCTGCTATCCCTCGAAGCAATGCATCAGAACGATATTTGATCTTTTTTCTCTTCTTCGGATATTGAGGGTCTCGTTTCCTTCAATCGTGTAATGAAGATCTTAAGTTTTTCCAGTTCTTTGGCTTTCTCGGCTACCCCTCTTTCGAGCTCCTCTTTGGTCGCCTTCAGTTCATTGAGGATCCTTTGCATCTCATCGATTTCGGCGATGGTGCCGAGTGACTCCTGTTTCCTTCCTTCGAGGTCGGTCAATTCTTTTTTCATATCTGCAATAAAGGTTCTTTGCTTTTCGGAATCTTTCTGCATTTTCGATCTCTTCTCATCAAGTTCTCTGTCCAGTTTCACCAGTTCATCGCGGCGTTTTTCAACTCTAACCAACATATCATTTTCGAACAAGCGCGCTTTTTCTGCTTTCGTAGTAAGTTCTGATACTTGTATGTTCATGTCATTCAGATTCTCTTCGACCGTCTTCTTTTTCTCGAGTAATTGGTGTATTTCGCCTTCGTATTTTTCGCGGAGCATTGCCAATTCCTGCGTCTCTTTGTTCAGTTCGGCGATCGCCTTCTTGTCTTTATCTTCGAGAAGTCTCAGCGTGTTCGTTATTTCTGAAATCTTGGACTCACGCTGGTCGATCTTCTCTTCAAGCATTGTCAGTTCCTTCTTGCGCGTTTCAACCAATTGTCTGAGATGTTCGTCTTCTTCGATATTCTTTTTCAATGCGTCGTGTTCTTCTTTCATTCTCGGCAGTTCTTTCTGAATCGTCTTGTATTCCTTGTCGATTTCCTTCAACCTCGATTCATATTCCTTTAATTCCGCGCTGGCCCTGGATAATTCTTTCTTTTTTTCCTTGGATGCCGCTTCGATTTTTTCGTAACTCCTCGTTTCAGATTTCAAATCGTCGAGCTTCTTCCGCGCCTGGCCGATTGATTTTGCCAATTCGCTACCTTCCCTTTTGGATTTCTCGAAATCGTCCTTTATTTTACGGTACTCCGGTTCGATATCCTTTAACTCTTTTTCGAGGTTTTTGTATTCATCTACGAGATTTTCGAGACGGGAAAATTCGGTACGCGTTTTGTCAAGCCTCTTAGTAATTTGGTCTAATTCTTGTTTTTTCTTTGTAAAAGTTTTTTTGACTGAATCTTCCTCACTGCGTGCCGCCTTGTTTGATTTTTCTATTTCCTCGAGCGATTTGCCCACGGTTGCGTGTTCAAGCTGCATGGACGAGATTTCCGACGCGAGTGCGGCTTCCTCTTTTTTAGCGCTCTCGAGCTTATTGGAGAGATCTTCGTAATCCTTTCTCGCAGTCTGGAGATCGTGATCGAGTGAAATCTTCTCTTTCCTGTTCTTGTTCAATTCTTGTTCTGTTGTCTTCAAGTCAGCCTTCACTTGTTGCATCTGTTCGTCGAGTATCTTGCTTTCCTTTATCAGTTCCTCATTTTTGGCAGTGAGTTTGTAGAAATTATCTTCCTCGAGCTCTTTCTCATCCTTTTTCTTATTTAGATCCCTCTCCAGCCCCGAGACGAGATTTGTTAGACCGGTCTTTCTTTCTTCTAATTCTAATACTTCTTCCCGTATGCCGTCTCGTGTCGCGGAAAGTTTTGTAACTTCGTCTCTCAACTGCTGTTCCTGCTTTTTGATCTTTTCGGTGATGGCTTTCGCACTTGAAAACTCTTCATGGTTAACCTCCAGACGCGTCGATTCATTCTTCAGATTTTTCAATTTACGTTGTAGATCCTCGACTTCATTAACAATGTCTTTCCGGGCGGAACTGACGTCAGCAAGCTTTTTTTCCGCCTCGGTGAGTGCCAGCTCCTTCGTTTTTAGTGCTTTTTCTACTTCCTCTAATTTGGCGAGTTTCTTCTCTAATTCTTCCAACAGATCAACATCTTCTTTAGCCATGATGCGCCTGTATCCAAATAAGGTTGAAATGCACTGCCTGGAATGTAATTTCTCCTGCCGGTAGTAGTGTGAATGATTCTCCACACGCAGACGGGATAAGAACCTCTGATGACCTGATTTTACATCGGAGAGAGATAGAAGAAACGCTGATTTGTAGTTTCCCTGAGTTTATTGTGCGATCTTTATCTGATCTCATGGTTACTTTTTCCGTACGAAAATAGCGGCGAAGGGACTCGAACCCCCGACACAGAGATTATGATTCTCCTGCTCTACCAACTGAGCTACGCCGCCAGCATGCAAGTATACAACAAATTGTTTTTTTGTCAATGGTTGTCAGGAAGATTCGCCGGGATATCCGTTTGTTACAAATATTTTTGGCCGGGTGCCGGTTGACATCCGCGGTGCATAAGATATAATGGAAACAGAGGTAATGGATGGCATTTTTGATCGTGATGATGCTGCAGCAGATGGATATGAACGTCTACCGCTTTGACCGGGGATATATCGAAGTCTGGTATCAGCTGCCGGTTGCATATCTTGTTGATTCGCAGCGCCTTCATGCAACTGAAGACACTGTCTATGACTTCTATTCGTATAGATTTAATATTCAAAATGTGGACGGGACCGACTCCGCGATTCTTGAAGGAAAAAAGGGCGTAATGTCTTACGGCGAGGATAGTGGAGAACTGATCCTTGATTATATTCCCCTCAGTCTGTACAGTGGCAAATTTGAATATGCATTACAGATTAACGCCAGAGATAGTAAGGCGCAGGGAGGCGGGATTATCAATATCCCACCGGATACTATTTTTTTTTCATGCAGTGATATCGTCATCGGCCGTTTCGGGTATGGAGATTTCGTTTTCCACGATCTCCCATTCTTGCCTTCGATAGCAGCAGAATTCACGGATCGGGAGAGAATATTTTCTTACCTTGAGATCTATGGTCTGGTCCCGGACAGTCTTTTCTATGAGGCGTCTTACAGAATCCTTGATGAAGAAGGTGAGGTCGTGCTCGAGCAAAAAAGGAAAGTCCTCAAACGTGACTATGTTCAGATTGATACACATAGTGTGGCTTTATCTCAACTGGTAGATGGTAGATATGACTATACCGTTTTCATTAGAGATTCTTCGTCACAATCCAGTGTTACACGCATCGCTTCTTTTGCGATAAGAACTGGCGGCGATGAAGCCGGACAGGAGTTCTATGAACAGGTTCAGTATTTCATCACTCCCGACGAGTATCTAAAGTTTCTGGGTCTCAGCGGGAATAAGAGAAGAGTATACCTCAAGGAATTCTGGTCTCGGCATGACTACGGACTGTTGGTCAGAAGAATAAAACAGGCCGATGAAAGATTCTCTGCAGGTAATATGCTGGGGAGGGATTCAGAACGGGGCCGCTTGTACATTCTGCTGGGGGCACCTGATGAAATCGAAACTATCCCCATCGCGACATGGTCGAGGCCGTTTGAAGTATGGTACTATTATGGGAGGAATGACTATTTATTCTGCGATGTCAGAAATGACCATAATCCGAAGCTTATCAGAATCTTGAAACCCGGGGAGATTGCCCAGATAATCGAGACCGGTTTCAGGGATGGAATACGGGAAGAGGATTGGTTATCAGACATCGCGCCGGGAACTCATGATTGGCACAGGGATTTCGAGAGCATTGAATGAGAAGGGAGATTGTATGAAAGAAGACAAATTTCTGACCCTGCTGATAGCGATCAGCTTGCTCTGTGTGTATTGTGCAACTAATATATTCGCAGCGCGCTACTACCGCTTGCTCGATGGTGAAAGGGTGAAGTATCTTGGTCTAAGAGGTATCGATACGCTGGCTGCTCAGGAATATCTGGACTTGGAATCCGTCAGCGAACGAAGGATATTCTACAGTGAATACTGGGCTGGCAGGGATGATGAGCGAAAGATTTTTGAAGAACGCAGTCAATATGCATTCGAGCATTTTGGCAGAAACGCACCATTGAGTGATGATAGAATTCCGGTCTATGTGAAGTACGGCGAGCCAACGAGGAGAGAAATCATTACCCCGGAGAAAAAGATTGGAGTAAGTGCTTCACTCGTCGTCAATCCGGCTGAAATATGGCGTTATCAGAAAGAGGGTTTGATGTTTGACTTTGTTCGTCTCGCGCGCGCTTACGATCTACTTTCGTATTCGGAATTTGGCGAAGGAGTGCTGATACGTCATCTCAAAGAAGCCGCGTCTGATACGAGCGTCGAATCGCAGATGGATGAAACATTCGATTTTAGTCTTTCTTATGGTCGCTTCCGACAACAGAAGAATCTGACACGTCTGGAGATATACGCGGCTATTGAGATCGAAGATACTACTGATTTCAGATTGTACAGGGAAATTTCAGTTTACAATCGCAGAGACAGCACAGTGCATCACTCAAGGCATATACTAATACCTGAGCAGGGCGATAAGGGGATGTTCGTTGATGAAATGAATCTCTGGCTTAAACCGGAGGAATATCGTGTCGAAGTAGTACTCTTCGACACCAAAAACATTCGATTTGGTAAAAAAGAGTTCAGTGTAAATCTCATCGAATATCAGAATGATGTTAAGGAGATCAGTGATTTGATACCTATCCGTTTGATCGATCGTGCATTCACTCATGAAAAATTCGAAAAACCCGTAGGTCGGGCAATTCCACTGCTTAATACTACATTACCGGTGCACAAATCCTTTTATCTATATTCGGAGGCATATAATCTGGAGACGAGAGATGGGATGCACAGGGTCCGGACGACATACGAAGTCTACAACAAAGAGAGAATGCGCCAGGAAGTGGTGGATGTGATGATCAAGGATTGGATCGAACCGGGCAATACGGCATACCTCGGCGCCGAATACCATCCAATGGATCTGCTGCCCGGCAGCTATATGATCGTCCTTAAGGTTAAGGACCTCGTCAGCGGCAAGGAGCGGAGCGCAGTCGCTGAGTTTCAGTTGGTTGAAACGGATTGAAACATTTATACCGGGGTGTTTTGATATTACCTATACCCGAAGGCAGGTACGTCTGGAACTGGCCCTGGCGAAATGAAGATGTTTCTATCGGGCTATAAAACTGAAGACGGCGCCGGCCAGGATGAGAAATATCGGTTCGATCTTGAGAAAAAGAAGGGCGAATAACGCAGCAATGCCAAACACCGCATAGGCTGGCTGCTGCCAGTTGAGTAATACAAAGAAAACACCGGTAGAGAGCAGAATGGCCACTACGGCTGATTTGATGCCATTGAAAAAAGAGTTGACATATTTATTGGTGGATATTTTTCTATAAATACGCACCAGTATCAGCAGCATTAGAAATGAGGGTAGAAAAATACCCAGTGTGGCGACTAGCGCGCCGGGTATCCCCATGACCTTGAATCCGATGAAGGTTGCGGTGATTGCTACCGGTCCCGGTGTCATCTGACCCAATGCAACCGCATCGACGAATTCCTTTGCGGTTAGCCAGTTCCGTATGGTGCAAACTTCATTCTGAATAAAAGGTATGGCTCCATAACCGCCGCCGAAAATTACGGCACCAATTTTAGTGAAGATTCCGAACAGTTCTGCCGCCCGATTGAGATCAAAAAGGAACAGCGGTACCGCGAGCACAGCGCTTCGGGTGAATCTCATATGTTCGAAGGCGATTCCCAGCAATCCGCTGATAATAACTGTGAGCACCGGGTCGAATTTCAGTAGAAAAAGTGTCAGAGCAAAAAAGAATATCAGCACCCCTTTGATACTTTTTATGAGTACTCTTCCCATTTCAAAAGAAGCCCACAGGATAATTGAAGTAATTACCGCGCCGATGCCTTTGAATATGAGGGCGATACCGGGAAGCGTCTGATAGGTTAGATAGAACCATGAAAGGATGATCATGAGAATGAAGGAGGGTACTATCAGTGCAGCGCCGGCTGCTACTGCGCCACGTATTCCATAAAGATGGTATCCGATATATTCACAATAGTTCGGCACAAACGGACCGGGTAGCATCTGACCCAACGCTACTGCCGTGCAGAGATCATCATCGGTAATGAATTGCTTTTTCCTAACGCATTCTGTTCGCAGGAGGGCCAGCATACCCAAACCGCCACCGAAACCGAATAAGCCAACTTTGAATATCGACTTGGTAAGTTCCCGGAGGCTTTTTGTCATCAGGGATTCAGGCTACCCGTGCGGTAGCCATCCAGGTCTAAGGTAATATGTTTGTACTTGAGCCTGCGCAGGCGACGCAGAATCTTTTGTCGAAGGGACATCAGTTTGTCAAATTCACGCGGGTTGATCTCGATGCGGGCGATGGGAAAGTGATCACGCAAGCGCACCTGGGTAAATCCCAGGCGCTTAAGGTACTCTTCGGCTTCTTCAATACGCATAAGCCTCTTTGCGGTTATCAACTCGCCGTATGGTATGCGGGAAGCGAGGCATGCTGTACTGGGTTTGCTCCAATTTGGCAATCCACGCCTGCGTGCTGCGCGCCTGATTTCTTCCTTTTCGAATCCGGCTTCTATCAATGGCGATTTTATGCCCAGTTGTTTTACCGCGCTGAGCCCTGGACGGTGATCTTTTAAATCTGATTTATTGGTCGCTTCGATCGCAACGTAGTTTTTCCTCGTCGCCAGGTCTTTCAGTTTTTTCATCAAAAACATCTTACAGTAGTAGCAGCGATTCCTGGAGTTCTTTCTGATTCGCGGTGCGCTTAGTACATCGATATGAAACACTGTATGTTTTACACCAAGTTTGCGGGCGATGCGGGACGCATCAACGGCTTCATGTCGTGGCTGAAGAGATGAGGCAACCGTGGCGGCAATTACCCTGTTGTCCAGGACTTCCTTGGCGACACTGAGCAAGAAAGTCGAATCAACACCGCCCGAAAAAGCCACAACGACACCAGGGTAGTTATTGATGATTCTTTTGAGTTTAATGAGTTTTCTTATATGAACTACCTATATCAAGTAAGGCAGGAATTCTTCACTGATGGGCGGCTTCTTTACCCAGCGGACAAGCTCTTCGCTGCCATCGAGAATTATGACCGTGGGGATATCGCTCACTTCGCGGTACGCTCCTTCAGTAAGACCCTCCACTGTCTCCAAATCGTAATACTTAATTGGTGCATCAAAATTATTTCTTTCTTTGAAATACATTAATTTCTCACGTGTATCCTTGCAAACGGAGCAATCTGGTTTGCCGAAAACATAGATTTGTTTCATCGTGCCTCCTTCTATTTCCCTATTCTATCCCGAACGTGATAAAAGTCAAGTTTTCATTGACAGGTAATTCTTTGATATGTAGAATGGTTCATGTCATCGAAGCGCACACATCCCTTGATCGACGACGAGCGTCAGAAAGTAGCCCGGCGTTATCGAAATGAAAATCTGAGATTGAGTATCGGGTCGCTCATAATCAGCGCAATACTTCTCGCCGTCATTTTGTTGCTTGATCTTTCAAAAGGTTTCGTGGATTTCTTATCTTTTCATGTGAGTGTGAGACCATTGCTCGTTGCTTTGTATTTCAGTGCATTATATATTGTTTTCTCTTTTATCACATTGCCATTTGGATATGTCGAAGGATATTTGATCGAACACAAGTACGGTTTTTCTACACAGAACCGACGGGCATGGTTCACTGATTGGCTCAAGTCATTTCTTATAACATATGTTATCGGGTTGCTCGTCTTCGAGGTTATTTATCTGCTCATACCCGTGGCGCCAGGCCTATGGTGGTTGTGGTTGTCTTTGATAATGGTGGGCTTTAGCGTCGTCCTTGCCAATATTTTTCCAGTTGTTATCCTTCCGATGTTCTTCAAATCATCATCTGTCGAGGATGGTGAATTGAAGGAACAAATAACCGAGTTGGGCAGACGCACCGGTATTGAGGTCAAAGGCATTTTCAGTATCGACCTCAGTAGCAAGACGACAAAGGCGAACGCCGCGGTTGTCGGGCTCGGTAACACGAAGCGTATCCTCATCGGCGATACCCTCTTATCTAAATATGAGAAGGATGAGGTATTGTCAGCGGTTACGCATGAGATGGTACATTATCGCGAACACCATATGTGGTGGTTGATTCTGTGGCAGTCGCTCATCACGGTGCTGATGTTCTATGTTTTCTTCAGGATTCAACCCTTTGTGTACGGATGGTTTGGTTTTGAGCATGCTTCGGAGATAGCCGCATTCCCTGTTTTCGCGATAATCTTTGCCGTGTTATCCTATATTTTCAAGCCCATCGGCGCGTCACTCTCCAGATATTACGAACGCAGGGCAGATCGCGGCGCACTTGCCCTTACGGGCAATGCCGAAGCATTCGTGAGACTTATTGCGAAGTTCTGTAACGAGCAATTATCGATCGCGTTTCCGAACCGGATTGTTGAATGGTACAAATATACACATCCCTCTCCGGGAAAGAGAATTTCGCTTGCCGAGAGGTGGGAGAAGCCATGATCTACGAGACCAGTGAAGTAACTGATGGGCTTCTCAGAGAGCTTTCTTTGTTATCGGCGACCGATCGTACTGTATTGTCTGTGTATATTGAAATGGAACACGGTTGGGAAAGAGCACGCCGTTTCATCAGTCAGGAATCAAAGAGGATCGTTCCTTTATTATCATCAGAGGAAAAGGAATATTTTGAAACGTCAATTTCATTCCTTGATGATGCGTTAAAAGAAAAGAAGCAAGATGGTTTCAATGGTCCTGGTATTGCATTCTTTGCTGACCTGGGTGCCGGTTATCTGAAAACCGTGGAATTGAATATGCCACCCGATCCTCTATTGGCGGTGGACAAGGAGGCGATCATTCACCCGCTTGCATTACAATATGATGAATACGAACGCATCGGTGTCATCATGATCGATGCACACTGCGTGCGCGTATTGCTGGTTGCCGGGCTGATCATCGATGATATGGATAGATTCTGCAAGAAGATCCACCATCTATCCAAGGTTGGCGGTTGGTCTCAGATGCGCTACCAGCGCCGTCGGCTCAAACAGGTGCAGCATTTTGCCAGGGATGTTGTCGATAAAGCAGAATCAATATTCGGCGCGGCGAAGGTCAGACGAATACTAATTGCCGGCCGTGACCGCATGATCACTGCTCTAGAGGGAGAATTGAGCCAGAAATTGAAGAGCAAGGTGATTGCTACGGTTCGGTGGGATCTCGATGCAGCTGACAGTGATTTTTTGCGGAAGATCAAACCGATAATGGAGGAAACCGAGCGCGAGGAGGAAAAAGAACTGCTTGCGAAAATGGTCGGTGAATTGCGTCGGGGTGGTTTGGGTGTTGCTGGTATAGAACAGACCCGCGAAGCATTAACCAGAGGTCAGGTAGATACACTGATGCTATCGAAGTCGATCGATGCTGATGTTATTGAAGAACTGACCAGTCTGGCAAAAAAAACGAGTGCTGCGGTTGAATTCGTACGTGGTGAAGACAAAATACTCACTAGTATTGGCGGAGTGGGCGCATTATTAAGATACAGATTGTAACTTTGTAGCAGGGATATAGTATTGAGGAAAGGAGAATACAAAATGATGATAACGAAAGTTGATGACATAAAGGAGAGGGAGGTTGTGACAGGCATCCGGGGTCGCTTCGTGCACAGTGACAACGTGACAGTTGCCCACTGGAATATCGACGCCGGTGCCGTCATGCCCGATCATGCACATCCTCATGAACAAATAGTAAACGTTATAGAGGGAGAATTTGATTTTACTGTCGAGGGGGAAGTCCATGCGGCAAAACCGGGTTTCATTGCGATCGTTCCGGCTAACGTTAAACACGGGGGCAAGGCGAAGACCCGGGTCCGCATCCTCGATGTGTTCTATCCGGTGAGGGAGGACTACCGCTGATTCTTGTATTGGGGACAGGCATAACATTTTTAACATTTTCTGCTTCGCACCACAGATTGATTCTCGAACAAACCTGTAGGGATTGTTGGTTCTATTTTTTTATTTGGTTACAGACCAACATTGGAAAAGTGATGAAAAAAAAGGCAAAAGAGGATTAAAATGTTAAAAATGTTATGCCTGTCCCCAGTCAGGGGAGGTGAGTTTTTAGGTACTGACCGGTATAAGAATCTTTTACTTGTGCAATTTCTTCGGGGCGACCCTTACAGATAACCCGCCCGCCCTCGTCACCGCCTTCGGGTCCGAGGTCGATAATCCAGTCGGCGCATTTTATCACTTCCATGTTATGCTCGATGACGATGACCGTGTTACCTTTATCGACGAGCCTGTTCAATACCTTGAGCAGCAGTTTCACGTCCTCGAAGTGCAAACCCGTAGTCGGTTCATCGAGGATGTAGAGGGTCCGGCCGGTTGCGATCTTTGAAAGCTCCTTTGCTAATTTTATGCGCTGGGCTTCGCCACCGGATAGTGTTGTTGCAGATTGGCCGATCTTGATATAGCCCAGACCGACGTCGTTCAGCAACTGTAATTTTCTCTTTATCTGCGGGATGTTTTTAAAGAACTCCAGGGCTTCGGATACTGACATATTCAAGATGTCGCTGATGTTCTTGCCCCGGTATTTTATTTCCAGTGTTTCACGATTGAAGCGTTTACCTCCGCATGCATCACATGTGATATGGACGTCGGGTAAGAAATGCATTTCGATCCATAATATGCCGTCACCTTCGCACTGCTCGCACCGGCCACCCGGAACATTGAATGAAAACCTGCCCGGTCGGTAACCGCGAACTTTAGATTCTGGCAGTTTAGAGAAGAGTTCACGGATCGGCGTCCATGCGCTGGTGTAGGTGCCAGGATTCGAGCGTGGAGTACGGCCGATAGGCGACTGGTCGATGTTTATCACCTTGTCGATATTCTCCATACCCAGTATTTTATCGTACTCGCCGGGTGGGTATTTGGAGTGGTAGTATTTCTGCGCAAGGGCCCGGTATAGTGTATCGACGACCAGTGTTGATTTACCTGAACCCGATACCCCGGTGATGACGACTAACATGCCGAGCGGGATTTCGACCTCAATCGATTTCAGATTGTTGGCTCGTGCACCTTTGACCGTAATCCGACGCCTTTTATCGGACCGGCGCTGTCCTGGTATTTCGATGCGTTCTATGCCCTCCAGATAGCGTCCGGTGATCGATTTTCTGTTCTTCCGTATTTGTTCAGGGGTGCCAGTTGCTACGACGCGTCCTCCATGAGCACCAGCACCCGGGCCGAGATCGATGATGTGGTCGGCATCGAGTATCGTTTCCGCATCGTGCTCAACAACGAGCACGGTATTACCGAGGTCGCGCATTTCTTTGAGCGTTGAAAGTAATCTTTTATTATCCCTGAAATGAAGCCCGATCGACGGCTCATCGAGGATGTAAAGGACGCCTACCAGGCCCGAACCTATTTGAGTTGCCAGCCGTACCCGTTGTTCCTCGCCACCGGCCAGAGTCTCGGTCGTCCGGTCCAGAGTTAAATAATCCAGCCCCACCGAATTGAGAAATCCCAGCCTACGTTTGATCTCTCGAATGATTTCACCGCCTACCTGTAGTTCTTTCTTGCTGAGTTTGAGTTTATTAAAGTATTGGAAGGTGTTTCCTATGGATAACCTTGTGATCTGGGCAATGTTGCCATCTCCGATCTTGATCGCGAGGCTTTCCGGACGCAGCCTTGTCCCTTTGCATTCGGGACAGGGTGTGAATGTCATGTAGTCTTCTATTTCCTGTCGCGTCATCTGTGATTTTGTTTCACGGTGCCGTCGCATGAGTTCGGGCACGATGCCCTCAAAATGTTCGTCAAATTCACCATGTCCGCTTCCGTCGCTACGTCGGTACTCGACCCTGATCGGTATTTCTTCTCCGTAAAGCAAAGTTTTCTTGACTTTTGCAGAAAGTTTCTTGTAGGGTGTTTCGAGATTGAATTTCATTTTTTTGGACAGCGCTCTCAGCAGCGAAGAACGCCATCGTCCCGGTACTCCATATGGTTCGACTGCGCCATCGAGCACTGAAAGGTTCTCGTCACCAACGACTTTTGCCGGGTCGATTTCCATTTTGAAGCCAAGTCCATCGCAGTGGTCGCATGCACCGTACGGTGAATTGAAGCTGAAAATTCTCGGGGTGATCTCCGGATAGCTGATACCACAATGAGCACATGCGAGTTTCTGACTGAATATGCGTTCTTCTTTGCCGGCGATCGAAATAATCAGTATACCTTCGCCTTCTTTCAAACCTATTTCGACTGAGTCGGCAAGCCTCTTACGTATGTCTTTCTTGATAATGAGCCGGTCAACCACGATTTCGATATTGTGTTTTTTGTATCGCTCAAGGTCTGGTACATTTTCGATCTCATATGTTTTTCCATCGATCCTTGCACGTACATAGCCGCGGCGTTTGAGATGATTCAAAAGATCCTTGTATTCACCCTTGCGTCCCCTTACAACTGGCGCGAGGATTTCTACCTTTGTCTCGGTCTGGAGGTCGAGTATCGTATCGACTATTTGATCGGTCGTCTGTGATTGGATATTTCTGCCACAATTGTAGCAGTACGGTGTGCCGATACGGGCGAAGAGCACGCGCAGGTAGTCATAGATTTCGGTTACGGTGCCAACTGTTGAACGGGGGTTACGCGCGGCACTGCGCTGCTGTATCGCAATGGCCGGCGAGAGACCACTGATCTCGTCGACATCGGGTTTGTCCATCATACCAAGGAATTGTCGAGCGTAAGCGGATAGCGATTCGACATATCGGCGCTGGCCCTCGGCATACAGCGTGTCAAATGCCAGAGATGACTTGCCCGAACCGGAAAGTCCGGTTATGACGACAAACTTGTTCCTTGGTATGACGACGTCGATGTTTTTCAGGTTGTGTACCCGGGCTCCTCTGACTTTGATGCCGGCGTTATTTTTCATTGGCATTTCATATATTATCCGCGTTGAGCGCCAAGTCAAGCAAAGCGCGTACCTTGAGAGTCGGTGATGTTCAGTAGTTCTGGTCGTTAGTATTTAGTATTATGAATTTGTTTCGAATTTACCTTTTTAGGCATCCTCGTACATACAATCGAATCGAAGATTTGAGTATCGGCGGAATCGGATTCGGTGCTTCGTGCTTGCTTTTCTTCATTGGGTTTCGCGGTAGGTTCATACTAGCGCGAAAATTCAATAACTGAAGGCGTCCAAGGTGAGTCCGCGAGATGAATCGTTGACTCGCATTGTTTTTTGAGTATAATAGACCGTGCGGTTCGTTTTCTTCATCCCCTTATTGATTCTACTGAGTTGTGCACCCAACAAATGCGGCGTTATCATTGCTGGTTCCACGTCGGTACAGCCATTCATCGAGAAGGTCGCTGAACATTTCATGGAAAAAAATCCGAGTATTATGGTAAATGTGCAGGGTGGTGGTTCAACCGCCGGTGTCCAGGCAACGATCAACGGTACCTGTGATGTTGGGACAAGCTCTCGTGATCTGAAACCAAGTGAACGGGGACTGCGGGTAATTCTTATTGCACTAGATGGAATCTCGGTTATCATACATAAAGACAACCCCGTTGAGAACCTCACAGTTGAACAGATAAGAGATATTTTTGCTGGCAGAGCCACTAATTGGCAGGAGTTAGGCGGTTTGAATACTGAAATCATACCGGTAACCAGGGAGGAAGGATCTGGTACAAGAGCGTCATTCGAAGATATGATAATGGGTGAAGACGTTATCAGCGATGCCTGCCTTGTTCAGGATTCGAACGGCGCGGTCCGTGAAATCATCGCCACGACTGCGCAAGGCGTTGGATATATTTCAGTAGGTTTGGTTGATGAACGTGAAAAAGCAGTTGCGATAGATGGAGTCGAACCGACTCTCGTAAATCTCATCACCGAGAAATACCGTTTCGCACGACCTTTTCTGCTACTGCTGCGTGATGAACCACAGGGTGATGTTAAGAAATTTATAGACTATACGCTGTCTCCAGAGGGACAGGAAATACTCGGCAGCAGCGGGTTGATTCCGGTGAACCAAGTATCGGTTGATTGATGAAAGACAAGATCGCCGAGAAAATACTGCTCTTCATCGCACTCTCGGCAATATTGTCCCTTGCACTCATCACTTTTTTCATATTCCAACAAGGTATTCCATTGATATTCAAGGCTGGTCTGGCGAATTTTTTCTCCCTGAAATGGGCGCCGACCAGAGCTGGTTTTGGTATACTGTCGATGATCATCGGTTCGCTAATGGTTACCGTAGGCGCTTTGGCGGTAGGTGTACCTTTTGGCCTGGCCGGAGCGATCTTTCTAGCAGAATTTTCATCCAAAACAATTCAAAAAACACTCAAACCAATAATCGAATTGCTCGCCGGTATTCCATCGGTGGTCTATGGATTCATCGGTATAGTCATACTCGTTCCTTTCATCAGGAATACTTTTGGCGGTCCGGGATTTTCAGTCCTGGCGGCGAGTATTATTCTGGGTATCATGATTCTCCCAACCATTGTCAGCATATCTTATGATGCACTCCTTGCCGTACCGACCACATATCGTGAGGGTTCGTATGCGGTAGGGGCAACGAAATGGCAGACAGTAGTCATGCTTTTGATCCCGGCGGCACGTTCCGGCATTGTCGCAGGCATCATCCTTGGTATGGGCAGGGCAATCGGCGAGACGATGGCAGTGATCATGATCGCCGGAAATGCCTTGAAGATCCCGGGGTCAATATTCGATTCGGTGCGGACATTGACATCGACGATCGCGCTTGAACTTGGATACGCCGCGGGTGATCATAGAGCGGCCCTTTTTGCGTGTGGGTCCATTTTGTTTCTGATCATCATAGTTCTTAATATTTTTGCAATCAGGATCACAGGCAGAAAATGACATTCCGTATCGGACCACGAACAAGTCAGATAATTGCCTATACGATACTCCTGTTGATGACCGTGATCGTGGTCATCGTGCTTTTTTTCATAATCTTCTACATACTGAAGAACGGCATTGGCCAGTTGACCCTTGAGTTCCTCACTGATAAGACGAGGGAGATGGGCAAGGAAGGTGGTATTTTCCCATCGATCCTAGGGACTATTTTCATAACCGTATTTGCGATTCTGATCGCCACACCGCTGGGGGTCGGCAGCGCAGTCTATCTTGTCGAGTACACACGAGGCGGCATGATCCGCCGGATCATCAGTTTCGGCGCGGATTGCCTTGCCGGTGTGCCTTCGATAATCTTCGGACTTTTTGGTTTCATCTTCTTTGTTATTACAATGAACCTCGGATGGAGCATAGTATCCGGAGGACTGACTCTTGCCGTGATGATCATGCCAACGATAATTAGAACATCTGAAGAGGCGATTAAATCTGTTCCGCATACTTACCGTGAGATCAGCTATTCGCTCGGCGGCGGTAAGCTCGATACGATCGTCAGGGTCGTGCTGCCGACGGCTCTGCCCGGTATCCTGACCGGTGTCATCCTGGGGATCGGCCGGGCAGTTGGGGAGACCGCGGCCGTCATCTTCACTGCAGGTTCATCATTAGGGTTGCCGACATCGGTCTTCTCGTCGACCCGCACCCTGGCCGTGCATTTTTACATACTCGCACGTGAGGGCATATCGATGCCGAAGGCCTATGGAACGGCTGCCGTTTTGATCATAATTATTCTGGCAATAAATTTCATTGCTTACCGTTTAATGCATCGCTTCATTGCCCGGTATTACTAAATGGCAAAAATCAGTATTAGGGAACTCAATCTGTATTACAACGACCACCAGGCGTTGAAATCAATAAACCTGGATGTGGAAAACAAAGAGATCATGGCGGTCATCGGACCCGCTAACTCGGGGAAGAGTTCTCTGCTGCGTGCTTTGAATCGTTTATACGAAATCGATTATGCACGCATCACGGGGAAGATACTATTAGATGGGAAAGACATATTCGAGATCCCGATCAATGATCTGAGGAGAAGGATCGGGATTGTATTCGCAACACCAGTAGTTTTACCCGGTTCGATTCGCAAGAATTTGTCGTACGGCCCCAAACTGCACCGCAGAATCGGGAAGTCAGAAGTTGATGACCTGGTCTATAATGCACTGACATCGGCAAATCTCTGGGATGAAGTAAAGGACCGGCTCGAGGACTCTGCCGCGCGTTTATCCGGCGGGCAACAGCAAAGATTGTGTATCGCCCGCGCACTGGCAATGCAGCCAGAGGTTATCTTGATGGATGAACCGTGTTCTGGTCTCGATCCGGTTTCGACGGCGAAAATCGAAGCCACAATGCTTGAACTAAAAAAAGACTACACCTTCATTCTGGTTACGAACAATACCAAACAGGCCGCAAGGGTTTCTGACCGGACCGCATTTTTTCTCCTGGGGGAACTGATAGAAATCGGAAAAACGCAGAAACTATTCACCAGCCCTACTGACACGAGGACCGACGATTACATACGCGGGAGATTTGGATGATCATACGCACTGCCAATTTGAACCTTTACTATCATAAGTTCCAGGCGCTGACAAACGTGAATATGGCCATCAAACGAAATCTCATAACCGGAATTATCGGCCCTTCGGGTTGCGGTAAATCGACGTTGTTGCGTGTGTTCAACCGGATGAATGAATTGATAGACGGCGTCCGCATCACCGGTAGCGTTCTGATCGATGATGAAGATATATATTCGCCTATGCATGACCTTATTCTGCTCAGGAAGAGAGTCGGTATGGTATTCCAGAGGCCGAATGCTTTTCCACTTTCGATATTCGACAACATCGCTTACGGCCCTCGGGTTTGGAACATCAGCGACAAGAAAACGCTGCGTGAAATCGTTGAACGTTCATTGCGGGCAGTTGATTTATTTGATGATCTAAGTAGCAGACTAAATGATTCAGCACTGGCTCTATCAGCTGAAAAACAGCAGCGGCTTTGTATTGCGCGTCTGCTTGCGGTCGAGCCTGAGATTTTGTTGATGGACGAACCATGTTCTGCGCTTGATCCGATAGCCACTGGTAAGATCGAGGAATTGATGATCGGCTTAAAGAAGAAATATACGATTATCATTGTTACTCACAACATGCAGCAGGCGGCGCGTATAGCAGATGACGTTGGTTTCATGTTGCTGGGTGAACTTGTTGAATTTGACACGGCCAAGAGGATATTTACCAACCCGCGGGACAAGCGTACATTCGATTATATCAGTGGTCGGTTTGGCTGAGTCAAAAGGAGGTACAAATGGATCGACACTTTGATGAGGAATTGCAGAATGTCAAAAGAAAAATCGTTGATATGGCAGCGATGGTTGAGGAATCGATCACCAAATCGCTGGATGCCTTAAAGAACAAGGATTTGAAGATGGCTGATGAAATTCAGGAACTCGATCACAAAACTGACAGACTGGAAATCACGATTGAGGATATGTGTATTGAGTTGATAGCACGTCATCAGCCCGTCGGACGGGATCTGCGGTTTTTGATCGGTACGATCAAGATGAACAATGATCTGGAGCGGATGGGCGATCATTCAGTGAACATCGCGGATTGTATAAAATACGTCATTGAAGCTCCAGCCATTGGTCAGGTTATGAATATCTGGGCAATGGCCAAGATCGTGAAAGAAATGGTGCGCGAGAGTGTCCAGAGTTTCATAGATAATGATGCGGCACGGGCCCAGAAAGTATGTGAACGCGACAGTATAGTCGACGGCCTGCGCAACGAAACGATTCGGACCTTGCTTACCCACATGCTTGAAGAGCCGGAAAAAATAGAATCAGCCATACAATATATGCTTGTGGCAAAGAATCTGGAACGAATTGCGGATTTGTCGACCAATATATGTGAAGATGTCATATACATAGCCCAAGCCCGCGTTATCAAGCATCATGCTGAGAATGAAAAATCATGAAATTTCGTAGCGATTGGTCAAAACATCGATAACTGGTGTAGAAATCCTTCGTAGTCACACCACTTAAATTTCATTTTTTTTCTTGACTTTATTTGGAATTTCGATAGAATATTGTCTATGTTAGCCCGTATCGAAGATGCGATAAAAGACATAAAAAAGGGCAAGACTGTTATCGTCGTTGATGATGAAAGTCGTGAAAATGAAGGCGATTTCATCGTTGCTGCAAGCAAGATAACCCCTCGTTTGATTAATTTCATGGCACAGCATGGACGCGGATTGATATGTGCAACGCTGCTACCTGGTAGATTGAAAGATCTCGATATTCCAATAATGGTCGATGAGATAACGGCATTGCATGGCACTCAGTTTACCGTCAGTGTGGATGCCAAAAAGGGGACGACAACGGGCAGCTCCGCATTTGACCGCGCCCGGACTGTCAAGGTATTGGTTGATAAGCGGACAAGACCAGAAGACCTTGCCAGGCCAGGCCATATTTTCCCATTGCGAGCGGTTGAGGGCGGGGTGCTCAGAAGGGCGGGTCACACCGAGGCAAGCGTGGATCTCGCACGCATCGCGGGATTCTATCCCGCAGGTGTATTATGTGAGATAATGGATGACGACGGACGAATGGCGAGAATGCCCGCTTTGCGGAAAATGGCCCGGCGGTTCAAGCTGAAGATAATAAGTATAAAAGACCTTATCGAATACAGGCAAAAGAAGGAAAAGTTCGTCGAACGTATTCTCGAAACGAATCTACCGACAAAATACGGTGATTTCTGCCTCATTTTGTATGAGGATAAAATAAACCATGAACATCACATTGCGTTGGTGCTTGGAGATATTAAGGGCAAGAAGAACGTGCACGTTCGCGTTCATTCTCAGTGCCTGACCGGCGACGTCTTCCGGTCCTTGAGATGTGATTGCGGCGATCAGATGGAGCAGGCGCTCAAATTGATCGCGAAGCACAAACGCGGTGTTTTTCTTTACATGCGTCAGGAAGGCAGGGGGATAGGATTACTTAACAAACTCAGGGCATACAACCTTCAGGACCAAGGGCTCGATACAGTTGAAGCCAATTTGGCCTTGGGTTTTCCTCCCGATCTACGTGATTACGGTATCGGGGCACAGATTCTCGTTGATTTGGGGTTGTCGTCTATCGTCCTGCTGACGAACAACCCAAAAAAAATCATTGGTTTGGAGGGCTACGGTCTCACCGTAGCAAAACAACTGCCTATTTATGCGGTACATAGCCGTAATGTTAAATATCTGAGAGCCAAGAGGTACAAACTTGGGCATTTGATACCGGATTCAATTTTCGAAAAAGAAGAATTGGCAGGACGTAAGAAAAAATGAGTTGAGGAGGAAGAATGAAAGAAATCAAGGGAAATCTGATTGGTCAGGGCAAGAAGTTTGCGATTGTTATCTCGCGATTTAATGAGTTCATATCAAAGCGATTACTCGATGGTGCGATGGACTGTTTGGTGAGGCATGCGGTACGTCCCGAAGACATAACTGTTTATTGGACTCCAGGAAGCTTCGAGATTCCCGGTGTCGCTGGTAAAGTACGCAGCGCTAAGCTTGACGGCGTGATCTGCCTGGGCACGGTCATCAGAGGAGATACGCCTCATTTCGATTACATTGCCAGCGAAGTCACAAAAGGTATCGCAACGTTGAATCTGCAACCTGGTCCCGCCGTAACCTACGGTATAATCACTGCTGACAGCACAGATCAGGCTATTGAGCGAGCCGGAACAAAGAAAGGAAATAAGGGCTGGGATGCAGCATTGACGGCCCTTGAATTGGCTGATCTCTATTCGCAATTCAAATAAATGGGAAGGAGATTGGCACGCGAGCTTGCGCTAAAGGTTTTGTATCGTCATGAAGAAGGAGATACTGATTTACCCGGTGCCATGAACAGCGTTCTTGAGACTAAGATTTACGAGAAGAGTGACAAAGATTTTTCGAGGACGCTTGTTGAACGAACAATGAAGAATATGGAGCAGATTGACAGAGAAATAATCGGGGTGCTCCAGAACTGGGAATATGATCGAATCTCAGTTGTCGATAAAATAATCTTACGCATTGGTACTTGCGAATTAATCTATTTTGATGATATACCATCTCAGATTTCAATTAATGAGGCGATAGAGATTGGCAAGAAATACGGAGGAAACGAATCTGGTAGATTCATAAACGGTGTTCTTGATGCAATAAGAAAGAGTCATGAAAGCAGCAATAATCAGTGATATTCATTCGAATCTAGAAGCGCTGTTGGTTGTTTTGAAAGACATAAAGAAAAGGCGTCTGAAGAGTATATTCTGTTTGGGCGATCTGATCGGGTATGGGGCGAATCCCAATGAGTGCATCGATCTCTGCATGAAGGAATCCAAAGTTGTTGTGGCCGGTAATCATGACTGGGCAGCGATTGACAAGGCAGATGTTACGACATTCAATCCGGTTGCTGCAGAGGCAATAAAATGGACTCAAGAGCAGATCAGCAAGGAAGGTGCGAACAAACTGAAGGGACTTGAATTATCCCATAAAGTGGACAACCTTTTTCTTGTTCACGCAACGCCGACCGAACCGGAGAAATGGCGATACCTTTTCAGTCTGGAGGAATTCGAGAAGGAATTCTCTCAGTTTGAGGAGCAAATTTGCTTTATCGGGCATTCGCACATTCCGGCAGCCATTTATCAGGATGACAACGGCTACTGCGATCTGGTCCGGGATAATCCCTTTCCAATCGTTGCGAAGCGAAGGTATATTGTAAATGTGGGTAGTGTTGGTCAGCCGAGGGATCTGGATCCACGGGCAAGTTACGTGATCTATGACGGTAACAAGAACAACATAGAGATCATAAGGCTCGACTACAATATTCCGTTGGCCCAGCAGAAAATAATAATGGGTGGTCTACCCGAGGTTTTGGCTGACCGGCTACTGGCCGGCAGGTGATCGAGCACTGCAGAGCACGAAATTAGTCCCTTGGATACGCGTCGGGTAAACCTAGCAAGCCGTCATATTGTCTAAATTTCGAACATTAAGCAGATTTTCTTGAGGAGACCGTTGATGGAGAGAAAAGGTCCTGTTACTAAGTTAAAGGAAGACCTAAAAAACAAAGAAAGAGAAATTAAGGAATTTAGGGATAAATATCTGCGCGCATTGGCTGATATGGATAACTTTCGTAAGCGCATGGATAAGGAGCTCGATAGTTTCCGTAAATATGCGCAGGTCGAGTTCTTCAATAAAATCATACCTGTCCTGGATAGCTTTGAGCGGGCCATGGATGGAGCGAATTTGGAGAATGACCATGAAAAGTACGCTGAAGGAGTCGAGATGATCTATCGCCAGCTGAAGGAAGTGCTGAAGTCGATGGGTCTCGAGGAATTCTCGAGTCTTGGTGAACTTTTCGACCCGGCGCGCCATGAAGCAGTAGCGACAATTGTGAATGATGACAAGCCGGAGAATACAATTGTCGAAGAAATTAGTAAGGGATATATTGTCAAAGAACGTGTGATAAAACCGGCTAAAGTTTTGGTCTCCAAACAGAATAAAGGAGGTAACGAAGATGTCGAAAATAATCGGGATTGATTTAGGAACAACGAATTCAGCCGTGTCAGTGATGGAAGGGGGACAGCCGGTCGTTATTCCGAACCCAGAGGGTGGTAGGACCACACCTTCGGTTGTCGCCTTCACGAAGTCCGGAGAAAGGTTGGTTGGCCCACTGGCCAAGAGGCAAGCAATAACAAATCCGGCAAACACGGTCTATTCGATAAAGAGGTTCATGGGTCGGAGATATAGTGAAGTAAAGAATGAAACAGCCCGTTTCCCGTTCAAAGTGGTGGAGCATGATAACGGTGATGCTTGGGTCGAGGTGTCGGGTAAGAAGTATTCGCCTCCGGAAATTTCAGCAATGATTCTGCAATATTTGAAGCAGGCAGCTGAATCGCATCTGGGTGAGAAGGTAACTGATGCAGTGATAACGGTACCTGCTTATTTCAATGATTCACAGCGCCAGGCAACGAAGGATGCAGGTCGCATAGCCGGACTCGACGTGAAGCGTATCGTGAATGAACCGACAGCCTCTTCACTGGCTTATGGGGCAGATAAGAAGAAGAATGAAAAGATCGCTGTATATGATTTTGGTGGTGGTACATTCGATATTTCTATTCTCGAAATTACTGAAGAAGGCATCTTCAGGGTTCTGTCGACAAATGGTGATACACACCTGGGTGGCGATGACCTGGATGAAAGAATCATAAATTTCATTGCAGAGGAGTTCAAGAAAGAACACGACATCGATGTCCGTAAGGATCTCACTGCTCTGCAGCGTTTGAAGGAAGCAGCAGAGAAAGTGAAGACCGAACTCTCGAGTGTGATGGAAAGTACGATAAGCCTTCCATTTATTGCTTCAGATAAAGACAAGACACCACTTCATCTTGAGATGCGTTTGACGAGGGCAAAACTCGAGTCGCTCGTTGAAGATCTGATTCAGCGTTCAATACCGCCATGCAAGCAGGCACTCGCCGATGCCAAACTGACACCCAGTGACATAGATGAAGTGATACTTGTCGGTGGTCAGACGAGAATGCCAAAGATACAGCAGGCTGTTAAGAATTTTTTCAATAGAGAACCTCATAAAGGGATCAACCCGGATGAGGTTGTGGCAATTGGGGCGGCGTTTCAGGCGGCTATTATCGGTCATGAAACAAAAGATATTCTGCTGCTCGATGTTACACCGCTGACCCTTGGTATTGAGACCCTCGGTCAGGTCATGACCCCGATCATACCACGTAACACTACAATCCCTACCAAGAAATCTCAAATATTCACAACGGCCGAGGATAATCAGACGGCGGTCACTGTGCATGTTCTCCAGGGTGAGCGGCCGATGGCAAATCAGAACCGCACCCTAGGGAGATTTGACCTGTACGGGATCCCACCAGCTGCGAGAGGTATACCACAGATCGAGGTAACCTTTGATATTGACGCTGATGGTATCATGCATGTTTCAGCTAAGGATATGGGTACGGGTAAGGAACAGAAGATCAGAATTACTGCATCGAGCGGTCTGTCTAAGGACGAAGTGGATAAAATGATAAAAGAAGCTGAAGAGCACGCTACGGAAGACCGCGCTCAGAAGGAATTGATCGATGTACGTAATCAGGCTGATAGTGTAATACACTCGGTTGAGCGAACATTGAAGGATTATGGAGAGAAAATATCTTTTGAGGAACGTAGTGAGATCGGAAAGAAGATCGAGGATCTCAAAGCCAAAAAAGACGGCAACGATCCGGCGGCCATAAAACAGGCATTGGACGATCTGCAGCAATCAGTATATAAACTGTCAGAAGCCGTGTATAAAGAGGCATCACAAGCTCAGCAGCAAGGCGCTCAGCAGCAAGGACCTGAACAGCCACCTCCCCAGGGTGAGGCAGCAGGAGAAGCCGAGGATTCTGGTGAACAGGGCGATGCTGATTACCGGGTAGTTGATGATGAACCGGACAAAGGTGCTTAATACGTGATTGTCGATCATCTTTGAGAATGACCGCAGGGTGTGTTAGGGGAGTGAAGTAGTAGACAAGAAAATGAAAAAAGACTATTACGAAGTGCTCGGTGTGGCAAAAGGCGCCAGTTCTGAGGAGGTCAAGAAGGCTTACTTGAAAAAGGCGAAGGAACACCATCCCGACATGAACCCGACTAACAAGAAAGAGGCTGAGGAGAAATTCAAAGAAGTATCCGAGGCTTATGAGGTCTTGATGGATCCGCAGAAGCGGCAACTCTACGATCAATACGGTCATGACGGTGTGTCACAAACCTTCAAGGGCGGCGGGTTCAGTTGGGATGACTTCACTCACTTTGACGACCTGCAGGATATTCTCGGTAATTTGTTCGGCGGTTCGGCGTTTGAAGATCTCTTTGGATTCGGTGGACGAAGAGGTCAGCAGCGTGTTCGTAGAGGTGGCGATATACATGTGATGTTGAAGGTTTCGCTTGAAGACATTGTGAATTCGACGAAAAAACAATTCAAGATCAACCGCTTTGAGGGCTGCAAAGCATGTAATGGCAAAGGTGGAAAAGACTTTGGTACGTGCTCGCAATGCGGCGGCCGGGGCCAGGTGAAGACGCAATCGCGAAGTTTCTTTGGTACCTTTACGAGTGTCAGCACATGTCCGAGCTGCAAGGGATCGGGACAGATCATAAAGACACCCTGCTCCAAGTGCAGTGGTTCAGGAAGAATAAGAGTGGCCAGAACGATTGAGATAAAGACACCGCGTGGTGTTGCAAGCGGTCAATATATTGTTCTACGTGGTGAGGGCCACCACGGACAGGGTGGCAACGGCAACATCGTTGTGCAGTTCGAGGAGAAGGCGCATGAGTATTTTGAACGCCAGGGTTATGATTTGTATATAAGAATGTTGACTCCCTATTCCAAATTGATCGGCGGCGGTTCGATCGAAGTGCCCGGCTTCAATGGTCAACGCGAGCGCGTAAAGATCAAGAAAGGCAGCAGTGCGCCGGAAATCATCCGGGTGAAGGGCAAGGGGATGCCCAGACCCGACGGCGGATACGGCGATCTATATGTTGAGTTGGATCTGCAACCTTTGGAATCGACCGATCGGAACTTGGGTAAGGTCATAGATGAGCTGAAGCGTTACGAGGGTGATCCGAAACCAAGACGCAGAGGTAGCTGAAATCCCTGACGCCGTTCGGTCAATAACGAATTCGACGGTTCTTCACCCATTTACATGAAAGACCACAACATTTTTTACGTTCCACACTCTTTCTTCGGAGAAGAAGAAGTTGTGATCAAGGGAGCGCAGTTTTCACATATCAACAAGGTTTTGAGAAAGAAAAGGGGGGATATCATATCCTTGAGCGACGGGCGTGGCCACAGATATGAAGTGGAATTGGGCGCTGCAGTCAGATCTGAAGTGCATGCAAGGATCATACATAAGGAATTAGTGCCCAGAAAACATACGATGCACATCACGCTTGGTTTTGTACCTGTTAAGGGTTCGCGCAATGATACAGTAGTCGAGAAGGGTACCGAACTCGGCGTGGCACGGTTCATTATTTTTGCTTCGGAGCGTTCAGTGCTCAAAAATGTGGGTAAGCAGAAAATCGCCAGGTTTCAGAGATTGGCACAGAGCGCAATGATACAATCACAGCAATACTACATGCCCGAGGTCATTTACGCCCCAAATATTGCAGATATGCTACAGATTGACACAATGTACGACTGCATCGTCGTTGCGGATCCAAGCGGCAGAGCGAGCGTGACGACCGACGCGCGGAAAATATTGTTGCTGATTGGTCCTGAAGGGGGTTTTACCGATTCGGAAATAGATCTTCTTGTGGGTCGGGGAGCTTTGCTGATGAGTTTAGGAGATACCCGGCTGCGCAGTGAAACAGCCGCGATCGTGGCGGTGACGAAGATACTGGTAGCCCACGGCCAGATTTGAACGTGTTCGTATTACGTATTAAAGAATTTCCAAAGATCAAATTCCATGAGGACGTTTTATGGGTTGGGATGTCTAGAAAAACCGCCGCACGTTGGCGGTTGCGAAAAGCGATACGGTGATCCTAATCCGGTTTTGATTATCGAGACCAGCGGCATTAGAATCAATATTTGTAATAACTGGGGTATGGTTTGAATCCGCGGTTTCATGATGAAAAAGAGGGCGGAAAGTGTATGCTTTCCGCCCTTAATAGCGGGGGCTGGATTCGAACCAGCGACCTTTGGGTTATGAGCCCAATGAGCTACCGCTGCTCCACCCCGCGGTCTCGTTATTATACACTATTGTCGTGTTTTGTCAACCTTTATTGATATACTGCAATATCCACACGTCTGAATAAGGAATTACGGTGCGGTACAGAGATACACGTAGTGCAGGGCAGAGCTTCAGTCCGGCATAGCTGTGCCAGAAACCTGAAGGTTTGCCCTACATCTGCACATGAATAATCAACATTCAGTCATTCAGCCTCTGTTCGCGTCTGATATCCAGGCGCAATTCGGCATCGTTATCGTCCTGCATTTCATCAACGAAGAAATCCATGTGGATTACCGTACCTTTGCTTACCAATGCGTTACCCCTTCCATAGTGGGTTTCGATATTGAATAAATCGCCCATGCCTGGAGTACCAAGCGAAACATATTTCGCACGGCTCAGATCATGGAGCAATTCCTCAATTTCTTTTTTCATAACACTGGCTTCGCTCTCTAGTATTGCATCCATTACATAAGATCTCAGCAGTTTGCTCCAGAATTCCCTGAGCAAACCGTTGTTGGCGAATATGTCAACACAAATTACTCGGTCGCCCGCAGCGACGACAACACCCACCGTGTTCTTGGCGAGTTGGGGAATCTTTCCCAGGTGCTGAGTATATTCGGCGAGTTCTTTCCTTATGCGTTCGTCTTCGTAATTTGCCTGTACCGTACTCGTTCTCGAATCAATACCCAGCTTTGCCTGGCTTGATGCGATAGCATCCCAGACTTCTGACTGGTCTTCAGTTATTCTCGCACGCTGACGTAATTCATTTGGGGCAACTTCCTGGGCTGATTCAAAACCTGAAGATACAGAAACCCAGCGTCCGTGCTCGACACAATAGACGGGAACTCTTAGCCAATCACTATTAGGCGGGACCAGGACATCCTCGCGCAGCATCCGGTCCTGCTTGGCTCCTGACAGCATCTCGCCGGTCATGATAAAGACAATCTCCTTACCGGTGTTTTTCAACTCGACTGAATTTACCTCACCGCTGCCGATTTCTCTGATTTCCAGCCAATTGGATTCCATCGCTTTATCAAGCGTCACATAATCAGTACTGCCCATCGTCCGTATTGTGAGTGGAAAAATCATTAGATTCTTGTATTTGATCGGTTTTGCTACCTTTAGTTTTTCTATATATGTACCGACCGTTCCTGGCTGGCTGCTTGTGGCCAGAGGCGCCAATAACATCAGTAATGTCAGTGCAATTGATTTCATTCATACCTCCTTATACTGTATAATACAGCGACATGCAGAGAAAATTCCCTATAAATAACCGTAATTTGCGGGTTTTGGCTAGTTGACAGTGTATTTTAAATGAATATAATAGCGGATGGAATTGTCAGTAAATATTGACCACGTAGCAACGGTGAGGGAAGCACGCAAAGAAAAATTCCCTGACCCGGCGTATGCTGCGGTGGAAGCCGAGTTAGGCGGGGCAGATGGCATCACCGTGCACCTACGTGGCGATAGGCGTCACATAAAGGAACGCGACCTTGCGGTACTCAAACAAATTATTAGGAACGACTTGAATTTAGAGATGGCGGCTACTGATGAAATGGCACGTATTGCTGTCGGTGCCATGCCAGATCGTGTGACCCTGGTACCTGAAGCTCCTGGTGAGGTAACGACCCAGGGCGGTTTGGACCTGTCGAATGTGAAGATCGACCTTAAGTCTTATATTTCTGATTTGAAGGGCAAGGGTATCAGGGTAGGCATATTCATTGATCCGGACATGGCACAGATAAAGGCGGCATTGAGGGTTGGCGCCGAGAGCGTTGAGATCAATACCAATGAATATACTCAGGCAAAAAACAGAGAAGAGGAAACATCGAAGATTTCGCGTGTGGCGAAAGCTGCAAGGCGCGAAGGTTTGGTAGTCCATGCAGGACACGGTATTGATTACACGAACATACTGCCATTGCTGTCCATCCCCGAGATCACGGGTTACTCGATCGGCTTTGCAATCGTGGCTCGTGCTTTATTCGTTGGGTTGCGGCAGGCCGTCAGTGAAATGAAGGAGATAATAAAAGGAGCAAGATGAGACATATTGGTTTGAGGATCGGGATAGTGATTGTTGCCGTCATCTTGGGTGTTTATGCGATTATTCCGACGATTCGGCTCTACACCGAAGATAATTTGTCAGAAGCGACAAAGATAGCCCTTTCCAAAAGAGCGATACATTTGGGTCTGGACCTCAGGGGCGGGATGCATCTTGTTCTTGAGGTTGATACTGCAGGTTTCCAGGAAAAACCCGATGACCTGAGAGACCGTGCTTTCGAAATCATCCGAAACCGGGTTGATGAGTTTGGTGTTTATGAACCGGTCATTGAAAAGCAGTCCGGCGGCAGGATACTGATACAGTTGCCAGGTGTAGATCGGGAGAGAGCAGTTGAACTTATCAAAAAAGTCGCTCATCTTGAATTCAGGGTTTGCGAGGATGAACGGATCGGAGAAATTGTCGAAAGGATTGATCAGTTTCTGCAGGGAGAAGACTCACTAGCCTTTGAACAGCCGTTCAGTTCTTATATAACTACCGTTGACCGAGATCCCGGTTTCGATTTCCGCGATGAGGATTCGGTTATGGCATTACTCGCTCAAGCCGATGAGGTCATTCCAGAGGATGTTGAGTTCGGTTTTGGTCCTCGCGAGGAATACACGGGGCGTGAAGTAAAACGCATCTACCTGCTCAGAACCGAAGCCGAGCTGACCGGCGAGGCGATTCGTGACGCACGTCACGGACCCAATCAGAGCGGTAACCTGCAGTACGTTGGCACTTGGGAGATCGATCTCGAATTCAAGCGAGAGGCAGCACGGAAATTTGCGGCGATTACGGGAAGGAACATCAACAAGAGATTGGCTATTGTCCTTGATGATGTTGTACAGTCGGCACCGGTTATAACCGAACGTATCCCGCAGGGCCGGGCAAGCATCACCGGTCGTTTCAAGGCTGAGGAAGCAAGGGATCTGGCTATCATACTACGAGCTGGTGCATTACCCGCACCGCTGAGGATCGTAGAAGAGAGAACGGTAGGACCGAGTCTTGGCCGTGATTCAATTGAGAGTGGAATTCGGGCTGTATTGATTGCCAGCGCACTGGTGATTGTTTTTATGCTCATATATTATTCATTATCAGGTTTCGTTGCCGATTTCGCTTTACTGCTGAATATGTTCTTCTTGCTGGCGATTCTTAGCACATTTCGTGGTAGTTTGACAATGCCGGGTATCGCGGGAATTGCGCTGACGATCGGCATGGCCGTTGATGCAAATGTTCTCATTTTTGAACGTATCAGGGAAGAATTGAGAATCGGCAAGACGACCAGGACCGCAATAGATCAGGGTTTCGCTAGAGCCTGGATCACGATTTTCGATTCAAACATAACGACAATAATAATCGGTATAATACTTTTTATATTCGGCAGCGGTTCGATAAGAGGTTTTGCACTTACCCTCACGGTAGGATTGATAAGTAATCTATTCACCGCGGTATTTGTGGGCAAGGTCATCTTCAACTACTTCACCTACAAGTTTGATGTACATAAATTGAGGATCTGACAATGATAGAAATAGTACGAAATCCCAATATCGATTTCATAGGTAGAAGAAAGTATGGGTTCATTTTTTCAGTGGTCGTGATCGCGATTTCGCTGCTTCTGATATTCATTAAGGGACCTAATTTCGGCATTGATTTTACGGGTGGTACTTTGCTCCAAGTTAGATTCGAGAGTGCCATAAATACAGCCGAGCTCAGGAATTCGCTTGCCAGAATCGGCAGAGAGAGCGCGCAGATCCAGTCGCTCGGCGTTAATGAAACTGAGTATATAATAAGAGCCGCCGGTGAAAATCCCGAGGCCTTTGCAGGGACGGTAAAGGCAGCACTTGCTGAGGATTTCCCGGACGTCGAGAAGGAATTCTTGCGTGAAGAAACCGTAGAGCCGAAGATCGGTAAAGAATTGCTCGCGAAGACGATCTGGGCAGTGGTGATTGCGCTGGTGTTGATTCTAATCTACGTCTCATTCAGGTTTGACTACCGGTTCGGTACGGCCGCTGTTATCGCGCTGTTCCACGACGCGGTCTTCACTATCGGGGTTCTCGTACTTACCCAGCGTGAGTTTTCTATTATCGTGGTCGGTGCATTGCTTACCATAATCGGGTATTCAATAAATGACTCGATAGTAATATCTGACCGGATAAGAGAAAAATACAGCAAAATGAGACGCGAGCCCTACAATGTGGTCCTGAACACCGGTTTGAATGAAACTCTCAGCCGGACTATATTGACCGTCGGAACGACGCTCCTAGCGGTCATTGCTCTCCTGCTATTTGGAGGTTCGGTCATCGCGGATTTTGCGTTTACCTTATTGGTCGGTTTCCTGATCGGTACATATTCGTCGATATTCATTCTGGCTAATATAGTATCCGTTTGGGAAGAGAAGTTTCCTAAAAAGAAGAAATAACGAAGTATCTAAAGATCTTATTCGCAACTGGATTTCTGCTGGGCTATTCACCAGTTGCGCCCGCTACACTATCCTGTTTCATTGGTGTCCTCATTTGGTACTTTCTCCATGGCAGCAGGGTTGTATACATTATCGTAGCAGCGGTACTTTTTGTTGTTGGACTGATCTTTTCCGGTGATCTTGAAAAGAACTGGGGAAAGGATCCACGCCGTGTGGTCATCGACGAGTACGCAGCTATTCTTCTGCCTCTATATTTCACGCCGCTGCGAATACTACCACTCGCGATTACATTCGTGCTTTTCAGAATCTTCGATATCTTGAAACCGCCACCGGTGAGGAACATGGAAAGACTGGGTGGAGGTTGGGGAATCATGCTCGACGACCTCATGGCCGCCGCGTATACAACGCTGGTCGTTCTTGCTTTCAAAGTTGCTGAAATTATATATTGAGTAAAAGATGACAGTCAACTCAATTGGAACACGCATCGGTCTTTTGCTGGTTGACAAGCAGCTGACAGTGAGCGTCTGTGAATCATGCACAGGTGGATTATTGGGCGCAGCGATCACGAGTGTTGCGGGTAGTTCAAGGTATTTTGTCGGCGGTATCATCGCTTATTCGGATAGGATAAAAAGAACAGTTGTCGGAGTCAAAGGCAGGACACTCGAACGTTATGGTGCGGTGAGTGCTCAGACCGCGCGCGAGATGGCTCAGGGTGTCAAGCGCAAGATGAAGTCCGATATCGGTGTTTCTATCACCGGCATCGCCGGACCAACTGGCGGGACCAAGAAAAAACCCGTTGGTTCTGTATACATAGCAGTAGCTGTGAGGAATAAAGTAACGGTGCGGCGATTTTTGTTTAGAGGAGGACGTCAGAACATTCGTAAGTCAACGGTGAAAAAGGCTCTCGAGATGACGAGAGATACGCTCCGTGTTTTGTAGATGGTCGTCGAAAACAACACGTCAAAAGGAAAGCAGATGTGGTTTTTTGGGTTTCCTAGAGTGCAAAAGCCTCAGGTGGTGAGATGCTAAGGATAATCTCATGGAATGTCAACGGTCTGAGGGCAGTGTACAGGAAAGGGTTTCTTGATTGGCTAAATGCTGAACAGCCAACGATCCTTTGTGTCCAGGAGACGAAGGCGTCTGAGGAGCAGATCCCCGAGGATTTGAAAGAAATTCCCGGGTTTTTCGTGTACTTTACATCGGCTGAAAAGAAAGGTTACAGTGGAGTGGGGTCGTTTAGCAAATTGATGCCCGATAGCATCAAGCGGGGTTTCGGCATTAAGAAGTTTGACATCGAGGGCAGGGTTTTGACCGCTGACTATGGGAAATTCATTTTGTTCAACGTTTACTTTCCGAATGGCAAAATATCGAAGGAAAGACTCAAGTACAAGATGGCCTTCTATGAAGAATTTTTGGCTCATATCACATCACTGCGGCAATCTGGTAAGAAAATCGTAATTTGCGGTGATGTGAACACTGCTCATAAGGAAATAGACCTGGCCAGGCCAAAAGAGAACTCGAAGGTTTCCGGTTTCTTGCCTGAAGAACGCGCTTGGATCGACAAATTAATTGATCGTGGGTTCGTCGATACTTTCCGCTTTTTCAATAAAGATGGCGGGCAGTACACCTGGTGGGATCTCAAGACTCGCGCGCGCGCGCGAAATGTTGGCTGGCGGATCGACTATTTCTTCATAACGGATAATCTGCGTAGAAATCTGAAAAATGCTTTCATCATGAAGGACGTCATGGGGTCAGATCACTGTCCTCTTGGCATTGATATCGCGTTCTAGATGATTCTTTCGTTTGCATTCGAAGTATGGCTATTACATTAGTTGTTGTAACAAGGGACACAATCAATTAGAGGAAAAAAGGTCGGGGGGTAAAGTAATGAGGACCTTCATAGCGGTCGAAGTACCGCAGCAAGTGAGGAAGATAATTGATGATTTTATTCATACCGAGGCAAAGCGCGAATTGCCGATCAAGTGGGTCAAGTTTGAAAACCTGCACATAACACTCAAATTTCTCGGGGAGATCGATGAATCGAAGAAGACCGATATTACGCCGTCTATCGAATCAATTTGCGGTAAACAGAACCCGTTCACCGTCAAGATGGGAGGGCTGGGATGTTTTCCGAATCCAAAAAATCCCAGGGTGATATGGGTCGGAGTGACACAAGGCGGTGGAGAACTATGCACGATTGCTGATGCGCTCGAAAAGGAAATCGTGCAGTTCGGCTTTAAGGAGGAAAAGAGATTCCATCCACATCTGACAATAGGCAGAGTGAAAAAACGTTGCGGGGTGGAGGATATTCTGGCCAAGACCATCCATACCGACCCCTTTGAAGTTTCTTCTGTCGTGCTTTTCAAATCCACCCTGAAGCCAGAGGGGCCGGTATACGATGAGTTGGGTAGATTCACGATAGGCTGAGCTATCAGAGGGGAGCTGAAGGTCTTACGTATGGCTGAGGCTTTGAGATAATACCTGCTATGGTCAGGAAGGCATGTACGGCTTGTTTATGTTAAAGATACTATTGAAAATATTGGTGTAGATATCGGGGTTCTTCGTTTCAATTTCATCTAACAATTCACGTATCCGCTCGCGTCTTGATTCTTTGTAATAAGGACATGAATTACCAAAACTCTTCAGACCGAATGCATTGGCGATTGCCACAATAGTCTTTTTGTCCATATAATATAGCGGGCGGACAAATGCAAAACGTCCTCGGACAATGGGTTGTCTGGGTAAAAGGGTACCCATCCGGCCTGTGTAGAGCATGTTGAGCAGCAGTGTTTCGACCACATCTTCCTTATGGTGTGCCAGGGCAATGTTGAAAATGTCCAGGTTTTCAGCAACTTCCATGAGTCTTTTGCGTCTTTCGCGCGAACAGAAATAACATTTGTCCTCGACTTTCTCTAATCTTTGATCAATTTTGCTGCTGGTAATGACGAGTTTAACGTTGAGGGTTGAAAGGTATTTTTCGAGAATATTCGGATCCCAGCGGGGAAATCCCGGGTTGATGTGAGCGGCCTTTATGTCCCATCTTTGCCTGTATTTTTCATTGTATTTCAGGAGCAGATAAAGCAGTACCATGCTATCAATGCCACCAGAAATACCCACCAGGACGCTCGCATGTTTTTCAAGTACAGAGTGATGTCCTAATGTAAATCTGACTGACGAGAAACCTGTTTTTAACGCCGCCCTTGAATTCGGGTGGCACAGGCGAGGTTTATCTGAGCACAATTAACTGCCTTATGGCAACACCCCGGTTGGATTCGAGTCTATAGAAGTAAACGCCGTTGGGTACGAGATTTCCTTCTTCATCATCCGCTTTCCACGCGACACGATGAGAACCGCGTAAAAAACGGTCTCGTGCGATCTGTTTGACCGGTTCGCCAATAAGATTATATATGGTTATCGTGAGAAATAGAGGTTCACTTAGGGTGAATGGAATCTCCGTGTAATTATCTACTGGATTAGGCCGGTTCTTATCGAGAACAATGAGTTCTTCACTTATTTGCCCGGTTTCCGCAATGACTTGAATGTTCTTCGCTGAGCGGTCATAGACAATCAGGCTGTTGTTGGTAGGGTTTGATAGAATTCTTGATCCACGTGAGATATTACCGACACCTATCTTGCCCTTGTATTGACCATTATTATCCAGGACAGTGATTGAGTCAGCGAACAGTATATAAAGATTACCTCTTTTGTCGGCGCAGAAGTCAAGTACTACGTTTGACGCACTGTAGATGAGTCGGCTGACGTAATTTTCAGCATTGAGGAATCTTCCTCCTGACCACGTGAAAATCCTATTACCGGATAGAGTAAAAAAGGGCGTACGTCGATCCGAATAATCAGCGAGCGGTATAATAGAAAAGCGCTCTGCATTTGTGCTCAGCGTACTAATTGTTTCGAATGGGGTGGCAAAAACAAGTCGTGTAGGTTCAAGCACGATCAATCCCGCAGCTCCAGATACAGACATTGCGGTCATCTGAGTAGGGTTAGTCAAATTCAAGCCAGTTAGTTCTGCATTTTCTCTATCGTCGGAGGGTTGAGTCACGAGTCGGTTGCTATTATCTACGTAGTACAGGTTAGGGCCAAGTGCGGTGAGAGCACGCGCATTATCGATGTGTTTGAACACTACGAGGTCGCCGCTGTTCTCGTCGACCTTAGAGATTGTAGATGGGGATAGTACCCAGAGTTCCCCGTTACTGCTTATTGTCAGGTCATTGACCTGACTGACTTTCGTAAGAGCGAGTTCCTCGCTGTAGTGCCATGCCCCTGAAGAGAGGCACACAAGAAAAATTAAGACGCTTAATCGTCTCATGGACCTCCTTGTTGTTGTAATTCATACGATTCACACTTAATTATATGCACGATTGTCATATTGTCAATAGTTGACGTTATTTCACAAAGAGAAGGGTTGACTTGATTTTCAATTCGTATATCATACAAACATGAGTCAGAAGAGGGTATTCAGCGGTATTCAACCATCTGGCCGCCTCCATGTCGGCAATTACGTTGGAGCAATGCGCAACATGATTGCCCTGCAGAAAGACTATTTCTGTATCTATGGCATCGTCGACTACCATGCGATGACCGTTCATTTTGATCCAAAGGAGATGGAACAGAGTATACTCGATTGTGCAATAGACTACATGGCCGCGGGCATAGATCCGGACCGGAGCGTACTGATGGTTCAATCGACGGTTTCGGAACATACAGAATTAGCATGGATTCTCAACACAATAACGCCAATTTCCTGGCTTTTGAGGGTTCCCACTTTCAAAGAGAAGAGAGAGCAAAACCCGGATTATGTAAACATGGGGTTACTCGATTATCCGGTATTGATGGCGGCGGATATTGTGTTGTACAAGGCTGAGGTTGTGCCGGTCGGAGATGATCAACTGCCGCATCTGGAACTGACTCGCGAGATTGTCAGACGATTCAATTCTCTGTTCGGACATGTTTTCCCGGAACCCAAGGCGCAACTGGGTGAGGTTGCAAGGATTTTAGGGCTCGATGGCGTAAACAAGATGAGCAAATCGCTGGACAATTGTATATATCTCGATGATAGCAGGGAAGAGATATGGAAGAAATTGTCTACCGCGGTGACTGATGTGAGAAGAAAGAGACGGACCGATCCCGGCAACCCCGAGGAATGTAATATCTTCACCATGCATAAGGCTTTCTCAAAGAAAGAAGATATCGATTATTGTGCTCGCGAATGCCGTGCAGCAGGAATTGGCTGTCTTGATTGCAAGAAGATACTTCTTGAGAATATGTGCAAAGAATTGGAACCGATACAGAAGAGACAGGCTCAATTGCGTGAAGACCGGGATGCTGTTCAGGAAATCCTTGTTCGCGGGAGAAAGAGAGCTAAGGAAATCGCAGTCCAGACAATGGGTGAGGTTTACACGAAGTTAGGCATCAATGCCTACCACTAGATAAGCATACATTCTACGCAAAATATTTCTCGTATTGAATATCGTTGTTTGTGAGTTAGGCTAGAATGGTTTCACTTCATCGTCGAAGAGTGAAACGACGACTGATTGACCCATTAGTTCAAGCGAGACCGAAAGCCTTCGCTTCCTTTGGTCCTCCCGAACCAATATACCTATTGCTCCAGTAAGCGGTCCTGATGTGACCTGTACCCTTGAACCAACTTGCAGATACGGAAGGGGAAATATGTTTCTGTCACTTTTAAGAAAGATCCGTATTGAATCGATGTCTTCATCGGGAATTGGCATAGGCCTGCCGTTGCCGCAAATCCGGGCAAGGCCAGGTGTCCGAAATACTTTCATCCAATTTTCCTGCAACTTATCTAATTGCACAAAGAGATAGTTCCTGAACAGCGGCCGTTTGACCAAAATTCTCCGATTCTTACGTCGGCCGGGAACGATTATTTCCGGAAGAAAGGTATTGATGCCCTTTTCCTGGAGTATTTTCTTCACAATACGTTCATGATTGCATTTGGTGTAACCTGCATACCAGGACATCAAATTATTCACTTGTTATTATATATGCATTAGGATTTTTGTCAAGGTTCGTTGAATCTTTATATCAAGAAAGAAAACCGCTTTTTCTGTACCAGTCAATGGTTTCAACTATTCCGCGCTCGAATGAATACCTGGGTTCGAAACCAACTTCCTCAACTGCCTTTACGTTGCTGCATACCCACGCCTGGCAAGCGAGTTCTCTAATTTTATCACGGGTCACGAGCTTCTTCGCGGGTGGTAAGAGCACATCGTTGAGCAATCCCACAAACATGGCGATAGAGGCGGGGATATGTATTTTGACGTTTTTCTTGCCCAGAGTCCTGGCGATCGTGTCGAGAACAGAGTAGTATGAGTAACACCGGCCATCATTCACGAAATAAGTACGGTTGGCGAAAATATCTCGGTTGATGATTTTGATGATCATTTTGACCAGATCCTTGACATAGATGAGATTCAGATATTTCGGTCCGTATCCTATGATTGGGCAAAAGCCCTTGTTCAGTAATTTAACATAGGTGAGGATTTCCTTGTCGTGTGGGCCGTACACGGAAACCGGTCTTACAATCACATGTGAAAGTGTGCTGTTTCTAATAAGGTCTTCCGCGAGCTTTTTTGTACGACCATAGAATGAGATAGGAGTTCGTGTATGATGTTCGTTCACTATTTTGTTCCCGACGCTCGGCCCGCATGCCGCGTGCGAGCTTAAGTATACTATCTTCTTTACATTCCGTTCTTCCATAGCTCGTATCAAATTTGCTGTGCCGATGGTATTGGTGTTGTAGAATTCCCAATAGCTCCGCCCCATGGTTTTGGCGGCGCAATGAATCACGAGGTCAATTTCTTCTAGCGCTTCGTTTATTCCCCAACCGGCTTCCAGATCACCTCGATGTATAGAGATCCTGTCGTTGTTTTTGAATAATTCGACATTTGATTTGGGGCGAACAAGTATGGTTACATGTTGTTGCGCTGACAATTCAACTACAAGATTCTTGCCAACGAATCCACTTGCACCGACAACTAAGATCCTTTTCCTCTTCACACAATCACTCCCCGAATCGTAATGTCGCGTTCGATCGCGATTTGGCTACAAATAGCGCGACGGCTATGCCCTGGAATGACATAGCCGTGCTCTTAATAATCAAGGCTGGAGTTTCGCGATTTCGTGCCTTAGGTTTTTGGCTCCAGGCTCTTGCGATAAGGTGCGCCTAAAATTGATAAGAAAGAGAGAATTTACGATTCGTTGTTGGAAAATCATAGATGTTCTGGTCGATTCCGACATCGAGTGAAAAACCGCCGGCTTTTATGCCCCCGCCGTAGGTAAACCCGATGCGTTTTCCCTCATTGTCCCGGAAATATCCTGCCCTTAGTTTTACGAAGTTGTAATAATCGAGTTCCAGTCCTATTCCTTTCCAGGCTTCGTTGAATTCGTAGCTCAAATTTTCAAAAAATGTCTGTGTTTCGTCAGCGAACATACCGACTAGAATCTTTGTGACATCCGCGGTTAGTGCAACGCGGATAACATCGGTATTGATAGGCTGGAAGTGTAAACCGATTCTCAGAGTGTACGGCAGTGGGTCCGAAGCACCACTCTCGGTGTAGCTGATGTCAGGACCGATATTTTGCAGTGCACCTGCCACGGTAAGAAAAGAGAATGGTTTGTACATGGTGCCGACATCGAACGCGTATGTAATGCCGATACCACCGTTATTAATGCCTAGCTCCGGCATTCTACCCCAGACCCAGGGTGGGACGAGGTATGAATATATGAACTTCCAACCTACTCCGATGCCAAGATTCTCATTGATCTTTGCTCCGTAATTCAACCCAACTGATATATCAAAAGTATTGTATGTGCCAAGATATATGCCTTCGATGTTGCGTACTTCAGTAGGGCCCGTCGTTAGATATACAATACTCAAACCGAACGTGCCGATTTTATAGGACTTTGTAACACCAGCATATTCGTAGTACATATCCGATTGAAGTCCAGACAGCCACGGCGCGTGTTGCAGAGAAACTATTGTGCCGTCAATAAAGGCAAGTCCAGCCTGGTTATAATAACATGCAGTAGCATCATCGGCTATGGCGGAAAATGCGCCACTCAATGCGGTAGCTCTCGCTCCGGGCCAGATAAGCAAGAATACTGCACCGGGACGCGTGGCACCTAACAACAGTGCCGAGAAAAGAACAAAGGTGAAAAAAACCTTACGCATACAAAACCTCCAAACTTAGTTTAACATATCATTATATTGATATGTTTGATGATGTCAAGGATATCGGGCTTGCCCGCAGCCCAAATTTTATGCAGTCATAGGCACAGTACCTTTGCTTACGATCTCAGAATTGAGTGAACATGGAGTAAAATGGTTATTGCCCGGAAATGGATAAATCCCTCAGAACCATGAATGTAGGACCTGAATAAAGGCCCTCGAATGTGTGGTTGTCCGAAAATTGTATATTCTTTAAGGCTTCAAATACATTACAGCCGATTGAACCACCTTTTATCGGTATTTTCTTGCCGTTCTTCACTTGATAGCCGAATCTGATTTCGGCAACCAGATCACCGGTGATCGGGTCTGGTGAGAGATCGGAAAACTGCACTATATCATAGTAGCTGTCAGTGCTTGATATCTCATTGGATACGGGTTCGATGATAAGATTCTTGAATGAACCAGTTGGTTCGACATTAAGGTAGTCGGCGTATCGTTTCGTTGCCCAGTATTTCTTGAATATACCGCGGTCGATGATCGTATGTTCCTGGCCGCTTATCCCATCGTCATCGAAAGGATCGGTATAGAGTCCGAACGGAAGAATACCGCTGGTTTTAAGGGTAAAATCGTTTGTTGCTTGTTCGACGATTCTTTCATTGACACGGAAACGGCTTATTCCCTGGTCCATTGCTTTGCCAGAACTGTGAAAAATGAGCGGATGCAGCAGTGCATAGACATCGGACGCATTAAATACCACATTTGCCTTTCCGCTTCTGGGCACCTGCACGTCGAGCGTTTTTAGCGTATGTTCCTTGTATTCTTCGATACGCTGCTGCAACCGCAAATCTTCTATACTCCTTCTTCTGAGGTGAAAATTAAGTTCCTGCTCTTCCTTGCCTCTTCTGGCGATAAGCGTGATTTCGACACTGATCAACCCTTTGATCTTACTGAGTTCGATTCCCGTTGAGGTCTTGAGTGTAATCTCGGATTTTTTCAGGTAAATCTCGGCGCCAGAAAGATATACACTTGCATCTCTTGTGCTCTGATATATGCTTTCAGTTAGCTGCGTACCAACTTCATCTAGGTTTTCCAGTTTTGGATCCAGGATTTGAACATTGGAAGGCTTTGTTTTTTGAATCAAGCCATAATAGCGATTCTTGATCATCGAACAGGCAAATTTGGCCTGCTCGAGATAGAATTGAAGGTCGGTATCGGGTTTGTACTCGAAATTGTATTCGCCGCGAAGCGTTCCATCGGCGCCAGCATGATCTGCATAAACAGTTATGTCGTAAGAGTGACTTTCAATATTGCGTTTTGATTCAATCCGATCTCTCAACAAGTACAACTGAGTTTCGTTCGATCTGATTTCAATGATCTTAAAATCGGTAAACCCGTGGGCGTCTATTCTGTCGGCGATCTTCTTCATTATCCCAAACGCACCCTGGTTCTGATATGCGGACCTCCACTGGAGACCGGGACATATTCCTTATGGCCTTTACCGCAAGTACCGACGTCGATCTTGAAGTCGTTGCCCACCAAGGAGACACTTTTCAAAAGGTCAGGTACGTAGCCGGTTATGCCGAGTGGTGAAAAGAGCCGGTCGGTGATACGTCCATTCTTGATTTCTCTACCATACAGCACCAGAACTTGTATTCCCCATCCCTTTGGATCCTCCATACCGCTCAGTCCTTTGATCAGATATATACCATTGTCTACGGAAGCGATGATGTCGTTAGGTGTGACTGACCCTGATTTGAAGAAAGTATTTGACATTCTGGTATATATCTTCCTGGAGAATGATTCTCGCCGCCCGTTCGCGGTTGGGGGTAGGTCGAGCACCGCACTCGCATATTTGTGGGTGAGACCTTGTATGAACTTGCCATCCTTGATTATGTATGTGGGCTGAGCAGTATTTCCTTCATCATCAATATAGTATGAACCGTACCCACCCGGTAGAGACGGATCGTCAATTATGTTGACCGACGGTGAAGCAATATCTTTACCGAGGTAATCCCTTGAACGAGCACGGTTCTGCAAATACATATCTGTCTCAACTCCGTGACCGAAAGCTTCGTGGGCAATCAATCCGGCTATTTCGGGCGTTCCGACCACGTCGTAAAAGCCCGGTTCTATATGTTCTGAAGTCAATAATCTGTTGGCACTACCTATGATCTCATCGATTGTGCCTTCGGGTAATTCGGTTAATTCAAATCCTCCTGTCCCTCCGGTAGAGAAATAATCGTACTTCAAAGCTTTACCGTTCGATACGTAAACCATCAGGTAATGGGCAATTCGTCGTATCTCCTCATTAATTACTCCCTTGGGACTGATGAAAACCTTGGTCGATGATTCTTCAGAATAATTGATTACACAATTCACTACATTCTTGCCGGAGAGTATTTGTTGGCGTCTTTCTCGGAATATATCGATCTTCTCGTGCAATGGTATCGAGTCGGGATCGATTTTCTCGACGGTTTTGAATGACTTCTTGCCTATTGTTGGCGGCATGAGTACGTGTTTGATATCTTTGACTTCCACGGTTTGGAGCGCCGTGCGGCAGAATTTCGATAGGTGGTCTTTCTCGACAATGTCGGTGGCGAATTCCTCAAAGTACACACCGTTGAAAATTGATAGTACGAATCCCATATTGCTCGGAGCTGACGATAATCTTTCATCCTTTTTATCCAGGACAATGTCGAGACCACGATTGCTGAAGAAAGTGGCCACTGCGTAAGGTATTTTTTCTTCTGCAGCAACTAGAATTTCTCTGATGAGCGTAACCAAACCTTGATCCATTCAGAATTATAAACATATTCCCCTTTGGGTCAACGGGCATGTTCTGAAAATCCCTTCTGTATGCAGAATATGTTCCACGGTATGTTCTTTATTTAATTGACAGTTCAGAGATTATACCTATAATCGCATATGAGGAGAAGAGGGAGGGTCATAGCGGTCAAAGGGTTACAGGCGACAGTATGCTTCGAGACGAGTGAGGCATGCGAGAGATGCGAGGCGAAGACGTATTGCCATACATCAGGGGCAAAGCACTCTATTTCAGTCGAAAACAGTGTCGGCGCTGTCGTTGACGACGTAGTTTATGTTGAACAACCTCCTGGCAGAGGTCTTGCCGCGGCGTCATTGTTGTTCGGCTTACCAGTTATTCTAGCCCTTCTGGGCATGGTGCTAGGTGCGCGTTGGCATGAGACAGGAGCACTTGTACTCGCCGTGTTATTTTTCGGGATCGGACTGTTAATCGCAAAATTGCTCAACAATATCATCGCCGGCAGGTCCGCTTTTCTTCCAAAAATAACGGAAATAGAGAGGGGAGAAGGTTCTTGACTTTTCGAATATCAACGTTATAATAGCGATATGGAGGCTAAATGCTGGTAATTATACTTTCATTGATAACAACCGTTGGTTTTGAGTTTTTGTCCGTTGATCCCGTTGCCCACAGGACCGGCATGGGACATGCTCTGTATAACGATGGCTACGACGTACACTACAATACAGGCGGGCTTGCATTTGCCAACAACACATTTTACTCAGTTTCATATCTTAACTACTTTGCCGGTACTCATTTTGGATATCTGGGATATCAGCGTAGGCAGTTCGGCTTGGGTGTCCGGTACTTCTACAGCGGTAATATGAAGAAGACTGATGTAACCGGAACGGAGGAACTCGGCACCTTCGGTGTCCACCACATCGACGTGAATGTAGGTAAGGGTTTTATCTACAAGGATGTCGGCATAGGCTTTTCCCTTAAGGGCGTGTACGCTAGCATCGATACCCTCAACGCGATTGGTGTCGGTGCAGACATTGGGGCGATTTACACAATAAAGAAACCGGGTGTTCAGGTTGGATTGTCCGTGAAGAACATAGGCTACGGACTGAAAGCATACGTGGATAGCAAAGAAATGTTTCCCTACGAGATCACGCTCAGCGCAGCAAAGCTGCTTGAATCCGGTTGGGTTGGTGTCGATCTTGTGAAACCTGCTTTACTCGATTTCGGTCTGCGGATCGGCGGTGCTTATTATGTTAACACGATTCTTCATTTGAAGGCATCATATAGCACGTTGTTATCTTCGATCAACTCCGAAGGTCTCGGTTTTCTTTCCGGCTTGACCCTCGGTTTGGGTGTCAGGAAAGACCAACTCCTGGTTGATTATACGTATTCGCCATATTTCGACTTGGGTGGCGGTCATCGGATCTCGATTAGCTTCGGGGGTTAGATGTCAAAGGGTGCGGCTTCGTTCATAATACTTTTCCTGGTTTTAGCACTGACGGCATTTTTCTTTTTCAGCCCGAACCTTTTCGGCCGGGGCGATGTGCTCGATTCAGATATTACCAGAGAGCTACTCGTGAAGAGATTCACGAGTCTTGGTAATTCCGTTGCGCATGCCGCTTTTGTCGAGGATGCCGTCATTATGGGCGAAGAAGCTAAGCTGAGTGAGATCGTGACGCGGTTAAAAAACGACGAGCCGGAAATAACTTTCGTGCATATTACCGATGCTGACAAAAAGGTACTTGTCTCGACCGATGCTGCGATGGTTAGCAAAATATACAATTCCGATGTGCTGGGCGGAGGTTCATCTGCTGTGACAGAACGGAACGGTATATATGAAGGCGGGTTCTCGATTGAGATCGGCAAGACCAAGGTAGGTTTTCTCTACTTCGGCGCAAATCCTCGTGTTTCATCCAACACATTTTCGGGTTCGGGGAATCCAATAATGATCGGTGTCGGGATTGTTATTGCTTTTATCGCTTTTCTTGTAACCTTGGTGTCGAAGCGGAATGTTAAAGCAAAATTGATTGATGAAATGAATAAACGCCAGGCGGAGATTTTTTCTCCGAAGATAGAAGCCCTGAAAAATGCCCAGAGTGAGGCGCAGACCAAGCTACGTAGCGTGAACGAGCAACTTGAAGCGGCGGAACAGGAACTCCAGAAATTCACTGAGGAATACGATACGAAGAGGAGGGAAGCAGAGAACAATCCACTTGTCCAATCGATCGACAAATTGAAGGCTGCCGAGAGTGATCTAATCAAGAGAATCGAAGGACTGAAAGAGGAAGAAAGTCAACTCAATACTGAGATCAGTCTGCTCTCGCAGAAGCGAGAGGAAGTCCTGAATGCACTGGAAGCCGAGAAAAAGGAAGAAAGAACCCTGCACGAAAAATTGGACTTGATAAAGAAGAAAATACTTCATCTGGAGACACCAGGTAAATAACCATAATTTGGCTAATATCCCAACAGTGAAAATATCGTCTGATAGCGTACGTTATGGTGTAGTAATATTTCCTGAAAATATTGGAAAAAATTAATGAAGAGCCAGTATATCGATGAACTGAAGGCAGGTCAGTCGGTCAAGGAGATTTTTGTCCTTGCTAAAAAGACGGTCAAAGACAAAAAAGACGGAGGTTTCTATGCCATTCTGGAGTTCTCAGACCGCAGCGGCAGCATCGACGGCATATCCTGGGATGGTGATAGTCTGGGTGATGTTTCTGCTGGCGACTTCGTTTTCATAACCGGCAATGTTACTGAATATAGCGGGAGATTACAGGTTGTTGTCAATTCAATGAGTCTGGTGAAGGAAAGCGAGGTCGATGCGAGTGATTTCTTACCGAGCTATTCCGGCGATGTCGATGAGGTACTGAAGGAGTTGAAGGTTTTCAGGGCAAATGTACAGGATCCAAACTTACGGAAGCTCTTGGATTCGTTCTTCGATGATAATGAATTCATGATACTCTTCCGATTGGCACCGGCTGCCAAGAGAGTTCATCATGCTTATCTAGGCGGTCTGGCCGTTCACACATTGAGCGTATTGAAGCTGCTGAAGAGTATACAATCGGTGTATAATTCTCTGAACCTGGATTTGCTGATTACCGCCGGTATTTTGCATGATGTTGGTAAGATTGAAGAATACACATACAAAAAAAGTATCAACATATCAGACCGGGGACGGCTTCTTGGACATATAGTCATCGGCAGCGATATGGTGACCGAGCGTATCCGGCATATCGTCGGATTTCCCAGAGATCTTAAGTTGAAGATATTGCATATGATTTTGTCACACCATGGAGAGAAGGAATGGGGTTCTCCAAAACAACCTTTATTCCCTGAGGCATTAGTGCTACATTATGCGGATAATTTGGATTCAAAGATGGAGATGATGCGGCAAATTTCCGCGAGACATCGGGGTCAGAACAAGCAGTGGAGTGACTATCATCCATTTTTAGAAAGAGAAATATATCTCGGCGAGGAATCATGAGTGGGGTTGTGACAAAGGTCGCGGATGAAAATAAAGGAAATTAAACTATACGGTTTCAAGTCTTTTCGTGAAGAAACTAGAGTACTGTTGAACACCGGCGTAACTGCTTTCGTGGGACCCAACGGCAGTGGTAAATCGAATATATTCGACGCGTTGCGGTGGGTTTTTGGTGAGCAGAGTATGAAGGCCCTGCGTTGCGAGAAAATCGAGGACCTGATATATGTGTCCGGAGACATGAAAGAGGATGCTAACTTCACCGAGGTCGCTGTCACAATAGATAATGAAGACTATTTTCCGCAATTCGGTAGTGAGTTCGAAATCAAACGCCGGTTCTACAAGACCGGCGAAAGTGAATTCTTTCTGAATCGAGTCAAATGCCGGCTCCAGGATATACAGGCCTTGTTTCTCAATTCCGGTGCCTTGACCTATTCCTTTCTCGAACTCGCAGAGGTCGAGCGAATTATACACGGAAACACGAAGGAGATGTTCGATGATGTCGCTGGTATCCTGAAGTATCAGGAAAGAAAGGAGCAGACTAGACGGCGTCTTGTGGCCACTGAGCAAGATCTTCTCCGGCTCGAAGATATTATCGGTGAAATGCAGCGAGGGTTGAGGAGCCTAAAAAGGCAAGTACGCCAGGCGCGTTTGTATAACGAACTCAGGGGGGAATACAAAGCCCTTAAACTTTATATCATGGTCAATGAGCTCAGAACAGCGCTTGGAGATATAAACGAGATACAAGGCAAGATAGACATCAAAGAATCTGAGCGGCAGAATTTGCTGCGTACAATCAAGGAACTGGAGGAGGAGCGCGAGAAGCTGAAGAATTCGATCGAAAATGCGGAGACCGAAAAGAAAGAAAATCTCACGCAGATGACGCAGTTGCTGAATGAGATCGATGCTTTGCAGAATCAGATCGATGAAAAAGAAGAAGAGGTCAGAAGCAAGACGATTCTTGCCGAGAGAACACTCACCAGCATTAAAGAGAAGGAAGAAGCCGTCAATAATAGCCGAAAACGATTGAATGAAGCAGAAAAAGAAAGGGAGAAGTTCGTTTCGAAGCTCGATGGTGTACAATCGCGCATGAATCAGGCCAGGGAAGCCCTCGAGGTCAAGAACGGAGAGTATTTTGCTTTAGAAAAATCAATGAAGGAGAACCAAGAGAAGATATCGGCTGCCGCGAGCAGCGTTGCGGAGATTAGGAATAATGCAGCAAAACTGAAGTATGACAAGGAAAACAAGGAAGGGCTGTTATCGCGCATGGCTGAGGAAGTGACCCAGCAGAACGATGAGCTTGAGAAATACAGATACAGCCGAAGGGAATTGGATCGTGAGCTGGCTGTCATCGTTAAACAACAGGATGAGGCTGATGGTAAGTTGAAGGTTTTGCACGAAAAGATGGATGAACTCGAGAAAGCGATAAATGAAACAGAAAATAACTTGAAATCACGCAATGAAGCAATAAATGATTGCCGGATTATGATCGATATGCTTGACCGCAGACTCCATGTCAAAGACAAGAATGAGATAAAGAAAAGGCTGGGCGACAATCTGGCCGGGATGTTCAAAGATAATATTGAAGTTGTCGAAGGTCGGGAGTCGGTGATAGACCTTTGTCTTGGTGATCTTCTGAGTTTCTATTTGCTCAAAGATTATACTTCGCAGGATTTAATGAATTGTCCGGAAGGAAGATTCGGTTTCATCGATTTAAGGCAGGCTGCGGATAAGCCGGTTGATATTGATCTTCCAGACGCGGTTCCCATAGGCGATTTTGTCAAATTCAAATCTGCCCATGATGCATTGGCACGCTACGTGAATAATTACTTCTTTGTCAAAGACAAAGTGAAAGCATGCGATTTTTCGAAGAAGTATCCGGAATGTGGTTTCGTGACAGGGGATGGCCTTCTTTTCAGGAATGGGACAATCGTGGTTGAAAGAGGCGAAGTCGGCTATTTCAAAATTACCCAGAGTCTCGAAGAATATAACGAAAAGATGGAGATGCTTCGTAATGAAGTTCTGTTTATTCTAGAAGAGAAGAAACGCATGAACACTGAATTCGAGCAGATAAAGCAAAAGATTGAGGATACGCGCAATGAGTTATTTACGATTAATATCCGGAAATCAGAGTGTTCGCTCAAACTGCAGGAAGCAACAAAGGAATTTGAGAAACGAGAATCAGAGTTAAGCAATACTAAAGACGATCGTGAATTACTGACCAAGGATATTGAAGCGATTACCAAAGGTATAGAGGATGCCGAGAATAACATTGGGCGACTCGAGAGTGATAGGGCGGGTATGATCGAGATAAATCGGCAGTTGAATGAGACCATGAAGCAAATGAAAATGCAGATCGACGCGTCAGTTTCTGAACTTAATAACGTCGCTACTGAGAAAGCAGTTCTTGAGGGTAAGAATGAGAGCATCTCACTGTCCATAGAGCAGATCGATGGTGAAATAACTATGGCCGAATCTGATATTCGCGCACTGCGTGAGCAAACGCTGCCCAGTAATATAGAAGAACTCAACGAGGCTGTCGGCACTCTGAAGGATGAACTCACCCGAAAACGTCAGGAGAGGTCTACGCAGGAAGCGCAATTACCTGACCAGCTGCTTGATGAGTATAATAAACGGCAGCGGCTCGTCTATGAGCAAATTTCTCAAAAACAGAAGGACCACGAAGCATTACAGGATCAGATAATGCAGTTGAAGTATCAGCTCTTTGAAAAGAATCACCGGCGTGACGATTTGATTCAGAAAGCCGATGAGGAATTCGGCATTGTGCTTGGCGACTACAGGCCAGAGGAAGAGGAGATGGCCGATGCCGAAAACCGACTTTCGGAAGTGAGGGGGAGAATAGAGAAGCTCGGAGAAGTCAACCCCTTGAGCCTACAAGCTTACGAAGAGGAGAAAACAAGGCTTGACGAATTCCTCGGTCAAAGAGACGATATCATTGCCGCCAAGAAGAACCTTCTGCGGTCGATCGAGGAACTGGATCAGCGGGCACGGGATCGCTTCAACGACGTATTTGCACAGGTGAGAAAGGAATTCAATTTTGTTTTTGCTAATTTCTTCGAGGATGGTCAAGCCGATTTGATGCTGACCGATCCAGATAACCCTCTTGCGAGCAAGGTGGAAATTGTTGTTCGCATGATGGGTAGGAAATTGAAGACTATCAATCAACTTTCTGGTGGTCAGAAGACCCTTCTTGCGATCAGTCTACTGCTGGCGTTCTATCTAGTTAAGCCTGCTCCATTCTGTATATTGGACGAGATCGATGCACCGCTTGATGATATCAATGTTGTAAGGTTCAACAAGTTTCTACGTGATCTCTCCCAACGAACACAAGTAGTGATCATTACACACAACCGAGCAACGATGGAATATGCAGATTATCTGTACGGGCTGACGATGGAGAAACCGAGAGAAAGCAAAGTGATATCAGCGCGGCTTGCAGATCTTGAGAAGATATCCGCATTGGAAGAATAAGACTGGTAATACCCACAAGCATGCAAAAAACATATGCTCAGCAATTTAGTTTCCAGACTATCAAAACTTAGAAAGACCTTCTCGCATACTAGCGAGGCTTCACTGGAAGTCATTGAGGATGTATTGATTCAAGCCGATGTGGGTGTTAAATATACATCGATCATACTTCAGAAATTGGCAAAGACAAAGAGCAATGTCCTGGTTGTACTGAAGGATGAAATGATCAGGTTGTTGAGTCTGGCAAAACCCGAGTTGGAAGGGGAACCACCATTCATAATAATGGTGAGCGGTGTGAACGGTTCCGGGAAAACAACGACCGTTGCGAAGTTAGCAAGCCTTTACAGTCAGCAAGCGTCGGTACTTTTGGTAAGTGCTGATACCTATCGAGATGCGGCGCATGAACAACTAAACATCTGGTCCCGGAGGGTGGGCGTTGAGATAGTTGGTTCGCAAAAGGGCCAGGATTCAGCGGCGGTTGTCTATGATGCTATGGGAAAAGCCGGGTCCAAAAAGATCGAATATGTGATTATCGACACTGCTGGCAGATTACACACGAGGACGGATCTCATGGAGGAATTGAAGAAAATATTACGCGTGGTGAAGAAATTCAAAAGCGGCGGTCCCGATCATAATCTTCTGACGATCGACGCAACGCTAGGGCAGAATTCAATTCAGCAGGCGAGAATCTTCACTGAAGGAATCGGGTTGAATGGTTTAATACTCACTAAATTCGACGGTACGGCAAAAGGTGGTGCGATCATACCGATCTCCAATGAACTGCACTTACCGGTATTGTACCTGGGTATTGGCGAGGGAGTTGAGGATATCATTGAGTTCGAACCCAAAGATTTTGTACACGCACTTTTCGACTGACCTCCGGGTCAGAACGACAACCGATGCCTACTGGAAAATTGAAACAAAAAATGCGCCGATAAAAGCAACAGCTATACCTATCGCTCTGCGTGCAGTTATCGGTTCTTTCAAAAGCAATCCGGCAAATATAAAGATGAAAACAGTGCTTGTTTGATTCAACGCCGATGCGGTCGAGGCCTGTGTGTATTTCATCCCGGCAATCCACAATATCATTGAAACATATGCTCCCAGGAGGGAGCCGCTTAGAGTATAGCCTCGATTACTCGCACTCGTAAGAGACGCCATTATTCTCTTTCTTCCAGAATGAATGAGTAAGATGATTGCGAGCGCAACCATACCCCCGATGAGTCGAATCTCTGCCACCCATACGACGGGATAGGTGCCGAGCAGCGGTTTCATCAGAACTACTCCACCGGCCATTGCGGCGGACGCAAGGACACCATAGACTATGGCCAGAAAGGGTTGGGTTGGCATGTCATCCCGCGACGTTTGATGTACAGTAGTGAACAAGACGGCAAAGATGATGAGGAACGCACCGATCAGCTGTAAGAGAGAAAGGCTTTCGTGAAGCCATACATATGAGAAGGTAATGATGAACGGGCTGTACATGCACACCACGATCCCGGTCAGGCCGGCACCCAACCTGTTCAGACTTTGGAAGAAAAGCGTATCGCCAATGCCAATGCCTATTGCGCCGCTGAGAAATAAGACCGCATATATCTTAGCCGGTGCCTGAAGCCACAGAGTCTGACCAAAGAGCCAGATTGTCGGAACGAGTAGTACGAGCGCCAGCGAATTCTTGAAGACATTGAGGGCAAGGGGGTGAACGGTTTCACCGCTCTTCCTGAACAAAGTGACGGCCAGCGCCCAGACGACGGCCGTTAATAGCGATAATGTTTCCCCAATGAACGGAAAGGCGGAGTGCATTGGGCATTATATTCGGAATTGCCCGATACAACAAGTGCTTTATTATCAAAACCGGAATGCCTTCTAATCGGTCGTCTTAGTTTAGGTGTTCTGATGCCGACCGCTGCGCACTGTCAGTTTTTCGTGGCTACATTCACCTCATCGAAAAGCACGGCTGGATAATATCCCGTATATGCCGCGTGAATTGCGTTTTCGATACCGATAACACGACTCATGACCGCATATATGTTCCCGGCGACCATCGCATCTTTTATCCTGCCGACTACTTCACCGTTTTCAACATAGAAGCCTGGTGAGACGCCTATGGAGAAATCGCCATTCGGTATGTTGCCACTGTGTGCGCCCAAGGCTCCGCAGACGATGATACCCCGGTCCATTGCCCCTACGAGTTTCCAGAATTCAGTATTGCCGGATGCCAGCGAGAGATGATTCAGGGCAGGTGTGGGTTTTATAGAGATCCTATCACTGCTCCATCTTGCAGCCTTGAAGCCGTGGCCTGATGGCGCAGCATTCATCTTTGCAGCGTAACGAAGATCGTAATAGTAATTTCTCAGTACCCCTTTATCAATGAGAAGTAATTTCCTGCATCCTACACCTTCGTCATCGAAAGCGCGAGCATCGGGGCGTTCGTCATTGAGTGGATCATTGACTATGGTGATCTTTTCGTCGAATATTTTCTTGCCGATAGCATCCGCCAATGGCGACTGTTTGTTATAGAGTGATTCGCCGCTCGTTGCGCTCTGCAATCGCCAGACCAGAGTATACATTGCCTCGGGCATGAATAATACCTTCATTCGTCCACCGGTGGTCCTGAATTCTTTCTCGCCTTTCTTGTATAATTCAGCCAGGTTATTCAGAAAGGAATCATCGACCTCTTTGAAATTTTTGAATTCCAACGATCGATGAATGCCCGTTCCCGACCCAGGATAGAGTATCGTAACGGAAATATAGTAATTGGAACTCATTGAAGACAGATTCGTGCCGGACGAATTCTTTATCTGGATGCCGGTCACTGCCGTCCCGCCCCCAATGTTCAATTGACCTTCTATCTTGTCTTGCATGAACCCATAAATTCGATTGCATTCACCGACGATCTTCGCATTGTCAATTCCTTCGATGCCCGGGTCGTAGCTATTCAGCGTTGGTACGTTATCAGTATGCGGAAAATTAAATTCGGCCGCCACTCCGCCTTTCAATGAATCCATGGCGTGCTGTATCAGTTCATTGCTGTTTCGTAAATTCTTAGTGTATGCGAATCCGATCTTCCCTTGTTTGATTAATCGCAGTGTTATACCAGATTGTAGCGTACTCTGGATATCTTTCAACTTTCTATCTTCGAATTTGATCGAGTTTTCATTCTGCTCGATCGACAATACCTCAACTCCGTCACTCTGTTGCTTTGCGAGTTTCAATAATTGATCCATGTTATCGTCCTCCGATGATAAGATCTTCTATCAGAAGATGTGGAGTTCCATAACACGAACGGATGTTCGCTTGACCCTTGCCACATCCTCCTACCTGGCTGTATTTCAAGTCGTTGGCGATTGCGGAGATGTTGCCGAGTGTTGAATAGAGATTGCCGGAGATGTTGATATCACGCACCATACCACCTATCTTGCCATTGCGGACTATGAAACCATACTGGGCGCCGAACGTGAAATTCTCGCCGCTTGTCTGGCCGCCCTTGGCATCAAGGAGATAGTAGCCGTCACCGAGCATACTGAGCAGTTCTTCAAATGAATTCTTCCCCGGTTCCATGAATATCGTCCCCATTCTGATTATCGGAGCGTAACGGTAATCTTCGGCAACGCAATGGCCATTTAGCGGTTCTTCGAAAGAAGCAGCAGTCCTGCGGGAGTGTAGATGACCGACCAGGACGCCGTGCTCGAGGAGAGGTGTCCGTTGTGCCTTCACGCCCTCATCATCATAATGATAATGTCCCAGCTGGTCAGTGATGGTGGGGTCATCGGTTATGCTGACTATGTCGTTACCGAGTTTTGCCCCGATTTTCATCTTTTCCCTCATAGATCGATTGTTCTCGATGATATCGGCTTCTGAGAAGTGACCGAACGCTTCATGCGTGAAAACACCACCAAGGCTCTGGTTAACGATGACATTGTGGCATCCACCTTCTATTGGCTGCGCGCTGAGCAAATCAACGGCAATCCCGGCACGCTTTTCGAAGTCCGCTTCACGGTTTCTGAGGTTCGCAAGACCGTTACTGCCTCCGGCTGCCACCCGGACGTTTTGAATAAGTTTACCGTCTCTGCTGGTGATCAGACCACTGATGCGCGTTGTCACCAACTCTTCCCGTATCTCAGTACCATCAGTGCTTAAGAAATGTTTGTCCCGAATTAGCTCGCCATAGCTGATGTTGGTCGTGGCGATCTTGTCGGTGCTCATAATGATATCATTATATTTCCTTGTGAGTTGTAGTTTTTCTTCGATCGTGACATCACGCGGATCCTCATGCAGTACCGGTGTATGGCTGTCCTTTATGACCGGAGTCTTTTTGAAAACAACGGATTGCTGTACTGCTTTTGACATGAGATGAGCGTTTTGCAGTACGGTACGAATAGCATCTTCATGTCGGTCGATATCTGTAAATGAGATGGAAGCATAACCACCGTGATTGAGGACACGCAATACATAGCCGTCGGTTGTGTTATTTCCGATTTCGGTCAATTCTTTACCGTTGAATACAATTTTTGTTACCTTCTTCGTCTCGTGGCGTATGTCGGCGTAGTCTGCCTCGATTTTCGTCAACATTGATTTAAGTTCATCAAACATATGGTCTCCTATCTTTGCTTATCAGAAAATATCTATCGGGACTGTTAATGCATATTCCCTAAAATTCGCTCAACATTGGTTTTTATTGTCCAGTTCACATAGGTAGTTCGTAATCCTGCCGCAACGTCTTTTCTCAATACCTGTCTGCCACCTTGATATACTGTATCGACGATAAAGACATAGACTCCAGAGGGCAGGGGAAGTGTTTGCTGCCTATGCGGTAATGCTGCGAACGCTGCATCAATCAAAGGATCAATGGCGCTTGGATATACGATTGTATCAATATCTAAATCGCGGATTTCGCTTGCCTTAGCGATTACCGAAAGCGAGTCGCCTTCTGACCATGGTATGAAGCTGTACTTAATCGCTCTTGCCTCCGGTTCAATTAGTAAGTCACCGACCGGGAATACCTTTTCGTTCAAATATTCAAAAGCCGCCACGTCTTGGTATGTGCGTTGAAGAAATTCATCCCGCATCAGGTCCATACGGCCCAGATCAAGATCCGCGTTCATGGAAAGAGATAAGAGGAAAGCCGCAAAATCGATAGCGTGTCCCCACGTGGCGGGATCGGTGGCTTCTCCAATTTGCTCAGGGTGGAACAGGTCTTCGTATGCATCAGCTACCGGCAAATACCTTGTGCTGTCGGCCTTGAAAATTTCTTCATTCCCGTGTGCTTCGCCGCCCTCTGTTACAAGCAGTTCTGCCATCGTATCAATGATAGCGAAATCGAAGTAGCAGACACCGGCACCCTTCAATGTGCGCACCTTTTCTTCTTGCCATTTCGCAACACGTATCATATCCGGCCAAAGTAGTCCGATGCCGAGTAGGGCATCCGGGCGGTAACTGAGCGCATGGACCGCGTAATCATTGAAAAGGGCGATGTCCGGGGTGTATGACATGACCACAGGTTGGTAGATTTCTTCTGCCCAATGAGTCCAATCTTGTGCAAACGAATATCTGCAAAGAGACGGGTTGGCAAAAACCGCCGTCGATAGACGGCAATCTTTCTTAACTGCATTCTCCTTCAATGCTTCACTGATACCGTATACGATACGGGCTATGGCGTATTGGCGGCCAAGCGTAAGGCGCCAGGCGTTCCACAGTTTCCAGCGGTTGTAAAATTCTGAACGTCCGTAGCGAACGAGATTACACCATAAGGTTGCCCCGGCATCGATGCCTGCGAGTACGGCAGCCTCATCTATGGGAGGTAGTCCCCAGAGTATACCTGGGTACCTTATGAAATCCAGATGTATACCGTCAACATGATATTGAGACACAATCTCGGCACATATCTGCCTGATGAACATGGCAACTTCAGGGTTTTCAGGGTTCAGGTATAAACCCTCGAGATTCATGTTTTTCCATTGGGTGTATGAATAGTCAGCCATCGATTGGTGATTGACATCGCGGATGAACCAGTCAGGGTTCTTATACAATGCGTGGTTGAGCGAGTCGGGCGGTTCGGATAGCGACCAGTATAATAAAGCGTTGACCCATGCGTGAATGCGGATGGGTGTATTGGAACACGCTCTGATCAACGAATCCAAGGGGTCATATCCCGTTTCTGAGACCTTTGACAGATACTGGCTACGCGGGAGCAACTGTGAGTTGTAGTATGCATAACCGCCGACGACTACTTGTACGAAGATATCGGTAACACCAAATTCTCTGGCGATTTCGATAATGCGTGATATGGAATCGGGAGAGGCAGTGGACGCGGCGCGTACCCACATTCCCTTTCGGAAGTGATGTACCGGTTTATCTACGGTAACAAGAATCCGTTTCTCACTTACTCTTTGATGCGTACAGGTTATCGTAATCAGGAGAAGACACATCATGGAGAGAATATTCAAGCGTTGATTCATCATGGAATAGAGTTATTAGATATGGGGCAGTGCTTATCCGATGGCAAAGATTGCACCGGGCCGCTATTTGGATTTTTTATTTGTTTTCGCGGGTTTTGGTGATTTTCTGGCTTTTGTCTTTTGGTCTTCCTTCTTTTCTTTTGATTTGGTTTTTGGCTTTTTTTCCTTGACTTTCTTTTCTTTGGATTTTTCTTTTGGTTTCTTTTCTTTCTTTGATTCGACCAATTGCCGTCTTTCGATTAATTTTCTTCTTTGCACGATCGTAGATGCGTCGCTTTGCTCCACCAATTCCAACAATACCATTTCTGCCCCGTCACCGAGACGCGGGCCCATCCGGTATATCCGGGTGTATCCACCGGTACGCTCGGCGAATTTTGGACCAATTTCATCACAAATTATTCTTACCAACTTATGGTCAGGAATATAGCGATAAATCTGTCGTTTTGCCGCGAGGTTGTTCCTCTTGGCGAATTCGATAAGCCTCTCGGCGACCTGCCTGGTTGCTTTTGCCTTTGGCAGAGTTGTTCTTATTTTCTCGAAAATGAATAATGAGCGACAGAGATTCTTCATGAGCGCACGACGGTGCTCCCTTGTTCTGCCGAGCTTTTTTACGCGTTTTCCGTGTCTCATGGTGTTATATATCCTCTTTCAAGTATTTGTTGATATCCATTTCAAGGTGCAGTCCGACTTTGGCAAGGTTTTTTTCCAACTCCTTGAGTGATTTCCTCCCGAAATTCTCATAACTCAACAATTCCTTGCTGCTCTTTTTAACAAGTTCACCTATTGTCTTGATATCTTTTTCTTTGAGACAATTGGATGCCCTTACTGATATTTCGAGTTCGTCGATGCTGCGTTTCAAGATTTCTCTTATTCTCCGGTGTTCGGCATCGAGCTGTTCCTTGGAAGAGAATTGTGGTTCAACGCCGAGACTCGTGAAGAATGAGAGGTGATGTTTTAGGAGGCCGGATGCTTCTACTAATGCTTCGACCGGCGTGATCGTACCGTCAGTCTTGATGTCGAGAATCAAATGGTCATAGTCGGTTCGCGTACCTACCCTGGTGGTAGTGACGTCGAAATTCACAGCAAGCACTGGTGAGAAAATAGCATCTAGAAAAATAGTGCCGACTGGTGCCTCGCCATGTTTTAGCACGTCGGATGGTACGTACCCGCGACCTGCCTCAACATACATCTCTAATGTGAAATTCACTTTAGTATCCGTAACCGTCAGAATTTTCTGATCAGGGTTGGCAATGATAACATTTGGATTTTTCTCAATTTGCTCAGCGAGGTATTCTTTCTTTGCTTTGACCTTCAGGTAAAGATTGTTTGGTTCATCAGACAGCAATTTAACGTGTACTTTTTTGAGATTAAGGATAATTTGGATCACATCTTCATAAACACCCGGGATAGCGGAAAATTCCTGGAGTATATCCTCGATTCTTATTCGGGTAATGGCTGCCCCTTGTATCGAAGACATTAGCACTCTGCGGAGCGAATTACCTAAAGTTACGCCAAATCCACGCTCAAGCGGTGACAGTATGAAGCGGCCGAAAGTATCATTGGTTGCTTCTTTATCGATCTCAACACTTTTCGGCATGACGAGTGGTTTTAGTGTCATAATTCCCCTCTACTTTGAATAGAATTCAATAACTAAACTTTCCTGGATTGGTAACGTTATATCGTCGCGTTTGGGATACCTGAGTACAGTACCAGTGAATGTGTCCTTGTCAATTTTCAACCAGCCGACGATTCTCTCAAGATCGCGCTCCTCGAGTGACTTCAGGACTTCAGGATTCTTCTTCTGTTTGTCTGCTAGTTTTATTTCTTGTCCAGTTTTCACAAGATACGAGGGAATATCTACCTTCTTTCCATTGACCATGATATGTCCATGGCGTACCAGTTGGCGTGCCTGGGTACGTGAGGACGCAATACCCAGCTGATAAACCACATTGTCCAGGCGCCTCTCAAGTAATGATAGTAAGTTCTCGCCTGTATTACCGGATATTCTTGCCGCCATGGTGAACGTCTTACGGAATTGTTGCTCCAAGATCCCGTACACCGCTTTCACTTTCTGTTTTTCGCGGAGTTGAGTCGCATACGAAGTAAGTTTCCTTCTTCCCACACGTCCGTGTGTACCAGGGGGATAGCCCCTTCTTGTAAAAGCGCACTTATCAGTATAGCAGCGGCTACCTCGCAGAAAGAGTTTTTCACCCTCACGGCGGCAAATCTTGCATTTCGGACCGATATAACGCGCCATCAGATCCTCCTTCTACGCGGTGGTTTGCAGCCATTATGCGGGAGCGGCGTCACATCCTTAATAGCTGTGATCGTTAGTCCAACCGTCTGGAGTGTTCGGATCGCTGCCTCACGACCAGGACCAGGGCCTTTGATTCTCACTTCAACCTTTCTTACGCCCAGTGCTTGTGCTTCACGGGCTGCAGCATCAGCGCATTTTGCGGCAGCGTACGCCGTACCTTTCTTGGTGCCTTTGAATCCAATTCGACCTGCTGAAGACCAGCAAAGCACATTACCTTTAGTATCTGTAATTGATACGATCGTGTTATTGAAAGTTGCGAAAATGCTTGCAATACCGGTCGCTTCGGCGCGCACACCTTTTTTGCGTCTCGGTGTTCTAATTGGCTTTTTCACTTGCGTTCTCCTCGCGGTCCTCTGTAAACAGAAACAGTCTTTTTTCTTCCTTTGCGTGTTCGGGCATTTGTTCTTGTCCGCTGTCCACGTGCCGGTAATCCTACCTTGTGTCTGGTCCCACGATAGCTGCCGATATCGATGAGTCTCTTTATATCGGCGGCTATTTCAGCGCGTAATGCGCCTTCGACCCGGTATTCAGCTTCGAGTAGTTTTCTTATCTTCGTTACTTCATCGTCGGTCAGGTCCTTAATACGCTTCGAGCGATCGATGCCAATTTGATCGACGATTCTTTGAGCTGTACTCAAACCAATTCCAAAAATCGCAGTCAACCCATATTCCACCTTCTTATTCGGTGGCAGGTCAATACCAGCAATTCTCGCCATAAACCTCCTTAGAAAAACAACGGTTAGCAGCTTGGGATATGGTGCCAGTAGGTGTCATAAAGCACCTTCTTCTTGCACTTTCGTATTGCCCAAGCACCTGCCGCTATCCCTGACGTTGCTTATGTCTGGGATTCCTGCAAATAATCATCACCACGCCTTTTCTTTTGATGACTCGACAAGATGCGCATCTTTTCTTTATTGATGCCTTAACTTTCAATATTCCTCCTACAAACTCTTATTATAATCATTTTGCGTAAGAAATCAACCCTTTTTATGATCACTTATATCGCCAGACAATCCTGCCCCGGGACAGGTCATAGGGAGTTAATTCCAGCAATACCCGGTCGCCGGGAAGGATCTTTATGTAACTCATTCTCATTTTCCCTGATACATGGGCGAGGACTTTATGGCCGTTATCCAGTTCAACACGGAACATTGCATTAGGCAGTGTTTCCAGTATTGTTCCCTCGGTCTGTATTAGGTCTTTTCTTGCCATTTTTCAGTTCTCCGCTATTTTGGTGAGGTTCAGATTACCTGCTTCGAGTATCAGGATGGTATCCTCAAAGTGACACGAGAGAGAATCATCGCGGGTCATTACTGTCCAGCGGTTCTGCGCAGTAAAAACTTCATGCTTTCCCATATTCACCATCGGCTCTATGGCCAGGGCCATCCCGGCCTTGATCGGAAACTCGGGACCACCACTTACGAAGTTTGGAATGGCGGGTTCTTCGTGAAGATGTGCACCAACGCCATGACCGGTTAGTTCTCGGACTACACTGTAGCCCTTTTCCTCGACAGTAGTCTGAATGGCACGTGATATATCTGAAATCTTGTTACCCGGCTGTGCGGCATTTATTCCGTTTCTTAATGCCTGCTTGGTGACCTCAAGCATTTCCAGGACTTCCGATGCGATGTTACCGACCGGAAAGGTTCGGGCAGCATCCGCGATATATCCGCGGTATTTGACCCCGACATCGATCTTGACGATATCGCCAATCTCGATGCGCCGGCTGTCGGGAATACCGTGTACGACTTCACTGTTCAATGAGATACAGCAGCTCTTGGGAAATCCCCGGTAATTGAGAAATGCGGGCGACGCTCCTTTTTCCCTTATCATTGTATCGATTCGATCATTCAGATCCAGTGTCTTCATTCGCCTTAGATCCATTTTCTCGATGCGTTTGAATATTCCATCGATGATTCGACCGGCAACCTTGATATTTTCAGTTGCTTGTGCATTTGCTGTTAAGATAGGCATTTACTATTTCGGATATTCTGTCCGATATTTCGTCCTGGTTGCCTCGCGCGTCGATTTGTTTATAGATATTGAGTGATTTGTAATAACTCACGAGGGGTCGTGTTTCGTCTTCATAAATCTTCAGCCTTTTCTTGATGACTTCTGCTGTGTCATCGTCTCTCGTGACGAGTTTTGCTCCGTCTTGGTCGCATACGCAATCATTCTTTGGCGGGTTTGTGCTCAAGTTGTATATCCGTTCGCATCTCGGACAGTACCTGCGGTTAACCAGGCGTTTCACAATTTCGTCTTCGTCCAGATGCATCTCGAATGCGATGTCTATCTCCTGTTGCATTTGCGCCAGGCTTCTTTCGAGACTATGGGCTTGATTAAGATTTCTTGGAAAGCCGTCAAAAAGAATATCTCGTTCCTTGTTTTCAAGCAGGATGTTTTCGATAATATCGAGCATTATGTCATCGGGAACAAGATGACCCTTTCTGAGAAACTGTTCGACTTTTCTTCCAACAGGGCTGCTCAATGAAATTTCCTCGCGCAATAAATCTCCAGTGGACAATCTAACGAGGTTGAATTTTTCTGCAAGTCTCTGTGCCTGCGTACCCTTGCCGACACCAGGAGGACCGAACAGGATGATTCTCATCTTCTGCCCCGTATCTTGCCACGTTTCATAAATCCTTCATAGTGGTACATCATCAATTGTGATTCGATTTGCTGTAGCGTATCCAGGGCAACACCGACGATAATCAAAAGGGTCGTTCCGCCGAAGTAAAATGGCACATTAAGAAAGTTGATCAGGTACCAGGGTACTAGTGCGATGAAGCCCAGGAATAGAGCACCTGGCAACGTTATTTTCGATAGAACGCTGTCGACGTAATTTGCGGTCCTTGGACCCGGTCGTATGCCCGGGATGAATCCACCATACCGCTTCATGTTGTCGGACAGTTCAACAGGATTGAAGACGACAGACGTATAAAAATATGTGAAGAAAACGATCAGCGAAAAGAACACGATATCATAAAGGAAATACCCGGGTCTGAAAACTTCGGTGAGTGTTTTCAACGCGGGAACGTAGGCAGCGACCGTGCCTGGGAATACCACAAGTGCTTGTGCAAAAATGATCGGTATCACGCCGGCCGTGTTGACCCTCAAAGGCAAGAACGTAGATTGTCCCCCGTACATTCTGCGGCCGACTATGCGCTTTGGATATTGCACGGGGATGCGGCGTGTTGCCTGGGTCATGATGACCACCGCTGCTACGATCATGACCATTATGATTATCACGAGGATTAGGTTTATGACCGAAAGTCCCTCGGTCATAACTAACTGCACAGTACGCAGGAAGTAGCCGGGGTATTCTTCCAGACAGCCGATGAAGATGAGAAAAGAAATGCCGTTACCAATACCTTTTTCGGTGATCTGTTCGCCGATCCACATGGCGAATATCGCTCCGCATGTCAGGGTCAGCATGGCTGTAAGCCTGAATGTCCATCCCGGATCGAAGACAATCGGTGTGACTCCGGTCGGACCAGTGAATTTTTGACTCTCCAGGAATATCGATATACTGATCGCCTGAAAAGCTGCCAGACCTACCGTGAGATACCTCGTGTACTGAGTTATTTTTCTCCGGCCCGCCTGGTCACGTTGCAGTCTTTCGATCTGCGGAAAGACAGAACCGAGTAATTGGAAGATGATCGAAGAGGAGATATACGGCATGACGCCCAAGAATAGTATTGCTGCACGCGAGAGCGCGCCGCCGACAAAGATGTCGTACATCCCAAAGATCGATCCCTGTTGTTTAAGTTGTTGCATCAACATGCCCAATGCCTGGGCATTGATACCAGGTAGCGGAAGATGGGCTCCCAGTCTGTATACGGCGACTGCAAACAACGTGAAAAGGAGTTTCTTTTTTAACTCGGGAACTTTGAAGATATTGCCGAATGTCGAAATCATGATATCTGCTCGACGTTACCTTTGGCCTTCAGAATTTTCTCACGTGCCGATTTTGAGAATTTGTGAGCTTTGACCTTGAGCGGAATCGAAATCTCTCCATTGCCGAGTATCTTCAGCTTGCGCTTGCCTCTTACTACACCTTTTTCTTTCAGGAACTCTGGAGTTATCTCAGTATTGGGCTCAAACTTGCTCAGCACCTCCAGATTGACGATTTCGTATTCTACTTTGAATATGTTTGTGAAACCGCGTTTGGGTATTCTCCTTACCAACGGCATTTGCCCGCCCTCGAAGCCCAGTTTATTGCGGAATCCGGAACGTGCTTTGTGTCCCTTGTGTCCGCGCGTGGAGGTTTTTCCATGCCCGGAACCCGGGCCACGACCGATTCTTTTTGGTTTCTTCGTGGCTCCCCTTGCTGGGCCTAACTCATTGAGTTTCATGTTCAATTTCCTCAACTTCCACCATATAGGACACTTGATTTATCATACCACGCACTGCTGCATTGTCCGGGAATATTCTTGTCTTACCAATTGTCGTTAGGCCAAGCGCCTTCAATGTCAGTTTGTGTTTTTTCTGCTTGTCAATCAGGCTTTTCTTCAGTGTTATTTTCAACTTTTTCATGCTTTTTCCTTATGAAATACTCGACTGGTTTGTTACGCATATCTGCCACGTCGGCAACAGAGCGTATGGATTTCAGTCCGTTTATGGTGGCTCGAGCAAGATTCGTGGGATTGTGTGATCCCAGCGATTTTGTCAGAATATTTTTGATGCCAGCGGCATCACATACCGCGCGAACCGCACTGGAGGCGATAATACCGGTACCGGTGAGCGCAGGTTTGAGAATGACTTGACAGGCGCAGAACTTGCCCGTTACCGCATGTAAGATCGTACCTTCCGTGACATCCACTTTCATCATGTTCTTCTTTGCGCTTTCAGTCGCCTTTCTGATTGCCGGGGCGACTTCCGATGACTTTGCATGTCCAATACCGACACTTCCCGTTCCGTCACCCACGACGACACACGCGTAGAGCTTTAATCGCTTTCCTCCTTTTACTACCTTGGAGACTCTCTTCAACTCGATAAGCTTCTCAATGAATGGTGAAGTCTCTAACACCAAACCTCCTTCTAAAACTTCAGTCCTGCAGCTCGGGCACCGTCGGCAAGAGCTTTGACCCGGCCGTGGTATCTGTACCCAGCACGGTCGAATGCAACCTGCTTTATACCTTTATCCATTGCAAGTTTGCCAATCATCTTACCAACTTCTGCTGCGATTTCTGTTTTCTTCTTATTCTTAATATCTTTCATGTTGGCTGAGGAACATGCAAACAATACTTTCTGTTTTGTGTCATCAATGACCTGAGCATAGATTGAGCGGTTACTCCGGAAGACACACAGCCGCGGGCGGTCACTTGTCCCGGTCATTTTCTTCCTGATGCTCAGATGCCTTTTTTTTCTGCCGCTTAGTGCCAATTGTCCCCCTTATGCCTGGACTACCGCGCGCTTGCCGATTTTCTTCTTCAGGATCTCGTCTGCGTAACGAACGCCCTTGTGCTTGTATGGATCGGGTTTCTTCGTTTTCTTGACCAGCGCTGCGATATCGCCAACTTTTTGCTTGTCAATTCCCTTTAGAGTAATATAGGTAAGGTCGCCTTTTTCTGCACTCTTCACTACCTTCAGTTCGCATTTTACGTCTTTCGGTATGGCCACAGTTTTTGGCTTCACATAGCCGAGAAAGAGTTGTAATCCCGCACCGCTCATTTGAGCGCGGTACCCGGTTCCCTCAATGATCAATGTCTTCTCGAATTCCTTGAGCACACCATCAACCATATTGATGATTAGCGACCGCATGGTACCCTGTTGTGAGGCTGCCTGCTTGGTATTTTCAAGCGCATGCACAAGGACTTTGCTTTCCTCGACGACAACCTTTACCTTAGGGCAGATTGTTTGCTCTAAGTTGCCAAGCGGACCCGCGACCTTGACCTTTCCATTGGAAACTTCGATCTTTATCTTTTCCGGAATCATTATCGGACGAAAACGATTCTTTGACATTTGCGCCTCCTTTAGTATACGTAGGCGATTATCTCGCCACCCACGCCCTTGCGTCGAGCTTCGCGATCACTGAGTACACCAACGGGTGTCGTGAGTATCGCTGTACCCAAACCACCCAGGACCCGTGGAATTTCCTTCTTGGAAACATAGGTGCGACGTGAGCATTTCGAAATTCTTTCCAAGTCTCTGATCACGGATTCACCGTTTTTAGCATATTTCAGCATGATGGTGATCTTTCTCTTCTTGGCATCAAGCGTGAAATTGTTAATATAACCCTCTTCGAGGATGACCCTGAGTACTTCAGTCTTCAGGCGGGAATAGGGAACGGTGACCTCTTGTTTCTTACCGCGGCAACCATTCCTGATAATGGTCAGCATGTCAGCAATTGGGTCCATCTATCCTCCTGCGATTCTTCACATGTTCAATCATGATTTTAACCATAGACATTAATAATAGCCAATTACAGCGAAAAGTCAATAGGTAAATAACACAATTTCATGGTTATTGACATCCATTCAGGGAAGGTCTATATTTACGTATGAAAGTAGCACTCCATGGAGGGTTTGGGGTAATTGTGTTGATTTTGTCCTTACTCACTATCGCAGCGGTTGTTTTTGTGGCCATATCCTTATATACAGGGCGGGGCAGCGTTGGATCAGAGAGTATTGACACGCCAATTGACCGGGCTAAAAGTATTGAGTGCGAAGCTCAAATCAGGAAGGTCAAAATGCAGCTGCAAATTTACCGGTTTGAGAACGACAAATATCCAGCAAGGTTAGATTTGGTGGAGGGTCTGTCAACCCCTGATTTACGGTGCCCGATTACCGGCAGCAGTTTTGAGTATGATGCTGCATCAGGTCGACTATTCTGCCCAGACCACAAAAGCTAAGATCACTCAGGAAATAGAAGATATTCTGAAGAAAATGCTTGACATATGTTAATATCTACATATATTCATATATGCAGGAGGAAATACAGGAAATGAGAGCAGCGGTTTTTAATGCGTTGGCTCATCCACTTCGCATTAAGATCCTCGAAAAGCTGCGTGAAGGTCCGTGTTGCGTGTGCAATATCATTCCGTGTGTCGGAGGCGAACAATCCAATGTTTCACATCATCTGGCTATCTTGAGGAAATCGAATATCGTACGCAGTGAGAAGCGGGGCATCGAAGTCTGGTATGAGGTGACCGATCCGACGATATTTGACATCTTGGACCTGATGAGCAGTTGTGTCCTTACAAATCTGAAACGGAGTAAGAATATCTTAGAATCGACGACGAGGAGTCTGCAGTGAAGGATTGGAAGAAGATTCTGATGTTCGTCGGTATTTTTCTTCTGGTCTATTTTCTACCATTTAATGAACTGGGCATGCGGCGCGCGATCATCGAGGCTTTTCTCATGGTCCAGGAATATGCCCGGGAACATGTTCTTTTTTGTCTGATCCCGGCGTTTTTTATTGCTGGCGCGATTATTGTCTTTATTTCTAAAGAAGCAGTCACAAAATATTTGGGTGCCAGGGCAAATAAAGTTCTTGCTTACGGTGTAGCATCGGTTTCCGGAAGCATACTTGCGGTTTGTTCATGTACAGTATTGCCGATGTTCGCCGGGATATACAAGCGCGGCGCCGGCATTGGTCCGGCAACTGCCTTTTTATATGCGGGGCCGGCAATAAACATCCTGGCGATAATCCTTACGGCGCGGGTTCTTGGTCCTCCATTGGGTCTTGCGCGCGCGGTGGGAGCGGTTATCTTCTCTATCATCATTGGCCTTTTGATGTCGGTTTTTTTCAAAGGCAAAGATGGAACCGATGAGGAACTCATTACACCTGAACACTCCGCTGCTAAATCACGCTCTCTCAGGCAGAATGCTTTGTATTTTCTTGTGCTCATTTTCATACTGGTTTTTGCGGCATGGGCAAGACCAGAGGAAACAGTCGGGCTATGGAACGCGATTTACGGTATTCACTGGTATTTAACAGGTGTCGGGTTGATCATACTTTTCGTAATGTTGTATGCGTGGTTCAGGAAGGATGAACTAAAGGAATGGGTGTTCTCAACCTGGATTTTTGCGAAGCAAATTCTGCCATTGCTTTTTGCCGGTGTTCTTGTTGCCGGATTCTTATTAGGTAGACCCAATACTGATGCCGGGATCATCCCTTCGCGATTTGTGGAGATATTGGTCGGAGGGAATACACTCTTCGCCAACTTTTTTGCCTCGATCGCTGGTGCATTGATGTACTTTGCCACGCTCACCGAAGTGCCGATACTTCAGGGGCTTCTGGGCAGCGGAATGGGCAAAGGGCCTGCGCTGGCGTTGCTGTTAGCCGGCCCGGCGTTGAGTCTGCCTAATATGCTGGTGATCCGTAGCATCATGGGAACGAAGAGAACATTGGTTTTCGTGACGTTGGTTGTGTTGTTATCGACGATCGTGGGTTGGTTCTACGGGTCCTTATTCTAAGAATTGGAATCGGGTAGAGGAGTCTTAGGAGAAATCATGACCAAAAATGAGGATTCCAGACATCTTGGTATCTGGGAGAAGTACCTCACGCTTTGGGTGTTTTTGTGCATAATTGCGGGGATCGCACTCGGTCGGCTATTTCCACAATTGAGTGAAAGTCTCAGTAGATTCGAGGTTGCCAGGGTTTCCATTCCTATTGCGATATGTCTATTCTGGATGATATATCCCATCATGGTCCAGATTGATTTTCGCCGTGTCGTGGTCGCCGGCAAAACGCCCAAACCTATCGCGACCACCTTGATCGCAAACTGGGGCATAAAACCCTTTACCATGGCTTTCTTCGCCTGGCTTTTTCTTGGTGTTGTTTTCAAAAATTTCATTCCGCAAGGCACTGCGCTTGAGTACCGTGCTGGCATGATATTGTTGGGTGTTGCTCCGTGCACCGCGATGGTCTTGATGTGGAGTTACTTAGCCAAGGGCAATATGGCACATACGCTGGTAATGTGTGCGGTGAATTCTCTTTCGATGGTTGTCTTGTATGCCCCGCTTGCAGGATTGCTACTCGGTATTTCCGGTATAACGATTCCCTGGGGGACGATTGCATTTTCCGTTTTGATTTACATATGTGTTCCATTGGTTGCTGGTTACTCGACTCGCTATGTAAGTATAAAAAAGAAAGGACTCGGCTGGTTCAACGTCCACGTCGTCACTCCCTTAAAGACAGTATCGGTAATCGCTCTGCTCGCGACGCTCATCCTTCTTTTTGCGCTGCAGGGATATGTTATAATAAATCTGCCCGGCGCCATCGGTATGATAACGGTTGGTATTTTCGCAAATATTATTGTTGTTTTCGTACTCACCTATATCGTCGCAAGGATCATTGGAATTGGCTATGAGGATGCAGCCCCCAGTGCGATCATTGCAGGCAGTAATCATTTCGAGGTTGCCATCGCGGTCGCAACGACGCTCTTCGGAGTAAGGTCAGGTGCTGCGCTGGCAACGGTTGTCGGTGTGTTGACTGAAGTTCCTATGATGCTTTTCATTGTGTGGCTCTGTAAGAGGACAAAATGGTTCTTTGATAAAAACGTCAGGAGCCAAAAATGAAAGGCGCATTCATGATTTTGTCTTGCGTATACAAAGGGTCGGGGAGGTATTGATGGAGAAGAGAGTTGCAAAATTATATTACGGTCTGGGCGTTATTGCACTTCTTGTTGTGTCTGTAGTAGCCGTGTTCGTTGTGACGGCCGGCCGCAACGAGGCACAAGCAAGTAGTTACCCTGTGATGGCTGAGAGTGATAGTGCCAGACAGACGACGGTCGACAGCATGAGTGAAGCTCGCATGGAAAAAGAGGTCGGTGAGATAGACGATGAGATAGACGATAAACGACCCTTGAGCGACGAAGTGTCAGCTGAAATGAACGATTCAGGAATCCCCCTCGTTACGGAGAACCCGCTGGCGAAAGCGCTCAGATCAAAGAGACCGGTGCTCGCCGATTTTGGCAGGGGCACTTGTATTCCCTGTAAGATGATGATGCCGATTCTTGAGAAATTGCAGAGGGAATACACAAGCAAGGTCGAGATACTGATCCTCGATGTCGGTGAATACGCTTCCCTGTCGAGAAAATACCGGGTTATGATGATCCCCACTCAGATTTTCTTCGACTCGAGCGGAAAAGAGGTCAGCCGGCACCAGGGCTTTATGGCCGAGGATGACATCGTTGCCCAATTGAGGCTCATGGGTATCGAATAGCCTATGATAATTGAGATCCTAAGCTGGTTGGCAAAGGCAGTTGAGGGGAATCTTTTAGTTGCTTTGAGCGCTTCTTTTGTCTGGGGAATACTCAGTATTATCTTGAGCCCTTGCCATCTTGCCAGCATTCCTTTGATCGTTGGCTACATCGATTCACAAGGGCAGATAGCGATAAGAAGGGCATTTTGGATTTCATTGGTGTTTGCAACTGGTATCTTGGTGACCATAGCAGCGGTGGGATTGATTACCGCACTTGCCGGACGCATGCTCGGTGATATTGGTGCGATTGGCAATTATTTCGTAGCGGCGATTTTCTTGATAATTGGATTGCATCTTCTCGACATCATTCCCTTGCCGTGGTCAGGACCAGGTGGTAGGCAGATAAGACATAAGGGGCTGATTGGTGCGTTCGTTATTGGATTGATTTTTGGTCTTGCCTTGGGTCCCTGCACCTTTGCATATATGGCACCGATGCTTGGTGTTGTCTTTAAAGTCGCCGCCGAGCGACTGTTTCTTGCGATCGGATTATTACTGGCCTATGGTGTTGGACATTGCTCAATAATCGTCCTCGCTGGCTCATTGACCGAGACCGTTACTCATTATCTACACTGGACTGAAAGATCAAGGGGTGCGCTGATTTTGAAGAAGATATGCGGTATTCTGGTCATCCTCGGTGGCGTTTATCTAATAATCACGTCCTAGTGGTCTTCAAGTATTTGGTTGTTTTAGGCATTTCTACGAAGGAGGTTTTATGGAGATAAGAATTCTGGGCCCTGGCTGTCCAAGGTGCAATGAGTTGGAAAAGAGAACGATCGATGTTCTCGCTGAATTAGATCTTCCGGCCGATGTTCAGAAGGTCACGGACATGAAGAAGATATTGGAATACAATATCATTGCCACACCCGGGCTCGTCATTAATGGTAAGATGAAATGTTCGGGAAGAATACCCAGTAAGAATCAAATAAAGAACTGGATCAAAGAAGAATCTTCCTGATCGTTTACTACACCTCAGGCTGATTCTGTCAGTTTGGTTCTTTACCGCATGAGGATCAGTTTCGCGGTCTGTAAAGACACCCCGTCGTCATGTCTGACAAAATAAATCCCGTTTGGCAATTCCTTCCCGGAATTGTCGGTACCATTCCATTTTACTGACAACACATTGCCGACTCCCGACGACCGTACAGGAATGTTCTTCACCACACGTCCAGTTACATCGTGGATTGCCAGATTTTCGCCATTACCGGATTGTGCAGTGAACGATATCGTGAATAAAGCATTACCGATTGTTGGTTGTATTGTGAGCCCTGCAACGCCGGATTGATTCTTCGTCAGTTCGTCGATTCCAGTTCCGGTTGGCACTGCCAGCAGAGCGAGTGCAGCGATCTCGGCCTTTATCGCTTCGGTACAGAATGCGAGGTCATTGAATCCGGCACCGATGGTGTCGCCCGTTGAGTGAACGAATGGGTTGTTCGTGCCATAATTAGTCCAGTCTTCGATATTACACAGCGCGAGATATCCCTGATCCCAGAATGGCGAGTGATCTGAATAGATCATGGTCGATGATAGATACTTATTGGTCAATAACGTGGTATAGGTATCGGCTGCGGCGATGAAGAAATCG
>CP070686.1:1719409-1784628 GCA_020353055.1 Caldifarciminota bacterium | reverse complement strand
GGATCGCCGGTTTGGGGGTCGATGATCGAAACGTTGTCGATCATATACTGGACCTCCGTGGCACGGCCGCCACGCACATGAAGCGCCGTGTCGGTACGGGCAACCGCCGCCTGGAACGCCACCAGCTCGATCGTATAATCAACCGGCAGATAGGGAAGCTCAGTCTTACGGATGAGATAGGTGGTACCAACCATGTCTTTTGACACCGCCGGCCGTTCACTGGTCACGGTTACCGGTGAAAGCTCTATTGCCGAAGGCATCAGGCTGACCTCAAGGCGAACGGTCTTATCGTATTCAACCAATACATCTGTGATATTTGTCGTCTGGTAACCGATGAAGGATACTTCTACGGTATATTCGCCCGAGGGCACATTGAGGATGAAGAAATAGCCGGCGTCATCGGTTGCCGCACCGAGGTCGGTGCCGAGCACGGTGACGTTGGCATACGCAACGGGCTCGTTCGTTCTGCCGTCAACCACCCTGCCCTGAACCTTGCCGGTAACACTACCGATCAGAACGAGTGCCATCAAAGCGAAATTCACTTCATACCTCCCAGATTACGTGTAAGACTAATAAATTTTCAAAAAGATACGTTTCTACTCATCAGTAATTAACCGAAACACCAAACCTGACGCGTCTCGGTGCGCTAGTGGCGTAAACGATATCATCTGTGGCTTCTCTTATTGCCACGTAGGAAGCGTAATCTTCAAACGGTGATATCACACCATCATGATTCGCGTCGGCTGCTGGGTTGTAGTAATCACTATGAAATGTAATATAATCGTCAAAGTCTGAAAGATGGACAGCGCGTATCTGTGGAAAGTGGGGCGTTATCTCATATTGATGGTTAAGGAGATTTATGATCTCGAGATCAAAATTGAGTGCTACACCCGCAAGATTGAAAGCCTTGGATAACAGACAGTCGACTTGCCGCTGAAAGGGAAGCCTTTCGTAATTCCTTTCTTCGTACTTTCCCTCAGGGTCAGGCGGTGTATAAGGAAATCCGTTGCCGAAATAGCCAAAAACATGTAGTTGCGTCGTCAGAGGTAGGCGGAATGTCCCTTGCACAAATAGACGATGCCGTTGATCAAAATCGAGATAGTAATCATTCGCCGGTCTTTCAATTATCGTGTCGCCGAATTCTGAAGCGTAGGAACTGGTGCCCTTTGCCCAGGAAAGAGTGTAGGATATCTTGCCAGTGAAGAGGCCTTGCTTTATTTCGAGTATCGTCTCGATGCCTTTGATGTTTGCGTATTCGATGTTCACATACTGAAAATACTCATGATGTAAGGGCAGCAGCCGAACTTGACGTGTGCCGATGAGGTCGGTGACGTCTTTGTAGAAGGTGTTGACCGTGGTGCTCAGATTGGCGGTAATTTCGCCTTGGAGTCCGAGCTCGTAGCTGATGGTTTTCTCCGGTCTAAGCTCAGGATTTCCAATGATCGGTACGTAACCGAAAAGATAAGAAGGCAATGGTAAAAGATTATAGTAGCTGTACATATAGTCGTATAAAGGCGGCTGTGCGTATTGGCCCAGATTTGCCCTGAAAATAAATTTCTCGGTCACTTCAAATGAAACTCCGAGGCGTGGGGAGAAATAATGCTTTGGCTCGATGCCTTCGATATCACTTGAAAAATAGTCATAACGGCATCCGATCTTTGCATAGACACCTTCGAAGTCGATATTATCCTGGATATATGCGGAATACTCTTTCGGTTTGTGATTGTACTCGTCCAGAAGCTGGCTCGAACTGTCGCTTATGAAATATGTGAGGTTATTGAACTCTTGATAGACATATTCAAAGCCCGTTTTCATTTGATGGTATTGGTGGATTTGAAGATCGCTATTGAGAGCGGTTTTTATCACCTGTGAAGTCTTGTCCCCGAATTCAGGGTAATCTCCATCACCGTATGGTTTCATGACGTAAGCACCATAGGGATTATTCATGCTAGGTCTCAACCATTCCAATGAACTGTACGGTCGGAACGTGAAATCGTCGAAGGTGCCGTAGTCCAAATCTTCCCTAACGCCATACGTTTTATGGAAATACAGACGGCTGACCGTAAGTTGGAAGAATTTTCGCGTGTCGGGCAGATAACTCAAATTCAGGGTTTGAAGATTGCCTCTTTCCAGGTCGGAACGGTAATGGTCGAGATGAAATTTCCACAGTGTTTCATATCGGTCGAACTGACTACGCGACATTGCACCACTCAGTGCCAGTTTCAATTTTGCCGAAGCGTCATATAACCACTTGCCGTATACTGAATAGTCGTCGCGGTCCTTATGCGGAAGGATATGGAGCCGTGGGTCCCAATCATCCGTATGCATGATGTCGAGTGCAAGATAACCTCTTAGCCGGCGGCTTACCGGTAAGTGGACCGATGTCTGGAGGTTTTCGTAACCAAATTCATCATCATCGGGAGTGATCATTTCGGTCTTACCCCTGATTCGCGTGCTGAAATATTCGGCGGGATGGGTGGTTATCATGTTGATGATGCCCGACATTGCACGTCCGTATTCGGCGTTGAACCCGCCCGGCAGAAAGATGACTTCATCGATTATACCTTTCGTTAGGTTTATTGCCACGTCGCCGGTCTGCGGATCAATTATTGAAACATTGTCGATCATATACTGGACCTCGGTGGCGCGTCCTCCTCGAACGTGAAGTGCTGTATCCCGGCGGGCAACCGAGGCTTGAAAAGCGATGAGGTCGACGGTGTAATCAACGGGAAGGGTGGAAAGCTCTTCCCTGCGGACAAGGTAGGTGGTACCGACCATTTCTTTAGATACGGCAGGGCGTTCGCTCGTTACGGTCACAGGTGATATTTGAATGGTCGTGGGTTCAAGGGTTACGTTCAGACGTGCGGTTTTATCATATTCCACAAAAACGTTTTCGATACGTTTCGTACCGTAACCAAGACACGAGATCTCGATGACATAGTCGCCAGGTGCTACATTGAGCATGAAAAAATTGCCGCCGGCATCTGTAGCAGCTCCTATTTCAGTCCCAAAAATCAAGACATTGGCATTGGATATTGGCTGACCGCTTATTTCATCGGAAACCGTGCCCTGGATTTTGCCCCCGATCGCGGCGAGCAAGATTACTCCGACACATATGTTGATCATTTATGTCCCCCTTTTCCAATCGAACATTTGTCCAGCTTATAGTAATGGCTAATGTCAACAATTTCTCACACCCTCTCTCACAGATTTGAGTGTATCTATGTTGCTTCAGGAAGTAGCAGGACAATGTTTGATTGATGAGGTTACCCGAAATACGCGATTTGTCAATGCATATGAGGTTCTGCCATGTGTGTCATGAGATAGCCCTACGAGTGTCATACTGTATTTCAGGTGGTGAGCCGAGAGCAGCATTATTCTGGTGATAGAATCTTGATTTTATTGACGATTTGTCTATAATTCAAAAAGAGGAGGCAAATGAACAACTATTTCATTACTTCTGAATCAGTTACTGAAGGGCATCCTGATAAGATCTGCGATCAGGTTTCAGACGCAATCCTGGATGCTATTATGGAAAAAGATCCGTTCGGGCGCGTCGCGTGCGAAACGCTAGCCACGCGGGGCATGATCTTTGTCGCGGGTGAGATCTCAACAAATTGCTATGTGGATATTCCCGATATCGTGCGCGCACTTCTCTATGAAATAGGCTATACAGATTCTGATATGGGCATTGATGCACATACCTGTGCGGTCATATCGGCGATCCAGGAACAGTCGAGCGATATCGCCATGGGCGTCAATATCGGTGGCGCCGGAGATCAAGGAATGATGTACGGGTACGCAGCCGATGAAACATCTCAATTCATGCCCTTACCGATCGCCATCGCGCATGACCTGGTGCGGCGGCTTACCGAGATAAGAAAGACAAACGTCGTTGATTATTTGCATCCGGATGGCAAGTCACAGGTCACAGTTGAATATAAAAACGACAAACCAGCCCGGATCGACACGATAATCATGTCAGCTCAACACCACCCCGATGTCAGTAACGAAAAATTGCATTCAGATGTAAAGAAATTGGTGATCGAAGATATCATCCCCGGAGAACTGATCGACGAGAAGACGAAATTATTGATCAATCCTACTGGCCGGTTTGTTGTGGGTGGTCCCCAGGGTGATACGGGAGTAACCGGGCGGAAGATCATGGTGGACACATACGGCGGTATAGGTCACCATGGGGGCGGATGTTTTTCCGGGAAAGACCCGACCAAGGTGGATCGCTCTGCTGCCTATATGGCTCGCTATGTCGCTAAGAATATTGTCGCTTCGGGCGTTTGCCGGAAAGCTGAAGTCTCGATGTCATACGCGATTGGCGTGGCTGAGCCAACCTCGATTTCTGTGAATACGTTCGGAACATCCTCGGTTGACGAGGCCGTTATCATAACCATAATACGCAAACTGTTCGATTTCACTCCTCAGGGCATGATCGATAAACTCAATCTACGCCGTCCCATATACCGTCGGACCGCATGCTACGGGCATTTCGGTCGAGAAGAAGAGGGGTTTAATTGGGAATTGTGTGATATGGCGGAAGCGATAAAAAGTGAGGTAGGTGCGCAGTGAGGAAATTGGTGAGCAACAATATTCGTGACCGAAGACTGGCTCCTGATGGTCAGAAACGGATCGACTGGGCGGATTCCAAGATGCCGGTTCTGAAACTCATACGCGATAGAATGAAGAAGGCGAAAACACTTAAGAACCGGCGCATCGGCTGCTGCCTGCATGTGACCACTGAGACGGCAAATCTGATGAGGACGTTGCGGGATGGCGGCGCCGAAGTCGCGCTGTGCGCCTCTAATCCTCTCTCGACCCAGGACGACGTTGCGGCTGCCCTGGTGATGGAAAACATAAGCGTCTATGCTTGTCGAGGTGACTCTCGTAAAGAATATTATTCGAACATGAACCAGGTGCTGGCGCGGAAACCCGAGGTTCTAATCGATGATGGCGCGGATCTTATTTCGACCGTCCACAAGAAGAAACTGCGGGGTATACTCGGTGGCACGGAGGAAACCACAACCGGCGTGGTTCGTCTGAAGCAGATGGAAATAGATAGCGTTCTTGGATTTCCTATCATCGCGGTCAATGATTCGTTGACAAAGCACTTGTTCGACAATCGTTATGGTACTGGCCAGTCGACCATCGACGGTATCCTGCGCGCGACAAATATCCTTATCAGCGGCAGCAATTTCGTCGTCGCTGGGTACGGTTGGTGTGGGCGCGGCCTTGCGCTGCGCGCCAAGGGTATGGGCGCTCAGGTGATTGTGACCGAAGTGGATGCGGTCAAAGCTCTTGAAGCGCGTATGGATGGTTACACGGTTCTTCCTATGTCCGATGCCGCAAAATCAGGCGACATTTTTATTACTGTAACTGGCGATATCAACGTGATCAGAAAAGAACACATGCTCAAAATGAAAGATGGTGCCGTCATTGCAAACTCTGGACACTTTGATGTTGAAATAGACAAACCTGGATTGAAAAGGATCACAGTACGCAAGCGCTCCATCAGGAACTCATGCGAAGAATACACTTTGAAGAACGGCAGAAGAATATATCTACTCGCCGAAGGAAGGTTGGTTAACCTCGCGGCGGCCGAAGGCCATCCAGCTATGGTGATGGACATGTCTTTTGCCAATCAGGCACTCGCGGTTGAGTATATCTTAGAGCAGACAGACCTCAATCCGCGGGTATATTGTTTGCCCACGGAAATCGACCAGGAAATAGCCAGCTTGAAATTGAAATCGATGGATATAAAGATCGATAAACTAACGCCAGAACAGCGCCGCTACCTATCCTCGTGGAAAATGGGAACTTGATTTCCTTTGTATATTACCTGCAGGATGGCTGGAGAGAGATATCTTGCGCTTTATTCAGAAATCTTCACGAAGGACATACCGGGTAATTGTTTCACACAGCCCTTGATTTCGAGGCTTAGTAAAACACTGAGAATATTTCTTGTAGGCTGGTTTACCTTGTCCGCCAGCGCATCGAGATTCACGGGTTCATAAGATAGAGCTTCCCAGATAATACTCTCTTTTTCGTCAAGCGTGATTTCTCTTACCGCTCTTTCTCTTCTTGTGTGCTTCATTCCGAGATAGTCTAAAACCTCTTCTGGTGATGTGACCGGCACTGCGCCGTCCTTGATCAATCGATTTGTGCCCGATGAAGTCTTCGCAAAGATGTTACCGGGAACCGCTAAGACATCTTTGCTCTGCTCGAGCGCCCACTTGACCGTATTCATGACGCCTGATTTTTCCTTTGCTTCAATCGCGACCACGGCGTTTGCCAGCCCGGAGACGATCCGGTTCCGTCTCGGAAAATTGTGGGCGAGGGGCGGTGTTCCGAGATCGAATTCGGAGATGACCGCTCCGGATCCGGCTATCTCGGTCATCAACTTCTTGTTCTCTGGCGGATAACAAATATCAACGCCGCATCCTAAGACAGCGATTGTTCTGCCGCCGTTATGCAGGGCACCACGGTGTGCTTCGGTATCAATGCCGCGCGCCATGCCACTGACCACTGTTACGCCGGCAAGAGCGAATTCGGCGGCAAAGTTGCGGGCGATTTCCTTCCCATACACGGTTGCACCCCTTGTCCCGATGACGGCAACCGAATGCTCGTCTCGCGGAATAATTCTGCCCCGGATGAACAGTATCGGAGGAAAGTGATCGATCCGGGTTAGCCATTTGGGGTAGTCCGAAGCATAGTAGGGTACAACATCGATCTCATTTTCTACCAGAGTGTCTTTTTTTCTCCGTAGAATATCTGAAATCGAAAATGATCTTATCGTTACGGCAATTTTTTTTCCAACAAGCCCCTTCAGATTTTCTACGGGTGCGTTAACGACTTTTTTGCATGAGCCAAAAATTTCAAGAAGTTTATGAAGGTCTTTTGTTTTTAGCGTATCGATCGATAGCAGATGAAGTATTTCAAATGTCTCGTCTTTCATCCACGACCCGTTCTTTGATTTCGCTGTACAATTCAATGTCAGTTCGTTCTAGCGCAAAAAGAACGGTTCTCAACTCGCTCGGCTGGAGGTCGATATCCCGAAGCGTATCGGCAAATTTCGCGGGTTTCTTGCGTGCCAGCTTCACCAGTGCGCCACTTGCTTCCTTTGTCACTGTGGGATTTTCGTCGCTGAGGAATAACCTGATGACAGGTTCCAACGTGCGTAGATCACCGATCTCACCGAGCGCAAGGCATGCCGAGGCACGGGTGTACCAGTAGCCCTTTTTAAGAAGACGCTCGATGCGCGATGAAACTCTTGAACCATATGATGCGAGTTTACGGGCTGCCCTTTCGCGCATGCACCAGGATTGGTCCTCCAGCATCTTCATCAGTATCTTTATGCTTTCTTTCGAGTCTACACCATCGATCCGGTCGAGGAGTTTAAGTTTCTTCTCAATATCGTTGGATTTCAGTATGTTGAGAACGGTATTTTTGTCCTGTTTCAGTTTAATTCTCATTTTTTAAATAATCCATAAGACGGTCAACACCAATTCCTTTCAGCGCAGAAACGAAGAATATCTTCTCTTTCAGTTCTGAAGGTGGTATGAGGTTTAGTAGGTCGATTTTATTGAAAACTATAATGCGTGGTTTGCTCAGTAATTGTGGATTGTATTGCCTGAATTCATTCAGCAGGGATTTATATTGATCCATGGGTTTTGGTACTGAAATGTCGACCACCAGGATCAGCAAATTCGTTCTTTCGATATGTCTTAGAAACTGTAATCCGATTCCTTTACCCTGGTGCGCACCTTCAATGATACCCGGCATGTCAGCGATCACAATATTCTTCCTGTTGTTTCGCAAGACACCCAGGTTAGGGCTAAGTGTAGTGAAGGGGTAGTTATCGATTTTTGGCCGCGCATTAGTCATCGCCCTCAGGAGAGTTGACTTGCCGGCATTCGGTAGGCCTACGATGCCGATGTCAGAGATGATTTTAAGCACGATTTTCACTTCCTTCGTCACCCCGGGAGTTCCCTCTTCAACCTGTCTCGGTGCTCTATTTGTGGATGTAACAAAGCGTGCGTTGCCTCGACCCCCAGCACCGCCTCGAGCGACTATGATTTTCTGTCCGTTGTCCAGTATGTCACCGATGACATCACTGTTGCTGTAGACCACAACGCCAAGCGGTACTTGAATGAAAACATCCTTGCCCGATCTTCCATGCATGTTCTTTCCCTTGCCATGCTCCCCTCGACGGGCGCGGTAATGCGGGTGCAGCTTCAGGTCATAGAGTGTTGTCAGTTTCGTGTTTCCGATGAGAACTATCGAACCTCCGTTGCCGCCGTCACCGCCATCCGGGCCGCCCCTCGGAACGTATTTTTCGCGGCGGAATGAAATACAGCCATTACCGCCTGCCCCCGATTGGACGAAAATAGTTGCTTCATCGATGAACTTCATGATTTTTTAAGTATAGCGAATATATTTGTGAAGTCAACTGCACTTACCGTTATTCACGTGGTCGTGATGCGAAAGTGAGAGAAAAGAAATTTGTCGGGTTAGAACCAGGAATTTACGGTTCTGCCGTATTGCAGGTATGGTTTACTTGCCGAAAATTTTCTTCTGCAAAGCCTTTGTCACCAGCGGAGGAACCAGTTTTGAAATATCGCCCTTGAGTGCAGCGATTTCTTTTGCCAGAGATGAACTGACGAAGATATACTTTTCAGATGGCATCAAAAAGATAGTTTCGATTCCCGGCGCCAGTTTTCGGTTCATGAGGGTTAGCTGCAATTCGTAGTCGAAATCAGAAACGGCACGCATACCACGTATTATTGTCTGGGCTCCAATGTCTTTAGCAAATTCAACCAGCAATGACGAAAATCCGATTACCTCAATTTTCCCGGAATCCTTAAATACCTTGCGTACTAACTGGATTCTTTCTTTATGCGTGAAAAGCGTTGTCTTCGGACCGGCGCTTACGCCGACCACAATCCTTTCGAACAACTTGGTTGCTCGTGAAATTACGTCGATATGACCGTAGGTTATCGGATCAAAGGTACCCGCATAGATTGCTTTGTTCATTTTGACCTTGAAGGTACTGAAACTGTTTTAATGATGAATGATAAGGCAGAGTCGCCGTATTTCCTCGATTTGAATCTTGTGAATGTTTCAGGCAGCGCGAATTCCTCGAGCGGTGAATGCTCGATGACCATGATCCCGTCCTTCTTCAAAAGATCATGGCTGGCGATCAGTTTCAAGGTGATTTGTACATACTCTTTATTGTACGGAGGGTCGGCGAAAATCACGTCGAAACTTTGTCTCTTCAATCGGCGTAGTGCGAGACGGAAATCTGCAGAGAGGATTCTTGCTTGCTTCGCATGTAAAAGTCCGGTAATGTTGATGCGTAGGAGGCGTGGATGTTTCTCCACGAATACACAGTGTTTTGCCCCGCGCGAAACCGCCTCGATACCAAGCGCGCCGCTGCCGGCAAATATGTCCAATACATCAGCGTCGATGATTAATTCGCCGAGAATGTTGAATATTGCACCGCGAACAATACCCTTGGTGGGTCTGACGCCTTTTTTGGGTACCTTTAATGAGCGTTTCTTACACGCCCCTCCTACAATACGCATGGAAAACTGGATTACCTTCTAAGACAATACTCAGCTCGAGAGATCAGCTCCTGATGATCGTAGGCGTAATGAAGATAAGCAGTTCGCGGTCTTCGACTGCCGTCGTTGTTTCTCTGAACAACGCGCCGAGTATAGGGATGCTTCTAAGTATCGGTATACCACGTACCTGCTTTGTTTCTCTTCTTCTGATGAAACCGCCGATGACAACCGTGTTGCCGTCAGCAACGAGGACCTTGGATTCCGCTTCTGACGTCGTGATTATCGGCCGCCCGGCGAGCGCTGAAGCACGGTCGAGTTCGCTGACCTCAGCGTGGATATCCATCGTAATCTCTTCCAGTGAATTTATGTGCGGTACCACTTCGAGCTTTGTACCGACTTCATAGAACTGGATCACCGTATTACCGGAGATATCTAGCGTAGGGATACCGAATCTCTGACCACCCAGGATCGATGCTTCTTCATTATCAATGGCGGAAACTCGCGGTGCCGATACTGTTTGAGCCTTTCCTGTTTCCTCCAACATGTTGATCGTAGCTGAAACCTGTGCGAGCGACGGAACCGTACCAATGTTGAAGATACCAAAACCCGCAACCTGCGGATTCGGATTCGATGTCACATCTGCCCGTAGAATTCTGCTTTCTAGCCCCTGCAGTGTCCAGTCGATTCCCAGTGATTTCGTCACGGTTGCATCCATATCTACTACTCTCACCATGATTTCTACCTGCGGGGTTGGTGTATCAAGCAGTTGGACGAGTTGTGTAATACGGTCATGTATGGGCTGCACTTCGGTTACGACGATCGAATTCGTACGTATGTCAACATTCGCTTTGCCTTTTGGAGAGAGCATGGCAGTAACCTTATCGAGCATCCTGGTTGGGTCGGCAAATTCCAGTTTGTATATCTTGGCGCTAACCGGAAGATCATAATCTTGTTTGTCGAGATTTTCTGCAGTGTCGACACGAATGACGCCGGGGTCTTCCCGGTAGGCAAATCCCGATGCGCGAAGTATGATTTCCAGTGCCTTACGCCATGGAACATTATGCAACCTCACCGTCACTGTTCCGGTAACATCCTTCCCCGCAACGATATTCACGCCTGCGTATTCTGATAAGGCGCGCAGGATGGTAAGAATATCGGCATCCTCGAAATCACAGGATATCGGACGCCCGGTCACAGTTGCGGTTGGCTTGGGCGTTGGCAGGATCGGAGGCTGAGCCTCTTCACCTGGCATTGCTGGTGCAGGAGAAGCCATACCTGCTCGCCACTCCGTGAATGATGTCGTCGCACCCGAGAGCAGTGTCAGTATGAAGTCATTACCTTCAGTCGATGTGAGGAAGGAATAGTCTTGATCCAGCGTGGTAACCACGCGTACGAGGTCCGGTTGTTCAGTGAACCCGGTCACTGATACTTGTCTGATCCCACCTCGGTTGATGGTGAATTTGTTACCGACCAGCGGGCTCGAAGCTCCGGAACAGTCAATTACTATTCTCGATGGATCCTTTAGGGCAAAGGAATTGGCTACAAATGGTGCGTCAGATCTGATGATAATCTTTGTGTTTATGTCTTCTGGGGTTATCACGATATCACTAATTACGGCACCACTGGCCAGGGAAATTAACAAAGCGAGGACAACTGCGTTCCTCATTTTTTACCTCCTTTCCTTTTCTTGAAGTCTCAGTTCATATTTGGTTACAACCCCAGCTTGTGTCAGCTCAAACATGACCCCGTCACGGCGAATCTCTGAGACTTTTCCGCCGACAACACGGTCACCTCTTTTGAGAATATACCCTTGATTCACGCCATCTTTGACCAGTGCGTAATATCCACGGTCTCCCCATAGTATTCCAATGAGGGTGAGATTCTCAACGCTCAGGTGACTTGCTTTACCGCCTGGGGATAAGTCAGTGCCGATGAGCGGCACAAATGGATCACGTCTCCCTTTAACAGCATATTGCCATTTCTCAACAGGGAATAGCGTATCAGCTGCGGGAGGTGTTGTTGGCGTTTGGTTGATCAACATCACAAATAGAAGGCTACCGACGACTTGGGACACCACTTTGCACCCCCTTTCCCTTTGCCACAGTATAAGTCTGTGTTCTTAATTCAGCTTCGACGGCACGATCTTTACCGACCGTGATTCTTATGGATGGAACGTTCACAATTCTTGCGAGATTACCGACATTAGACAGGAATCTGCCCAACTGATGATAACCACAGGTAACCTTTATCTGAACAGGGATTTCTGAGTAGTTGATTTTTTGAACCACGGTGCTCGGTCTGAACAACAGAAAACTCACACCGGCTTTTGTTCCGGAGTTCGAGATCTGTTGTATGAGCGATGGAATTTCTTTTTCTTTTGGTAACATCTCTTTTGCTCGCTCCCATTCGACCTCAAGGCGTGCAATTTTCTCCTGGAGTTCGGGCAACCGGATTTTTGCTGCTTCTGCCTTCTGAACTTCGATCTGTAAGGAGTCGCGCCTGGACCTCAACATATCAACCTTGTCGCTGTTCGTCTTGTAGGGGAATCGGAAGAATAGAATGAGTATCACTACGAGGATGACGAGAAAGATTACCATTTGTTGTGTTTTTCGTTCTCTTAGATTCATTCTTACCTCCTGACCACTGAATCAATGCCGACGTTTGCCGTTAATGTGAATTCCATCATTTCCTGCTTCTCGATTACTTTTTTCTCAAGAACCGATAGATCTACGTTGTATATGTAAGGAGATTCTTCAAGACGGTTCATAAAATCGGCGACAAGTAGATTCGAGGCAGCAATTCCTTTTATGTCCAGGTTAGTTGAATCCGCATTCAATGTCGTCAGCCATGTAAAATCCGGTACTCGGTCCGATACTTCATCAAGTATATGAGCGATGAAGAACCGATTTCTGTTGAGCTGCTTTATGGGTGCGATGAGTGTCGCAAGTTCCCTTTCCCGTGACTCGAGGCTGTCGACCGCTGCTTTGTATACTTTTAGCTCGTCGAGTTTCGCATTCAATTGATTTATATTAGAGTTGAAGTTGCGCATTTGAATATTCTGACTCACTAATAGAACGATGACGATGAGCGCAACGATTACTGTGCCTAAGATGTATACAATCGCAGTCTGAATTGGCGGGATTTTGATTCCTGGACGTGGAGCTCTCGGTGCCCTTGCTTTAGGAGCACGGCCTTTTTTGGTAATTGGGGCCAAATTAATCTTAATCATTATTCCCCCCTTAATGCTAAACCAACGGCTTGAGCCAGGATCGGCCCAGCCACATCCGCGCCCATAGGTACGAAAATATTCGGATCATAAATGATATTCTTGAAGGGATTGAGCGCCTCGATCGGAATACCAAAGCGCCGTTTGAGATAGTCGGTAAGGTTTGGTATCAATGAACCTCCGCCCGATATGTACATGCGGCTTACCTTTTCCTCACCGGTAACCGTTGATAGAAATTGCAGGCTTCTTTCGATATGCGTGCCAAGGTCACTCACGAAAGATTCGAAGACTCCCTGGATTGAATCCTGAGAGACGCCTGGCGGAACCGTGCCCTTGGCGGCATTCGCTGCGTCTTCATAGTTGAATCCTACTTCCTTCTGCAGCTTACTGATATAGGCATTTACGCCGTAGTAGACATCGCGTGCAGAGAGACTTGAACCGCCCTTGATAACATTTATTACCGTCATGCCTGCGCCGAGATGTATGAGGCAGATTATCTCGTCGGTTACAACTTCGTAATTGCGTTCGTAGACATGCTGAACGGCAAAGGCAGTGGTGTCGATGATGATTGGCGTGAGGTTGAGGTCTTTCAGTAGAGACGTGAGATTGTTAATGAGTTCATTTTTCGCAGCGACCAGGATGACTTCTTGCTGGTTATCTCCGAAATTTGGGTTTACGACATCGAAATCGAGCGATACTTCATTGATATCAAAGGGTACATACTGCTCGGCCTCCCATTTTATTTGCTCCCGCGTGTCTGCTTCGCTCATCCGGTCCATGGTGATTCTTTTTATGATGACATCCCTTCCGGCGATACCCAGGACAACGTCTTTTGTGGAGAAACCTTTGGTTTCTATTAATGTTCTGACGGAGTCGAGAACTGCCTCCCGATCGATTATTTCACCTTCAACTATAGCGTCAGGTAAGACTTTGGAAATCCCAAAATTTAATAACTTCTTGCTCTTACCTGCGCTAAGCTCAACTATTTTTGTTTGGCTTGACCCGATATCAAGACCAAGTACTTTTTTCTTTCTCCCAAACATGTTGGCTCCTTTTCACATTTTAATTGTGTAATTATATATATAATTCATTTTGTGTCAAGAGGAATGTTGAGAAAGTGCTGTCTAGGTGCGAATTTTCTTGGTTCTGGTGCTACTAATGGTGTTGAAAGAGCATGAATCTATTACGATACTCGCCGCGCTACGAGTTTCGGAAATCATATTTGCGCAACATCCTCTTGGAAAAACCAGAAAATGTGCCTTTCTTAATGTGATTTCTAATTTCGGACATCAGTTTCGTATAGAAATATATATTATGATAGCTCACCAACCTGCCGGCCAGGGCTTCGCCCGTGTTGAAAAGATGACGGAGGTAGGCGCGCGAAAAATTAAGGCAGGTATAGCAGTTGCACTTCTTGTCAAGCGGCGCTATGTCGGTTGAATATCGGCTGGCCTTTATGACGATTTTGCCATGTGAGGTAAAGGCCATTCCGGTCCGCCCATTTCGGGTCGGCAGCACGCAATCAAAGAGATCTACGCCCAGCGCGACAGCCTCGAGTATGTCTTCCGGGTAGCCACAACCCATGAGATAGCGCAGGTTTTTCTCGGGGATCACTTGATTTACGGTGAGCACCATTTCGTTCGTCAGGAGGGACGGTTCGCCGATCATCAGGCCGCCGATGCCGTAGCCGGGAAAGTCTAACTCAACAATGCGCTGCGCGCACTCATGACGCAGGTTCTTGTAGGTTGCTCCCTGGATTATGGCAAATAATGGTACTTTTTTTTTACCTGCAGGCTTCGTTTCGCCCAATTTACAGTGCGTTCCACGGCAATCCTGGCCTGCAGGAACTCCATCGGGTATGCGCTGAAGACATCAAGACACATGGCGATATCGGGTTTCAACTCTTCCTGGATTTGGACGGCAGTCTCGGGAGTTAGATAGTGTCGTGAACCGTCAAGGTGCGAGGAAAAATCAATCCCATCGTCGGTTATTTTTTTCAGGTCTGTGAGTGAATAGGCTTGAAAACCGCCAGAATCGGTTATTATTGCTCGGTCCCAATTCATGAAACGGTGTAAACCGCCCATATCTTTAATCACTGCCGAGGAAGGACGTAGCATAAGATGATATGTGTTACTGATCAGTATCTGAACGCCGATTTTTTTCAAATCTGCGGGTGATTGTGTTTTCACCGTTGCCTGTGTGGCCACCGGCATGAAGTTCGGCGTCTGAACTTCGTAGTGCTTCGTTTTTAGCCTCCCGTAACGGGCATGAGTTTTTCTATCGTTTTTGATCACTCTGAAGCTTGTCACTTCATCACCTCTTTGCCGGTGAAGTCGCGGTGCAGGGCGAATTCCGTAATGTCATAAGGTGCTTTACCTTCCGTTATGTACTCGGCGGCCAGCCAGCCAATTTCAGGGCCCAGCATGAAACCGTGGCCGCACATGCCACCGACGATCCAGAAACCATCGACATCAGATTTGTCGAGGATCGGATTGCCGTCGGGAGTCATCTCATAGCTACCTGACCAGTGGCGTATGATCTTTGTGTTACCCAATCTGGGAATGAGACGGGCCATGCGGCGTCCCATTTCCCTGGCGAATTCAAACGAAGTACCGAGATCATATCCAGGGACGTTGGGTATCGGTGTGTAGCATCCGATGACGCTGCCATGGGGCCATTTTTGATTGAAGTAGCATCCGTCCGGCCGATAGTCAACCACCATCATGTCGAAGAACCGCTCCATCTGTTCGGTGATCATAGCCTCGTGACGTTCTGGATAGACCTGTATGTCGATATCGACCATTTGAGCGATATCGCGGGCAAAAGGACCGGCAGCATTGATCACTACTGGCGCAAAGTAAGTTTCGTTGTCCCGCGTCGTCACTGAAACGACTTTTTCTTTTTGAACGTTTATCTGCGTGACGTCTTTATACGGGAAGACATTACCGCGTTCTTTAATTGCTTTTGCATATCCATCGACGATCAGAAACGGATTAGCCTGTGCATCGGTAGGGCAGTATGCCCCGCCCAAAAGACCGGTTGGGTCAATGCCCGGTACGAGCCTTTCTATCTCAGAAAGGCCGATGAAACTTACATCGATTCCCATTTCCCTTTGGATTTCAATAAGCTTCATGTACGTTTGCTTCTTTTCTTCACTGTGAGCAAGAAAAAGATATCCGCCTTGATGGAACTCGACGTCCTGCTTCAGCTCGTCGCGCATTGTACCGAATTTCTTCATCGATTCCATCGCAACCTTGATGCTCAGCGGTGTGGAGAATTGTTGTCTGATCCCGCCGATGCATCGACCGGTCGAGCCGGCGGTCAAATATGCTCTTTCGAGCAGGTTGACCTTAAACCCTTTCTTCGTTAAGTAGTAACCCGTGGCGCAACCGATGATACCACCGCCGATTATGATCGCATCGGATGTATTATTCACTCAAAATCCTAAATTCGAAGCACGAAATTATAATTCCGCAAATACTCAAATCTATGATTTGATCGTATTTACGAGAATCCCCGCAAGGGGGACAATCGCAAAATCTAAAATACAGATGACCAAAACTGGATTCGAATTTGTTTAGATTTTCGTATTTGGATATTAGCATTCGTCACAGTCCGTACATCTCGATTATTTCGTTTTTCTTCATGCCGAGTATTTTGTATTTCTCGCCGATTTTCGTAAAAGCCGAGATTGCTCGTTCAATGTGTTCCCTATCATGACCGGCTGAGATCTGTACTCTAATGCGTGCCTGGCCTTTCGGTACGACCGGAAATGAGAAACCGATGACGTAGATACCTTCATTATATAGGTCACGTGCCATGTCCTGGGCGAGTTTTGCATTATATAGCATGATCGGAACGATGGGGTGTACTCCTTCCCTTATGTCGAATCCGGCAGCAGTCATTTTTTCTCGGAAGAATACTGTGTTTTCCTCGAGTTTGTCACGGCGGTCGGTCGTCTTGCTGATAATATCGAGAACCTTGCTGGCCGCGGCGACAATGACCGGCGGGACGGTGTTCGAAAATAGATATGGGCGCGCACGCTGGCGGCAGAGATCGACGATCTCTTTTCGGCCGCTCACACATCCACCGGATGCGCCTCCCAGTGCTTTACCCATGGTAGTCGTAATAACGTCAATGCGACCGAGAACGCCGCAGTGCTCGTGAGTACCCCGCCCGGTTTTGCCCATGAACCCGGTGGCATGGGAATCGTCGACCAGAACCATTGCGTCGTATTTATCGGCAAGGTCGCATATCTCTTTCAGTTTGGCAATATCCCCGTCCATCGAGAAGACGCCATCGGTGATCACCATGCGGAAGCGACAGTCCTGGGTTTCCTTCAATTTTTCTTCAAGGTGGTCCATGTTTGAATGTTTGTAGTTGAATAATTGTGCCTTGCAAAGCCTCATGCCGTCGACGATCGACGCATGGACGAGTCGATCAGCGATCATGGCGTCTTCTTTGTCTAATACCACATCAAATACACCGGCATTGGCATCCATGCATGATGGAAAGAGGATCGTGTCTTCGGTGCCGAGGAATTTTGTTAATTTTTCTTCCAATTCCCTGTGAATATCCTGGGTGCCGCAGATGAAACGTACCGAGGACATACCGTAGCCCCGCTCTTTAAGACCATCATGTGCAGCAGATACTACTTCTGGATGGCTTGATAATCCCAGGTAGTTATTCGCGCAGAAATTCAGAACTTCTTTGGGTGGCGAGCCAGCGGGAAATTCCACCTTGATATTCGCCGCCTGGGGTGATTCGATAAACCTTTCTTCCTTGAAGGTGCCTGCTTCCTTTATGCCTTTCAGTTCGGTTGCGTAGTGTAATTTTGCCTTTTCGCTGTAGGCCATCACTAACCTCCTATGTGACGTTGTATTCCTTGAGCAAATTCAATATGTTGGTAACAGTATCGAAGGCTTCGGGAGTTGCTTTATCATCGGGGATCTTAATATTGAATTTCTTTTCAAGGAATGTCTTGAGCGAAACCATGGAAAATGAATCTACGATACCGCTGGATATCAATGGAGTATTCTCGTTGACTTCTTCTTCTGCGTCCTCTTCCAGGTATTCTTTCTTGACATACTCGATGATCAAATTCTTGATTTCTTCGGACATTTCATCCTCCTTTTTTCAATCGTTCTCCAATGTTGATATGTCACCGATTTCTTGCCCCCATTCCTTTGCCCGGAGCAATCGTCGCATGATCTTGCCGCTTCGGGTTTTAGGCAGCGAGTCTACAAACTCAATCTCTTGTGGCATGGCAAGTGGTGACAGTTTCTTACGAATGAAATTCATGATGCTAAGTTCAAGGTCGGCATTCGCCTCATACCCCGGCTTGAGGGCAACAAAGGCTTTTACTACTTCCATGTTAACCTGGTCCGGTTTTCCGACCGCGGCTGATTCGGCGACTGCTTCGTGCTCGAGCAGAGCCGATTCGATCTCGAATGGGCCGACCAAATGCCCGCCCGTGTTTATGACATCATCATCACGCCCCACGAACCAGAAGTAACCATCACTGTCGATACTCGCCCGATCGCCGCATATGTACCATCCGTTCTTGAATTTACTGTCGTACATTTCCTTGTTTTCCCAGTAAGCGCGGAACATTGATGGCCAGCCCGGTTTCAGTGCAATGAGCCCGACTGTGCCGGTCGTCGCTATGGGCTCGAACGTTTTCTGATCGACAACCGTTGCCGTGATTCCGGGAAAGGGTTTGCCCATGGATCCTGGCTTGACTTTCATCCCCGGATAGTTGGTAATGACGATCGCACCGGTTTCGGTCTGCCAGTAAGAGTCATGAAATGGTTTGTTGAACGCCTGTTCTGACCAGATGACACCTTCGGCATTGAGAGGTTCACCGACACTGATTAGATGCCTGAGACTGCCGACATCGTACTTCTGAACTACGCTCGTCCCGTCTTTCATCAAAAGGCGGATCGCGGTTGGCGCAGTATACCATACGTTGATTTTGTGCTGTTCAATGAACTGATACCATTTCTCTGTGTTGAATCCCGAATCAAGCACGGTCTGTGTTATGCCACATGCCCAGGGACCGATTATGCCGTAGCTGGTGCCGGTAACCCAACCAGGATCTGCAGTACACCAGTAAATATCCTCGGGTGTGATGTCAAGCACCCATTTTGCCGTCAGGTACTGGGCGATTATCGAAGAGTGGACATGCAGTGCGCCTTTTGGTTTTCCTGTCGTGCCCGAAGTATAGTGGAGCACCGATGCTTCTTCCGGACCGACCTTCTCGATCTCAAAGTGCTCGACGGGAGTTGATCCTTCCATGTTGAATGCGATCTCTCCCGGCTTCAGATTTTGTTCGACCCCATCGACTACAATCACTTTTTGGAGATCGGGTAGCCGTTCTCTGATCCTGCGGATTTTGCCTGCATGTTTTCTGGTTGTAATGATCGCTTTGGTTTTTGCATCCTCGAGCCGAGTGAAGAGTGCCTCTTCGCCAAATGCGGAGAAAAGCGGTTGGGTAATGCCTCCCATTTTGAGGATACCAATGAAAGACATGTAAAGTTCGGGAATGCGATCCATGAAGATGCAGACCCGATCTCCACGTTCGATACCGATATCCCCCAGGAATTCTGCAAAGACGTTGCTGTAGATGCGGATGTCATTGTACGTGAATTTTTTTACGTCTCCTTTGAATCCCTGCCAGATGAGTCCAACTCTATCACCAAATCCTTTTTCCACAATGCGGTCGCTGCAGTAGTAGCCGATGTTGAACATACCATTCTTGCCATACTCGAGTTCATCCGCTGATATCTTCCAATCGAATTTTGCATACCGTTCTTCATAAGAACCGATGTTACTCATTAATGCACCTCCTAAAGTTAATCCTCGGATTCCAGTACAACAACGCCCAGCGCGTATCGTTTTGTTTGCGCCGCGGATGTGTGGAATTGTCTGACAGCTTTTTCCTCGACAAAGTGACTAACCCGGCCAGAGGTTTTGACCTCCAGATGGTGATTGATATTAATTCCGCGCCAGAATGATCCAAAATGAAGCCCGCAGCTTAGGGCTTTCAGAAACGCTTCTTTTATGGAAAAAAAAAGAGCAAACGCATTATCGTGATTTGGTGAACGCTGGGCGACACTGAGTTCATCAGGCGTGAAAACATCTTCAGTGAATTCCGCCTTATTTTTCAGCGCGGCAAACCTGTCATTCGCGAGAATATCAATTCCCAGACCTTTAATCATAACGCCAGTAGCCTAAGGGTATAGGAGTATCTTGCCGCAATTACCCTGTTTCATCAATTCCATTCCTTTTTCATATTCATCGAGGCGCAATCGGTGGGTGATGATGGGCTCGAGATCGAGCCGCCCGGAACTCAAGAATCTTGCTGTTTTGTGCCAGGTGGAAAACATCAGCCGCCCGTTGATCCCCTGCACAGTAGCATATTTAAACACTATGTGCTTTCCAATATCTATTTCCATCGGTTTATCAGGTATGCCAAGGATCGAGTAGCGGCCACCGGGTCTCAAAGCGGAAAAAGCATCGCTTATTGCTCTTGGATTACCAGACATTTCCAGGACGATATCAACGCCGAGTCCGTCCGTTTCTTCAAGCACTCTTGTAACAACTTTGTCTTTTCTTGGGTTAAGCACGACATCGGCACCGACTTTTTTTGCCAGCCCGATGCGGAAATCGTTTATCTCCGTGGCGATTATCTTGGTCGCGCCGCAAATTCGTGACACCATGATGCTCATGAGTCCGATCGGGCCGCAGCCGGTGACGAGAACAGTGTTACCGGTGATTTCACCGGCCAGTACGGTATGCACAGCATTACCAAGCGGCTCCATTACCGAGGCGAAGTCTTTTTGTATGCGCTTGTCAAGGAGCCATGCATTGGATGCGGGGACTATTGCATACTCCGCAAATACGCCGTTGACATCCACGCCGAATATGCTGCCGTTGATGCAGATGTGGGCATTGCCGGTGTGGCATAAGTAGCAATGTCCACATGCAATGTGGGTTTCCGCTGATATTATGTCACCTTTTTTCACATTTCTTACATTCTTTCCTATTTCCAGTACCTCACCGCATAGTTCGTGACCCATGATCTTGGGTAGATTCTTGATGCGGCTCTGCGCCCACTCATTCCATTCATATATGTGCAGATCAGTACCGCAGATCGACGTTGCCAGTACCTTTGTCAGGACGTCGTCAGGCCCAGGCGTTGGTATGTCGATGTCGATGATTTCCGCACCACGTGCGGGTTTTGTTTTTGCTACGGCTTTCATTTTAGGCATTTGGACTCTGGGTCTATTATATCCAGAAATCACGTAGCGTCAAGCAGAGGTTGATAACAAGGGCAAAATACTAAGCACTAAATTCGAAATACTAGACAATCTCAAAATTCAAAAATCTAAATTCCAGACAGTTGGCTCGTAGAGTATTACCCCGTTATTGAGTCCCGTCTATGTTCCGTAAATCTTCTTGGTCAACGCAGCGATCTTTTTTCCATATTTCATGCAATTTTTCTCGGCTTCATTATCCGGTGCGCCAACAGCAAGCGGTCCGTAGTGCTGCATTTTCGCATCGCCGGCTATGATCATCCCGTGAATGAGCAGGGCTTCGAAGATGCTGAGGATCGTTGTTTCTCCGCCGCCGCCCATCATACCGCTCGAAGTAAACGCGCCGCCGATTTTTCCGGTCAGTTTACCATGATGTTTCACACTGTCATCAAAAAGTCTTTTCAAATCGGCCGTCATCAGACCATAATAAGTTGGCGAGCCGAAGATCAGACCTTCATAATTAAGCAGTTCATCAACGGTGATCTGCGAGACCTCTTTCAGGTCACAGGTCACACCTTCATCCTTTACGCCTCTGGCAATCGCTTCGGCCATTTTCTTTGTATTGCCGCTGAGAGAACAGAAACCGACGAGAATTTTCATGGAACCTCCTTGAATATGTAAAATGCCTGAACAACTAAATTACTAAATAACCAAATATCTGTTTATTGCGGGCATGCAGGATTGATCAACAACTTCAAGTTCTATTTCGCCTTGTTTGGACTGCTATTTCTTCCCGAGCAGATACTTTTCCAAGAACAATACCATTGCCTGCTGATAGAAATTACGGTTCGATTTCTTGCCGAACCCATGACCTTCGTCTTCAGCAAGCAGATACCAGACTTCTACGTCGTTCTTGCGAATCGCTTTTACGATCTGCTCAGCCTCAGAAGCCGGCACCCTCGGATCGTTGAGTCCCTGAACGATGAACATAGGTTTCTTAATAAGATGAGCATTGGTCAGAGGTGAGATGTGGGTGAGAAATTCACGCATTGTAGGATCACGCTCGTCGCCGTATTCTTCGCGGCGCAAATCCTGACGGTATTCACTTGTATTTTCGAGAAAAGTGACAAAGTTGCTGATGCCCAGTTGATCGATGCCACATCGCAGGCGTTCGTTGTATTTGACCATCGCGGCGAGTACCAGGTAGCCGCCGTAAGAAGCGCCGCTGATGGCTACACGACGGCTGTTAAGTTGTGGTTGCTCTTCTATCCAATCCAGAAGCGCGCCGATGTCCTTTACGGAGTTTTCTCTATTATACCCGTCGTCCAGCATCATAAATTCCCTGCCGTAGCCGGTCGAACCGCGAACATTCGGCGCGATGACCGCGATACCCATGTCATTCAAGAAGAATTGAAAGAGATAATAAAAATAGGGTTTTTCCTGGACGGCCGGACCGCCATGGCAATCGATCAGGACTGGGTATGGCGGCTTGAATTTTCGTGGTTCGTAGTAATAAGCAGGAATTGTGCGTGGCTGGCCTTGCACACTGTCAAATGTCTCATACTGTACGAGTCTGGGTGCTACGAAAGATAGTGTATCGAGGCCGCCGAGCTCACTCTGGGTCCAGCGCAAGAACTTCTTCGTTTTTAAATTCAATGTGTATACGTCACTCGGTTGTGTTGGTCTGTTCAGAGTGATGGCCAATTCGTCACCGTCGGGTTTGAAAACTAGATTGTATATTTGCGCATCCGGCAGACTCACGCGGCTGAGCGCACGAGTCCCGGTATCCATTAGATACAGTCTGCCGAATCCATTTTCGTTGCTGGTGAAGGCAAGACTACTTCCCGACGGAGAGATTTCGATTTCGCCGATGTCCCAAGTTATTTGCTTTGTTAATATTTCAAAGGTCGCGTTCTGCAGATCGTAGTATAGCAACTGCTTGAAATTACCAAACCTGTCCGAGACAACATATATACCTCTCATGTCGGGAGACCATCGGGCAGTTCCGTATGAAACCTTTGCCGTGTCATTGTGCATTGGTGTCGCCTTTTCGTTTTTCATATCGATAATATAGTAGTAAGACTCATCGGAAGATACATATTGCTTGACCAGGAGTTTGCGGTCATCAGGCGAAAACTCAACCGGGTACCAGTATCCGCCCTTCCGCATAATTAATCTAAAACTCTTCTCGCCGCGCAGATCGCCGAGATAGATATCATAGTCGCGCCGGTTACGCCTGTTGGAGCGGAAGGCAAAGCGGTCGCCTTTCCTTGACCATACTATTGAATTGAATTTTGATTTCCCGTCACTCAGCAATCTGTAAGCGCCGGTTGAGTAGTTGTATTCGTATATTTGATGAACTTCGTTGCCCTCTTTGTCCTTGGTGAAAAGTAATATCGGTTTGCGTGGGTCCGGGCAGACAGTGCATTCAGCGATGCCTTCATCAAAGAATGTGATTTGGCGCCGCATACCTTTTGGCGTTTCGACGACATGGATTTGGCTTGACTCGGCAAATCGGGTTCGTATCAATATGCCACTATTCATGGGCAGCCAGTCATAGAATGCTGCGCCCCTGATGTTCTGATACGGCTGCAGGCGGGCGACAACCGTGGTGGGGATTTGGGGGATGTTTTCTAACAACAGGTTGTCCTTCCGGTAGCGGTCGACGTCACCGCCAGCGACGGTCGCGAGAAGAATCAAGATCATTATTGTTTCATTTATTTTCATGGTCGGATAAATATAAGTAATACACTGATGATGAGACAGTAAACTCCGAACAGATGGAATCTTCGGAATACAGTACGACGCAGAACGGCCAGCGCGATCAGTCCGCTCACAAAGCTACAGAGCATGCCGATCAGGATTTCAGATAGATTCGTAATACTCGGTACGTTTCTCAATTCGAAGAGATTGGCTCCGAGAATGGCCGGTACTGATAATAGGAAGGAAAAACGAAATGCGCGGTCCGGGTCAGTTCCCGAAAATATCCCGGCTGAAATGGTCATTCCCGACCTCGATATGCCGGGAAGTATGGCAAGCATCTGCCCGATGCCGATGGCTATCGCCGAGAATAGAGTTACCGGCTTTTGTTTTTTCACTACGGATCCCGTCAGCAGAACGACCACACCAGTAACGCCGAGCAGAATGGCGACCGCGAACATATTGTTGAACGCCGCGGCAACCCATGGTCTAAAGAATACGCCGACGATGACGATCGGGATGGTTCCGATGGCGATTTTGCCGAGATAAGAAAGACTTCCGCGGTCGCCGTTGAGTATTCCTCGAACCAGGTCTTTGATCGGACCAAAGAAATAAACGAGGATGGCGATAAAGGTGCCGAAATGAAGGAAAACGGCAAGGGTCAGTGGTTCGTGAATACCGAGGATATGCTCGAGAATCGCGAGATGTCCTGAACTGGATACAGGAAGAAACTCGGTAAGCCCCTGAACGATTCCTAATAGTATCGTTTCGATCATGAAGCAATCATCGCCGCCAGGCCGACGATCATAGATGCTTTGATAAGATTGCTGACAAGGGGCAATGCGTTAACTGATGGTTTCTTGACGAGCCGCCATATGATGTAGATGAGAATGGGGTAAGCTACCGCGAGGACGATTATGATGTACACGATATCGAGTATGCCGATAATGTAGGGTATCGGGAGCATGAGACACAAAACGCTCAGAAATATGGCGCTGATGTTGTAAGCCTGTGTGGTTCCCACCATAATTGGCAGTGTAATTGCACCGATCATTCTATCACCCCTCATATCCATTACGTCCTTCAGGATTTCTCGCGGCATATGGATGAATATCGAAAATATCAGAGGAACGAGAGATGCGGCATTACCGGCAACAAGCCCTCCAAGAATGAAACTGAGCCCTGATATCAAGGCGACCGCGAGATTGCCGAAAAGCGTTTTCTTCAGATATACCGAATAGAATAAAAGAAGAATAAGTGCCGCAATTACGACCAAAAAAGGGAATGTCCCGAGGAAAAATGAGGCGGTGGCTGAGCACATCATGAACGCAAAAGCCATCAACCAGATGATGTTCTTCTTCACTTTGCCTGAAGGGAGGGGGCGGGTTGGGTTGTTGATACGGTCTATTTCTATATCTTTGATGTCGTTCACAAGATTACCGAATGCACACACCATGAAACCGATGATCGCTGCTGCGATGAGACCGTTTGAGAGGAAGATATCTCTTCCTATCCAGGCACCGACCAACACAGAGACGGATGCAATGACACAATTCACAGGTCGAATAATACGTAAATATGCCACAATATATTCTACAAATAAAGCATGCAAAGTCAATAAATATTGACAGAAATAAATATATCCGTATAATTTGTCAAACATGACACGTATTATGGCAATCGACTACGGTAAGAAGAGGGTTGGTGTGGCGATCACCGACCCGTTATGTACAATATCCCAGCCTCTAGTGACTATCAAGCCGAAGTCGGTCGCTGATTTGATTAAACGACTTAAGTGTATAGCTACGGAGAACAACGTGGGTTTGATAATCGTTGGGAATCCGGTTTCGATGAGGGGTGAACCCACTGAGATCAGCCGTGAAGTTGAACGTTTTATCAAGAAACTCAGAAACCAGTTAGACATCAAAATTGAACCATGGGATGAACGTTATCTCAGTAAATACGCAATGGCGAAGTTCAAGGATGCGGGCTTGGGCATGAAGAAGGAAGATATCGACCGCGTCTCTGCTTCGATCATGCTTGAAGAATACCTGCAAACGAAACGAGCATGAACAGGAAATATCTGATGTTTGCACTGATATTGTTGATCCTCGTGATCTGGTGGCAGCCTCTGAACCTGAGTCGCACCGAGGTTACAGTCCCGGATAATGTGAGTGCACGGGAGATCGCATTATTCCTTGCGGATCAGAATATCGTCCGCAACGTAGATGAATTCCTGCTCTGGCTAAAATTATCGGGGCAGGAGAAGCAACTCAAGGCGGGTACCTATGAGTTGTACAAATATAAAAATCCTCTGTATTTAATTGGTCAGCTCAGTAGAGGTGGTAAATCCGAGATAATTGTGACGATACCAGAGGGGTCGACAATTTACGAAACTGGTCGCATCTTGGTGAATCAGGGGTTGGTTGATTACACAAGATTTATCGAGTTGTGTAATGATGACAGCCTTATTGCCATGCTCGGTTTAGGCGTGTCCTCGCTCGAGGGGTATCTGTTCCCGGATACCTATTCTCTCAGTAGCATGCAGAGCGAGGAAGCGGTAATCCACATGATGGTAAAGAACTTCTTGCGTCGGATTCCGGATTTCGGCCTCAAAGATGGCGATTCCTTGCACCGCATTGTTATTCTCGCCTCGATCGTGGAAAGGGAGGCGAAATATGAGGATGAGAGACCGATCATTGCCCGTGTGTTCCTGAATCGGCTGAATTCAAACAGGCCGCTGGAATCTTGCGCAACGATATTCTATATTATAAAGCAGTATGAAAACGCCGCGCCGAAACAGAAACTTACCGACCAGGATCTGAGAATCGATTCGCCCTATAACACGTATCTGCATCTTGGTCTACCACCCGGGCCGATATGTTCACCGGGTGAGAGTTCGATAAGGGCGGCGATAACGCCAGCCGATGTTGATTATCTTTATTTTGTAGCAAAGGGCGATGGGCGGCATCATTTTTCGCGAACCTATCGGGAACACGCTTCAGCCAAGGACAGGTACCAATGATCGACAAGGGCATTGAAGACAGCGTGATTCACGAAACTCCATACTACGCGAAGTTACACGCTACATATCGAGATAATGCGAACTTCACAAGGTTCTTTTCAGTACTTAAGAAAATTGCAAGGCGCGATCCGTTCATCGAGAAACTGGAGTATAATAACGGCAAAGAACTTGTCTATCTGGGACGCAGGATTTTTACCCTTCAGGGTGATTTTGTATCGAACTACCTTAAATTTCTTGAGGATGAATCTAATGTCGATGAATGGGAGCGGTTCTTTGAGAGGTACAGCAAACATATATTCGACATATATCAGGATTTTGTCCAGGGTGTTAGTGCCAATGTTGTAATATTCGAAATCGCCAATCGCAAGCTACTTCGTGATATTCTGACCCGTCAGATGCACACGGAATCAGCGGAGACCAAGAGCCTGGTATCGGAAAGATTCGGAGCCGTCATCAATCAACTGTTCAGCTATACCAGGAATTCGCTCACGAAGCGAACTGTCGTCGTAGATAACATAATAATCGACTCGTATGAAAATATACCCTTTGTACCCAGAACCAGCTCTCTTGATATAATGAAAGTGTTGAACCCGAGTTTCATGAAAAAGGGTCTGCCCGAACCGATATTCAGTTCAATAATGAAGGGTCTGGCGCGCTATTACTACACAGATGAAACTAAAAAGATCGTAGATGCAATAAACAAATTGCCTTCGTTCAACAAGAAGTCGGTAGGCGAAATATTCAGATCGCGCTTTTTCTTTCCAGACGATAGTGCACTCACGATGATCATCGATGCTCTTCAGATGCGAGCTCGCAGATTGATCTCTGATATCGCTGACAAGAAACGGGATAAAACCGAGAAGATGCAGAATATAAGGAAAAAGATATCTGAGACGACGAATATTATGAGCGACAGTTTGATAAATTTAGCTGAGGATTTCTCGACAGAGGAGGCTATTGAGAACATGGTGAAGAGATTGCATCGCTCTGTCATCGGTAATGCCTACGACCTCAAGATACTGAAATGGGAGTATCAGGAGTGTCTCGATAGGGAGAATAGTCTGAAGGAAATCATGCACTATAGACCAGCCGACATTGGTGGACTGGTCGTCAAGAACGATTGGGATCCATACATTATGCAGGTGCTGCACAGGCATGAAAAGATCGGTGAAGAGCAGCTACAGCTCATAATCCGTGACGCGTTGAATGACATACGGAATGACGAGGCAGCCCAGCAATTGATGAGTCAGTACCGTACACCTGCATTGCTTAAGGAGAAGTACGATAGCCGAATGATAATGGGTAAGTTTGCCAAAATTGTAGACGAGATCATTACTCCGTTGGTCAAGTGTTTCCTGCTGGAAGAACTCGTTGATTATTATCCGAAGCTTTCTGATATGATGACCGCCGAGGGAATTCGTTATCTTGGTGAGGAGGCATTGTCAGGTCGAGTTTCGATGATCGAAAAAGATGTAAATATTGTGCCGGCTGAAGGTTCTGCTTCGGACATCAATGTCCAGCGCTACAAGAACCTCGTTTCGGTGTTGATTTATGATATAAGAGGTTCCACGTTCATGGGTGCGAAATTAAAGAATGCCGAAAAAGAGAGCGCGATTAGAAATTTGTTCCAGGAATCAATGCTTTACGTTGCCGAAAAATATGGAGGCATTCCTGTAAAGGATACTGGCGACGGTGGTGTGATATTCTTCGCGAAGAACCACTATGATATAAAAGATGAGAAAACCCTCAACCCCGAAGCCGGAAATGTGCTGCCGGCGGTGCGCTGCGCAATTGAAATGGTGCAGGAAGCTAAGTTGTTTGTACAAAGGAACATCCATAGATACCATGATTGGTTTCGTGAGGCAGAAGAACGTGAAATAAATTTTGAAGGGGCAACCTACGCCAAGCTGCCACCTTCGTTCCAATCGATTTTTCAGGTGGGTATTGGTATTGCTTCAGGACATTATCCGCGTGAGTTATATATTGAAAAAAACGCATTTGGCGAGCACGACTTGACCGGGATGCTTGTCCGGGAAGCGAATCTGTATTCCACGGTAAAGGCAAAGGGTAAATCGACCGTTATCTGTGACGACGCAACGGTGTACAATATTCTGCTCAATGTTGAGCGTTTTTCCTTTCTGAGTGAGGCTGGTCTGCGTATCGATCCCGTACAATTGAATATTCAGCAGGGGCTGGAATACTGGATCAAACAGCGGGCCACGCGTAAAGGCTTCATTTTTGATCTGCATAAGATATTTGCGGCCAAGTTCGGACGTGAGATGGCCGATACTGAAAAGCTGAAAATCGTGCTCGATGACAGCGATATCGTAATCGACGAAAGTAGCGATATTCAGCTTGAAAAAGTGGAACGGGCTAAATTGCTTTTTGAGATATACACGGAGGCGTTGAGATGAATAAGCACAAGGTGAACAGCATCCAGGATTACATCGAAGAGCAGAGTAATTACTTCAACATGGTGGCGAAGAGATTTGTCGGTGAACAAAAATACAGAGAAAGTCTTGCGGCAATCGAGCATGGTTTAGCCTGTTTGGGAATTTCAAAAGGGCTGGTTAAAGTTTTCCAGAACCGTAGCAATTTCATACTTGAACTGGGGCACAAGATCAGCGAATACGAAGGTTATGAATTGCCTCTTTTCATCGGGCACAAGAAGAGGGGGATGCCTATCCCCGAAGCCTTGGTCGAGAAATGCCCGCGTGAAATAATCGCGCTCATTGAACAGGCTACAAACAGGAGACAGATCAATGAATATAGCAAGGATTTACATAAGGTTTCGCTTGCCCCGGATATCTTCTTTGCCATACACAAGAGCATTGTCGGAGCCCGTGTAGAAACTCTGCTCCCGGATATTCTCTCCGACGTGGAGCGTCTTGGAATTGCCAGTATAAAGGATGCAGTTGAGAAAATCCCGGCGATTTATCTTAACTATCTGTCGGCAACATCTCTGACCAAGTTGATCAGGAAGTTATCAAGTATTCTTCGTGATGTCAGAAGCAAATCTGAGGAAGAACTGAAGACTATCGACCTGTATTCTGTTCGCATAAAGGAACAACTCGAGGGTCTTTTTGCGGAGACCAATCAGGGGTTGCACGATATTATCGAGAAGGATGTCGTTCAGGATGCCGACACCAATGTTATTACTCAGAAAGTTTCCAATCTCTTTTCGAGGTTGGATCGGTTATTTCTGGGTAACATATATCATCTCAAGGATTATCAAAGGAAGAAGAGGGAAATCCGTGATAACTTTAAGCAGGAAGAAGATCTCAAGCACTACGCGGAAACGAGATCACTGGACATAACGAAACCCGTGAGCGAAATCTTCGATGAGTATATTTTCATGTATAAATTCGGGCCGCCAGCAAAGGATGAATACAAGAACTTCACGAAGTCCCTTACCCTGGAAATGGAGGAAATATATCGCAAGAAGAGCCGAAGTGTATCCATGCTCAAGAAATTCGAGAAGCGTGGTCTCATAGCAGTTGAGTTAGAAATCGAAAAACTTTTGGATGTTTACAATTCGTTCATGAAGAAAACGATCATACCTGATTACGTCGGCCAGTGTTTCTTGAATCTAGTCGGTTGTTTACCCCCGGCTGATAACGAGGCGCCGAGGGTCGCTGTCGATCTGGCCAATCTGAAGACGGTCTTTCTAACCGGGAAAAATGTTCTTGAGCTGGAGGAAAAGGTTGCTGAACGGCCGCGTGAAATAGTTGACTATGTCGGCAGGCACCGAAAATGCGTTACGATATTAGTCTATGACATACGCGGTTCCTCCTACATGGGCATCAAATTGAACGATGCGGTCAAAGAACAAAGAATAAAACACAAATTCGCCAAAGAGATGGCGCAGGTGGTCAAGAGATATGATGGATTTCTCTTGAAGGACACGGGTGACGGGGGGTTGGTCTGGTTTTCTGAGAACTCCGGTTCTCTCTACAATTATCTGTATACCGAATCGGTAACCGGAAAAGGAACAAAACTCCGCTATTCAATATGTTCAGGCGGGGAATGTGATATCATTCCTGCGGCAGATGCGGCGAAACGGGCGATCCTGTGCGCTCGCGACATCGTGCAGAGGGCAGAAGAATTTATCCGGGCGAATTTTGTGCATTACCGGGAATGGTTCGAAGATGTTGCCGAGCGAACGCTTGAATTAGACGGTATTACCTACGCTTTACTGCCGCCGGAATTCAAGAGCCTCTTCCGGATCGGCGTTGGTATTGCTTCGGGGGTACCGGATCGGGATGTTATTTTTGCGCCGAATTCTTATGGCGATCCTGATCTCGTCGGCCCTATTTTGTCCGATGCAAATCTTTACTCCAGAGAGAGACAACCGGGACGTTCGGTCATAATATGTGATCTTCCGACATTGATAAACCTTGTTCTTAACGCTGATGACTTTGAATATCCTCTCGAAGAAAATGATTTTGAGAAATACTGTAAAGTTCTTCGGGAATTTCGTCAAACAACACACGGTTATAATTTCCCCGATCTCAAAGTATCCGTCGTACCGAAGGGCGTGCATTTGCTTGGTGAGTTGAACAAGAATAAGGCGATAGTCGATGCACGCGTCGATGATGTCATCATTGATGACCGCAACAATGTCTATGATGCAGATAACAAGAAAATTAAGATGTTATACGAAGTCTTGACTATTTGATGGAATTAATAGTCTTCGATCCAGACCGCCTTAGACTCAGCACACTCTCCAGAAACCTTCGCGAACTCGGATTAAGCAATACAACCGTTGCGAGTATCGCTGAGCTGCGTAAGTTAATCCGAAAGAAGAAATGTGATATTTGTCTACTCGATGTAGCGGCACTGACAATACTGGATCAACTAAGGAAGCAACACGAGGAAGTTCCGGTTATACTCGTCGCCGACCGAAACGCGGTAATGAATTTAGAAAAAGCGATTTTTGCCGGAGTGGCAGGATTGCTGCTTCGTCCCTACCGGATCGATTTTCTGCAGAAAGTGTTGGAGAAAGCCATCCAGCGCAGGAATGAGATTATTCTTAATCGCAAGACTGTAATATCGTTGAAGCGAAAGGTTCAGGTGATGCAAACGCTGAATGAAGTGGTGCAGGCGATAAATTCATCACTGAAGCCTAAAGAAATCCTCAATACTATCATGGCAAAAGCGGCAGATTTAATAAACGCCGAAGGTTGGTCGGTTCTTCTGTTCAACGAAAAAACTCGTGAATTGGTGTTTGAAGCGGCTTCGGGAAAAGCCGGGAAGAAACTCTTAGGAATGAGATTGAGGATAGGGCAGGGCGTTGCCGGCTGGGTTGCCCGATACGGAAAGTCGTTGATGGTCCCGGATGTTTCAAAGGATCCGCGATTTTATTCTGGGGTTGACCAGCAAACGCAGTTTATCACGAAATCCGTACTTTGTGTACCAATGAAAAGCCGCGACCGGGTCATCGGAGTCGTCGAGGTTGTCAACAAGATTGGCGAGGAATCTTTTACTCGTGATGATTTCGAAATTTTCGAAAATGTTGTTGCTCATTTAACCATAGCGCTCGAGAAGGCTAATCTCTATAGAAAGATGGAGCATGCAAGCCTGGTGGATGATCTTACCCAATTGTACAACACACGCTACTGCAATCAGTTTCTCGACGATTTCCTCATCGAGAGAAAAGATACAAGCGGAAAGATCTCGTTGATATTCCTGGATATCGATTTCTTCAAACTGGTAGACGACAACTTCGGTCATCTTGTCGGCAGTGAAACTCTCAAAATAGTCGGCGAAAGAATGACCCAGGTTGTACGTAAGAATGACGTGATCGTGCGCTACGGGGGTGATGAGTATATCGTATTGCTGCCGAATGCCGAGAAGAAGACCGCATTAATCATTGCGGAAAGAATACGGGTGGCGATCAGCCGGGACCCCTTTTATGCATTTGGTAATAAGAAATTCAGTATTACGGTGACGCTTGGTGTTGCCGCATACCCCGAAGATGCCAAGACACGTGACGATCTCATCGGTAAGGCAGACAAAGCAATGTACGAAGGCAAAATGTCCGGGCGCAATAAAGTCGTCTCGGCGTGAATTCAGTCAAAGAAATGAAGTATTCAGTGTTGCAAAGTATTCAATATTTTATATAATTCCGGTATGGATATCGAAAAACTATCGGTCGCAGCAGTAATGAGGCGTGATGCACCTACTGTCAGTCCTTCCACAAATCTGAAAAATCTGATCGAATTCATGCGAAAGACGAATCACTATATGCTTCCCGTTGTTGACGATGACAGGATACTCTTGGGAATAGTGAACTACCGGGGGATTCTGAACATATTCCGCCCTTTCTCGGGTTCGGTCAGCGAAATCGTGGAAAGAATGCCTTTTGTTGAGAAAGTGGATGATGAAGATTTGAATCTCGAACTTTCGTCCGAGATGGGTGCTCTCATTCTTGTCGCCGATATCATCAATACAAATTATGTGTCTATCCGCGAAGAAAGTACAGTGCGCGAGGCACGCCGGCTCATGAGACTTCATAACATCGAAACATTACCCGTTGTGGCGGACAAGAAATTAGTGGGCGTTTTATCATTGCTCGACATTCTTGTCTTCATATTAAAAGAACACGAAATCCTGAACAGTGAATAGTTTGCTCAGCGCCGGGTTGATTCTATTGTTGGGGTTTATCGGCGCGCGCCTCCTGAAAATGGTGCGCCTGCCGAGCGTAACCGCCTTTCTGATAGTAGGTATCCTTATCGGCCCCCAGTTGCTTAATCTGGTGACAGTAGAGATCTTTACCGCCTCAGAGTTCTTTTCGAATCTGGTTCTGGGTTTGATAGCCTTCAGTTTAGGTGAGAATTTCCGCATAGACAAATTGCGCCAGGGAATGAGACAGGTCATGTGGGTTTCGCTTAGCGCCGCTTTGCTTGCCTGGTTACTTGTCTCGGTTGCTCTGATCGTTTACTTTATCAGCATCAAGATGCCTATATATCCCGCCATTGTCCTGGGCGCCGCCGCTTCGGCAACGGCACCGGCTGCTACGGTGTTGGTTATCCGGGAATATCGGGCAAGCGGTGTGCTCACCGAGCTGTTGTTGAAGGTTGTTGCTATTGATGATGCCTGGTGTCTTATTTTCGCTGCGATGGCAATTGCAGTGGGAAATGCGATGCGTGCCGATGTGTTTCAGATTTCGATCGTGTTCGCTGGTTTGGGTGAAATATTCGGCGCACTATTACTTGGCGGCGTGCTGGGTTATCTCTCCTCCAGACTGAGTAAGTTTGTTAGAACTAGAGAAGAATTGCTTGTCTATACATTAGGCTTGTTGTTTCTGGACGTTGGATTATCGATTGCACTAGAAGTATCGGTACTGTTATCTGCCATGATGATGGGTCTGGTGATGGTCAATATTGCAAGGGAGAATTACAAGTTCTTCGAAGTCCTGCGCTCGGTTGATACACCCCTGTTTCTTGTATTCTTTATAATATCCGGCGCCCACCTTGATTTTGCTGTGCTCTATAAAATGGGACTCGCGGGCATCCTTTATGTAGTGTTCCGAACAATCGGAAAGGTCTACGGTGCGAAACTCGGCGCGAAGATAAGCAATGCGCCAAAAAGCGCTGAGCATTGGCTTGGCCTCAGTCTCGCACCACAGGCTGGTGTCGCCCTGGGTGTCGGTCTTGTCGCTAAAGTAACCTTTCCGGATTTTGGAGATTATATTTTTACAATAATCGCAGCAACTTCCGTAATATTCGAATTGATCGGACCGTTGTTGACGAAATACAGCCTTATGAAGGCCGGGGAGATTTTACCATCTGAATAGTATATTGGGCATTAGCCTGATCATAATTTGTGCGTACGTAGGTGCCAAACTCCTCCGCCGCATTAGTTTCCCCGCCGTTACTGCGTATCTTCTGATCGGAATCCTTATCGGCCCCCACTTGTTAAATCTTATCCCATTGAAAATCATGAATGCTTCTGATTTTGTCTCGAATCTCGTGCTGGGCATCATTGCCTTCACCCTTGGCGCAAACTTCACGGTCTCCGGGCTAAAGGCGGGAGGGAAATCTGTTTTGTGGATTTCTGTACTGGAAGCGGCGTTTGCGTGGATAATCGTCACCGCGGTCATGATAGCATATTTTCAGATGATTCATATGCCAATTCACCCTGCGCTCGTGTTAGGCGCTGCCGCATCGGCAACTGCGCCGGCGGCAACGGTGATGGTGATGCGCGAGTATCGGGCAAGCGGACCGGTCACCGACATGCTTCTCAGGGTGGTCGCAATTGATGATGCCTGGTGTCTGATATTCTCAGCGCTGGCGATAACGACGGCAAACGCCATGCGGCTTGGTGTTTTCAATATCGAGGTTCTCTTTGAGGCCTTCTACGAGATATTCGCGGCATTGCTGCTGGGCGGCGTTTTGGGATTGGGTTTTTACCTGCTCTCCCGTTTCATCATGACCGTGGAGGAAGTCCTTGTCATAGTCATTGGATCGATAATGCTTGCGGTAGGGCTGGCCATGAAACTGAACCTCTCGCCGCTCCTTACCAATATAACCTTCGGTCTGGTCGTTGCCAATATTGTCAAAAACAACGACCTATTTTTCGAGAAGTTAAGAAATGTAGACATAGTTTTTTTTCTTGGGTTCTTTGTTCTGGTCGGAGCGAATCTGGAGATTAACATACTGCCGAGGATCGGCATAATGGGTGTGCTGTACATGGTCTTCAGGGTCGCTGGTAAATTCATTGGTGTGAGGCTCGGTTCGATGATAGCAAAGTCCGGCAAGAACATAAGCAAGTACCTGGCCTGGGGACTGGTGCCACAGGCTGGTGTCGCGCTGGGCGTGGCGCTGAGCGCCAAAGCGATTTACCCGAAATACGGCGAGATTATTTTTACGACGATCACCGCAACAACCGTGATATATGAATTGGTCGGCCCGATTCTTGCTAAATATGGATTGAAGAAAGCAGGAGAGATCTGAAAATTCGCCTCACGAATTCTCACAAATTCTAAGCACGAAATCCGAAATACTGAATAATATCAAAATACAAAATTCAAACTTCAAAAAATTCTTGGTCATTAAGATTTAAAGTTTAGAAATTGTCTAGGGTTTCGAATTCCCCTCGGCTCCGCTTGGGACACTGAATTCTGCAACTTCCGCAAATTGTCGAGCAGGATTGGAGACTAAATTTGCGAGGATCCCGCTCAACGGAAGCGGGGCAAATCGCAGACTCCCCTCAATAAAGAAGCGGGATCCGGTTTCCTGGTATGTTATTTTAGTGATGGAAACGGGAAAACGACGACTGTCCGTGTGCTGCTACGAATGTGTTTGTTCTAAAGCTTGAGCGATGAGATCGGGGCGATCGGATTTGAACCGACGACCTCCAGCACCCCAAGCTGGCGCGCTAAACCAGCTGCGCCACGCCCCGATACCCAAGTATATCTAAAGGTCTGCGGGTGTCAAGCGTAGGCACTGGATACTATATGACAGTATACGGTTGCGACTGACAAACGCGCCGTTAATTTCGTTAGTCTCGTTACTTGCGTTAATACCGCTATAACGACAAAGCGAATTTGGAATTGCGAAAAGCGAATTTAACAAAGATCGTCTGGTCCGGTATTATCGCTATTTTCGTTCAAACAACGATACTTGATTCTCGATACTGGATATGAACTCCGGTAGCATCCTGCATCACTGGAACGTACACGAATACGAGATCATTTCGAAATGTCGTTTCAACGGTACGAACGAAATTAACGGAATTAGCGAGATTAACGAACCAAACGATACAGGCAGCCACAACATACAACCTGTGGCCCGGTTTTATGTTAGTGATCGTCCTGTCGTTGTGGTCGTGAGTTTGCCGTGTTTGACGCCTTTGGTGCTGAGCAAGCGGTCGGCGATCTTCTTAATTTCATTTCCCCTTCCTCTGACCACAAGCACCTCAAGGCAGTTATGACGGTCGAGATGAATATGCATGGTTGAGATTATCTGCCGGTGATACTTATGCTGGAGGGCAGTCAGTATCTCGGTCAGTTCGTGAACGTCATGACTGTATACTATGGTGATCGTTCCTACGGTTTCCTGATCTGTAAGTTGCCATTCATGCTGGACGAGACGCTCGCGGATGAGGTCCCGGATGGCTTCGGAACGATTACGGTACCCCATTTCCTTGATCAGCCGGTCAAAATTCCTGAGCAATTCCTTACTCATTGAAACGCCGAACCTTATTGCGTCGATCATTCAGATCCTCTCATCTCCATATATGCACGATATCATATACTACAACTTGGATCGTAACTCGTAGGGGATGGAGCGGTAAATGATGATCGAGAATATCAAGATCACCAGTAATACAATGCTAACAAAGCGAATTATCATGAAAGGTCCGAGCATGGCAGATATTACACCGACCAATACTGCCCATACAACGAAAGTCACGTTTGTTACGAATTCCTTTGTTGCAAATATGCGCCCCCGGATGCCTTTGGAAACATCTTCCTGCAAAATCGTATCCTGTGAGATTCCCATGAATGAGTATACGACGCCAACCACAAATGACATAACGTACAGATATATCGGGGTGATCAGAAAAGGACCGATAAAAAATGAAACAACAAGAACCGCGATGCTGTAGATTAATATCAAACCGCGGCTGACATAACGTCCAAAATGACCAATCAAAATTGCGCCGCAGAGCATGCCGACTCCGATGATGCCTCCAAGCAGCCCCACCCCGGGTGTACCCATGCCGAATTCCTGCTGTACGAGAAAAATGAGAACCGTGTAGGCAACAGCGGACACAAATGGCAACACAAATACCGATATCATAACTAACACGACCATCCGGTCTTTGAGCAGTAATATGCCGAGTTCCTTTAGGTCGAGCAGAAAATTTCTCAGTGATTTCTGCAACTCTCTGGAGAACGAAAAATCGTCCTTGCGAACCGGCGCAAACATGCTCTTTGCTCCCATGCCTAAGACCAATAGACCGGCAATCATATGGGTCGACGCATCGACGAAGAAACCTATTTGCCAGCCCACCCACCGGATAAGATAACCGCCGCCTACCATGCCGATGAAGGTGGCGACTCGCGCCAGGGTAACGATTACCGAATTTGCACCTACCAATTGATCGTAACTGACGAGATCAGGAATGACGCTGTTCTTTGAAGTATTATTGAAAAGGTCGAGAGAGAAAAAGAGGACGACGAGAATCCAGACCGGCACCATGCTGCGTGTGAGCATGATGAAAAAAGGTGTTACGAAAATGAGTACGGCTTGTATCAGGTGGCAGCGGAACATGATCGTCTGCTTGTTCCAGTGGTCGACAAAGACCCCGGCGAATGGCGAGAGAATTACAATCGGCAGAGAAAAAGTTATGGAGAATTCGCTGAAGGCAGAAATGCGTCCCGGAAACATGACTCCGATCAAGGTGATAATGACCATGTGCGTAAGACGGTCCCCAAGTTGGGAAATCGTGTTGGATAGCCCTAAAAAAAGAATTCCTTTTTTACGGAGTAGGCTAAACATCTTTCATTCTAGTTTAACGTCCTGTTGTCATGTTATTTAAAGTTATCCAGAACTAAGGTTAAGTCAATAGGACATAGTAGTATCTATATTCACCGTGAATATCCTATGATATTATGTCGCTCCGATTCAGGAATGTTGACATTGAATTCTGGGAGGTTATAATCAATGCAGTATTTGACCGAATAAGGAATGTCAAGGATATGGATCGTTATTCACTGCATTTATTTGAAGACTATTCCAATAGAAATAAACGGGAGGAGGTAGAATGACATATATGTTGCTTGCGCTCACACTTGCGTCTGCCGCATCAGATAGTGTCATCGATATTCCCCAGCTGGAGAGTAGATATTCGCGTAAGGTGCTGATCAATACGCTGCTCGGTGCCGCATGTGTTGGCGGCATGGCGATTTTTCACATGAAGGCGAATGACGCATATGATGAATACCAGGCGAGTGAAAGCATGAGCTCGGCCCTCGAATCATGGGATAGAGTGGAGCGGTACGATAATATCAGGAATGTTTTTGCAGTCGGCGCAGTTGTCTTTGTTACGCGCGCGATATACTACCAGATCAAAAAGGCAAAACTCATTCGTTCAGCACATATTGTGCCGCTAATTGACCTGCGGTACGCCGGCAATTCGAAGATGGTCTTTGGCATAAAGAAGAACCTGTAGGGGGAAGAATGCGTGCAAATTTGTTGCTACTCATACTCATACTTGGTGTTGGCTGTCGCGAACGGGTGAATCCTTATGACCCCGGCGGCGAGGATTTCATGACACCTCCGCCAATCTATTACTCCCAGCCCATTCTCGGCTGGTTCAACAACTACGGACAATTGATCGGGGTAAGAATGCAGGTTGACTTTGTCGAGCCTTTTCCCCGCTCTTTTGAAATAATGAACGTGTTGTATAGGGGCACGGAAGAGCTGGCACGCGACAGTATTCCGGTTGGCAGCGGCATGGATTCGTACATCGTTGACCTTATCACTGATACTATCATGGATACCGGGGAGTATCTTGTTCTTTATTACTGGGATGAATTCTCGATCGGCAGTTGCTTATTCTATATTTTTCTCAAAGACGATACTTATTTCATACAAAATGTTTCTGAATACGATATCTATTATCAGGAATATTAGATTATTGTTCTGTAACCGGAGACCAGTCCGGAGCGTTGGCCGTAATGCCGTTTGTCAACCTGCGCAGGCGCGATCCATCCCAGTTCATCGTGTATAATTCGTACCGGCCGGTTCGGTTGGAAGTGAACACGATGTGCAGCCCGTCCGGAGACCATCCCGGTTCTTCGTTGTTGCCAAGATAAGTGAGCCGAACCGGGCTGAAGTCAGTCGGGTCTGTAACGTATACCTGTTGGGAGTTGTCTTTCTCCCTGGAGACGTAGGTAATAATATCACCGCGCGGCGACCAGGCCGGCGAGGTGTTGTAATTACCGTGATATGTTAGACGCCGAACATTACCTCCATGGGTGTCCATTACGTAAATCTGAGGGTTACCTGAGCGGTCGGACACAAATACGATTTCGCGACTATTTGGCGAGAACGCGGGCGAGGTATCAACTGCCGAATTATTGGTCAAGCGGTGCATTTTTCTGGTATCTAGATTGAGCAGGTATAGCTCGGCATTACCATCCTTAGATAAACTCATGCATATCTTCGTCCCGTCGGGAGACCAGCACGGAGCGAAATTTAGACCGGGGAAAGATGAGAGAGAGGTCATCTTTTTCTCTGTGAAGTCATATATATAGATCTTTAGACGGTCATCTGTGTAAGTAGAAAAAAGCATCCGCTTGCCGTCCGAGGCCCACGACGGGAAGAGGTTGATATTACCGTTATTGGTAACGCGTGTAAAGTTATATCCATCGTAGTCGATCAGACCGATCTCCTTGCCGGCCGGCGTTTTGTAAGAGAAAAGCACCTTGGTTCTGGAAATACCTTTCTCTCCGGTAAGGAGATTTATGACGTCATCCGCGATAATGTGGGCGGTGAGTCTTGTATCATCTTCGATGTCGTATGTCCGTTCTCCTATTTTCTCACGGGACTCAAAATCCTCCAGGCGGACCGAGAGTTTTTGGCTCTCTGCCTGGGCTTTCAGTATTACACCCTGAGCATCTTCTGCAAGAAATGTCGGGTCGGTGAAGATTTCGAAGTAAAGAGAGTATTCGAGGTCTTTTTTTAAGACGTCTTCGATGACCGTGATCTGCCGTGCTTCTTCATCGCGCAGCGACGATTCCCCGGATGCAAATGGTTCGACGACGAGGTTAATCTTACCGCCGCCGTAGTCGGTGAGGCGTAGATAAACATCTTGTGCGATCCCCGCCTGAGTCATAAGCAATACAGATAGAAGCAGTGCTCTCACTTTGCGGTAAGGAACTCCAGGTGCACTTTCAGATAATCATCAGCAAATTCATCGGGAAGCGGCGGAAGCGATTTCGTGGCTACCACGGCACGCATGGTTGTTTCGTTGTATATATCATTGCCGGAATCATCTTCCAGCCGGACACTGTATATGGTTCCGTTTTTATCGACCTCAAAGTAGACAATGCTTCTCAAGACTACATTTTGGTCGCGGAACGGGTTATGCCAGTTCTTGCCTATTTTGTTAAGGAGGATATTCAGATAATACGAGTAGGTAAACCCCCGACCACTGCCTGTGTAGATCTTCGGTTTTATGTCTGGTAGGCCCTTTTTGACCACTTCCTTGGCTTTTTCTTCAACGGGCTTCTTGGCCGGTTGTGGTTTTTTTTCTTCTTTCTTTGGCGGTGCTTTCTCTTCCTGTTTTTCCTCCTGAACGATTTCTTCTTTTTCCTCCGGGATCTCTTCGGGGGCTGTTACTTTTGGTTGAGGTAAAGGGGCGAGGCTGACTTTATATACATCCAGTTTTGGTATCGGCTTGAAATGGGCACGACCCGAAATGAAGATCGCCGCAAAGATCACAATATGCAGCACGACTGACAGAATATGGAAGCGGTTCATCCCTGCGGTATTTCGGCAACCAGTCCAAGTTCCTTGACACCCGCCTTGCGTAATCTGCCCACTATTTCAACGACAAAGCCGTAGTCGACTTCTTTATCGGCGCGCAGGTAGATGATGATACCGGGCGGTTTGCTGTTAATGATCTGTCGGATTTTCGCCTCGAAGTTATCTACCTGTACCTGTTCGTTATCGACGAATATTTGGAGCTCTTTATTTACCGAGACCGTTACGCCCTCTTCATCGTGAGGCAGAGAAGCATCGGTGCGGGGCAGGTTGACATCGATACCCGGGGTCATCATCGGCGCGGTGATGATGAATATCACCAGCAGAGTGATACTGACGTCGGCAAGTGAGGTGATATTGATCTCGGAAATCAAGCCCTTGTTGTTCATTGTGAAAGGGTGAGTAATTCCTTGCGCAGGTTGGCATAGATTTCGTTAATGAACTTCTCGAGATCGCCGCTGTAACTGTTCACCCGGCTTCTGAATATGTTGTAGAAAATGAGGGCGGGAATTGCGACGAGGAGTCCGTACACAGTTGTGATCAAAGCATCGGAAATCCCTGGTGCGACAATGGTGATGTGTGCCGAACCACGCGCACGGATTTCCAGAAAGGCTTCCATGATTCCCCACACCGTACCCAGAAGCCCCAGGAAAGGGCTGACGCTGACAAACGTGCTCAGAGTTGGCAGGGATGTTTCGAGCTGCGCCGTCTCTTCGATCTTTGTTCTTTCCATTGCCATGCGAACGTTGTCGGCGAGTTCATTGATAAAACCGCGTTCTTTTTTAGATTCTTGCTGGTTCATCAGACGCGCGCTTACCTTCACTTTCAGTTTCTTGTACTCCTCAAGCCCGCTGGCAAGAATTCTCCCATATGGATTGTCAGTGAGTTGAAAACCGAAGTTTCCCCATTCTTTTGTGTCCTTGTGGAAATTGTAATTGGACATGAACCTTTTCGTGCGCCGCTTCACACCTCCGAAATCGAACATTTTCTTGAGGAAGATGCCCCATGACCAGATTGAAAAAATGACGAGAATGATCATTATGATCTGAGCGGCGATACTCGATTCTATGAAGATCCTGAATATATTCATGGTTATTGCAATCTATTCCTTGCGAGGGCAGCCTCGGGTGAGTTAGGGAAATCCCTGATCACCTGATTGTAGTAAAAACGGGCTGTCTTCAAATCCTTGCTTTCTTCGTAGATAATGCCCATGCGGTAAAGCGCGGTCGGTACGCGCGCGCTTTTCGGATATTTATTGACTAATTCCTGGAACGTATTTACCGCCTTCTGCAGCTGGCCCAAAGCGGCATGCGACTCGCCGATCCAGTAGAGCGCGTTATCCACGAGCGGACCATCCTGCGTTGCTTGTTGGTATGCCAGAAATCCATCGATCGCTTCTTGATAGTTGCCCTTTATATAATGCTTGTAGGCGGATTCGTATATCAAACGGGCTTCCGGGCTGACCTGTGCAATGGCTTCGGAATCAGCGGCCGCTCGCTGGGATGGGCCGATTTTACTGTAGAGTTGGCTGATCTGGGTTTCAGATTCGCTGAGTCGTGAATTAAGCATGTCGAATTTCTGACTGAGTTCGTTCGTTTTTATGAAAAGGTCAGTACGCAGCAGTTTAATTTCATTACCCTGCACGGCGATCAGGCTGTCAATTTTCCTTGTGTAGTATCGCAGGCTGTCAAGTTGCCAGCCATAATTGCTGAACCGCTGTCTGCTCAAACAACTCGTGCTGGTAAATGCTACCAGCACGAGTATTGGCAATATAATAATGTCTCTTATTATTTTTGTACGCATCATTGGAGAATGTATTTGATGTTCGCTAATTTGTTTTGAATTCACACCTTCGGTTCTGCTCGAGAACCGTTGGATCGAGCGGTCTTTCTTCACCATAGCTGACCGTGGATAAACGCACGGCATCGATACCAAGCATCACAAGATATTCAGACGCAGCCTTTGCGCGTCTCTCACCCAATGCAATGTTGTATTCGGCCGTACCTATCTCACAACAGTGCCCTTCGATGGTGATATTTGCCTCCGGGTAGAGTTCCAGCATTTGTGCATTTTGCCTCAATGCTTCAGCAGCATCAACACGGATATCTGATTTGTCAAAATCGAAGAAAATACGCTGCATCTCGAATGGTGGTCGAGCCGGTTCCTCGATTATTATTTCCTCGGGAACTTCTTCAACGATGACTTCCTCAGCAGGTTCTACTACTTGTCTCCTAGGGCAACCCAACAGCATCAACAAAGCCAAGCATATAGGTACACCCAGTTTTGCATAACGCATAAAGCCTCCTATAATATTTGCGTAATTATAGTTATTATATCTATACTGTCAAGGATTACCGGAAACAGTCCCCGCCCGGGCTCAACGGTATTAGCGAAAGTAACGATAATAACGATCTAAACGAGTCTTTTGTGTCAGAACGATCCGGTTATCTTTGCCGAAAGCGAATGGGTCGTAGAGCCATGAATTACTATATTCGCTTCGTAATCGAATTGCATATAAAGGAATTCGACCATGTTGAGATAAATGCTGAATCCGGGAAGGATCGAGTTGCTGATGCCCGTCGTGTATCTGTCCTGCCTTCTTGCCCCGAGGCTTACGTTCACATATGACCTGCGGCCGAATCTCCAAAGCGTTTCCATCCTGACGGTGGATTCCGAATCCTCGGTCTGCACTGTCGTGTAATCGTCGGTATCCGCTCTGTAATTGGTGCTTAATTTTGTCCTCAGTTGTGCGGTCCAGGATCTGATCCATTCGAGATAGGTGTTCGTGGTGACCTTTATTGGATAGAACCTGTTTTCCGTCCGGTTGAAGACGGCTGTGACGAACCCGATCAGTGTCTGTTCATATTCTACCCTTATTTCGTCGGCGTAACCGTTGCGCAGGATCGGCATGTCGTAGCGGGCGGTGCCGCTGCGGTTCACCGAACGCTTCAGCTGCAGGTTCAGATTGGATAATGGGGTGAAATATATTTTTGCATAGACATTACGTAGATCAGAGAGCATGGCAATGTCGTTTTCGACCGGACCGAACAAGAAGAGAGGTAGTTCGCGTCCGAGTGGAACATTACCCAGGTGCTCTTCAAAATTCTGTCCAGTGCCCAGCGAGAAATTAACGATGCTCAAGGGAGAATACCACCGTCCGGGTGCTATGTTCAGATCATTATACATGTAACTCCGAATCGATATGTCCTTCGATACCGGAAGGAAAAAGGTTTCCCTCTTCTGTTGATAATTACCTGTGTAGTACAGACCAGGTATCACGTCTATGTTCAGCGCGAGGCGAATTTCATTTTCATTTCTCTCTCGATATTCTTCTGCGTAACGGTCCACACCGTGTGTATAGACGTCCACCCGTACTGGAAAGCGCAGTGCTATGTTGGTGTTAACGGTGTATCCGAGTATTCTCTTCTTGTCGTTATTACTGAAATCGAGAAAATCATTGTATACCGAGGATGTGAGCCGCACCTTGCTCTCGGCCAGCTGGAAGTTGTAATTCGCGTTACATTGAAGCCGGAGTTTCTCGTAATCCGGCAGTTTATTCCTGGCGGCGAGCAAGAAGCCGTTCGGCAGGACCGGGTTAAGATACTCGAGTTTTCCGGAGATATATTCGGTGTTATTCGAATTGTGAAGCGAATCGGTGAGCCATTCCTTTTTCACGTTTGCGTTCAAACGCACATAGTTGAGCGGTTCGATACCGAGCGAGACCGCTCCGCTGTGTTCCAGATCTCCGTAGCGCTTTTCACTGAGGCCGAACGATTCAAATTCCTCTGAGAAACCCCGGTAGTTGGCATTCAGTGTGAGCGCTCCGTAGTTTGCGACGAGCAGGTAATCCTGGGCATAGTCTCTTTCTTCACTGGCTGCAATCTGTGGTACGAACATGATTGAATTCTTTGCCGAGCCGCTCTGGTACTTGCCGGATAGATGAAAGATGTTCTCCCCGTCAATTGAACTGTAACCTGGCGCGACGTTGATATTATCGCCGATCTTTATGTTCGGCTGCACCGCATAGAAGGGGTCCGAGCGTGTTCTTTCCACTGCAACATATTGTATTTCGACCTCACTGAAATCAGAAACGACATCGTCGCTCAGGAAAAGGACCGTGCCTGACGTGTAATCAATGCTGTAATGGTAGTTCCTTGTCATTGTTTCACCGTCCACAAGAACCTCTTCACTACCGATCAGCACCGGCTGCTTGCTGAGGGAGTAGAATACTGACTGGGTGAAAAACCTGTAGTCTAATGTGTATATGTTGAGATTCTGGTCGTACACTTCGTCCGGGAACGGTCGCTCCTGAGGAAACATTAGATAGCCGAGTTTGTAACTGATGAATTCCGCATCGACCCTATTGTTGTTGTCGTTGTCAATTCCGAAATCACTGAGAGGATGCACTATGCCGAGTGTGTCGACTATGGTCAATTCAAGAGAACCGGGCACCATATCCGGTCCGAGCGCGTATATGTTCGAAAGCACGTTGCCGCTTACTATTTCGGATTGTATGATGATTTCCTGCCCATTAGCCTTGAGGACGAGTACATAGTCATTACCGACCGGGCTCCGGATCTGCAGAGTACCGTTTTGATAGTCGATGTAGTAATCAAAACCGTTAATCAAGGGGTCATAATCGCCGGTGATCCCGGCAATGGTATAACCTATTCTGGTGTCTATCGTGTTTGTTCCGGGCAAACGGTCATCGACGAACATCGTATCCGTCCCATCGCGCGTGATGTTGCTTCCTGGTGGTATTCTGTAGAACGCGTTCCTGGAATAATTGATGTCCTGTATTATGGTATCGCGTTCGAACGATCGGCCGTAAAAGAAATCGCTTTGATGGCTGGATTTAAGTTGTCCCCCCTGAACCATGAGGTTGTGTGCGCGATGGCGCAGTCGGGCGTTTGCGCCAAATGTCGAGAATTCTGGTACCAGATTGAATTCGTAATATTCGGACTCGATGAAGCCCCCATTCGCGCGGTACAGAAAATCGTTGTCAAGTCCGCGGTATCCAAAGCCGTATAGTGTATCTTCCTTATTTGTATCATCATAATATATCGATATCATACGATTACTCGCATGCTGACCGATCAGACGCAGATTTATCGTCGAGTAGTCGTTCCACTCCAGACTGTCCCTGATGATTCCGGAAACCGAATAGTACGCCCTGCCTTGCAGCCGTATGTCCAGATCATTGATCGCGTCAAAATGCAGCCCGGCTTCGTCGTAGTGAAAGATCTCAGAACTGAGTCCGGCGACCGGAGTCACTTCTTCGATTTGCCAGATGCCGGTGCTCTTGTCATAGTACTGTATGCTGCCTTGACCGATCGCAAATAGGTAGTTTGGTGCCTCGTAAACATCGGTTATTGTATCATTGAACATGCCATTATTACGGTTGTAGATGATGCGCGTCCTTTCGACCAGGTCATACAACAGCAATCCCTGGTCGGTGGCGAGCGAGATGTAATTCGATGTTTTTGGGCTGATGGATATGCCGTTTATCTTGCCGGCTCCTTCCACTTCAACTACTTTTCCCCAACTGTTGGTCGTCGGGTTGTATAGAAGAACCTGGTTGTCGCTGACTATGAACAGGGAATCATCCAGTGCCGCATAATCAGTTACCCTTAATGCTGGGTACTCGGTCCAGGCTTCCGTGCTTTTCTCGTAGGTTGCGAAATTATCCTCGGACAGGAACCAGATTTTCGATTTAGTGTCGATGATGTATTGGTATTCGTACTTTGGCGCCGCGTGCATTTCCTCGATCCTCTCGAATTCACGATTGTACCTGAGAATACCGCGCGCGGTGGCGATCCACAGGAAATTCCTATCGAAGATTATGTCCTGCGCCGGCGTGTCATCGATATCCTCCCATATCTCTGCGTACTTGTCGAATCTCTTTAAGCCGAAATCACCCGTAACCCAGACATAACTCTCATCGAAGGAGAGTCCGCTCACCCTGCCAGGTACTTCGTACGTTATCCAATCATTGAGTCGGATATCGGCCGATGCCACCCCTTTTTCCGTTGCGATCCAGAGAATTCCTTGATCGAGACCCACGATGTACGCTTCGTTGTCAGGCAGGCCATAGGCCGTCGTTATACTCTTCCAGGTCTTTGAGCTCCGTTCAAAATTGTAGATGCCGACCGGGGTCGTTACGAGTATGTATTCCGATGCATAGCGGCTTTCTATGCCGTCGAGTATTATCGGATTATCCGCGATTTGTTTTTGTGAAAAACCGGAAAGAAATAAAAGGAGTGGTATCAATTGTCGATAATAAAGCCAGACGGTATATCTTCGTCTTTCTCTTCACATGCGCGCAGTCTGATCTTCTCTTCGGTAATGTAGGAACCGCGGCGCTTGCGTTCTTCACCGATGGAGTAAACTTCGATAGCGGCGCGTTCTTCGATGGGACAACGTGCCTCACACAGTCCGCAGCCGGTGCAGATCCGCTCGTCCATGAACGGTCTGAGCAGTGTCGTCCCGCGCACCGTTTCGTTAAGCGAACTGATGGCCGCAAAAGGGCAGGCTTCGTCACATATCAAGCAAACCCGGTCCTGCTCCCAGGCAATGCACCGCGCGCGGTCGATGACCGCCGTTCCCATCTTTGCATAAGTCTTTTCTTCAAGGGGGAGGTTTCTGATCGCTGAGGTCGGGCACACCTGTCCGCACATGTTGCAGTTCTTTTCGCAACCTCCGATCCGCGCAGCAAGCCTTGGTGTCCATAGACCATTCACGCCGGCCTCGAGGATACAAGGCTGCAATCCGTTCGTAGGGCAGACCTTCATACACTTGCCGCAATGTATGCAAATGTCCAGGAAATCTGCTTCAGGGATCGAACCCGGCGGCCGGATGAGCCGGCCCGATAGCCTCCGGTGCAACAACGAATTGGCGAGCGGAGCGATTATGATGCCGGCGCCCAGTGCCCCGATCAGTTGCCGCCGGCTGAGATCCAGACGCTTCGGCGCCAGTGAAATTTTATACTCGAAGACATGCTGCGGGCATTCATATAAGCAACGCAGGCAGTCGATGCATTCACCGGAGTCAACGCTCATTTTCTCGATGGAAATAGCGCCGGTCGGGCATATCTTTTCGCATATGCCACACTCTGTGCAGCCTTCTGCAAAAGAAAACTTGAAGACCGCGGATTTCGAGAAGAGAGCCAACAGCCCGCCCAGCGGGCAGACATTGCGGCACCAGAATCTCTGGCTGATAAAATTCAATCCGAGAATGATGAATAGAAAGAGAAAAGCGATTGCCGACTCGGTGTAAATTGCCCTCATCCCGACATTGAAAATTCCGGCGATGTACATTGCAGCCGGGTAGAAGATGAGTGTCAACGAACGCTCGAAGATCGCCAGGGGATCGAAGAAGTGCAAGAAAGAAGTACCGAGTAAGGCGGCGGCCAGTAAGAAGGTCAAGATAAGATATTTACCGCTGCGAAGTATTGGCGCTGCTTTCTTTTGTTTTTTGACAAAAACGTCAAAGATATCTATGGTCGTGCCGAGCGGGCAGATGAATCCGCAGAAGAACCGGCCGAAGAACAATGTCGCTGCGACGGTCAACAAGGACAGCATGGCCGCGGCAAGGACCGTCCGGTATGCGATGCTGACGACGAGGAGAATCAGCGGGTCAAACTTGAAGAAAAGATTTTGAAATGTTACTGGTACGCTATAGCGGGTGAGTACGAATGCGGTGATGAAAAGACCAAGAAAGAGGATTTGAACAATCCACCGGAGGATCCGAGATCTTTTTATTCTCAGTTTCACCTGCTTGTGTTGTTTTACTCGCCGGTTAGACCTTGACTTGCTTGATCCGCATGTTCGCGGTGTCAATTTCACCGAGGCCCAAATCGGCAGCAGCCCGAATAGACTTCACTTGTTTTCCGGTCCAGGATTTCTTATACCATTGGGCAATCCCTACGGTGTAGGAATCAACGGCGACCGGATCGATGCCCGCTACCACTTTATTGAGAACGACCGTCTTCCCCGGACCGCCTGGTCCACCTGTGGTGAGGGCGCGTGTTGCGTCGATCACGGTGAGCCCCGGTTTGATCACGGTACCCAGTTCGGCAATCGCACGGTCGAGGTTCACCCGGTGGAGGTAACCGCGGTCCCAGATCAGCCCCATGAGACTCTTCAGGCCGAGACTGACGCCGGTTGCCGAGTGCGATTTTGCGGTCGGCATGTTGATCAGCAGATCGGCATTCTGTATTGCCTTGGCGACTTGTATCCGGTTCAATTCTTTGCCGCCAGGAACGTCGACATCGGTATACTGGCGTTCTTGCTGGAGCGTTACGAGGCTTACCTTCTTATCGATGATTGCCTCCTCGATGCGGCTGCGCTCGACGCAGAGTGTTGCTTCATGGATCGTGTGGTCGAGAACGATTATTCTTGAAGCACCGGCATCAAGGCATAACTGTACCATCTGCCTGACTATTGCCGGGTTCGTGGTCGCACCGCAGTCGATGTTCGAAGCAAAGGAAAGGTTAGGCTTTATGCATACGACATCGCCGGCTTTCATGAATTTATCGATGCCGCCGACGAGATCGACCGCTGCTTTGACCAGCTTCGAATTATCACCTTCGGCAACACCGATGACTGGTGCGGCTGTCTTATCGGCATTAAGCAGCGACTTTGGCAGCAGCGTGACGAGGGCCGCGCCGGCACCGATCTTTATGAATTCCCTGCGCGTGATTTTGTCCATTCTAATTCTCCGGATCACCGGTGGTCATTTTGATCGCATCTGAGACATTAATGGCGAACAGTTTGGCGATGTTAAGCGCCTCTGGCGTAGCATCGTTAATGGTTGCCTCAATATGAAATTTTTCTTCCCAGAACTCAATTTTGTGATATAATACCGACGATTCAATTCGCGCTTCGATGCCCGCGTGTCCAGTTTCTGTCCACGGTACTTCGACGCCGGTTTCTATGCGGCTGTCATGATATACTGCATAAGCATTTGCTGAATCGCCCATGTCAAAAGCACGGAGCAGAACGCTGCGCTGATTCCCCAGCACGTCACCCACAAAATCCTGGAACGCGCATTTGACGAATCCGTGGTCGACGTACACAACGCCTTCTCCGTTAATCAAATCCCAGAGTTGCGTTTCGTTCTCAGCGACGTCCATCGCACCGTCTCTTGTCCAGCCGCTGATCTCGTCATTCTGCGGTATCAGATCTACTACATCGATGATGGTGGGACCATCCTCTTGTGTGCAGAAGAGAAGAATTGAAAATAAAAGAAGAAAAGGCATAGCTTTCTTCACGTTACCTCCTAATTGAAGATAGTGACTTTATTAAAAGAACTGCCGGTGTTGTTGTATATTCTCACAAAATAATTGCCAGCGGCGAGTTTTTTCCTTATTACGTATTCAATTCGATGCTCACCTAATGGCAGGTCCCCGGCGAAGATCCGATCCCTGATGCGGCCGGCAGGATCGATCAAGTCGATATGCACCGGTGCAGCTGATTCCGCTGTGAATCTTATCGTCGTTCTACTGCGGAAAGGGTTGGGCGTGATTTTTACCGAACCGTTGAACGGCGCGGTTGTTGTTAATTCTTTAATGCCGGAAGGATTATTGATCTCGATGAGGTTGACATCGGTCGTGCCGAGGTTGTACGGCGACGCTGCAGCGGTTGTAATGTGAGGAGCTGAGATCGTGGGCCACTGTTGATTGCTTCTTATCTCATTTATAAGGATCTGTCCCTGCCAGTCGCAAGCCACCGTATCAAAGCTCATCAACATTAGGTTGGGGATAAAATTGGGAAGACCACTCGGTCCCCAGTAGATCTTGGCAAAAAGGCCGTCAACGATGAATATCTTCTGGATGTTATTGGGAACGACGACATCACGTATCTGTTGATTGAGCGCCGGTATGTCTGGGTTGCAGGTGTAACCGCTGCTGTGCAGCGAGCCGGGATTGTGCACTGAGCCGTAGTGATTTTTCATGGTCAGCGTAACCTGTGCACCGTTATGGTCTTTCAGGACCGCGGCATTGATAAGATAATCTGTCATTTCGGTCAGTATGCGGCTGGGATAGCTGGTCACGCCATCAACATCGAAAGGCATCGTATAGTCGTAGCCGATCCCGGAATGATTCGTGCCGAAACAGCGTACCGTGTTGGGATCGCTGCCGTCATAAAGCGAGAAGCCAGCCTCGTTAAGTTCCCAATCGGTACGGTCCCAAATAATGACGTTGTTTTTCGTGAAGTGCAGACTTCCGAGCTGCATCTGGGTAAGACCGTTAACGATGCAGTTTACGAACTCTGGGTGGGTCGGCAGGTATTCATTTATTACGTTGACTTTAATGCTAATGACGCTGTTCTCGGTAATACCAGGAAAAACCGATTTCCAGGCCTCGCCTACATCATTGATCCCGGTCAATTGTTTTATCGATGCGTCCATCATCGCCTGCGCGACAGATTCGTTGATCGAACTGCCGCTGGTTGCGTTTTCATCAAAGCACTGTATTACATCACTCGCGCGCTGGCCGTCCTTTGTTCTGCCGTAGAATAGATTCGGCTTCAGCATAAGCCCGAGTGCGCCGACACCGCAATATTTTATAAAGTCTCGTCTTGTTATATCTTTCATGAAACCCCCATGGACCAATATTTTACCCGGATACGAATGCTTGTCAATGAATAAAGGCGGGAGATTTAGGATAAAAATGTCGGTATTTCGACATATATGACATATTCGATATTTGGGGTCACCCCTCGAAAGTAGAGACTATTCTAATTACATGCTCTCAATATCGAAATCTGTTTCGATGAACCTGCTCTGGGGTTCTAAAATGCGTACTTCAAATATACTGCCCAGTCTTTCAGATACCAGAAACCTCCGTCGGTGTACAGGTCCACCGTGATTTTTTTGTGCGGTTTCCAGCCAAGTCCGAAGGTGTACTCGTAATCGAGCGTATGTGTGATATTCTGCGTTATGGCGACATCTTCATTCGCTTCGCGCAGGGTTTCGAAGTCGTAGAAAAACCTCGTGCCAAAACGAAGGGTTACGGTACTTATGGAATGCTCCGTGCCTATGGGCAATGATATTGTGTTTATGATACCACGAAGCCCAGTATCCTTTGTCGCATCGCCGGTGCTCTGTAGAGTGAATACGTTCTTTAGTCCAACGATCAGCATCCCTCCCGGCGTGATCGGTATTGCCTTTGCATAGGCAAAGCGTGCGAGTAAGGTTTTCGCCGACACCATGAAAACGCGTTCGTCAGTTTGCACTGAAGAATATACCGGATACGGAAGCGAATCAATTTCTGCATTAGACAGAGGGCTGCCAATATCAAAGTACCAAGAAGCGAAATCATTAGTGGCGGTTACTTTCCTGCAGTACAAACCGGCGCGCGCGAGCGCCAGATTGACCCGCTGATTGTACACCTCGTAGTCGCTGATTTCCGTCTTACTTTCAAAAAACCCGAAGCCGATCTTCATATCCAGACTCAGGTTTTTTCTGATCTTGAATGCCGCCTGTGTTCTTATCAGGTATTCGAGTCTACGCTCGATCGTCGGTGAATTCGTGGAAGTAAGATATTCAATCCTGGAGTAATCGAGATCATTATAGAAATTAACGACCGTATTCTTCATTCTGGCCATCCATACGTCCTGCAACCGGTATGTTGCATAGGTGGAAGTCAGCCATCCGTAACTATCTGGCTCCAGGTCGTGTTGGTAGTAGAACCAGTATGAGCCCATCATGCCGAGGGTCCGGGTCATGAATTTCAGTGAAATAGGTGTCCGGTAGACAGTAGCAGGTGGGTAAGGATAGGAATAGCGCAGGATGAGCGCTTTGCCCGGTGCGTAGGAAATGCCGGCAAGTGCTTTGTCAAGAAACTGCGGGTTGCGGTAAAGATCGGTTTCATAGTCAGGAACAAGATGAGCCAGGTCTGTTCCCAGTGCACTGATGCGGTGAGAGTATTCGACTGCCTGCATGGTACAAAATGCAAACATCGTGAGAATCATTACTCTTTTCATGATTCCCTCCTTTGGAGAACGTAGATGCCTTGCTTTCTCACCAGAAGGTATATCGTTTCTTCGAATATCTCCAAAGACAGTATTTGATAATACCAGTCGCCACTGATCGATATCTGCTGGGTGCTGAAATCGGTTATCCCTATTAGCTCAATGTGGTCTCCGTAAGCAAGAATTATATGCAAGTCTGAGGTTCTTTGACTGCTGTAGTTCTGGTTCAAATAGAGCATATCTTCGTACACCAGCGAATCGTACATATAATGGTTGTAGCGACAGATCGTGTAAGGGTCAAACATTATTATATATTGGTCGGTTAGAGCAATGTCCGTAAGACTGTGAACATCGGGAAGTTCAACTTCGTAAATAGTCTGGGGATTTTCGGGGTTCTTAACATTCCATATCTTTGCCCGGTAATTGCCACTGAAGTGATGTATGTCGAGTAAAACCGTGTCCCTCAATATGAGAAAGGCACCGTAGCGGTTGATTGAGTCATTGAACACTTCGACGTAATCAGGTAGGTTTGAAATGTCTAATACACGTAGGCCTTCGTACGTGCTGACAAAGAGAAAATGCTCTTTATGGGCAATGTCCAGCACATTATATTCAAAATGCAGGGTATGAAATTCATACGCAATGAGATTTAATATCACGTAGTTGTAATATGACGCTTGAAAGAAGACAAGACTGTCTTGGTAATCTTTGAAAGTGCTGTTTGGGGGGAGGTAGAGCGATTGAGTATTTTGCAGTATCAGATTCGTTGGATCCTGCAGGTCGTATTCCTGGAGCATAGACCATCGATTGTATGCTCCTGTTGTATCGTATAAGGCAAAGAGGCATTCGCCATTTACGAAGAGCATGCCATACATTACCGAATCGACTGGTGCAAAACCGACCACTTCATAGTCGGCAAAAGGCGGGTATTCGTGCTTGCAGCCGATGATAATGAACAGTAAAGTAAGGAGTGAGATCAACGGAGCGGCGGTTTTCATTTTACCAAACATTCTAGCCTCCCATATATTATTCACAAACTCTACTGAAATTTCTTAGAGAATTATATATTCTAAGAATATCTTGTCAATCACCAATTCACGAAGGATTCCGTATCTGCATTGTTGACATATTTTGATATGCATATTATAATGAAAACAAAGGCGAAATGATCGAGGAAAATGCGCATTCACACAAATTGATTAAATCATCGAGAAAGACTATTTTTCAAAATCATGCAGGATATTTTCTGTGAAGTGTTCATTATGGATAGAGAAAGGGAGGTATGATGAAGTTGTCCATTGCAGTTGTTGTGCTGCTCGTTGCATGTTTCCTTTCCTGTGACCAGGGTCAGCAAGCCGGGGCGCCAGACGTCACGGGTTCGGGCAGGCAATTCGTCGAGATGCTCGCCGGCGGCAATTACGCCGGGGTTTTCGCGACGTTCGACGGAACAATGAAAAGCGCGATGCCGGAGGGCAAAATTGCCGAGGCGTGGCAATCTCTGGAACTGCAGGTTGGGTCGTTCAAGAAGATCGCCGAGATCAGCCAGAAGAATGAACTGGGATTCGACGTCGCCTATGTGACCTGTGAGTTTGAGAAGGCAAAAGTGAACGTGAAGGTTGTCTATAACGCCAAAAAGGAGGTTTCAGGGCTCTGGTTCGTCCCGTAGCGGCAAAACTGAGTTTTTCCACTGTGATTACGTAGATTAAGAGATAGATTACAGAGATACTTTTTGATACGTTGTAATGCCACACAGCTTGAAGCTTTGATCTGCTTTTTTCCTTGACGGATAGGGAAAAATCACTATAATTGTTAATGGTAAGCGTAAATATCAAAGAAGGTCTCACATTTGACGATGTTTTATTAGTCCCCCAATATTCTGAAGTCCTGCCCAACGAATGCAGCGTCGCCACTAAATTCTCAAGAAACATAAAACTGAACGTTCCGATTGTCAGTGCGGCAATGGACACGGTGACCGAATCAGCAATGGCGATCGCCCTTGCCCAGGAAGGCGGGATCGGGGTTATTCATAAGAACATGGCGATCGAAGAACAGCAGGCTCAGGTGAAGAAAGTCAAGCGCGCGGAGAGCGGTATGATCATGAATCCGATAACCGTTGATGAGGAATCACCCATCCGTCTGGTCAAAGATTTGATGGACAAGTACTCGATATCCGGTGTCGTCGTCGTTGATAAGAGCCAGAAGATCGTCGGCATTCTGACCAACCGCGACATAATCTTCGAGAAGAACCTCGGACGTAAGGTTAAGGAATTCATGACCCATGAGAAGTTGATCACTGCGCCCGAAGGCACCAGTCTGGAAAAAGCCCAGAAGATACTGAAGAAATACCGGATCGAAAAGCTGCCCATTGTCGACCGGGCCGGAAAACTAAAAGGTCTCATTACCGTAAAAGATATCATCAAGAAAATGGAACACCCGAACGCGACCGTCGATAAGATGGGCAGATTGTGTTGTGCCGCCGCGATCGGTACTGATCGCAATACTGAAGAACGCGCTGCTGCCCTTGTTGAAGCAGGGGTCGACGCGGTCGTTATCGACACCGCACACGCCCATTCCAAAGGCGTCATTGCTCTCGCCAGGCGTATCAAGAAGAGATTCGGCAGAATGCAGCTCGTGGTCGGCAATATCGGAACAGCCGAAGCGGCAAGAGAGCTGGTCAAGTTGAATGTCGACGCGATAAAAGTCGGTATTGGGCCGGGCTCGATATGCACGACGCGTGTGGTTGCCGGGATCGGCGTTCCCCAGGTTAGCGCTATTCGCGAATGCGCTGAAGTCGCCGCCAAAAAGGGCATACCTGTCATTGCCGACGGCGGGATCAGATACTCGGGTGACATCGTGAAGGCACTGGCCAGCGGTGCGTCAACCGTCATGACCGGCAATCTTTTTGCCGGGACAGAAGAGAGCCCAGGTCAGACAATAATTCTTGAGGGACGCCGTTATAAGGAATACCGGGCAATGGGTTCACTCGGCGCGATGAGCCGCGGGTCGGCCGACCGGTATTTCCAGGAAGGTGCGAAGAAGTTCGTGCCTGAAGGGGTGGAAGGTCGAGTTCCTTACCGGGGGCTGGTGAGAGAGGTCATATTCCAACTCGTTGGTGGTATTAAACAGGGCTTGGGTTATTGTGGAGCAAAGAACATCAAAGTACTGCAGGCAAAGGCTAAGTTTGTGAGAATAAGCGTTGCCGGTTTAAGGGAAAGTCATCCGCATGACATTACAATAACCAAAGAATCGCCCAATTATGAAATCAAACTCATGTAAAGAGCCGTTCGCGACGATCGCACCATACTACGACAAGTTGATGTCATTTGTGAACTACCCGAGCTGGGTCATCTACATCGAAAAAATAATCCAGTTGAGCAGCGTGAAGGAAAAATTCCTTCTCGACCTTGCTTGCGGGACCGGTGTTTGTCTCGAATTGTGGTCAAAAAACGGCTACTCGGTGATAGGTCTGGATAAATCCCTCCCCATGCTGGAGGTCTGCCACGAGAAATTGGCCGGGCAAGATGATGTCCTCTTGATCAACGGTAATATGCAAAGTTTCAAACTTGGGCGGCAGGTGCCGGTAATCACTTGCCTCTATGATAGTTTGAACTATCTGCTGACCGAAGCCGAACTGCTCAGTTGCTTTCGGCGCGTGCATGACGCGCTGCGGGCGGATGGCGTTTTTGTCTTTGACATGAACACGATACATTCTCTGCGTGACGAGTGGGGCAACAACAGTTTCCAGAGGCGCGATGAAGATTTGTTTTCGGTCTGGACAAACACATATAATCCGGTCCAGGATATTTCTTCATTGAACATAACTCTTCATATACGGCGGAACGGCGAGGAAATCATACTCAAGGAATTCCATCAGGAGCGGGGCTATCGATTATCCGTGGTTGAGGCGCTGCTCGGGGAGGCGGGTTTCACCTATTCGCTTTACCGGCATCTCACCTTCACGCCGGCCACGGAAAATGATTTACGTATTATGGGGGTGGCGAGAAAATGATGATAGCGGATCTGCATATACATTCGCGCTATTCGCGCGCTACGTCGCAGGAAATGATCATTCCGAAGATCGCCGAATATGCGAAACTGAAGGGTATCGGCATGGTCGGAACGGCGGATTTCACGCATCCCGAGTGGGTGAAAGAACTGAAGAAATATCTGAAGCCAGGTGATGGTGTGTACGAATATGACGGTGTGAAATTCCTTTTGAATGTTGAGGTGAATAACATCTACACGAGGAATGGAAAAGTCCGCAGGTTGCATAACATAATCTTCGCGCCTGATTTCGATACGGTCGATAAGATCACTGCGTATGTCGGCCGGTACGGAAAACTGGCGTCGGACGGCAGGCCAATACTGTCACTCGATACTTATGACATGCTAAAAGCGCTATGCGATATTTCGCCCGATATCTTTCTCGTGCCGGCGCATATCTGGACGCCGTGGTTTTCTCTTTTCGGCTCGAACTCAGGTTTTGATTCGATCGATGAATGCTTTGATGACATGCAGGACCGGATTTTCGCTGTCGAAACCGGATTATCTTCAGACCCGGCAATGAACTGGCGTCTTTCAGTCCTCGACAACTATACGTTGATATCGAATTCGGACGCACATTCACCGACACGTCTGGGGCGCGAGGTCAATGTTTTCAACAAAGAGTTGAACTATTTCGAACTGCGCGACGTGCTGAAGAATAAAGACCGCGAGACCTTTCTCTACACGATCGAGTTTTATCCCCAGGAGGGCAAATACCACTACGACGGCCACCGCAAATGTGATGTCCGGCTGTCACCGCGCGAATCCCGGTTCAATAATAATCTGTGTCCGGTATGCTCACGCACTCTTACGATCGGGGTGCTTCACCGTGTTGAAAGCCTGGGCGATCGCGACGAAGGATTTGTGCCGGAAAATTCTATTCCGTATAAGAATCTCATTCCCCTGGAAGAAATCATCGCCGAGGCAATGGGCGTTGGCCGTGATACGGTCGGCGTCAAGAACGAGTACCGCCGGTTATGCGGTATATTCGGCAACGAGTTCGAGATATTGCTCAACGTACCTATCGAGGAATTGCAGAGCAATGCACAGGAGCGTATCGCGCTCGGCGTCGATAAAACAAGACGGGGTGATTTAATAATAAAACCGGGTTATGACGGCGAGTTCGGCACGGTTAGAATATTCGAAGAAGAGAAACCGACCGAATCCCAGATGAGTCTTTTCTGACCGGGGGTAGGCCCCGCGATCTATTTTTCTGTGTAATTGGCATATCCGCCGAGGCAGCACACTAACCGTAACATACGGTAAAATTCCAGGATATTCTTTACCCTGAACAAAATCTTTCTTCCGTCCGTTCTCTTCACCCCTGGTATCAACTCCACGATGTCAGCGACGAGCGAGTTCGCGAGGGCGAATTCTGCGCGGATCGGCGATCTGAATCTGAAGGGTTTGATCTGCTTTGCCTTTAGAATAGCACGAGCGGCTTTTACTGAGATCTCTTTCTGGACATCTTCTGGATGGCGGCACTGTGCTGCGGCTCTCGAGATCCCATGCTTCGCGATGACTGTCTCAACCGACTTACCCAGAAATTTCCTGACCTCCTTGATGAGTTGGTCGTCACCCGTAACCAACCCCACTGGCACACGGTAGTGCCCTGCGAGTGCCGAGTTGATCTCGGTTTCGCCCACGAATCGTTCATTTATCTTTATGCTGTATATCGAAGCCGACGAATATGTGTGGTCCATACCTCCGGCTTTTGTGCCGGCCATCGCATGATAGCCAATGAGGAATGCCATGTCATATTCTTCACTAATATCGTGCATCATGTAGTATTTGCGCGGTGTGCCTCTGATCAGCGTCACGCCCGGCTCCAACTCCTCGATCAGAAGGTTCTCGCCGCTGGCGTGGGAATCACAGACTGTGATCTTTCCTATGGCTTTCCCGCTTTTTCTTATGCCTCGTATCGCCGCGTTGACTTCTTGAGTGGCGATCCTGCGCATCCGTTCTAGGTTCGGCGAGTCTTTTTTGACTTCACGCCACGACGAGACCGCGCTGATACCCTCAATATCAAAGGAGATAAATATGTTACACTTTTTTGTCATGGTTCATTATATCTCAGCGGCTTCTTGTGTCAACTCACCACCGTAGACGAGCATCCGCCGGCATTGTTGATGCTGACATAGGCAAAGAGCATGGTGCACAGTGATCGCACATCATTGACATCGCTTCACGTTGCGCTATAATAGAATGAACTACAGGAGGTAAGGTTGTGATATTTCTGATTATTGCGTTAGGTGTCGTCTTCCTGCTCTGGCTTGTATCATTTGTGATACAAAAATCAGTGAAGAAATCGCGAGAAGAATATATAAAGATGAAGATGGAAGAACGTAGAAAGGAAGAAGAAGCGCAGGAAAGGGCAAACCGCCCAAGGTTCTATTAAATACATCTTTTTGAATCATCGGGTTTGATAGTGAATGGCTACTTCTTCGCCATATTTGATTTCACAAGTTAACTATTTATAATATCCAATATGCCGTCCATCGAAGATAAAATAAAGATCATTCCGGTCGAACAACCGTTTCTCAGGGTGCTCGCTGAGCATGTAAAAGAGAAGTTCGCGTCTGGCGAGCCGGATTTTTCCAGAATACTGATGGTATTTCCTTCACAGCGAAACAAGTTCTATTTCCGCCGGTATCTGCTCGAAGCGGTTCATAGTGCGGGGATTATTCCACCCGCCATGAAAACGGTGGACGAATTGCTCTCTTACGCATACGAGCGGAGCGGCGGCAAGCGTGGCAGGCTGCTGAATTCGCTGGAACGGAATTTCATTTTGAAGAGCGTCGTCGATTCCCAAAAAGTAGAAATGTGGCATGAGTTGCCCTTCCTGAGATTTATTTCGATGGGTGACCGGCTCCTTAATTTTTTTGATGAGCTGGCAAGAGAACGCGTTACGATCAAGGATCTGCAGGATGTGAGCGCACTCGGCCACTATCCGGAAAAATACAGGGAAGATGAACTGCCGATCCTCGAGACTATCTACAATGATTACAGAGATGCCATTTCTTCCGCTGGCGTAAGCGATAACATCGACATGAACGGTGTTGTTTTTGACCAGTTCAGCATCGACGCGCTGTCTGAGTTTGATTTCGTGATCATAGGCGGGTTGGCAGCATTGACGGCGGTAGAAACAAAGATGGTTAAAACTATACTGTTAGACCTTCCGTCAGAACTCGTGCTACACTCATGCGCGCCGGGTGATCTGGAAAAGGCTGATAATATTCATAGCCCGTTCTATGTTCATCATAAACTGTTCCGAAATCTCGGTGCGCAGCCGCAGCAAGTGTCAGCGTTGGGCAAGCACAACCCTGCGCACCCAGTGGTCCACGTGCGCGTCCTCAAGAACGAATCACAGCAGACTTTTGACCTCCAATCAATCCTGCAGGAAGTCGCCAAACGCTATAATGAATTGCACCGTATCGGTATCGTCATTGCCGATGAATCGATCCTGTTCTCGGTTACCGAGAGCCTGAAGGCGCTGGGTCTTGAATACAACCTCTCGGCCGGTCTTCCCTTCAGGCAATCATCACTATATTCTTTTATCGGTCAACTGCATGAATTCATCAAGAGCGACTATCACTACCAGGAATTCTTTTCGTTCATCCGTCATCCCCTGGTGAAGAACGCGGCTGTCGATGGACAACCATTACGCCCTCTAATCTACGGACTCGAAACGGCGATGGTCGCCGGGAGGTACAATTACTATGAAGCTGATGATTTTGCGGACAAGTTCGAACCGCTGAGTGGATTCGTAAAACGATGCTGCAGGGTGGCTAATGCAGAAACTGAGTTCTCCGGGTATCTCGACGGCATCTCGGCATTGCTAAATGATCTGCTGTCGTATAATCAAGAAATAATAAAACGGAGTTCGCCGGACATCATGGAATTTCTCGACCGGCTACATGAATTGTCCGCGTTACGCGTTCCCAAAAAGCATTTGCCAAAAGGCAACGCGATGCTCGAATTCTTGCTCCGTGTACTCGAGGAAGGGCGTTACCATGTTCAGGGCGACCCGATGCGCGGGGTGCAGGTCATCGGGTTGCTCGAAGCAAGAAACCTCGATTTCGACTGCCTGATCCTCCCTTCGATGAACGAAGGCGTGTTCCCGAAGCACAGCGAAAAGGATATGTTCGTGAATCAGGCAGTAAGGCGCGAGGCTCGTCTGCCGTACAGTCAGGAACGTGAGAATCTCTACTATTACTACTTCACTGAACTGAACGCAGGAAAGAAAGAAGTCCATATTTCCTACGTCGCGGAAGAAGACAGGGATATCGCTTCGCGTTTCATCACGTTGGCGTTTCCCGGTATGCGTCACGACAATGCGGTGACAAAACTTAAGCACAGTGCAGTCACTCTCCCGAAGCGGGAGGTAAAGAAGAGTGATGAGTTACTGAAGATTATCTATGGCAAGTTGCAGCAGCGGGGCTTGAGTCCAACGGCACTTTCCGACTACCGCGCATGCCCCTACGGTTATTATCTGAAATACATACTGGGCATTGCTGAGCCCGAGGAGATAGTGGAGGAACCCGGCGCACTCGAGTGGGGTGGAATTATTCACTCGGCGCTGCAGTACTTCTACTCGAAGCATTTTCCGCGTGGTTTCAAGCAGAATGAGATGGCGAAGGCGGTTACCATTCTGGAACAGGAATTCGACAAGGCAATTGCCTATAACCGGCGTCTTGCCCGCAAACCAAGGGCGGTCGCTTACCTCGATGCGGAGATCTACAAACGGCGATTGCGAAATTTTCTGGTGACCGAACAGGAACGCTTCAGCCAGGGTTTTGAGATATTCAAGGCGTCGCTCGAACGCAAAGAGAAACACCATATCCAGGTAAACAGTATGCAGGTGCGGCTTACCGGTGTTCCGGACCGTATCGATATACTCGATAAAAAGTACTACATCATTGACTACAAAACAGGCAAACTACCGGCAAGGAAGGAATACGAGATCGGAGAAGATTTCAATGCTTATCAGTTGCCCATGTATGCGTTGATATTTTCCAAGGACCATTCGAATATCATCGGGGGCATGCTTTACTACTCTATTGATGAGGAATCTCAGACCAGAGATATCGTCGAGGGCAAGGATGTTGAAAATTACCTGAATGATTTCCGCCAGGAGATACTCATCCCGACTATTAAGGAAATAATCGATCCCAATTTGGCATTCAGTCAGACCGAAGACTCGGCATCCTGTAAATACTGTATTTATAACCATGTGTGCGGAGACATAGATGGCCAGAGAGATTAAGAACATCGCCCTGGTTTCTGCGGCCGGTTCGGGGAAGACCCATGCTCTCACCAAGCGGTTTCTCATGCTATATCTGAGTGATCATGGATACCCGCTCGAGTCACTGTATGCGATCACTTTTACCAATGCGGCGGCGTTCGAGATGAAAAACCGGATCCTGCGTTACCTCGATGTTTTGTGCACCGGCAGTGGCGAAAACGAACCTGAGAAGGATGTACTGGAACATTTCAACGGCATGTTCTCCGATATCAAGGAGCGGGCAAGCGCCCGCAGGCTGCAATTGCTCAGCAATTTGTCAGACCTGCACATTTCGACGTTCCACAGCCTCTTTGCATCGTTCCTTTCCTGTATCCCCTTTGCCGCGGGCATCATGCCGGATTACGATATCTTGGATGAAACCGCAGAGGGCGCGCTTCTGATCCAGACAATTGACGACTTCTTCGAGGCGGCGGGCAAGGATAAATCAATTCTCCGCACGCTCGGTGATATGATGGAACAGCAACGGAGCGGGTTGAAGAGTGGCATCGACGAACTATACAAGAATCTCATAAACTGGATGCCTTTCTTCGACAAATTGGTGAAACGTGAACAGGAAATAAAGGACAATGCATTGCAGCATGCCGGTATCTTTGCGGATTTGCTGGAGGAATTTGTGGATTTTTTTCACGCACACGAAGATGCCTGTCGTACAAAGAGCACCGGCAAGATCAACGCGAACCTCGCGAAGTTCCTCGCCAAAATAGAAGAAGCGGCCGCCGGTCGAGATGCCGAAAAACTCGAATCACTATTTGGCGATTTTATGGACAAAGGTATTGAAGCCAAGAATTACATCCGTGACTTTGTTGAGAAACTCGACAGCCCGGATGAATTTCATGCCATGCTCAACGCGCTGCTCGTATCGTGCAGGCGATATATTGAAACTCTATCAGAGCGGGAGATGCTCGTACACGTGAAACCGATTACCGGGATCCATGAATTTTTCCAGCTTGCTAAGAAGAGCAGAAACGCATTGAGTTTCAGCGACATCGAAGCGTATACCCTGATGGCTTTGCTGAAGAGCCCGGAGACCGATTATCTCTATTTTAAACTCGGTTCAGATATTAATCACTTGATGATCGACGAGTTTCAGGATACGAGTCTTCACCAGGTCGAGATACTTGCGCCGGTTTTGGACGAGATCACTGCTGTGGAGCCGAAGAAAAAGAGCCTGTTTTACGTCGGAGATCCGCACCAGTCGATCTTCCGTTGGCGCGGTGGTGCGCCCGAACTCTTTGAATATGTAAAGGAAAGGTATGAGGGCAAGATCGATGGTGATGAGCTCGTGGTGAACTACCGCACGAAAAAGGAAATAATTGATTTTGTAAATACGGTTCTTGATAAAAAGGACCGGGCAAAACCAGGCAACACAGGCGGCTGGGTGCGCATCGAAGAGCTCGGTTCTTTTCCGCTGAAAGCAGACGGCAATGAAGCGGTCATGCAGAAAACACTATCGATCATCAAAGATCTCACCGGCAAGCACGGGTATGCGCTTGATGATATTGCCGTTCTCACCCGGAAAAATGTGTTTGCGCAGCAACTTGCCAGTGTTTTGTCCTCAGCCGGTATTGCGTGTGTGAGCCAGGCGCGGGCGAGTATCCTGGACGAGCCGGACGTGCAGTTCATGCTGTATCTGCTGCGCTTTCTTGACAATCCGCAGGACGGGTTCAGCCTCACACAAGTGCTTCTTTCGCCTGCTGTGAATTTGAAGGAAGAGACATTGCGGCGGTTAATGTTTAAGAGCAAAACACTGTTCATGGTGCTCAATGATCATCACCCTGACTGGTCTGTGACCCAGAAACTAAAAGATTTGCTTGCGAGCGTCTATTTTTGTAATCCGTACGAAATGATATTTCGTAGCATTCGTGAATTCAATCTGAAGATGTCGTACCCGCTGGCTACGCTACTCGATGCAGCGCTGGTTTATTCCAGGGACGGGTTGAATTCCCTCACTTCTTTCATCAACTGGTTCGAGCAACAGGGCACATCGCTTCAGGTAAAAGAGACTCATGCAAGGGGCGTACAGATTCTCACCATACACCGTGCAAAAGGATTGGAGTTCGAAGTGGTTGTCATTCCGGAGACGGATGTGAATCTTAGCAGGGGTGAGAACGACAGGTTGATTTTCTCGTATGAAAAAGACAGTGTACGACCGGATAAAGTGTACTGGCGCGGGTACGGCAAGTACTTGAAGGACCTTAAAGAGGCAGAAAGAACGCGTGTAGCAAAGGACCATTTGAATCTTCTCTATGTAGCATTGACCAGGGCAAAGAGCGGTGTGTACATGCTCGGTTACACGACAAAACAGAAAGATGCCGGTTTCTGGCTGGAGACGATAAGAGAACGTTTGAAAGGCAAATCTTATCCCATGCAAGATATAGTGCCGAAGGAAAAACGGCGTGAAGCAGAGGGGAAGGCGAAACCATATGTCGAGGTGCGTGAAGCGCCGGTGGCCAGAGAAGAGCGGACGCTCTATTCGCCGACCGAACGCGGTGTGGAAATAGTCGCGCCGGAGCGCAGGAGGGGGATGAAATTCGGCGAAATGATACACCGCGCATTGAGCCAGGTTGAATGGCTCGACGAAGTCGATGTCGAAAAGTGTATTGCCGGGGT
>CP070686.1:1705870-1719309 GCA_020353055.1 Caldifarciminota bacterium | reverse complement strand
TTGCCTGCGTATGTTTTTCACTCAGTAGACAGAGGATGAATATGCTGGCCGATAACAAATGACCGGTTTTGACAAGGAAGAGCGGGTTCAAAAGCGGACACTGAACATTTCGGTGCGTGAATTGGTGGAATACGCGCTGCGATCCGGGGATCTGAATCTGACTTTCTTCAGCGCGGACCGGCCGGTACAGGGAATACATGTACATCAGTCAATACAGGCAGCAAGGCCAGTTGAATATAGACCGGAGGTGGTTGTGCGGCATACTGTTGACGCCGATGCATATCGGCTGCACATCGGCGGCAGGATCGATGGCGTTTACGACGACGGCCAGCGCGTCATCATCGATGAGATAAAGACAACCCGCAAAAGTCTGTCCACTGTGAAGGAGGAAGGAGATCAGGTTCACTGGGGCCAGGCAAAGTGCTATGCTTATATTTACGCGGTCCAGAATGACCTGGATGAAATAGATGTTCAACTGACATATTATCAGATCGAAGAGAACGAGCGTATCGAAGTACGGCAGACTTTTTCCATGGAGAAACTGCGCCATTTCTTCCAATCGTTGGTATCTAAGTATCTGCAGTGGGCTGATGAAGTTATTAAGTGGATTGAGCAAAGGGATCGTTCCATTGAAACAATGGTATTTCCTTATGAAGACTACCGGCCTGGTCAGGAGCAGATGATTAATGCCGCGGCCTTGGCTATTGAGGAACGAGTTGCCCTTCTTATCCAGGCTCCAACTGGCATTGGCAAGACTATGGCTGTTATTTCTCCGGCGGTGAAGGCAATTGCTCTCGGACAGACAGACAAGGTATTCTACCTGACGGCACGGACAACCGGAAGAAATGCAGTGGAACAATGTTTGGAGATATTAAGGAAGAATGGATTGAAGTGCAAGGGTCTCAGCATTACCGCAAAGGAGAAGATCTGCTTCAATCCAGAAAAATCATGTGACGGCGATGACTGTAAATACGCTCGATGTTTCTATGATCGGATTAATGAGGCGCTTTCTGACGCATTCACCCAGGAAAGCTTCACGAGGGATACTATAATCGGTATTGCCAGAAAACACAGGGTGTGTCCTTTTGAATTCTCGCTCGAGTTGGCTTTGTGGGTTGACGTCGTCATATGCGACTACAACTATTTTTTTGACCCGAGGGTGTATTTGAGGCGATTTTTCGAGAAGGGCGACAATGACTATGTAGTCTTGGTTGATGAAGCTCACAATCTGGTGGACCGATCCCGGGAAATGTATTCGGCGACTCTGCACAGGTTGCCCTTGATTGACCTCAGACGAAGGCTGAGAACGAGACTACCACACATCTATCGTATTCTGGGCAAGGTGAACGCGTGGATGGTCAAAGCGAAAGATCAAATACCTGAGAGTGAAACGAATATAGCCCTGGAAGAACATCCGGATGACTTTTGTCAGTTATTGCGAAAATTCGCCGAAGCCGCCGAGCAATGGTTGTCGAGAAATGAAACAGCAGAGTTCCGTGATGATATGTTGGATCTCTATTTCGATGTACGGAGATTCCTGAATACTGCAGAAAGATATGGAACGAATTATGCAACATGTTATACAATCGCTGGAAGGGATCTGGTGGTTAAACTTTTTTGCATCGATCCGTCTGAACATCTAGAGATAATCATACAGAGATGCAGATCTGCGGTCTTCTTCTCTGCAACTCTGACGCCCATCGAATATTTCGCAAAACTATTTGGATGTAGTGGCGATACGCGCGCCCTATCATTACCATCTCCATTTCCCGGCGAGAATCTCTGTGTGCTTGTTGCTGGAAAGATTTCTGCTCTGTACAAATACCGAGAATTTACTAAACACGAAGTTGCGCGCATGATCGCTGCGCTGATCGACAGAAAGAAAGGGAATTATCTGATATTTTTCCCTTCGTATGAATATATGAAAATGATATATGCGATATTTCAGAGAAGAAGACCGCAGGCGGAGTTGATCATACAGGAACCGAGCATGTCTGAGCAGCAGCGTGATGAATTCTTGAGTAATTTCAGCCAACAATCCGATGGTTTTTTGACCGGATTCGTGGTCATGGGTGGTTTTTTTGCCGAGTCGATCGACCTCGTGGGAGAGCGTCTAACCGGGGCGGCAATCGTGGGTGTTGGTTTTCCCCAGATTTCGCTGGAACGAGAGCTCATCAAAGCATATTTCGACAATCAGAATGGGTCAGGATTTGCCTTTGCCTATCAAGTTCCCGGTATGATTAAGGTTCTCCAGGCGGCAGGAAGGGTAATTCGGTCCGAATACGATAGGGGGGTCGTGTTGCTTATTGATACACGGTATACCAAAGCGCCGTACAGTATGATGCTACCCGAAGACTGGCGTCCATCTTTTGTTAATAATGTCGAAAAAGCAGGTACATTGCTGCAGGAATTCTGGGGTCGTAAGATCTAAATATTGTGAAGAATTTTTATATGGCACTTAGAGATCTTGTTGTGCTTTTAGTTGATTGTCAGACGACCGGTGCGAATCCAAAGAGTGGAAGTGTTATTGAAATCGGATGGGCACGTTCAGACGCTTTGCATGATGGAGAGAAGACAGCAGGTATCAATGCCCATTTATTCAAGCAGCCTTCTGATTTCGAAATACCACGGCGTGTTCAGAAACTCACAGGAATAGAACCGGATGATCTACTCGAGGGTAGTAATCCGGAAGATGTATGGGCGCAGATACTCTCGACGGCCGAGGCGGTCGCAGGATTGAATGAGAGACAGACATGTCCCACCGTCATACATTTTGCCAAATTCGAGATACCGTTTCTTACTGATCTACACGTCAGGTTCGGTGCGAATAAGGATTTTCCTTTCACGTTCATATGTACTCATGAGATGTCAAGGCGTTTATTTCCGGATTTACCTCGGAGAAGTATAAGAGCCATAGCAGGTTATCTCGGCCACTCGTTACAGGAGCTCCGGCGTTGTAGGGAGCATGTCCAGGCGACAGCACTGATTTGGCGCGAAATCGTAAGCATAATAGAGAAAAAACGCGGTATACATAGCCTCGAACAACTACTACAATGGATTCATGGGTCTAAGTCGAGTATTTCGTCATCTAGGGTATACCCTATGTCTGCTCGCAAACTGCATAGCATTCCACATAAACCTGGTGTATACCGGATGCTTCGTTCCAATGGAGACGTCTTGTATGTGGGCAAAGCAAGTTCGATAAGACAGCGCGTACGAAGCTACTTCAGAAAGAAGGTCCGACATCCTGAACACATACTCGAGATGCTTTCTCAGGCCAGGCAACTCGATCTGACCGTCACCGAATCGGCGCTCGAAGCTGCGATCCTCGAGACTGATGAAATCAAGAGATTCTCTCCGCCATACAATGTCGCATTGCGCAAAGGTGAACGGAACGTTTGGTTTTGCTCGAATGATTTTGATGAATTCAGTCCTGCTCCAACAGCAGAACATCGGATCGGTCCGATTGTTGACCGTGAAACAATGGTTGGTTTTGCTGCAGTTCGCAAAGTAGTTGAGATTGGGGGAGTATCTGAAGCAGCTGGGGAGTTGTTATTGCGCGGCTTGGGTGTTCCTGAAACATATGCTCCAGAACTTCAGGTTGTCAAAGCCGGTTACGAAATTTTTCTCACAAAGCACAGAGACATTCTGCATGCGGGTGCCGCTAGCCAGTCTCTCGGCGAACTTGCCCGGCAATTATGGCTGCAAAGAAAGACAGAGAAGCTTGAGGAAAAAGACGAAACAGAGGATTTTGCTCTGAAAAGTATCGAAATACGGGCATGGACGGCAAATTCAGTTTGTCGCTCGATCGAGTCCAATATCATGCGTGCGGGTCATGCGATGCGGCGAGCACGCTGGCTTGTGTTGTTGACCGAATCATCCCTGGGGTGGATGGAATTGCCGTTTCCTGACGGAAATTGTTTTGTGGTTGTTTTTGAAAACGGACAGATACTCTATCGCCGGGTGCAGAGTAATGGACAGATTCCGATTCCTCCCGGTCACCGCCGGTCTTTTCTCCAGAGACAGCGTAGTATCGATATCATGACCTATGATCGTATGCGTGTAGTAACAACGGAAATAAGGAGGGTTGTGAGTGAAAATAGATGGATCGAATTGCGTTTGAGTCCGGTGAATACGCTCGGCTATGAAAAGCTGCTCAGTGTATTCAGATGGTTATGAAGTGGTGTTTCGCCTGTGTCCCTACGCCGAAGATGTAGTGTGCAACTCCCAGAATACATTGTTCCCTACAGAAACTGCAATGAGTTGAGCAGGAGAGATAGTAGTTATCATCGCCTACCGTAATAAGCGGAAAAACCTTGACATGCTGTAAAACCTGAATAAAATCACTGGTCTATTCGCGGTGATGGGGGAAGATTCATTTGTTGCAGGAGGTTGATCCATTTTGTCGTTTTAATGTATTTAGAGTCTTGATCATTTTCGGGAAGTGAACTGCTGTACAATAATATGGCCAAAAAGAATAACTTGAAAATTCTCATGGTTTCGGATGCATATTACCCGTACCTTTCCGGGTTATCCGAATATGTGCACTATTTGAGCTGCGCACTTCGGAATCTCGGACATACGGTGGATATCGCAGCAGCATCATTCGACAGGAGAGAGGATAGTAAGTACCCGGCAATACGTATAGGCAGAGTTGTGTACATCCCGCTCAACAAGTCCTATGCGACAGTACCTTATGGATTTGAAATTCCTGCGAAGATGAAATATCTAATAAATGGCAGTCGATATGATGTAATACATCTTAACGGTCCTATTTTTCCCAACCTCTCATATTTTGCGTTAAAATACTCGAACGCTCGTAACGTTTCGACATTCCATACCTCTTCTGAAAGAGTGAAGGGTTTTGGCAGTACTCTTTTCAAAAGGGTGTTCGAAAAGTTGCACGCTAAGATAGATGTGAGAATCGCCGTTTCGAGGCAGGCTCAGAGGGTAAATGAAATGTATGTCCCGGGCAAGTATCACATCGTGCCGCTCGGTGTAGATAACGCAAGGTTTACCCCGGATGGTGAAAGATATAGTGAGATGGGGGGCGATTCGATTCTCTTTGTCGGCAGGATGGATCCAAGGAAAGGCTTACACAGATTACTTAGGGCGTTCGTGCATGTTAAACGAGAGATGGATAGCGCCAAACTCTTCGTCGTTGGCGGTGGCCCCAGGTTTCCGCAGTATGAAAAGATGGTAGACGATGCGGGTATCAGAGATTCAGTATTCTTTAGGGGTGTGGTGCCGGGTTCATTGCTTCCTAAATACTTCCGCTCGGCTACGGTTTATACTTCGCCAGCCGAAGGTGGCGAATCTTTTGGCTTGGTGTTGATTGAAGGGATGGCTTCTGGGGTGCCGGTGATCGCTTCACGCATCGCAGGTTACAGCGAAGTCGTCGAAAATGGACGTAACGGTATTCTGGTAGATACGGCGGATCCGAGGGCATACGCCGAGGTGCTACTGCGCGTTCTGAAGAGCGCAAGGCTCAGGCGAAATCTGGTGTCTGAGGGATTGCGAGATGTAAAATCCAAATACCTTTGGGATATTGTCGGCCGCAGGGTAGAGGGATTTTATCTTACATAAAAGTATAGGAAGAAATACGGGGAAGAGGTGCAGTACACCGCTTCCCCGTATTTTTTATTCTTGTCTATCTTATCAAAAGTAGTTTCGTAGTCTGGATATAATCACCAGCTGCGAATTTTACAAAATAAACTCCGTTGGGCACTCGTCTGCCGCTAAGATCCCGGCCGTCCCATATTACCGATGAAGGTCCAGCCATGGTAGACGATTGATCGACATATTCCTTGATCATTTTGCCAGTTGCATCATATATTCTTAGCGATACATCCTGTGTCAGATACCCGGCATCCTGTATCGAGTAGCGCATTTCTGTCGGACCATTCGATGGGTTGGGTGTGATGACGAAGTAATTGGGATCTGTCCTGCCGAAATTATTTTCCCCGACATAGGTATCTGGCACAAAGTTCGCAGTTACTTCTTTATGGTCGTTCATGATGATCGTATCCGGGTTCTGCGAGCCCCAGAGATTGCCACTCCAGTGACTGAATATCCATCCCGAATCTGGCACGGCGAGTAGTTCGACCACAGTACCCCTCGGGTATTGGGCCATGTTCGGTGTGACTTCTACGGTGCCGTCACCGACGACCGTTACCGTCAGGGTGACAAATTCCGTTAGGAACGAGGCAGTAATGAATTTGTCGTCGTCCATAATGACTGTCGCAGGATTGGTATTACCTGTTAGATCATTGCCCCATTGATAGAATATCCAACCTGAGTCGGGTATTGCGGTCAATTCTACCGGAGTTCCGGGGTCATGCCATGGTGTATCGGGTTCGATTTCGACTGAGCCGCCACCAGCAACTCTTGTATTTATGTAAAACGACAGAATATAATCCCAGCCGATGGCATCGAACATGTTACGGTCGGCTGCCCGATAAAAATTAGGATAGAAGGTCTCGCCCGCACCTATCGCTGGTTGCATGATAGCGTTGACATTGTATTGGCTGAAATGTGAGGCCTGATATGGTTCGCCGTCTGACATACGGTACTCTATCTCTATCATGTCAGAGTTGACATCATCGTTACCGCCTGATATATCGACCATACGCGCCGTGGTCTGAAAATCATACCATGTATCCGGGTTGAAATTACCGGTGCCATCAGAATTCTGGAATCTATACATATCCAAGGCGTCAATGTCGGTCGAGTATCCATCGGCGTTCGATACAAAACCGAGGACATGGCCTACTTCATGCGCTGCTACGGACTGAAAGCACATTCCGTCGGCTCCGTTACTCGGATCATAGTCCCAGGTGTAGTTTGAACTGAATGTTATCTGCGCAGCCAGGCTTGGGAAAGAACCGATTACAGCGTTGTATGTTGCGACCAGAAAATATACACGGTCTTCGTTGGTCGCGGTAGAGCTGGCATACGTATACCGTACCGGTATCGTGTTATCCGACGGCAGATATAGTTGGATCGAATCGTCAGCATCCATGTCAGCAACGAGACTGGAACGGGTAATGGTATAGGATGGATTGCCGGCATAGTAACTCTGAGCCATTCCGAGGATGCCAGGACCCAGCGGAGCAAAACCGATGTTGATACTGACTTCCACGTCGTCATCGAACAGCCCTTCTATGAATACAGCGACAGACTCCAGTGCTGCTACTGCTTCGGCAGGAACGCTAGTGCAGTTGTATATGATATTCAACCCACGCCCGGCACGGTCGGTGCTCACTATCGTTTTATTCGGAGCTTCGTCGAACGCCTCACGCGCCTGCACAGCCATATCCCTGAATTCTTCGGGTGTGATTTGTGAAAGATCACTGCCAATGACTGGATATATCAGGCTTCCGGTTTCCAGCTCGATGGTTGAACCGTCGATGTAAAGTTCGCCCTGCATTACGGGCCCGGGTTCGTAGAAATAATAATCTTTCTCGAGGTATGTCGGTTGTTCTGCAATGACGAGCTCTGGTACCAAAAAGATAGCGACGCAGGCAACAAAGAACGTCACGTTCAAATTATGGTGCTTCATTAAGTCCTCCTTCACAGGTTAGTCGTGAACTTTTTTTATCCATAATATGCATCTCTACAAGCGTGTGTCACGTGCCGATGCATTCGTTAATAATAGCAATCGTGGCTTGAATGTCAAGCAGCGAGTGTGTCGGGTTACCTGAACTCCAGAAGTAAAAGGCCCAGAGCAGAGCTAACTGCACTGGGCCTGAGCATTTGCCGCTTAAGGGACTATCGTACTAATAGCAATTTGATTGTTTCTTCGTAAGTGGCGGCTTTGAATTTGACATAATATATGCCATTCGGTGCTGTTTTACCGCTGATATCACGGCCGTCCCAGATTGCCGACGACGGATAGCCGCTGAACGATAATTGCTCTGAGAAATCCTTAACCAATTTTCCGGTTACGTCGTATATCTTCAACGACATGTCCCTGATAGGGTATCCGTTATCCTGTATTGAGTAACGTAGTTCAGTTACACCGCTCGACGGGTTGGGCGTTATTATGAGGTAATTGCCGCCGGTCTTCGCAAAATCATTTTCTTCAACATACGTATCGGGTACGAAATTCGCCGTCACTTCTTTGTCATCGTTCATGATTATTGTATCGGGGTTTTGTGTACCCCAGAGATTACCGCTCCAGTGGCTGAATAGCCAGCCCGAATCAGGAACGGCGAGGAGTTCGACCACTGTGCCCCTCGGGTATTGCACCATGTTGGGTGTAGCTTCAACAGTGCCGTTGCCGATAACGCTCAAGGTCAGGGTGACGAACTCGGTGAGGAATGAGGCAATCACTGTTTTATCAGTATCCATGATCACGGTGTCGGGGTTGTTATTCCCAGTGAGGTCACCTCCCCATTGATAGAATATCCATCCAGAGTCGGGTATTGCGGTAACCTGTACTGGAGCTCCAGGATCATGCCAGGGCGTATCTGGTTCGATCTCCACTGAGCCGTTGCCGGCTATGGTCGTTGTCAGGTAGTAACTGAATATGTAATCCCAACCGATTGCATCGAACATATCCCTATCCGCCGCCTGGAAGAAGTTCGGGTAGAACGTTGCTCCAGCGCTGATTGCAGGTTGCATTAATGCGTCGACATTATTCTGGCTGAAATGTGATGTCTGGTAAGGGTCACCATCAGACATCTGGTACTCAACAGCGATCATGTCGCAATTCGCATCATCGCTTCCAGGCGACTGATCGACCATGCGTGCGGTGGTCTGGAATTCATACCATGTATCCGGATTGTAATTCCCCGTGCCATCAGAACGCTGGAATCTGTATATATCGAGTAATTCCATATCGTTAGTCAGATAGGATGCACCGCAGCCAAAACCGATGACGTGGCCAATTTCATGAGCGGCCACGGACTGGAAGCAGTGACCGGCTACTCCGTCGCGCGGGTCATAGTCAAAAGTGAAATTTGTGCTAAACGTTATTTGTGCTGCGAGACTCGGGTAGGAACCTATGACTGCATTATATGGTGCGACTCGAAAATATACCCGGTTTTCATCGGTGATGGTCGAACTGCCGTAATTGTAGCGAACCGGGATTGTGGCCGTAGTGGGTAGCCACGTTTGAACTGAATCATCAGCATCCATATCATTGATCAGACTGTTCAGGGTTGTCGTCCATGAGGGGTTACCTGCGATATAACTCTGAGCGACGCCGAGAATCCCTGGTCCTAGAGGAGCGAAAGTGATATTAATGCTCACCGTCACTTCGTCACTATAGAGTTGCTCGATATAGACGGCAACAGATTCCAGGGCAGCGAGAGCGGCCGGAGGGACGCTAGTGCAGTTGTACGAGATATCTATGCCGCGGCCGGCGCGACCTCCGCTTACTATCGTTTTGTTTGGCGCATTATCGAATGCTTCTCGTGCCTGAAGAGCCATTGCCCTGAATTCCTCTGGTGTAACATGTGACAGGTCGCTCCCCGTCACAGGATATATTACGCTGCCAGTCTCGAGTTCGACAAGCGAACCGTCAAGATAGAGTCGGCTCTGTCCAACAGGACCTGGTTCGAAGAAATAATAGTCTTCTTCCGTGTAGCGCACCTGCTCAGCCAACAGCATGGTTGGTACGATGCACAGTAGAACTCCGATAGTTCCTATCGTCTTTGCCCAATCATTGGTTTTCATTATGCCTCCCGTTGAAATAGTTTTGTCTATGGTTATTTTCATGCTTCATATGCTCGAAAATTCGAAAATAACATAGTCTTGAATAATAATAGTAAAATTCATGGATATGTCAAGATTATGGTGATAGGATACGCTAAATGCATCGGCAATAACTTGACATTGCAGTAATTCGACCTATAATCTATTTGGTATGAGGAGGAAGAAATGAAGGTATCTGGATTCTTTGCATCGTTTTACAGTATATTAATCCTAATACCTCTCTATGGTCAGATCACAATTGACTGGACCGAAGTGCCTCACGAAATTGGTGTCGCATTCAATCATAACGGTGTAAGCGATGTGACAGTAAATCTTGGCACAACCGGTGGTCCACAAACGTGGTCTTTCTCAAGTCAACCCATGGGTCCCCAGAACACGCACGCGCTGATCGTGCCACGTACCTCAACGCCGTTTGGCGATTCATTCCCTGATGCCAATCTTGTACTACAGATTACCCAAGATAGCGACACCGCTTATGCGTATGGTCAGATATCGTCCTCTTTTGGCAGTAATTTAGGATTAGGTAGTGTGTCACCGTTGGTAACTTTTTTCAGATTTGAGCCGACGGATTCTTATCCATTACCGGTGGTCTATGGCGCCAGCCGTTCTTACCAGTACGGGTATACTCTGGCCTTGAATTCGGTGATGGACTTGCGGACTGATAACTTTGGATTCGAAACAATTGATGCGCACGGTTCCGTTATCATCCCCTACGATACGTTCGAGTGTCTGCGTATGTGTTCCTTCGATACATCCATATCCACGATACTCGTGGGTGGTTTTCCCATTTCGGTTGATACGACGACGCATGTAATATATGATTTTCTGGCAGAGGATTTTGGGTTGATAGCCCATATTCTGAGTAATCCTGAGGAAACGAATCCGAACTTTACTGCGGCTTCGTTTCTCGAACGCCTCAACGATTATTCCACAGGCATAACCGAGTCGAAAATCATCGCCGTGGTGAATTTTTCCTGCCAGCCAAATCCGTTCACAAAGCATACGAATATCAGATGCCAGATAATGGATGACGAATCCACTAACAGTGACGTAGATGTGGATATCAGGATATATGACGCAAATGGAAGGCTGGTTCGCGAATTTGAGCATGTATCTGTTATCGATCATCAGATATCAGTGGTTTGGGACGGAACAGACGAATTTGGTCGTCAGGTAGGTAGTGGTGCGTATTTTCTCCGTCTGAATATTGATGGTACGTGCACCAGTAGGAAGATATTATTGGTAAGGTAGGGGAGACTGCATAGCAGACGTGTGCGTATTTGTATTCATAGTGGTGTTCATATGCAAAAAGATGTGGAGGAATAATGAAAGAAGCATTGTTTCTTGCGTTATTAGTGGCGACGATGCCGGTGCTCTTGGCGCAGACTGATATGCCGAGAAAACCACCGAGCAAGGACATGAAGCCTGCGCTGCTCGTTATCGACATTCAGGATAGATACCTTCCGATGATGGCACAGGAAGAAAAGGACCTTGCGCTGCGGATGATCAACGGCGCGATATGGCTTTTTCGGCAGCACAATGTGCCGGTGATACGTGTGTATCACTCGGATCTACAATTTGGACCAAAACCCGGTGAAGAGGGCTTTGAATTCCCGTCGAGCGTCATCATCAAAGACGATGACCCGAAGGTGGTCAAAAACTACCCGAGTGCATTCACCAAGACGGATCTCGATGAGATCCTCCGTGCGAAGGAGATAAACACTGTCTTCCTTTGCGGGCTGAGCGCAGTCGGCTGCGTGCTCGCAACCTACTACGGGGCAATGGATCGAGGGTATGAGGTCTTCATGGTAAAGAATGCGATCATGAGCCATAAGGCTGACTATACAGATGTCGTGAAGGACATAACCGAAACGGTGACCTTCAAGACCTTGCAGTTTATGCTTGAATATCTACGAAAATAGGGAGTTTGGTTTATTTGACGTATCTTCAGACGATGATGATCGGATGATCTTTTTTATAGTTTGTATTTAGCAACAAAACGAAAGGGAGAGTAATATGCAAAGTAGTAAACTCTATGTGGGAAATGTTAGCTATTCGGCGACGGCTGAGGAGCTGAGAGAGCTATTTGCCCAGTATGGTGAAGTAAAACAGGTGAACCTGATGGAAGGCAGAGGGTATGGATTTGTAGAGATGTCCAGTACTGATGAAGCGACCAAAGCCAAGGACGCGTTGAATGGTTCAAACTTCAAAGGTCGCACTTTGAAAGTTGATGAGGCGCGTCAACCCGGTAACAAGCAGAAAAAGGGTTTTCGGAAATACTAAGACGTTTACCGCAGTGAACAGATGTAAAGTTCAAACTTGATGTTTCTAAGTATTCCGCTTATTCGAGCGGAAAGTACCATTCAGTAAATCAGAACGGTGCGATAGGATTTAGTCAGTTGCGAAACAACCCGTGTGATACAAAGTATCGTAAGAGAAATAGGATACGAAGAATAGGTCGAAATGCTCCAGAGATGTTTCCTCGAAGCTGTTAGCGCGGTTGAAAGCGATTGCCCAGGCAGATTGATCCTGGTACATGCATTTCTCGGCGTAACACGGAATTCTGTAGGGTCGCTCGTTCCATTCGGTGTAGGTTGCACGTATGCATTGATACAAAACCGCGGCGTCTTCGCCAATGTTTTCGGCCTTTTCCTGCATCCGGCTTACCAATTCATCTCGTAACGCTATTGAGAGATCTGCGCCGGAGTAGTTCTCGGCAAAGACACTGTGAATTTCGTTGAAAGGCACGGTTTCAGGCGCAGAAGTGTAATCTGTGTTCGATACGATAACTACAGGGTCACATTCTGGTGTTGACTTGCAACCTCCTGCAACGAATATTGAACCGATCAGCATTACCAATAAAAGATGTTTTCTCTTCATCGGTGCCTCCCTTCTAGTAGTTCTTCAAATACGTCGTATTGTAATCCTGAGGCTCACATCCTGCTCACAAAGACAGTCACAGGAAACTGGGAAAGCGTATAGAGTATGAGCACACTCTGTTTGGCACATACTCCCTTGCTACTTGCATGTGATGTGCAATTCCAGAATGGTTGTCTGCGAGGGCTATTTCGTTTATGGGAGATGTAAGGAATACGAAGGGTTTAAGTCTCTCCGGTCAGTAACATATCCATCAGTTACACTTAAGTGTAGTAAGTCGCAAAAGAGTGCCACTATGACACATGCGATGTGGATTTGCGATAGTGCAGACAACGACTTACAGATTCGAGTCATAGTTGTGCCACAATGGCGCACTTCTTTGAGTCTGGATTTGTTCCTTTTGAAGAATGATTTCGGTTTTTCGAAGAATCGGTGTCGGCACGAGTATTGCTATAGCAATAAATGCAGACCAATCTTATTGTTTATCTTCATTTGCCGAGAGTTTGCTCGGACGAGTGATGATTTTGGTTTTGTTATTGTTGTATGGTTTTCTTGCATCGCCCTTGGTGTTTGAAAAAATGTAGAAATCCTGTATGATTGGAGGTGTTGTGGTAAAGAGGCGCAAACAAAGTAGAAAAGCGTACATGAAAGACTATCGTCGAAACTACGGCGATTTAATGCGTGAACAAATAAACGACTGGTTCAACACTCATCCGGATTATCTTAGGAAATACTGCAAGAAATGGCGTGAGCAGAATGCGGGTTATTTTAAGAAATGGCGGCGCCGGAACAAATCCGCTTATCTGGATTATCAGCGGAAATGGCGCGATGAGCATCGCGAC
>CP070686.1:1696857-1705770 GCA_020353055.1 Caldifarciminota bacterium | reverse complement strand
CCCGATGTCCGGATTGATAAACATACCATTCACCGGCGGCACGATCTCATACGGCACATAACCCGAACCAATCGCCCGGTCGAAGATGATCGTATCGAGATCCCCGTTATCATCCTGTAAATACGCCGTGTACCTGGCACCGGTAAAGGGAATCGGATTGTTGTTCTCGTTGATGACGTACAGAACAACCGGCTCGGGCGCCGGATACTCGATGTAGAGCGGATAGTTCGCATCGATCTCCTGCGGGTAAGCAACCGATGCACTGACCAGCTCGGTGATCAAACTGTCACCCGATATCAACTCGACCACCGGATCGATCGGCGCAATATAGTTTGCCGGATCACGCCGCGCCCGAACACTATCACCACCTAAACCACTCTCAAACCAGATCGCATTTGGACCGAATGTCTCAACCGTATCGTATTCATATACCAACACAGACTCACCACTTGGCCAGTAAACCCACGTCGAATCGATCGGGAAGATCGAGTCATACACGCTCTTCACGTAGTTGAAATCGAATGAAGTAACCGCGTAGTAGTATACAAAGCCGTTACGCACATCATCGTCCGTAAAGATATGAGAAATACCCGTGTTGGTCGCCTCTAATGGCTCGGGGTCCCACGCAGTATCTTCGAACACAACGTCATTCGTAACGTCGAACGACGTCAGTAACTCCCAGGTACCGGTCTGCCCGGTCGTACTCTTCCAGATCCGATAACCCTCGAAATCATACCGGCGATAGAACGGATCATACAACGGTGAGCTCGGATTAGTACCAACAACGTCCCAATACGGATCAGGCGTCGTCTCAGCAAGATTATCCCAGATAAGGGTAATGCGCGCATCACCAGGCAGCAGCGTAACCGTTGGCGGCGGCGGCGGTCCGGGCAACAACCAGTTCTGGTCGAAAATGAACTGGGCCGTTGCATCAACCTCAACCAGCGCCGTATCCGGCCTGTCAAAGTAGCCGATCCAATCAGCCAAGACAATACCGACCAGCACGATCGCAGTCGAATCCGGAGCGAGATCAAACGGGCCACTACACTGCAGAAAACGCTGATCATCGGGGTCCGGAGGAACCGTGTCATAGGGCTCGTACACACCAGTACGGAAATTATAACCGGCCAGTGTAATATAACGTTCGTAATCAAGATTCGGCTCCAGGTTAAGGGTGAACCGTTTGAACGCCGTCATGCCCAACTGAGGGATCTCCGAAGGGTCACGCCAGTCAGGCGTACCGTCCAGGTCAACATCCCATTTGTATGAAGGCCAGTTATTCACGTAGTAAGCGCTGTCGCGTTCGAATTCATCGGGTATTGTATCATTATCTTTGTCTTCGCCTGGTTCAAGATCCCAAGGGCTCTGCAGGTAATCAAACCCGATCGTGCCCGGCGTCCATGGTGGCTGGCCAGGCTCTTCTACTTCCTGCCATTGATAACCCAGGTTATCGACCAAGGTGGAATCACCGTTGATCTCGTACCATTGGTGTACGATACCGGAGATACGGTCGTTAGCCGACGTACCGGCTTCATTACCGATGTCATTGTCGGCGCAGACACCGAAGTAACAGCGCCTCAAAGTATCAGCCGTGGTATTCTTAACCTCATACCGTATGAATATGATATCCTGAGTCGTACTCAAATTCCAGGCGTATACTGTCTGGTAAACTTCCAATCCAATCGGACGCGTGTCACCGGCAATATGATACTGAATATCGGCGTCGTTGTACACGCACCAGGAATCCTGATGAGATCTATTCGTCAAAGGCGCCATCGGCAATCGATCAGCGTCGTAGGGCGGCCAGATTGTGGGATACATGTAGATAATCGCCTGTTCATCGCTTACTGACCAGCCAATGCGCCCCGGTGCATATTCTGCCTCACCACCATGCGGGCCGTACCCGATCGTGACCAGTGAATCGCCGTTCACATCAACCGTGCCAAACCAACTGCCAGCGCCGTAGATGTAGTTTTGACCTGACCCAACTGGCCACCAGAGTCCCGCGTTGTTACCGGTTTCATCCTGTCCGAACTTACCGTAATTGGACACGCAGCACTCTACCTGGTTGACGTTGTGTCTGAGGATCTGAAACTCACGACCCGAAGGCGCCGGACTATACACAGCCTTGGCGGCGAACGCACACACAGCAGCAATAAGCAGTACTGCAAATATCCTCTTCATTATATCCTCCTAAGAGTTGTTAACCCGGTTAGAACTGTAGACCGACGCCAACACGCGCACGGAAACCAGGCATGAAATTCCTTGCATCATAGTAGTAGTCGTTCTGAGCATCGATATATGATTGCTTCGCTTCGCGAGGATCGACCAGACCATCGTGATTGAAATCGGATTGCGGCGAGTAACGTGTGCTCGCGATCGACGTGAACTGGAATTGATCAAGCGATGGTTCAGGATCACCATGCCAAACAGGATCACCCGTGGTCTCGTGAACTTCAATGATCTGCTCGGTGTTTAAGAGATTGTAGATCAATCCCTTGAGCACCAGGTTAGCCGGACCTAACTTGAAGCTGCGACTGAGATTCCAGTCGACATTCAAGTAACCAGGCATCCGCGCCGAGTTCTCATCACCGAGTTTGTTACCACGCAAATCACGAGGCGTATATGGATGACCTGAATGATATGAGAAGACGATCGAACTGTTGAAGTTCTGGAAAGGGATGAAGAAGAAATCAGTTGGCAAGTTAACATCCCAGTTTGCATGGACTGTATTGCGCTCGTCAAAATCAAGCCAGTAATCGATGACCGGTACGTCGATGTTGTAGTAGTAGTGATCTTCATACCACTCATATGCATCGGCAGCGGTTCCTTTGGCAAACTGCATCGTATAACTCAGTCCGAACGCCCACATGTTCGACATGCGCTTCTGCAGATTGATCTCAAACCCTTTAACATTGCCGTAGTCGACGTTCATGTATTGATAGTAGGAATACGGAACCGCGACAACTTCACGCACCTGGTTCAGGTCATAGATGTCCTTGAAGTACGCCGTGAAACCGAAAATAATATCTTCCGAGAACTGGTTCTCAATACCCAATTCGTACAATACGGTTTTCTCGGGTTTGATCAAGATGTTACCGACAACCGCATTACCGCGCGAAATGAGTAATCTCACAACCGATGTATCGGTTGAACCATAAAGGTTATCGAGCGCCGGTAACTGGAAGTATTGTCCGTAATTGAAACGCAGTTTCATACGGTCGGTCACCGGTAACGAGAAACCAAGACGCGGCGAGATTTTGTACTCGGCGTCAGAATATTCCAGTTCATCGTTCAGATAGTCCTCTGGCGCCTGGTAGGTACTCGCTTTCGGATCGAAATAATCAAAGCGTAATCCGACACGTGCAACGAGTCCTTCAAAATCCATCTTGTCCTGAACATAAGCGGCGAATTTCCATGGGTCTCGATCGTAGTAATCCCAGAATGGGTTGGCGACCCACGGTAGATTGTTGTCGTAGTATGCCATCTCGTATCGAATGTAATCAACCCCGGTCTTGAATTCATGAACCTTGCCAACCGAGTGAGTTACATCGAATCGTCCCTGGATGTCGTTGTTGTTCCAGACTCTCCACACACGGTAATCACCGGTGGTGTAGAACAAACCTTCAACACCGTAAGGATTGTTACGTAGTGCCTCGACATCACGATTAAAATACTCTTCGTGGTAATCCATCACACTATCGATGAGCACATCGCGAACCGTCAAACCGTAGTCTTCCGGATTCTCCAGAAGGGGAACGAGATGTTCTGCCTTGAACCGGTAATCCTCGTACCACTGTCTCCCGTTTTCTTCTTCCCAGAGATAGTCACGGTTACCATAGACACGGTCGAAGTGAGTCATACCAACCTTCAACGATGCCAGCGTCTGAGCCGTTATCATATAGTTGAAGGTTGAGGACAGTATCCAGTTCTTGATCCGACTCATCGGCCGGTTGTCAAAGTATTTAAGGCTGTACTGACCGGTTCCGGTCACATTACTCCAGATCACCCACTGTCTACGCTCAGTGAAGCCGGTGAATGACAATTTGCCCTTTGCGTCAGGAAAATTGTAGGTCAAACGACCTTGCGCACGATAATCTTCTCTCGGCGCATCCAGCTTAAACTCACCTTCTTGGTGGTATGATTCGGTCTGCATGTATTCGCCCGATACGAAGTAACGGAGTCGGTTGAAAGCCGGAACAGGACCGCCAAACGAGAAATCGAATAGACTGTACCCGTAATTTATTCGGTCTTGCCAGCTGCCGAACACTTCATCACTCAGGACGTTTACGGCACCCGAAATCTTCGAACCGCCTTCACGCGTAACGATGTTGACGACACCAGAAAGTGCATCACCGTACTCAGCGTCAAATCCACCAGACACCACGGAAACCTCTTCCACGGCGGACTGGTTGATAACCGCTGATTGCCAGTTGGTATTCGGCACCTTCGTTACAATACCGTCAACAAAGTAAGTGACCTCACCGTCGCGACCGCCGCGCAGATGTGTTCCGCGCTTACTGTCGACAACGCCGGCCTGCAGAGCGATCACCTGGTTGATGGTCGTCACTGGTAGTCGACTCATCTCTTGGGATGTGACCGCACGGCGTGTGTGAACGGCGTCTCTGACAATTGCCTCGCGCTCGGCAACGGCAGTTACACCTTTGACTTCGATCACGGTCGGAGGCAAACGGAAATTCAGCAAAGTTGTCTGGTCGGCGTTTACGACAACGCTCGTGAAGGTGAACGGGTCGTAACTAATATAGGAAGATGTTACCCTATAAGTACCCGCTGGAACATAAAGTACTACAAACTCACCTTCTGCATCGGTCGCCGCGCCGAGTTCAGTGCCTTCAATGATAACATCGGCTCCGACTAAGGGTTCTCCTGTTTCGGCATCGATTACGCGACCATTGATCCTGCCGTATTCAGCGCCGAAGAGGAACACCCCGATCATAAGTGCAAGTAAGATTTTTTTCATCAAGCACCCCCTAATTTATTCTGACTGGGACCAGCCAGACTGTAGCATAGTATCCTTGATTGGGGCTAACATAGTAGTATGAATCTCTGAACACGACCTCAAAGTAGAGGTTTACAATACCTTGACCGTTAAGATGTAGATAGCCACGTCCACCAGTTGCGACCGCGCCTAATTGCGCCCGTTGCGGCGTATCGCCTGCGCATGCCGCATAGTATGCACAAACTGCAGATACCTCGGGGTCATCGACCTCGATCGTAACCAGCACCGAATCGACGCCGCTGTACTCAAGCAGCGAATCGATATGCTTGAAACGGTTCATGACGTGCCCGGTATAAAGCGTATCCGTATTTGTAGCTAATATCGTATCGACGTAAGGCGGCACCTCGATCAGAACACGGTTAACCGTCGGAACGTCTGTGCCACGCGTCGGATAATAGTAGCTGCCATACGAAATGCGCCTTAGCTGCCACTCAAACGGTTCAATAATCGCATATGTAGTATCACCGGTCTCGGGATCGATATCCGGTGTTGTCGACCTCAAAGGCTCCAGGAAGATCAACCGACGGCCATCACCTTCGATATCTTCCATGTCGTACGCGTCGGCACCGGTTGGGATGATCGAATCCACCGTCCTCAGTACCCAGTTTGTATCACCGGTTGGGCCGATGTACAGACTATCATAGTGTCCGACGACCCGCAGATCGACATGAGCCCAGGATTCAACCATAAACGTGTCTATCAGATAGACTGTGCACGCAGTGTCTTTCGTATACCATCGATCGTATATACGGTTAGTGTCGACAAAAACGAATCTGCAGCTATCAATATGTTGTTTGATGATCGGCGAATCAGCTCGGAAGATCCGGTCTTGATCTGCCCAAGCCACATTTGGTATGTTCAAAGGGATGTATGTGTCAACAAAACCGTCGACTGTATTGAGTAATTGAGGGTAGTCGTCAGTGAGGATGGCATCTATCTGCTCGTCGTCTTCAGGTGTGCCTTCGTAGAAAGGTTCTGGTGCTTCGTTACCACACGTCACAAGGCACATTACTGCAACCGCTAAGAGGCCTAGAAGACGCTTCTTCATCATTCCTCCTTTCTTTTTTCTTGTTCTATTCTATCTTGTTCTTGAGTGCTTTGCTATACAAAACCTTTTCTTTTTCTTGCCATCACCTCCTCTTTAAATTCTATCATTTCTACTTAATTATCGTGCTATTCTTTAATATTATAGCAAATATCGATAAATTGTCAAGATTGAATATAGAGGCTATCCTCCTTCTACCAGGCGGAAATTTATCGGTATCGACACGTAAACGCGGACATACTTGTCCCGCTGCTTGGCAGGGCTGAATTTCCATTTGCGCGCCGCGACGAGTGCTGATTCATCCAGCATCTGGTTGCCACTCGACTTCAGTATTTGAACATCCATAACGCTGCCGTCGATGTCCACCAATGCCTTCACAACCGCCTGCCCTTCTATCCCGGCTCGCCGGGCCAGATCAGGATAACGTGGTTTCTGCTGGAAGATCGGTTTCGGCTTCACTTCAACCTTATAATAAGGCACGATCTCGATATCCGGACCTGTCGGCATCGTCCTTATCAGATCTTCCTCAAACTCGGTATCAGCGATCGTTTCCACCGCCTCCTCTGCCACTTCGCTCTCGGCCTCTACTGCAACCTTGGGCCGCTCGAGCGGAGGCGGCTCCTCGTACTTATCCATTTGCGCCGAGATCTCCTCAACCATTGTAACGATCTCCCGCTTCAGTTTATAGGCTTCGGGATCAGCATACGGAACGAAGAGAAACGCCAGTATGAATAGGATCAAGCTGGAGAGGAGACCTGCCCTCAGATACACACCATACATCATTTTATGGTCACGCATGGTCAACTCCTCTGTTCGGTGGCAAACGTAATCCTGAATGCCTTTGCCTCTTTCAGCTGATCGAGGATCCCATCTACTACACCGTAACTCGCTGTCTTGTCAACCTTCATGACAGTAATGAGCTCAGGATTATCCCAAATCTTCTGTGCCATTTTCCCGGCAATCATCTCGGTCGATATCACATTGTCGTCCAGATATATTTTTCGATCAACATCCACCCAGATGTAGGAAACATTCCTGCGCATCAAGATCCGCTCCGTAGATCTGGCTTCAGGTATGCTTATTCTAAGATTCAGTTTTGTGGCGCGGAAGACTGTGGTAACCATGAAAAACAAGATAAGAAGAAACGCAATGTCGGCTGTAGAAGCGGTGGGGATCTCACCTCGTTCCCTATGCCTTCGAATAATACTCTTTCTCATCACTCCTCACTTGTTGGAATTAGACTTATTTTGGTCACCCTCAATTCACGTCCATCGGCCGAGGTCGTCTTGGCAAGTTTTATTTGGTCCAGTGCCTGTATCATGTTATCGTACGGAGCATCCTTGCTCGGGCGCAGTGAAACCACCAGCAATGTATCGCGAGCGAACAATCGGTCTTCGACGATGGTTTTGATCTCCCCATACTCTTCAGCAACCAATATTTTGTCCATATCGACAGTCTTTATCTTCACTTCGCCAGCGGGGTTAATCGCCACCGTAACAATATTCTCGGGTTTCACCTTGACCTGTTCTTGTTCCTCCGTTCTCTCAGGCAGCAACATCTTCAAACCTTTATCTTTGGTGAAAACCGTGGAAGTCAAGAAGAAGATCAATATCAGGAAGGCTACATCACCCATCGATGCGGTCGGGATCCCGGCTCGTGCAACCTTCTTCTCCCGTAGTATCATTATTTCTTCCTTGGTTGATACTGCTCGATAATATAATCGATCAATCCACTTGCTGCTTCCTCCATGTCACGGGCGTATCCGTCGACTTTGCCGGAGAATAGGATATGAATTATCGCCAGCGGCGTCGCAATGATCAACCCCCACTTTGTCGTAATAAGCGCGGTTGAAATACCACTTGCCACCACGGTCGGTTCAACTTCACCAGCCAAAGCAATCGCCGCAAAAGCCGTGATCATACCCATCACCGTACCCAAGAATCCCAGGAATGGTGAAACGGTTGTAAGACCAGCAAGCAGTGCCATGCCTCGATCCAAGAAAGATAATTCGATCGCGGCGCTTCGCGTCACCATTTCCTCCATCGCATCTTTACCCATATGTGCCTTATCAAGAATCGACTTCAGGATCTTGGCGACTGGAGAAGCGGTCTGATCACATAATGCCTTGCCCGCTTCAATACCTTGTGAATCAACGGTCGAGGTCAATTTCTCCAGGAAACTTCCTGGGTTCAGACGGGCTTTGATGAAGAGACTGTATAGACGTTCTATTATTATTGCAACTCCCAGAACAGCGCAGATCATTAAGAACCACATAACAAATCCACCACCACCTTCTGAGCCCAATTGAAACTCCCTTATCATGTTTTTCCTCCTTTCTTTTGGGTTAAGTGATAAACCTTACTAGGTGGAATCACCTACTGCAAACCCTTAAATTATAGTTAATAATGAATCGATTGTCAAGCACAAAGACCTCCTGCAATCGTGCCCTATTCATATCATTTAGAGCTTGTCAGATAATAGGATAGACCGCCAATGAGTGCAAGAATCCCTGCACCCATAAGCAAGAAGCTTTCAACACGGGCCAAACTCAAAGAACCAATAATAAGTTCGAATAAATCACCTGGACCAGCCGTACTAAGCATGGGAAAATAGAAAAGCACCCGATAGATATGGACTGCTGCAAGTACGAGAAGTAAAACGCCACCCAACACGGGGAATATCCAGATATACTTAGCCTTGATAAGCTTCAGAAGCCTCCTTATGATCATCCCGTACAAAATCAGTGCACCAACCGTCAAAATAATCGCACATATAAAAATCAGTTCCGCAGGTAAGTCGGCTCTCATAATTCTACTTTCCTTTCGTCACACGGTAGAACCTGAAATTT
>CP070686.1:1687726-1696757 GCA_020353055.1 Caldifarciminota bacterium | reverse complement strand
AGAGCACCGGATTCTTAATCCGTAGGTTGCAGGTTCGATTCCTGTGCGGGGTATTTATATCTCTCTGCGGTTGAATTTGAATCATATTGCGCCGCAAGTGAGATCGATTATAATGTGATGTTGGGTTCTTGAATCAAGTATCCAGCACGAATTCTACACAAATCTTTGATTTGCCAGTAGAATTCAGTGTCCCGAACAATGAGGGGCATCAAGTTAATGGTGAGTGTAGCTCAACCGGCAGAGCATTGGACTGTGGCTCCAACGGCTGGGGGTTCAAATCCCCTCACTCACCTTTACCCTTTTTGGAATGTTTAATTCCAAAAAGGGAAGCACTAAATTCTAATTTCGAAACTCTAAACAAATCCTAATATCAAAATTCAAATGAAACACAAAAGCAGTTATGTTCGTTTGGTTCGTTATTAGCGTCGGTACCGTTTACTGACTGAGATTGCCACGCCCCGCTGCGCGGGACTCGCAATGACGATGGAAGTGCTGTAGTAGCCTGATTCATCAGGAGTTGTTCTCGTAGCCTCCGGGGACAGGCACCTGACGGAGCCAGTCCCATTGTCACGAAGAGTAACCCTAATTTTTTATCATTGTAATCGGAGTTGTATATCGTTGTAATCGATGATCTTGCGTATTCGCGCAAGACTACTCGTTTTCTTGCCAGTACCGCTTCACCAGTTTCTTAACCATGTCATCCCGCTTTGCATAGAGATTGCGACGGGTGCGTTTCTTGTGTTTTGACAACGCATAATGGGTGATCAATGGCAAGACAACTGTGGCATCGACATAGCAGACAATCGCGTCGGGCAGGCGATTAGGATCCACCTTGCCCCAGGAAACTGCTTCGTGCGGCGTGGCACCTGACAGACCGCCCGTATCCGGCCGCGCGTCAGTGATCTGCAGGAAGTAATCATGCCCGACATCAGGAATGTGGAGTATTTCCTGTATGTGAGGCTCGGTCTGCAGCAAGAAATTCTTCGGGCTGCCGCCGCCGACAAGCACCACTGCCGACTTACCACCGGATTGCTTTGCTGCATATACTATCGCCGCTGTCTCGTTCACATCGATTGACGGCACAAGGCGTGTGCCAAAATCACGCAGAGAATTCTCGGCAATATGCATTCCCAGACCAGAATCGCCCGGCGAACTCGTAAAGATAGGCACCCCTGCCCGGTATGCAGCAGCAAGAATCGACACATTTTTTACGCCACGTTTTTCTTCTTCTTTCGCGCAGTACTTACCAAGCAAATAATGGAGCTCAGCAGTCCCCATCACCCTCTGGAATTCCTGCTTACTCAAGATCTCGCGCAGCAAACGATCTGTTTCGAGCAGGCAATCGGTGTAGCTCATCAGAATATCATAAATGCGCACAACACCGCTATCACGCAGTGCTGCATCATTCACATGATGCGAACCGATATGCAACGGTAAGTCAAAAACGAAATGAAGGTCATGATACAAGTTAGCTCCGGTGGAAACGATCCAATCTACAAAACCGGCATTTATCAGCGGAACGATCGCGGACTTGCCAAGACCTGCCGGAGTCAATGCGCCGGCAAGGCTCATGCCCACGTACACATTACGCTTGAGCATCTTCTCGGTGAACAAACGGCAGGCTTCTCTGATACGTGCTGCATTATATGCAAGGAATGTTTCTTCGATTATGTCAGTCAATTTTTCCCGACCCGTGATCGGATCAGGATAGATCCGTGCACCCGAAAGGTATTTATACATATTGGGAAACTTTTTACCCTTAAGCCATTTAGGCAAAATATCATATTTCTTGTATCTCTTCATCTTTTTTCTTTTCTTCATCTTCACCCCTCTTTTAAAAAGGTTCCAAGCGACTCACAAAGGGCAACCAAGGATAATCTTGTTGCAGGTATCACCGGGCAAGCAGGTCGGCATCGAATTTTTTCAACTCGCCCTCGATCTCCCAGATACGCAGTTTCATTCTTTCGTAGCCCTTGAGTAACGCATACATGTCTTCGTTCAAGTCTCTGAGTTCATCCTGTGTGATCTCTATCGGTTCATGCCTCAGATGTATGTGATCGATCGGTAGGGACGGAAATCTGTTCAGAAGCCTCGGGGTCAGGATAAGCAGTTCGATCGACGTAGAACCTTCTGCAGTGCTTGTAATTTTCAAGGGGTAGAACAAATGGCCGCTCTGGAAGCTGTACTGTATCGGCTCATTGGTCACGACATCTTTAGTCAACGTTATAACATCAAATGCGAACCATTCAAAATCATCTGCAATGTATTCTTCAATCAGCTGCTTCATTTTGTCCGAGACAATATCCTGTTCAATATCCAGCGTCTTGAGATATTCGACGACCCAGTCGACAAAACCAGTCGCGTCAAGCAGATGAGTGACCGAAATGTCATGGGCGCCGATCTTTTTATGGAACGTGACCTCGCCCGACGGCACGACAACGCCTTCGGACATCACACGACCTGCCGCCGCCTTTTCTGCGTACAACTTCCGGTTGATAAGATCGGTTGCTTTACGAAAGGTTTCAAGGTCTCCCTTCTTAACCTCAGGTTCCGCAGGTAGCGGCATGACTTCCAGCACTCTCGTCGAATCGGTTGCGTGCAGATCCGTGCTCAAAAGAAGTATCTGTTCAGTGCCGTTCCAAGCGATCATTGCGCGTTGGTTGGGCTCAAATATTTGAACGTAAGGGTTGAAAGGCATCATGCCGCGATTGGCAAAACCGAAGGAGAAACAAAGAGTGATTAGTGAAACAATTACAATGAAGTATTTCATGGAATATTATAGCAAACGGACACGCAAAGTCAATTATACTTGATGCAGAAAACGATAATTTCGTTTAGCCCGTTATTCCCGTTAATATCGTTGATACCGTTAATCGCGTTATTATCGCAATTATCGTTAATTTCGTTTATCTCGTTACTTCCGTTAGTACCGTTTAGCTTCTTAGGTTCAGAAGTTTGCATGTTCTCGTCGTTCGGGCGTCTGTATCGGCTGCTCTGCATGAAGCTTCTCGACTCACTTCGTTCGCTCGAAGAATAAAGAGACGTACTCTTCGAGATTGTCGAGAAGCTCGCGCAAGGCTAAAGTCCTTTGACAACAAGTCTAAGATGTGCATAATATGAACCATGCACTGGCATTGGGAAGACAGATATGCACTCGAAGACACAGGCGCGAAGAAACGGAACTGGCGCATTCTCAAGAAATTGCTGCCGTATTTTCGCAACTATCTAAAAACGATAATCATCGCTTCGTTTCTTCTGCTTTTTTCAACACTGTTGACACTGCTCGGTCCAATCCTGATAAAACGCGCCATCGATGTCGAGATACCCAATAAAAGCGCTCAGGGACTTCTGATCATCGCCGTCATCTACATCGTTATCCAGATAGTCGTCCTTTTGGTTAGATACTTTCAACAGATCGAAATCATGACCGTCGGCGAAAAGGCGATCGCCGATCTCAAAGCCGATATCTTCCGGCACTTACTCAAACTCCCCTTATCCTATTTCGATAAACACCCGGTGGGTGCATTGATCTCCCGTGTCGAGAGTGACACCGAAGCATTGAAATTCCTTTTCTCCTCAACCGCAGTGGTCCTGGTCAGCAACATAGCGCTTCTCGTCGGCATGTCAGTCGTCATGTTCGTCGTCAGCTGGCGCCTGTACCTGCTCATTCTGGTGATGATGCCTATCTTCGCCTACAGCTTCTGGTGGTTCGAGAAACACGTGCGCAACGTGTATGTCAATCTGAGAAAGAAGATCGCCGAAATAAACGGCTTTGTTGTCGAGACGGCCAAATCGCTGAATGTTGTGCAGATGTTCCGACAGGAGGACAATTTCATTTCAAAGGTCAACAAGCTTGGCAAGGGGAAGTATGACTATGAAATGCAGGCGTTATCGTTCTGGTATCGCATATGGTTCTTCGTGGAACTTGGCGAGATCATTGGCATCGTGCTGGTGCTCGGCATTGGTGGCGTCTGGGCACTGGGTGGATTGATCACGATCGGCACGCTCTATCTTTTCATAAGTTATATCACGCGGCTTTTTGTGCCTTTGCGCGGTATATCCGATCAGATTAACGTTATCGAACGGGCATTCGCTGCCGCCGAAAGAGTATTCCAAATTCTATCCACCGCCGAGGAATTTCAAGCAAATGAAACACACATTCTGAGCGAATTCGGACACGCGATCCAGTTCAAAGACCTGAGTTTTTTCTACGAAGATAAGAACTGGGTACTCAAGGATTTGAATTTCCAGATCAAGAAAGGCGAACGGATCGCCCTCGTCGGCGAAACAGGAGGAGGCAAAACGTCGATCATTTCTCTTCTGTTAAAGTACTATTCTCCGCAGGATGGCGATATTTTGATCGACGGTACACCTATCGCCGAAATAGAACGCCATTCGCTCCGTTCAAGGATCGGATTCGTACCGCAGGACGTCATTCTCTTCCCTGGTACGATACTGGACAATCTCAGGCTTTTCGACGCGACAATAGCCGATGCAAAAATCCATGAAGCGGCAAAGCGCGCGAAGATACACAAGCGTATTCTAAACCTTCCGGACGGCTACGACACGAATATTATAGAACAAGGCATCAATCTTTCTTTCGGTGAGAGGCAGCTCGTATCATATACAAGAGCACTGGTGTTTGACCCGCAAATACTCATTCTCGATGAAGCAACATCATCGGTCGACCCGCAAAGCGAAAGGCTGGTCCAGGAAGGTCTCAGAGAATTGCTCAAAGGCCGTACCGCGATAATCATCGCGCACCGTCTCACGACGACGCGCCTGGCCGACCGGGTGATGGTAATTCACAAGGGCAAACTGGTAGAGAATGGCAATCATTCAGAACTGCTGAAAGAGAGAGGACACTACTATAAAATGTATCGCCTTCAATACCTGAGCGGGGTACAATGAGATCCGTTATCTACTTTTGGAAACGACATAAGCTCTGGCTCTCATTTCTAATCGTATTTTCGTTCATCAACACCGTCATTGGGCTCATTTTCCCCTATCTTTTGAAAGATGTCATAGATGGAATAAAGACCAATTTCGCCCGGCAAGATCTGATCAGATTTGTAATGATAATAGGCGGCATAGGCTTTCTGCGCGCCGTTTTCAACTCACTACTCCCTTACACGCGCGGGCGCAGTAACGAGATGTATCTTATCGATGAACGTACGAATATCTTCTCCAAAATACTGCGCAAGGGTCATTCGTTTTTGAGCCGATTCCCGGCTGGTGACATACTACAACGCGTCGACCATGACCTCAACGAACTCGCATGGTTTTCATGTTCGGGTATATTCAGGCCTATCGAGGGCATTTTCACATTGGTAATCGCGCTTTTCTTCCTTATTAAGATCAATCCGTTGCTCACGCTCATCTCAGCTCTGCCTATTAGCATAGCCGCAGTGGGCTGGCTCAAGATAAGCCCCATCATGTACAAGTACTACTATGCCTGGCGTGAATCAATATCGCGAACAAATAATCACCTGCAGTCGAGCTTCACCGGTATAAAACTCGTAAAATCCTACACGACTGAAGAAAAAACAGGCATGCGTTTTGGGGATATGCTCAGTAAAAGGGTCGGCGCTTCGATCAAGGTTATCAGACTGGAAGCGCTGATCCATACCTTGTTCACCGCCATCGAAGAGATGGGCGTGATCCTGGTACTCCTGTTCGGCGGGTTCTTTATCATCCGCGGCAATCTGACGATCGGCGAATTCGTCGCGTTCAATGCTTATATTATTCTGCTCCTTGACCCGATGTTGAGGATAGGAAACTATTTCGTATCGAAAAAACGTGCTCAGGTCCAGAGTGAACGCATCGAGGAAATAAAGAACTTCCCGACCGACGTTGTCGATGACGGACGCGTGAAGGAAGCCGAGCACCGCGGCATTGCGATGGAAAAGGTATCTTTCAAGTACACAAAAGATGGCCCGCTAATTCTTGACGGGATCAACATAAAAATAAAACCCGGACAGAAGATCGGACTTGCGGGTACGGTCGGGTCTGGTAAAACGACGCTGCTGCAGGTACTGATGAGAGTCGCTGACCCCACCGACGGCAGGGTAAAATTGAACGGCACAGACATGCGCGATATCAGGCTCTCGGAGTTACGCTCTCTTTTCGGCTACATACCGCAGGAGCCGTCTCTTTTTTCAGAGAGCATTTACAACAACATAACCTTCGGCCGTAAGATTGATACACCCATGGTCAACAGCGCGGTGAAACTCGCCCAGCTTGAGGGGTTTGTGCGCGGCGCGCCCAAAGGATTGGACGAACTCATTGGCGAACGCGGCCTGCGGATCTCTGGCGGAGAAAAACAGCGCGTGGCGATCGCCCGCGCCGTGCTCGGTCAACCCAAGATACTCGTGCTCGATGACGCAACCTCCAATCTCGACGCCGACACCGAAAGGGAATTGATCAGACAACTGTCCAAGACACCGGATACCACAATAATATTGATATCCCACCGCCTTTCAGTCCTTTCGATATGCGACTACATCTACGTTCTGGACAAAGGGAAGATCGTCGAAAAGGGCACGCACGAAGAATTACTCAAGAATCAGGGGTTGTACTGGAAACTCTACCAGCACCAGATCATGGAAGAAGAGTTGATGAAGGACTGAACACACCTGCGCAGGAAACGCAGGATCGTTTCACTCGCAGTATCTGTCCCCTCGCATGATCATTATATTCGCAGCAGCGCTTGCGCTCGCAGAATCATCATATTCACAGTACCCTTGCATTCGAAGGATCGCTGCACTCAACCAACGTCGTCATTGCGAGGACTCCGAGTGTATCGAGGAGGACGAAGCAATCTCAGTATTAATATCTAGCGCCCAACGAGATTGCTTCGGTCACTTCGCTCCCTCGCAATGAAAAAAAGGGGACTGGCTCCGCAAGGTGCCTGTCCCCGAACGACCCCATGAGCTAAGCGAGACTAACGAAAGTAACGAACCTAACGATCGCAACGTCTCTTGATTTTCTTACTATTATGACTACGCTATATGAAGGAGGAAGGATGAAAAAATATATTCTCGCAGTTCTGTGCGTTTCTTTTTTTCTTTCTGCAAAAACCGAAAATGCATTTCGCTTCGTCGTTGTTGGCGACCACACCGGAACGCCGCAAGACCCGGTTTTTGAAGAAATCATCGAAGAGATCGCGCTCCAGGACCCTGATTTCGTGATGTGCGTCGGCGACATCGCCGAAGTCGATATTGGTGATTCATTGACAGTGGACGCAGAGTTCAACCGTATGCTCTACATAGTCGGCAAACTACCCTGCAAATTCTACTGGTGTGCGGGAAATAACGACATCGCCCAGGAGTCTGATCGCGCAGTCTACGAAGAGAAGACCGGCTTCAAGCGATACTATTCATTCAATTACGAAAACAGCCACTTCGTCGTCCTCGATAACACTATGCTGTACTTCGCGCAGACACAGGAAATGGACGAAGAGCAGCTTGACTGGTTGCAAAAAGATCTGGAAAAGCATAGACAAATGGACAACACGTTCGTGTTCTACCATATCCCGACTTACCTCTACGCGCTGCGCGGAGGTGAAACCGACACCCTGATGCAGTTGTTCGAGAAATATGGCGTCGACGTTGTATTCACCGGCCACCATCATGAATACTCTTATTTGAATCACAACAATGTCGAATACATAAACGTCGGCAGTTCTGGTGGTGGAATCTCTACTCACGACCCGGCACGTGGACACTTCTACCAGTACCTGACCGTAACGGTTCGCGGCGACAAACGGAGCATCGCCCTTTTCAAAAAGGAGAGCGCAATGCCGCGTGATCAAGTAACACTTGAAGATCACGAGACTATCGACCGCCTCAATGAAGAAGCAATCGTTATCAGCGAATTCATTATCGAAGACGATGCGGAGAATATTTCCCAGTCAGTAACGGCTACGGTTGAAAATTCTGGGGTCAGCCCTCTCGTCAACCCAATAATCTGGGATAGTGATCAAGTGCGCTACACTATAAATCCCGGCCGGATGAACCTGGATGTAGCGACTGGCGAGAAAAAAGAATACACTTTTGACGTGACCTTGACCGACGGCTCAGACCCGTTTCCGATACCCCGGTTCACCATCGCTTATCCCTTTGCCGAGAATAAGGTGTGCACTCTTTATTATCTGCTTTCAGTCAGGCGGCAGAAAAATGTAGCAGAGGCGTCCACACCGCCTGAAATCGATGGGCAGCTCGATGATCCGCTGTGGAGGGCTGTCGTACCGGTTACAGCACTCGGCAACTATGATGGCAGCGAAATCGCGCCCATTGAAAAGACCGAGCTCTATTTTGCCCACGATGACGAGAACCTCTATTTTGCAGCGCGCTGTTTTGACAGTAATCTTCCGCAACTGCGGGCCGAGGTCTTTGAACATGATGGTACTACGTACTACGACGACAACCTCTGGCTTTTCTTCGACACGAACGACGACCAGGAGACTTACTACCAGGCGATAATTAACTGCAACGGCGCGGTCTTCGACCGCAAGTGTGCGACCGACGGTACGCGTGACGTTTCGTGGAACGGCGATTGGGAAGTGACTTCGGGACGTGAGGCCGGCGCATGGACGCTCGAATTCAAGATCGCCAAATCGGAACTGACACCATTCAGTGAAGACAGGTGGGGATTCAACATGCGCAGGCTGCAGCCGCGTCTCCATGACGCCGGCTACTGGTCGATACCATTCGCGCACGCCCCGCAGTATTTCGGGATACTGGCGTTCAAATAACAACACGCTGAACGTTTGACCAGAACCGTCATTGCGAGGAGTCCCGTACCTATTCAGTTAGGATAGAATGCGGGACGACGTGGTCCCGTTTCTGACGTGTCAGAAACGAGGATCCTCGATTATCATTTTACTGGGAATATCCAATATGAAAAATCGGGACAATCTCAGTTGATAAACGAAAGAACGAGACTATCGACAATAACGCAACGGTATCAGCGATATTAGCGAGAGTAACGGGAATAACGAAAATAACGTTTTCTATGTGTAGATTCACTT
>CP070686.1:1625704-1687626 GCA_020353055.1 Caldifarciminota bacterium | reverse complement strand
AGATGGTCATGCCTGGCGATAATGCGAATTTTGAGATCGAATTGATCAGTCCGGTGGCGATCGAGCAAGGCTTACGGTTCGCGATCCGCGAAGGCGGCCGCACCGTCGGCGCTGGCGTCGTCACTAAAATAATCGAATAATGAACAAACTAAGAATCAGACTAAAATCGTATGATCACCGTATTCTTGATCAGTCGGTGAAATCAATCGTTGAGACGGTCAAACGTTTTGGTGTCAATATGGCCGGACCCGTTCCCCTCCCCACGGAACGTTCGCTCTATACGGTGCTTCGCTCTCCACACGTCGACAAGAAATCCCGCGAGCAGTTCGAGTTACGTGTGCACAAAAGGCTCATCGAACTGAATGATGTCACACCGGATATCATAGACGCCTTGAACAAGCTAGAAATACCCGCTGGGGTATACATCGAAGTGAAGGCAATGTAACGATGATCGGCATAGTTGGCAAAAAAATCGGTATGTCTCAAGTGTTCACTGAGAAGGGTGAACTGACTCCGGTCAGTTTGATCCAGGCAGGTCCATGTTCGATCCTGCAGGTCAAGGACGAAACTCGCGATGGTTACAAAGCCATACAACTGGGCTTTGGCTTTCGGAAAAGAGTGAACAAAGCTCTCGGTGGACATCTCAAGCATTCGAAGACGGCATCGGTGGCCCGTATTCTGGAAATAAGAGTGAATGACCTCAGTAAGTACAAAACAGGCGACAAGATAGATGTGACGATTTTTGCCAACGGTGATTCGGTATCGGTCACTGGCTGGACCAAAGGCCGGGGATTCACCGGCGGCGTCAAGAGATGGGGATGGAAAGGCGGTCCTGCCACACACGGCTCGATGGCACACCGGCGAATAGGCTCGTCAGGTGCAGGTTCGGCACCTGGCAGAATATGGAAAAACAAAACTATGCCGGGAAGATATGGAAATGAGCGTGTGACAGTAAAGAATTTGCAGGTTGTTAAAGTTGAAAAAGAAAAAAACATACTGTATTTGAAGGGTGCGGTACCGGGAGCGCGTAACAGCTATCTCATAATAACAAAGGATGAATGATGCAAACGAAGTTGTATGACAAGAACGGCAAGGAAAGCGGAACCGTCGAATTGGGAAAGAAGATATTCGATCAGAAGATCAACAAATCTCTTATATGGGAAACGGTTAACGCGCTAATGGATAACCGTAGAAAGGGGCAAGCCAGCACTAAAACAAAAGCCGAAGTAAGGGGTGGCGGCAAGAAACCCTGGCGTCAAAAAGGCATTGGATGGGCGCGACACGGCAGCACGCGTTCTCCTATTTGGAGAGGCGGCGGCGTGACGTTCGGGCCCAGGCCAAGAGACTACAGCACTGCGATCCCCAAAAAGAAGAAAATGGGAGCGCTGCTTGCATCCCTAAGTGCGAAAGCACAGGAAAGTAAAATTCTCGTCATCGAGGAATTGAATCTGGATTCACCCAAAACAAAAAATTTCGTTCAGATATTAAAAGATATAAAAATCGACAAAGCAAGAACCCTTGTTACCGTAGATGCCATGCAGAAAAATATGTTGATGGCAAGCCGGAATGTACCGAACGTGATATTGAAGAGAGCAAATGACATCAATTGTCTTGATGTGCTGACCGCGGAATATCTGCTGATCACCAGGAAGGGACTCGAGAAACTGGAGCAAAGATGCGCAGTGAAAAAATAATCAAGAAAGCACTAATAACTGAAAAAGCAGATCGACTACGTGAGAGGAATTGCTATCAATTCGAGGTTGCGAAAAAAGCGAATAAACGTGAGATAAAGGAAGCAGTGGAAAAACTATTCAATGTGAATGTAACCGATGTGAAGACTGCGAATTTCCGAGGCAAACCGAAGAGAATGGGAATCTCGTTTGGCTACAAAACTGGATACAAGAAAGCCACGGTTACGCTGAAGCCCGGGCAGAAGATCGAATTAATAGAGGGTGTATAATGGCACTCAAAAAATACAAACCCACCTCACCAGCCCGCCGCTTCTATAGCGTAAACAAATCACCTGTAACCAAGAGCCAGCCTGAAAAATCGCTGTCATTCAGCAAGAAGAAGAGCGGTGGACGAAATAATATGGGCAGAATTACTGCAAGGCACCGCGGTGGTGGACATCGAAAGAAGATCCGGGTTGTCGATTTCAGGAGGGACAAGAATAGCATACCCGCTACGGTAAAGGCGATAGAATATGATCCCAATCGTAGCGCCCTGATTGCCCTGCTCAGCTACAAGGACGGCGAAAAACGCTATATTATAGCGCCGGAAGGTTTGCAGGTCGGTGATACCGTCATGTCGGGAGATGGCGGACAGATCAAGATCGGTAATTGTATGACACTCGCCAGCATTCCTCTGGGTGTTGAAATCCACGGTATTGAACTCAAACCCATGAAAGGTGCGCAATTAGTTAGAGGTGCCGGCCTATCGTGTCAAATACTCGCAAAAGAGGGTAAATACGCTCACATAAAAATGCCGTCGGGCGAGATCAGACTGATCGATTTGAGATGCCGTGCGACAATCGGTAAGGTATCAAACACATTACATTCAAGCACCTCACTCGGCAAGGCGGGTAGAAAGCGTCACATGGGCAGAAGACCCCACGTACGAGGCGTCGCTATGAATCCTATAGACCACCCTCTAGGCGGTGGAGAAGGACGTTCACACGGAGGCCGCCAGCCAACTTCACCATGGGGCTGGCTGACCAAAGGAAAGAAAACGCGGAAAAAGAAAAAATCATCATCCAAGTTCATTCTTAAAAGGAGAAAGTAATGTCGAGAGCGCTCAAGAAAGGCCCCTATGTGGATGCCAAACTAATGAAAAAAATCTCAAAATTGATTGATAGCGGAGAGAAGAAGATAATCAAAACTTGGGCACGAAATTCGATCATTCCTCCAGAGTTCGTGGGATTCACGGTTGCCGTTCACAATGGCAATCGCTTCATCCCTGTGTACATAACGGAAAGAATGGTTGGTCATAAACTCGGCGAATTCTCGCCAACCAGGACGTTTCGCGTCCACTCGGGAACCAGAAAAGCCGAGAAAGAAAGAGAGTTTGAGAAATGATCGCACGTGCGATAAAAAGGTACGAACGAGTATCACCACGCAAAGTCAAAATGATCCTCGATATCATAAGGGGAAAAGGTATTATGGAAGCGCGGGCACTGCTGCAATTTCATCCATCTCGCTCCAAGATTCCCATACTGAAGACCATGAATTCCGCAGTAGCCAACTTCAAAAGCAACGTCGGCACGATCCGCGTTGATGATAGTGAGTTGTATGTAAAAGAAGCAACCGTCGATGCAGGTCCGGCCCTTAAACGCTGGAGACCGGGATTCCGTGGCACTGCGGACATGATCAGAAGAAGAACCTGCCACATCAAAGTAATCGTCGATTCCTACAAACCAATTGAGAAAAAGGGAGGCTAATGGGACAGAAAACACATCCGATTGGATTCCGTTTAGGCATCACCAAGGACTGGAAATCCAAATGGTTTGATCAACAGAATTATGGAAAACTCGTTGCTGAAGATTACTCAATCCGTCGTTATCTATACCAGAGACTTTCTGATGCGATGCTCTCAGATATTATCATCAGAAGACTGTCAAATCGTGTCATAATCTCAATCTATACTGCGCAACCAGGCAAGGTCATCGGCAAGGGTGGCGAAGAAATCAAGAAGCTTCGCGAAGAAATCAAGAGTTTGATCGATAAGGACGTGTCGATTAACATCGAAGAAATAAGAATGCCGGAACTCGATGCCTTCCTCGTCGCTCAAAATATCACGCGCCAGATAAGGCAAAGGATTTCGCATCGGCGCGCAATGAAGCGAGCGATCATTTCGGCAATGAAAATCGGTGCTCGCGGTATAAAAGTTGCATGCTCCGGTCGGTTAGGCGGCTCGGAAATCGCTCGAACTGAATGGTATCCCGAAGGCAGAGTTCCGCTGCAAACAATCAATGCAGATATTGACTATGCTTGTGCGACCGCATTCACCATATACGGAACAGTCGGCGTCAAAGTCTGGATTTACAAAGGAGAAGTCCACTAATGCTCGAGCCAAAGAAAACAAAATACCGCAAGCATCATAGAGGACGTCGAACTGGTAAAGCAACGAGCGGCAATTCCATAGCATTTGGTGAGTACGGGCTTGTTGCCCTGGAACCGGCATGGGTAACCGCCCGGCAGATCGAAGCATCACGGGTCGCCATAGCCCACAAGATGAAAAAGGGCGGTAAACTCTGGGTAAGGATATTCCCGGACAAGCCGGTAACGAAGAAACCCGCTGAAACAAGAATGGGTAAAGGTAAAGGCGCGCCAGAATTCTGGGTAAGCGTCGTGAAGCCGGGACGCATTTTGTTTGAATTGGAAGGAATGGGTTTAGATGACGCTCATCACCTTTTGAGGCTTGCTGCAAACAAATTACCGATGAAAACAAGATTCGTGAAGAGGGAAGCTGGTGTGAGATATGAAGGTTTTTGAGATCAGAGAAAAAACTCGTGAAGAGCTAATTGATATGCTTAGCGGCCTGCACCGAGAGATGTTCAACCTACGTTTGCGTCGCGGTGCTCAAGAACTACCCAATCCGCTGAGGCTACGCACGCTGCGTCGAGAAATTGCCCGTATCAAGACCATACTGCGTGAAGACGAAATGGGTACAAGGAAATTGCTCGAACCAAGGAAAGTGGCAACGAAGGCTAAGAAAGGAGAAAAAGGTGCGTAGGAGGAAAATCGGTACGGTTACCAGTGACAAGCCCGACAAAACCGTTGTTGTTAGAATCACGACGTACGACAAACACCCACTGTACAAGAAATATGTTCGAAAGCGAACGAGGGTCTACGCACACGACGCTAAGAATGAATATAAGTCGGGAGATAAAGTAATGATCGAAGAAACGCGTCCCCTGTCCAAATTGAAGCGCTGGCGTGTAGTGAGGAAAGTTAAGTGATCCAGATATACTCTCGGCTAAAGGTTTGTGACAATACAGGAGCCCGTATAGCCATGTGCATACGAGTAAGCGGCAGTTCCAGAACACGCTACGGTCATATCGGTGATATCATCAATGTCTCCATAAAAGACGCCATGCCCAATGCACCGGTCAAAAAAGGCGATAAGGGTAAGGCGGTGATTGTACGCACGAAGAAGGAATACCGACGCATAGACGGATCGTACGTCAGATTCGATGACAATGCGTGTGTATTGATCACCGAGCAGAAGGAACCGAAAGGCACGAGAGTATTCGGTCCTGTGGCACGTGAACTCAGAGATAAAGGATTCACCAAGATAATGTCGCTGGCTAGCGAAGTGGTATGAAAAGTGAGTGATTGAATGATCAATGAAAAGGGTAAGCATCAGAGAGCAAAATTCCACGTAAGAAAAAATGACCTTGTCGAAGTCATTACGGGTGAAGAGAGAGAAAGGCGCGGGCGGGTGCTTGAGGTAATACCTGAAAAAACCATGGCAATTGTCGAAGGCGTAAATCTCGTGAAAAAACACCAGCGGGCTCGCTCCCAGGCTAAACCTTCTGGTATTGTCACGGTACCGGCACCGGTTCACATATCAAATCTTGTCTTGATCTGTCCAAAATGTAATAAGAAAGCAAAAGTGCGTATGGAGAAGATCGAGAACAAAAGGGTCAGAATCTGCAAGAAATGTGGAGAAAGTCTTGAATAAGAAAAAGGAAAGTGGTTACAAACCAAGATTGAAGCAGTTCTTTTCCGACGAGCTAAGGCAATTACTTGTCAAACAACTCGGATATGCCAACATGTATCAGATTCCTGAAATCAAGAAGATTGTCATCAATGTTGGTCTTGGTGACGCTGTGAATGACCCAAAAATACTCGAAATCGTCCGCGATGATCTCGCCAGGATAACCGGCCAGATCCCCGTACCTACCCGTGCCAAGCGTCCTATTTCCAATTTCAAGATACGCAAGGGCATGATCATAGGTTTGAAAGTTACGCTCCGGGGTGCAAGGATGTACGAATTCTTTGACCGGTTCGTGAACTTTGCCGCCCCGAGGATCAGAGACTTTCGCGGTTTTTCAAGAGATTCTTTTGACGGACGAGGCAGCTACAACGTGGGATTGTCTGAGCAAACTATATTTCCTGAGATCGAATATGACAAAATCAAAAAAGTATTCGGTATGGATATTGCAATTGTCACTTCAGCGAAAAAAGATGGAGATGCTCTGGCATTATTGGAAGGAATGGGCATGCCATTTGAAAGAAAGAAATAAAGGAGATAAATGGCAACACTAGCGTTAATAAATAAGCAGAAGAAGACACCTAAGCATAAAACACGAAAATACAATCGTTGTTTTCGATGCGGCCGGGCGAGAGCCTATTACCGTAGATTTGGATTATGCCGCATCTGCTTCCGCGAGCTTGCCCTCAAAGGCGAAATACCAGGTGTCAGAAAAGCAACCTGGTAGATTCCTCACTGACGCTCAGACAAATCCGAAGCACTAAATCCTAAACACTAGACAAATAAGAATCTCAAGATTCAGATATCAAAACTGCGAATCAAAGGTGACACAGTTTTGTATTCTTCTCACTGGCATTTTTGTATTCTAGTTTTTGAATTTTGGTATTGTTTAGGATTTAGATATTAGAATTTAGGCTTTTAACTTTGATTCACATAGTGTGAATCAAAGTTCGCTCCTTCCTTCCAGTGCCCTCGAAAGCGTTGTTGTATCTGCGAGGTCGAGGTCACTGCCCATGGGTAAACCACGTGCAATTCTCGTAACCTTGATACCGAGCGGTCTAATAAGCTTAGCGATATAGATCGCTGTTACATCCCCCTCGGTTGTCGGATTTGTGGCAACTATTACCTCGACAATATTATCGCTTTTTAGTCTACTGATCAGGGAATCGATACGCAGATCCTCGGGACCAATGTTGTCAATCGGCGATATGACGCCATGGATAACGTGATAGACACCGCGGTATTCACTCGTCTTTTCTATGACCATGACATCCGAAGGCTGCTCGACCACACACAATTTATCCCTTTCACGTCCATTGTCGATGCAAATCTCACAGGGGTTCTTTTCGCTGAGATTATGACAGACCGAGCATTCCTTTAGTCTGGTACGTGCTCTCACGATAGCATCAGCTAACTCCTGCACCCTCGCCGTGTCCATCTTCTGCAGATAGAACGCAATCCTTTGTGCCGACTTCCTGCCGATACCTGGCAACCACTGTAGTTTCTCGATCAAATCCCCTAACAACGCCATGGCATATTCTAATTAAATAAAAAAACAAGTCAACAGCGTTCAAGATAATCTTGATTTCGACATCAAATGGAATATAATAAAGAAATTCTGTTTGTTCATGCCACTTAGATTATTTTTGTTCAAGAAAGGAGTACAAAATGAAGATCAAATTTCTCGGCCATGCTGCTTTCCTTATTGAATCTGGAAACGGGGTAAGGATCATTACCGACCCCTACAAACCAGGATGCTTTGATGGCGGCATAAAATATGAACCAATAACCGAGGAAGCAGATATCGTAACCATCTCGCATGAGCACGATGACCATAACTGCATCGATATACAGGGCAAACCAACCTTCGTACGCGGTGCCGCGAAGAAAGACATCAAGGGTATAGAAATAACGGGCACCGATGTCTTCCACGATGAAAGCGGTGGTTCAGAACGGGGGACGAACACAATATTCAAAATGACGATCGACGGGATGAATATCGTCCATCTTGGAGACCTGGGACATCCGCTTTCAGATGAAGATGTGAAGGCAATCGGTGCAGTTGATATACTGTTCATACCGGTAGGTGGATATTTTACGATTGACGCAACGGTTGCCGGAGAAACGGTAAACAAACTCGGTCCTAAAATCGTCATACCAATGCACTTCAAAACAGATAAATGCGGTTTCCCAATAGCGGCAGTTGATGATTATATCATGAACAAAGACGTGAAGAAATTTGACGATGCAATCGAAATCCGGAAAGAGGATCTGCCCGATAAAACGATAATCTACCTGCTCACACCGGTCAAGTAATGGTGCAAGGGTTGGAGTTGGGATGCTCAACAAAATAGTTTACCGTCACAACGTCAGGAATGAAACACATTCCTCGACATATGGTTTCAACATATATGACCGGTACTCGATCCGCATCCCCGAAATTAAATAAGCCGATAGGCTGAAAGGAGTACATGAGTAATATCTCTAGCGACAAAATCGTGGACACCGTAGCCAGGCTATGCGTGGAAGCAAATTATTTTCTCGGCAAAGACATGCTTCAAGCATTCAAGAACTGTATTGAAAAAGAAGAATCAGAAACGGGCCGTGATATACTCAATCAACTGCTCCGTAATGCCGAGATCGCCGAAAAAGAACAGGTGCCTCTCTGCCAGGATTGTGGATTCGCGGTCGTCTTTCTCGAACTGGGCACCGAAGTGTGTATCGATGGCAGTATCGTTGATGCGATAAATGAAGGTGTCAGAAAGGGTTATACTGAAGGGTATTTAAGAAAATCAATATTGGCCGATCCTGTAAAAGGCAAGAATACCGGCGACAATACTCCCGCGATCATACATACGACTTTTGTCCCGGGGGATAAAATAAAGATCACCGTTGCGCCCAAGGGCGGCGGCAGCGAGAATATGAGCGAAGTCAAAATGATGAAACCAGCAGACGGCATAGAAGGCGTGAAGGATTTCGTCATTGACCGTGTTCTCCGATCGAGTTCTAATCCCTGTCCGCCAACCGTGGTCGGCGTAGGCATCGGCGGCACTTTCGAATATGTGGCATTTCTCGCCAAGAAAGCACTGCTCAGGAACATCGGTGATCGCAACCAGGACCCTTTCTATGCCGATGTAGAGCGTGAACTTCTCCAACGAATCAACGATCTTGGCATCGGTCCCATGGGCTTGGGTGGACGTACCACATCATTGGATGTCTTTATCGAAACGCACCCGCGGCATATTGCTTCGTTCCCGGTTGCCGTGAACATCAACTGCCACGTCGCACGTCATAAAAGCGCAGTAATATAGGTAACGTGGCCTTTGGACGAACAACGAAACGGGTTTCGTCACGATCAACGAGGAACGTAACCTGTTTAAACTTAAGGAGGTTTCATGAGTGAATCGATCAAAATCACTCCACCGATTTCAGATGATGTCATAATGAAATTGAAGATTGGCGATCGCGTACTAATAAGCGGTAAGATTCTCACCGGCCGCGACAGTGCTCACAAGAGGCTGTACGACCTCATTCAGGCAGGTAAATCGTTGCCGGTCGATATTGAAGGACAAATAATCTACTATGTTGGACCGGCTCCAGCAAAACCAGGATACGTCATAGGTTCGGCGGGACCGACCACTTCCTACCGAATGGATCCCTACGCTCCGCTTCTCATGGAGCATGGACTCAAAGGCATGATCGGTAAGGGAGTACGTTCTCAAATAGTGCGTGATGCAATGAAGCAGTTCAAAGCGGTGTACTTTGCGGCAACCGGAGGTGCAGGCGCATTAATAGCCAAAAACATAAAGAGTGCCCGTATTGTGGCTTATGAAGACCTCGGTCCCGAAGCGATACGTGAACTCGAAGTCGAGGATTTTCCGGTTATCGTTGCCAATGACGCCTTTGGCGGCGATCTCTACCAGGAGGGAGCTAAGAAGTATAGACGGTAGCCCTATTTCTTGATTCTAATCTTAAAGAGGCATAATACAATGCCTCCGAAGAGAACCAGGGCGGTAACTGCAAACATAATCCAAGCGGAAACCGGCATCACTTTCTCCCTTTTTTCTTGAACAACAACACGGCAACGACCACAAAGACCGCGACAACCAACCAACCACCAATAACCTCAGCGATGCGGGAATACCCACCGTAAGCTGACTTCACCCGGTCAATAACGTTCGTAATGAATAGCGCCCCGACCACTACAGGGGTCAGGTACTTTATACAGAAATCCCACCATCTGCCGATCCTGAAATCAGATTTGCTGTTAGCGTACTCGCGTATTTCTTCATGCTTATAGAACCAACCGACGGCAACACACATGAGTATACCCACGACCAGCAGGCCGAAGTTGTTCATGAAATAATCGACGATATCAAGCCAGTAGAGTCCGCTTCGGGTCGTGTAGATCAAACCAACTATACCGGCAACGATGGCGAACCCGACGTTCACATAGACACGCTTCAATTTGTATTTTTCGATCAAGGAGGCAGCACCCGCTTCCACCAAAGAGAAAGCAGAATCTATCCCCAGGGTCAATATCATTAAGAAGAAAAGCACGCCGAAGACTACCGATCCAAATGGCAATAGGCGGATAATCGTAGGGTACGTGACAAAAGCAAGTTGTGGACCCGATTGCACGACCTCGCTGACCGGCAGGCCTGTTTGATTCGCATAATAACCCAGCGTAGAGAACACCGCAAATCCGCCAACGAATGCTGTGGCAGCATCGGCCAGACTTACTAAGAAAGCATTGTTCACAACATCGGAATCCTTCGGCAGAAAACTCGCGTATGTTATCTGTACACCAAAACCTATGGTCAAAGAAAAGAAAACCTGTGAATAAGCATGCAGCCACACGCGATAATTCAAGAGTGCGTTGAAGTTTGGCGTCAGATAATACTTCAGTCCTTCCAGTGCGCCGGGTAGTGTCAACCCCCGCGCAACGAAAACCAGCAGGATGATCCACGGGATAATGACCGTGAAGTATACGACCTTACCTACTGTCTTCGCACCCTTCCATATTGCCGCTACGATAGCGATCCAGGTCAGAACCAGACCTAGCGCGATCATCCACTGGACAGAACCCAACTGCATCGGCGATTCTGATATTTTAAGGAATTGATCGAAGAAAAAACCCTGAGTGTTATCCCCCCATGCCAGATTGAACGAATATCCGAGGTAATTGAACGCCCAGCCCATGATTACCGCGTAATAGGTTGCGATGCCAAAGCCAACGAGTAGTGCAAACCAACCCAGGATCTCAAAACGTTTCTTCAGATTTCCCAGTGCAAGAGGAGCTGGCTTTGAGAACTTGTGTCCGACCGAGTACTCCAGCACCATGAGTGGTATCCCTGCGGTCAGAAGAGCAACAAGAAAAGGAATAAGAAATGCCCCTCCACCGCATTCGTAGCATATGTAGGGGAAACGCCAGATATTCCCCAACCCTATCGCTGAGCCTATTGAGGCCAGTATGAATGACGTCCTACTCTGCCATAGTTCTTTCATTTGAAATTATAGCAATATCAAATATTGTGTCAATCATTGACTATTACTATTGACTTCCGTAGTATATCAGAATAGACTAACCAATGCGTGTCATTCTACCCGAGATAAAGGAATTGCTGTCTTCCAAGCAGAGGAGGACGATCAGAAAGGTATTATCATATTTCGAACCGGCAGATATCGCCGAAGCATGGTCAGAATTCAACATCGATGAAAAACTCAAGCTATTCACCATCCTCAATACAAAAGTAGCAGCTGACATCTTCGAATTTCTGCAAGAGGACCAGATGGTGGAGTTACTGGATAACCTGCCGACCAAGAGGAAAGTCGCCATCCTCAATGAAATGTCACCGGATGACCGCACCGACCTCTTCGCAATCCTGCCAACAGAAGAGGTCGAAAAACTGATACCTTTGCTCGAACCCGATGAGCAAAAAAGGGCACGCGAACTACTCGCCTACAAAGGCAACACGGCTGGCGGCCTAATGACCACCGACTATATTACGGTCTCTGAAAATGTAAATGTTGCTAGTGTCATGAAAGAACTGAGGGTAAAGGCAAAGGACATAGATTTCATACAGAATATTTACGTTGTCGATAAAGTAAATCGACTCCAGGGGATCATTCCGCTAAAGGATCTTCTGACGACGAGTCCGCAGCGTAAGGTAGAAAAGGTCATGGAGAACTACTTCCCGAACGTTGGGCTCGACATGGATCAAGAAGATGTGGCGCGCGTATTCGAAAAATACGATATTCCTTCGCTACCGGTACTGGACAAATTGGGACGTATCAAGGGCGTGATCACGGTCGACGACGTGATCGATGTCATCAAGGAAGAAACGAGTGAGGATATCTACCACTTTGGTGCAACCGAAGTAACCGACCAGTATCTTTCTGCAAGTCCTTTAAACATCGCCCAAAAGAGGGTGATATGGCTCATAATTCTTGCGTTGGCCGGGTTCATCTCCGGGTCGGTTCTGGAACATTATTCATATTTACTCTCGAGCATCGTAACGCTGAGTTTCTTCATTCCGATACTCATGAATACCAGCGGTAGCGCCGGCACACAAGCCGCAACCGTCGTCGTACGCGGTCTCGCTACCGGTGAAATAAGACTGCGCGATATCTGGCGTGTAGTGCGCAAGGAATTCTTCATCGGCATATTAATGGGGATCATAGCCGGCGCCATCACTGCCCTGCGCGCTCTAGTTCTGCAAAGTGATGCAGCACTCGGCCTCACCGTGGCGATAGCGATGATAATTGCCATCGTAATCGCAACGTCAATCGGCGGCATGCTTCCGATCATCTTCAAGAAACTCGGCGTAGACCCGGCGTTGATGTCTGGACCATTGATCGCAACAATTCTTGATACTACGACCCTGCTCATATATTTCAACATCACGATATTGTTGCTTTACCGGTTCAGATGAAGCGAAAATACATCGTAGTATATACAACCTTCCCGAATGAACGCACTGCAAAAAAAATTGTGGACGCGCTCGTTCGAAGCAAGCACGCGGCCTGCGGAAGCATATTCAAACTGTACTCAATCTACCGCTGGAAAGGTAAGCTCGAGAGAACCCCGGAATATGGAGCGTTTATCAAAACGAGAGCATCCAGGTACCACAGTGTTGAAAAATACATCAAGGACAACCATCCCTACGACGTACCGGAAATCATATCATGGGACATCACGCTCGGACAATGTGAATATCTGAACTGGGTCTATGAGGTCACAGATTCAGCTCAGAAGTAAGGGTATCCCGTGACATTCTGGTACGCGTAGAGGATAACAATGATGTCATTTTGAAGGTCTATCGAATCAACGAATAATTTAACGTAATTCCCGTCCTCATTTCTGGCGATAATGATGTCCCCAGTAAGCACCTCGGTCTCATCCGATGTGGGTTCGGACACGACCTCGGATATCGTATAAAAATCGCCGGGGCCAATGTTTGAAAACAGCGTCTCTCGGCCTCCTGAACCATATAGTGGATGGTTGCTCGGCGTCACGAACCATATAGTATCACCTGACGACTTGACCCACATATCTGCCGTGCTATCAACCATCGACGAATCAACCATGACAAAACCATCTCCGTATCTGATCGCACTGCTGTCATTAACAGGTTGGCTCTCGGTCGCCATCCTCATCGTAACGGTAAACTCGGGACGAGGTGATGCATGTAAAAAGGGCGTTGTGCTATTATACCCGTTGACCTTATCCTCTATGTTCACAGTACGAACCTGGACATAATATATATTGTCCTGTGATAAACCATTGGCTTGAAAAGTAGTGTCCTGTATTACCTGGCTGTTGAATTTATTCAGCTCTTCCCCATCATCAACCAGTAAAGCAATGGAATCGGTATAGATGTAAACATTATAACCGACAAAATCAGCATTGTTTTCAATAGATTCATTCCTCTCCCAAAATACTCTCAAATATGTTGAACCCATGAACACCGCTGTCATCTCGGGTGATCCGATTGTAACCGCACCATTGCATGAAAGAATAAACACCAGGAAAAGGCCGCAGATAAAAAGAAATCCTCTCATGAAACTCCTCCTTTTATGAAATTCCTCGACAATACACCTAAGCATTATAGACACCTGCCCTCACGTGTCAAGTTATCGCAGACTGTCGGCATATCGGCTGAACTGCTCCATCTCGACACGCACAAGCCGCAATGACTGCAGGAAATCGAGAAAACCCTGAACATCCATATTCAGCATATGATCTTCAATCTGATATTCGAGTGGGAGGTCATAGAAATAGGCACCGCTACCGAGTGCGTCCTCAAGACGAGAAATGTTATCACTGACCACCTTCTTTATCGACCCGAGACCGGGGATTGGAAAACGGTCATCGACCGGCACGAACCTATTGAGCACCAGCATCTTCCCCTCCACGTCCATCGCATCAATGCCGCCATGGAACAGGGCATCCGCCAATATGAAGCCGTAGAGCGAGCCAAGTAAATGCAGGATGTGCGTGTTATTGCTTTCCACCGCGTAGGGGAAATACTCAAACCCGATGGAAGGCACGATTCTGCTCTTGATAACCGGAGCTAAGCGATAATTGTATGATCCAGCACCCTTGCCTTCGAAGACCTTAGTCACTGCTGAAGCATCTCCGATGCATTGTGCATATACCTTCTTTTCTTTTTCGTCGATCTGGCGAATCCGCCAGCATTTACCGCCGAGCACAAATTTCTCCCGCAAGTGAAAAACACGGCCAACCAGGTTACCCACAGTCACATTGAATACGTCATACTCACCAAAAGAAGTCTCGGCGATATTAGAATGGATCTTACCATAATCGATCTTCTTCTCCAGGCTGGGTGAATTAAAATATATGCCAGGCCTCGTCTCAGACACCTTTCCTTCTTCATATAGATGTTTGAACACGGTCTTTACCGTTCCCTCGGAGCAGACCGGAGAAAATACTTTGGTCAGGCTGTTCACCGTCGTCCCGATCCTTCGCCGCTGGTGGAAATAAGAATAAATTTGTTGGGGTATTACCGATAGGTTCGGCGTGTAACGCTTATCGTACAAGTTTCCCTGCCGCGCACATTCAAAATAAGTCTCGAAGAGCGTCCGTTCCCAGTCGTTCGTATATACGCCGACCGCGAAAAGACTTTGTGTCCGGCGATTACCGCGGCCGATCCTCTGCAGCATCGACGACACATCGAACGGTGGTCGGAACAGCACAATGCAATCGACTGTTCCAATGTCGATCCCCAATTCAAGTGTCGATGTTGCGCAGAGTATGGCATGGTCAGCGCTATTCATAATCCTCTCAATATCTTCCCTCCTTGCTCTTGGCAGACTTGCATGATGCACATATACTGCATCCGAGAAAGGAGGCACGGCCAGTTTCTGTGAGTAAAGCTCGGCCAAACTCCGGGCATTGAAGAAAGCAAGGATTTTTTTGAAACGCCTCTCTCTTGATATGGCCATCAGCTTGACCACGACATCCTTTGCAGGGACAAGCAGATAATCAATCTCCCGGGGTGCATCCAACATGCACACTTCTGGATCTGAGAAATACCTGCAGCCGATTTCCAAGTCGTCAATCGTTGCCGAGAGAGCAGAATAATGCAGCCGATTTCTTATCTTCCGGAGTCGATTCAGTAGAATCCGTAACTGATCGCCGCGTGGAGTGTTATCGAGCAGATGAATCTCATCGAGTATCACAGCTTCAAGATCTAGGAACACTCTGGGCCGGCGCGTCAGGAGCGAGTCAAACGATTCAGGAGTAGTTAGCAACACATGGGGCATATTCTTGTCGGACAGCCGAGGACGGTCACCCGTTTTCAAACCCAGCGTAAGGTTCAAGTAATCAATTGGATCGAGCAATCTCCGATAAAGATCGTTGACCAGGGCACGAGTTGGTGAGATGTATAGAACTCTCAATTTGTTCGGACGGACATTGAAGAGCCGCCGCTCAAACATATTCTCCAGGACGGGAGCAATAACTGCTTCGGTCTTGCCCGATGCTGACGGTGAAATTACGACGACGTTTTTATTCCTGAGTATCTGCGGTATGGTGATTTCCTGGACCGGTGTGAATTTGCCGAAACGAGCAAAAAATGGAAACCACGTCCTGCGCAAAGCACGCTTGATTTCACCACCATCCATATTGCTTAACGGATCTCGCGAATGAATCAGATCCGACTCCAAGGGAAGCTATCAGGAAATGAGTAGCGATTATCTAATGGGTTTGCTGAACCTGAACCAGTCGAAAGCCTCGACCGAGAATTTAATGAACTCCCGTAACTCACCGTAGCTCCTTTTTAAAGCCGCGTTGAATATGTTCTCCCGCTGTGATATCACAATAGAAAACGAAGGATAGGCACAAATGTACACATCATAGAGGTTATTGTATATTAATTCCAGCTCTGCCTTACTGAATCTACGCAATACGACCTTTCTCTCAATCAACTCGCGAACACTACTGAAACCACGCAGCCCGTGGACCGGCGTGGATGCAAGGATCAACAGAATATGAGGATCCCGGTAGATGTAGGGGGTCGGTCGCACGCGATTATGTAATAACCGCTTGTCAAGATACTTGAGATCATCATTATCAAGAGCTGCATGGATCAACCCCTCCAGAAAATTCAATCCCCGGCTGTACTCCGTATAATTCCAGATATGAGTTATCGTCTCGACCTCGTCGAGGATTATTACCAGACCTCCTAAGCCAGCTTTGTTTGCCAGGTAGCTCAAGCCGCTGATTATGTACGTGTAATAGTCAGTAGCAGTGGAATAGTCGTACAAAGCCGGTATCTTATGCCCGCCTCGCACTCTGAACGGTGACAATGGATCTATTGCGTAATCCTTCGTTGATTCTCCTTCTATCAACTGCCAGAACACCTCATTTTTTAACGTATCATCCTCGAGGTTTTTAACGTATCTAAGTACCGGAGTAAGAAAACAATGATCATCTATCTTTATTTGCGCCACCGCTCTCAACAGATCACGGAATCTGTATTCAGAACCCTCCCTGATATATCTGAGGTTGTGCACCAATTCCCGGTAGACTCGCTTCGGACGATACATCGGCGTTTCTTGAACGCTCAATTCGCAGTACGTAGTCACAAATCCGTATTTGAGACACAGATGATGCATGTATTCGAGAAGATGTGTTTTGCCTGAACCATAACCACCTTCAACCAGGTAGACATTACCCGAACCTTCTTCAAGATCTTTCAAACCTTGTTCAAGTTCGGATAGTTCATAACCGCGGCCAAAAGTGAAATATTCGATATCCTGATGCGGGACGATACCAAGCCGGAATGCTTCCAGTAGACGCTTCGACGAAATCTGGTCAAGCTTGATATGTTTAATCGTGATCGGCTTGAACCATTTAGCGGGCAGCCACAGCTCCAGGCCGCTGCGGAATCTGACTCGTAATTCCGCACCATCCCAACGTGATGCCTCAACTACGCCTTCACCGAATATTGGATGGGCAACTACGTCGTTCTTATTATTCATGGCACGTTTGGATAAAACAAAGCTTATCGGTCTTTACACAGGAGTTATCAGAACTCCTCGCCCTCGACCTCCGCCTTCTCGCTATCAGCAAGCATCCTGACTTTCGAGCGAAATATCTCCCGTGCCTCTTCTTTACCAATGACCGCCGCCTTTTCTTTTAGCCGATGAAATATCTCCACGACACCGATCACAAATATCCTCCGGTAGCTGACATCGAGTGTCTGGAACTCGAGTGCTGTCTCGATCATATTCTTCAAGGATTCATCACGGACCTCTTGGTCGAGTTGAAAATCATACGCAATTTCGAATACCGTCGCGAGTTTCGCACCCAACTCGCCCAGAAAATCGCGCGCGCTGACTCCTATGTCTTCCAAATTAATCTTAACTCCCATTGGATTTATCCTGGTGAAACTTGAGCGCAGCCTTTGTTTCAGAGCTTCATACACCCCCCCGCTTCCTTCAAGCAGAAGATTCTCGTCGGGGATCGCATAGAAGAACATCGCCCCAGGAAGACGGGCATTACCGCACTCATCGACGAGTTGCCTCAGATTATCCAATGCGCGGCGTTTGTCACGTGCTGACGAAATACTCATTCCTCTTTCTGCTTCATCAAAAAGCAGCAACAAACCAGAATAACCGATAGAACTCACGAACTGCACCAGGCTGCGCAACATCCTGAACGCATTACTACGGTCGATACGTTCGGATATCCGGTAACGGAGTTTCAATTCACGCGGTAAGTCATCCCCCTTCAACCATTGAATAACTTCCTGAAATCCTTCCTCATCATCACTCAGCAGATTAGTGACCGCCGCCTTTATCGCATTGGTGAAGCTGGAACTCTCAAGATTCCTTATCTGAGAAAGAACGTTTCCCTCCGCCGACTTAATCCAATTCTTCAAAAGTACATCGACGCCGAGATTCCACGGTTCTTTCCAGAGATCATCATTCACCGGTATCCTGAGATTCAATACAACTTGTTTATACACCAATTCCAAACGGTCAAAAGGACATTCGGTCGGGCTCAATGTGACATAACTCGTTACGTAGTTATTCCGCCAGCCAACGTTGCGGACAAGATACAAAAAGTGTGTCTTGCCTCCACCATAGTTACCAGTAATCAATTTGAATGATGAAAGATTGAATTTAAGAATACCCTTGAGGTATTCGTCTTCGATCACTTTCAGATAATTCTCGACACCAACGCTGAAATACTCAATGCCAAATTCAGGCGGTGTCCCGAAACTGCCAAGTTTATGAATAACCGCTTTTGCCAGATTGGGATTCAAATTTATATCTTGCACTCTTTAGACATGCCTCTCAAGAAACAACTAATCCTGGGGATGCTCGAACGAAACGTATTCGTAGTATGTTCCGGCACCTTCATCATTGTCAGGCACCCAGATAGTTTTCGCCCTATCTACGGTTGCATCGAATGTTGCAACATGCAGGTGCATACCGTGGGCAACGACTCCAATGTTCCTCAACCGAAACAGCATGAGGCTCAGCTTCGCTCTCGGGTACTCACGAAAATTCTCACGGCGTGCATCGACGGTGAATTTTTTCGGCTGTTTCATGAACACGTATTCCTTAAGCACGTCTGTAATAAGCACTTTCCCCCCGTACGCGCTGCCGTCACGCTTCAGGCAGCGCTCATATGCGGTGCGCAGATCACGGCCCAGGCTTTCCAATTCCGACCTATCGACCTTCAAATCGCGTTCCGACTTCACAACGATATCATGAATGGTCCCGGGTTGAAGGGGTATCTTCGACTTAATTTTTTCAACCTCTGGACCAAAAAACAGCGTCGCTTCACCGAGTTCGAAATTCAATTTCAGTGTATAGATACCGAATCTCAGAAGCGGATACTGGCCGCGTACTTGTAGACCATCACTTTTGAGCAAATCCTTTAAACGGCTGCCAAACTGGAATTTGAATTCATCCTTTGCGCGATCGACCTCTTTTCTCTCACTGTCCAACCATTTAGAAATTGAACCTTTCAACTCGGAAGACAGCAGATTATCAACGAGAACAGCGATTGCAGTAACCTTCTTCTCCATTAAATAAGCGTTCTCTACAACATCATCTTTCAACTTCGAGTAGTCACGCATCATCGTGGCCAATCTGGCAGTGCTTCTTGCTAGCGTTTTGAGCGATTGGATCAGATTATCGTCCATTCTTCCTTCCAACACAAATATCTCACAGCATCTTGGATTTCTGTTGCATCTTCAATGATAATCGAGAACTGCGGGAATGTCAACCTATGAATCACTCTCTATTTTCAAGAGATAGAATTCAGGGCTTCCCGTCTTCTTGAGTATCGTGTACTTCTCCGGTGTCTCCTCTATTACCGGAAAGAGATAAAAAGCACTCGTCGCCGTCCAGAAGAAATTATCGAGTATGATATAATCACATTTCTCTATTGCATCGCGAATTGGCGCATGATCCGTGGTGAACGGGTAGATTATTGACTTATGACGTGACAGGAGATATACAAATTCAGGTTTTCGCGCCATTATCACATTACCATACGGGATATATTTACGTGTCCACTCGACTATCTCGAAATACCTACGCCAATCGAGGCCATATCCGGCATATCGGTCTCCTTTCAGGTAAGCAGCATTATACTCAAGCGTCTGTCGCACCAGGGGTACTATCACGATAATGTTCAAGGCAATGATGACACCAGCAAAGGCCGGAACAAGGTGACGGAAATTCGTTTTGTCTCTTATCCATAATACGCCACTGTATATATAGATGACAAAAATAGGCAAAACCGGCAGCAGAAAACGATCCGAAGCCCATACGTAAGGCCATGCCAGAAGTACCATTATCGCGAAAACAAAATACGTTTCAAAAACTGAACGGCGATTGATCCTCGTGATGAAACCGATAAACGTCAATATCGTCAAAATTGCACCAACTATGGTGAGAAGAACCTCTGACTGCAAAACTGGCAGCAGTATCGAAGGCAATACCCTGAACGCGTAATATAGAAAATTGTCCGCTATTCTTCGCATGAAATCCAGAATATTTATTCTACCCAACTCCATTTGGTAGGGGTTCCTTGCCAGGAGCTGTTCAACATATCCACCACCCCTCTCGATACCGGCATTTCTCATCTGCCACGGTATGAAGACGAGCAGGAATAGAATGATAATAATGACCATTTGCTTATAGCGTTTGTGCAGCAGAAGCCATACAATAATCCCGACAATGAGTGCAATACCTGCCGTTCTGATGAAAACCGCATAAATGCTGCACAGGAAAGCGAGATAGTAGAAATATTGTTTACCGGTCTCGGCTTTAATCAACAGATATATCGAAGCCAGTGAAAGACAAATGAAGGGCATTTCGGTCAGTATCCAGTGATTAAACGTGATCATTATGGGAATCGATGTATATAATGCGATCAAAAAATAGATTTTACCCTTGAACAATGTTTCGCAGATCTTTGTCATGAAATATAGCGCACCCAGCCCGCTCAAGAGCACCACGAACTTCAGGAGCGGTATGTTGATGCCGAAAATCAGCACAAATGGCGTAAGCAGAAGGGGAAAGCCAAATGGATACTGACTATGGGGTTGTTCATCAGGCAAGTAAAGGTCTTTATACCCTTTACCTTGCGCTATCGATTCGGCGAGAAGCACATAAACCGCGTTGTCCCCACCGGTGAAAGGTTTGGGGTCAAACATAAATAAAGATAAGAGCAAATATACGCAAAGAACGATCAGGATGAATAGATTTCTACGCGATCGCGCCTGCTCTTCTCCCATATTCGAGCGCATCGGTGAATTATATATAATGCTTGCCTTGCTGTCAATTGACAATACTTGACAAGCTGGCTCGTGGAAATATACTGAGGGAATGCAGTCAGTTTGTAGATTCCTTGTCTCCATGTTGTTGGTGTCGATCGGTCTCTATGGTCAAATTCCCGGCGCCCGTTATCTGATAATAACCGACGATGAATTCGCCAGTGCGATCCAACCACTGGCCGAATGGAAGCACAAGAAAGGAATGTCCTCGAAAACCGTCATGCTCTCAGAAACCGGGCATACAGCCGACTCAATTCGTAATTACATCGTGGATGCATATAATACGTGGCAGGTTCCCCCTGAATTCCTGCTGCTAGTTGGTGCGCCTAATTTCATACCCATGACCTATGCCGGAGGCACGATATCCGATAACTACTACACCGACGTAGATAACGATATGTTCAATGACATTCTTTCCGGACGCCTGACCGTCCACAGCGCAACCGAAGCCCAGACCGTTGTGAATAAGATACTGCTCTATGAAAGAACTCCTTATCTTCAGGAGGATTCGTGGTTTACCAATGCGTGTTTAATCGCCAATGAAGATTATGGTTCTTATCCGCCAGTTGGCAATGATACGGTCTACTGGAATGATATTCGCCTCGCTAAGAATCACATGCTGGCTAGCGGCTATAATACCATCGATACCCTATCAGCCGGTTTGGGCAATAATGCAAATGATGTTATCCAGGCGGTCAACAATGGCCGTGGGTTTGTCCTCTACCGGGGGTCCGGCTTGAATAATTGGTGGATGCCCTTTGATGTAATACCTGATCAGACGGCGAATGGCGCTAAACTGCCGATCGTGCTGTCAATCACGTGTCGCACCATGAGTACAAGCGCAACTCCCGCGGTTGCCGAGAAGTGGCTTCTCACCGGGACACCGACTGTCCCACGCGGCGGTGCTGGTTTTTTTGCAACCACGACCGTGGGCGGCGGTTTCATCACGTTCCTGCGTAGCGCGGTCTGCCGTGGTTTTTTTAATTCATTATTCCTCGACGGTAAGCGGACCTTTGGCGCTGCTTGCGAGGGTGGCAGAAGAAATGTTTATGCATTATACAGTAGCGCAAGTGAATATCGTGGATTCACAACACTCGGCGACCCCGAAATGAACATCTGGACAGACACACCGTGCTCGCTCGTTGTTGACCATCCGTCAATAATACCCGTCGGCAATGCAAACTTCAACGTCAATGTCACACAGGCTTCAAGTTCCTTACCTGTAGATCGTGCCTTGGTTTGTATCAGCGCGGAGACAGATACAACGCTATATGCAGTGGATTCAACCGACGCCACGGGTAATGTTTATTTCAGTATCTATCCGCAGGTGGTATCCGACACTGTTTTCATTACAGTAACCGGACGGAATCTGCAACCTTACGAGGGTACCATGTACACACTTGCCTCTGGTAGCTATGTCGCTCATCTCAGGTCGCAGATCAATGATTCGCTGGGGGGCAATAACGATGGTATGATCAACCCCGGCGAGCAAATAATATTACCGCTCTGGGTAAAAAACTACGGTGACAGTACGGCGCATGATGTATTCGGTACCTTGCGTTCGATCGATAGCTACACAACGGTGACCGATTCGGTCAAGACATTCGGAACCATTCTACCTATGGATTCAGCATTCACCGGTGCCGCTGGCTATGAATTCGATGTTGCCCAGAATGTTCGCGATCAGCAGGTCATTGATTTTGAGCTCGCCTGCCGTGACATCAACGACACGGTCTGGACATCCTTTTTCAGCAAGACCGTGTATGCTCCCGATCTCGTTTTTTCGACTGCCGAAATAAGCGGTGGCAACGGCAATAGTAATTTTGAACCAGGTGAAACAGTAACTGTGGTCACCACGGTCAGAAACGAAGGCAGTGTTTCCATTGACAGTGTCAGTGCGATATTACGCTGTTCCTCTTCTTACATAAGCATAATCGATTCGACAGGGACGTATGCACCCATGCCTCCTGACAGCACGGCTTCGAACAATGCCGATCCGTTTGCCGTCTATTCAGCCGAAACCACGCCCGTCGGCACCACGGTCGGGTTTGAACTCGTTCTTACTCAAGGTTATTACTGTGATACTCTGCAGTTCTCACTGTGCATAGGAGCGATTCACTATTACATCTGGAACCCAGATCTGACACCAACGCCCGGCCAGAATATCCACACTATATTAGGTGATCTGGGATACAGCGGGGATCATGGCTCCATTCTCGCAGCCGACCTCAATCTATACCAATCTGTCTGGATATGCCTTGGTGTATATCCCAGCAATTACGTGATCAGCTCGAATAGTCCAGCAGCAATTAATCTGACAGAATACCTGCAGAATGGTGGTCGCGCGTACCTCGAGGGAGGTGACGTATGGTACTATGACCCGCTTGGCAGCGGACACAACTTCTGCCCTCTTTTTGGCATTAATGCAACTGCGGACGGCTTCGGTGACATGGGTCCCTTAGTGGGAGTATCGAGCACCTTCACTTCAGGCATGTCTTTCGGCTACGGAGGTGAGAACAGTTTCATGGACCACATAAGCCCGGCAAGCACGGGTGCATTCTTGATAATGCGCGATAGCGATAATAGCTACGACTGTGGTGTTGCCTATGACCAGAGTACGTACCGTACAGTGGCCAGTTCATTTGAACTCGGTTTACTGAACGATGCCTCGCCGCCATCAACCCGCACCGTACTGCTCGATTCAATTATGCATTTCTTCGGCATCACAACCGGTGTCGAAGAGAACACGACAATGCCGGGTATGACCGGCCCCCTATTGAGTGTTTTTCCGAACCCATTCACCACGATGCTGCATATAGAGTGTAACACCGCAATGACTGCAAATGAAAACCAGAGCCACGATCCCGCAATCCGTATCTATGATGTGACAGGCCGACTTGTGCGAAACATCGAAATGATGGGCAAAGATAAAACCGTGTTCTGGAACGGAAATGATGATAAGGGGAGGAGAGTAGCCGGTGGTGTCTATTTTGTACAACTCGTCACAGAAGATACTGAAAACAGTATCAAAGTGATTTTATTGAATTAGAACTGCACTCCTGGATCCGCGCAACTCCATTATTTGCAGAATTTCGGTCGATCGTGCCGGCATGTGAGTCTTGCAATCGTTCCCATTATATATAATATATATCATCATGAAAAAAGCAATTTTACTCTCCGTACTTATTTGGAGCACGATATTTGCCCAAGACCTGGGTGCCAGATATCTAATCGTCACCCATGACAATTTCTGCGACGCGATTCAACCCCTTGCTACATGGAAGCACAAAAAGGGAATGCAAACCAAAACCGTTAAACTATCAGAGACAGGACATACTGCAGATTCAATCCGTAATTACATAGTGGATGCATACAATAACTGGCAAATACCTCCGGAATTTCTCCTGCTGGTCGGTGCTCCAAATTACCTACCTTTTGGGATAATGGATGTGAGCACCGACAATTACTACACCGATATCAATAATGATCTTTTCAACGACATCTTATCTGGCCGTTTGACGGTTCACAGCACGACCGAAGCACAGACGGTCGTCAATAAGTTACTGCTGTATGAAAGAACCCCGGACCTGAACGATTCTACATGGTTCATCGATGCCTGTCTAATAGTGCGCGAGGACATTTATGACCCGTATGACGATTCAATATACTGGAGCGATATCAACCACGCCAAGGACTACATGCGTAACAACGGCTACGACACGATCGATACACTTTCGCGAGTGAACGGCAACACCGCAAATGACATCATTCAGTCCGTAAATGCAGGACGCGCTTTTGTTCTCTATCGCGGCAGCGGAGTGAATAACTGGTGGTCGCCATTCGACGTCAACCCCGACCTTACCAATAACGGCAACAAACTACCCATTGTCCTATCGATTACATGCAGCACCATCGGTACCAGTTCCTATCCCGCCACGGCAGAAAAATGGCTCTTAACCGGTTCACCAACGAATCCCCGCGGTGGAGCCGGGTTCTTTGCGACGACGACCGTCGTAACCGGGCATGCGGATTACAGAAGCGCCGTCACAAAAGGTTTCTTCAACGGGATTTTTCGGGACGGAAAACGCACATTCGGAGAAGCCTGTGAGGCGGGACGTCAGAACGTGTATTCTCTATACTCTTCATCAAGCGAATACCGCGGCTTCACAACCTTGGGTGACCCCGAGATGAATATATGGACGGCTACACCCTGTTCGGTGGTCGTCACCCACCCACCGGTGATTACCATGGGATACGCAAGTTTTACCGTGGGTGTATCCATGGCACATAATTCTGTTCCGGTCGAAAGCGCCCTTGTCTGTGTCATGGGAATCCAGGATACCACACTTTACCAAACCGAAATATCCGACATCAATGGAAATACCTATTTCAGTCTCGCTCCTATGGTTATCGGTGATACAGTTCACGTCACCGTGACCGGGCGTAATATCAAACCCTATGAAGATTACATGTTAGTAATTGCCACGGACCGGTACGTTGCCTACCTGAAATCAGAAATAGATGATTCGGCAGGTGGCAACAATGACGGAGTAATAAATCCCGGTGAAGAGATCACCATTCCGCTCTGGGTGAAGAACCATGGCGATAGTACAGCCAATGATGTAACCGGTGTTCTACACGCAGATGATCCATTCGTGACAATGATCGATTCGGTAAAGCCGTTCGGCAATATCCCTGGTGGCGACAGCGCTTTCACAGGCGCCGATGGCTACGTATTCCAGGCTTCTCCTGATACCCCTGATAATCATCTTGTCAACTTCGACCTGACATGCCGTGATGAGAATGACTCTGCATGGGTATCCCATTTCAATGCGGTTATCCATACGGCAATTCTGGAGGTTGACAGCGTAATCATTGAGGACATCAATGGAAATGGTAGTTTTGAACCGGCCGAAAGCGCAACCGTCGTCGTTGCGCTGCGAAATACCGGCAGCACCGGCATCGATGCAGTCAACGCGCAGATTCAGACTAGCTCGCAGTACATCACACTCATTGATTCCAACGGCAGCTTCCCTCACATCGGTCCGGATAGTTCTGCAACCAATATCCTCGATCCTTTTGTGATATTCGCTGATTCGAGCACCCCCTACGGGACTGCGGTCAACATGAAGCTCATGATCAATTCAGGTTATTACGTCGATACGTTAGTTTTTGACTTCAGGATCGGCATATTTGTGCCCACGGATACGGGGTATTACTATGCATACTATTCGGGTGGTGCACACGAATACTCACCGATTTTTGATTGGGTATCTATTGATTCTACACAGACCGCCAACCCTGGCATCTCCCTGAACTTCGGTAATGACCAGACACTTGTTGTTCCGCTCCCGTTCAATTTCAGATACTACGGAAACGACTATGACAGCATCGCCATATGCTCAAACGGATGGGTCGCTTTAGGTTACCAAACTCTCCTCGATCCTTCGAATAGTGCGATACCGAACATGGACGGACCAACTGCAATGATCGCCGGCATCTGGGACGACCTCGATCCAGGTAACGCGGGTCAACCCAGTGATGTCTATTACTATTACGATGCCACAGAACACCGCTTCATCGTTGAATATTTCCGTGTTGAGCACTGGCCAAGTGCAGACCATGAAACCTTCGAAATCATTCTGCTTGACCCGGCACACTACACCACGCCAACCGGCGATGGTGAGATCATCGTTCAGTATCTCACAGCCATGCAGCAGTACGATAACACCATCGGTATCGAAAACGGCAGCGAAACAATTGGGATCCAGTATTTTCTGAATGACGTTTACGATACGCTGGCAAAACCGGTGACAGATTCCTTTGCCATAAGATACACGACACTTCGGCCCGACTATCTTCGCATCGAGGAATCGAAACTGCCTGCGTACCTGCCTACAGAAACAATGCTGGAAGCCGTCCATCCAAATCCATTCAGGGATAGATCTATTCTGAAATATAATCTCGCCGCTCAGAGTTTTGTACATCTCCGGGTGTATGATGTCGCGGGACGCGCGGTCCGTACGCTTGTGCAGGATAACCTTGAGCCGGGTATCTATGCAATACTCTGGGATGGATGCGATGATTCGGGGTATCGTCTACCGGCAGGAGTTTATTTCGTCAGCTTCTCTGTCGAGAGAGAAAACGGTAAAAAAGAAAAACGTCAGGTAGAGAAGACAGTACTGATAAGACAGTAGCACCGCGGGAATCTGCCTTTTCTGCCGAATTACTGATGTAATTAGATCCTGAACTTCCAGCCTAGATATAATTCGCGCGCTTTCGGATCATCGATCAAGGTCTGCGCGCTACCCGACAGCAGAACACGCGCATCGTAGATAAGATACGCGCGATCGGTTATCTCAAGGGTTTCTCTCACATTATGATCGGATATGAGCACACCTATATCATTCTTCTTCATTCTCAAGATAACCTCCTGCAGTTCGGCCCGGGCAATAGGATCGATACCGGTAAATGGTTCATCGAGCAGGAGGAACTTCGGTTCGTTTATCAGAGATCTGGCGATCTCAACACGCCGGCGTTCCCCGCCGGATAGGGTATATGCTTTTTGGTCTTTAACGTGTTCAAGATTGAAATCCTTCAGTAATCTGTTGGCTTTTTCTACAGCATCCGCACCCTTGATACCCACGACCTCGTATACGGCAATCAAATTCTCGATGACCTTCAGCTTTCTGAAAACACTCGGCTCCTGGCACAAGAATGATATACCCATTCTTGCACGCTGATACATAGGCAAATCCGTTATCGTCGCATCATCAAGGATTATGTCACCCCTCTTCGGTCTGAGGAGCCCGACGATCATGTTAAAAGTGGTTGTTTTACCAGCACCATTTGGCCCTAACAAGCCCACCACTTCGCCCTGGCTTATTTCCAGACTGACGCCGTCCACGACAATACGTCTGCCGAATGCCTTTGTCAAATCTTTAGTCACCAGCATCTTCTTGTCTCCTGCGCATATTCAAGATCCCCTTAGGTTGACCCTCGACACGGATCGTTGTCGCCTTACCCTCGTGAAATGATATCTCAATGCTACTCCCCTCAACCACATTCTCTGAGCCTTCTTCCGTGTGATATATGGATTGACCATTTACGACACTCAATAAATCCATTTCCTTATCCTTCAAGCTGAATTTACCGGCGGTTCCTTTCAGCTCGTTGTTCTTTTCTCTTATCGTCGGTCTGATCATTTCACCATGTTCCGTATTCAAATTGTATGAGAACGTATCACAAAAAACACTTATGCTGTCAATGATCGCCTGCACAGAATCGAAACCCATAAAAAGATTATCGCGGGTAAGGAGCTTGAAAGCACGAGCATAAACAGTGATTGGATCCTTATCCTCCCGTATGATCTTGAGCTCTGGATTGCCGTATAGAACGCCTTCATCCCTTGCGAGATTATACCATCCTCTATTACTTGAGACGAACATATTGTTTCTTTCATCCTCGATCTGCACATGACCGTACATTTCAACCGAATCGCTCTTTCCATCATAGTACAGAGAATCTGAAAGCATCCTCTCATTCGCCGTGACGATGGTGACACTATCATTCAAGTAGCCACGATTTTCATTGAAATAGTACAAAGCCCTTTTTGCACTCACAACACCGTTCTTATCCATGAGTCTGATCTCATCAATAAGCCTGACGTACCCCATGGTCTCGCTGATGCTTGCCTCAGAGCAAGTAATCTTGGTTCCTTCGCCTTCGATTACAACGTTTCCGATGAGATGAACAATACTTTCATCGCCTTCTTTATAGATCTCTATTTTGTCAGCACTGAACGGAGTGAATGCTATCAATAAAATAATGAACATATACAGCACATACCTTCACTGGCTGTTTTGCCTTTTTTGAAATCCATGTTATTCAATGTTATTTTCGTATATCCGGAAGCACGATGGGGGAAGTACCCTTTGTTTCACCGATTATTTCTATCCTGCTCAAACGCGGGTCCGTCCTCAACCCCCTACCTTCTATTATCGTGCCATCGCCTTTCACTATCTTCACATAGGCGTCCGTCAATATCTTCGCTGAATCATTGAGCCAAAAAAGTGACTCGGTGTACAACTTTGTGGAGTCATTTGTTACAACGTAGACACTATCTTCAACGAAAATGTTATGGGTCCGCGTATTGAGTTCGCCCCGGGGTGCGTCTAAAACAGAATATTCTTTCTCGTTCTCGTCATAGAACCTTACCGTCACCTCATCAACCTTGATAATTTCATCGTATACATCTGCCCTGTCAGCATTGAGCGTCCATAACCTTTGACCGCTCTTCGTCTCGGTCAGGCACAATTTCTCGAGGATAATCTTAGGCATATCTTTGGGCAATCTTTCCTCGATCTCTTTCTTCTCACAAGCAGTAAGCAGCATAATTGCCATGAAAGAAAAAAGCAAAATCCCCTTTAATCCACTCATCGCGATTTATAGAACCACATATAATCAAGAGGCATGGTCTGGACCAGACCGACCAGGTTGCAATCGATCCTTAGCACACCTCTGTTCCCCAAACGATAGGCGGCAAAGGGAACAAGCGGCACCTCACACAACTGTGCTAGTCTCCTTGCCTTTTCGTGCTTCTGAAATAGCGTATTTCCATCCACGAGCACCCCGAAGATCCCACCGGATCTGATAAATCGCACGATCTCCAACACGTTCTCGCTGTAGAATATCCTTACCCCGTTCTCGGAACGCCAGCGCTTCAACAGAGTATCAGCGCATCTTGCAAGAAATGACCTGTTCTCGCCATGATAACGATTAACTATTACACCAATCCGGAAACCCATTTTCCTGAGTGCATGGGGCATCAATTCCCAGATTCCAAAATGAAACGAATAAAGGACACAACCACCCTTGAGCACGCCGATATTGCCGGACAATTCCAAATCACCCCTCTTCAGCATGAAGAAAATATTGCGTGCAACACGATATGCATTTCTGAATGCTTGTTTGCCCACACGCTTTTTCAAATAGCGCCGTCGATCGCCGTAAATCCAATAGAGACAGCACACGAGTGATAGAAACAAAGATTCTGCCAAAAGTGTCATTATGCTTTTTTCAAGGACGCGCCGATGAAATGATAAAAAATTGGATTTGGCGCAAGCGGCCTCGATGTGAACTCCGGATGAAACTGTGTACCGATGAAAAAAGGATGACCTCCGATTTCAGCTATTTCCATCAATTTCCGGTTTGGCGATCTTCCAGAAAATATCAAACCTTTTTCGCCGAGAGTCTTAATGTATTTTGGATTTACCTCATAGCGGTGTCGGTGCCTCTCTTCCACCAAATCTTTTCCGTATATTTTCCTTGCATTTGTCTTTGGCTCCAACTGACAAGGCCAGTTCCCCAGCCTCATCGTACCACCAAGATCTTTGATCTTCTTCTGTTCAGGTAGTAAATCAATAACCGGATACGAAGTACTATCGTCGAACTCCGTTGAATTTGCACCCTTCATGCCGCAAATGTTCCTGGCATATTCGATCACCATGCATTGCATACCGAGGCATATGCCCAGAAAGGGTTTTTTATTCTCACGTGCGTATTTAACGATCTTTATCTTACCTTCGACCCCGCGCATCCCAAATCCACCGGGGATCAATATACCATCAGAGTATGCGAGCGTGTTACTTAGTTGAACCTCATCCTCCATTCTGTCGGTATCGATCCATTTTATCTTCAACCTTGCATCATGCGCCACCGCCGCATGATACAGTGATTCCATGATACTCTTGTATGAATCTCTGAGTTCGACATATTTACCACAAACGGCAATTTCCACGGTCTTGGTCGGAGACTTAGCCCTCTCCACAAAGAGTTTCCACTCCTCAAGATCCGGTTCCCCGATGTCGATTCCGAGATATGAAAGGATCAAGTTATCAAGATTTTGCTTATGAAAAACGAGTGGTATTTCGTAGATACATTCGACGTCCACCGCGTCGATCACAGCGTCAGGCGGCACATTACAGAACAGGGAGATCTTTTTTCGTTCTGCATCGGTCAACCATGAATCACTGCGACACACCAGAACGTCGGGTTGGATACCTATGGCTCTCAGCTCACGCACCGAATGTTGCGTTGGTTTCGTTTTGAACTCACGAGCTGCCTTAATGTATGGAACGAGCGTCAAGTGGACGTACATCGTATTGCCCCGGCCAAGGTCCAGCCGCATCTGCCTTACCGCTTCAAGAAATGGCTGACCTTCAATATCACCCACTGTACCGCCGATCTCGGTAATCACCACGTCAACATTGTTGGAATTTCCCAGTTTCATGACCCTCGTTTTTATCTCGTCCGTAATATGCGGTACAACCTGCACCGTTTTTCCCAGATACTCACCACGCCTTTCTTTGGTGATTACTGAGTAGTAAATTTGTCCCGTCGTTATGTTATTATCGCGCGTTAGTGCACTATTCAGAAAACGCTCGTAGTGGCCCAAATCCAAGTCGCACTCTGCTCCATCTTCGGTCACATAGACTTCACCGTGCTGGTAGGGATTCATTGTACCAGGATCAACGTTGATGTAGGGATCTATTTTCTGTAATGTGACATTAAGTCCGTAGCTTTTCAGCAGAAGCCCTATTGAAGCTGTCGCAACTCCTTTTCCCAGTGATGAAACAACACCCCCCGTGACGAATATGTATTTTGTCTCCATGTACTAGAGTATAGTTATAAACACGATGATGTCAAGAAAACAGAAACAGGTTGCTGGTGGGATCATCAATAAACTTTATTACTGAACTACGGCGATGAAGATCATGGAAGCATACTGAAATATAAGAAAGAAGAATACTGCTTGAGAATCAACGGAAATTCACGTTCAACGAGAACAGCATACACAACCCGCACAACACATAAATGATCATTGACACTTCTGTTCTCTGTGATATCTTAAGCTATCTTATTTTACATCCTTCCTGATGCCGTATTGTTTTATCTTCAGCCGCAGAGTATTACGGTGTATTCCCAACCGAGCAGCGGCTTCTGACAAATTCCAATCTGTCTGCACGAGCGTAGCGTTGATATGTTCTCGCTCGATCTCGGCCAGAGATGTGCGACCTAAATCTGTCTGCATCGCGCTGCCTTCGAGAGGCAAATCCCGGCTGCGGATGCAGTCACTCCGGCATAAAACAACTGCCCGTTCCATTACGTTCTCGAGTTCTCGTACATTACCAGGCCAGTCATAACGCATCATCTTATCGAGCGCGCCTTTTGAAATACCTCTAACCTGCCGGGTGCTTTTCTTACCGAACTTCGCCACGAAATGGTCGGCGAGCAATTTGATATCTTCTTTTCTTTCTCTCAACGGCGGGAGTGTAATCGTAATCACGTTCAAGCGATAGAAAAGGTCTTCACGGAAACTCCCGTCGGTGATCTTTTTCTTCAAATCCTGATTTGTCGCAGTTATAAGCCTTACATCAACCTTAATGGGCGCATTGCCTCCCAGTCTTTCGAAAGAGAACTCTTGCAGAACACGAAGCAATTTTACCTGTGTACTAACGGGTATTTCGCCGATCTCATCGAGGAATACCGTACCTTTATGTGCGAGCTCAAACTTACCGATTTTCCTTTTTTCCGCTCCTGAGAAGGCACCCCTTTCGTATCCAAAAAGTTCGCTTTCAAGCAATGTCTCTGGCAGTGCAGCGCATGAAATAGCGATAAAACGGCTACTGCGACGCGGACTAGCGCTATGTATCATACGCGCAACCATATCCTTACCAGTGCCCGATTCACCGAGCAGTAATACGTTCGAATCTGAACGGGCCACCCTCGAAATCAGGCTTAAGATCTCACGCATCTTCGGGCTTTCCGCAATGAAGTTATCGGATTTGAACTTGTCGTCGATCTCTGCCCGTAGTATCTCGAGTTCCTGATGGGTATCTAATTCTCCATGGATACGTTCGATGATCAATTCGAGCTCATCTAAATTGACCGGTTTGTTCAGATAATCGTGGGCGCCCTGCTTCATTGCCTGAACCGCAGATTCCACGGTACCGTAACCAGTGAGAATTATGAAATACGTCTCAGGATCTATCTCCCTCATCTTTTGCATTGTCTCGATCCCATCGAGTTCGGGCATTTTGAGATCCATGATTGCGAGATCAAAGCCGGTATGAATATTTATGTCGACTGCTTCTTTACCCGAAGCCGCAGTCTCGACTTGGTGACCTTTCTTACCAAGAAATCCCGCAAGCAAATCACGCTGAGATTCTTCGTCGTCTACGATAAGAATGTGCATATATTACTAAATCAAATCCTTCCCGCGCATCTCCTTCAACACCTGCCATGTGCCCAGCATGACTGAACCAAAGCCAAAGAGAATCACGAGTATGCGGACCAGAAAATTCAGTATCGGAATGAAACTGACAACCAAGAGTATTAGCATACCAGTTATGAACGAGAGATACAGCGAAACTTCTTTGCCTTTCCTGAACAATTGTATGACCTTCTCGCCGACCACAACGGCGACAAACAACGAAGAAACGTATAAGAGTATCGTGTACGCGTAAACTGCAACCAAGCCGAGCGGATAGCCGATCAGGGTCGCAAACAGAACCACCGCCACCACTGGAATCACTATGACACCGAGAAAACCCAAGCCCAGAGATTTCCACGGTACCTTAATTAGAGTATCCATGACCCTGCGCACGTAATTCCGGCATAGAGCAATCAGCAGAATCCCTACGATGATCTTACTGACCCAGATAATAACCTTAATCACTCCAAATAGAAGGGCAAACAGCGGTGCGATCGCGAAGAAAAATTGTCTTGATTCCTCAGGTTCTATTTCACGGATCGTCGTCTCACCGGTAATTACAGCACCCTCATCAATCTTGGGCTGACTCTCGCTCGTCAGGATGAAATCGCCCGATATTACTGCCGTCGATTTGACCCGGGCTTCATCCGCCCTGATCTTTACGCGGCTGCTCTTCCCGGCCATGACAAATCTGCCGACCGCCCCTTTTATCGCTCCATCGATCTCGCCATTGACCGCAAAATTACCGCCATAAGCATGGAGGTCTTTACCAATCCCGGCATCTGCATCTACGTTCAGAGACCCACCGGCGAGTATCACGTTTTTGTCGACCTTACCAGAGACATTCAAATTACCCCCAGCAGCCCATATTGTTTGCACGCTGCTTGCATTGATGTTTGAACTGGCGGCGCCGATAAAGAGCGAACCTCCAATATCACCGGAAACATTGACGGTTTGTGCAAAAGCACATACATTGCCGGTTACCACGCCCTTGATTTCCACGCTACTGGCGAAGACTATGAGGTCGTCTTCTATTACCTCACCGATGGAGACCTCGACCGACTGACCGCGTCTAACAAGCAGAGCATGGGCAGGTGAAGCCAGTACGGCAACGACGAGTAGGCATACAATCCAACTAAAGTTCTTCATGACCACCTCCTTGTTAAAAAGCAAAGATGACTCAACGTGGCTCACAAGGGGCTACTAATGGCTCAATCCAGACTACGGTACCGTTCGCCCCTTCTCCGTTTCACAACATAAGAGCCCTTGTGATTTTTCCTCAAATTTCATATTTGGACAGAAAAATCAGCATCGTGCATTTTCCTCCGCAAATGCGAGTCTCTCAGTCCTCTCTCCGACTTTCTAGCGCTCTCAAGCCATCTATATTTAATTCTATCCAACATGTTCGATAAATCAACACCCACTTGTTTGCATAAGACAACGGACATTGAGAAGTTGAGAGGCTAAGAAGCTGCGAAGCCGAACAGTACAACAAGATTACTTTTTCCATATCGAGTATCAGCATCAAAGTTTTCACGAAATTAACGGTAATAACGGACTAACGGGAGTAGCGATATTAACGTTCTATTGTTGGTCGAATTTTATATGGAGTTCCTTTATCTGCTCCGACGAGACGGTATCCGGGATACCCTCGAGCAAGCCCTGAGCAGTTGTAGTCTTTGGAAAAGCGATGACATCCCGTAGCGAGGTCAACCCGGCAAGGATCATGACAATACGGTCAATACCAGGTGCGATACCTCCATGTGGAGGTGCCCCGTAATCAAGTGCATCGAGCAGCATCGTGTATTTAGCTGGATCCATGTCGGCGATGGCGAACAATTTCTCCTGCAATCGACGTTCGTGATTCCTTATTGAACCCGACGCAAGTTCATTGCCGTTGCATACCAGATCGTACAGCCTTCCGTGTACCCGTAACGGGTCAGAGTCAAGATATTGAACGTCATCTGGCTGGGGCTGGGTGAATATATGATGGCTGGCGACTACTTTCCCCGTTCTTTCATCAAGTTCGAATATGGGAAAATCAGTCACCCACAAAAATCTGAAACCCGATTCACACAGCGAAAGCTCCGCTGCAAGTTCGGTTCTCAATTGTCCGAGAAACCTGAAGATTTTCTCATCACCCGCAGCCGCGATCAGCAAATTCCCTTTTTGTAGACCCAACGCCCCGACGATATTTTTGCAGATCAATTTCCCGATACTGCCGGTACATTTGTCGTCTATCTTCGCCCAGAATATGCCATTCAGTCCGGTGGCCTTCGCGCTATCGTTCATCGTATCGAGCCGCCTACGGGATACGTCGTTACCCCTCTCGATAACCAGACCACGGATGTGCTCTTTTCCGTCAAACGGCGGGAATTCAACACCTCCGAACGCATCGTGAAGGTCAACAATTTCCATCCCGAACCGCATGTCCGGCTTGTCAGTACCGTATGTTTCCATAGCACTTGCATAGGTCATCCGCGGAAACGGTATCTTGAGTTCCTGCTGCATTGCGGCTTTGAAAATATGGAGAAACATCCCCTCGGCGATCTCAAAAACATCGTTCTCATCGACAAATGACATCTCAATATCAATCTGTGTGTGTTCTGGCTGACGGTCGTGCCGTGGATCTTCGTCGCGCATGCACCGCGCAATCTGGTAATATCTCTCGAAACCAGCCACCATCAACAATTGCTTGTACATCTGCGGGGATTGGGCCAGCGCGTAAAATTTCCTTGCGTACAATCTCGACGGAACCAAATAATCCCTTGCTCCCTCAGGCATACTCCGGGTCAGGATTGGTGTTTCTATCTCAACAAACCCATTGCTATTCAAATACTCCCGCATCGCCGTTATGACACTGTGACGGAAGATGATGTTTTGCTGCATCGGTGCACGTCGCAGGTCAAGATACCGATGCCGCAAGCGCAATTCTTCACTCGCCTTCACTTTATTTTCAACGACAAAAGGCGGAACCTTCGATTTGTTAAGTACATCGAGCTTTTTTACGTGTAATTCAATATTTCCAGTATCCATTTCGGGTTTCTTCTGCCCTTCTGGACGTTCCTTTACGTCTCCTGCAGCCCGAATACAATCCTGTAAACCAATGTCCTTTGCACCGGACAAGGCCGGGTCAATCACCAACTGCAACACGCCGGTTCGGTCCCTCAGGTCTACGAATATCATGCCCCCGAGATTCCTTACACGATCTACCCAGCCGTAAACCGTAATATGTTTCCCGATCTTGTCTTTCTGGACTTGAATGTTGGATATTTTTTTTATTGTTTACCTCTGAATCTTTTCACCCTCGATCACGATCTGTGAAAAATCAGCGAATTTAAGGAATAATTCGTTGATCGAACTAACGAGCGCCAGACGGTTCTCTCTCAGTTTCTTATCCTCACACATGACCAGGACATCATCAAAGAATTTGTCGATTGCTGGCCTCATCTCCAGCAATAACTTCAGTACATCGGGGTATTTCTTCTGTTCGATCATCGTTTCCAGGTTTGGCTTGACCTTTTCGCGCATTTGCATAAGGACTTTCTCAGCACGTTCCTTGATGAGTTCACCATCTATAGCCGAAGCCATCTTGGCATTCTTCACAATATTTCTAACCCGCTTCTGCCCGATCACCAATTTTATAAATTCCGAACTGTCCCGGAATGATTTGAGCGCTTCACAACGTTTCTTTGTATCGGCGACATCACCGTTCCAGGTCGCCAATACGGCTTTTATCTCGTCATAACGAAAGCCCCTGTCCTGCAGATAGCGGGTCAATCTCTCTACGAAGAATTCCCCCAGAACCCCGTCTTCGATATTCCGACTGTATATCCTCAGCATTCTATCGACCATACTGAGCAGCGGCAAGTGGATGGAATATGCATCAATGAGTTGGATTACAGCATAACCACTCCTCCTTACAGCAAGCGGATCAAAGGAACTGCTTGGCCGATTGCCGCTCAAGAATGCTCCCACAACATTATCGAGTTTGTCGGCTGCAGAAAGTAACGCTCCATTCAAAGTCTTCGGCAGTTTGTCGCCTACAAATTTCGGTAAATAGTGTTCGCTGATCGCCTTGGCAACCTCTTCACTTTCACCATCTGCCTGAGCGTAGTAGCCACCCATTATCCCCTGCAATGACGTAAATTCTTTTTCCCTAACCATTTCGGAGAGCAGATCAGCCTTGCATAATAACGCCGCGCGTTTCAGTGTATCCATATCTACGCCCGCAACTGATCTGTATTCCTCAACAAAGCGCTGGAGGCGGACTGTCTTGTCGTAAAGAGTGCCCAGACCCTCAAGCCACATCATGTCTTTCGTCTGTTTGAGCATACTCTGCAGCCCAGTCTTCGTGTCGTTCTCGTAAAAGAAAAGGGCATCATACAAACGCGACGCCATAACCCTTTCATAACCGATCTTGACATTTTGCAGTGCCTTCTTCTTAGCACTGAATACGTATATATAGCTGTTCGTACCGCGAACCCAGATAACATTTCCGTGAGCACGTAGCACAGTCATCAGGACTTCTTCAGGGAGATTCACATACTGGACATCAAATTCACCCGTGACGACCTCTGGATACTCGGTAGTACAGTTTATTTCTTCGATCATCCCACTGCTGTGGAGCGCTTTCCCCTTAACCTTTTCGGCCGCTTGTTTTATCCTCGTAAGAATGACCTTCTTCCTTTCATTCGGATCTACTATAACGCCGCCGTGACGCAGAAAATTCATATACTCTCGCGGTTTCTCAAGCCGTATCGGCTTGAAAGAAAAGTGTTGATTCGGCCACGAATAACGATTCGCCTGAACTCCACCATACTCAAAACGCAGTGGCTTTCGGTCCAGGAGGGCAACAATCCAACGTATCGGTCGGGGGAATCTAGTTCTTCCGTCGTTCCATACCATAGTCCTGGAAAATTCCAGATTGGATATTATCGATGGCACGTTGTTCCGGAGAATGCTCTCGGTTGAAGCTCCAGCAATTTCCTTTCGACCGTATACGTAATCACCTTTCTTCGTTCGCCTGCTTATGATCTCACTAGATTTGAGGTCGTTCGCTTTCATGAAACCGGCGAGCTTCTCAGTCGCTTTCCCTTTTGCGTCATATGCAAAACGCTTCGGAGGTCCTGGTATCTCGACTATCTGCGGCTTCTGTCTTCGACTCAAACCCAAGACAAGCGTTCCCATTCGCCGTGGTGTGTATATGGTCCGGATCGAACGGTAGAATATTTTCTTCTGCTTAAGCAAATCCTCGATCCCTCGTGTCAGGTCTTCAGCCGCCGGCCTCAGAAAGTCCGGCGGGAATTCTTCGAAACCGATTTCCAGGAGGAAATCAATCATTTGAAACGTTCGCTTACTCATTATTCTTACTCAAATATTGTGCCGCGGATCTGTTGGCGAGCGCCCTGACTCGTCCAATATACTTTGCCCGTTCAGAAATACTTATCGCGCCGCGTGCATCCAGAAGATTGAATAGATGAGAACATTTTATCGTGTGGTCGTATCCTGGATACACCAATCCTTCATCGAGTAGCCTCTTCGCCTCTTTTTCGTAGGTCGCGAATAGTGATGAAAGAGTATCAGCCGGTGCCGATTCAAAGTTATACTTGGAATATTCAATTTCGTTCTGCCGGTAGACATCGCCCCAGGTTAAATTATTATTCCACTTTATATCAAAAACCGAAGCAACACCCTGCAAGATCATGGTTATTCTTTCAAGCCCATAAGTGATCTCAACGGGTATGACCTGAAGATCTACTCCTCCGGCCTGCTGAAAATAGGTGAACTGAGTAACCTCGAGTCCATCTAACCAAACCTCCCAGCCTAATCCCCAAGCGCCCAATGTCGGTGATTCCCAATCGTCTTCAACAAACCTGACCTCGTGCTCTCTCAATTTCACACCGAGGTGTTCGAGTGATTGAAGATAAGTTTGCTGTATGTTTTCCGGTGAAGGTTTCATGATTACCTGGCACTGATAGAATTGTTGAAAGCGCAGCGGGTTCTTTGCATACCTTCCATCACGGGGTCTTTTTGATATCTCAAGATAACACACGTTCCAAGGGTCATTATCTAGGATTCTCAAGAATGTGGCAGGGTTGAACGTACCGGCACCAACTTCTGAGTTATAGGGTTCGAATATCAAACATCCATGTTTCTGCCAGTACCGCTTCAGGCTGATAATGACGTTCTCAAAAGTGTGGATTTTTTTCACAGCCCGAGCTCCTCCGCAACGCCCTGCATACCCTCAAGGCATATTCCGATGAATGCCTCCAGTTCCAGCCCCAGATTCTTGCAGGCGGCTATCTGCTCTCTGTTAGCACCGGCAGCGAACCGCTTTTCTTTGAACCGTCTAAGTATGAAGTCAGTATCCAGAGCGCTGAGCTTCTTTTCGGGATGCATGAGTGCGCTTGCCACAATCAAGCCGGTTAAAGGGTCTGCGCTGAATAGAGCCCAATCCAATTCTGAAGAAGGCCCCAGGTGCCCCGAATGTGCCTTTACTGCTCGTACAACCATCTCATCGATACCTAATTTCTCGAGAAACAAAGCACCCTCCAAGCCATGTCGGGCAGGATCGCCGTCGGTCTCCTCGTAATCGATGTCATGAAGCAGTCCAGCCATACCCCACAAATCTTCATCCTCACCAAACCCTTGTGCCAGCTTCCTCAAACAAGCCTCAACCGCAAGGCAATGCTTGAAAAGATTCTTGTTCTTGAGCCTTTGCGCAAGAAGGTCGTATGCTTCTTTCCTCATCATAGATAATTATTATGTATATATTTGTAAAAAAGTCAAGAAAAAAGAAGTGTTTTCTGCAAATAAGGCGGAAAAATCATGAAATTACGTATTTTTCCACCAGTAGGCGCCAGATAGCGTTTCACATTCCATAAATACCCACGGTTATTCGCCCTGTCATTTAGTGGTCATAATATTGACTTTTCCCTCATTTTTTGGTATAATAACGGTCGAAAGGAGGCTTTATATATGCGGCGTGTCATCATAATGGGTGCAGCAGGAAGAGATTTCCATAATTTTAACGTTTATTTTAGAAATAATCCCGATTTCAGAGTAATTTGCTTTACCGCGACTCAAATACCGAATATTGCAGACAGGCTATATCCAAAAGAGCTGGCTGGTAAGGGATATCCGCGCGGCATACCTATCGAGCCAGAGAAGAAAATTGCGCAGTTGATTTTGAAACACGAGGTCGACGTGGTAGTCTTTTCCTACTCGGACATATCGCATAACTATTTGATGAATCGAGCATCTGAAGTTATGGCGGCGGGTGCGGATTTTTGGCTACTCGGTCCCAAATCGTCGATGATCAAATCGAAGCGGAAAGTCGTCTCGATTTGCGCAGCAAGAACCGGATCTGGCAAGAGTCAAACCACGCGTCGAGTTTGCGAGATACTACACGAACACGGTTTGAAGACCTCTGTCATACGTCATCCAATGCCCTATGGTGATCTTAAAGAACAGATCGTACAGAAATTCTCTACCCTTGAAGACCTGGACAAGCACAAATGTACCATCGAAGAAAGGGAAGAATACGAGCCGCATATAATCAGGGGTAATACGGTTTTCGCCGGAGTCGATTACGGTCTGATATTAAAGGAAGCTGAGAAGATCAGTGACATAATAGTCTGGGATGGAGGGAACAATGATCTATCGTTTTACAAATCAGACCTCCACATTGTTGTGGTCGATCCGTTCCGAGTAGGAGATGAAACCAACTATCATCCGGGTGAGACGAATGTAAGAATGGCTGATGTCGTTTTGATCAACAAGGTCGACACTGCATCGCGTTCGAGCATTGAACTTCTCAAGAAAAACGTAAAGAAACTTAACCCCCGGGCAATCATTCTTGAGGCGGCGTCACCCACCTCGGTTGACAACGCGGAATTAGTGAAAAACAAAGCGGTCGTCGTCATCGAAGATGGTCCAACCCTCACCCATGGAGGAATGTCCTTTGGAGCAGGCATCGTTGCTGCGAAGAAATACAAGGCTGGTAAGATCGTCGACCCAAAGCCTTATGCTGTAGGTTCAATAAAAGAGGCATATGTAAAATACCCACAAATTGGAGATTTGATCCCGGCACTTGGCTACGGCAAGAAACAGATAAAAGAACTCGAAGCAAGCATTAACAATACACCCGCCGATTCTATTGTCATGGCAACTCCAGTGGATTTACGGAAATTTACAAAACTCAACAAACCAGCCGCAAAAATTGATTATGAGTTGGAGGAAAGGTCTGGACCGAGCTTGGATAACCTCCTGAAGAAATATCTTAGAATTTAGCAGAAATACATAGTCCCTGCTAGCAATAATATTAGGGAAAGGAGTAATGATGGCAAAAAGATTCGTTTATGAATTTGGTGGCAAGAAAGCCACGGGTAACGCCAAAATGAAAAATCTACTCGGTGGCAAGGGTGCAAATCTTGCGGAAATGACAAATCTCGGAATTCCCGTACCGCCGGGTTTCACGATAACAACCGAGGTCTGTAATTACTACTACGAGAATAAACGAAAACTGCCCAAGAAACTCAAGGAAGAAGTCAAGAGGGCACTGCGCAATGTCGAAAAGATACTGGGTCGGAAATTCGGTGATGCACAAAATCCACTCCTTGTTTCAGTAAGGTCAGGTGCCCGTAGATCAATGCCTGGCATGATGGAAACAGTTCTGAACATCGGTCTGACCGAAAAAACAATACCTGGGTTGATAAAGCAGAGCGGAGATGAACGTTTTGTCTACGACGCGTACCGCAGACTAATCACGATGTATTCAGATGTCGTGATGGAAAAAGGTGCAGGTATTGAACCAAAAGACGAAGAATCTGGTATACGCCGACAGTTAGAAAAGATCATGAATAACATGAAGAAAGAAAAGAATTATCGAAACGACCTCGACCTCAACGCCGAAGACTTGAAAGAACTATGCGCCAGATTCAAGAAGATGATCAAACAGACTCTCAAGACTGATTTTCCGGATGACCACAACCTGCAGCTATGGGGCGGTATTGAAGCCGTCTTTGCTTCGTGGAACGGCAAACGTGCCGTCAGCTACCGACGAATTGAAGGCATTCCTAATGAATGGGGAACTGCCGTTAATGTTCAGGCAATGGTCTTTGGCAACATGGGCAAGGATTCTGCAACCGGCGTCGGTTTCACCAGGAATCCGGGGAATGGAGAAAATAAATTCTACGGCGAGTATCTTATCAATGCCCAAGGTGAGGATGTCGTTGCCGGTATCCGAACGCCAGCACCGATAAATAAGTATTCGACATCCGAACATAACAAAGACCTTGTGACACTGGAAAAAACGATGCCCACCATCTATAAGAAACTGGACGGTTATCAGAAACGCCTCGAACGTCATTACAAGGACATGCAGGATATCGAATTCACAATCGAGAACAGTAAACTATACATGCTACAGACAAGAGTCGGAAAAAGGAATGGACCCGCCGCGGTCAAGATGGCAATGGACATGCTCAAGGAAAAATTGATCTCAAAGGAAGAGGCGGCAATGCGCGTAACCCCAAGTCAGCTCGATGAATTGCTCCACCCCATGGTTGATCCGCAGGCTGAGTTGGCTCTGAAACCATTTGCCAAGGGTTTGCCAGCAGGACCCGGCGGAGCCACCGGGCAGATCGTTTTTTCATCGAACGACGCCGTGGAATGGACAAAAGCAGGCAAGCAAGTGATCCTTGTACGCGAGGAAACAAACCCGGAAGATGTGGAGGGCATGAGAGCTGCCCAGGCAATTCTCACAGCACGAGGCGGCATGACATCCCATGCTGCGCTTGTAGCCCGCGGTTGGGGCAAGTGCTGCATAGTAGGCTGCAGCGACCTGCACATCAACTACGAAAAGAAGGAAATCTCTGCAGCAGGAAAGATTCTTCATGAGGGCGAATGGCTCACGCTCAACGGCACCAAGGGCAATGTTTATGAAGGAAAACTTCCAATGATGGCAGCAGCCGAAGAGAATGTACTATTGCAGCATTTTCTACAAGTCTGTGATTCAATCCGTTCCCTCGGTGTCCGGGCAAATGCCGACACACCCGATGATGCGCACAGGGCAAGAAATTTCGGCGCTGAGGGCATTGGCCTCATGCGTACCGAGCACATGTTCTATGGCAAGGGCTCGGAGGAACCACTTTTCAGACTGCGCAAGATGATCGTCTCCAAAACTCCCGAAGAAAGACAAAAGGCGCTCGAAGAATTGTACCCGTATGTGAAAAAGGATATCAAAGGAGTGCTCGAGGCAATGAACGGCCTACCAGTCGTCATGCGGCTGCTTGATCCTCCCCTCCATGAATTCGTACCCCGCGAAAAGAGCAGGCTCGAACAATTGGCCAAGGACCTTAACATATCATTAGATGAACTCATGCAGCGTGCCGATGCACTGCACGAATCCAATCCGATGATGGGTCATCGCGGCGTCCGGCTCGGTGTTACCTATCCAGAGATTACAAATATGCAGGTACGTGCAATCTTTGAAGCGGCAGCCGAATTGATAAAAGAAGGTAAGGATCCGTATCCTGAGATCATGGTACCGGTCGTTGCCGAAGCAAAGGAGCTGGAAAATCAGAAACAGATCGTCGATAAGATATACAAAGAAGTGCTCGCCAAGTATAACCTCAAGAAAATCAAGCACATGTACGGAACCATGATCGAGATCCCCAGGGCATGCATCGTTGCTGATAAAATAGCAGAGACTGTGGAATTCTTCTCCTACGGCACTAATGATTTGACCCAGATGGGCTTTGGGTTTTCACGTGATGACATCGGGGGTTTCCTGGCGGAATACATAAAGAAGGGGATTCTTCCCGAAGACCCTTTCCAGAGCATCGATCAATCAGGTATCGGCGAATTGATAAGCATCGGCATAGAACGGGGGCGCGCGACAAATTCGCACCTGGAGGTGGGGATATGCGGTGAGCATGGTGGTGATCCGCGTTCAGTACATTTCTGCCACCGGGTGGGGATGAATTACGTATCCTGTTCACCGTTCCGCGTACCGATTGCACGTTTGGCCGCAGCACAGGCAACCATTATTTATTCTACAGAGAAGAAAACGAGAAAAACAACAAAACCCAGAGCAAAGAAGAGGAAGAAAAGGTAATTACAGAAGGGCCCGCACCCGTATGAATCCAGGTGCGGGCCCTTAATTCATCATAAGAAAATATCCAACTCTCGGCGTAGTTTATTATATTTTTTTAGAAAAGGGAACGCCGTTTAAATCAACAACCGGCGCTCAAATCAATGTGATTCAGACCCGGAACGTAGCAGGCTACTCTCCGATCTTGTCCAATTTTGACTTCAGTTCTTTCAGGATCTCGATCGCTTCATCGACCCTGCGCTCGTCAATCAGTTTACTGACCTTTGCCTTGTACTCGATCCTCAATGCGCCCTCTCCTGAAGCACTGAGGCTATCCATATCGAATTCGTGCATACCCTCGGTTCTGAATTCCCGGACTGGCTTCTCCTCGTCTTCAACCTCATCTTCCTGCGTTGGTTCAGAAACCGAGGGTGAAGCGGGATCGAGCTCACGCACCTCAATGTCTGCGAGTTTTTCTTCAGGAGCGGTTTTCGCTTCCTTGCTCTTAAAGATGACTTCAAACACCGATCTCACCTTTTTTTCCTTTTTCAACTTTTCAATTATGTCCATAGAAATACCCTATTGCCTCATGCTTCGATTTTGCCTTCTTTATAAAGTTTAACCGCCTCTTTGGCTTCCTGATTAGAAGGGTCGATGTGGAGGGCTTGATTATAAGCCTTCAACGCCTCGTCAAATCTCTCCAGTTCAATCAATGCTTTACCCAGGTTCACGTAGGCCATAGCGTTGTTCACATTTTTTTTCACTGATTCTTCAAACGATAGAATCGCTTCATTGACGTTCTTCATCTTGAGATACAATAAACCAAGATTATTGTGCAACTCAGCAAACTCAGGCTCCCTTTCAATGGCTTGCAGGTAGGCTTCTTTTGAATCTTCATATTTGCCCAGCTCGGCTAGGATCAGACCCTTGAGATTAAAATACTCAGCTGTTTTGTCGATTTCTAATGACCGGTCTATTTCATTCAGTGCGAGTTCATAGTTACCACGATAGAAGTAGAGAGTAGCCCGATCAAAATGATCCAGTGCGGTCTTTTTCCTGCTCAATTCCTTCTCCTTCTCGAATCTGTCTGCTTCTTTCTGCAAGAAGTTCTGGATATTTTGCAGGATGTCTTTTGTATACTCAGACAACTTCGTCTGCCGGTCAATAGACTCATTAAATTCGTTCGTGATCGAAGAGGTCATCTCAACAACGCGGTTATTCAAATCCTCGAATCTTTCAGCGAACTTCTCAACCGCACTAAAGGTCTTTTCATACTGCTTGCCGACCGCACCGAGCCGATCGCTCGCTTCGCTTGTCATATCTTTCATTGACTTGGTCATCGATTCCCCGACCTCCGCGACGCCGGTTCTCATACCTTCAGCCAAAGCAGCGATTTTACCCAATGATTGGAGATAGTTATTGTTGAGATTCTCCATCATCGCCGCCATTGATTCAAGGCTCGATGCAGCACTGCTAAATACGCTACGCAATTCGGTAAAATCACCACGCAAGTTGTCTAACGAGGCCGTCTGCCCTGTTTTGAGATTAACGATTTCACTCTTAACGCTATTGAGATAACCGTTTATTTCATCTCTAAACCTATCAGCAGTGGATGATACGTCGAAGCGTAATTCGTTTGTAACGGTTTTCATAACCTCATCAATACCTGCTATTTTATCAACCAGAGCTTGATTCTGGGCACCGGTCGCTTCAGACATAGTTGAAAGATGTTGATTCACATCATCGAATTTCGTAGCCAAATCTTTGACCGCGCGCTCGATCGCTTCCGCACTCTGCATCTTCAAGCCCGTCATTTCTTCACTTAGACGTCCACCCACGCTATCTATACCCGCCAGCATTGTGTCGGAAACGCGCATATTATTTGTGTTCAGTTCGCTGACTTTTTCCTGCAAGGAACCGACGGCTGCCTTCAAACCCTCAGATTGCCTTTCAAACACTTCACTAAGTGTCGCGATTTTATCAGCAATAGCACTGCCAAGGTTTTGCAGACCAATGTTTAGTTCTTCGAATTTACTACTGAATGCCTCCTGTAACTTATCAAAACCCAAAATCATGACCTCAATTTGCTTCTTCTGGACATCCAGGCGCCCTACTATTTCTTCTTGCAACTTGCTCCCGGTCGCCGAGATACCTTCACCGAGTGCATCGACACCACGTGACATTTCATCCTTTAACTCCTTCACGCCTTTCTTATAATCATCGATAAGCACACCGGTTTTCATATTCGAGGAAAGTAGCGAGCAAAGTTTCGTGGCGCTATCATAAACCATGCACTCATTCTTCATGCATGCAAGCAGTTCCACCTCCTCGTCGATCTTTTTGCCATCATCATCGTATACTTCACTTCGCTTGATCAGAAAAGGGCATTTCATCAGGTCCTCCCTTCGACAAAATACTTGCCCTTCGTTGCCCTCTTGGCCTGCGCAAGTCTCTCAAAACTGCTTATGCGTTGCTCCATACCACCAACGCCCGCCTGCCTCAGCGCAAGAGCCGCGGCGCCGAATGAACCCATCGCCTCATAGACATCAGCGTATGTTTCAGCTGTTTCTTTGTCGAGCGGTAACATTTGCATAATCTCGAGTGCATCCATGGGCCGTTTCTTTTTCAAACAGAGTCGTGCTCTCATCATAGCATGACGTTTGGATACTGATTCATCGCCGCTTTCAAAATCGAGCTCGCGCTCCGCTTCCTGCGTTTTGTTCATCAACAGATATAAGTATGCTCTCTGCAGTCTCGCCTCATCGTCTTCACCCTGCAGTGTCGCAATCCTCTCTTTGTAATAATCTTCACGTGCAGCCTTTATCATGCGGTAAACGGATTTCCGATCTCTCGTCCTGCACAGTAGATCAGAGTAAATCTTAATCGCCCGTTCTGTCTCACCTGCTTCGTGCAGCAGTTGTCCAAGTTTCAAAACCACATCGTCCCGATCCGGCATCAACTGCATGGCCTTCTCATATGATTTAGCCGAACTATCATAATTGCCCTGACAAGCGTATATTCTACCCAGCAATAAATGTGCATCTCCGACATCGGGATATTTGTCAACCATCTTATCTAACCGACCGGTTATTTGCCCGGCATAAGAGGAATGCTTCGAAAGAAGCTCATCAAGAACGTCGATACACTCCTTCGTATAACCGCTTTCAATATAAAGATCACCTAAATATAACAGCACCTCAGCTGTTTTTTCTTCATATTTGCTCAGCGTACCCATGACACCGACCGTTTCGGTTGGCACCATCTCTGCCAATTTTCTGTAAACCTCAACCGCCTTTTCATGCTCGCCTTCATCCATAAAAATACGAGCAAGAAAATAGTAAGCAGGCGGTGATTGGAAATCAGCCTGGATAATGCGGCCGACATAACCCTTGAGCCAAACGCTTTCCTTCCTTTCCAGGTCATATATCTCATCAAACAGTGTCAGCGTATCTTCCCAATTATGGTAATTAAAATATATCTCGGCCAACCTCTTACGACACTCGATGTCCTGCGGATTATCTGCACATATTTTCTTCATCTCGGCGATTACGGGCTCTCTATATTTCTTGTCCTGCTCATGGGACTGTGAAAGAAATTCTATCGCTGAACTCTTGAGTCCTGTAAAGTAATACAATTTCGCGAGTGAGAAGCTGAGCAGCGGGCTCGAGACATCATTTTGCAGACGCTCGAGAAGCGGAATCACTTTGCGGACGAACGAAGGATCCATCTCAGCAGATTTCATGAGATCATCTATCGCATTTTCGTATTTCTCCAGATTCAATTCGATAATGCCGAGGGCAAACATTATCTTTGGATGAGCCATCACCTTTGACGCAAGCGTCTTCAACTCAGCGAGAACATGACTTGACCTCGTCGGCAAAATCCTGGCCGTCAACAAATATTCTTCAACCGCTTCGTCAATACGCCCAGCCCTGCTCAACGCCCGGCCACGCGCAAAATGTGCCGGCACATTACTTTTGTCAGTTTTTAGAATTCTATCCAAACATTCAATGACTTCGGTTGAATAATCCTCATCACCATCCAAACTGATCATCAAAGGTCTTACCGCATCACTCAATTGTCCCACTTCGACCTGTGCCTGGCCAAGTTTGAGATTGAAATAATATGCGTCTTTTTTAAAAACTTCAACCGCACGACGCGATTCCTCTATCACCTTGTCCCACATTCCCCGGCTGAAGAATGTCTCAACCAATAATGTCCTCGCCTCCCGATCTTTGGGAAATGTTTTGATGGCGTCATAGAATTCATTGATGATTTCAAAAAAGGCTTGTGGATCGACCGATTGTGCAGTCTTGAAGAATTGAGTGGCAATTTCCATCTCGCCCTCGCTGATAAACACCCGCGCGGCAGAGAGCAGTAATGGAACAGCGTTTGGTCTTTCTTTGATCACCTCGATGAGGGCTCGTTTCGTCACTTCCTTATCTTCCGCGGTCTTGAAGCACTTCTCGAAGCTACTGACCGATTTCCTGTAAGACCCAATATACGCATAGGCCCTTGCCATGGCTAGTTCAGCCACAAACGCGTCCACCTTCCTATATTTCTTGTATAACGGCTCGACACTGGCAAACAGATCCGGCTTCTTGCTGACGATGAGATCAAAAGATGGAAATAGACGAACCAGTTGATCCGGCTTCATCTCGAAATAATCCATGAGTACCCGCAGTGCCTCTTCGGATTTACCCAGCATAACGAGACTGGTCGCGCGCAGGTTCACATATTCAACGTCCTCTGGATAAGTAGAACTGATGTCGGTGGCCGCATCATTAACATATCCGTACTGTCCTCTATCCATCAATCTCTGGAAGATGAGTAAAGCACTCTCTCGGTCTCCCTTGCGCGCATAGCACTGACCGAGCAGGAAAAGTGCCTTTATGTTGTCGAAATCCTTTTCCAGAATTGCATTGAGATTCAGAATATACTCATTGAGCAAACCAGGGTCCAGTCCATAAACGGATTCGATGACGTCAACGGCTGCAGTGATCTCATTGTGCTTCAAGTACAGATTAACGATTCCCTGGATTACAAAAGGATCATTCTGCTTCTGTTCGAAAGCCTGTTTGTACCGTTTCAAGACTTCTTGATACTGCCCTTCGTCTATCTCATATATTTTGTCGAGTTCACTTACGGCCAGCGGTATTCTCTTTGCACGTAGATACGCATCTGCCAGTGTGTAGAGAATCTTCAGGTCTTTCGGATTGACCAACTCCAGCTTTCTCAAATCCTTAATTACCGCGTCGATGTCCCTGGTATCGTCTTCAAGCACTTGCTGTAATTGCTCAATAGAAGTGTCCAGATCACCTTGAGTAATGTATAGGTCGGTCAACATCTGTGTGTATGCTGGCTGAATGGTTGGTGGTGGTTTTATCGACGATAAGATATCGATGAGTGCATCAGAAACATCCGGAAATTTCTCCAATATCCGCTGGGCCTGGGTCAAAGCACCTTCATAATCATCATTTGCCAACTGTGCCTTAAGCAGCAACAATACCGCATAGGAATCACTGTAACGCTCCCTTCCAATGACACGTGCCCAGTGGAGCAAAGGTTTCTTGAAAAGATCGATGGACATGAGTGGTTCGACAGTAGTAACTGCATCTTCACTTGCGTCCAAGAAGAATTTCAGAGAAGAGAGAATAATAATATTGTCAAAGTCATGCTTCAAGATGACATTCTTCGCTTCGATATTCTGCCTTAACTTTTCATATTTCTTGACCAGAAGATTTCTATCGTGCTCACTCAGTGCCAGTAGAATCTTACTAATTTCTTCGTACCTCTGCTGCGAGTTATACAGTTGGACGAGGAGTTCTCCAGCATCAATTGAAGTATGACGGTAGAATAATTCAGAAAGTTGAGCCACTACTTCGTCGGTTCTTGATGGTACGGTTCTTTGAATTCTACGCAACAAATCGACTGCGCGCCCGCGTTCTTCAACTTCGTAGTAAAGACGGGCTAATTCCTGGGATAGATCAAAAGACTCGCTATCATCCGTCATGTTCTCTTCGAGCACCCTTATTGCCGCTTGTATTTTGTCCTCGCGGATGTATTCGTGCGCTTTCTGCAGGGCCTTCTGTGGATCCTTTACACTGAATATATCAAACACTCTTTACCCTCTTCTGCAACTCTTCCTTCTTGACAGCGAGCACAGCAACCAACGAATGAATCGGTTCGCTGCCTGCAGCAAGTAGAACGCCTGTCACCAGATAGTCGAGCCAGTTGGCGATTTCCGAACTGACGGTTAATCCCAGCTCCCTCATGAGGCCGAAACGGAAAACGAAGCTTATCAATAAACCCAATACAGTACTGGTGAGCCAGGCATACAATTTTCTGTTTCGGGCTGGTACAAGGTATAGTATCTTCTCAGTTGCCCTTTCGATAATCAAAGATAAACCCAAGACCGCAATCAGCACCCTACCCATTTATCCTCCAGACGTCTGCACCATCCAAAACCAATTTTTCAGACGCTCAGAACGTCTTGGCTATTGAAAATATACTCTTCAGCTGCTCATCTGTTTTTCGTAAACGAGCAGAAAGCGTCTTCGTGAAAATCCAAAGCAGCTTGTACGCTATATCGGTCTGGCGTTCCAGCAATTTGCGGAAATCATCCTTCCCTATGCAAAGAAGCATAGCATCGTCATTGGCAATTGCCGATGCCGACCGCGGCGCATCATCGATCAATGCCATCTCACCGAAATATTCCCCTTCCTTCAAAATGGTTAACGCCTCTTCACCCACACCTGGTACCAGGGTCGAGATCCGCACGCTACCGGTAACGATGAGATAGAAGGCATCACCAATGTCGCCTTCTCTGAAGACGATTTCATTCTTTTTGACCTTTTTTTCTTTCGAAATCGATAGAAGCCTTTCCATTTCTCCTGGTGTCAATTCACGGAAAAGATATACCTGACTCAGTACATCCTTTTCTTTCACCTGGCCTCCGAAACCAGCCGGCACCTCTCTCCTCTTCTGATCGCAAGGGGCTCCCGGCTTGCCAATATCAACCCAATCGAAACTTCACTGAATACACTAATCACTTGTACATGGCCAATATCGATATCGGGCATCTTCTTGCCAGCTACAATTCGCTCCTGGTAGATATCAAAGACATCACCGACAGCAATACCTGTATCCTCACCCTGATCGATGTATGCAAAAACATGAGGTGGCGTCAATTTTTGACCCGTCTTGACCTCAACAACATAACCCTCTATTTCTTTTTCAGTCGGTATTAATTCAACCTTATCGGGCGCCAGTACCGGTTCGTATGGCGTTACAAAATCACCTTTCTTGATGATATCGTAAGAAGCCATGATTTTGCATCGCGAACCTTCTTCGCCGACTGCTTCAACAACGGCTTTGCCCAAAACAATGACTTCCTTTCCCAATCTTTTCCCTGTTTTTGGGTGAGTTATTACTTTACCAGGTCGGTATATTGTCAACTGGTCATCAACGTTCACATTTTCAGCGCGATCGACATAGACAACTTGATACGCAGAAAGCGCCTTTTCATAGCTTTGCTCAACACCAACAATCTTACCCCAATAAGGCATATCTTGTTCGAGTATGAACCCGGCGCGATGGATCAATTGCTCACTGAATACTCTTCTTTCTGGTTCGATAACAGAAAAAACCTCGGTCGTTGGTTCTTCCGGTGGTATCATCGTCACTTCCTCCTCCGGCACGTACACCGGCACTTCCTCGGGTATCTCTGATATCGCCTCTTCGGGCGAAGGCGGAATAACAAAAAGCTGTTCTGGATAGATCCAGTGCGGATCGGCAATCTTCGTCAAATTAGCACGCCAGATATACGGCCACAGGAAAGGATTTTGATAATAGAATCCCGCGATATCCCACAGTGTATCACCATCTTTGACCGCATGGGTCGCCTCTTGTGCAAACACCGAGACAAATACCAGCAGTATCAACAATTTCTTCATGCCTTCCTCCTTATTCCTTCTGATAAAATAACACAAGATACGAACTTTTCAACATGAAATGCATCATCACCAAAATACTGCGGCCGATCACACAAACGGCTGCAGATTGTTGTTCTTCTATTAACAGCCACCATTTCCCCATCTTCCTAACAGGGTCCTAATCTTGACGATGTCGTCGTTAATTTTGAACACCCTGGCGACCCGTGGCCCGATGCCCGAGGTTATTTCATAGACAATGGTTTCCGCCTTTGCGGCACATTCCTCCACCGTAATCTCTTCATTTCCGTCCTCACCGAAAAGCGTCACAATATCACCAACTTCAACTGCGGGCAAGTCGGTCACATCCACCATTATGAGATCCATACATACGGTTCCGACGATAGGCGCTCTATTAGCGCGAATAAGAACCTCCCCCTTGTTCGATAGAAGCCGCGGATAACCATCACCATACCCAACACTGACCGTGGCAATCTTGCTTTGCCTCTTTGTACGATATGTATGGCCATAACTTACGGGCGTACCAGCTTCAACAACACGTAAGTTCACTACACGTGATTTGAGCTTCATCACTGGTTTGAAATCACCCGCATAAGTAATATTAGGAGAAGACCTTAGGCCGTAAAGAGCGATGCCCGGACGGACAAGGTCATAGTGAGATTTTGGCCATCTGAAAATCCCGCTGGAATTGGCAATATGAACCGAACCAACCTCAATCCCATGCGGTTTCATCGTGCTCACGAGGTCATTGAATCTGTCTATCTGCTTCTGGGTAAAAGCACCATCTGCATCAGCAAGAGGGAAATGAGAGAATATTCCATCTATTTTTATCCGTGGCGAAGCATTGATAACGGCCAGTGCTCTTTCCGCCTCATCGATAGGAAACCCGGTTCTGGTCATACCCGTATCGACTTCAACATGAACGAGTCCTGGTTGCGCACGCTCCTTCAATATTCTGTCGAGAGCGTCGAAGAATCCGAGTTCGGAGATCGTCGGGATGATATCATAATCGAGTACCGTGTCTATTTGACTGTATAGAATAGGGCTTAAGACGAGTATTTTAGTCTTTATTCCGGAATCTCTGAGCTCGATCCCTTCCTCAACCCCGGCCACACCGAACATGTAAATGCCTTCCGATTCAAGGATACGCGCAACCTCGATCGCACCATGACCATATGCATCAGCTTTTATGGCTGCCATTACCCTCGCCGCCCCCGTTGATTTTCTTACAATTTCATAGTTATTCTTGAGCCGATCAAGCGAAATCTCTGCCCAGACTCTTCCCCCACATGCATTCATTAACATAAATATATATATATATCTAAAAAAATCAAGAGGAAAATAAAAAATGAATTGATGTGAATATCCGGAAAGTGTATATAGTATTGAATTTCGTGAATTTTACCTGATGAAATCGGGACGTTAAAGTAAAATCACATCTTTACAATGGCATCACGCTCAGGACCTACTGAAACGTGGCTGACTTTAATGCCCGTGTGTTCTTCAATCACATTTATGTAATTCAACGCGTTATCTGGCAAATCCCCAGATGAACGGACGCCTGAAATATCCTCAGCGAAACCTGGCACCTCTATATATTTCGGCACCAATTGCTCCGTGGCAAAGGGATCCATTTCATCGTTGCTTTCATAACCTACCGCGATTCTTATCTTATCGATGCCCGCCAACACGTCCAACTTCGTCAAGACCATCTCCTTTACCCCGTTGATGCGGGCAGCATACTTGACGAGTGCAACATCAAAGGGGCCGCAACGTCTGGGTCTGCCAGTGGTGGAACCAAATTCGGCTCCAGATTCACGGAGCAGCTTGCCCAATTCCCCACTGTCTTCAGTAGGAAACGGTCCTTGACCCACCCTCGTCGTATAGGCTTTTGCAACACCCAGAACACTTTCTACACTGTACGGAGGAATACCGAGGCCAATACCGACACTGCTCGCAACGGTATGTGATGAAGTGACGTATGGATAAGTGCCGTAATCGATATCCAGCATCGCACCCTGTGCGCCCTCAAACAACACGTTCTTTCCCGCATCAATAGCCTCGCCGACTATCTTGGTATCATCTGCGACCATAGACCGCAATTCTTCTGCGTATCCCATGTAAAGATCGAATATCTCGTTATCAGAAAGAGGCTCGGCATGGTAGACATCCATCAATATCAAGTTCTTTCTTGAAATATTGATGCTTAATTTTTTTTCAAAAGATTCAACATTATACAGATCACCGACTCGCAGCCCGGTGCGACCGTATTTATCTTCGTAGGCGACGCCGATTCCTTTCTTTGTCGTCCCGATGGCTTGTTTCGAACCTTCCCGTATTTCATCGATTAAAATATGGTACGGCATAATAAGATGACAGAATTTCGATATTCTTATCCGATCTTTGATCGCCGGATCATATGTCGTGAGATTTTGTATTTCTTCCAGGAGTATTTTCGGGTCGAGTACGCAACCTCCACCGATAACCCCTTGTATGTTGCCGTTCAAAACACCACACGGCACCTGGTGGAATATCACCTTTTCACCCTTGTAGCGTACGGTGTGCCCCGCATTAGAACCACCTTGATACCGTGCGTTGACATCGAAATTCCGGGCAAGATAGTCGACTATCTTACCTTTTCCCTCATCTCCCCACTGAAGACCTACTATCGCAAGATTCATTATCATTCAATTCTACCCAATTAACCCAAAAAGTCAATACGAGGCGAACCCTTGACATATAGTATCTACAGAATACTATTAGATTCAGACGGATTAATATGGATGCAAGAGGATATGTGACCTCACATATCTGTGTGAATCCGCTACGATCTGTCTGCATCCAAACGCGCTTTGGGAGAAGCGCGTTACGATTGGAGGTAGCAGTGCAAGAACTCACAAATAAAATAGAACATTTGGTCAAAAGAATTGAAAGCAACAATGTCTGGCGCCAGAGAGCCTGTGTAAATCTCATCCCGTCGGAAACTACTCCCAGCCCTTTAGTGAAGTTTTGCGAGATCTCCGACCCATCGGGAAGATACGCAGAACACCGTACTATGAAGGGTAAGGAAGTGTACTTTTATCAGGGCATTGATTTTATCCGGGAAGTAGAAGAAGAAGTGCGCGCTGAAATGGCTGAGTATTTTGGATGTCCACGCGTTGAACTTCGCCCCGTGAGTGGTCAGATGGCAAACGAGGTCGTGTTCAAAGCGATGATAAAATTCATCAACCGCGGCCGTAAAGAAGGAGAACCCTTCCGTAAAATGACCCTCGTAATGAATAATGCATTGACCAATGGAGGTCATCTCAGCTCACAACCAATGGGCGCGCTCTTTAATTACGTTGACGAAGATCCGGAAACAGGCAAGGAAAATGTGGTTAATTTCCCGGTCAGAGAAGATTGTCTTTACAAAACTGACACTGCGAAACTCGCCGAACAACTCGAACAGCACAAGCCCGAACTGATCGTTTTCGGAAAAAGCATGTTCCTCTATAAAGAACCAGTTGCGTTCGTACATGATATCGTCAGCAAATGGGAACCGCGGCCCGTAATAATGTATGATATGGCGCATGTGCTCGGTCTCTATGGTGTACTGCAGGAGCCATTCAACGAAGGGGCTGATGTCGTCACTGGCAGTACACACAAAACATTCTTTGGCCCACAGAGAGGAATAGTAGCATCGACGATAACCAAGGAGAGTCCGATCTCGCATTTGTGGATCGATATCAAGGGCCGTGCTTTTCCAGGTTCTACAAGCAACCACCATCTCGGTACGCTGCTTGCCCTGCTCATGGCGACGTATGAGATGAACACTTTCAAGAAAGATTACCAGAATCAGATCCGCAGGAACGCCCGGGCTTTTGCCCGCGCGCTCAAGGATGCAGGCATCGATGTTGAAGGAGATGAAAAAGACGGTTTCACGGAAACGCACCAGGTCGTGATCAGAGTGAGTAAACACGGTACCGGAAATGAAATCGCCCAAAGGCTTGAGCAAAATAATATCGTTGCCAACTATCAGGCATTGCCTGACGATACAAGTTTTCTCGAAGCGAGCGGCATCAGAATGGGCGTTCAGGAAATGACGAGATACGGCATGAAGGAAGAAAACTTTAATACACTCGCTGGCTACATTGCCGATGTGATAATCAGAAACAGCAATGTGGGGGATAAGATCACGGAATTTCGGAAGGACTTTCTGCAGATGTATTACTGTTTACCCCTGGAGGAAACTGCGCCGCTGGTAGCACGGATTTTCTCAAGCATCTTTCCGAATGAAAATTTTTTCAAATCGATCGTAGCGAATCTCGACAGAATATTGCGGAAGTAATACATATTCATATACAGAGTACGCCGACAGCAGGGGGAACTCAAAGATCGAACATTCCCGACGCTATGTCGCCGTGAATTAATGAACCAATATCACGTTACATCCTGGCATTAATCAGAGAATGAACAACAGATCATTTATAAAAAACAAATCTGGCATAGAAGAACTATTTCTGGCCGGAGTCCGCGCGGTCGACTCATATGAACTAACCAGACGCAGCATGATTCTTCACGACAATATCCTCAACTTGATCGATTATCTGGGTCATCGAGAATGCTATGACCTTTCGAAATTCAAGCGCATCCTGGTCGTCGGGTTCGGCAAAGCAGCCTGTCCGATGGCTAAGGCCGTTGAGGAAATATTGCAGCATAGAATCTTTAAGGGTTTAATCATAACACCGTATGGAACCAGCATGAAAATGAATCTGATAAAGGTCACTGAGGCGGGGCATCCGATACCCGACAGCAATGGCATACACGGCGCGCAGCAAATTGCAGACATGCTGCAGGATGCAATGCAGGAAGACCTGGTAATTCTGCTCATATCGGGCGGCGGCTCGGCCCTCTGCACTCTGCCCGCACCCGGTATAAACATCGATGATCTAAGGAAAATAAGCGAGGCACTTCTTGGAAGTAGTGCAAACATAGAGGAAATCAATACGGTGCGCAAACACTTATCGCTTATCAAGGGCGGACAACTGGCAAAGTTCGCCTACCCGGCAACAACACTCGCTTTGATCATTTCCGATGTGATCGGAGACCCTACGCATGCGATTGCTTCAGGCCCGGCAGTTCCAGATCCATCGACCTTCTCTGAGGCAAGTGATATTCTAAAAAAGTACGGACTTTCGCACAAAATTCCCTTTAGCATACGGAGCCATATTGAAGGGGGTCGCCGCGGCGAAATCGCCGAGACCCCGAAATCGGATGAGGTATTTTTCCGGGCTACCAGAAATATCATTATCGGCAATAATCTGATAGCACTGCGCTCGATTGCAGAAAGGGCAAAACAGAAAGGTTATGAACCACTAATTATATCATCCCGGATCAGCGGCGATGTACGAGAAGTGGCGAAGGTATTCGCCTCGATGATCAAAGAGTTCACAAAAAATCCCGTCGGAGTATCTATGCCAGCGTGTATCATATCAGGCGGTGAAATGACCATCCGAGTGACGGGCAAAGGAATGGGTGGACGTAACCAGGATTTCTGCCTTTCCCTTGTACCGAGCATCAAAGGACTCGAACGCGTCGAAATACTGAGTGCGGGAACCGATGGCATTGATGGATGCACCGATGCCGCTGGTGCTATCGTTGACGGACACACTTACGCACGCGCAAAAGAACTTGGACTCGACATTGACGGAGCGCTCGCCGAATATGATTCACATAGGTTTTTTAAAGCAATGGACAGCCTTGTGATCACCGGGCCGACTGGAACTAATGTCATGGACATTCAAATCGTACTGATAAGCTGAACGAAACCTTCACAATGAAACATTCAAACTGCAAACCCAGAGCACTTCTGATCAACCCGTGGGTTTACGATTTCAAAGCATTTGATTTCTGGAGTAAGCCCGTAGGATTACTGATCGTCTCAAATGTCCTGAAGAAGTTCGGATTCAGCATTGCTTTTATCGATTGTATGGACCGTCAGAGCCCGTACTTCACCACCGAGACAAAAACCGACATCTGGGGACGTGGTAAGTATCACTACGAGGAAGTCGAGAAACCTCACATCTTCCGGCAAATCCCAAGGCGGTACAAACGATACGGTATACCGCGTGACACATTCATCCGCGCCGTTCAAGATCTTGAAACACCGGATTTCGTATTCATCACCTCATCCATGACATACTGGTATCCCGGCGTATTCGAAGCAATAAGAATCCTCCGTCTGAGATACCCCGGTGTGAAGATAGTACTCGGCGGCATCTATGCGACCCTGTGCGAAAAACATGCAAGAAAAAAATCTGGAGCGGACATAATAGTTACCGGCGCCATCGAAGAGCACATTCCCGAACTTGTCGCGGCTATGGGGTTGCCCGAAAGAACAACCATTGGTGAATATAGTTATGCACCTGATTACTCACTCTATGACAGAATGCACTATGGTGTCATCTTAACCTCGCGCGGATGTCCCTTTGACTGCACATACTGCGCAACAAGGATCCTGTGCGGTAAATTCAGCGCGGCTCCGGTCGATAAAGTCCTTACACAGATCGCGGTCATCAAAGAGAAAAACAGAAACGTTTCCTTTTTCGACGATGCGTTGTTGTATAACAAATCTTTTCCAAATCTACTCAGAGCATTGATCGAGGAGAAGTATGACCTCACCCTCCACGCGTCAAACGGTCTGCATTGTAGATACATTACACAGGATATAGCGCGGCTCATGTTCGAGGCGAACTTCCAGACAATTTATCTCAGCCTGGAAACGACCAATCCCTTAGTTCAAAATCAGACCGGCGGCAAGGTGAATACCGAAGAATTCAAGGCCGCAGTGCAAAAACTAACCATGGCCGGCTTTGCGCCGCATCAAATACACACCTATATCCTCTATGGCATACCGGGGCAGGGGCATGACGAGATCATCGATTCGATCAAACTGTGCCACGACCTCGGTGTACATCCCCATCTCTGTGAGTTCTCACCGATCCCGCATACTGCCGAATACGAAAAAACTGGATTCGATGAGAATACTGATCCGCTCTATCACAACAATCTTTTCTACACGTGGTATTATCCCCAACCCCGCATCGAACTATACAAAAAGACCAAACGTCTGCTAAGCAAAAAGATCCCTCTGACTTAGCCTCACGAAATTACTATATCTCACCAGCACACCTTATTCTTGTACCTCTGGCGAACGGTAGTTAAAAGCCAATACAGGGAATAATTTGACCGGCTAGACTAATCTCTTCGCTACTTTGATGCTGCCAGAAAGGATACGATCCCGTACTTTCCGATCGGTATGATAGCCCGACGTTTTCGTCGTCGTCTGCCGGATGACTATCACATCAACCTCTGCAGTTCTCTTCTGTTCAATAGTAATATTGTCCAGTACAACATTTGTGGATTTGAATTTTTCAAACAATCTAAAAGAGTGACGCGCGATGATCACGACATAGAAATATGGGTAGCTACGGGATTTTACCGCATTGATCGAAATCTGCCCCTGCAGTCCGATGAATTCATCGGGCGCGTCTTTGAACTTTATCAAAATCCTGGTGTCATTAGGAAAAGTACCCTTTCCGGTATCTCCGATTTCAAGATATGGAGCGGCCATGAGGGCCGGGTCGTCCTTGACCAGTGGTGATTCAATTATACCTTTGATGATTCCGACTTTTATATCGAGAGCGCGAGGTATCCACGCACTCTTTCGACCGCTCAAAATCAAACCGGCAAAAAGTATGAACGCGTTCGCAATGGTTGCAAGAACCGGAAAAGGAGGTGAAAGGTCCTGAATAACCGGGAAGATAAATCCGCCAAAGAAGACGACACCAATGATAAAAGCAACGAAGCAACCCAGATTACCACTTCTGAATTTCCTTACCCTTCGACAATGTTCAATGACTTCATCGATCTTCTGCGCCGTCACTTCTTGCCATGTCAATTTATCGGTCATTACTTTCTTAATTGAAATGCTCTTTACGATATTCAATAGAGCACAAAATATGATGAATGGTAATCCTGCCAGGATATTGCGGGTGCTCACCTGGATCAGAAATCCGGCAGAAATGAGTAATACCGACACCACAACTCGAAGGCGCGGGCTGATCTCATCGAATATCAAATATACCTTAGGCGTTTCCAAATATCTCCCCTTTTCCAAAAGCCTTCCAATACAAGGGACATGCCCCTTTGCATTCCTTGAAATGTACGCATCGACGACACCCTGCTGGTGCATAGTCCACGTTCTTGTAGCGTTTGAGTTCCACAGATTGCCAGATATCGCTAAAACTACGGTGCAGTATTGAGCCCACAGACTCGCGCCACGAAGAACAAGGAATGACATTGCCCTTGGGGTCAATACTGAGCAACCCGGTTATCGCTGCGCATGCCTTATTACCCAATCCATAGGCAATAGGATTGAAGATGCACAGAGGTACCGGTGAATACCACAAGAATCTGATATTTTGCTCCTCGGCAAAATGCTTCACTCGAAGGACATGCTCACCTATCTCTGAATACGACACCCAGATATCCTTTTTGCCCATAGCCCGGCCGCACGGTATCAGCAAATTCATCGACAACCGGTTGAGTCCGAGCCCTTTGACTAGCGTGACTATTTCCCGCGCGCATTTAATGTTGTTTTTCGATATCGTCGTGTTTGTATGCACCGGAATCTCAGCCTCCCGAAGCAATCTAATCCCGGCGATTGTCGAATCGAAGGCGCCCCTCTTGCCGGTAATCAAATCATGTACATCCGAATTGGGCCCCTCAATACTTACCTGGGCACTCGACAAGCCGGCTTTTTTAAAAGCCTCTACAAGATCCCTCTTCAGCAGCATGCCATTGGTTATGATATTCGTCCACAAACCAATCTGGGACGCGTATGATATCAACGATACGATATCCTTTCTCAGCAACGGCTCCCCTCCAGTAAAACTCACTGATGGGATCATGGCTTCGTTATAGACCTTGAAAATGACTTTCTTCAAGTCATTGGTGTTGAGTTCCTCTTCACGATGATCCCCGACGTAACAGAATTCGCAACTCAGATTGCAGCGATAGGTAACGGCGATCTCTGAAAGTACCGGATATCTATTGATATCACCAATGAACTCGTGATAATCAATGGCAAGACGCTCCTCATGATCACGTAAACAGCCACTCACTATACCCCTGAGGTCACAGAAAAAATAATGGACGTCCCTACGTTTCGCGTCGTCATTGCCCAACCTTTGCAGAAGCTCTACCGTGGTGTGACCGTTCAGCAGATAACTCAGTATACTTACGCCCGACTCGTTCAATCCGTAGGCTTGATTGGGAATGAGGATCAACAGACGGTCGATCTCCCGCACGTACACGTATGGCTTGATCTTACTCACAAAACCATCGATCCAGCTCAGATCATACTCACTTATGGGATCGCGAGGCAAACCCTCCACCCCGTAATCGTCTCTTTCCAAATCAACCATCTTTGTGTTCAGGACTTTAGGTATTTGCAGTTTTAAGAATTTGGGCATTTTAATTTTTGACATTCAGGTATTTATTGATCTCAGACATTT
>CP070686.1:1622973-1625604 GCA_020353055.1 Caldifarciminota bacterium | reverse complement strand
GCGATGAATGGGACTCGATGACCCCCTTCCCAGCCGTCGCGTTTCATGCCGCGCCATCCGCCGGAAGCATCGTGACCGTATTCCTGTTGCATACGGTGATAGTGAACCGTTTCGGGGCCGTTGTCGGAATTGAATAGAATAAGGGTGTTTTCGTCGACACCTAATTCATCGAGCTTGTCGAGCAGATGGCCGACCAGTGCGTCCAGTTCAAAAACGAAATCACCTCTGGGACCGCCTTTTGTCTTGCCTCTGAATTCTTCAGCTGGAAGCACTGGAGCGTGGGCGATTTGTGTTGAGAGCACCGCGAAGAAAGGTTTGTCCGGATTGTTCTCAAGATGGTTTTCGATGAACTTGATCGTCTTTTTATAGAATATCTTGTCGGCGTTTACGAAATCATAACCGACTGACATGAATCCCTCATCATTGTCCCAAAGCCATCCGTCGAGATTAGGCAGATTGCTGCGTCGATGCTGAACGGTGGCTGGCACCGGGACCATGCCGTTTTTGATATAGATGTAGAGGGGATCTGTGCAGGGGCAATTGGGAGTGACGAAAGACTCATCGAATCCTCTTTTATTGGGGCCGTCAATAAGGGGAGTGCTCTTTTCGTAGTTTATCTTTCTGGAATTTGCGAAGCCCCCTCCGAGTCTCTTGCCGTCATCATCATACCAGGTGAGGCCGACGTGCCATTTGCCGAACACACCCGTGCGATATCCTTTGGACCGCAGCATATCACCCAGAGTCAATGTGCCCGGTTTAAGATAACTGGGGCCGCCCGGCCCCTCGAACGCGCCGCCGCCCCGGCCTGTGGATCGATATATCTGTTGGCCGGAAAAGAGTCCGTAACGCGATGGCGAGCAGATCGTCGAGGGACTGTGAGCATCCGTGAACATGATACCTTCTCTCGCCATCCGATCGATACGAGGCGTCTTATAGGCGGCTTTAGGATTGTAAATTGAGAGATCTCCGAAGCCCAGATCATCGGTATAGACTATGACGATATTGGGTAATTCTGCAGCAGTACTCGTTATTGTCATGACTGACCAAACGATTACAACACACATTATTGAATAGGCTGATTTAGTCATGTAATCCTCCTGTGCTGATTTTGTCTTACCGTTGAGAAGTAGTATCGGATGTCACCTCTGATTTCCACTTCTCTATAGCAGCTTTCATTTCCCGCGTTCGTTCGGGATATTTATCTGCGATATTTGTCGTTTCCTTGATATCCCTACTCAGATCGTACAACTCAATGACATCTCCTTTCGTCTGCATTTTCCAATGTCCGTCACGCATGGCTGTTCCTAGTTTGGGTTCATAACCGAAAAAAACGCGTCGATCCGGCAGATCGACTTGCTTGAGTAAGTGATTTTTTATACTGATACCATCGAGCTTCCGCTGCCTGGGGACCTCGACACCAACGATATCCATGATTGTCGGTAAAAGATCCATTCCCACGATCAGTTCATCAGACTTCCAGCCCGCCTTGATACGCCCGGGCCACCTGGCGACGGCAGGGACTCGATGCCCCCCCTCGTAGTTGCTGAATTTACCTCCGCGGTACGGCCGCACGTTCGCCCCAATCCGAACTGAGCCGTTATCGGAAAAGAAGAATACGAATGTGTTTTCTTCAAGGTTATGTTTTCTGAGTGTATCCAGGATTTTGCCCACGCCCTTGTCGAATTCCTCCAACATGATCCTGTACCTGGCGCGCGTTTGTTCCCGACTTTGCTTTTTGTCCTTCGGTCTGTTTTCGGGTGTGTCGGCGGGCGTCTGGTAGGGATTATGAACGGCTGCATGAGACACATAAAGGAAAAATGGATTGTCCTTGTTGCGTTCGATAAACTCAACAGATCGATCCGTAATGATATGGGTGGAATACCCTTTCTGTTCTTTAACCCTTGTACCGTCCATCCAGTTGCCATGTTTGTGGTAGTCGCTTCCACCTATAAGGAAACCGATATACTCGTCGAATCCATGATTGGTGGGATTTTGCCGGAGTTGCGTGCCGCAATGCCATTTTCCGAATATTGCGGTTCTGTAGCCTGCATTTTTCATTAAACCCGGAATAGTCACTTCAGAAGGCTCCAGCCCTTCCTTGTCGCGATATCCCACAATCACATCTACGATCCCTATGCGTTGCTGATATCTGCCCGTCATTAAGGCGATCCGAGTAGGGCTGCAAACGGAACTGTTTGAATGGAAGTCTGTGAACCTGACACCTTCCCGGGCCATTTTATCGATTCTTGGTGTTTCGATCCATCCGTCATAAAGGCTCATATCACCACAACCCAAATCGTCTGCAAGGATTATAATTACGTTGGGTCTTTGATCTATCTGTGTTGTTTTTTGCAGGTGATCGGCTGCGGCGATGGATGATGAAATGAATATAATGCCCAGAATCGTGTTAAAAATTGGTTTTTGCATAACGTCTTGTCCTTCCAGCAAACAAACGTAACTGCCCGACAATGAGCAAAGAAGCCATAGTTAATCATTATATCTTATCGCACATGTTTGGTCGACAAAGAACTCTACAAAGTAACTGACCATTTGAGAGTATCGCATTAGACACAGTACCACCGGACACCTTCCTCCGTTTACTTAATCCGATAGAACCAAAAAATTTATGAG
>CP070686.1:1619909-1622873 GCA_020353055.1 Caldifarciminota bacterium | reverse complement strand
CGGGTCTCGTCGGTCTCCAAGCGCACAAAGTAAACACCAGCCGGCACCTGACGACCCTGGTCATCAAGACCATTCCAATGGACCGTATAATAACCAGGTTCGGTCATTCCCTCAGCCAGGGCTGATATTAAACGACCCGCAGCATCGTAAACCGCCAAGTTCACCCGGCCTTGCACGGCAAGCTGATAATTGACCTGCAGATTTCGCACAAATGGATTCGGATACACCACACCCATCATCGTCTGCAACGGCACCGCACTCAACTTCGTATATTCCTCAATACCAACATAATCCGGCGGATACGTCGTATACCGCACCGCAAAGGAATCAGTCACCACCGCCGCCCAGGCATGATAAACGCCATCATAATAATACTCCAAACCCACCGTCTCATCCGCATTCTCTAACCCAAAAGTCGCCCCAGACTGCGCTAAACCAGTCAAATAATACACCATAACCTCACCATCACCAGTCGGCGTCGGATAATACAAAGGATCCAAGAAAACAACCTGAAACGTCTCCCGATCCCCAGTCGCCCCATAATGCGCAACATCATAAAACTCCAACATCCAACGATGATTCACATCATCATAATACTGATATATATCACCCGCTAACGACGGATCCAAATCATCCCAAAAGGGCGCCACCATCGCACGCGGCCCACCAACCGCCGGAATCCCGGTATTCGCACCAAAACGATAAGTCGAACTGCCTAACTCCAAAAACCCGTTCGAACATATCCCCACCGAACTGTAATCCGTACCATAATACCGGAACGTAAACGGTAAAGTCACCGTCACCGTATCGGCATCCTCATTCGTAATCTCGGTAACAATCAAACCCGGCCCCGGCGGCGCTAACGCAAACCACTCAAACACCGGCGCATAATCATGCAAACCACCCGAATAATACGCATAATAATAACCCGTATCCGACGGCACCGGCTCACCAATCGCTAAATCAAATGGTAAGGTATCGACATACAGGCCGGCTTCAATCACCAGATCGCAATCCACCAACATCCCGTACGGCGCCGAAGCACTCGCCGTCACCGTAAACGGATCCGAAGCATTGCTGCCACTGCTGCCCGCCGCGATCGTGCCAAAAGTACCGGAATTGTCGACGATCGTAATATGCGACGAATTGGATAGCAGGGTTACCGACGTGCTATACGCAGCGGCACTTCCTTCATTGGCAAGGGTCACGATAATGTCAGCCGTTTCGTCAGGTTCGAGTATACCGTTGCCATTGCCGCCCGTAACGCTGTATTCCTGACATAGTAATCCTGGTGAATGGACGATTATGACCGGATTCGAGGTGAATATGCTATCATTAGTATCATGGAATTCCAGGGTGAGCTCTATCTGATGCCCGTCAGGACAATTAGCGGCAACTGAAAAATCGTAGTAAGGATTAGAGAGAACTGAGTCGTCCTGTAGTATATTACCATACCAGCTTGAATCGGCCGTCAGGTTGATATATGGGTCTGAGAGAGATACCATGCCGTGCACACTTTGGGCAGTCCCGGTCCCAACGTTCTTTGCCCAGACTCCGAAGTCGATCGTCTCACCGGGATTCACTATTCCATCGCCATTACCACCTGGACTGTCATCAATGACTCCCTGTACATACATAACGTAAGGGTATGTGCTGGATGTTACTGGTACATCAAATTCATATCGGTAGTAATTAGCCTTTGTTATAGTAACTTTTATCGTATCGCCCGGTACCACTGGCGGTATATCGATATTAATCGGCGAGCCAGTCGCTTCAGCAACACCGATTATTTCACCGTCAACGGTCAGAGCGATGACCGCACCATCATTAGCAGTAACTGCAAACTGTGGCATACCGACGAAGAACACGGGTAGATGATTGACCGTGAGATTTTGTGGTATTTCCGAGTAGAGTATTGAGAAGGCGTCGCCGTGGTGATGGAAGAGGTGATAGGTGACGGTCTTGGAACTGGAGTTGTAGGGCCAGTTCGACTGCTGGAGGAAGTATTTACCCGAAGTCATGGCCATGCAAGGCAACAGGTCAGGCTGTCCGGTCGGTAATTGCGGACCCATGATCGGATAAGCCGGCATGAAATCAGGCCATAAGCAATCATACATGCCCCATACATAGGTGTCGTTGACAAAGGAGTACGATATTTCGCTTGCCGCATTTAAACCCATGGCACCGTAATTAATTCGATGAAATCTTTCTGAGAAGCACTCGGTAGCGTAGTTGTATTTTCCGGTTAAGCAATTAGTTGAGAATACATACGTATACATCGTGTTTGTAAGACTGCTCAAGTTTGAAGTGCTGTAAGCAGGTTCACCCCAGCCACTCACCGCACCGTGGTCACGGTGTTGGAGCACGAAACAACCGGAATTGATCGCATTGGTGACGCCAGTAGCTGATCCGCTATTCCACCAGGAGGCATCGTAAGGATTCGTGTCCGGGATATAACCCAGTCCAGCGGTGCCAAAATAAGCAACGATCATGTAAGTGTTGGAATTCGATGACCAGGGACCACCAACCGTCGGCGTACCAAGATAGATATTATATTGACGTGCTGGATTTTTGCCGAGGCTATTTATGAAAAATCCCCGGACAACTTCGACGCACAACTGGAACCAGCGCTCGGTCTGCCAGCCGCATGCGATCAAGGGCTCATCATAGAAATTGGCCGCCGTATATGGGTTACGCTCATAACTCAAAAACTTGTTTACCATCGTGCTCAAGTGGGTCTCAGACTGCGCCGTGATCCGGGCATGATGCATGTCCGGCAGATGATCGCTGTTGACATCGGCATACATGTTGTCCGAAGCGACATTGCTCGAATAAAAAAGCGTGGTGACACCATATAGATCACCCGACGACGGATAATCGGACAGGATCAAAAACGCCACCGGCGCCGGATCCCAGGTCGCATACGCCGTATTCAAAAAACCCTCGATCGCACTCGCCGAACTG
>CP070686.1:1602659-1619809 GCA_020353055.1 Caldifarciminota bacterium | reverse complement strand
TGTAAACATGATATAGTAAATCCTCCCCGATATGTTCGGACTTTCCCTCTCTGATGAGCTCGCTGGCGAGTGGTACCTCGATGCCATGATCTACCGTGGTCGGTGCGACAAATGCGTATACCTCATCAAATGTTTTTTCCTGCAGAAAATGAGTAAAGGTCTCGCCGCCGCCTTCGACGAGTATTGAACCGATCTTGAGCATAGCGATCTTACGAAGTAGATCTGCGGTTGGATGGCTGTCGCCGTCGAGGTGCACAAGTTCCACGCCCAATTTCTGCAATTTCCTGGTCTTTTCCTGGTCCGTATCTGGCCGAGCAAAAACGATGCGTCGGGCATCAGCGGCGAGTACGTTCGTGTTCAAAGGAATCTGCAGATCTGGGTCGAGGATAATCCGTGCCGGATTATGTCGTCCGATCAACCGGTCGGTGAGAAATGGATTATCAGCGAGCACGGTCTTTATTCCGACCAGCACCGCGCCAACGCGGCTGCGCAATGCGTGCACATAACGACGCGACGGTTCAGATGTGACGTATTTGCCCTCGAAACCAGTTATTCTCATGTTCTTCGTGAATGCGATCTTGAGGCTCACATATGGCATTTTTGTTGTGATATATTTTCGGTACCAGAGATTTATGTGCAGTCCATGAGCGGGGGAAACCAGACAGGTTACCTGTATGTTGTTGTTACGCAGCGTCTCGATGCTCTTGCCATTGACGGCTGGGTTTGGGTCTGTCTCGGCGATGAAAACGCGGTTTATCCCAGCTTTAATTATGGCATCGACGCAGGGCGGAGTATTGCCGTGGGTACAGCATGGTTCGAGGTTCACGTAGAGATCTGCTCCTTTTGCTGTAGCACCTGCTTCGGTCATGGCGACGACCTCGGCGTGCGCTTCACCGATTCTGCGGTGATATCCGTGGCCAATGATTTTACCATTCTTGACGACGAGCGCGCCGACCAGTGGATTGACACCCGTGTGCCCCCAGCCTTTGGCGGCTAGTGTTGTGGCATACTGCATGTACATTTCGTCATAATCGCAGAGAATATGCATATTTTTCTGCAATTATAACCAGCGTGTATCTTGAAGTCAAGAACGCGCTCTGGGGTCAGGTCTTGACTATTGACAGTTGTTTCAACAGGGATATGTTTCATTCGGGTTTTGGTTCCTTAGTTGTGTATCTCTATTGTGGCTGACTGGAGAATTTGTCGATAGTCAAGACCTGCCCCCAGACGCCTAGCAGATACGTGGTAGACCTTCGGCTTCCATTTGGATCAACGGATGGGTGCCGCCAATGCTTGTCTTAAGCCACACTCCCGTCGGTTTTTTAACCACCTTACCGATGATAGCCGCATGTTTGCCCAAGGGGTGGGCGTGCATTATTGTGAGAATGCGCTCTGCCTTGTTCTTGTCGGCGAAGACGACAATCTTACCTTCATTTGCGATGTAGAGGGGGTCAAGGCCCAGAATTTCACTGGCACCCCTTACTTGTTTTTTTATCGGAAGTCTTGTTTCGTCGATCACAATACCATATTGCGTACCTTCAACCGTTTCATTGAGGACGGAAACGACTCCCCCGCGTGTCGGATCCCGCATGAAGTGGATAGCCGGTCCTGCACTGAGAATTTTCATCACCAGACCATTCAGTGCAGCGACGTCACTCTTCACATTGAACTGCAGTCCCAGGTTCAGTCGTTTATTCATGATGGCGATGCCGTGATCACCGATGGTGCCGCTGATTATGACTCGATCACCGGCACGGATTTTTTCTCTTCTGAGATTCTGCTTTATTACCCCGACGCCAGAAGTGGTGATGAATAACCTGTCAGTTTTACCTTTTTCCACGACCTTTGTATCGCCACATACGACAGTAACGCCTGCAATGCGCGCCGCGTTTGCGGCGGATTTCAGGATTTTTTCGAGGTCGGCAAACTCAAAACCCTCCTCGATTATCAATGCGAATGACAAAAATTTTGGGATCGCGCCTTTGACCGCCAGGTCGTTTATTGTGCCGCAGATTGCCAGTTTTCCTATATCTCCACCAGGGAAGAAGATCGGATTTACCACATATGCATCGGTTGTGAAAGCAATCTTTTGTTTTGCCCTTGGTAGTTCTGCCGCATCCTCAAGGCGCTCAAGTATTTTACTGTCAAAATACTTAAGTACTACTTCACGGATGAGTTTTGAGGTAAGGAGACCGCCTGAACCATGTCCCAAAAGGATTTTTTCTTCCTTCATTTCTGTTCTCAACGATGATCGTTGTTCTTCGGGGCACAGTTCCGAAAAGCGATTCGGATGACGGTTTCGTCCATCGAAACCGAATTCCGATTACCGAATCGCTTTGCGACACCTTTGAGCGTCCAACGATCTTTGTTAGGCATCCCGACCCCGGTCCTTAAACCAGTAGTTGATATGTATCGCGCAAGAAACCACGTGCAGCGAAGTTTTCCTTGAATCGGCCGAGACCCCAGTTGGGCGTCATGTTGAGGGTAAAGGTTCCCAGGTCGAGGTATTTATATCCTTGATTCCGTCCCCACTTAATCACTTCGTAGAAAAGCAGATTCATCGGACGGTAATTCTGGTACTTTTGATCGTGGCTTATGTAGAAGGCGAGAATTACGCGGGGATTGGTAACGAACAAGACCATTCCGCCAACCATCTTTTCTTTTATGTAAGCACCGAAAAGGATGATCTTCTCTGGAAATATCTTCTTGAGTTTGTTCAATTCCTCGAGCGAATGGGTGGGCGTGACATTGTGGCGCATCCCCAAATTATGCTTCAGTATATCATAGAAACGAGCATAGTCATCAGTGAATAGTACCCGTACGCCTTCACGTATGGCTTTCTTTGTAGAACGTCGTGCATCGCCATGAAAGCTTGCCAGAGGTTCAGCTGTATCGAGGCGGATGACTGCTGTCACGTCTCGTTTTAAATAGCTGAATCCGTTTTTCATGAGGGCAAAGTCAATATATTGATGCGGGTCACGATAATAGATGAGCGGGGGTTGAGTGAGAACTATTCTATTAAAGCCGTGCGTTCTGAAATACTGAACTACATGCTCGACCATCAAGTAGATCGTATGAATACCCAGGTCGTTCTTGAGTACGAATCCTCCGTACGATGCTCCTTGATGAGAAACAATGGTAGTACTGTTTTCGACAGCCGGAAAAAGAGCGATGATGTTGGTTCTATCCCTTATTATTAAATGGTGGTTCTTGAAACGATCGGCCGGGTGATATCCGAGGAAATCCTGCGTGTGGAAGATCGTACCGTTGTTTGACTTTGCTACAAATTCCTCCCAGTGTTTGCGGTCTCTTTCGGTGAATTTATTTATGTCCATGTAATCCTGAGTATAGCTAAACAGGTCCAAATGTCAACGATGGCACGAAAGCGAAGCATAAAATTGAATGGAAAGGCTTGATTCCAATTTCCTGTTCATTATAATGTATACAGCAATTCAAAATCTATGCTGCGGAAAACTTCATTGATCATCGCAATTGTTTATCTCATCCTGGCGTTAGTGGCCGGCGGTTTGGTTTTATTCCTGGGCATCCTCTGCGTGCTTATCGTCGCGCTGGCAATGATCTGGTTCGGAGAAGAAATCGGAGAATACACGGGAGGTTTTCACCGTATCGGCAGTCCGTACATAACGAAGAAATCTCCGGGTGCGCTGGTGTCGCTGTTCGGGTGGATGCTGCTATTGCTGCCAGTTCTTCTGTTGATATTTAAACTGACGCAGAAGAGGTAAGATAAGAGATTCCGTGTGAAAAAACGTTATCTTTTCCTCGATTTGCTACGTGCAATTGCCGTGGCCGAGATGATTCATGGCCACAGCCTGGATGGTCTTCTGGATAGTGCGCTGCGTAGTACTCCGTTCTTTGTGAACTGGATACATGTGCGGGGTTATACCGCGCCGGTTTTTCTGTTTGCCGCAGGGTTTGCTTTCGCACTCGCCACCCTGCCCAGAAGTCATGTGTACTCGCAGTTCTCCAGGACTCTGCTTACGAGACTGCGTCGGTTACTCTTCATCATACTTCTTGGATATCTGATGTATCTACCTTTTTTTTCACTACGAAAAACAATTTTATCGGTGGGAACATCTGGCTGGGACCATTTCTTGGGAGTCGATATTCTGCGGTGTATCGGGGTCTCGGCTCTTTTTCTGCAATTCTGGTTTCTGCTGAAACCGAAGCGTGTGATTACAGCGATAACCATCGGAGCAATTACCGTTGCGCTGCCAATTTTGACGCCCGTGATCAAACAGAGCGAATTCATTCAGAGTCTACCTGCTTTTATTAAATACTACTTTGTCGACTCGCGATTTCCGCTCTTTTACTATGCATCATTTCTCTTCTCAGGGTTCTTAATGGGATTGTTGTATACCAGGCTACGTGATTTCTGGTGGAAGTATGCAGTAACGACTGCGATCCTGCTCATTCTTTTCGGACTGGCATTGCAATGGTCAGGAGGTTTGCCTGCATTTCGGGCTTTTATCGTTAAATGCGGTGTTATAATATTACTTACAGTCATGCTCGAAAGGGGAGAGAATTTATGGGAACGTTTGCCCCTGGTAGCGAAATATTTTGGAAAAGAATCACTCGTCGTCTATGTAGTACACCTTGTTGTCATCTATGGCTCGGTGTTCAACAAAGGTCTCGTTTCTTACTGGGGACAGACCCTCTCTTATTCTGAGGTCTACTTGTTCGTGTTGTGGTTGTTCGTCGCGATGTTGGTACTTGCATATTTCTGGCATAGACTGAAACTTGAACACATGCCGGTCGCGAATTGGGTAAAAAAAACAGTATATTGGTCGTTTTTGATCATCTTCTTGCTCAGGCCGTACTGATGAAGTTCACGAAATTACGGTAGTTTATGGAATTGAACCCAATCAACGACACCTGGCTATATTTGAACCCTTGACAAAACCCATTTTCTTGCTATAATATAATTGCTAATAGCAACAGTTGTTACTGGCAATAAAATATAACAAGATATGAGTAAGAAGCTATTTGAACTTATTGTGATGCTGATGAAAAAATGTCAGCTGACCGAGGCGAAGATTAGAAACGAATTCGGGCTCTCGCTCGCAGAGTATAACGCGCTTCTGACGATCAGAGGCGATGAGAAAATGCTTTGCCATGCGTTCTCAAAGAAGATGGGCCTTTCTGCGTCCAGAGGTAGCCGGATAATTGACCGGCTTACGAAGAAAGGGTTCGTCAAGGGCGAGGCAGTGCCCGATGACCGGAGGACCCTAGAAATTTCGATGACCGATAAGGGTATTGAGTTGAAAAATCTTATCAGCAAGAGAATGGATGAATGCGAAAGCAACATTCTCGGTAAACTATCTACACGGCAGCGCGAGGATGTACGCATTGCACTCGAGATGCTGTCGGAGATAATGTAATCGAAAGGATATTTATGAAGGGAAAAGAAATTGCCGAAGCAACGGTGGTCAATTATGCAAGGATGTTTGACCTCTCGCTCAGCAAGGACAAAATGATGGACATGATGCCCGGGCTCCTTCTCTTTCTTGCCCGGCGTCCGGAGATGGTTACACCGGCATTGGACAGAATGCTTCCGATGATGGAACAAATGAACATTGAGGTCAATCACGATTTATTGATTGAGATGATGCCTGCTGTGGTAAAGGCAGTTAATATGGATCCTGGATTGGGTGGTGATATCTTTGAGAGAATGGTCCCGATGATGGAGGCTTTCAAGCTAAAAATGAATTTCTACGTGATGAAAAATGTCATGGGTATGATGATGTTTATGATGATGCGTCATCCAACGGCCATCCCCGGCATGATGAAAGTTATGCCGAAGATGATGGATTTCAGTTTCTATACAAACTTCACGAGTAGGATAAAAGGAGTATTCCATGCACGAAACGAATAAAGAATGGCTGCCTGGTTTCGATAAGAAGTTTGCCGAACTTACCCATCAGATGGTTAAGGATCTGGAAAAGTGCCTTCAGTGCGGTAAGTGCACCGGGCAGTGCCCGGCAGCAAAATTATCTTCGTATAACCCCAGGGAGATCATACGTGATTTGCGCATGGGCAACGTGGAAAAAGTCATTAGCAGCCACGAGTTGTGGTTATGTTTCTTCTGCAGCGGGTGTTATGCTGTGTGTCCGCGCGACATAAATTTCCCGTTCGCGATTTCCATGCTGCGCTATGCTGCGCTCGCGCAGGGATACGGTTGGGAAGAGGTGAAGAAGATCAAGGATCCCTATGCGCAGGATTATTATAATACAGGGCTCTCGGTGAACATCAACGAAAGGAATCTCGGTATCAAAAAAGAGATCGCCAAGAATTCAAAGACCGATGGTCGGATCGAAACGGTACGCAAGAAGATGGGTCTGCCACCGAAGAGGTTGGTTTCTGAACGGGCGATGAGTGAGATTAAATTCATCGCCGATGCTACGGGCATGACCGATTTGTTCAAGGAAATAAATAAGAAGAAAGCGAAAGAGAAACAATGGAACTACGGCAGCCCCGCTGATTTGGTGAAGGTAAAAAAAGGACCGAACCAGAAATTCATCGACGTTGAAGAAGAAGAGAAGGAAAAGATATCATGAGGAGGATAGTAACATGCCACGCCAGGAAGTACTAGAGAAAACGAAGATTTCAGACAGGATGTTCTTATTCCAGCCGTGCGTCGGGAGTAACAAATATCCAGGGTTGATCACAGCATCGATCGAATTTTTCCGAAAACTCGGTATTGAACTGGTGACGAGTGATGATCAAACCTGCTGCGGGGGTTTTTTGACCTTCACCAACGTTGCCCAGCCGACGAGCACAATGCCCGCAGTAGCGCGCAATCTTGCTGTGGCTGAAGAAATGGGTTTGGATATCCTTACGCTGTGTAACGGGTGTCATACCTTCCTGACTGAATTCTCACATTTTATGAATGACCGCCCTCCTGTGAAAAACGTCGTTAATGTTATCTTGTCGATGATCGGGCGCGAGTACAAGGGTAGTCAAGATATATATCATTCACTTGAGATTATCTACAAATTGAAAGAGAGAATAAGGGAAAAGGTAACGAGACCGCTGAATGGAATGAAATTCGCGACGCATTATGGGTGTCACTACTTGAACGGTTTTAAGAAAACCGCACTCGATGATCCACATATGCCCACGATCATGGAGGAACTTATCGAGGCGATGGGTGGCGAGATCGCCGAGTATGGAGAGAACAGAACATGCTGCGGCACTGGCTTGACTCAGATCATCATAAACAAGGAAGATTTGTCCCTGCCTCACACGAAGATGAAGCTGGATGATCTGAATGCTGCTGAGCCAGATGCGGTGGTGGTTGTCTGTCCGTATTGTCTTGCCCAGATCGACCGGATGCAGCAGAAATTGAACTACCGGGGTTCTGGTAAGTACAGAGTTCCGGTTATCCATTTGGTCCAGCTCATCGGACTGGCGCTGGGAGTCGATACGGTGAAACTGGGTTTTGATGCTCACGCGATCAGTTTCAGGCATTTCTTGAAGAAATTTGACTCGATGCATGCGAAAGCGGAGGTGCATAGTGGCTAAAGTTGGCGTATTTGTCTGTCATTGTGGGGTGAACATTGCTGCCAAGGTTGACGTGAAAAGAGTCGTCGATGCGCTGAAAGAAATGCCCGAGGTAGGTTTTGCGCACGAATACAAATTCATGTGCTCTTCACCGGGGCAGGAACTGATCAGAAAAGAGATCAAGGAAAGCAAAATAAACCGTGTCGTCGTCGCTGCCTGTTCACCGCGCATGCATCTTCCAACGTTCCAGAAGGCGCTGGCCAGTCAAGGGTTGAATCCATATCTCGTTTCTATGGCCAATATTCGCGAACAATGCAGCTGGGTGACCGATGATCCCGAAATGGCAACGCAGAAGGCGATCGATCTCGTGGCACGCCAGATAAAGCGTGTTGTTCACCAGGATCCGCTCGAAGATATTTCTGTGCCAATGACCAAAACCGCTCTGGTGATCGGTGGCGGTATTGCCGGCATTCAGGCGGCGCTCGATATCGCAGACGGTAACCGTAAGGTAATTCTTGTAGAGAAAAGCCCCAGCATCGGCGGTCGCATGGCACAACTCGATGAGACTTTTCCGACGCTCGATTGCAGTCAGTGTATTCTGACCCCGAAAATGGTCGAGGCCGCACAGCATCCGAATATCGAAATTAGGGTCAATTCCGAGGTGAAGAAGGTGGATGGTTATGTCGGTAACTTTGAAGTGACGGTCGAGAAAAAGGCTACTTACGTCGATGCGCAGAAATGTATCGGTTGTGGTATTTGCCAGGAAAAATGTCCGGTCAAGACAGTGCCGGACGAATTCAATGCTGACCTGAACCTACGGGCGGCAATCGCGATTCCATTCCCCCAGGCAGTACCCGCGATCCCAATTATCGAGCCGGATTACTGTAAGAAACTTATTGAGAATAAATGCGGTGTTTGTGCAAAGATTTGTCCTGCCGAAGCGATAAATTACGATGATGTACCCATGCAGGAAACTGTCAATGTTGGTGCCATTGTTGTTGCTACAGGTTACCGGGAAATGGACCCGGCGGTATACACCGAGTACGGCGGCAGAAAATATCCCGACGTCATTACCGGTTTACAGTTCGAGCGTCTCGTTTCATCGACCGGACCGACCGGGGGTGAACTGAAGCGTCCGAGTGACGGTGAGATACCGAAGACGGTCGTCTTTGTACAGTGCGTGGGCAGCCGTGACGAATCCAAGGCTCATGCTTATTGCAGTGGGATCTGTTGCATGTATACGGCTAAGCACACGATGATCTATAAACACCATGTGCCCGATGGCCAGGCTTATGTCAGCTATATCGATATCCGGGCGCCGGGAAAGACATATGAAGAATTCGTAAGAAGGGCGATCGAAGATGAAGGTGTGAGATATCTGCGGGGACGCGTGGCAAAGATTCGCCGCCTCCAGAACGGACAGTATCGTGTTTACACTGAAGACACTCTGGTCGGGAGAGCCGTGCATATCGACGCGGATATGGTTGTTCTTGCCAGCGCGGTCGAACCGCAGGAAGATGCCGTGGGGTTAGCCCAGATCCTGGGTATTGCCTACGATTCAGACGGTTTCTATACTGAGGCACATCCCAAGTTGAAGCCGATCGAGACGGCCAGTGCCGGTATTTTCCTTGCCGGCGCCTGTCAGGGCCCCAAGGACATTCCAGCGAGTGTCCAGCAGGGCAGCGCGGCGGCGTCCAAGGTGCTTTCTATATTCGCCAGGGATAACCTGGTCAAATCACCACAGATTGCGACCGTGGACCCGACTGCGTGCACCGGATGTCTGACATGTTCATATGTTTGCCACTACTCGGCAATCGAGGAAAAGGAATTCGGGCAGCGGCAAGTCGCCGAGATCATTCCTGGTAAGTGCCAGGGATGTGGCGCATGCGTAGCGACGTGCAAAGGAAAAGCGATTACGCTTGCCGGATTCAGCGACGATGAAATTTACGAGGAGATCGTGTCATGCAAGTAGAGAAAGAACCTAAAATATTGGCGATCTTATGCAAGTGGTGCAGTTATGCAGGCGCCGATCTTGCCGGTACGAGCCGTTTTATATATCCGGCAAATGTGAGAATCGTCCAGGTGCCGTGCTCGGGCAGGGTCGACCCGATCATGATCTTCAAAGCCTTTGTTGAAGGCTATGATGGTGTCATGGTCAGTGGTTGCCATCCCGGCGATTGTCACTACGGCACGGGGAATTATCACGCGCGTCGCAGGATAGCAGTGGCCCGGCGGTTGCTTGAGTTCGTGGGCGTTCATCCCGACCGCATGCATTTCACGTGGATCTCGGCGGCCGAAGGCAAAAAATTCGCTGATGTGTGTTCTCGATTCACGGACGAACTCAAGGCATTGTCCGGAACCGAAAAAACGCTTGCGCGGAAGGAGCTCGCGACATGAAAGAAATGAGAAAGAAAATCGAAGAGCTTCTTAAGAATGGCGAGATCGATGTGGCGCTGGGATATCGCGAAAATCCTGCAACCGGAGAGGTGAAGGCAGACGTTTTCAGAAAAGATGAAACGCTCGACGATATGGTATTCGATGAAAGATGTGTGCAGAATTTGGTCAATTATCTGCCCACTCTCGTAGCGCGATACAAAAAGGTCGGTATCGTTTTGAAAGGCTGCGATGGGCGTTCGTTGGTTACGCAACTCGTGGAACATCGTATCAACAAGAGCCAGATAGTCGCACTCGGTATCGGGTGCGAAGGCGTCAGACTCGATGGAAAAGAAGCGGATAAGTGCGGTGACTGTGCTACCAACATGACACCGATTGTCGATTATGAATTCGGTGAGAAAAAGCAAAAGAAGGATCCTGTATTTTCGAAGGTCAAGGAGATCGAGAGGATGTCGCCGGCTGAACGGTGGAAATTCTTCGCCGACTATTTTGCCAGATGCGAGCGCTGTTATGCATGCCGGCAGATCTGTCCGTCATGCTATTGTGAAATCTGCGTTGCGGACCAGCAGGAGCCAAAATGGATTGAACCGTCTGCGAAACTTTCGGCCAATACGATGTGGCATTTGATAAGAGCATACCATCTTGCCGGGCGTTGTGCAGATTGCGGAGAGTGCGAGCGCGTATGTCCCCAGGAAATTCCGATGAGGCTTTTGAACAACGCACTGGAAAAAGCGGTACATGAGTTGTTCGGCGTTCGTCCTGGTACGGTGCCCGAGGAGGTTCCACCACTTGTCGTGCTGAACAAGGAAGACCCGGACACAATTCTGGAGGGCAAAAATGAATAAATGGTATAAGATGAAGCATGCTGACATGCAGAAATTCGTCTCCGCCCTCACAGAGAAATGGGAAGTATGGGTTCCTTACCGCATCGATGGAAAGTGGGAATTCGGCATTTATGATACAGGTAGGGATCTGGATTTTCCGGAGAGTGTCATACACGTTTCCCTGAAAAACCTTTTCTTCCCCAAGCGGCGGCCGATAGCGACCTATGATGAGAACAGCAAATGGTCTTTAAAACCCGTGGAGCCTGAAGGCAAACCGCGTATCGTTATCGGTCTTCATCCATGCGATGTTGCCGGCATCGAATATATGGATAAGGTGTTCCTCCAATCCGAACATAAGGATGTGATGTACGCATCGGAGCGGAAGCGTACCGTTCTGATCGGCATGCTTTGCAGTGAGATGGCAGATAACTGTCACTGTACGGACCGGGGATTGACGCCCGATGCCACAAGAGGCATGGATGCCGCATTCGCAAGGATAACCGATGGCTATCTTCTCAAGGGTCTGACCGACAAGGGAAAACAGGTCCTACGATCTGAGTATCTTAAGAAAGTCGATGAGGTTCCCGATAAAAAAGATTGGCCGGCGGGTAGATACGTAATCGCATCGCCTGAGGAATTCATGGAGATGTATGACGATAAAATCTGGCATGAGATGTCAGACATATGTTTGACTTGTGGTATCTGTACATATGCTTGTCCGACATGTGTTTGCTTTCTTGTGACGGATGAGAACTTCAAAGGCAAGGGTGAACGGGTAACGGTCTGGGACAGCTGTCAGCTGCAGTCCTATTCAAGAATGGCCGGTGGGCATAATACCAGAAAGACACCCGCCAGCCGCGTGCGCAACCGGACGCTTGATAAATTTGCCTACAGTCATCTCAGATACGGTCAGATCTCATGTACTGGCTGCGGACGTTGCGTCATGGTGTGCCCCTTGAAAAGGAGTTTTCCACAGTTGGGCGCGCGTCTTACCGAAAGAATAAAGGATAAGAAGAAGGGTAAATCCAAATCGGGTGCGCGGTCAAAGGAGGCATGATATGGCGGCAATCGAACTTGTTCCAAAACCAGTAACGATCAAGAGGATAATAGAAGAATCCAGAGACGTTAAGAGCTACGTACTGCAGATGAGCGGCTCCGGCAAAATGCCTGCCCGCCCCGGGCAATTCGTGGAGGTGTCGGTTCAGGGCTATGGTGAGGCAACCTTTGCGGTAACCCGAATATCAAAGGATAATCAGGAGTTCAACATTTCTGTTAAAAGGATCGGTCATCTCACGAAGATGCTGCATCGCGCAGCCCCGGGCGACATAATCGGTGTCCGTGGTCCTTACGGGAACAGTTTCCCGGTCGATGAATGGAAAGGAAAGGATATCGTTGTGATCGGTGGTGGTATTGGCCTTGCGCCACTGCGTCCGGTCATAGATTATGTCCTGGAGCACCGGAAGGATTATGGTAAGTTGGAGATCGTTTTTGGCGCGCGCGCACCTGATGATATATTATATAAGGAAGACCTGAGAATTTGGGAGGATGACAAGGGTATTTCTTTGTATAAAACGATTGACGTACCGTTTGAAGGTTGGAGCGGACGGGTAGGTGTTGTACCAATCGTTGTGAAGGACCTGGCATTGAAGCCAGACGGTAAGATATCGATCGTATGTGGCCCTCCGATCATGATAAAATTCACCGCAGCCGCACTTCGAGAATTGAGGTGGCCCAATGACAAAATATTCACAACATTAGAAATGAAAATGCAGTGCGGTATCGGGCAGTGCGGTCGATGTAACATCGGCGAGAAATTCATTTGCAAAGACGGTCCGGTTTTCAGTCTTGACCAGATCCCCGAACACGCACTTTAGTTGATTGCAGTCTGTAGTTAGATAACTCACTTCTACCTCTAGTTCCCCTCCAGATAAGTGAGGGGCATTTCACTTATGTCGAAATACATGCCCCCTGCTCCTGTTTTGTGAAACTTTTTGCCCTTGGGATGCGTATATTATAGTGATGACCAATGAAAAAATACAAACCAGAAAAAAAGAAGGAGGAATCGTGAAAATTTCTTTAGCCATTTTGCTCTTATTGAGCGTGTCGGTCGGTCAGGTATCATCCGGTAGCCCCGAGTATGAAGGATTGATGCCTGCGGTTGAGGTTGTAGCAAGTAGATATGATAACGAAGTGCCTGCTTACGTTGGGTCACTGCCTGAGGTGGATGTTACGGCACTACGATATGAATTCGAAGACGACGCCTGGAGCGGTTTGATGCCGGAAACGGTCGTTACGGCAGTGAGGGGCGCACACGAAGATATCGCTTACATTGGCAACACAAGATTTGTGCGATAACCCTGTTATAGCATGAAGCCGCCAGTATTGTTTGTTTCAATATCCTTAATAATAGTCGGTCTGATGGGGTGTTCTCATTATGCTGCTCCAGAAATGAGCAGCGAAGGGTACCTGAGGCGATATCTTGATGCTAAAGAAATTGTCTACGAGGATATTTGCGTGCAAATGGGTTCAGCGTATTGGAATTATTACTCTCAGGAGGATGAAGCCGATCTGGCCACGCCGCGAGAACGCTTCAGAGAGCTGTTGACGAACGATACGCTCAACCGGATAGTGGATACTTGGTATGCCCGTAAGATGATGATCAGAGATCCAATCCTGAAGAGCAGGGTTACAGTTTGGCATAATGTACTTACGGCAGCAAAAGTCGAGATGGATCCGGAAATATTCGCTCTCAGGAACAAATTAGAATTGTGGTTTGCCGAGACTGACGAAGTCTCATCCGTTCCATCCCGTGAGGAAATGGATAGTGTTATGCTAAGACTGATGGAACTCCGCAATGCCAGATCGAAAAGTCTCGGCTTCGATAATTTCGCCGAATTAGTGCTGGAAGTGAGTGGTATCGGGGCAGATTGGTTCTATGAATTCGTTAAGACAATAGATGCAGCCACAGCAGAGCCGTATGCCCGGTTGTTGGAGCAACTCAAACAGGAATTGGGTAAGTCTGAGATCGAAGCTAATGATATAGGAAAATTGTTCGGCTTGTACTACATAACAAATCAAGGAGCCTCGATCGCCGAAGACAAAATAGACTTCCTCATAAAAGAAACGATCGAAGGTATCGGTATTGAACACGATGATCTGAGCGTCGAGATCGTTGAACAAGATCTGCCTGGTGGTGTAGGTGGCCAGTCGCTTGCCATTCGCATTCCGGAGAATTTTAAGGTTGTCGTGAGGGATGAACTCTCATTCTTTGACCGGGTGCACGAGCTCGGGCATGGTGCGCAGTATACATTTACCGCGATTGGTTATCCGATATTAGAGGGTTATGAGTGGTGTTTGGGAAGCGACTGCGGTGCGTATTCTGAAGGCATTGCAGAAACCCTGGCCAAGTTTGCCCGTAATGAGGAATGGCAGAAGAGAAACACCGGAATGAGTGAGGAAGAACTCATGACTCAGAAAGAAATTCTCAAGAAGTACATGCCATTGTACCTCCGCTATCTGCTTGTTGAGTCTATGTATGAAATTGCACTATACGATGATTTGGCACGAGATAATCTGGAAATATGGCAGATGCTCCACAAGAAATATCTGTCGCTCGAAGGGTCGACGGCCAGACCTATCCCTTTTGCCAATATCATCCATGTTTCGTATCCGGTCTATGTCCAGAATTATCTAATTGCCGATGTAATTTCCTGGCAGATCCATGAAGCCCTGGAAGACAGATTTGGCAGCGGCTATGCGTTCGATAATCGTGTCGGTTCTTTCCTGAAGGAATACTTCTATGCTGATGGTGGTATGTATCCATGGCAGGTTCGGATGGAGAGGGCAACCGGCAGGGAACTCGACCTTGGCGGCTACCTCAGCGCCGGTGGTTTGTCAGCAAAAGAATAACAAATTTGTCATAAAGCACCCCGCGGCCCCGCCCTCACGCGCAAGGGCGGGGCCGCTTTGTGCGACAAAAGGCAGGGGACAGGCATAACATTTTTAACATTTTAGATAGAATCATCAGACCCAGAATGTTCCAATCCAGAGGCAAGGTGTAAATTATACTGACAAAATTAGTTAGAGGAACGCTCTCTGGCAAAATGTTAAAAATGTTATGCCTGTCCCCGGTATGCGTTGACAAGCCGTTTATATGTGGTATAATACACGAATGGCATTGAAATTCAGCATATCTGGTTTGCGCGGGGTAGTTGGTAGAGACTTAAATCCAGACGTGATATTCAAATACGCGAGTTCCTTTGGCAAATTTGCCCGTTCGGGACACATCATTATCGGTCGTGACACCCGTGAGTCTGGCAATTTGTACCGCAAAACGGTCATACAGGGTTTGCAATCTGCCGGGTGTCGAGTCACTGATCTCGGCATCGTTCCCACGCCGACTGTTATCTTCATGGCACGAAAACTGAAGATAAAGGGCGGTATTGTCATTACGGCAAGTCACAATCCGATACAGTGGAATGCTTTGAAATTCATTTCATCACAGGGTCTTTTCTTGAATGAATCACAATTCAAGAGATTTTCAAAACTTGTTGCCCGTAGTAGCAAGCCGACGCGTCGGAGGAAACAGAAGATAGAGATACTGAAATCAGCCCTTCAAGAACACATAAATAAAATAGTCTCAACCGTCAAACCTCTAAAGACACCTTTACGTGTTGGCGTTGATGCCGTGAATGGAGCCGGGTCGGTTGGATTACCGCGAGTGCTTGAAGAAATGGGTTGCAAGGTATTTCGACTGAATTGTCGCTTCGCGCCTGTCTTTCCTCGCCGTCCGGAGCCGACACGAGAAAATATCGGAGCCCTAAGCCGTTTCGTCAAGAAATGCAAATTGGATATTGGATTCGCCTGCGATCCGGACTGTGACCGGCTCGCGGTCGTCGACGAACGCGGTAGAGTTATCGGTGAGGAGAATTCTCTTGTGCTGGCGGCTGATTATATAATTGGACGTAAAAAAGGTAGCGTTGTGACGAATCTATCGACCACCGCACTGATGGATTTCGTTGCCCATAAACATGATGTTCGATTGTACCGTGCAAAGGTGGGTGAAGCAAATGTCGTGTCGAAGATGAAGTCATCATCTGCAGTGATCGGAGGAGAAGGGAATGGTGGTATAATCTATCCTGCGATAAATTTCACGCGTGACGCAATGGTCGGCGCGGCACTGATTGTCAAATTTCTTGCAGCATGTGATGCTACCGTTTCACAGGTCATGGCTGGATATCCGAAATATCATCTTATCAAAAGAAAAGTTATGATGAGCAGGGAGCGGTTTGAAGAAAAGAAAGAATCGATCGTCGACGCATTTCGCGGTAAACTGGATTATACCGATGGACTGAAGATTATTGGTGATGACTACTGGCTTCACATAAGACCGTCCCAGACCGAGCACGTCGTGAGAATAATCGGCGAATCAAGAGATAGAATCCAGATCGAAAATTATATGACCAAAGTGAAGAACATACTCTATCGGGGATAGTTTTTCTCTGCGAATTACGAGTAAGAAAAAAGGGGGCAGAAAAATCTGCCCCCTTTTACTTCTTGAGTAGAACCTGATTACTGAACCACTATCAGTTTCTTTGTTACGCTCTGATCATCACCCTGTAGTCGGTAGAAATAGACGCCACTGGCAACCTGTTTTCCCGCATTGTCACGACTGTCCCACACAACACTGTGTGTGCCGGCTTCGACATGCTGGTCAACGAGCGTTCTGACGAGTTTCCCTGATACGTCGTAAACCGTGAGCGATACGTTCTGCGCGTTGGGTAGTTGATATGAAATGACGCCGGCGGTTTTCATCGGGCTTGGTACTATTTGCGCCAGATTGAAAGCCGAGATTGCTTTGTTGCTATTCTCATCGATACCAGGTTCATCGAGCGGAATTACCTTCAAACGCATCATGAAATCACCAGCGGCCTCTGGTGTCCAGATACCGCCCTGGAAGTTCCACATCTGACCCACATAATCAACCGCAACGTCTCGAAGCAGCCCAACTGAATCGCCAGGTCCGATAATATAGCCAACAAATATGCCATATGGATTCGCCGTGCTGATATTGAGGTCGGTAAGATCGATGGTCGACCATTGATAGCCTGGTGATTCGAAGCCAGCGATCGAGTCGATGAACGGACCTGGAGCCGCAGCACCAACCGCCTGGTAAATACGAATGTCAACCGTGCCAGGACCTTCGAAGAGGAATTTCACCTGGTGCAGCAGACCGCTGTCGATGCCGACGTCGTTGAACTCGAAGCGGGTGAAACAGCCATCCCCCGGTGTCACGACCGCATGCGCATAGTTGGGTTGGTTGTCATCATAGATGATGGTTCTGGCATTGGTGACCTCAAAATTGAGGAGTGCGGTCTGTCCCCAGTTGCCGGCGTTGTCCGCGGCGCGTAC
>CP070686.1:1595808-1602559 GCA_020353055.1 Caldifarciminota bacterium | reverse complement strand
CGGGTTATCTCCTGTGTAAAAAACAGCGTTCCGTTCTTTAAATGAGTTTCCATTTCGGCGACGAAATCCGCATGTTTCTGTCTGAGAAATGCGTCCAGATTCTTTGATTTCAAGAATTTATCTCTATCTGGCTTTCTCGATTCCTCATAACGGTCTCTCAAACCCGCATTGAGGAATTTTGCGCATTCATCAGCACCAATTTTCTGTTCTAACCTCGTGATGAGTTCCTTCATGTACTTCGGTTTTTGCTCCGGGCTTATACCTAACGGGGGGATTTTCGTTTCGCTGAAAATATCGTCCCTCAGTCCTTGATCAAACTCGTCTGACAGGCGATTAGATAAATTATCTATTACTTCCCGTCCGTCGAGCACTTCCATCCCCGCAATAATGAGTTCATTCAGTTTTTTAAAATAACCAAACCTCAGTATGCTGAGATAGTTTTCGACCGTGTTCGTACCTGCTTCGATCATGCGAGACGAGTATGCATAGAAATCCTGCCTGGTAGCGTTCTCTAGCGTTTTTCCACTCTTCTCGAGGTAAAGCTCGAAATCCCTGAGTGTCTTTATGGAATTCCTAATCACTCTCTGATCGATCTTTCTATTGCTTAAGAATTTCCTGAACCCATCTATGTCCATTGCTTAAAACTCCTGAGATATATCAAAATGAAGCGGGTGTGATAATACTACTGACAGAACTGTTAACAATACTAATCGTTCCATGACTCCTCCATGTTATATAATAACGTCACGCCAATCGGATACGACAGAGTGTAACGAAATGAGAAATCCTGTCAATATTCCTAGAAAGTGAAAGGTACTACTCTATTTCCCCCTTTATGCCGACGATCACTTCCTCGACTGGTATGTTACTGTCCGCTCGCTTTCTGGCTTCTTCCACAATATGGGTCAGACCAGAACAACAAGGAACTTCCATGCGGACCACTTTTATGCTCTTCGGCTGCGCCTGTTCAATTATCTGAGCAATTTTTTCGATATATGCTTCGGCATCATCAAACTTGGGACAACCGACGAGCACTGTTCTGCCTTTTAGAAATTCCTCATGTAGATTCGCATAGGCAAAAGGTACGCAATCCGCAATTATTGCGATATCAGCGTTTCGCAGATAGGACGCGGTCGGAGGGACAAGATGTATCTGGACTGGCCATTGCCTGAGTTCCGACGACGCTCTCGGAGTCCGTACTGATGGTTCTTTCTTTTCGTCCCACTGAGCAACAGCGGCTCCGGGGCAGACGTGTGCTCCCTTTGATTCTTTCTGAGCATGTGTCTGACGTGCGCCGCCGTGTTTTTTCTGGTGTTTTAAGTGTTTCTCAAGCATTTCCTTGATACGTGTAAGCGTTGCGTCTTCATCGTATGGTTCAACTTCTTCTTCTGTCAGAGTCAGAGCATCCGTTGGGCAGTTTCCGAGACATGCACCCAGCCCGTCACAATAGATCTCTTTAACTAACCGTGCCTTTGGGCCGTTTGGTGTCTCTACAATCTGTAATGCTTGCTCCGGACATGCGGGAATACAATTTCCGCAACCGTTACAGAGTTCCTCGTCGATATTAATGATCTTCCTCTTTACTTTATTCATGTCTCTTTCTCCATTATCAACAGCCATTAAATTCCCAATGTCTTACGCTTCGCTTCAATATGCGCCAGTATGCCATCTACTGCTTTCATGGCGTCGGTCTCGACATTCAGATTTCCGCCAGTGACACCCTTGCAGTCCTCGATCAAGAGTTTCACAAGGTTGGGCGCCTTAGTAACGGGCGGCACTGGATTCACGTAAGTGTATAAGCCAAGTGCAAGCGCAAAGATCGCATCGATCGTAGCCTTCTGTTCCATGTACTCTGGCGCTGCCGCAGCCACCGGCAGATCGCTGATAGAAACGTCGCCGAGCGCATGTGCAACTGCCCCCAGCAAATCACCCAACCGACCAGTGTCAGTGCATGTGCCATAGCTAAGGACGGGTGGTACACCCAGTGTCTCACAAATACTCTTCAATCCAGGACCGGCAAGGTCTTTTGCCTCTGGACTGCACAAGCCGGCGACCTGCATGGCACCATTGCCACAACCAAGCGACAGAACGAGTATGTCGCGTTTGATCAACTCTCTGGCAACTCGCACACTGTGCACGTCCTGCCCGTTGTCACGCAAAGCTGTACAGGAGACGAGCCCAACAACGCCTCTTATTGTGCCCTTTTTGATCGCATCCAGAAGCGGATCGAGACTGTTGCCCAACGCGGCAAGAATACTCTCCGTAGAGAATCCCACTACCGCCTCTTTCATCGGTAGACCGGTGAAAGGTTCAACTGATCCTCTTCTTTCTTTGAAATTATCGATCGCCATCTGTAGCAACTTGGTAGCCTGCTTTTCCGCATCCTCTGGCAAGTAGTCTATTCGCTCACTCACTCCCTCGAATGCAACGAGATGGCTTACCGGTACTAACTTAAACTTGTACTTCTCCGCGTACATCGGATCAATTGGCATCGAACAGTTCATGTCCGCGGCAAAGAGATCGACACATCCGCTGGCGAGGATCGCTTCTTGCATTATCCAGTTACCCGTGAAACCGTAGAACACGTCATCCATTTCCCACCGCTGTATCATTTCCTGGCCGGTTTCAATATTCGCGATAATACGCATTCCTTTTGCACCAACCGCCTTTGCTTTTTCCTGCCATTCGGGTTTGCGTGCGAGTTTCACCATTGCGAATCCAAGAAACGGTTCGTGGCCATTCGGCAATACGTTAACATAATCCGGATCAAGAACACCCAAATCCACACGCATCTTATGTGGACGCGGTATCCCGTAGATGATATCCTGACAATACTCATTGACGATCTGGCTTTGATATGCCATGGCAATGCTCAAGCGCATCGCCTTCAAAGCCAGGCTCACGTAGTAACCGTCGACATTTGTCAGGCAAGAACTGGTCGCAAGCATCATCTCACCGTATATGCCGCCCGGGAAGATATTCAGTTTCCTCCAGATTTCTTTCCGCTCAGCCGGAGCAAGCGCCTCAACGATCTTGCTCGGTTCATCATACGCGCGGCTGAAATCTGTTTTAACAAAACTGCATAATCTCGCGGCGATTTCCTTATCGGTTCCGGAAGTATCAACGCCCAAGCGAGCAGCGAAATCATTGAGCTTACCCGATTCCTTAATTTCGAATGGCGACTGACCTTTGATGATTGAAAGTAGGGTCTTCACCGTCTGCTCGGTGTGGTAGTGATATGTGGATGCACCCATCACATTCCTCAGTAGCATCATCCGCATCGCCATGCCGTCACCGGTTATTCCGCATACACCCCGCTTGTCTTTCTCGACATCAGCACGGCATGGACCGTTCGAGCACAGATCACACCGGACACCGCCCATACAAAAAGGACAGCGCTGGTCCGGATTACCACCCATACCCTGTGCTTCGTACCTATCCCAGATATTGGTCATTCCATCTTTCTTTATTTTTTCATATAGTTTGTTCACAGATTCATGATGTGAAACTCTTTCTTTTTCCATTACTACTCCTTTTTAAGAATCCTGCTATTCCTGTTGTTGCACACGTCGTGTAACGTGTAACTATTGAAAAATGAATCGATCTGTTTTTTTAACTCAGACCAGCATTCCTGCATCGGACAAAGCGCGTTCTGAGAACAATATCGGTCAGCCTTTCCCAGAACACATTGAACAGGCGCCGTAGACTCGCCAACGGCATCGAGTATCTCTTTTAGCCTTATGTTCTTCGGATCACGCGCCAGGGAAAACCCACCGCCAGGACCCTTCTTGCCTTTGATCAATCTTGCCCGCCGCAATTTGAACAATATCTGCTCAAGATACTTCGGTTTCACGTGCTGACGCCTGGCAATCACCGCAAGTGAAAGTGCCTTATCTTCATCCTGTTGAGCCAGTTCAACGAGTGCCCTCAGGGCGTATCTGGTCCTTGTTGTTAGTCTCACGTTATATCTTACTAAAAAAGTAAGGTATTGTCAAGGGCGTAGTAGATGGGTACTTGACAATGATGGGGCGACGTATACAATTCTTCGCAACGAGGAGAGTATATGAAAGTATACAAACTAGTGATTATTGCTGGTCTGTTGATAGCCAGCACACTGTATGCCGCAGACTTCCATCTAATCGCAACCACGCCACCAACCCCAGCCCCCCGATCATTCTCGTCCATGGTCGCTGATACTGTGCATGGCCAGATGATACTATTCGGCGGATGGAGTATCGGAATGATTGGTGGCCAGGTCTTCAATGATGTCTGGGCATTAGATACAGAGAACGAAACATGGCGTATGATCGAACCATCTGGGTCAGCACCAGCAGCGCGTATTGATCCCGCCGCCATTTTCAATGCAGCAAAAAATGAGATGCTCATATTTGGTGGACGCGATGACTACTACAACTACTTCAATGATCTCTGGTCCTTATCATTGACCCCGGGTTCAGAAGCATGGACGCAGCTGAATCCATCTGGAACGCTGCCGTCGCCAAGGCTCGGCGCAAAGGCAGTAGTTGACTCGGTCAACAACCGGATGATCATGTTCGGTGGTACTACAAGCAGCAGCGGCTTTGATGAGACCTGGGCGCTTGATCTCAATACATATACCTGGTCACTATTGGATCCGGCAGGCACAAAACCTCCGGCACGGCAAGCCCATTGCGCTATCTACGATCCGAGCGGACACAGAATGATCATTTATGCCGGAAGCAACTGGGGAGCGCCAGTAATGAATGACGTCTGGTCGCTCGATCTGACATACGGTAGTGAAACGTGGCAACAGCTATTCCCTAGCGGCCAACAACCCGGAGCCAGGACCCAGCACTTTGGCATCTACGATCAATACAACAATGACTTGGTCACGGGATTTGGCTATGATTATCCTGGATATTTCATTCATTATGATGATGCATGGATCTTGAAACTAAGCTCAATGACCTGGGAAAGGATTATCCCACAAACAACTACTCCCGTAGCACGTAGAGCATCATGCGCCGCCTATGATCCAAATGAGTATAGGGTTATCATTTTTGGCGGTAATCAATACAATAGCTTATATTTTGATGATACGTACGAACTTACATTGGACATGGTTGGTGTATCGGAAAACCCCAAGGATTACATACAGGACAACAGATATATCACAATCCTGCAAAATCCATCGAGACTGCCCAGTCAAATCACGTTACATATCCCATCACCCGCGTATGTATCGCTCAAGATCTATGATAATGCGGGAAGGATCATCAAGACGCTTATCCAGGGTCCCAAGAGCGCTGGGAACCATAATATCAACTGGGAAGGACTCGATGCCCGGGGAAGAAAGGTCGTAGCAGGAACATTCTACTTTGTACTCGAATTGGATGGCGAGGTGATACAAGAGAAATCAGTAATACTGAACTAAATATATCTGTGTATAGCCACGCCCCTGCCCGAACAAGGCGAAAGCACACACCCAGTGCAAGTATTGACATTACCCCTGAACTGGATATTATGTGACCACCTGTCGAATAAGGAGAAGCAATGAAAATCTGGAAGAAAATACTGATAGTTCTCGGTATATTCTTGATCATGATAATCGCCTTTGGTGTTGCGTTCTTCTTCAGAGCACGTCAGATGGTCAAACGCATTGAGAGCGTAGAAATAAACGATGTGGACCTGGCGCAGATCGCAGATGGTGTTTACGCCGGAGAATTCGGTGATTTTTTGGTCGATGTTCAGTTGGAAGTTACGGTCAAAGACCATAAGATCGAAAAGATCGAGATCATAAAACAACGGTCCGGCCCTGGATATGAGGCAATCGAGACCATTGACCGCATCATTGATGCTCAATCACCAAAGGTAGATGTGGTAACCGGCGCAACCGGAAGCAGCAGATCCATTATGATTGCGGTCCAGAGCGCTCTGACCGGGGAGAAATACTGAGAAGCAGAAACACACTGCTCAACAATCTGAAAACACCTTTCCAACAGCCTTTAAATACAAAACGACGCTAAAATCAAAAATGCAAACTCCGGAACAGACATAGATTTTCAACTTCTCAAACCTTGAAGTTCAGAAATTGGTTATGACGAAGCACGCAGCAAGCCAAGTCAAAGGACATGTTTTGAACGAATCATCTTTAGATGAAATAGTACGTAATGTTGTTTCAAAGAAACACATCTACGGTGCCGTTTTCTATGTATCGTCGGACGACAACAGCATTGACTTGATAAGTGCAGCAGGAGACATAGACGAGGACGGCCAATACTACATCGCCAGCATCAATAAACTCTTCGTTTCTGCAATTATCCTTAGAATGTATCGTGATAATAAATTGGACCTGCATGATAAAATCTCGAATTACCTTCCCGCAGAAATAGTGAGTGGTCTGCATATATATAAAAACAAGGATTATTCTAACGACCTTTCCATCTTTCACCTTTTATCTCATACGTCCGGCCTCCCCGGATATCTAATCGATAAACAAGCGAATGGTAAAAGGGCAATGACTGAATTGGAGGAGGGCATTGATCAATCTTGGCAAATTGAAAAAGTAATCCAGGAAGTGAAGAAGATGAAACCACATTTTCCACCCGGAAAACCAGGCAGGGCCAAATATATCGATACAAACCATCAGATATTGAGTTTAGTCATAGAAAACATCGTTGGACAACCCATTAATAATGTTCTACGGAATTTGTTCGAAGAATCGCAGCTTACAAGAACCTATGTCTGTGAAGATGTAAATGACAAGAATTTT
>CP070686.1:1586233-1595708 GCA_020353055.1 Caldifarciminota bacterium | reverse complement strand
GTTCGCCATAGCCTTGGCGAAGGCGAACTCCTCGGGCAGGACCATACTTCGCTAAAGCTACGTATGGCGCGCTCGAACCTCAGAGTTACGGATGGTCAATTAGATTAACCGTTTCTTCATAAAGGCGCGTCCTGAACCACTCTTCAGATATTTCTCAAAGCGGTATGCCTTTTTTCTATCATTAAAGGTGGCATGCCATACCAATCTGAACGGTTTAGAATGGCGCGTGGAGTGTGTCGTGCCTTTGTTGTGCGATTCGAGGCGTCGGGCAAGATCCGACGTACAGCCCGTATAAGTTGATCTATCCTTAAGACTCTCAATAATGTAAACGCAGTATTTCATATAAATGTGTTCGCCATAGCCTTGGCGAAGGCGAACTCCTCGGGCAGGACTCGAACCTGCAACCCTCCGGTTAACAGCCGGATGCTCTACCATTGAGCTACCGAGGATTCCGGTAATTATATAGATTGTAAGGGGCCTGTCAATCCATTGCAGGCTAATACATTAATGTTATGCCGGTCCCCATCTGCTATATATCAATACTCTCGGGATCATCTTCCGAGTGAATGACGCGCCACTCATTTTCTTCCCGGTCAAAATCGGAAATCTCGTCGAGCGGTAGTTTCAGGTATTTACCTTCGGCGGTCGCTCCGATCTCACCGTTACTCATTATTAATTCACCTGTTCCTTCAAAGAAGCGACTGCCTTCTCTTGTTATCCGACCGATTACTTTTAGTTCGCTGTCGAGCGCAATCGCCTTTTTGAAACGGGTCTTTATCTCAACCGTAACGCCCCATATTTCTTTGTTATGATGCATTAGGATTGCCCGGCCGATAGTCTCGTCGAGCATCGCTGTGGCAATACCACCGTGAAGGCGGTTCGGGTAACTCTGATGTTCCTCGCGAGGTTTAAAAATGGCGATGAGTTCCTTCGTTTCGGTTTCGTAGAAAAAAGATTTCAAGCCGAACCTATTCTTCATTCCACATACCAAACACATCTTTGAATTCGGTTGTTTGCCGGTTATTTTATATTTCATGTTATCCTCTTTGTTGTACCTAATATCTTACGGCAAAATGTGCGTCCGTCAAGTTGCCAATTCTTGTATGTGTGCTACTGTAGTAGTTAGTACTTGATTTTTCTTGAACCCGGTACTATAATAGCAGGTTGAAACAGATGAAATTGCGCGAAACCATCATAAAACATCTGCTTAAGGAGCAGGATTACATAGTTGGCTATGCAGATTTGAGAAAGCTTCTGGCCGCGAAATATGCACAGTATGGCTATGGGATCGTCATTGGGCGTAGAATGGATAGCGCGATCATGGATTCGATCGAGACCGGACCGAATGCAGATTATTATGCTCTATATCAAACGGTAAACGTTGAACTTGCCGAGATCGTCAAAAGCATAGAGGCGGAACTCCGTGGAAACGGTATCAAGGCCGCAGGCATTGCGCCATCATTGACGGCTTTAGACCGCAATGAGCGCTTCGACCATACACTGAGCCTGGACTTCTCACACAAACTGGTGGCAACGCGGGCTGGTCTGGGATGGATCGGCAAAAGCGGTTTGCTTATTACCTATGAGTTTGGCCCCAGGGTAAGGCTGGTGAGTGTGCTCGTTGATTATCCGGTAGATTATTGCCGCAAGCCGGTATTGAAGAGTGAGTGTCAGGATTGTGATCTGTGTGTGCAGCATTGTCCGGCCAATGCCCTTATCGGCAAGGAATGGACAATAACTACAAGAAGAGAGGAAATCTTTGATGTCTTTGCCTGCCGCGAAAAATGCCGTGAACTCGGCGGGCGTATTGGCAAGGGTATTCGCCTTTGCGGAATTTGCATTTCGGTTTGTCCGTTTGGCAAGGCCTAATTTGTAATTTGGGGACAGGCATAACATTTTTAACATTTTACCAACCGTTCTTCATGGTACTAATCGTCGATTTACTAAGACAACGGGTAATAACTTCCCAAAAATGTTAAAAATGTTATGCCTGTCCCCTGGCGGTGTGGGTGCTATAATAGACTTAAACCTTACTCCAATCTATGTCTTGAACTTGACAAAGAGATACGGCTTCATTATACTTGTGCGTTGTAAGTCAATCAAAATAATACTGATTCAATATTAAAATGATAGAGCGGTTTAGATATCCATAATCAAAAAAGCAAGGAGGATTCATATGAAAATGCTCATCGGTGGCGAGTGGGTCGACAGGGACAAAAAAATTCCAGTATATAGGCCGTACGACGGCAAGGTCATCGATCACGTACCTGCTGGTACGAAGGAAGACGTACTGAAGGCTATTGAGTCCGCGGTGGAGGGATTCCAGGTGAGTAAAAAGATGCCGGTGCATAAGAGGATGGAGATACTGTGGGGAGTCGTTGATTACCTAAGGAAGAATTTCGATGATTTTGCGAAGACCATCGCTTCTGAAGGCAGCAAAACGATACGCGAAGCCAGGAAAGAAACTGCACGCTGCATAAACACAATAAGTATATCGGCCGAGGAAGCCCGCCGGACGCTTGGTGAGACAATACCTTTTGACAGTTTCCCGGGTGGCGAAAACCGTGTTGGTTATTACTATAGATTTCCTATCGGTGTCATCGTGGCAATCACACCCTTTAACGATCCATTGAATCTGGTCGCACACAAACTCGGTCCGGCCATCGCTGCTGGAAATTCCGTCGTTCTTAAGCCGGCCACCGATACTCCTTTGTCAGCGTTGAAACTGGGTGAAGCCTTCGTCGCTGCAGGTATTCCACCCAAGGTGCTCAATATCGTGACTGGGCGCGGTTCGGAGATCGGTGATGTTCTTGTTTCACATCCGGCGGTGCGTATGATTACTCTGACCGGAGGTGTTGAAGCAGGAGTTGAAATTCTAAAGATATCAGGATTGAAAAAGATCTCAATGGAACTTGGCTCGAACTGTCCGGTTATCGTGTGCGAAGATGCAGATATGTCCAAGGCAGTGGACTTATCTGTTTCGGGAGCGTTCTGGGCAGTAGGACAGAATTGCATCGGTGTTCAGAGGATGTTCATCCATGAAAAGGTCTTCGATGATTATGTGAGTAAGTTCGTTGAGATGACGAAGAAGATAAAAATCGGTGATCAGTTGGATGAATCCACAGATATGGGGGCCATGATCAACGAGCGCGAAGCGAAGCGCGTCGAAGAGTGGGTGAACGATGCCGTGAAACAGGGAGGCAAGATCCTGACCGGTGGCAAAAGAAAAGGTAACTTCTATGATCCAACGGTAATGGTTGATGTTCCGGAAACCGCCAAGCTGGCAGTTGAGGAGGTCTTCGGTCCGGTCGTTCTCATGTATAAATACATTGATCTGGACGATGCGATCAAGCGTTCGAACAGCGTGAATTACGGTCTGCATGCGGCCATCTTTACTCAGGATGTTAACAAGGCCTTCAAAGCCGTATACGAACTAGATTTTGGGAGCGTCATCGTTAATGATTCGAGCGACTACCGGTTGGACCAGATGCCGTTCGGTGGAGTAAAAAACAGTGGTCTTGGTCGTGAAGGCATCAAGTTTTCATTGTTTGAACAGACCGAACCAAAGGTCGTCTGTTTCAATCTATAGAACGGAATCCAGCACTGGATCGCTGCATACGGCGTTCATTTTCTGCCGTTTTACCGGTGGTTTGTGCTCAGGCGGGTACGAGAGATACACTTCACAGGTATTTTGGATTGTTTCGTTCGATCATACGATCGATTTCGCTGAAATATTGATTGAGTAGGTTACAGCAGAGGAGCAGAGTATGTTAAAAGGAGCCTATACACTTCTCATTACCCCATTCAAAGAGGATCTGAGTTTGGACGAAAAGGGTTTGAGGTTATTGGTGAAGAGGCAGGTTGAAGCCGGGGTGCACGGTATCGCTCCATTGGGCGTGACCGGAGAGAACTCTTTGATGTCTGATCGCGAGATTGCTCGGGTTGTTGAGATTGTCGTGGATGAAGTGAATGGAAAATGCCCGGTTATACCGGATACCTGTACGAGTGGTGTCGAAGCAACAGTGGAAAGGATAAGAATCTTCCAGAAGATCGGCTGTAAGTATGTATCGGTTTTTGTTCCCTACCTGGTTTTACCCAAGGAAGATGGTATTATTCGGTTCTACGAAAAGGTTGCGGATGCTTCGGAAGTCCCGATCCTTGTTCATAATTCACCGGGTCGTGTTGTCGTGAACCTGTCTCCACAAGGCACGGCAAAACTGGCACGGCATCCCAATATCATCGGCATCAAAGAAGGGGTCAAGCTTCTTGATCATCTGGCAAAGATAGTCTATCTGACCAGAGATGAGGACTTCAGTGTTTTCACGGGCAAGGATACAACGTTGTATCCGCTACTATGCTTTGGGGGCCACGGTAATTTCGCGGTTGCCGGTAATGTAATACCCGGGGTAATGAGGGATATCTATGAACATTACGAGCGGGGTGATAGGACGAAAGCACAGGACCTGCACTATGCGTATTTCAGTGTGTTCGAGATACTCAGAGCCGAAGCGAATCCAATTGCCGTAAAAGAGGCACTGAACTTGATGGGATTGCCAGGCGGTATGTTGAGACTTCCATTGACAGGACTTGCCGATTCCAAGAAAGAGAAATTAGGGAAACTATTGAAAGAGAAAGGATTACTTTGAAGTCGATAACAATCCGTGCGCCGAGCACAATTGCAAACCTTGGCCCGGGGTTTGATATTTTCGCCCTGGCTTTGGAGCATCCTTATATTGAGTTAGAGATGCATCTAACCGATTCAAGGTCGATTGCATTCAAGCTTGATGGATGCCCCGAGGACATTCCTGATGATCCCGAGAAAAATTGCGCAGGATTGGCAATAATAGATCTGCTGAAGAAAATAGACAGCAATGCGGGTGTGCTCATCGAACCACGCAGAACGATCAGGGTTGGCGCGGGTCTTGGGTCATCCGGCGCATGTGCATCGGCCTCAGTGTATGGTTTGAGCAGACTTCTCGGATTGAGCCTCGATCCTAATCAAATGATTGAGATCGCGAGTCAGGGTGAGATAGCATCGGGCAGCGTTGCTCATGCAGATAATGTCGCAGGCGCGATGTTGGGCGGGTTCGTTATCGTCAAGAGCTACAATCCGATAGAGGTCATAAGGATTGATACACCAGCGGTGCCGATAGTGATAGGTGTGATGAGAAAAACGCAGCGTACAACAAGAACTTTTATCCCGAAGAGTATGGAATTGACGCTCGTCAAAGAACAGCTCTCTTTTTGTTCGCTCGTAGTCCACGCGATCATGAAGGGTGATATTGAGGAACTGGGTAAGGCAATAAACAATGACTACATATCAGAGCCGGTTCGTTCACAGTCGATCCCGGGATACAGTGATATAAAAAGAAAGGTGCTGCAGAGCGGTGCTTTCGGATGCAATGTAAGTGGTGGCGGGTTGTCGATATTCGCCATTTGCGACCAGAATCGGGTACAGGACGTTGCCGATGCGATGAAAAAAGCCTTTACGAAGGAGAATATGGACAGCGAGATAATTGTCACCAGAGCAAGCAATAATGGGATAAAGGAAGTCAAGAGTGAATAGAATGATGATTAACTGGGTTAGGGATCTGCTATAAATCGATCAGCAGGTCATGAGCAGAAGGAGGATGAATGAGTTATAAGTTAGCATTTATTGGTTTTGGCGTTGTTGGGCAAGGTCTAGCGAAGTTGCTCGTTGAGAAGCGAGGTTATCTTAAGAATAATTTCGGTTTGGAATATGCAGTAACAGCCGTTTCTGATCCCGTGAAAGGCTCAGTATATCAGGAAGAAGGGCTCGATCTGATAAAGATCTTGGAACAGGTTGAGAAGGATGGCGATGTTGGAGGATATGATAAAGGTATCAAGGGCTGGGATAGTCTGAAAACAATCAACGATACGAATGCGGATGTAATCATCGAGGTTAGCCCAACCAATATTGAAACCGGAGAGCCTGGCGTTTCGCACATACGCGCTGCACTCGGTAAGAAGAAAAATGTTATTACGACCAACAAGGGTCCTGTGGCATTGCTTCATAAAGAACTTTCAGAACTGGCAAAGAAGAATGGGGTAGTATTGAAGTTCGAAGGAACGGTACTGAGCGGAACACCGGCGATAAATCTATCGCTCGATGCTCTTGCGGGCGCAGATGTTCGCGAGATCAAGGGGATCATGAATGGCACGACGAATTACATGTTGACCAAGATGGCCGAGGGCCAGAGTTATGATGAGGTTCTCAAGGATGCTCAGAGGCTTGGCTATGCGGAAACGAAACCCGATGCCGATGTAAAGGGTTGGGACGCTCAGGCGAAAATCGTCATTCTAGCGAATGTGGTAATGGGTGGCGTGCTGACGCCCAAGGATGTTCATACCGAGGGCATTACTCAGATAACTCTCGATGATATCGAAAAGGCGCGCAAGGACGGAAAGAGATACAAACTGATCGGTCACGCGTGGAAAGAAAGCGGCAAGGTAATGGCAAAGGTTTCACCGCAATTGGTCAGCGCCGATGATTTTCTGTACCATGTTGATGGCGTAATCAATGCGTTGACGTTTGATACCGATGTTTTAGGTAAGGTTACGATTGTGGGTCCCGGTGCAGGTAAGAAGGAAACCGGATTTTCGTTGCTCGTTGATTTGTTGAATATGCACTGTGCTCGCGGTGAGTGATGCATGGCGCCTTCTGTGTGATTGACATGGTGTAGTTTTCATTGTAGGGTGGCATTGTAGAAGGGAGGTAAAATGAATGAAGGAAGGGAGAGGTGGACATCTAGAACCAGCTTCATAATCGCCTCGATCGGTGCCGCAATAGGCCTGGGCAATGTCTGGCGTTTTCCGTATATGTGCTATGAGAACGGGGGTGGAGCATTCCTTATTCCCTATTTCGTTGCCTTGTTCACGGCGGGCATTCCTCTGATGATCGTCGAATACGGTCTGGGAAGGAAGATGCAGGCCGGTGCGCCGACCGCTTTTGCAGCAGTCCGCAAGGGAACCGAATGGATCGGCTGGCTGGCGTTGATGGTGGTAATGCTGATATTTCTGTTCTACCCAGTCATTATGGCCTGGTGCGTAGATTATGTTGTCTATGCATTTAACCTGGGTTGGGGTTCCGATGCAAAGGTTTTTTTTGAACGTGATTTCCTGCAACTCAGCGGCGACCCGGGGATATTGGGGGGTATCAGATGGCCGATTGTGATCGGACTCGCAGTTGTGTGGCTGGCGATCTATCTCAGCCTGTTCAAGGGTTTGAAGGCATTGAGTAAGATAGTGTTCTACACCGTGATAACTCCGTGGGTCATCCTGGTAATCATGGTCATAAGGGGTCTGACATTACCCGGCGCGATTGAAGGTTTGAAGTTTTACCTGACACCTAATTTCGCTGCACTCTTGAATCCCCGCGTCTGGCTGGCTGCCTACGGACAGATATTCTTTACGCTGTCGCTTGCCATGGGTACGATGATCGTGTATTCAAGCTATCTTCCAAGAAAGAGCGATATCACCAACAATTCATTTATGGTATCACTGGCAAATTGTGGAACCAGTTTCTTTGCAGGATTTGCCGTATTTTCGATATTGGGCTATTTGGCGCAGGCAATGGGGGTAAGTGTACCGCAAGTGACCCAGTCGGGTTTTGGCCTTGCGTTCATAACATATCCGACCGCGATCAGGTTGCTGCCGTTTATTCCTGCATTCTTCGGCATTCTTTTCTTCCTCTTGCTATTGACGCTGGGTATAGATTCCGCCTTCTCACAGATTGAACCCTTTGTGGCCGGGTTCACCGACAAATGGCATTTCAATAAGAAATTGGTGCTGCCGATTGTCTGCGTATTTGGTTTTCTCATTGGTGTCATATTTACGACAAGGGGAGGATATTACTGGCTCGATATCGTTGACTATTTCGCTAGTTCTTATGGTCTGACACTGGTCGGCCTGCTCGAGTGCATCGTCATAGGCTATATCTACAAAGCTCACAAAATGCGCGACTATGTCAATGAAGTCTCGGAATTCAAGATTGGCAAATGGTGGGATATTTGCATCAAGATCATTACGCCGATCATCCTGGGGATTTCTCTTATCTTGAGTATAGTGACCCTTGTCCGAAGAGGCTATGGCGGCTACCCAACGTGGGCAACGGTTGTTGGCATTGTGATTACGGTCGGTATTATCATCATATCCTTCGTGTTGATGTCGATAAGAGGTAAGGTCATACCCACGGAGGGGTCTGAGGGTTGAGCAGATTTAGGTTGATAGAAACCCCTTGACTTGTGTGAGATCTATAATATAATTGCTAAACTATGGGTGGGAGGAGTTTATGCCAGTATCGGCGATAATCATGCTGGTCCTCGCGTGTATTATTCTATATGGGGGGCTTGCTTACTGCATTTCACGAGCTATCAAGAAGAGAGAAAAGACGGAAGGAGGTGGTTAGAAAGATCCTGACAGGTGTTTTGTCGTAGATGAGGAGGTGAAGGATGAAGCGGAGAGTATCGATAATGTTACTGGGGGCAATAGTGTTAATGGCCCTTGGTAGTATGCAGGCGGAAGAAATGGATATGTGGGGGATGTATGAGAAGTACTTCAAGAAATGTAAATATGTTGATCTCACACATGCATTTCACCCCACACAACCGGTCTGGCCAGGCTTTGGTCACGCCAGGTTCGAGGCAACCAAGGCGGGTGCAGATCTCGGTGACTATGCCTCCGAGGGTGATGTTTTTAAATACAAGGATCATGGTTTCGTCGCCACATCTTATTGGATTCCCACAGACCAGTACGGTACACAGTTGGATCCTCCGGCACACTGGGATGAGTATGGAGCGACGATCAGTGATCTACCACCGACCTATTGCATAAGACCGTTGGTGGTGATTAACATCGCTGACAAGGTGGCAAAGAATCCTGGATATCATCTCGGTATGGATGATATCAACGCCTGGGAGAAGAAATACGGCAAGATCCCCGCTGGTTCGGTTGTCATGGTGCGGTCTGACTGGTACAAAGGATGGAAGACAAACAAGAAGTTCAACGCGAAACCATTCCCCGGAGTTGGTCTGGAAGCGATCAAATTCTTGCAGAATGAGCGTATGATACTTTTCCATGGTCATGAGGCTCTGGATACTGATACTACGCCGAATCTCGAGGGCGAATATTGGTTGATGCACAATCACTTCTGCCAGGCAGAAGGTGTGGCAAATCTCGATAAAGTACCTGAGAAGGGTGCGCTCATTGCGATCGGTTTCGCAAAACCGCTGGGTGGCACTGGTGGATATGCCCGTTATATCGCCATCTGTCCGCCCGACTGGGAATATGGTGTTTCAGTTGATGAAGCACCAGGCGCGCCTTTGCCCAAACAACCGTACCCTCTGATGAGGGATGAAAACGGGGTAATGAAACCAACGAAACCTTAAAAACAAGGAGGAAAAATGCATAGTAAGGTACTGTGTGTACTGTTATCCATATGTGTAGGATCACTGGC
>CP070686.1:1583332-1586133 GCA_020353055.1 Caldifarciminota bacterium | reverse complement strand
CTTCACGTTAAGGTATAGACTTTCACCGCCACGACGCACGCGCATCAAACCGCCGTATGCGTCATCTGCCCACTCAAACTGGTCCTCAATCACAAGTCTACCCTTTCGGTCAATATAACCCCAGCCCCGGTCGGTTCTCACACGTGCATTTCCATCGACGAAAGGACCGCACGATATATATCTCGCCTTTATCGCCTTAACTCCTGCTTTATCAATATAGCCCCAACGCTCCTCAATTCTTACCGGAGCCAGACCCTGCGAAAAAGGCAGGGCTTCATCATAGATGGCCTCGATAACAACTTCTCCATCTTCGTTCACATATCCCCATTTTCCTCCAATCTTCACATTCGCCAACCCGTCGGAAAAAGCTCCCGCGAAATCAAATTCAGGGAAGATCTTGACTTCGCCCCTTTTGTCAATGTACCCGAACTTACCCTCTGGAAATGTGATCTCCTCGCCATCATAAGTTACAAAAACCGAATCATACTCATCGTAGTAAGCTGCAATCTCCTCGTCGATCAGTTCACGCGCAGTGTAAGACTCGCCGATCCAGAAACTCGCAAGACCTTCTGAAAATCCACCGCCAAATTTGTATTGAGTTTCGACCACCAACTCACCCTTTCTGTTTATGTAGCCGCACATCCCGTCTTGCCAAACGCGTGCCATGCCTTCTGCAAAGTCGTCGGCAAAGTCAAAACCGACCTGTACGACCGTCCTCCCGGTTTTATCAATATAGTGATATTTACCGCCAACCCAACCGACTTTCCCTTGTTCACCGCCGGTCCAGACCAGTGCAAGTCCGTCCTTGAAAGAGTGCACAAAATCAAACTGCGGGTCGATCACAAATCTACCGCTGCGGTCGATAAAACCCCACTTGCTATCCAGTTTTGCGGCAGCTACCCCTTCAGAAAAGAACGCTGCACCCTCAAAGCGTGGTTCAATGACAAACTTACCCGAAACATCGATATAACCCCATTTGTCACCTTTCGCAATCGGAATGGGCTTTGCGTTTCCGGCTTGATTCGACTGCTCACCATGCAGTAGGCTTACGGAAACCAGCATACATAGAAACAACACAGCATATCTCATGAATTTCTAATCCTTTCAGTAATCCTTGTGCTGATTGAACCCAAGAATCACAATATATAGTAGATTAATTTTACTGTCCGGCTGCAAAAAGTCAAGGACGAGCAGTATTTACGAACACCTCCCTCATTGTTACGAGAGAATGGTTTTACCGGCCTCGGCCAAATACCAATTAAGAAAACAGTTGACATGTCAGTTGGAAATAAATACAATATTATGAGGAGTTCCGAAAAACATAACATAGACGGATGCCCGTTCCTTTCGACAGGAAGGAGGTGAGCGATAGTTATTGTCCTAAGGAACCTCACTATGTATATACATAACACGCATAAGGGCATCATTTAGAAGTAGTGGAGTACAAAAAAAGGAGGTATTGATGATTGACAGAAAGGTCAATTACGTGTCTGTATTCTTCGCCATGCTATTATTGGCATCAATCGGAAGCACTACGCAAATCGAAAACCAACCAAATACTACAAATACCGTGTACCTTGAGCTATCTCGCGAGTCGGTCCCTGTGTTGATCCCGATGCGGCAGGAGTTTGTCGACAGCTTCGAGCGGTCGAATATCGCGCCATGGACTACAGGTGGTGATGTAGCGTCAGGACTTTGGGCTATAAGAGATACCCTGGACACATACGGTCCGCAATCAAATGCGTGGGATGGGTACCAGTTCCCAGGTCATCCCGCAACCGATGTTGCGGTCTACCCATCACCCGGCTCAAATCCCGGATATCTCACCTGGATCGCGACACCGTCGATCGACATTACTGGTTGGCCCGCGCTCTACCTTTCGTTCAGCTACTGGGCCGACCTCGAAGGCGCAGCAACTAATTTTGATGGTGCGATCGTAGAAATCTCCTCAAACAACGGTGTTACTTGGCAACAAGTCGATTCCACCGCAGCAGGGCATCTCAACCCAACTTACGATTCTCCGCTTGCCAATACGGGTCAATTGCTGACTGCTTGGGCATATTGCTACACGACAAACCCTGACTGGGTCAACGTCAGTTCCGAGGACCTGGTCGCTTTGGGCTATGTTTCACCCGGCAATCAAGTACAGGTCCGCTTCAACTTTGCATACGACGCGCTTTCAGGCGGGCAGGGATTCTTCGTCGATGATGTCAGAATCGCTGACTCACCGCCGCCAGACTTGGTACCACCTAACATAGTTCATACACCACTGGCTGACACCGCCGATACCGTGAATAACTACACTATCGAGGCGACCATAACCGATCCTGGTTCCGGTGTTAACACGGATTCTGTGTTGCTGTACTACCTGATCGAGGGAAGCTCAGGAATCACCATCCCGATGGTGAGTACTGGTACTAATACCTATGAGGCCGACATTCCGGCGCAGAGCTGGCATACCGACATCTGGTATCGCGTACGCGCCGCGGACAACGCCGGCAACTGGGGACAGACCGCACTCCTCAATTTTGAGGTCACCAATGCCAGAACCATCATCTATGATGACAACCAACCCAACTATGCGCCTGCGGTCGTGACACCGGGGGATGGCTGTTTCACCCGCTTCGAGTTCAACGACGTCGGCATCGACAGCGGTCTGCTGCACCAGGTCAAATTCCTCTTCGAAGGTCCTGGCACGGTTGACATTCGTATTTACCAGGCGGTTGGTGCTGCGGCTCCAGGTCCGTTCATCGACTCGATCGCTGGCTTCGAATCACCAGGCTATCAATGGTCGACCATCG
>CP070686.1:1568897-1583232 GCA_020353055.1 Caldifarciminota bacterium | reverse complement strand
TTATTATGCAGCTAGATCGTATCCGTTTTCAGGATGTTTTTTCTATCCGGTCGGATTTACGAGGTCACCAGAACCCTCGGTATGCCCTCAATCACTTCAATTGCCTCGTCGAAACCGATCGCCCCCTATTGATATTATAGATTTTATTACAGAATTGTCAATACCAGCAAGGATCCAGCACCAGGAACTCTATTAGATCCTTAGTACCAATACATTACTTTGACAAGTGAACATAGAATTAGTTTAAGAGTTATTTTTCGATGGATCCAGTGCTTAGGATCTAGAATTTACGATATGCTGGTATCCCGAAGGTCGAACAGGACGCTCCCGACCACCTAGCGAAAGAAACAACCCCCTCCCCTTCATGACTCTGCCGATCCTGAAAACCTTCACTCCGGACATTTTTGGCAATCTCGGAGCCGTGAAGAGCAACTCGAAATCCTCGCCCGCAGAGAGTATGAATTGTGTCGGGTCCATGCGTTGCGCCGCGCATAACTTGCCGACTTCAGAATGGATCGGGATATGCTCGGCGTCAATAACGATCCTTACTGCGCTTTCCTCGGCAAGATGAAAAGCATCAGTGGACAATCCGTCTGACGTGTCAACGCATGCTGTGGCATATTTTTTGATTTGAAATGATTCCTTTATCCTCGGCTCTGGAAATAGATGTTTCTTCACAGCATCCGGATATTCGTTTTGCCGAAAATTCTCCATCAATGCGATGCGGCCGGCTTCAGCCAAACCCAGAAAATTCGTTACATACAGATAATTATTGGGTTTCGCGCCCGAACGCATCATCGCCGCTTTTGTGCGACCGATGACGGTTATTGTCATGCCAAATATCTGACCCTTCACAATATCCCCGCCTGAGATGTCGCACTTGTATTTTCGTGTGAGTTCGTCGAATCCATCATACAATTCACGAATTGCCTTCATCCCTATCTTTCTCGGAATGCAAAGCGAGATTAGTGCAGATATTGGCGAAGCACCCATCGCCGCGATATCTGAGAGGCTTGCCGCCATAGTGTGATATCCAAGATTGAAGAACGAAAAATAATCCAAATCAAAGTGTGTTTTTTCAAAGAATGAATCGGTAGTAACAACGTAGCCATCTCGGAAGACCATCGCATCATCACCGATACCCTTTTGTATCTCACTTCGCCTCTTCCGAAATCTTTTCCGCAGATACCGAATTATCTCCAATTCACCCTTATTCTTCATTTTGCCATTCATCGACTATTTGCGGTCTTTGTTTGGTGGACTTGAAAGTCTAGGCATGGAACTCAAGCACATCTCCGTCAGTCAAAACGTGGCTCTTCTCTACCCGCTGTCCCTGGTAATTCGAATCGCTCCAGAGGCGGGCGAACTTAAGATTCTTTCTGAAATCCTTATGAATATGCTCGGCCGCCTCAATGACGGTTGAACCAATCTTCAGGACGACCGGGTCCCTTTTTTCGAGCGGATGCCCGATTTTCTTGGTATAAACACGGATTATCCTCAATGTTGTGAAAATGAGATTTCTCAATCCATCAATACCCTCACCCGACTCTGTTGATACTGTGACGACTTGAAGATCTTCACCACACTTCGCCGCGAATGATTTGAGCGCATCCTGATCGCCCGAGTCGGATTTATTCAGAACAACAATGGCTCTTTTCTTGTTACCCGAATCGACATCCTCTGCGAAGATATTCCGCGCATTCATGGCATCCATTAACGTATCATAGTCCTTGCTGACATCAGACTGAGCGTCCAGGACGATCAATAGAGCATCACCGTTCCGGTAAAGCCCAAAGAGCCACGGCGGCGACTCTTCATACAGCGGCGGTGTATCGACGATTTGAATCTTTATGTCTTCATACTCCATCATTCCAACCTGAGGCAGATTGGTCGTGAATGGATACAGCGCAACCTCGGCGTGAGCGTTGGTCAAGGTGTTCAACAAGGATGACCTCCCCGAATTGGGCAATCCAACCATTACGATCTGACCCGCACCCTGCTTCTCAACCTGATACCATGCTCCTCCAGTGCCACCCGATTTCTTTTGCTTGCTGATTAAGTCTTTAGTTTTGGAGATTCTCGTCTTAAGGTCAGCCTGAAGTTTCTCAGTACCTTTGTGTTTTGGTATTATTGCAAGCATCTCCTGGAGATAAACAAGCTTCTCACGCAGATCCCTCGCTTCCCGGTATTTCTTCTCTACATCGAAGTATTGGGGTGGTAGATTTGCAGGCATCCTACACCTTCAGAACCAAACTATCATCGCAATCTTTTTGTTTGTCAATGTCACCAACAATGCGTAGCATTGTCATGAGAGACCGTGTATCTCGCCTGTTTCGTCCATGTCGATTTTCAACGCATTCGGCATCTTTGGCAAACCTGGCATTAACATGACATCACCGGCCAGCGGCACGAGAAAACCTGCGCCGGCTGAGATGTTCACACCTGTTATCGTAATCTTGAAATTCTCCGGGCGGCCGAGCAACTTCGGATCGTCAGACAACGAACTGTTCGTCTTGGCGATACACACCGGCAATCCGTCCAATCCGTACTTCACTACTCTTCTGATATCCCGTTCTGCTCTCGTTGTATAGTTGACGCCTTCCGCACCATAAATCTCGCGCGCAACAGTTTCTATCTTCTCCTCAACCGTGGCATTCAACTCGTATATCGGCTTCATTCTTGACGCCTCATTCTGCGTAATCCGGACAAGCATTTCAGCGAGTTCCAGGGCTCCATCCGCCCCCTGTGTGAAAACGCGTGTTTCAGCAGCCGGAGTATTCTGCGCCTGGCAATAATCCTTCACGGCTTTGATCTCATCTTCGCTATCCCCTTCGAATACGTTTATTGCCACGACTGGCGGCAAACCGAATTTTCGCATGTTCTCAATGTGCTTACCAAGATTCGGCAGCCCTTTCTTCAGATGCTCAAGGGTTCCAGCATCCGTATCTTTTGCCGGAGCGCCACCATGAAGCATCAAAGCCCTGATGGTTGCAACGATAACGGCGGCATCGACATTGATATCTCCTATGCGGGAAACGATATCAATGAATTTTTCCCCGCCTAAGTCCGAACCAAAACCCGCCTCAACGATGGTATACTCACAGAACTTTTGTGCAAGTTTGATAGAAACGATACTGCAAGTGCCGTGAGCTATGTTCGCAAAAGGACCGCAATGAATGAACGCCGGTGTTTGATCAATTGTCTGTGCGATATTGGGCATTATTGCCTGGCTCAGCAAAGCCGCCATCGCCCCGTGAACACCGAGGTCTTTTGCAAAAACCGGGTCTCTTTCCATATTGGAAGCGATCAGGATATTGCCCAACCTTTCTTTCAATTCCGTATTTGATTTAGAAAGGGCAAGAATTGCCATGACCTCGCTCGCCGTCGTTATGGTGAACCCGTCTTCCCGTGCCGGGCCATTCGCTCTCCCCCCAAGACCGATAACGATCCGGCGAAGACTCCGGTCGTTCATATCCATTGCTCTGGTAAAGTAAATCTCGCGCTCGTCTATATCGAGTTGATTACCGAAATGGATATGATTGTCAAGCACGGCAGCCAGGAGATTATGCGCGGTACCGACCGCATGTATATCACCAGTGAAATGCAGATTTATCTCCTCCATAGGTACGACCTGCGCATATCCACCACCAGCGGCACCGCCCTTTATACCGAATACGGGGCCCAGGGACGGCTCACGCAGAGCGACGATCGATCTCTTTCCTGCTTTATTTAAACCCATGCTCAAACCAATGGCGACCGTGGTCTTACCTTCACCAAAAGCAGTGGGCGTCATTGCCGTCACAAGTATCGTCTTACCGGAAGGATTCTTTTCCACCTTCTTGAAAACATCCAGGCAAATCTTCGCTTTATGCTTGCCGTATGGAAAGACACAATCTTCATGTATTTCAAAAAGGTCTGTCAATTCCTGAATTGGCATTAATTTGGCAGATTGGGCTATTTCAATGTCGCTTTTCATATTATGTTCCCTCCTGATTGACCGTATCGCGCAAGCGATACCTCAAACAACAGTTTTACCCAAGTATAACTCATTTGCATGTCATGTCAATTCCTCTTGCAATTACACTCAAATCCGAATAGAATAATCCATGTTATACAAGAATGCCGGTGTTGATATTGATGCATTGAACCTCGTTAGAAAAGGTATCGGCAAACATGTAAAGAAGACTTTCAGCAGTGGCGCTCGTTCTGAGTTCGGATTATTCGGCGGGATATATTCGATCAACAATGAAATCCTCATCAGCAGCTGTGACAGCGTTGGCACAAAGATACTCATCGCCTGCGCTACCGGCATCAACAACACGGTGGGTGCAGACCTTGTTAACCATTGCGTTAATGATATTCTTACTACCGGTGCCCTACCCCTTTTCTTCATGGATTATATCGGCTTTTCAAAACTACGGCAGAAAATTCTGGTTGATGTTGTCAGCGGACTCGCAAAGGCATGCATAAAAGAAAAAATGGCGCTCGTCGGCGGCGAGACCGCTCAATTGACACGATTCTATCCGGACGGTGTGTATGATCTGGTCGGTTTCATTGTCGGTAAAGTCAGCAAGAAAAACTACATCGATCCGCTGAGGCGCATCAAGAAAGGCCATATAATCCTTGGATTAAGATCGTCCGGCTTGCACACGAACGGCTTTTCCCTGGCACGACGCGTGCTTTTGAGAAAGTACCGGCTTTCCTCATATGTTCCCCAACTCAAGGGCACGTTGGCCCAGGAATTGTTGAAAATTCACCGTTCATATCGTCGAGAACTCCAGCCACGGCTAAAGTATGTCAAAGGTCTCGCGCATATCACAGGTGGCGGGTTCTATGATAATATCGAACGCATCCTGCCGCCTGGGCATTCAGCCGCGATCAGAAAAAAAGCATGGCAGCCGCAACCGGTTTTTCGGCTGATACAGGAATTAGGCAAGGTGCCAGACGATGAAATGTACCGTGTCTTCAACATGGGCATCGGAATGTGCGTCGTTATCGACCAGAGACATCTAAGATATTTCAGGCCGATTAAGGCAAAGGTCATCGGAGAAATCGTACGAGGTGATTTCGGAACCCGTCTGGAGTAGAAGTTCCGTCTTTGAAGATTTACTGTAGTCTTTTTTTCGAGTAGATTAGTCCTTCAGAGAATATTTCAGCACACCTTTGAAGATAACGTTCCTGACGCGTCCCTTCAGTTCTGTACCCAACAGAGGAGTATTCTTGGAACGTGACCTAATTTTATCTGCTGCCACTTTCCACTTTCTATCCGGTGCGATCATCGTTATATTCGCAACCGTGCCCGGACTGATATTACCGGCGTTGATCTTGAGTAGCCTTGCCGGATTAACTGTCATTTTTGCTATCACATCCAACCAACTCATCTTCTGCCTATTGACCAGTTCCATAATGACCAATGATACAGCCGTCTCAAAACCTATCATGCCATAAGGAGCATTTGCGAATTCAACTTCTTTCTCGGCCTGGCAGTGCGGTGCGTGATCAGTTGCGATGCAGTCGATCGTCCCGTCTTTCAGACCTTCGATGATCGCCTGCCGGTCTGTTTCACTCCGGATCGGCGGATTCACCTTGTAGTTTGCGTCGAATGAATCAAGCACCTCATCGTTGTAATAGAAATAATGCGGACAGGTTTCGCACGTAACGTTTACACTTTCCTTCTTTGCTTTTCTCACCAATTCAACAGAGCCTTTTGTAGAAATATGACAAAGATGCAGCCGGGCACCGGTGAATTTAGCCAGCAGCAAGTCGCGGGCAACGATTAATTCCTCGGCAATCGCGGGTGAACCCTTCAAACCCAGGCGTGTCGATACGAGACCTTCATTCATCAGACCATCCTGGGCAAGGCTTTTGTCTATCGGGTGTTCGAATATGGGTACGTCAAAGACCCTGGAATACTCCAGGGCATGACGCATGACATTATTGTCGGCGACCGCATCGCCGTCATCGCTGAAACCCTTGGCGCCTGCCTTCAGCAACTCGCCGAATTCAGTGAGCTCCTTGCCATCACGATTTTTAGTAATTGCGCTTATCGGAAAAACATTACACAGTCCCACCCTTGCTGCTTCCTTGTATATATAATTCACAATGCCATCGCTGTCTATTGCTGGCTCTGTGTTAGGCATGCAACAGATGCTGGTAAAGCCGCCGGCGACTGCAGCGTGACTACCGGTTTCGATCGTCTCTTCATCGGGTCGGCCAGGATCGCGCAGATGACAATGTAGATCTATTAAACCGGGCACAACGATTAGGTCTCTTGCGTTAATAACCCGCGCCTTCTTGTCGGCAACCGACTTCTCAATTCTTGCAACCTTGCGATCTTTGATCAATATGTCGCGCTTCGCGTCGAGCTTTGAGGCAGGATCGATCACCCTGGCGCCTTTGAGTAACGTATTACTCAATCTTACCTCCCGCGTGTATGAATAGAACCGCCATTCGCAGCGCCACACCGTTCTTCACCTGTTCCAGGATCACCGATTTTTCGCTGTCGGCGACATCCGGATCGATTTCTATCCCCCGGTTCGTTGGGCCAGGATGCATGATAATACTTTTCCTCTTCATCTTTTGAACTCGCTCTTTTGTCAAACCGTAGAGTGTACGGTATTCTCTGACCGAAGGAAATAAACCACTCTGCTGCCGCTCCAACTGTATCCGTAATGCCATGACAACATCAAAATCTTGAATAACCTCATCGAGATTGTAGTACACTTCGACGCCCAGGCCTTTGATTTCCAGCGGTATCAGTGTCGGCGGCGCACAGATCGCAACACGAGCACCCAGAGCCTGCAAACCAAAGATATTCGACCTGGCAACCCTTGAATGACTTATATCACCAATTATCAGAACATTCAGTTTTTTGAAACTTCCAAAATGCTGACGTATCGTCATGAGATCTAAAAGCGCCTGGGTGGGATGCTCGTGTGTTCCATCACCGGCGTTGATGACAAAAGCATCAATACGCTGACCCAGAAACTGCGCAGCGCCGGGCGCCGAGTGTCGAAGGACTACACCATCGACCTTCATCGCCTCGATGTTGCGCGCCGTATCCAGTAGGGTCTCTCCCTTCTTTACGCTCGATGTGGATTGCGAAAAATTCACGACGTCTGCGGACAGACGTTTGGCAGCAATGCTGAAAGAGATTTGGGTTCGGGTCGAAGCTTCGAAAAACAGGGTGAGAATAGTCTTACCGCGCAGCGACGGCACGATTGGTATCGGACGAGCTAACACCTCCAGAAAATTGTCAGCCAGGTCAAGATACTGACTGATATTATCGGCATTCAGGTTTTCAATTCCTATGAGATCTTTTTTAGGACTCATCTTTTTTTGGATTCTCGATCGTTAACTGCTTCACCTTCTGCTTGGGTGTCTTCTGCAGCCTAATGCGAGAGCCGACAGTTTTTCTCTTGTTCGTCTTCGGTTTACGGCCCTTTTCGTAGTGAAGTAAGACACAGTCCTCGCCGTCCAGTTCCTTGATGTGTACATCGACGATTTCACTGCGCGCAGCAGGTACCTTCTTACCAACAAAATCAGCCTGGATCGGCAATTCGCGGTGTCCACGGTCGATCAGAACCGCGAGCTGAATCGCCCTCGGCCTGCCGAAATCGAGGATTTCCTCGATGGCAGCCCGAATTGTGCGGCCGGTATAGAGCACATCATCAACCAACACGATCGTCTTTTTGTTTATATCGAAATTGATATCGGTTCCTTCAATGATCGGCGCTTCAGAAACGAGCTGCAAATCATCCCGATACAGAGTGATATCCATTGCGCCGAGCGGTACATTCAGACCTTCACTTGCTTTTATCTTATCGGCGATGCGGCGTGCGATAAAATCACCACGCCTTTTGATGCCAATGAGTGCTAAATTTTTGATGCCCTTATTGTGTTCAATGATTTCATGTACAATGCGAACCAGTGCCCTCCTGATGTCTGATTCTTCCATTACCTTTTTCACAAACTAAATTATAGTCAGGAAATTGCATAAGTCAATCACCAGTTGAACACTGTACGCTCAATGCCCTCTACTTCAGACAAAGAAATCGAAGATTTCAGCAGCATTGACACTCGTGGTCGACTGATTAGAATTGAACATGAGCCAGAGGAAGGATATTAGTGGCTATTTCTTCATCCTCCCGGCGCTCCTTGTAATCATAGTCTTCCGTTTCTACCCAATCTTACAGGCAATACGAATGAGTTTCTTCAAGTGGGGTATGGCTGGCCCCATGCAGATCGTCGGTCTCAGGAATTTCAGCCGACTACTATCAGATGCTAAATTCTACCAGTCACTCGGTAATACCTTTTGGTATGTAATATTCGTAGTACCGTTAACCATATTTTTGTCGATTTTATTCGCTCAGATGCTAAATCAAAGGGTATCAGGACGTGGCATCTACCGTACGATATATTATCTGCCCGTAGTGACATCCATCGTTGCCGTCTCCGTAGTGTGGAAATGGATCTTCAATCCAGACCGCGGAATACTGAACGCAATGTTCTCTTTTTTTGGGCTTGACGGATTGAAGTGGCTGAACGACGCACGCGGTATCTTCGAGATCCTTCTGGCACCGTTGAATATCGAGCCGTCTGGTTTCCTATCGGGACCATCCATCGCGCTTTGCGCACTGATCATAATGGCAGTATGGCACAACATAGGATATTGCTTGATCATTGCGCTAGCCGGTCTGCAAAACGTGCCCGAGCAGTATTACGAGGCAGCCAGGATTGACGGCGCAGGCAACTGGAAGACTTTTCGCCACGTTACGCTGCCACTTATCTCACCGACGATATTTTACTTGATAATCACCCAGTCGATTTTTGCCTTCAATACGTTCACCCCGGTCTATGTTATGACCCAACCGCCAGGCGGGCCTCTTAGCACGACGAAACTTGTGGTCTTCTATCTATATGAACAAGCATTCAAGTTGTGGAACCTGGGATATGCTAATGCCATTGCATTTGTCATCTTCATCATCATATTTATGCTGACACAATTCCAGAAAAAATACATTGAAAGGCGCGTGCACTATGAATAAGAAATTCAGTGTTCACGTACTACTTGCATTAGGTGCATTCTGGATGTTACTGCCGTTTTTTTGGATGCTGGCCACATCGCTTAAAACCCAAATGGAGGCGTTGCGCTTTCCTCCGACGATTTTCCCTACCATGTTGATGTTCAACAACTATCTGGAAGCGTTCAGGCAGGTTGATTTCTCCAGGTATTTTCTAAACACAATAGTCATGACGATCGGGACGACCGTGCTCGTTTTCGTCACATCCGCCCTGGCAGCCTATGCTTTCGCCCGGTTAAAATTCTGGGGGCGTGATCTGTTCTTCACACTCTTCCTCGCGATGATGATGATACCGGTACCCGTCTACCTCGCACCGTCGTACGTAATACTAAGCCGGTTTGGCTGGATCGATACCTTCTTCGCATTGATTATCCCCTGGAGCGCAAACGTTTTTGCGATCTTCCTGCTGAGGCAGCATTTCAGAACGCTACCTCAGGAACTCTTCGATGCAGCGAGAATCGATGGGCTGAACCACCTTCAGATTCTCAAGGACATCGTAATACCATTGTCAAAGGCGGTTCTTATCACCATCGGGATCTTTCAGATCGTATCAAACTGGAATGCCTTCCTGTGGCCCTTGATAGTAACCCACTCTGATTCCATGCGAACGATACAGACTGGACTCGCTTACTTTTCCCAGGCTGAATCGACGAATTATCCATTGCTGTGTGCGGCATCTACATTCACTACCGCGCCGCTCATAATAATGTATTTCTTCGTGCAAAAGCAGATAATGGAATCATACTCGCGTACGGGGATTAAGGAGTAAAGCACTAACCGCCAAAGAAGCACCCGTACCGAGATGAGCAAACGTTCGTATAAATCAGCATCAAGGTCAAATATTGACAACCTTCCATAACCAAGTATAATAATTATCAGTAGGTAATTTATTATAAAGGAGGAACGATGAAACACCTGTTAAACACGTGTGTGATACTACTGTGCATCGTGTCCGTATCGGCAGCGTTTGCCAATCCATATTCTAAAGCCGATCACGATCAGAGCCGTCCGACCGTAAACACAAATAGCGACATGGTCAGATATCGTCCGGCACTGCGGCAGAACGAGGTATTGTTCGTCGAAGACAAAGCCGGGACTTTCGGGCCTCCCACGTCACCAGACCCTCTGTGGGATAGTCTGCTTACCGAACTCATCGGAACGGGTAACTACGGCTGGTTCACCACCCTTGACCCCGATTCGAACGGGCCGGATCTCGCAACAATGGAACAATACGAACTAATCATCTGGAACTGCTATGATTACTGGTGGGGAGCGCCCACTTATCCTGCTGCGCTTACCTCTACCGACCGAACGAATATCAGCGACCTGCTCTTCAACGGCGGGAAGTGCTGGTTGATCGGGCAGGACGCCTTATGGAGCGGAGTTCCACTTTCCTGGATGGATACCCATTTCCACCTTCAGAGCGCGATACAGGACTACAATTACGGCATTGACTCCGCGCATGTCGAGGGGCAGAATGAAATCGCCGGATTCAACATGACCGTAATTTCTGATTACTTAGACAATCCTCTCTTTTCGGATGACCTGACACCGGATCCGGCTTTTGCCCACTCGGTATTGGAAGACATCGACAGTGCTGCGGTCGTCGGTATCTTCTACCCCGGACAGATGGACTGGCAGAGTGCATTCTGGTCTATCGATCTGAGAGACGCTTCATTCACCTACTGGCCAGCGATATCCGCGATGGTGAGCGGGATGTTCACTGCGTTCGAACTGACCGGAATCAATGAAACACCGGTCGGGAATCCTGTGCAGGTGCTCCAGCTCAATGTGAGCCCGGATCCATTTGTGCGCGCCACTACGATCAGCTTTGAGGTTCCTGTTGCGTCGCATGTTACCGTGGACGTATATAACAACGTAGGACAGCACATCAACACGCTCATTGACGGCTATCAGAGCGCGGGTTCCCACAGCATCATCTGGAATAGAAGCGATGCACGTGGTGCTGACGTTCCAAATGGTGTATATTTCGTAAGACTCACATGCGATGATCTCGTGAGCACTGCCAACGTTATCGTTACACGCTAAAAACAGTCTACAAAAAAGCGGGACCTCACGGTCCCGCTTTTTTTTGCAAACATCGTAACGCCTAAGTTATTTTCAGAACCGTCGACCCTGAAACACTTGAATTTTTTATCGCCAAGAAGGCCTTGTTGGCCTCCTCCAATCTGAAAATATTAACCTGCGTCTTAATCTTGAATTCGGAAGCGACTTTTAGAAAAGCCTGCACACTGTCACGTGTCGTGTGGGCGATCGATGTCAAACATTTCTCTGGATAAATCAATGTATAATCAAAACCTGGCAGCGGTGTTGTGTATATTCCGGCCGAAACTATCCTACCGCCTTTGTCCAATTTCTTGAGCGATTCAACTAACAACTCACCGCTTGGCGCAAAGACGATACCGGCATCTAACAGAACACCCATATCATCATCGATGTGACCGACCCAGTGCGCACCCAACGCCTTTGCCAAGGTCAATTCCTTTTCCGTCCTCGAAACTACGTAGACCTCAAGCCCCTGATGTATCGCAACCTGAATGACGATGTGGGCCGAAGAACCAAATCCGAAGAGCCCAAGCCGCCCTTCATCTTTCAACCCGGTAGCGTGCAGCGATTGATATCCGATAACGCCGGCACATAACAGAGGCGCAACCTCGAGATCACCGTAGTTCTCCGGAAGTCTATACACAAAATCCTCAGGCGCTATAGTGTACTCAGCAAAACCGCCGTCTGCATCATAACCTGTGAAAGAAGCGTTATCGCACAAATTCTCCTGTCCGCGCCGGCAATACCTGCACTTGCCGCATGTTTTGTACAACCAGGGAACACCAACCCTTTCGCCGCCGCACCACCTCGTCACCCCGGTACCGAGGCCATCGATTGTTCCAACGATCTGATGACCTGGTATCAGGGGTAATTTGTGAGCCGGCAGTTCTCCTTCTGCAATATGCAAGTCGGTACGGCAAACACCACAAACGCTAACCTTAAGACGCACTTCATGTGAGCCTGGCTCGGGCATAGGAATTTCCTTTATCTGCAGCGGGGTATTTTCGAGCAGGTCTTGCTTTTCAAGAATCACCGCCTTCACGCGATATTATAGTGAATTATCTTTGGCCGTCAATCACAATGCCCGTGCAGTCTGAGAACGGTCTTGACAGATTATATTTATCATGTATGATAAATTATGATTTTGTATTTCCTGCTCGCCTTTTCCCTAGGCATTGAAGGCGGCTATGACATCCCTGCGGTAGGATTCAATGACATCAACACTGGTACGAGTTTTTCGCTGACTGCAAGTCGGCATGTAAAATTCGTTGACATGGCGCTCGCTCTTCAGGCGTCATTTTACATTGGAGATAATCCAGGCTACTCTATGAACGCCGTAGGGTTTCGTGTGGACTTTTACAAAAAGAACTGGCCGGTGAGTCCGGTACTTGCGGTCGGCGGTGATTACGTAATTCGCAACCTCTATGAAGCCAGCGAAAACGGTTTTGCTGCTACTTACGCGATCGGCTTCATGCTCAACTTCAGCGTAGAGAGACTTCACTTCTACCCAAAAATATCCTACGAGGGTTTCACCGATCTGAAAGAACACGCCGGCTTTATCGGCCTGCGAATAGGGATCCAATATGAAATTTAAGATCGCACTACTCCTACTTCTTGTCATCTATTGCGGTGATAATTACATTATACAAAGAGCGGCACAGGATTATCTTCCGCTCGGTGAGGATTACTGGTGGTCATACAGCAGCGGCGATGACACCATCTATGTTGAGGTCGAGCCCGTCGATACAATTTTGCAGATCGAGTGCTTCCCGGTAAGTTACAATGGTGCGACGAGATATCTCGTGAAATCCGATGAATCGATATCACGGTATGTCCTGAAAACGTACAACTACGCCGGCATTGACTACACCGTGCTGGAGAATTTCATAGTCAGGATCGAATTACCTCTCGTAGAAGGCAATGATTACCACCATACGCTTTCCGATTCTATGTATGTCGCTAATCAATTGATTAAAGCACAGTATGAGATAATAGGTTCGATCGTTGACCATGCTCACGAATCCGAATACGGTGACGTATATCAAATAAACATCACAACGATTGAGTCAATGGTCACCGGCGATACTTCAATCGTCGATACCAGCGGAGTCATAGAATACTATGCGCCCGCAATAGGAATGATCCGATTCAGTGACACCACAGGCGAATACGAACTCATCGAATACAGCATTCCTTAAGATCTACAAAAAGCTATATAAGACACTTGGTCCACAACGCTGGTGGCCTGGAGACACGCCTTTCGAGATAATCGTCGGTGCAATACTCACCCAAAACACAAACTGGCATAACGCCAGCCTGGCAATTGAAAAGATCAAAGTGGCAGGACTCCTCCATCCAAAAAAACTGCTCATGGAACACCGCAGAATCCCACGACTCATAAAGACTTCAGGCTTTTACCGCATGAAATCGAAATACCTGCGTGCCTTCCTCAAGTATTATGTCGGTAAATACGACGGCAGGACGAGCAGGATAGTGAAAAAGAACACACGAGCAATCAGACATGAGCTATTGAAGATCCCGGGGATCGGCCCGGAAACCGCCGATTCGATACTCCTCTACGCATTCGACAAGAGGGTTTTTGTTGTCGACGGTTACACACGACGAATTTTCTCCCGACACGGAATGATCAAAAGTGATATGCCCTATGATACGCTACAGAAATTCATCGAGAGCAATCTACCAGCAAGCACAAGGATATATAATGAGTTCCACGCGCTGCTTGTAAGAGCAGGAAAGGAATATTGCAGGAAAAATGAACCTCTGTGTACTACTTGCCCTCTTGGCGAACTGTTGCCCCGCGCCTGATACTATAATCCGCGGCATCTACGTTAACCCCTATCAGGCAAATAGGCAGGAATACTGGGAAGAGATCTTCAGCAAAGCGGATTCAGGTTTGATCAACACGGTCGTCGTGGATTTCAAAAGCGACTATGGATTTCTGACCTACGGCTCCGAACTGGAATTAGCCAAGAAGATCGGCGCAACGAAGAAACACTTTGATATTAACTACCTCGTGGAAAGCACCGCGAAACATAACGTAAAGCTGATCGCCCGGATCGTATGCTTCCGTGACAATTATCTTGCGCACCACAAGAAACTCGGGATTAGAAACGACAGCGGTGAAATATGGCTCGACTACAAAAATATGTCCTGGACAAACCCTT
>CP070686.1:1522991-1568797 GCA_020353055.1 Caldifarciminota bacterium | reverse complement strand
GGGACTATGCAACGATAAAGTACGATTCTGCGGGCACACAACAGTGGGTGTCAAGATATAGCGGTCCGGCTCATTTAGACGATTACGCAAGGGCGATTGCCATTGATAGTGCAGGTAGTGTCTGTGTCACGGGGGGTAGTACTGGTGTGGGTACGCGTCAAGATATAACGACGGTTAAGTATGATTCAGCAGGAGTTGAGCAATGGGTGGCACGGTACGATGGCCCGAGTAGCGTCTCTGATGAGGGGGCTGGAATCGCTATTGACCATGAAGGCAATATTTATGTTACTGGACCTAGTGACGGTACTGACGCGACGGATTATGCGACGGTGAAGTATGATTCAGCAGGTGTGGAGCAATGGGTGGCACGGTATGATGGCCCGAACAATTATGACGACTATTCTTTTGCCATTGCCGTTCATAATGGCGGAAGCGTATACGTTACGGGACGGAGTGAAGGTGTCGGCACTGACCAGGACTATGCGACCATTAAATATTCACCCACGGGTATTTTGGAGAACGAACTAACTTTGAAGAATGGACACGAGATAACGGCAACCATCTTCCGCGGGCCCCTGCAATTACCTGACGGCAAGAATTGCAGAGTTTTTGACATCACAGGAAGGGTTGTGGAATCTGATAAGATTCAGCCAGGAATCTACTTCGTGGAAATAGATGATGAGATCGTCCAGAAGGTGATCAAGATTAGGTAGTGTATTTATCATTGTCATCTATTCTTTTATCGTTGTAATCGATTGCGAAGCAAAGAAGGTGGTGAAGGTTAGATAAAAAGCAAAGTGTAGCACAAGGGGAGTGATTCAGTCAGTCACTCCCATTTTCTTGCAGCAAGAAAGAATCTGTGTTGCAGAAACACTAACCATTCTTGTGCTATGCTCTGTCTGTGGAGTTCCAAAAGTTTGTCAAAATAAATGTCGATTGAAAAATCAGATATGACCCAAGGAATGTTGATCAAGTAATAGATAATCGCCTCCACATCTTTGAAATAGCTCCTATTGTCAGTAACCTCATTTTGGGCCATAATCTCGAAGCCGGCTTGTTTGATTTGCTTACTTGCGTACTCTAAATCCCAGCGATCCGTCGCTGTATCCTGATAGCCCAACGCACTTTTTAAATCTTGCCAATCCTTACTGCCAACTTGTTGTGTTAAGAATATTCCGCTTTTCTCGGCAACTCGATGGATTTCTTTTGGGTCATAGTAGCCGTGCCGGTTTATGATTGCATCAAAGCTGCCGTTCTTAAATGGGAGCACTCCTGATTCGTCTACTTGAATAACCTGTACATTTAAAGGCTGGAGATTATTGTATGCGCACGTGACGTTTGGAGGATATGACTCAGTTGCAAAGGTCCGGACAGGTAGTTCTGGAATTGATGCCAAGAATTCTCCGCCTCCTGTGTCCATGTCCAGAAGGGTCTCCTTTCTTTCAATGACCTTCTGAACCTCCTTTCTGTAATCCCAGGGCAACGGTTCTGTTTTAGTTGTTGTGGAGACAATAGAGAAATCCCAGCCAGAGAATGGTAATTCTTCCACTCGCTTCCACCTTGCATATAATTCGTCTTTACTCTTTGCAGGAAGCTTGTTCATAAAACTACTCTGATCATTCTACGGTATTAATAGAGTTTGTCAACGTTCCCTAACTTGCTCGCTTTGCCAACCGGATATCACTTCATTTGCCCGGTTATCAAATGACAGCCCGATGACTTATCGGTGACGAGGTTTTTGCCGGCGTTCTGCTATGGTAATTAAGCTATCTGGAACGGCACTGATGATACTAATAGAAAACTTCCCAGTGGTGTTTACTTCCTGAAGTTCACGGCGGGGGATTATACTGCCACACAGAAGTTGCTGCTAATTAGATAGTACGATTCAAGAAGGATGCAAGGGGGTGATTTTTCATTGCGAGGAGGCCGCTTGTGGTGTGGCAGTAAGAATGTGCAGCTATATTCAGATTGGAAACCAGCCCTTGTAGCCATTGACAACCCGCTCATTCCAATTACACTTATTAGAAGTTAATCATGACACGGGGGTGAACTGGCGCCTGTTTCTGAAGCCGGGAGGAGGTGAGGAAATCCAGACAGGCTTACAGAAACCTGACAAAAGCGTAATAAAAGGGAACTAAGACAAGCATGGGCGCCATTTAGCTAAATCTTCTTTCGAATCTTCGACAAGAAGATGGAAAAGTGTAGACCTACTATAAATTTCAGGAGGATTGGATGAAAAGTAGAAACCACGTGTTTCCAGCAATTATGTGCATCCTTGGCATCTTCGTTAGCGTGACCAGCGCAGTCGTCTCGGAAGATCAACCTCGACAGGGAAACGTCATCGAATTAGAGTTCAAACCTTCTCTCCCTTCACTGCCCAAATCTTTTTCCGACGCATTGAGGCCGGAATATTACGATGAATTCGAGAGAGATACTCTGTACGGACCCGACATACCGTGGACAACTTCGGGGTATGCCTGGGGTATTAGAGATACTCTTGATACCTATGGTCCAAACACGGCCCCTTCAGGATATAGATTTGCAGGAGTTCCCGCTGGTGATATTGCAATGTATACAGGCAACCAGACGGGTTATTTGACTGCCATTAGGGGCAGTGCACACACCTGGAATCATGTCTATTTATCCATGGATTACTGGTCCTCGTTCGAGGGTCCTGCCACTAATTTTGACGGAGGTATTGTTGAGATTTCTAATGACAGCGGAGTAACGTGGGTGCAAATCGATTCACTTGCCGAGGGGCATCTTAATCCTACTTACGATGCACAATTGGCCGGAACAGGATCTTTGGGCAATGCCTGGGCGTATTGCTACAGCACTACGCCTAATTGGGTAAGTGTTGCTTCTCAGGATCTCCAGGCCCTGGGCTACGTTGGAATTGGCGATTTCATAGGAATTCGTATTACTTTTGCTTCAGATCCACTATCTCATGGCCAGGGTTGGTTCATCGACAATGCCCGCATGGCTGATACACCACCACCTGACCTGCAACCACCCCTTATTACACATACGCCTCTTCCTGACACAATAGATACGCTCAGTAATTATACGGTGACGGCTACGGTCACCGATGACGGATCGGGTGTCAATCCGGATTCGGTTATACTGCATTATGAGATAGAGAATGGTCCGACACTAGACGTGCACATGACGAGTGCAGGTCCAGATGTCTATGAAGCAGATATCCCTGCTCAGACCTGGCATACTGATATCTGGTACTCTGTCTTGGCTGCTGACAATGCAGGTAACTGGGCAACTACTGCTACCTACAATTTCGAGGTAACGAATGCACGTACCATAATCTACGATGACGGACAGCCATACTGGGTGCCGGCTGCAACAACTGGCGGAGATGGACAATATGTTCGATTTGAATTCAGTGAAGTAGGCATAGACAGCGGATTGCTCCATCAAGTAAAGCTACTCATAAGTGATCCAGGAACCTTTGACATACGCATTTATGAAGCAACTGCAGGAGCCCCTGGTTCATTCATAGACTCGGTCGCCGAGCTATACAACTCTCAGCTCCAATGGTACACCGTGGACATCACGGACCTCAACATAATTACAGATAACCCGCTCGGCATTGTTGTCGGACATATCATTGCCCCGGGGGATTCATGCGGTGTGCTCAGGGACCCTACCTTAGATTACCCAGGTAATATGTGGAACTATATAGGTGGTGTCTGGCAACCAGGTGTTTCTGGCGATAACATGATTCGGTTAAAGGTAATACCGATAACCTATACCGGCATTGCTGAAAAGCCGGGCGAGCACTGCTCATATTTTGGTCTAGGCCAGATATCACCTAATCCAATGCGGACGAATACGGTTATCGAATATCAACTCACGACTCCACTGTATGTCTCGCTTGATGTATATAATGTATCTGGCCAATTAGTGAGAACACTGGTGAACCAGTATGAGCAAATAGGTACGCATCAGGTGACATGGAATAGTCATGACGAGAAAGGAAGACAGGTCGCCAGTGGTGTTTATTTTTTGAAACTGCAGGCAGGGGATAATTCGACAACCAAGAAATTACTGCTCGTACGGTAAGTCCATATTAATCTATCAGATGAGAATGCCCCGCTCTTTGAAAGAGCGGGGCATTCTTCTTCGTCCAAACGTACTCAGCAATGTACAACACAAGCATACCAAAGTAACTACTTGAAGGTCGCTATTTCAAGTAGTGTAATACTTCAGTATTCAAGAAGCCATTCAGTCATATTCTATTAACAAGACATTCAGCAAAGTAGTGTGTGTTTTCGATTACTGCACGATCACTACCTTCTTGACCACTGTTGATTCGGCTGAACGTAGCGTGACAAAATAGACGCCGTTACTGCCCGTCTTATCTAATGCAGCGAAATCGATGATCGCCTGCTGATTGCCGATATTAACATGAGGATAGTGATACACTCGGCGGCCAGTCGCATCGTAGATCGAAATCTCCCCGGTCCCGCAGTCTGAAGGTATGTGAGTTGTGACGCGGACGATATTACTGCTCACCGATGGGTAAACTGTCAAGCCGAATGCCTCGCTTATGAGGCGATTACTTCGGTCTTCTACAACACCAACCTCTCCAGCATGGTGATAATTTGCTGTCCGGTACAGATCGTGCCGGAACATTGGCCATTCCATCGTACTCTCCAGATAGGGGAACGGCAGATCCCAAACGTAAATCTCTGAATTTCCTACCCAGTATACATTCGAGCTGACCCCTATGTTGATATTGCCGTCATCATCAAAATCGCCGAGCACCGGTGAACCGGTTATGCCGTAGCCCTCGATTTCGGTTAGGATCTTCGGCCAGCCAGAAATGACATCGCCGTTATTGTTCCACGCGTACAACTCCTCGTACCCGCTGACGCTTTCAAAACCCATGATAATTTCAGGCACGCTATCACCGTCTACGTCTCCGATCACGGGCATGTTGAAATAGCGGAATACCCTATCACTGAGCTGATTGGGCCAGCCAGAGTAGCTGTTGCCGGTATGTTCGAACACGCTGACACGTGAGTATTGAGGAAACATACCGCTCACGACGATGATCTCGAGGTCGTTATCGTTATCGATGTCTCCGACCACGGGTGAATTTGAGTACGAACCGTTAATAGTCTTAGGCCAGCCAGGGAGTACAGTTCCTTCCGAATCCACCACGTACACTTTCATGTCGTCGAGCGCCAGGATAATCTCGGGTACACTATCATTATCGACGTCACCGATTACCGGGAAGCTGGCGCCAATGCCCGCGGGCATTGAAACGGGAAATCCTGCTATGGAATTCCCGTATCTATCACGGACGTCCAGGGCGCTGTCATTCATGAAAACAAAGTCGTCGAAATTGTCGCAATCGATGTCACCGATCGCTGGATCAGAGACGGTCGAGCCGATGAACGCACCGCTGTACGCTATGCCGTCATGGTGCCATCCATGGAGTTCCATCCCTCCAGTGAAGATCTCGAGGTCTGCGTCCAGGTCAATGTCAGAGAGTGCCGATATCATTGTGTTCCAGTAATAACCAGTCTTTATTCCATACTGGGGCCAGTTCTGATAGATGCCTGCGTTGTAGGTCATGACATATACCGGACACGAATCGGTTCCAGTTGTCTGGGTTGGATATCCGGTGACTATCTCATAGAGGCCAGTACAGTCAGTATTGCCTACGGATACTGGTTTGTGAGAATTATTTATGCCGTCCGGTGATTGCCACACATTATTACCGGACAGATCCCAGACCGTAACATTACACTCTATTTCATTATTATGAGCTGTGCCAGCGATTATTTCATACGCGCCTCCGTCACCGAGATCGGCGATAGCGATCGGCGAGATATTTTTACATTCTAACGGCCATCCGCTCATGATATCAGGATCGACATGGAAACTCACCTGATGTGATGTGTCCACACCAGAGGCACAGGTGGCATTGATTCTGACCCAGTAGTAATTCTGAGCAAGACCACTCACGTTCCACTGTAAGAGTGTATCGTAGACCTTGGGGGTATGATGCAAGCTATCGATAAGGGCCCAGGTTCCGGGTGTCTCACCTTCGGCGTATTCTACGCTCCAGGATATGAGATCAGAACCCTGCACTGTGCCGATAACGTTGATCGGCTGATAGGTGGGGTATGTATTTGCCACGCGCGGTTGGTTAATGGCAACCGCAATAGGCGCAGCTGCAGGAGTGTACCAGAATAGAAAATCAAAGAGATCATCAACATTCCATATGTTGGTGCCATCATATGCAAGTCCCAGTGGATTATCTCTTGCAGCCCCGTATGCATCAACGATTTCTCCGGTGTTCGGATCGATCTCATAAATAATCCCGAGATCAGTATCACTCACGAGCAGGTGTCCGTCCTTATATGCTAGACCATTCGCCCACTCAAATGGCAGGGGAAAAGATGTTATGACCTGACCGTTTGCCGGGTCGATCTTGTAGATTTGCGTGGGTTCTGTGTTTGTTCCGGGATGCGATGCATGCCAGAGATATGTACCATCATAGGTGAGTCCTAATGGATTCAGCGAAGGACTGTTGTAAACGCTCATGATGGCCCCGTTCAGCGTATCGATCTTATATATATCGCTCTGCATGTTACCACTCGCCCAGAGGTGTTGTCCGTCAAATGCAAGGTCTTTGGTCCAGGGATCAGGGGCAGCAAATTGCGTAAGAACGGCACCGGTCACCGGGTCTATTTTGTATATCGTCTCGCCTTCGATATCAGAAAGCCATATGCAATTGTTACCTGGAGCAAGCCCCCATGGCGTATTACCTGGTGAAGGAAAAGAATCAGGTGCCCTTATTCCCGAGGCGTACTCATTGGGCGTGGTAGCTGTGCAGCGTATTGGTGTCGGTGTTTCTTCGAACGACCCCATTTTTATCCATGAAAATCTGCTGAAGTCAGGGGTCACATATTGGTCATTGATCTTAATACTTTTCATCGAAACATCGGAATTGCCTGATCCGATAATCACGATTACTACTAACAGAACAAGGACCAACCACGTTTTACATACGTATTGCATCGTTCCTCCCTTTTTTGCCGCAACCTGCAAACATAATACCGGCGGGTTCGCCAGGATCACAGGCTACGGTTTGTAGTATTTTCCATTTTACCTGTTACGCAAACAGATATTGACCCTGCCAAAAAAATCCAGTTTACCAAGGTGTTACTACAACCGCGTTACAGCCGTTTAAGTTAAAGCGCTAGTTCGGTTTCTGCGACATAACGGCTTTTGGGTAAGTACTGTAAATATATAAATACATGGGCAGTTGTCAATATAGTGAGCACAAGATAAAGGTGAATATTTCTTCATTCTTGCCAGCATATGTTACCGTTTTGATGTGATCTATGCTGTCACTCCCCATTTTTTCACGTGTCATGAGTTGTGAGAAAACATGTGAGATTCGGGTGATAAGCTGAATTACGATTATAAACAAACATTTGATTGTCGTATTTACGTATTTTTTTGATCGGGGCTGTGAGTAGATCTTTTCAGTGGTATTTATTGTTTTTTCTTACTAGGGAAGGAGGAAGTATGAAGCATATACGTGTATTTATCGTAGCAATCGCTTTGCTGCTCGTCACACGCACAGCACATGCAACCATCTGGTATGTGCACCCTGATTCTACACTCAACTGTATTCAGGATTGCCTGGACTCCTGTGCCAATGGCGATACGGTGTCCGTTGGGCCAGGTGTCTACTATGAAAACATCGTCTGGCCGAATGTGCAGGGAATACATCTCGTTAGTGAATTGGGTCCGGATACGACGATCATAGATGGTGGCAGTACGGGAAGAGTGATACAAATATCCACCGGAACTGACTCGGCAACCTTGATCAGCGGATTTACTGTTCGTAACGGGTATCTAACCGGTATTTATGACCACGGTGCCGGTATCCTCTGTGAAAACTCATCACCGACGATCACGAATAACATCATCACTGGCAACAGGGTTGGTGGCGCTGCATTTGGCGGTGGTATTGTCTGCCTAGGTAATTCTTCACCGACCATTACCGGAAATGTTGTTTCAGAGAACGGGGGAGGAGCGCATGATGGAGTAAGAGGCGGCGGTATTGCCTGCTGCGACAGCTCGGCACCTTTCATCGCGGAAAATACCGTCAGTGGGAATTATGCTACAGTTGCTGGTGGCGGTATCTATTGCTTTGGTAACGCGATGCCGACGATCACTGGCAATGTCATCGCTGATAACGCAACGGGTGAATGCATGTGTGGCTGGATAGGCGGCGGTATCGCCTGTGACTATAGATCCGCGCCTGTTATAACAGCTAACACTATTACTGGTAATTATGCGAATTTTGGTGGCGGCATCGGTTGCGACAGTTCTGAACCATTCATCGATGATAACAACATCACGGGTAATACAGGATATTGCGGCGGCGGTATACACTGCCAGGGGTCTTCCTCGACCATCAGCAATAATACAGTAAGTAACGATACGGCTGTCTGGGATGGAGGCGGGATCTATTGCTATCAAGCTTCGCCAACCTTTACCGGCAATATCGTGTCAGAAAACGTGATACCGCTGACAGGATTTGGCGGCGGCATGGTTTGTGACGGTTCTTCACCGGTTGTTAGTGGCTGTATTATTTTAGGCAATTATGGGAACGGTATATACTGCCAACCAGATGTCTGGGGTAACCATTCGAGCCCTGAGATACATCATAACGACATATGTGATAATGTCGGCTACGGCATATGCAATATTGATACGACTGTCATGGTCAGTGCCGACTCGAATTGGTGGGGAGATGAAACTGGACCGTATCATCCTGCAGTAAATCCGGCCGGTCTGGGCGACTCGGTGTCTGACTATGTTGACTTTGTTCCCTGGCTCACTGCGCCTATCGGTATTGAGGAATTGCCGATAGTGGGACCCGTGGATCGAGTGAGCATCGGTGCAACCATCTTCCGCGGATCATTGCAACTGCCCGAAGGCAAGAAGTGTAAAGTCTTTGACATCACGGGAAGGAGCGTGGAGCCAAGAAACATTGCACCTGGCATCTATTTCCTGGAGGTAGACAACAAAATAGTTCAAAAAGTAGTAAAGGTGAGGTGACATTGATATCGATATTGCCATCTTTCGCAAATCAGTGATTTGTTTAAGAAAAATGAGCATACAATTTCTTTTTGGGAAATTTATCCGTTATCGCAGAAATAGATTGCGAAGCAACGTAGTCACTACTGTCGATGGCTGATCCGAACTCACGCGCTAATTCTGATCTGATGGCCGCCTCATCACGATGGCTCCAGAGTCAACATCCGCAAGTCCTGTTGCGCTTCGTGCAAGGACCACTATTGACAGTTTTCCGGCTGAGATCTATAATAACGTACAATTCCCTTTGTTGCAGTCAGTTGGGGTGTCGGCTGTAGGTAGTAGAGCTGTAGGTAGTAGAAGGGAGGTATTTATGATGTATGATCGTAGATATTCACTCATCATGTGCTTTGTGCTAGTCATGCCTGCGCTATTGTCTGCTCAATGGCTTGAAACGACAATATCGGTTTCAGGTGATCCTTGGGCTCTTTGTTGGAACACGACAAGTAAAAAAGTATACTGTGCCAATTGGTACAGTGACAACGTAACAGTCATTAACGGAGTGACTAATGCAGTGATCACCACGATTACGACTAACAGATTTCCCAGTTCTCTTTGCTGGAATGCAACTGGTAACAAGGTCTATTGCACGAGCGCTTGGGGTGACAACATTATGGTCATTGATGGCATGACCGATTCGGTCATAACTACAGTTGCTGTCGGTAATGTACCTGGTGTGCTTTGCTGGAACGTAACAAGCAACAAGGTTTATTGCGGTAATTTTGGCAGTAACAACGTGACGGTCATTGACGGCATGACCGATTCGGTCATCACCACGATTGCGGTCGTTGATACTCCTTTGGCTCTTTGCTGGAATGCAACTGGCAACAAGGTCTACTGCGGTAATTATCGCGGTAATAACGTGACGGTCATTGACGGGGTGACCGATTCGGTAATTAGTACAGTGGCGGTTGGAGATATGCCCCGTGCCCTGTGCTGGAATGCAATTGGTAACAAGATCTACTGCAGTAATTACGGTAGTGGCGACGTGACGATCATCGATGGGATGACTGATTCGGTAATTACGACAGTGGCCGCGGGAGATCTTACTCGTGATCTTTGTTGGAGCGCTACAAATAATAAGGTCTATTGCTGCAATGAATATAGTGACAATGTGACGGTCATTGACGGGGTGACCGATGCGGTAATCACGACATTACCGGTTGGAGATAGTCCTCATAGTCTTTTCTGGAATGCTACAAATAATAAGGTCTATTGTTCTAACCGCCATAATGACAATGTGATGATCATTGATGGAGCAACAGATACGGTAATCAAAACCATTGCGGTCGGAAATTCCCCCGGTGCGTTTGCTTGGAACGATATTTACAATAGAACGTATGTAATAAATCGTTACGATTCCAGTATTTCGGTGATTCGGGACTCACTCACAGGCATTGATGAGGATAAGATTGCAGAAGTTTCAGTGCCTTGGTATGTTCCTGTAGTCTTTTGTGGATCCCTGCAACTGCCCGAAGGCAAGAAGTGTAAAGTCTTTGACATTACGGGAAGGAGCGTGGAGCCAAGAAACATTGCACCTGGCATATATTTCGTGGAGATGGATAGTAGAATCGTTCGGAAGGTGGTCAAAATAAGATAAGGTGGTCATCACTCTGCCGCTTTGGGGGATGCTCAGGTTTCTCTTTTTGTTTGAGAATATCAAACCGGGATAATCGATCTACGAAGCAAAAGTATCAACCTAATTGGTTATCAGGGAATAATTGTTTGTCTTCTCTCCTTTAACTTTGATCCGATATCACATCTGAACTTATCGTTTGTCTGATGAGCCTCATGTGTACCTAAGATGACATTTATTTCGGGGAAATTGTTTCTTATAACCTTGAAATATTTTCTTACAAACGGACATACAACCGTCATACAATAACTCAAATGTATATGGGTTACGCCATAATGAATCAAAGATTCTATTTTGGGGAGGATAATTGCCTCTCCTGTGATAGTTGGACATCCATTGCACGAGATAATACCGATCAGTTCAACATCTTGATTTTTGTATTCGTCGAAAGCACCCTTACGTTCATACATATCCTTTAGACATGCTCCGACGGGACAATCTAAGATCCTTGTTGTGTTTGAACAGGTTAGTATTCCCAGTTTAATTTTTTCCATTTCTTTCACTCCCTTTGATCAGGATTCTCTATTACAAATTTATCTAACTCAATCACTTGTGAAATAAGTCCATACTAAACTACAGCTTTCCCTTTTTTTTGAGCAGGACGCTCAGGTTGCGACCAAGTACATTAATATATTCCAGGCAGTCGAGTTCCTCTATTTTCCTTATAGTTGCGGCAGCAAGCCGCTCCTGTGGTACGTCCTGCAAAAGCAGAGCAGTCTCTTCTTCTGAAAATTGGGCCCTGTTATCGATCCATTGGAGAAAGGGTTTGTTCAACGGACAGACCCCTTGGCAGGTGAGACATCCAAGCAGAGCATTATGCGATGACGGTTTTATCCATTCGGGGAAATCACCTGCCCTCTCGTTATAAAAACTGATGCATCGCTCTGCGCAAAGAAGGAAACGGTCAGACGAAATTGCACCGGTAGGACAACCCCTAAGGCATGCTTCACATTCACGGCATTCTTCCATCATTTGTACTTCCTGCCAGGTATGTTTCGGGTAAGGCAAATTACTGTAGAAAATGATGAGTCGATGAAAACTACCCATTCCAGGAATATAAACGAGGTTATTTCTGCCGTACTTTGCCAATCCACTACGCACGGCAAGTAGCTTTTTTGGCAGCGAGTTATTAGCCATAACGGATTTCTCATGACCGAGAATTCGTGACAGTGTGTTTTCAACTTGTCTGTCTGAATAACATAAGTAGTTGGGGGGAATGATGAATGAATGGGATTCTGCATTCCATCTGAAGGTTACCTGAAACTGGGGTTGAGGAGCAGCGACAACAATCAATGATCTCACGTTTGGCAAGTTTTCCGGGAGACCGAAATCGAATTTTGCAATCCACTCATTATAGAGTTCGTCACTGAAGATGCCCTGCTCATGATGTTTCTCCATGACATACTGTAAATCTTGAACGTGTTCGATGGAAACGATAGACGTTTCAAATTTTTGTAGTTTCAGTTGGGAGAAGACCTCTCCAATGAGATCTTTCGGTGGCATTCGGTCCTCCTTTTGTATTATTTACTTCTGACGGTCCTGATTGACATCATTGGCTGTGCAAAATTAGCAGGTTCGGCAGTCATCAGGATTCTATCAGGACGCCGCATTTTGAATATTTCTTCTGATCTCTTCAAGATTTGCTTTTGCATTGCTACCCCATTTCCTTCCTACTCTCTTCATTCCTATGACATCCTCTTTCTTCCAGTGCTCATTGAGTATCTCACAGGGATACTCGCCACAGTGGGCGCAGGTTTTGACTTTCTTTGTTGATCCGCAAATTCTCACTTCACAGGTGGCACAAAACTTGTACAGCTTCTTCCCACCAAAACATCCATAACAAATAATATCTTCTGGATTGATTTGTTCTTCGCTTGATGACCACATGCGGGCCACTTCCTCCCTTTTCTTGTCATCATCTTGTTGAGTTGCAGTATATACGGGGCATTTAGTACAGATAACACCACAAAAAGCAGTCATATTCTGCACGATCTCAACTCGGGTCGAAAGCGGGTGAGACTTCGCTTGATTCGTCCATATCAAAACGAGCATTGCTATCTCGCATATACATGTAAACACTATATGGAATTGGAGTCGAAAGTCAAGTCAACACAACTGATTTTTATTGTCGTCGGTGAAATTCAAAGAGCTAAGTAATGGATTCACCATCTGCAGCTTCCCTTGAGGATTCGCCTCAACCAGAATTCCTCCGATCATCTGATCGAGTCAGAGGACAAGCAAGCCCGATGACAGGAAATTGTGAGAGTTTGTCATCTTAGTTTCTCCGCCACTCAATTTCTTTGTTTGAGAGAACCGTGCGCCTTGACACCTGGCATTGCATTCTTATAGTAATACCTGTTACTATTCATGCATTAAATACGATTTTCACGTATTTTCCGGTATCGAACAAAGGGAGGATAGATGAACAAAGTATGCAGAGCGGACGTGAAAGGCGTGATAGCGGGAAAATCTATTCCGTGCTGTTTGCTTTTTCTGACGGTAGCAATATTTAGTTGTCTTTACGCGTTTTCATGGCCGGATGATTCGGCCTATTTGAATATCAAGATAAATGATGATACAACTACCGAACTTCAGAACGAAGATCAGATTGTCATTAATCCTAAGGATTCAACTAATCTCGTTGCAGTGTGGAGGGATTTTCGTTTAGGCTACCGTCAAGTTGGCTACGGATGTTCTTTTGACGGTGGGCTGACTTGGAGTCAGGGTCTGTTCGTTGATCCCTACTATGCTTACGATAGTGACCCAGGTGTGACCGTTGATACGGCGGGCAATTTCTATGCGCATGTATTAGGCCATACGGGTTCGGTGACCGACCCAAATGGTTTGTTTTGTTATAAATCGACTGATGGAGGTTTGACATGGGGTCCGGCTGTGATCGTCATCAATGGCGTTCCCGGTGTTCTCGAGGATAAGGGAATGGTCGCCTGCGATAGATCAGGAGGTCCGTATACAGAGTCCATGGCGAGGCCATGATCAGGATCGAGCATTCGTCACAGCAGACAGGTTCCTCTGAGCCGACAGTCACGATATATGATCTTGCTGGAAGGCTCATCAGGGAATTGTTATACCCTTCATCTTATTCTTCAGGGGCATGGTGCTTTATGTGGGACGGTCGAGACATATTCAACCAAAAATTGCCCGCGGGTGTCTATTTCTTAGAACTGGCAGCAGGGGATTACATTGCAGTGGAAAAGTTGCTGTTGATACGTTAACTTGATGAATCGATGTTAGACAGCAAATAGTAGATAAGGGGGTATGTGGCGGAGTAATCTGACTGGTGCTCCTGTTTTTGCCTCCTGTTTCATGTACGACTCGGGTCTGCCCTGAGGGTTACCCCAGTGCTGACTTGGGGCGCCGTAAACTATAACGTACTGTTAGGCTCGCTTGAACTTGAAATTTTTCTGCTCAAATAGACGCAAACATACATCTGCGATTTCTGTGTCGTAGAGAGCGCCGCGGTTGTTTCTGATTTCCTCAAGTGCTTCATTGATCATGCGTGCCGGCCTGTATGGTCGATGCGACGACATTGCTTCGACCACGTCGGCGACCGCCATTATTTTTGACTCTAACATGATCTGGTCGCCGGTAAGACCTTTTGGATAGCCGGAACCGTTGATGCGTTCGTGGTGCTCTAATGCTATCTGGGCAACGGGCCATGGGAAATTGACCGTCTTCAGTATATCGTAGCCGATCTCACTATGCAATCTTATGATGGAAAATTCGCTCTGACTGAGATCACCGGGCTTGCTCAGGATTTCTGCCGGGACCGATAGTTTGCCGATATCGTGGAGCAGTCCGGCAATGCGGATACCTTCGATCTGGCTTTCGGTCATCTTCATCTCTTCAGCGATGGCGCAGGCCAGTTGCGTGACCGACCGCTGGTGACCGGCCGTGTAAGGATCACGTTTTTCCGTTGCCGAAGCCAGGGCATTTACTGTTTCTTCGAGGGTCTTTCGCAGTTTCGCATAGCTCAATTCGAGTGCTTCACTTGCTTCTTTGCGCGCGATATGGGCGCGCAAGGCCTGGATACCATAGGTGAGGTCATTGGCGAGTTCCTGTAACAGGTTGATTTCGCGGTCATCAAAGGCTTCGGTTACGGCGGAGTGGATGTTCAGCGTGCCGAGGATCTTGTTACCGTACACGAGCGGTAATACCATCAGTGATTTGAACCCGTGCTTCAATAGTTCGCGGCAAACGACCATTTCTGCATCAGCTTCATGCGCATCGGAGCACGTGTAGTATGTCTTGGAACGAATTGCTATGCCGAACGGATTGTTGCCATCCTTGTTGTCTGCCCATGTTAACTTTTGACGCTTGATATGTTCTATTTTCTCGCCTGAGTGTGCAGCAATGCTGATGGTTTTTTGTTTGCCATCCTCGGCGTAGCCGACCCAGGCAAGCATGTAGCCGCCGACTTCCGTGATCGAACGGCAGATCTCTGTGAGCAACTCTTTTTCCTCGGTTACGCGGACCAGGGTCATATTACAGTTGCTGATTATCCTTAGTGCACGGTTGCTTCTCTTTAATTCCTCGTCGGTTTTTATGTGTGCGGTTATATCTCGAGCGACGGATACGACGCCAATGATCTTCTGGTTGCGATAAAGAGGAGCGCTGCTTACTTCACCGAATTTACGCGCGCCTGTTCTACTTATGAATTCATAAACTGGGGCTGGTATCTGCACTCCGTCCTGGATTCGTGCCAAATCATGTGCAAACGCTTCAATGTGCTCAGGCACGATGATATTCAGGTCGGTAATGCGCTTACCCACCAGTTCCTCAGGTTTATAACCGAGCACTTTTTCTACCGATGGTGAGACACTGAGAAGGCGCATATCACTGTCGATTGAGTATATGATGTCAGATGCGTATTCAAAATGGAGCCGGTATTTTTCCTCACTCTGACGAAGAGCTTCGACCACACGCTTCCTTTCCGAAATGTCCTTGATCGTGGCAAAGTAGTAATTCACGTTGCCCTGTGAATCTTGTGTCTGTGACGGGCTAACCAGAACAGGAAATCGAGTACCGTCCTTTCTCTTCATCATCAATTCGAATTCTGCGGGTTTGCTGAGAATCATTTTCCTGTATGACGTCTGGAATTTTTCTATTTCTTCCTCAGGCCAATATGGATGCGGAGGGCCAGTGCCGATCAGTTCTTGTTCAGAAAACCCGGTCATGCGGCAGAGCGAGGGGTTCACGCTGGTATGTACGCCTTTTGTATCAAAAACAGCAAAACCGTCCTGCATCAGATTGATGAGTTTCTCGGCGAATTCCTTGCTTTCCCGAAGGTCGGTTTCAGCACGTTCATGCCGGAGTATTCTCTCCTCAAGTTCCTTGTTGATTTTCTTGAGCGCTTTGCTCCGCGCCTCGACCTCTTTCTCCAGTTCCGCGTGCCATTGCTGGACCCGGTTGAGCATTGAGTTGAATACATTTGCTAAGGCGCCGACTTCGTCGTTGCTCGTGGGCAATGCACGCGCCTTAAGGTCTCCAGCCTCCACGGCCCGCGCCGTGTTGCTCAGTTTGATGATTGGTTTTGATATGCGAGTTGCCGCCCATGCCGTAAGACCGAGTGCAAGCAGTAAGCCGCAAAGAGCCGCAATGAGAGAATAGCCGATCCGCTTCCAGATGCTCCGCACGATTTCTGCTTGATCGCGCTTCAGGATCAGTCCCATACCACGGTTCGGTGCAATTTGAATGAACCGGTATGCCGCAAAAACCGGCACACCGCGGTAGTCGCTGGTTACAATGACCCCGTCTTTGCCCTGGGTGACAAGTGTCGCGTCATGTGTTGTGATACTATCCACGAGCATTCTGGCGTTTTCCCCGTTAGCCATAGTGCTTTTTAGTGTGACCAACGGACGCGCGCGTTCATCGAGGATCATGACTTCATCGTTCTTGCCGATTTCTTCGCCGACATATAGCATCGGTCTGATGAATGCATCAGCATCGACATGTGCAACTAGCACAGCCATTGGCTGTTCCGTATTGTCCTCTATGAGACGACTGAATACGATATTTGGTTTCTGTGATGTCGGGTGTAATTCGAGATCGACCGCCTCTCCATGAATGCCGTCGACCGCTTCGCGAATGAACCTCTTGTGGCTAACATCTTCTCCTAAGTGCGCTGTGTCGGTAGATACTATGCAGAATCCACGTTGGGCATCGATCAGGCAGAGCGTATTATACTCGGGGTATATCTCAAGCATCAACAGCAGTTCTTTGCGGAGTATGGAGTAATGGGGCTGACGCTGCATATCGGTTTTGAACGTGGGCTGGTTGGGCGCTAGCTCTTTCTGTGCAATAACCTGTCTGAGCCCGCGGATTGAGCCGACGATCTTCTCGCAGTGCGCGATCATCTGCATATTGCCTTTCCGTTCGCCGATCCAAACCTGCAGTCGTTCCTGCTTTAGCCCGGCAATAAGGTCGAGGTCGCGCATTGCTCCGGCGCTTTCGATCCCGTATGTGCCCTGGAAAGAAGTGAACGGTATGCCGAACATGCTGACTGCGTTCACGATAATGATCGTCACGGCGAATAATATGCCAAAGCTTAGCACCATCTTCGTGCGTATGCCGAAGTGCCTCTGCGAAGGCCGTTTATGTTGCGAATTCTCGTTGGTCATTGCCAATTCCCCTGTGTATTATACACGATAACACTTAAGTGTCAAGGTATTATGTTGATGATGCTCGTTGGGTTAAAGACTGGCTTTCGGGTCAGGCGGCTGCTTTCTTGGGAAAGGGATGTAATTCTGCGCATCTCTGCTTTCCAGAATAATACAGGCACTGTAGAGCAGACTACAGAGACATCTTGAGTTTGTGACTCTCCCAGCGCTATTGGAAGAGTACATAAGAGCTGGTGACACGTGTCCACATGGAGCCAAATAGGCCAACGCCACCTGTCACACCGGCTTGTATGATGCTGTCACCTTCTGCAAAATAATAATCGTAGAAGTTACTGTCGTAGGCTACAATGTAAATTGTAAAATAGCCTTCAACCGGTTCATCCCAGTATTCACCCACAGGGATGTGTACAAGGGTGTCAGATGGATCAGGTTCATGCCAGGCAAATGGACCATAGCCTCCGGTGTTTTGTGTGAAGGCGATACTGTAAAGGGCAGCACCAATACTCTGTGTGAGGAGTATTGTATCCTGAAGAGTGAGTGTATCACCATATACCGGAAAGAATATGATGAAGTTGCCCGGCATCGTCGTAGCTGCATGAAGAGTGTCAAATCCTTCCTTCACCACCAAGAGTTCGTGTGTAACTTCGGGAAGCAAAGTAAAGGGGCCGGATATGTATCGTTCATTTGAATATGAAAATTCCAGTGTGTCGCTGAAATTGTTCCTCGATAAAACAACGAAAGCATCGTCGATGACAGGTCCAGCCGGTTCATCTATTCGATAAGTTCTGTCGACAATAATTTCCTGTGACTGTTGTAGGTTACTCAGAACGCCGAACACATTAAGTTGTGGTTCGTATTGCAGATCAGCATCGTTCTCGCAACCGTTGTGCAACAGAAGCAACGACCCCAAGAATATGAGGAGAGCAGATATAAAAGGTCTCGCTTTGCTTGTTCTCACGTTAGAACCTCAAGTTGAATCCAAAACTGGGTATCGGCACTGGCAGTAGAACATATTTATTTATTTCAGGAGGATCCACATCATAATCCATGGTATAAAATGCGATGTTCTTGCGGTTGTAGACATTTATTACATCGATATACCAGGAACCATCCAAGCCGAATAATCTCATGTTCTTTTCGATATGCAGGTCGAGGCGGTGCGAAAGAGGAAGGCGGTAAGCATCACGTGCACTGCTTATTATTTCCCAGTCCATATCATTAATGCCCCATCGTGGGTCCCAGTAATAGTAACGATGCCTCGCGATGTCTTGGGCATATGGAAGGCCTGTGGCAAAGTACCAGCGTGTGCTCAGCGTGCCGTTTTTTAACAGGGGTATTGATTTTGGAATTGTGATTCCAAGAACGATGTTTAAATTGTGTCTGCGGTCGTAACGCGGTGAGTAGTAGCCTTCCTCTAACCTTCTTTTGGTGAATGAGATCGAATAGCTGATCCAGCCGAATATGTCCTTGAGAGTCTTCTTGAGAAATACATCGACGCCCGCCGAGTAACCGTCGCCTAATTGCAGACTTTCGGTCGGAGCGCTGAAATATATATCGTCTTCGGTCGGAATAAGAAGATTGTAGTACTTCTTGTAGTATGGTTCGATGGTGAATTTGGTTTTCTCGTCGAACCATTGCTCAATGCCGGCTATTGCGTGATATGCCGTCGGGATGGCTTGTTCTTCATCTACTGGTCGCCAAAAATCGAATATCGAAAAATAGGATTCCTGACTATTAACCGTGATGATGAATTGACTGTATTTTCCAAACGCGAAGTTCAGAGCGGTGTTTGGCTTGAAAAGATATTTGATGCCCAGTCGTGGGTCGCAGAGCAGTCTTTTGCCTTCGCTGTAGTAAATCGACCTGAGCCCGGGCTGGATGGACAGTACAGACGGGATCAAAAATATTTTGCTCTTTACATAAGAAGCAATAAGACCTATGTCATGTTCCTGATCTAAGGTTATGTCTTCTTCAAAATCCCAATTGTACCCGATGGTTGATTGTTTTCCTTCGATTCCGAATTCCATGGTGTGATTTTCACCCCAGAAATAACTGAAGTCACATTTTATCGTGTAGTCAATTATATCCTCATACAGGTTCAGGTTTTCGGTTGAATCGTCGAGGTCTTCATACCTCAACTCGGTCAGAAAATTGCTCCAAGCACCAACAATTTCGCCATAGAATTTCGGTGTGAACACACGCCGCCAGCGCAGGGAAACACCTCTGTTTCCCCATTCTAGGCCGATCCTCTCGTCTGGCGCTTCCGTATCGATTTCCTGGAAGTCAAGGACATCCGTGCCGCTCAGTCCGGTAAGGGTGAATCTATTTTCCGGCGAGGGGTTGAAATTGACCTTTGCCATGACGTCGTAGAAGTAATACGGCAGTGAGATGTCTCTGTTACGTATCTTATCATATAGCCAGACTAGAGCATCGAAATAACTCCTTCGGGCGCTTAAGAGAAAGGACCCTTTTGGTATCGGTCCTTCGATCAATAATCTTGTGGTGACCAATCCAAGACTGACCGTACCAGCGAATTCTTTCGAATTTCCTTCCTTTGTGTTAACACTGAGTACGGAAGATAGACGATCTCCGTAGTTGGCGGGGAATCCTCCCGCGTAGAGTTCTGCGTAACCAACTGCATCAGGATTGAATGTCGAAAATAAACCGGCCAAATGGGTTGACGGATTATAGACAGTGATACCATCCAAAAGCACCAGATTTTCGTCTGGGCTGCCACCCCGGATATGGAGTTTATTGGATAAATCATGCATGGTCACGACGCCGGGCATGAGTTGCAGGGTTTTTATCAGATCGCCTTCAAATAACCTGGGTACTGATGTGATTTCCCTTTGCGTGAACAGTATGTGGCTGACTTCGACGGTTTGCTCGAAGCGTGTTCTCTCAGCCGAAACGGTTATTTCATCGATCTCTATTGCCGATGGGTTCAACTCAACGTTCAAGGTCAAATTTCTGTTTTCTTCTATAATGATATCCCTTGAAATATTCTCATAGCCAATATAGGAAAAAATGATCGTATAATGACCTGGAGGAATCTTGTGGATGATGTAATATCCCTTATCATTTGTCGCGCTCCCCAGAATAGTATTTTCCAGGTAGATATTCGTGTAGGCAAGCCTTTCGCCATTTGATGCATCTGAAACGAAGCCACTGACCGAGCCGGATGCATTAAGCAAGATAATGAGTGGGATTAGGTACATCTGGGTAGTATAATTATCAGTATTGTCATGTCAACACACCTCCGGTGTAGATATGGTTGCATATGTTTATTTTTCAACCGATATCAGCAACCCTGTTGCTTGACATCTCAAATACTCGAGCGTATAATGATGGGGTTTAGTATAGGTTTTTTTCATGACTTTACGTATCAGTTTGTATGAAGTTTTGTCTCTTTCCATACATTAGGAGGAAAAATGCCGAGGAATATCATTTTGGTCGGCTTGCTTCTGCTTTGCGTAATGCTGTCAGCTCCATCAGCCGCAGCAAAGATAGGTGCAATGGGAGGGTTCGGTCCTTATTGGGTTAAAGGGGACAATTTCGTTGGTTTGGCGGTGACGGGCTATGTGGATATTTTGGGCCTTGGATTAGATTTGTCTCCGACGGTCGGATTTTGGACCGGTACCGTATTCGACGTGCGCCTTACAGATGTAACCCCTGCGTTTGCTTTCAAATACAACTTCGCGACACCGGGCGCGCAGTTTGCTCCCTATGTGGGATTCGCGCCTGCATTGCACTTTTGGTTTGCCAGTGGGCAGTCTGAGACATACTTGGGTATCTACGCGCTTGGAGGTGTGGCTATTAATATATCAAGGCGTACACAGATGCCCATTCAAATCGACTTTGGTTTTATTTTCGCGGAAGGAAGAACGGTGAACACTTTCATTGCGAAAATTGGCCTGGCCACTGAAATGCAGAGATAATATCCGATGATATTCCAGGACCTGGGGTATCTACTGTAAATGAGTGTGGGTCAAGTCTATGGTGACATCGTCAAAATTGACCGTCGTGGGTTCGAAAAAATCACCGTTAGAGACGATCAACCCGATCCTCCCTCCCGAGAAAACGTTGTCGAATAGACTAAATAACACGGCATTATCGATTATTATTCGTATGTAACTTTCACCGTCACGACGTTCCACCCTGATCGTGTGCCATTCACCTGTGTTTGATTCTTTCACCACTTGGCGTAATTCAGTGTGCTGCCCATTAATAAGAGCATAACATCGTATTGTATCAGTGGATAGCAGTAACCTGTAGCAATTGTCTTCATCCTGGTATCTGAAGACTACGCCCGCTTGCCAATTTTCATTGGAGGTTATTTCTACCTTCATTCTTATTTGAAAGAGAAAATGCAGAGCTTCGGTATCACACAGTGACAGTGCAATTTCTTCAGGATTAATGTCGCTGCCTTGATACACTTGCGGTGCTGAATGCGCTTCTGGCTGCTCTGTATCTGCGATGATTGTCCATGTCCCATTCATTGCATTGAAACGGTACGGTGAGGATATGCCGGCATAGTCGTCTTCGAAGTCGAGGGTGACTAATTCTATTTTCCGATTCACCTCGGCGCCTGCCCATAGACTTTCAGGACCTTGCTCGAGCGCCGAATAATAGGTGGCTTCGGTGAGGAGGTAGTACACGCCCGGATCTACTTTTTCGAATGCCACGACACCCAATTCATCACTGGTGTCTGATTGCGCTATTGAGTCTTCGACCAACAGGCTGACAATGGCGCCCTGCAGGTCGTATAAGCCCAATTCATTGACATTAAGCAAGAGGTAAGCTTTATTCGGATTCTTGGGGTCGTAGACATTGTCATGCGGCGCGTCGAGGCAACCATTCAGAGAGATAAGGATTACGCAGAATATATAACTCAATGAGCGATGCATGTTATAACTTGATTGCATAGCCAATTACGGTGTGCTCTCCATCAAACTTCAGGATTATCCCGCTCTGCCTTTCTTTATCCCTCGGTGTAGACGGTTGTCTTGCTATCATTGCGTCAATGATGCTGTAAATATAGACACCCGTAAAGGCGGCGGCGGAAAGAAAAGTTATTTTGCGCCATCGATTATATTCGTCATATGCTTCTTCAATTTGTGCATAATCATCAGGGCCAAGGGAAAGATAGTGGCTGTATTTACCGTCAGCAATAGACCAGGCTAAAAGAGTACCGCCTAACGTTACTCCCGAAGCCGCAATGATTGCCCGCCCCTTTGCGTAATCTCCCTTCAAGATTTGTCCTATACCAGGAATAAAGCAGGAACATCCGGCGGATTCATACGCTTTTTCTTTTGTGGCTTCTTCGTAGACCGCTGCAATTTTGGGCGTGATTTCGTAGCGGTCCAATTGAAGTTCGGGATCTTTTGTGAGCGCGGCCTTGAAGTGCTCTATTGCACTTGCCTCGTCGCCGATTGACACGTAATTGAAGGCCAGGAGGACATGGGCTTCGATGGCTGATTCGTCTTCCAAATAGGGCAATATTGTCTCTAGTTGCGTTATTGCTTTTGCGTACGCGCCATTTTCATAATGCTCTCTGGCGGTCTCCAGTATTTGCTCATGCGTAGCGGTTTGGGGTATTTGACCGTATCCTGTATTTGTCAGGAATATGAAAAATATTAGCCATAGATTTTTTGTCATAATTTTGACTCCGCCGCGAATACCGACTGGAAAATCCACATATTTTACAGACTTTGCGCGCCACGTCAAGCCCAGAGGTGATCATTGAAGCTATTGTTATACGATCAAAACAAAGATATTGTTGACTTTTTTTGAAATCCATATAGAATTCAATTATTATGGATACGGGCACCTTCTTTGTTTTAATTGGCGTCGGATCGCTGATGATAATTCTCATCTTCGTCACGATTTTTACACGGCGCGACCGACCAGGATCGAGAAAAATGGTGCGCAGTGATATTCTTGCCGACGAATTGGAGCGGCACAAGCGGGAGAATTATCACGTGAAGGCCGAGTTGAAGAGGATAAATTCAATGAACAACCTGTTCTTTGCCTCAATGATAAGACTCACCGCACGCTTAAATCCTGAAGAGATTGCAAACGAAACAATCGGGCTGCTTTCGAATTATCTTGAGACAAATGAACTTGCGGTGTTTCTCTACAATGAGAAAGGCAAGCGACTCAACATAGTCGCAGAACGCGGTATTGATGATAATTTGATACCGAAGATTGTTTACCAATTGGGCGAAGGTAAGGTTGGCCTGACGGCTGAGAAAAGACTGCCCATCGGTAATCGGGAATTCGAGTTCTTTGGGACAAAGAAAGAGCCGTATGTAGGATTCAATCCCGACATATGTTATCCAATGGTTTTCCAGGACAAACTGTTCGGGGTGATTGCAATTTGCCGCGGCGGGGATTTTGAGGAGAGAGAGAAGAATTTGCTCGGTATTGTTTCAACGATGACGGCGGTTGCACTTAATAACACGCGCAGTTTCGAAAGCATTACCTTTTCGGCTTCAACAGATCCTCTGACGAAGTTGTTCAATATAGGTTATTTCAAAGATCGATTAGAGGAGGAATTGAACAGGGCCCGGCGTTTTCAGCACAGTGTTACGATAACGATTATCGATTTGGACAAGTTCAAGGATTTCAACGATTCCCTGGGTCATCAGGCGGGAGATCAGTTGCTCATCAAGCTGGCAGAGATTTTCAAGGAGCATTTTGAAGACACCGATATTATTGCTCGCTACGGGGGCGATGAGTTCATAGTAATGTGTCCTGAGATCAAGAAGCAGGACACGGCACGCATAGTGGGTAATCTTTTGCACGATCTGGAGATGTACGATTTCGCTCACGGACCGTTCAGCAACAAAGTCACTTTTTCGGCCGGAGTAGCATCTTTCCCTGATGATGGAAACTCTGTTCCCGAATTGATAAAGTCTGCAGATGAAGCCCTCTATGAAGCAAAAGGTATGGGGCGAAATATGGTTCGTATTCACTACCCTAAAGTTGAGAAGATATAGCATGACCCGGATGGCACCTTGGCTTATGCTATACTAATGATTAAGTGCATTTAGCTTTAGTCCGCTGAACTGCAAGGACATTCTCTTGGAAACAACTGCTGGTAGGATTATAAAAGCAATATCCAAACTTGTTGACCGACGTATGAGTCTGATGGAAGTATGCGGCACACATACCATGGCTATTGCCAAATCGGGTATGAGGTCGATGTTGCCAGACGACCTTCGTTTGCTCTCTGGTCCCGGATGCCCGGTTTGTGTTACGCCCCAGGAGACCATCGACTACGGCATTGCCTTGAGCCAGCGGAAGAATGTCACAGTAGCTACGTTCGGCGACATGGTGCGGGTACCAGGTACAGAGGCGACTCTCGAGGCATACTCGCCAAGTATTGTCTACTCGCCGCTTGATGCTCTGACCATCGCTGAAGAAAACCCCGACAAAGAAGTTGTCTTTCTCGGGGTGGGTTTTGAAACGACATCCCCGACCATTGCGGCGACGGTGATCGCGGCCGACCGAAAGAATATCAAGAATTTTTACATACTTCCGGCATTTAAACTGATACCGCCGGCACTCGATTACATTGCTGGTGCTCCAAAGATCAACGTGCATGGATTGATACTTCCGGGGCATGTGTCGGCGATCATTGGCAGTGAACCATATGGTTTTTTGGCCAAGAAGTATCATATCCCGGGATGTATTACTGGCTTTGAACCTATCGATATCTTACACGGAATTCTAATTCTTGTAAAACAGGTCCTTGAAGGCAAGAGCAGTATTACTATCGAGTACGACCGTGTGGTTCGACCCGAAGGTAACAGGAAAGCGCTGGAGCTACTCTACACTGTTTTCGAAGTATGCGAGAGCCGGTGGCGTGGGATCGGAGTGATACCTGAATCGGGATTGACCTTTGCTAAAACCTTTGAAAAGTATGATGCACTGAAGAAGTTTGACCTTAAGATTCCAAAATCGGTAGAGCCAAAAGGATGCATATGCGGACGTGTTCTTCTTGGACTCAAAATGCCATATGAATGTGCTCTTTTCAGTAGCTCGTGCACGCCGCTGACTCCGGTCGGTCCTTGTATGGTGTCGTCTGAAGGTTCATGCGCGGCATATTATAAATACGGAGGGCATGTTAATAGAGATTTGAGCAAGGGTTCAAAAAACAGATAGAGGGTTCAGAACCCCGGAGCAGATAGCGTGCGCAATGAGTGGCGAACGAACTTGATTAAGGCTTAGATGGCGGTTTTAAGTACATATACGGTTCCATGATCAAAATCACAAAGGATCTCATTGAGGAATTCTACGAACTCCTCGCACCGTGCAGAGTATGCCCGCGCGAGTGCGGCGTGGATAGGTTGAATGGTGAACTCGGTAGTTGTAATGCCGGTTTGGATGTAGAGGTATCATCCTATCATCAGCATTTTGGTGAGGAACCACCGTTAGTAGGTCGTCACGGTTCTGGTACTATCTTTCTGACACATTGTAATCTGCATTGTGTATACTGTCAGAATTACGAAATAAGCCAGCTGGGCATGGGACAGAAGACTACACTCGAAGACCTTGCTGAAATGATGTTACGATTACAGGAGCGTGGGTGCCACAATATTAATTTCGTAACGCCCACACCCTGGGTTCCTCAACTAGTCGCTGCCCTGGCTATCGCACAGGAGAAGGGTATGGATTTGCCAATCGTTTACAACTGCGGCGGCTACGAATCGGTGCAGACTCTGAGAATGCTGGAGGGTATTGTTGATATATATATGCCGGATATAAAGTATGGCAGTAATGCGATCGCAGGCAAGTACTCTTCAGCAGAAGATTACTGGGATGTAGTTAGACCGGCATTGATAGAGATGCATCGTCAGGTCGGAGATTTGTCAGTGAAAAATGGTGTGGCAAAGAAGGGGCTTCTTATTCGCCATCTTGTTTTGCCGAAAAGAATTGCCGGCAGCAGGCAATGTTTCGAATTCATCAGTAAGAACTTGTCACATAGCACAGTAGTTAACGTGATGGCTCAGTACTATCCGACCTTCAAGGCAAGCCAGTATGCAGATATCAATCGGCGTATCACCACTCAGGAGTACCGCGAAGCCATCGAGGAACTGGGCAGGCTGGGGCTTGATTCGGGATTCAGGCAAACCATAGACACGATTTTCAGGGCGATCGTACCTGAGTGGACTGATGACCTGAAGGACAAGAGCATCGGGTAATCCCGCTATTGCTCTACGGTGTCCTTGCCACCATTGAAATACTGACAAGAAGATCAACGCCGCCTTCATTGACTTCATAAATGACCATCAGTATTGACTTCAATCAGTATTTGGCTATTCTTTGGCAAGTTATTCTTTACAATATATAAGAACGTTCAATGTCAATATTAAAGCACCAAGTTAAAGAACATAAGGAGGCAAATTGAAGGTTCATGAGTACCAGGCAAAGGAAATCTTCAAGAAATACGGCATTTTGACCCCGAAGGAAAAGATGTGCCGTACGGTTGATGAAGTGATGGCCGCTGCCAGGGAAATTGGTGTGCCATGTGTTATCAAGGCGCAGGTTATGGTTGGCGGTCGGGGGAAAGCCGGCGGTATAAAACTGGCAAAGACCGAAAATGAGGTAAAACAGCACGCCGAATCCATACTGAACATGGAGATCAAAGGCATACCCGTTAAAAAAGTACTGGTTTCAGAGGCGGTTGATATTGGGAGCGAAGCGTACCTCGGGATCATCGTCGATCGGACAGAGAAGAAAACGGTGGTCATGGCATGTAAGGAGGGCGGCGTCGAGATCGAGGAAATCGCGCGACAGAAACCAGAAGCCATTTATAAGGTATACGCGGATTCACTGTTGGGTATGATGTCCCACAAAGCCAGAGAGATTGGTCTCTTCTTATATGATGACCCGAAAATAGCGTTTGAGTGTGCATCCGTAGTATCTAAACTCTACAGACTATTTGTTGCACTTGATTCATCGCTTGCTGAGATAAATCCTCTTGTTCTGGAACGTACGGGTCGCCTGATCGCACTCGATGCGAAGATCAACTTCGACGATAATGGTCTGTATCGTCATCCTGATGTTGAGGCAATGCGCGACCGCGAAAGTGAGGACGAAAACGAATTGTTGGCAAAAGAACAAGATCTGTCATATGTACGCCTCAGCGGGAATATTGGGTGCGTCGTCAATGGTGCGGGGCTTGCAATGGCAACGATGGATCTGGTTAAACACTTTGGCGGCGAACCGGCGAACTTTCTGGACATTGGAGGTTCTTCATCGCCGGAGAAGGTCATGAATGCCCTGAAGATTCTGTTAAAAGATGAAAACGTACGGGTGATTTTCTTTAATATTTTCGGAGGAATCACGCGCTGTGATGATGTGGCAAACGGTATTCTGCAGGCAAAGGAAACTCTGAACATAAAACATCCAATCGTCGCTCGGCTGACTGGAACGAACGAAGATAAGGCAATGGAAATTCTCAAAGAGGCAGGCTTGATCTTTGCCAAGACAATGGATGATGGTGCTCAGAAAGCCATTGCGCTATTGAAGTAAGGCGAAAGGAGTGAAATGAGTATTTTTGTCGACAAGAACACGAGATTACTTGTTCAAGGCATAACCGGTAGGGACGGTAGCTTTCACACTATGCAGATGGTGAAGTACGGTACGAACGTTGTTGCTGGTGTGACGCCGGGACGGGGTGGCCAGAAGGTTGAAGGAGTTCCTGTTTTCAATAGCGTCGCTGAAGCAGTCAGGAAAACTGATGCGAATACGTCAGTTATCTTCGTGCCGGCGAAATTTGCACCGGATGCAGTATATGAAGCTGCAGATGCGGGTGTCAAACTCGTCGTTTGTATCTCCGAAGGTATACCGGCTATCGAAATGGTCAAGGTCGTTGCCTATCTAAAAGAAAAAGAGTGCCGCCTGATAGGGCCGAATTCACCTGGTGTTGTTTCTTCCGGGGAAGCTAAGGTCGGTATTTTACCCGGACATATTTTCAAAAAAGGAAATATTGGTGTAGTGTCGAGGAGCGGAACCTTGACTTATGAGATAGTTGATCAAATTACCAAGTCAGGACTCGGCCAATCAACATGCCTGGGGATCGGCGGTGACCCGATTATCGGAACGAAGTTCATCGACTGCCTTGAACTATTTGCGCATGATCAGAATACCGAGGCGGTGGTAGTCGTCGGGGAAATTGGTGGTCGTGACGAGCAGGATACGGCAGTATATGTCAAGGAAAATTTCAAGAAGCCGGTATTCGGTTTTATCGCCGGCAAGACGGCACCTGCGGATAAACGGATGGGTCATGCCGGGGCTATCATATCAGGAACCGCTGGTACGGCAGCGGAGAAGATTAAGGCCTTCGAGGAAAACGGTATAAAGGTAGGAGAAACACCGGCCGAGGTTGCGAGGCTGATAAAAGAGCACTTTGGATAAAGTACGCAAAAAACCGCGCGCACTTTCAATCTTCGAGCGAGCGCAGCGAGTCGGGGCGGTGGGATTTGAACCCACGACCTCATGGTCCCAAACCATGCGCGCTAAGCCACTGCGCCACGCCCCGCAATTTGTATTATATCTCTTAAATACCGAAAGTCAACAGCAAAATGGCTACAATTTCTTGACTTCACTGCGATTTTCAGTATAATCAGCAATGCGGATGCTGATTCTGAGCGGCAAAAAGGCGCTGCATGAACGAATCAGAGCAATCCGCCCCTTTGAGAAAGCGATAAAGGAATATATTGAATCCAGGAAGATTTACGAACCGATATTTTGTTATTACGACACGCCAAATAAGTACCGGGTTGAGCCGGTTGAAAAGGATGCTGAGGCAATAAGAGAATATGTTTCCCTTTTGGAGAAGAAGGTGGGTGAATTCGATTATCTCATGCTCTTGGGAGGTGATGAGGTGATACCTTTTTTCCGTCTGGATAACCCTTGTGACGACGCCGACGAGAATGTACTATCTGATAATCCGTATGCCTCGCGGGACGACAATTATATTCTACCAGAGCGTGCATGCTCGCGTATTCCGGATAACGGCAGTTCTGATTTTATCCTGAAACAATTGACCAAAGCCGCATCACGATATGATAACTCGTTCGGGTTGACCGCCATGGTTTGGCAAAAGGCATCGGAAAACGTATATCGGTCTGTGGGTGAGCCTGATGAATTGAAATGCACGCCGCCGGTTACGCGCAAGACGTTCGATAAAGCATGGCTGCAGAAGAGAGACTACCTGTATTTTAACGTTCATGGGAGCAAAATCTCCGCAAACTGGTACGGTCAGGACGGTGCTGATTACCCGGTGGCGATGAGCCCAGATAATGTAGTGAGTGCATCTGGCATTGTTGCTTCCGAATCATGCTATGGTGCATATATTATCGACAAGGCAGAGGATGATGCTGTGTGCATAAAATTTCTGGCTGAGGATGGCGTCATCGGTTTTTGTGGTTCTACGACGATTGCCTACGGACCCGTAAAACCACCATCGAGTGAAGCAGATCTGGTTGTGAAGTACTTCTTCGAATACCTGCAGCAGGGTCATACACTGGGTGCAAGTCTTAGAAATGCAAAACTCGATTTCGCTCGTAAATCATTGCGCCGGCGCGGTTTTCTCGATGACGATGACCAGAAAACGCTTCTGCAGTTCGTTCTGTATGGCGATCCTACGCTCAGGGTGCGTCCGGACCAGGTGGAGGCGTGAAGTGTTGATTGACCGTGAGCATCTTGATAAAATAAAGAAAGAGATTGCTGAGCAATATCCGGAATTCAAGGACGTTGAGCCGGAAATTTCAGAGAAGACGATCAGGCCGCAGGACGCAATTTACAGGAAGCTCGATATGGGAGTGCCCAAACAATTCAAGAGTATGTATCGACTGAAATTCGAGAGGGTAGTCATAACGGCGGATGAAACACCTATTGATAGAATCCTGCTGGTGACATTAGATGAAAATTTTGAGATTATCAAGGTGGTAGAATCGCGATGATCAGGGGAACTGAGGATACCAGGTATGCATATGTGAACGGCATAATAAGGGCGCTTGAAGCGAGGCTCTTGACGAGAGGGCATTTTGACCGGTTGATTGCCGCCGACCATGCGAGTTTCAATACTATCCTCTCTGACACACCATATGTGAGACAGGATGACCTGCTTAATAGTCTCGATGCTGAGGAAGAATCTGTACGCAGTTTCTTCAACCGCTTTTGCATTACCGAAGAGGTCAAGAGTTTTATTGACTGGCCTGAGCAACTCCACAATATCAAAGTGAAACTGAAGGAAGGTGGGGAGGATCTACTATATAAGCAGGATGCAAATATTGTTGAGTCATGGCCTGAAGTGCTCGATGAAGTAGCACGGTTTGCGGTAGATAAGGATCCCTTTGTGCTGTCTACGAACCTGGATCGTATACTCTGCAAGTATGTGTATCAAACGGCGGTCTTTGTGCCATTTTTTCAATATTACTATGAAATGTATTTCGAGTTAGAAAATATCCGCAGTTTTTTCAGAGCGAGGCAATTTGAAAATAGACGTGAAATATTCAAGCAGGTATACCTGCCGTGGGGCCGCTTGAAATTGGAGTTTTTTGTAGACAATCTTGATGTGGCACAGGAACAGCTCGGGCGCAATTTTTTCAATACTCCTTATGTATCTCTGATCGAGAAGGGCGGTGCTTACTTCGAAGAGAACAATTCATTTCTCCGTCTTGAGAGACTCTACGAGGAGTACAGATTCGGCTATTTGTTAAAGGCCAGGCGCATGACATTCGGTGTCGAGCCTCTTTTCACGTACTACAAATTTAAGACTGGCGAAATTACCAAGTTACGGCAGGTCTATTGGGGTAAGTTGAACGAGGTTCCGGTTGAGGATCTTAAGGAGAGTATTCCAGATGTCTGGTAAGGCACTCGCGATCGTTGGAAAACGTGAAACAGTTATGCCATTTCTTGCGACTGGAGCAAGGGTGATCTATGTAAAAGAAGGAAATTGTGTCCAAACAGTTGAAGGTTTGATCAAAGAAGGAACCAAAATAATCCTCTTTACCGAGGAATTCATTGAAGAGTTGAGCGACATTTTGTTGAAATATCGAACTGAGACGCTTCCCTGTTTGATTCCGATACCATCCGGGCGGGGCAAGACAAAAGTGGCAATAGAAAGAATTAGGGGAGTTATAAAAAAGGCAGTAGGAGCTGACATATTCTTGGAGGAAAGATGAGGAAAGGCGAAATCACTAAGGTATCTGGCCCATTGGTCGTGGCAAAGGGAATGACTGGCAGCAAGATGTATGATGTCGTGCGTGTTAGTGACGAGAGGCTTGTTGGCGAGATCGTTGGTCTTGCCGGTGATCTGGCTTCGATCCAGGTCTACGAGGATACGTCGGGGATAGGCCCCGGCGAGGCGGTGTACATGACCGACGAGCCCCTTTTTGTCGAATTAGGACCAGGACTTATCGAATCGATTTTTGACGGTATTCAGCGTCCGTTGGATATCATAAAAGAGAACACGGGCGATTACATCACAAGAGGGATTGAGGTGCCTGCCCTGGAGCGAGACAAGAAGTGGCACTTCAAACCAACCGTGAAACCGGGGACCGAAGTCAGTCCCGGGGATATTCTCGGTGAAGTGCAGGAAACCACATTAGTTCTGCACAAGATTCTTGTACCGCCGGGCGTGCAGGGAAAAATTAAGGACATAAAACAAGGCGATTTTCTGGTGACAGATGTAATATGTTCGCTTGAACATGATAAAGAAAAACATGATTTGACCATGATGCACCGTTGGCCGGTCAGGATTCCAAGGGCGTACAAAGAAAGGCTGGCTCCTTCATTGACTTTGTCGACGGGGCAGCGGGTCATCGATACCTTCTTCCCGATAGCCAAGGGAGGCACGGCATGTTGTCCTGGTCCTTTTGGTTCGGGAAAGACGGTGATACAACATCAGCTCGCCAAGTGGGCGGACGCAGAAATTATCGTGTACATCGGTTGTGGTGAACGCGGTAATGAAATGACCGACGTTTTATTAGAGTTTCCGGAACTCAAGGACCCAAGATCTGGAGAACCCCTTATGAAGAGGACGGTCTTGATCGCCAACACATCCAACATGCCGGTTGCTGCCCGTGAGGCGTCTGTTTACACTGGCATTACAATAGCCGAATATTTCCGTGACATGGGTTATTCAGTTGCGGTTATGGCCGATTCAACATCACGCTGGGCTGAGGCGATGCGTGAGATTTCAGGACGGTTGGAGGAAATGCCGGGTGAAGAGGGGTATCCGGCGTACCTTGCGGCGCGAGTAAGTTCTTTCTACGAAAGGGCGGGTCGAGTGAAGACGGTGGGTCGTCCCGAGAGGGAAGGAGCACTGAGCGTAGTTGGTGCCGTGTCGCCACCCGGTGGCGATCTTTCAGACCCGGTTGTACAGGCGACATTGAGGGTTGTTAAGGTCTTCTGGAGTCTTGAAGATAAACTAGCATACCAGCGGCACTTTCCGGCTATCTCATGGTTGAATTCGTATTCACTCTACATCGATGATATTGCCGAGGATGTGAATAAGATGACCGCGAAGGATTTCACCGATCTGTCAAGCGAGGCCATGAAATTGCTCGAGCAAGAGGCGGAATTGCAGGAGATAGTCAGGCTCATCGGTGTCGATGCGCTTTCTCCTGAGGATCGTCTCATACTCGAAGGTGCGCGTTCGATACGGGAAGATTTTCTGCATCAGAATGCTTTTCATGAGATCGATACGTATGCATCGCTCAAGAAACAGTATAAAATGCTGTCGGTGTGCATGTTCAACTATAATAAAGCGCGTGAGGCTCTTAAACGAGGTGTTGCCTTCGATGATATCGTGAAGATGGACATTAGAGATAAGATCGCGAGGATGAGATATCTTGAGGAATCGAAACTTGATACAATTGATGCGATCAAGGATGAATTAACCGCGGAATTCGACGGTATGATCAAGGGGGAAACAAAACAAAGGGAAACGGAGAAGGAGACAACGGGACATGGAGACAATGAGAAGGGGAAAGGGGACAGAAAATGATCAAGGAATACAGTAGTATCTCAAATGTCGCCGGTCCGCTTCTGCTCGTTGAAGGAGTCGACGGCGCGAAATACGAAGAGTTGGTTGAAATATACACAGGAACCGGTGACAAGAAACGCGGTCGTGTTTTAGAGGTTGATAAAGACAGAGCACTCGTTCAGATCTTTGAAGGATCAACCGGTATTGATGTTCAGAACTGTCGCGTACGTTTTCTCGGTAAGACCCTCAGCATAGGAGTTTCCGATGATATGTTGGGCAGGGTCTTTGACGGATTGGGGCGTCCTAAGGATGCAGGTCCTGCCATAATTCCCGAGGCGCTTCTTGACGTTAACGGCGCTCCAATTAATCCAACTGCGCGAGATTATCCCAATGAATTTATTCAAACCGGTATCTCTTCGGTTGATGGGATTAATACGCTCGTGCGTGGGCAAAAGCTGCCAGTATTCTCCGGGTCTGGGTTGCCTCACAATAAGGTCGCTGCGCAAATTGTGAGGCAGGCGAAGGTATTAGGGAAAGAGGAGGAATTTGCCGTTGTCTTCGGGGCAATGGGCATTACTTTTGAAGAAGCAAATTTCTTTATCCAGGACTTTACCAAATCGGGTGCCCTGGAACGGGTTGTACTTTTTCTCAATCTTGCCGATGACCCCGCAATCGAAAGGATTTCAACTCCGCGAGTGGCATTTACGGTCGCCGAGTACCTCGCTTTCACCAAAGGCTTGCATATACTTGTGGTGCTGTCTGATATGACCAACTACGCCGAGGCATTGCGGGAAATTTCTGCAGCGCGTAAGGAGATACCCGGCCGGCGCGGATACCCGGGTTACCTTTATACTGACCTGGCAAGTGTTTATGAGCGGTCCGGTCGTATAAAGGGAAAGAAGGGTTCAATTACATTGATCCCTATACTCTCTATGCCAGAAGACGACAAGACCCACCCGATACCGGATTTGACCGGCTATATTACCGAGGGGCAGATTATTCTTTCGCGTGGTCTCTACAGAAGAAAAGTATCACCACCTGTCGATGTGCAGCAGTCTTTGTCGAGGTTGAAGGACAAGGGAATCGGCAAGGGTAAGACCAGAGAAGACCATGCAGATTTGTTTAATCAATTGATTGCGTGCTATGCGCGTGGTAAGGAAGCGGCAGAGCTCGCAGTGATTCTCGGTGAGGCGGCGTTGACCGATATGGATAAGATCTATCTGAAATTCTCTCAGGAATACGAGGGGCGCTACATATCACAAGGTGAGTATGAAGACAGGACTATCGAGCAGACTCTCGATCTCGGCTGGGAGTTGCTGCGTATGGTACCACGCGGTGAGATGAAGCGGGTCCGTGATGAGTATCTTAAGAAATATTACGATGCGAAAACTCCAGAAAAAGCCGGTGTAACCGGGTGAAATGAATAGAATATGAAGCTCGATATACCACCTACCAGAATGCAATTGCTGTATCTAAAGCGACGAGGCAATGTCGCTCGGCGCGGGCACAAATTGCTTAAAGACAAGCAGGATGAATTGATGCGCAGGATACTTGAGTTCGTCTATCGAATAAGAGAGCTGAGGTTGAGGATAGAAGAAGACCTGAGGAGTGCTTTTGGGTATTTCTATTTTGCCTCAAGCAAGCAAGCACCCAAGGCTACCGATGAAGCGCTACTTGCCGTATCGAAAAGTATCGATATCGAACACAGCACAGAGCGTATTCTGAATCTGAAGATCCCCAAATTTTCTAAGAAAATATCTGGTCAGCTTATCGGCTACGGCTTCTTGTCGACGTCGGGCGATCTTGACCTTGCTCTTATGAAGATAGACCAGCTCATTTCACGCCTTTTGGAACTCGCCGAATTGGAGAAAACCCTGGAGTTGTTGGCAAACGAGATTGAGAAGACGCGGCGGCGGGTCAATGCTCTGGAGTACATTCTCATTCCCTCAATAGATGAGACGATAAAATTCATCAACCTGAAGTTATCCGAGATGGAGCGGGGAGATTTGACCCGACTCATGAGGGTTAAAGAGATTGTGCGTAGTAAAGTGTAGAATCAGGTCAAGAAAATATATACAAAGGAGGAACTGTGATTGAAGGTTTAGGGCTGGTGGTGATTCTTGCCTTTGTGACGCTTATTTTTGGTGTTATTCGAGGATACTTCCAAATAATCATACCGCAGATATTATTGCTTGCCGTTGTAGTCTATCTTCTGATCCGGGTGCGGGTCAAGATAGCCAAAGCTGAAAAAGAAAAGTTGAGAACTAGAATTGACGAGTTGGAAGACAAAATCAAAACATTAGCTGGAGAGCAGCGTTAGGAATATTAGGCAAGCAACCCTCCTCTCAATAATAGTTGTGTCGATTTTTGCCACTATCGTATTATTTTTTACACTGAACTACTCCAATAAAATAACACTACTGCAGGATCCGCCACAGCATTGTTTTGACATATCCATTGAGCATGTTTCTGATTCCTTGCTTTCTGTTTTTGAGTCGAAGTTCGGCGGAGCCGCGACAAGAGATGATCCCTTCGTCATGCTGATTCAATTGATCCGCTATTTTTCTGCCTTTGAGAATAGCACAGATAAAGATTACTTCACAGTTTCGGAAATATTGGAAGATGAGCAAAGTAATGTTCAAAGCAGCATTATCGCGATATGCGCGATTATGCAGAGTTGGGGTTGGGACGTTCAGTATATTTATAACGGTAATGAACATTACCTGGGTGTTAATTTCGGAGATGAATGGGTGGTCAGACAGGGCCACTGGGTCGATATCAGGGGGCACAAGTATTACCTGAAAGTATTCGATGACCATACTCCGGTAGGTGAGTTGATCGTGAATGAACCGGCTCATGCATATCAAAGTCTGGAGATCTCTGGAACACATTTAAAGCCACTTCCTTCAATTGCCCGGCTGCCCGAGTTCAGAGGCACCGCGTATACCCGGCGATTACATTGGAACTACGAGAATACCCGTTTTGGCGTGACCATCGAGATTCCCGAGGAACAGGTCGCATGGACTCATAATCTGCCATCTTCCTTGTTTGGTATGGTTGCGTCCGGCATAAGGGAGCTCGATGGACTCGACCTTGTTGGTAGATTGAAATCTCTGGTTAGAGATTATGAAGAATACGAGAGCGTCAATTTTCTGCTGAAATTCTGCCAGTCCGAAGATATTTTCGCTTATGATAGTACGCTACCGGTTATCAGTGTGAGCCGGCAATTTTCCGAGGCAAGAAATGATTGTGACGGCCGGAGTGTTCTGCTCTATTGTTTGCTGCAAACGGTTCTCGACTACCCGAGTTCGCATATTGTTTTCGTTGAGTGGCCCTATCATGTGGCGCTGGCATTGAAACCGATTACCGAAAGGTCTGCCGAGTTGCTATCGCAACAGGGGACATGTGTCGGCGAAAATTACTACATTCTGGATCCGTCCTATATCGGGGATACATCATGGGGTAGTTCGATCGAATTTCTCGATGGGGAATGCCGTATGATATTTCCGTGAATAAGAATCAACCAATGTTGACTATTCATATGGGCCAGATATAATCCATGAATATGAAAATACTCGTTACCGGTGGTTGCGGGTTCATTGGTTCGCACATCGTCGATGCTTATGTGACCGAAGGTCACGATGTTGTCGTCCTCGATGATCTCTCTACGGGTGATATCGGGAATTTGAATAGCCAGGCAAAGTTGTACGAGAAGGACATAAACAGTGACTTGGAAGATATCTTCAGTCAAGAGAAGTTCGAAGTGATCAATCATCATGCGGCGCAGATCAACGTGAGAACTTCGGTTGACGATCCGCTCTTTGACGCAAAGGTAAATATCCTCGGGACCTTGAACCTTTTGAATCTTGCGATTCGACACAAGATAAGTAGATTCATATATGCGTCGAGCGGAGGTGCAGTTTACGGTGAGCCGGATGATCTGCCGGCTGGAGAAAATACGGCGCTCTCGCCGTTGTCACCGTATGGTGTGTCGAAAGTTGCGGCAGAGAAGTACATATTGGCCTTCACTCATTTGTACAATTTGGAAAGCGTTATCTTACGATACAGCAATGTTTTTGGCCCACGGCAAATAGCCAAGAGTGAAGCCGGAGTAATTTCGATTTTCATCGAGCGTATTCTCAATAATAAACCCTGTGATGTCTACGGCGATGGAAGACAGACACGGGATTATGTATTTGTCAGTGACGTTGTTGAAGCCAATCGTCTTGCATTGAGCAGTGACTCGAGCGTTTTCAACATCGGTACGGGTATGGAAACCTCTGTAAATGGCCTGATTGACATATTTTCATCCATATTAGGAATAAGAACTGAGCACCGGCATGTTGATGCACGCCCGGGCGAGGTTCTGAGGAGTGCACTGGATTGTCATAAAGCACATTCTGAGATGGGGTGGCAACCGGTCGTAGCATTGAAAGACGGGATAATAAAGACTCTTGAGTACTTCAAAGAAATATCTCAATCCTGAAGTAGTAGCTCGACTCTCGCGATTGGATATAAAAGCCCGTTTGGTAGTTGAGGGTTTTTTGAGCGGATTGCATTCGAGCCCGCTCAAAGGTTTCTCGCAGGAGTTCGCTGACTACCGCCAGTACATGCCGGGCGATGAATTGAAAAGGGTTGACTGGAAGGTCTATGGCCGCAGCGATCGTTTCTACATAAAGGAATATCAAGAAGAGACAAACCTCCGGGCATATATTCTTCTCGACAAGAGCGGCTCCATGGCCTACGGAAAGAAGATCAGCAAACTCGAGTATGCAAAATACCTCGCAGCCAGTCTTGCTTATATGCTTGTCAGGCAAAAGGATAGTGTTGGCATTGCGACGTTCGATAGAAGAATCGAGAAGATTATTCCACCTTCGGCGCGCCGCACAAATTTGATGATGATATTGCAGGCGATCGAACATGCGAATGCTGGCGGGGAGACGAACCTACATGATGTTCTTTTCCAGCTCGCTCATAAGATAAAAAGACGCGGGTTGGTGATCGTGCTATCGGATATGCTGGATGTCCCTGATGACGTGCTGAAGGCTTTACGTTCTTTTCGCTACCGGAAACATGAAGTAATAGTATTCCAAATCCTCGATAACGACGAGGTTAATTTTCCGTTTGAGGAATCGGCGATCTTTACAGATCTTGAGAGTAATTCAGAAATGGTTGTTACACCAGGGTTAATGCGTGTTCGCTACCAGAAGAGATTCGGGGAATTCCTTGAACTCATCCATCGAAATCTACTTGAGTCCCATATCGATCATACGGTATTGTATACTGCGACACCCTATGACAAAGCACTATTTGCATATCTGCAAAAAAGAGCCCGTTTGTTATGACCTTCCTTAACCCGTTGTTTTTGTTTGGTGCCACACTTGCAGTAGTACCGATACTCATTCATCTGTGGTTTAGGAAACGGCTCAAAAGAATCCCTTTTTCTTCTCTTCAATTTTTGAAGAGCACGGATGCACGTAGGTTCGGTTGGTTAAGACTACGTGAGTGGTTGATTCTTCTGGCGCGCTGTCTGTTTATACTGTTTTTGTTCGTCAGCCTTGCGCGCCCTCATCTGAAGAGTGCGTTACCTGGTTCAGGCAGACTTGCTTCCGTATGTTTGATCGTCGACAATTCCTACAGCATGGCATATGGAGACAACTTTGAGAAGATGAAGAGCCTCTGCCGCCAGGTCATTTCGCACTACTCGCCGAATGCAGAGTTCTGTATTATGCCGTTATGCGAAGAGGGAGGGGAAAGAGAAGTTTTCTGGATGAAGAGTAAATCAGTTCTACATGAGTTAGAGAAAATAAGGATCGCTTACACCGGTGGCAGTATCCGGAGGGCTTTGGCAGGAATGTCAGACAAGGAAGCAGAACATCCTATTGAATATGTCTATGCGGGCGACGGTCAGGCGGAGAATTTCAGAGATTTCCCTGCAGAAATAACAAGGCAGAGTAGTTTCTTCTGGGCGCCGGTATCCGCTGGTACCAATGTCGGCATTTCGCACGTTGTATTGAAGGATCCAGCTGCTGTTCCTTTGCAGAAATATGCCATACAGGTTCACGTGAACAGTTACTCACCACGTGTATGGTCTGGCAAGTTAGGTGTCAGCAGTGGGGAATACTATGTCGAGCAAGAATGTGCACTTCAACCCGGTGCAGCAGGGAGTTTTGATTTTGACTTGCCCGTTGAATTTAGCAGCGGCAAAGTTGAAATCTTTGACGACAGCCTATTGCCGGACAATGCGTACTATTTCCGAAAGCAACTCCCCAGGATCATGCAAGTGCTTATAATCGGTGATAGTCCTTACGTACTGAACGCGCTCAGAGTAGAATCCGAGTCAACTGCGCCGTTTGAGATTCAGGCTGCCGATAAGATCGGCAATATCGATTTAAGACAACAAGATGTTGTAATACTAGCAGGATTGAAGGAAATCTCTGAAAGCGAGCGGCTCAGAATTGTTGACTACCTTTCCAGACCAGGTACCGGACTAATTGTGGTTTTGGATGATGAAGTGGGAGATAATCTAGGCAAATTACTGTCGGCTGCCTGTCGTGTCCGAGAGAAAGTAATGCCGAGAGGATACGTTGTGGTCGAGTGGATAGATAACAGCCATCGGATATTTAAAATATATGAAGCCACCGGGGCTTTAAAGAATGTTCAGTTTTACAGTTATCTAAAGGTAGATGCACAGGGGGATGTGCTGGCACGCTTCTCGAACGGTGACCCCTGCTTCGTAATTCACGCGAACATAGCCGTCATTACCGGCCGGCTGCTTCCACAGCGTACTAATTTTATATATAAGAATTCTTTTGTGCCCGTGCTCTTACGGCTTCTGGTGAATTTTGCGGCAGAATCTACGCGCTTGGAATATTATGTTGGAGAGAGCGTTGCCCCTTTCAATCGGGTAAGTACTCCTGCCGGTGATATGTTGAATAGTGAGGATTATTTCATGATGCCGGGATATCACAGAGTTGACGGCGAGACCTTATGCGTAAACGTTCGGCCCGAGGAGGGTAATCTACAGCTGCTTGGTGCAGAGCGAATGAAGATTCTGAATGTACGGCAGATTGATCCTGAGAGAGACCTTACCGGCAGTGATCTATCAAGCTTCTTCTTGCTGCTCGCTATGCTAATGGTCCTTTTTGAATTAGGTCTGATCCTGCTACGTTAACCGATAGTTATAGAGGATTTTCTTACCGCAGTACCGAAGAAGATGGAAAAATCGGGTATTATCGAAAACTGAAGCCGACTATTGCATTATGTGTTGAATAGGGCGTGAAGTTGTAATCATAATGGATGTATAGATGTCCCAAATACAGCGTGCAGCCTATGATGCGCCGGTACCGGCTTTGACTCTCAAGATTTAGAGTAATTACTTGCTCTACGGTAATGAGCTCGGTTGGAAGGTTATTCACCGTATCCGGTATTTCGTACTCGAATGTGTAGTTGAAATAGGCGCGCGTATTTTCTATACCAATACCTATTATTGGTTCTAACGGACCGATGCGTTTTGACGCGAGCGCTTGCAGATTCCACGTGCTTGTGTTGGCAATGGCCTGTTTATCTCGATTTTGGATGTTGAATCGCTGATAGGCAGCGCCTATAGCTACAGCAACCGGCAAACCGATCGGCTTGAACAATGGAAATTTGTTCAGCTCTTGCTTAATCCCGACGCCAAAGAAGTTCATCCTTGATCCCTCAAAATTAAACGGCACATATCGAATCGCCAGCTCAGCACCAAACAGGAGCCCGATGTTTACCTGCGGCACCAAAAGCGGTGCGCTTGAAATGTCAAAACCCGTGGGAATGTTTGTTGGAATTCCGATAGAGTTTCCAGAGATCGGCAGGTTTAATTCTTGCTCTGGACCGAATACCGTGCTCAGGCTTTCCAGTGGTATCTCATAGTAAACAAGTGAGTCCAATGCGAGTGAGCAAGCAATTGCTATACCATCGAAGTATTTTGAGGCTTCGGGTATGCGGATGGACATCACCCGCAAACCGACGTCTAGGCCAAGAAATTCATGGCTATAGGCTGAGTAGAACAAACCCGTTGAAATGCCGGTGCCAAAAGCGTTCACGAGAGGCTGTATATAAGACTGGAGCAGATCCTCATTTATGTTCTCTATCCTGTCCGCAAGATAGTCCTCAAGACCGTTTGCCGACAGAAAAGTCAGTATAAGTAACAGAGAGATAACATATTTCATATACTTAAGTCTATACATTATTCGAAATTTGTCAAGACCCAATTTTTATCAGTGATGTATAGAGTTGCATGCTTTGAAATTGTATCGTTTCGCTAATGGGCGCCTTCTCTCTTCATTACGGTCAGCACCGTTTTCAGAAAGATTTTCATATCGAGTTGAATTGATATATTGTTGATGTATTCGAGGTCAAATTGTAACTTCTTTCTTACATCATCGAATGATTGATCGTAGGCTTGTTTAACTTGCGCCCATCCTGTGATCCCGGGATGAACTGTGAGCCTAAGTCCGTAGAAAGGGATGGTTCTTCTGAAATGGTCGACAAAGGCGGGTCTTTCGGGCCGAGGTCCTACAAAACTCATCTCACCTTTTAATACATTTATGATCTGCGGTAGTTCATCCAAACGATAAGGGCGAATTATGTTTCCTATTCTGGTTATTCGTTTGTCGTTCTTTTCAGCCCAGACTGGACCAGTGTGTTTTTCAGCATCGCTGACCATTGAACGAAATTTAAAAAGAGAGAACCTTTTCCCGCGTAATCCGACCCTTCTTTGTATGTGGAATATGGGTCCGGGTGTTTCCAGTTTAATGAGTATGGATATTAGCGCGAGCACCGGAGACAAGACTGCTAAAGATATTAACGAAATTGCGATGTCGATCAGTCTCTTAAGAAATCTATCCCAGCGCGATAGCGGATGAAATACGATTTTCAGGAAAGGAGAATTGTCAATTTTTTCAACCAGAGAATAATGATAGATGATTGGGTATAGTTTCGGAGAAACGTATATCTCATACTTAGTTTCAGCAAAATTAGAGATTACTTTCAATACTTCTTCTTTATGTATGCCGTTGCTGTCTATGAGTATTCCATCGATATCGTTGTTCCTTAAGAGCTGCTCACGTGCCTGGCGATATTTACTGAGACTTACCCTTTGAACTACGTTGAACTGACTTGGTTCCTGCGTTACATCGCCGTTGTGAAATATGATGACTTTACCACGCCGGGGTGAGACATATTCACCGACCAGCCCGCGCCAGAAGAAACGCCAGATTAGCAAAGAGGAAAGTGCTATGGCATAAGCCGGTCCGAATCCCCTTACTCTTATAAAATCGATTTCAATGATGAGCGCAGTTGCTATTATTACTATGAGGCCAATTACAATGGTTTGAAACATCCTGGATAATTCGGTCATTAATTGGATTTTTGCACGTGTCAGATAGAGATTGGCGGATTGGAATATAAAAAGCCAATAGAGCAGAATGATGCAATTTGCCGTAATCGAGCGTGCGCTTAATATGGAATAACTTATGTCCGACGACTTCCAGCTGATAAAAAAAGCTGCTGAAAGCAGGAGTGCATCACCACCAACCGTTATGAGTAGCTCAGTTTTTCGGGACATCTAACATCTAAGGTGTCTTTAAGGCCTCCTTTGACCCACATCTAAGATGTCGCTATAGACCTCCTTTTTGAGTACTTAATTATAGTCAATATATTGGATTTGTCAACCCCCTATATATTGTTGACTTTGAGGCCTATATTTTTATAATTGGACGTGCGTATCGATCAGTTCTTGCGAAAAACGCTGCTTCTGAAACAGCGGCAGGTCGCGAAGGAACTCTGTGATAAGAACTTTGTCAAGCTGAATGGCAAATACACAAAAGCCTCAAAACACGTGTCTGTCGGCGACATCATTGAGATAGAAACCATGAAGGGAATGAAGCAGTATAGGGTATTGATGATTCCGGAGGGTAATGTGAAGAAAAGTGAAGGTGGTTTGTATTACGCGGAGATAGATAACCATTCATAGCGTGTGTCAACAAGGCAATCCAGGCTCGGATGTTGCTCAAAAGCGGATCATTGATATCTTATAGTCTATGAGAGTCGGAATTACGATAGGGGACCCATCTGGTATCGGCCCGGAATTGGTCTTACGTGCAATTCCTAGAATCAGACGCTTGGATGACTATTCGATCTTCGGCAACCGGGAAGTGTTGAGCAAAACCGCCCGTGATTTGCGGTTGTCAAGTCAATATGATTCGATTAAATCACACATTATTGACGTCAGCGGCAATATCAAATTCAAGTACGGCATATCAACAACCACAACGGCTCATGCTGCCCTGCATTCAATTAATGGAGCATTGAAGTCCGGCGCAGAGATCATAATCACGGCGCCCATTGTGAAACACAGCATGCGCAGAATCCTGCCAGGATTTATCGGGCATACTGAGTATTTCGCCGATTTTTTTGGTGTCAAGGATTATGCGATGGTTGGCTTATGGCGAAAAAAGAGGATCATGTTATTTACGATCCACGTTCCTTTGAGACGTGTCTTCAAGCAACTTGATGCCGGTTCGATCACCGAACGTATATGCTTTTTCCGGAAAGGACTTGAGCGCTATTTTGGCATTGAAAATCCGGAGATTGGCGTTTCCGCAGTGAACCCTCATGCTTTTGAATTCAGTCTGGGGGAAGATGAGGAGATCAGAAAAGGCATTGTGAATGCACGTAGAAAGGGTGTCAGGGTTAGCGGTCCCTTCCCCGGTGATACTTTATTTAGCCGCAGGTTTGATGGTTTTATGGCAATCTATCATGACCAGGCGATGGTTTATCTTAAGTCCAAGAAAGATGGTTTGAATTTCACTCTCGGTTTACCGGTTGTCAGGCTTTCGCCCCTCTATGGATCGGCCTTGGATATTGCTGGTAAAGGTTGTGCAGATATTACTGGTTATATGGCGGCTTTCACGGCGGGGAGAAGGATTTATTCCAGTATGAAGAAATATGAAGAGAGGGTTGAGCATGAATAGAAAACGTTGCTTGTTCGTTATGTTTTTCGCGGTGTGGTTTTTCTTTTTCGTTACTTGCACAAGAAAGAGTGATCTTGACCGTGGTAAGGATGCTTTCGGCAAGGGATCTTATGATATAGCACTCAAATCGTTGCATGCTGCATTCGAGAAAGATGCTCAGAATCCTGATGTTCACTACTATCTATGTCTGACCTATGCTGCGCTCGATTCAACCGAAAAATCATTGGCGCATTATTCGAAGATCGCCGAATTGGGTTCGGATTTGAAGGAGGATAATGAACTGAGGATGATAATGGCAACGCTGCTGGGTGTCGAGCCATATCCTGCGAGTGTTATTGAGATGAAGGGGATGAATCAGTTCAAAGGAGCATTCAGTCCGGGTGGTGATTTGATCGCCATCGCTGCGTCCCGGCGCGACCGAGCAGATATATATTTAACCAGTCTGGACGGAAGTAATGTGAGGAGAGTGGTGACTGGAGGAATGAACACCGATCCGGTCTTTTCACCAGACGGCAATTCCATTGTTTTTGTGTCAGATCGCGACGGTGACGAGGATCTTTATCTGTATGATATCGGTACAGAAGAAGTGCGTCAATTAACTCAAAATTCGGCACAGGATTTCGCCCCTGATTTTGCTCCGGACGGGAAAGATTTAATTTTTGTGTCCAATATGGACGACCCTTATAAATGGGAGATTTATGTGATCAATATCAATAGCGGAAAGCTCGCGCGACTTACCGACAATAATTACTGGGATGGATTCCCAAAATACACAGCTAACGGTCAATCGATTGTTTTTTCTTCAAAGAGAGACGGTAGTGAAGATATCTATGTGATGCGAAGGGATGGGGGAGGCGTGGAACTGCTATTTTCGAGTGCCGCCGACGACAATGATCCGACGCTTGTTCAGGAGAATCTTTTTTTTAAATCGCAAAAGGACGGTGAGTGGGAGATATACAGTTACAACATCAAGCACAGACAGCTCGCGCGTCTCACTAATAATGAATGGGCAGATTGGAACCCGAGAATTTCCGATGATGGTTCAAAGCTTGTCGTTGCGCGTAGAATCAGGCAGAGATGGGTACTTCAACTCATTAGTATAACCAATCCTGTGTCATCCGGTTTTATCCTTTCGGAAATTGAAGGTAGAAATTAGGAATACTTAGTTGGGATTGTAGTAGGAAAGGATTTTATGATTTCGGGGGGCGCTTGGTTCTGTCATTTCCGTTGTCAAATGAGCGAATTGGCAGTATCACAAAGCCCTTGACAAACGATAAATAGTTGGTATAATGCCATAATGAAAAAGGAGGTATGATGAAGAAGCTCTTTGCTATAGCAGTAGCTGCTTCGTTGTTCAGTGGTCTGTATGC
>CP070686.1:1478943-1522891 GCA_020353055.1 Caldifarciminota bacterium | reverse complement strand
GGTGTACGGTAAGGTTCGGATCACCGGTACGCCGGGGATCTTTACGGACAGTGCGATGACCTTGAACGTGAAGGTTGTGCCGAATCCATATGTTATTGCGAACGAGTGGCAGACGCGTTTTGTGCAGCGTCGGGTGAAGTTTATCAACTTGCCTAACCGCTGTACGATCCGTATCTTCAATCTCAATGGTGAATTAGTACGGACCTTGTTGCATCAAGAGACTTCGGATGATGGTGTTGGCAATGACCTCGGCGGCGATGAGTGGTGGGATGTCTTGAATGATTACGATGAATTGATCTCGAGTGGCGTGTATATTTTCCATGTAGAATCAGATATCGGCGAACAAGTTGGTAAATTTGTCATAATCAACTGAGATGCTTAAAAAAAAGGAAAGGTAGTAAAAGGTGGTAATTCTTCCACGCAACATAAAAGATAAGATGTGGGTTGTATTATAGTAGCAATTGAGGGGGATTGTATGAAGAGATATATGATTATCATATGCACTATAGCTGTCATTGGCTTTGGGGCAGCAAAAGATGTCATGTCACTAAGAGACTGGCAGATAGTAAGACATGACACCAACAGGGTTGAGATGTGTGTTTCAAACTATGGGACATTTGGGCAGGATGAAACGGGCTATAATGCTGGCTGCTGGTGGCCCGCAGGTACTGATCACAACTACATTTATGGAGCCGGTATTTGGTTCGGCACGGTCGATATGCTAACCAGTGACACTCTCGTCACGATCGGCTACGGCCCGCACGGCGGTGAGGTAGAATTCGCACCGGGCCTCGCCGGCTGGCCGCCGACCCATCCGGCAGCGATCATTTACATAAATCCGGAGAACTGGCCTGCACCACCAGATACACTCCCCATGGCACCACAGGAATTAGTTTCCCACGAAGATTCATGGTGCTGCTTCAATGATTGTGATTCGATCTACCACATCCCCGGCGATACAAGACCGATCGGCATCGAGGTTTATCAAACCGTGTACGCTTGGGATATTCAATGTGTGGAGGATATAATATTCTTCACCTACGATGTGAAAAATGTCTCAGGAAGTATCCTGAATGACTGCTATTTTGGTGTCTGCACTGATTGCGACATCGGCAATGAAGCTGGGGTGTGTTCGAATGACCGATATGGTGGTATTGTGTACCGCGAATATGTCATAGACGGTGATACAATAATCGTGGACAACGTTGCTTACCAATGGCAGGAAGTTGAGGAGCCGGGCACCCCGCCGTGGTTGCCCGGGACAATCGGCTTTGATCTGCTGCAGACACCGTTCGACCTGGTTGAAGGCATGGATAAGGATGGGGATGGTATACTCGACCAATATGAGAGAGATAGTGTTTACTATGTCATCAATCTACCAGCATCGATGTGGGATGCAGACAACGACGGTGTTCCGGATTGGCGCGACCCATCGCAGTGGCCGCAAGTTGGCCTATCCGCGTTGAAGCAGTTCACGCTCCAACTTGATCCAGTGACTGATGCTCAGCGTTATTTGACAATGGCTGGCTACAATTTCAATACGGGTCAGTACGAACCATATGACACCATACCTCCTGACCCTGACGATCAGCGTTTTCTTCTGGCAAGCGGTCCGTTTGACCTTGAGCCGGATTCTATTGTGACGCTTGTCTTTGCGGTTATGTTTGCCGACTGGATGAACATATACGTCAGGCCTGATACGGCAATTGCATTGATCGATAAGTGGGCTGAGGATTACTACAACATGTTCTGGTATTTGTATACGGGGATAGAAGAAAATCGTGAATTTCGAATTTCGAATTGCGAAATGCGAATTTTGCCAAACCCGGTTTCAAATAACGGGGTGGTTTCATTCTTTTTGCCTGCTGCTGCGAGTGTTTCACTGAAATTGTACAACACTCTGGGTCAATTGGTGGAAACGGTGTTTGATGGTTTCAAAACCGCGGGTGTGCATGAATCAATTCTCAACACCGGGGGATTGCCGCAGGGGACGTACTTCTTGAGGTTGGAAGCGGGTGATTTCAAGGTATCCCGTTCCATCATTATCTTGAGATGAGTATCTACTGAGGAGTTGGTATGATGACGTGTATCATGCTTTGGTTCATTCTTGGGTCGGTGAGTCCAGCGGTTTCTGAAAACACGGGGCGCGGGTTCCAGATATTGCGCCATGACACAAACCGGGTAGAGATGTGCATTTCAAACTACGGCAAATTTGGACAGGATGAAACGGGTAACAATGCTGGCTGCTGGTGGCCTGCAGGTACTGATCACAACTATATCTGGGGTGCAGGTATCTGGTTTGGGACGATCGATATGCTGACCAACGATACTCTCGTCACGATCGGCTACGGCCCGCACGGCGGTGAGGTCGAATTCGCGCCGGGCCTTGCCGGCTGGCCGCCGACCCATCCGGCAGCGATCATCTATATAAATCCGGAGAACTGGCCTGCACCGCCGGATACACTGCCCATGGCACCCCAGGAATTGGTTTCCCACGAAGATTCTTGGTGCTGCTTTAATGATTGTGATTCGGTCTATCACATCCCCGGTGATACGAGACCGATCGATATCGAGGTCTATCAGACGGTGTACGCTTGGGATATTCCTTTTTTGGAGGACATGATCTTTTTCACTTATGACGTGAGGAACGTTTCGGGCCATCTTCTGCATGACTGCTATTTTGGGGTATGTGCCGATTGTGATATTGGTCTTGAAGTAGCAGGCGCTAATGATCGCTGTCTCGGAATTGTGGAACGCGAATACATTATTGATGGTGATACTATCATCGTGAACAACATTGCTTATCAGTGGCAGGAAGTCGAGGAACCAGGTACGCCGCCCTGGTTGCCAGGCACGATCGGTTTTGACCTGCTGCAGACACCGTTCGACTTGGTTGAAGGAATGGATAAGGATGGGGATGGTATCCTTGATCAATACGAGAGAGACAGTGTTTACTATGTCATCAACCTGCCGACATCGATGTGGGATGTGGATAACGACGGTGTTCCGGACTGGCGCGATCCATCGCAGTGGCCTCAGGTTGGAATGTGTGCATTGAAGCAGTTCACACTTGCAATTGAACCAACTCTCGATGCTGAGCGGTATGCGACGATGGCCGGATATAATTTTCAGACGGGTATCTACGAACCTTTTGACACCTTACTTCTCGACCCCGGTGATCAGAGGTTTCTTTTGTCGAGCGGTCCGTTTGATCTGGAACCGGATTCTCTCGTTACCTTGATTTTCGCGGTCATGTTCGCGGACTGGATGGGCATATACGAAATGCCTGATACGGCGATCGCGTTGATCGACCAGTACGCTGAGGACTATTACAACATGTACTGGTACTTGTATACGGGGATAGAAGAAAATCGTGAATTCCGAATTTCGAATTGCGAAATGCGAGTTTTACCGAATCCCGTTTCAAATAGCGGGGTGATTTCATTCTCTTTGCCTGCTGCTGCGAGTGTTTCACTGAAATTGTACAACACTCTGGGTCAATTGGTAGAAACGGTGTTTGATGGTTTCAAAACCGCGGGTGTACATGACTTTGCTCTCAACACCGGGGGATTGCCGCAGGGGACGTACTTCCTGGTGTTAGAAACGCCAACAATTAGACAAAAGAAGGCATTTGTCTTGGTACGGTAGTTGGTGCGGTAAAATGTTAAGAGTTCTTACTTCTTAGATACTCTGAGAAATTTGTGTTTGCCGGCACGTAACACTACCGGTTGAGTTAGTGCTACACTGTAGTTGATATCATCGACACGCACACCGTCGATATCGATTGCCCCTTCGCGCACCTTACGTTTTGCTTCGCTGCGTGAACTCATTAGTTTGGACTCGACCAGCAGATCGATTATATTGTTGTTTATTTTGGTCGTTTTGTATTCATCTATCTTTTCGGGCAGTTCCCGTTGGGTGAAAACGCGTTGGAAATCTTCGGCGGTTTTCTGCGCTGCCTGCGCCGAGTGATACATACGAACGAGTGTTTTTGCCAGGTCGAGTTTTGCATCGCGCGGGTTCATGGATGCGTCTTCAAGAGCCATGCGGTATTCTTCAACGCGATGGGGGAAAGCGTCGGTCGCGAGTTTGAAATACTTGATGATGTGTTCATCGGGTAGTGACATGATCTTGCCCAACATCTGTTTTGGTGATTCTGTAATACCTATGTAATTATTAAAACTCTTGCTCATCTTCCGAACGCCGTCAGTACCTTCGAGGATTGGCATCATCAAGACTACCTGTGGTTCCATGTCTGATTCACGCATGAGTTCACGGCCTACGAGCAGGTTGAATTTCTGGTCGGTGCCGCCAAGTTCAACATCCGCCCTTATCGCTACTGAATCGTATCCCTGGCACAGCGGATATAATATTTCATGCATATATACAGGTAATCCGTCTTTCAGGCGCTGAGAAAAATCATCGCGTTCGAGGATACGGGCAACGGTATATTTTGATGCCAGTTCAACAAGGTCGTACATTGAGAGCGCACCCAGCCATTTGCTGTTGTATGTGAATTCTGTACGTTTTGGATCAAGAATGCGGAAGATTTGCTGCTTGTATTTCGTCATATTCTTGGCGACCTGTTTCTTGGTTAGTTTCGGCCGTGTTTTGGAAACACCGCTCGGGTCGCCAATCATACCTGTGAAGTCACCGACCACCATCACCGCCGTGTGTCCCAGGTCCTGAAATTGCCTTAGTTTGCGCAGTACGACGCTGAATCCGAGATGGATTTCCGGGCCTGAAGGGTCAATTCCGAGTTTGACACGGAGTTTTCTTTTTGACTTCAACTTATAGAGTATTTCATCTTCTGATATAAGTTCCGCGACGTTGGTTCTGATTATGTCCAACTGTTTATCAGCGTCGATTCCCATGCTTGTAGATATCCTCCCAGATCGGGGTGGTCTTTTTTGCCAATTCTCTATCGTATTTATCCATCTTTTTCTCATAAACAGGGTCTTTGATTATTTCTGCAGTACCCTCGTCAGAAGGCATCGCGCTTGTCTCGACGACAAATTTCTTGGCCATTCTGTAATGGTCACGTATCGGACACGGGCGCAGCAGGTCACCTTCTTTCCAGTATTTGAATTGCCAGTCGCGGATGCGGGAGTACAATGGCAGGTTTATCAAGTCATTCAGATTACCACCGTTATCATAAATCTGGTTCATGGTGGTTGCTGCATAGGGGAAGAATACACAGGGATAGACTTTAGCCTGCCAATCGATATAGAAATATCCGCCCGGTCTGCCGGCGGATACGCAGCCATCTGAAACAGGTCCGTGATTCCAGAAATCAACGAACATGATCTTTCTGTTTTTCACGATATCCCAGGATTTTTCCCAAAGCATTACCCTCTGGTCCGGCGTGGGGATCAGGTCTGGGTCTATATCTCTGCCGATGGGCATGTAATGAAAAACCCAGGCATAACCGGCGCCGAGTTTGTCGAAGTAGTAATCAATGAATTCATCGGACACGATCTCCTCAGCATTATCTTTGGTGACGGTTATTGATACACCGAACAGGACATGATTTTTCTTCAGTATCTCCATGGCTCGCGTTATCTTTTCGAAGACGCCCTTGCCGCGTCGCTGTTCGGTGACTGTCTGCATACCCTCCACTGATATCGCAGGAGTGATATTACCGAGATCGTAGAACTTTCGGGCTACTTTGTCATTTATCATCGTTCCGTTCGTATACATAAGAAACAGCGAATCAGGATGTTCCTTGTATATATCCAGGATTCCTTTACCGTTCCATCGATACATCATGGGTTCGCCACCGGATACGGTGACAAAACGAGCTCCCCAAAATTCTCGCATTTCTTCTATCACTCTGGTGAAAATCTTGTAGTCAAGTTGGTCTTTCTCTGATGCGGAATTCGCGTAACAACCACGGCAACGGAGATTGCATCGTTTTGCCGGCGAAATGACCATGAAGCCGGGCGGGTCGAAGCCAAATTTCGTTCTGAACTCGATTTCCTTTTTCATTCGAAGGTCGCTGAGTATGGCCTTATTGACAACCGTAGTCGCGAACCTTGATGAAAGTCCGAGTTTGAGGCTAGAATATGCCATTGAACGTAGCATGTAGTACTTATCTTCAAGCACGCCGGGCCAGGTAACGGGTCCTGGTACGCGATCTATGGCACTCCTTATGCCTTTTTCGATGACGGGAAACAATATTTTCTTGAAAAACACTGTATCTGCGGTAGCGAATGCGATTTTTAACAAATTAGATACAAGTAGGTTATTCAATTTTATTTTGGATTCTTCTTTCATACCTTTTTGATTATAATCATTATGCCAGATAAGTCAACGGATAATCGCATTTGACTAAATTTCCTTACCACGCCATTTGACTTCTGCGGCGAATTTCTCGGCTATTCGAAGTAACTTGTTTGTAATAGGGCTGGGTATTGCATGCAGATCTCTGTACTCTTTTTTGTACGCATTTACAGGAACATATTGCTGTAGGAACCATCTCTTTGCCTCTTTTATTTGTTCTCCAATTTCTGCGATCGTTTGTTCGTTTATAATACCAGGCACGCAGGTTGTTCGGAATTCGTAATCAATTTTCGCATCTTTCAAAATTTGGACAGAACGTTTTATTGCCTGCAGGTCAACCTTAGTACCGGCAGCCTGATCATACCTATCGTCCAACGGTGCTTTGATATCCATTGCTACATAATCTACTAAATCCTTCCCGATCAATTCCTGCAAAGTTCCCGGATATGCACCGTTGGTGTCGATCTTCACGAGAAATTCCAAATTCGTGATTTTGCGGCAAATATCGAAGATTTCCGTCTCGTACACAAGCGGTTCGCCGCCAGTGAGGACAACGCCGTCGATCCATGATTTCTTTGGAAGTAGGGTCTTCTTTATTTGGGACCAATCGATAGGAGGGAATCTCTCCGGATGCAACAGCAATTCCCAGTTCTGGCAGAAAGGACACATGAAATTGCATTTGTCAAAAAAAAGTACGGTGGTTAATTTGCCATCCCAATCCACGAGCGATGTTTCGATCATTGAACGGATCATATTCGATTCTGATTTTTACGGAGTTTAGTACCGTCAGTTTCCTTTATTTCCTCCAGTATTACCTGGACTACCTTCGGTATACTATTCAGGACATCTGCTGTGCATTCCTCAGTGAATGAAGTGTTGTCTTTGATCTCGACAGCGTAGACATCTATCTGTACGGGCATATTCAGTTTGAATTTCTCTCCGAAGCGTATTGCAGTCAGAAAATTGATGCCGTGGGAAGAGAAGGTCTCTGTGCTCTTGCCAGACGGCTGCTTAATTTTGTACACGTCGCCCGGTTTTCCCTTATTCGTTTTGATTGAATCTATGAAAATAACTCGATGATAATCAACGATCTCGTCGAGGATCGCTACGCCGTCGATGCTGCCCCATTTTACGTCGATGTCCTGGCTCTTGATTTGCTCTGCGATTTCCTGCGCTACTTTGATGCCAACTGCATCATCGCAGCGATACGGATTGCCTATACCGTAAACAAGGGTTCTCTTTGATGTGCTCATATTCAAGAATGAGTGAAAACATTTTGGCGACAACCATTATGCCCGCCCAGGACGCGGGCAGCATGTGACGATTCTCTCTCCGGACTTAGAGTTACTGCTCGTTTATATCAGTGTGACTTTATAGATTTAACGATCTTCTGTTCGGTATCGTAAATGTTTATTTCGAGCGGCACACGGCCATCTACCGTATGTGTAGCGCAGGCAAAGCAGGGGTCATATGCGCGAAAAGCCATTTCGACCATATTGAGTAGCCCGTCGTCGACTTTTCCGCCTTTGATCAAGCCACGCGCAGCTTTTTCAATTGACATGTTTATCGCTGCCGAGTTGTTCACCGTTGCTACTATTAGATTGGCTTTTGTCAACCTGCCTCTTTCATCGGTCTCATAATGATGGAACAACGTGCCCCTCGGGGCTTCGATGACACCAATGCCCTTCTTCGGAGTCTGAAAATCCATGTTGCGGACATTCGGATCAAGAATTTCAGGATCGTTTATTAATTCGACCATTCTCTCTGCGGCTTGCATCGCTTCGATCAATCGTGCCCAGTGTGTGGCGAGTGTATTGTGTACTGGTTTTCCGCCAAGAGTTTCATAGAACCGCTGGTAATGCTCCTGGGCAAGCGGTGTAGCCATGCCGTCCGAGGCATTCAACCTGCCCAATGGCGCAACCCGGTAAACACCGCTGTCTTTGCCATCCACAAAGCCTTTCCATCCGACTTTCTTCAGATAAGGGAATTTGATGTAAGTCCATGATTCGACGCCTTCGGCGATGTGGTCGAGATATTCCTGTGCTTTGAACTTGGCGAATTCCTTACCTTCTGGATCAACGACACGGATCCAGCCATCGTAGAAATTGACCTTGTTCTTGTCATCAACCAGACCCATGTAGTACGTTTGGTGTTTATAGATATCGCCGACTATGAGATCAACGTAGGTTTTGTTTTTCAAGACGATATCATCAAAAGCCTGAAGCGTGAATTTAGCAAACTCGATCGCATCCTCGGCGGTTTTCTTGAACTCTTGCTGGAGTTCTTTTGTCATTGGTTTGGAAACGCCGCCCGGCAGACAGTGCACCGGATGCACGACCCTGCCGCCCATGGTCTGGATTATGTTTCTTGATCGCTTGCGTATGTCAATTACTTTCTTGCCGATTTCAAGGCCGACTTTTCCGATAACACCCACAACATTCCGCTCGGCTTTTGGCGCCGCAGGCCCAACGATAAAATCGGGTCCGCCGAGAAAGTAGAAATGAAGATTGTGATCTTCGAACATAAACGTATTGTATACGAATTCCCTGATTTTCTTTGCAGCGGGAGGAGGTTCTACACCGTACAAATCGTCGAGTGCCTTGCCTGAACAGGTATGATGGGTGGTCGGGCATACACCGCAGATCGTTTCAGTGATACGCGGCATTTCCTCGGCAAGACGGCCGATCGAGAATCGCTCGTATCCGCGTAATTCTGGAATTTGAAGGCAGGCGTGAGCAACGTCCCCTTTGTCATCGAGAAAGATGTCGATTTTTCCGTGACCCTCTAAACGGGTGATTGGATCAATCGTGATTTCTTTGTACATGTTATACCCCCTGTTTTCGGTTGATGATTGAACTCGGCAAAGAGTACATGTAGAACAAGCCGATCGGGTCGATAACCGACTGGGCGATTTTCTCAACTTCGGCTTCGTCATCGACGTCGATGATTGAGGCGAGCCCGGACAGGAATCTGGCACCCATGTCCTTGACCTCGCGGGTCGGGCCGAAACAACCCCGGCATGGCATATTGGCATTAATGCATCTTTCACCACATCCACCACGCGTGGCTGGGCCAAGGCAAATGATACCCTCGGCGAGAAAACATTTTTCCGGGTCGGCAATAACGTGCGAGATCCTCTTGATATCCTTGATGGCCAGCTTATCCGGCTTTGATTTGTTTCTTTCACAAGTTTCACACAATGCTTTATCAGATGTGAGGACAGAACCTTTGGCTGGCAGATTGCCTTCCAGTATTGCCAATATCGCTTTCATCACCAGATCTGGCGGCGGCGCGCAACCGGGCAGGTAGTAATCGACATCGATCGTTTGGTCAAGGGTATGTACGGTATCGAATATCTCGGGTAAGGTCAGTTTGCCGTATTTTGTTTCGGTCGCGGTTTGCGGATAGATGCCTTTCGGATTTGCGGTCGAAGGCGTATTTTTGTAAGCCGTCTCAAAGATTTCCTTTCGATTTGTCACATTGGCAAGTCCGGGGATGCCACCGAGATGGGCACATGCCCCGTAGGCAACAACGAGTTGTGATTTCTTACGTAACAGTTCGGCAAGCCGTTTCTGTTCCTCTGTACGAATTGCACCATTAATGAAGCTAACTGCAAGTCCTTTGTCCGGCAATGCCTCGACATCTGAATATTTAAAATCCATGGCGACCGGGAAGAGCCTGAATTCTACTGCATCGACAACCTTCAAAATGTCTTCGGCAAGGTCAACGACTGATTCTTCACAGCCACCGCAGGAGGCACACCAGTAAAATGCGACTAATGGCTTAGCCATTTATTTCCTCCTTTCTGCAAAACAGAACGCAGCGAATGTATGATTATACTAATTTTCGTGAAATTTTCAATATCCTCGTTAATGTAACATAGGACATTCAGGCATTTAGGTATTTTGTGTATTTTTTCTTTCACTTATTCATTTCCTTTGCTATTTCAACGAATTTTTTTGCTTCATCTTTGCCTATCCACTCGAGCCTTACGCGATTTTTGTCCATTCCGAGCGACTCTAAATTCATCCGCAAGATAGATTCGCGAGCCTTTGCCCTGAAGTTGCCTCGTGCGTAGTGACAGGCATCAGGATAACATCCGCCGATCAGCACTCCACGTGCGCCTTTATTCAGAGCCAACATGACATGGGATGGATCGACTGCGCCGGTGCAGGGGACGCGTACAATCTTGACGTTTTCGGCATATGACAGTTTGTCCTGCGCTGCTCGTTCGGTTGCATTGTATGCCGACCAGCGGCACATTATTGCAAGTAAATCACCTTGTCCGACAAGCGCGCGTATTTGCTGGTAGAGCCCCCGGTGATTCCATCCCTCCAATTGGCTTGCATACGAGGGGCAGGTGACGGAGCAGATACCGCAGCCCATACATAGTTCTTCGTTGATCTTTATCTTGTCGTCGACTATCGAGATCGCGTTGTATGGACAGGTGCCGATACACATACGGCAGAGACTGCACTGGTCGTCATCGATCTTTGCCTGGGGTAATCTTGTTTCGATCCTGTCTTCCCTCAGAAGGTTGAGAGCTGAGTGCGATGCCTTGCGCGCGTCGATCAGGGTTTCAGCAACACCAGACGGGAAAGTCGCAGCTCCTGCGGTGAAAATACCCCTGGGTAACTCATGGCTGCCCAATCCAGCATTCTCGAATAATATCGGGAAATCATTGTTCAACTTTATGTTCAATTTGTCAAATGTTCCCTTATCGGCGACAAATCCGGAGCTCAATACAACACTGTCCACGTCGATCTCAAGTAGTTCGTTGGTGTAGAGATCTTCGGTCCGGACAACCAGACTTCCATTGCGTTTGAAGACCTCGGATGGCTTACCCTTGATAAATGATACACCTTTGTCTCGAAGTTTGTTATATAGATATTCGAAGGTACCATAGCTTCTCATATCCATGGCTATCACATAGACTTCTGCTTCGGGAAAGCGGTCTTTGACTAATTTTGCCTCTTTCAATCCCAGTAAACAGCAGATCTTCGAGCAGTAGGGTAGATGATTAGAGTCGCGAGACCCCGCGCAATAGATGATGGCGACTTTTTTCGGATGCAGTGTTCCTGACGCTACAGCACGCTCGAATTCCAAGGTTTTCATTACACCTTCCAGACGCCCGTAGCCATATTCTTCTACTTTGTTGATATCGTACCAATTCAGTCCAGTGGCCACAACAATTGCGCCGACGTTTGTCTCGGATTCTTTGTTTTTTTCGTTGAGGTCGATCTTACCGGGACAAACCTTGACACATTCGCCGCATTTGGTGCAGGTTTCAAAGTCGATGGCATAACAATCCGGGTATGTGGGGACATAGTATATCGCTTTTCGTTTTTTCCCGTCGTCATCGACTTCGACCGGACAGACATCTACGCACTTGCCGCAGTTGATGCACTCGGTCACTCCCCGAGGGCTTGTACTCAGTACAATATGGTAATCACCGGGCCTGCCTTTGACCTCGGTAACAGTGGTGTTGACGCGGCGCTCGAGGTCTTTGCAGGACTCCAAGTTGTTTATCAGTGGCATGAGTGTGTGACTGTACGGCGTTCCCTCAGGGTATAGCCGGTCAAGTTTTGCCACGGTTCCGCCCAAGAACGGATTTTTCTCTACCAACGTGACACCTACGCCATTCTTGCTCAACTGGAAGGCGACCTCGATACCGGCTATTCCGCCACCTATTACAAGTGCCTTTTTGTGTTTGACCTCGAATATTTTTTTCTTGATCGGCTCAGTCTCCTTTATCTTTTCGATTGCGGCAATGATCATACACTTTGCCTTTTCTGCTGGATGACCGATCATAGCGACGTGTTCGATTATATTAACGAATTCTGCGTTAACGTCGAGATATATTCCTTCAAGCAGGTTGGGGCTGCATCCGGCGATCACGATCTTTTCTTCGCCGGAGATCTGTGGTCTTACATTGCATAGATTATCGTGGCGTTCGACAACTACGTCAGCTCCGAGGTCTAGTTCCGGTATTTTTACCGAATTATGGCAATTGCATACCAATACTCTAATTTTGTTATTCATTTTTTCACCGCGCCAGTTTCTCCATCATACTATCCGATTTAATTCTGTTGAACTTCAGCCCTACGGCGTTACCGTCCAGTCCCAGGCTCAAACCAAGAAGTTGGGGGTAGTACAGCACAGGAATACCATACTGCTTTGCGAACTGCGCCTCGGCTTTACGTTGATTGTCTTCGTACATCACCGTGCAGAACGGACATATCGAGGCGATCGCGTCGACGCCATTATCCTTTGCGATACTGAGTTTGTGATTTGCCATGGTTATTGCCAGTTCTTCATCGACACCGAGCACAGAGCCTCCGCAGCACATCTTCTTATCTGCGTAATTCACAGATTCGGCACCGGTTACGCTCACCAGTTCGTCCAGCGTGTGAGGTGTTTCAACGTTATCGAAACCGTATAGGTTAGAAGGTCGCATGTAATGACATCCATAATGCGGCATTATTTTCAAACTGCTCAACGGTTTCTTCACTGCTTTTCCAATTTTCTCGATGCCGATGTCTTCATAAAGCATGCGTACGAAATGTCGTACTCTGACTTCGTTAGGGTATGACAGACCTACCTTTTTGAATTTGCTGTGAAATTCTTCATTGCCGAGTTGTGCTTGCGCATCAGAGAGCATTGCGGTACATGAATTGCAGAGGGTGATGACATCGAGTTTCATTTTGCTGGCAAGAGCTATATTCCGTGCGGCAATAAGAAGTGCTGTCTCTGCCTCGACTGCTTTCAGGGGAAATCCGCAGCATGATGCACCAGGCATTTCCACCAAATCGATGCCGAGCTCTTTGGCGACATTGCGGGCACTGAGTTCATAATGTTGTGCCCGGACAGGTACGGTACAACCTAAGAAAATAGCATACTTGTTCATTTCTTCAGGACCTTTAGGATATTTGTCGACTCTAATATCTTAGCAACCTCCGGTATCGTCTTATCAATCGGTGGCAAGCCAAGCCGCTGGCGTTTCTTTAGATCAAAATCTTCCACTTCGTAGAGCCGGCCCATTTTCATCAGCAGATCAATCTGCATCTTGTAGCCCTCAGGGCAGTATCCCTGCTCTACCGCATAATTCTTTATTGCATTGATCAATTCTGCGACTCTGATACCCTGCGGACAGCGTTCTGTGCAGGCATGGCAATGCGCACAGAACCAGAGGAAGGGTGATTTCAAGACGACATCTTTCATACCCAAGAGGGTGAATCGGATTATTTTGCGTGGGTTATAGCGTTCGTCAAAATATCGAACCGGGCAGCTGGCAGCGCAGTCGCTGCATCCAAAACACTTGAGTAAACCCTCGCCGCCTTCTTTCTTGACGATTTCCCATTTGAATTGCGGGTCACTTTTTCTCAAATCAATCATTATTAAATTATCTCCTATTATGACAATCTAGTAGACTATTTTATTATTTGATAAGAATGAGGGAAAGTTTGTGAGCCTTTTATGTCGTTCGACCCTGGATTGCTCTTTCGATCCCGCCTCATTCAGATAATTCAGTGGTAATTATATGCATATAAGCAGTTATGTCAATCCTTACTACGCAGCTGAGCGCCATACGAAGACCGGCGTACGGCGGACCTTTGATCATATCGCTTTACTTGGCTTCGGCAACGGTCTTGGCTATATCCTCAGGCCCGACACCAGGCGATTCGATCTTCTTCTTCTCGTAGGTTCGAACTATCTCTCTCTTGATTGTTTTCTCGTCGAAGTCCTTGTTTTTCAATGCATTTTCCACATCATTTAGAGCTTCTTTGGGAAAGAGATTGAAATCTCCAGAGACCACGATATCCCTGATCTTTTGCTTATTTTCGATCTCTTCGGCACTTCTTATCAATCCTCCTTTTGCCTTGTATAAGCCATAAAGAATTTCAATGCCTTCCTTGATTTTAACGCCCTGGGGAATGCGAGGGGTTTTCTTGTGAAGGAAAGAATCAGACGTGAACCATTCTTCGATCTCTTTGATCTTCGATATTGTCATATCATCGAGTTCCACGGGTTCTAATCGTCCGAGGATTTTTTCGAACTTCTCTGTGAGTACTCTCTTTATTTCTGCTCTTGGCGGGATTACCCCAAGTTCACGTTTCATCGTTGTTAGATTTTCTTCCATACTTTTGTATATCTTGTCACGAAACTTTTCATCGGGGACTTTGAGTACACGACTCATGGTCTCGTAGTCGAAATCCATTAATATGCCTCCGACAAAGACCATTGAATCTCCAATGTCACCTCCACCTTCACCGGCAATTTTTTTACCTTTGTCAGTCACGATATCGTTTTCCGCACGAAATGTAGCGTTTATACCAAACTTCCGGTACGTCTGGCAAGGAGGTTCTGAAAGATAGCTGAAGATTTCCTTTATGTTCCTTGGGAATTTTGGATTTTTAGCATTCCATACTACTTGATAGAATATCTGGTCACCGTCGAGATAGGTGGCGCCGCCGCCGACCTCTCTTCGCATGACTGGAATGTTGTTTTTTTTACAGTAATCCAGGTCAACTTCTTTGTCCGTATCCTGAAAATAGCCGACGCTCACCAGTGGCCGGGCAGGAGATACGATGATCAATCCCTCAAAGCCCATTCTCGCCAGCGCATGAAATATGAGCATCGAGTCCTGTCCTGGCAGTTTATCCAAATTCAGTAAATTCATCTTTCTCCTTTCACAAAAGCAAGTAATGGGTTGGGATTGAGATGCTGGAGAATCACGTATCCGCGCTACCACCAACCATCACTATGATCCTTCTTTTATCTCTATCGAGCCTGCTGCTCGGGAGATACTTGCATTCATCACCGCTATAGACCAAACTCATGAGTTTGGAAATATTTTTCCCGGATTCAATATGTTCTTCGGGTCGAAAATTGTTTTTATTTTTCTCATTAAATCAATTTGCTTTTCTTCAATGGCAATGCCGATATAGGGTATTTTTGAAAGTCCCACACCGTGCTCTGCGGTTATCGTTCCACCCAATGAAATGGCTGTTTCGTACATCTCGCGTCGCATCTTGTCGATTTCAGATGCCGTGAGTTGTTTTGTCTTCTCGACACTCACGTCGGCGTGTATGTTTCCGTCACCGAGGTGGCCGAAAGCAAAGACCTTTGCTTCATACTTTTTAGCGCAGTTCTTCAATCCTCTTATGAGCTGCGGGATTTGCTTCTTTGGCACGACGAGGTCCTCGCGGGTTACGTTTTTTGTAAGGTCCTTCAGTGTATCACCGATTTTTTTCCGCGGTTCCCAGATCTTATCTCTATCTCTTGTCCCTTCGCCGACCAGAACATCGAGTGCTCCGTGTCTCAATGCCAGATCCCCAATACGACTGTAGATCGCTTGAATTTTCGGTTTTTCATTACCATCGACTTCAACTATGGTGTGGGCATTTGCATTCATGTACGGAATTTCCTTTTTCAGGTATTTTGACACTATTCTGACCACATCGCCTTCCATGAATTCGATCGCGGCCGGCATAATATCTGTTTGAAGCAGTTCGACGGTGAAGTTGGTTGCGTCCTCGACGCATACAAAGGGAATGAGCAGGTCGACAACTATCTTGGGGAGAGGCAGGATCCTGATCGTCGCTTCCGTGACGATGGCCAGGGTGCCTTCGGAACCGACGATGAGGTTTATCAGGTCGTAGCCCGTCACGTTTTTGAGCAGTTTGCCGCCCATTTTTGCGACCGAGCCGTCAGCCAGAACCGCAACTATCCCAGTTACATAGTTTCTTGTGACGCCGTATTTCATCGCTCTTGGTCCTCCGGCACACTCGGCTATGTTACCGCCGATCGTGCATGAATCGAGGCTCACCGGATCCGGAGGAAAAAACAAGCCCTGCTTGGCCAGTTCTTTGCCCAATTGTTCGGTTACGATACCGGTTTCCACCACGACCATCATGTTGTCTCTGTCAATTTCAATTATTTTCGTCATTTTCTCGAGCGACAATACTATGCCACCATATACGGGTACCGCGCCGGCCGACAAACAAGTACCGCCGCCGCGCGGGGTGACCGGGATGCAATTCTCGTGGGCGATACGCATGACTCCGGAAACCTGTTCAGTGGAAGTGCATTTTACGGCAATCTCGGGCATGGAGCTGTACAGCGGTGTTTCGTCGTGTGAATAGTTCTCGAGCGCTTCAGGGTCTGTAACAATATTTTCTGCTCCGACGATCGCGCGAAGTTTATCGGTTATTTGATGGTCGACTTTCTTGTATTTCACGGATGGCTATTATACGCAAAATTAAGGTATTTTCAAGATGTGACCTTCATTGGTGATGGTCCCTTCATATAAACGAAATATGTGTCAGTGATTCTATCTGGAGGAAATTTTGTACTTTTTTATTTTGTATCGCAAAACCCGCTCTGAAATACCGAGTTCCGAAGCCGCCTTTGTCTGATTACCTTTCGTTCTATTCAACGCGTCAACGATCATTTCTTTCTCGATCCTGGAAACGGCTGCATTGAGCTTACCAGAGACCGCCGATTTTGGCATATCGGCTATCGATATTGGCAGTTCATCCTTTGTGATTAATTCGCCGCGAGTTAACACTATCGCTCTTTCGATCATGTTTTGAAGCTCCCTCACGTTACCGGGGAAGTGGTACTTCAACAAGATTTTCATCGCCTCGTCGGTGATGCCGCCGATATTTTTCTGTTCTTTTTGAGCATGCGTTCGTATGAACTGATCGACGAGTATTGGGATGTCTTCTTTCCGTTCGCGTAACGGGGGAACGTGGATTCGTATCACATTGAGCCGGTAGAATAGATCTTGACGGAATTTACCTGACTGGATTTCTTCTTCTATATTCTTGTTCGTAGCGCAGACGAGTCGCACATCCACTTCAATATCCTCATTAGAGCCGAGCCGGGTAATACTTTTATCCTGGATTACTCTCAGGAGTTTAACCTGAATCCCTGGGGGTAGTTCTCCGATCTCATCGAGGAAAATTGTACCGCCAGATGCGAATTCGAACTTTCCGATTCTTCTACGGTCGGCACCGGTGAATGCTCCTTTCTCGTGTCCGAACAGTTCCGCCTCAATGAGGGTTTCGGGTAGAGCGGCGAGATGCGCGCTTACGAAGTGATTATTTTTTCTCGGTGAGAGATTATGGATTGCTCCCGCGACCAGCTCTTTGCCAGTACCGCTTTCGCCGGTAACCAGTACGTTAGCGTCGCTTTTTGCTGCACGGAACGATAGCGAGAGCACTTCCTCCATTGTACCGGAAGCATATATGATTTTATCGTAACGATATTTTTCTCTGAGATTGTTGCGTAACTCCACATTCTCTCTTTTTAGAGCCAATGTCTCGAGGGCATTTTTCATTGAGAGCAGGAGTTCGTCCACGTCCACCGGTTTCGTCAGGTAATGAAAAGCACCTTTCTTCATTGCGTCGACGGCGTCACGGACGTTGGCAAAAGCGGTGACGATTATGACCGGGATCATCGGATTCTCCTTGTGGATTTTCGTGAGTACTTCTATGCCGGTCATGTCCGGGAGTCGCTGGTCGAGTAGCACTATGTCAAATTCACCTCGCTCGAATTTAGCCACGGCATCATTGCCGTTTTCCGCTTCCTGAACTGAATAGTCGTGCCTTTCGAGCGTTCGTCTGAGAAGGGTCCTCTGGTTTTTTTCATCTTCAACGATGAGAACGTTCATAAGTTGCATCATGTCACTAATACTATTTTGAAAAGGGTATATCCATTGCTTTGGGCGGTAATTTTGCCACCGTGTAGTTCGATAATCCGTTTCGTCAGGTAGAGACCTATGCCGCTCTGACCTTTTTTCGAAAAGAATGGGGTGAATATGTCATTGCTTATGGAAGATTCGATCCCCTTTCCGTCATCCTTGCATACTATATGCAATTCCCTTCCTTTCCGTCCAGCGGTGATTCCGATATTTTTTGCACCGGCTTCAATGCTGTTCTTTATTATGTTGGAAACGGCGGTAACCAAGAGGGAGCGATTGCCGTGACCGACGAGTTTCGGTTCGACGTCTGTCCTAATCGTCACATCATTAGTTTTGATCGCATGATTGAGTAAGGCGATCGATTCTTTGATCAATTCGCTCACCTCGATCTCCTCCTTCTTGATTTCTCTCGTTCCAAGCAGGCGCAGAGAATCCATTATCGATCTCATTCTAGTTGTTTCATCCAGGAGTATGGTTTTGTTTTCTTTTTCCATTTCATCCGCCAGCAAAGAGAGCGTATGCAGTGAATTTCTGAATTCGTGAGCAAAACCTGTCGAAAGTGCGCCGACTTCTTTAAGCCTGCTGATCTCCCGCTCTTTCACAAGTTTGAAGCGTTCGGCTTTCACGTATCTTATCAGTAGTACTCCTTCCAGGACGATGAAGATGAGTACGGTTACGAGAAGAAAGATATTGTTTGTTCGCTTTATTCGTGAAAGCGATTGCATGTCGAACCCGGCTACAATACGGTTATCCGTGACGAATTCCTCTATCTGAAATATGCTCCCTTCGGGTGTTTCTATCTTGTGATATCCCCGGCCTTTGAGGGGAAGAAAATTCTCGTATAGCGTACTGAAGAGAACAGGGGTGTTCTCTTTATCGAGAATTGCAAAATAGCGAAGATTGGATGATGTGATCAATGAATCAAGTATTCGCTCGATCGTCACTTCGTAAATAGCGCTCGCATCATATAGGAGTAGAACATCTTTTTTGTCACGATTAGTGTTCACCAGGAAGAACGGTTTATCATGAAGGAAGATCAGTGTATTTGCGTTCTTGCCCTTCAGATTATTGTTGTAAAATTTGACTATGTCATATTCTTCATTAGCGTATTCGGTAGCGCCGGTAACACGGTTTCGTTCAATTATCCATATCCCCTGAATATCTCGGTCGTTTTGTAAGTACAGTAGTTGCGCGGGTTCAAAACTTGTGTTGGCGAGTCGGTTGCGCAGGTTTTGAATGACATTTGTTTCGACTATCTTCTCGTGCTGGAAAAGGTGATCAACAATAAAGGAGAGGAGATAGAAGGAACTTCTCGAACTTTCCTGGAATGTTCGTTCCAGATTATGATTCGTAAAACGTACCGTGAGGAAGGCAAAAAGTAACGCACAGGCAAAAATGAATATGAGGCTCAGGCTCCTAACCTTCATTCTTGCCTATTATATACAAAGTCTTTAGAAAATCAATTCAAATGTAAGTTCGAGGTCATTCTTCACAAAATCAAAGTCATTGACCGTTGACGTATTGATGAGGCTGCTGGCTTTGACATAGAAGACAAGCTTACTGCTCACAAAATTGGTGTATTGAAGTGATATATACACACCCTCATCTCTCCTGCTCATACCTTCAATCTCGTAAAAACTCTTACGGAAGAGATTAACCTGAGTTTCAATGAATGCCCGTTGTTTGATGAACGATTTTGTGACGTAGATACCCAGATCATACTGCTGATTTATGTTTTCCTCTTCGAAAAACGGGTCATCAACGTACTGGACCGGTGTTATGTATGTGCTCTCAGGATACGTTACTTCATGGAAGGTAAACCAGGTGGCAAGAGAGAGATCGATGGTGAGTGGAAAATGTAGTTGAGCTTCAGCGATATAGAACGGGACGAATTCCTCGCCGTAGATCCTGAAGCCGCCCTCGAGCTTGGGAATAAGATACATATAGGGCAGCGGAATTCTAACATCCGTTTTCAATCGGGGTTCATAATAGCTTTGTACAAATTCAGAGGAGAAGTGTTTGTATCTTAACCTCGCATCCGGTGAGAAAAGTATTTTACCAATATACATGTTCAGTGAGTCGCCACCCACTAGGTCGATGATATTGTATAATTCATAAGAAGGTGCATAGAAACTGTACAATCCAGCATACACTGTAGTTTTGTTGCCTACGCCTGGGAGAAGAATTTTTTTGGCTAACCCGGCGTTGTTTGTCATGAAGAAGTTGGACGGATTGAAATTTATCACCGAGAGATCACCGTTATAGTTAAGGGTCAAGAAATCATCATTCAAAAAATACGGTCTCACGCTGGCGATCTGCCCGGCATCGCTTAAACTAAAGCCGTTGACATTGTTGGTGATATTATACGCGAACGAAACACCCTCTATGCTGTAGGAGTATATAAAAATAGGGAGGAGCAATAATATTGCTCCTCCCTTGCTGAGGATCTTACTGTCTGCCCTGACCACGACCTATTTGTTCGTCTTCACAGCAAGGTCTGCCTTGGTCTTTGTGCATACCCTTTACTTTTCCACACCAATCAGGGAAACCCTGAGCATTTCTCAATGCTATTTCCAGGTTTGTCCTGAGATTTCTCATCTCTCGTGCCATAATCATCGTCTCGCCTTTGTCTTTTACCGCTGAGCCTCTCACTTCAAGTTCGTCGCCCACGCGCACCCTACTACGAAGATACCATTCAGGCGCAAGGCGTACCCTGACGAGTTCGCCATTCTGGGCCTGTACCATTGCTTCCATCGTTTCGGATGTTTCATCGATGTAGAGATCGGTAACATCGCCCTCAACCGTTTCCTCGGTTCGCGGGTCATATAGATGATTTTCCGCTCGTAGCCTTGTTCTCAACCAGAGGGGCTGGTAATCTTCACTGCGGATTGTAGATGTGACGTTGTCGCAGATCATTTCACGGACGCGGATTTTGCTTGCTTCCAGGTACCTACCACGTACTGTTACTTCATCACCAGGAGCGATGTCACTTTCGATGTACCATGCGGGACCAAGCTCCAACATGATCATTTCCTGGGTTCTAGTACGTATCTGCGCCTGCAGCATAGTGAAAGCACCGTCTTCATAGGCAACTTCATCGATATTGACTACTTCTCCAGTTACCTCGATTTCCTGTGCAAAAAGACATGCGATACCTGCAAGCATTATCATAAGAATTCTTGGTAATGTCCTCATGCATACCTCCTTCATACCATATATTATAGCAATAACCATGCCTATAAAAGTCTCTATATATAAGGACTTTTTTCGTGGATTTACGACAATTGTGTGATTTTCGACAAAATTGTCGTACGCAAAGGCTACTCTTTTGTGAGCAAGTATCGATTTTGCATGACATTCAATCAACCTTGACTTTGTGTGCCATCAAAATACAATATGATCGTAGATTAGGAGGGATTGTGAAATACCGGATATCAGTATTCATGTGCGTTGTCGCAATCTCTATTATGATTTTCAATAGCGGTTGCGGCAGCGAGAAGGAATTTGTGGTCGAGTATTTCCCGGTAGAAGTCGGTAACTGGTGGCAACATGAGTACAGATTCTTCGTCGTCGAGTATGATACGGTTACCAATGATACGTTTGAGTTGCTATACACGGACAGCCTCCGTGATGAAATCGCAGGCACCAACGTTTTGTCGGATTGGCATTGTTACAGATTCTTCGAGACGTTGAATAATAGTACCCGATGGTATGCTCATCCAGACAGCGCTTTGCTTTTCATCGCCGCTTTGATCGACACGAGTCGTCTGGTCATTGAAGGGTCATCCAAGGATAGAATTTATATGCTTAATGGTACTACATTAAGAACGGTCTATGAACTGGCTTCCTACATCAGATATATCAATTCGGGACTGTCCTGGAGTCATGATGCCGATACTATGTATATGATACCGCCGCAGAAATTCTATGTTTATCCGATGAGTATTGGCACCAACTGGATCAGGATGACGGATCCTTTTTATGAAGAGAGGGAGGTCATTGCTGCCGAATCAGTAACAGTCGTGGCTGGTAGCTTTCAGGCGCTTAAGGTGTGCGTCACGATTGACATGGGAATCGATTATGACAGGTATCTTTGGGTCAATGAAGAAGGTACTCTCAAAGACAGCATCTATTCACGAGGTATTGCCACAAATGCGATTGGTGATACTATCGGGTACTTCGATGCCTACACCACGTACGAGTTAATTGCTTATGATCTTGAGTGAAAATATCCGGAGCGTAGGTCATTCATATACTTCCCAGTTGAAATCGTACCGGATTTGTATATCATATTTTATTAATGTAGATTCTCCGCAGGAATAGCAATCGCAGAGTTGGCAATGTAGCCTACCGGACCGGCGCAGTCCATGGGCACGAAAGGAGTTACGGCATATGAGAAGCCGAGGATTACAGAAATGGTTGTTGATTACCATCATATCGCTTTCCCCATTTTGTTATGCCGATTGGACGCGAGATACCGTTGGTATCTACACGAGATACTATGAGGTGAAGGTTGGTGATGGCCGGAACGACGGCGTACAGCGTGTCTATTGTTGTTGTTACAACGGACACGTCGTTGAATGGTCGTTTGACGGAAACGATTGGTCGATGGTGGATTGTGGCACCGTGCCGCCGAGCGCTGATTACCGGTTGATAAGCTTGTGCATAGGAGATGGTAGGCGGGATGGTATCAATCGAATCTACAGCGCTTGCGCTGATGGATATATTTATGAATTCTCTTACGATAGCGGCATGTGGTTTATGGACCGGCTGACCCCGGCCGGTGTATTCTATGCAGGGCAGGTTATAGGCGAGCCGAGAAACGATGATACGATCCGCATTTGCGCCGGCGGTTGGAACACGCCGGTTCGCGAATACACCTGGAACGGTTCAGCCTGGGAGTCGCTTGATGTTAGCTCGGGTAGCAGGTATGTCTGGCCGCTTGACATTGCGGAGGGTAGAAATGATGGAGTCTACCGTATCTATGCACCTGATTGGTATCTTTACTACCTCAGGGAGTATTCCTGGAACGGCAGTGGTTATGACGAGCTGACAATCAACGCACCGCAGCGATTGGTCAAGGCCGTCGTCGGTCATGGCAGAAACGACGGTATGAATCGCGTGTACGCTTCTGGAATGTTCGGACACGTTTATGAATACACCTACGAAGCCGGCAACTGGCAGAGTGTTGATATTCATCCTGCTGCACCTCTACGGTCGCGCTACGGTCTTTGTTTTGGCCAGACAAAGAGCGATGGAGTATCGAGATTGTACTCGGTCGCCCAGGGTGGTGATATCCGTGAACATTCCTGGGATGGTACTGCGTGGTTCGATACGATCATCGATGCCATTACGGGTGCGACAGTTGACATAGCGGTCGGTCGGGGTAGAAATGATGATACGATGAGAGTATACGTGACGAGCGCAACCGGAATCTTGTACGAGTTCACGAATACGTCACCCTATGTCGGGTTGGAGGATCGAAAACAGGAGCAAATCGGCATTTCGTTCAGCATTCATCCCAATCCCGTTGCCGATCTCTCCACGATCAAGTATAGCGTTTCCAGAAGCGGACGGGTCACAATCACGCTGCACAATACTCTTGGTGCTGAGGTATCCAGACTGTTCGATCAATACGTCGACGCGGGTAGTCATGTTTTGCATTGTGATATGCGTGGTAAGTACGGGATGAAGCTGCCGGCCGGCGTGTATTTCTGCCGGCTGAGACTGAATGGTTCAGAGACCATTGAAAAGATCATACGGGTAGACTAAGGCATTCCGATATGATAGCCTCATTAGTAGTATTGACGATATTCTTATTCGAGCAGGGCGATTTTCCGATCTGTCAGGCCGGCGACGTTCAAGCCACACCAGAGATAATATTCGCCGATAGCCTTTTCTACGTATTTTGGACTGATTTCAGATACAGTAGCATTGATACTTATTCGGTTTATGGTTCTCGAGTTACTGCAAGTGGAATCGCCCTCGACCCGGATGGAAAGAAGATATTCGCGAACAAAGCAGAAACACGCTCGGCCGTTGCCTATGATGGTGCTAATTTCCTTGTTGTCTTACAGGACAGTTGTTGAACCAGCGGTAATATCGTCGGAGTGGGTCTCACTCCTTCGTGTGATACAATACAGTCATTCTATATTTCCAATGCTGAAAGCATCCAGGAATTACCCGATGTTTGTTTCGGGTTAGGTAACTATGTCGCGGTGTGGACCGATTTTCGCAACGGCGTTGATAGAATGATACGGACAGCGCGCATTACACCCCAATGGGCAGTGTTGGATACAGGTTCCGTGATATGGGCGAATTCGATCTATCAGATAACCCCTGTGATCGCTTTTGATGGCACGAGATATCTTGCCGCCTGGCAAAATATTGCCGACCCATTCGGCATTCACTGCCGGTTCATTGGTGCGGATGGATTACCCCAGGATTCCGGTATTACGATTTCAACCGCACCGAGCGCGACCAACCCCAGGATCTGTTATGATGGTGTGAATTATCTGGTTGTGTGGCAAGAGTACACGACAACGAATAACATAATCGGTCAATTTATTTCACCCGGCGGCGCATTGATCGGTGATACCATCGTCGTTACTTCCGGCGCGGCCAATCACGTGGCGCCTGCCTTGTGTCATGATGGTAACCAATTCCTTGTCGTTTGGGCAGAGACTCAAATTTGGGGGCAGGTTGTTTCCGGGACGGGCAATCTGGTCGGCGCACCGTTTCAGGTTTCCGGTACACAGTATGAGCAGGTCGACCCGGATGTATTCTTCGGTGGCGGCAAATTCCTGGCCATTTGGAGCGAATTCCGTACGGATTATGATATCTATGGCAATCTGGATATACAAATCGGCGTGCAGGATTCAAATTATTCTGTTCCCTCCCACCCTAAGTTCTATGCTGACAAAACGATCTTTATCGATCGGGTCAATATCATTGGTGGACGCGGAGTGAAAATATCGGTTTTCGATATCCTCGGCAATAAGGTTACTGAGACGATCAATGGTGTGTGGGAGGCGCAATCTTCTTCCTCGGGTGTTTATTTCTTGTCAGCTAATGGGCAGGTAATAAGAGTTGTGAAGGTAAAGTGATTTTCTGTGTATGTGGTTTGTAAACGTGTTGTCAATATGTCTTAAGGGGGAGGTAAAATGCAAAGTGTTGTTTATCTGTCGGCCGTGTTGAATTGCGATGTCAGAAAGGCATTTGAAATGTTTACGGTGAACGACAAACTGCAGTCCTGGTTGACGAATATCGCAGATGTCGAACCAAGAGTTGGTGGCAAGTACGAATTGTTCTGGGACCCTGATGATAGGGAGAACAATAGCACAATAGACTGTAAAGTGACGCTGTTTGAAGAAAATAAGCTTATTGCATTCGAGTGGAAGGGACCGCCGCAATTCAAAGATCTCATGAATACCATAGTCCCGCTGACTCATGTCGTGGCCTTTTTCATCCAGTGTTCTGATTCGGGCACCAATCCTCGGACTGAAGTACACCTCATACATGCAGGTTGGGGAGATTCGCCAGAATGGCAGAAGGCCAAATCATACTTCGATACAGCATGGGCAATCGCGTTCAAAAATCTGGAGGAGCTATTCGCAAGTAATAAGTAATGGAAAATAGTGGATTTAGTGATTGGTTGTTCCAAAACGGCGGTCCAGTAATTCGATATCTTACTGCGGCCAAGCAAGAAGGTGATGGATCATTAAATGTCTTCAACCTGCAGAAAGAACTACTTCAGTCTGGAGCGGTTCAATACTGGATGAGATGTTTGACCGGCATTACCGGATTCAATGATATCCACGGCAGTCGCGACACATGCTTTGAGAATGCAATGGGCAAATTGACCCTTTACGGTATTCGTAAGGGGATGGGTGATTTTGACCGACGGTGTTCTCCGTACTTGCTTTGGCTTGAAAATAGCATGATTGAAAAGAAGCCGAACGTCTTGTTTGTTTTTAAGCAGGTTATTATTGCCTGTTGGCTCGCAGCGGGTGGATATCTTTCGGAGCAGCCTGTCAGAGATATTATCCTACACAGGCTCGATACGATCTCTGAATTTGTCAGTAACTACAATTTTTCAATCTATGTTGATAAATCTCCGTTCAAAGGTGTGCCAGCAGCATTCAAGAGATACCCTCTTGTAAATCCTGATCTGTACATTGACGGAAACTTCGCATTGCCCTGGATCCATGATATTTTCGCCTTCAGAGCTTTGCGCGTATATCTAAAGGATGATGATGTCAGAGAACGCATTGACCGTGTAATATCTTACGTGCTGGATAAACGCTATCAACAGTTCCACGAGGGCTATGGTATTGTGCTTACCGGAAATAGTCGTTATAATGTGACGGGATGGGATGTGTGGTTACCAAGATACGATGGTCTACACACAAATCCTTTTCAAGAATGCGCACTCTTACAGAGACTTGAAGTCATGTCCTATTTTCGGGCCGCTCTTTCGAGCAAATGGTTTGTGGAGAATGTGCACAGGCTTGAGGGTTTTAAAGGGAAGTCAGGCAGATATGTATTGCCGAAAAATTATCTGCGGGAGAAGAAAAATTCATATTTTGTTGCGGGTGGACATATGGGACTTGGTGAAAACCGCCGCCGGAGATTAGCGTCGGAAATCGAATCCAGTTATTGGATGTTGAAAATAACGAGAAATATGGTAGAAAAAAATAGAGAATGATAAGAAATTATAGGGTCTTTTTGCCAGCTATGCTCCTCTTCTCTTTCACCGTACTGCGGGGTGAAATTGTTGAACTGACACCGGCCGAGATAGAAATACAATATGATAAGATGCGAAACCTGGCTATTGACGCAAAGAACGTGGTGGAAGTCAGCAGTTTCTTGATCAACAAGGACGCCGCAGAGTTTGAGTTCAAATATGGGCGTATTTACTTTTTCGAGCCGGTCCTTGAAAACGTTGTTGCCGCTTATTTCGAAGGTTTGGGTGCTTTCCGCTTATCAACCGATAATGCGATCGAAAAGCAGCAGATCTTGCGTTTTACAGATCAGGATTATGTCGACCTGGAATTCGAGCAAGCGGTTTTCTTATTTGCCGATGATACCTACGAAAAGATATCGAGTGTTCAAGAGATCATGAGTATGAGTGTTCCTGATTCGGTGCAGGATCTTTTGCGTTTGCTCCGGCGGAGAATTCGTGATCGGTTCCCATGGAATTTCGATGCACGGGTTATCGCCGAGCTCTTAAATGGCCGGAGTGGGCAGTTTTTCAGCGCCTTTTTTGAAAGTACGGATGACCGCGAGTTCATATATCTCATCGACCCGATGGATGAGGAAGAAGTAACGCTCTTCCGGTATGAAAAGGTCAAATTTTCAAAGCGTGCTCAGGTTGAAACATGGTACAGCTCTAACCCCGGAACACCGTTTCCGGAGGCGAGGTCTACGTTTGATATTGAAGAGCTCCAGATGGATGTCGAGATAAAAGAGAATCAAAGGCTTGTGGTCGATGCGCGAATGAGCTTCAAATGCGTTTCTGGCCAAGCCCGAATCTTGCCGATATACCTGGATGAGGCACTGCGTGTCGAGACTGCGATCGTAGGGGATAAGGATACATGCATGGTCATTCAGGAAGACGAAAAGACGGATGCACAGCTGTGGGTTGTATTTCCTTTTGCTCTGCAAGAAGGGAAAAACTACGATCTCACTCTATCATACAGCGGCGAGGGATTGATCAATGATATTGGTGGCGATAATTTCAGTATAGGCGGTCGTATAGCATGGTTCCCGAGCATCTATACGAATATCTTCGATCCAAGGCATTTCCTGGTCAAATTTGTTGTTCCTCAAAAAAGGACCTTGCTCGGCACCGGCAAACTAGTGAGGGCGTGGACAGAAGGGAATCTGGCATATTCGTTGTGGGATAGTGAAATCGAGCACATGCTGGCTGGTTTCAATTATGGTCGATTTTCTGCGGTATCTCAGCAGAGTTCGCTGTGCGATATTACTTGTTATACCAACGAAAAAGCATCCGATGCATTGCTGATTGTCCGGAGAACCCTCGAGGAAAATCGCGACCTGCAAGCAGAATTGATGTTAATGCCTCAAGAGTTGACTACAGAGGGTATTGGCAAGAATGCGGCGATTGAGAGCCGTAACGCCTATGAGGTTTTCCATCACTTTTTCGGCGACATCCCGATTCGTAATATCAACATATCCCAACAGCCGCAAGTTTCCTTTGCCGCCAGTTGGCCGACATTGATATTTTTGCCGTTCACCGCATTCTTCGATGAGTCTGTGAGGCAAAGGTTGTTTGAGCCGGTTATTGGACTACGCTGGTACGGGGAATGGGAGTCATACCACGAAGGCGTTGCATCGCACGAGATGGCGCACCAGTGGTGGGCGCATTCTGTAATGACAACCTCGTACCACGACACCTGGCTTAACGAAGGATTTGCCACCTATTCAGAAGCATTACACTTGCAGGTTACAAAGAGTACAGATGATTTCAAAAAATATATGAGGGCATTACGGCGTCAGGTCTTCTCTGACGTCGGCGGGGGAGTTAGTCTTGCTGATCTCGGTCCGATATGGTTGGGTCTTCGGTTAAGTTCATTGGACGTACCGCAAGGATATTACCTCACGTATGTGAAAGGCGCGTACATACTACATATGTTGAGGATGATGCTCTTTGATTATAATAAGAAAAGTGATGAACGATTCATCAAAATGATGAAAGACTACGTGCGTACTTATACCGGCAAGGTTGTTACAACTCTGGATTTCAAGAAAGTTGTGGAAAAACACTTCCATAGAAACATGGATTGGTTCTTTAACCAGTGGGTATATGGTAGCGAGATTCCTGTTTACCAATTCAAGTACGATATTGAAGAAACTGGCGGTGAATACTACCTAACTATTTACGTCCAGCAGAGTGGTGTATCGGCTTCATTTGAGATGCCGGTGCCTTTCCTTGTTAACTTTGAAGAGGAACACGCTGTGGTAAAGATCATTGTCAAAGGTACAGACGTAAATGCCAAGAGATTTCACTTGCCTCAAAAGCCTAAGTCTATCACACCGAATCCGTGGAATGCCGTGTTGTGCACAATCGCTGAATAATGCACGTCGGTGCCGGTAGTGATATTAGATTGACACATAATAGAGTATGAATAGAATCAGACAGGGAGAACGATGAAGATATTAAAAATTATTTTGATATTGATCGGTTCAATCTTTGTTCTGCTCGTCGTACTGTTTGCGGTTTACCTGCTGATCAATAGACAGGGTGTGGTTGAGCCTTACGACTTGGGAAAGCCGGAATTAGGCAAGCGACTCTTGATCGCAAGCCAGGGCAGCGGTTTCAAGAATGCGTTGGTGGAAAGTGTAACCACTTATCTTGCCGAAGAGTCTCGGTACGTGCGAGTTATGGATGTGACCGGATTGGCGGAAGTGGATGAGAGTGAATGGGATGCGATATTGATAGTGCATACGACCGAGCAGTGGAAACTGCAGCCCGATGTAAAAAAATACCTCGACCGGGCCGACGCTCTTGATAAAGTGATTGTCGTTACGACGTCGGGATCTGGCGAGTGGAAGAGTGAAGATTATGCTGTCGATGTCATGACATCGGCATCGAAAAGCGAAGAGTTGCCATTGCTGACCCAGAACATAGTGGCCAGCCTCAAAGAGATTCTGCAATGAAGAAAATACTGAGGATAGCTAATATCCTTGCAATCTTCGGAACGGCATGGATGGCGATCATAATAATCATGATCCGTGTTTCTCCCGAATTCGTGCGTTCGTTCGGCTCGCGAGGTCCAATGCTGACGGTCCTGGCGATGACCGAGATAGTTTTTGCATTTTCGCTTCTCTTCTTCTTTACTTTACTACACGTACATAATGTCAATAATAATAGCACAATCACATCATTCAATGCAACGCTGAGTGCTTTGATCGCTATGTCCTGGATGTCAGTTATCGCGGTGCTGCACAGATTTCCCGCTGTATGGCGCTGGGTTGCAACACGCGGGTCAGGGTTGATAGTGTCTCTTACGCAAGTCATATTCACTATTCCGTTGCTTCTCTTCTTTATTCTTTTCAGCATGGCGAGCAACCGCCGTAATACTACTTTGAGATTACGCGTGGCTTCTACGGTTGCGGTAACGGGCACGGCCTGGTTGTTACTCGTCTCGGCGTCGCGCGTATCGCCGGCGGTTTGGATGTGGCTCATCGAAAAAGGTGCAGGTAGGGTCATGATAATAACCGAACCGTTAGTCGCAATATCGTTCCTGATCTTTCTTGCGGCTTTCTTTGTCGAGCACGATGTTCAATCAACAGGATAGGACCGTCATGGTCGTTGTCTAAATGGAGAGAGGAGTACGTTTGTGGCAAGAATGAAACTTGAATTACCGGAAAGGTTCGACTTTTCCATAGAGATACCCGTGAGGATCGAAAACATAAACTACGGTGGGCATCTGGGCAATGATTCGTTGTTGTCTCTGGTGCATGAGGCGCGGTTGAGATTCTTGAAGGCAAATGGGTTTACCGAGGCCGATATCGGCGGTGTTGGCATCATCATGGTGGATACGGTCATCATTTACAAATCGGAGAGTTTTCATGGAGATGTTTTGAAATTTGATGTTACCGTCGATAACATCGGAAAGACAGGTTGCGATTTTTTCTTCCGGGTTACGAACATCGCAACAAAGGAAGACGTTGCCCACGTAAAGACCGGTGTTGTGTTTTTCGACTACAAGGCCAGAAAAGTAGCACCTACACCGCCCGAATTCACGGATTTATTCGGGCGGCAGACGGAGAAGAAAAGATAGACGATTATTACCATTAGTTGGAGGTATGAATGAAGATAGTCCATACGAATAGTCTTGCCGCGACACTGGATGCACTGAGTGAGGTTTTCTTCAGCGGCGATTCGCTACCTAATGCCGTCCGCTCTGAAGCAGCGAAATGGATCGCCGGAAGACAAGGGTTGAACGGCGCCTATCGCGGCATGTTTGCCCCGACTCCGTTGGATTACAAGAAGGGTATCAGAGTTTTTACGGGCGAAAGGGTGGTTTCCGGCGCGGCGATCGGTCACATTCTAGGTGAAGAGGCAAGTCGCGCGTTGATTCTGCTTGACGGCCACTCAAAAATGGCTAATGAGGCGCTAAAAAAATCAAACAAAGGCATCATGAGGGCACTGATGAGCTGCGAAACGCCCGGCCGGGTTCGAGGATTCTATTGTTGTGGTATTTGCACGGCGTCATTGTGGAGGCATCTGGCAGTCGGTGGTTTGAAAAAGCCGAAAAAACGTCTCAGTGCCGGGTTGAAGGTACTCAGGAAATACCGTGATGGCACCGGTAAGTGGCGGCGCTTTCCGTTCTATTACACATTACTGGCGCTCAGTGAGATGGAAGACAAGCTGGTACTCGATGAATTGCGTTATGCGGCGCCAGCCTGTGAACGATTAATCAAGCGTTACAGGGCGAAAGCCAAAATTGCGCGGCGACGCAGGGCATTGCTCGAGAGAATACTCGCCAGATGTTGAGCCCAGATGGGTCTTGGTGATGAAAGCTTCGCCTCGTATTAGTGACGATGAGATAATACGCCGTGAGGAGCGTCTGCGCGACTGGTTCACAGAGGGGCAAGACGAAATAATGCGCGAGATCGATGGACTCGATATCGGGTGGGGTGGATCACAGCGCTGGGCTACTGCCAACATGCCTGAGATTCACGCTGGACGGCATCTTGATTTCGCATGCGGCTACGGTACCTTTCTGGCTCAACTAGGATGGCGCTTTCCTGATGTTACGTTATACGGACTTAATATTGATTTCACTGGCCCGCATGCGTGTATCAGGAAACTACTGGGACGGGCGAAGGTCAGCGTCACCCTGGTTCAATCTGATGCTCGTAGCATGCCGTTTTCTGATCTGACTTTTGATTCAGTCAGCTGTTTTCTTGGTTTACAGGATATGAGGATCGGTTTTGCCGATGAGGGAGTGCGAAGAGCAGTGACCGAGGCGATACGCGTGCTAAAACCACGTGGATGCTTGATCCTGGTCGATGACTTCACATTCGAAACCTTACTTGCATTGCTCAGCACGGAATGTACGAAAGTTGTCTTCAAGGGCGAGTTTACACTCGACGTTAAATGGTGTCGGAGAGTTGCCGAAGCGGCGATAAAACTGTATAGTGATGGCTGGATAACGCAAGCGCGGGTCGATGAACCCCCACACCGAGAAGTTGTCTATGCCGAGACCTACAAACGCATGAAGGAAAAAATGGAGCAGCAGTTCGGTGCCAAAGGATTCTACACGCCACACGGGCCTATACGCATGGTGGTTGCAGAGAAGACCCGTGGAGGAACTGCTATGTTCGAAGAAAGGAAGGTGTAAGTCAGCATGTTTCACTATATCCCGGATGTGGTTAGAAAAAGGATGACTTATCTCGAGGATCTGGATAGAAAACACAGACTTGGGAACATCCCCTCGCAAATAAGACTGCGCCAGGTACCAAGGGAGACCGGTAAGTTTCTCGCGATCATGGCATCGCTGGCGCCTGAGGGAACTTATCTCGAGATCGGCACGAGTGGCGGTTATTCGGCATTGTGGTTGGCTCTTGCGTGCAGAAAGCTCAAGAGAAAATTGACGACTTTCGAGATCTTGCCCCAAAAAGTGAGAATCGCAAGCGAGACATTTCGCACTGCCGAGGTTGAAGATATCGTAGAACTCGTCGCGGGTGATGCTCTTGAGTATCTGGATGATTACCGCGATATTTCTTTCTGTTTTCTTGATGCTGAAAAGGAGATGTACAGAGAATGCTACGAGAAAGTCGTGCCGAATATGACTGCGAATGGAATTCTTGTTGCCGATAACGTGATAAGTCACACAGATGTATTGAAGGATATGGTCGAGCACGCACTGAGTGATCAGCGGGTTGACTCGGTTGTCGTTCCTGTCGGCAGCGGCTTGTTGCTGAGTGTGAAGAGGTGACGATGAATGAGCGCTTTGTCAGCGAGGCAATAAAACCGGCCAAAGGAACATTTGACACAAAAGCGATGTCACGTGGCGCACCGGGACTGCCTTCAAGGTTTGTGTGGCGTAAATCAGAGTATGGCATTGCCGCGGTTGTCCGTTCGTGGAAGGAAACCTCGCTCTGCAAGAGCGGCAGCAAAGAGAAATATGTGCGTAAACACTGGTATGAGATAAAGACCACCAACGGTTTGATTATGAAGATATATTTTGAACGTAAGTCACTGCCGAAAGGACAGGCCAGAAAAAGGTGGTGGCTGTATTCGGTATCGAATTAAGAGATGGAGGATTTGCATGAACTACATTAAGAATGTATTATCATCGGTGAATGTCTTTTCTATTTTGGCGGTTTTTTTAGGCACATGGTCATCGATGTGGGCACAGTGGGAGAACCCTGTGGTCGATACCATCACAAACACGCAGGTCCGGAAGGAGACGAGGCTGCAATCATTGTGCATTGACGACTCCGGCATGGTACATCTTGTGTGGAAGCATCAGAGAACAGTGGGCTGGCGAATCTTCTACTGCACGAACAGTCCAAGCGGCATATGGGGTGCACCGCAGGAAGTTACCGATTCAACGCAGGTCAATTTTGATCCGGCAATCACATGGTGGTCGCAGAGCGGAGTACCTTTTGTCGTTTATGAACATAATTCTGAGATTTGCTCAGCCTATTTGTCTGGAGGCTTATGGCAGATGTATCCGGTCACGATTAATGCTCAGTTCGACCGTTCGCCGGCCGTTGCCATTGACGGTTGGGGATTACCGCACGCGGCATGGATAACCGTCGATACCGCAACCGCGGAGTACAAAATCGCGTACGCTACGGGTTACTTGGTAGGTCCCAATATCTCCTGGTCTGTTCAGACTCTTGCCGGCAGTGAACTCGGTCCTTACGGTTCAGGTGCATCCCCGTTCATGGCGGTCACTGCAGATGGTGTTGCGCATATCGTATACCGGGGCGGTGACTACGGTAATTACCATATCCACCACGCGTGGAATGAAGCGCAGGGCGGCATTGACTGGCAGTATGAGATTCTGTACAGCGGTAATGCGAATGATTATTCCGCATCGATGGTCATTGAAGAAAATGGCAATTACCACCTCGCCGTCAGCGGCAATGATGGCTGGGGATTTCCCGGCCGGGTCTACTACTTTCACAAGCCCTACGGCCAGGTATGGCAACAGTATGAGTTGGCTTCGTTGGGCGGCAGCGCTGTAGAGCCTGCACTCGCTGTCGATTGCTACGGAGCGCCCCATATCGTGTGGATGGAGACGAGCGGCAATTTCTATACCGGTAACGTCTACTATTCGGGTAAGGATTCCACCAGTGCCTGGCAGGTTAGTCTGGTCATCGGCGGCGATCATTTTTCTCCTTCGTTCCAAGTTGATCAACTGGGCTACGGGCACGTTGCCTGCCATACAGGAGGAAATACGAGTGTCTATGATATCTATCATGTTAAAAGCAGCAGCGTGTTAACGAACGTGGACGAATTTGAGAACCCGATAATTGGATCCGGTTCTGCATACTTACTACGCAACTATCCAAACCCTGTTCGAACCCACACCGAAGTATTTTACGTCCTTAAATATCCCGGTCATGTGACACTTAAGGTATACAATAGTATTGGAGAGGAAGTCACCACGCTGGTTGATGAAACGAAGTTGTCGGGCATGCACAGTGTAGTCTGGCGTCCGCAGGATTTGAGCGCAGGTATTTATTTCTTTCATCTAATATCCAATAGATCTGAAAAAAACCGGAAGTGTATTTTGCTTCCGTAGTAATTATAAAAAATATTTAATTATTTGAAAAATGGAGGTACAAATTGACACAATACTTGAATCATGTCTTAACTGTTTGTTTCGTTATTATCAGTATGTGTAGTTTTTGCCGGGCAGATGACGCCACGGTCATGGATCTCCCAGAACCAAGGACTACAGGCGGAAGACCTCTCATGGAAGTGTTGAGGGATAGAAGATCTGCGCGAGAATTCAGCAGGAAGGAGATTCCACTCCAGATGCTTTCGGACATGCTCTGGGCTGCATGGGGAGTGAACAGGCCAGAATCTGGCAAACGTACTGCGCCGTCGGCCGTGAACTGGCAGGAGATCGACATATACGTGGCATCGGCAAAAGGTCTTCATGTGTACAATGCATCTGAGCACTCACTGAGACAAGTGCTGTCAGATGATATCCGCGGTTTTACCGGCACGCAGGAGTTTGTGAAGGATGCTCCGATCAATTTTATTTTTGTTGCGGATTATGCGCGCATGGGCAACAGATCACAAAGAGACAAAGACTTCTATTCAGCAGCAGACGCAGGATTCATAAGCCAGAATGTTTATTTATTCTGCGCTTCTGAGGGGCTGGCAACAGTTGTGCGGGGTGCCCTGAACCGCGGCGAAATGTCAAAGAAGATGAAATTGGCTTCCGAGCAAAAAGTGATCTTGGCCCAGACCGTTGGATATCCGGCCAATTAAGAGGAAATTATCGGGAGCGATGTTTTTTGACGAAGCTTTACAAAACGCATCTGTTTGACCTGGACGGAACGTTAACCGACCCTCAGGTTGGAATAACGAATTCAATTCAATACGCACTAACTCGTTCTGGCATAACGGAAAAGGACAAGAAAGGTCTTGTAAAGTTCATCGGTCCGCCGTTGCTGGAGTCATTCTGCAAATACTATAGCTTCAGTGAATCAGAGGGGAGGAAAGCAGTCGACATCTTTCGAGAATACTACGCCGAAAGCGGAATCTATGAGAATAAGATCTATGAGGGAGTTGAGGGTCTGCTGGCTACCCTTCACTCGCGAGGTTGCGTGCTTATCCTGGCGACCTCGAAAGCAACGATATACGCGCAGAAAATACTCGAACACTTCGGAATAGCGCAATACTTTGATCAGATAGTAGGCAGCAACTTTGACCTGACCCGGGCTGCGAAGTTCGAGATCATCAGGGATGTCTTGCATGAAATACCACAGCGAGAATTGGAATCCTGCGTAATGATTGGTGACCATATGGATGACATAAACGGCGCGCGGGAAAACGGCATTGATTCGGTTGCCGTTGCCTATGGTTACGGTTCAGAGGAAGACCTGGTACGGTTGCAACCAACCTACGTTGTGCATACAGTTCAGGAATTAAGAGTTCTACTGCTTGGATCCGCAGTTGATTAGGCTGCGTATCTGGTCTTGACAATCATCTTTCCTTTATTATAATAATGTATGTCAAAAATAAAACGCACTATGCATAAAGGACATAAAAAAATACAGGCACGGTTTTCGACCGTCATTTACACCTTGTTTGGCGCATTTATCGTCCCGCGCGGCGGACGGGTTCATGTGGCGAGTCTGATAAGACTCGTTGTTCCGTTGGGCTTTTCGCCAAACGCGATTAGACTTGGTCTTTCGAGGATGGCCAGACATGGTGTGTTCGATATCCGCAAATCTGGCCGGCGCAGCTACTATTCTCTTAATACCAAAGGTTTGAAATGGATGGAACAGGGCAGGGTGCGCGCCTTCGAGGTAGAACGGAAAAGGTGGGACGGGAAATGGCGGCTGCTTGTCTACAGCATACCTGAGACTATGAGACAGTTGAGGGACAAACTGCGATATAAACTTCAAGGTATGGGTTATGCCAATTTGAGTGCGTCCTTCTGGATTTCACCGCACAAGCTTCAAGCCGCATTACTTAAATACTTGGAACAAACGAAGATGGTCGATTGCGTCGAAACGTTTACCGCTGACTACACTGGTCAGCGTAGCAAGAAAGAATTGGCAGCAGCGATCTGGAATGTTGCCGAGCTATCGGATCGTTACGGGAATTTCCATAAGAAATATGGAAAATTGCTTTCGTCATATGAGAAGTTGGCGAAAACAGGTAGATCAATGGACTCTGCCGAATGCTTTGCCCGAAGATTTTGTATGACCGCGGAATATGTTGCTCTCAGATTGGAAGATCCAATGCTTCCGCCCGAACTTTTGCCCGTGGATTGGGTAGGATTGCGTGCCGAGAAAATTTATAACAGACTCTTGAAATTACTTAAACCAAGGGCAGATGCGTTTGTAGATTCGGTGTTGCGTGAATAATGGAGGCGTAATGAAAGTATTTCTGTCGTTGCTGATAATACTTGGTATTTCAACCGGTACGGACAATGAACCATGCAGGTTTGTTGTGCTCGGTGCCCGGACCAGCGCACCGGTGGCAGATATTTTCAGCGATGTTATTCACGAGATATCTTTATTCAATCCTGATTTTGTAATAAATGTCGGAAACCTCATCGAGGCGAATGGCGATGATAGCGCATCGACTATTTCGCAATGGGACGATGTTCTGAGCACGATGGCTGTCCTACCATGTGGATTATATTTTGTGCCCGGCAGTAATGATATAACCAATGAAATGACTCGTGAAATCTACAAGCAGAAAACCGCAAATAACAGATATTATTCGTTCGATTACGGGAATTGCCATTTTATTGTTCTTGATAATTCGATCACTGCGTGGAATCCGCTGCATGAAGGCGATGCGCAGCAGTATGGTTGGTTCGTCAATGACCTGGAGGAACATAAGGATGCTGGGCATATATTCGTTTTCTTGAATATTCCGTATTACTTAAATGCACCGGCGGGTGGTCAGCCGAGTCCATTCATGGAGCAATGTTTGAAATACAGAGTGCGCGCTGTCTTCAACGGCGGCTTGGGCAACTACATGTACCTTAATGAGGACGGCGTAGACTACATCACCGTCGGCAGTTCGGGTGCGGCGATGCGAGACAATGATGCGGGCAAAGGTAATTTCTACCACTTTCTATACGTTAGCGTCAAAGGTGATGAGTACAACGTTGCGGTGATCAGGCACGGAGGTGTGTTGTACCGCAATGTTTTTACCGGCAGTGATTATTACTCTGTCCAAAGGGCACAGCAGGACGTCCTTTCCTTTGCGGGTCTTGTGATCAGGGAAGGGGAGAAGAAAATTTCATCCCGCTGTCAGATGACTGTAAACAATACCAGTGCCGATTCAGTGACCGGGTTGCTCGTTTGGGATTTCGATACTACTCGATATATTGTTAACCCTGCGGCCATATCTCTTGCGCTTGCCCCTGAAGAGTCACAGGCACATGAAATCGAAGTTCAGATATCGGATGGCTCACGTTTGTACCCGCTGCCCACCTGTGCTCTCGAATATCCATACACATTTGGTAAGGTATGTACGTTGAACAGCGTATTGAGCGTCAAACGGTTGAAGACGGTTGAGTACTTAGAGTCGTCCCCTGATATTGACGGAAGCCTGAATGATGCCGCTTGGCAGACATTAGCACCTATAACCTATCTTGGAGACGAGACAGGCGAGATTTCCTCGATGGAAAAGACTGAGTTATACATGGGGCATGACGGGAATTATGTTTATATGGCGGTACGTTGTTCTGAAAGTGATACGGGTAGCATCAGGGTTTCCGTTCAAGATCGCGATGGCCCGGTGTATACGGACGACAATGTCTGGTTCTTTTTTGACATGAATAATGACCAGGAGACATACTACCAGTTGATCGTCAACCCGGGTGGTATTGCATTTGACCGGGCGTGTAATCTGATAGACGGACGGGTCAACACTGATTTAGAATGGAATGGCCCGTGGGAGATAAAATCCGCTCGTGAGCAAAATGCCTGGACCCTTGAGATAAAAATCCCTAAAGCACAATTTGCATCGATTAGTGATGAACGATGGGGATTTAATTTCCGCAGGTTGCAGACGAGCAGCGCCAGCGCCGCATACTGGACCTTACCGTTCGGACATTCGCCAGGGGACTTTGGTATCATTGAATTCCAGTAAGTGGAAAAGAAAATAGCATCTTTTGGTTCATGGCGCTCGCCGATAACGGCTGACATCGTTGCTCGTCAGAGTGTCAGATTCGGTGAGGTCGTTGTCGACGGTAGTGACATATACTGGGTCGAGAGTCGTCCTGCTGAAAACGGCCGCAATGTTATTGTATGCTACGATTCAAAGGGTAATGTATCTGATGTAATTGCTTCACCATTCAGTGCGCGCAGCCGCGTTCATGAATATGGCGGCGGTGCGTTCACCGTGTGCGATGGTATGGTTTTCTTCACGAATTTTGCGGACCAACGGATATACCGACAAGGACCTGACCGTATTGCTGTCCCCCTGACCCCTGATGTGAACAAGCGCTATGCAGATGTAGTTGTCGACATACTCCGTGGTCGGCTTGTCTGTATACAGGAGGACCATACTCAGAGTGGAGAGCCTGCAAACTCCATAATTGATATCGATATTGCGGGAAGTCGAAAAGTGCGTGTCCTTACTTCAGGGAATGATTTTTATGCTTCGCCGCGGGTTAGTCCTGACGGTTCAAGCATCGCCTGGTTGACATGGAATCATCCGAACATGCCCTGGGACGGTACTGAATTGTGGGTTGCTGAAATTGACAACGAAGGAACTTTGTCAAGTCGCCGGAAAATCGCCGGCGGCGTTTCTGAATCGATCTTTCAACCTGAATGGTCACCTCAGGGAATACTCTACTATGTTTCGGACAGGAACGGTTGGTGGAATATATACATGTCAGTGGAGGGAAAGGTCGAGGCGGTGACTGAACTGGATGCTGAATTCGGCGTACCCTTGTGGAATTTTGGCCTGACAACCTACGGTTTTCTTAGTGAAGATCGAATTGCCTGCACCTATAATCAAAAAGGGATCTGCTATCTGGCGACTGTTGATCTCAACAAGAAGGAGCTCAGTCAAATAAAAAGTCAATTCACCTATATTACACATCTGAAAACTGCTGGTGACTTTATTGTGTTTCAGGGAGGTTCACCGACCAGCGCGTTGACGGTTGTTAGGTACAACACAAAAAAATCGGAAGAAACAATAATCAAAGCATCAGCAGATACTCCCATCGACCCCGGATATATCTCAGAGCCCGATCCTATTGAATTCAAAACTACGGATGGTTTGAAGTCTTATGGCTTTTACTATCCACCGAAGAATAGGGATTATAATGTAACGCAGGGTGAGCTTCCACCGTTGATCGTCGTCACTCACGGCGGACCGACTTCTTGCAGTTACACTTCGCTGGATTTGGAGCTTCAGTTCTGGACGAGTCGGGGTTTTGCCGTGCTTGATGTTAACTATGGTGGGAGTACGGGTTTTGGCAGGCCTTTCCGTGAACGGTTGAAAGGGACGTGGGGAATCGTCGACGTTGATGATTGTATCAATGGTGTCAGATATCTTACAGATAAAGGACTGGCCGACCGCAATCGTGTCATTATTTGTGGCAGCAGTGCCGGTGGTTATACAGTACTTTGTGCGCTAACGTTCCGCAATTTTTTCAAAGCCGGTGCAAGTTATTATGGCATCAGTGACCTTGAGGCACTGGCGAGGAGCACTCACAAATTCGAATCTCGCTACCTGGATGGCCTTGTGGGCCCGTATCCAGAAGCACTCAAGACCTATCGCGACCGGTCGCCTTTGTGCCATACTGAACACTTGTCCGCACCGGTCATTTTCTTCCAGGGGCTTGAGGACAAGGTTGTGCCGCCTGATCAGGCGGAAAAGATGGTAAGTTCACTACGCGAGAAAGGCGTACCGGTCGCATATTTGACCTTTGAGGAAGAACAGCACGGTTTCCGCAAGACCGAGAATATCAAGCGTGCCCTGGAAGCCGAGTTGTACTTCTATTCACGTATATTCGGTTTTAAGTTGAGCGATGAGGTGGAAAGCGTAAAAATCGTAAATATGTGACGCCGCCATTACTGGCGGAATGTACGTAAGTTTATTATCACTGTAATCTTTTTATTGTATCATTGTAATCTGTCTGCGAAGCAGAAAAAGTTATGTTTACACTCGTCACCAGATGGTGCCTGTCCCCAGCTGTTCAGCGGTTTCTTGACTTTGTATGGTATGTGGTTAAAATATTATCTGTGTATCCAATGATACTGATTCGAGGAGGAGATTCATGAGATATTTCCACGGCATTTTGATTTTTGTCCTAACCTTGGTTTTTTGTGTGGTTGGTTGTCAGTCAGAAAAAACTCGATTCGTGACGATCGGGACCGGCGGTGTAACTGGATTGTACTATCCTACGGGTGGTGCGATCAGCCGGATGTTGAACAAGAAATTCAAGCAGTTCAAGATCAAAGCGACGGTTGAATCGACCAGCGGGTCGGTGTTCAATATCAATGCGGTAATAAAGGGAGACATGGAGTTCGGGATCGCCCAATCAGACAGGCAATACCAGGCGTATAAGGGTTTTGCCGAATGGGAAGAGACAGGAGCCCAAACCGAACTGAGGTCTGTGTTTTCACTCCATGCCGAACCGATAACCCTGGTTGTGTCCGAACAGAGTGCTATCAAGAACATTGCAGGTCTACGGGGGAAGAGAATCAATTTAGGTAATCCGGGTTCTGGACAACTTCAGAATTCAAAGGATGTTCTAACAGCTGCCGGTTTCTCGGAACAGGACATACTTGCCGAGTACGTCAAGGCTGTTGAGGCACCTGGCCTTTTGCAGGATGAGCGTCTCGATGGCTTTTTCTATACGGTTGGACACCCGAACGGAAATATTAAAGAGGCAACGTCTGGTCGGATCAAGGTCTACATAGTTGACATTGAAGGTGATAACATAGACAAGATGGTTGATGATTATCCGTATTATGCCAAGGCAATCATTCCGCACGAATTCTACGAGCGCGCCCTCAACACAGAAGATGTCCAGACGGTGGGGGTCAAGGCGACATTCGTGACCTCGGTAAATGTCGCCGAAGATTTGGTCTATGCCCTGGCAAAGATGGTCTTTGAAAATCTCGAAGAATTCAAGACATTACACCCGGCATACGCATCTCTCACTAAGGAGAATATGCTTCAGGGACTTACCGCGCCAATACACCATGGTGCCTTGAAATACTACCGAGAGGCGGGTCTTGCTGAGTTGATCAATAATAATCTCATTTTGGAGCAGGAACTTTAGACATGTTCTATTGATATGCAGGCGCCGGTTGCTCCAATAATAGGTGGGATTGCTGTGCCCACCTTTTTTATCGTTTTGTGACCAAGCATGCGTAAAAGCAAAGAGTACAAGAGAGCCGAGGAAATCCTTAGAGAGGAAACAGGACGTATAAGAAACAAGAAGCCGATCGATAGAATTATCGTCTCATCGGTCGCAGTATGTTGGGCTCTTTTTCAACTTACCCTGCCGCGGTTTGTCATACTGGACAGCGTGACAATAAGGGCTATCCATCTCGCGTTTGCGGTTGTGCTTGTTTTCCTCACGATCCCGATGTTCAAACGCAGGACCGGAATCAAATCTTTGAGTACCACAAAATACATCCCCACAATTGACTTCGTCCTTGCAGCGGCTGGGTGTCTGGCAGTACTATATATCGTTTTTGATTGGACCGGGATAGCGATGCGCGCCGGCGTGCCTAGTTCGACAGACATCGTATTGAGTATTTGTTTGATTCTCGTTGTTTTCGAGGCTTCGAGGCGGGTCATTGGATTGCCTCTCGTAGTGATCGCAATTCTCTTCACGCTCTATTCTTTCTTTGCTCCTTATATGCCTTCAGTCTTTGCGTTGCGAGGCGTGTCTCTGGAGAAGTATCTTAGCCAGGTTGCCCTATCGACCGAGGGCATTTACGGGATCCCTCTCGACGTCTCTGCCAATACCGTATTTCTCTTCGTGCTTCTCGGAGCCATGCTCGAACGCGCCGGTGCGGTCCACTTCTTCAATGACCTGGCGATCTCGTTGCTCGGTAGATTCAAGGGTGGTCCGGCAAAGGCGGCGGTCGTGGCGAGCGGGTTCACCGGTCTGGTGTCGGGTTCAAGCATTGCAAACGTGGTCACCACCGGTACATTCACGATACCGTTGATGAAGAAAGTCGGGTATCCAGGCAAGATCGCGGCGGCAACCGAGGTTGCGGCGAGCACCAACGGCCAGTTGATGCCGCCGATCATGGGCGCCGCGGCATTTATCATCGCCGAGTACTTGAGCGTACCGTATCTTACGGTCGTAAAGGCGGCGGCAATACCAGCTTTCGTTTCTTATTTTGCATTGTTCTACATAACGCATCTTGAGGCTTCGAAATTGGGGATGAAAGGGTTGCCGAAGACTGATATTCCGCGTTTCGGCACGGTCATGAAGAGCGGTTTCTACTATCTGATTCCGTTGTTTCTTTTGATATACGAATTGATGGTCGTGCGGCATACGCCTAAGCTCGCAGCATTCAATGCGATCGTGGTTCTGATGGCCATAATTGTACTCCGGGAAATAAATAAAGCACGGTTAGAAAAAAGCAGTATAACGCATTCACTGCTGGCCGCGGTGAAGACCATCGGCAGGGGGTTGATCGCGGGTTCACGTAACATGCTTACGGTCGCCCTTGCCACGGCATGTGCCGGCATAGTCGTGGGTATCGTGACGATGGGCATTGGCAGCATGATCGTGCAGGTCGTCGAGATACTGTCGGCCGGTAATCTCTTTCTGCTGCTTGTTATTACTGCGATTGCCAGTTTGCTCATCGGCATGGGACTGCCGACGACTGCAACATATATTGTCATGGCGTCGATCACCGTACCGGTGATCATAAAGTTGAGCGCACGCGGCGTCGTCGATTTCGTTCCGGCGATGGCTGCTCACTTGTTCTGCTTCTATTTCGGGATACTTGCCGATGACACGCCGCCAGTTGGTCTGGCTGCTTACAGCGCGGCAGCCATAGCCAAATCAGATCCGATACCGACCGGCATCAAGGGGTTCATGTACGACCTGAGGACTGCGGTAATACCATTTATGTTCGTATTCAATGCCGAACTTATTCTTTTTGGAGTTCACAACTTTGCTCAGGCAATGTTGATCTTTGTCATGGCCATTTTCGGCGCGTTTGCTTTTGCGAACGCTGTTCAGGGCTGGTTCCTTACCAAGAACAGGATATATGAAATGC
>CP070686.1:1420737-1478843 GCA_020353055.1 Caldifarciminota bacterium | reverse complement strand
TAATGGAATGTTCGGCGCCGGCAAGACCTCAACCCCCTGGTAAACCTCGGTCCGATAATCCAATAACACGACCTCAACCCGCGCCCCCTGCGGCACCGCCACATAACGCGTCGCACCACCCAAACTGGGCGCACCAGCCTGGAGCACAGGCAAAAGACCCGCCGCACCATATGTTTTCATTGTGATAGCATTGACGTCGGTACTCTCGACCGTAATTTCCCCCAGTTTAAACGTCAATTCTACTCCGGAAACACTTTGAGAAAGTACATCAACGGAAGAAACCAGGGTTCTTTTCGGTGATGCGTATCCATGATTCATCAAACAAAATACTGCAGTTAGGGCCAACATAATATACCTTGGTCTGTGAAACATTGCTGCAATTACAAAATGCGAATTCTCCATGCAAATCCTCCATTTTGTGACGTATCTACCTTCGGAATACTCATGTATTCCGAAGAATGATAACCCGGACAGATGCTGTGTCAAGATACCCTTAGTCCGTTTACCTATGGCTCAAGCCCTGCCTTACAGTGTTGGTTTTGGATTTGGTATTCGTGCTTTGAAATTGCTTTGGATTTCGGATTTTGTCTGACGGGGACCAGACCCAGCCCTACCCATACATAGCACCTGTGGCATGCAGGTCAAAAGACTTGACACGGTAAGTGATTACGCTATAATTTATGAAATAAGAAGGAGGCGCTATGCACACCAATATCAGGTTCTTGCTCAGCCTGTTAGTGGGGTTGGGTATGCTTACTACCGCATTTGCAGCCGAAAGAGTCGTGGTCTGCGAAGAATTATACCAGGAAACCTGAGGTTCATGTACTGCAGCCAGTGGTACACTGGCACAAATAGAAATAAACAATCCCCTCCAAGTCACTCTCATTGAAATGCACGTGGTTAACAATGCCTATGGCATGTACTGTGCCGAGGCTCTCCAGCGTATGTATAACTATCCTGCGCCGGTCTGGTCAGGCAGCTCATGGGGATATTATACGCCCTATTTATGGTTTGATGGAGATAAGGGTACTACAGGTTATAATTACTGGAATGATTCGATTCAGAATCGCATGTTGATAGACGCACCACTGACTATCACTATGTGGGGCGATTGGATTCCCGCACAAAGCACCGGTACAATATACGCACAATTCCGAAACGACACGACCGAAACCATCAACGGACTCGCATACTTCGTGGTAACCGAGGACAGTATATATCAGCCAACGCCAAACGGTGACCAATGGCACAACCACGTAGCACGTGACTATCTACCAACGCAAGCCGGCGAGAGTATTTCCATACCGGCCGGCGACTCAGTAATACTGGGCCGCAGCTTTACCCTCGGTACAGCTTGGAATCCGGATATGATAGAATTCGTTGCATGGATCCAGAATCCTACTATGAATCCAGCAGATTCCGCAAAAGAAATATGGCAGGGCGGGATGCTCAATATCACCGAACTCGGCATCGAAGAATTTGAAAATACAAATGTAGCAGCGGCGAATATTACACCTACTCCGAATCCCTGTATAAACGGCACCAGATTTTCATTCACGCTGCCGGCAGGAGAGCGGTATAATATCGATTTCTATGATGTCACCGGCAGAAAAATCCGCACCCTCAACGGCACTGCTTCTGGCAACGAACAAACCGTGGAGTGGAATTTGCGGAATGATAACGACACCCGCGTCAGCGCCGGTGTATATCTCTACCGTATCGAAAGTAGCGATATTTATGCTACTGGTAAGGTTATAGTTAGATAAAAAATAAGGAGGTGCTATGCACATCAATACCAGATTCTTACTCAGCCTGATCCTTGGGCTTGGTATACTCACAACTGCATTCGCAGCGGAAAGAGTCGTTGTCTGCGAATACGCATATTCTGAGGGCTGAGGGTCGTGTAACCCGGCCAGTGGTGCACTGGCCCAAATAGCCATAAATAATCCAGACCATGTTGCTGCAATTGAGATGCACGTCTATACAAGCTATCCATTGGGTACTGCTGAAGCGCACAGTCGCTGGTATTCATATCCACCCCCATACTGGTACAACAATGGTTGGTACTATGCAACACCCTGGCTTTGGATCGATGGCGACAAACGGGGGAGTTATTCATATTCTCAGTGGTCGACTAAAATCGCAACTCGTATGGCCGTACCATCTTCTTTTACCACTACGATGTGGGGCGACTGGATTCCTGCAGAAGGCACTGGGACTGTCTATACGCAATTCCGCAACGATTCGAACGACCCGCTAACCGGTAACGTCATCCTCGTGGTAGTTGAGGACAGCATATATCAACCGGCACCTAATGGTGACCTGTGGCATAACAATGTCGCGCGCGACTACATACCGGATTGGATTGGCGACGAAGTCACGATACCGGCAGGCGATTCGGTGACTGTCAGTTACGATTTCACTCTCGGCACCACCTGGAACTCTGAAAAGATTCAGTTCTTTGCTTTTATACAGGATACCGCACTGCAACCGGATACGATTATCGAGGTTTGGCAGGGTGCGAAACTTGATATCACTGAACTCGGTGTTGCTGAATACGGAAATGCGAGTGTAGCAGGGATCAGCATTACACCCACTCCCAACCCGTGCGTGAACGGCACGAGATTTTCGTTCACGCTGCCGAATGGCGAGCGGTATCAGATTAATTTCTTTGATATCACCGGCAGAAAAATCCGTACCCTCAACGGTGTTGCTTCTGGTAACGAAGAGGCCGTGGAGTGGAATTTGCGGAATGTTAACGATGCACGCGTCAGCGCCGGTGTGTATCTGTATCGTTTCGAGAGCAATAGTGTATACACTACCGGTAAGGTAGTCGTCAGATAAATAAAGGGGGTGCCATGCACCGATATCTCATTCTATTATTGCTCGTTGCTTTTGGTAGTGCCAGTGTACTGCTTACCAACGGCGATTTCGAGCAGGACTTGAGTGTTGGATGGTCACAGATAGAAAGTGGCGACAACACAAGCATCGATCGTTCTACGACGTATGACCCTGACCCGGATTATGAAGTCTATGCCTACAAGGGTACTGGTGATGGTTATGTTAAATTACATCAAATGACCTACATCCCGACCACTGACCTTGATTTCTCAGCCTCGCTCAAACTCTATGCTTCGAGTAATTCGACGACTTGCTGGGCAGCCGGCGCACTGATCATCGCCTATCTGGATGACACGGGTGATCTGCTGGGCGACACTAAGATCTATGCCGCCAGCTATGCATGTCCATGGACAAGCGGTCCTACGTCCAGTCTTATCCAGGTTGCTGATTCTAACTGGCATGATTATGCATTCAACATCAATACTGAATTGAGCAACCTACCGGGGATCAATCCAACAGACATCGCATGTATTGAAGTTTCCCTGTACGGGTTTGCGGACAGTGGCTGAGGTACGCTTGAGACGGCGAAGGTCTTCGCCGATGATGTAGTACTCAACTATACTGGCTCAAATCCATACGCTGCCTGCCTCGAGAGAACGATTCTCGATGTTAGCGGCAACAACAATGGACGCATCGATCCTGGGGAGACTGTTGACGTAACGGCAACCATCAAGAACATCGGTGGTGTTGATTTCACAAATCTTACTACAACGTTGGAGTCAAGCGACCCTTACATCACAATAACTGATAACTCCGGTGTCTTTGGGTATCTCGCCGTAGACAGCACAAAAACAAATACCAGTGATCCGTACACGCTGTCTGCTGGAACCTCTACGCCACAAGGGCACGTCGCTGATTTCATGCTCATTGCAAACGACGGTGCATTCTCCGATACCTTCAACTTCTCTTTCGTTATCGGCTCCTATCATTTCATGGTCTGGAATCCCGACCCGACAGCCGCACCCGGTATGTCAACGGACAGTATCTTGTCCGATCTCGGTTATACCGGAAATTACTCAACCGTCTTGCCGTCAGGTGCTGACCTTGAGATGTACCGTGCCTTATTCGTCTGCGTCGGTATCTACCCGAGCAATTACGTAATCACAGCAACAAGCCCGGAAGCAGCAGCGCTCGAAGATTATCTAACAGCAGGCGGAAATATGTACCTCGAAGGCGGTGATGTTTGGTATTATGATCCGCTGGGTAGCGGCTACAATTTCTGCCCACTCTTCGGTATCAACGCTACTGATGATGGCACCAGTGATGGCGGCCCGTTCGTAGGACAGATGACCACTTTCACCGACGAAATGAATTTCCAATATGCCGGCGAAAACTCCTTCATCGACCACATCAGTCCAACCGGTACCGGCTTCTTAATCTTCCGTGACGGTGATCAAATGTACGATTGCGGTGTTGCCAATGACGCAAACGCAGGGTACAAGACGGTCGGCTTGTCATTCGAACTGGGCGGCCTTGTCGATGCATCGGGGCCTTCTACGAGAGAAGCACTACTCGACTCCATAATGCACTTCTTCGGCATAACCACGGGCGTCGATGAAATAACCAAACTCGACGTGAAAACACCCACTATCCAAGTGGCTCCAAATCCGTTCTCCAACCTGATCAAGATCAGCTTTGTATCGGGACATGGTAGAGAACACATAGAGCTAAAAATCTACGACGCAATGGGCCGCTTGGTCAAAGCACTTGATCCGGTATCAGGTATCGATAATCAAGCGTCATCTGTTTTCTGGAACGGCACTGACGATATGGGTCGTAGGTTGCCAGCCGGCATATACTTTGTGAAATTGAATACGGAAAATCAATCAGAAACCCAGAAAATAATACTGGTCGAATAGAGATATTTTTCTCTGGCAAGGGGGAGTACTCACGTACTCCCCCTTTTTTATTACTACCTGTAGATGATTGAATATCAATAGATTGCGAAGACAGACGCTCCTACAGGCGATTGGCACTTGACACCAACCCCAATTTTGTTATTATTCCCATATAGTAGTTATAAATCCAAAAGCAGGGATTGTATGTCGATATGGCATAAAAATCCCTGAAAGGAGGTTGAATATGAGGTATTGCCTGGTATTAGCCGTAATTGTCGGCTTATGCGGCGCTACCAACTACATTACCAACGGTGATTTTGAACAGCCACTTTCGCCAGGTTGGTTTCAATCATCATACGGAACAGATGTCACGATAACAAGAGGCACTGCGTATCACCCAGACCCTGATAATGAGGTCTATTTGTACAAATACGGCACTGGCACAACTGGTATGGGTCACGCCATCCTTTATCAAACTACAGATATACCGACGACGAACATCAATGTATCATTCGATGCGGCAATGTATGCCTGGGACAATTACCCAGGCATATGGGCGGCTTCAGCAGTAATAGTCGGCTATCTGGATAGTGATGGCGCGTTGCTCGGTGAAACCAGAGTGACCAACATGACAGATGAATGTCCATGGGTAAATGGTGCGACGATGCACCTCTTACCGGTGACGGATGATGATTGGCACAGCTACAGTTTCAACATCGACGATGAGTTGATGTACCTACCCGGTGTTGACCCGGAACAGGTCAGCAAGGTGAAAGTAACACTGATGGACACAATGATCAGTTGCTGAGGGGCGACCGAAACAGCGGAGGTCTCCGCTGACGACATCGTCCTTGGTTACGACGGAACAGATCCATATTTGGTCCTCATTCAGACAACTGTTTACGACGCAAGCGGCAACAACAATGGCTGCATGGATCCTGGCGAAACAGTCGACCTGACAGCAACATTGATAAACATGGGCGGTGCACCCCTTGGTGATCTATCGACCACACTGAGCACAGCTGACCCGCGTGTTAATATCGTGGACAACTCCGGGGGTTTTGGTGCCATAGCGGTGGACGAAATCAAGGAGAATGCTTCTGACCCGTACGTGGTCGCCGTAAGTCCGGCCGCTCCTCAGGGGCATGTTGTATCGTTTAGACTTATAGCAACCGACGCTGGCTTTGCAGACACAATTGATTTTGATCTTAATATCGGAATGTCCGCGCCTAGCGACACGGGCCGTTACTATGTCTTTTATTCCGGCGGTCCACATCTTGAATCACCAGATTTTGACTGGATAGCAATCGACACCACGCAAAGCACGTATCCCGGCACGTCTCTGAATTTCTATGATAACCAGAGTGTTACCGTCTCACTTCCATTCACATTCACTTACTACGGAAACAATTACTCCCAAATCACCGTATGTTCCAACGGATGGGTGGCAATGGGATCAACCACGAGCGCCGACTGGACCAATAGCGGAATACCTGATGTTGATGGACCGGATGCTATGATAGCAGGATTGTGGGATGATCTCGACCCGGGGAATTCTGGTATGGCTGGTGATGTCTACACCTACTACGACGCGCCTAACCACCGCTTCATCATTGAATATTTCCGCGTGGAGCATTACCCGAGCGGCTATGAAGAGAATTTCGAGATTATAGTGCTTGATCCTGCCTACTACACAACGCCGACCGGCGACGGAGAGATAGTTGTTCAATACTTGAATGCAATGCAGCAAGATGACAACACAGTCGGTATCGAAAGCCCGGACCAGTTCTTTGGTATCCAATACTTCCGGGATGCTATCTACCACCCACTTGCCGCTGAGATAACCGATGGATTCGCACTTCGCTACACCACTTTTAAGCCTGGACAGACTGGCATCGAAGAACACGACACGCCGAGCCTGGTGTCATCGAGAATCATGCTCAATGTCAAACCGACCGTCACCAATGGCCTGGTCAGTATCGGCTACGAGGTTCCGGGCACGGCTGAGAGCGCCAGACTGAGCATTTACAGTGCAGATGGACGCATGGTGAAGGATTTCGGGCAACTATCTGTCATCGGTCATCAGTCATCAGTCATGTGGAACGGATGTGATGATCTGGGCAGAAAACTGCCAAGCGGTATTTACTTTGCCCGTCTCGACACACAAGACGCCTCTGGAACAGCGAAGATCATCTTAATCGATTGACGTGAGACTTAGTATTATGGGGCAGGTATCCACCTGCCCCTTTTTTTTGGAGAACAAAAAACATTGACAGCAAAGTATTTACCGATATAATTTCCTATGAAGAAAATTATTATCTTTCTACCCATATTAGCCATTCTGGCAATATTCTGTTCAGAAGCGCCGGAATTGCCCGCACCGACCAATCGCACTGTGCTCATTGAGTTCTTTACGGATGACATGTGACCGTTCTGTGCGTCTGCGGAGCAGGCGCTCGATAGCATAGCGGATATGTATGGTGACTCGCTTGCAATCATTTCCTACAATCATACATTCAGCAACCCGGCTGTCTTCAGTGAACGTGATTCGCTCTACGGCACACCGATCTACCCGACGGCAATCTTCGACGGAACGGATCAGGTATTCGAGCAAGACCCCAACGCTTTTATTACCACGTATACTTCATATATCACTGCTGCTAAGGCCGATACACCAAGATATAATCTAGAGTTGGCGGCAACTGCAACGGCAAGCGCGGGAGATATACAGATCACGATCGTAACTACCGATACGATACCGGCAGGACAAATGCTTACATTCGTTGCCGTTTGCCAGGACAGCATACGGGGTTTCGCAAAAGACTTCAATTACGTCTGCGAGGAACTCTACCGTTTCCCTATTGAACTCGGCTTCCCGGATACACTTGATACGGCGATCACATTCAGCCATGCCATGCCCATCGATAAGATGCGCGCAGTTGTCTTTGTCCAGAATATGGACACCAAGGAAATAATGCATTCTGCAACAAAACAATTCGAGGAGGTAGAATGAAGAAGTTGGCATTGATATTGATATTGCCGTTGGTTTTCACATTTGCTGATGAAGGCACGGTATCCGATGCGCCGAGCTTCACGCTCGAGGATGTCGATGGTAATACCATTATTCTTGACTCCCTGCTAACCGATGGGCCGGTCATGATGAGCTTCTGGGCATTGTGGTGTAAAATGTGCATAAAGGAACTCGACGCGCTGAAACCCTACGCTGAAGAATTCGATTCACTTAATATAACGCTTCTCGCTCTAAGCCAAGATAAAACACGTTCCGTGCCTAAGGTAAAGCCTTTTGCCACGAGCCACAAGTGGACATATAAGGTTGTCCTTGATCCTGAGAACATGATGCGGGACCTATACAACGTGCAGGCGATGCCAACGTTCTTCATCATTGACCAGAATAAGAAAATAGTCTTCACGCATCAAGGTTACAAACCTGGCGACGAAGAAATAATTGTGGCAAAAGTCAGAGAACTATTCGAACAAGGCGGCGAGTGTGAGCAGTAGAAATGGATTCATTCTACTGCTGGCAACTGTGCTGATCTGCTTTTCTGTTTCCATAATAGACGCACAGGATCTGCGCCTGAGCGGCGCAAACTACGGTGAATACTGGGTCTTTTTCGAAGATGAAGAAAGCGATACGAATTACAGAGAGCATCTTGAGGAAAAATTGAAACTTTCTTTATCCTACAGTGATATTACTCTACGCGGCACCTTTTTCTTTTCCGACCCCTCACTACCAGAGTCCCAGAAACTATCCTATCTCGACTACAGTGCCCAGTACAGCAGAGATCCGGTCAGCATTTTGTACGGTCGCTTTAACAAAACATTCGGACGGGGTCTCGTCCTCAACCAATTTGTGGATGAAGATTTCAAGATCGATAAATCGCTCTACGGCATACAGGCAGGCCTCAAATATTTCAACAGTGAACTCACGGTCCTCTCCGGCAAACCACGCAATGTCTTTTTTGAAGAAAATGTTTATTCGATAAAGAATGATAATGATACAACGGCTCAGATACGCGGGATCGATCTCGAAACAAAACTCATTCCAAAAGTCGCTCTCGGTGGACGCTATGTCAGGATCAATCAGGAAACCAACCTTACGCCCGAAGCATTCACCGAGCTCTACGGCGGAAACATTGGATACCTAATCGGCCCTTTTGACTTCTATCTTGAGTACGCCCAGCAGCTCGGAACAAGACCTGGACTCGGCGGTCGGCTCAAAGGAGAAGGTGTGCTCTTCAGCACAAGTTTCTCAATACCAGGACTCGGTATCTCTTTCCAGATGATGGATTACGACACGATTGGCTTCCCATATAACAGAAACTACCGCTATAATGAACCGGTAACGCCCATCGAATCCGGGATATCTGTCAACCGCGGTGTCGATGAGATCGGTTTCGGCGCTTCGGTACTATATTCACCGCTCGATTTCCTTACCACCGAATTGGATTATAACAAAATCAGCGTACACGATACGACAGCAAGCATGTTCGAGCAGATATTCACCACTAACGGCACAATGCCTGCGGTCATCGAACAAGGAGTGAAGTTACAAACATATCCAACCCTTGATATGGAACTGACCGCCGGAGTGGACAGGCTCGTGAAGGACAGCATCGAATTACCACTCACAGAGAAAAGCGAAACAAAACCATATGTTGAATTCACATATAACTTCGGTTCGTTCTTCATCGAAACGCTCTATGAACATAACTTTGTGACTGCTACTGACACTGTAGGTTCGTTCGACTACTATGACCATTCTCTTGCCTTTTCCATCGGCAAACCTGAGCTGTTCGTGTTTACTTTAAGGTATGAACGACGCAGTGAAGAGGCACCTGAACGCATGGCAGATAAGCTTGGTGCGCAAACAAGTTGGCCGCTTGCTGAGTTGAGCCTTGATCTTACCACAAAGCACAACCTCCGGATCCGCGTGGGTGCTGAAAAAGGCGGCCTCATCTGTTCTGGCGGCGTCTGCCGATTCGAAGAACCATTCAAGGGTGTTAAGATGGTTCTTACGAGCATCTTCTAATGCTTCGCATTTAGATTACGGTGATAACAAATAAGATTATCCCGATTTTTCGTTATGAATCAAATCAAGTAAAATCGAGGATCCTGCAAAGCGGGACAGTGGTATTATTACCGTCTGAGGCTACGCTTTTCAAGGGAGTCCTATGAGAAAACTGGTGCTTATTATCATCATAGTAATAACGCTTGCCTTCATTGGTAACATTTGGTATGGGGGTAAATTAGGCGATTTCGTAGAGACCGAAACGGTCGGCTCGGTGATGTGTCTGTCCTGCATGGGATTGCAACCGTGAAGAAGCATCGTCGGTTGAGACCACACCGCATTGGACAGATTATTGCGTCGATCATCCAATTCGGTTATATCCCCTCCATATGGACCGGGTTCATCTACCAGGGAGTACTTAAACGGGGTTGCGTGCCAATTCTGACCTGCTGGGGTTGTCCGCTTTCACTATTCTCGTGCCCGATGGGCGGCCTGCAGCATTTTCTCAATCTACGCCTCTTCCCTTTCTATATCTTTGGATTCTTTGGTACCGTCGGGATGCTCGTCGGTAGGATGTCTTGTGCTTGGGTCTGTCCGTTCGGAATGCTCCAGGATTTACTACACAAATTCAAGACAATTAAGATGAATCTACCACACTGGATGACATACATAAAGTATGTCGTGTTGATCGGCGTTGCCGGTATCATAGCGTGGATCACGCTTGAACCATGGTTCTGTAAACTATGTCCAGCTGGTATCCTCGAAGCAGGTATTCCTTTAGTGCTCGCCGACAGAACTGGAGACATAAAGGCTCTCGTCGGCTGGTTATTCTGGACAAAGGTTGGAATTCTGGTAGGTGTCATCATCTTTTCTATACTCATAAAGCGATTCTTCTGCCGTGTTTTCTGCCCGATCGGAGCTATTTATTCGATTTTCAATCGATTTTCCCTGGTGCATTTTGAAGTCGACAAGTCAGGCTGCAAACATCCGAAATGTGGTATCTGCAATAAAATATGTCCGATGGATATCAATGTACATAATAGTCCGAATCAAAAAGAATGCATACGCTGTCTCGAATGCTACTACAAATGCCCCCATGATACCGTCAAAGTCATGTTTGGGAGAAGTAATAAGAGAGCAGCAGAGCAAGCCTGACGGAAAGAATATGAAATTTCAATTTTGTATATAAAATTCAAAAGAAAATAGGTCATCATAGAATTGAACGTCCGACCATATCAATCAGGAGGGAATTTATATGAATAGTATCAAATCCATTTTGGCACGTGAGATATTGGACTCGCGAGGTAATCCAACCGTTGAAGTTGACGTCGAGTTGAACAATGGGATGACTGGAAGAGCCGCCGCACCCTCTGGAGCTTCGACTGGCATCCATGAAGCGGTCGAATTACGCGATGGCGACAAAAGTCGCTACGGCGGAAAGGGTGTTCTGACAGCAATCAATAATGTGAACGACAAGATCGCCAGAGTGCTCGTCGGCAAGGATGTTACAAAGCAGGAAGAACTCGACAAATTAATGCTTGACCTTGACGAAACGCCGAATAAGGAGAAGATCGGTGCAAACGCCATATGTGCCGTCTCGCTGGCGATCGCCCGTGCTGCGGCAATGGCGAACAACCTTCCATTATATAAATATCTAGGAGGACCCCAAGCAAGCCTCCTGCCTGTACCCCTGATGAACGTTCTCAATGGCGGCATGCATGCAAACTGGCAGGGTCCTGATTTCCAAGAATATATGATAGTGCCACACGGTGCCGCGAATTTTAAGGAAGCACTAAGATGGAGCAGTGAGGTATATCAAACACTGAAGAAATCACTCAAAGAAAAGGGACTTAGCACGAATGTCGGCGACGAAGGTGGATTCGTGCCTAAGGTTTCTTCTAATGAACAACCACTTGAACTTATCATGGAAGCTATCGAAAAATCGGGATATAAGCCAGGCAGTCAAATCAGCATCTCACTCGATACGGCCTCCAGTAGTTTCTACGAAGATGGTGTGTACAATCTAAGAACTGAAAGCAAGAAACTCAGTTCACATGAGATGATTGAAAGATATACATCGCTCTGCGAAAAATATCCAATAATATCAATAGAAGATGGGCTCGCTGAGGACGATTGGAAAGGCTGGAAACTCCTGAACCAGAAGATCGGCCAAAAGATAGAACTGGTCGGCGATGATCTGCTTGTGACTAATGTCCAGCGAATAGAACGTGGCATTGCAGAGAGTGTTGCCAATGCCGTATTAATAAAGGTCAATCAAATTGGTACTATAACGGAAACCATCAGTGCCATTGAAAGAGCAAAGAAAGCAGGATGGGGAGTCATCATATCCCACCGCAGCGGCGAAACCGTCGATACGTTCATCGCAGATTTCACTGTTGCCATGAGCACCGGCGCAATAAAAACCGGAGCCCCCTGTCGGGGAGAGAGGATCGAGAAATATAATCGGTTACTCAGAATTGAGGAAGAACTCGCAAATGCCGCCCGCTATGCAGGTCGTAAGGCATTCGTGAGATAGAAGGAGGATAACCATGGTACTAGATGACTTAGAAGACCCCCAGAAAGGACCGTTCTGTAAACCCTACGGACAACTGTTCTATGACAACCTCGAGAAAATACCTTCTTTTCAAGTGATACACAAGTATCTTACCTGTCTGTCAGAAGCAAAACAGAAAATTCAGCAGGCGGTTACGATACTGGAGGGAGTACTCCAAAAGGGGGCGGATAAACTCAAAGAAATCAAAGAACCAGAAAAGATGCAATTTATGTTTGGGAAGATAACGAGCTCCCGCGTAGAGATAGAGAAAGAAATCGAACATCTCAGTGAGGACCGAAGAGAAATCGATAAACTGATTTCACTATACTCGGAGAAGGGTATTTTTGCAATGCCGGTACGGGAGTTCATGTCAATATTCGATGCGGATTATGCGGTAAAAGTCGAGAAGAAAAAAACTGAGACGGATGAATTATATTATACGGACATAAAAGGACAGGACCTCGATGGGTGCGCCGGCTTTGAGCATCTGAACAAGATCATGACCGGCCATCTCATAAAGAAAATACTATCAGTTACAGAGGAAAGTAAAGATTAGTTGCGTGTCAGGAACTACTCCTGCGGCATTATGATCACTTTGATCGACCTGTCGGCCTGTGCGACAAGGTCAAACCCTTTTCGCGTCTCCTCGAGACCAAAACAGTGAGTTACCATACCGAGGGCATCGAATCTCTTGCTCCTCAATAATTCAATGGCTTCTGTAAGATCATCATTAACCGCCGCATATGAAAAAACAATCCTTGCACTCTTGAAATATACCTCATAAAGAGGTAAGGGTACTCGCACTTCGGGTGCGGTCGGCGCAAAAAGTAACAGTGTACCGCCACAATCAACCGACTCAAATGCCTGTTCGAACGCCGGCAGCGCAGCAGTACACACAATGACCTTATCGGCAAGCCGTCCGTCATTTGCTTTTCTCACGGCGTCTGCAACATCTTCTTTTGCATCAACCGCCGTGTATGCTCCAAAACGCAAAGCCTGCTCAAGACGGTACTCGTTCACATCGGTGGCGATCAATTTGGATACGCCTTTTATGCGCGCCAATTGTATATGCATTAATCCTGAAATCCCCGAACCGATCACGAGGACGGTCTCCCCTTCCTTGACGGCGGCGACCCGTTGACCGCGGATAACACAACCAAGAGGCTCGATAAAAGTTCCTTCCTCAAACGTTACCTCATCCGGCAGTACAAGTGTACCGTTTTTTACATTTGCTTCGGGAACACGCAAGTATTCAGCAAAACCGCCGGGATCGAAATTAGTAGAGCGCAACGTGCTACACGCAGTGTGATAACCTGATTGACAGTAGCGACATTCATTGCACGGCACATGGTGCGACACAAATACCCTCTGGCCTATGCTGAATTGGCTGACCTCTGTACCAACTTCCACAATCTCGCCGGCAATTTCATGTCCCAGTACTCTCGGTGCATTCTTTATCCTGTACCACTCCATTACATCACTGCCGCAGATACCGCTGGCAATGACCTTAACGAGTATTTCCTTCGAACTTATCTGGGGCCTTGGCAGCTCTTCAATGCGAATATCTTTGTTATTGTAGTATACAGCAGCACGCATATTCAGCAAAAAATGGCAAAAACGCTAAGTTCGTTAATCTCGTTCAGGGCGTTAATACGCTCATTTTTTTGCGTTTTTATATAGTCCATATGCGTCTTCAACCATAGCATTCTTGTGTACGATCGCTCGCACTGCCTGTATCATACCCACGGGATTATCAGATTGGAATATGTTCCTACCCATATCGACACCTACGGCGCCATTGCTTATTGCATTGTGTGCGAGTTTCAAGGCGTCTTTTTCCGATACCTTCTTGCCGCCGGCGATCACTATTGGCACCGGGCAGGTATTGACCACTTCCCTAAAATCATCACAGTAATATGTTTTAACGATGTGCGCACCCAACTCAGCCGCTATGCGGCAGCATAGTGAAAGATACTTCTTATCCCTGGACATCTCCCTGCCCACTGCGGTTACCGCAAGCACGGGTATGCCACATGCCTCACCGTGTGTCACCAGTTTAGCCAGATTTGTCAGTGTTTCCTTCTCGTGAGCAGAACCAACAAAAATGGAGATGGCAACTGCACTGACATTAAGCTTGATCGCTTCTTCCATCGATGTCGTAATATCCTCATTTGAAAGATCATCATGTAATATACTAGTACCTCCCGACACCCGCAACACAATTGGTATATCAAACCCGGCAGGCACGGATGTTCGCAAGGCACCACGCGTAAGCATCAGCGAGTCAGCATAAGGAAGCAAGGGCTGCACTGTGTTTGCGATCACTTCAAGGCCGCTGGTTGGACCAAGGAAATAGCCGTGATCAACAGCAAGCATCACTGTCCGACCCGTCTTGGGTTTGATGATTCTCGATAGTCTATTCTTCAGTCCCCAATCCATAATTATTCCTCCAATTTTGTGGAACAAAATTTACACTTTAGACAGATATGATCAGCTGCAAACGGATGAAATATTTTTGTACACTCAACCATCCACTCGTACTCAGTTATTACCACGATGGATAATAACCCAAAAATCGCACATTGTCAATGTCAGAAAACCAAAACGTACAACATGCCGCCTTGACTATACTCAAAAACAAAGTATACTAATTAATGCACATAATACTACTACTGCTGCCTGTTTTCGTCGGCATAAATACATCGGGTTATGTAGAAACGCGACCATACTTGACCTGGAATGACTCGACGAACGTGCTCGGCTATAACCGAGGCTGGCTAGAATTTAAAACCGAAGACAGTAATTATGGAGCACAAATAGTTCTCGACCTGGTCATACCGTACGATACGACATCGGTGACTTTCGCAGTTGACAATACAAACATCTCACGACTCGCCCTTTGGCTGGGAAATGAACGAACAAGAATCATCGTTGGAAAACAAAGCCTCTACTGGGGCGTAGCGCGCGTTTTCAGGCCGCTCGATATCTTCAACAATGTGAACTACTTTGAACCTGGCTATGAACGTCCAGGAACCAACGCGTTGCTCGGCTACTATTCCTTTGGTAGACTGAGCAGTCTCAGAGGTATAGTTATGCCACGCGGGGATATTGAAAGAACCCTAACCGGCGCGCGTATCGGAACGAATCTCTTAGCCAATGACCTTGGCATCACAGTTATGCATGAATCATTTGAGCACCGGACAATAGTCGGTGGAGAAATCACTGGAGAGTTGCTCCTCGGGTATTGGGCTGAAGCAAGTTATACTTGGCATGATACGATAAATTACAGCAAAATATCGATAGGCATCGACTACACATTTCCTTTGGCAATATATTCTATGGTCGAGTATTTCTTTGATGGAAGCGGAGAAGACGACCCAACACTTTACGACTATACCAGGATCGCATCAGGAGAACGGCAGACCCTGGGCCAGCAGTATCTGTATGTGAGTATCGGTCTACTAAGAAATCCTTTTCTCCGTCCATCGATAAGTTCAATAATAAATATCAGTGACGAAGGGATGATACTTATCCCACAAGTCGATTATGCAATTTTTGATAATGTGGAAATCGCCCTCGGAATGAATTATGCTTTTGGTCCTGACGAAAGCGAATTTAGAAACATCACGCCTTATCGCGGTGCGGTATATGTGTGGGCGAAGGTCTACTTCTAATGTGCAGAGGCAAATTTGGATACAGACGGATTGAAATTGATTGACGCGGATATACTATCTGTCTGCATCCACCACAATCCATCTGAATCTATTTCTCGATTGAGAAAGGAGGTATATTGGTCGAAGCGATAGACCTACATAAGGACTACAAAATAGGCAAGGTCCTCTTCCCTGCTCTACGAGGCATCGATATAAAGATCGAGAATGGGGAATTCACGGCTATTGCCGGTCCTTCCGGCTCGGGAAAAACTACATTACTCAACATCATTGGGTGCCTCGATGTACCGACAAAGGGAAAGATTCTCATCGATGGTACTGATATCAGCGAACTGGGCTCAAAGGAAAAAGCCGAACTACGGAAGAATCAAATTGGTTTCGTATTTCAAACTTTCAATCTCATCCCTGTTCTCACCGCCTATGAAAATGTCGAACTCCCCCTTATCCTCCTTGATATGAAGACGGATAAAAGGGAAGCCAAAATCGTGGCACTTCTTGAAGAGGTAGGATTGGGTGAATTCATCAACCGCCGCCCGAATGAGATGAGCGGTGGACAACAGCAGCGAGTTGCCATTGCACGCGCACTTGTTAAGGACCCTAGCATGGTGCTCGCTGACGAACCTACCGCAAATCTCGACTCGACAACTGCAAAAGAAATTCTCGCACTCATGCAGGAACTGAACGCCAAGCATAAGACAACCTTCATATTCTCAACGCACGATCAGCTGGTAATGGATTATTCGCGCAGAACCGTTAACCTGAGGGACGGTAGAATAGTTGAGGACAAAACAAAACCGAGAGGTCAGGGATGAAGATCGTGAATATCGCCTGGCGTAATATCTTCCGGCATACGCGCAGGACGATCATAACTGCGGCGGCGATTTCGGTAGGACTTTCATCGATGATCTTCATGAATACTATGATGAATGGTGCCGATAAAATGGCTTCGCGTAATATCATCGACTTCGAAACCAGTCACATCGAGATATTTGCGGAAGGTTATTATCGCGAGGAAGGAGTATTCCCGCTTGACACTATAATCGAAAATCCTGCTTCTATCACCGACAAAATCAGAAAGATACCAGGAATCAAAGGAATTACACCACGCGTAAAATTCCAGGCACGTATCAGCGACGGTATCGACGAACTTCCCGTTCTGGGAATGGGCGTGGATATTGAGAATGACAACGGTATTTTCCGAATTGGTGAATCAGTCGTTGCCGGTGCTTTCCTGCAGGGTGAAGGTGATGTTCTTGTCGGTGAGAATCTTGCTTCTGACCTGGGACTGGATGTCGGTTCATATATTACCATCATAACAAAAGATAGAAACGGAACCTACAATGCATACGACCTTACTGTTTCGGGCATAATCAATACTGGACATCCGCTTTTCGACCGTAATATGGCGATAATCGCAATAACCCAGGCACAAGACCTGTTAGCACTAGGTCAGGGCGTGACCGAAATATGCATACGAACGAACGCCGAGAATAAACTAGAACCCCTAAAGGAAAGAATATCCCAAGAAGTGGGTAGTGACTATGAAGTGCTGACCTGGAAAGAGATGAATGCTGCAATATTCGAGATTTCAGGATTCAAACGAGCTGGTCAATTCATGATCGCCCTCGTTGTTGTGATAATCGCTGCTGTCGGTATTGTAAACACAATGTTGATGGCAGTAATGGAACGTATTCCGGAAATTGGCACACTCAAGGCAATGGGCTTCAGCAACAAGGGTATTGTCAAGATGTTTATCTATGAAGGCGGGATGATAGGTGTTTTCGGGAGCCTGCTCGGATGTCTCTTCGGTCTTCTCATATCATTATACCTTGTTCATGTTGGTCTTGACTTCTCAAGTGTCTTCGAAAACATGGACATTGTATACCCAATGAAATTCATCATAAAAGGCGAAATAGATTATTTGAATCTGCTATATGTGTTCCTTTTCGGCGTTTTCGTTTCAGTGCTCGTCACTCTATGGCCCGTGCGGAGAGCCACGAGACTCGAAGCGGTGGATGCCTTGAGGCATGTCTAATGAATCTGCTGAGACTGGCGTACCGCAATTTCTTCAGGAACACGAGGCGCAGTCTGATATCCGGGCTCAGTGTCGCACTTGCCATAACGGCCATAATCTTTGCCAGAAGCTATATCCGTGGTATATTCCAGAACATGAGCGGCAATGTGGTGAAGCTGGTATCCGGACACATCACTATAACGACCAAGGAATACGAACGCCGTGAGCGCTTGATACCGCTGTCTGAATCATTTGCACTCTCTGAGGAATTCTTTAAGGCACTGCCTGAAACGGATATCAAACTCGCTTCGCCAAGGATCAAATTCGGCGTGCTTTTGGGGGAAGAAGAACTGAGTATCCCTGCGCTCGGTTACGCCATTGAAGCGGAAAAAGAACGCGAAATCGCTGGGCTCCAAAAGAGGCTGATCGAAGGCGCCTATATTGAATCGGGAAGAAATGAAGCGATTCTGGGCAAAGGACTGGCAGAAAGGCTCAACATGAAAGTAGGTGATACGCTTACAGTAATAACACGCACGGCCTATGATTCACCAACCGGACTGAATCTAATCATAAAGGGAATATTCCAAACCGGCATCGGAGGTATGGATCGGAATCTTTTTTACATCCCTCTTGACGTGGGTCAGAAAATGCTTGACCTTGAAGGAAGGACGACGGAGTTTGTCATCCTCCTCAATGACCCTGGCAAGGCTTTGGAAGCAGCGCGCTCAATAAATTTGGGTGATGAATACGCTGTCATAACATACTTGCAAAATCCGGTGCTCCGCTGGGTCAACCTTGCCCAGGCAGTCTATTCTATCTTCTATATCATTATCCTGCTCGTCGCATGCTCTGCCATCGCCAATACAATGCTCATGATCGTATTCGAGCGAACAAAAGAGATAGGCATGATGAAAGCGCTTGGTCTCAACAACCTATCAATCGTGGGACTGTTGACCATCGAAGCGGCGATTATCGGCATCGTTGGAAGCTTTTTTGGAACCATCGGCGGCACCGCACTCAGTTATTGGCTTAAGTACGAAGGAATAGACATATCCATGGTTTCGTCCACGGCATCTGCAGACATGCCCTTCGGACCAATCATCTACACTGCGCCAACTCCTTTCATCATCGTTACTGGATTCTTACTAGGCTTATTAGTAACCATCATTGTTGCTCTGCTACCCATCAGTAAAGCAACGAGAATAAATCCAGCAAAGGCATTGAAAACAATATGAAAATAACCGGTAAATTTCTTGTTTGCACATTAATATCGACGGCCATACTATCTGCACAAACCGGTATGGAAATACTGGAAAAGGTGGACGACAACACGGTCGTCACATCATCGAGTTACCGCGCCAGGATGACAATCAGTTTAGGGGGAACGATACGCGAGAAAGAATTCACGGGATACGCAGTAGGCAAAGAATTTGCATACATGGAATTCACTTATCCGGCCCGCGATAAAGGAACGAGATTCCTCAAGATCGGGGATGAAATATGGATGTACATTCCAGCCGTCGAGCGGGCGACGAAAATCGCCGGTCACATGCTGCGCCAGAGCATGATGGGCAGTGACTTCTCGTATGATGATATCGTAGAGAACCGAAGGCTGATCGAACTTTACGACGTCGAGTTGATCGGTACAGAAGAGATAGATGGAAAGGAGTGTTACGTTCTCCAGATGATGGCGAAGGTCACTGAAGTCAACTATTACTCCCGAAAGATGTGGGTAGACAAAAACATGTACGCGGCGGTAAAGGTCGAGCTATACGCAAAGAGCGGCAAACTGCTGAAGGAAGTATCGATCAGTGATTTCAAACGTATCAGCGGATACACCTTTCCTACGGAGATCAAGATGATTAACAAATTACGTCAGAATACATATACTGAATTGACATTAGAGGATGTTGAACTCGACATAAAAATTCCGGATAGAATATTCACAAAAGCCTATTTGGAGAGAAAATAGACCTAAGGTCGATACACGGATAGCACTGACGAATAATAGCTGCAAACAGGACGTTAATCCCGTTATTATCGTTTTTCGCTGGGAACCTGATACGCGGCCAATGATATAAAACCCATACTTTTGCAACTATTTTCTCGCACGTAATCATACGAATACGAAACACGAACTACGATCACGAAACCGCCTTGCTTCTCGAAACCGACCGATGTAGCACGAAACCGATCACCTCATATTTCGGTATGCTGATTTTTGTTGCTAAATCACTAATTTATGCAAAAATCGTACTAACCTCATTAGCACAACCCACAAACCGTCTTTTAATCCTTGACAAAAAACCGAATTGTAGTAAACTAACCAGATGGGAAACGGCAAGATCACGACTTTCTGGGATATCGAAAAGCAAAGGACATGGCGCATATACACTCTCTTTGTGTTCCTTGCGCTATTATATTTCGTCTCGGTATTCATTATTTTTTCAATAGTAAAATTACTCTTCTATCTAAGACAATCATTTTCCATCCCTGGCGAGGAATATCATCTTTTCGGGATCGATACGATATGTATGATCTTAGTTGCTTTTGCAGCAGCAATACTGCACTGGTACTATTCAAACCGGAATGCTGTGTCCAAAATACTCGGTCTTTTGCACGCGCAGCAGCCGGACAAGCGTGACAAATACCACAATGTTTTCAACAACGTAACCGATGAAATATCAACTTCTGCCGGTGGTATTCAAGTCGAGCGCTACGTACTGCCTATCGGTTCCATGAATGCCTTCGCACTTGCCGATATTCAAGGCAGGAAGGTCGTCGGCATAACCGAAGGGCTGTTGTCACGGGCAACGCGTGGTGAATTGCAGGCCATAGTGGCACACGAAATTGCGCACATCGTATCGAACGACTGTTTAGAAACGACGATAACTTGTTCCCTCTTTGGTATGTACAGTGAAGGTCTCGCTCAACTATCGAAAATTGCCAGCAGTCGTGAGCCCAGCACATCACCGCTTTTTGAAAGAGAATCGACCAAAGATGCGGTCACCATGAGTCTGCTTTCGATACCTGTTTTTATTATCCTTTTCTTCATCGACCTCAGCAGTCAATTACTCAACATGTTTATCTCTCGAGAAAAGGAATATCGCGCCGATGCCGCTGCAGTTCGCTTAACACGTGATCCCCAGAGCCTGGCTAGCGCACTGTATCGTATCGGTACGCACTGGCGCGGCGCAGGTTCTGTTGGTGAGTATATCAGGCCGATATTTATACTGAACCCTCAATACAGCAAACTCGATGAAAAAGAAGACGTGTTCGCCACGATGTTTTCAACACACCCCCCACTCGCCCGGCGTTTACAGATAATACTCAACCTCGCACATATGAATCTGGATACGATTGCAGAAAAAATACGCAAAGACACTGGACAAAGGACTGCAGCAGAAGATTTGAAACCGGCCGTTAGGTTCATGGCCGAGCACGATAACACGTGGCATGGACCATTCACATTGATGCAATTGCAGACCCTGAACTGGATGGGACCTGAAACACACATGAAGATAGCCGACCACGATGATATATTCACAGCCAATGAACTGCCGGCCATGAGTTATTTCTTCCATAAGAGAAAAGAACCCATCTGGAAGATTCGGCGCATCTGCCCCACCTGCAGGGAATGGCTCATACCACAGGAATATGAGGGCCTTTACCTATGGCGATGCGCATTCTGTAATGGTATTCTTGCCGAGCAGAGCAAACTGCCCCGCATATTCGTCAGAGAAGAAAAGGGATATACTGAGAGGGTGAGGCGAATTGCATCGTTGATAAAAGAAGAGACAGCGCAAAAACATCCACACTTCAACCTCCTGTTGGATTCCATAAACATAAGGCGTTGCCCGAAGTGCGGGAAAGTGATGGCGCACAAATTCTACAGTTACGCCTATCACATTGAAATCGATGAATGCCAGGCGTGTAAATTGACATGGTTTGACGCCGATGAAATTGAAATCCTACAATGTTTGATCGAGATGGAAAACGATTAGTGACCCAATGATGTCTGTGCCGCAAAAAAAACATCACCAAAATATATAGAATCAAGAACCAAAGAGTTCTCCTCAACTGCTGATTCGATATCATGCTTGTCAAAATATCTCTTAAAGATCGTAAATGCTTGCCCGTTTTTCAATGCTCTTTTCTGTGGACCGCTTTTTATCCTGTGTCGCTTCCTTATGTGACTCCACGAGCCGTCAATCCATAACACGTTTGCACCGGGCTTCAGTATTTTCCGTAACTTATCGAAGAAGAATTCCGAGATCTCCTTGGTCAAATGGCTCACTACAAAAGCCACCACTGCTGACTCGAATACCCCCGAAGAGAAATCTACTTCGAGAAAATTTCCTTCGATGTAATGAACATCCATATCGAGGTGGAGAGCGTTGACCCTTTTCTGACATTCGACAAGCATACGCCGTGATTGATCAACGAGTGTTATCTCACTGCAATTCCTTGAATAGTGCGGTAGCCAGTATCCGGTTCCGCATCCGATATCAATGAGATGCCCCCTGCCGAAATCAGCGGCGATTTTCACAATCTTCTCAACGTCTTCCTTGTATACATTTGGCTCGGGTATGCCTGGGGCTTTACCTTGATAAATATCATCATATTCGGCCGCCCGCTTGTCGTAGTAAGCAAACATTTCCCCTGAGTCGTTTGTCTTCATACGCTCAACATTAGCATCTTAAGTTTGATATCCTACCATCTTTGATCATCGGTATGACATCATAAAGATTCAACCGGGCAGCGTGTTCCACATCTTCTCGCAGGTTGTTTTCCACCAAATATCTTCCGCTGAAGCTATCCAGCATTAACTCTATGAGCATTTTCTTTGAGCGCTCAAAAGCCCATTGGCATACCCGTGCCTCAGCGCTCTTCTGCAGGTCTGAATAGCATATTATTGCACCACTGCCGAGATAATCCTCGATGGCAAATACAGGATAGGCAGCTCTTTTTTCATACACTATCCGTTCACCGGTATCAACGGCCCGCTGTTCTCCGGCTGCAATAACGGTTACATTTGTATGCATACTACGGGCTATCGCGGTAATATACTCACCAACCGTTTTGGCATTCAGCAGGCACCCGACATAAGCAACATTATCTCTGCCAACTAATGCCGAGCAGTTTGCCCCGTTGGGTGAAAATAGAACCACTTCTTTATTATCTTCATGCGCACTCTCTAAGTAACTGTACGGTGAGATCGTGTACTTTGACTCGCCTGGTTTACCAGCTAGATTGGCACCAATCGATGATGCTAGAACCTCGCCGGATTTCCGATCAGCCACCGGGTGAATAGTGAATCCATGGGCGACTGCTGTAACAACCGCCGTGCTGAAACGGAGCGTGTCAACGACAACTATAATATTGCGGTTCCTCAACGCGTAACGCATACCCTCGATACCCCAATCCAGCATTAAACTGGGAGTGTGAGCGTCATTTCGATGGGAATTCACGAACATGCGCGTACTCAGCAATTCTTACGTACTGCCGTAAATGTTAGTGTACCAATATTCTCAATCCCTGCTTCGATCAGGTCACCAGCCTGCATCGGACCGACTCCGGATGGTGTACCGGTGGCAATTATATCCATGGGTTCGAGCGTCATTATGCAGGAAATGTACGACACGAGTTTACGAACTGGAAATATCATCAAGTTTGTGTTACCTTTTTGTTTGATTTCTCCATTTACTTTGAGCCAAATATCCAGATTAGATGGATCCAAATCCCTTGCGGAAACGACCCTCGGACCAATCGGAGAAAAAGTATCATACCCTTTGGAGATCGTCCATGGCATACCTTGTTTCTTCGCAGCAACCTGAATATCGCGTGCGGTAATATCGACCAGGATCGTATAACCCAGAATCATGCTGTCCACTTTCTCGGGCGATACGCATTTCGCTCTCGAAGCAATTATCAGAGCTAACTCAACTTCGTAATCCACGCGCGAAGAAACCTCCGGAAGAATAACCTGCCCTTTATCCGCCAGTAATGACGATCTTGGTTTCAAGAAAAACTTAGGCTCACCAGGTGCTTCAGCGCCCATTTCTTCGGCATGTGCCCTGTAGTTCCTCGCCACAGCAATGATCTTGCTGGGATTCACATCGATATCTTCCTCACCGTACTGTAGTATCAATCATCCTCCAGTTAGCAACCCGGGAAAAAATTACGCAGGCTGCTTATGTAACGACAAGGTTCTTCAGGTCGTCATCCAAATTGGCGGGCATCAGCTGAACCAACCATCCGGTAATATAAGGATCCAGGTACAGCTTCCCGTAGTCATCTTGTATACGATTATTTATCGCAATAACCTTTCCGGTTACCGGTGTCCATAGTTTATGTATACGCTCATCAGATTCAACGATTCTCACAAGCGCCTCGCCCTGATACCGCGTTTCGTTCAAGTTAGGATATTCAATGGTTGATATCTTCTTTATCGTTACCAATAGCATATGGTGTATGCCAACGAGTACGCTGCCATCATCCTCGACTTTCACCCATGAATTCTCCGGGATCGTATGCAAACCCTGAGGTACAGGTAAATCTTCGAGTATTCTTGATTGTTCGGTCTTCTGTTCGACAACGCGTTTTCTCGTCAGTGCTCGAGAAACAATACTACGAAGGTCATTCGGAGTGAAGGGCTTTGGTAAATAATCAAAAGCGCCTATCTTTATTGCCTCTACCGCAGTTCTGATCGACGGATATCCTGTAATCATTATCATCATGGTATCGGGACTATTGATTTTAACCTTCTTTAACAACTCTAACCCGCTAATTCCGGGCATCATCAAATCCGCAATAATCGCGTCATAATGCTTTTTCTCTTGGTATTCCAACGCCTCTTCCCCACTGAGCGCAGTATCAACAGAATATTCATCACCAGCCAGCGCACTAGCAATGCTTTTGCATACCGGCAGCTCGTCATCGACTACCAGGATTTTGAATTTCTCAGACACTTCTATCCTCCTTTTTTTTCTCTGGCGAGATATGCAAGGGTAGATAAATGGTCATTTTCGTACCTTTGCCAACCTTACTTTCAACATCGATACGACCACTATGTTGCTGTATGATTCCATAACTTATCGATAGGCCTAAACCAGTCCCCTTGGTGCCTTTCGTCGTAAAAAACGGATCAAAAATCCTCTGTAAATGTTCCTGTGGGATTCCCTTACCGTTGTCTTCAAAAACAATCTCCACGCATGTCGTATCCTCCGGCACACGTGAAGATATCCTCAATACACCACCACTTGGCATAGCATCAATCGCGTTCATTACAATGTTGGTAAAAACCTGCTTGATCTTACCCAGGTCAACCATCAACTCCGGCAAACCATCCTGAAGATCCTTGTTGATCCGTACTTTGCGTACAAGTGCTTGGGTTTCCATCAGCAGAAGTGTACTTTCTATAACTTTGTTGATGTTTACTGATGTCTTTTCAGGTGGCGTCTGCCGGGCAAATTCCAGCAAGCCACTTACAATAGAACTACACCGCGTGGTTTCATTGATTATTAATTCAAGATTTTCTTTGACAGCATCGTTATTTTTAAACCTTTCGAGAATCAGATGGCTATTGAGCAAAATGGATGTCAAAGGATTATTTATTTCATGTGCAACACCGGCTGCGAGTTTGCCCAGTGAAGCCAATCTTTCGGATTGAATCAGGAAATCTTGCGTCGCCCTGAGTTCCTCGGTTTTCTCCCTTACCTTTTCTTCAAGTGTCCGAGTCAATTTCTGGTAACCATCAGTTGCTTCCTGCAATGCCGCGGTCATCTGATTAAAAGAATCTCCCAGGAACCCGATTTCGTCTCTGGTGTCTATTTCGACACGCTGGGTCATGTCACCACTGGCAACTTTCTCGGTAGCCAAAGCCAATGCTTTTATCGGCTTGATTATATTGGATGTTGTGTAACTAGCGATTATTGACAGCAAGATAACGCTGACGATCGCGATGCTCCAGAAAATCAGCACAACCCGGTTTCTCAAATCAACATATGGTGCTTCCAGCATCCCAACATAAAGCATACCGATGATCTCATCCTTGACGTTTCTTATGGGTTCATATGCTGTCATATACCATGCATTAACGACAAACGCACGACCGATCCATGGCTTACCCTGAACGACGACCTGATCATATACCTCCTTTGAAACCCGAGTGCCTACGGCTCGTTCTCCATCGATATTCATAACATTGGTGGAGATCCTTGCGTCATCCAGAAAAATCGTAGCCGTGCCGATATCTCTACCTTTGTACATTTCACTCAAATACACCGTGTTCTTCACTCTATCCACGATGTCATAATCGCGGTTCAACATGTTACCGCCAAACAGAACACCTATCAGTCTACCAGAGTAATCAAAAACAGGAGCCGCTGCCTTAATAAACATTCCTGATTGCTCAACCTTCTTTTCGGATGGTCTTGATTTAGGAGTCGGGATCAAGTCAATACGGGCACTCTCAAGAAAGGTAGCCCCAAGTCTAACCATCTCATCCTCAGACACTATCATCGTGGCGACAACCGGTTCTCTGCGGCTTCTGACCAAGTCTACAAGGTCATCTTCAGGCCGGTCACCGAATACACTCGTATTATGCGCTCTGACCAAAACCATACCCTTGTCGTCTGTGAGCGTCAGTATGTCAAGAGATTCACGTTCTCTGATCTTCTGTAATTCCCGACGCAGGCGATCGTGATCATTGATGTATAGCGCATCTTTGATAAAGAACCGATCAGCCGTCAGGCGTATTTTTGTTTTTATCGCATCGCTCTCGGCTTTGTACACCTCCCGTGCCGAGTTGAGGTCGAGCCGGACCTTATCCTGCGCCTGCCTGATGATCGCCGTGCCGATAAGATTGATTCCAACGAGTGTTGAGATGAAAACACCAATGACTATGACCAACGAAAAAACTACAATTAATTTCGCCCTGAGAGGAAAACGTGGTATCAACATATGGATATCAAAGACAAGGACACAGTATTTTCAATCTTAACGCCGTAGATGTTTTTCTATCTTTCTTATCAAAGTCTGGGTATCTACAGGTTTGTCGATATAGTCATCCGCGAGGTGATCGATCGCCATATCCATGGCATACTCGGGTTTCGATAACTGCTGTCCAACCGCAGTGAGCATGATTATCGGTATCGGTCTTGTCTCTGCAATCTGTCTAAGTTCGTAGCACACAGAATATCCATCTTTGCCGGGCATGATAACGTCAAGCACAATCAAATCGGGTTTTTCATACTTTGCCTTTCCAATACCCTCTTCACCATTTTCAGCCGTCAGCACCTGAAACCGATTGGCTATGAGTAACTGTTTCGTTGCATCCAGAAAATCCGGGTCATCGTCAATCAGTAGTATTTTCGCCCGCGATTTTATTTCTTTTGTTGACGGTGTAGTACTTGACAACATATCGCCAATTTTTTGCAGCAGATCACTACCAGAGACTGGTTTCACAAGAAAACCATCGGCTTTGTGCTCGGTAGCCATATTCGACAGATAAGTTTCCTCAGAAGTACCGAGTGCAGTTACGATGAGGATAGGTATGGAACGGTAATCAGGATTCTCTTTTAATTCACGACATACAGAAAATCCATTTACGTCTGGGAGCATTGCTTCTATGATGACCAGATCCGGATGGAGGTTGTGAACGACCTCTATTCCCTCTTTGCCCTGCGTGACAACCGTAACCGCGAAACCTACATTTTCCAACACCTTCCTACTCTCTTCGGTCGATTTAACATCATTGTCAATTATCAGTATTTTCTTTCTATCCATTTTTCTTACTCCTTTTGCTATAATTCAACTTCGGCAAATAAACACTGAATGTACTTCCTTCATTCAATCTACTTACAACCTCGAGTCTGCCGTCGTGCATATCGAGGATTTTTTTGACGATTGCCAGCCCGATGCCGGTACCCGCAACCGTACCTTCGCTCTTCACTCGATAGAATTCCTCACCAACACGTTTAATGTTCTCTTCAGAAATACCTACGCCGGTGTCGCTGACATCAGCAATCCAGTAATCCTCACACTCACGTAAAGCGATCTTCACATCACCATGCTCGCGATTGTACTTAACCGCGTTACTAATAAGGTTTATGAAAACTTCCCTTATCAACTCCCGATCAGCACGGGTCATGCACTCCTCTAAGTCTGGTTCAAACACAACGTGCACACCCTTACCTGCAGCCATGTCCTCCAGTGTATCAACGGCTTCTCTGACAATACTCGACACTTCGATATCTTCATATTCATCTTTGAAACTTACTTCCTCAAGCCTGGCAAGTTTTAACCAGCGGTCGATTAATCTTAACAGTTCATCCAATCTTGTTTTCATACGCTCGACGATTCTAGTACCCTCCTGCGAAATACCGCCGACAAAGCCGCCACTTATCACCTCTAAGTACTGCATTACCGATACCAGTGGTGTTCTAAGTTCATGCGAAACCATAGAGATGAAATTCTGTCTTAATTTTTCTTTTTCATTTCTCAAGCGCTCGGCATCAAGCGATGCTTTTCGCCAATCCAACGCTCTCTTCGTTACGACCCTCAATTGATCCGGCGTAAAGGGTTTGGTCAAGAAGTCATAAGCGCCCACTTTCATAGACTGGACTGCCGATTCTACGGTGGCGAACCCGGTTATGACCACCGGGACAATTTTAGGATCTTCCTCTCTGATCCTCGTGAGCACTTCCATACCGCTCAGACCGGGCATTTTCAAATCAACAAACACCACATAGGGCCTGAAACTGCCTATTTTCTGCAACCCGGATTCACCGTTCTGAGTCGTCTCCACATCATAGTTTTCCCCATCAAGGATCTGTGCGCATGCATCACATATCGCCTTTTCATCATCGATGACCAATATCTTGGGTTTTTCCATATGCAGTCAAGCCATTATACGCCAATAGATATGAAAGTCAAGAAAGGCCACCACATAGATTTGTCATGAAATTTCTCTGCATAAACAAGGCGGTCTTATAATAAGAAGCACCCTGAGGTGAATCTATCCGCACATCAATAAAGCAGCGTTGCTGACAATTTCGCGCTTGCACTCAATCGAAGCGATGCGCCAATAGGAATAACCAACCTATCAATACAATTCCTACTTGCCGGTCAAGCAATAACGGATGGCACTAAGAGCATGGATCTTCGTTGTATTAAGGAAAGGAATACCAAAATCGTCGTGGGTAAGAATAAGCGGCAACTCGGTACATCCAAGTATCAGACCCTTTATGCCATCGTCATCGATCATACGCCGGATGATTTTGAGCAATCCGTCTCTGGTTTCGTCATATATCTGATTGTACATGATTTCTGAAGATATCTTATGATCAATGTAATCTTGTTCTGAGCTTGTCGGCACTACCAGTGAGATATTATGCTGTTCGAAGACCCGCTGGTAAAAATCATTGCTCATGGTTATTTTTGTACCCAGGAGTCCAACCCGGCTGAGATTCAATGCCTTGACTGCTTTTCCTGTCTCTTCGACGATGCTCAATAATGGCAGCGGTGACCGTGCCTTCACCTCATCAAAAACAATATGAGGCGTGTTCGCAGAGATGATTGCGAAATCGGCACCTGCGCGATGTAATGCCTGTAAGCCACCTAACAACCAATTGGCGACTGCGTCCCTCTGCCCAATGCTGGGAAATTCCTTCAGGCTCAGACTGTAGACAATGATTTTTGGAATATCGCCCCCAGTTTGAGCGCGATATTCATCAATTATCGTACGATAGTAGTCAACTGTCGCTTCAGGACCCAACCCGCCGATAATGCCAATCTTTCTCATGTATGAGGACCCTCCCGTTTTGTAAGATAGAATATCTCCTTATGGCGGATATACCCCATTTTTTCGAAAAACTTCAGAGAATCTTTATTCCAATCCTCAACAAGACATGCAATTATGCTGATGCCCATGCTTTTTATTCGTTCTTCAACTTCATTGACCAATGCAGCTGCAATACCCTGCCTGCGGTATGAAGGAAGAACAGCAACGCGGTTTATCCAACCTTTTCTGCCGTCATGTGTGCCGAAGGCTGACCCGATCAAGCACCCCTTTCTTTCGGCAACGAGAAACACCGCATTTGGCTGATGTATTTCACGCTCTATGTTCTTCCTCTCATCGCGCCCTGCCGGTTTGTGCGGCAGTCCAGCCAGACCCCAAAGTCCTATCAGCGATCCGTAGTCCTCGATGCTGAATTTTCTTATTATGATACCGTCGGTTATTCTAATGCTTTTTCTAAGCTTCATCATATGGTTCAACGTGCACGGTAACTTCGGCACCCGGCACACAACGCCTGATTGCATCCTCCACCTCGGACGCCTTTTGATGTGCGTCATCCAGGTGTATATTGCTCTTCAGCCGCACATGTATCGTGACTTCGAGTTGACCACCATAATCATGGACATGAATATGATGAACATCATTGACGCCCGAGCATTTCGATGCTGTATCCTTGATCTTATCGACCAGAGATGAAGACGGCGCCTGGCCGATCAAGAAACTACCCGCTTCCTTGATAATTGAGATACCGGCATATACGATTATCAGGGCAACGGCCATACCCATGATCCCATCGAGACTGAACAGGCCGAACCGGAAACAAACAAAACCAATTAGAACTAGCACTGTGGATATCGCATCGGTCCGATGATGCAGGGCATCTGCCTTCAGAGCGGGTGAATCAATCCTACGGCCCAAGCCCAAGGATATCTGATATAGGAATTCTTTGATCAGGATCGACCCAACGAGCATCGCGATAACAAGAAAATCTGCCCGGATTGGAATGGGATTCCTGAATCTATCAAACCCGCTTTTGAAAAATTCAAACCCGACGACAATAAGCAGACACGCAACAACAATCGATACTACACGTTCCGCTCTTCCGTGCCCAAACGGGTGTTCCTTATCCGCTGGTTTTGCCGAAATATTGAAGCCGACAATCACGATCATCGATGTAATTACATCGGAAAGAGAATGAAGAGCATCGGCAATCAGTGAAATGCTATTCAAGAATGTGCCGAAACCAAATTTGAGTATGCAGAGAATGATATTTAAGATAATGCTCAAGAAACCTTCGAAGAATCCGTATTTCTTGAATCTATTACCTCTGTCAAGCCGGAACAGCCTGACCAGGACATCAATGATCTTTTCCATTAATTTTTTATTTCCTTTATGGCTAGGAACGCTTGCCTGCTCTTATCAAACAGCGATTATCTGGTATAAAAGCTATTTGTCTTTAATTTCCTCCAGCAATTCAACTGCCTCAGGCTTGTCATCAAGGACATGATCTGCCTCGTAGGTTGGAGTTTCTATTTCGAGTGCTCTGCCCAAAAACCAGCGAGCTTGTTCATAATCCTTCTTCTTTATGTAAACCTTCGCCATGTCAACGTAAAGCAGAGTATAGTTCGAATCCAGCCCAATGGCTTTATTCAGAGATTCGACAGACTTGTTAAGATTGCCGCCCAGCAGTCCGGGTAGTTCATAATATAGCATTGCCTGTGCATCCAGGGCACCGGTGTGTTCTGGATCGATCTCGAGTACGGTTTCGATCTCCTTTCTGACGGTAGGTACGAGAACGAGCGAATTCAATACTCCCTTTGTCTGTCCCACCCTGCCAACGTTCACCATATACCAGAAATGTGCATCCGGTGATTCTTCATCGAGATCTATAGCACTCTCACCAAAATCCCTGCCTCTGTAGAAAAGCTTCAACTTTGCATCCTTTTCTTCGGCTTCATCACCAAGCAAGAAGCACACTTTCGAGAGTTCATACAGAGCCCGGACATTTTTCGGATTATCTTCAACAATCGATTCTAGAATTGATGCACTTTCAGAAAGGTTTGCATCATCCAGGTGTCTCGTCTCGTACAATTCAATCGCATGGTCGATCAACGAATCTGCGTTCTGCGCCCAGGTCACCGCAACCAGCAGTAATACAAAAGCGATGCTTCGTTTTACCATCACTCCTCCCTTCTATGTTTGCACTCTATTAATTAAAACTAGATAAAGAACAAACGCCACATTGTAATTGCCCCTCGGTCGATCTTTACCCAGTATCTTGACCCCAACCCCGATCCTATCTTTTGATCAACATCGTGATCATCGTAAAGTAATTTATAATCTGCTGTTTCAAACGGTCATAGCGATAAAGAACCCACGGCCGCTCACGTATTTTCGTATTCAAACTCACGATATTGTCAGTTATATATACTGCTTCTTTTTTAATGAGCAAATCATTGTTTCCTGCACCCCCGAATCCGTATTGGTATCCGGCTTTTTTGGCAAACCTTACGATCTGCCGATTCACACGATTGAAGGGATAAGATATACAACGAACCGGTCCTATTCTCTTCTCCAATACGCTCTTGGACTCGGACAGCTCATAAGCAACATCGGCGGCCGTCAACAGTGTAAGATTCCGATGAGTCAGTGTATGTGACCCGAATTCGATGCCCCACTCCTTCATTTCGCATATCTCATCCCATGTGAGATGAGCACTTCTCTTGCCCGAGAGGGTTATGTCCCACAGATCATCCTTCCCGATGTAATCGACGATCAAAAAAACAACCGCCCTTACGCCGTGCCTTTTGAGAACTGGAAAAGCATATTCATAAACGCTTCTATCGCCATCATCAAAAGTGATCACCAATCCATCTCGATCATCTCCGGGCATAACCACGCTGAAATCACGGTGAATAAAACGTATGAAATTCTCGAATTGTCCAGGATAATTCCAGGTACCACAGAGCTGAACCTTAGGTGTGACTCTGTGAAATTGAATTGCTTTTACCATGTGCTAGTATTAACCAGCCCAGAGTCGCCATAGCGGCAACACAGATGCCAAATATCACGAATAGGTAGTCCTTATAAATGATTGCCGACAAGAAACCCACCAGCACTGCGCCAAGCGCGAACAACCCATTGAGTATCCAGTCCCTTATTGAAAAAATCCTACCGCGTACAAGTTCATCGGCATAACGATGTATCAGAGTATCCTGACCAATGAAGACCGGCGAAATGGCCGTACCGCAAACGAAACAAACCGCGGCAAAAACGAGAAAACTGTTCAAGATCGGGAAAAGAACCAACGCTGCGCCAATTATGATGAAACATACGAGTATCAATACTTTCAGATCAAAATGATGGCCGAAAACACCCATAAGATAGGCTCCTAGAAGCAAACCCACGGCACCGATTGCTGCCAGGAAACCTACACCACTGGTGCCCCAAGCCATCTCTTGCTGAACAGTTGGTATCACCAAAATATAGATCACGCTGCCTGCGATAACGATCAACAATATCGTCGCCATGGCAAACGCTAAATTCTTTTGATGGACTATCATCTTCACCGCATGCACCAGCTCACGCCACATCCCGGACAGACCACCTTTCAACAGCATGAAAAAGCCCCTCGGTTTCAAATGTTCAACTGTCTTCGGGATCTCTGGCAGTCTGACTTTCATTATATATAAAAGAACGGCCGAAACAGCAAAAGTAAGCGCGTCAAGAATAAAAGCCGCTGTCCAGCCAGCTATGCCGAACAACTTATGCCAAATATGCAAATCGACGATGATTCCTCCAACCAACATTCCCATGAAGGTAGCCCCGCGTGAAACAAAATTCACCACGGAATTCGCGGTTAGTATCCGCTTCTTAGATACAAGGTTGGGTATGATAGCACTCCGTGCAGCATTAAAGAAGAGGGCAAGGAGAAACATGAAAAAAACAACGGCGAATACCGGATAAATATTCCGCGTTGTGAGAAAAAGCACTGGTATCAAGACAGCGCAGATAGTACGCAGGGCATCACATACTACCATGACCGTCTTTTTGTGCCAACGGTCGACAAGAATCCCCGCGATCGGGCCGAAGATCAACACCGGGAGAGTGATGAATATCAACATCTGAGAGAGTAGCAATGGCGCCTGTTCTTTTGGGAATAGACCAATGATCGCAACCAAGGCAATGTAATCAAGTTTGTCACCAAACTGACTCACTGTCTGGGCAAAAGTGAATATCGAGAAATCTCTTATTCTGAGTATGTTCCAGAAACTAGCCCTTTTCATTCAATACCTCGCTGTAGTAATCAAGAATTTGCTTGGTAACCTTTTTCCAATCGTATCTCATGGCTTTGCTACGGCCATGCTTGCCCATCTCCGTGCGTGCACCGGGATCCTTGAGCAAACCGATCACTTTTGCAGCCAGTGAACCAGGATCCCGGGCTCTGAAAAACTGGCCCTCCTTCCCGTCCTCCATCAAGGTACGATAACCCGGGATATCTGAGCATACAATCGGGGTTTCAGTTGCCATTGCCTCCAAGAGTACAATGCCAAAACTTTCCGCTCCGGTTGCCGGTGAACAGTATACATCGCACGAGGCGTAATAACGCGGCAGATCTTCAGGCGTCACGTGTCCAACAAATAAAACACTACCTTTAATATACTCCTCAACATAACGGCGATAGTAACGCTCCAAAAAACCCTGGCCGACGACAACAAGTTTCGCCGTAGGAACCCTGCGGAGTATCATCGGAAAAGCCTGAAGTAGATATTTCAAACCTTTCCTCGGCTCGAATCGACCCACGAATAGTATCTTTGGCGAATGCTCGGCCAATGATTCGATCGGTTTCACGTTCGGGTTGAAGCGAACAGTATCAATCCCGTTAGGTATGATGCGATATTCACCAGGAAAATATTTTGATACCGAATCACGGGCAACGGTTGAAACCGCGATCAGTCCATCAAGTTTCCTGAAATATTGCTCGAGTACCGGCTCCCATAGAACGTAACCGTAACTCTCCTCGTGTGCCGAATGAAACGTGATAAAGTTTTTCGCCTTTGAATATTTCAGGGCAAGATATGGAAGTGTCGGTGCGAAGGAACCATGAAGATGCAAGACATCGAAATTCTCCCGTTCCAGGAAACGACGCAGTTTCCACGGTATGAGTATGCCGAATGTTAGAACCGCGAAGGATCGGTTCTTCGGGATCTTTATTGCGCGCCCCAATCTGACAATATAATCACTGTCCCACGGGCGGTTGTTACCGTATGATGGAGCAAGTATTTTTGCATCGTGTCCCATCTTCCGCAACGTGTTACACAGATAGAGAATATGTTCAGGAATACCGCCAGTGTGCGGGTAGAAGATATCTGAAACAAATAAGACCTTCATATGCCAGTGTGCCCGAGACCGCCATTCTGCCTCTTGGTCCGATTCAGCCGCTTAACGCGCACGAACTTTGCCTGCTCTACCCGGCTGAAAACCAGTTGAGCAATGCGGTCCCGCTTCTTGATCTTGAAGGGCTTGTCCCCGTAGTTAAACAAAATAACCTTAATCTCACCCCGGTAATCGGCGTCGATAGTGCCAGGCGAATTCAAAACACCTATCCCATTATCTTTAGCAAGGCCGCTTCGCGGCCTAACCTGGGCCTCATAGCCCTCGGGAATTTCAATGTGAATGCCCGTGGGCACAGTCCCGAAAGCGCGCGGACGAATAATAATGTCTTTATCGTTCGCAGCATAAAGATCACACCCGGCGGCAAGGTCACTTTGATATTCTGGAACAAAATCACCCGTTATCTTTACACATAAACCACTTGAGTCAATATTTTCATTGATCTTTTTGCGTGTTTTAGCGCACACCGTATTCTTCCTTCTATGCACGTTATCGGTCATTAACAAATCCAATCTGGTTGAAACAACATCCACTGATCAGGGAAGTGAAGAATGTAGTCCTCGAATCTTCTAACCATTACCGTATTGAATTCATCTTCAGTACCGGTGAAAAATCTGGGCGCATCGACGTATCCAAAATAGCGGGGCTCTTTGCGTGACGGATTGAATACCATACAGCCGAATACTACTGGAATTCTTTTCTTAATTATTATCTGCCCAAGTCCACGCGGTATGCTGCGCTTCCCATCAAAAAAACTAACGACCACGCCGCTCTTCAATATGTCCCGGTCACCCAGAACGGCAAGCACACGGTTATTCTTTATCGTATGTAGAAAACCATATGCGGCTTTCGAAAGAGGAAATGTGATCATGCCCGTTCTTTCCCGATGTCTCTTATACAATTCATACATCTCGGGTTCGGTTTCTTCGACCAGGGCACTCATCGGGACACCGTGGGCAGCAAGATATGACCCGGCAAGATCCCAATTGCCGATATGCATGGTCAGCATGATACAACCCCGGCCATGTTTCAAAGCATCATGAATGTTCTGAACGCCAAATACTTCGACACTGAAATCATCCTTTGTGATGTAATTTAGACGCAGGAAATCAATCATAGACCTTGCATAGTTTTTGAACGTATTCTTAAGATACTTATTTATCTTACTCCGCTCAATATTCTTGCCGGCAAAGATATGTCTGAGGTTGGTCTGTATGTGTTCGCGCTTTCTTCGCGAAAGATAACAGAATAAAAGGGCAAAACGAGTGGCAATCATGTCGGCCACTTCCAGGGGAACCACCCTGATGATGTAACTTGCTAATTTCTGTAGTACAGCGACAGGATTCATCAAAAGAAAACAACTTATCCCTTGAAGTCACTCAACGCAGCTTCGAGCACCGTAAGCGCGTTACGGAGATCATCTTCCTTCAGCACATAGGCGATACGAATTTCGTTACGTCCTTTATTAGGTGAAGAGTAAAAACCATTCGCCGGTGCCAGCATTACAGTTTTTTTGTCATAGTGAAAATCGGTGAGTACCCAATGACAGAATTTATCGGCATTTTTCACTGGCAACCGAAGCACCGTGTAAAATGCTCCCTCTGGTTTGTGCCCGTATACTCCTCCTATTCTCTGCAGTCCCTCAAAAAGAAAATTCCTGCGATGCTCATATTCGCTGATCACTGGTGTTATGTAGCGGTCAAAATTCTTGTAGGCGGCAATCGCGCCTACCTGTTCGATCGTCGGTGGACAGAGTCTTGCCTGGCTGAATTTGATCACCTCATCCATGACTTTCCTACTTCGATTTATGATACACCCGACACGGGCGCCGCATGCAGAAAAACGTTTGGATATGGAATCAAGCACAATGACCTGATCCTGTATTTGAGGCAATGACAAAGCGCTTATCTGAACACGCCCATCATACACGAATTCACGGTATACCTCGTCTGAGAGCAGGAAAAGTCCATGTTTCCTACACACCTTGTAGAGAATATACATCTCCTCCTCGGTCAGAACCGTTCCAGTCGGGTTGTTCGGTGTGTTGATCAGTACGGCACGAGTTTTCCTGGTGATTTTCTCTTCAATTTGCCGCTGGCTGGGAAGATGAAACCCATTTTCGACCTTCGTCGTCAAAGGCACAAGCCTAACCTGAGCCATGGTCGCAAGGCCGATATAATTTGTGTAGAACGGCTCAAAGACAATAATTTCATCGCCGGGATCGCACACCGACATAAAAGCGAATAGTATCGCTTCACTCCCTCCGGTCGTTATCCAGACGTTGTCGAGATCAATATCCATACCTGCCCTTCGATAGTAATCAACAACGGCGACGCGCAAATCGAGTAATCCACCTGACGGGCCATAACTCAAAACCTTCTCACGGAACTTAGCTATCGCGTCGAACATTTCTCCTGGTGTTTCGATGTCAGGCTGACCGATGTTGAGATGGTAAACGTGTATTCCTCTCTTTTTTGCGTCATCTGCCAGCGGCGTAAGTTTCCGGATCGGTGAAAAGGGCATTGCATGCGCTCGACCCGACAATTTTGGCTTTGGAGCACGGGATTTATTCACTTTTTTTGCTGATTTCATAGTAAAATTATATATATCTAATTTTGAAAGTCAACATGCCCTTCCACACCTCGCCCGTCCAGCTACACCTATCTATGCTTGACTTGGCAGTCAATCATTATATACTGTAATCATGAAAATAAGTGTGGTCGTTAAATCAATCACCGATTTCAAAGGTGATGCCATTATTTTGAACATTTTTGAAGGTACGAAGTCGCCCGGCGGAGCAACGGGGGCAGTCGACAAACTACTCGGAGGATTGATATCCAGACTAATCGCAGACCGCGAAGTGAAAGGTCGGGTCGGTGAAGTTACAGTACTACATGAATGTCCAAAATTAACGGTAAGGAAGGTGATTCTCGTCGGCCTCGGCAAGAAGAAAGACCTCAACAACGAGATAGTGAGACGAGCCGCGGGCATTGCCGTCAAGAAAGCCAGAGAAATTAATGCGAGGCGTGTAGGTACTATCGTTCACGGTTCTGACATCGGCAGTTTGGACCCTGCTCGTGCAACGCAATCGTTGGTCGAAGGAACATGTCTGGCATTGTATGATTTCAACGCGTACAGGAAACCAGCGAACGGACAACGGATCAATGAGTTTATAATTGTCGAAAAGGATCCGTCAAAAGCAAAGAAATTAAGCAATGCGGTAGTCATTGGACAGACCCTGGCTGACGCACAGAATGCTGCCCGCGATCTCATCAACGAACCTGCCAACATCTTAACCCCGGAGAAGATGCAAAAGCGTATACAGATGCTGATAGAAAACTGGGGAATCCAAAAAGTTGTGAAGTGCCAGTGTCTGGACCGAGCTGCTCTGCGGAAGATGGGTATGGGCGCTCTGCTCGCTGTTGGACAGGGCAGTTCACACGTCCCGCGATTTATCGTTCTCCGCATGACAAATGCAGACAAACCATTGGTTGGATTAATCGGGAAAACGGTGACATTCGACTCGGGCGGTCTATCCATAAAGCAATCAAGCGGAATGGGCGCGATGAAAACTGATATGGCGGGTGGAGCAGTGGTCACGGGTGTCACCCTGGCACTGGCTAAGTTAGACAGCAAGGTCAATCTGCTGACTATCATTCCTGCGGTCGAAAATATGCCATCTGGTTCGGCTTATCGACCGGGTGATGTGATACGCGCAATGAACGGTAAAACAATCGAAATCGTCAATACTGATGCCGAAGGACGATTGACTCTTGCTGATTCACTCGTCTATGCCGAAAGCAAAAAAGCAGAGATCATTATCGACATCGCCACACTGACCGGCGGCTGCGTCGTTGCTCTCGGCGAAAAGATAGCCGGGTTGATGGGTAACGACAGAGCTTTGAGTGACAAACTCATCGAAGTCTCGGAATTAGCGGGCGAAAAATTCTGGACGCTGCCACTGTACGAAGGATATCTCAATAAACTCAAGAGTGACGTCGCCGACCTGAAGAATTCCGGCGGCCGTTACGCCTCGGCAATTACGGCTGGGTTATTTCTCAAAGCATTCGTGGAAAAAGCAAAATGGCTGCATATCGATGTGGCAGGCACTGAACTCACCGATAAGGAGAGCGATTATACTCCAGCTGGAGCCACTGGGTTCGGTGTCCGTACCATATATGAATTTCTGAGTACCCTGTAGGGCAGAATTCATATACATCCACCCTTAATCTTGAGAAAATAAATATCGGTTATAGTTCGAGGTATGGGGATATTCGTTCGTAGAGTTTGTCTCCGATACCCTTGACCTCTTTCAGTTCGTCAAGAGATTTGAATTCCCCTATTTGGTTACGATACGCCACGATACGTCGTGCCAGAACCCGCCCGATGCCCGGTAGATCCTCAAGTTCTCCCGTTCCGACTGCGTTGAGCGGGAGTTTCTCCAGACCACGTTCAACAAGCATAGTATAGCTATGCTTCACCCTCTCCTTTCTGACAAAATTGAGCGCGTTAACAGCAATCAGAACGCCAACCAGAATCGCCAGAACAATGATTTCCTTTTTCTTCACGTCTGTTCTCAGTATAACGAACGCTGATACACTAAATGCAGCACAAAACGGTAGATCGTATCGAGGCTCTGCCTACTGCACTTATCAGCAGTATCATCTGCTGTATCCCAGTAAGGATAATCAAAATCAATAACAACAATTGATCTGATACCATATTTAATCAGCGAAATATGGTCGTCAACGATGTAATACTTCACAAGCGGAACGAAGACTTGAGGTGCAATCGACTGCCCTATTTCCCATATCGAATCAACGAAAGTCGGAAAGAATTTTCTAGAATTACCTTCCTGAAAGATCTGCAGGTCCTTATCACCGATCATATCAAGAACAATGACATAATCATAGTTCACGATACAATTAGCAGCGAAGTGTTTTGAGCCGAGGAGTTCAGCACCCTCCACATCCTCGCCATCAAAAAAAAGCAGGTCAACTGCTTGTGGCGGTGGATGTTTCTGGAGCGTGTCAGCCAAACTGATTAATATTGCCACGCCAGAACCACCATCATTAGCACCCGGACATTCCACGTCAGAATCCCAGTGCACGGCAAAAGCGATTCGCGGATCCTTGCCGGTGAAGCTCGCGTAGATATTGTAATAATCCGTACCCAGTACGCTGAACGTATCGACTTGTGGATTGCGCAGATGCTCGACTATGAAATCCCGTGCTCTAATATGACCAGGGGTTCCGGGAACACGTTCTCCAATGCTGCAAAAGGCAGTGAAATGATCGTAAGGCTGCTCTGCATGAACAAAAGGTACGGGCAGAAGATAAAATAGAACAACAGGTGCGGATAAATAGATAATCGCGCGTTTTAGAAATTTATGTTCGTCCATATGTTGACGCCGACACGTTTCGTATCCTGATCACGCACCTTCTCCTTGTTTTGCGAATATGAGAAATTCGCACCGCCCGTGATACTCGAGGAGAAGTTATAAGACAGACCCAGATCACCCTGCAAATTACTTGAATCGTAGATTGGTATTTCGAGATCTGTAGAATAATTGGTATTTTGGCTATAGCTAACTCCCAGATTGAGGGCAAGATTGGAAGAAAATCGAACGCCCTTGAGAAACGGCAGTCCCAATCCTTTGGGGGCGCTGAATGTATAGCCCAAGCTTACTGAAGCACCGCGGGTTAGCGACTTTGAAGGTACCTCAAACGCACCCTGGTAGTCTTTCGAGACAGTCTCCGAGTACGAAACATCTATCGTTGAAGATATTCCTTTTACCCACTGAACTTGCCAGCCAATCAGCGGAGTGAAACTGATACTCTTGGAATCAGATTGCCGTACAGTATCCTGAAAACGGCTCTCGAACGTTTGGTTGAACACTGCATTAATGGAAGATGAATGAGTGTATTTCTTCAAGAACGGTAGAACTTCAAGTTTTGCCACCCTCAAATTGGCATTTGGATATGACGTCGTATGGGTGCGCGTTTCTATGTTACCGTAGGTGTATGTGCGGGTGATATTTTCATTGTAAGCACCGTTCACAGTCACAAAATTCAAATTCAATCCCGACGATGCTTTGTATGAATCAGTCATTCCTCTACCCGGATAACTGTTTGGTGACACATCATCAGTTGGCAACGAATCGACAAGACCAAACTGATATTCGAAGTCGGGACGTCTTTTGACGCTAAGGTAGTTCGAATTCCTGAGGCGAGACCAACTGAGCGCCGGATTCTGCAGTCGCTCAATGAAATATTCTATCTGCTTGGCAAGCCAGGCAGGCGAGCCAGCCGAGGCGAGAGAATCCTTGGTTTCATCCCTCAAGCGTGTAAAGAACTTGACAATCCGCTGGAGATCAACCGTTCCGTCGATTCCATATCTTGCGCTATTTGACACATTTCGCAGGTTCTCATCCTGTCGAATTTCAAAACGATAGTCTTCGATATAAGAAGCATTAAAACTCAATCTTGGCTTAAAAAGCTTGAAATCCTGCGTGAACGTAGTGTTCAGCGTTTGATTCCTTCCTACTTCTTCTCCGAATTGTCCACGAGTCGAGACTGAATCGCGATTCTGAGTGAAATCAAAATTCGCATTCAAAGTCTTGTGCGGCGAATAGGCTACGCTGAAACTGGGATTCAAGGTCTTGCGGTGTTGCGACCCCGATACGGAGTATCGGAAAAGAGAATCCGGGTCCAGACGATAATAATACCGTACAAGGTTGTCTGCGTACAACACATTGAATGAAATATTCTGCGGTAATACTGAAAATGTCTGGCCGAGCAATCTGAATGATACTCTTGGATCAAGCCGATACGTACCGCGGTACCCCTTTGTTATTGAAGTATCAACGTTGAGTGCGTTATGTGTAGTCGTTTTCGAACGGCTGTGCTCGAATGATAGTGCATCCAATGTATTCTTGATAAGCCAATTGCGGGAACCGGATTTCGAAAGACTAATCGTGTAAGAATTGACGACATTTGTGGATCTCTGTTTTTCCAATTCGTCGCCGGTAATCTCGAGATCATCAGCGAAATATGAAAAACGAGGCTTCTGCAGAGAATTCCGGTAATTTAGTGTTAAAGGCATGCTGAATCCCCACTTCTCAAGGAGGAATTTGTGCAGTGCAATGCTCGAGTTTATTGCGTAGTTGCGGCCGGCGCTGTTGGTCGATATGGTCTTGGACTCAGACAACCGTTTAAAACGACCATTGGATTCATCGAATGATACTGTAACGGACGCAAGGTCAGCCAGGTTCAATGAACCTGTTGCTCTGATGATGCGACCGATCTCGGTCTGTGGTGCGACCAGTTTTATGTCATTAAACCAAATTGTATCGGTTAAAGGTGTAGTATTCTGATTTGTGATCGCGATCTCGAAAAATTGATTGACCGATAGCGATGGGTTACCAACAACCGTATACTCGGAATCACTTACCACACCCTTGCCCTGTGTCAGTTGCTTTAAATCAAGCAACCGTTCCATTGAAATAGTGAAAGTCCGCCAGCCATTGGCACCACTTACTAAGACGCCGTTGTTAAACTCGGTTTCGTATGCGTAGTAATTCACGGAATCGCTACCTATGCGTAATGCGATCTTAGGATTTGAATTGAGCGCGTTCATGTAGAACATCAGTGTATCGTATGCCCGATAATCCTCATTATCGTCGGTCTGCCGGTGGGCAACACATGTGTGGCCTTCCCTGATGTTCTCCAGTCTTAACTCCAGTGCTCCTTCGCTTCTTACCTGTCCTGTCAAAGGATCCTTCTCTTCCACGAAGGGTGACTCATAGTAGGTATGTGTCCTCGTATTGACCGGCGTCAATATGAATACCTCGCTCGAATCCCAGATCGAAAGATCTCCCTTCACACCATAGTTCTTCCATCTACTTCCGGTCGCAAACAGGCGATATATCTCAAGTGTCTCGGCTGTAGAAAAATCTTCCAGCCAGATTCGAACATAACGGATCGTACGCCAGTCTGGCTGACCCAATACGGTATCTATAGCCATCGTGTCTTTAATGGGAATACGAAACATTGTCCAGCCGTCCTGCAGACCCGCATTTTGGACCAAGAACTGGGTCGAATCAAGGTCCACAACATAACTGTAGTAAATGTTATCGCGATTCAAAATTCCATTTCTATCAATATCCTCGGTATTCCATAGGTGGTTCCCTTCGCTACCATTAATCCCACCGGTATAATCACTCTCCGTATAGTCATCGTTCCCGTCATCACCGGCCACATTTTGCCCATCTTCGCCCAACACGCCGTCGTATCCGGTGTCCTCGGTGTTTTCGTTCCATGAACCATTGTGGTCACGGTCCTCATCATCCAGAACAGTTAACCCCACCAGTGCACCCGTACTATTTCGTCTCAGTTGATCTTCAGCCATTTCCTGACCGAGATCGACATGAAGGCGTCCGCCATTGCCTCTTATTATCAACTCGAGATTCTCGCAATCATCGAAATTTTCGCTGTACATGTACTGCATCAAGCCCCCGAACGACGACAGATTGTCCGGATTGAACACTAATCTCAAAACATGAGCAGTCTCGTTTGGGTCAAGTGCGTTGAGATAAATATCACCGGCGGTCAGCACTTCGGCGCCCCGTGGATTATACCAGACCAATCTTTCGGTCGTCAGATTTTCCTCTGACATACCCACCGGCTTGGACGACTGTACCCAATCGCTATATGTGATGGAAATCTCGTTGGTGATTATCGTGGATGATTCCAGGTCGTCGAGATAAACTTCGCCTTCCGAATTCAAGTTGGATATCGAATAGGCCGTTTCAACATTCAAGTTCATTCTCGACTCGGTTTCGGTCTGGACCAGGGGAAGCCAGTCCACGACCCTGGTCAGGAAAGGCATACTCTGCGGCAGTGCGAGATCAGCCTCCCATACCATGCGATTGAAAGGTTCTTCACGCAGCCGCACGCGATCTGTTGGATAGGACTCTGTCCTGTAGAAGAATGAAGAGCCAAGCGATGCATCACCAAAGGTTTTCATGCTCGCCCTGACTCCGATCAGCGATTTTTGAGCGGCCGAGAAAAATGGCGCATACTCGGCATGGATTTTAACACGCGCTGTAGGTGGGATGACCTTTTTGAATTCCAATTCGCCAAGATCAAGATTGACGTGATAATCAACCCCCTCTGTCTGCTCGACACCATCAACGTAGACGGTTACATCAACAACATTAGGCGGCAGCGTGAACACGGGACGCGATTCTACCGTCTTCTTGTATAGATAATACTTCCCGCGGCCCTGCATGTAATAGGGGTTTTCGTAAATCTCAAAATCCGGGTCGTCCAGTGTGTCGGATGCAAAGGGAAGCGAATCTCTGAATATCAGAAGACCTCGCCCCGCGTCAAATCCATACTCACCGAGATAATCATCGACCCTGCCATCTTTATTCTGGTCAAGCCCCAGAACCTCAAGATAAGTCTCGCCGGCATCATTCCGATCCCTGTGCTGCCCGCCAGGTGTGATATAGAAAATCTTCAACGAATCAAGTCGTGAACCCGGACTCACGACCTGGTAGTAATTCCTTAACTCATATTGCCAGGTAACCGATGTCGTATCAGGGCTCTTAGGACAGACAAGTTTAAGGACCAGTTGCGTATCCTGCACAACACCACCCACATTAACGATCTGGCCGTTGCGCAATATGCTGTACTTCACGCCAAGAACCTCAACGTCCTTCTGGAGTCCATATCTCAGTTCGATGATGTTTGCGTTGGGAAGGAAAGTATAGTCCTGTTCAAGGAGTTTCAATGTGAAATAACCAACCTCAGACTGGAGTGTGTCATCGGGAATTATGTCATCACCATTGACATCGACGTATGCCGTCCCGTAGAGTGTTATTCCGCCGGCTACATTGTTATTTTGAAAATTATTATCATCTATATAAATCTCTAAAGAATCTGATATTACTATTTCGTTAGTGCCAAGCCAAAAAAACCTCCGTTTCTGATACTCGCGCCCCCATATGGTATCTGCCTGAGCTTGTACACTGCCCTCGATATCGATTTCCTGATGCTGGGTCTGCTCATTCGAGGCGATGGCGACAAGATCCAGCGGGCCGAATTTGGCGCTTGATTTTATGCCGAATAGACCTCGGTGCGACGGAATATCACCGGTGTAGGTTGTTGCCGGGATTCTCAGCTCGGTATCGCCGCCTTCGATTTCTTGGATTATTTCATCTTCCCGCCCCAGATAAGTCACGGTTATTTTGTTCTGGCTCTCATTGATTCGTTCAGAATTATGGTCAATGAAGACCCTCACGCGATCGCCTACCTGACCGTCGAGATTGATCGCCATTTCCTGATTCATCTCAAGTTCAGGCCAGAGCGACGGGCCCGTAATACCTGGTACGTTGGATACGAAAGTCTCGCTACCACCAAGGGTTATTTTAACGTATCCGCCAACATCAAGTTTCCCTGTCTCACCCATGAAATCACTGAATCCACCTTTTGGTAGAGGAATCTCGAACGTACCGAACAATCCCTTATTTGCATAACCTCCGCTCTGAGCCATGTCTTGTTTCAGTTCCCTCAGTAGCAGCCCACGATTGCGGGCATAGAACTCAGCGGAAATATAATCCTCAATCGTCTTAACCGTATCAATACTCACAAGCGTTCCTTGAAAATATCGGGAATAAATGACAAATTCACCCTCGGCATCGAGGTAAATCCTCTCATCAAAGGGAGTAATAAACTGTGCTAATATCGCGAGAGAAAAGAGAAAGGTCATAAAATAGAATTGATTCTCTTTGCAATACCCTCCGCATCCAAATGCGTGATTCTCAACAGTATATTTCTGGCACCGTGTTCTACAAAACTATTCGGCAAGCCAATACATCGAACCCTAACCTTGGGGGTCCTTCTGCCACAGTATTCGGAAACCATGCTACCCAGTCCACCGTGGCATACGTTCTCCTCGACCGTAACTAATAGCTTATTTCTCTTAATTATCTTGTTCAGCATGGTCATGTCAAGGGGCTTCACAAAACGCGCATTGATCAAAGTTGGTTTCAAGCCTTTCTTAGCGAGTATCTGCAGCGCACCCAGCGACTGTTCAACCATCGAGCCAGTTGCTATGATCACAAAACCCTTGCCCTTTGAAAGCATCTCCCACGTTCCTATCGCCACCGGCTTCGGATTTTCCGCTCCGAGATCGCAGGATGACCTCGGATAGCGTATCACAAAAGGTCCTTTCCGGTATTGCACGGCCGTCTTGAGCAGCGCGACGAGTTCCGTACCATTACGAGGCGATGATACAACGATATTCGGGATACAACTGAAATAAGATAGATCAAATGGACCATGGTGTGTCGGACCGTCTTCACCCACAAGACCGGCGCGATCAACAGCAAAGATAACCGGTGCGTTCTGCAAGCTCACATCATGAATAACCTGATCGTAGGCGCGCTGCAGAAATGTTGAATATATGGCACACACGGGAATGTAGCCATCCAGGGCGAGTGCGGCAGCCATTGTGACGGCGTGCTGCTCGGTAATACCGACATCGAAGAACCGCTCCGGAATCTCCTGACTGAACTTTTTCAATCCGGTACCGAGGGTCATGCCGGCACTGATCGCCACTATCTTCTTATTCTGATTGGCGAGCTTCACTATTGCATCACCGAATACCTTGGTGTAAGAAGTTGCTTTCTTTTTGACTTCCCCGGTTTCGATGCAGTATTTACCAATACCGTGAAAAACTTCGGGACATTTCTCAGCATGCTCGTACCCTTTTCCTTTTTTAGTCACGACGTGTACAAACCACGGACCACGCACCTCTTTGAGTCTTGATAGAGTATCGATCAACTGCCCGAGCTTGTGACCATTCAACGGTCCAATGTATCTGAAACCCAGTTCCTCAAAAATGATCGACGGTGCGTAAAGTCCCTTAAGGCCTTCCTGGATTCTTTTTGCCAAATTTCGACCTCGGTCGCGGAAATATGGTGGGAATCGTCCAAAAAACTTCCACAGGTCATCTCGGAACCGATTGTATGTCCGCGTAGTTATCACTTTGTTCAAATATTGGGAAAGTGCACCAACACTTTCCCCGATTGAATGCTCATTATCGTTGAGAACAACTATCATGTCCTTCTTAAGGTGACCGATATGATTGAGGGCTTCAAAAGCCATACCCGCTCCCAGCGAACCATCACCAATAACGCTCACAATCTTGTAACTATCACCGCGGTAATCACGCGCCAGGGCAAACCCCGTCGCTGCGGAAAGAGAAGTGGACGAGTGGCCCGTATCGAATACATCATACTTCGACTCGCTCCGCTTGGGAAATCCGCTTATCCCCTTGTAGGTACGTAGTGTGTTAAATCTTTTCGCCCGGCCTGTGATGAGTTTTTGAGTGTAGGTCTGATGTCCTACATCCCAGATGATCTTGTCATGCTCGGCATCGAAAACTCGATATAGAGCAAGCGTCAACTCAACGACACCAAGTGAAGGCGCAACATGTCCCCCTGTGTTCGCACACGTACTGATTATTTCCGTACGTATCTCTTTGGCTAACGTTTCTAACTGCTCAAGCGTTAAGTCCTTGAGGTCTTTTGGCTCCTTGATCTTCTCCAGTAATTGCATCCGTTCCTTTTATGGCTAAAATGAACGATTCAACACAAAATCGGTCATCTCACAGAAAAATTCGAATTCACTTCCCAATTCTCTGAACCGTGACTTCGTGCGGTCGGCATAACGCTGCGCCCGAAACCTTGCGCCGCAAAGGCCGTAGACTGCAGGCGCTGTCAGCTTGCCACTCGCCTGATCTTTCCCCGGGGTCTTACCCAGATCGCTCTTCTTGCCAACAACATCCAATATATCATCAGTGTACTGAAAAAGCATCCCCAGACAAAGTCCCGCTCGATATAATTTATCGACCACTGTTTTCTTTGCGCATGCCATTATCGCACCGACCTTAATGGCGACCGCTATGAATTTTGCGGTCTTGTTGAGGTGTATATTTCTCAACATATTCGGTTGTCGTTTCATGTCGCTGATATCGAGCATTTGCCCGTAGACAACGCCCTTTGGACCGACAGCCTGGCTGACTGATCTGATCACTTCCAGCCTCTCCGAAGCGTGACTATCGCCCTTGCAGAAGAGTTCAAAAGCGTAGGCGAACAACCCATCACCCGATAGGATCGCGGTTGCTTCATCGAACTTTTTGTGCGCTGATGCCTTGCCCCTTCGAAAATCGTCGTTGTCCATGGCCGGCAGGTCGTCATGAATCAGAGAATAAGTGTGGATCAATTCAAGACCGCATGCAACAGGCATGATCACTCCAGTATCTTCGCCGCCGCAAACCTCGTATCCAGCAATCGCGAGTATGGGTCTTATCCGTTTACCGCTGTCAACCGAGTAGTACATTACATCGAACAGAGAATTCTTCTGTGAAAAAAAATCCCGAAGAGCCTCATCCACGAGCCTTTTCTTGTTAGCCAAATATTCATTAACAGCAATTATTTGCATGATATTTCAAGAAGATAATTCTAATGCAAAATACAAATTTGTCAATATGCCTATTAGAAAAAGTCAATGAATCCAGCCTACTCTACGATATTCTTTGTATATCTCTGAAATAATCCGCTTCGGATGCGGAAATTCACGCACCCATTCTATACCTCTTTGACGCTTCTCATCACGCATATGACGATCGCGTAACAATGTGGATAGTACTTCTTCGAAATCTTTTTTTGTCGCTTTAACAAATGGATGACCTGGTAAGAGTTTCTCGTAGTCATCCGGTATTTCTGTGATCGTGGGTATCCCTAGTGCAAGAAATTCCAATCCGCTGCGTCCATATCCGGTTCCGGCATAGTTGCCGATCTGGTCGATACCGACATCGCACGTGGCTTTCAATTCCATGCATCTGTTGTGGGATACACCCTCGATAAGCAGGAATTCGAAGTTCATGTGTTTCTGTATCCGGTTCACCACCTCAAGAATATCCCCAGTACCTTTCGCAGTCCTCCGAGTCGGTGAATGCCCTACACGCAGAACCTTGTTCTCACGCATGCGCGGCATTATATTCCCCGCCTCGTAGGGAATAGGCACAAAAAAAAGTGAAGGGTCGATCTTCGTGTGGTCTAGCTCCGAAGTGAACCTTAAATCAGCGCGCTCACGCAAAAAGGGATTCATACCCCATTTCCTGAGTTCGCTTCCGAAGAAGTGGGTGACGAGCTTCTTCCCTTTGAGTTTCTTAAGGACCCGGTCACCGTATATGAATGGAACATCGCCGTCAAAGTGGTAGATATCGAAACTGTCCAGCTCGAAGCGGCGCCATGCACGGTTCAATTTGTAGAGCCAGGCGTAGTCCCGGCCCCTGAAATACAATCTCTCAATCGAATTTTCACCCTTTTTCTTGAGTTTCAGTTCTGTTTCCAGCACATTGACATTATGCCGACCCAGCATCCTTGAGAGGCTATTCAGACCCGCGGAATTCAGGAACGGGTAGTCAAGACAAATCCCGTTTGGAAAACCAAGACGGGAACGTACCATGGTCACCAGGCAACCCTTATCACCAAAAGAGGCGTGACTTCTGCTCAATAGACCGGGGACGTCCTGAAAGTTCTCAAATGAAAGGTGCAAGATACGCATGTAACTAATCCTTCCCCAACAGAACATTTCTCATTTTTATCCTCAGCAACCGTGAGAGTTTCTTTAGCTTATTCCAGTCGGTTACCTTTTTCACACCATATTTAAATCCCCTCCAACCCCTGAACTTCCTGGAATAAATCTGTAGCGCAATTCTCTCCAGCTCATCATAGCCAAGTTGCGGTTGGACCAGCACTGGTATCGACCTTGTCTGCATGATGTTGTCAAGTCGCGGGTCGTCATAGGGTAAACTCCACTCAAAATCGCGAGGTAAAAAACCGTTCTTGAAAGCATATTCTTCCAGATAAGTTCCCGGATAGATACGCACACCCGCCCCGCTGGCAAGGGTCGATATTGTATCAGCATGTTTGTCGATAAATTCAAAGGTCTTTACCACATCATCCTTGGTTTCGCCAATATGCCCGAACGAAAAAAATACCTTGGTACGCAAACCTACACTGTTGCACAGATTTAGCAGTTCGACTGCCTGCTCGACCCTAATAGCTTTACGCATCAGATCAAGGACGCGCTGACTTGCGGATTCAATGCCGAAATTAACATAGTAGCATCCCGCATCCATCATCTTCTCAAGCATTTTACCGTCGACCGAACCGATCCTTATCTCACATTCCCAAGGAAAACTAAGTTTACGGTTCGCTATTTCATCGCAGAATTCATACACATGTTCTTTGTCAATTGTAAAAGTACTGTCAAAAATCTTCAAACCCTCGTACCCGTAGGTGGTGAATAGAAACTCGACATCATCTAGCATACGTTGAGCAGAATGAGTCGTCACCTTATGTCCGAACATCCTACTGGCAGAGCAAAAACTGCATTTTGCGTAACAACCCCGTGAGGTCAGAAGTGAAATTGCTTTGCGACCCAGAAAGTCCATCCCTACTGAATACTGTTCCATATTCAGCAGTCGATACGCTGGTCTGGGTAGACTATCGAGCGGGATGATCCGCGGTGCTGGAGGCGTCTGTACGATGTTCCCACCTCTCCGGTAGCATATACCACAAATCGCTCCGGGATCTGCATCTGCTGCTAGTCGATCGAACAACGCAACGGTTGTATCCTCGCCTTCACCACACACAACATAGTCGATTTCGGTAACATGTAGCAGGGTATTGACGCCGGTGAAGGTGGCATGCACACCTCCATAAATTGTAACAATCTCCGGTGCATAACCCTTTGCTTCCTTTGCCAGTCGGAAAGACTCAAAGCGCGTATGACTGGTACCGGAAATGCCGAGATACTTCGGTTGATACATATCGAGCCAGTAAGTCAACGGACGTCTTTCAACTTCAAAATCCACGATTCTCACGGAGTAACCCCGGGACTCTAGTTTTCCAGCGATGTATGCAAGCCCCAGAGGAGGCATACGTTCAAAGAACGCTCCTTCCTCTTTAGGATTCGTCAATAAGAGATCAATCATAGATGCCAATGAAAAAATGAAATGCAGCGATGAAGGAAAAACACCTGGCCATACACAAAGCAGGGTGCTATCTCATGTGTGCGAATGCCTGCTCAAGGGCATCATTGATCGGCGTTTCGACATATCCGAATTTCTCTCGGACCGGCGTGCTATCACCGGTGAGAATATGCTCCCTTATCTTCGCTTTTTTTAGTTCATTACCTAATATCTGCCCTAACTGTTCAGCGATTGTATGAACTTTTATAGGAGTGCCGCATATATTATAAACACCGGACTGTCCACTGTCGCGGATCTTCAACAACGGGCTAACGATGTCATCGCCCAAGGTAGGTGTAATCATATCAAATGGTGATTCCACGGGATTACTCGATTTAATGGCATACGCCATGTCGAAAACAAAACCCTGTTCAAGACCATCACCAAAGGGAAAGAACACGCGGACGGAATTTATCCTAAGTACTCGCTGGTAGTATTTGAAGAACATCTCCGCCTGGTACTTGGTCGTTGCGTAGAACCCGTGCGGTTCGAGCGCAGCCTGTTCAGTAAGGTCTTTACCCATTCCATATACTTCTCCGCTCGAAAGATACGTAAAACTCTCGACCCCACCGTTCTTGGCCCAGTCAAGCAACAGTAGCGTGGCAAGCGTATTGGCTTTGAATACCTTCGAGAACCTGCCACCGTAAACCTCGAAGATATGGATTACATGCTTAACCCTTCTGGGTAAGGTCTTTTCAAGAACAGGATCATGCTCAAACTTCAAGAACCCATACTTTATATTCTTCTTTCCCAGAAAAGACATGGGTACGTCTTTGGGCGTGGGAAAAATAGCATAGACACTCTCGCCTCTTTGCAGTAATTCAAGAATCAGCCTTTCGCCGAAACCAAAAGGGCTGGTTATGAGATTGTCAAACTCCATTATGTATTATAACTTGCACGCTTCTTAGCGTCAACCACCACGGTGCAGGAAAACATGCCTGCCGCGTGATTGTCCAAAATCCAAGTATCCAGAAACGATGCCGCTTATTTCTCAATCCAGACTTTTTCCATAACGACCTCGGCTAGAGGCCGGTCGTACTGTCCAGTTCTCACATTACCTATTTGGTCAACAACATCCATGCCCTGCACAACGCGCCCGATGATCGTATACCGGCCATCGAGTCTTGGTTGAGGTTCCAGGCAGATATAGAATTGCGATCCGTTCGTGTTAGGACCACGATTTGCCATCGCCACACTGCCTTTCAGATGTTTCTCGCTGGGTGAAATTTCATCATTTATCTCATACCCCGGGTCACCCGTGCCATCGCCATTGGGGCACCCACCCTGGATCACGAAACCTTTTATCACCCTGTGAAATATCAGGCCGTTATAGAAACCTTTATCTGCCAGCTCAATGATATTTTTGACGTTTTTCGGTGCTGCTTCTGGTAATAACTCAATCACAATGGTCCCATAGTCCTTGACAGCGATGTTCATGTAAGGAATGCCCGTTTTCTTAACAGATATGTCACGTTCCTTCTGAGCACCGCACGCAAGCAAAACCAGAACGATCATCCATAAATATCTCATTACTTCCTCCTTTGACAATTCAGGTATATTATAATCAATCGTACAAAAAAGTCAAATGGCCTGTGATATAGGAGGAAAAATGCAGTTATGCAGGTATGTCCCACTCGCGAATTCAGGCTATCTATCTAAGGTAGGATATGCACCGCGAAATGGTTGACAAGCGTCGAAAAATCATTATAATCCTATGGATGGTAAAACTATTCAAAGGAGGATTTATAGTCAAATGAAGGATATAGCACAAGAGGATTTGAACAAACTATTAGAGGAATCATTTGTCACACCTAATGAAGGTGATATCGTAAAAGCAACGGTCATTAAGAGAACACAAAACGGTGTTCTACTGAACCTTGGTCTCAAGGCTGAAGGATTTCTCCCACTTGAGGAATTTGGTGCTCCGGAGGACGCTGAAGAAGGCAAGACAATCTATGTCTTTCTCGAAGCCTTCGAAGACCGTGAAGGATTTCCCGTAATATCGAAGAAAAAGGCGGATTTTCAACTCGCCTGGGACAAAATAAAACATATATACGAGAATGGCGAGACTGCGTCCTGTACAATAAAGAAACGCATCAAGGGCGGTTATTCGGTCGACCTCATGGGTGTCGAAGCTTTCTTACCAAGTTCTCAAATCGATTACAAGGCACAGGCGAACGGTGAGTCCTTGATCGGCCAGAAATCCGAGGTCAAGATCGTGAAAATAAACATGCTGCGAAAGAACATCGTTGTTTCGAGAAAACTGGCTGTTGAAGAAGAACAAGCTAAAGCGCGTAAGCGCATATTCAGTAAGATGAAAGTAGGCGATATCATTGACGGTACAGTGCGCAATCTCACGGACTTCGGAGCCTTCATTGATATCGGAGGTATCGATGCGCTACTTCACATCACTGACATTTCATGGCTAAAAATAACCCATCCGGCCGAAGTCGTAAAAGTCAATGACAAAATAAAAATCAAGGTTCTTATCATGGACCGCGAGACCGGCAGAATAGCCGTCGGTCTGAAACAGTTGACCGCACATCCGTGGGAAGCCATCGAGAATAAATACCCGGTAGGCACCAGGGTGAAGGGAAAAGTAACCAGCGTCGTTGACTACGGTGCATTTGTCGAACTTGAAAAGGGCATCGAGGGACTCATTCATGTCTCCGAAATGTCATGGACAAAGGATGTGAAAGACCCCTCGTCGATTCTGAAGGTAGGCGATGCAGTCGAAGCTGTCGTCTTATCGATCGATCGCAACGAACAGAGAATTTCGCTTGGGATGAAGCAGACTAAACCAGACCCCTGGTCAACCGTCGATGAAAACTTGGAAGTCGGTCAGAAAGTAGTCGTCAAGGTGACCAACCTAAAAGACTTCGGCGCTTTCGTACAGATCCTCGATGGCGTCGAGGGACTCATCCACGTCAATGATTTCTTCTGGGATAAGAAGGTTAAGAAAGCCTCCGATTACCTGCGCAAAGGACAAAAGGTAGAAGCAGTGATCTGCACGATCGACCGTAAGAATCGAAGAATATCACTGAGCATAAAACACTGTAAAGAAGATCCGTTCACGAAATTCGTCGAAACCTTTCCTGAAGGATCAAAGGTCATGGGCAAGATCAGTGATATCCTGCCAAAGGGCATCCGACTCGTACTCGAGGGTGGCGTTGAGGAATTCATCCCAGCCAATTATCTGGCCAGACGGGGGAAAAAGCCAAAGGACCTATACACGCTTGGCGAAGAGATCGAAGTAACGGTAAGAAAAATAAATTCAAGACTTCGAAGGATAATCCTGAGCGAAAAGGAAATCTTCAAGGCACCACCGAAGAAAAAAGAAGCACCAAAACCAGCGCCCGATAAGTTCACAATTGGCGACATCCTTGATTCTCAAAAACAAGCGGAGCAAAAAGAGTAAAATAATCCAGCTTGCAAAAACTTATTAATTTGGGATGTAAGCTCAATCAGTACGAGGGCTATTGTCTGCTTGAGGCACTCAACGGCGTAGCAGACCTGGTCATTGTGAATACCTGCTGTGTAACCAGAGAAGCCGAGCTGAACTCCCATAAGAAATTCCGCCAAGCACTTCGAAATTTTCCCGATGCTACGATAGTGGCAACCGGTTGTGCATGCCGTATTGACCCGGAAAGTTACGCAAAAGCAACATATCTCATCGATAATGTCGACCGTAATGCAGCGATCAAAGACATCTTGCCCAAACCGGATAGGACTCGCTATTTCCTCAAAGTACAGGATGGGTGCGACATGAAATGCTCATACTGTATCGTGGCAAAGGTGCGCGCAACGGTCGAGAGCAGATCCATGAATGAAATAGAGCAAGAAATCAAATGGGCATTGTCTCTCGATTACAAGGAAATCGTATTGGTTGGTGCGAATATTGGTCTATATGGAAAGGATATTGATAGTTCCCTCGATGAACTTCTCAAAGCCCTGAACAGAATTCCTAATTGTCCGCGCATCCGGCTCTCATCGATAGAGCCCTTCTTCATTACATCCCGATTGGTCGAAACCATGAAAGAGATCTCGGCATGCCGGCACTTCCACATCCCCATCCAGAGTGCCGACAATACGATACTGAGGAAAATGAACCGCTCTTACGACAGGAGACATCTGGAGAAGGTTATCCGTTTGATCAAGGAAAACTTCGAAGATGTTGCCATAGGCGCCGATGTCATCGTTGGTTTCCCCGGTGAAGATCAAAAGGAATTCGCGAACACATATCAATTCATACGCGAACAACCTTTAACCCATCTGCACGTCTTCCCCTATTCTCCGCGGCGCGGAACCGATGCCTTCAAACTGAACGACCCCGTACCAAAAAAAGAGAAGAAAGATCGTCTCTGGCAACTTAAAGAATTAATCAAACAGAAGAACTTTGAATTCCGGAGACGGCTGTTTGATAAGAAATTTCAGGTCGCCATCGAATACAAGAATCGCGAATGTCTTGGACTGACTGATAACTATGTAAAAGTCCACTTGGATGAACAATGCCCCAGGAATGAATTGGTCGAGGTCGTTATTGATGGCGTGACAGAAGATCTGACCCATGCAAGACGTTGCACCTAAGAATACATTGAACAAAAAATTCTTCATCAAAACCTTTGGCTGTCAGATGAATAAGAATGACTCTTTTCTCATGTGTAAAATTCTCACCGAGCATGGTTTCAAAATGGTTGATGACCCGGCATACGCCGATATCTTTATCGTAAACACATGCACGGTAAGAGATCACGCTGCAAACCGAGCACTCGCCTACACGTCTGGCCTTAAAAACTGGCGAAAGGAAGGTGACCGAATCCTGGCTGTTGTCGGCTGCCTTGCGAAAAGTAATGCCGACGATATCACGAGAAAACTCAATCACGTTGATCTTATCCTGGGGCCGGATTCCTACCGGGTGATTGGCAATTACATAGCACAGATAAAAGAAAAGAAGGTGAGGATTATCGACACCAGACTCTCGGGTGAGACATATTACGGCATATACCATTCGCCAACCACGGTAGTCGATTTCGTATCAATAATGCGCGGCTGTAATAACTACTGTTCATATTGTATCGTACCGTTCGTGCGCGGTCAGGCGAGGTCGCGTCCATTCGCTGACATATGCAGTGAGATTGCCAACCTCGTGAAACACGGGGTCAAGGATATTACGCTGCTGGGGCAAAACGTCAATGAATATAACCACGATAATCTTGATTTCGCCGGACTGCTTGAACGCATCGCGCGGATTCCAGGTGCATTCAGAATCCGTTTTTTGACCTCTCATCCAAAAGACTTCAGCAAAGAAACCGTTCAGGTCATAAAGAATCACCATAACATATGCGAATGGTTTCACCTTCCTCTGCAATCCGGTAACGACCGTGTCCTCCAGTTGATGAACCGCAAGTATACACGGGAGCATTACCGTACTCTGGTTGAATACATCCGTCAGGAAATACCAAACGCCACTGTAACAACCGACCTCATCGTCGGTTTTCCCACTGAAACTGAGGAGGAATTTCTCGAAACTATTTCCATGGTTGAGGAGATAAGATTCGATTATGCATACATGTACCGTTACTCAAGAAGGACGGGAACGAAGGCAAGCAACATACAATCACTGGATGAGAACACGATCAAGCGCCGCTTAAGCGAATTGATCCCAATCCAGAACGAAATCACCAAAGAGAAGACTTCTGAGATGATAGGCAGAGAGTATGAAGTGCTGTTCGAGAGTGCTGCCAGAGGGAAAGCCTCACGCGGTAAGACACGCGGTAACAAGGATGTGATAGTGCAAACGCAGATAAAACCGGGGGAGGTCAGAAACGTAGTAATAAAAGAAGTCAAAGGCCACACGCCCATCGGCGAGCTGGTCGACGCTTGACGCCTCACGCTTAACGCATTCTCTTTACTATCGTTATTCCCGTTATTTTCGTTGATTTCGTCTTAATAACGACACTGGATACAGAACCGCTAAGGAGTGTGGTGTCATTGCGAGGAGCCTGAGTCTTGCAAAGGCAACGCGGTCCCGCTCTACAGGATTCCGATTCCTTATTTATTGTGGAATTTCCTTAATGATAGAATCGGAGCAATCTACATAGGTGCGTTACATTCGTTAGTACCGTTATTGCCGTTACGAATCGACGTGAAACGCATTGACTCTCTCCCTGCAACGCTTATAATCGTCTGTGCGTTTCGGTCCTGTATGGCTCATGCAACCGATCCCTTATTTCGGAGAAAGACTCGCCAGTGGCTGGATATACGAACCGAAGATCGACGGATGGCGCATGCAGATAATCTGCTGCAAAGACGGTAAATTGGAATGTTGGGGAAGGCGTCTCGAGCGGAAACCTAATTGGTCGAACAAGTTGGCTTATCTGCTCGCAAATCTGAAAGATGCGCTCCCAAAAGGAACTATACTCGATTGCGAACTGTATTCAACCGGTGGCAGACGTTTCATTCCATCACTATTCGCAAAGAAACCGAAGGTCGATCCGGTTGTGTATGTGTTCGATATGATATATTTTGAGGGAACGAATCTCAGTAAGAAAACACTGAAGCAACGAAAGACCTTGCTATGCAGAATTCAATTTGAGCCGCCATTTTATCGTCTACCAGGAAAAGGACTAACCAATATGAAACGCAATTACGCGTCAGAACTGAAGAAAGGGCATGAGGGTATCGTCATCAAGAAACTCAACTCACCGTATCTCCTCGGCACGGAAAGTCCCATCGCCACGCAGAATTGGAGGAAGATAAAATGACTAGGCAATTCAGGCACATAAGACAAGACCT
>CP070686.1:1291909-1420637 GCA_020353055.1 Caldifarciminota bacterium | reverse complement strand
GTCGCTGCAATTCGGCGTACAGGTAACGTTCTAAAAAACCTTCATCTGACTGCTTGATTTCTCCAATCAACATTGTATACTCGTTCATGCCTGAATTGCCTGAGCTGGAAGTCATAAGACAAAGGCTGCGCCAACATTTTGTTCATAAGGTCATAAGAGATTTCACAATCCTCAAGCCATATGTACTCAAGAATTATTTCAGAGGTGATCTGAGTGGAGAAGAGGGAGAGGATATCGCCAGAAGGGGCAAGTATTTGATTTTTCAGATGACTTCGCATAATGTCTATGTTCATCTAAAGCTTCGTGGTTCAGTAGATCATGTCATGCCTTCTAAAAAGATAGGAAAATCCGTGAATGCAGTTTTTGTGCTGGATGAGGGAAAGAGAATCGAATTCCGTGAGACAGGCACTAACAAAAGGATGTCCATTTATGTAAGAAATAGAAGAGAATCTCCAGAATTCATTCAAAAGCTGGGCATTGAGCCGTTGTCAGACGAATTAACAGTCGAAGAACTCGGCAGGTTACTTAGAAGAGAACGAAAACAATTGAAATCATTTCTCTGCCGTCAGGGCACCATAGCCGGGATCGGGAATGCATATTCCGATGAGATTCTGTGGAAAGCGCGCCTGGCGCCTTTTAAATTATCTTTCCATCTAACTGCGCAGGAAGTTCTGAATCTGCATAGCGCGATACTTCATGTGTTATATTGGGGGATCAAAGAGGCGTCGTGCTCAAAGCGACTTGGTAAGCGGGATTTTCTGATGATTCATGGGAGGAGGAATAGTCCGTGCCCCAGATGCGGCGACAATATCAGAACCGTGAGTTTCTCGAACCGTGACATGTTTTATTGCCCTAATTGTCAGACCGGCGGCAAGATACTCAGAGATCGACGTATGTCAAAATTTTATCGATAAAGTGGGATATTTATATGCTGTTTAAAGTTTTAGTTGAGCATTCCATGAGATTAAGGGGGGTGTCATCGAGAAACGGTAAGATAGGCATAATTAAGGAGTTCCTCCGCAAACTCACGGCTAAAGAAGCAGTTATTGGCGTGAATTACATTTCAGGTAGAATAAGGCAGGGAAAGTTAAATATAGCATGGAAGGGTCTTGCAGAACTGTCTGGTAATGTCGTTGAGCGGGCGCGTTCGCCAAGTCTCGTTCAGGTTGACAGGTTTATTGAGCAGGCAGACGCGGCAAGAGGTCAGGAGAAGATCAAGGTCTTGAAACCGCTCTTTGCTCAACTAAGTAAGGAGGAGAGAGAGTATTTTGTGTCACTTATTATCGGCGAGGTCCAGCAGGGTGCCGGCGAGGGTCTGGTCAAAATGGCAGTGACCGATTTCTTTGGATTATCAAACGAAGAGATGGAGAGAGCTTACCTTCAGAAACCCGACGTCGCCGAGCTCTTTAGTTTGTTGCTTCGCCGCGGCAAGCGGGCGATAGGCAGTTTGGGGATTAGGATTCTCAGTCCGGTGAAACCGATGCTTGCACAAATTGCCAAATCCCTCGATGATGTATATTTGGAAAATGACGAGTTTGCACTCGAGCACAAACTGGATGGTATAAGAATACAAATCCACAGGCAAGGAGATGTGGTCAAAATATTCTCCCGCCACTTGAAAGACATCACAAGCCACTTTCCAGAGCTCGTTCAGAATGCTAAGAAATTGCCAGTCAACAGGTTTATTCTGGATGGTGAGGCAATCGGTGTTGATGATAGGCGAAGACCAGTGCCTTTCCAGGTTCTCGCACGTCGTACGACGAGGAAAAAGGATATTGATAAAATACGGCATCAGGTCCCTGTCGTACCACAGTATTTCGACGTACTTTGTGCGGATGACGAGGACCTGACAGGGAAGGCATATGCGGAACGAGTGAGAATACTGCACGATATAGTACGAAAAAAGACTTATCTTACTGCCCAGAAGAAACCCATCGGCAAAAATGATGCCGTCGGATTCTACGAACAATCCTTAAGAAGAGGTAACGAAGGCGTGGTAGTAAAACTGCTCGAGTCCGAGTATCGCCCGGGCAAGCGCGGTAAGTCCTGGTTCAAAATAAAAGGCACACATACGATCGATTGTGTTATACTTGCGGCGGAATGGGGACACGGTCGAAGAAGAGGTTTGCTCTCCAATCTGCACCTGGGTGTTCTGGATGAAACAAGGACTAAATATCTGATGGTCGGTAAGACCTTTAAGGGATTGACTGACAAGATGCTGCAGTGGCTAACGGATAACCTCCCCAGGCATAAGGTACATGAAGATAGATGGACCGTGTTTGTCAAACCAGTGATTGTCGTTGAGGTTGCGTTCAACGAAGTACAGAAGAGCCCGAAATATGAATCAGGTGTGGCACTCAGGTTTGCGCGTGTAAAAGGGATCCGCGAAGATAAAAGCGCTGTAGAGATAAATACAATGGTCGACCTTGAAAAAATGACAAAGGTTTCACTGCGTGGCTGACAAATGATTTCTCACATGTCTGTTACGCCGACAACAGAGGAGGTTTAGCATGCCTGGATTACGGAAGTACGTGGAGAGAGCCCTGTCTATGGGTATGACAAAAGCCAGGATAATAAGTTCTGAAAATGTAGTCGTGAAGAACTGGGTAAGAATAAAATGCCAGTACGGGTGTGGGGGTTATGACAAGCGGCTAACCTGTCCGCCTTATTCACCAACACCTGAATACACGCGGAAAATGGTGGACGAATACTCGAAGGTTCTGCTCATGCAGATAGAAGACATCCCGCCGGAAAGGGAAATGAGGCTGAGTCGAAAACTGAAGAGCGTTGTCGCCAAACTTGAGCGAGAGATTTTCCTTGACGGATACTACAAGGCGTTTGGTATGACATCAGGACCTTGCCGGCTATGTCGCACATGTAATACGAAAAAGCCATGCAAATATCCTTATGAAGCAAGACCGGCCATGGAAGCATGTGGTATTGATGTTTATCAGACCGTAAGAAATAGCGGCCTGAGGCTTGATGTGGTCAAGGAAGAAGATGGTTGCTGCACATTTAATGCATTGATCCTGATTGAATAGACATGTATGGTTGAGATCGACGGTGGACATCTCGAAGGCGGCGGTCAGATTCTAAGGACGGCAGTTGGACTGTCAGCGGTCACTGCAGAACCCGTACATATTTCTCATATCAGAAAAGGCAGAGACAAACCCGGATTAAGGCCTCAACATCTTCACGGGATTGCGGCTGCCGGACAAATATGTAATGCTGAATGCCAGGGGTTGAAAATGAATTCAACTGAGGTTACGTTCAACCCGGGTAGGATCAGTGGCGGCACCTATTTGATCGATACCAGAACTGCGGGGTCAGTGACTCTGGTTCTACAGACATTGGTCCCAATTGCCATCTGTGCTAATTCACCGGTTGAACTAATAATCAGGGGCGGAACAGCAGTGCCGTTCAGCCCATCGATCGATTATTTCAGACATGTATTCTGTTCGATGCTAGGGATGTATGGTGTGTCTATGGAGTTGGAAGTCAGACACCATGGGTTCTACCCGAAGGGGGGCGGTGAAGTGTTTGCAAGGATAATCCCGTCAGATATGCGGGTCTTTAGGTTAAAATACCGGGGTTCTGTGAATAAGATCAGGGTTTGGATAACCGCTTCCAATCATCTGAAGACGGCGAAGGTAGCCGAAAGAATTCTGGATGGGTTTTCCATGGTGTTCAGCGATCCGGATCTCACGCTTTCGTACGTCGATGCCTCTTCTCCCGGTTGTTTCATAACCGCTTGTGCATGCTGTGATCACAGTATGATTGGCGCAAGTGCGCTGGGCAAGCGAGGTCGGCCTGCCGAGGAGGTAGGACAAAACGCAGCTGATTCTCTCAAGAAAGCCATTGAGACAGATGCATCGGTTGACGTATGGATGGTCGACCAGTTGATTCCCTTCATGGCCCTTGCTACGCACAGGACGGGCGGATCTTCAGAGGTATGTATACCGTCATTGACAAAACATGCTCAGACAAATATCTGGGTTACGCAGAAATTCCTCGGAGTTTCTTTCAGTATGGAAAAAGATGTATTGAAATGTACGAAAATCCATGAATATTAATTATCGAACAACGGTAAATCTTTTGTAGTAATCAACGTTTTTAGAATTAACCCGCATCAGATATACTCCAGTCGGTAAATGATCCGTTCCGATGGTTAAGACATTATCGAAGTAGTAGTACAGATATTGTGGTTTGCTTATAGTTCTCCCCTGAACATCGTAGATTGCAATATTCAGGATATCCTTCTTCGGCACAGGTATGGTAACTCTGATTTCTCTTGAACAAGGATTAGGCGAGATGTGGATAGCCTCGGCTTTTGTTTTCAACGTAAATTCAACCGTTTCTTCGATGCCGGGATAGTTGAATCTCTCAAAATATACGTCGTGGTCATCAGGGAAGAGAACCGCATGTGCCCAGACAAGATAGATGCCTTCTGATCCAGCGAAAAAATGAGGTTGTGTATTATTCGTAAGGTCGAAAGTGATTTGCTCTTCAGGTTCCCAGTTGATCGCGTCGTAAGAAAAGCGGCGGTATAGATTGTATGCAGGTGGCAAGTGTGTGGCATAGTAGAGCATATAAGCGCCGTCCGTTGTTTCATTAGTGAAGGGGTCGTGGGAGTTGCCTTCGAAAGTCATTCTGAGTTCCGCAGTCCAATTTACACGATCGAGGGATGTTCGTATGAAGACCTCATATCCTGTGATCGTATTACGATGATATGCATACAGGTAGGTTCCGTCTGAGTGTTTCATAACCCTCGGTCGGTAACCAGAGGCGCCCACGAGAGTCCTGAGCGTGTCCCAGGATCCACCATGGGGCTTGTGCGCGATATAAGCACCGCCTGGTCCTCGATAACTCATTGTCAGGGAACTGTCAGGCTCGATGATGACGGTGGGATCGTAGTGCATGTCGTAGACTTGCCAACCAAGATTCACCGGTCCATCGCGATTCCAATAGATACCATCGAGTGAATGGGCAGTATAGACGCCATAAGTAATGTTCTCATTCGACGCGTACCATAGACGGAATGTGTCACCGGGCAGTTGCAGAAAGGTGAGGGTCGCCTGGTCTTGTGGACTTTCGATTATTGCGGTCGGTGATTCCCATGAGATACCATCATCGGTGGAGAATATTACATACAAATCACCTGATTGCCAGTTCGGATTACGGCAGAATATCACCATTAGACGGCTATCATTAGCTCTTATTATCCACGATTCATAATCGTTTGGAGTGCCGCCTGAAACAACAACAGGGTCAGCAGAAGCGGAAACGATCATTAAAAGCAAAAGGAAAGGGATGTAATTCATGAACGGACTACGAATATAGGCGCATTTCCGATTCTTCAACACTATGGTATTATACAGCATTTCAGATCCACGGCAACATATAAATTGCGAAAATGTGGTGCACAAGAACGTCTTGAGCATGTTGACATCTGCACATATTGAGCTATAACAATACTCGGGATTTGTGGAGAACGATAAGTGATAAGTTTCCAATTGCACATATGCATATACATCGATATGTAAGAAGGAGATTGTATAGGAATAGAGAGAATGCCTTGGAGTAAACCCATGAGGGAATCAATGTACCGGGAGTCACGGATTGCAAATGCACTTGGTGAACCTGCTAGGTACCTTATTGCGAATCTTCTGTTGAAACATGGACCATTAGGCGTGTCGGAAATTGCGAAGAAGATAAGTCGCTCCCAACCGACAGTGTCGTATCATCTTTCAGTGCTTAGAGGTTTAGAGATCGTCCGGTACGAAACAAAAGCTGATGGGATAGACTATTGGATCAAGTATCCTCGAGAGGTTCGTAGGATAGTTGAAGCCTTGAGGCAATTCATCAAACGGACTCAGGAAGGATTTGAGGATGAAACATTGGGATTTTGACAATTGCGTATATGTACATATATCAATATGCTGAGGGGGTGTGCATGAGTGAAGCGCTCTTTGACCGGATCGCGAGGTTGTATGATTATGAGCAGAAAGAATTCGTCAAGGACATACCGTTCTACGTAGAGTATGCTAAAAAATGCGGGGGAGAGGTTCTGGAGTTGGGTTGCGGTACGGGCAGGGTTCTGATCCCGATCGCACGCGAGGGTATCAGAGTAACTGGACTCGATGCATCTGAAGAGATGCTGAACATCGCACACAAAAAAGTCAGCGCAGATGAATCGATCAGCAACAACGTTACTCTGCTAAGAGGCGACATGAAAGATTTCAGTCTCGGGAAGAAATTCGCGTTAATATATATTGCGTTCCGGTCATTCCAGTGCTTATTGACCAAAATAGATCAGATCGCGTGTCTACTGTGTATACATGACCATCTAATAAACGACGGTCGTTGCATAATTGACTTATTTGCACCGAGGCATGATTATCTGGCAAAGGATAAGTTGGCTCTTGATCTGGGGACATTTTACGATGAGGAGAATGATACTATTATCGCACGTCGCTCTGAAGTCCATTATGATTTGATCAAACAAACGTTACACGAAGACCGTTTCTATGAGTCAAAAGACAAAGATGGTAATTGTCACCATAGGGTTTGGTCATATGACATCTCTTATCTCTTCAGATACGAGGCCGAATTACTGTTCGAGAAAAGCGGTTTCCGCGTGGAAGACCTCTTTGGTGATTTCGATAGTTCTTCGTACAATTACGTTTCTGGAGAGCAGATATTTGTACTCAGGAAATCGTAAATTGAAAGTGCGTTTTCTTAAAAGGGGTGAACACAAAAAGTGGTGCGAAATGCTAGGTGAAGAGCCGGGCAGAGATTTTACACTTGCTATGGATTATATGCCAGAAAGTCATATAGTGGTCGAAGAAGATGGTAGATTGTCCGGTGGTATGGTATTGATCATCGAGCTACCCGAAATGGTGTTCCTGTTCAATCCCAGGACGGAAAACGACATTATCCTTGATCCTCTCGTATGTAAGGGAATAGACGCAGCCAAATCCCTTAACGCGAATACGATCGTCAGTTTGCTCCACGGATCCAATATACAATTCTCTGCAATAGAGGAGGTCTTACTTCGTCATGGTTTCATTCTGAGTTTAAAAAAAGAATTATATGAACTAAAACCAGCGAAGTATTCCCCAGCTGGTGTGGATTCCTCGGTTGTCTATAAATCGATTGGCCAGATCACAGAAGAAATGTTCGTTAAAATTTTTAAAGCGGTGTATGAGCCTGATATCTTCGAAAGCGACGCAGAGAAGTGCTATGCAGACCTCAAAAAGAATGCCACTAATACGGGACATTTTTACCCGGAGGATTGGCAACTTGCATATGTTGGCGATAAACCCGTGGGCCTTACGATGCCACAACTTCACGATGCAGATGTTGAAATAGGCAGTAATTTTTACCTTGGTCTTGTACCGGAAGAAAGGAGAAAAGGTTTGGGCACCCTGTTGCAGCGGAGGGCTGTCGAGACGCTGATCAGAAGGGGTGTTGGATTGATCGGGGGCTCGACCGATGCAAAAAACACACCAATGATTAAGATACTTGAACACCTTGGCTATCAATTCGCTGAGCATCAGTTTTTTTTCATACTTGAGGAGCAATAATGACCAGGGTCGCTCTATTCCATAGTTGCGTAGTACCCTCAAATTTCGGACAAATAAAGATCATATGGCGAGTCACCGACAGCAAGTTGGTTCGCATTTTCCTCCCCAGGCAACTACATCTGTTTGGATCATCTGCATATAAGTCAGCAATTACCGTGAAGGTTCCCATTGGTGCGGTCGGGCGCGCATGCCAGAAAATCAGTACGCTACTCAGGGGTAAACCGGTAGGTTTTGATCTGAACATTCTGGATTGGTCAGTGACCTCCGGTTTTCAGAAGGGTGTTCTGCTGACGGAGAATAGAATTCCGCGTGGAATGGTCAGCACATACGGCAGGATAGCAGAGAGGATAGACAAGCCAGGGGCGGCACGTGCCGTCGGCAACGCACTTGCAGCAAATCCCTTTCCCTTAATAATCCCTTGCCACAGGGCAATAAGGACGGACGGATCGCTCGGAGGTTATGCCGGTGGTATTGATATGAAGAAGAAGTTGCTTGAGTTGGAGGGTATTGAGTTCGACAATTGTAGTCGAGTTGTCACCAAGAAGATCTGGTGAGCACGGAGCTTGACCGTGAGTGTTGTTTAGATACTACTTAATTCTGAATTCCCAACAGCAATAATATTCTTCAGGATGCGGGTCTGGCGGGCAAGTAATGCATTTTGTTTCGATACGGGGGTCGATCGTCATGACAAAGTAGGTATACTCAAGAATACCGACAGATTTACACGGAAAATCAGGCAGATTCTTTCTTTTTCTCGCATCTTGCACGCGACAACTCTCCATTCTGAAGATACAGTGCTTTTCTGATGATTCAACCACAGTCTGCCTGTTTATGTAGGCGTACAACCTGAATTTCAGTGCTTGAATGAGCGCCGGGATGCCGCCGCCTGGCTGCATTTTCAGCCTCTTCATTATGCGCTGTGCTTCGATTTGCGTGAACTTCTTCCATGCATTGCGGTCGAGTTCGATCGCGACGTCGATGCCGTATTTTTGCTCAGCTTCCTGGAACCACAGACCATCATGGGCAAGCCAGTTCTTCGCTGCGTCGGCCAATAAATCCAGAAGTCCGTCCTTATCCATGTCCTTAGGTTCGATCATCAGATCCTCCTGCTTTGCGATAATATTCATCTCCACTATGCTTTGATACTTCTATAATACCCTTCTTAATAAGTGTATGAATGTATTTCAAAACTTGAGTCCTATCCATACTCGTAATTTTTGTCAAATCGTCGATCGTAACCGGCCTCCGTGCTATTATTGCCGTAATTTTCTCCAATTGATTATCGTGCTGCTCAACTTTTGTCTCCGGCTTGAAATCAACGATGATCTGGCATTTATCACCCAGTATTTCTTTGATTATCTGCATCGTCTTCAAAGATACCGGACGTGCGTATTCCTCATTTGGTGGTCGAACAACGGTATTCAGATGTATCTTGTCAGGGTTAATTCTATCGATCACTTTCTTGAGATCCCTGATCTGTTCAGGTTTGTCATTTATGCCGCGGATGAGCATTAGCTCAAGCCAAATTTGTCCGCGGTAAGTTGCTCTGAATTTCACGTATCCCTCGATTACGGTATCGATATCAACCGTCTCATGACCGCGGTGTATTTTTCGAAAGGTAGCATTATCGGCTGTGCATAATGTAGGTATCACAATATCGGCGTTCATCAAATCATTCCTTACCTCAGACACGTGGAGCAGTGAACCGTTAGTAAGAACGGCTATCGGAATTTTTGTCAGCTTCTTGATTTCATTTATTAGGTAGCCAATATCCTTATGTAGTGTCGGTTCGCCTGACCCTGAAAAGGTCAGAAAGTCAATCCGCTGATTTTTATCCAACACATCTCTGATCTCGTGCAAGATCTCATGCGCTGGCGTATATACCTGGCGTAATGTCGTTTTATCCATCGTCTTGCCCAGTTGGCAGTAGATACAGTCAAAACTGCAATTCTTGTGTGGAATGATATCAATGCCGAGAGAAAAACCCAGTCTTCGCGACGGCACGGGGCCGTAAATATATTTCCGTGACTGTCGTTTTTGGGATTGATGAGGCACTAGCGGCGTTTTATTCTGTTCTTTGAATCGAGCGTGACCACTTTTGCTCTGAATGCCTTTGCATCATCGTAGTTCATGTTGGCATAAGACAATATACAAAGCCTCTGCCCGACCTTGCCCTTTCTCGATGCTGGTCCGTATAAAACAATTCTTCCAGAACCGGCTCTCTCCTCGATCGTGTAGGTCTCCAAGCGCTCTCCATTATCGTAATTGAGTACCTGGACTTTTTCACCTGGTAGGATGTCCACTTTTTTCAAGACTGTGCCGTCAATTCCCATGCTACCTTTGTAGAACAGTTTTGTATTGGTTATTGTGGCTTCGGTTATTTTTGATTTCAATACGCAGACATTTACAGAATTTGCTTCTTTTCTTCTGCTTACAGCATCGCGGATGATTGCACGGTGGCTGGAAAAGGGTATTTTAGGCAGCTTGCTTAGCGGGAAAAATTTCGCGTCCACTGTGTCGGTGCGGGCCCGAGGTTTACCCTTGTGAAACTTCACGTCGTATGCAATGAGCAGCACGTTGCCATACATGCTCGTGGGTTCCGTATAAACGCCGATAAGATCTTCTAGAGTACCGTCGATGTTCGTTTCCTCCTTCAATTCACGGATTACGGTCTTTTCGGGAGTTTCATCGATTTCGACAAAGCCTGAAGGAAGGGCCCATTTGCCCTTGCCCGGCCTTATACCTCGCTTTATCAGCAGTACTTCATCTTCTCCACGAAGGACAAACGCCACTGCACTCGGTAGCGGATTGGCATAGAAAACCCATCCACATTGGGTGCAGACCAAGCGAACCGTATCATCGATTTTCCTTGGTGATAAAGCACTTCTACAAAGTGGGCAGAACTTATGTTTTTTCATCTGATTTCCCTTTTTCTTCATTTAATTTCTCAATTAATTTGCACACGTTCATATCGTACTGTTTACCCAGCTGTTCAACCGTACCCCAGAATGGCTCGCCGCAAACAAGACAGGGTAAGCCATACTCGATGAATACCCTCGAGAGAGTTGGGTATCTGCTGAGGATCTGATCTATATGAGTATCGGCGGTAATCTTCTTCATAACGGCGCTAATTATACACAACCTAGAAAAAAAATCAATGGTAGTCGTCAATAGTCTACAGGATAGGTCATATTCTACGCTAAATTGTGTTGATTGACACTGACCATCGTGTGGTTATAATCATCCTGCATAAGGGATCACATGAAATTCAAGAGGCCCAGAAATCTTAATTACCCTGAAACCGTTCGCTTTCACGGTCATGATGGGCCTTTTCTCGCACTGGGGTACATACTGGGTAGACATGTGGTGAAGATCATGAAACCACGCGGTATCATGGATTTGAGAATAACGGTACAAGCGAAAGCAGAGAAGCCCTTCACCTGCATGCTCGATGGGCTGCAATGCTCCACCTTTGCCACCCTTGGAAAGGGTAATCTGCTTCATCAGACCGGTGTTGGTGATAACATAGTAGTGAAAGTTGAAAAAGGTAGGATGATTCGATATTTCAGAATGACTACTCAAGCCTGGGATATTTGTTTTCGTTACGGGGATCTGGCAAAAGCTGCCCGTAAGATACGCCGCATGCCGGTCAGGGAATGGTGGTCATGCCACGACAAGGATAAAGGATGATCGTACCTGATGATCAGTGTAATATTTGCCACATATTTGCAGGTTGTCTGATATATGCACGATAAACCCAGAGTCCTCCTTACTCGCGCTCTACCAGCACCGGGGATGATGTTGCTTATGGATAATTTCGAAATGGAGATCAATCCAAACGACGATGTCATGCCTCGCGCCCGGCTTATGGAAAGTGTGGTTGACAAGGAGGGGTTGGCGTGCTTGCTGACCGACAATATAGATTCAGGAATCATAAAGAATGCACCCCATCTGAGGATAATCGCTAACTATGCCGTGGGTTTCAATAATATCGACCTCTCTGAGGCAAGGAGAAGAAAAATCCCAGTTACCAATACACCCGATGTATTGACAGAGACTACTGCTGACTTGACCGTAGGCCTTATGCTCTCGATCGCCAGGCGCATTGTAGAAGGGGACAGGTACGTAAGATCAGGAGGGTTCACAGGCTGGGCACCTGAGCTGCTCCTTGGTTCAGATTTTCATGGTAAGAAGTTAGGGATAATCGGAATGGGAAGAATAGGCCGAGCCGTCGCAAGGCGCGCACATGGTTTCGATATGATCCTTCTGTACTATGATGCGAGACGACTTCCTTTGGATGTCGAGAATGAGGTTGGTGCGGAGTATCGAGAGCTAAAAGAGCTTCTTACAGAATCTGATTATGTATCGATCCACGCGCCTCTCAACGAATACACGCAACACCTTATATCAGTACCAGAATTGAAGATAATGAAAAAGACCGCATATTTGATCAATGCGGCGCGCGGTCCAATTGTTGATGAAGAAGCATTGGTCACGGCGCTCAAAAACCGGGATATTGCCGGTTGTGCCCTCGATGTTTATGAGAATGAACCAGCTGTAACACCAGACCTTATAAAGATGCCAAATGCCGTACTCGTTCCACACCTCGGGTCGGCTTCAGTCGAAACTAGAACAAAAATGGCTTTGATGGTTGCTCACAATCTCATTGCCGTGCTGATCGACAAAAAACATCCGCCCAACGTTGTTAATCCCGAAATTTACACATAATTGCCGGTCTTTTTGGAGAATACCGCAGGTCTTTCTGCAAAAAAATGTCTACCAGATTAGTAAAGTTGGTATTCTAACGTGTCGTCTATGTTGATTATTGCATAATGTTTGGGAAACGGACCCGGGTTGATGATGAGCGTCTTCCCGATACGATCAAAACCACGTGCCTCGTGGATGTGACCACAGAGTAGAATATCAGGCTGCGAAGTTTCAGCATATTGCCGGATTGCTTTGCTCCCGACGTGCATGCCAAAGAACATTTTATCAACCTTGCTCTTAAACGGAGGTGCATGGCTGATCAGGATGCGAAATCGAGCTTCAGTAGATTTTGGAAAACTGTCTAGGGTTTGTTTTATCTGTTTTTCACTATATTCATGTGGTGTGTGAAAAGGAGTCTTATTGCTACCACCGATTCCTAAGAACTGGATATCCCCGATTGTCCTGGTCGTTCCGTGAATATTCATTTTCCCAGCCGAAAGTATTTCATCAACGCCATTTTGGTCACAGTTACCGGATATAGCCAAAACCCTGTCATTCAGTGTAGTAATCGCATCGATGATCTCAGTGGCTTGTCGAGCCCCGCCGAAGTTCGTGATATCGCCGGCAATTACGACAATATCCGCGTTCGACAATTGCCTGCGGACTTCCTCGGGGTAGGTGGTCCGGCCGTGAATATCAGTTAGTGCGAATACTATCATTTGTTACGTGTATCTACATCTGCTATTTTTGTATCCTGTAAATCTTCTTCCAGGGTGATTGGTGTGTTTGAAAGTAGTCGTCAATCGCACTGCGTAAGGTGTTGGCTGCTAATTGAGCGCAGTGTACATTGCCCGCGGGTAGACCACGGCAGCAATCAAGGACCATCGTCTGATCGATTTGCCTGGCATGACAAAGCTTCTCACCGGTTGCCATTTCGGTGACTATGCTTCCGCATGCGACCGTTGCCCCGCAGCCGTCTGTATCGAAGGTACATTTGACGATCGTGTTGTCTTTCACATTCAAGGATATTTCCATTGTATCGCCGCATGGCCCGGTTATTCTTGAGAAGCCATCACTTCTATTGATGATACCCCAATTGCGCGGGTGGCGCATGTGGTCAAGTACTACGGCTGAATATTCGCCTTCGCTACTCATCCTGGTCTATATGCCTGGATATTCCATACGGGTGTTGTCTATTCTGTTAACCTATTAGATCACCGAGCAGATCGAGGTAATCAGCGAGCAACCTCGTGATTAGGAATTTCTCCTTCGCAGTGGCACCTGCTTTTACGCCCAGAGATTTTGCCAGGGACGGGTCTTTAAGAACCTCTACGATTCTTCTGGCAAAGCCTTCTTTATCAGTGGGTTCAAGGAGAAACCCATTCTCTTGATCCTGGATTTGAAGCGTTATGCCACCAACCTTCGAGGCGATGACTGGTTTTTCTTTGAGCAATGCTTCCGTGACCGTGAGCCCAAAACCCTCACGTAACGATTTTTGTACTATTACGTCAGATTTTCTCTGTAGCGCATTTACCAGTATATTGTTCTCGCTTGTTATCATGATCACATCGCGGTCCTTGATGAAATTATTCGCCTTTCGCTTGGTACGTTCGTAGTACTGCTGTGATTCAGGGTCATCGAGTGCGCTGCTGCCGCAGAGAACGAGCCTGCAGTCCACGTGTTCTTTAACCATGCGGAAAATGTCTATCAATCCTTCCTGGTCTTTGAATTTATCAAATCTGGATATCTGCGTGATTATTGGCTTGTCGGTAGGAATATTGAATTTTTTCAAGTACTTAGCGACAACTTTTTCCGGGATATGCATGTTTTTTGCCGAAAGAGGGTCTATTGCTGGGTGTATGACCCGCTGGTCGACCGGTGTATCCTTCAGCCTATAGTCATCACTTGAAATCACTATGATATCATACTTTAGAATGAAGTTCTTCAGGAATTCCCATAATTCCTCGTTAGGATTCGAAAGGTCGATATGAATTCGCCAAACCCATGGTTGCTTCCTTGGATAGTATTGTATCAGCGGTAATGGCTGTGGGTCATGTATTATTACACAATTATGAGTGATGTGTGAATATGTCGAGAAATCCTCGTTGGCCTGCACGTATAGTTTCTTCTTCATTTCACTGAGATTGATCGAATTTCCCTGCAACGCATTATGGAATTTCTTAGTAATATCGAAGAAATCTGGCGTTCCGCGGAGCATGCGCCATCCTGCCGCAATTCCAATATCATTCATCAATGGAACGAGCCCGCTCAATATTTCGGCAACACCGCCACCGTAGTATGTGGAATTCACATGAACCACGGTTTTGCCATATACCTTTCTCGCCTTGTGGTAGATCTTGCCTATTGCTTCGTCACCGACGATTTTGCGATAGTCATTTAGGCTTCTCTTCATATCAATCCTTTAGACGACGATTTCAGCAACATTATTCAATAAATCATCCATAATTTTTATCCAGCATTATACATATCTGTTCAATCATTTCAAGTGTTTTATAAGCAATTGCTGGATGTACTATTTTTAGCGATTTGTGACATCTTGGACGAACTCACCTACTGCTTCACCGCTCCATGGGTGAGGCCGCTTATGATCCTTCTTTGAAAGATGAGAGCAATAAGAATAACAGGTACGCAAGAGATAACTGAAGCAGCCATAATATAACCCCAGGGTAGCTCGCCGTGCAACCCTTGAAACAATGAAATTCCGACCGGCACGGTCCTGGCTTTGTGATCAGCCGTCAACATCAGAGCGAATAGAAACTCATTGAAGCAGAACATGAACAGCAAAAGTATAGTGGATAAGAATCCCGGCGCTGCAATCGGAAGGACTATTTTGAATAACGTCTGAAGGCGGGATGCTCCGTCGACCTGTGCCGCTTTGTCAAGTTCTCGGGGTATCCTCGAAAAATAACTCATTTGTATCCATAGTGCCAGCGGGAGACTCCATGCTATGTAGGGCAAGATTAACGCGCCATATGTATTGATCATCCCCAAGTTCGTCATAAATTTGAATAGATAACCGACTATACAGATCTGGGGAAACATTGACAGAGCCAAAACTGTAAGGACTAGCAATGTTTTTCCGGTGAATGTTATTCTGGAGATCGCATAAGCGGCTACGGCACCGATGAGGCTGCTGATCAGTGCGGTCGTTGATGCAATGACAAAACTGTTCTTAAGATAATCAAGAAAGTGCAGATTACCCATGGTGAGGATATCAACGAAGTTGGCGACCGTCAGCCTGAAGCCTTCGTGCAGCAAGAAATCCGGCCGTTCATTCAGCGAGATGATTACCATCCAAATAAACGGAACAAGAGAGAAAATAAGAACGAAACAAATGCCGGATAATTTTAGTATGTTCTTGATTCGTTTTTCGTTCATTACGCTCTGAGTCTGCCGATTCTTACAAAGAGAAGTGCGAATAGGAAAGCAATGATAAACAGAATGACCGAGATAGCCGATCCATATCCAAAATCACCAGTAAGGAAGAATTTGTAACCGTACATTGAAAGGGAAGTAGTTGCACCGCCAGGCCCACCTCCTGTAATGACGTATATCAGGTCAAATACCCTTATTGCATCGATGGTTCTGAACAGTATCGCAACGATTAATATCGGTCTGATTAACGGTATCATTATTTTGAAAAACCTTTGGAAAAGGTTGGCGCCATCGATTTGTGCTTGCTGCAGCATATCATCGGGTACCGTTTGTAAGCCAGCGAGTAGAATGATCGCCACGAAAGGTGTTGTTCTCCAGACATCAGCAACAACGAGTGATGTGAAGGCACCAACCGGGCTGCCAAGCCAATTCACAGGTCCGACACCTGCCTTTCCAAGCAATATGTTGGCGATACCGTAATCGTACCGGTAGATAAGTTGCCATATGCGTGCGCCAATTACGCTCGGGATTGCCCATGGTATCAGCGCAATACCTCTGAGTGCTCCGCGTAATCTTGAGTGCGCGTTCAGCACGAGTGCAGTGATCATGCCAAAAACCATCTCGAAAAAAACCGAAACAAGTGCGAACATTACGGTGAATAATGTAGCTTGCCAGAATCGCCCGTCCGTTAGCAGGCGGACGTAATTACTGAATGCAATAAATCTGCGGGCAATGAATGAGACGTCTTGCCAGAGACTATTCCAGAAAGTTCCCAGAACCGGAAACAAAAGGAACACTACGATGAAGAAGATCAAAGGCAGTATGAAGAGAACTGGCTCTTTGATTTTCCTACTCATGGTATCTTTTTAGTGTTTCCTTTATTTCGTGTTGTGCTTTTAGCAGTGCCTCATCAGGCGAGGATTCGCCTGATAATACGGCACTCAGATGTTTTTGCAGGACATCGGATATTTGGGTATAGAATGGAGTTGTTGGTCTCGCTGCGGCGTTTTCAAAAGATTTTTTCAGAATATTAAGGTGCGGTACGCTGGCATTGATGTCTTCATCTTCATACAAATCACTGCGTCCGGGGTTCCATCCCAGCATTAGAGCTAGGTTCTTCTGTGTTTCATAAGAAAGTACAAACTTCAGCAGCATTGATGCCTCGGTTCTTCTATCGGAGAATCTCGATATGCCGATATGCCAACCGCCTAGGGTGGAAGCGTGCTGTCCATTATTGGCTCGCGGTAGAACTGTAACTGCGACTTTACCTCTCACGGGTGATTCTTCTCCGTTATGTAGCCCCCATGCGTATGGCCAGTTGCGTTCATAGAGGGCATTGCCTTTTTCAAAGGTCAGCCTCGTTTCTTCTTCTTTCATTTCTGTGTACGTATTTGGCGGGGAGATGCTGTATTTATAGATTATATCGTGCATCAATTTGGTCGCTTCGATATTCTGGGGTGTATGGACGATCATGCTACCCCCACTATCGATGATTCCTCCGTTGTTGGATACTGCGAATTCGAGAAAATTGCATATCAAACCTTCGTATTGTGCTCCTTGCCATACGAAACCGTAGAAATAAGGATTCTTGATACGTTCTCTCTCCTGGATGCTTACTGCGCTCTCGATCAGTTCCTGCCAGGTTGTAGGTGACCGGAAGCCATACTTCTCCAGTAAATCCCTTCTGTAATACAGGAGGCCGCAATCGTTATATACGGGCAGTGCGTATAGTTTATCATGATATGTGTCTACCTGGTCAATAATAGGCTCAAAGAAGTTACCGATGTCTATGTCGTTGGCCATGATAACAGAGTCGAGTGGCTCGAGCCAATCGGCCACTACAAACTGGCCTACCCATACTACATCCATGAGAAATATATCAGGATCACGCTGGCGTGATCTCAACGGAATGACCAACCCTTGCCGTCTCTGGTCGGTGTCGGTGGGTTGCCGTAAGACGATCACCGCGATCCCTGTTGAATCGGTAAATTCCCCGATTATCTTTTCCCAGAATTCGATTTCATTAGAAGCGCCACCGACGGCAAAAGTCAGTCTTGCGGTATCGGGCTTACAGCCGAAAATAAGAAATGCGCTAATTACGAGGCTGATGTAGACTTTTTGGTTTGCTAACACCTGGCGATTTCCTTTAGAAATTTCCGCGCATCCTTTGGTGAAGATATAGTGTATCTTGCTTTTGTATAACCGATGCCTACTTTGATGGAGTATGCCGTTTCTGGTACTACTTCAAAAGTATCTTCATCTGTCCAGTCATCACCAATTGCCAAAATAAAATCATAATTATTCTTATCCAGCCATCTCTGTACGGCAATGCCCTTGTTAACACCACTATTTTTTACTTCAATCACTTTGCTGCCCTCGAGTATACTCAGATTGATAGGCGTGACGATGTCGATCAATCTTTCTTTAAGGTCACTGGCCCTGCGTTCACCCAATTGCGCATCTGTTTTTCGATGATGCCAGACCAGCGAGTACTCTTTCTCTTCAATACGTGCACCAGGTGTACGGTCTACATACAATTCCAGGATCGGCCTTATGTGATCTTTCCAGTCATTTTTTAGATACTTCACCATTTGCCATGTTCCTGATTTTTCCCTGTACCAAACTCCGTGCTCAGCAATCATGCCGAGGCCCAACGTACCGAACCAGCTTTCAAGCGTCTTGCGGTCCCTTCCGCTTACGATGACTACGGTGTTTTTTGGATCAGCAGACAGTTTTCTAAGGGTATTGGTAATTTCTCTGTCAGGAGTTGCCTTGGACGGCTCCGAGACAAAAGATACAAGAGTACCATCGTAATCGAGCAGCAACAACCTGTTCCGGCTTCTGTGGCAGTCGCCGATTATCCTCCTGGATATTTCAGGATTGAGGTTTTTTGAAACCATTTCAGATTGTTTCTGCTTTGTTCGCTTCAGAACATCGACAAAGTCATTGGCCCATCGCTCCACATTGTAGCGCTTGAGGCGTTTCAGCATGACGTCATTTCTTCTTACACGTTCCTGCTCAGGCATTTGCAGTGCATTCTTTATCGCAGCGCCAATTTCTTCCTTATTATTTGGGTTCACGATTATCGCCTCGCCCAATACCTTTGATGCACCTGCCATTTCGCTGAGGATCAGTACACCCTTTTTGTCCTTTTTCGTGGCAAGGTATTCTTTGGCGATGAGGTTCATACCGTCTCTCATGGGTGTCACCAATGCAACATCGCCCACACTATACAGCGGCACGAGATTCTTGAATGGTAGGAACCGGTATAAATACCATATCGGCATCCAGCCGATTGTCCCATACTTTCCATTGATACGGCTGATCAGCTCGTCAACCTCACGCTTCAATTGTGCATATTGTTCAACGCCCGTACGCGATGGCACTGCGACGAGAATCAGAGTGACTCTGTTCCGGTATTTAGGATTGGTCTCGAGGAAATAGTCAAAGGCTTCGAGTCTTTGTGCTATTCCCTTCGTATAATCCAGCCTATCGATGGAAATGATGATCTTCCTATCGCCGACGCGTTTCCTTATTTTCTTCATTTCCCGCTGGACATTCTGATCCTCCGCAGCCTGATTATATGCATCATAGTCTATTCCCATTGGAAAGGCATCGACTTTTACTATACGGTTATCGATATTGATTTGAGCCTTGCTGTGTTCATACCCTAATAGCCGTCTGGCCGTCTGTATGAAATGATGGGCATAGTCGTACGTGTGAAAGCCAACAAGATCGGCACCGAGTATGCCACGTACTATTTCCTTACGTGGTGGAAGAACACGGAAAACTTCCGATGATGGAAATGGAATGTGAAGGAAGAATCCAATTGTGGCACCAGGTATTTTGTTTCTTATGAGCTGTGGTAGGACCATTAAGTGATAGTCATGGATCCATATAGTGTCATCCGGCTTTGCGATTCTTATGATCTCTCTGCAGAATATTTCATTTACTCTCAGGTAAGAAGTCCAATTCTTTCTGTTATAGATCGAGTATTGAGTGAAATAGTGAAACAATGGCCAGATAGTGCGATTGCAGAAACCATAGTAATAATTTTCCATATCGTTTTGCTTGATAAAAACCGGATAGCAATTATCCTTGTTCAGTTTGCGGATTATCTGTTTCTTCTGTTGTTCAACGCGCTCCAGCGCTATGCCCGGCCAGCCGATCCAGATGTTATCATATGATTGAGATAGCGAACTTAGCCCTGTCGCCAGTCCACCAACACTCGGATTGAACCTTATCTTGTTTTCTCTTTTTGTGACCGTGACCGGGAGCCGATTAGATATTACAAGTATTCTTTTCATATTATTTTTGAGTGTATACACCCGCTGGTATTATTATACCAGATATCCTTATTTTGTCAAGAAAGCGTGAGATACAATTTCTAGAGCGTAATCTTGTTATTACACAATAGAAATATGGATGATCCGAATAGAAGATAATTACATCGGCGTGCAGCTAATTCTGGCGGATACTGGATACCGCATTGTCCGTCACTTAGCCTGCTACTTGACTGCGGGCAGAATCTTATCAATGATTCCCCTGAGGGCATTGGCCGCCGCGGAATCAGGATCATAGATAATAAATGGTTTCCCTTCGTCGGCGAGTGATACGATACTGGGGTCCATGGGTATCCTGCCCAGAAATGGCACGCCCAGTTCTTGTGCGGTTTTCTCGCCGCCTCCGCTTTTGAATATTTCGATTCTCTTTCCACAGTGCGGACACTCAAGACCGCTCATGTTCTCGACGATACCGTGTACTCGAAGCTTCAAGACGCGGGCAAAGTTTACTGCTTTCCTTGAATCCATGAGCGATACTTCTTGAGGCGTTGTTACGATAATCGCACCTGTTGCCGGGATGAACTGCGCTACTGAGAGTGGTTCATCGCCGGTCCCTGGCGGGGAATCGATGATCAACCAATCGAGCTCACCCCACACAACATCACCCAGAAACTGTTGTATTAATTTCATCTTAAGGGGACCGCGCCATATAATAGGAGTATCCGAGTCGTGTAAGAAAAACGATATCGAGACCAGCGATAAGTTACTGGTTACTCTTAACGGCACTACTCTGTGTTTCTCTGAAGGCTGGAGTTTCTTTCCTTCAGCACCAAGCATTTTTGCCAGATTTGGTCCATGAATATCAACATCTATGAGACCCACCTTGAGTTTTCGCTCGCTCAGTGCCAGCCCTAGGTTTGCCGCAACAGTACTCTTGCCTACACCGCCTTTTCCCGAGAAGATCAGTAATCGGTTCTTGATTTTCTGGAGATTCTCCGCAGTGCGAATCTCGTCTTCCACCTTATCTGATTTCATTTCGGACAATCCACCATAATTGCATCACCATTGGCTATTTCTGAGATTCCATGGTTTTCTCGACGAATTTCTGTTCAGGTAACGCACCTTCGAACTGAGTAGCTTCGTTCACTACCGTTTTTGGTACGGCAAAGACATTATACCGTTGAGCAAGTTGCGGAAATTCCTGCGCATTTATGACGTCGGCTCTTACCATATCACTTTCATATGCCAGTCTATGGGCAAGGCTTGCGGCAGATGCGCAATAGGGGCATGTCAGAGTAACAAAAACTTGTATGTGTATTGGTTTGGTTATTTCCTTGAGCCTATTACGTGTATCTTCAGATATCTCTGCGTTGGCCGTGGATACCATTTTGATGGCACTGAGGAGGGTCGGAAATTCATAACCAGCCGGCATGCCGTAAATTCTGATACCGGAATCTCTTTCTCCTTTGACGACGGTCGCTGGGATCTTATCGATGCCATATTCTTCGACCATATTCTTGTCTTTTACAAAATCGAAGACCTCCAGACTTATCTTGTCGGACAAACCAGCCACTTCCTCCATAAGGATACGGTTATCCTTACATGTTTCGCATTCAAGTCCCGGAGAGTAGATCAAGGAATCTTGAGTGAAGACAACAAGCTTAACATTACTCTTCAAATCTTTGAACATTTCTCTAACTTGATTCTTAATTTTTTCGTCTAATAGTGACATTATGCCTCCTAACAATCTTAGACATATATGAGGTAGTATAGTTTATCCGTGGTCACCTCTCGCGGGAGGGGTGAGCATCTGTGACAGTTTCTTTATATCGCAGGTCGGCGTTTCACACCTATAGTTACGGCAAACATACGCGGTCGTCTTCCCGTTCGATGGAACGAATGCCTTCATGGAAGGCGCAAAATCTATTGCTCCGCCGTCTCTGTTAGCTGGCAGTAAGAAGATCGATGCATCAAGTATCCTTACATTGTTAACGGTACGTATCATGTCGACGGTGTTTTGCTCGCTCAGATCCCCATAGATTACAATGGCTGGTGCGGAGGAGAGCATTTGATTGAGGGCGACAAGCATATTCATGTGGGCGAGTGGATTCGTCCTAATCTCGCCGCCAAAATGATTCAGAATCATCGATGCTTTGGTTTGCAGGTCATGGAGGCCTGTGAGCCGTCCGAGTCGTATCTGGTTTGATGCCGCAACTGAATTACCAGAGGGGATCGCACTATCATACGCTTCTTTCCTGCGCACTGGCAGTTCGCCTTTCTCCGATGTGAAGAAAAACGCGCCACCTTCTTCGTCCCAGAAGTGCACGAGTGTTCTTTCGTTGAGTTCCAACGCCGATTTCATGTAGCTTGTTTCGAATGTCGCCTGGTATAATTCGATCAGCCCCCAGATCAGGGAGGCATAATCGTCCAGGAAACCCTTGATCGCAGGCTGTCCATCGATGTAACGGTGATATAGATCCGCTTGGGATGTGCGCATGTTGGTTAAAATGAAGTCGGCTGCTTTCTTCGCCGCGTGCTGCCATTCTTCATTGTCGAAGATGCGTGCGGCTCTTGAGAGTGCAGCGATCATCAGCCCATTCCAATCGCACAGAACTTTCTTGTCCTTGTGAGGTGGTATTCTTTGTACCCGGTAGGCAAACATCTTGCGGCGCGCCCGATTCATCCTGTCCGTAAATTCATCTAAGGGGATGTCTAATTCTCTGGCAAGGGTTTCCTCGTTGTCCGTCATATAAAGCAAATTCCTACCGGTGGGTATACGCGATATTTCATCATCATAGTTGCCTTCGCTCTTGATGTTGAATATTCTCACGATGAGATCATATTCTGATGGACCTAAGATCTTCCTGATTTCGTCTTCAGTCCACAAGTAGTATTTCCCTTCTTCACCTTCGCTTTCCGCATCCTCAGCGCTGTAGAATACTCCTTCAGGAGACTTCATGTCGCGCAACACGTAAGTGATAATTTGCCGAACTGTATCTCGATAGTAGGAATCTTTTGTGATTTGAAATGCTTCACAGTATACTATAGTGAGGAGCGCCTGATCATACAGCATCTTTTCGAAGTGGGGGAGATGCCAGCTTGAATCTGTCGAATAGCGGTGAAAGCCGTAACCGATGTGGTCATATAATCCTCCCATTCTCATTGATTTGAGAGTGTGCTCTGCCATTTTCAGGGATTTTTCTTCTTTTGTTTCTATGAAATAGCGCAGGAGAAATAGCAGATTCTGCGACGTCGGGAATTTGGGAGCATTTCCAAAACCACCATTTTCCCTGTCGTAGGCGCCATTGAGTAGATTATATCCGTCACGGAGTATGTTCTCACTCAGCTCCCCGGCTTTTGCATGCTGTGTCAGTCGTTTCAGATGTGTGGAGATTTCCTCGGCAGATTTGACTATACTAGCTTTCTGTGTCTGCCATATCGTGCTGATCCTAGGTATGAGCTGTAATAAACCTACACGACCGTACCGGCTTTCTCTTGGCAGATACGTGGCAGCAAAAAAGGGTTTCTTTTCCGGATTCATGATTATTGTCAATGGCCAGCCACCAGTACCGGTCAACATCTGACATGCAGTCATGTAGTAGTCATCGATATCGGGCCTTTCTTCACGATCTACCTTTATTGCGACGAATGTCTTGTTCATCAACCGAGCGACATCATCGTCTTCGAAGGACTCTCGCTTCATGACATGACACCAGTGACATGTCGAATAACCAATGGATAAGAATATAGGCTTGTCCTGTGCCCGTGCTTTTTCGAATGCCTCTTCGCCCCAGGGATACCAATCAACCGGGTTGAAAGCATGCTGTTGCAGGTAAGGACTTTTTTCGCTGGCTAAACGGTTTGGTGCTCTCCGCTTACGCACTCCGATCCTTGTACCGATTCAAATGCACGAATTTTTCCACAGGCATTCTTTCGGGTCGTTCCTTCTCGGCGGCTGCCTGTTTTTCAGATAATACCGGGCTGATTGAATCGGAGTGTTTACCGACAATAACGAGCGTGATTACCTCCATATCGTCAGGAATATTGAGTATTTGCCGCGTCTTCTTCGGACTGAATCCGGCGATCGGGTGGGCAACGAGACCTAATTCGGTTGCCCGGAGTATTATCGCAGCCGTTGCCATGCCGGTGTCGAATAAATAATATTTACGATCCCTGATTTCACAATCGAATTCTGGCTTAGTGAACACTGCGACGATCATTGACGCTGCACGCGCCCATTCGTTGCCGGTGGAAAGGGTTTCGTGCATTTCTCTGAGCACATCTTTGTCATACACAAATACGTAGCGCCATGGTTGATTGTTGAAGCATGAGCAGAATAGTTGTGCACTCCGGGAGAGGTCGTCGATTAGTTGGTCGGTTATTTCAACAGATTCGAGCGACCGGAAAGCCCTCCTTTTTTGTATTGCTTCTTTGACATTCACCGTATCACTCAATCACCCCAGATTATTTTTCCTGTGTTGGACAAACTATAGAATTGATTCTCGAGGATTGATTGATGCTTCCGCTCTTCCTCGGCGATGTTATTAAACATGTTCTTGGATTCCTCATCTTCGGAGACCTTGGCAATTTCGAGGTATTTTTCCCGCGCCTTTTTCTCGGCTTCGATGCCGATGCTCAAAACGTTGATGATTTCATCTTTATTTGGCTCGAACTGACCTTCCACTTCAGATTTCACAAGTATTTCCTCCGAAGGCGTGATTTCCTTCAGTACCATTCCCGTATTGCGCGATTCAATAATTTTCTTTATGCGCTCATAATGCCCCTGCTCGAAATCTGCCAACTCCTTGAATAGACTCCTTCCGGCATTACTCGCTGCTTTTTCAGCCGCGTTCATATAGAACTTCATTGCTTCGGCCTCAGCATTCATTGCATCGGTCAACAGGCTATCCAATTTCATCTTTGCATCGTTACTCATATCATCTCCTTTCTATTTTCTGAAGAAACCTACTATTTCATTTATGTCGGGCAACTGGGATATTTCATAGATCTTTACAAACACAATTGTTTGATTTTCATCGATGATGATGTTTGCCCGCTCAGAAAATCCTTCCTTCTCCTTGAAAAGACCATAGGATCCTGCCACCGCGCCGTGGGGCCAGAAATCTGACAGGAGTTGCGTCTTTTCGATGTTTAGTTCTTTTGCCCATGCATTTTTTGATGGAACCGTATCAACGCTGACACCCAGGGCGATCACACCGAGTTCTTCGAAAACCTGAGAGTTGGCTTCGAGTGATTTCATTTGGTCGGCGCATACCTTTGTCCAGGCAAGAGGATGGAATGACAGGAGAACCCTCTTACCCTTTAATGATGATAATTTCACTTCATTTTTCTTATGGTCTTTGAGTACAAAATCAGGTGCCTTTTCGCCAACGTTTACCATTTTTATCCTCCTTATTTATCAGAGATTATCCTGGTCGATGATGGCAGTCCTCTCTGAGAAGCGACCGGCATAACTCTATGTGAGGCATTGCCTGAGTTCAATTCTGTTACCGTCGGGGTCGATCAGAAAATAAACGATATGATCGTTTCTTTCTAATTCAATCAAGGGAGCGCCATTCCTGCGCAATTTTTGTACAAGGGTGGCCCGGTCCGGAACACAATAGCCCCAATGGTTGATGCCGACCTGATTTGTCATCCGTGCCTTTAATTCCGACGATTGAGGTTCAAAGATCTCTAAAACGAATCCATCCTTATGCATTTTTACGAACCGGCAATCAGCGGCAACCCCGAATATATCATTGACGAGAGCTTTGGCTAGTATGCTTTCGCTGCCGGTCTCGAATCCAAGCGCATTTGCGTAGAATTCCTTCATGGCCTTCGCATTCATGGTGAAAATGCCGACGTGATCGCAGGTTACCTTCAATATCACCCTTCTACAATGCTAACCGCCATCGCCTGTTTATTCAACCTTCAATTCCTGTGAATTTATCCAGAGTCCGTGTATGTTACAGTTAGAAATGGCAAAAAGACTTCCTGATTTGTCGGTCTTGAAGGTAATGGTTGCCGTGGGATGAGTGTAGACCGTGCTTGTATTAGGTCCATCGGTTGATGCGCCGTGCGAACAGAACTCGAAGCGGCCCAGACTGTAAGGGAATTTGCTACCGTCCGGATGAAAGTACACATCGATCGATGAGATATGATGCTCGGTCGTATTCGGGTGGGCGATTTCCTTGCCGACGGTTACCTTAACGACGATATCCATTCCCTTGCCGACCTTTACGGGTGCTTCAATTACTGGAACATGTTTCTCTTTTTTCCAATCAGCCGACTGGAATATATTGGATATTTCTTGCATTTTACACTCCTTTCATTGATATTGTATGAGTAATCAGGTTCTAATCAACTACTACAACAACTTCATCGGTTCGCCGCAGCATACTAATTCACCGCCGCCAACCTCTTTTACCTCAACGACGTTACCGCAAATTTCACATCGGTAGACTTCGCCAACTTTATTCACATTCGACATTTTTTCTCCTTTGTTTCGTATTCGAGATGGCGGGATGATTCACTGATGCGTCATCTCTCTTTACGCGCTATCGATGAATTTCTCGAATCTGTCCTTCTTCGCTTTGCATATCGGACATATTTCAGGTGGGTTATCTCTTGCGCATAAGTAACCACAAACACGACATCGCCAAACGGGTAGGGTGAGTTTCGAAGCAGAAGCCGCTGGCGCCGAGGTGGATTTCTTACGTTCTCGCTCCACGGGGCGACGCTCTGGTATTTTGCCTATCTGTTTTTTTTCATCAATAACTGTTTTCGAGACATAAAGACCACAATAACATGTATCATATTCAGAAACATCAGCATCCCGGTAGTCGCAAGGGCAGATTATATCGAGATCTTCCTGTTTTTCTCCTGTAGCCAGCCGGCACGGGCAAGAAGGATAGCCGTATCTTTCCTCATTGACTATCAACCCTTCAACAAGTTCTTTTGTAAAATCAAGATCGGGATTGAGGTGGTAACCGCCTTCGTCGGCTTCACTTTTCAGTTTCTGATACAATTTGTCAATCTGTTCTTGACCCGGCGCTTCACTTTTCACCGTCACCAAACACCTCTTTTATCCTTTCTGGATCATAGCCAATAATGCTGTGTTCATCGTCGATTACGATAGTAGGGTATGATCCGTTGGGATTCCATTTGAGAACCGTTCGCCGGATCTCTTCTTTATCTTCCGAGTTTGCCAGGTCTGCATCAACGAAATGATAGTCTATACCAAGTTCATTGAGCAGTCTTTTCGTTCTCTTACACCAGACGCACGTACTCAGTGCGTAGAGCATAACCTGCCCCTTCTTCTTGCCCTCGATATGTTTGATATCCATTCACGCTCCTTGACGCAACTTCTTAGTTTGAATCTTCTGTCTCTTTTTCGAGATACTCTGCTGGATTTTCGTCGAACTTCTTCTTGCATCCTGGAGCGCAGAAGTAATAAGTCTTACCCTGATATTCACTCGTGTATTGTGCCGTTTTTTCGTCGACATTCATCTTACATATTGGGTCTATTGCCATTTCTTACCTCCTTTTTTGTCAGCCATTGGCTGAATGCTAACACTCTGCTGGACATAACGCCAAGTTCTTTAGGCTCCAAATCTTTTTTCCTTCGTTGTATTACCGCCGCTTGCATTCATCTTTGCTCTCTTTGCGGGCGGCATGTATTTTTTCAAAAGCAATGAAAGGGTGACGACGGTCACCGAACTCATGGCCATAGCAAAACCGGCGAGTTCGGGTCTGAATGCGATTCTGAAGAAGGGGTAGAGAACCCCGGCGGCAACTGGGATGAGCGCAGTATTATAGGCAAATGCCCAGAAAAGGTTTTGCTTTATTCTGGACATAACTTTTCTGCCTAACTGTATCGCTGCTGCCGCATCGATTATTTGACCCTGCATCAGGATCATGTCACCGCTTTCTATCGCGATATCGGTGCCGGTGCCGATGGCAATACCGACATCGGCCTGTGCAAGTGCCGGGGCATCGTTTATGCCATCACCAACGAAAGAAACTAATTTGCCTTCCGACTGCATTCGTTTCACTTCACTTGCTTTTTCCGCAGGCAGGACGCCAGCGAGCACTGTATTGATACCAATATTGTCCGCAATCGCTCTGGCAGTGCGTTCGTTATCACCCGTTACCATCACCAATTCAAGGTTGAGTTTCCTCAACTCGTCTATTGCCGCGCCTGCCTCTGCTTTGAGCGTATCTGCGATCCCGATAAGCCCGATTAATTTTGAATCGCTGGCAATAACGATGATACTCTTACCTTTTTTTTCAATCGATGAAATCTTATCAGCAAACTTACTATCGTAATTCACTCCGTTTTCACGGATGAAGGCTGGGTTGCCAGCGAGCGTAAGCCTGCCATTCAGGCTTCCCTTGACTCCCTTACCTTCCACAGTATCAAAATCGGTTATGTTGTGCGTCTTAATATTTCTGTTTTTGGCGTAACGCACGACGGCTTCTGCGATTGGATGACTCGAATTCTTTTCTATACTGGCCGCAGTCTGGAGGAGTTCTTCTTCGGTGACACCAAAGGCCTTCAAGTCGGTGACTTCTGGTTTTCCCTTGGTCAGGGTTCCTGTTTTGTCAAATACCATGGTCGTGATTTTTTCCGACAGTTCAAGAGCCTCGCCATTTCTGATTAGGATACCCAGTTCAGCGCCGCGGCCTATGCCGACCGTAACAGCGGTTGGTGTGGCCAGCCCCAGTGCACAAGGGCAGGCAATGACCAGTACCGATATCAATCGCGTCAAGGAAAAAAGCAGCGTGTATCCAGCGATGAAGTACCATATAACGAAGGAAAGTATTGCGATCGCCAATACCGAGGGTATGAAGTATCTCACTACACGGTCTGCGATTCTCTGGACCGGCGGTTTCGCACCCTGGGCGGTCTCGACCAGGTTAATTATCTGCGCAAGAACCGTGTCCTTACCGATACGAGATGCCCTGATCCTGAGCACGCTGTTTTTGTTTATCGTACCGCCCACGACATTGCTGTTCTCTTTCTTCAATGCTGGTATTGGTTCGCCGGTGATCATCGATTCGTCGACGTAGCTAGAGCCCTTTGTCACGGTACCGTCGACTGGAATCCGTTCGCCCGGCTTCACGATGACTTCGTTGTCTATTGCAACATCTTCGATGGGTAGTGTTATTTCCTCGCCGTTCCTTATGACTGTTGCGTTCTTTGGCTGTAATCCGACTAATTTCTTGATGGCCTCCGAAGTCTTTCCCTTTGCGCGTGCTTCAAGGTATCTGCCAAAGGTCAAGAAGGAGGCGAGCATAAGGGCTGCTTCATAAAATAAAAACTCTCTCGATAGAACTATCTCGAATGTACCGAGTAAACTGGAGACATACGCTACACCTATCCCCATGGAATACATCACATCCATGTTAAGGTTCCGATTGAGCAACGCACGGTATGCTGCTTTGAAAATGGGGTGGCTCACATAGATAAATGCTGGCGTCGAGACGACGAGCATGAGATACGGCGTAGGAAACGGGAGGACAATGTGCAGGTACATCATGGCCATCAGTGGAATGCCGACGGCAAATCCCACGATGAACCGATTACGTTTCTGCCTCAGGTCCTTTTTCCGCGCTTTTTGTTCTAACTCAGCGGTTTCTTCTCCTTCGAGCCCCAGATACTGATATCCAACCTCTTCGATCGCCTGTCTAAGATTCGGAATATCAGTCATGCTCGGATTGAACGTTACGTAAGCCTTCTCTGCACCAAGATTGACGTTGACACTCGTTGTTCCATCTGCCTTTCTAAGTGCATTCTCAATAGTCGCTACGCAGGTTGCGCATGTCATTCCACCGATCTTCAGAACTGCGTTTTCGGTACGGATGCCATACCCTGCTTCGGTGACCGCACGCGCGAGTTCGGATGGGTTAACCTTTTTATCATCGAATTCGACATCGGCAGTCTCTGAACTAAGGTTAACCTGCACCTTGGTGACGCCATCAATCTTTGCCAGCGCTTTCTCAATCGTCTGTGCACACGTTGCACAGGTCATACCTGATATGTTGAAGCGCGCTTCTTTTTTCATTTACCTTGATTCACCTCGTAAATAATCTGCTGCATCTCAGCGAAGGATAATGATGCTATCGACGAATAACTCATATTCTTCGTCTTCATTGAGGTCATGGATGGTAACCTTCTCGACCGTATTCAAACCATTTATCTCCAGAATTTCAGATTCGTACAGAATTCTCACCGTAGATGCCTTTAATTCCTCTACCTTGCTGCCACTCGGAAGTTGTTTGTTCTTTGTCACAAAGATGACCCGGGGGGTATGTTTTGTTAAGTGCAGAGCGATCTCCATCGACCTTTCACCGCTGTCCAGAATCATAGTCCTCTTGTCAGCAAACTTAGCTAAGTCAGTCACCTCGTGAAAGATTCCCCTATCTTCGAAATTCTTCATTCCCAATATTTCTCCGGGTTCTGCAGATCCAGCATCTTCTTTCGGAGCCGGTTTCTGTTTTTCCTGATAGTTCTTGATAGCGTTCTTCAGAGCATCTGCGGCAAGGTTAGAACAGTGCATTTTTATGGGTGGTAGACCGTCTAGTTCATCTGCGACATCCTGTCTGGTTATCTTGATCGCTTCGTCGATGGTTTTGCCCTTTGCCAATTCCGTTATCATGCTTGCCGTCGCGATCGCCGAACCGCAGCCAAACGTCTTGAATTTAATATCTTCGATCCGGCCGTCCTTGACTTTGACATAGAACTCCATCAAATCACCACAAACCGGATTACCGACCCTGCCGACGGTAACATCGTCGCCTTCAAGCGTGCCGACGTTACGTGGGTTCTTAAAATGGTCCAGTACCTTGTCGCTGTATTGCGTGGATTTCACTCTATACCTCCTCTTTGTAGAGCGGTGACAATCGTCTTAGACGTTTTACGATTTCCGGGAGCACTGCCAGCAGCGCATCCACATCGGCTTCCTGGTTAAATCTGCCTAGAGTTATTTCCAGAGAACCATGTGCCTCTTCGTGTAGTAAGCCGAGTGCGATTAGGGTATGTGATGGTTCGAGCGTCTTAGAACTGCAGGCAGAACCCGTGGATACCGCAATCTTTTTCTCCTTGAAGGATAGAAGTAGTGATTCACCTTCGACCCCATCGAAGCGGAAGTGTGCATTGTTTGGTAGTCTTTTGGTCGGGTGTCCGTTCAAATAACACCTCGGCACCTTTGATAGCACTTCATTTATGATTTTGTCTCGATATTGCTGAAAGCGCTTCGTTTCCTCCGGCATCTCATTTTGGATAATCTCCGCCGCCTTTTTCATCCCGGCGATCGCGGGGATGTTCTCAGTGCCAGAGCGCAGTCCCCGTTCCTGGCCGCCGCCTATTATAAGCGGGTTGATGCGTATGCCTTTTCGCACATAGAGCGCACCAAGCCCCTTTGGTCCGTATATATCATTTGATGAAAGCGTCATGAGATCTATATTGTCCTTATTAGTATCAATGGATAATAACCCCTCGGCAGCGACCGCATCGGTATGAAAGGCTATGTTCTTTTCACGACAGAGCGCCCCGATTTGTGAGATGTTTTGGACCGTGCCTATCTCATTGTTTGCATAACCAACTGATACAAGAATCGTTTTGTCTGTGATACGCTCTGCCAGTTTTTCGATTTTTACCACACCGAATTGATCCACGGGAACTTTCGAAATGACAAAGCCATTCTTCTCTAGGTATTTCGCGATATTGTGAATTGATATATGCTCGATTTCTGCGATCACGACATGGTTGCCTTTATCCCTGTTCCTGAACGAGTAACCGATCAAGGCGAGATTATTGGATTCTGTTGCTCCGGAAGTAAAGATTATCTCATCCTTCTCGGCACCTATGAAGGCGCCGATCGCCCCGCGGGATGCTTCGAGTACTTCAGTAGCATCATCGCCCACGGCGTGTAGGGAAGAGGGGTTGCCGAATGTATCATGCTGGTAAGGAAGCATAGCATCGATCACGCGCTGATCAACAGGTTTTGATGATTGGTAGTCAAGGTAGAAATTCATTCTGCTCCCAACTCCTCTAAAACCACATAGTTGCTGAGGCGTCGAGTGCGAGGTCATTCAAAGTCCCGGCGCCGACGATCTTGAGTCCCTTGATCAGCTCGATTTTGTCCCAGCCGAGCATCTGTTTAGATGCCTCGCAGACATAGATCTCGATACCCAGTTCCATCGTTTTTTCTAACATTTCCAGCAAACTGGGGAATTCGCCGATCTTGATGGTGGATGTAGTTTCCGGCTTCAGTACCCTCAGTGCCTGTCCCAGGTAATAGACTTTGGCTTCGATGTCCATTGCCTTCGCTGTTTGTGCAAGGATGAGTGGTGAATATTGTCTTTCGGGATCGTCACTCGTTTGCACGTATAAGATAGATGCCTTCTTATTCATTTTATCTCCTATTTAGTCTTTCTGATAAGAAAACGTAGCGAGCCGCCCTTTTTCTGGAAAAGAACTATCTCGTGACCCGTACGCTTGGCAAATCTCTTAATATCCTCCTCAGCCGCAGGATCATCGGCCAGCACCTCAAGCAATTCACCAACGCTTATCGAGTCAATACCCTCTCGGGTTTGAAATAGAGGTTGCGGACAATACAACCCGACACAATCAAGGGTTTTTGCTGCTTCGAATTTATCGTTCATAAACAAGCCCGGTCAGGATGTGCACTTTAGTAAAGCGGTGAGAAGCGCTGTTCTGCCCAGTAATCTTCTTTTATCAGATCAAGTTGTTTGCTTATAGCATTGAGGTGAACTTCTTCCCACTTCTGGAGTTTTTCGTACATTTCCTTGGCAGTGGGGTCGTCACTTTCTTCTTTCATTTTTCTGTAGAAATCGATTGAATTAGTTTCAAGTTGGGCTCCGATACTCAACGCAGTTACTTCAAAATGCATACCCTTCACCCTGTGTTTTAACTCATCAGTGAATATCGGACTCTCGCCTTCAAAAATAGAGATATTTCCGAGACTGATTTTCTGCCATCTTCCTTCGTTAGCCAGTGCTTTGTATTGCTGTTGCAGCGTATTGAAGTGCTTGAGCTCATCATCGGCGAGCGTTTGAAATACCTTCTTGCCCTTTGCATCTTCCGTCTTCTCGGCGGCGATCCTGTAAAACTCAATGCCGTTCAATTCAGTTTGAAGGGCATTCATCAGCCCTTTAATAGCTTTTGATCTCTCCATTTGCCACTCCTTTCACCTTCCTATCTACTATTTCGACAATCAAGATGAGCAAATATTTACTACGAAATACCGACGAAACGCACTTAATCACGGCGGGAAACCGGTTCGTTCAAAACCGATGTAATGGATTCCGCCCGCAGGATGGCCCGGCGTGTATATTCATCCAAAACCACTGCAACTCCGTTGGTGCACATGAATCGAGAAACATCATCAGCGATGGCTTTTAGATGGCTGCTTCTGTGGTTTTGGTTGAGGGCCGTTTCTGCCTGTAGCTTCTGCGTACCCTCGAGGTAGCCTTCGGGAAAATACCAGTCCTTGAACCACGTGTAACCAAGTTTGAACATCTTGTATCCCAGTCTGCTCAGCACCGCCGGAAAGCCCCGGCGCAGTTGTTCTCGCGTTTCGATATCATCGAGATATTCTACGAAAATACGAGCTCCCGGGCGGAGATTCTTGCTGAAGGTATGGAGTATTGTGTCTTCGAATGCCGAATCGAAATAGACAACCGGTTTACCGTCGACGCAGATATGCGTATTCATGCCATATAATTCTACCCAAGGTAAATATTCAGGCGGCCGGCCATGGAATATCTTCACATATAGCAGATACTCTTCTCCCTCATGGCTTTGGTAATGCAGTCGAACGTTCTGTTCTTCACGGAACCGCCCCTGCACAATGCTGTGAATCTTTATCACGGCCCCGTTGACGCTGATTCCTGAATTGAGGACATCGATGGTATTATGCAACATTGCAATTTCCAGTGATCATTGGTGGCCAAGAACAATTAGCCACAGGTTGAGGTATATACCTGCGGCTAACGACGTTATGAGGATCAAAGATGCGAACGTTTCCTTGTTGAAATCATATCGTTCACTCAATACGATCATCGAGAGTGCAAGCGGCATGGCGTGCATGAGCACGATGATGGACCGGTGTGGTTCCCCCAGTCTGAAAAAGCCGACCGTCAAGAATGCAATGGCCGGGAGAAATAAGATCTTTAGAATACTTAACTTCAACGCTTGGGTGATTCTTGTGTATTTCCTACCGTACAGGAATGCGCCAAGCAAGAAGATTGCCACAGTTGCTGTGGTACTGCCAAGCATGTGTAGAGGAGTAAGAAGAAGAGGAGGGATCTTCAAACGGAGCAGGGCGATCAACAGACCAAGGACGATTGATATGATGAGAGGGTTCTTCGATAGTTTCTTCAGAACCACTAACAATCCGCTCCATACACTTGTTTCCTTCAGTCGATAATATTCCAACAACGTGATCGAAATTGTAACGCTGACCACCGCTATCGAAACAAGGGAAAGCGTGGCGAGCTTTTCGGCTTCGCGGGTGGGAAAGGCGAACATCACAAAAGGTATGCCAAAGAATCCCCAGCTTCCGAATATCGTGCCTAGCGTAAGAACGTAAGTTGTATTCTTTGAGAAAGAGAATAATCTGGATATTACGAGGTAGAAGAAGAATGCAATGAGTACCGGCGTGATACCAGCTGCCATGAAGCGGAGGGTGGATGAGTCGAACTGTGTTTCCGCGATGTTGACAAGCAGCAAAGCCGGTAAAGCGAAGTAGTATACATATGCGCTCAATACTCTTGCGTCGCCGCCCTTGAGGATTCCCAACTTTCGGGACATCGCACCCACCCCGATAAGCAGCAGGATGGGGATTATCGTCCGGAGTGCTGTACTCAGCACCACTGTTTAAGGTTTTCTTTCATTCTCCCTATGGCTGTACGCGTCAGTATTTCGAATCCATGCGGAACTCTGCGACGTCGAACCAGTAACCCGAATTCGAAAGGTAGTCATGTTGAGCTTGCAGCAGATCATAATGTAATCTCTCTTCATCGGCTATCTTGTTGAAGATGTCGCGGGCCTTTTCGTCCTTCGTTCCCCGGGCGGCGTTGGAAAAGAAATCTATGGCATTTCTTTCGAGGTCCATTGCTATGCTGATCGCTTCAAGTTCACTTGCGCGATTTTCTTTCCCCGCACTTTCGACCTTCTTCGCCAGCGCGTCGATCATCGGTGCCTTTTGCTTGGATTCCATATCGCCGATGTGTTTCTTCCAATCCTCACCTACCATTGTGGTGAAAATATCGCTGAACACTTTGAGGTGCTGTGCTTCATCATTTGCGAGTTTAAGAAACATCTTCTTACCAAGCTCGTTATGCGTTTTTTCAGCTACCAGTTCGAAGAAACTCTGTCCATTCAATTCTAATTTTATTGATTCTTTGATGATGTCAATTATTTCGCCAGTTACTTCTGCCATTTTTATACCTCTTTTCGGTTTTGGTGATGGGATACCATCAGCCGTATCAGAGAGGGAAGAGTGGGCTTCCCTCTCACTGTTATGACTGTAGATCTCTGCGGACCTGCTGCCAGCAAATACGGATCATAGATGACGCTTCAGCCTGCATCCAAGTGACCGACAGTCCAAACGGGTACTTATATCTCTTCTAACAATCCGGAAAATGTATCGTGATGCTCTTCTTCGTCAGCCAGTATCTTCTGGAACATTCTTTTGGTGACCTCGTCGCCTTCTTTATCAGCCATCTTTATTAGATCTTTGTACATTTGTATTGCGCCTTCTTCATCTTTCTTATCATGTTCGATCATCTCTTTGAGGGTGCCACCGACAAATATCGGTTCTGGTTTTGTCGTCGGTGTGCCGCCAAGATACGTTAGACGTTCGGCTATTTCCTCAGCATGTTTCATCTCGGTAATGCCGATGCTTTTTAGTTCATCTTTCACCGAGAATCCTTTTACGCCTTTCCACATAACGTGCTGCCACATGTATTGTATTGTGACCTGCAGTTCTCTGGCTATTGCCTTATTCAACATATCGAGCATTTCTTTTGAAGCCATTTTTACCTCCTATTGGTTGTTGTTTTGATTCTTTGGTCTACCATAACAGATGACATAGTATGTATTACGTTGTACTTCTTTCATCTGTCCCAACACCATTCCCCCAAAGTACTTAATAATGCTTACTGCCGCTATCGATGTTTCCGGAATTCACCGTCAATCCTTACGGACACAAGAAGCGGCGACGTCACTGCTGCATTTCGTGAGTTTCACGAAGTGTCTTCTTTCTTCTTCAATGATCCTGTCGATTTCACCACGCTGGTTCTTCGGCACGAGATTCTTCACCTCCTGATAATACAGTATTGAATCAAGCTCGCGGTCAATGGCGAATTTCAATGCAGACGTTGCATCTTTGATTTTCCTCATCTCTTCTTCCATGCGTTGAGGAGTGAATATAATATTATCTGCGTACGACCGTAGATATGATAAATATTCTCCTGGGTAGCTTTCGAAAGGTTCGTATTTTTCGATTTTGGCAACCATTCCTTCATAGGTTTTTTTGTGTTTAACCTCTTCATCAGCCAGGGCAGAAAATAGAGATTTCACTTCTGTATTTTCTAACTTATTCGCCATCTCGCGGTAGAATTTCTCTCCACCTTCTTCGATTCTTATTGCGAATTGAAAGACTTCACTCGGTTCAAATACACTCATGAAATACCTCCTTTAATCGTTTTTATTTACTACTTGACTGTCATTATTATCGTACAAATAGAGCCTTTTGTCAAGCGAGCCTGAGCTGAAAATAAAACGGGATTCTGTACCGATATTCGGTTGCGTCAGCATCATACGATTCCAATCCCCCTGTGTCGTTCCAAGATAGCATCTGCCAATTTCTCCACTGCTTCGAAGTCACTTTCTTTTGGATGTCCCTTGGCGATAACAGGCTGCAGCAACTCTACCTTCAAGTTTCCGAGCATGCTGGTTATGTGCTCTAACATCTTACCACCCCAGCCATATGACCCAATGACCGATGCATATCTGGCTTTGGGGCGCAGCGCGTTGGCCAGATAGGTTGCGTATACTGCCGCCGGATGGGGGCCGACTAATACAGTCGGCGCCGCGATGACGATCGTGGCCGCATCGACGAGAGCGATTGCCAGTTCACCGATATCGGTTTTTGTTAGATTGAATGGCTTGACGGTTATGTCTCTTTTTATCAGAGCATCGATGAAGTACTGGACCATTTTCTCTGTACTCCCATGCATCGACACATAGGGCAGTATTACTTCATTCTTCACCGTATCCGATGTCCAATCGCGGTATGCATCGATTATGAAATTCACATCTCTATGTACCGGCCCGTGACTCGGCGCGATGATTTCCATGGGGAAATCCTCCAACTTTGTCAGATGTTTTTGGATGACATTCCGGAACGGCATCATGATCTCGGCATAATAGCGCTTCGCAGATTCATAAACCCGTGCGCGGTCGTTCGCGTAGAGGTCGCTGGTCGCTAGATGGGCACCAAAGAGATCGCACGGAAATAGCATTTTGTCTTCACGCAGGTAAGTCAGCATCGTTTCAGGCCAGTGTACCCAAGGGGCGATGATAAATTCCAGCGTTCTGTCACCGATTGATATCGTGCTCTTATCACTGATAGTGATGAATTTTTCTTCAGGAAGTAGAAGTAGTTCCATGAGCATGGTTTTGCATTTCTCATTGGTAACAACCTTCGCACCGGGAAATGCTTCGAGTACCTTTGGTATACTTCCGGAATGATCTTGTTCGGCGTGATTCGAGATCACGTAGTCAAGTTTCTTCAGATTTTGATTCTCCAAATTCGCAATGAGCTCGTGTTGCTTATCGGGATCCACAGAATCGATGAGCGCAGTTTTCTCGCTGCCGAAGATCAGATAGGAATTATATGTTGTACCATCGGGCAACGGGATCAGTTCGTCAAACAGCCTGCGATCCCAATGGTTCGAGCCCACGTATAATATACCGGTTTTGATCTCACGCATTGCCATCAATCCACCTTTTCGAATTGATCTTTACCCACGCCGCAGACGGGGCATACCCATTCATCAGGGATCGCGTCGAATGACGTACCCGGCTTTATTCCGGAATCAGGATCACCCTTTTCCGGGTCGTATATATAGCCGCATACAGTGCATTTATATTTTGCCATTTACCATGCCTCCTCTATGTGAATTTTGAATTTACCATAGTACCAGACAGATGTTGTCAGATATAAACTAGAGCAAAGACTAAAAGACCTGTTCGACTGATTTAACTTGCGGTATCCGGTCTTTCAAGGTTTTTTCAATAGCCATTTTAAGAGTAAGCGTGCTCATTGGACAAGTTCCGCAGGCACCGGTCAGTTTCACCTTCACAATGCCATCATCAGTCACTTCGACTAACTCCACATTCCCACCGTCTGCCTCTAAGCTGGGTCTAATTTCGCCCAGTACTTTCTCGACCTGTTCTTTCATGTTTTTTCCTCCTTATCGTTGTATTTGACACATTCTTCACGTCTTTTGTTTACGCTGTTTTTTCAAACACTTCTTGCACAAACCTTTGAAATAACCATGTATCTCTTCGATTTTGCATCCATTGATACTCCTGCGGTCTGCTATCGGACAACGGACATCGACGTCGATGATATCACCGCAACCTCTGCAAAGAAAGTGGTGGTGTGGTGAAGTTATGAAACCGTACCGAATTTCAGTACCGGTTATGGTTATGGCGGAGACAATACCCGCTTTCAGAAAGGAATTGAGGGTGTTGTATACCGTGGTCATCGAAAGCACCGGCATTTGCCCGGAGAGCGAGTTGTAGATCTTCTCCACGGTCAGGTGTTCACTCGTATGACGATGGAGATAATCAACTATCATGAGCCGCTGGTACGTGGGCTTGAGGCCCTTTTCCGTCAGGAGTTTCCTGAGTTCCTTGCTGTTTGGAATAATTTCAATCATGGAATAATTATAATCAGAAAAGAATTCTTGTCAAGCCTCATTTTGCATCTATCCTGCGATCATAGAATCAGATTGAGCAGTCCTCCCACCAGGAATGCCGATGCTATCATTATGAAAGCGGCTTTGAGCATGTCTACTACGCCTAACTCCCTGAGCAGCACGGCGAACGTTGCGATGCACGGGAAACTCATGGTGAGGATTACACATGCGATAATGAGCTGCTTTACGGTAAGGTTGAGCGGAGCCAACATACCGACGGCCAGGTCCTTTCTCAGAAAACCTATCAGCAAAGCACCGATCGCTTCAAACGGCAAGCCGAATGCTCTAGCGGTAAATGGACCGATGATGTTGCTCAGCATCGAAATGATTCCAAAAGCATACAGCAGATTTACAAAAAAAACACCCACCAGGACAAATGGCACCGCCTCGTGCAGGAACCAGTATATTCTCATCCAAACTTTCTTCATCAAAGTCGGAAAATGGGGCAGACGGTAAGCTGGAATTTCCGTAAATATCTCCGGACTTTCTCCCTTGACCAGAAGCTTGAAGAGATTCCCTGCAATGAGCCATACCGTGAAGAGTGTAATGAACACAGGCAATAGACCTCGTACTCCGTATTTACCGAGCAGACCGAATATCATCGCGGTCTGCGCCATGCAGGGTATCGAAAGGGACATGAGGGTTGCCGCGATGAATCTCTCACGTTTTGTTTCGAGGATACGCGTAGCCATAACGCCAGGTACATTACAGCCGCATGCGAGGAACATCGGCACGATTGCCATGCCATGCAATCCGATAACATGCAGGGCGTTGTCGAGTAGTACTGCAAGCCTCGGCAGATAACCGGAATCCTCGAGAATGCTGAGTGCCAGATAGAAGGCAAAGATGTATGGCAGGACCGCGCCAAAGGGAACATAAAGACCCGTGGTCAGAACACCAAAGGACTGACCGAAATCGATTGTGCCTTCAAACAGTTGACCGATGATTATTTTATGGAGAACACTTTCCGACCCCAGAAGGTGTGAGATCCGCATCATAAGCGGCGCCCAGATATTTTCAAAAAACGGTTCGGTCATCAGGGATATTATTCCCTCGCCGATCAATCTTATGATGAAGAACATGACCAGGAGGGCAATCACGGCAATAGGAAGACCGGTCCAGGGATGGATCGTAAGGTCGCCAAGGCGTTCGCCAAGGGTGTGATGCTTGTGTTTTATGATCTGTACCCTGTCCACGATTCTGCCTACTTCATGCCATCGTTCTTCATCGATATACTCGTATGCTCCGGGTTTTGCAGCGCTGAGGCGAGAGACGAGTTCCTTTATTCCTTCACCGGTGATTGCCACGGTCGTCACTATCGGAACGCCGAGAATTTTTTCAAGGGCGTCGGCGTCGATCGAAATACCAATGTGTTTAGCCTCGTCCCAGAGGTTAAGGGCTATCAGGACCGGAATGTTTCTTTTCAGAAGTTGAAGTGTGAGGTTTAGATTTCTTTCGAGGTTGGTGGCGTCGACGACATTGACGACAATAGTATCTTTGGTTGCAACCGCTTTTTCGAGAATGGACACGGCTACTTCTTCGGCCGGGGAATTCGGTTCGATACTATAGGTTCCTGGGACATCCACAACATCGATTCTGCTGGTACCCGATCCAATGCAACCCTGGCAGAATTCTATGGTGGTGCCCGGGTAGTTTGAAGCGATGACTTTGACGCCAGTTAACCGCGAGAATATTACGCTCTTGCCGACATTGGGATTGCCCATCAGCAGAATTTTCTTTATCATCTAAACCTCAACAAGCACGCGGCTGGCCATTCCGAAGCCGAGTGCGATTTGGGTGGCACCAATTCTAACAATAATCGGTCCCCGCATTATCTGTCCACTTATTTTGGTGATTCTTGCGCCCGGTCTAATGCCCATCGCGTTCAGACGTGCACAGAGTCCATGACCGCCCTGTAATTCTACAACCTTGCCTCTCATTCCAGCATCCATATCGGTGAGTGGTATCTTTGACATTTCATTTTCTCCTGCGTTTTCTTTGACACTCCCGGCACACGCCGTACAATTCCAGTCGGTGAGCAGAGACGGAGAATCCATATTTCTCTGCTACGTTGTGCTGCAGTTGTTCGATTTTACCGTTCTCGAATTCAATGATCCTACCGCACCTGCTGCAGATGAGGTGGTCGTGGTGGTCTGATCTACTAATCGGTTCATATCGTGATACAGAATCACCGAACATTGACTCGCCGGCCAAACCGCAATCTGCGAGCAACTTAAGCGCCCGGTAGACAGTAGAATAACTTATCCCTTTCCTATGTTTTTTTATCTCGTTGTATAATTCCTCGACCGTGAAGTGACGGCCTGCCTTCATAAAAAAATCTACAATGAACGTACGTTTGCTCGAACTCTTTAAGCCGTATTTTGTCTTATGCCGGGCGAAACTCTTCATTGCGTCAGAATCTCTATTGATATGCGACCTCCTTAATGAAATTGCAATTCATTTTCATTATTGATTATAGTCGAAAAGGATGATCTGTCAAGTGCCGATTATCGTAGTATAGTTGGAGTCTGATGTGTGGCGGTCGTGTGGTTATGGGGCCGCGAAGATCATCTCTATCAAAGCGACAGGTTCGATTCTGAAGGGCGAGCCTTTACCCTCAAAGAATCCATGTTCTCTTATGAGATGGATGTTCAACTCGGACCAGCGTAGGGTAGTATCGGTCTGTACATTCCGTACCGTTGTAATTCTCTTGAGGCACCGTACGTGATGGGGCCATGGGCAGGGTATCACTCCGCGGTTATCATCAACCATTACCTGCAGGTTTTCGCTAATCTCTATCCACTCACCAAGGCCTTCAACGCCGGCGGCGGTGATTTGCCGCATTCGAATTGCCACTTCTTCCATGGTCTTTCCAGTTTTCGCTACCTCGGCCGCATCTGCATCGATGATCTCCCAGAGGTTCCTCCTGTCAGCACCCATGAAACCGCTGGACGAGAACTTAGAAGACTTCAACATGCTCTCGAGTTCCTGTTGTTGTGGTGATTTTTTCATCTATACCTCTCACTATGAGAACTTATCAAAATAGATCCTGTCTTCGGGGATACCTAACTTCGTCAAAACTTGCACCGATGATTCTATCATCCCCGGACTGCCACAGAGATAACCTTCGTATTTACCTGCATCCGGTTGCTTATGCAGATAATCCGATGCTGCCGTCGTCACCCTACCGGTTGCACCGTTCCACTTTGCTTCAGGGTCTGGTTGCGATACCACCGGTATGAATTTGAAATCATCGATGGCGGTTTCAAATGCCTTAATCTCGTTGACCAGGAATAGCTCTTTAGTATTGCGCACGCCGAAAAAGAAAACAGATTTGCGAGAGTTTTTCGTATTTTGCATGTGGTGTAGTATGCATTTGATTGGTGCAATACCTGAGCCACCGGCAATAAAAATGATCGGTGCATCCGTATCGCGCAGGTAAAAATGGCCATAAGGTCCGTTTATGCGTATTTGATCGCCCTTTTTTAGGTAATCGAACAGATACGTTGTACAGATACCGTCCGGGACACGGCGCACGATCAGTTCAATAAATGCCTTGTTCGACGGGTCGGATGAGACCGAGTAGGCACGGTAGACTTCTTCGGGACTTTTCTCATATTGGGGGGAGAGTAGTTGAACGTACTGCCCGGGAGTGTATTTCATCTGTTGCCCATCGAGGAAAGCTAGCCGGAATTGTTTTATGTCATAGGTGTAGTCGAGGATCTCGCTGCACGTGCATAGATATTCTCGTATGGTCAGAAGTTCATCGGGTATTTCGATTTTCAGATCATTTCTAAGTTTGACCTGACAGGAAAGCCTGATGCCTTCTTTACGTTCAACAGCATCCATATAAGGTTCTTCGGTCGGGAGTAGTGGTCCGGCTCCATCGGTTACTTTGACCTTACAGTAACCGCACGTACCGCGTCCTCCGCAAGCCGAAGGTATGAAGATTTTCTGCAATGTAAGATTTTCGAGCAGCGAACCGCCGCCCCTTACCGTAAAGAGCTTTTCGCCATCGTTTATGTCCACCTCGACATCGCCGTAATTGGTTATCACCCGTTCCGCAAAGACCAGGGCGGCAGCCAGGAGCGCGCCTACAACACTTACAATTGCTATCGGAATTATGAAGAGGTCCATGATTACCTGGCGCGTTGCAGATCCAGCATCACCGTCCCGAAAGCACACCTGTAAATCCGATGAAAGCCAGGGCCATGATGCCGGCTATGATGAGAGTTATACCTGGACCCTGCAGCCCTTTTGGAATCAGTGCGTTATTAAGCTTCTCCCGTATACCTGCCATCGCAATGATCGCAAGCATCCAACCAACTCCACTCCCGAAGCCAAACGCAATTGCTTCGGCAAGGTTGTATTCCCGGATGACCATAAAGAGGGAGGCGCCCAAGATCGCGCAATTGACCGTGATCAGTGGCAGAAAGATGCCAAGATTTTGGTATAAGACCGGTGAGTAACGCTCGATGGCCATCTCGACGAATTGCACAAATGCGGCAATGATAACGATGAAGAGTATGAAACGGAAATACTCGATCGCATAGGGTTCGAGGATGTATCGATAAGCAAGCCAGTCAAGCGCTATCGTGAATGTCATGACGAAAACCACGGCAAAACCAAGGCCCAGCGCAGTTTTAACCTGTCTTGATACAGAGAGGAATGAACACATACCAAGAAAACGGGCAAGGAGTATGTTATCCGTGAACACAGCCGTGAACAGAATTATCGATAGGTGCAGCATGCTGCTATCCGATGATGTCATTTGCTGCCTTTCGTCTTCTTTTCTTCAGTATCTTTCTGCATTGTTCTGGCCAGCCAGACGATGACGGCCAGGGTGAAGAATGCACCTGGTGGCATTACCATGATTATCCAGCGATCCCACAACGCCGATGAGAAGAAAGGCACGGGTATACCCATGAGTGAACCCATGCCCAGGAGTTCGCGTACAACTGCGACACATATCAATACGAGTGAATAGCCTGCACCGGAGGAGAAACCGTCCACAAATGAGAGTAAAGGTGGGTTGTTATTGGCAAATGCCTCGGCTCGCCCCATGATGATACAGTTAGTTATGATGAGACCAACATAGGGACCCAGATTGCCGCTCATGTCTGGCCAGTAGGCTTTTAGTGCTTGATCGAACAGGATGACGTAGAAGGCGATGATTAAAACTTCGACCATCATGCGGATGATACGAGGGGTATATTTACGCAGCAGCGATACCGTAAACCCCGATAGGGCGGTGGTAAAAATGACGGCAGCACCCATGACCATAGTATTCAACACCAGATTTGTCACAGCGAGAGCACTGCAGATGCCGAGAATTTGTCGAAAGACCGGATTTTCTCCCCAAACCGCAGTGAGGACGACATCTTTCGTTTTCTTGCGTCCTACCATTTGCGGTCCATCCTTTGCTTACGCCACTCGAGGAGGTAGGCATTCAAGAACGCGGCCAGTCTGTTACTCGTCTGAGTTGCGCCTGTTATTGCATGCACTGAGCTTCCATCCAGCGCTTCGCTTGGATTTCGGATTTGGAGAGGCGTTTCTGTTTCAGCTATCTTCTTACCTTTGAATTGGTCCCGGAATGTGCTCTTCGTGATTTCTCCTCCAAGCCCCGGGGTCTCGTTTTGTTCGTAGAAAGCTATGCCCGTTATGGTCAGGCCATCGGGTTCGATACCGATGACTCCTTTTATTGGTGCCCAAAACCCCGGACCTTCCAGCGGTAATGCGAAACCCTTGAGGGTGTCCTCCTTAACATACCTCAAGGCGCCAGCGCTGCTGTCGTTAGCTTCACGGATGTCAGATACGTAGATGCTGTGGATCTGGTTCGGTGTCACAGCAGCCGGCAGGTCAATCGGGAGTGCTTCGAGCACTGCTCGTTCAAAGGCGACCGTTTCGTTTTCCTTGACTCTTTTACGTGTCAGCGTGCCAAATATGATCAAAATAGTGCTCAATAAGAGAGTTATCCCGAACATATAGACTATCGGAAACCATGCTCGATCTTTAAGACTCATTTAGGATCGTCCTTTTCCAATGGCATCTTTCCGGTAGTTCTGGTTTTGAACGCGTGATCGATGATCGGTGCAAACATATTTGCAATCAGCAGTGAGAACATGAAACCTCCGTTGAAGACTGAAAAATTGCGGATCACGACCGTGCTACCTGCAATGATTACCGAATACACTATCCGGGCCCGATGTGTTTTCGGAGCGCTCACCGGGTCTGTAGCCATAAAGAAAGCGCCAAAAAGAAAACCGCCGCCGAATAATGCCGGCAGTATCCCCGGTGCTACTTTCACATTGAGTATGACGAGCAAACCATTGAGTATCACATATGTGGAAATGACCGTGAGGATAATCCAGCGATTGGCGGTTTTTGAAATGAAGACATATCCTCCGCCGATCAGGATGGCAATTACACTGGTAACACCCATGGTTCCGGACAATCTGCCGAGCATCAGGTGGACTAAAGGCGGTACGGCCTGACCTGCTTTTGCCAATGCCATCGGAGTTGCGGTAGTGATAACATCGGGGTTTAGGGCTGTACTCCACGTGCCCAAAGCACCCCAAAAACCCTGCGCGGCAGGTGCCCAGGTCGCGGTGAGTGCGATAGGAAAACAGATGTAGACGAACGCTCGCCCCACCATTGCCGGATTGAAGATGTTGAAACCGAATCCTCCGAAAACCATTTTGCCGAAAACGATTGCGAATACCATACCGAAAACCAAAACATGCCAAGGTACTGTCGGTGGCATGATGAGCGCGTAGATTATGGCTGAGACGAAAACGGCTTCGGTGACCGGTTCCTTACGACGGCGGGCGAAAAAGTATTCGGCGGCAAACCCCACGATGCATGACACGACCACGATAATTAGCGACCGCCAGCCGAAAAAATAAATGGATGCTAGAATGCATGGTATCATCGCCACGACCATTCGGCGCATGATCGGCTGTCTTGAGAGAATTCGTGGTCCCTCTTCTTCCATAATTTTATTCAATAGACAAACTCGTGCCACATCGCAATCAAATATACACAAGCATAGCCGACCGCCTGTGGAAAGTCAAGATATTCAATGGGCGGATATATCTCTCCCTCTATTGACAAATGCGCAGTCCTAGATACAATTGCACGATGTGTGGGATTATTGGTTATGTAGGGGGTCGTGACGTTCCGAGCGTTCTGCTGGGAGGCCTGTGGCGGCTTGAATACCGAGGGTATGATTCAAGCGGTATTGCGGTAATCAGTAACGGTGAGCTGATTATCAGAAAGGTTCCTGGCAAACTGAGTGAACTTGAGGAATTGATCAAACGTAAGCCGGTCCATGGAACAATTGGCGTGGGGCATACTCGGTGGGCGACGCACGGGTTACCGCAGGAGAACAATACACACCCTTTGCTTGACTGTAACGAAGAAATGGCCCTTGTCGTAAACGGCATAATTGAGAACTACGTTGCGCTGAAGGACGATCTTGAGGAAAAAGGGCATATATTCCGGTCGTTGACTGATTCCGAGGTGATCATCCATCTCATCGAGGAAAATCTCAAGAAAGGTTTGGCAGAAGCCGTTAAACTCACGGTGAAGAAGCTAAGCGGTAACTTCGCGTTCGCGGTTATCAGTGTTAGTGAACCGAACCGGCTGGTTTGCGCACGCCATGATGCACCGCTCATATGCTGTTATAATGCAAAAGAAGCCGCCATTGCTTCGGACATATCAGGAGTGGTCAGTATTTTTGATCAAGTAATTCACATACCCAATGACAGCATTGTAGTATTGGGCAAAGGCAAATGCATTGTCACTAATTTTCAGGGTAAGGAAATCAAAGTCTCACCTGATAAGGTGTTGATAGAAGTAGAGGATATCGACAAGGGGCATTTTACTCATTTCATGTTGAAAGAAATCTTCGAGCAACCAAAGGTGTTGCACCACATAGTCAACGAGCGGATAGTTGACAGGCGGATAGATCCAGGTGATGGTCTTGGTTTGTCCGAGAGTGAATTGAGGAATGTTTCGAGGATTGTTATCCAGGCATGCGGTACTTCATGGCATGCCGGTCTAGTCGGTAAATACCTGATAGAGAAATTCGCGCGCATCCATACCGAAGTTGATATCTCAAGCGAATTCCGCTATCGCGATGCGGTGCTCGACAGCGATACTCTCGTGATGGCAATAAGTCAATCCGGAGAGACGGCCGATACGATTGCTGGTCTACGTGAGGCAAAGGTGAAATTTCTCAAGGTGCTATCTCTGGTAAACGTTGCACAATCAAGCATTCACAGGGAGTCGGATGGGATCATTGAGATACTCGCTGGTCCGGAGATTGGTGTTGCATCCACCAAAGCGTACACGGCAGAGATTGTGAACCTGTATTTCCTTGCGCTCTATCTTGGTTTGTTGAGGGGATTTGTCAGCAAGGAAGATCTTGCTAACCACTTTGCAGCACTGAAAAAGGTCCCAGGGCAGGTTGAGCAAATCCTTCAACTCGATGATCGTATAAAAGATATCGCCAAGATATTTTGCAATTCGCGTGATTTTTTGTTCTTGGGTCGTGGTTTGAACTATGCGACCGCGCTTGAGGGTGCGCTCAAGCTCAAGGAGATCAGCTATATCAATGCGACAGGGTATGCAGCGGGTGAGATGAAGCATGGTCCGATTGCGCTCATTGACAGCAAGATGCCGATCGTCTGTATTAACCCTCGTTCCAGCGTGTATGACAAGATGTTGAATAACATCCAGGAAGTCGTGACGCGAAAGGGTATCCCGATATGTATTGTTACCAAAGGCGACCGGCGGACTCGAAGCGTAGGCAAGTATTCGATAGCGATACCAGAATGTCTCGAGTATGTCTCGCCCATCCTTTCGGTAATACCCTTGCAGTTACTTGCTTATCATATAGCGACCCTCAAGGGACTTGATGTGGACCGGCCGAGGAATTTGGCAAAAAGTGTAACTGTTGAGTAAGACCAGTTGAGAATTGCCCAACTGACGCAGAACCAAATCCAACTCGCTAAACGTGTAAGAGTTACTACCATGAAGAGAGATTTTACATCGGTCGCAGGTGCCGATGTGGCATGCAGAAGAGGATATCTGTACTGTGCAATCTGCGTTCTCTCTTTTCCTGAACTCCGGTTGATAGAAGAGAGCCACGCCAGGATGCGTGAGAAGATGCCGTATGTTCCTGGTTTCCTATCGTTTCGTGAACTGCCAGTGATGATCAAGGCTTACCGTAAGCTTAGAAAGAAACCAAGCTTGCTTCTTGTCGATGGTCAGGGAATTGCGCATCCGAGAGGCCTCGGCCTGGCTTCGCATGCTGGCGTCGTGCTGGGATTACCAACGGTGGGTTGTGCGAAGTCGCACCTGTACGGCAATTATGAAGTGCCAGGACCGGAACGTGGTTCATATTCGTTCTTGAAGGTGGATGGTAAGAATATCGGTCTCGTTCTCAGGACGCGCAGCAAAGTAAAGCCACTGTTCGTATCACCAGGCCATCTTGTTGATCTGCTTGTGTGCCGCAGTGTTGTCTTATCGACGGCGACAAGATATAAGATACCGGAGCCGCTCAGATTTGCTCACCGAAGAGCTGGACACTGGGCGAAATCCGAGTAGTATTATTTTAAGCATGGCGTGTATTGGATCTTGGCTATCCGCTGCAACAGAGATCAAAAAGGAGGAAGTTGATGTCTGAGGTGAGGAGAGATATTGTCACTGATACATGGGTCATAATTGACACTGAGAATGACCGTATCCCCAAGTTACCCGTCAGAGACCAGATGACTCCAGGTGATTGCCCGTTCTGTGAAGGACATGAAGCACGGACTCCTAATGAGATATATGCGGTTCGCGATAACGGTGCGCCTAACACTCCAGGGTGGAAGCTGCGTGTTATTCCGAACATCAGTCCAATCTTACGAATCGAGGGTGAACTCCAGAAATATGGTGTTGGTGTTTATGACATGGTCACTGGTATCGGAGCCAATGAGGTCATTGTTGAAACACCCAATCATGTCACAAATTTCTTCGAGCTAACTGAAGGTCAGATTTCACTAGTTCTTAAGACATACAGACAGAGAATCGATGATTTGCATAATGACAAGCGAATGCGCTACATACTCGTTTTCAAGAACCACGGTCGGCTTGCTGGAGCAACGACGATGATCCACACACATTCTGATCTGATCGCTCTGCCTGCGACCCCGGTACGTGTTAAACAGAAGCTGAACGGTGCGCAGGAATACTACAGTTATAAGGAGCGCTGTTTGTTCTGCGACATAATTCAGCAAGAAATAGAAATGGGTGACCGCCTAATCTTCCAGAGTGAACACTTTGTTGTAATCGCGCCATATGCGTCGAGGTTTCCGTTTGAGATCCTGATATTGCCCAAGAAGCATGCCTTCACGTACAAACTTATCGGCAAAGAAGAAATCATGGATCTGTCAACGGTGATGAAGAAAATATGCAAAACGATGTATGACATACTCGATGACCCTCCTTACAACCTTATTCTATGTGACAGCCCGAACTTATTGCCGAGAACAAACTACTGGTCGACAATCAAATTCGATTATCACTGGCACATCGAAATAACACCGAGGATGTATCGCACCACTGGATTTGAGCTGGGGACTGGATTCTATATTAACCGTATTGCACCAGAAAAGGCGGCGGGCATGTTCAGGGAGAAATTGTGATAAAGGCGATCATTTTCGACCTGGATAACACGCTGGTCGACTTTATGGCTATGAAGGACCGGGCAATTGAGAGCGCCGCGCTTGCGATGATCGACGCCGGGTTGAAAATGTCTAAGAAGAAGGTCATAGAAAAGATCTATGAAATATATGAAGAAGAAGGTATCGAGGATCAGAGAGTATTCGATAAGTTTTTGACCCGTGAACTCGGTTTGATCGACTACCGTATCCACGCCGCTGGGATAATTGGGTATAGGCGCGCGCGAGAGGCTGCGCTTGTATTATACCCGCATGTTCAATTGGTGCTAATGGAACTGATGAAACGTGGCATCAAGTTGGCAGTCCTCAGTGACGCACCACGTCTGCAGGCGTGGTTGAGGCTGTGCCAATTAAACCTGCATAACATATTCGATATCGTCATCACGTTTGAAGACACCAACAAGAAAAAACCTGCTCCCGAGCCTTTCAAACTCGCATTGCAGAAATTACAGGTCGAACCGGAACAGGCGATCATGGTCGGTGATTGGGCAGAGCGTGATATTTACGGGGCAAAATTACTGAAGATGAGGACGGTTTTTGCACGCTATGGTGATCGGTTTGGAACAGAGAATTCTGGCGCCGACTATGAGGTCGACGATATTATTCATTTGCTTGATATTGTCGATGAGTTGTCGCCCCCCAAACCCGACTAAAACAACAGAAACCATACGCTGGAGCTAAGGCGATGGTTTGGTGCTAACTGGAGTGTAATGTAAATGATAGTGTTTATTTTGTTTCTTCAAATCCTGCCAGAACATGAATTGATGGTGTATGCAACCGATGACAAAGGGAAGATCGGTTCCATTGATGTTGTGTCAAATCTCGATAGCCTTGGCTACCACGTTGTATACACGTCAGATAGAATAATAGAAATCCGCTTAGACAGTTTGAATCTCGGTACGGTATATGTAAAGAAGGTTGTCGGTGGTGAAACCGAACTATTGGTCGAGAGGAATGAGGATTTCGATGTGTACTTCAAGGGGCGCGAATGCCGGCATCGTGAAAAGAGCGTTGTCTATGACCGCCACACCTTGGATTTTGCCCTGCGCGGATTCGACTATGAATTCGGGTATAAGAGTCGTTTTCGGCTCCACATACCAGAATTCATGATCGTCAATGCAGATTTGGAAGTTCAAGGTGAGACAGTCGTTGACACACCGGCTGGGATCTTCGACTGTTGGGTAGTGAGAATGAAACCGCGGATACTATTTTTTAACAAGCAGTTCTTTTTCTACATTGAAAAGGAATACCCTCACCGTTTCGTTAAATACTCAGATGCTTCTGGGGAGAATTCGATTTTGCTTAAATACTATGAAGCATCATCACATGACTGACGCGATGGGTATGACAGTAATCTGGCAGGAGAAACGATATCCCTGCCGATTTATGGGTAACCTACGAATAATACACTCAAAGTGCGGCCAGAGGTACTGCTACGATCAAATAAGCCTTTGTCTACTCTTTCTTGCGCCAATATAATATTCTGCCGCAATTCGGGCAGGTTACTATCTCCTGACTGCGTGCCGACAGCTGGGTGGGTAGTTTCTGGAAGCAACCGAGACAGAATTCGCTATCAACCGGCGCGATTGCCTGACGATAACGCTTCTTCAGTATTTCATATGCTTGAGCTATTTCCTGGGGCAGTTTCTTAAGCAGATCGTTTCTCTTTCGGATTAACACAAGACTTGCTTCTTCTTCGATCTGAAAACCTATTTTCTTGTAGGATGGTTCTTCCATATCAGAGATGAGATTGTCCAAATCGAACAGCAACTTCAAATGCATCTCAATGACGTCGGGCATATCTATTTCCTTTTTGTAAGGTTCTTCTCGATATCGTTGATCAAGGTTATGAATTCCTCAGGTGTTTCTGCCTTCTGAATTAGATTCTTTTTGGTTATTTCTTTAGCGATCTGCACGATCTTACCCAGGGTTATCAAGTATTGATTACCAGGGTCTTGTGGCGGAGCGATGATCAAGAACACCAGAGATACTGGCTTTTTATCGATTGAATTAAAGTTGACCGGCTTGCCGGTTCGACCGACGGCAATCTCGAGTTTTTCTACAGCAAGCGACCGACAATGAGGTATCGCTATTCCTTTGCCAATGCCAGTCGAGCCTAACTCCTCTCTTTTCAAGAGCGTGGAAACGATAAGCTCGGCGTCGTTTCCTTTCTTGATTATATATACAAGATCCTTTATGATATCATCTTTTTTTCCTGGTTTGAGAGATAGGTTAACCCTATCCTTTGATAACAGACTTGCAAGATTCATGAAACCTCCTTCATGATTACATCTCTTCTGGACATGATACGCCTAGCAGTTCAAGTCCATCCTTTATTGTCTGTGCTGTCCTACTGATCAGATAAAGCCTTGATTGAGTAAGTTGTGTATCATCGGTCACGACACGGTGTTTCTGATAGAATGAATGGAAATCGCGAGCTAGTTCGATCAAGTAGTACGTGATCATGTACGGTTCCAGATTGTGGACCGCATCACTGAGAACCTCAGTATACTTCAATATATCCTTCATCAGATCAAACTCTTCTTCTTGCTTGAGCAGGGATGCGTTTGGTTTCTCAGGCAGATCGATACCCTTTTGCGCTGCAAACCGGATAATGCTCTTTATCCTCGCATAAGCATATTGAACGTAGTAGACCGGATTTTCATCCGATTGTTTCAGGGCTAGGTCGAGGTCGAAATCAAGATGCTGTGAAGACGATCTCATCAAGAAGAAAAAACGCGCGACATCTATTGGTATTTTTTCGAGTAGGTCGCTGAGCGAAGCGAAGGTGCCAGCACGCTTGGACATCGTCATCAATTTTCCGTGTTCCTTGATTTTTACTTCCTGAACGATCATAATTCGCAGCACATCGGCTGAAAATCCAAGTGCTTGTATACCGCCCAGTATTCCTTTTATCCGTCCGTGATGATCAGGACCCCAGATATCGATGAGTTGATCGTAATTGCGTTCCAACTTGTTAAGATGATACGCAATGTCCGGGAGCAAGTATGTATTCCGTTGATCAGAGGTGACGATTACTCTGTCCTTATCGTCTCCAAAAGTGGTGGTTCTGAAGAATAGAGCACCTTCCTCGGTGTAGGTAAGATTCTTCTCCTTGAGGAGCCCCAGTGCCTTGTCGACGTATTTCTGCCTATATAAATCAGACTCAAGGGTCCATACATCGAATTCAACGCCAAATCTCCGCATTACGCGTTGGTGATCCTTAATAAAATACTCGATTGAGTACTTTTTAATGTCATCCTGATTCTCCAGTCCGCGGGCAATGACTTCAACTGCTATTTCTTTAACATATTCCCCGTGATAGCCATTCTCGGGGATGTGAGCCTCACCGCCCGATATTTCTATCTTACGCTGCCGAACGCTTTCGGCCAGCAGAGCTGCCTGTTTCCCGGCATCGTTAACATAGTACTCTGCATACGCATTGAAGCCCGCTTTTTTCAGCATTCTTACCAGAGAATCGCCGACCGCTGCAGCCCGCGCGCTCACAATATTGATCGGCCCGGTTGGATTGGCACTCACAAATTCAACGAGAATTCTCTTGCCTTCACCGATATCGAGTATCCTGTCTTTCGACATTTGTTCGTACAGATATTCCTCGTTCAAGGTGAAGTTGATGAATGCAGGAGGATGTACGGTTATCCGTTTTATGATCGGATCCTGGATTTGTCTGGCGATCATGTTGGCAACCTCGTCTGGTTTCGCCCCTTCACGCGAGGCTATCTTGAAAGCGAGGTTGGTGTAATAGTCGCCTTCTTTTTCTTTCGGAACATAATCTATGACAATATCCTCTTCTGGATATTCTTTCTTTAGTATTCTTCGCAGGTCTTCTCTAATCACTTCCGTATTCCACGGTCGGTGCATCGCCCCATAGCCGCTCCAGTCCGTAGAAGTCACGCGCATCCTTTGAGAACAGATGCACGATAACATCGATGAAATCCAGAAGAACCCATGCCGCCGCTTCTCTGCCCTCGATATGCTGGGCTGACTCTGATTTCAGGATATGCTCGGCAATGGTTCTTATGTGTACATCGGAGAGGCCAGTGGAGATAATGAAGTAATCCGTGATCGGCGAGAGTCCGCGTAGATCGAATATTACAATATCTTCGCCCTTTTTTTGCTCTATCATTCGGGCAATTTTCTTTACCAGCATCGTACTTTCTTGCTCCACGTGATCTCTCCTAGAATTCTTGCTCGACATCAGCGAAATATTTCAGGTAATCACGCCCGAGAATCAGTGTTACTTCCAGGTGCAGCGCAGGATCTATATCTCTGCCGATATACTTACATCCAATCCTCTTCGCGAAATATTTCGCATTAGTGTAATCCTCCGTGCTGCGTTCGATTACTACGGTATTCTCAAAATCAGATTGTCCAGCGTTGCCGATCTTGACGACATTAAAGCCCTGTTTTCGTAGCACATTGGCTACCTTCATTGCCAGTCGGTTCTCCCCACAACCGTTTAGAACTTCGACGCGTATATTGCTGTTTTTCTTGCGTACAGCCTCCGGATCTTCGCGGGTATACATGAAGACTATAGATACTAGAAAAGCAGCGAGTGTGAATAATAGTATATAGAGCAGTACTTTTCCAGCTGAGTTCATGTCCCTATATTTACTCTATGCATCCGTTGAGTAGATTACCTTGCCGTCCCTTATCCAGACAAAAGGTCCGACTATTTCGCCGTCAGCTATCGTTGTGTTACCTTCGATAAAACTGTATGGCCTTATATGCACTCCGTCGCCGATTTTCACCGATAGGTCGATATTTGTTGTGGCTGGATCCTCGATGTATACACCGCGTTTCATTAAAAGGCCGAACCATTCACTCTTTACTCTTTCGCGCACTTGTGCAAGTTGTTCTTTCGTATTGATTCCGGTTATTTCTTCTTTGTTTTTTATGATATAGCCGGATACTGTTTTCCCGCTGTCAACGATCTTGTGAATTGCATCGGTCAAATAATATTCTCCCTGTTCGTTGTCAGTAGTCACATTCCTGAGTGCGGACGAGATCATTTTCGTATTTGCATAATATACACCGGCATTGATTTCCTTGATTTTTTGTTGTTCGGGGGTGGCGTCTGTTTGTTCAACTATTTTCATGACGCGACCGTTCTGATCACGGAGGACTCGACCATAACCAAAAGGATCGCTCAGCTGACACGTGAGAAACGTCATATCCGCATTCTGACGTTCGTGATACTCGATTAACTGGAGGATGGTATCTGTCCGGAGCAGGGGTACATCGCCACACAGGATCAGAACCTTATCATGCGTTACCTTCTCTAGTCCTTTCATTGCCGCATCGCCGGTGCCGAGTGGCTTTTCCTGGATGGCATAGCACACACTCTGGTCGAGCGATTCGACAAAGTCATTTGAGCGCTCATTGACAACCAGGATCGTCTGTTCACTCCCAATTTCGCGCGCGAGTTCGATGACGAATGAGATGATCCGTCTGCCGAGTATGCGGTGGAGTATTTTCGGGATTTTTGATTTCATTCTTTTGCCGACACCTGCGGCGAGAATGATTGTGCTTATTTTCTCATGTAATATGGGCATTTTTGAGGTTGCCACATCTAAATATAATCAAATAAAGAAATCTGTCAAGTGTAACCTTCAGTGTGGAGCATTGATCGCGGATATCGGGGTAACCTGACGTCGAGATGCTGATTCTTTGGTGCTGTTTCCATCGATTAGTTCCTAACTCAGCCGATATTCATTTAGTGCTTTTGATTTCTTTCATCAAGAATCTCATTAGCCCCCCTTGACAAATAGCTTTAAGCGGGGAGAATGGATTATTAACTTGACTTCCTCATAAATATGATTATGATTAGCGTAATGAAGTACGCCTTATTTATCGCATGCATTGTTATGCTATCGTGCAATGAATTGCCAATCGGCGATGATGAACTACGCCAACGTGGCGATTTCGTCCCGCAATTTCTTGAACTTACCTTATTCTCGACGTTCACCGAATATAAGAATTTGAATACCGGCAGTGCTTTGAATCTCGTCTTTGGTAAGAATGCTGAATACGAATCCCGCACCATGTTACTTTTTGATTTTCCGGATTCTTCGTATCAGGGACTCGATGAGATCAGGTTGATCATGAACATCAACGGTGAGTTTAACAACGATACAGTTCCTTTCAGCCTTCACTTGATGGATGAGGACTTCAGCGAATATGAATCTGACTGGACACACAGGAATCTGGATGAAAACTGGGCTACACCTGGGGGTGATTTCAACGGCGACTCTGTCCGATATGGGATAGCGCAGGGTGATTCAGTCATTCTGTATTTCAACTATCTTGAGCTAGAGGAGATACAGGCCGCAAGTGGAATCATGATCATCCCTCGCGATACTGGATTTTGCTATATCTATTCGCGTGAAGGGGGGAGGCCGGCCAGGATCATACTCGAAAAGAATGATGTCACGATCCCGGCATTTGTCGAAGCCGACTGTCATATCATAAACGGCGCTGAGCCATCGCTATTTGACGACTGGGTCGGTTCGGGGTGGGTATATCGTGATTTCGTGAGGTTCAATTATGATACTCTGCTCGATAGTACCATGGCCGTCTATGCTGAATTGTCTTTTGAGTGTTCCGAATACTTCAGTCACCGCGATTCTATCGAGATCGGAGTGCGCGAGTTAATCGAACCTTTTTCGACTTTCGATACACCGACCGGGCCGCTTATTGCGTTGCAGCGAATTGCCGTTGGTGACACATTGGTAACGATAGACATCGTGAAACATGCGGAACACATGATCGAACATCCTGATTCAAATTATGGTTTCTACATCGGCATCACACCCGAGAACTACGATATTTCGCGGATTAAGATAGTACGTGGCTCGCATCGTTTGAATATAGGGTATATCGAGCCACCCGAACCCCGCTTTTAGCTCAACAGGTATAATGGTCATCTTACTTGCATTTCTGATCAACGCCTCGATTTTCTCTGTAGGCGGTGTTGGAGAGGACCTCAGCGTGTTCCGCAATCCGTTTGTCCAGCGAAGTAGTCTTGCCCGCCTTGGTTTTTCAATTAATCCGGATTACATGCTCTTGAATGATTCCGGTGAGTTTCGCGGCGTCTTTTGGACCAACCCGATCAATATGTCGCTTGCTGTGCCCTTGGTTCATGGCTTCGGCATTATGATCGGTAATCTCGAACGCTTCAATCAGTGCTTCGATGTCTATTTGGAAGACAGTTCACTGCAGATCCACGCAGTTGGTGAGGGTGGAATTGAGGAGATATACGCTGGTTTGAGCAAACGATTGGGGCCTTTTGACCTTGCGACGACCGGTTCATTTCTCTTTGGCAACTCATGGGAAATATGGACTCACAGTATCGGTGCCTACAGCCTGGTTGATACATTTTCTTATCGCTACCGGGGGCGGATATTCTCTTTCGGATTAAGACACGACCTGTTTTCGATCGCAGGTGAGGCTTTTGGGCAAGTACGTATGATATATCTGCCTGAAGATACGACGATGATCGATCTTCCCGAACGACTCTCGGTAGGCGTTTATCCCAGGATCGCTGGATGGCCGTTCAGTATCGTGTACGAGCATTCTTTTTGGAATGACGATGCTTTTGATTCGCCTCACCGTTTCAAGATCTCTCTGGATCGTCGTAATCTGGGTTTTACCTATTACTTCAACCCCTGGTATTTCAACGACGTCACCGAACATGGATTTGCCGTCCAGATCGGTATGCCACTGCGACGGGTCGGTAGCGTGAGCCTGATGATGGAAATCGCCATGAGAAGCAGAGACGGTTTCAGGGAATTCTCTATAAAACCAAACATAACCTTTGTACTCAATGAGTTGTTCGCCCTCAGAAGAAAATAGATACGGTTCTGTTCATTCAACACAAGTTGTACAATACCTACCATATTGACCAATGAAGAAAAAAATATTGCTGCTCGACGATGAGGCGAGTCTCATCAAATGGCTGAGATATGCCCTCGAGCAGAAAGGATATGATGTGTATGCAACCACTGACTCCAGGGATGCCCTTGCCGAAATCAAAAACCAGCGTTACGATCTGATCATCAGTGATATAAAGATGCCGGAAATTGGCGGATTTGAATTTCTGAAAAAGATCCGCGGTATACATCCTGAGGTTCCTTTCATATTCATTACCGCTTACGGTTCAATGGATTCGGCGATCAATGCTTTGCGTGACCGGGCGAGTGATTACATATTGAAACCTTTTTCTATTGATGAACTGACGGTTCGGATCAAGGCAAATCTGAGCGGAACCACAAAAGGACCGACGAAGATCGTCGGTACGAGTAAACAGATGCGAAGTACCATGGTCATGCTTGATAAGATCGCGGCAACTGATACTACGGTTTTGCTACTTGGAGAATCGGGCACGGGCAAAGAATTGTTCGCTCGTGAAATACACAACCGTTCGAAACGTGCGAAGTTCAATTTCGTGACTGTTTCCTGCGCCGCGATGCCGGAGACATTGCTCGAGAGTGAGCTTTTCGGTTATAAACGCGGTGCGTTCACCGGTGCTTCAACAGACAAAGAGGGTTTGTTCAAGGCCGCTGACAAAGGAACTTTCTTCCTCGATGAGATCGGTGATGCCCCTGCGACGATTCAAGTGAAGATATTGAGATTACTCGAGGAACGGGAGATCGTTCCACTGGGTTCGATAAAGCCGATAAGCGTCGACGTGCGCCTCATCGCCGCCACCAACAAGAACCTGGATGAAGAATTGAAGAGGGGCAGCTTCAGGGAAGACCTGTATTACCGTTTGAACGTAATTCCGCTTCAACTACCGCCTCTGAGGAAGCGACGTGATGACATACCAATGCTTGCCCAGTACTTTCTGGAGGAGATCTGTATCAGGGAGAACATAGGGGAGCGGACGATACGCCCAAACTCGATGAAAACGCTGAACCAATACGACTGGCCAGGTAATGTGAGAGAATTGAAGCATGTCATTGAAAGGGCCGCGATCCTGACGGATTCGCACTATATTGAACCACATCATCTTGGTTTGCCACAGCCAAAGGGGAGAAGTCTGAATCAGCTTCAGGCGGAGGAAATCTCCCGGGTTGTGGAAGAATGTGAAGGTAATATGAGCAAGGCTGCAAAGATCCTAGGTGTATCTCGAGCTACCCTGTACCGCAGATTCAAGAGTTCAAAGAAAAAAAAGAGATAACCGTGCTGATTTCATATAACGAAATGTCTTTTAAATGCTTATTATCTGTGAGACTTAAGTGTTGCACAATGAGACACAACCAGGCAGATGAGACAGTGTTTTCTTTAAAATATCACACAATTTCAATAGTTTTTCGTGCGATAGCCTGGCATGGATATTGCAATTATAATAAGTAAATTGTTCTTTAAAAATCTATTTAGTTTCTCCAATGAGATGGGTGTGGCTTTCTTGCATCGGGACGGGGTTTCGGCCTCAATAATCGTGTTGTCAGTGTCCTAAAGCCTCAGGGTTAAGCTGGGTTATTGTTTTCGACCTTTCATTATTCGGGGGCACATTATTCTCTACAAATACATACCATTCTTTGCTGAGGAGGCAAAAAATGAAGAATAAAGGATTCACCCTGATCGAGCTCATGGTGGTCGTCGTTATCATTGGTATCTTGGCGGCAATCGCGATACCAAACTTTATCAGCATGCAGAAACGTGCAAAAGAAGCATCGGTGAAAAACAACATGCATACGATACAGTTGGGTATTGAGGACTTTGCCACGTTGTCCGAAGGATTCTATCCGATAAGTCTCGCACAGACAGTTATGGCCGCTTCGGGCATAGGCACCAATCTCACGGCAATTGCTGGCGTGGACCCGCTACCTTCTGCTGGCGTTGTTCTACCCGCTTTGTTGCCTACTACCATAAAGAACCCGATTGTCGTTGCCAACAATGTGGCCGCAACGGTGCATCCAGCGCCTGCATTTGCTGTCCTTCTGGCTGGTTCAGTCAATACTGATTTCGTGGACCTAGCTGGTAATGCTGCAATCGGATCTCCGAGCAACTGCGTGAGCTATGTGATTAGCGGATACGGCGTCGATGACATTCTCACACTTACTCTAACGTCTGGTCAATAACAACGGATCGTCTTGATATTCAATCAGGGGGAGAAGGGTATAAACAAGCCCTTCTCCCCCTTGCGCTTTGAGATCTTACGGATATAATATGAAGGTGAATACTATGAAAGAATTCAATAAAAATAAACAAGGGGGGTTTACTTTAATTGAACTAATGGTCGTTGTTGTGGTTATTTCCATTCTGGCGGCGATCGCGATACCTAATTATATATCGCTCCGATATCGCGCCCTCGAGGCAAGCGTTAAATCAAATATGCACACCATGCAGGCGGCAGTAGAGGAATTCAACACTCTTGCCGATGGTTCTTATCCAGGTGACCTCGATACGCGCGTGGGACAGGTTAATCCCGGTGCAGGTCCAGCCGTTGCCGTTCTATCACTGGCAGCGAACACACGTGTACCTCCATTTCCACCAACCGCACTGCTCAGACCCCATCCGGGGTTGAAGAATCCATTCACTCCAACTGATAATGTCGTCGAGAATCTTCTGGTTGCACCACCGCCTGTACCGCCGGCTCCACCAGCCGGCCCTCGGGGTTGTATTTACTATTCCGGATACCAGATCGACGGCGTCGCGCCCAGTATACCTGGTCAAGCTGCTCAATCATACATAATCACGGGATATGGCTCTGAACAGCCTATTCAGCTAGTTCTTCCATAGAAAGAGGTATGAAATGAAACTTCAAAGAAGACGTTATATCATACACAGGAAGTTTCAATTTAGAATGCTGGGCGCGTTGCTCTTATTGGTCGTCATTGCAACACTGCTCACGACCCTGATCAACCACTATTTCTTCCTTTCTTCGATCGTCGATTTCATTGATCTTCATGGAAGGCCGCCAACAGGCAGTGAACTGATCCTAGCATCGACAAAGCCGTTTGTCATAATCCTTCCGGTTGCTTTTCTGCTGCTCGCTATCATCAGCGTATTCATATCTCATCGCATTGCCGGCCCGCTTTTCAGACTGAAGATGTACATGGAAAAGGTACAAAACGGCGACTATACCGTAAAGTTGAAATTTCGAAAGGGAGATGCGATCCACGACGTTGCCGATAGTTTCAATCAGATGGTTGAGGGAATAAAAGAGAATTTCGAGACAAAAGGCAAGACCTAGCCACGCTGCGGGGAAGTTTAGACCACCACCGCCATTTAGTTATATACCTCGTTTCCATGTGGAATGGGCTTTTCCGTCTTTGATGTAGTAGCGTTCACCGTGCGGTTCCTCGGGCAATTCCTTAATCAAGCCGGCATTCAATAAATCAGATATCTTGGAAGGCGGGTAACCCAATTCTTGCCTGAATTCCTGTATTTTCTGCGATAGGAATTCAATATCCATCTGCATTTTAATACTTTGTATATAGATCGCCGCGATTTCCTTCTCCTCGGGATTCTGCGTGCTGTTGTAAAGGTCCATCCATAGCGCAAGCGATGTCTTCAGGTCGCCGATCTTGAGATATGTAATGAATGCGTACCAACGTTTCACCATGTCGGGTGCATCCGGTTTGGTCGTTGCTAGGCGAAAATACCTCTGTGCTATTCCGTATTCCTTTAGAAAGATGTAGTTGACAAATGCATATATGAAGGGAATTCTCCACTCTTCAGGATTGAGATACATTCCTTTTTTCAGTAAATCCCCGGCCTGATCCGGTCTCTCGGCATCGTGTGTCAGCATCAGACCGCCCAGCGTATAGGCGTATAGGAATTTAGGATCAAGATTCGTCAGGATATCCAGTATATGATACATCAACTCGAATCTCGCGTCGGTCATTCGGTGTTCGCCGTAATATTGGATAAATCTTAACCATACGAGGTCGGCCATCGGTACACGAAATCCCACGGATAATGCCCGTAGCGCAAACCCTGACGGGAAGTACATCAGTTCGTCGACAAGTTCGTGAGGCGTTTTCTTGATGTCGATACGGTAGGCGAAATTTACTATCACTATCAAGAGTAGACACGCAATGACGATCTTTTTGACCATTTATGGCCCGTACAGTTTAGAGCCGCTTACTTGAATTCACGGCGTTCGAATACCAGTGTTGTTATGTAAATGAGAAACATAGTGTAGATCAGCCCATAGCACACAGAAAAGACTATCTGGTCAGCAAGCAGGGGCAAATTATAAGCCAGCTCGCTGCGCAGGTTGAAATTCTCGAGGTTGGGGAGGAGGTAGTAGAATGCATACGCAATGTACTTGAGAGCCTCAACCTTTGTGCTCTCTGCGAATAGTTTCAAATCAGGCATTGCATGTCCAACTATAAAGAAGATGACTCCCATGATGGAAGTTAGCGTACTCGAGGAAAAAGAGGAGAAGAGAAGTAGAATGCCGAGAATGACCGATACCTCAATAATCGTGAACGGGAATGCAATCAATAGATGGGGGGCGAAATTACCTTCGTAGATGAAGAGCACGACCTGGTGTATCAATAGCATAGCCAGGACGAGCAGTGCAACGAGTCCACCGAGGCCCAGGAATTTGCCAAACACGATTTCGCCCCTGCGTATTGGCTTGGACAAAACGGTGTAAATAGTCCTTTTTTCGATGTCCCGGTGGATCAGAGTCGAGCCAATGATTACCGTCGTGAGTACACCGAAGAGTGAAGCGGCCGCTAGACCGAAGTCACGCATTATCTTCGGAGCTTCGCCGAGAGCAAAGGGTTCAAGAAAAACCGAGACAATGATCAATAATAAAGCGAAAAGTGCCAGCAGCGCAAGGATTCGCTGTCGCAGCGCTTCTTTAAAAGTATTTTCAAAAACTGCTTTAATCCTGTTCATTTTATTCTAATATATCGAAATAGTTGCCTTACAATTAATGTTATGAATCAACTCATTCATCCGTTCTCACGTCCTCAGTTTCTCTTTGCACTTGCTCAACAAACCAATCCTCGAGGCTTATTTTATCCGCGCTCAGACCTTTCTTGAGCAATGCGGATAGATCACCGATTTCTCTGATCTGTCCTTCGATCACGATACCGATTCGGTCACAGACCGCTTCTGCGTCAGGTAAGATATGCGATGAGAAGAAGATCGTTGTCCCCTTATCCTTTTCTGCCAATATCAGGTCTTTTATTTCCTTGCGTCCGATCGGATCGAGGCCGGTTAAAGGTTCGTCAAGAATTAATAACTCTGGGGAACCTATCATGGCTTGCGCGATGCCGATACGCTGCAGCATGCCTCTCGAATAAAATCTCAGCTGGACATTCAGAGAATCTTTCAGTCCCACACGCTCGAGCAGGGTTACTGTTTTCTCTTTATGATTGCATAAGTTCCCGAGCCGCGCGTGTATGTTCAGAAATTCATAGCCGGTCAGGTGTTCGTAGAAGTAGGGAGATTCAGGCAGAAATCCAATGCGCTGCTTTGCCTTCAATGAGTGGGGGTTCATGCCAAATATGCTCACGCTCCCGGAGTCTGGCTCTATCAGACCGGTGATTATCTTTATGGTTGTTGTCTTTCCTGCACCATTAGGCCCAATAAAACCAAATACTTCACCTGTGCGTATTTCCAGGGAAATACCTTTCAGCACCTCCCTTTTCCTCTGCCAGAAGTGATTCTTGAAACTGCGTTTGATATTCTTGAGTTCTATTGCCGATTGCATTGCATAAAATATACACATATTATGCGTTTTGTAAAGCGATTTGTCAATGCTTGACAGTAGATGATATTTATATAAAATAAACACTCACGAAAGGAGGCTAGATGTTCATAATATTGGCGCTTTTCTTCGCACTGCCGCAGGAATATGTTAACTTAGTAATGAACGAACAATACGATGAAGCACTGCGATATTGCGAAGAGATGATACAAAAGAACAAAGACACGTATCAGTGGAAGATTGAAAAGGGCGATATTTATTACAGCAAATTGCTGGATTTTCAGCATGCTGCAGAGGTATATCAGGACGTAGTTGATAATTATAAGCATAAGAACGGCTGGGCATATTACCGACTCGCGCAGGTTCTGGAAATAGAAGAAGATTACCTTAATTCTGCAAGAATGTATGAAATCGTGGCGACGCGTTTCCGTAAAGCTCCCCTCGATTCTTTTTCACTGAATGGTGTTGAACGTTGTTTCAAAAAGAACTACCAGGATTACGTCGCAGTCATAGATGGCTACAACATAACGCGTCTGGAACTTGATGAAAGAACTGGAAGGGGTGGGCAGTTCGCACGTCCCGACGAGAAAGCAGTGCTCGAACAGATGATAACGGAGCGTCTTATTTTCGCGAATGCGGTTAAACACGGCGTTATCGAAACAGAGTTCTTCGAGACCAATTTCCTCACGAGAAACCGAACACTGCTCCTTGAAGAAGTACGTGCTTCGGAAGTAATCAAGAGAGCTGACCCGACAGAAAAACAGATGAAAAAATACTACAAGGAGAACAAGGACAAGTACATCGTCCGCGAGCAAGTAATGGGAAAAGAGATCGTTGTCGAATCGGATACTCTCGCCCAATTTTTGTTTGATTCTCTCAGTAGGGACATCGCCAGCTTTGACACGTTAGCCAAACAGTACTCGACCGAGACAAGCGCGCGCAATGGCGGTCTCATGGGTATTGTCTATCCTGGTCGAAAGCCAGCGAACGTTGATACGGTGATTTTCAATACAGAGGTTAATACACTCACAAATGTCGTTCCCTTTGACGGGAAGTTCGGCATATACTACATCACCTCCCACAAACCCGAGCAGTATCGTGAATTCGATGAAGTGGCAAAACAGATCGAAGCCCAAGTCAGGACCCAAAACATCGAGAAAGAGGAGGAAGAACTCAATAAGAGATTGAGAAAAAAGGCGAAAATCCGCATATATGATGATTCAATCATCGCGGTTCTGAAGGATACGACTGATCAGAGTAAAGATGTCACGATCGCCGAGATCAACGGTAGGAAAATTACGTGGGTTCAAGCAGTACAGAGAAATGATGCAATGGCCCCGCGATTTGCAAAGGTCGACCTATCAAAGCCAGATAAGGTTGAAGAATTGCTCAATATTATCTTCGACGAGGAATTAAGGTTAGAATTGGCCTGGCGTAATAAGTATTTCCTGCACGATGGCTATTTCATGCAATTCAAGGATGTAATGAAGACCATCATGGATCAGGGTTTATATCAGAAGGTAGTGCTCGATGCGATAGTCATCGACTCTGCAGAGGTCGAAAAGAACTATAACGAGCAGATCGAAGAGTTCAAAATACCCGAATCAGCTCGCGTTCACGAGATACTGCTTGATACGAAGGAATTGGCAGAAAAGGTACACGGAGAGGCTATTGCCAAACCCGAAGCCTTTGATTCGCTCGCCGCAGAATATTCGATAGGACCAACGAATATAAGAGGTGGTGAGACTGGACTCATTCGCAGGGGAATGATGGGCGAGGACTACGATAAGGTCCTGTTCAGCTTGGGCATTGGTGAAATCAGTAATGTCTTCAGCGTCAAAGAAAATACGTGGACTATCATAAAGATGGTCGAACACTATCCTGAACACTACAGAAGCCTGGATGAAGTAAGACATATCATAGAATCCCGTATTAAGCGTCAGCAGCAGAGTGAACTCGCCTCTAGCTTCCTTGATAGGATCAGAGAAGAGGCCGATATACAGATACTGTTGCCCGAAGCTGAGGAAACCTCGGAACCGCAGACCGATAGCGAAGAATAAACAGGGTCATGCCAGAGCTTCGGAAAGACCCCGTCTTAGGCCGCTGGGTAATCATATCTACCGAGCGTGCGAAGCGGCCGAAAGACTTCAAATCTTCTCCCGAGACAAAGAAGATAACGGCGAAGGAATGTCCTTTCTGTCCGGGTAATGAAACGGCTACGCCGCCTGAGATATATGCAATCCGGGCGAGGGATTCCGCTCCGAATACACCTGGCTGGAAACTACGCGTCATACCTAATAAATTCCCCGCTTTGAGGATCGAGGGTGAAATAGACCGGCGAGGCGAAGGCATATATGACCGGATGAACGGTATCGGTGCTCATGAAGTCATCATCGAGACGCCGGATCACGATAAAGACCTGGCTGATATGGACCTTGATGGATTCGAGGATGTCGTGCATGCGTATCAACACAGGACACTCGATTTGAAAAAAGATGAGCGTCTCCGTTATGTTATGATCTTTAAAAACTTCGGAGCGGCTGCCGGGGCTTCACTGGAACACAGCCACTCGCAGCTTATTGCGACACCGGTCGTTCCCAAAAGGGTAATGGAAGAAATGGACGGCGCAAAACGTTATTTTGAATATCGTGAGCGCTGCATATTCTGTGACATCGTCGTCCAGGAAACGAAGGTAAGAAAAAGACTGATAAGCGAAAACAATTCGTTCATCCTCACGTGTCCCTTCGCGCCGCGATTTCCGTTTGAATGCTGGATACTTCCTCGAAACCACCGGTCTAATTTCGAAGATGCTACACCGGAAGAGTTAAAAGACCTGGCTGCTATTCTGAAGGATTGTCTGATGCGCTTAAAAAAGGCGCTCAATACGCCTCCTTATAACTACATAATTCATACCGTTCCCATAACGATGAGGGGCATCGATTTCTATCATTATCATCTTGAGATAATACCCGTTCTCACACATATTGCCGGTTTTGAATGGGGGACAGGTTTCTACATAAATCCAACTGGACCCGAAGATTCGGCAGCATATCTAAAGAATATAATTTAACCGGGGTGATCATTATCACTTGTATTCCCGCTAATTCCAGCCAGGGACAGAGATGAAGATTGCATTTATTGCATCAGAAGCCGTACCGTATGCAAAAACTGGTGGTCTGGCAGATGTTGTGGGCGCCTTACCACATTCACTGACTTCTTTGGGTATCGAACCAACAATAATCATGCCTCGGTATAAAGGTATGGAGGGACAGAAAGAATGGTCCTCTACTATCGACATATCGGGCAAGCGCAGGGTGGATTTTTACCGCCATGGGAAAAACCTGTTCGTCGACAATCCAGATTTTTTTCTGCGAGACGGTCTGTATGGTGACTCGGAGGGTGATTTTCCAGACAATTGCGAGCGTTTTACCTTCTTCTGCAAGGCGGCAATTATGGCCGTGGAAAAAGAATTATTTGACATCGTCCATTGCCATGACTGGCAATCAGGTTTGATACCACTCTACTTGAAGTTGAAGGGAATAAGATCGCGCAGTATTTTTACCATACACAATCTCGGTTATCAGGGGAGATTTTCGCACAGCAAATTCCCGATACTCGGTATTGAGAAAAAATACTTCTCTCCAGACGGGCTGGAATTTCACGGTGATATGAATTTTCTCAAAGCAGGTATTGTACATGCAGACATTGTCACAACCGTCTCGGAAAATTACGCAGAAGAAATTCAAACGCCGGATTTAGGGTTCGGACTGGATGGAATCTTGAGGACGCGGGCACGAGATCTATACGGCATTATCAACGGGATTGACTATCAACAGTGGAATCCCAAATCTGACGATATGTTATATGAAAAATACGATGACTTCGACGGTAAAGAGCACAACAAGGCGCGTCTCTGTGCTGATTACTGTATCGACCCAAAGAAGCCTCTAATCGGAATGGTGTCTCGCATCGCAGGGCAGAAGGGATTTGATATTCTGCTCTGTGCACTGGATGAAATCATGAAAATGAGCTGTAATATGATAATCCTCGGTTTTGGTGAGGAATCGTATCATCACAAACTGCTAAAACTCCAGGATATATATCACGGTCGTCTATGCGTTAACATCAAGTTTGACAACAAACTTGCGCACCGGATATATGCAGGCAGTGATTTTTTCCTTATGCCTTCGAAGTATGAGCCATGTGGTCTAGGCCAGTTAATAAGTTTACGATACGGCACCGTACCTATTGTTCGTCGGACCGGAGGATTAGCAGATACGGTCAACGAATTTGACATCAATAAGATGTCTGGTAATGGATTTCTTTTTTTGGATTACAGCGGCAGGGCACTTGCCGATGCAGTACAAAGAGCACGTGCGGTTTTCTCGCAACCCGAGCGTTTCAGAAAGCTCTCTGAGCAGTGTATGGAATATGATTATTCCTGGAATAAATCCGCAAAGAAATATGCACAGCTATACGCTGATTTGCTGAGCTCTTGACACTCTGTGCTTATTCTGTAAAATTTGCAGGTTTAAAAAGGGAGGTTTATGATAGTCAAATGGCAATGCACGGTATGTGGTTACATCTATGACCCGGAATTTGGAGACCCCGATAACGGCATTCAGGCCGGTACATCATTCGAGGATTTACCGGATGAATGGGTATGTCCTGAATGCGGTGCCGAGAAGGACCAATTCGAACCTTATACCGAAGAGGAAGAGTAGCGAACGACCAACCCACATCCGTAAGGCGATCAAAGGCGAATAAGCCATCGTCATATTTTAAACCATAGAAGCATTTCGAGCGTCCAACAAAGTGAGTGATAAGGAAGATGCGATTCTGGTTCGAAGTTTTAAGGAGGGTGACGAGAGCGCGTTCGATCGGCTCTTCGAGAAGTACAGGGTGCCCGTCTACAGTATATGCTACAGGTATACAAGAAATGAAGCTGATGCCCGCGACCTCTGTCAGGAGGTTTTCATCAAGGTCTATCACCACCTCCATAAATTCCATGAACGGTCTAAGTTTTTTACATGGGTCTACAGAATTACGGTTAACGCCTGCATTTCCTTCCATAGAAGCAGGCGGGTTACATTCCCGCTGCAGGAACAGCACGCAACTACATACGCGGTTGGCAAAAGGGTGCAAATGAAGGTCGCGATAGATAAAGCACTAAGTAGGTTGCCTGAAAGGCAAAGGATGACATTCATTCTGCGTCACTATGAGGGATATACCTTCGGAGAAATAGGAGAGATCATGGGTATCACAACGGGCGCAGCAAAGGCGAATCATTATCAGGCAGTCAGGAAATTGCGTCTCTTTCTGAAAGATTGGTTATGAAAGATTGTCTTCGAGTACGGAAGAGAATGGTCGATTTTCTTGAAGAACAGGTGAGTTCTTCAGAGCGCGAAGAATTGAGCAATCATCTGGACAGATGTCCAGCGTGCGCTCGGGAATTTCAAGAACTTAAGCGCTTATTAGGCATTCTGGATGAAGATGAGGTCATCCTGCCCACAACCGAGGTGTTTGATAAGATGAAGGCCGGGATCCGTCTCCAGAGAACATATTCAAAACCGATATCTCGGTTAAGAGTTATCCTGCCGAAGGTTCTGGTACCTGCTTTCATCACAGCGGTGCTTCTATTGATTTTTCTGTGGCCACGCAATGGCACAGTTGAATTCAGCATACCGGTCACCGACCTCATTGAGGATGAGGACATTGCGGCCATCGTCCTCATGGGTACAATCGATAAACGAATGGCCAAAGAACTCGCAGCGGTAGAGGATTGTTTCCTACCTGCGACTGAGGAAGCAATCGATGAATTGACGATCAATGAAGGGGAAGCACTTATTATTGCCTTGAATAGAAAATACCCGTCTGGTACATAGCAGATGGACAGATATATTTTAGGAGGTACTATGAAAACAATCGTCGTTATGCTCTTATTTATCATGGCTTTTACGAACGGCCAGGTGAATGAATCCCGGGATCCGCGTGCAATAATCGAAAAAGTAAGAATATACAGGTTAACCAAAGAGCTTGATCTGACAACCGAACAGGCAATCGAGTTCTTTCCCAAGTTGAACGAATTGCACAAAATCGATAATGAATTTCGTGAACAGCGGCATAAGATACTCATCCAACTCAAAGAATTACTCAGCGGAGATGCCGCAGATGAGGATATCATGCGGTCGCTCAGCGCTTACGAGAATATTCTCAAGGACAGGGTAGAGCGTCAGATAAAAAAAATGAGGGAGATTCGTACGATGCTGACTCCGAGCCAGCAAGCGAAGTATTTAATATTTCAAGACGAATTCGAACGTGAGATAAGGGAAATGATAAAAGAAGTCAAGAAACTCCAACCCAGGTGATCTGACGCCCGACCTCAAATTACTGTTGAATTTTCTCGAGCAGGTACCTTAGATCGTTATTGAGCGCCTCGTAGAGTTTTACTATTTCAGTCACGCTGTTCGTTCTCCGCGCCAATTCCGTTTTTTGTTTCACATCCTTCAGTGTGACAGTGTATTCAACCTTTGTGCTGATCTTCGATACCCTGCCGGTGATAATATAGTCACATAGGAGGGAAGTTCCGATCTCGAAAGCTTGGTTATCATCGATGATGTTTACTCCCAGTCCCCGCCTTACGATCTCCATATTGATTGTGGTCTTGTCGATGATCGTATAGCGAGCGCTGAACGTTCTGATTGTACGATATAATTCATCCTGGCATGTCTGTCCTAATCCTGCACTAATGGCTTCGGGATTTTCTTCGCGAAACGGGAAAACGACTATGACTTTCTTCATCTCTCCAGTAGGCAGAGTAGTAGGTCCGTATTCAAGGTTCAATTCATTAATTACGAGATCAGTGATATCCAGGTCACTTGCCGCATAATAGACGCCTTCGGAGAGTTCAAGCACAACCTCAAATCCTTCCTGCTCAGCAATCTTTGTAATAGCATTGTTGATCTTCTGTAGCAATGGTGTCATCAATTCATCGTTCTTTTGCTCGACCTTGCCGCGTGTGCCGAATACATTCTGAAGGAATTGATTGTATGATTCGGTCAATGCCTCAATCTCATCTATCTTTCTTAGTCTTGCTTCCTCCGATAGAAGAAGCTCCTGGGCAGATAATTCGGACTTCAACTCTTCGATCTTCCTCTTCAATTGGGATGCCGAGTCCCGGTATGTAGAGACATATTGATTGAATTCCGCCGTGGCAACTGCCGTCGCTTGATACTCATTCATGACGCGCTCGGCATTGACCAAACCGATTTTCACCTCTCTGGCGCCAGCAAAGCTCAGCAGCAAAAGTAGGGGAAATATTAGTCTTTTCATCTATCCTCCAGATCAAAGAAAATAATGATGCTCGGGCAAAAGTGAATATTTCTTGGTTCTATCCTCACTTTATAAATTCTTTATGTTCTTATAGTCAATCCTAGAACATGCCGAACGGGTTTATCTGGAAATGTGGTTCAAAACCAGGATTGTCACGGTCGAATCCATATCCGAGGTCAAAACCCATTACGCCAATCATTGGTACTTCGACCCTTACACCACCACCAGCGCCGCGATAGAGATTATGGATATTGATATCCCGATAGGAGGTGAAGGTATTACCTGCATCAAAGAAAAGAACGAATGCCATGCTCTGGGATAATTTGAGCTTCAACTCAAGGTTATTCACCAGGACGGCACTGCCGCCGACAACTCGTCCATCCTCGACCGGTGACAGAGAGCGGTCAGGGTAGCCGCGCACACCATCAGTGCCGATTCCACCTGCATAGAAGCGTTTGTAGATAGGTACTTCGTCCGCACTCGTGACAACGCCGGCGCTTATACGTGTCATAAGAGATATCTTCCAAAAAATCGGAAAGTACGCTCTTGCATCTACGGTGTAACGATTGTAATCGATGTTCGCGAATAGGATTTTCTTGGCGAATTCGGCGCCGAAAGAAATGTACGACCCGCTCGAAGCATTGAATATGTAATCGCGCGAATCCCTGCTGAGCGTAAACGAATTGGCTATCGTCCACTTTGGTATTGTGTCCTCATACAGACTGTAACCTGTCTCTGGCGGCGTGTACGAACGGGATATGTCCATGATCTGTGTTCTTTCAGTTCTAAACCCATAGCTGAATCTTGTATAATCGAGGTAGAAAGGTAGTGACACGCGGGTGGCAATACCGATGTCTCGTTTCGTGTAATATTCGTACATCCTGTTAATGTAGTAGATATCCACACCGGCTGATGTTCTGGTATCGAAAAGCCACGGTTCGGTAAAGCCCACCTGGACATTTGTCAGCCTACCGCCCAGTTCGAATTTCGTATAGATACGCTGGCCACGACCGAATAGATTGGGATGTGAGAATTCGACGTAGCCCGTCATCTTATCCTGAGGGGAATAGGCAATACCAGCACCGACCGTACCCACCCCTTCTTTTTCCTTGACATCATAGATTATGTCAATATTGCCATCGTTATCAGGGTTTCCGGGCATTATCTGTATGTCATCGAAGAAACCGAGGTTGAATATCTCACGCTGGCTACGTATCACGTCCGACCTTCGATACCGTTCGCCCGGGATTGTAACGATCTCTCGGCGAATGACCTTTTCACGCGTTCGGTAATTACCAGTAATAGTCACCAGCTTGACATTTGCAGGCGACGATTCTTCAAACTTATAGTCAATATCGATTATGCTGTCGCGGACATTTTCAATTGGCACTATGGAGCAATAGATATAACCTTCATCAGCATATATGGTGTACATATTTTGAATGTTCTCTTCAGCATAGGATAGATTATACACCTCTCCCGTGTGCAGTTTCATCACGCGTTCCAGCGTGACGTCATCGAATATCGTATTGCCCTCGAGGGTTATGTCACCAACATAGTACTTTTGGTTTTCTTGAACAGTTATGGTTATTATGAATTTGTTATTCTTCACTTCGATTACAGGTTCTTGCACGATCACGTCCAGAAATCCGTTTTCTTTGTAAAAGGCTGCGATCTTATCGATATCCTCATCCAGCTTCTCTTTGATGAGTCTGCCGGATTTTAGGAAACCGGCTTCCCTCGTTGAAATCTTGCCTTTGATTTTGTTGTCGGTTAGTGCTGTGTTGCCCTCGATGATAATCTTTCCAATCCGGGGTTCTATGCCTTCGCTTATGGTGAAGTACAATTTCGCTTTGTTCAAGGAATCGACAGCCAGGCTTTCGCTAACCACGGTCTCATGGAAATGCTTTTCTTTGTAATACTCCAGAATTATTTTACGAGCGTCGAATATCGTTTTATCATTCAAAATCTGCCCGGTGCGGAGTTCCGTTTTCTTCACCAAATCGCTGTCCTTAATCTTTTTGTTGCCTGTAAATTGAGGAACGCCCTTGAGATATGGTGCTTCCTCAACAATGATCTTCACGAAAATCCCGTCACCTACGATCGCTGTATCAACGGCTATGAAATTGAAGAGACGTAATCTCGAAAGATTCTCTATAGCTTTGCGTATTTGCGCGTCTTCGAATTCGCTGCCGACCTCGATACCGCTCGATTCGATTATTAGTTGATGGTCTGACCACTTTGCTTCAACATCAACATCAGCAACTGTGTAGTTAAGGAGGAAGAGGAAAATGATCATTTCTGGGTAAACTCGATCTTTTCTCCCGACCTCACGAGTTTTATGCGTTTGCCTTCTTTAATGTTTCCCTTGAGGATTTCTTCGGAAAGCGGGTCTTCGATCAATTTCCTAATAATTCTCTTCAACGGACGCGCACCAAATTCGGCATCAAATCCAGTTTCAACCAGTAATTCCTTGCTTGTCTCATCCAATTCTAATTTCATGTTCTTTTCATGCAGTCTTTCTTCCACTTCATGTATGAGGATTTCAATAATCTGTTTCATGTCTTCCTTAGTCAGTTTCTTGAAGACTATGATCTCATCGATCCGGTTCAAGAATTCGGGGGAGAAGAGTTTCTTCACTTCTTCCATGAGGCGAATCTTCATCTTTTCGTAAGACACTGCATCATCGACTTTCATGAAACCAATGCCATCGCTCCTCTTGATCTCTGCAGTGCCGATATTTGAAGTCATTATGATAACGGTGTTCTTGAAATCTACGCGCCGGCCGTAGGAATCCGTTAGTTGACCATCTTCAAGGATTTGGAGTAGTATATTAAAGACATCTGGGTGTGCTTTCTCGATTTCGTCGAAAAGGACGACCGAATAAGGTTTTCTCCTGACTTTCTCGGTTAGCTGTCCGCCTTCCTCGTACCCCACGTATCCAGGCGGCGCACCGATGAGGCGCGAGACATTGAATTTCTCCATGAACTCGGACATGTCGAGGCTTATTAATGAATTTATGTCACCGAACATAAATTCGGCAAGGCGTCGTGCGAGTTCAGTCTTGCCGACGCCGGTGGGTCCCAAGAAAATAAATGATCCTATTGGTCTTCGTGGGTCTTTGACGCCAGCTCGACTGCGTCTCACGGCCTTTGCTATCGCTGAGATCGCTTCGTCCTGACTGACGATCTTCTTCTTCAGCTCTTCTTCCATCTTGAGCAGGCGCTTTGATTCACCTTCTTCAATCCTTGATACTGGAATGCCGGTCCAGCGCGAGACTACAAAGGCAACATCTTCTTCATTGACGGTTGGCCTAACCGTCGTGCTAGTCTTATTCTGCTGTTGTAATGCGTCGGTCAGTTTTCTCTGCTCGTCGCGTAACTGCGCAGCCTGTTCGAATTTCTGCTCGGCAACGAGTTTTTCCTTCTTCACCTTTATCTCGTTGATCTTCATTTCCAGAGCCGCGGTTTCGTCATTCTTCACGATCTTTGAGAGTTTCACCTTAGCACCTGACTCATCGATGACGTCAATCGCCTTATCGGGTAGAAACCTATCTGTGATGTAGCGGTTGGATAGGCGTGCAGCGGCATCTAGCGCCGCATCTGTGTATGTAATTAGATGGTGATCCTCATATTTCTTACGTAATCCCTGTAGTATGTTGATTGTCTCCTGGACCGTGGGGGGATTAACCATTATGGGTTGGAAGCGACGTTCGAGCGCTCCGTTCTTCTCGATATAGCGACGGTAATCTTCCAGCGTGGTCGCGCCAATGCACTGGATCTCTCCTCTGGCCAATGCCGGTTTGAGTATGCTGGAGGCATCGATAGCGCCCTCGGCGGCCCCGGCACCGACAATGGTATGGAGTTCGTCGATGAATAGCACAACATCTTTGTTGCGCGTAACTTCGTTGATAACCGCCTTCAATCTCTCTTCAAACTGGCCGCGGTATTTAGTACCGGCGACGACCGAAGCCATATCGAGTGCAACGACCCTTTTGTTTTTTAGAGATTCAGGCACGTTACCCGCAATGATATCCTGCGCAAGGCCTTCAGCAATTGCTGTTTTCCCTACACCAGCCTCCCCGACGAGTACAGGGTTGTTCTTCTTACGCCGCGACAATACCTGAATTACTCTTTCGATCTCATTCTCTCTCCCGATTATGGGGTCGAGTTTTTCTTCCCGCGCCAACTGCGTTAGATCCCGGGAAAAAAGGTCGAGCGCAGAGCCCCTCTGCTTGCCCCGTGCCTTGCTAGTCATTACACCCTCTGGTCTGAGTAATTGCACGATTTCATTCTTGACCGTCTCGTAATCGACGCCGATTGACTCAAGCACCTGTGCACCAAGGCTCTCAGGCGTCCTGATAATACCCAGGAGGAGATGTTCCGTACCGACATAGGAATGGCCAAAATTCTTGGCTTCTTCCATGGCATAGTTCAAACAGACTCTTGATTCGTTGCTGAAAGGAACATCTATTTTACCACCCGGACCGGTACGTATCGAGTTTTCGATATTCTTCCGCAATTCGGTTAATTCGATTCCCAGATTTATGAGAACCATGGCACCGACACCTTCACCCTCTTTGATCATTGCCATCAGCAGATGTTCGGTACCGATGAAATTGTTCTTGAATTTTAAGGCTTCGTCATGGGCAAGATGCAATATTTTCCTTACCCGTTCGGTAAATCTTTCCTGCAAAACGTCCTCCTTATTTAGCCCATTTTAATCAAAATTGAGTATTTGTCAACTATTATGACAATTTACAGCGGGTCTCAGTTTAATAGTCTGCGGATTTATTTGCCACGGTCCTATTAGACCTTAGTGCCAGAGGCGGTCGTATAGCGGGCAAAGAAATTGGAGAATTCACGGGGTCGGTAGGCAAGCTTGAGATGTGGTAGTTTTGCCGAATATGCTTTGGATATGCATTCAGCGGCGTATTTTATGTGTTCAAGCGTGTATACCCGGCGTGGGAGGGCCAAACGTACGCAGTCATCGAAAATGCCCACGCGGATCCCGGAATCAGCGTAGATTCGAGCGGCTAACGAGAAAGCAAAATGAGGATGACCCTTACGAAGCATAATGACAACGGCGTGCCCACCGATGGGTTCGAAAATATCGACCCGATTTTCCTTGAGAGACTGACCAAGAAATCTAATATTTTCGATGTGCGAGCGCAGAAATCGTTCATCCGTTGAATCAGACAGCCCTCCGACCATTGCTGCAACATCGCGTGCTGCCAGACCGCCTGACGTAGGAAATGCTTCCTGGCGGATTACTTCACGTTTTAACCTTTCATAGAGTTCTTTGTCCCGCATGCCAATGAACCCGCCGATGTTGACGAGTCCGTCCTTCTTGCTGCTGAGGTATGCGATGTCTGCCGATTGGAATATCTTCCGGCAGATTGTGCGAATGCTGTCTTTCGATTCCCCGTAATGCTTGATAAAAAAGGCGTTGTCGGCGAACCTGCTTGCGTCTAAAAGTAACGCTACACCGTGCTGCCGCGCTATTCTTCTTGCCTGGGTGATATTTGCAAGTGATACGGGTTGACCTCCCAGAATGTTACTCGTAATTGTCAACACGATGAGTTTTACCCTCTTGCGCCGCGTGATCGTTTTTCGGAGTTGCGGTAAATCGATATTGCCACAGAAAGGCAATTCATTAGAGGGAAGGTCTACCGCATGACATCCTTGTGACTCGATATTCCCGCGTGTCGTTTCGAAATGGGTATTGGCAACCACCGTATCTCCCGTCTTGAGGAGCATCCCGAACAGAATGTTTTCGGCACTCCTGCCTTGATGCACGGGTTGGATATAGGGGAAACCAGTGAGAGATATTGCAGCGTCAGCGAATTCCCCGAAGGATGCTTGCCCGGCAAAATCCTCTCTCGCTTGGATCATCGCTGCCCATTGTTGGGCGGTCATTGCGCCGGTGCCAGAATCCGAGATCAGGTCGATTGTGACGTATCTTGCCGGAATCAAAAAAGGGTTATAGCCGGCTCTTTCGAGAATTTTCTTTCTCTTTTTACGGGTCGTTATGGGAAGAGGTTCAACGACCTTTATTCGATAGGGCTCCCACATCTATTTCACCGAGTCGATCTTGTTCCGCAAAGTTCTATTGTGGGGCTCAATTTTGAGAGCCTTCTCATAGGCATCACGTGCTGCATTGCGTCGTCCCAATTCCAGGTATACGTCACCCAGGTGTTGCAGGATCACTGCATCCTCAATTATTTCGCTCGCCCTCTCGAGCTCCTTCAGGGCGTCTTCATACCTGCCCATCTTGTAAAGAACCCAGCCCCGTGAATCGATGTAATAACCATTATCCACATCGATTTCCAATGCCCGGTCTATCAACTTGAGCGCGTATGCAAGGCTGTCACTACGTTCGGCATAAGTATATCCAACATAATTCAACGCCACGGCATTCAAGGTATCGATTTCCAGTATCCTCTTGAATGTAGTGAACGTTTCAACTTCCCTGCCGATCACCGAGGTGATGCCTGCGAGTGATTGTAGCGCCGCGATGTTATCCGGATTTTCCTTGATTGCTTTCTTGTAATAGTAATAGGCATCCATGTCCTTCGCCAGGGTTTCCATAACAGCGCCGAGAAGATAATAGACCTGGCTGAGATCGCCACCTCGGTATGCAGCCTCGGTAAAAGCGTATACGGCAAGGTCATACTGCTCTTTCTCTATCGAGACGAAACCCATATAAATCCACAATTCAACGAAATCGGGATTGATCGCTAGCGCAGATTTGATCTCCTCGAGTGACCTGTCATATTCGCCTTGTTCCATATATATGCGCGCGAGATAGAAGGCGGAATAGGTATCGGATGGGTCATATCTGAGAACGGTGTAGAATTCGTTCAGGGACCGAATGAACATATCGATTTTATAGTATGCGAAGCCAAGACTCCGCCGCACATGAGTATTGCCAGGTTCGAGGGTCAGTAGATCATTGGCGATTGCGATCACTCTATCGTACCTGTCGACTTCTGTATATAGGTCAACAAGTCGTTGGGCAACATTCGAAATGAATGTATCCGCATTCACTTTCTCGTAGTAATAGACCGCCGAATCCGTAATGCCGAGCATATCAAAACCAGTACCGATACCAATGATAGTGGTGAAATCGAGTGTATCGAAGGCATATGCCTTCCGATAGTAGTCGATTGCGGACGGATGGTCATTCACTCTACCTGCCAGATTGGCGAGTTTGAGGAATGTCTCGCTGGTTTTAATATCGTCTGGCATTTTCTCAAGGGTTTCCATCGCCTCTTGGATGTTTCTGTTGGCCTCGTATAGTGTAGATATCGCCAGGTAGAGTTCTTGATTCCTCGGCGCAAATTGCAATGCATCCATGTAATGCTCGATCGCCTTATCCAGTTGCCGTTTGCCAACATACCCAAGGGCGATCATCTGGTGTACCCGTACATTTTCAGGGTACAGGCTCAGCGTTGCTTCTGCATAGGAGATTCCTTCATCAAATCGCTGGGCAAGATAGAGCGCGCCGGCAAGTGATATGTTAATCTCTATCGACCGAGGCTCAAGTTCGTACGCCTTCTTGTAGTATTCGATCGCCTCGCTAATGTTACCCTCGAATTCCAATTGATTTCCAATACTGAACAATTCGTAAGCGCTGTCGTTACCAGACAGAAAAAGTGTGAGTATTAGAATTCTGTATAAACTGACAATAGCCATAGTTTATCGGGACTTTTTATCGGATCATTAACAAAGAGATAGTATTCAAGAGACAATCCAAAACGTCGCGCCGACTTTTTGTAGTATGCCTGTAATCCGAGTACATGGCGATGATAAAGCGATGTGTCGCCCAAGGCAACTGTGAAGTCTGGCGTTAAATCGAATCCGAAGTTGCTGGTTGAATAAAGATTATACATCGCTCTCAAAATGACGTCGAAGGTATAATCAGCACCTGAGTTGATGTCCCATCCGTGGAAGCCCCAGTGGGGATAGTAGCCAAGGTCTACCGACCACAACAATCGCTTTTCCGTTTTGAGACGTTTCGTATAGTGAAAATCATCGGGTGCAAAACGCAATCTGAACCGATTGAAGACAGGGGTGCCTTCTACGTCATAGTCGATATCGTGAATGCAGTCATGCACGAAATACGCGGTCATGACATAACCCCTGAAGAAGTAATCGAGTCCGCCAACTATGTAGTAGTGTCCGTATCTTGGATCGATGGAAACACCCCCGGACTGCTCTGCCATATCAAGGTCATCGCGGTAGTAGACGTAGGTCGAAAGGGGACCGTGTCTCAGCGTGTTAAGATAGATTTCGAAGGACGAATCAAAATTGAACCGTATCGTGTCGCTGTTGAGATACTTGCCGAAAAGTCCACGGCCGTGGAACTCGAGCGGGATCTCCAGCGAATCAGCCAACGCATAGGGGAGAAGTACGAATAAAACGGAGATCGCGAATTTGACAGTCTTCTGTATTGTCATGTTAGGATCTCATTTCCTCTATTATCTCACCCCTCAGGTCACTGCCCCTCATACCAGTCATGCGGACATCGTAGAACCTGCCTGCTTTCAGATTTTGTCCTTCGACATGTATCTGCCCGTCGACCTCAGGTGCGCAAAACTCAGCGTGCCCGACGCAGCGGTCTCCACTCGAATGCAATAATACCTTGTAGTCATGCCCACATCGCGCCCTCTGTTTCCTCTCTATCAAATGCTGCTGTAGTGCGAGCGCGGTTTGATAACGTTCACCGATCAAATCGTCAGGCAGTTGCCTTAATTCAGCGGCAACCGTTCCGGCTTCGCAATAATATGGAAATACCCCAAGCCAATCGAAATATCCGCTACCGACAAATTCCATTAATTCATCGAATTCGGTATCGGTTTCACCGGGAAACCCGACAATGATCGTGGTTCTGATAGAAATCTCGGGGATCGTCAGGAGTTTTTTTATCACACTCTCGAGGCGTTCACGGCTTGTACCCCGCTTCATCATCTTCAGGATCCTTGGACTTATGTGCTGGATCGGTAAGTCGATGTATTTGCATATCTTTTTACTCAGTTCGATCTCCTCGATGACCCGAGAATCGATCGTCTTGGGATTTGCGTACATGATCCTGAGCCAATCGATTCCGCGTATCTCGGCAAGTTCCCGGAGCAGTGATCTCAGCATGGGTTGTCCGTATATGTCAGTGCCGTATCTGGTCGTGTCCTGTCCGATCAGTATAAGTTCTTTGATTCCCAACTCCGCAAGTTCACACCCTTCAGCCAGCAGTTTGTCCATGGCGAAACTCCGATACGCTCCCTTGATCGCTGGAATGGTGCAGTAAGCACAATTGTTGGAGCATCCTTCGGAAATTTTCATATAGGCGTAGCCGGCTGTTGTCGGCAACCTGGCATGCAAATTTGCAGCATCCGGAAGGAGTGTGCTGATGAGTTCGGGTATTTCACTGATCGTATGCCAACCAGATACTTCAGGGTATTTATGCTTTAGTAGGGCACCGTATCGGTTTACCGCGCATCCGACAACGTAGAGTTTCTTTCCGTTACGCAGCGACTGGAGTGCTTTTCCAATCTCCTCCTCGGTTTCTTCAAGAGCAGGTCTTATGAATGCACAAGTGTTCAGTATTATGATATCGCAATCATCCGGGGATGTTGTTAGAGATGCACCCGCAGCACCGAGAGCACCCAGAATATTTTCTGAATCGACGAGATTTTTTGGACAGCCGAGCGAAATCAGGTTTACCTTCATCCAGCTGTTTCTATGACCCAGCCACCAGCAGTTTTACGTGTGCGAATGCAACCAGAAGATTCTGCTCATCCAATATTTCGCTATCAGCCTCCACGAGTCTATGCTTTACCTTGTTTACCCTAGACCTTGCAGTATATACTTGATCAACGTGCATCGCATTCCTTATTCTCATATTAAGTTCGGCAGTCACTGTTCTGTATCCTTTCCTAAACGCTGCCCATACTGCCATTTCGTCGAGAATCGTCGCTATGATCCCACCGTGTACAATTTTGTGGTAACCCTGAACCCACGCTGGTGTGTCGATCTTTGACCAAACGCCGTCATTTTTTTCAATAATATTCAGTTTGAGGCCGTTCTCATTGTTCCTGCCGCATGCAAAACAGGAATCGTCCATCAAAAAATCAGTACTCATCTATCTTTACCCCTTTGGGCGGGTTGAAGTCAAATATTTTTCTGTCAATCTTCTTGTTGATCTCCACTTTTGTGAATTCGAATTTGCTTTCTATCCCCGATTCGTCCACAACGGAAATAACAAGTATTTCAAAAGTTTCTTTCTTTATCGTCACTTTCAGTCTTCGGTAGATGTCAGTCTCATCCTTTGGTTCCAGCATGATCTCATAATGGTCTTCACCTTCACTCGTCAAAGAAGGAACGAATTCCTCTTCGTAGTTTTCAAACAAAGCGTCTGGACTGATTTGAAACGGCATCTGATGGAGTTCCTGTCTTATTGCTCTTTTCTCATCCGGCATGTAGATCCAGAGCGAAAGGCTGTCACCAACATAGATTTGTCTGGGTTCTTCAATCTCCATCCTGAAAAAATTCGGTTTCATGTAATAAGTCTTACCTTCGAAACGCTGGCATATTCCGGCATCCTCATCACAATATTCTTGTTCAAATTCCGTGTAGAAGGTATCCATGTTCCGGTACTTCTCGATCGTTTTTCCGATTATTTCATTTGCTTCGAGCGCAAACAGCTGCGAAAGGAACAGTACCGTCAAAGAGATGTATTGTCTCATTAGTTCTCCTTTTTCATAAATCTTATATAATATCGGCTTTGTGTCAACACCGCGACCGTCATCTGCGTTCCACCGTTGTTGCGACGGGAACAACGGAGACCGCAGGATCGCTAAGATGATTGAATACATGCTTGACAAGCCGCCAAGTTTCGGAGAAAATAATCAGGTGCGCTTGATTCACATCGGTGTCGTTCAACAAAGGGAGGATGTATGAAAAGTACGATCTTAATAATGTTGGTGTTGGGTTTTGTGCTCGGACAATCCCAAAATATGCTGCAGAATCCGGGTTTTGAGACATGGGCTGGTAGTACACCCGAACACTGGTTGAAAAGCGATTCAGTTATTCTCTCCCAGGAAGATGTTATTGTTTATGCCGGTAATTTCAGCGCCAAGGATAGTTTCTTTTCGACCACTGCGGGGAATGCTGAACTATATCAGGGAATGTATGCGCAACCCAATACACTGTATCGTATCTCTTTTTGGGCATACGACAACGATCCGGCAGGCCGGGCGCGCGCAGGTGTACAGTGGTTTTCTGGTGGTGGATATGTTTCAAGCGAATGGCCAAGTCTCTATACGGTCGATTCTCCCGATTGGCAGTTGTGGACCTACGATCTGCCGGTATCGCCTTCCAATGCAGATTCAGTGCGTTTTGTTATACGTGGTTATGATGTGGGTACGCCGTGGACGAGTGCAATATTCTACGTTGACGAAGCTTATTTCGGCCCTCCGGCAACACAACCACCAACGATTTTGCGGTTCTGGCACAAGCCGACAAACCCTGGCTCTGGTGTTTCCGTCGATGTATACGGTTATGTTCTTGATAACGGTACGATCGAACATGATACGCTCTTCTACGGTGTGAACAGTCTGCAATCGCCGTCAACGATGACGCACATCTCGGTAAGCAGTGATACATTCTACTACCAGGTTCCAGGACAGACAACCGGGGATACGGTCTTCTACTATCTAAAATATATTGATGACGATGGCCTCGCTACGATTTCGGATACCCACTCATACTACGTGGGCACGGTGGGCACGTACATAAACGAATTCTATTATGATACACCGGGAGCCGACTCTGGATGTTTCATCGAACTATACGGAACCGGCAACGCAAGTCTTGACGGGATAACATTGGTCGGTGTGAATGGAAACGGCGGCGTTGACTATGCAACAATCGATCTGACGGGCCAGACAATTCCTTCTGATGGATTTTTCGTTGTTGGCGAATTTTCATCGGTGCCTAATGTTGATCTGGTTGATTCGGCAGCCGATTTTCAGAACGGTCCGGACAACGTGGAACTCCGGTATCACGGGATCACGGTTGATGCAGTCGGATATGGTGCACTAAACGGCTGGGTATTCACTGGCGAATGGAGACCGGCGACGGATGTGGATGCCGGGCACAGTCTGGGCAGATATCCAGACGGAGATGACACGGATAACAACGAAACAGACTTCAATGACTATGATATTCCTACTCCTGGCTCGCCAAATCCTCAGGTTGGCATAGATGAGAGCAAAACAGTACCAGCGCAATTGTGGTTGCCGGAAATCACAAGCCCGGTGCGGTCTGGTATCACCTACAGAACGTTGATACACAGTATCGAATACTATCCGTTGGAAGTATACAACGCCGTGGGGCAGAGGTTGATGGAAATAAAGGAGCCAGATTCTGATCTGAGACTCCCAACCGGTGTTTATTTCATTAGATTCAGCAACCTACAGGGAGGCAGTGCGAAAATCGTGGTCGTGCAGTAAATTCGAGGATTCATCACACTGTTTTATCCCGGACTGACCAGCAATCGGCTGAATTCAGTATTACTGAATGGTTACGATTGAGGCAATAAACGAGCGGTCAAGAATAGAGAGCATCCTTTCAAAATACATGATATTTAACATTAATGTCTGGTTATAAGTCTTTATTTAGAAAGAGTTATGCGACCAGATTAAAGTAATTTATATCATCAAACTTGCTGCGTGGTTTTACGGTAAAAAGGTTTCGTATTTCTGCGATGAGATGAGTAGTCCACCACTGAACTTCGTAGTCTCATACGAGTACATGCCAGCAATCTTACCGTAACCAAAAGAAAGTTCCAGTCCGGCATTCCAATTGAACTCCTTGTCCGCCGTGAAAAAGACACTTAGTCCTCTGATGGGCGTGATACGAGCGCCATAGTAGATTGCCATGGTGTCGTCGATGCCTTCATACGCTAATCCGAAGTTGAGCGTGATATAATGAAGATACGGCATAATTCCTACCCCGCCGAACATATACTTTTTCTCTCCGAATCCAGTTTTATAGCTCAAGGCTAACTGCTGATTAGGCCGGCACTCGACGCCGAGAATGTGAACCGAAGTGTCGCCAAATTCATATGCATAGCCTACGGTGAAAGCACCTGGTAGACTGTAGCCTACTCCGACTTCGTAGATCTGGAACGTATCCTCCTTTATGTATCCAAAACCAAGATAGCCGGCGCTCGCTCCTGCTGTGATTCTCTCCGTCTCCGGGTTGTAGGTTACGAAGGCTTCTGCTCCCGGGCTGACACCGAGACCCGATGGATTCGAGAACATGCTCAATGAACGAATGGGTAAAAAGAAATTGCCATCATAAAATGGATTTGTTAAAGAAACCAACAATGTCAGGATTGCCATCTTACCCCCAAGTCTGTTTCACATCCGAATACAGCAAGTATTCGAACTCACATCAAAAAGATATATCTCAAGACGAAAAATACGGCAAAAACTATCAGAATGGGATGAACCTCTTTGATCTTTCCGGTCACCAATTTAAGAATTGTATAAAAGATAAACCCTACGGCAATACCTTCCGTGATTGAATAGGCATATGGCATGATGACAATAGTCAGAAAAGCCGGGATCGCCTCGGTGAAGTTTTTCCAGTTTATTTTTGTAACGCCGGACATCATGAGCGTACCGACGATGATGAGTGCGGGAGCTGTGACCGGGTAGAGTAAACTGCCCTCAACCGCATAACCTCCGCCGATCATTCTTACCAACGGATAAAAGAGCAATGCGATGAGAAATAGAATACCCGTCGCGATATTAGCGAGACCGGTACGCGCGCCACTGGCCACGCCGGTAGAGCTTTCGATATAGCTGGTGACCGTGGATGTACCCATGATCGTGCCAGTTACCGTACCGATTGCGTCTGACAATAACGCCTGTCTAGCCCTCGGCAATTTTCCATCTTTGACAAAACCCGCTTGTTCGCTGACCCCGATCAATGTTCCGACCGTGTCGAACAAATCAAGGAAGAATAGAATGAAGATGATGGGGATCAAAGACAGAGTGAACGCAGCACTGACATTAAGTTTGAAAAAGGTTGGCGCAATCGATGGAGGAGTGCTGACTATTCCGTAGTACCTTACGATGCCGAGTGGGATACCGACGACGGCCGTTGTAATGATGCCGATGACTATGGCGCCCTTCACTTTGAGGGTATAAAGGATTGTGATTATGAATAACCCAAGAATCGCCAGTAAGACAGGCGCACTGTGCAGATCGCCAAGGCCGACTATGGTTCCCGGTGTATAAGTAACAATACCCGCCCATTGAAATCCTATGAGGGCTATGAAGAGGCCGATACCAACTGCAATCGCTTGTTTTAAGCAAGTGGGGATCGAATTCACCAGCGATTCGCGCAATCCGAAGAAGGAAAGTATGATGAATACCACGCCTGAGATGAAGTTGGCGCCCAAGGCGGTCTGCCAAGGTATCCCCATGGTCAGGCAAACCGTATACACGATGAAGAAGTTATGCCCCATGGCTGGAGCGAGTGCAATGGGGTAGTTCGCAAGAAAAGCCATGAGGAATATCGCTACGGCACTCGACACGCACGTTGCGACCATGACCGCACCGAAGTTCATACCGGCGGCTGACAATACTGCAGGCTGCACGAAGATTATGTAAGCCATGGTCATGAAAGTCGTTAAACCGCCGACAATCTCCTGGCTTACCGTCGTATCATGTTCTTTCAGTTTGAATATCTTCTCCAGCATCGTTCCTCCCTGCCTTACCCTGTATTTCAGCGAAAATGTTTCTTATACCTACGGCGATGTGCTTATGATGATGAATCTCACGTAAGGAAAACACTACTGTGTATTCTATCGTATTTTTTTTATGTTGTCAACAACATAAAAAACCAGAATGCAATGATACGATAACATTACATTATCATGTTGACTTTGGTCGATAGTGCGATATAATTGCCGGTGCGGGGGTAGCTCAATGGTAGAGTCACGGCCTTCCAAGCCGTTGGTTGCGGGTTCGAGTCCCGTCCCCCGCTGATGAGGGTAACCGTGGCTCGTTTTTTGGATTGTAGCATTGAAAATGACAAGGGGGCTTGAGTTATGAAAAAATTGTCTATTCTCATAAGTATAATAGTCCTGTCTTGTGGTAGCGGGGGAGAGTCGCCGAAAGACAGGGTTCAAACAATTTCAAAATCAGTTCTTATGGTAATTGCGCCGACTGATTTTCAGGACGACGAATTTAGAACTCCGTATGATTCTCTAACGAAGGCAGGTGTTGACGTAACGGTTGCGTCGACTGATACTACACCCGCAAAAGGTATGTTTGGAATGGTTGTCAAACCCGACGCCATGTTGGAACAGGTTCGTGTGGATGACTATGATGCCTTGGTCGTCGTCGGTGGCAGCGGCTGTGAGATACTCTGGGATAATGGTGTTTTGCATGAGATCGTACGGCATTTTGATTCTCAAGATAAATTGATCGCAGCGATATGCCTTGCGCCAATTACGTTAGGTCGCGCCGGTATACTCGTCGACAAAATAGTCACGGCCCATCCAGCGGTGCGCGACGAAATAGGTAAATGCTGCATGCGCTGCACTGAAGCGCAAATAGAGATTAGCGGTAATATCATCACCTGTTCAGGTCCCAAATCATCGGCAAGTTTCGCCAGTGCTATCCTCAACGCACTCAGTAAATGACGTTACTCCAGATAATATCACGTCCTCAATGAGATGATTGCGGTCATTCAGAGGGTCGCAGAAGCGAAGGTATGTACTGGCGTGCAGATCGTATCGAGTATCGGCACCGGCTTACTGATTTTGCTTGGGGTTAAAAAGGGGGACGATGAAATCAGGGCAAAGCGACTCGCCGAGCGTTGTATGAACCTGCGGGTCTTTGAAGATGATCACGGTAAGTTCAATTATTCTATCAAGGATGTCAGTGGTGAAGCGCTCGTTGTTTCTCAATTCACGCTGCTTGCCGATGTATCCCGGGGGCGGCGCCCTTCTTTTACCGAAGCAGAAGAGCCTCGACTGGCGGAGAGGCTCTATGAGGTTTTTACCGGAATATTGAATGATTCAGGGGTGGTTGCAAAGACCGGTGTATTCGGTGAACGAATGTCGGTTACACTGGTAAATGACGGGCCCGTAACAATAATCTTGGAGGAATAGTGGCATACAGTATGACTGGAATAGGACGCGCGAGCGGTGATTTGAAGGACCCCCCGCTGAAGTTCGATGTGGAGATAAGATCGTACAATCATCGATTTCTCGACATGTCGATAAAACTCCCCAACTGTCTGTTGCCGTGTGAGACGGAAATTCGCCGAGAAGTACAATCTCGACTCACGCGAGGACATATCGTCGTAGTCATCCAGCAAGATCGGGAAATAATTCCGACGAAAATCGAGGTCGATAAAAACCTACTCGATGCCCATATGAAGCTCGCCGAAGAATTACGCGCGACTTACCATATAGGTGGCGATGTAGATATTAATACGCTGTTATCGATCCCTGGATTGATAAAATTCAGCCAGCCCCAGGTGGAATCCGAAGGGATATACAAAAATTTTCAACCTATCCTGGAGAGAGCTCTCCAAGACCTCATACAGATGAAGAAGAAAGAAGGGGAGAATATTGTGCTTGAGATAAATAAATCGGTTAACATGATTGAAGAGCATGTGCATGATATTGAGCGGTTGATCCCCGAGCGCAACAAGTACTACAAAGACCATTTGCTGTCACTCGTTCAGGAGGCAGGTAAGGAGCTAAATGAAGAACGGTTATACCAGGAACTGCTCTATACTGCAGAGCGTACGGATGTGACCGAGGAATGCAAGAGGTTGTTTAGCCATCTACTTTTGTTTAAGGATTCTCTGAAGAACGAAAGCCACCCGGGTCGTAAGCTTAATTTTCTCCTCCAGGAGATGCAGCGCGAAGCTAATACGTTGAGCGTCAAGGCAAACTATCTTCACATCAGCAAGAGTGCGGTCCAGATCAAAGAAGAAGTTGAAAAAATTAGAGAACAGGTGCAGAATCTTGAATAGAGGCAGAATAGTAGTACTCTCTGGGCCTTCCGGGGTCGGTAAAACTACGATTTGCGAAAAACTTCTATCCCAACGTTCTGATCTGCGCTATTCAGTGTCAGCCACATCGAGGCCAAGACGAAGTGTCGAAAAGAATGGAAGAGAGTATATCTTTCTCACTGCGGAAGAATTCAAGCAGTGGATAGAACAGGGGCGATTCGTCGAGTATGCAGAAGTGTACGGTAATTTCTACGGTACGCCAAAGAAGACTCTGGAAGACGGACTCAAATCAGGATACAATTTGCTGATGGACGTCGATGTGCAGGGTGCGCGGAAACTCATGAATCTCTATCCCGAAGGAATTTTCTTCTACATCATTCCTCCTGACATTGCCGAGCTCGAACGACGATTAATAAAGCGGGATACTGATCATGACGAGGTCATTAAGAACCGCCTTGCCAAGGCGATACAGGAGCTTGAGTACAAGAAAGACTACAGATACGTGATCGAAAACAAGGATTTGAAGACGACAATAGCCAGAATATCGAACATAATCGAAAAGGAATTGGGGGCTGCAAGGAATGATAGGTGATTATTGACAGGGAGAGGTAAATCGCTATAATCACGAACAAAATGAGGGGCAGTAGCTCAGTTGGGAGAGCGTCTCGTTCGCAGCGAGAAGGTCGCCAGTTCGACTCTGGTCTGCTCCATATTGGAAAACATGATACCAAAAAGAATATTCTTGACTAAAGGCGTAGGTAAGCATAGAGAAAAGCTTACGAGCTTTGAGGCGGCGCTTCGTGATGCTGGAATAGCGCCTTTCAACATCGTTCGTGTTTCGAGTATTCTCCCGCCGGGAGCAAAAATCCTGCCGAGGAGTAAAGGCATTCAATCCCTATCTCCAGGAGAAATCATCCATGCCGTCGTGGCTGAGTCGAGCGCTAACGAACCTCATCGATTACTGGCCGCATCGATCGGTGTGGCAATACCAAGCGATCGATCACAATACGGGTACCTCTCCGAATACCATTCGTTCGGTGAGACTGAGGTTCGCGCAGGCGACAAAGCCGAGGACCTTGCGGCTCAAATGTTGGCCACGACCTTGGGTGTACCTTTCGACCCTGATATAAGTTACGACGAGCGGAAGGAACTATGGAAGATTTCAACAAAAATTGTAAAAACGATGAACATTACGCAGACCGCTATTGGTGATAAATACGGTCTCTGGACAACAGTGCTCGCCGCCGCCGTAATGATCCCATAATGCTACATTTTCTTTTTTTTCTTATAGGTCTAACTCTACCCGGTGTTTCTACTCAAGGCGATCGGATATTCTATTATGATGCGCGTTCAATGGCTCTGGGAGGAGTATCTATCGTCCTTGAAAATGCCGCTAATCCTGCATCGATGTCGCTGTTTAGTAGAAGAACGATAGAGCTGTCCGGCTTGCTCAACGTGCAAGGTGAAAACCGCGGATTGCGTGTCTATGATTCGTTCGGCAATAACATCGGCATCGCGACCGTGGCGAAAAATACTACTTCATATCTTAATCCGGGGACATCCTTTCTTGTTTTCCCACTGAATATGCTTCGGCTAGGATTGCAGTATGCGCCGGTCTGGGACCACAATTATAATTATCTTGAGGAACACCGTGATGATTTCTACCAGGTCGTGCGTATAGATGAACTCTCTTATCGAGGTTATGTACACGCCGTATCACCCACGATAGCTATCAGGTATAAGTTCTTCGGTTTCGGCGTTGAAAATGCCTTCCTGTTCGGAAAAGCGAGTATGGAGAGAACCGTCATCATACCACAACTCACCGATTCGGTCGACCGGGAAGAGATAAACTTCAGCGGTAATAGAATAAAAGTCGGACTGTCCATTACCCCGACCATGAATTTCCGCGCAGCATACACATACCAGCACCAGTATGATCTCGAGGCCCTGGACTCTGAGTATCCAGAGATACATTCACTGGGCGTTATGTACCAACCTCCTGGTAGAATCCCGACGAAGTTCGTCGCACAGATCGAAGCTGAAATGTGGGAGGGGGTGGAGGATAATACTATACTAATATACAAAATCGGCATCGAACACATGATACTTCGTAAATACTACCTGCGGTATGGATTTTGTGTATTTCCAGACTATGTACAAAGCGTAATCTGGACAACAAACCTTACCCTGGGTTTCGGATTAAAAACAGGTTCCTATTCTTTCGACCTTGGGTATTGTTACGGGAAACGTGATTATCTTGCCTCGGATTACATGAATCTGGGCCTCATTGAAAATTACAAATTTGACGAAACCACCCATCATTTTCTGATTTCAACTGGAATACAATTCTGAGATAAGTTGCATACTATACTCTTCATTTTCTTGATATCACAGATTCAACAATACGACCACATCTACATTCTGCATACAAACGACATTGAAGGTGCGCTATCGCCCAGCACGGCGTGGTGGATGAATCCTTATTTCCCGCCGCCTATCGGCAACGCACCGGCGGCAGCGACCTTCATCGAGGAGAAGAGAACCGAAGCGAACAGTCTCGGATACGGTTTTCTGTTGCTCGATGCCGGCGACATGTTTGTCGGTTCGCCAATTGGTGAATTCTCGAGAGGACAGGCCGTGGCCGAATATTTCAACTACTGCGGGTACGATGTAGTCGCACCAGGGAATCATGACTATGACCAGGGTGTCGATGTATTCAGAGAATTCGTGCAGAAGGTCAATGCCACTTTTCTTGGTACAAATATCGTCAATGAAGAAACCCGTGAAGTGGTCGACTATCTGAATCCCTATGTAATAACCGAACAAGCTGGAACACGGATCGGGATCTTCAGTTTGCTTACGGAATATATGTCTGGAATGACAACGCCCGAAAGATTCACAAACCATGATGTCCGGTCCGAGATTGAAACTGCAGCAGAATACGTTGACTCGTTGAAGGCGAAGAATGTCGACTTGATTCTTGCGATCACGGGCATCGGATTACGGCATGACAAACGCGTAGCAAGCGCGGTCGAGGGAATCGATATCATTATCGGCTCTCACAGTGCTACCGCGCTCGAAGTTCCGTACGAGGACTCTATCAATCATACGATCATATGCCAGGCGTACGGTCATCTGAGTAGTATCGGATTCCTGGATCTGTGGATCGACAAGCAGACAAGGCGCATTGCGGGATACCGGGGTGAACTCGTTGATCTACTCAGTGAACAAATCGATGAAGATACGGTAATGCTCGGTATCGTAGAGAAATGGGAAAGTATAACGCAGAAGGGATTTGATGAGGTTATCGGCTACTCGGAAGAAGAACTGGCGAGAGCGGGTTTTGAAGAAACTGCCATCGGTAATCTGATAACTGACGCAATGCGCGAGTATTTCGAGGTCGACATTGCAATACACAATTCAGGAGGCATCAGGGCTAATTTGCCGAAAGGTGATATCACGTACCGTGATTGCTACAATATCGACGCGCTCTCAAACACCGCGGTTATTATGGAAATGAAGGGGCTGGATATCATTGAAGCACTCGAGATCGGTGTTAACGGTCATCACGCGATATTTCAGGTGTCCGGGTTGAAGTTCAAATACGACTCAAAGAAACCCATCGGTTCGCGAATCCTCGAGGTTTATCTTGATAACGGGGTACCAATTGACTCAGATGAAATGTATTCTCTGGTAACCAACTCCTTCCTTGCGGCGGGAGGGGGTGAGTATGTGATATTCAAGTCCGGACAGAATGTGCAGGATTCCTTCCACTACCTGAGAAATATCATCGCTGATCATGTAAAGAAACACACTCCGCTCAAAGGGCGTATCGAAGGTAGAATAGTCGATGTCGCCCAAAAGTAAGCATCTGGTCGATTATTATCAACGGATAGAACTGATGTGAGATAGCCATGCGGTCATTTTACGCCCGATATTTGAGCAAACTAACGCTTTTTCTAATATTGCTGGCACCTATCGGCCGGGCGGCCGGTGCACCGATACGTGTCACGACATACAATATACTCAATTTCCCTGACGCTCTCGGTTCACAGCGGCTGGATGATTTGAGGGCCGCTATGAGCTTTATCACTCCGGATATTGTCGTAGTACAGGAAATACAAAGTAACGAAGGCGTCTCTCTGTTCTTGGATTCGGTCATGCACCACGTGAGTAGTACTTTCGCAAGCGCGCCGTTCAACGATGGTCCTGATACGGATAACGCACTCTTCTACCGCACCGACCGGATTGACTATCTGGGTGCTCAATATCACACGACGCCCAACCGTGATATTGCAGAATACCGAATGATAGTATCCGAAACACAGAGCGAACTATATCTATTTTCAATTCACTTCAAAGCATCTCAAGGGGCGACGAACGAATCAATACGGTTGCAGGAGGCAACGGTTCTGCGTAACCGCTTGGACGCACTGCCAGCAGGCTCCAATTTCATTGTCGCTGGTGATTTCAACATATACTACAGTGAAGAACCTGCCTTTCAGAAACTGACAGACAGTCTTGTCAATGTTACTGGTAGGCTGATTGATCCTCTTGATATAACCGGCACCTGGCACGAGAACAGCTACTACGCCAGTGCGCACACGCAGTCCACCAGGGTCGATCAACTTCCTGACGGCGGTGCAACAGGCGGTATGGACGATCGCTTTGACATGATTTTGTGTTCTGATGGTGTCATGAATAGCACTGGTTTGTATTTCGTGGAGAACTCTTACGCGATCTGCGGTAATGACGGTGAACATTTCAACCTTGCTGTGAACTTCGGATACAATGGTGCAGTCCCGGCAGATGTTGCCGAAGCTTTGTATTGGGCGTCAGATCACCTGCCTGTATCGGTTGACCTTGACGACGAGGTCGTCTCGAGCATAGACGAGCAGATGGTAAAGGTATGGCCAAACCCCTTGCAAGATTATGCAGACGTGATTCTGCCCTGGCATGAAGATTTTACCAGAGCAAGGATTACGATGACCAATATACTGGGGCAGCGGGTGTATGAAAATGAAACATTTGACCCCGGTGGTCTGAGGCTACAGAGAGGTAATCTACCGGTTGGCGTCTATTTTCTGCACGCCGTCATCGAGACACACTTTGGCCATTACGAGTACCGAACGAACGTGGCGGTCATCAAATGATATTGTTCTTCTTTCTTTTGACCATTGAGTCCAATCAGTTTCTACGACTATCACCAGGTGTTGTCTCACAGGGCCTTGGTGGAGCATCAGTTCTCATTGATGAGGGACTGGCGGTCTTTCATAATCCAGCATATACGGACGATATGGCATTCAATGTCACGCTGTCCCGGTGGCTCTATTCAACCAACTATTTGACATGTGGTGGCACTTACCAGGATAATATGTTCGGGATTTCATACTTGAACTACGGTCGTATCCAGGGTTATGATGCAACCGGCAATCCGACCGAAGTATTCACACCATATAATCTATGCGTTGGCATAGGCCGGAAATACGGACCTTTCGGGCTCGCCATCAAGGGATTCATCGAAAGAATAGATGATCTTAACCTGTATGGCTTTTGCGCAACGGTCGGTGCATACCTTCAATACAGGGCTATGAAAATAGGAGTCAAGCTTGATAATTTAGGTAAGGAATTCGGCGAAAATACTTCAATACCGGCATTTGCTGCAATCGGTTTAGAATATGGATTAACTGATGACCTCGGCGTTCTTTGTGAACTCAAAGCGCCGACACTCGAAGTGAATACCGGTATCAGCTATTCATATAATAACCTTACCTTGCTTCTCGGCGTGAAATATCTGAAGCCAAATGACCTGTTGATCGATTCCGGCGGCAATTTTGGCGCCGGTGACTTCAGTCTAACTGGGGGACTTACGATTTCCGTCGAAACTTACAATGTTGGATATTCAATTGGCTACGGCCATCTGTCCGTTTCCCATCAATTTTCGGTGACGTTTGTGCCGGGATCTGCCGATCGGTGATGATTCAGGCTTTCCAAATTCGTCTTTTTTGTAAAACAGAGTATAGGTGATAGTGATGAGCACGAAGAGGAAGGGCGTCCTCGTTGTCCTCGGAGCAAGTATAATGTGGGCGATCGAACCCATCATGGTCAAACTTTCTTATCAAACCACCGACGTTCAGAGTACATTTGCGACGAGAGCCATTTTCTGTCTGATTACGATAGCCATATATCTTTTTCTGACAGGAAAGAGCTTACGCGTTGAAGCAAAATACCTTCCAAAACTTCTTTATGTTTCGATAGCAGCTACGTTATTCGCTGACCTGATGTATGTCTACGCTTTGAGTAAGGTACAGATCATAAACGCAGTACTGATAGGACATATGCAGCCGATATTCGTGGTGCTCATCGGCTTTGCCTTTCTGAAGAATGACCTTGTTACTAAATTCGACTATCTTGGCATTCTCTTCATGGTCGTTGCCGGTCTACTTGTGACAAGCAGAGAATTGGATAATCTTCTTGCGATTAGAATTGGTACAATCGGTGATTTCTACGTGGTGTTGGCGACTTTTGCATGGGCTACCACCGCAATTGTCGCTCGAAGGTATCTGAAAGAATTGAATGCAGCCGTCATTGCATTCTATCGATTCTTTTTTGGTACCGTAGTTTTTTTAATATACCTCTTTGCTACGTCAGGTATTAAGATCACGAACATCCATCAGATTCTCCTCGGTATTATCATTGGCATAGGTACGATATTGTATTATGAAGGTATAAAACTGATCAAAGCAGCACAGGTTTCGGCACTGGAACTGTCCACTCCTTTCTTCGCCACCGTTTTAGGCTACGTAGTGTTAAGAGAGTCGATCACGACAATGCAATTTTTTGGCATATTGTCTCTATTCGGCGGTATATATTTTCTGGCTCGTAAAGAAAGTATCAAGAATCCTACCTTGACCTGATTAGGATATTTTGTAGAATTGTAATACAATGCGTCATAAGATAGGTTTGTTCGCTGGCCCGCTATTTTGCCTTATCGTAGTACTTCTAAAACCATTTCCCGGACTCAGTTCACAGGCTACAAATACTGCGGGGATCGCATTACTGATGGCAACATGGTGGATCACAGAAGCTATTCCGATCCCGGCGACTGCCTTACTACCTTTGCTTCTATTTCCTGTTTTGCAGGTAATGAATGCCCGGGATGTTGCCATGAGGTATGCCGATCCGAACATTTTTCTGTTCATGGGAGGATTTTTCATTGCCATGGCCATGCAACGCTGGGATTTGCATAAACGCATTGCGCTTCATATTGTTCGTATTCTGGGAACTTCACCCCGGAAGATAATACTCGGATTCATGTGTGCTACTGCATTTCTGTCTATGTGGATATCCAATACTGCAACGACGATGATGATGTTCCCGATTGGCCTTGCGGTGATACTACATGTGGTCACTATGATTGAAAAGAAGAATCCAAATATAGACACAAAACCTGGAAGCTTCAACTTTGGACTCTCTCTGATGCTCGGTATTGCATATGCTGCAAGTATTGGAGGCATCGCGACACTGGTCGGCACGCCGCCCAATATCGTGTTTGCAGGTGTCGTGAAGTCGCTTTTCCCTTCGGCTGTAGAAATAGGTTTCCTCGATTGGTTCAAAATCGGCTTGCCTCTTGTTGTGGTATTCCTACCGGTGACTTGGTTTTACCTAACGTACATAGCAGCACCGCCGGGAATCAGTAAAATCCCCGGAGGCAAGGAAATCATCAATTCCGACCTGGCCGCTCTTGGTAGAATGAAGAAGGGTGAAAAACTGACACTTCTTGTTTTTGTACTTGTCGCGCTTGCTTGGATAACGAGACGCGACATAGACCTGGGTTTCATTTTGATACCTGGCTGGGCAGATCTTATCGGTATTAGTGCTTATGTGCATGATTCAACAATAGCGATCTTCGGTGCACTCGTTCTTTTTCTTTTACCGGTAAATTTCAAGAAAGGAATATTCGTGCTCAATTGGGAATGGGCACTACGTATACCGTGGGGCATCATACTCCTGTTCGGAGGCGGTTTTGCATTGGCCGCTGGATTCCAGACATCGGGACTTGCACAATGGATAGGAGAGGGTCTTTCCTTTTTAAGTGGTGTGCCTACGATCATAATGATATTTTGTATCTGTCTTCTTTTGACCTTTCTTACAGAAGTTACGTCGAACACGGCGACAACGACGATGATGATGCCGGTTTTGGGTTCTCTGGCGGTAGCGACTGGCATTCATCCGTTTCTCCTCATGATACCGGCTGCAATGTCAGCGTCTTGTGCTTTCATGCTACCGGTTGCGACACCGCCGAATGCGATAATTTTCGGAAGCGGATATCTGAGAATTCCGGACATGGCGCGTGTTGGGTTTTTCCTCAATATCGTCGGGGCGATAATCATAACCATTCTCGTATATTTCCTCGTTATACCAGTTTTCAAAATCAACACCTTGCCTTTGCCGTTTTAATGTGCGGATGGGGCTAAATCCGCTCCCGTCAAGGGATGGGAAGCGCCTGGAACACCGCTCGGTTACACGTCTAATGCTTATTCTGTATTTTACGGGCATCGTTTAGTTTGACTTACTGCAAATTCAGAGTACAATTTGTCATCGGAGTACAGAAATTTACTTTTTATGATCACTTAGGTAATGCGAGAAGTGCATCTGCGATGTAAGAAAAAGAGAGGTGGAGATGTGTAGAATTTATATTCCATTCATTCTGATTATGCTTCTTCCTGGACAAATACAGGGAGCGATAATCAAGGTGCCAGGTGACTATCCGACCATACAGGCCGGGATAGACGCGGCAATTGCCAACGACATTGTTCTGGTAGCACCGGGCACATATTATGAAGAAATCACGCTGAAAGCCGGTGTCACCGTTATGGGAGCAGGAGAAGGCAGATCGATTATCGATGGTGGAGGAAACGCCGGCGATGTGGTTTTTGCATCAGGCAATAACATCACGAATACAACTAAATTCCTTGGGTTTACGGTGACCGGTGCCCATTCTGGCGGTTCAATGCCCGGTGGAGCCGGAATCTTCTGCAATAGTGGCGCTTCACCCGACCTCACCGGTAATCGGGTCGAAGGAAATGATTTCGGTATCGTAACGTGGAACGGGGCTAACGCATACATACACAATAATATCGTGGTCGATAATGTCTATACGGGCATCAGCCTGAGTACCGACGCCTCAGTTGTCAACAATACAATAGCAAACAATAATAATGGCATATATGACAGCGGTGGATATCAACCCATTGTCATGAACAACGTGGTGACGGGGAATACTACATACGGTATCGGTGTTGTGAATACCAGCGTCCCGACCGATATCACTTATAACGATGTCTGGAACAACGGACAGAATTACCACTATTGCTCTCCGGGGCAAGGATGCATCTCTGAAAACCCTCTTTATGTTGATGAACCCGAAGGCGATTATCATCTTCAACCAGGATCTCCTTGCATCGATTCGGGCAATCCCCTGCCTCAATATGATGATCCTGATGGTACAAGGAATGATATGGGTGCCTATGGTGGTCCGGAAGCGCCGGCAGATTTTCCGCTGGTCATCCTGACGATACCCATACAGAACGAATTGAATGTTATCGATACCGTCGATATTGCATCAATGTTCAATATCGATATGGACTATGCTACGTTCAGCGAAAGTACCGTTGTGGTGAGCGGTCACCTCACCGGCTCATACTCAGTAATTCTTTCGTACGATAGCACTGCACGAATGATCAACATCCAGCCTGATCAGAATTTTGAATGCGGGGAAATCGTTACGGTAACACTCGGCGAAGGCATTCAGTCGATCTCAGGCGATTCTCTGCAAGGATTTGTCTGGCAGTTCACGTGTCTTGTCGACAGCGGTTCTGGCATGTTCTCCTTGAGCGCGAATTACCCTGCCGGTATCGCTCCTCATTCGATCATATCATGTGACTTTAACGGCGACGGCAATTCCGATTTGGCAACTGCAAACTACGACGGCAACAATTTGTCAGTATTCCTCGGTAACGGTAACGGTACGTTCGGTGCACAAAGCACCTACGGTGTCGGCTCTCACCCTACTGCAGTGAAGGCAGTTGATGCAAACGGAGACGGTTATGTTGACCTGGTCAGTTCAAATGCAAACACCAACAATGTGTCGGTGCTTCTGGGTAATGGTAACGGTACTTTTCAGACTGCTACATACTATTCAACCGGCAACCAACCATACTCAATTTGTTACGGTGATTTCAACGCCGATGGTCACGTTGATATGGCAACAGCAAATGCCGTCTCTAATAATGTTTCAGTTTTGATGGGTATCGGGGATGGTAGTTTTGCCAGTCCTGCCAATTTTCCAGTCGGCACGACCCCGAAATCACTCATCAGCATCGATTTTAATAATGATGGTCTATTGGATCTATCCACCGCGAACGCCGGTTCGGATAATATATCGATACTACTCGGTGAAGGGGATGGTAATTTTGGTGCAGCAAGTAATTATACCGCGGGTTCTATGCCGCTATCGTTATGCGCCGCCGATCTCAGTGAAGATGGTCATCTGGATCTCGCAATGGCTAATGCCGGTTCCGACAATATCTCGATACGATTGGGGAATGGAGATGGAACGTTTGGCCCGATCAGCTACTATGCTGTAGGACTAGGTCCACGTGCAATAATCGCTTGCGATGTGGACGGTGATGGACACAGTGACCTGTGTGCTGCAAATGGCGCGTCCAATCTCGTTTCTGTGCTGCTGGGTAATGGGGACGGTACCTTTACGCCAGCCGATTTTTACCCTGCCAACAATGCTCCGTACGCACTCGCGACCTCTGACTTTGACGGCGATCGTGATATGGACCTGGCGACACCTAATTTTGCGACCAATACCGTGTCGATATTGCTCAACGAGAGTGCCCTTCTCATAACAACAACCGAACCAGAACAAAACAAACTCGACGTATCTAAGTCTACCGACGTTGCGGCTACCTTCAACATCGAGGTCGATGCCGCAACTATCAATGATACAACTTATGTTGTGTACGGTGTGCAATCAGGTCCACATCAAGGTACGATCAATTATTCGAGCGTCACATCGACTGCCACTTTCGACCCGGATATTGATTTTATTGATGGTGAAGTGGTCAATGCATGTTTGACCCAGGAGATTCAAGCCCTCATAGGTGTATACCTCAAGGGTTTTGTGTGGAATTTCACTACAGAAGTATCTACACCTTCGGATGGCTCTTTTGGTTCCCCACTGAATTTTCCGGTTGGCAACCAACCCCGTGGTATGTTTGCAGGTGATTTTGATGCGGACGGTGATGTGGATATTGCAGCAACCTCAAATCCGAACAGCATTGCGATATTACTCAATGATGGTAGTGGGATGTTTTCAGCACCTTCATACACCGCGGTTCAGAACGATCCTGTCGCTCTATTTGGTGCTGATCTGGATAGGGATGGTGACCTCGATTTGGTGTCAGCACATAATGAGCCAGGAACATCTCATCTGGTGGTTCTCAAGAACGATGGAAGCGGTGTCTTCACTGTTTTCGCCACGTACGCTCCTGCCATTCTCGGCCAACATGTTTCCGGTGGTGATCTTGATGCGGATGGAGATGTCGATGTAGTCATGACCGATGGCTGGGGTTCTAGCGATAATGTCCGGGTCATGATTAACAACGGAAGCGGAAGTCTTTCAGGACCCTATACCTATTCTGCTGGAACGTGGGCCCGAGGGGTAGTCGTCAACGACGTCGAGAATGATGGGGATCTCGACCTGGCGATTACCAATTCAGGTAATGATAATATCTCCGTACTGCATAATGACGGCAATGGCATTTTTTCTGATCTCGCAAACTTCTCAGTGGGTGAGAGCCCAACGTCCATGTTCGCCAATGATTTCAATGGTGATGGTTTTATTGATATCGCAACCGCTAACTACGGCGGTAGTAACGTCACCGTGATACTGAATGATGGTGATGGAACCTTTTCCGCCCCGGTTGCCTATCAAACTGGCAGTCAAACACGCTATATCAACGGCGGCGATTTTGACGGCGACGGTGACATTGATCTGGCAGCAAGTATCAACGGTGTCGATACGGTAGCAGTTCTGCTCAATAATGGTAGTGGGACATTCACGGATCTTTCAACTTATCAAGTAGGGACCAACCCCTGGGGTATCCAGCCCGCTGACTATGATGTCGACGGTGATCTGGAAATAGCGTGCAGCGACTATTCCTCAAGCACCGTAACCGTATTATATAATACGGGAACGGGTATTGCCGAAGACAAGAGCGTGAACGTAGTCTCGTTCCTCAAGATATACCCGAATCCTTTCTGCGATATTGTGAACATTGAATTCCAGATAGACAGGCAGAAAGCGCTGGCCGAGGAGGTGAACCTGAAGATTTTTGACATCGCCGGGCGTCTAGTCAGCGAATTCACGGTATCATCAAATTCCAACCTCGTTTCAGGTAAGATTCGGTGGAATGGCACAGATAATTTGGATAGAAAAGTACCGAACGGCGTGTTTTTCTGTCAATTGAATGTTGGCAGCACGACATTCACGAGAGGAATCATACTTGTGAGATAGATATCCAAACGATTACGGAGCCGCCGATTACAGGACATGATGATAAATCATTCCTGGCAACAAGTATGGGCGGTCATGTTATCATTATGTGAACTTGGCGAGATTATCCACGAGTGTCCGCCCAATCGAATAGATGATTGACTTGCTATCCTTTTAATCTATAATCTGCCAATAAATTGCCGTTCTCGATTTATGAATTACAACAAGAATTCAACCAAAGAGACCAGTTACCATATACTCTTATCGCGAGTAGAAAGTGATGGTTACGCTACCCGGGAGGTTAAATGAAGAAACCAATCTTTGCATTATTTGTCGTATGTCTAATTCTTTTAATTGTCGTCTGCGGACGGCGAGAACAAGAAATTGATATAGTAACCCAACGGATGCTTCAAACCGGAGATACGATACCTCTCGTGATTACTCATATTTCACCCATCGGGAAGACAGAAGGAATTATTGAGACATTCAAGATCCTCATTGGTTTTAACCAACCAATGGTACCGCTGCAGCAGATAAGCAAAGAGGAAAAATCAGGATGCTTGAAAATTGAACCATCTATACATGGTAAGTACCAATGGATGGGCACCCGAACGTTAGCATTCATCCCCGATGATACAATCATGCCGGCTACGAAATTCACCGTAAAACTCAACAAAGAGAAGATTAAATCACTGACCGGTATGGTTCTGTTACGGGACACCTCATGGTCTTTTGAAAGTGTACGGCCCAGACTATTGTCTTCGGTCCCGTATCTCGGCGCACAATTCATCGAGTTGAACGCACCCATCTACTTGAATTTCAATACTGACATGTCGCCGGATCGGGTTCGCGACAAGATAAAGATATACTATACCAATGGAATGCCATCGAGAGTATGGTGTGGACAAACCAAATCTTCGCCACATTTCCGTGGTGAAGTATCATACAGTGTTCGCAATCTACGTGATGAAGAAAAGAATGAATATCCACTCAAACAATGGGAGAATTCTGCAACACTCGCACTCATGCCCAAGGACGGACTACCGGTGGAATCTCAAATCGAAATCGTTCTGCATCCAGGGTTGCTTGCGAAATCCGGCAATCTCGGCACAGCCGACGAGAGTATTATACGATTCAACACCTACAACAAATTCGCCTTGATAGGATTTAATCGTACTACTCCCGGAGAGGGAGCGCTGCAATTATGCTTCTCTAATCAAGTGGTGATGAAAGATCTGATAAAACACCTCTCGATTGAACCCGAGGTCGATTTCCCTGCAGAATACAGCGATGACGATTGGTCCACGAACGAGATTTATCTCTATCTACCGTTCCTTCATGGAAAAGACTATAATATACGAATTAGCAGAGACCTCAGAGACATATATGGAAATCGACTTGATGATGAGTACGAATTCGAGTTCAAGAGGGGCGATTTTACGCCACATGTGGATATGCCCACCGGCATAAACCTTGTTGAGACACAAGGTGACCTGAGATTTCCCATCACCGTAGTCAACGTCGACAGCGTATATATCCAGTTGGCAGAACTGGATGTCAACCGGGCAGTTCCATTTCTCAACACACCAGAGCTTTTCTGGTCACAGAAGAAACACACTCCGCGGACTGGTGATTTCTTTAAAATATCCCGTTATTGGTATATTAATTCCCAGCAGAAATTCCATAATCAGCAGATGCTCGTACCAGTCGAGTTGAGAGATGTATTAGACGACGCACACAGCGGGTTCGTGTTCATTCAGCTCGACAATCTCGGGCAGAGCCGATACAATAACAGATATCGATACTCAAGAGCTTTTGTGGAGGTCAGCGATATCGGAGTAACATGGAAGTATTCGCCGGAGAACAATCTCATTTGGGTAACATCCTTGCATGACACCAGACCATTGAATCGCGCCAAGGTACAGATCCGTAGCGATGACAACCGTATCCTCTGGCAAGGATTTACTAACTCAGATGGATTCTGTGAATCACCTGGCTGGCATGAACTGGGGCTCGGTTCACCACCGCCATCAAGCCAGCGCGCAGATGAATATGAGTTCTATGATTGGCCGGAATACGATGAACCCAAATTCTGGCTGACCCTTTCGACGCCAAATGATGCCGCAGTTTATTCAAACCGGTGGAGTTTCGGTATTGACCCGTGGAGGTTCAACATTTCCTACAATTGGTACGTACGACCCGAAGAATACGAAGCGTACATATTTACCGAGAAGGGACTCTACCGCGCCGGCGAATCCGTGCACCTTAAAGGCATCATGCGGAGAAAAGTAAAAGGTCAATGGGTTCTTCCCGATGTGGGGAGAGTGTTCATCAAGGTACGCAATTCGCGGGACGAAGAGATCGTGGTCGATACTCTTCAACTAGATGGTTATGGTTCGTTCATCAAAAATATTGACACCGATGCAGAAGCGCCGACCGGTGTATATTCGGTCAGTGTAACCCTTCCGGGTAAGCCGGTCGCTTTCTACAAGTCATTCAGAGTAGAAGCATACCGACCCGCGGAATTCGAGGTCAAGGTAACGGCGCCAAAGGATACTTTCCTTGCCGAGGAGTCTTTTACTGGAATGATCCAGGGTAATTATCTGTTTGGCATGCCCATGAAAGATGCTACAGTCACCTGGAACCTCAGAAGAAGTCACTATCAGTTAAGCTTTCCGGCATACAAGGGGTATGTGTTCGGAGAATACAGGGAAGAACGGGAACGCGAATTACTGAGCAGTGGAAGCGGCGAACTCGATCAGAAGGGAGAGTACAAGGTATCGGTACGGCTGTCGAGAGAGGATATCTACTCGCCATCACTGATCTATCTTGAAGGAACGGTCACTGCGCCAAATATGACCGCCGTTAGCAGGGAACAGAACTGGCTCGTACTCAACGCAGAGTATCTCATCGGTCTAAAGACCGATAAATACTTATACGTATTAGATGATACGGTTAAGGTCGATGTCATTACCGTAAAGGCGCCAGGTGAGATAGTCACGGGTCGCAGTATTGTCGTGGATATTTTCAAACGTGAATGGAAATCCATAAAGAAAGCGCGTTTAGGCGGTCGATACGAGTGGGTTTCCGAAGAGATCGACACAAAGATTGCCGGTCATAGGATCAAGAGTAGTGAAAAATCGTTCGTCGCACTAATGCCTGATGCACCTGGCTATTACTACGCCCGTGCTTATGGCAAGGATGGTCGAGGCAGGGTGTCAAGTACGCAAAAGTACTTTTATGTAGCCGGCCGTGGACATGCGGGTTGGGAAATGCGGGATGACGACATCTTAGAATTGGTCGCTGATAAGGATCATTACGAGATAGGAGATACTGCGCGTATTCTCGTGAAATCACCATATGATTCTGCACGATGTCTCATAACCGTCGAGAGAGAACTCGTCATCAACAAATTCACAAAGGTACTACACGGGAACGCTGATTACGTGAAATTACCGATCAAATCGCACTATCTACCCAATGTCTACGTGTGCGTTTCGCTGCTTCGGGGACGCGTGGAGGATCTTTCCTGGGATGCAGAGAAGGAACAGGACCTTGGTAAACCTCAATTCAAGATCGGATATCTGAATCTGATGGTAAGCGCGGCCGAGAAAAGACTGCAGGTGGCCGTACGTCCTGATCGAAAAGACTACCGACCAAGGGACACCGTTACCGTGGATCTTGTAGTTAAGAATAACTTCGGCAGTACCGTAGCGAATAGTGATATTGCCCTTTTCGTCGTTGACCTGGGTGTTCTCAATCTCATAGATTTCAAAACGCCTGACCCGTTCGAGCATTTCTACGGCACCAGGTCACTTTCTGTGCGGACGATCGAATCAAGAGTGAACATACTGGGTGAACGCAATTACGGCGAGAAGGGGGAAGAAAGAGGCGGTGGAGGCGCTGCATCCGCAGCCGGTGTTTCTTACCGAGAGAAATTCATAGCCACGGCTTTTTACAAAGGAAACTTGAGAAGTGATAAAAATGGCAAAGCCAGCGTGCGTTTCGAACTACCGGATAATCTGACTAAGTTCAGGATCATGGCCGTGGCTCAGGCACCGAATTCCCAATTCGGCTCAGCCGAATCGACGCTTGTCGTCAGTCTGCCTTTCATGATGACCCCCTCGATCCCAAGGTTCTTGCGCGTCGGTGACGAGTTCAGGGCCGGAGTCGTCTTGCATAACCGTACTAATAAGAAAGAGAGAGCCAGTGTAACGTGTCTTGCAAAAGGAATCGAACAACTTGAATCCAAACAAAAGGAAACAACGCTCGTGCCGCAAAGCAGCGAAGAAATACTCTTCAGGTTCGACGCCCGGACTGTTGGCAAAGCGACATTCGAATTCACCTCCCGCATGGGCGATAAAACCGATGCGTTGAAGCTTGATATACCGGTTATAATGCCACCGCTGTTTGAAGCCGTGGCAACTTCTGGTTCGACCACTGATTCATCACTTGAAGCCATTGTGGTTCCGTCACAGATCGACGAACGACTTGGCGGGTTCGAGGTTTCGTTATCACCGACTTTCCTGGCTGGCATGGATCAGGGTATTGATTTCCTATGGAATTATCCGTACTACTGTCTTGAACAGATACTCTCAAAAATACTGCCTCTGATCACCGGCGGCGAACTCATAGAACAGTTCAATCTAGCGCCGGTTTCGGGAAAAACGCTGCGTGACACGGTCCAAGCCGTGTTGAATCGAGTGGCCGAATACCAGAAAGCCGAAGGCGGATTCGTTTATTTCAAAGAATCAAACATCCCATGTCCATACCTGTCAGCATACACATTGTATGTTCTTCATAGGGCAGAGGCAGCAGGCTATACGATTGATCGGCAAATCGTTGCCAAAGGCGTTGGTTTCTTGCGTGAAGTGTTACGTCGCCAGGATATCGATTGGACTTATCCATACGATGAAGATGCTCGATTGAGCACGAAATCTTTTTGTCTATATTCCCTTGCACTCTGGGGAATATATGAGCAGGCATATGCAGCACGTCTCTTTGAACGGCGCGACAGAATTGGTATATTCGGCAAGGTAATGCTTCTCAAAGCAGGCCGGATGCTCGATATGGGCGATAATTTCGAAAATGAACTGCGCACCGGGCTGATAAATAAAGTCAAAGTATCCCATACCAGCGCGCATTTTGAGGAAAGTGTGGGCCGAGGCTGGACATTCCCGTCGCCCGCAAAAGTCACCGCTGCAGTGATCCAGGCATTCATGGAATTGGACATACCCTTTCCCTACTCAGCCGAGATGATGCACTGGTTGGTACAGGAGAGAGCGAAGAGTACAAAACCGACCACCCATGAGAATGCGTTCGTTTTTGATGCTTTTCTCACATACTATAAAAAATACGAACGAGCTGTTCCTGATTTTACTGCCCGCATAGTCCTCAATGCAGAAGAATTGATTCAACAATCATTCAAAGGTAGGAATAACCTCGCGCCAAAGAAATTCAACATTACATTTGATCGTATTCCCAGAGACACTCTGCTGCCTGTGATAGTGAAGAAAGACGGCAGCGGGCGCCTTTACTATACAATGCGATTGAAATACGCCCTGACAGAGAAGCCGTACCCGTATGACGGTGGCTTCTATGTTTGGAAGGAAATATTTTCGGTCGACGGTAAGCCAGCGAGGCGGTTCAATCGGGGAGAGGTATATAAAGTTGTCGTTCATGTCGTCACGCCAGAAACGAGGCTTTTCGCGGTCGTGGAAGACCCGTTACCAGCAGGTTTCACGCCGGTTCAAACTTTTATGGCTACGGAATCACGCGACTTGAGAGAACGATACTCTGAAGCCAGATACGCCGAAAGAGGATACTGGTGGGGTGGATTTGACCATACTGAATTCTACGATGACAGGGTATTATTCTTTGCCGAGCAGCTCTTTCCGGGTGAGCATACGAAGATATATTTTGTCCGTGCGACATCCGAAGGCAAATTCCTCCGTCCCCAGACACAGGTGCAGGAAATGTATTCACCTGAAGTATTCGGTAATTCAACGCAGGGTCACGTCATCATACGGTGAGAAAAATGAAATATCTATTAGCCGTCTTGTCTGTGGCAACGGTTCTTTTTGTCATCATACCGGTTTCTTCACAGCAGCTCTATCCAAGTGATTTTTGCTCAAAGCAAATTTATGACCGAAACGGTGAATTACTGCGCGAGGTACTCTCACAAGACTACAAAACAAGCGTCTGGGTGTCTATCGATAATATCTCGCCCTCAATGATAAAAGCGACTATCCTGAGGGAAGACAGGAGGTTTCTCTTCCACCACGGGGTGGATCTTTTTGCCCTCATACGCGCATCATGGTTAAACCTCATTCACGGCAAGGTTATTTCGGGTGGATCAACTATCACAATGCAAGTGGCAAAGATGTGTTTGAATCTCAGAAGCCGTAGCCTGTTGAACAAAATACTGGAGACGATCTATGCACTGAAGATTGAATTATATCTCCCAAAGTCACGAATAATGGAGATTTACTTGAACCGTGCCCCATATGGCAATCAAACATACGGGGTCGAGGCCGCCGCGCGGTTTTATTTCAGAAAGAGTGCAAACCATCTCTCTTATGGCGAATCATGTATGCTTGCGGTCATTCCAAGGGCACCCACACTGATGAACGCTTATATTAGTCCTGCCGCGGTGGATATTGAACGCAGGAAACTGATACAAACACTCCTGGATCAACATTTCATAGATCGGGGAATATACGAAATTTCCTTACGAGAGAGGCTGAACCTTGTAGACCAGAAGGTCAATTTCGAGGCTCCTCATTTTGTCGATTATGTGCTCAGCCGGATTCCTGCAGCAGGTATCAACAATGCTACAGAAGTCATAACGACGATCGACCTTCGTTTACAGTACAAACTTGAGAAAATGTTGAGCACCACGCTGCGTTCGCTGCTTGACTACCATGTGCATCAGGGAGCAGTGGTCGTCGTAAGTGTCCCGACCGGCGAAATACTCTCAATGGTTGGGTCCAGTGATTATTTCGATGCAAAGGAAGGTCAGGTCAATGGATGTACATCTGCAAGACAACCAGGATCAAGTTTAAAACCATTCCTTTATTCGTTGGCTTTAATGTCGGGTATGTCTCTGGCGGATTTCTTGCCGGATACGATCGTTGAATTTCGGGTCCGTGACGGTACTAATTTCGTGCCGCGCAACTACAGCCAAAAATATCACGGTCCGACCCGGTTGCGCGAGGCATTGGCATCTTCATTCAATGTACCGGCTGTCTATCTCATCGAAGAACTTGGGATAGAGTCTTTCTACACACTACTCAAACGACTTCGCTTCCAAAGTTTGAACAGAGACGCTCAACATTATGGTTTATCACTCAGTCTTGGCGCAGGTGAGGTTACGCTACTCGAACTAGTCAATGCCTATCGTGTACTCGCACGCGCGGGTGTCGTAGGAGAATTAACCTGTATCCGTGAGATTTACAGCCGCGGCGGAAAGGATATGATACCTGACACCAACGGTCAGGAACGAGTGTTGCCCGCCGAGGTTGCGTATATGATCAGCGATGTCCTCGCAGACGATGCCGGTCGATTCAAGGCTTTTGGTGCGGATAATCCTTTGGATTTGCCGTTTGCCTGTGCAGTAAAAACCGGCACCTCTAAGGATTACCGCGATAACTGGTGCATCGGTTATTCGACCGATTATGTTGTGGGCATTTGGGTCGGTAACTTCAGCGGAGCGCCTATGCAGGGCATTTCCGGTATTACAGGCGCCGCGCCCTTGTTCCGTGATGTGATGATCGAATTGCATAGAGATAAATACCCGACACTATTCAGGCGTCCGATCACACTCGAGGAGAGACAAATCTGTCTTCGAACTGGAATGCTCGCACGGGCTGTATGCTCAAACCATATCGAAGAAATATTCCTTCCTGGAACTTGTCCAGTCGACAGCTGTTACGGACAAGAATTAGATATGGGCGCTGTCGCGATACACTGCAGAGAATCAACAGGCAATCGGGAAGAGGAGAAGGATTTGACCATATTGAATCCGGGAAACGGGGACATCTTCAGAATCGACCCTCAGGTATCCTCTCAATCACAAATAATCAAATTGAGAATCAGAGCAGTCAACTCCATTGAATCGGTAAAATTACTGATGGACGGTAAGGTAATCGGTGTCGAGCAATACCCGTTTGAATTTCTTTGGCAGCCGATTCGGGGTAAGCATGTTCTCGAAGCAATAGCCGAGAAAGGTGATACAGATGCAAAAGACCGGATCGCCTTCACCATCTATTAACAAAAATGGCGCTGCTATTTCAGATGAAGTTAACGTCTTTGTTTCCCAAAAATCACGATTTATTTGTAACAGCTAAAGCCAAATCTATGTTATTTGAGTATGAGAAAACCACGACGTAACGAGACAGGATTAGTCATAATACCTCCGCCTGAGATCAGGACTGAGATAAACATGTGGCGGAGGGTATTCAAGACGTACGACAGCAAGATAACACCCCACATAACCATCTTATACCCGTTCATAAAGGAGAAAGTATGGGATGAATCACGCCGGGATGTCGTCGATGGATTGAAGGACATCAGGCCTTTTCAGATAAAATTGCGTGAATTGAGTAGCTTTGTTCGTGACGAGTCTATATTGTGGTTGAAACCTGAGGATGGCGATAATCTGATCAGAATAAACGCAAGGATGCATGGTCTTTTTGCCGAACACATTCTCCATCCAGTACTTGCCTACGTGCCGCATCTCACCTTGGGTTCTTTTGTGAAGATAGAGGACATGCTGAAAGCGCGGACAACCGTGCAGAAACAACTCAAACCCCTGCAATTTGCCGTGGACCGTGTAATATATGCAGTGTTCGAGGACGAGGGATGGCGTATCCACGATACAATTACGCTTTCTTAGGGATGTCTTCGATATAACCGAATTCGAAAGGAGATTTGATGAAAGAAATGGTCAGCGGTGTCACAATTGAATGCGTGAAAGGCAATATTACAGCTCAGAAAGAGATAGATGTCATAGTGAATGCGGCAAACGCACAGCTGCAAAGCGGAGGAGGCGTCGCCGGCGCTATACACCGCGCAGCCGGCCCTGAGCTGGCAATCGAAAGCGCGAGGTTGGCACCAATAAAACCCGGTGAAGCGGTTATCACCAGAGCATACAAACTTCCCAACAAGTACGTCATACATTGTCTTGGCCCTGTATACGGCGTGGACGAGCCGGCTGCTGTGTTGCTGGCTAACTGCTATAGAAATTCACTGAAGATTGCCGAGCATAAGAATGTAACCACGGTCGCATTTCCAGCGATCTCCACCGGAGCATTTGGCTATCCGCTTGAAGCAGCCGCAGAGATCGCAATCAAAACCGTTCTCGAAGCAGTCCCTGGCCTTCGTCACATCCGAAGAGTCAGATTTGTGTTGTACAGTAAGGAAAATTTTGAAGTCTTTGGAAAGATTTTATCTTTGCTCATTGCGGAAGCAAAAAAAATGTAAATCACTGCGGTCATCCTGCTCTGCTGATTGTTCTCTGCAGATACCTTCTGTGTTTTGTCTACTTAATGATGACTACCCTGAACGTGGCATCACTTGTCTTGCTTCGAAACGAGATAAGAGTTATGTTTCGTTTACGGATGTCTGATTTCCTTATTCTTCCTGTGATTTCAATTCTGCGTTGATTGTCAGCGGTCTGCAAAGACGGTTCTAGAATCTTCCACAACATTGGTATCTCAGAAAGATTCATGCCAATTATGTCATCCTGCAGACGCAGCAAATTCACTGCTGCTTTATTGACATACGCAATTCTCAGGTCATAGGACAAAACTAAACATGCTTCCTTAACTTCCTCAAGAGTAGTCCGGAATTGCTTTTCAAGTTCTACTATCCTTTCCGTTTTCAGGTCATTATAGAGTTTCAGATTGAAGATCGCATCTTGAAATGCATTATATAGTTCACTGAATTCACCGCCTTTCTCAAAAGAGGTCAACTTGAATCCGGCATCACCTTTACTTATTGCTTTCAGTGTTCTTGTTATTCGTTGAAAAGGCAAGAGGACATATTTAGGGAAATAAATTATCAGATATGCCAGGAGCAATAGCGTTATAATGAAGATCGTCAGCGTATTGCGTTGAGCCTTGAAGCCATAGCGAACGCCCTCTTCGCTGTGTTGGGCAAGGTCAGTTTGCGCCTGCGCGGAGATTTGGCCGGAGAGACCGAGAACGGCCGCACTCGTTTCCCTCAGGTCGGTGAGTAAACGTGCCTTCTCGGTTGAGAGTTTGGTCGTGGCGGCAATCATCAATACATTCAGATCGGCTAACCATGAAGGCAATGAATCTTCTTCAGACCTGCTGCGCGTAACGGTTTTTTTCAACTGCTCCTCATAGTCGACAAGTTGCCTTTGCAGCATAGACAGTGCCCTGGGGTCTTCTTGAAATGTAACCGCTAGAATTGCCAGATCATTCTTGTACCTGTCCAGGAATAATCCTATTGAGTCAAGCGTCCCGGCGTGTTCTGGAGCGATGCTTTTAGCTTCTTCAACATTAGATTCGATCTGCGAAATTATACCAAATGCTTGCCCGATATACGTCGAATCGAGATAGATAATGAAATTCTTTTCCTCTCTCCTGGCATCGAGTATCTTTATGGAGATATCTCGACCCAGGTCGACGAGTTTAGCATCTTTCAGAGTGATCAGGTTGATACGTGAAATCATAGCATTCATGTACAGTAGTGAAACGAGCGCAGTCCCGAGTGAAAGAGAAACTGCTACAATGAGAACGAGTCTTATCTTACCTTTACTCGACAGCAATTATTTCTTCTCCTTTGCTGCGATACTCATCTTCTCGAGATTCTCATCTGCTCCCACAACGACCAGAATATCGCCCTTCTCGATCCTGTCATCAGGTCCCGGAACGTCATTCACTTCTATCGTTTGCGTGATTTTTCCGTCTTCATCCACTTTGGGCACTTTCCGCTGTATGGCAATTATGTTGAGTCCGTAATTCTTACGAAAATCCAGGTCCCGCAGACTTTTGCCGATGAAATCAGGTCTTGCTTCGATTTCAACCAGGCTATGACCGGTCGTAAGAACAACATGTTGATATATCTCAGGGGAGAGGAGCCTCTTTGCCAGGTCTTCGCCCATCTGCTCCTCGATGACGATGACGGTATCAGCCCCGACCGATTTCAGCACGTGTGCATACAACTGATTAATGGCGCGCGCGTAAATCCTGGAGATTCCCATTTTCTTCAGAATGGCGGTGATCAAAATAGCCTCCTCCTGATTGTCGCCGAGTGCCACTACTGCCGCATCGACATCATTGATCTCTGCAGCCTTCATGGCGTTTTCGTCTGTTGAGTCAAGTACGATCGCCGCCGATACTTGTTCTTTGATACTCTCGACACTCTCCCGGTTCTTATCAATAGCGATGACATCCGCGCCCTTTTCCGCAAGGATGGTGGCAACTTTTCTGCCAAAAGCCCCCAATCCGATAACGGCAAATTGTGCCATTTTACCTCCTTTAGCCTATCATTACTTTTGCTTCAGGGTATTCGATCTTCTCTTTTCTCAGTACGCGGGTGAGGGCAAAACCCAAGGTCAGAGGTCCCAGTCTGCCGCCGTACATCAGAACAATTATAAGCAGTTTACCGATAATTGTCAAATCCGGGGTGATACCCATCGACAAGCCAACTGTTCCGAAAGCACTTACTGCTTCGAAGAGTAATGGTAGAAAAGGCTTGTTTTCGGACGCTAGTAGAAGCAGAAATACCGATGTAAGGAGTAACAGAGTGCTGACGACGATCGCAAGTGCTTTATAGACTACCGTACTTGGAATTGTTCGTTTGAATACCTCTATATCAGCCTTACCCTTCAGTATGTTCTTCAGCGACAACAATAGAATGGCAAAAGTGGTAGTCTTGATACCTCCGCCGGTCGAACCTGGTGATGCACCAATGAACATTAATATCATCATGATCGTAAGGGAGATTGCAGAAAGAGAAGCGATCGGTATGGTATTGAAACCGGCGGTTCGCGGCGTCACCGATTGAAAGAGTGCGCCCCAGATCTTTGCGGTAAGAGGATAAGTCAGTAGGGCACCGTCGAATTCAATAAAGAAAAATGCAATGAACCCGGCGATCACAAGCAATACCGATGTGGTAATGACTAATCTTGAGTGTGTGGTCAAGAGACGTCTTGGTCTATTGACCTTTTGCGTGATCTCATATACCACTATGAAACCGATCCCACCACAGATTATCAATCCCATTATGACTATGTTGATTAATGGATCAGCCACATTGCTTTCCAGTGAATTGGAAAACAGAGAAAATCCTGCATTACAGAAAGCAGAAACAGAATGAAATATACTGATGTATATTGATTGCAGTGGGTCTTTGAAGACGAATATCCATCGAAGAAACAGAATGACGGCGCCGACAAATTCTATTGCGAAAGTCATTTTAAATACATAAATGATCATACTTAGAACATTTCTATCTTCATCCATCATATCCTGCAGCATACCTCTCTGGCCGAGCGTAAACCGTCCGAAAAGCAATGCCAGAAACGCCGAGTATGACATGATACCAAGTCCGCCGAGTTGTATGAGTACGAGTATTACCATCTGGCCAAATCCGGAGAAGTAGGCAGGAGTGTCTTGAACGATGAGGCCGGTCACGCATGTCGCGGAAGTTGCAGTAAAGAGCGCGTCGATGAATGTAGCACCGTTTCCATCATTAGTGGCGGCCGGGAAGGTTAAGAGCAGGGTACCGATTAGGATCGCGCCCAAAAAACTCAATGCAATGACCTGCGTTGTGTTGAAACGCACACCGCGCACAAGATTCGAGAATTTTCTGGTTCTTGTGAAGGCCTTGACGATGACAGCGATATTGCGTATGACAATGATACCGACCCCTGCACGCGGCGTCACTATATTCAAGACGAAAGGTACGAATACAAGCAGGTCAAGCCAGTTCTTCTGCAGGTAGTTCTTCTTCGGGAACGTGTAATAGAAATTCAACAATGCATCGAAGAGATATGCCGCAAATACAATATAATCCAATATCGATGACGCAACCGCCAGCATTGTTGGAAGTTGCCACCTTAGTCCCGATTGGATAATAATCAAGAAAAGCGCAAGGAACGTTACGCCGTAAACGTATTTCTTGTACGTTAATACCCATTCCGGAGTTTTGGTACCGGTTTTGATTGTCCGTAGTGTAAGCCACCACTTCATTTTCGTTAGTATATTTCTGGTTTGCTCAATGTCAATGAAAATTTTTTGACAATGTAATATTGATTTTGTCTGCACTGCGAATATAATTTACACAGGAGGTGAGGATGGCTAGGTACGGCAAAAGAAAAGCAAAGAAAGCTGGACTACCACCTGGTACCCTTGTTCACGTGGGCGAAAAGAAAACAGAAAAGATAAGAATAAGAGTACTTGACTACACCGAAGGAACTTTTGAAGAAAAAGATATCACAAAAGTCGAAGATTGCTATCCTTTCAAAGAGAAATCAACCGTTACGTGGATCAATGTGGACGGCATCCATGATGTAGATATCATAGAGAAAATCGGCGAGAACTACGGTGTACATCCCCTGCTGCTTGAAGATATTTTGAATACTGAACAGCGGCCAAAGATTGAGGATTTCGAGGATTATATTTTCCTGGTCCTGAAGATGCTTGCCTTCGATGAAAAAGAACATGAGGTAAAAATCGAGCAAGTCAGTTTCGTGATCGGCCCGAATTACGTTATTTCCTTTCAGGAAAAGGAAGGAGATGTCTTCGATCCAGTCAGAGAGCGCATAAGGAATGCAAAAGGACGTATCAGGAGGATGGGTGCTGACTACCTAGCGTATGCTCTGTTGGATGCTATCGTAGACAGCTATTTTTTCATTCTCGAGAAAATTGGTGACAAGATAGAAGGGTTGGAGGAAGATCTGATTGCAAACCCGGATGCGAAAACGCTCCAGACCATTCACTATTTGAAAAGGGAGATGATATTCCTGCGGCGTTCAGTCTGGCCGCTGCGTGAGGTAATAAGCGGCATGTCACGGAAGGAATCGGCGCTCATAAAAGAATCTACCGAGATATTCTTGCGGGATGTATATGACCACACGATTCAGGTCATCGATACCATAGAGAACTTTCGTGATATGGTTTCTGGTATGCTCGATATTTATCTATCGAGCCTCAGTAATAGAATGAACGAAGTGATGAAAGTTCTGACGATCTTCGCCGCAATCTTCATACCGTTGACATTTGTCGCGGGTATATACGGTATGAATTTCGCATACATGCCAGAACTGGGCTGGAAATGGGGATACTTTGGGGCGCTCGCCGTCATGGCCGGCATCGGCATTACTATGCTGGTTTACTTTAAGAAAAAACACTGGCTCTGAACAGCCGAGAAGATGAGAAGTAGGGAAAAGACAAGGGTTGAGAAGTTTGAACAGCGGAAGCTATAAGGATAAGAAGATAAGACGTTGAGATGCGGAATGTTACTAACGACAATAACGAAATTAACGGGAATAGCGGTATTAGCGAACCCAACGAACCTAATGTTCTTGTATAAGTCGTCTTGACTTTCAGCGCATTGGCGCTATAATCATCTATGCCCACATATGAATTCAAATGCAAGAAATGCGGAAAAGAATTTGAGGAATTTACCACTATCTCGGGAAAGAATAAGGTGAAATGCCCCAAGTGCAAGAGTTCCTCGCTTTGTCAGGTGTTCACTACCGTGCAGGTGAGAGGAGCCAAAGGAAACTCTGGTTGCAAAACCTGCAGTTCTTCGAGCTGCACCACCTGCGGAACAAGCAAATAACTCATTGTCTTAACCAAATACCGAACAAACAGATCAACTGATCACGATACCAACAGGCCGAGAATAAGAATATCAGAGGGCGAGAAATCGAGCGGCTGAAAAATGCTGATGGGGAGAACTTCAAGGCAACCGTGATGACATCCTGCGTTTGATCGTAGATGGTATTTGAGAGTTCATCTCAACGTGCTTGCATTCATTAAAGCGTGCAAATTCATTTATCGTATCAGCAAGTGCCCTAAAAAATGCATGCTGGCCACCTGTATCCTTTTCTATATGTAGATTTTGGATCGATAGCACTTCACGTTGACGGTCGGCTTTTGGATCTATCCTTCCGACAAGGTTATTACGCCACAATATCGGCAAGCTGAAATACCCGTACTTCCTTTTTGGTTTTGGAACGTAGCACTCAAGGCTGTAATTAAAGTCGAATAGAGCCTGCGTGCGGTCGCGAAGAATAATCGAGTTGTCAAAAGGGGAGAGGAGACGCACGAAATCATCGATATGCATTGCGCCATGCGTTATTTTCTTCAAATCCTTGGTCAATGCATAATAAGGCTTGTTAAAACCGGCAATTTCAATTTCTGTTACCACACCTCTCTGATGAAGGCCGCTCAGCCATTTGTTCAGTTTCCCGCTGATGCCGATGTACCGATTTATGTCTCCAATCGTCGCAACCCCAAGCGCGTTCAGCGCCCTACGCACAAAGAATTCCTTCTCCTCTTGCTCGGTAGGCATTGTCGTATCAACATTTTCAGGCAGAATCCTTCCGGTCAGGTCATAGACGCGCTGGAAATTGCGTCGTCCTGTGATCATCAAATCACCTCTCCAGAAAAGAACTTCGAGCGCTGCCTTTGCCGGTTTCCAGTCCCACCAGGTACCCCGTTTCCTGTTCTCGACGTCACTGAAGTCACTCGGCGTCAGCGGACCTTCTTTTTCAATCCTTCGCTTGACTCGTTTGACCATATCTGGATGCTTCTTGGTCCATTGGTCAAACCATGAACCAGGTTTTGGCTTTCTCTTTATTGCGGGAAGGTAATAACGGTAATCCTTCATGGGTATGAATGAAGCCGCATGTGCCCAGTATTCGAAGATCTTCCGGTCTCTTGCCTGTAGATCATGAAGGAATACTTGTCTGTAGTCTAGCTGCCGTGTGTGCAAAACAAGGTGATGTGAACGTTCTACTACATTTATGGTGTCAATTTGAATATAGCCAAGGTGTTCAACTATTCGCAGTGTTCCAAGTTTTCCCTTCGGAATTTTCTTACCTGATAATAACTGCCTATTCAGAAAATAACTACGTGCTTTTTCTTTCGAAACGGTTATTTTTTTTTGCTGTTGTGCCATTTCGCGAGTAGATCGATCTCTTTTTCAGGTTTCAATCCGACCTTCATTTCGTAGTCGGACGGCCGCGTTGCGTGCCATGCCAGGGTTTCTGTAATTGTTTTGTCTGTTGGTCGGAATTTCAGGCCGGCACGGATTCCCTTCGTGACGTTCACTTCGAATATGCCACGCCAATCCTTTGGCGTCCACATGGGTATATGTCCGACTTCATTGCTGGTAATGAATTCCTCACTGACCCAGGTCATAGACGCTTTGTTTTCGGTTTGTGCATTGCAAAGATCGAGGAATTCCTGCATAGTTAATTCCTTCTCTGGTCCCGTAGTGTTATATTCTCCGTATCTCTTTTTTTCTGCTGACCACAAAACAAAATCCGCGAGATCTCGTGCGTCAATGAATTGCACCTGCATATGTGGGGGAGAGGGGCAGAGGATTTCGCCTCCCCTCTGTACACGTGCTGGCCAATACGTGAAGCGGTCAGTTGGATCGTAGGGTCCAACTATCAATCCACATCTTAGCGTTGTTGAACGCTCAGGATAGATCTCCCGCACCACATTCTCACATAGTACTTTTAAGGGTCCATATGTTTCACCGGTTACTTCTTCAACTTTTTCGTCTTCCATCTTGCCCAACGGAGAATCCTCATCAATGCCCCGTTTGCTGAAATCAGCATAGACGTTCAATGTTGAAATGAATATGTACTGGTTTACGGAGTCCTTTAGGATTGCAGCAGATTTTTTGACGATCCGCGGCACATAGCCGCATGTGTCCACGACGACATCCCATTTTCGACCCTTCAGCAGCTCAATATCATTGTCCCGGTCGCCTGTTATTCTCTCGGTATCGGGGAAGAGATCTGGATTGGATTTACCGCGGTTGAAGAGCGTCAGGCTATGTCCTTGTCCGATGGCTGTCTCAACCAGTGTTCTACCCACAAATCTTGTACCACCAATGACTAAGATATTCATATTTATCCTATGGTCCCACAAATTCTCTAATCGGGCATTGCGAATCCATCACCATCATAATAGCAGTGCGAGATGTATGCAAACCCAAACGTGTTGTCGACATAAATAAATCAAAAAAGGTGCGGGATGTGGCGATCTCCTTACATATCAGACAATTCAGAAACTACTTCCCTTCGACACGTTCGTGGCAGGCTTTATTTCCCTCCGTCGCAATGACAATTTTAAAGAGGCTATCAGTACATTTAACTCATCCGTCGTGTCAACCAGATGCGGTATCTTACTCTCGCGATTCCTGCCAGTTTTCCAATCCTTCTCTTACCAGGAAGAAAACAACGACCAAGCCCACGATCGGATCTGCTTGCCAGAATCCGAATAGATAGTTGGCGCCCAGGCCAATAAGCAGCGCTACAGAAAGAAAAGCACATGCAAGGGTTTCTTTGGAGTCAGCGATCAATGCTTTGCTGTTGATCTGCTGGCCGGTACGGTATTTCTGGATCATCAACAGCGGCATTACAACTATAGAAACAGCTGCGATTATTATTCCAGGAAGGCTCGGATCTGGCACTTCTTGACCAAATAATTTGTTCAGAGATTCATATAGAACATATGCCGCAAGTATGAAGAACGTAATCGCAACGAACATCTGGGCTCTCTTTTCGATCTTCTCCTCTTGCTCGGCTGAAATCTTACCATGCTGTCGTAAACGCCATACGAGTACCAACCCGGATAGTGATTCCACAATGCTATCGAGACCAAAACCTATCAAGGCGATACTGTCAGCCATGGCGCCAAAAAAGATCGACACAAAGGCTTCAAGTAAATTATAGAAAACCGTAAAATATTCCAGGAACAGAGCTTTTCTGTATAGTTTATTCATCTATCTTATGAAGATTATTTTTTGGGTCGCGCTATGAACACCTGCGGATAGTTTGGCAAAGTAGACACCATAGGGCAGAGGAATGCCACGATCATCGCGGCCGTCCCAGACTAAAATTGATTCTTGATTCTGGCCCGTCCCGGAACCGGGGATACTGGAAACTTGATCAAAAGACATGACTAATCTCCCAGTGGAGTCGTAAATCTTTATTCTAACTGCTGCGCTCTGTTGAATATCGACTTCGGGTAAGGAAAATCTTATGTTGGTCATGTGCCTGAATGGATTAGGGGAGACATCAAGATACCCCTGCCAAGATGCGTCCATCGAATGTTCTGTTACGCCGGTTCCGCCTTCGTATGCCCTCACGTCGGTGCCGACGCCACATACGACCAGAATGCCACCATTGCCTATTGCCGGACCTCCGACATTGACATTGACTATTGGTGTGGACCATCGCAGGGTCAGGTCAGGGTTGAACGAATACAATACACCGTTGGCAAAACCGCCATTTGTTACATATATTATCCCATCAGCACCTATCGCCATGCGTGGCTGCGCGGGGAAATCTAATAATACTTGCTGTGAGGTATCGATCACTGTACCGGATGAGTCAATACGGATCACCTCACCGTTCGCCGAATAACTGTACACGCTGCCATCCGGTCCTACACCAAAGGACGCGAACGGTACATATCCGAGCGGCACACTCCAGATTCGCTCAAGTGCCGTATCAATATCTACAAAAGCGACGAGTGAATCGGTCGCAGGATTATTCTGTGTCCTCGTTGCATACACTATGCCGTTCGGCCCAACAAATGGTGATACCTGTTGTGCCAACCCGCCGCCGATGGCATAACTTGAGTACAAATAGCCACCTGTAGTGATGTCAAAGACCGAGATCTTGGGTCCGTAACCGCTTGCTTCCCATACATAAACCGAATAACCCCGTACGGCAGCCTGGCTGCCTCCAGATGTTGGGCTATATCGTGCCGTCTTCCACATTGTCGTACCGTCAAGAGCATTGATCCGCATTATGTTATTGAAGTTACCAACTATCAGATCTCCGTCATCCGCGAAGGAAACGCCTTCGGTTGTGCTCTCATCAACCAAGCTGTCAGAACGCCAGATGATCGAACCGTCAGTGACATCCAATGCGTACATGTAAGATGCATTGGTATTGCCTGCGCGTGTCGCGTATATCCTACCGTCACGCATTGCAGAAACACGATTTCGCCAGTCGGTCGACGGAAAATCAACCGGCAAATCAGCAGTCCACAGCGTATCTCCGGTCTGCAAATCATGGGCGACTATTAGTGTGCCGTGAAGCACGTCACCGAGGTTCTGTATCCGTGGCATAACAACAATATCGCCTTCAATGACCGCCTGCTGCGCGATAACAGCGGACAAACCACCTTGCCAGAGAACATCTGGAGCGGTCGGTCCGTATTCACTCGAAAGGCTGTGGCGTGCCGGCTTACCTCCAACTCCCACGGTCCAATCATCGGCCTGAGCGAATCTAATTGATACGGATAGACATAATATAAGCAACGAAATGGTGATTTGTGATCTTTGTGAAATGCAATGCATGGTGTTCCCGTTGATAATTATAGCCATATTAGTGAATAAAGCAAGTAGTACGTAGGGGAGAAGCCGGTAATAATCTGTGATAATTGCTACTGAAGGCTGTTAAAAAGAGCGGACAGCCTCTGCAATTCGCTTTCTGCATCCTGCATTAGCCTTTCAATTATCTCTTTTATTGGTTTTATCTCGCTGATAAGACCGACACTCTGACCGGCCATCAGAGAACCGAAGTCAACATCGCCTTCGATCACTGCTTTACGCAGACTACCCACCCAGAATTTTTCCACTTCATACTGCGCCTTGTCCCGTGTGATTTGCCCTTTTTCTAACTTCTTCAGTAATTTGAACTGTAATTTACCGAATTCATCCGTTGCGCGATTCTTTATAGCCCTGACTGCGACAACCGGCAATCGTGAGTCGTATTGAGGAGTTGCCATTGCTTGACGTGCTCGCGCGCGAATAAATGCCTCTTTGAATTTGGGATGTGCATTACATTCATCACTACAAACAAATAGGGAACCGAACTGACAGCCATAAGCACCCATGAGAAGCAAATAAGCCATGAGGCGGCCATCAGCAAGGCCACCAGCCACGAATATCGGGAAATCGCGGAAATCGAACAGAACCTGCTGCAGCAGAATGATCAGCGATACGTACCCAATATGGCCACCAGCTTCACTACCCTCAAGGATCAAGGCGTCAACCCCATAATCTATCTGCCGCGAGGCGATCGTTCTTTCCGAGGCAAAAGAGAGTGTCTTCTTGCCGTGCTTTTTCATTTCTTCGATATCGGTTTTACGCGGGAAACTCCCGGCAAAGATGACATATTGAGCGCTCTTTTTCAGTATAAGATCAAAGTGCGCCCGGTAATTGGGTGCTATCGTTATCAGATTGACTGCGAACGGGGTCTTCAAGGTTCTTACACACTCATCTATTTCATGCTCTAATTCTTCCGGGGGCATATTGCCGGCGGCGATCACGGGAAAAGCGCCGCAATCGCTGACCGCTTCTGCGAGTTCGTGGTCACTGAGCCAGGTCATCCCACCGGAGATGATAGGTAAATCGACCCCAAGAAAGTCCTTACCCTTCTGCCAGATCTTATCGAGTAACACTATATTATTCTGCACCATGGCCTTCTAATAATTCCTTGGTTTCTTCAAATCTCTCTTTCTCAACCATTAAGCGAACTGGTTTGTTCATGGTTGGGAAGATCCGGCCTAAGGCTTGTCCCTTAAAGTAATATTTGATATCCGCGTTCTTAAGGATACTCTTGATAACCTCAATTTCAGTGGGGTCAGTGGTCTGCAGGATCTCGACGAATTCAATATCTTCGTTCATATACACCCACCACAATCATATACGCTCAAGAATCTTAGTCAAGCGAGGAGACGTCATTGACCGCGGAGATATTTGATCAACGCCTGCCCGGCTTGACAATCACAAATACTCCCCATATAATATTCCGTGAATCCAAGGAATCGCAGGGTCTTACTGATATGTGTGGGTATCTTTGTAATTGCCTTGAGTATACGCATAGTACATCTGGAATCGATCAAGAACAACCCTTTTTTCAATGATCCAATAATGGATGAGAAATACCATGACGAGTGGGGACTGGAAATAGCCGAAGGCAATCTTCTCGGGAGAGCACCTTTCTATCGCGCACCGGCCTATCCGTATCTCCTTGGATTGACCTATGCGATATTTGGCCACGGATTTTATGTATCGAGACTCATCGGAATAATTGTTGGTGCATTTTCTTGTGTTATCGTCTATCTCTTGGGGAGTATGCTTTTTTCTCGAAAAGTCGGCATTCTCGCTGCATTATTGGCCTGTTTGTATGGTATGTTCCTGTATTTTGATACCATGCTCTTGACTACTTATCTGGAGGTCTTCTTCTGCCTGCTGGCTTTTTTCTACACTGTAAAATGGCTTAAAACCAAAGCGAATCTGCACCTGATACTTGCCGGAGTATTCTGGGGATCAGCATCGATCACGAGACCGAACTTTCTGATAATCGTACCGGTTTTCGTAATATTCGTCTTGTGGCATCTCAGAAAATCGCCTCTGAAAGAACGGCTAAAGCCCGTTTGGCCGATGCTCGTAGGCCTGATGGTTCCTGTTCTGATCGTAATGATCGTCAATATTGCCGCAGGTCATGACTTCGTCGTGGTGGCATGGAATGGCGGTATCAACTTCTTTCTCGGGAATAATCCAATGTCTAATGGATGGTCAGCGACTTCGCCCGAGATCGATGCAACCTGGTGGGGTGGTTACAGGGATGCAATACTCATTGCCGAACAAGCACGCGGCCATGAATTGTTACCCTCGCAGGTATCTGATTATTGGTTCGGACGGGGGGTTGAGTACGTATTTACACAACCGGTTGCGTGGCTTGGACTGATGGTGAAAAAGACGTACCTGCTGTGCAATTCTTTTGAACTCTCAAACAACCAGTTTATTCAGACGCTTAAAGAATATTCCTTTCTCCTCCGAATTCCGCTGTTCAATTTCGGATTAATCCTGGCACTGGCTATTTGGGGTATTATTTGTTCATTCAGCAATAAGGTGACTAAATTAGCGCTGCTTTTCTTACTGTTCTACGGATTCTCGATCGTTCTATTTTTTGTTACGGAACGCTATCGTGTACCGCTGGTGCCCTTTCTGTTTATTTTTTCTGCGGTTACGATATTCTGGTTCATTCGCAGTGTTAAGAAGAAGCATATGAAGAAGATCATCATTTCAATTGCGGCTATTACTTTGATGACGATATTCTTCAACACCGACCTTTATGGAACGCACGTTGTAGATTATAACAGAGTACATGTAAGTTTGGGAAACCGGCATTTCGCAGCTGGAGATTTTATCAAAGCTTCTGAGGAATATGAAAAAGCTCTCTTGCATAATTCAAAGAGTACTGATGCAATGAACGCATTAGGTAATACCTATCTGTTGATGGATCGGCCCGATGATGCGAAAAGATTATTTATGCAGTCTCTTGAATCCAATGTCACTATTGATGCAATGTGCAAACTCGGAATAATACATCTTCAATCGGGAATAATGGACAGCGCCAAGATATACCTTACAGGCGCTGTTAGACTGGATTCTCTTGATTCAGAGGTGAATTACTACACGGGAATGTATTATGCATATGTCGATCAGCCAAAATTGGCCATTGAATATCTCGAAAGATCTCTACAGAATCTCCCTGACCCCGAACATGTCGCGAACATCCACTACAATATTGCCAGATTGTATTCAAAACTCGGCAACCGGGAAAAAGCAAAGTATCATTTACTCAAAGCGGGTTTCAAGCCGAAATAGACCAAGAACATAATTACTCGTGAAGAACATTGCTCGACATTCAGGTGCCATGTGTATGACTTGATAATGATTTCCTCGCAAGTATTCTTGAGTTTAGTGAACAATTCACAGGAGGAAAGATGAGAAACCTAGTCGCCTTCGCGCTTCTTACATCCATAGCGATAATCCTGGCAAGCTGTGGGGGAGAGGGTGAAGAAAGCTATTATCCGCTGAGCGTGGGAAACGTCTGGAACTATGGGGTCACAATGATTGCCGAAATACCGGGAACGACTGCTACATTTACTGGCGATAGCCAAGATCGCATCGTGGGTACAGCAGAAATCACCGGAGGCATCAGTGTATATGAGTTGGTTACTTCAATCACCATAGATGGATATTCTGGTAGTGACACGTTCTATATTCATGAAACCGATACTGCTGTATACATCTACGAGAGCCTGAGCGATACAGTACCGGACAAGTATCTTGAATTACCGCTTGACAATAGCCGCAGCTGGACAGTCAATTCCAGTGAGACGGCGGTTGTTCTCGGTACTATAGATATATCTGTTCCAGCGGGTGTTTACAGCGATTGCTGGGAAATCGCTTATATCGATAATGATGATACCACTTTCGTATGTCTCGCCAGCGGTGTGGGAGAGGTAGCAGGACACGCCACATATTCCGAAACAGATACAACGATTACGATCGCATTAGAATTGGAGAGTGCGACAATTCAGTGAGGAGCAGTCACTACTCTGCAGCACAAGACTCGCCGGTAAAATAAGTAACCAATAATCTGTCGCACAGGTAAACAGACACCTTCAGAGTATAATTTTATAAGCTGCGAGCTAGCTTTTTCCCGATCGCTGTTGCTTTTCGTTTCAGCGGTTTGTTCGCCGAAACATCCCCACTCTCGGGAAACCCGCCGTCAACGATTTTGCCGACCAAATCTACCCTGAGTACTCTGGACAATATCTTCTCAAGATACTTAACGACGGGTTTGAGAGTTTGTACTGCCGATCTGCTTGATTCGCCCCAGACAAAGACAAGTGCCCCGCGTTTTTTACCTTTTAATCTTATTCTCAAATTGCTGTCGTAGAAGGCATAAAGCCGGTCGATGAAGGTCTTTGTCTGCGCCGTTTCCTGCCAAAAATAGGCTGGTGTTCCAAGTACGATACCGTCCGCTTTCCGTAGTTTTTCGTAAAGTATTTGCATGCCGTCCCCCTGAATGCACGTGGTGTGCGTTTTACAGTAATCACATGCCTGGCATGGACTAATCTTGCTTTGACTTAGAAGTACTTTTTCAACTCTACAGCCTTGTTCTGCTGCTGCCTTTAGTATTAGAGTCACGAGAAAATCAGTGTTCCCGTTTACCCTGGGACTACCGACGAGTCCCAATATGTACTTCTTCTTGCCCATTCTACTTCAACTATAATGCCATCATATGATTAGTCAACATGTATCTGCATATCCGTGATCTTTTCGGACTAGACTTTGTATTCAACAGGGAATGGAAGATCTCCAAATTTCTTCTTTAGGGTATCAATAAACTCCGGCGATAACGGCTTATTTCCATATTTTGCATCGAATATGTAGTATTTGCGGGGACCAAGATCCTTCATAAAATCCTTCAGTCCGTCAACGTTCTTTTCGTTGTCGTTTATCCCGGCAAAGAATCGCGTATCCGGCTCAAAAATACCCTTGTACTCATCCCTGAATTTCCTCAAACCTTCCATCACATTCTGTAATTGTATAGATTCAATGGGCCGGTATATTTTTCTGAACACATCATCAAAGACCGTGTTGAAGTTTCCCCCAACAACATCACAGACTCCAACCTCGTGACGGACTTCTTCCCGGTCAAGGAGGGAAAAATTGCTGTAGACCATTACTTTGATATCCGGAAATCGATCTTTGATCATCCTGGCGAGTCTGCCGAATCCCGCATAGAGGGTAGGCTCCCCGCTGCCGGTCAGCAAAACGTAATTGGGTTTGTGGTCTTCATTAACGAATGTTTCGATCTCACTAAATACGTCTTTTGGAGGATGGAATTCGTCCCTTTTGTCAGTTAGTATGTTCGTCCTTCCTGATATGCAGTTAACACAATCATACGTACATGTTTTTTTAGGGCTGAAATCAATACCCAGAATATCTTTCAAACCACGAAGGTCATTTACACCTGTGACGAATCTATACGCCATCATCTCTCCTTTCATTCATCTATTATACTGCTGTTTCTTATCGAATCAACAGCAGTCTCTGATTTGCGACAATGACATCGCCAACACGAAGTTCACAGAAATAAGTTCCTCCCGGAATATTAGATGCGTCAAAATTTACAGAATATTCACCGATATCTTGAAATCTGTTGACCAGCGTTTCAATTTTTCTGCCAAGCACATCATATACTACTATCGAAATGACATCGGGCTGCGATACAACGTAATAAATGTTCGTTGAACCATTGAATGGATTGGGATGATTACTAAGGTTTGTACCCCGAGTATCATTTTCAGAACCTTCTTCTATACCCGGTTCCACTCCGATCTTTGCCTGCCAGAGATCCCCGCCGACTGGGTAGCCGAGAAAACCAGCAACAGCATAACAACCGTCAGACGTAGTTGCAGAACTCCAGCAATAATCATTCAAAGCAAAATCATATGTTCTCTGCCATAGCATGCTTCCCTGCGCATCAGTACTGAATACCCACATATTTCCAGTATGAACGTGAAACAAGCAATTGGTGTTTCCGAAAAGGAAAAAACTGCCGTCTGGAGCTACTTCAACCGCATTTATAACATCACTGAGAGAATCACCATAACTATTGGTCCAGAGAACGTCACCGGACAAATCAGTCCTTACGAGAAGACCATCCACTCCAGCCAGTGGCATTGGTCCGACATGACCGCCTATCACGTAGCCATCCGGTAGGACCTGAATGGCCTTTCCGAATTCAAGGGAATCTAGGCTACCGATGGTTTTTGTCCACAGGGTGTCACCAATTGAATCCGTCTTGACAAGATAAATATCAGGCTGGTCATTAGAAACATGGATTCCCACCAGTATATAGCCACCGTCAACAGTCTGCCGCGCATAATTTCCATAACTGCCTATCTCGTAGGTCTTAGTCCAAACGATCTCACCAATAGGGTCAGTCTTCATAAGAAATGCACATTCTGTGGCAGATTGAGTGTATTCAAGGAAGCACGTTGGGGGGTAGGACCGCCCGGAATTCATCGTGCCGCATAAGACATAGCCAGAATCCGCTGTCTGCTCGGTCCACGTACAATAGTCGTGGCCGCTGCCACCATAGGTACGTGTCCAGACCGTATCGCCATTCGAATCCGTCTTGATCAGCCATATGTCACTCTGGTTGTCAGAGTTGGGATTTGGCCCAGTGATGAATAATGCGCGGCCACCAATAATATATCCACCATCAAATGTCTGTTCGACTGAAAACCCTTCATCCATGAATTCAATGCCAAAAGATTTTACCCATTGCATTATGCCCAGCGAATCAGTTTTCAGAAGCAGTACATCAGCAGCAGAAACCATACCATTGGGAACACAAGCACCAGTTATTACATAGCCACCATCCACCGTCTGACTGATGCATTTACCGTCATCAACGTCGCCAGCAGGGGATATGCTGTGTATTCTTGACCAAAGAGTGTCCGGGTACTGGGCAAAAGCCATCACAAAACCCAGGTACAGCACTACAACCAGTCGCGACTTAAATGATCGTTCGCATATCATATTTTTCTCCTCTTTTTCTACCTGATACATTATAGCAACGGCTATTACACAGGACTCACAAAACCTATCACATTTGATTTGCTCTACAGAGCAAATCAAATCGATGACAGTGATAAAAAGGAGATTACGGAAATGAATACAAACATTTCGAAAACATCGTTACTCTCGCTTAAACACGATAATTGAATCCAGATAGATGTTCTTAGCGTGAGTGGCTACGGCTCAGTATGAGGATTTTTCTTATAAGCATACACACAGCAAGTGGTATCGGCGCCGCCGCCCGTACCCCCGTCTGTTTTTAGGATGTCAGCAAAGTGCTGCTCAATTCTTCTTGCAGCATGAGCATCATCAGCGGTGCTGAATATCCACAGATCCTCATCAATGTCAACTTTGTGGGCTTTGATCAACCTTTCCCTCGGGTTTTCAGCGATTCCTACATACCAGGAAGGGTAATCCCCACCATAACCATCAATGTAGTTCCTGATATATTCTATTATGTCATCTTCTGTCTTGGCCAATAAACTCACCTCCCAACAAATGATTCTTTGATGTTATTATATCGAGAATATGAAAACCGTTGCGCAGCAGTTTTTTTTTAATTGTTAACGGAGGGTGGAAACTAACTGTCGACACATATTGACAGCACAGATGAGTCGAATACAATTTGTCGATAAATAATCAAAGGAATGGAACAATGTACAAGTGTCAAAATGTAACAGCAACTGAAATGAGTTTCAACCATGACATTGTCTTGATGACTGAAAGAGGAGCTAATGTTTATTATATCGACCATAATTGCACGACGGAGGACGAAACAGTATGAAGTACAAAGAAATATTGAACATGCTCGCACCCTGTGGTCTGAGTTGTCGCAAGTGTTTATTCAACTCCGATGGTGACATTAAAACACACAGCATAAGGCTAAGGAAACTATTGGGAGAATTTGACAGATATGCTGAAAGGTTTTCTGAATTGATTCATCCAATATTCGGAAACTACCCGGCTTTCAAAGAATTACTCGCCTATTTCACGCAAGCGGATTGCTACGGGTGTCGGAAGGGCAAATGTAAATACTCTCGCTGTGGGGTTATCGTATGTTATCGGCAGAAAGGAGTAGATTTTTGTTTCCAGTGTGATGAATTTCCTTGCGAAAAAACGAACTTTGATCCTGACCTTAAGCGTAGATGGATCAATATGAATAATCGGATGAAGTCGATCGGAGTCGAAGCATATTATCAAGAGACTAAAGATTCGTCTCGGTACAAGTAAGACCACGGCTGTTCATGAAATAGCACTTCGTCCATTTCATCCGGTCAACCTACTCAGTATCGAACCTGGTTTATACATAAAAAAGAATGTGGATGCTAATTCAGGGGAGAGGTAAGCTGGCAAGATTGTCGCGTGCGGAGCACGAGGATCCTCGTTTCCGATTGTTCAGAAACGGGACATCGTCGTCCCGATCCATATTCAAATAACATAAGGTTGCTGCACCCTTCGTAATGACCAGGCGCTTGCCCATTATATCCAATCCTGTTTGGTATTCAGAATAAGAAACAGGTATCGCGCATCTGTCCATTGAGAAGAAGGGGTTCTGGAGGTCCTGACATGCTTTGTCTTAACTGTTTATCTCTTAGTTTACGTAATATTTGTTATCAGACTAAGATGATTGAGGAAACTCAGGCAAACAGCAGTTAAATGGAGCTCTCTCCAACTCTT
>CP070686.1:1284512-1291809 GCA_020353055.1 Caldifarciminota bacterium | reverse complement strand
CGCAAAACATGACCGATCTGTTCGTCTGAAAGATCGAAAAAATTTAAAATGTGCTCAGGGGTCTCAACAATAACCTCATTCGCACCAGTCCCCGTTACCATATCATAAACGCCCACACCAGTTTTTTCAAGCTCACCCTCAATCCTCAATATAGGTTTGATATTAGGAATAACTCTCACTTTCCAGCCTGGCGTATTCGGCTTTGTGCCGTCCCTGATAGCATAAATCTCATTTGGTGTTCTATTCTCTTTACCTTCATCAAAAGGACAATCTTCGGCTGCTTCTGGTCTCGGCAATGGTACTTGCGGAAGAGCATCATTCTCTGTATCAACAATAACCCATGTGTCAGTGACAATATCTCTTCTTACTTCTGACATCAAACCTCCTCGTTTAAACCAGAGTTATTCGGTAAACGTTATTGGGCATCGCCACCCGTATCGTTATACGTGTATCGTCTTTCGTATTTTTTTACCGTTTAACGATGCCATCAGACGATACGAGCCGCTGTGCCGTAAAACGACCAACGATCCACCGAGCCTAATTCTCTCGCCTTCTCCCTTGCCATTGTGTGCGCATACCGTAGCGGTTCGGGAATCCGGTATTTCGTTGTCGAAGCGAGTACAAAGTTTCGACAGTCACTCATATCAACGAGATTTCCAGGAGAAACAAAAAGAGGTCTAACATTTTTTCTCGTTCGCAGCACAATACCAATTCTCTTTTTGCCATCTCGTATGTAGGTATAACGACCACGACCTAAACGAGGCACGGTGTAATCACCATAGAGGTGTGATTTAGCACAGCCGATTGTTGCCACGCCTAACATCACACCGACATGTGATGCGAGACCTAACCTGCGCGGGTGGGCAATACCTTGACCGTCGACAAGTATAAGATCTGGTTTTTTTCTTAATTTTTTATAGGTCTTTACAATAACTGGAATTTCCCGAAAAGATAGAAAACCGGGTATATAGGGAAACGTACTTGAGGCCTGCGCAAAAGCCTCATCAACCACGTATAAAGAGGGAAATTCAAAAACACCAATACAGCCAAAAAGGAGTTCCGCTTTCTGCGCAACATCAACACCAGCAATATATTGAATCGTACCGTGTATCTTTTTGATTCTCACGCGCTGTGCTAATTTGTGTTGACGTTTTATGAGTTTGTCTAACCTCAAAAGGATTTACTCGACGGTTACACTTTTTGCGAGATTACGAGGTTTATCTACATCGAGACCCTTAAAGTCGGCTATATAATAAGCAAGAAGCTGGAGAGGAAGCACGGTAAGGAGTGGGTAAAGAGGATCAATTGTATAAGGAACACAAATGGCATGATCAACATACTTTTTTAAATCGGTATCGCCCTCAGAACAAACTGCAATCACGATTCCATATCTCGCCCTAATTTCTTCGATGTTCGAGAGCACCTTATCATAGATTGCATCCTTGATTGCAATCACGACAACGGGCATATCTTTATCAATCAGAGCAATAGGACCATGCTTCATTTCGGCAGCTGGATAGCCCTCTGCATGAATATACGATATCTCTTTCAATTTCAATGCACCCTCTAATGCAACCGGGAAGTTGTATCCTCTGCCAAGATAGAGGAAGTTCTTGTGATCCTTGAAGGTCATTGCAATCTCTTTGATCTGTTGAGGCAAACACTCAAGCAGGTCACTCAGTTCGTCAGGAATACGCTTTATTGCCTCAATAATGATTCTCCCCTCATCTATTGAGAGTCTTCGCAGTCGTCCCAGGAGTAGTGAGAGCAAGGCGAAAGTCATGATCTGCGCCAAAAATGCCTTTGTCGAGGCAACCCCGATCTCTGGACCGGCGTGAATATAGATGCCGGCATCGGTTTCGCGGGCAATTGTACTGCCCACGACATTACAGATGCCAAGGACCGAAACACCGTGTCGCTTCGCCTCACGCAATGCGGCGAGCGTATCAGCAGTTTCACCGGATTGTGAGACGACAATACAAACCGTACGTTTGTTGAGAACCGGCTTTCGATAACGAAATTCAGAACCGTATTCAACCTCAACCGGTATCCCTGCTAAGGATTCTATCATATACTCACCAATCAATGCCGCGTGCCAGGACGTACCACAGGCGACGATAATAATTCGATCGGCATCTCTTAATCGTTCCGTATAATCGGCAATGCCGTTGAGTCGGGCAATACCGTCGTCATAGTTCAGTCGACCACGAATCGTGTCTCGTAAGATTACTGGCTGCTCACAAATTTCTTTAAGCATGAAGTGATCATAACCACCTCGCTCGATCTGCTCTAGGGTCCATGTAACGTGCTCAATCTCGGGTGTAATGAGACCCACATCCCGTCTATCGATTTTCACGTGGTCTTTCTCTACTTCGGCAATCTCGCCGTCTTTTAAATAGATAACTTGGTCGGTGTGGCTTATGATTGCGGCCAGGTCTGATGCAGCGATATACTCATCCTTTCCCTTCCCAATGACTAATGGGCTCCCCATCCTCGCTACAATGATTCTATCTGGGCAGTCGAGTGAGATAATCACCAAGCCGTATGTTCCTTCAAGGTAACTACACGACTTCTTCACTGCCGCCATCATATCGCCATTGTAAAATTCTTCAATTAAATGCGGAATCACTTCAGAATCGGTGTCTGATATAAACTTGTGATTCTTTTCCTCGAGGAATTTCTTTAAGGTTCGATAGTTCTCAATAATTCCATTATGCACGACAGCAAAACGATTTTTGCAATCGGTATGGGGATGTGCATTAACATCATTCGGTACACCATGTGTTGCCCATCGGGTATGAGCAATTCCAACGTTCGATTGTGGCACTGAAACTTCTATTGTCTGAGCAAGCTCATTGACTCGACCCGCTACTTTCCTTAGAAAAATATCATTCTGTGTGATCAAAGCAATACCAGCAGAATCATACCCTCTATATTCTAAGCGATGTAATCCTTTGATTAATACGTTCGTCGCATCATTCTTACCCACATAACCGATTATTCCACACATAAAAATATTATACAGAAAGCTCAGTCAAAGTCAAGACGGCTAAAACCACTCCAGACTCTCCTTGACATCGCTCTCATATTACGTATTATTAAGTCGAATAACAGCGTCTACAATGGATACAACTCAGTAAGGAATATATGCAGACAGAAAAGAAGACTAATAAGATTTTACTGAAGCAGCCGATCATGCGCAGGGTAATCATTGCTACTGTACCCTGCATCTTTGCTTCTATTTATTTCTTTGGATGGCGTTCACTCGCTGTCGTGCTCGTCTCATGCACGCTCGGCTTTTTGACCGAATACGTCTTCGTACGGAGACGTGGAGAACCGGTCAGCGAGGCGGTGTTCGTCTCGGCAATTCTGTACGCGCTCATTATGCCACCCACGGTGCCATGGCACGTTCTCATCATCGGCATTGTCTTCGCCATCGTCTTTGCAAAAATGGTTTTCGGAGGCTTTGGTTACAATATTTTCAATCCCGCAATGGCAGGACGGGCTTTTGTGTACATCTGTTTCCCGGTCGCGCTGACATCCACGTGGTCGCCTCCTGCCCAAGATCCATGGGGTGCGCTCACGCTATGGACAACGGCTGTGCGACCCGACGTCATTACCGCGGCGACACCTATGGCATTGGTGAAGGCAGGACAGATTGCGCCTCCACCTGTGCTCGATCTCCTCATCGGACGTATTTCAGGCACGATGGGCGTCACCAGTGCTCTCGCCATCATCATCGGAGGCCTCTATCTCTCTATCACGAGAACTGCCAATCGCTGGATTATCATTACGGTGATTGGGGTGTACGCGATATTGAATGGCCTGCTCATGTTACTGCCTGTGTCTGGTGCACCGAGTATCTTGCCGGCGCTCCTAGGCGGCGGCTTTCTGTTCGGTGCCTTCTTCATGGCGACTGATCCGATCAGTGCACCAAAGCTGCGACCGGCACAGATCATCTATGCTACAATTATCGCTCTCAGTACATTCATTATACGCAACTTCTCGGTCTTCAATGGCGGACTCATGTTCTCGATACTCCTGGCAAACATGTTCGCACCCATCCTCGACTACGGTTTCAAGGGTCGCCAGAAAAAAAACCAAGAAGTGCTTTCTTCACCAGAAGGAACTGCACAATGAGCATGAGAGAAAAGAACTGGTTCCCGATCCTCTATATGTTCATCACCACCCTACTCCTCAGTGCAGTCGTCATCGCCTTTGGTACTATCACCCGTCAGCGCGTGAAAGACAATGAACGCATCGCCTTTGAGCGGGCCGTGCTCGAGGCGTTACCCATCGATTTATCTGGTAGAACCTCACCATCCGAAATTCACATAACGTATCGAGAAAACATAACAGAACCGACGAAATCGACCGCTGGTGCCCTCGGCTATAGAAAGAATGATTCACTCATTGCCTATGCCCTTCCCATAGACGGTCCTGGCTTCTGGGCACCTATTCGGGGTGTCATAGGCATCGCTGCAGACAAACAGACAATAACCGGTATCTCTTTTTATGACCAGAACGAGACGCCTGGTCTCGGCGGAGAAATCGTTAAATCAGAATTCAGAGACCAATTTGTCGGAAAACGCTTGGCAGATGAAGGCACGTCTCTTGAGATACGCATGGTCAGCGTCGAGCTCGATGAAAGCTCAGTCCACGCCATCACCGGTGCCACGCAAACGAGCACGAGGCTCAATAAGTTTCTTGACAAACGGCTTTCGGCATGGCGCGATGCCATGAAGGAAATAGAATAATGCGCAGCCAGCCCAAGATGCAGAACATTGTACTGGATGGTCTGTGGGGTAACAATCCCATTTTCCGCCAAATTCTCGGTATCTGCAGCGCCCTCGCAGTCACCAATCTCGTACTCAATACCATGGTAATGGGCATAGCGGTGATTTTTACGACGGCACTATCGAGTCTCACCGTCTCGGCGCTTCGTCGATGGACGCCCCGTGTCATCCGCATGATGATCGAAACCCTCATCATTGCCTTTTATGTCATCCTCTTTGACCAGGCACTCAAGGCCTACTGGCCAGACATGAGCCGTAACCTCGGTCCGTATGTCGGTCTCATTATCACAAACTGCATCATCATGGGTCGTGCCGAGGCATTTGCCAATGCGAATCCACCTGGTCTATCCTTCATCGATGGGTTCTTCTCGGGTGCTGGCTATGCATGTGTACTTCTTGTGGTCTCCATCGTGCGTGAACTTCTCGGCATGGGATCGATTCTCGGCATACCGATGCCCTTCTTCTCCTCTGCCTTATGGGACCGCTGGATTATCATGGTCATGCCTCCAGGCGCATTCTTCACGCTCGCAGTTATTGTTTGGATCTTTCGATCGGTCCAGGCTGCCAAAGAGACCCAAGTACCAGGAGGAAAAAAATGACGCTCAGTAGCCACATGATACACCTCATGGTCATCCTCTTCGCCTCCATCTTTACCGATAACATCCTGCTCGCTCGCTTTTTAGGCATGTGTTCGTTCCTCGCGGTCTCCCGCCAGGTTAAGACCGCGGTCGGACTCGGCCTTGCCGTCGTCTTTGTCATGACCTGTACGGTTGCGCTCGATTGGTTGGCCTATCGCTACATTCTCCAGCCCTATCAGATCGAATATTTCCGCTTCATTCTGTTCATCGTCATCATTGCTGCCTTCGTGCAATTCATAGAAATGGTGATAGAGCGCTATTCACCAGTCCTCTACCAGAACCTGGGCATCTTCCTCCCCTTGATCACGGTGAACTGTGCGATCTTGGGTGCGTCTCTCTTCATGGTTATCCGCGAATATACACTCCTTGAGGGTATCTTCTTCGGACTGGGCAGCGGCATTGGGTGGATGCTCGCGATCGTGGCCATGGCAGGCATCAGGGAGAAACTGACCCATGCCCGTATTCCGAAAGGATTACAGGGACCAGGTATCACTCTCATCATTGCCGGCCTCATGGCACTCGCCTTCATCGGTTTCACCGGTGTACTCTCTGGTGGTTAAGGGCATGATTGATTGTACGTACCAACAGCATAAACCATGGGTACGACCGCTGTAGCTATTTTCATCATCAGTGGTGTCGGCGCCTTCCTCGCGACACTGCTTGTCTTCGCCGAACGAGTCATCACGAATTACGGAGACATTGAAATAGATATCAACAGTGGCGAGAAAAAGTTCACGGTGAAAGGTGGTGGCTCGCTATTGGAAACGCTCAACGCGCAGAAAATCTTCATTCCATCGGCATGCGGTGGTCGCGGAACCTGCGCATACTGTAAAGTAAGAGTTACAGAGGGAGCGGGTTCGCTCCTTCCGACTGAAGAACCCTACATGAACGCACAGGAGCGCGCCGAAGGGATTCGACTCTCCTGCCAGGTCAAGGTGCGCAATGCATTAAAGATTCAGATCCCGGAATCACTCTTTGCCATCAAAGAGTACGTCTGTGTGTGCGAAAAAATCACAGACTATACCTATGATATGAAGCAGTTCAACCTGAAGTTGGTAGATCCTCCAACCATCAACTATACGCCGGGACAATATATTCAGTTCCTGGCGCCAGCCTACGAGGGCAGTCCGGAAGAAGTATACCGCGCTTACTCAATCTCATCTGATCCGGCAGACAAGAGCACGATCGAGCTGATTGTTCGACGCGTACCCGACGGCATTTGCACGACCTACCTCTTCGACCATCTCAAGGAAGGCGATCGGGTGAAAATAAATGGTCCCTATGGACAGTTCTTGCTTCGCGATACAAGTGTACCGATCATCTTTATCGCAGGCGGTTCTGGTGTAGCGCCAATAAAGTGTATGTTACACGAAATGAAAAACGCAGGCAATACACGTAAAGCCATCTTCTTCTTTGGAGTGCGTACTACAAAGGACCTCTTTCTCATTGATGAAATGAAAAATTTTGAAAAAGAGCTCGCTCACTTCACGTTTGTTCCCGCAGTGTCTCAACCAGAAGAGGGGTCAAACTGGCAAGGAGTAACCGGCCGTGTCACCAATGTTGCTGAAGACTACCTTAAAAAACAATCCGACGCAAAAGAATATGAAGGATATCTATGCGGGAGCCCTGGCATGATTGACTCATCGATTCGGGTTCTCACCGCATGTGGTATTCCTGAGGAAAAAATTTATTACGATAAATTTTCATAAATGTGAGGGTGCGATGAAAAAATCACCACAACAAGAAAAACTCGAAGCGCTCTTGAAATCATCAAAGTTTTCGATGTGTGGCTTTATGGGTGATGACAAGCGCAACCTCTGGGAAGTTATCGACACAGACGCGACAGCGATTGAGAAGCTCGGT
>CP070686.1:1266398-1284412 GCA_020353055.1 Caldifarciminota bacterium | reverse complement strand
TTTCAGGCACGGACAGAGATCACAAAGGGTATGACACTAGATGCTCTGATCAGGAAGACAAGAAAGGTCAATGCATGGGCGTTAATCAGTGTGCTTCGTATGTTGAAGGAAGGCCGGGTAAAATACCGTCCGCTGCCAAAGAAGAAAGGTTCTTACTTCTCTTTTCCTTCGCGGCGTGATGTTGCTGAATTTAAGAAGCGAGGGTACAGAATCGTATGAAGTATGTTGTGTTTTCTATTGATATTGAGGATTGGTTTCAGGTTGAGAATCTTAAGAACAGGATTCAGTATCACGAGTGGGGACTGAAAGAATCACGAATAGACGAAAGTACCAGGGTTGTTCTCGAAATATTGAAAAGGAGAAATATCAGAGCAACATTTTTCATTCTTGGCTGGATCGCCGAAAGGAAACCCGCGCTTGTGAAAGAGATTGCCAGCCAGGGGCACGAAATTGCATCCCACGGGTATAAACACGAGTTACTGCATAAGATCGATGATTCTACGGTAGAATCTGATATTAGGAAATCAGTTGAGATATTGAGACCGTTGTCGCGGAGTAAGATCGTCGGATACCGTGCACCAAGCTTCTCGATAACCAAGACTGCTACCGGTGTTCTTAAGGCGATGAATTTCGCTTATGATGCCAGCCTGAATGATTTTCAGTTCAACAGAAGGTATGGCAAGATAGCAACATACGACAGGACAAGCAGGACAGATGGCGAAGCTGTCAGTTGGACGATTCTGGAAAACGACCTTATCGAATTTCCGATTTCGGTGAATACATATCTCACGATTTATTGGCCTTTGGGCGGTGGCTACTTCAGACTATCGCCGATGTGGTTTATTAGAAAGCAACTGCGGGATATTTTCAGAAAAAGTGATATCGTGAGCATTTACCTACACCCTTGGGAATTTGATCCGGGACAGCCGCGTTTGAAGAGTTTAAGTGCGAATTATTACTTCCGGCATTACTATGGTCTGGGAAAAACCGCAGACAAGATAGACAATTTAATCAAGTTGGTAAAGAATTTCCCTGACGTAAAGATCAAAACTTTTGGTGAAATGGCAAAGATCTTGGCGCGCAGAGTTTAGAGATTTCTAAGAATATATCGAACACAGGCACGAAAGAGATTTATCTTGACTTTATGTCAATCCTATTTATAATAGCTCAATGCAGGATCAAATAAATATCTTTGAGCAGGACTTCTGGTCAATAAATGACGCGCTCAACCGACTCCTGCAGGGAACCCATGCCAAGACAATATTACTCATCGATCGTGAGGGCCAATTGATCACCTCGACGGGTGATACGCGCAAGATGGATACATCTTCGTTTGCCACACTTTCAGCAGCCGATTTTGCCGCGACCAGCCAGCTTGCAGTCCTTATCGGAGAGAGGGAATTCTCTACGCTCTTCCATCAGGGCGAAAAAGAAAATCTATACGTAAGTCTGGTGGCGAATCGCATAATCCTTGCGGTAATATTCGATAATCGCACCACCCTCGGGTTGGTGCGAGTGAAGACAAAGAACACCGTTGCCGATTTAGAAAGGACCTTCCATGGGCTTTTCAGCAAGGTCCAGAAAGAAGCAGCGCCCAGCAAGGAAATCGATGATGATTTTACCCGGATGGCTGAAGAGGAAATAGACAAACTGTTTGGAATATAGCTGCGGTGTGGGGATTATTCGAGCATTAAATTTTATATTAATAAATAAATAACTATGGCACTAATTAATTATGCATCACGGGAAATAAATTCTAAGATTGTCTTTTACGGCCCTGGGCTTGGTGGGAAGACGACGAATATTAAGTACGTTTATTCGAAATTGAACCCTTCGATCAAGGGAAAATTAATAAGCCTTGCCACCGAGCTCGACCGCACGTTGTTTTTTGATTTTCTCCCGGTTGATCTTGGTACGATAAAGGGATTCAATACCAGGTTTCACTTGTACACTGTGCCGGGACAGGTTTTTTATAATGCCTCGCGTAAACTCATCCTGAAAGGCGTCGATGGCATTGTCTTTGTCGCGGATTCGCAGATCGAACGTTTTGATGAAAACATCGAATCGTTCGATAATCTAAAAGATAACTTGAGAGCTCATAATCTCCTGTTAGAAAAAGTACCGCTGGTTCTGCAGTACAACAAAAGAGACTTGCCGAATATAACGTCGGTTGATGAATTGCAGAAGATATTGAATCCAAGAAACGAATATCTTTACTTTGAAGCGGTAGCCACTCAAGGTATTGGCGTTTTTGAAACCCTTAAGGAAATCTGTAAGCAGGTTCTAAAAACCTTGGCATGAAATATACAAACCCCGGGTAGTTCAGGAATCTATTGTGTCTTCGCAAGTGTGTAGCCGATGCAGCCGCATTATCCAACCGGGCGATTTGTTCTATAGTCTGTCCATAAAAGTGGCGGCCGGGTTTGATGGTGTAATAAATATCAAAAGTGACAAGATCGACCTTTCTGAGGAATTTGAAAAAGTGAAGTCCTATCCTGAAGAACTATTGAATGAAGAGGTGTATCGAGAATTCGAATTTGTTCTTTGTCCTCGTTGCAAGGAGATTTACTGTGCTAATCCGCTGAACTTGCCGCTGGGGAACCCGGCTCCAGATGCTTAACATAAATCCAGGAGAGGCTTAAGTCTAATTGGTATGAAATTTATACATCTACATAATCATACTGAATACTCGCTGCTTGACGGTGCGATGAAGATCGACCGCTTGACCGAGCGCGCGGCAAGATATGAAATGCCCGCCCTTGCTATCACTGATCATGGAAATATGTACGGCGCGATCGAATTCTATAAGAGTGCTCGTAAGATGGGCATCAAGCCTATCGTTGGTATAGAAACTTACATCGCGCCCAGGTCACGTCGTGATCAATCTCGGGATATGCGGGTACCGGAGAGTTCTTTCCATCTAACACTACTTTGCGAGAATGAAGCGGGTTATAAGAATTTGATCAGGCTCTCGTCGGCTGCTTATCTTGAAGGATTCTACTACAAACCGCGTATCGACAAAGAGTTACTGTCGCAGCACAGCAAAGGATTGATCGGTCTGTCTGGATGCCTGAAAGGCGAGGTGCCCTACCGCATTGCCATGGGAGATATTCAGGGTGCACGAAAAGCGCTGGCTGAATATATCGACATACTTGGACCTGAGAATTTCCATCTTGAAATGATGCGTTTGGGAATGCGCACCGAACCAAAGATCCATGGTGAATTGATAAAGCTCGCCCATGAATTCGACGTACCGATCGTTGCGACAAATGATTGTCATTACCTTGATAGTGATGATTACAAAGCACACGATGTGTTGTTGTGTATTGGCACAAAGAAGACTTTGTCCGACCGCGAAAGGCTGAAGTTTGAGAGCCATCAAGTCTACTTCAGGTCGCCTCAAGAAATGGCAAAGTTGTTTGAGGATCTGCCAGAAGCAATATCTAACACCGCGCTCATCGCGGAAAGATGTAATCTGCTAATAGATACAACGGGCAAAGACGTCAAACTACCCAGTTTTCCAAGACCAGAGGCGTTTGAAACTGATTTCGACTATCTGAAATATCTAACAAAGGAAGGCATAACCCATCGATTTCCCAGAACGACACAAGGCATGCAGGACCGGCTCGATTATGAGTTGAACATAATCAAAAAGATGGGGTTGTCGGGTTATTTTCTTATTGTGCGCGAGATCGTTGAGTTTGCACGTAAGCAGAATATCCCGGTCGGTCCGGGGCGAGGGTCTGCCGTTGGAAGTCTTGCCCTGTATTCGCTTGGCATTACTGATATTGATCCGCTTCAATACAATCTAATTTTCGAACGTTTTCTGAATCCGGAAAGAATTAGTTTACCTGATGTAGATGCTGACTTCGGGGATACAAGGCGGGATGAGATTATTAATTTTATCAAACAGAGATACGGTGAAAAGAACGTCACTCAGGTTATAACCTTTGGTACGATGCAGGCGAGGGCTGTTGTCAGGGATGTCGGCCGTGTGCTGGGTATACCGTATAACGAGATTGACAGATTGGCAAAACTAATTCCGTTCCATTCCAGTATTGATGAAGCACTCACAAGTATTAAGGAACTGGATACTTTTGTGAAGTCTAAAGAGGAATATGGTGAACTTATCGACATCGCCAGAAAATTGGAGGGTCTTGCCCGGCATCCAGCAACCCATGCCGCCGGGGTTGTTATTACGCCAAAGGAATTGGTGGAATACGTACCGCTCTTCAAGAGTCCAGAACGCGGTGAAATATCAACACAATACGCGAAGAATTCTCTTGAGGACATCGGGGTAATAAAGATGGATATCCTGGGTCTACGGACCCTGACCGTAATCGATACGACCTTGAAAATGATCGGACGGCAAGCAGAAGATATTCCAATCGATGATAAAGATACCTATGATATGCTCAAGCGCTCTGAGACTGTCGGCGTATTCCAGCTGGAAAGTCAGGGAATGAAGGATATTTTACGTAACTTCCAGCCCGAGAGGTTTGAAGACATAATCGCAGTTATTGCTTTGTATCGACCAGGGCCGATGGCGAACGTAAATCTTCAGCAAATGATCATGAACAAGCAGAAACCCAGCGAGATCGAATATATGCATCCCTGGTTAGAACCTATTCTCAAGGAAACCTACGGTATGATCGTCTACCAGGAACAGGTCATTCAGATCGCTTCCAGAATTGCTGGATTTTCTCTTGCCGAAGCCGACCTGCTCAGAAGGGCAATGGGCAAGAAAATCGCTGATCTCATGGTTGATAACCGGGAGAAATTCATTGCCGGAGCCGAGAAAAACGGGATCAAATCTGAGTTGGCAGACGATATTTTCAAGAAACTCGTACCCTTTGCCGGCTATGGTTTCAATAAATCGCATGCGGCTGCCTATGCCGCTCTCGCAAATCAGACTGCATATTTGAAGTGTCATTACCCCCTGGAATTCATGAACTCATCGTTGAACAGTGAGATGAGTAACACCAACCGTTTGTGGGTGCTGATACGAGAAGCACGAAGAATGGAAGTAGTAATCTACCCTCCGGATATTAACGCAAGCGACTTCGAATTCAAGCTGGAGAATGATGGAATAAGATATGGGCTGGGTGCTTTGAAAAACCTTGGCCGGCCAATTGTTCAGACCATCGTTGATGAAAGGCAACGCGGATTCTTTAGGTCATTCTTTGATTTTCAAGTCCGTACCCGGGGTCTGAATAAGAAGTCTCTTGAATCTTTGATAAAGGCCGGGGCCTTCAAGGAGTTTGAACCAGATATAGACAAATTGCTAAACATGGCGCAGAAGAGCAAGGATTCTATCGGAACCCAGGTTGGCTTATTTGATGACCTGGAGCAGACGAAGCCCCAGGTTTCTGATAAACCGACACAGGATAAAGGAATTTACGAAAAAGAAGCATTTGGGTTTTATTTTACCGAACATCCGTTAGAGAAATACCAAGAGGAATTTACCGCTCTTAATTTGAAGCCGATTAGCCAGTTGGGGAATGTGGAAAACGGTGAGGTAATTGCCATCGGCGGCATTCTGAATTCGAAGAAGATAAAGCGTGACAAGAATGGACGTAATTATGCCATTGTTAATCTCGCTGACCTCGAGAGTGCGATTGATGTGTTTGTTTTCTCTGATCATTTCGAACGATTCTCGTCGCTGCTAAAGGTGGACAACCCATTGATCATAAAGGGTCGAATATCTGGAGAAGAAGATCGCAAAAGCCTGAGAGCAGATGAAATTGTGTCGTTAAAGGATGCAAGGAAATACTACAAGAAGATATTCATTAATTTCAACGACCATAGTATTGATAAAGATTCGCTGAAGAAACTTTGCGATTTAATCAACGACAACCAGGGCAGTTGTGAGGTATGGTTTAAGGTCAATAATGATAAGGAATCGAAGAAATTCAGGTCCCGGACAATGAAGATCAATCCCGATTCAGAGGTGTTGACCCGCATAAAGGGTATTCTGGGGGAAGAAGGGATAAAGATCTATGGCAGGATTTGATCAATTAGTAGAGGAGGCTTTATGGCTATAATCATGATGCTTTTTAGCCTTTATTATGTGGATCAACCATTTCCGCAACCTCCGATGCACGGCGTTTTCAATATCGAAATGCGCTTTGGCCCGGATGGTGGTCTTCTCGGCTACTTTAATGTCGGTATATGGGATAGATTCGGCGTGGGCTTGAGCTATGGAGCGTCTAATCTCATCGGTGCGGGTGATCCAGAATTCTATGATCAACCTGGTGTTCAGATAAGAATACTGGCGATTGAAGAAGGCCTATTTTATCCCTGCTTTTTGCTTGGCTTTGACAATCAGGGGTACGGCGCATATGATGCTCGGTACGACATCAGGTCAAAGGGATTGTATGCCCAGATGGGCAAAACTCTTGCGGCCTCAAGTGTGATCATTGTGCCGAGCGTGGGCTGCAATTATTGTCTGGAGGCGGATGATGGCTTCGACATATTTGGTGGTTTGGAAGCCCAATTTGGCGGTTCTGGAGCGATATTGGTTGATTACGCTGCCAACTTGAACGACCCCACTGATAATGACAAAGGATATTTGAATGTGGGTCTACGTTTGTTGTTCTATGGCGAGATGTTTTTCGAATTTGCATTGAGAGATCTATTGGATAACAGCCCAGCTGAAGAACAGTTTAATCGTATGATAAAACTGGGATTTGAGCAAAGTTTCTAATGTTTCACGTGAAACATTCGTTCAAATGATAATGGACTATCCGTATTTTGAGAAAGATACTGAAAATGACGGGTTGAACTAAGTAAGGAGGTTTATATGGTTAAGGAACTTACCGATAACGACTTCCATCAGGAAGTTGACAAATCAACTCTTCCCTATCTTGTTGATTTCTGGGCAATATGGTGTCCGCCGTGTTCCATGGTTGCTCCTATTCTGGAAGAAGTGGCAAAGGAATACGACGGCAAATTGAGCATCGGCAAGATAAATGTTGATAATGAAATAAAGATCGCGAACGAATACGTCATTCAGAATATTCCGACCATGATAATTTTCGATAAAGGTAAAGAAGTCGAAAGAATTATCGGCGCCTTGCCGAAGGAACAGATCGTAAAGAAGTTAGAGAAATATATCGCAAAATAAGGGGGTTTTGTGATAAAAAAGATGCTGAGGACAATGACTATACTGGCAATAGTTGCTATTGCCTGCGGTTCAGGGAAAGAGTCGAAGTCGAATCAGTCCGAACTCAGCGACTTCACCCTTGTATCACTCGATGGCGATGAGTACACCCTGTCTGCTCTAAAAGGGCAGGTGGTGATAATCGATTTTTGGGCAACCTGGTGCCCACCTTGCAGAAATAGCATACCAACCTTTATTAAACTATATGACAAATATAGCGAACAGGGCTTTACTATTCTGGGCATTGGTCTTGACGATGAACAGGCATTGATCGACTTTAGAAATGAGATGAAAATCCCATATCCAGTATTTGTTGGTGACAATGATCTGGCTAAAGACTATGGCGTTAAGGGTATCCCCAAGACAATATTCGTGGACAAGAAGGGTAAAATCAGGAAGACTCAAGTTGGTTTTGCACCTGAGCTGGAATCTCAGTTCGATGCGCTTGTTGATTCTTTATTAAAGGAGTAGGCGATTCTTTGGGACGAGGTGAGTCATGGTTAAAGTATCCTGGTGCGAAGGTTTAAGATTCGAGGCCGAAGACCGGCATGGTCATAAGATCGTTGTCGATACAGAGGAGAAATTTGGTGGCTCTGACCAGGGATTCAGGCCTCTGGAGCTTTTTCTCGCTGGATTGGCCGGTTGTATGGGTATGGACATAGTCGGCATTCTGCAAAAGAAAGGCGGCAAGATCGATAGCTTTGTTATAGAAGCCAGCGGTATTAGAGCCGAAGATCACCCTCGTAAATACACAAAGATCACCATGAAATTCAAGTGCGAGGGTGATTATAAAAGAGAGGACCTACTTCGTTCCTTTGAATTATCGCGAGATAAATACTGCTCGGCAGTAGCAATGTTGAAATCCAGCGCAGAGCTGGAATTTGTTATTTAATCATTCAGTCGACCTTCACAACTTTCAGCATTGAAATCTGATTTTTCTTAGATATGCGCAACCAATAGACACCCGCGGGTAATTTATTGCCTGCGCGGTCGTCACCGAACCATTTGACTGATGCCTGATGACTAATGTCAGACGGCAGCACAGCAAATGATCTTACTGAACGTCCCATAGAATCGTATATTTCCATGTTGATCGCTGTACTGCGTTGGCTGTCTATAACCTCGGGTATCGAGTAGCTGATATCCGTTTGATAGGAGAATGGATTTGGCCTGGCAATAAGGTGTCTTGTCGTCATCTGTCTGTCTTCTTGTATCCCGATGGGATAGCCAAAATCTCCGAAGTAGACGCTGTAAGGGATGCTGTCTCCTTGTGTCCAAACTGCATATGCGCCACATGCACTGGGGAATCTTATTGATTCCTGGAAATTCATTCCGCCGTGGTTCCATCCAGTATTAAAGTAGTATAGATCGTAGAATATATTCTCGTCTCCGGCCGAATCATCTTGCCAGAATAAATAGCTCCAGGTCGTCCCAACCGTTGAGACTACAGGATATGTTGAATACCCCTGAGTTGCATATCCGCCACCGTTCCCTCCGTAAAATGTTGCCTGCATGGTGCCGGTTGTGCTATCCTCGTAACAGAAAGATAGGGTGTCCTGCGGCTGTCCATGTGAGTAGTCAATTGATGGATGTCGCATTGGCAGGTGATGCGTCCATACTCTTGTTGGTGACCAGATGTTATCTTCTGTATATCGGAGATGAATCTGGAAAGGTGAATAACAGAGCGAATCAAGGCAATCCCAGACGACATAAATACGGTTATTGGGCGCGAATATACTGATACTGGGATGATCATACGTAGCCAGATTAGAGCCGTACCCGCTGATACGAATTGTGTCATCCAGCATGCCGTTAGTTACGCTTCGATAGTAGATTTGATCTCGGTCATCGACATTCTCAACCCAGGTAATATGTGCTACGTTACTCGGCTCGACAACAAGATCGGGTAATGATGAAGGTGTCGACGATTCGCTAACATTGAGCGGCGGGCTCCAATCGTCAAGGCAATCATAGTATATATCATTATCAAACGATTGCCATGCGACGTGGCGAAATCCCAAAGCGCAAGCATCGAACGCTGGAAACCGTCCTTCGCAGACAGGAATGCGCGGTGACCATGAATTCCCCCGGTCGGTTGTGAAGACGAAATAAACACTGTCTACGGACTGAAAGACAACGTATATTGTATCGTTGATGAATTCTCCATACTTTGGTGCGATCTTGTGGCTGTTGTTATATGCCGTTGCCTCAGGCGAGTTTGTGTGGGCAACAAAATGTATGCTCTGGCCGAATGAATATGCAGGAACGAGAATTAGCACAACAACAAATTGCATAATTCTTTTATAAATATACATTAAGTACCTCCGTCATATTATAGGAGATAATGAAAAAATGTCAATGCATGCTCATCATTTTAGCAATTGACAAAATAATAAAATGATTTATAATTGCACATGGCAAAGAAAAGAATACCGGAAAATAGATACCGGGCATCAAGGATATGCCGTGCTCTGGGCAATCCTACGGCCTATGAGGTGCTGACTATGTTGCAGGATCAGAAGAGGACCCCGGAAGAACTTTCCGGAGAATTGGGTGTCAGCATATCTGCCGTATCTCAAGTCCTGCGGGTTCTCAGAAATCTTGACCTGGTGAGATATGAGGTGAGATGGCGCAGTCATCACTACTGGATCAAGACGAACCGGGTTGTGAAAGTTATGGAGGCTCTCGAGCGTTTAGTAAACATCATCGAACATCAGGTCTAGTATCACTTCGTCATTTTAGCAATTGATAAAATAAGGAAAAGAACAACCCGGGGTCAAAGTAACTCTTCCGGCCAGTGAGCAGATATTGATGGGGCCCGAATTCTGCAATCAATTCTACGGCAAAAGTTCGCTCCGTCATCGTGCGAGTGAGTTAGAATAAAGCTATATTTTTCATGGTCATTGACATGCTACTAGAATTGTATATAATAATACGCATAGGCAAAGTAGTTACTCAAAAGAAAAGGAGGCTATATGCAAATGAAAAGGTATGTACTTTTGCTCACCATTGCATCGCTTGCGATTGCAATGCCCAACTATGAAGGTACTATGGGTCTCTTCCGCACGATATCGGCGGACAACGGATCGGCCGGTACTTTCAACTTCGGCTTCTACCTGAGGGGTTTCAAGGAAGACCATCTAGCTACGTCACCTGATGACGGTCTGTTGCCCAGTCTCCTCGGCACGGATGCGACATATGGCGGAGGCGATTTCGGATTCAGCATCGGGTATGCTCCGGCTGATTGGTTCTCGTTCAATATTGCCAGCGTTTTCTATGGGGATGGTATTGATTATAAAGATACTGATACAAACCGAGCAAGTATAGGTTTTGGTGACACCAAGGTCGGTCTGAAATTCAACTTTGGGAAAGAAAACATCAAATACGGGTTGTACAGTTTCGTTTCCATCGCCACTGGTTCTGATCGAGACACGACCGATTTGTTGAGTGAGATCGAGAAGTATCCGATCTTCAATGAAACGTATACAAATCCAGGTGGCTTGTTTAGATATTTTTCCAGTGACGGTATTGATTTTGGCGGTGTCGGTCTGTTCACGGCAAAATCGGGGAACTTCCAGTTTGACCTGAACCTGGGATATGTTTTCCGCAACGCCGAAGGCGGTGGTTTGAGAAACAATGCAAGCATATACAACGTAGCCTTGAGCCTGCATACACCTGGAATCATTCCTTTTGTTGAACTCAGCGGGATTGACTTCAGTGGTAAGGATCAGTTCTTCACCTTCTTCGATGATTCTCTATTCGGTCCCAATCAGGTTTATATAACGCCCGGCGTAAGCTTCCGTCCCAGCAAGAACTTCCATATCAATTTCGCAGTCGATTTCCGCGCATGGGAAGGCGAGAATGAACGCGATTTTCCGACTGCTCAAACCGACAGTTTCAACGTCACAACTGGGTGGGGCGTGGCACCGCCCTGGGCAGCAATCTTCGGCTTTTCCTACACGGCCGATTTCATGCCTGAACCAGTCTTTGGTGATATCGCCGGTAGAGTGCTCGACGACAAGACAGGTGATTATCTGGTTGCGAATGTTGGTCTCTACGAGATGGGCGCGCTCGTTAAATCGATGGATAGTGATGTTGACGGTCAGTTCAACTTCATGAACCTCGATCCTGGTACTTACGATTTGAAAGTCGCTGCCGCCGATTACGAACCATATGACGTCAGTCTGCTGGTCAAAGCTGGTGAAATTACACCGATAACCGTAGCGCTGACATCGATACCTAAGGTGGGCAATCTCATAGTGAATATCATCGACATCGAAACCAAAGAACCGGTCATCGCCAATGTGACTATTGGTGATATGGCGGCTGAAAAGGTAACCGGAAGAATAGAAAAGACGTTAGGTCCTGGTGCCTATAAGGTCGGTGTTATCGCCGAGGACAAGAACTATCTACCGTACGAGAGAACAGTTGATATAGTAGCCGCAAAGACACTGGAAATCGAAGCCGCGATGGTCAAGAAGGAATTCAAGATCGTCCTGCCAGAGGTCTATTTTGAGACTGCGAAATCAGACATCAAACCCGAGTCTTATCCAGTGCTGGATGGTGCGGCAAAGACGATAAAGATGGTCTTCGAAGGTAATCCAGATGTGAAGATCGAAGTCCAGGGTCACACGGACAGCCGGGGCAGTGATGCCTACAATCAGAAACTTTCGAACGATCGAGCCGGTTCGGTCAAACAATATCTGGTACTAAACCATAATATCAATGCCGATCGCCTCATGGCCCGGGGTTATGGTGAATCAAAACCAGTTGCATCCAATGATAGTCCCGAAGGCATGGCAAAGAATCGTCGTGTTGAATTTGTGGTCATGAAGTAACTCTTCGCCTACAAAGAAAAGGGGTGCCATGGGCACCCCTTTTTTATTGCTCAAATGCGATTTCTATTCAAGCACGCGAATGTTCCGTTTCTCGCATATTTCCTTGAGTACCTTGGGCCAGACCGTGACACTGACCTCACCGAGATGCGCGGCGCGCAGCAAATACATGTAGGTTCTTGATTGTCCTATACCGCCGCCGATGCTCAATGGTATCTGATCGTTGATGATCCCCTGATGATAAGGTAGCTCCAGAAAGTCCATCTGCCCGGCCATCTCGAGTTGCTGCTTGAGGGTGTCCTTGGTTACCCGAATTCCCATTGAAGTCAGTTCGTGCCGGCGCTTTGTCACGGGATTCCATACGAGAATATCTCCGTTAAGACCATGGGTGACAGTGCCGTCCTTATGTTTCACTTCGGTGATCCAGTCGTCGTAATCTGCGGCGCGCATTTCATGTGGATATCCGTCCTTCAGAGGATAACCGACGCCTATGATGAAAACCGCCGGGTACTTCTGCAACACTTGTGTCTCACGTTGCTTGCGGGGTAGATCGGGAAACATTTCGAGAATTTCTTCGGCGTGCAGGAAAGTGAGTTCTTCGGGGATCTCTGGATATTTATCGGTCTTCAGTTGTGGAAATTGCTCCTGCGCAAACTTACTGGCGCCGTAGATTACCTTCCAAATCTTCTTCACAATGTCCTTAAGGAAGTCGAGGTTGCGCTGCTCCATGGTCATCACGCGTTCCCAATCCCATTGGTCGACGTAACTACTGTGGTCATGGTCAAGGAAGTAATCCTTACGTACCGCTCTCATGTCCGTGTTAATGCCTTCGCCTTCCTTGCAGCCAAACTGCTTCAATGCCGGTCGCTTCCACTTCGTTGCCGCCTGAACTATTGAAGCGCGTATGGGTTTTTCGAGACCCAAACCACAATTGAACTCGATCGGAGTACGGGATCCGTCCCGGTCAAGCATATCATTGACGCCGCTCTCTACGGTAACTATCAACGGAACCTGTACCATGTGCAGATTCAATTCCTTGCAGAGGTTCTTTTCGATATAGTTCTTAATCAGATACAGTGCATTCATACGATCCAGCGGCGGTAACAAAGGGCTATAATCGTTTGGAAGAACTTTTTCCAGTTCTTCGTAGGTACTCACACCCGGACCAGCCAGATCTGCTTTCTTGTCTGCATTTCCTGCCATTATCTTCCTCCTTATTTTCTGAATATTTGACAGCTCTGATAGAGATTATAGATTTAACAGAAATTTTACCTTACTTCAGAACATACCGCGATTCTCAAAAGAACGCAGATGCCGGAGCAATTATCTCCAAAATAGAGAAAAAGTCAAGAATAACTATTGATTGACAACGTCCTTAGGAGAGTTATAATGACGGGATGAAGATTTTCATCAGCGGCGCGGAGGGAGCTCTGGGGCAGGAAATGACTCGCTTGTTGCGCAGCGTGAAGGTGAAATTCTTGGCTACCGACATCAAACAGCTCGACATCACCGATTTCAAGGAGACAAGCAAGGTCGTCTTAGATTACCAACCCGATGTCATACTTCATTTTGCCGCGGTGAGTAATGTTGATACGTGTGAGGTTGAGCAAGATTTGGCTCTGCGCGTCAATGCATTAAGCAGCATGGGATTGGCGATAATCGCAAAGAAAATCGGTGCGAAGATGCTTTATACTAGCACGAATTTTGTATTTGATGGGAATAGCGAAGAACCTTACTCAGAGTACAGTAAGCCGAACCCCATAAGTGTATATGGAAAGACAAAATTACTGGGCGAACGGTACGTGAGGGATATCTGTGAGCGTTATTATATTGTTCGGATATCCTGGCTGTTTGGCAGAAACTCGAAGACGTATATATCAAAATTCGTTGCAACAGAAAAGAAACCCGGTTCGATCGATGTCATCTGTGATCAGTTCGCTTCCCTGACCTATGTTGAGCATCTTGCTGAGGCGCTATTGCGTGTGATCAATTCTGATAATTACGGGATATTCCATATAGTGAACCGAGGCGTTGCGTCCTGGCTTGACTTTGTCTTGAGAGCCAAGAAAATAATGAGATTCAAAACCAATGTCCGTGCAATCAAAATGGAGGAGTTGAATCTACCGGCAAAACGCCCACGTTTCTCACCACTGGCGTCGAATAATTATGAATTCTTGTTTTCATGTGAAATGAAATCATGGGAAGAAGCCTTGAACGATTTCATAAAAAGTATAATTCAAAAGTCTTGATTTTTGGTCGATTGATGCTATAATTCGTTCAATAATGAAGGGATTGATACTATCAGGCGGTTTCGGTACAAGATTGAGACCATTGACGTATACCGGCGCTAAGCAGCTGATTCCCATCGCCAACAAACCCATTATTTTTTATGGAATAGAATCATTGGTCCGGGTAGGTATAAAGGATATCGGGATTGTTGTTGGTGATACAAAAGAGGAAGTGGTCAAGACAGTAGGCGATGGCTCAAATTGGAATATAACGATTGAGTATATCCCACAAGAAACGCCACTGGGTCTAGCCCATGCAATCAAAATTGCCCGTGGATTTCTTGGTGCAGAGCCATTCATGATGTATCTGGGTGATAACATCTTGAAGGATAATCTCAATGATCTTGTGAAACAATTCCAAAAGAATCAACCCAACGCATTGATCCTCTTGACCGAGGTCAACAATCCCCAGGAATTTGGTGTTGCCGTGGTCGATGAAGAGGGTAGCGTGAAGAAGTTGATCGAAAAGCCCAAAGAACCGCCCTCCAACCTTGCACTGGTCGGTATATACCTCTTCGATAAAGAGATATATGGCGCGATTGAAAACATAAAGCCTTCGTGGCGTAATGAATTGGAGATAACCGATGCAATACAATGGTTGCTGGACAACGGTTATCGTGTTGAGTCCCAGACCGTGAAGGGCTGGTGGAAAGACACAGGTAAACCCGAAGATATAATAGAGGCGAATTTGCTAATATTGCAGGATATCGAACCGGACAATCAAGGCAAGGTTATAGATTCCACCCTTAACGGCCGCATTGTGATAGAGAAGGGCGCTCTCGTTGAGAAAAGCATTATTCGGGGGCCGGCGATAATCGGCGAAAATTCGAGGCTCTCTCGCGCTTATGTAGGACCATTTTCGTCGATTGGCGCAAATGTGACGATCGAGAATTCCGAAGTAGAGTGCAGCGTGATTATGGATGGAGCAACAATATGTAATCTTGAGAACCGGATTGACCGCTCCATACTAGGCAGAAATGTCGTCATCAATCAGATCAATGAATCTCCGAGGACCCACAAATTTGTTCTCGGTGACCAGAGCTACGTTCAGATCATAAAATGATTGGAGTTTCTAATGGCCAATGATAAGTTAATCCATGGTGTGTCGATCAAAAATCTGAAGTTGATACCGGATGAGCGTGGGCGATTGATGGAGATATTCCGCGCCGACGACAAAGAATTCGCTAAATTCGGCCAGGTTTACGTTACCACCGCATACCCAGGTGTTGTTAAGGCATGGCACAGCCATAAAATCCAGGACGATAACATGACCGTGCTCCATGGCATGGCAAAGATCGTGCTCTACGACGACCGGGACGATAGTCCGACCCGTGGAATCATCAATGAGTTTTTTGTCGGCGAACACAATCATATACTGCTACATATCCCCAAGCATGTATGGCATGGGTTCAAGTGTGTCAGCGATTGTGAAGCGATGATCATCAACACAGTTACAGAATGCTATGATTATTCCAATCCCGATGAGTATCGTAAACCGGCTCACGGTTCGGATATTCCTTACGACTGGTCGCGTAAGGATGGTTAAGATTTTTATTCACTCGTAATCCAAAATATGAAAGTTTTTATCACCGGTGGATGCGGATTCATTGGATCGAATTTTATCCGGTACTTCGCAGCGAAATACCCGCGTAGCGAGATACTTAACGTCGACAAGTTGACCTATGCAGGTAACCTGGAGAACCTTAAGGGACTCGAGAAGCGAAAGAGCTATCGTTTTTTGAAGGCGGATATTGCCAATGCGGCGCAAATGAAGAAGACATTCAAGAATTTCAGGCCTGAAGCAGTCATCAATTTTGCCGCGGAGAGTCATGTCGACCGCAGCATTACGAAACCTGATACTTTTCTCAAAACCAATTTTCTCGGCGTCGGTGTATTGCTGAATTGCGCGCTGGAATACGGTGTCGAGAGATTCGTTCAGATTTCGACCGATGAAGTCTATGGTTCGGTCCACAGAGGCAAGTTTCGAGAAGACTCTGTTCTCAATCCGTCGAATCCATACTCTGCCAGCAAAGCGGCTGCCGATGGTCTGGTATTGGCATACTACAAGACGTATGGACTGCCGGTTGTGATCACACGTTCCTCTAATAACTACGGACCTTACCAGTTTCCCGAGAAGTTCATTCCGCTGGTGGTATTTAATGCAATGGAAAACAAAAAGATCCCTGTGTATGGCGATGGCCTGCAGGTCCGGGACTGGTTATTTGTTGAGGATAATTGCCGGGCCATCGACATCGTTCTGCGAAGTGGTAAGGTCGGCGAGATCTATAATATCGGCGGGCAGCATGAACGTGCGAATATTCAAGTAGTAAAACAAATATTGCGGACTTTGGACAAACCGCTGACACTGATCGAACATGTGAAAGACCGGCCCGGTCATGACCGGCGGTATGCTTTATCGATCGCCAAGATCAAAAGACATCTCGGCTGGCAGCCAAAGACATCCTTTGAGAGCGGTTTCTTGAAGACCATAAAATGGTACAACAAGAACCGTGACTGGCTGAAAAACACCCAGACCGGTGCCTACCGCAGTTTTTATCGCAAATACTACTCAAAGCTAGGACTGACTGAAACCTAACGACTAACTCACGTCCCTGAAGACACATCCACAGGGCGGATTGAAGACAAGCTCACGCCGAAGTCACGTCGCTTCGCTCCTGAAGACACGCTACGCTGGAAAAACTGAATACAGATTGGTAACGTCCTATGGTTACTAGACCCGTTTCGTCAACAAAGGGTTACGGCAAAGTTGCAACAACCACGCCACCGACGTCATTCTCCGGCTTGTCCGGGGATCCAAACGATTCCCGTCATTGCGAGTCCCGCACAGCGGGACGTGGCAATCCCAGCTGGTAACGAGATCATCGGTATAAACGTACTTGGTAAAATTTCGCTTTTCGCAATTCCAAATTCGCTTTGTCGTTGTAGCGATATTAACGAGAATAACGAAAATTACGTCCTTCTTATTGACACCGCTCCCCTATTCGCTATAATGGTACGCGGGTCGTTAGCTCAGTTGGCAGAGCATCGGATTTTTAATCCGGTGGCCGCAGGTTCGAATCCTGCACGACCCATTTTGATTATGAAAACTCAATATACCCGCATGATCATCCCCGGAATTTTTTGCTCGATAGAGATTTTCCCCGAAGAAACATGATCTCGATATTTCTCGCATTACTGATCAGCAGTCAAGCAGTCAGCGGTCCGGTAATGCATTTCTTCTACCGACCTTCATGCGGTCATTGCATGGATATTCTGCTTGCCGATATCCCTGATCTCCAGAAGAAATATGTCTTCAGCGTAAAGAAATACGACATTGATTTGATGAATAACTATAAATTGCTCGAGAAGATGGAGGCGGCAAAGGATATATATGGTGATGACCTGCCCGCGATCTTCCTTGGTGATTCAGTGTTTTACGGCCCCGAGAGTTTATACCAAAAGCTCGAAGTCGTGCTCAAAGCATTTCCAAAGCGGGAACCTCCCGTGGTCAAAGATGTAGAAAAAATAGATACTATACCTCTAATTGAAACACATGTGGATATCCTGTATTTTTTCCAACCGGGGTGCCGTGAATGCGCGCGTCTGGACGCGCTCTTTGGCAATCTGGAGAGGAATTACGAAAATATTAGCGTGTCGAGGTATAGCATTTTTGAAGATACCAATAAAGTCATGCTGGAGGCATTGTCCGCCAGAACAGGCATTCCGGAA
>CP070686.1:1213852-1266298 GCA_020353055.1 Caldifarciminota bacterium | reverse complement strand
TACCCCCGACGGTACACCAGTCATCGCGACCTCAGACAATATTGAAACCTGGCCATTGATTGGTGGTGTACGTACCTGGCCCGGTCCATATCGCAAAGATAGTACCGGCCAGCAGGTGGTTGGTGAGTTCACCTCTGACCAAGATCTTTTCTGCACTTTTAACGACCAGTCCGTTTTTGGACTACAGGTGAATCAATCCACCTATTCGTATGGTCGCACATATGCACAGGATTTCATCTTCTATGACTTCAGTATATACAATACACTTGGTACTACGATTGACGATATGTATATTGGTTTCCGGGGCAATTTCCGTTGTGATTATGATATGCAGGACTACATCGGTCTCTACCGTGATTCGGTCGTGACTTTCGTGTACTACTGGGATGCCGATGGTGTTCCGCAGGACCCGTGGGAGTCGGTTGGCATGATAGGTGTGGGTTTCTTAAATGAGCAAATCGACAACTTCCACTATTACCGTAAGGAGGATGAACCGAGTGATGATTTCCGGTTATATCCGATAATTATTTCTGATCCGAATAACCCGAACATCGATCCGAGTCTCTATTTCCACGGGACTGATGTTTATATCGATGATCCTTCATTATTACAGGCTTTACCTCCGGAGTCGACAAGTGCCTACAACTATATGGTATCAGCCGGGCCCAGAACGATTCTGTCAGAAGACACGCTTCAGCTCACTGTTGTGGTTATCTGCGGTGAGGATTCGGCAGATCTCTTTGAGAACCTCGAGATGGCTTTGGTGATGGCGGATAATTATTTCCTCGGCAGTGGTGCTCCGGCAGCCCCGACTGTTCAGACAGTTACCGACTACAGGAGGGTTACCCTGTACTGGAGTGCAGAGCCATCCGAATCATCTGCCGACATTCTGACTGGCAAACAGGACTTTGAAGGCTACAAGATATATCGCAGCGAGGATCAGGGCATTTCCTGGGGAGATGAGATAACTGATCACACTGGTTCGCTGGTCGGCTATGTTCCGCTTGCCCAATTCGACCTTATCGACGGTATCGAGGGCATAGACCCGGCATTCCCCTACCAGTCCCTGGGTCGCGAGACCGGTCTGGCGCATACCTTCGTGGATACCACAGTGTATAATGGTATTGAATACTGGTACTGCGTGGCCGCTTACGACCAGGGCAATCAGAACCCTGATTCTCTGGAACCGAGCTACGAAAATTCAAAGGGACGCCCGAGTGCAGTCAATGTCGTCTCGGCAGTTGCCGCATCAATGCCGTCTGGGTATGTTCCTGCATATATAGAGGGTGGCGATAGCCTTGAACCCATTGGTGGGAGCTGCGATGGGTCGGCAATGGTGAGGATCATTGATCCGGCTCAGATCCAACCTCATGACTACAGGATAACATTTACTATTGATTCGGTATACCACCCCGCGGAGACAACGTGGGTCGATACGACCACTTTTACTTTGTATGACATCACCGATCAGGAGACCCTTTTGAGTAACCATGAACTTTCTGATAATTCTCTTGATAACATTCCAGTCGTGGATGGTTTCAGATTGGTATTGGTGAATGCAGAGAAGACCGTATCAATGGGTTGGACGCATACGTCTGGTACGCCGAGCACCTTCCAATGGTGGGTCTGGACCGTACCCTACAGCACTATGGTTGGTCCGTCCTACATATACGGTACTCCAAATTTCCGGGTTGTGGTGGATCGCGATGCGCATTCCGTGTTTGGGATCGAAGATGGTTTTGGTGGAGATACCCTCATGATCGAAATGCCTCTGAGAGTCTATGACATTACCGACGAATCGAATCCGGTCGACGTCAGTGAGTATTGCTGGCTTCTGGATTACGCGTATTCTGATGTATTTTCTCCACAAATCGAATCACTGTATTTCGGTCCGGAAGGATGGGATCTCATACCGGGGGGCGCCGGCTACAACGGAACGGAGGCCGGACCCGTTGCAGGATTCTTTGACCAACTAGGGCTGTGGAACGGCGATTTATCGACCGCGACGTCCGTTGTTTACTTTGGTACTCAGAACGGCGATAGCACAGCGATCCCGCCGATGGATGGCGATGAGTTTACGGTAAGGCTTTTGACTCCGTTCTATGATTCAGTATATTATGAGTTCAGCACGGTGCCGTACGCAATCAACGAGGCGCTGGTGCGTTTAGATAGAGTCAAGGTCGTGCCCAACCCTTACATTTTGGCGTCGAAATTCGAGAGTACTCCATATGATCGCAGATTGATGTTCACCAATCTTCCCGAACAGTGCGAGATAATGATCTATAACGTGGCCGGCGAGCATATAGCAACAATAGATCATAACAATTACCTCGGCTATGAGTACTGGGATCTGCGTACGAAATTCGGTGTGGAAGTTGCTTATGGGATGTATATCTATGTGGTTCGAACCGATACTAACACTAAAGCAGAAGGCAAGTTCGTGATAATTAAATAGGGAGGAGGTATGGTGAATATGACAGATTTTAAACTAAAATTCATAAGCCTGTCGCTCGTTGTGTCTATCTCTCTGGGTTTTTGTTTCAACAAAGTCGGTACGACGGCGGCACCGTTCCTGAAGATCGAGTACGGTGCCAGACCCGTGGGCATGGGCGGCGCGTTCGTTGCTCTGGCGGATGACCCATCTGGGATCTATTACAATCCTGCCGGAATCGCCAGCATCAAGAGTCCCCAATTCATGGGTGGTTATACTGTGTGGTTTGCCGATCTCACGTATAACTATGCAACATTTGTCTTACCGACACAGAGAGTGAATTTTGCGCTTTGGGGTTCTTTTCTCTATTCTGATGATATCCCGGTCACTACGGTTGAGAATCCTGAGGGTACTGGTCAAGAATTCAGTTACATTGATGGTTTGTTGGGCGTAACCGTATCGGCATTACTCTCAGATCGGCTCTCTATTGGTCTTTCTGGAAAATACATCCAGCAGAAGTTGTACAACGAAAGCGCTTCGACGTTTGCCCTGGATATTGGGTCAATACTGCGTACTCCTCTGAAAGGTGCCCGTCTCGGTATGTGTCTGGCAAATTACGGTGGGCGGATGCAGTTGTTCGGCAACGATCTGATTGTACAAACAGATCCCTGGCCTGAATACACGGGAAATCCTGAAGTCGAAGCGAGGCTTACTACTGAGTCCTTTCCATTGCCGCTTGCTTTCAAACTGGGTATTGCGCTCGATGTACTGGGTGCTGGTGAAGCATTCACCAGTAGTGAGCTGCATAGCTTGACGCTGGCAGTAGACGGAATACATCCAAACGACGGTGAAGAGAAACTGCAATTCGGGATCGAGTACGGCATCTATAACACACTCTTTCTTCGCGGTGGGTACAAAATTAACTATGATACACAGAAATTCACGGCAGGTGCAGGGATGAAATTCAGTATCGGGCATAGAACTTTTGCATTCGACTATGCATACGTTGATATGGACGTGCTGGAAGCCACGCATCGCGTATCACTGGTAATCGGATTTTGAAAAAGGACGTTGTGCTCTTTACTTTCGCTAATGCCGTTATAAAGACATTTGGCATTTGGAAGTTCGAATTGCTAAATTATTATCAAAACGTTATTATCGTCAAGTCCAGTTTGTTTCGGATTTTGTGCTTTGCTGTTAGTTAAAGGAGGTTGCATGGATAGAAGGAGTTTTCTGAAAACGATCGGTTTCTTGGCGCCGGTTGTGGTTTTCTTAGGCAAAATACCAAGAATGTTATGGTCTGGAAAGCTAGAGCAGGGCAAGAAGGATTTCTGGCAGAACGGTGGATTCACCCAGCCATCAGTGGATATATCGGGATATGGCAAGGGAATCATTAAAGCGCGCATCGATGGTGAATGGCATGATTACAACATAAGAAGTGCAAGCAAAGATTTCATCGAGTGGAATACGACAAAACGCATTGAATTTCTCGAGCACATAAAGACCGGACAGATGCCGGGATTTGGTGGTCCTCATTCCGGTGCCGTCGCCACCTATGGTTTGGGGCGTCTTGATTCGGAGTTTACATTGAACAACGCGATCAAAGGTATTGGTCTGGCACCAAAAGACGGTAACATCGATGCTGCGATCAAGCGACTGCGTGACACGTACGAGAGTCCGATGAAGGAAAAGATGGACGTGCTGAAATCATTCTATGAGAATCCTGATTTCGTCGATTGGCGCAAGCAGACCTCTCTTGAGCTATATGCTACGCCCGATTTCGAAACTCATACATTCCTAAATGTTATGGACAATCCTATCGCGACTTTGGTGTTTCTTGACATCCCCTCGATTGAATTGAGGACGATCGCCCGTATCGTGCATCCTGATGACAAGGGTGCGTTGCCTTCGGAAAAGAAACTGCTCGAGTTCGTCAACCTTGCTCATTCTTATATGCATGGAGAATTTCCGCGGCTATATCCGCTGTTGCTATTCTATATTGTTGAGGAGTTTGACAACACACCGGGACGTAAGCGCGGTATCCGAACTGTACCAGAAAGACCAAAAGAATAGACAGGGAGTCTATGAGACTAGGGGACACGGAGACCCAGTCTCAAGAAGAAGGAGGTTTTATGAAGGTGATATGTACAATATTATTGTTGAGCAGCATGCTCTTCGGTCAGGTTCTTTATGAGGAGTATTTTACGGGAGGCGTTGCGCAGTTGCAATGGGATCCATGGGTTGACCCGAGTGTCATGACGGTTGTCAGTGACCCTACGACGCCGGGCGGTGATTCGTGGATCGGTTGTGTTTCGAACGATGCTGCGCCGATCGCTGCCGTCTTTTCTGGTGATTACGGGCTCAACGATTATTCTGTTGAAGCATATATCTTTACTGAGGTAGCTGCAGCAATGGGTCCTTATAACGGCATCTGTATCAGAATTGACACTGCTACTGGCGTGAATTCTCTGTACCAGTTGATTTCTGATTTTGACAACGATGCACGGCTGAGGCTTCGTCACATAACTGGTGCGACGCCAACCGTTATCAGGGATTGGTCTTCCGGAGAAATTCCCGGCGGTGTTCCGTCAACTTCTTCGTGGCACAAATTTAAACTGACGGTGATTGCCGACTCGATCTGGGCATACTACGATGATGTCGAATTGCCGGGTTGTCCTTATATTGACGACCGTGTTACCAAAGGCTATTTTGGTATATATTTCTTCGGCATATTAGTTGATTCAACGCGTTGTGATGATATCGTTGTGACTGGTCCGACCGGTATTTCAGAGTACGGCTCTGAGCCCGTCAGTACTTTCAGAGTTTATCCGAATCCATTTCGCAGTAATGCGGATATCAGATATCAAGTGCCTGATATGGAAAATCCAACGGTTATCATTTATGATGCCGCAGGGCGTTTGGTCAGGGATCTTTCGAGTCAGATGTCTGTTATCGGAGATCAGGTATCTGTAAGTTGGAACGGTCGAGATGGCGCCGGTAATGCGGTCGCGCCGGGTGTCTATTTCATAACCGACGTTAAGAGTAATGCACTTGAAAAGGTGGTTAAACTGCGGTAAGCATTGTTGTTAATAAAAAAGGGCAGCTATGCTGCCCTTTTTTATTCGATCTTTACTATTTTCCTGGTGATGTTATTATCCCCGATGCCTGCTCTCAGTAAATATACCCCGCTGGGTAAAGTCATGCCATTCATGTCTTCAAGTTTTTTTGACAAAAGATGCGTACCGGCCTGCAATTCACCACTGTAGAGCACATTGAGGGAACGCCCCAGACAGTCATAGAGCACAAGGTCGACCTGCTGCATGTCGTTGAGATACAGATTCAGATTGAGGTGACCGGCCGCTGGGTTGCTGACCGAGAGTGTGGTGCCGGAAATAATATTCTTTTTGCCCTCGACTATCTGCGTGCCGTAGCCGAGTGGTTTGAGAAAGGGATCACCCAGTAATGTCATGCCGTAGTGCCAGCACACGCGCTCCAACGTCATGCCGACAGAGTCGTATATGCAGTCAAACCAGTAGCGGAATGCTTCGCCGATTGTCTTGCCTTCTCCGAGAGGACGGTAAAAGAATTGAAAGTCGAGCATGCTCCCGGATTTGGTTGAACCAATCGCTCCGATCCCGTAATCTTCGTTGAAAATAGCCTGCCCGCCACCATATCCGGCCTGCGTGTAGCGGCAGAAAGAGCAGGCGAAGAAGTTGTAAAAGTTCGTCGGTGGATTTTGACTTATGTATTCATTGGCATAGTAATAATCGTACTGGGCACCACTGTTGTATGTAAATTGATGCAGGCTTGGTGCCGAGTGTGCAAATACCGATACCCAGGTCTGTGAGGTATCGAGCCTCGTACGGTAGAGTGATGCCCTGGTCGTCTCCGGATGCCAATAGTTGATCGTATCCGGGAACAATAATGCTACATCATCTGCCCACTGTTGGGCCCATGGTACCCAGTCGTCATCAACGAAGACGAGCGCGCGCTTCTGCAAATTCATCAAATCTTCGCGGTATCTTATATCTTTAGTGAAATATTTTCTTAATACTAACGTGTCGAGTCCAATGCCGGTTGGAAGTAACCTACCAACATATATTTCGAGGTTGATGCTCCCAACGTGTCCGTCGTATTTACCGTTGCCGGTACTAATTGTGTCAAGCCAGGTTCCATCCAGGTCCATATAGAACAAGTCCATGGGGAATTGGGCTAAACTTCCACCGTAATCGTACACCTCAAACCATGCAACTGGCAGGTTACCTATTAGCAGGACACCTTCGATATTGTTTGTATCGTATATTTCTTGCAGGAAGGTCCGCAGCGTTTCAGGCGTCCCTCCCGATGTTTGATATTCGAATACGGTATAGCCTTCAGCAGTCAATGACAGGACCAGTTGTTGGATTTCATTTGCCAGATACGGGGCGAGGGTTTGGTCCGTTAGGATTGCGATGTTACCAAGATAGCCATCACTCCCGTGCACTCCGTGCAACAAGTAATCGAATGGCGTATACGGGTGCTCAGCCAACCATTCTTCATAAGTACCGGGTCTGCTACCGGGTGGACCTGCCCATTTCAGAATCGGAATATCTTCTATATCGTTGCCAAATAAGTAGGTCGCGCAAAATAAAAGCATCATAATTCTAAGCATTAAGCCTCCATGATAGAGTATATCAATTGCATTCGATAAGTCAATGAAATAGTAGATGGATGGGTGCATTTCTTGACTTGAAATAGAATAATGGTATAATGGGGAAAATGGACGAACTTCTTGCTCAATTGAACCCCGAACAACGTAAGGCCGTTAAGGTCACCAAGGGGCCGATTTTGATCCTGGCTGGTGCAGGCAGCGGTAAGACCAGAGTGATCACATATCGAATTGCGTATCTGATAAAGAGCAAAAATATAAATCCGAAGAACATACTGGCGATAACATTCACTAACAAGGCAGCCGGTGAGATGCAATCGAGGATTCAGACGCTATTGGGGAGTGACCATAAGGTATGGATCAGGACGTTTCATTCAACTTGTGCAAAGATGTTACGAGGGGGAGCAGAAAGAATAGGCATCAAGAAAAACTTCGCAATTTATGATGAATATGATCAACTCAGTGTAATCAAGGAATGCCTGTCCGATCTTGATATAGACGCAAAAGCATTTTCACCTGCATATATTGCTGCGGTGATCAACAACATAAAGGAAAACCTGTCATCCGGGTCTGCTATCGAGAGTGATATTCTAAGAAATGTTTATAACGTCTATAACAAGAAATTAGCTGAATATAATGCACTCGACTTCGATGACCTCATAATGAAGGTCGTAGAACTCTTCAAAACCGACGAAGACATCCTTGAGTACTATCAGGAAAAGTTCAGGTACATCCTTGTTGACGAATACCAGGATACCAATCGCGCTCAATACGTATTGACCAAGATGCTTGCAGAAAAACACAGGAATCTATGCGTTGTAGGCGACGATGATCAGTCGATATATTCCTGGCGAGGTGCCGAGATCAGAAACATCCTTGATTTCGAAGAGGATTTTCCTGATACGACGGTTATCAAACTGCAGCAAAATTACCGTTCGACAAGAAGGATCCTGAAGGCTGCGTCCGCCGTTGTGAGCAATAATGAATACCGCAAGTCGAAGACCCTTTGGTGCGATAACGAAACAGGGGAGAGGATCGTTTTTTTTGACGCAGATGATTCCTATACTGAAGCGGCTTATGTGGCACGCAAGATTATGGAGTTGAAATTGAAGGGCGTCAACCTTGGTGAGATTGCAGTATTCTATCGAGTGAACTATCAATCGAGACTTTTTGAAGAATGTTTCATAACCTACAGAATTCCCTATGAGGTCGTCGGTTCTCTGCGTTTCTATGAGCGAGCCGAGATAAAAAATGTTCTTGCCTACCTTAGGGTCATTAATAATCCGCTCGATGCGGTGAGCCTGAGAAGAATAATAAATGTACCTTCGCGTAAGATCGGACACGAGACCATGGAAAAGATATCGGCATACGGTGAAAAACACCGGATCAGCGTTTACGAGGTATTACATGAGGTCGATAATATTAAGAAGATAAATTCAGGAACGCGTAAGAGAATAAAGAACTTTGCGAAAATGATCGATCTGTTGATCGATACGCAGCGACAAATGGATATCTATGAGTTGGCTCTACAAGTTGTGAAGGATAGCGGTTATCTATCTAGTCTCAGCGAGGACAGGACTGAACGTGATTACATACGGCGTAAGAATGTGGAAGAATTAATGCTTTCGATGAAAGACTACGCGAGAGAAAGGCCAGAGGCAAATCTCAATGATTATCTCGAAGAGGTCTCATTACGCAGCGATATCGATGACTGGAACGAGTCTACCGAACGGGTAAATCTGATGACGTTACACAACGCCAAAGGGTTAGAATTCGATATCGTGTTTATTACTGGATTTGAGGATGGTTTGATACCGCATTACAAATCACAGCAGGACGCAAAACAATATGAGGAAGAAAGAAGATTATTATACGTTGGCATTACACGCGCTCGTAAGTTACTACACATGACATATGCACGACAGCGGGATATGTTCCGAGCCGGACCGAGCTACACTGAACTGTCCCCCTTTTATCACGAGATTCCGCGGGACGTAATGTGTTCCGGATATAACATTGACTGATTTCAACAGGGATAACAATTGAAGGATCTATGCTGGATTTAGCCGACTTCCGTAATCTCTTTCCAATTACCGAGAGATGTATATATTTCAATCATGCGGCCACCGGACCGTTGTCCCTACCGGCGCGGCGTGCCATAGAGCAGTGTGTCGATATTTATTCGAGTCGTGGGGAATTCGATATCGATGACTATTTCTCGAAGATTCAAGACGCACGTGCGACAGTGGCGCATTTTATCAATGCAAAGCCTGAAGAAATAGCGTTCACTCACAATACCTCAGAGGGTATATATATCGCCCTGCGCAATCTGCCATTCAATGAAAATGATATGATACTGGTAATGGACGGGGTATTCCCGGCCGTGAGATACGTAGTGGATCACAACCTGCCGCATATCAAGAAGAAGTACGTTTGCTTTGCAGGGGAGGATCCTATTGCCGTCGTAAAATCGAATATGGATAAATGGACGAAAGCCGTTGTCGTGGATTATGTTCAATTTCTTAGTGGCGAAACAATCGATCTGCAGCGGTTAAGTGAATTCACGAGTGAAGTAGGACTGTACCTCGTCGTTGATGGTATACAGGGGATCGGTGCCGTGAGTTTCGACGCGGCAGATAACAATGTAGATTTTCTAGCATGCGGGAGCGCCAAATGGCTGTTCGGACCGGGCGGCGCAGGTTTTCTTTACGTGAACCGGCGAAACTTCGGTAAGTTGAGGTGTCAGCATACTGGATGGCTCGGTGCCGGATGGACCGGATTCGAAGATATAACGAAGAATCCTCCGTTACATTCGGATGCGAGAAAATATGAAATGGGTACAAGAAATGTCATTGGAATACAGGCCTTATCTACCAATATTAATATTTTGCTTCAATATGGCATGCCAAACGTCGAGGCGCGAATAATGAAGCTCAAGAGCATTTTGCGCAATTACTTTGAGTCTTCGGGATTCAGGATATCAACTCCGGATTCAGGCAAGCAATCCGGGATTCTAACTGTCAGACCCCGGATAGGCGTCGAGGACCTCTATCATTTCCTGAAAGAAACCGGTGTCATTGTGTCAATGCGTAATCAGAATCTTCGATTCTCACCCCATTTCTACAATAGCGAGGAGGAGGTAAAGCAGATAATAGACGCTATCAAGCGTTACCGGAATAAAGGATAGGAATTACTTGGCTTCTTTGGGTTTGAACGTGAATATAACTCTGTTCCCCCCACGCTGTTTTGCCTCATAACAGGCCTGATCCGCGAGGTCAATAAGTTTCGATTTTTCACGCGCGTCGTGAGGGAATGAAGCAATGCCTATGCTCAATGTAATCTTGGGCTGGATCCTTTGTGCGGCGATTTTTTTGCGCATCCTTTCCGCAACATCGAGGGCAAAGGAAGCATCCGTTTCCGGAAGGATCGATACAAATTCGTCACCACCGTACCGGCAAAGGAAATCGACATCCCTGATTATTTCTTTCATTATCTTGCTCAGTTTCTGGAGAACAATGTCGCCTGATGAATGTCCGTATTTGTCATTATAATTCTTGAAATTGTCAAAATCTATCATCATGACAACGAACGTACGCCGGTACCGTTCGGCACGCCGTATTTCGGCATCGGCGAAGAGCTCGTAACTGCGTCGGTTTGATAGACCGGTTAGGGCATCGGTCAACGACAATTTCTTCGTTTCGGCGTACAAACGCGCATTATCGATGGCAATCGCTATTTGCGCACTCAGACTGGAAAGAAGAAGAATGGCGTCCTGAGAGAATCCATCCTTCTCTGAGCTCTCGACATCGAGTACGCCGATCAAGCGATCACCAGTGAGCAGCGGAAAGCACACTTCGCTCTGGGTGTTTTCAATACCGGCGACATAGTAGTCGTCTTTAGTAACGTCTGGGCAATAATACATCTGTTTGGTGTCAGCGACGTGGCCAGTTATGCCATCCTTGCCAATTTTCAATCTTCGGTCTCTGTCTTCCCGTGAGTATACGATGCTTGAGTGGGTGTACAGCACGCGTTTCTCTTCATCGATAAGAAGAACCGATACGTTGAGAAAGTTGAACGTTTCTTTGAGACGCTGCAGTATGTTGTTCAGTAACTGGTCAAAGTCGAGGGTTGAAATAAGACTCTGGCTCACCTCGTATAACAGCGCTGTTTCTTTCGCTTCCCTTTTAACCTTTTTGTTGAGCGCAAAATTGTCGATTGCTACTGCAGCGTGGTTAGCAAGAACCGTGAGATTATCGATCTCCGGTTTTGTAAAAGCACCGGTCATGTTACTATGAAGGAATAAGATACCAACGATCTTCCCACGCGCTGCCAATGGAATTCCTGCTATCGAAAGGCTTCTTTTTTCGAGGTCTTTAAGAGTTGCTTCGGTATAAGTTCCAGTGTCTGAAACGACAACCGCTTTTCTTTTACGCAGGATTTGACCAGACAGTCCGTCATCCAGGCGTTCAGTTGACCTGTAAATCTTGGTTTTGTTCGAGGATCTCTGATATTCGAAGGCATCGACTTCCGCAAGATTTTCATCGTCGATCAAGACCAGTCTTGCCGAATCCGCCTTTACAGCATTCACTGCAGCCGTCAGCAATGTTTGCATCATTTCGTCAAACGCAAATGATGAGGTCGAGAGTTCACCGATATCTCGAATGCCTTTTATGATCTTCTTCTTGTCGAGAAGCTCACTGGCAGCACGCGCGTGGGCAATCGCGAGGGCGGCCATCTTCATGTAGAGCCCTGCGATTTCTTTCTTGTCGAACCTCTGAATGGGAGAGGAGTAATAGATATTTACGGCACCGATTGATTTACCGTCAATGAGCATGGGTACCGAGACAATCGAAGCAATTCTCTGTGCTTTTAGCAGGTGAACCACCGTCTTGCCGGTTTTACGGTATAACTGCCTGACGTCTTTTACTACTTTCAATTTTTTATTTTCGCAAACATGATGAGCGATCTTCATATCCTCGTCAGCATGGTTTTGATATGACTTAGATAAATTATGTGCACTTACCGCCCGTAGTTTTTTTGTGTGTTCTCCACAAACAAAAAGAAGTGAGGCATCCGCCTTCAGTAATGCGCAGATATTTCTTGTAATGCTGTCGTATATATGTTTTGGTTTTTTGGCTTCGTATAATGGTTTTACGTATTTCAGTATTCCATCATATACAGGTATCCTATGCATATTTTTATTATAATGATATGGATATTTGTGTCAACACAATAATACGGTACATTGTATCTATCGTATGCCGATCTTCGGATTTTTGCTACTTTTTTCTGAAAAATTGACTCCTTACTGCGAGTATTGTCGTCAAGAGGAGGCACAGGATAGGCAGCAGGTCGCCTATCTTCCTGTAAAGCGTATCGACAGGATCGATATATATAGCCCCCACTATTGTTTCTTGTACGAACAAAGATTTCTCTGTCATAACTCTGCCATACTGGTCAACGATCATCGATATGCCTGTATTCGCGCTGCGCAACAGCACGACGCCATTTTCCACGCTCCGCAGGATCGCCATGTTATTGTGTTGCTGGGCACCGGATATTTTGCCGAACCACCCGTCATTAGTTATATTTGTGAGGATTTCGGCGCCGTCGTTTACCGCCTGCCTCGACAGTCCTGGGAAAATTGATTCGAAGCATATAAGGCATGAGAATTTAAACTCCGGTATTTCAAATACGGTCGGGATAGTACCAGGTGTGTAGTCACCTTCACCAAAATCGACTTTGCGCAAGATAGGTATATGGTGGTCAAATGGGATATGTTCTCCGAAGGGGACGAGATGGATCTTTCGATAATCTTGGTTTATGCCACGGTTGGGTTCTATCAGCACCGCGCCGTTGAATATGTCCCTGGATTGCGACTCATATATCGCAGTTCCGGTGAAGATCGGGGTGCCCAATCGGTCTACAAGATGTCTGACCAAATCTTGATACTTGCCAGGTGATTTTAGAAAGACCGGAGTAGCAGTTTCCGGCCAGACGATCAGATCAAGAGAATCGCCAAATTCGTCTAATGAAGTGCGCATGCACTGCACCGAGAGGTTCATCAGACGTTCAAAAGTCTTGTACCGTAATTCTCTACTGAATTTGAGGTTAGGGTCGATGTTGGGTTGTACGATGCCTACGCGGGCGATCCTTTCTTGAGACCGTTGCGGCCTCGAGATTCCGTATACGACCGGTAAGAAAAATATTAGAATTACCAACAGGAGATGTCTGAGTGTCTTCTTCTTCAATGCACTGTAGACTGCAACGTTGAGATACATCAACCAGAGTGATATACCGTACACTCCGTAGATTGCTGCCTGCTGTATGAATAAGGGATAACGGGCCTGTGAGTAACCGAAAGTTAACCAGGGGAAGCCCAGTTCACCGATGCTTCTTACATACTCCAACCCAGTAATGATCAACGGCAAAGACCAGAAGCCGACCTTCCGTGCAACGAGCGCCGAGATTCCGAAATAGAAACCGATGTACAGAAAGAGGATAAATAATCCGCCGACCATTAACATTTTTATGTTCGCTTCGATCTGCAAAAAGACTATCCAGAAGAGGGTGAACATTGAAAACAGGAAACCAAAAAGTATCCCCGTGCGGAAAGATTGACTTGGCCGTGATCCTTCGATCGCATAGAGCAGCGGCACCAGACCAAACCACGCAAGGAAGTGCAGTTGCAGTGGATGGAAAGAAAGGGATAGCAGCAGGGCGCTGGCGGTAATCAGCACGGTGTTACGGTTATTGTTCGCGATCATCATAGTGGATAAATGTTTTCTATATTCTGACCAGTTGTTCCCTCAGTGCCGAGGCATAAAATGCTTCGGTTATTTCAGCGATCATCAACCCTCCATCTATGGTGAGAGGTGGATGCGCTTTACCGGAAAGGTATTCAAGGAACATGTGGTTCTGTAACTGATATGATGTTTCGTATATATTCTTGTGCGTAATAGTCGGTGTAACATTGTAGAGTTCTCCATGTAATTCCTTCTGTATTTTCAGAGGGTTCAGCAGGGCAGCTCCCTTATTGCCAAATACATTGCAGTACAGAAAATCTTTTTCAAAGAGAAGAGACCAACCGACTTCTATCGTGAGCAGTGTTCCATCGCTGAAATTGATAATACACATTGCAGTATCTTCAACATCGGCTTCGACTTCTTTCTTGTGTAGAGATGCGAAAACACTTGTGACTACTTTATTCGACAACAAGTATAGTGCGATATCCAACAGATGTACGCCAAGATTCAAAAAAGCTCCTCCGCTTCTTGAGAGATTTTCGAGCCTTCCCGGGCTCAATATCCACTCGCGGGTACCTATTAGCCAGCCGCTCTTGGCGTAATATATCACACCCAGTTCGTTCTCCTGGATGAAGTTTTTCAGTATTTGCACATCAGGACGCAACCGGTTATTCATGGCGAGTGCGAATTTGGGTTTTGCCTTCTTCATAACTTTTTTCATTTCACGTGCTTCGCGAAGATTTATGGCCATCGGTGTTTCACATAAAACATGTTTGCCGTACTTCAGTGCAGTAACTGACATTGGCACGTGGAGATAATTGGGCGTTGATATGACGAGCGCGTCAATTTCCTCGTCTTCCACAATTTCCTGAAAATCCTGAAAGCGTTTGGGAATGTTGTATTTTGACCCGAGGTAGTCGAGTTTTCTTAAATCCGTGTCACATATAGCTGTCAGGTGGCATCGGTTATTTCTGCTGAAAAAAGGAAGATGGGCGATCTGTGCTTGGTTACCGCATCCGACCACACCGATGCTTATCTTTTTCTTCATACGTCCATTGTACGCTAAGCACCAAAGTAAAGCGTGAACTCATGAGGATGTGGTCTGATATGTACTTCTTCTAACTGCTTTGTCTTTACTTCGATCCAACTTTCGAGGAGATCCATGCTGAATATCTCACCTTGCATCAAGAATTCGTGGTCTTTTTTCAGGGCTCCGATCGCTTCATACATATTAGACGGAAGGCGTTCCTTTTGTTCCGGTTTGGTTTTGTTCTTGATGCCATCAATGCCCGCAAGCACGACCGCTGGAATCGCTAAGTATGGGTTTGCTATGGCATCGGGAATACGATATTCAACATCAAGCATTCTCTTGTTCTTAAGGTAGCCGGGAATGCGTATCGCCGTTGTTCTGCTGGCATATGCAAAATCAGTATATGTCGGGGCCTCAAAACCCGGGATAAGGCGTTTGTAGGAATTCGTGCTTGGATTGGTGATTGCGCATAATGCACGAGAATGACGCAGGATGCCACCGATGTAATTGAGAGCCGTTTCACTCAGCTTGTATTCCTTGCCCGCGGAGTAGAATAGCGATCTATTCTTCCTCCCGAGATATTGATGAAAATGCATGCCGTTACCTGGTTCATCAAAAAACGGTTTGGGCATGAATGTCACCCATTTTCCGTATTTCTGTGAAACGCATTTTATCAGGTATTTAGCCATGAATACATCATCGGCTGCTTTAGCCAGCGGTTCGAAGACGAGTTCGATCTCAACCTGTCCTTTTTCACCAACCTCGTGATGGTGGTATTTTGATTTAATGCCGCATCGCGAAAGGGCTTCGATTATGGAATTTCGTATATTGAATGAATTGTCCTGCGGAGGACCAACATGGTAGCCGCCTTTTTTTCTTATCGGGTAGTTGATATGTTCTGCTTCCTCTTTTTCGGGGCCGATCTCATAGAAACTGTATCCAGAACCTTCTCCATAATTGCAGTGTCCGAGCATGTAGAACTCTAATTCGGTCAGAAAATATGCCTCAACGTTCAGTTCCTTGCGAACGTATTCAGCCGTTTTCATGGCCAGGTTTCTGGGATCACGTCTATAGGGCACGAGCTTATCGGGTGAATGTATGCTACACAAGAAGGAAGCTGTTTTCTGTTCAAAGAAAGGATCGAAGAATAGGGTGGATAGATCCGGGAAGAGGAGCATATCTCCTTGCTCGACCAGTTTGTATCCGGGAAGACTGGAACCATCAACACCCACGCCACTTTCGATTATCCAGTCAAAACGTTCAAAAGGCACGGTAATGTGATGCAAATTTCCGATGAGCGAGGGATATTTTAAATCTATGAACCTCACTCCCAGGTTTTCAAGTTTCTTTTTCAACTTAGTGACATCTTGTTTTTTCATTGTCATTATTATAGATAGAATCTTTTTATTGTCAACGAAATAATTTTCTTGACTTCCTTTTCTATTTAGTTATAGTTACTTATTCAAGGAGGAACAACATGGCAATGGCGCAAACGAAATATGTTTGGATGGACGGGAAATTTGTCGCATGGGAAGATGCAAAGATCCATGTCATGTCCCATGTTATACACTACGGTACTGGCGTCTTTGAAGGCTTGAGGTGTTACGATACACCGAAAGGGCCGATGATTTTCCGCTTGAAGGAACATACCGATCGTCTCTTCAATTCAGCCAAGATATATAGAATGGAAATCCCCTATACACGAGAAGAAATCAACAAGGTTGCGGTCGAATTGATCAAAAAGAACGCTTTGAAGGCAGCATATATCAGGCCGATCGCTTACCGCGGGTATGGGGAACTGGGTGTCAACCCTTTTCCTTGTCCTGTGAACGTTACAATCGCAACCCTGCAGTGGGGTAAATATCTGGGTGATGAGGCACTTGAGAATGGCGTCGATGTCATGATATCATCGTGGAATAGAATGGCTCCAAATACGTTTCCCGCTATGGCAAAGTGCTGTGCGAACTATATGAACTCTCAATTGATCAAAATGGAAGCAACCCTTTATGGTTTCACAGAGGGAATTGCTCTGGACAATACCGGTTACCTCAGTGAGGGGTCTGGTGAAAACTTGTTCGTTATCAAGGACGGCTTCATCTATACACCACCACTACATGCCAGTATTTTGCCCGGGATAACCCGCAATACGGTGATGACCATTGCTCGTGATATGGGAATCGAAGTTGCTGAGGAAAAACTTGCCCGTGAATTTCTGTATATCGCCGATGAGGTTTTCTTCACCGGTTCGGCTGCTGAAATAACGCCGATTCGTTCAGTCGACAAAATAACAGTTGGTGCCGGTAAGGCTGGACCCATCACCAAGAAACTGCAGAAAAAGTTCTTCGACATCATTGAAGGCCGTGAGCCTGATAAGCACAAATGGTTGACAAAGGTCAGTTAGGTGGCAAGAAGGTCTCGTTGATCGCTCCTGTTTCCACGGCGCAGTGTGAGTTTTCCATTGGTTCAACGGTTATTTCATTGTCATGAAGATCGCCGTCGGTGCCGACCATCGTGGAGTTGCTTTCAAAACGCAGATCATGACTTATCTCCGCAAGAAGGGCCATGAAGTATTAGACTACGGCACTGATTCTACCGAATCAGTTGATTATCCAGATATTGCCATCGCCGTAGGTGAGGCCGTGGCGAGTAAGAAAGCGGCGTACGGTATCCTGCTTTGCTATAGTGGTCAAGGCATGGTCATGGCGGCCAATAAGGTTAAGGGCATACGGGCTGCCTTCTGTACCAATCCAACTTACGCAAGATTCGCCCGCGCCCATAATAATGCAAACGTGCTCGTCATGCCAGCAGGTTTCGTGAAATACGACTCCCGGACGCGCAATATAATGAAAACATTCCTCCTTACCAGATTCGACGGCGGCCGACACCTCCGTCGAATCAAGAAAATTCGGAAATATGAAGATTCTGCCCGTCGCGTTTGATTCTTTGGGTGTACGCAGTATGGCTACCTTTGTCGAGACTTCGGACGTCCGGGTTTTCATCGACCCCGGGGTTTCTGTTGCGCCTGATCGCTATTCATTACCTCCGCACCGAATAGAACTCGATCGTCACAGGGAGATGTGGGAGGCGATCACCAAGTGGGTCAGTATGTCGGACATCGTGATTGTCACTCACTATCATTTTGACCATCATAACCCGGATCACCCCGAGATATTCCAGGGCAAGGATGTGTTTCTCAAACACCCGCGTGAATTTTTGAATCAGAGTCAAAAGCAGCGCGCGGCGACTTTTCTTAGCCGTATCGAACCCTACGCAAAGACAATCAACATCGCTGACGGCAATTCTTTCAACCTTGGGAAGACAACGATAACCTTTTCCGAGCCAGTCCTTCACGGGCTCACGCACAAACTTGGCTACGTGGTTCAGACCATGATCGAGGACAATGAGCGATTTCTTTTTACCTCCGACGTGCAGGGGCCATTGAATAGCGGTGCATTAGATTTCATTATTGACAAAAGCCCGAATAGCATTGTCATTGACGGGCCGGCCACCTATCTAATGGGTTCTCACTATAAGAGGTCGGATATTGACAAGGCCATAGAAAATTTGATGAAGATCGTCGACGGATGTCGGCTAACCAACATGATCGTTGATCATCACTTGCTGCGTGACCTCAACTGGGTCGACTATTTGGGTTGTTTTAGCAAGACCAAAAGAGGTCTGACCGTCTGCTCGGCGGCGGGTTTTCTTGGTAAGGAGGAGGACCAACTCGAGGCCAAGCGGAAGGATATGTATGATGGTCAACCATACTAGCGGCCAAAAAATGTGGATAAATTTGTAAAAGCTGTGGATAAGTTATTTGCATGAAATTTCGAGCCTTTCTCTATAATTTTAATTCACTATTTTATGGGTTATCCACAAACTCATGCAATAACGCAGATTTTTTTTAACCAATTCTTGTTGATTATTTGGAGAGCAGATGAAGAAAACCGACCTCAATAATATTGGCGAACTGAGTGATAGCTACAAAAGAATTTGCGGTGAGATCGAAAAACTCATCGTCGGGCAGAAAGAAGTGATCGACCAGGTTCTTGCTTGCCTTTTCTGTAATGGTCATTCGCTGATAATCGGCGTGCCGGGTTTGGCTAAAACCATGCTCGTCAATACGATCGCCGATATTCTTGACCTCACTTTTAATCGGATCCAGTTCACACCTGATTTGATGCCTGCGGACATAACCGGTACACAGATTATCGAGGAAGACCTAAGCACCGGTCGCAGGAATTTCCGTTTTGTGAAGGGTCCGATTTTTGCCAATGTCATACTGGCCGATGAGATCAATCGTGCGCCCCCTAAGACCCAGTCAGCGCTCCTACAGGCGATGCAGGAATATAAGGTCACCTACGGTGGCGAAACACATGAACTTTCGCTGCCTTTCTTCGTGCTTGCAACGCAGAATCCAATTGAGCAGGAGGGGACTTATCCTCTGCCTGAAGCACAACTGGATCGCTTTATGTTCACTATTTTCATCGAATATCCATCTTCAAAGGAAGAGATTGAAATTGTCCGGACTACGACTTCTGCTTATGAAGTCAGTCTCAAGAAAGTACTCGAGGGGCGTGAGTTGCTGCGGTTCCAGAAGCTGATAAGAAAAATGCCGGTTGCCGACGATATTATAGAGAAAGTCGTTCGGCTCGTCTCTCTGACGAGACCAAATCAGGCAGATGCTCCGCAAAACATAAGGAATTATGTAAGTTGGGGTGCAGGACCGCGCGCCTCCCAGTATCTGATTCTCGGAGCCAAAGCCGTGGCTGCACTCGAGGGTCGTTTCTCGCCCAATCTTGACGATGTGAAGCGTATTGCCCGGCCGGTTCTGAGGCATCGGATCATCACTAATTTTGCGGCTGAGGCCGAAGGCGTCAGATCGGACAACATTATAGATGAACTCCTAAGCGAGTTCGATTAGACCGATTCATTGTCTAAACGAGAAGGGGACGGCAAAACCGTCCCCTTCTCGTTATTTAGACGCTCGAGGAATCGAGCGATCACAGAAAGTACCTATCTCACAATGGTCATCGTTTCAGTACCGACACCATCGGGAGTCTCCACCCGCACAAAATAGATGCCAGCAGAGAGGTTCCTGGCTTCAATATTGACCGAGTGTTCGCCCGCAGCCAATGTTCCGTCGACGAGCGCATCGACCATTCTACCTGTCGCATCGTAGAGCGAAACGTTGACCTGCCCGGCGTTCCGGATCGTAAATGAGAGTCTGGCGATATCTCTCGAAATGGTCGGTGATAAACTCAGATTTCTGATCTGGGTGTTCTCGATCGGAATTTCCTGCACTGCGGTATTCCAATAATTGTCGTACCATATGGCATTGTATCCGCAGTACACGATCGCCCCACCGCCTGCTGCCTGTACATAGTTAACCGATGGCGATGTGCCGACCTTGGCGAGGTGGTCACTCAAGTTGGTCGTTGCGGTCCAGCTACCGTACTGGCAGAACTGATAGTCGACCCTTGTGTCTGCAGACGTTGTCTGTGTATTATACACTACGCGCGCCTGATTCGCGGCGTTGGCACTGACCAGCAGCTTGAAGTATTTCTCATCGCGTGCCGGGTCATTGGCAAGGTCGATATCAGGGAACATGGTATCATTGCGCCAGTTGATGCCGTCGTAAGTGTAATCCCAAACAATATTCCAATCGCCGGTATTATTGTAATTCTCTTCGGCAACAACCCAGGCGGTATCGCTGTCATAAAAACCGGTGACCTGTCCGTTCACGTCATCTGATCCACCGCGGAAATTATGGATCTTCAACGGAAGTGCTTCCCAACCGCCAAAACCCACGTAGTCATTTGCCTTGGAATAGGTGACAGGGCCATTATCCCATACAATATAAGACCAGATCTCGTCGGCCGCAAGCATTCTGATATCTGGATTGTGAACTGTTCCACCGGTGTGGACCTGGTAACTTGAAGTCCATGTGGCTCCATAGTCGCTCGATGCCCTGAACCTCAGTATCGAGTCGTACACAACGTATGTCATGTACATATATTCTGATCCTGGTAGTTCCAGTTGATCCAGTGCCGGGTCGAATACATAACCGGTCGTGACCTCTACCCAATCCGTCGTTTGCGCAGTTATGTTGTATCTGAGTAGCCAGATATCATCATCCTGGGCATTGCACATTGCAAAGATGAACGTCGAGTCACTTTCTTCTTCAAAAACAATATCGAGATTGTAGATTTCCGTGGTGTCGTCGACCGAGGCATCGAGGATCCAGGACCAGGACTCGCCGGCATCCGTTGATCTGCAAATTGTGACGGCGGAATTAGCAGAGATTAGTGGTCCCATGTATTTGTACACGACGTAGAGAGTACCATCAGAAGCCCTCAAAAGGTTGGCATCGGTTGCAAGCGTGTCGTCGATGACCAATATGTCTGTTCCCCAATCAGGGTTGGTACCGCTGCCATGTCTTTCCGTCTGTATGATTCCGGGAATGCGTGTGTTAGAGGTTACATCACATTCGGCACTGTACGGAACCGTAGATTCCGCATATGGCGTGCCGCCAGTTTCGATCAATGTTCGGTCACCCGTTTTAGCGGGAACGGCCGTCGCGTCGTTTACGCCGTACATCTCCTGGTCGCTCACCGCTTCTGCGATGCTCATCGCAGTGAAGAGCATTATACTAATAACAACAAAAGATATGCGTTTCATGTTACTCCTTTCGGTTTATCTGTCACGTGATGCATTTATTTATGCTGTAGTTTTTCATCACCTCCTTCCCCTGTAAAAACGTCTATTACACTAGTGCCTGACCAAAACAATCTACTTTAGATATCAGGAACGTAGATTAAACTTAAGACTGTATCATTATATCTAATGAGGGCGCCGTTGTCAAGGGGCTTATGTCTTTCTGAGCAATAACAGTTCGTGGTCTGCACAACAAAGAGGGCGGTCAGGCCGCCCTCATCTAAAACTGTTATCGATGATTGATTACTTTGCTATATCATAGACAACGAGACCCGAAACGAGTTTCGGGTAAAAATCAGTCGATTTTTGAGGCATACGTTCTCTGTTCTGCGCAACATCTTTCACCTGTTCAGGCCTGGTCGGGTTCATGAGTAGTGCGATCTGAAATTCACCGGAGTCCACTTTCCTCATCGTTTCATCGGCGCCTCGTTCGTATCTCACATGATCTTCGATTTTTCCTGGTTCGACATTGAGTATTTTTTCGATCAAAATGCTGTGCAATATCGCCACATCCAGCTTACGATATTCATCACTACGATCGGGCATGATCTTTTTCATTGCACCAGGTGATTTTAGCGTCAGGATATAAGCTGTGATCGGGCTGTAGAAACCGAAGGTACCGAGGTCTGCGGCCGCCAGGTCCTTGACAATTTTATCGCGGTCTGTTTTCTTGATATCGAAGTATTCATTCGTCTTCTTCAGGAATTCTTCGAGGCTGAATTCCTCAAGATTCTTTATCAATCGATGGGTGGGGAGGATGACAAGACCGGGGTCTTCGATATTCACGAGCGTGATCATTTTGTAATTAGCCGGATGTTCGGGCGCGATCCCCTTCAGCTCGTTGCGGTAATTGTAAGCCGTTTCATAGCGATGATGTCCATCGGCGATGACAAGTATGGAATCATCTATTGCACCGGTGATCTTCTTCATAACTGCTGGCGAGTCTACTGCCCATATTTTGTGAGTCACACCTTTTTCGTCTTTCAATTCGAGCAGTGGTTCCTGTTTGCAGTGTTTATCGAGGGCTTTGTTGATCGTATTCTTCGCATCCGTGTAGAGCAGAAAGACTGGTTCAAGGTCTTTCTGGGTGATTCTAAGCAGATTCAGACGATCGGCCTTGGGTTTTGACAGGGTCTTTTCATGCGGCAGTATGTTGCCTTTGCCGAGTTCTTCAAGTCGTACCAGGCATATGAATCCCTTGCGTGTATACTTTTTCTCACCCACGGCGAATTCCTGCCAGTAGGGATATATCGTTTCTTTCTTATCCTGAACAAATATTTCGTTTTTGAACCAGTCGTCGTAGAACCTTTTAGCGTCGGCATATTCCTTCTGACGGTCATGACCCTCGGCATACTTGGTCAGCACCAAGCGTACGAAGTTGTATGAACTTTTCTCTTTGTAATCTCTTTCCATGCGATCGGTTATCTGATCATACGGCTGGGTTACAACATCCGCAAGGTTCTCGATTTTTTCGAGGTTGTATCGAATTCCTTTGAATGGTTTAATTTCGGGCATAAATTCTCCTTGTAATATTTTGCCGCTCGAATGCCGGCAAAAGCCGTCGGCGTCCAATGGGCGTTATTATCAGAGCTAAGTTTTTTTCAGTGCGTCCCTGACCAGTTCGGCGATCTGAACGCCGGCACGCAGCTGGCCCTCTGCCGTTTGCGCACCTATGTGCGGTGTTACGATAGATTCCTCAAGTGTGAACAATTTATGCTCTTTTGCCGGTTCAATTTCGTAGACATCCATTGCCGCGATTCTCACCCTGCCGCTCTTCATTGCTTCATAGAGTGCATCCTCGTCGACCACGCCTCCACGAGCACAGTTTATGATGACCACGCCTTCTTTCATCTTGTCAAATGCAGCTTTGTTGAGGATGTGCGTTGTCTCGTCTGTTTTTGGTATGTGGAGGGATATGTAATCTGATTCCTTGAACAGCGTGTCAAGTTCTGCAATCTGTGCTTCTTCGTGAGTTTTGACATAGGGGTCATAGGCGAGTACTTTCATACCCAGGGCCTTGGCCCTCTTTGCCAGCTCGGTGCCGATACGTCCTGCACCGATGATGCCCAGTGTCTTTCCATAGAGCTCGAATCCTTTAAACTTCTTCTTCTCCCATTTACCGGCTTTTGTCGAGGCCGTTGCCTGTGGTATCCGTCTGGCGGCGCTGAACATCATACCGAGGGCGAGTTCGGCAACTGATATTGAAGTCGCGGCCGGTGTATTCACGACCTTTATGTTTTTATCTTTAGCCGCGGCTCGGTCGACGTTATCAAGACCGACTCCAGCACGGCCAATGACCTTGAGGTTTTTAGCGGCCTCGATTACTTCTTTCGTGACCTTTGTCGCGCTGCGAACAATGATGCCGTCATATTCAGGGATTGCTTTTATCAAATCTTCAGGCGCCAAACCTGGTTGCTCGACGGCTTCGATGCCTGCGTTCTTCAGGACCTCGATAGCCTCTTTAGCAATTGGGTCTGATATCAATACTTTCATGTTCCTCCTTAGAAGAAAAAACCCTTAACACCTAAATACCTAAACCTTTGCTCAATGACCAGGTATCTGGTGAATCGGTTTCATTGGTCCTTTGATAATCTAAAATTTCAGGATTTCGTCTATATTCTTGATGACTTCCTTTATTTCATCAAGGGTCAAGTCTCCCATATGGGCTATTCTGAAAGTCTGTTCTTTGATCTTGCCGTAGCCGTTGCTTATGGCATAGCCGCGCTTGCCAAGCTCAGTATTGAGATCCGCAACGCTGATGCCTTTGGTGTTATTGATGCACGTTACGGTTACCGATTCGTAGCCAGGTTCTGTGTACAGGCTGAAGTGCTTCTTCGCCCAATCTTGAACAAAGTGTGCCATTTCGAGATGACGTTTGTACCTGTTATCCATCCCCTCTGCTTTTATCTTATCTAACTGTTTGCTCATTGCCCACATCAGGCTGATCGCGGGTGTCGTGGGAGTTTGGCCTTTTTTGTCGAAGTAGTCCTTGAGGTCCAGTAAATTGAGATAGTGTCCCTTACCGCTCACGGATTCAGCTTTCTTCAGAGCCTTTTCGCTTACTATGCCGACTGCGAGGCCAGGTGGCAGAGCGAAGCACTTTTGTGAGGAACTTACACAAACATCGATACCCAGTTTATCTATTTCTATCTTATCGCCCATTAAAGAGCTTACCGTGTCGACAAGTAGCAAGACATCGGGGTATTTCTGCATCATTTCGGCGATCTTTTCGATTGGAGCTCTGGTGCCGGTAGAAGTTTCATTCTGTACGACGGTCACGGCTTCATATTTTCTTGCCTTCAATTTTTCTTCGATCATTTCTGGCTTTACCACTTTACCCCAGTCAAGCGCTATCGCATCTGCATTTCTGTCGCATGCCTTGGCGATCTTTAGCCACCTTTCGCTGAAGGCTCCGTATGTGCAGCATAATACATCTTTAGTTACGCAGTTTCGGATTGCTGCTTCCATTAAGGCAGTGCCCGAAGCAGTAAGCACGGTGACAAAGTTGTTTGTTTCGAGTAATTCCTGCAATTTACTGATTATCCCCGTGTAAAGCTCAGTGAAAGCTTTCATACGGTGCCCGATCATTGGCTGTGCCTGGGCATTGAGAATATCGTCCCTGACTTCGGTCGGGCCTGGAATAAACAACTTTTTATGCATCATTCCTCCTTTAGTTTACCGGCAAAATTCGGTCCATCAACTCTGCTTAAATCTGATTTAATCAGTATGAATCATAAAGGATCTATTCATGTATGATCCTAATCCAGATCTCTCTGGTCCTTGGTCCATCGAATTCACAAAGAAAGATTCCCTGCCAGGAACCAAAACTGAGTTTGCCTTCCTCAATGAACAGAGTCCTCGAAGACCCCATAAGCGCGGCTTTTATATGTGCGTCGGAATTGCCCTCGGTATGCGCGTAGTTCGCGTGGTGAGGTATCAGGTTAGCGAGTGTTTCGTTGATGTCATGCTGTACGGAATCATCGTAATTCTCGTTGACCGTAACTGCCGCCGTAGTATGCGGGCAATATACATGAACCACCCCGTCCACCATCTCCGCTTGACTGACGAATTTCTGGATCTCACCAGTTATGTCGACCATTTGCTGGCGTTTTTTTGTGCCTACGCTTATTTTGTGGATCATCGGCACATTATACAGAACAGAGCCTGTTTGTCAACTGGGATACGGAAATAACTTGCTGTTGTTATTACCGTTGGGCTCGTTATCCCCGTTGTTTTCGTTGAAAACGCTGCTGACGCGGATTCCATTTTGGTGTTGGAATTCGATAGGATTCTCCGACATGCCGTTTCTCAGAACTCATCTTTCCATCTTCTGAACTTCTCAGCATCTTATCCTCTCATCGTTTGAATTCTCGTCTTGACACGGTGGTATTGATGATTATCATTATCTTGATGAAGCGTGTTCAACCCGTGGATTGGTCTCAGATAATCTCACAAGTCGACAGGATGATTTCCAAGAAACATGCGTTGAGTAACGTTACCGCCGGTGCAGAAAAGATCCTTCATAAATATTATAAAAATACCAAAGTCTTCGTTATCCTGAGCGATGCTATCGACGAACCGACTGGAATATCACGGGCCAGGAGTGCCCGGTCTTTTGTTATTGATTTTGCCTCATTGGTCACCAAGAAAAAGAAAACCGTTATCGTGAACACAAATTTGCCAGGTTTCTGCAAAAAACATGGTATCACTCCGGCGCAGCGGAGTATTCGCAGTGTCTTAGGCACTGCAATGCAATATCAAAACAGGGTGTATGGTGTCCTTATCCTCGAGCATGTCAAGGAAACCAATGCTTTCGGACAAAAAGAAGAAAAAATAATCAGCATGATTGCTCACCGCTTGGCTACAGAAGCCGCCTATGCTCTGCTCGTCGAGGAAAACTGCCGGTTAGAGCAAGAAAAGAAAGAACTGTCCCTGATCGATCCATTGACCCAAATGCCGAATCGCAATTTCTGCGATTTAGTGCTGGACATGGAGTTCAGAAAAGCAAAAGGGTATACTCGTCAGCTCAGCCTTGCTGTTGTTGCACCAGATAACTACCGCAGCATCAACTCAAAATATGGTACTGAGGTTGGTAATGCATTGCTGGTACACGTGGCTGCAACGCTGAAAATGAATGTGCGCGACACTGATTTCGTGGGAAGATTCAGGGGCGAGGAATTCATGGTCTTGCTGCCTGAAGCCCTGAATGAGGCGGCCGTTAATGCAGCGGATCGTGTGCGTAATGCTTTCGAAGATGCACCTTTTGTTGTGAAGAGGTTGGGTAGAAAGAAGGTGACAATATCGATCGGTGTTGTTACTTATCCGACTAGTGCAGAATCACTGCCCACCTTACTTGAACAAGCCGACAAGGCGCTCAAACGCGCGAAACAGGTCGGACGAAATCAGGTTGTAGCATTATAGTTCATTATACTGAGACAAAGAAGAAAATGCTCGAAAGGAGGAAGCAATGAGAAAGTTTTCGGCTCTGACTATGTTTTGTGTTCTTATGTTGCTGTTCTGCGGCGCACCTCAAGAAAGTCCCGAGGTGGAAGCCGCGAAAACGGAAGCAAAAGATGAAGCCGATTTCTACTATGCCACGCTGGGGGAGTCCGAGCTGCAAAGTCTCATCAAGGCCATGCCAGTATTCAAGGCTGAGGTTGAAAAGATTGACATGGAAATGGAGTCAGCCGATGGTCCGCAGGAATTCGCCGCGATGCTTGGTCAGTATTCTACATTGAATAAACGGGTTCCTGAACTCGATGCCAAACTGAGGAATGTCGGTATGGCTTGGGAGGAATTCTGGCCGGCGCTGGGCAAAACCTATATGGCCGTCGGGGCAGTCATGATGGATTCGGTAATGGATAAAATGAAGGAAGAGATGCAGGGAGTACAAGGCGAAATGCTTAAAGAGATGATGAAGGGTATGGAAGAGGTTAATGAAGTATACAAAGGAGTTCCTCAAGGTAACAAGGATTTGGTTAAGAGATACATGAAAGAACTCAAAGTAGTTATGGAATAACCCCGGGATTTCGGAAACGAGTTAGGGGGCACGGCGGCAAAACCACCGTGCCCCAACTTCTATTATGGTGTTGAAATTTGTCTTGAACAGGATCAGAATATGACGTTAAGCATCATTGATCGGCTCGTAAGGGAAGCAGAAGCAATTTCTCTTAAGAGGGCATGTTTCTTAGTATTTTGCTGGGTATTCTTGAGAATATTTCTCGAGGGCGTACTCGAATCCCAGCATTACATCGGATTCTATCCGTTATCATACAGGATGCTTCTGGTGTACCTTGTACATTTTCCACTGTTCTACATCAGCCTTTTTCTTCTTCTCGTAATTATCCTATCATTGTTCATAAATGAGAATCCTGCAAATGTGACGAATATCGCCAGTGTTGGATTAGGGTCAATTGTTTTTGTTCCGTTGATCGACTATTTTGTGAGCAGCGGGTATGTCATCACATATCCGCTGCGCCTGGGACCGTATATTGTGAATTTCTTGAACCCTTTTGTGTCCCTTACTGGCATTGGAGTATCACCCGGCCAGCGCATCACGGTCGTTCTGGTTGCATTTCTAATTGCGGTTTATGTTTTCCGGAAAACGAGGAGTAATTTTCGAGCGTGCGGTTCGTTCGTCATAAGTCTTTCGGCGATTGTGCTGTTCGGGTGCCTGACTACGATCCTGGCGGCTAACCACCCTGAGCTTGTTTACATTTCCGGCGGCATTCTGTATTCGGAGACTCAGAAATACTGCGCGCTATACATGTCGGTCTTACCAGTGGTTATTTTTATCTACGCTTTCTTGCTCAAGAGCAAATGTACGAGGGCGTTCTTATCAAGTATCCGGATGGAGCGCATGGCATTCTATGGTGGGATGACGATTTTCGGGTATGCTATTTCAGTTGTGTTGAAGGGTGCAGAATTCGGGGCAGGTATCTTTGATTATCTGGGCGTCATGATGATGTTTCTGAGTATGGCGTTTGGGTATTGGAGTGTCCAGGTTTTCAATGATATGTTCGATACTGACATTGACCGCGTGACTGGCAAGAGGAATCCGATATTATCCGGGATGAATCCAAAAGATTACAGAGTCTTATTTTTAGTTCTGACTATTCTGGCCCTGTGCTATGCCCTGATCGTGAATTTCCCTGCTTTTCTCATTCTCACTGCCTTTCTTTTGTTGGGGTTCGTTTATTCTATGCCACCGGTACGACTGAAAAGAATACCGGTGATTTCTACTTTAGTGATTGCTTTTGAGGTTTGTCTTTGCATTGGTTTTGGTTTCTCGGTGCATTACGGCGGCCGTGCGATCAACACGATTCCGGGCCAGATATTGGTTCCGACCCTGATAGCCGTTACTTTGGGTTTTGCGGCGAAGGACATCGGGCATGTGAGGGGTGACCGGGCACGGGGAGTAATCACGCTCGCTGTTCTGTTTTATGACCGGGAACATCTATCAGGACGTGCGCCGATGGCTGGGTTGATCAGCACCAGTTATCTTATTTATTTAATATTCATTCCACAAGTCATCGTCGCAGCGGTGCTTTGTGCTCTGGCCACATTCTTTTATACCATCTTTGTCCGAAAGACGAACGAGGTCTTCTATTTTGTGATGCTCTATGCTTTCGGCGGGTACTTATGTTACACGCTGCTCAGGTTGATGCCTTTCTGAATCGTCATGGCAAGTTGTATTTGCTGTTTCTGCTTGACCGGCGTTTGTTGCAAAGTATAATGGTCATTGTGAGGAGGTGAGATGAGAAGGATCTGTTTGATCATAGCTTCCATATGCGTGTTGTGTGCGATGATGTATGCACTTGAATATGTGGAATCCTCCAGCGGTCTCCAGAATCCTCAGCTTGAGGCGGGTCGAACCGAAGTAGAATTGGTTGATATAAATGCGGACGGTAATATCGATATAATATCGATCGGTGATCACGGTTCGCCATATATCAATACCCAGGAACACGGCATCATGGTCTGGTTTGGAGATGGATCAGGTAGTTGGGATGTTTATCAGAATGGTAATTTTGGCTACGGCGGTATCGCTGCCGGCGACTTGAACAACGATGGTTTCATGGACGTAGGATACGGTATGCATCATAACTATTCGGGCAGTGATCTTGGTGATTCGATCCTGGAAGCTGCGTTGGGTGATGGTACTGGTCAGAGTTGGGTGCCCTGGGATGATGGTATCTCGACCGGCAATCCAAGCCAGTGGGGAATGTTCTGCACGGATTTTGCCGACGTCAATAACGACGGGCTGCTGGATCTTGGCGCGAATTCCTTTGGCGCTGGTGATGGTGTACACATCTTCGTGAATAACGGGGATGGTACATGGAACCAGTGTTTTGGGTTCCTGGGCGGTAACTCAACGATGGATTTCTGTTTCGGCGATGTTAATGCCGACGGCAATGCTGACTTTGTGGTTGCACACGAATACGGTACCGTATACCTCGGTGATGGGGCCGGTAATTTTGCCAACGCAGATGGGAATTTGCCATCGGGCAGTTGGATTGGCAGAAAAGGCCCGTCGCTGGGTGATATAGATGACGATGGCGATCAGGATATTGCTTATTGTAATTCCGACGGTGGCGTGGAGGTTTGGACATGGCAGGGTAATGATACATGGACAAGTGCATCAGGGTCTCTACCCAGCACAGGGTCTTATGACGTTACCCAGTTGTATGATATGAATATTGATGGGCATATGGATGTCGTAGCCTTTGGTTCCGGTACAACACAGGTATGGTTGGGTAACGGTGCCGGTAACTGGATATCCGATGCAGTGTTCACCACACCTGCGCCGGGTGATTTTGGAGCATTTCGTGTTGGCGGAGATGCCGATCATAATGGCTACCCGGATATTGCTCTTGTTGCCGAAGAAGGAGATGCATGGAGTGCGATAAACAATTTAAGATTCTTCAGAGAGACGTCGGTCACTGAGAGTCTTTTCATCTTTGCCGTTTACCCTCGCGGGGGCGAGGTTTTTAAGCCTGGTTCGGTACGCTTCATCCAGTGGACATGCGCGGTACCTGCCGGCGAGCTTGCCTGGATAAACCTGGAGCTTTCAACGTCAGGCGCTGCAGGTCCGTGGACAGCAATCAACGATAGTGTGCCTGATAACGGTCGTTATCAATATTCGGTGCCGGCAGGAATCAATTCCAACGATTGCTGGATCCGCTATACCGCGGCTACTCCAACTGACACGGTTACGTGTATTTCCGCGGCAGCCTTTACCATTTCCGACGGCACGGGTGTGGAGACTGGTGCTCTTTATATCACAAATGAAACATCTGTGATATCGGTGACCCCGTCGGTGAGTAACACGTGTTTTTCAATACAGATATCAATCACGGGACAGGGACTCAAGAGGATTGTGATATATGACCGCAAGGGCAATTTCATCAGGGAGTTGCTGGCGGTGCATGGTTCAGGAAAATTCGTGGTTCCCTGGAACCGCCGGGATGACAGCGGCCATTATGTACCGGCCGGCACTTATTTCGTTAAGATCGTAGGCGGGGAGAATACTTCTGCGGCTAAGTTTGTTGTGGTCGAGTGATCAAGTTGTAGAATACTTTTTTATTATTTCGTTTAGTTCTTCTTCTCTTTCGACAAGCACCTTCCGGGATTTGCTACCCTGGAACGATTCGACGATTCCAGCAGCCTCGAGTTGATCGACAATTCGGCCGGCACGTGCGTAGCCCAGGTTGAGTCTTCGCTGCAGCAAGGACACAGATGCAACCTGATGTCTGAAAACAAGACGCGCCGCCTCTTCAAAAAGTGAATCAACGGTAATGTCCATCTCAACTTCTTCGACTGACTCTTCGATCTCAGTCTCCGGAAGCTTGGGATAGTATCCTGCATCGATTATTTCATCAATTTTCTCGACCGCAAGAATGTTCGAGAGGGCGCGTCGTTTTTCATCGAACGCAACGTCGTTTGTATCGGTGAATATCGTCCATAGTTCTTCATCCACTATTGCCTCTACAGTTTCTTCGAGGTCTCCTTCGATGCCGCTCAATAATTCGCGTAAATAGATACGGGCAATTAGCTGGCTTATACCGCTCACCTCGTCTGCGGCAATGTAAGCGCCGTGTAATCTCACCGGCGTTCCTTTGCCAGGTGGCAGGAAGAGCATGTCTCCTCGTCCCAGCAACGATTCTGCGCCGTTCATATCAAGGATCGTCCGTGAATCGGTTTTTGAGGCAACTTGGAAGGCAATACGGCAAGGGAAATTCGCTTTGATCAGCCCGGTGATAACATCAACCGAAGGCCGTTGGGTTGCCAAAACAAGATGTATGCCCACTGCTCTCGACATCTGGGCAAGACGCGTGATGTTTTCTTCGATCTCACTCGGTGCGGTTAGCATAAGGTCGGCGAGTTCATCCACGACTACCACGATGTAGGGTTTGTTCTTTCCACCCTTTTTTCTCATCTTCTCATTGTAGCCATCTATATCACGTACTCCCTCACGGGCAAAATGTCTGTAGCGCATCTCCATGACCGCAACCAACTTCTCTAATTCTCCGACCGCTGCCTTGGGTTCGGTGATCGCCCGGCGCAGCAGGTGCGGGATCGCATTGTACATGGGCAGTTCGAGTCGTTTCGGGTCGATCATTAAAAAGCGTACATCTTCGGGTTTTGAATGGTACAGGATGCTCGCAATCAGTGTATTGATGCATACACTTTTGCCTGATCCGGTCGTCCCCGCGACCAGCATATGAGGCATTACCGCAATATCTTCGCATACGGGCTGGCCGGTTATGTCTTCACCGAGAACGATGGCCAGGGGTGATGGGTGATTTTCAAAATCATCAGCCACCAGTCCGTTCTTCAGGTAGACGAGACTGCGTTCACGGTTTGGCACCTCAATGCCGACCGCTGATTTGCCTGGTATCGGTGCAACAACGCGTATCCGGGTGGCTTTCAGTGCGAGCGCAAGGTCATTATCGAGATTTGCAATACGGTTGACTTTGATCCCAGGATCCGGTTGGAACTCAAATCGTGAAATAACCGGACCGGATTCTACGGCGACGACCTTACCGGTGACATCAAATTCAGCGAGCCTTTTTGTGAGAATTTCCGATTCTTTCTGCAATTGCCCGGTGTCCACACCGAATTTTTGCGCCGGTAACTGTAGTATGTTCAGGAATTCCTCTTTGAAATCTATCTGAGGTAGAGGCTTTTGTCCGGGTTTGGTTTCGGCCGGGGTCTTTTCTTTCTTCCCGGGTTCTTTTTTCTTTTTCTTCTTCGGTGGTTTGGTGGCTTCTTCTGTAGCCTGGATGGTCTTGATTTTCGGGAATACTTTTTCCTTAATGATCATCAATATGACGACGATAATGCTGAAACCAAGAATTATGTATGTACCTACCTGGCCGAAGTAGTTTGCCAAGAAATTACTGATGAGATAGCCGAGTATGCCACCGCTTCTCATACCGTTAATGCTGGTGTTGAGAAATAGCGCCAGAATTGTGTCCGCGATAAAGCCGATAGGAATGAAAAAGAGTAGTCGACTGCCGATATGTTTTTTGGCGTCCGACATCAATACGTAGCCGGCGTAGCCGAACAGGGCTGGAATTACAAAAATGTACAGGCCGACAAGCCAGAACAACCCGTATGATGAGTAATGGCCAAAGAGGCCGCACCAGTTCTTATATCTCTCGTCGGGATGCAGGAGGAAGGATACCTGCGCGAGAAGAAAGAGTACCGATAGGAGCATGAGGATGATGCCGGATAGTCTTCTTTTTTTTGAGGCATCCAATTCGCGTGCGATGAAGACGAGTATGCCGATTGCGGCGACGAGTAAGATCAGCGAGATGATGGTTCCAAAACCGCCCACAGTGAATTCTATTTATAAATCATATCTTGTCAATGATTGTCCATTGCGCAAGATACACTGTATGCTATTAAGAATGAACATCTTGATTTTTAAAAAATTATGTGTATTATTTGGCAATGGCGACCGTATATTTTATGGAATTGCGCAAAAAGTACGATGAGGATATTCTTAAGGTTTTTGATCGTCTCGTAGACGCCGCGGGAGGCATGCAGGTAGTTCAAAAGAGGTCACCTACCGCCGTGAAGCTACACATCGGTGAATCTGGCAACATTAACTATGTTAATCCCCGGTACGTGAATCGATTGGTTGACTTGATCGGTGAATCCGGCGGCAGGGCTTTTCTCACAGACACAACGACTTTGTATGCGGGACGTCGATTCAGAGCCGACTTGCATATCGGACTTGCCCGTGAACACGGTTTTGACTTTGCTCCGATGATCATCGCTGACGGCCTGTACGGGGATGACTATGTCGACATCGATGGCGCGAAGGTTGCCAGTCTGTTTGGTCATATCGATTCGATGCTTTGTGTTTCGCACTTCAAGGGTCATCTTAACTGCGGTTTCGGTGGTGCATTGAAGAATCTGGGCATGGGTTGTAGTGCAAAGGGAGGCAAGTTAGAGATGCACTCAAAATCGAAGCCGTACGTTGATGACGGGCGTTGCACGCAATGTTTAACATGTTTCGAATACTGCATACACGATGCCATAAAGAAAGATAAGGACAAGGTTCGGATCGATATGAAAATCTGTACCGGATGTGCAGGATGCATGTCGGTCTGCCCGGAAGGGGCGATAAGATTTTCCTGGGACGCTGTTTCGTCAGAACTCCAGAAAGGGATTGCACGGTATGCGGCAAGTACGGTCAAGGAAAAGAAGATTTTCTGTTTGAACTTCTTGATCAACATTTCCCCGAATTGTGATTGTTTCCACACCAACGAACCGATGATCACTCCAGACGTCGGTATTTTGGCTTCTTTTGATCCGGTTAGCATAGATCAAGCGTGCTACGACTTGGTTAGTGATGCGATCGATAATCTCCATCCTGAGATTGATCCAACTGAACAGTTGCAGTTTGCCGAGCGATTCGGTGCCGGAGAGAGAAAGTATGAACTCAAGAGTATCTGATTTAAGACGAAAGATCAAACGTCTCGAGACCCTCATCGACACGTCGATGGTGTTTTCCGGTATTCTTGATATCGATGATTTACTTGATACAGTAATGCAGAAAGCAGAGGAAGTCATGGAAGCGGAAGCTTCGTCGGTCTTCCGAATTGATGAAAGACGTAGGGATCTTTACTTCATTACTGCGCGTGGCGAAAAGGGAAAGGAAGCAAAGGAGATCCGAGTCCCGATGGGTAAGGGCATCGTTGGCTGGGTGGCCGAACACGGCAAGCCTTTGCTGGTACCAGACGTCCGCAAGGACCGCAGGTGGTTTCGTGGTGTAGATGAAAAGACAAAATGGGTCACACGCTCGATACTCGCAGTACCCCTGATTGCGAAAGGTAAAGTAATAGGTGTCGCCGAGGTTCTCAATAAGAAGGGCGGTAGGAAATTCGATAAGAGTGATCTCGAACTCTTCGCTGCCCTTGGAAATCAGATCGCGATCGCGGTAGAAAACGCATCGCTGTACAGTGATCTGGACAGGCTCTTTCTTTCTTCAATACGGGCGATCGTTGAAGCGGTTGATGCGAAAGACCCATATACACGCGGCCATTCAGGACGGGTCGTTGAGTATGCCCTGGATATCGGTCGTGCCGTTACCCGTAACAAGGACAAGTTGAAGGAAATTGAGATATCTGCCATTTTGCACGATGTAGGCAAGATTGGCATACCGGATAAGATTTTAGGCAAGCCCGGTCGTTTGACGCGGCGCGAACAGAAATACATGGAGCGACATCCTGAGTTCAGCGCAGCGATAATCGAGCCTATCGAGTTATTGAAGAAGTTAATGAGAAATATTATGCATCATCACGAAAGAATAGATGGTGCTGGCTACCCGGATGGGCTCAGAGGGCAGAAGATACCTCTTGTTGCCCGTATTATATGCATTGCCGATGCCTTTGATGCTATGACAACTGATCGGCCCTACCGGAAACGCAAGAGTACCCGCATCGCACTCCGCGAGTTGAGGCGGCACAGCGGCACCCAGTTCGATACCCGGCTGGTTAATATCTTCATCAGCGAGTACGGCAAGAATAACCTGGTTTGACTTCATACATTCTGTAGTACTCCATTTACATAACTATCAATCTTGAATTTTCGTCTAAGCCCCTCTGCATTCATGTAGCGCACTTTGCCAAATATTTTGCGTTCGGGCCAGGGTCGGTCATGTTTGCCAAAACACCATGCTACACCTGTGTATCCATTCGCATCACGGCCGTCCAGTTCGTATTTATTATTGAGATAAAGGGCGATCTTAAACGCCTGTGATGGGTCTTTCGTCCACTCGATGATCTTTTTGCCCCAGTACATTCTCATGTATCCGTGCATCTTGCCGTATTGGAGCATTTCTGTCTGAGCCGCGTTCCAGTACTTGTCGTGCGTTTCGGCATGTTCCAATTGAGAAAGTCCGTAAGCATACGGACGTCGATCCTTCTTGTGTACCTTTAAGGTCGTTTGTGCCCATTCGGGTAAACCTTCGAGCGAGTCATACTGTCGATTGTAGAAAACATAGTTCATACTCAATTCCCGCCGTACTATCAGTTCTTCAAGAAAGGCATTCGTCCCCGGACTTTTTGCCGCCATAACTTGCAGGGCGATATACAACGGAGAAATTTGCCCAAAATGCAGGTAAGGGCTCATCGACGAAACCATGTTCTTTGAAGGGTCGTTGCGTTCATCTGGGAAACGGGATAACTTCTTGTTGATGAAGGAGCGTAACAGTTCTTTCGCCACGCTCGTACCGCCGTGACAGACAACCACACGTGCGACGCTGCGGTCGATCTTTAGTGCACGTATCGCTCGCTGTGTATCATTGACAGGAAAATCTTTGAATCTTAGATGCAGCGAGTGATTTTTAATGTTTATTTTGCGGACCGGGATCAGGAAATTATTCAGTTTCTTCTGGATTTTCTTGCGTATTGTCGCTGCCGAATATTCCTGATGTGTTGATGTGCTTGTGACCGGTATCACAACATCCGTCTCAACCTGTGTAACCAAGCATGGTGCATTACGGGCGATGTAGTCCCGCCACCGGCGCTGGATCTTCAGGTATCCACAATCGGTTATCACCGCACAGGCGTCCTGGGCTAGTTTCGCCGCCACGATCTCAGGGGAACCGTGTTGGATTACCATCTTTATACCACGTGCGGACAGACTCTTCGTTGTTTCTCTGAGTCCTTCGAGCATGAAATAATAGTGGCGTTCGTTTGCTTCCGGAAAATTATCTGTCAATCCGAAACATACGATCAGGGGTTTGTTCACCTTGTTGGCTTGGTCGATCGCATATTCAAGAGCATGGTTGTATTCACTGCGTTGTGCCTGCTGCATCCAGTAAAGGACATATTTGTTCGTTGCGACTGGTTTGTCGTTCAGTTTCATGATACGTTCGCCCTGTATCATTGCTCTCATCCGAATTTTCATTGCGTCCGACACTGTGCGTTCGAGCCAGCGAGTGGGATTATTTTCTTGAGTAGGAATTCTCTAATCTTTTTTGCGGTATCATCCCAATTCGAAAAAACATGATAAGTCTTTAACGCGTTGATGCTCATCCCACACAGCATGGCGCGATCCTTATTCAAGGCCTTGAGAAAACCTGTCAACTCTTCAGTGTTTCGTGGGTCGGAGAGAAAACCATTTCGGCCGTGCTCGACTATTTCTCTTGCACCGCCCGTGATTGCGCCGATAACGGGCAGACCAGACCCCATGGCTTCGATATACGCGAGACCGAAACCTTCGTAGAAAGATGGTACAGCAAGCACGTGATTCTTCCGAAGGTGACGGGTAACTTCGGCATCCGGGATTTGCCCCGTCAGGATGATGTTTTTTTCGAGACCATTATTTCTTATCAGCTCGATCACCGCGCGGCAGTAGCTCGGATCGCGCACGGTGCTACCGATCACCGTTAAATTCCACTCATCACGTGGTATATTGCTCAGCGCACAGATGAGCTCGGTGAGGCCCTTGCGCGGTGTGACATTACCCAAAAAGACAATTTCTAATTTGGCATTTCTCTTGGAGCGCTCGGCTATTTCCTGATGGGTTATGTTTGATGGTAGCCTATCTTTACCCGGATGGGCGACGACCGACGGTTTGTTACCAACAAATCTGCCTACTGATGATGCCGTTGCATGACTATTAAAGACGAATCCATCAACGCTTTGCAGGTATTTCTTTTCGATCCAAACCTGCAATAAATAACCTGTCCTTTTGTTTTCATCGGCACGTAAATGGTGTACTATAGATATTATGGGGCACCGATTCTTACTCCGCAATTTTTGGTTTAGAATAATACAGGATGGATGATTCAGTTCATCCTCAAGCAATACGTCAAATTTGAGGCGAGATATTTTCTGTACTATGGCGGTGGCAAAGTTGTATAGAAGATGGCGCACATAGTTACGAGCGGGCAAGGATACAATATGAACCTCGTCTCCGATGTCTCTCAGCCGCGTAACCAATTTACGGTCATATACATAACCGCCGGTGACGGTGTCCAGCGTGCCGTAGATAACTAATCCAATTCGCAACTACATCTCCTGCTTGTAGGTAGCACATGCTATTTCATTTTCGCATATCCTGACAGTCACTAACTCGATGTTTTTTGCATGCAGTTCGGATATGAATTGCCGGCAGAGAATACGGGAGAAGTTTTCAATGCTTGGATTCAAACCGGTAAATTCCTGTAGTTCATTCAGGGTACGTTGCTTATATCTGTTGATCAAACTGTGAATTATTCTTTCGACCTTAACGATATCTACAAGGTAACCTTGGTGATTGAGTTGGCTTCCGTGTAATTCTATTTCGACCGTATAATGATGTGCGTGTTTGGTGTTTTCAGCACCGTAGTCACCGCCAATCAGATAGTGATATGCTTTGAAGTCATGTTTGACCGAAATAGCATACATACGCGATTGCTCCACATGTTAGTATGTTAGTATTACGCCTACGGTTTCGTCGGGTTTTTGTTCCAGCAACCTGTAGGCTTTGTTTGCTTCTTGTACCGGGATACGGTGCGTGATCAGACGTGAAGGTCTTATACGGTGGATCATTTCCTGGGTTATATCCAATCGCCGTTGTTTAGTCCAAGAGCCAGTAAATTCAGGGGCCAGCGTGCTTACCTGGCTGCTTATCAACTTTATACGGTGACGGTGAAAGTGGCTGCTCAGTTTCACTTTTCTCTTCTTCGTTCCATACCAAGAACCAATGATCACACGGCCACCGAAACCGGTTAGTTGTATCGCTTTCTCTAATGCTTCTGAGTTGCCAGTTATTTCATATACCAGATCAGCTTTTTTCCCTCCAAACAGGTGGTCTGTAGGTTCTGATACATCCAATTTGCCTGGATCAAGACTCGCATGTGCGCCAGACCCGATTGACATCGCTCTCCTTTTTTCATGTGTTTCTATGGTTACCAACCTATGGATGGGAATCAGAGCCAGCAGAGACGTTGTCAAGAGTCCCACAACACCTTGCCCGAATACCACGACGTTTTCTCCAATCACTGGCCTTCCGTCCATGATCAAATTTACCGCCGTTTCCATGTTTGCAGTGAATACAGCGTCTTCAACTTCTAAATTATCAATGACAATCAAATCACTAGGTTTAGCAGAAAAGAAACTCTCGTGAGGGTGGAAGGCAAAGACTAAACGGTCGTTCCATGTCGGGTCGACTTTTTCACCACGTCCGATTACCTTACCTACCACAGCGTAACCATGCTTAAATGGATATTCTGCGTGTCTGGTTAGTAACGGTATTTTTTCATCCATTGGTGTTTCGGTGGATACGAAACCATAATAGAAAAGCATTTCCGTGCCGGAACTTATGACTGAAGATAATGCGCGCACGAGTACCTCTTGTTCTCCAATTACAGGGATTTTTTCCTCACGGACCTCTACCTTCTTGACGCCGGTGAAATAGACTGCAAGGTTTTTCATCTTACTCAATTGTCCCCCAGATTACCAAATCTCGACCATAACGTTTATTTCCTATGATTCTCGCCTTATCCAAATTGATATTTTTGCTCTGTTTAGCGCCAGGCATTAGCTTTTCGATTACGTGTAAACCTCCGACAAAGAAAGGTGTAATAGTTATCACAAAGTAGTCGGCCAATCTGGCTTTTATAAAACTTGTGATTACGCGCGCGCCGCCTTCAACCATGACACTTTCTATGCCTCTTTGTGCAAGATATTTCAGCATGTATGCAAGGTCGATCCAACCGTCAGGAGTCTTCTTCAGGGAGATGACTTGTGCCCCGCGTGACTCCAGTCGTTCCTGCTTTTTAGAATTCAATCTCCTCGTTGTTATGATCCATGGTGGTTTACTGCTCTTTAGAGCAAGCGCCCTTAACGGAAAGCGTAATTTTGCATCGAGGATCACCGGTTGGGGATCAGTACCGGTCACGAGCCGCACATTCAGTTGTGGGTCGTCGGCAAGAACCGTGCCGATACCGACAAGTACAGCGTCGTGGCAGACGCGCAGCCGGTGCCAGAGTCTGAGCGATTCCCGACCGCTCAGCGATAAAGGCACGCCGCGACGCGTGGTAATACTTCCGTCTATACTCTGCGCATAGCTGATTGTCACCAATGGGCGACCAGTTAGTTTTTTGTGGAGATGGGCGCCAGCACACAGTGTCTCAATCTTCATGGTATGCCTGCTGGCGGAAACGGCTGTCACGCAAAGCGGCCTTTACTGCTTTGAGAGCGCTTTGTTCTTTGTCCTTAATTTCAAGCATGATGTCGAAATCGTACGGGTGCGTCTTCTTCAGGAATTCTTTGAATTTACTTATTCCGATTTTTTCGGCGTGAGCTCCTCTGACGGCTCCTTTTTTTTGCTGGCTGTAGTCGACCATCGGTATGCCGTCAGATTTCTTCCATGTCCTGCTTGTATCGCCGAGACATCCTGTGATGCTTTCTCCATTGTTGTTTCTTTCATGATGATATACATCGAACAATACTGGAATACCTGTTTCCTGATGCAGTTTTAGACAATCGGCAAGTTTGTAATTGCGCTCGTCATTTTCTATGACCAATCTCTTGAGGATTCTTTCGCTCAACACTCCGTAACGGGATACAAATCTCTTCATACTTTTTTCTTTCTCGTTATATACACCACCAACGTGGATTTGTATTTTTGCCGTTGCATCGAGTTCCATTAGATCGAGCACATCTGCATGGTATTCGAGTTCTGCGGTGCTGCGCACGAATATCTCTCGGTCGAGGGAATTTATGAGGGTGAATTGATCCGGGTGCATGGAAATTCTCATATCAAAGGCCTTTATGAATTTGCCGATTGCTCGAAAATTATCATCGAAGAACTTCTGCCATTTGAATTTATTGACGGGATGCGATGCAAAAGGCACCAGATCGGAAGTGATCCTGAAAAAATACATTTTGTTCTTGATGTTGTATTCCAGAATTTCACGGAGACAGGTTAGATTCTGCTCAACGGTCTCGACAAGCCTTTTCTCGTTGTAGTTCCGGAGGCGAAATGTGTGGTCTGATTTGCAATCCAACGATCGGTTTATACAAGGGTAACCGATTTTCATTTCGGCGTTAGTAGTCCCTTCCTTTGCCAGAGTCGCTGATATCCATTAAATCCTGCGGATAAGGTCTGAAAAATGTCTGATCTATTAGATACTTCTCGCCGAACCGTACGCCCCAGGACATCAATACATCCAAATCACTGCTCAGAGGAGTTTTGCCCTTACGATATCTTTCCATGAGATCCATGAAGAAGGTTTTTTCTTCCTTGTTAAGTTTCTCTGAGAAGTACCCCATTGCATGCATCATTACGTTTATGTAGGATGTGTAGCGTGGAGTTTTAGCAAGCGCATTATAAAGGTGCATCAGGTATTCTTCATACACATCTTGGGCAGGCTTCTTTTCGTGGTTAGCCACGATCCTGCCCATTATCCTGAACTCTTTTTGATTGTAAGCCATTAAGAGGAATTTATTTTCGGCCTGGAACTGCACGATATCCTTCATCTTCGCCATTTTTCTGATTTCACGGAAGCGGGCTAGGGTAAAGAGTCTTCTTAGAAAATGTTCACGTATAGTGAAATTACGCATTCGCCCTTCATCTTCCACGGGTAACATGGGAAACTTGTTCATCACTTCGGTGCCAAAAAATCCGCTGCCCTTTCTCAACGCCGCACTTTTTTCGATACCCGGGTATATCTTGACTTCCTTTATGCCGCAGGACGGTGAACGCGACTTGAGAATGAACCCATCGATATCTACCAATGAATTCAAATATTCAGTGCAGAATGTCGTCATCGCAACGGTATGATCGATACCGGTTGCGGGTTGCAGCAGCCTCAGTTCGTTATTGGCGAACACGACGCGTATGGGATCACGGGGTACGCCGAGTTTTATCTCGACTTCCGGACATACCGGCATGTATTCTACATACTTGCCCAATCGATCGACGAATTGATCTTGTATTGTGAGTCCGTTCCATCGGCAGTTGGCAAATCCAAGGCATTTACTGACCACGACGCGTGGCTTGATAAACGAGTCCAAGGAGTGTTCTCCTTATTACCTGTTCAGATGGAAGATCGCGAAATTAAGGATACCGGCAAAAGTTACCCAGACTATGTAGGGGATGAGTAATATGCTTGCAAGTTCCGAGACTTTACGGAACCTCAGTATTGTGGTAAAAATGGCGACCCATAGTACTACGATGACGATGAATCCACCGATCGGGGATTTCAGGCCAAAGAAAACCGCCGACCATAATACGTTCAGCGCGAGCTGTAATCCAAAAATCAGCAGCGCAGGTTTCACATGAGGGATGTCGCTTCGTTCGCGCCAGACAAGGAATAGGGATACACCCATTAAAACGAACAGGAATATCCAGACCGGGCCGAAGAGCCAATTTGGAGGGTTGAATGACGGTTTATTTAGTGACGCGTACCAAGTGGGGATCGTCGGGGTCGTAAATATCGAACCGACTAATCCGGCAAGTTGACAGACGGCGATACTGAGTATCAATCGCCAGATAGCAGGTAAGCGAAATTTGTTCATTGCTGGTCTCGTTATTAAATAGTTTTCACGACATAGTGATACTCAAAGCAAGTCAGCTAACTTGCTTTATTTAATTATATTGAGCCAGGGATATTTGTCAACATGACCATATGAACAAAGTCCCGGTGTTGTCCAGTGATATTGACATATCGGTAATACTGGTTAAACTATTTCATATGTTATTCATGGATACAGATGGTGATTGCTTACTGCTGTGTGCTATCCTGACGTCACGGGCCGTTTTTGTAGTACTTTCGGGTTCCGTGGACATCCCATTATGAAAATCGATATTGGTATATATTATGGACCGATAGACCTGCTGGTCTATCTTGTTCGGAAGAAGGAAGTCGATATTTTTGACATCCCGATCGCTCAGATTGCTGAAGAGTACCTCGACTACATAAGGAAAATTGAGCGTAATGACTTCGAAGACGTTGCTGATTTTCTTCTGATGGCGGCGATTCTGATCAGGCTGAAGGTGCGTTCGCTCCTTCCCCGTACGCCTGAGGATGAAGATGCGGGACAGCCGATATCGCTCATGCAGATCGTTGAGGAGTTCAAAAAGTACAAGGAGATCGCAAGGGCCTTCAGCATAATGGAGGCCGAAAGCAGCAAACAGTTTCCGAGGATTGGTAAAGAAGAGCCGCCCCTCGAAGAGGGCGACGTGATGAGCCTCATCCTCGCCCTACGTGGTCTCAGGCCGGTCGAGGACAAGAGTGTCGTTATGAAACGCCAGCAGGTACCGATCGAGGAAATTGTCGATGAGATAAAGAATATTCTGAAGAAAGATGGCAAGATAAATTTCCTGGAATTCTTGAAGGGGAAGAATGACGTTTCGGTGGCAGTTGCATATTTCTTTGGGATGCTTGAGATCGTCAAGATAGGCTACGCGCGGGCTGAGCAAGAATCTTTATTTGGAGAAATTTACCTTTACGCCGGCGACCGCGTTTAGAAATTAGGGGTAGGGGATGAAGAAGTACTCATTGCTTCTGTTGGATTGTGGAAAGGTAATAAAACAGATACCACTCGGCAAAGGTAAATCTCTGATAGGACGAGCCGAGGATACGGATCTTACGTTGACCAGTAATGACGTATCACGCCATCATGCAGTAGTCCAATTCCGTAATGGTCATTACATTATCGAAGACCTGAACAGCACGAACGGAACCTGTGTCAACTCAAACAAGGTAGTAAAGCAGGTACTCAACAACGGTGATGAAATATCGATCGGAGAGCATTCAATAATTTTTGATGACGGGTCATATGCTTTGTCTTTCGTTGATGAGACTGAGATCACGCGCCGTGGCGAGGAAACTGCGATAATATCAAACAAATTCAACTCCCTGCAAAGCAAGATCGACGACAAATCTCTAAGAAAAGAATTCAGGGATATCGAAAAATTCGTCCGAAAGAGCAGAAAACGATTGGCTACGCTTGCGCACGCTGATAAGCTCACGGGACTATATAATCGGCAGTATTTCGACAAAGTAGCACTACAGGAGTTTCAGAAGGCGAAATCATCCGGCAAGAGTCTTTCCGTATTGTTTGTCGATCTCGATCATTTCAAAGAGGTGAATGATACTCATGGACACAGGACCGGGGATGAGGTTCTTAGGGCGGTTGCCTGGTTGATTCAAAAAGCGTGCCGCAAAACAGATCTGGTTGCCCGCTATGGTGGAGAAGAAATCGTTGTCGTTTTACCTAATACGCAGTCTTCTGATGCCTGTAAGATAGCCGAGGAGGTAAGGGTAATCATAGAGAAGCAGACAAATAAAATGTTGAAAATACCGATAACGGTGAGCATTGGAGTTGCTACTTTCCCTGGTGATGCTTCGGAGCTGCATTCAATTCTTCAAAGGGCAGATCAGGCGCTCTACGAGGCAAAGAGAATCGGCCGAAATTGCATTTGCAAATATCATGACTAAAGAGATCAGATACGTCGGCAACTACAAGATACTGGACATAATTGGAAAGGGCGGTATGGCCAAGATTTATACGGCGATACAGGTGCCTCTGAACAGGGTCGTAGTAGTCAAGGAGATGAGCAGATCCTCAGGTGTCGAATACCGGAAGCGATTCAAGAATGAAGCCTTGATTACAGCGGAACTTGAGCATCCCAATATTGTGTCAATCTACGACTATTTTAATATCGGTCAGACCAGCTATCTTGTGATGCAATATGTCGATGGATTGGGTCTTTCTGAGATCATAGATAGCGAGGCACCGCTCCATCCGGCAATCGCAGCGACGATTTGCCGCGAGATTTGCCTGGCGGTCGATTACGCGCATAAGAATAATGTCATACACAGGGACATCAAACCGACCAATGTATTGATCGCCAAGGATGGTAAGTTGAAGGTTACTGATTTTGGTGTTGCCAAAGATGAAACTGCACGTGACCTGACTTCGATCGGTACTTTGATCGGGACGCCATGCTACATGTCACCGGAACAGGCAGTAGGCAAGAAACTCACCGCGCAATCAGATATTTTTTCAATCGGAATCGTGCTGTATGAATTGGTCACCGGTAAAAAGCCATTCTGGGGTGATAGCGCGGAGGAGATCACGTCAAAGATCAGACGCGGTAAGTACCGTTCACCGCTATGGCTCGACCCGCATCACAGTTTCGGCATGGCACGTATCATAAACAAAGCCTTGAAGAAGAATCTCAACCGCCGCTATGAGAGCGTTGCATATATGCTGCACGATCTCGAAAGGTTCGCGGGCTGGCAGAATATCGCACGCAGCGAGCGGATCATGAGTCAACTGGTTAATAAAACAGAGTTGAGAAAACAAACGACAACGGTTATCAGGAAGAATAAGAAGAAGATTAAAAAGAAGAAACGTGGCAGTAAGATTAATGTGTTTATTCTTTATTTTCTCTTGATCTTTGTCGTTGGTGCTTTTGTCTTCGTTCTCTTGAGAATACTCTTCAGCAAGTGACCGCCCTTTTACTGATAAATCCGAAATTCGACACGCATTCGGCCCAAATCTTTGATTTGGCTGCAGAATTCAGTGTCCCGAGGATCGATTTTCGGAAGGGAATGCGCAATTGAAATTCGTCTATTCTCCTGATTACCATGCCGACATTGGGTTTCATGTATTTCCAACCGAGAAGTACGACCTGATATACAAACAGTTGCTTACCGATGGTTTGATAAAGAGTGACAACGTATTGCTTCCGGAAAGTCCAGATAACGAGCAATTACTACACATTTTGACGCAGGAATATCTTGACGACCTTCTCAATTATCGCGTGACCTCCCGTACCTATCCTTCCGAAATGCCGGTTAAAAAAGATATCATCGATGCACAGATTCTGTGCTGCGGCGGTTCATCTTTAGCGGCACACACGGCTCTTGAGACCGGCGCCTGCTTTCATATTGGCGGTGGTTTTCACCACGCTTTCAGTGATCATGCCGAAGGTTTCTGCTATCTCAATGACGTTGTGTTCAGTGCCGTCATGATGCTGGGACAGGGTAGAAAAAGGGTTGCCGTGATCGACTGTGATCTGCACCAGGGTAATGGGACAGCGAAGTTCTTCGAAAATGAAAAACGTGTATTCACTTTTTCCATCCACCAGGAACGTCTCTATCCGGCTAAACAGAAGTCGGATCTGGACATTGGCTTGTGCAACGGCATTGATGATGAAGAGTATCTCGGTATGTTAGAAGGAGCGCTGGTAAGGATCTTCGGCGAATTTGGACCTGACTTTGTGATTTATCTTGCCGGTGCGGATCCATACATATTCGATCAGCTCGGCAGCCTAAGATTGACCGTGGAAGGTTTGAGAAAAAGAGATGAACTCGTAATCAACAAGGTTAGTGATGCGAATATTCCTGTGATTGCTGTTCTCGGCGGTGGTTATGCAGAAAATGTTGAAGACACTGTTCTAATTCACTGCAATACCGCGCGGGTGATGACGGAACGACTCAAAGAACATTAGGTGCGCTACTGTCGTTACTATCGTTATGTCCATTAATGCCTTTGGTTTCGGAAATTTCGCAGTAACCGTCAGACGTTTGAAGATATTTTAGGGAGGTTTTATGATACCAGTCATGTTTTTTGTCATAATAGGAGGTAGTGATATGATAAAGTTGCCACTGCCTGAATTCACTGATCGTTCTGTGGAGCAGTGCATTGAAGAAAGAAGATCGGTGAGAAGTTATGAGGATAAAGAATTGACGATGCAGCAGATATCCAACATCATATGGTCTGCACAGGGGTTGACCGAAGACAAATACGGATTCCGTGCCGTGCCTTCTGCCGGTGCCACATACCCCTTAGAAGTGTTTATTGCTAAGAAGGATGGATTGTTCCGTTACATTCCCGAATCGCATGGGTTGAATCACGAGATAAAAAGAGACGTTCGGCGTGATATCGCGAACGCCGCGCACGGTCAACGTTTCATCAGTGATGCCGGGATAGTTATTATTATTACTGCCATTTATGAACGCACCACCCAGCGGTATGGAGAACGCGGCGTACGTTACGTGCATATTGAAGCGGGCCACTGCGCCCAGAACATACACCTCCAGGCGGTTGCGTTGGGTCTGGGTTCGGTCCCCGTCGGTGCCTTTAGCGACGACAAACTCAGTGCGTTGCTCAAACTCAAGAACGAGAAACCGCTTTATATTATACCGGTAGGTCACGCACGTTAAAACAAGAAACTAGGAAGGTAAGAAAATAAGAAGTTGAGAAGCGTTGAACAACAGAACTTGAGAAGGGGAGAGGATGAGAAGCTGAAAACGGCAGAGCCTCAGAAGGCAGAAGGTTAAGAAGGTAAGAAAAGATAATAACGGAATTAACGGGAGTAACGAACCAAACGGTATGAGCGGTCAAGGCCGTTCTTGACACCCCATCCCTATTGCCGTATAATCCGTCTGTTAATTGACTATTTTGAAACAGGGGGCAACGTGAAATACATTGCGGGGTTTATTTTATTGGTTTGTCTGGCAAGTGCTACTGACCTTGATCTGGTCAGAATTAATGCTGTGAAAATGGATGACATCAAATCGCTCGATAGGAACGGTGTCATCATAAATCAGGTCAATCCTGATCATATTGTCGCCGAGATCTCCGGGGATATGTACAGAATGGTGAGATCGAGGGGATTCGACATCGAGGTTATACAGAAAAACATAACCGAAATATACCGGCAGAACAGTATTGCGGAATCATCCAGGAGCCAGTATCTTACTTATGATACATTTGTGGATTCCATGATTGCCATGGCGACGAATTATCCAGCTATCTGCCGTCTGGATACACTTGGCTACAGTCATCAAAACCGGCTTCTGCTCATAATGAAGATCTCGGATAACGTAGAAATTGATGAGGTTGAGCCAGAAGTACACTTCGAGGCAAATGTTCATGGTGACGAAAAGATCGGCTGGGCAGTGAGTTTCTGGATGATCCGGTATCTCCTTGAAAATTACCCCGAGGATACACTGGTCCAGCGTCTGGTCGATACGCGCGAAATTTGGATTGCGCCGATGGTAAACCCCGATGGTTTTGCAGCACACAGCCGTTATAATGGCCGTAGCGTAGACCTCAACCGAAATTGGGGCTGGATGTGGGGAGATGAGTGGAATTGTGGTACAGATTTTATGAGTGAGAATGAGGCTCGGAGATTCGTCGAGCATTTCTGGCGTCATTCATTTGTTACTTATGTATCGTTTCATGCTGGCACTATTTATATTTCTGAACCCTGGTCTTACACATCTTATATGCAGCCTCCAGAGCAGAATTTGCTACATCACTTGTCACAGGGCTATGCGTATTTCACGGGCTACCCCTATGGGCAGGGCTCGGTAGGCATGTATTCGATCAACGGGTGTACTAAGGATTACGACTACGGATGCGGGGGAGAGATGGGATGGTCGATTGAGGTCTGCTATTATAAAACGCCTTCGCCCGATTCCATTGACCCTATTTTCGACCGTGACCGGCCGGCAATGCTGCGTCTTATGCACAAGGCTGGCCAGGGTATACATGGTTACGTTTATGACTCGCTCAGTGTCGAGCCGACTAAACTTCGTTCTCTGATTTATGTCGGTCCTTCTAACTGGCGCAGCTATTCAAGAAGTGATAACGGTGATTTCCATCGTTTCTACCTACCGGGAACTTACAGTGTAACGGTACTCAGCCCGGGGTATGAACCAAAGACTATTGATAGTGTCGTCGTGCCTGCCAATACACCTGACTCGTCAGTATATATTGAGGTCGGTTTGATACCTAATCCTGAATTGCCGATCTACGCGACAGAACTCATTGGCACACGGTACGTTACGACTTCTTATAATATGACCTATCCAGTTAAGGCCATCGGTCCTCATGATGACCAGTCCTATCAAGTGGATGGGAACAAGTGGATCGTCTTGGGTTTTGATTGCCCGATACGTGATTATCCCGGTAATGACATGACGGTTTACCGTTCGACTGGTTCAGGTACGGCAACGGTTAAGGTGAGTAATGTATGGTATGGCCCATGGCAGACCCTGGGTACGGCGAATGAAGCGGTCAACGACTTCGATATCAACACGGTGAGTCTCGATTCAGCACGATACGTGCGGATAGAGGCATCGAGCACGTTCATGCTCGATGCCGTCGAGGCTTTGCAGGCGCCCACCGGTATTACAAAGGGCGGTGATGATCCTGAACTAATACGCCCATTGTTTGAAATTACGCCGACCGTACTCAGAAAAGGGGATCTACTTCAAGTCAGCAATTCACACCAGAGCCCGGTCACGATACGCCTGTTCAACCTGCTCGGGCAACAATTGAGAGACGAAATGATCGAACCTGGAATGTCTTACTGGTCGATGGTTGATCTGCCTGCAGGCATCTACTTTTTGGCGGGGCCGGAGATAGCTTCGGCAAGGCGTATAGTGCTCATTGATTGACGATAATTTTGCTGCAAGAAACCTAACGGAGGAGTGAGCGAATAATGAGGGAGGATTTCATCTTACACAAGGATTCAGCTGCGTTGCTGGTGGTAGATATGCAGCGTCACTTTTGCGAAAGATCGAGCAGTTTTTTTGTTCCGGATTCGGATAAATTAGCACAGAAACTCAAGGATTTAGTCGATATATTTAGCCAGCACCGGCGTCCAGTTATTTTCACTCGGCACATCGATTCCGAAGATCCGGGAAATTTGATGCTGCGCTGGTGGGCGGAAAAGATAAAAGAGGATAACCCAATGAGCCGTGTCGTTGATGTCCTTGATGCGAAGAAGGGTTCTATTGTGATAAAGCACCAGTATGATGGTTTTTTAAACACTGATTTGGAAAGAATACTAAGGGAAAAAGAGGTACGACAGGTAGTAGTATGCGGCGTTCTTACGAACCTTTGCTGTGAAACGACAGCCCGCAGTGCTTTCATGAGGGGTTTTGAAGTGTATTTTGTTAAGGATGGTACGGCTACTTTCAGTGATGAAATGCACGAGGCGGCATTACTGAACCTTTCGTATGGATTCGCTACTTTGGTTACCATCGGTGATGTAATCAGCTCTTTTCATTAGCATTTCTTGACAGCCGTTCGATTTGACCGTATAATGCCGAGTTGCGCGTCACTATGAATATTGAATCAATACTGAAAACGATGGAAGAGCAAAAGGTCGACTATGCTGTTATCGGCGGCGTAGCCGTCGTGCTGTACGGTTACGTTAGATTCACGAAGGATATCGATTTCTTGATGGATTTTTCAAAGGACAATGTGAAACGGTTTTCGCTGGTCCTCGAGAAATTAGGTTTCAGACCCGGTGTGCCAATTGACGTCATGGACATGGCAGATTCGAGTAAGCGACAGGAATGGATGCGAGAAAAGAATGCGAAGGTCATAACATTCTACAACCCCGAAGTACCATTACTGCAGATCGACGTGCTACTGACAAGAAATTTGGCCGATTTGAAGAAAACCCGAAGAAAGATAAATGATTTTGAGATTTCTGTAGTTGACTATAATGACCTACTGAAAATGAAGCAGGAAACGGCGAGGCCTACCGACCTTATTGACATTGAAAAACTCGAGCAGTTGAAGAACCTGCCTGAATGAAGATCACTGAAGGTCCTTATCGTAGTGCACGTGTTTATATTGACGTGATCGGGGATAGTTTACGGGCATAGTATGAATACACGCGATTGTCTATTGAGCCTGGAACTGTTGCGCGATTTTGTTGCCAGGGTCGTTCCACCGGACGTTTACTTACGGAATCTCATTGTCGACCACATCGAAACATCCAATAAAAGACTGTGGGCATTGCGGGAAAGCATGCGGATTGACGAGGAAAGATTCGCCGCGTTGTTCGGCTTACCGCTTGACGAGTATCACCGGTATGAAAAGGAAGGTAATCCGGTGCCAGTTGACTTTTTACAGACCGTATCCAGCAAATTATCGATTTCTATCGAATGGTTGCTCTGCAAATGCCCTATACTTCCAATCCCCGAGCCAAAATCCGTCCGCGAGCAGAAATGAACGTTCTTGTCACGGGCGTTGCCGGTTTCATCGGTTCCCATCTGGCTGAGAGGCTGCTCGGCATGGGCCATAGAGTGACCGGCGTCGATTGTTTCACTGATTACTATCCTCGAAAGATAAAAGAATCCAATTTGTCGAGAATGCACGATAGCAAGGCATTCTTATTCCACGAGGATGATCTTTTACAGATGGATCTGACCGCGTTGCTGAAGGATATTGATGTAGTATTCCACGAGGCAGCACAGGCAGGTGTGCGTGCGAGCTGGGGTTCAAGTTTCAGGATATACACGGAAAACAACGTACGTGCTACACAATGCCTTCTTGAGGCAGCCAAAGTAGTAAAGTTGAAGAAGTTCATCTATGCATCTTCGTCCTCCATCTACGGTGACGCAGAGACATACCCCACCGCTGAAAACATGAAACCGATGCCCATATCTCCGTACGGCGTAACCAAGCTGGCCGGTGAGCACCTGTGCTATTTGTATTACAAGAACTATAGCATTCCTACCGTCAGCCTGCGTTACTTTACCGTCTATGGACCGCGGCAGCGTCCGGACATGGCTTTCAACAAATTCATCACGGCAATACTCAACGATAAGGAGATCGCCATCTACGGCGATGGAAAGCAAACAAGGGATTTCACCTATATCGAGGATATAATCGATGCCAATGTTTCGGCGATGGATGCGCAGGTAGCTGGTGATATTTTTAACATTGGAGGAGGTTCGCGGATCACGGTCAATGATACGATACGCATTATTGAGAAAGTTACCGGTACAAAGGCGAAAATTAGATATATCGAGAAGCAGAAGGGAGATGTTCGTCACACTGCCGCAGATATCACTCGGGCAAAGAAACTACTTGGCTATGCGCCTGCGTATGATTTAGAGAAAGGCCTTACTAACGAAGTCGCCTGGCTGCAAAACCTGAAAACTTAAGAGCGGTAATATCGCTGAAAAGACATTTTCAATTTCGAAATGCGAAATGCGATCTTTACAGAAAAGACGTTAGTATCGTTACTCCCGTTAAATCGTTATTCGCAGTAATTCCGTCACTGTATCTCAACGTATCAACTTCTCCTCTTCTAAAGGTCTATTGTTCAGGGCTTTCCAGCGTCGGCATGTCTACAATAAGAATGTATCTCCAGCAGTAGCATGTTTTCATCTTCATGGGTGTGGCTCAGAGCGTTAATCTCCAAGCCGTAGCAGTTGTCCGAAGCTTTTCATGCAGAAAAATATCACATTGGAGTGATAGTCGAAGTCTATACGCGGGACTAACAATTCTACCCAGAACCTATTCTGTTTCACGAAACTGAAAAGGTTCTCGACCTTTTGATCATCGAGTTTTGCCGCAATTAACCTTAGATTTCT
>CP070686.1:1191633-1213752 GCA_020353055.1 Caldifarciminota bacterium | reverse complement strand
TAGAGTGAATTGGTGAGCGAACCGTTGCATTTGAACAACCCTGTTTCTGCGATCCGGTCTAAGTCGAAATCGATCACCGGATGTTCTGAATCATATTTGAACTTGTATTTCTTCTTATTCCCGGCCCGGGCCTTCTTCTGCAGTTTTTCGAAATACCGGCGCATTCTTTTCACGGTTTCCTGATCGATATTCTTATTAAACGCGATCTCCTCACCGTTCGGGTCGACGAACGGCACCTCGGCCGGCATGAATTTCTTCTCGCTCGCCCGGTATGAGCGGAGCATCGCAATGACCCGGTCACGGCCGTACCAGTAAAATTTATCCCCTCCCGCATAGGTCGTGGTCCGGTACAGATTTGTGAAAATGTTATGGAAATACTGGCGCAGGGTCCGGGAATAACTGACGTGCACCTGCTTGACCGCAGTGACCGCATCGTTTATACCGTTCTGTTCGGTCTTTTTTATGAACTCGAGGTCCAACTCGTCACCGACCAGCAATTTGGAGAACTCGGGCGAATAATTGGTGATCGCGGTCAGCGCATAATATGACCAGTCGGTCAACCCGATTTGTCGCAATTCCGCAAGGAGATACTTCCGAACTTTCTCCAAATCCTTGTGCTGCATCACCTTTTCCCACAAATGCGCTTCGCGCTCTGGGCGCGGCGCCAGCCGGTGTGCACTGAGCACGTCGAATTCGGGCTTCGCAGCACGGGCTGCTTCCCGGCGATTACGCACATAACCATAGACCGCCCCAACCACGATTGCGCAAATAAGGAGAGCGAATGCGATCATTAACTAATCTCCTTACCTGCAGTAGATTCGTTTAGTTCGTTATTATCGCTATTATCGTTAATACCGTTTATCTTCCAGGGTTCAGAATTTCCTAGCTTCCCGTTGTCAGTCTGGGGACAGGCATACACTTTTGCACTTTTGGATGACAAAAGTCCGTTATTATCGTTAATACCGTTAATATCGCTACTATCGTTGACGGATGGAGATTGCTTCACCCACAAAACGGGTTCGCAATGACAGTGTAGCGTCGAGCGTATAGATGTCGTTTTGGGTCTAGAAACGTCATTTTCGCTAATTTCGTTATTTCCGTTCATCTCGCCAACACCGGGATCGAGCTGAGATTGCTTCCCTTCGACACGCTCAGGGCAGGCTATGCTACGGCGGATTCGCAATGACTGCCTAACGGCATTGATTACGCTGATAACAACTATGATTACGGCGATAGCAAAATGTGCGCAAAGCATGGGGCACGGAGCATCTGGGGACAGGCATAACGTTTTTAACATTTTGCCCCCATGGTCGGCATGGCGTTTAGCGTAAAGCGTACCGCGTCGTGCGTGGATAAGTCGCGCTGCACTCGGTTTTGCGAAAAAGTGACAGAGAAATTAAATGAATGTTTTTCTGGTATCAGCGGTTTTTGATGATCCAAATTGCCCGAACAGTGATGTATACTCACTACATAATTCATTATCTCTCCTCGTGCACAAACACCACATCAAGATAGGCTCCGCTAAAAGCTACTATTTTAGATGATAATCAAATGACTGTGCTTGTCAAGCCATGAAATGGCTAAGATTACATCGAGGGGACGGAGGTTGACTTTTTGGCAAAGAAACGCTTAGACCGTTATTTTCGTTACTCTCGCTAATTCCGTTAGTCTCGTTATTACCGTTGCTTCCGTTACGAACCCAAATACCAGGATCAAACTGAGATTGTGCCGATTTTCGACATTGGAAATCACTATTATAATGAAGATCGAGCATCCCGCAGAGCAGGACTTCGTCGTCCCGCCTCACATTCAATGACTTTCTGAGAGCGGGACTCCTCGCAATGACGGGGCTGGTTTGGATTCCCCGACAAAGCCGGAGAATGACGAACGTCGGGGTCAGGCACCTTGCGGAACCGGTTCCCGCATGCCATCACATCCAGAGCTTCAAACCGATGACGCCCCAATACCACAGGAAAATTGTCATGCTCACATAAGTACAAGCAGTAACCATGTGATACACTCTAAAAATCTTTCCTGCGGGTTGCTTCAAACACTTGATAGCACTTATTAAGCTGACCATTGATAGAAAAGCGAATAACCAGGTCGAGATGAAGAACGAAACATTGGCAAATGTCAGTTTCCCCAAATAATACATTTCCTGGTTGGCAATCAGGATAATGCCTGCAGTCAACACTACTATCGCTATGAATGGATAAATTCTTGCAGGCATACACTGAACAGCCCGCTGTATCATACCAACTTTCTTGAACAAAAAGACTAGCACCCAAAAGCACCCATATATGACTGCTGAAAGCATCACCAAGACCGTCCATAAGAGAAAGACTACAGTCAGCCAGTATTTCCAGGGAGACTGCTCCTCGAGATAGTCTCTGCCCCAAACCATTGCCTTTGCGCCCTCTGGCGTGGTAAAAAACGCCAGTGTCGCTCCGGGCATATCTTTCATCCTGAACAATCCTTCTGCAACGGGGAAAAAGTAATCTTCGTGCCCTCCTGACAAAGGCTGTTTTATCAACAATGTATCACCCGAAAGCTTAACCTCGGTCATTCCATGCAAAATATTTATCAGTCCAAGAAGATCTTTTGCGCCATAGCCAATCGTATAAGTTCCGCAATAATCTTCCAACTGCTCTCTGGAAACAGATATGATGGGCTGAAAATCCGGCTTGACGTTTTCAGTTAAATGCTCGGCTATCAACTCGCGCAGCTTCCTTACATTCCCGGCGCTCTGCATGTCGAATTGATTCACAAGGACCACGTAGCCAATGTTTAGATCATGATTATACCAGAAATCGGAGTAGTATCCGAATGTTGCGCCATTGTGTCCCCTCCACCTGTGTTGGTTTCTGTAAGACCACTCACTCCCCAAGCCATAACCGTTAAATAGCCCCATTCTACTTGCCAGGGATGTCTGCGGCATTTCTACCCTATCCATGGTTTCCGGTTTGATGATCTGTAATCCATTGCTCTTGCCATAATTCAGAAAGAACCTTACATACTGCGCCATCTCCAAAACTGAAGAATGCGCATGACCTGCCGGCCTCGAATATATGTACACGTAAGGTATCTCTTCTCCTCCCGCTCCGTATCCTTGCGCCAGGACAGACCGACTATAAGGATCCGTAACATCGAAAGTGGACGTCTCCATTCCTAAAGGAAGCAGAAACTCGTTTCTGAGAAATTCTTCATATTTCATTTGAGTAATCTTCTCAAGGATCATTCCTGCTAAAAGATACCCAACGTTCGAGTAAAGATAAAATGACCCCGGGCGATGATGAATCACAATTCGCTTGTGCATTCTCATCACTTCGTTCAAAGGAATATCACGTTCATGCCGCCAGTTGAAAAGCGTAACAAAGCCATCGCATATGCCAGCAGTGTGCTCCAGAAGATGGACCACGCGGACCGGGTCAGTATCCTCCCAGGGGTTTTGAATGATGACTTCAGGCAAGATTTCGCTTACAGGAGCACTCAAATCAACCTTCCCCTCTTCCATGAGCTTAACAATGCCCAAGGCAATGAAACTCTTTGTAATCGAACCCAGAAAGAAATGCGTATTAACGGTTACCGGTGTCTTCATATTGATGTTGGCATACCCAAACCCGCCTGTGAATAAAACAGAATCCGCGGTCACAACAGCGACAGCAGTGCCTGGTATATTGTTTTCTCGTAAGCAATTTTCAAGTTTGATTCTCAACTGATCGAATGACTGGCTGTACGCAAGCGCCCCTGAAAGCAGAAAAATATTTAAAGATATTACTACGTTCCTCACGGTTTCCTCCCTATTCTTGGAGTTCACTTGATATTTCAGTGATGATGTAAGAATCGACTTTTCATACTCATTCATTTTGATGGTACCCAGGAATTTGGTGGATGTCAAGCGCTGCATACCGAGATACTGGATCAACAATCGTTAGTCTCGTTATTCCCGTTACTCTCGTTAATTTCGTTAGTCTCGCTAATCCCTTAAAACTGCATAGAGCAAAGCGCATGGTGCATAGTGTTACGAAAAACCAGAAGTTTAGAAATTGAAAAGAAACGAAGCTGGGACAAACTTCAAATTCCAAAATACAAAAATCAAGTAAATCACAATATTCAAATTACAAATGACAAAACAGTAAACTTTGGGCTCGTTATATCTGTTAATCCCGCTATTTTCGAAACCATTGTCGCTAGCTCCTTGAAGAAATGCCGCGCCGAGAAAAGTAAACACTCCAACCTGTCGTAGATCCTGAAGAGTGGAGGGCTATATTTTGTTAACTTTTGCTCTTAGCGATAGGCGTATCGTTTGAGTATTGCGGGTCTTAGCTTATGACTGGTTATCGTCGTTTCTAGATCATAGCGCTCTAGCAACAACTTCTGCGCCGCCGTGACATTTTGCTGCGTCAAATACAAGCCGGTATAGACATGCCAGAACCCGTCTTTCTCGTGTTGATAAAAATGATGTGAAGACCACAGATCTCCTTCTATCCTGAGCCAGAGGAGATTTGTATCAGGCCGGTCATTATCTACGCCATTTTTACCAATTAATCTCTTAGCGACATGCTCAAGGTGGGAAAATCCTGTGTGAAGCGAGAACATCCAGACACTGGTATGCCCTCCTACAGTCAGAGCACAGTCGCTTATCTGCCACAACTCCTTCAACGCTTTGTTGATTGCAACCGAATCATCGAACCGGATATAGACATTCTGCCCCTCCACAATGTAGGACCCCTTCTCGACAGAGTAACGTTTCATGTAGTCATCGACGAGCCGCCAGCGGACAAAGTGATCCAGTGTTCCTGCGTGCCGGCGATTTCCCAGAAGGCTGTCCAATCGGATAATAACACCAGCCGTACGTACGACATCATTAAGAAATCTTTCCACCTCGACGAATGCATAGTTACCGACAAACTCTGCATCAAAATAGGCAGCGTGAAAATTGCAGTATTCACTTGCGGTTGCGTTCAAAAGAAAAGGTACAACAAAGAACGATAGATGCACTGCCCGCAAAACCAGCGGCTTCAAAAGGCATCCCTCCTTACCACTGCATGAAAACCTTCAGTGTCTTCTTTGCGTCAGTTCGGTTCAATTACCCACAGGCGTTCGGCAATGATGAAATATGGCGGGTTACCGCCTCCATACTCCCCCAATGCATGCCACGGATAGATTGCAATTGTGGAGAACCCGTTTGCATGATCACCGGCAAGGATGCTGGCTACAAAATAGCTGCCATACAAACCTACTGCATAATCTCCGTCCACTAAATCATACAACCAGGAGTCGGCAGTGAAGGATCCACCGAACGAAGGATTCGCGGGGTAAGAAATGTCGTACCATCTGTATGTGTAAGGCCAGAAAGAACCTTCATCCCACTGTCGCTCAGGCACTATGATCAACATGCTGTCTTTTATGAACCCGGAGTACGCACTTGCGTCGTAATGGCTATACACAAGCACTGGCTGAGCCGGATTGGAAACGTCAAGAACAGTCGGTAGGCTCGCCTGTCCACCGACAACAACGAGATAGTTGCCGATGAATTCCATGGCATCGACGACGAATTGCGAAATGCCGATTAGCTGCTGAGCGTGCCCCGCATTGTCGAAAGAGAAGATCCGCAAGTCGCCGAGCCCGTATTGAGGACCAACCGCAATAATGGAATCCTTCACCGCAAGCACACCGGGGTATCCAGAAATATCAACATGAATCAGTAGCTGAGGTTGAAGAATGTTTTCCAGCGAGTAGGCGAATACACCATTATCAAATGTGCTGAACCATAGTATGTCACCATACCTTTTGAATTTCCTCGCGCCGTCCGCCAAGATCACGCTGCTCACCAGCGTAATACTCTGGTCGGTGTACGTGTAAACGCTGTATGCGCCGTCGTACGAGACTGCTACGATGTAATCAGTGTCGAAAACAACTGCGCTACCAAGAATATCACCAATCAACCGCAACCTCTGTTCAGTCGGGTCGATCCCATAAGTCCCCGGTGAGGGACTCTCAATGTACCGCGGGAGAAAATTTTCCTTGAAGATGTTGGCCGAATAGTTGCGTCCATGGTCTGGGATAATTGCAACGCCATTGCTGTCAGTATAAGACCGGTACATATCCCAATCAAATCCGCCTTCGATCCACGCACCTTGGACTGGCATGCTGTCCGGATCGATGACCTTAACCTCAAAGTTGCCACCTTCATCAGTACAGCACAGAGTCAGCATTATCGCAACTGTAAGGACCAATGATAATCGAGTGAATACTTTCTGCATAAGTTCCTCCGACGCTATCTACGTAAGAAACTATAAACGGCTGCAGCGAGATGTCAATGCGTTCGTTGAGTTCGTTATTCCCGCTATTATCGTTAGTTCCGTTAATATCGCTAATCCCGTTAATTTCGTTGTTTTCGCTCAGGTTCTAAACCTCTGAACCTCTCAATTTCCTGCCTTACGGCGTGTGGCGTGAAGCGTATCGCGTCGATCAGTTCGGTCCTGAGCGACCGGTGTTTTTCCAATCGTGTTTAAATTTGGGCCAGCAAGAGTTGGCAAGCGGCGCTATACTATTGATCGCAAAAAAACGACCTCCCACTGAACCTACATATATAGTGCCGTCAGTACCAATTGCTGGCGAAGCTTCTACATCGTTATCCGTAAGGTACTTCCATTTCAAAGTACCATCAGGGTACAGGGCATAGACATAGTGGTCATCTGACCCAAAATAGATCACTCCGTCCATATCAATCGCAGCAGAAGAACTCACGGTGCCATCAGTAGCATAGGTCCACTTCACTGTGCCACTTGGATTTAGTGCATAGAAAATGCCGTTATCCGAGCCGATATAAATCGTGCCGTCTGAGTCGATCGATGGTGAGGCAATCACAACATCACCCATGTGATATCGCCACTGCAGCGCGCCGTCATGATCCAGAGCATACAAGTATCCATCATTAGCGCCAAAATAGACAGAACCATCGGTGCCTATTGCAGGCGATGATTTGATGGTTTCGCCAGTTTGATAACTCCATCTCAAACTACCATCAGGATTCAATGCATAGAGACAACCATCGTCTGAGCCGAAGTAAATCGTACCGTCCAGACTGACAGCGGGTGAAGCGTCAACTTCATCGCCGGTTTCGTAGCGCCACTTTAGAGTGCCATCAGGGTTCAGCGCATAGCAGTAATTGTCCGCACATCCGAAATAAATTGTCCCATCTGAACCCAATGCCGGCGAAGAATCGATCCAGCGAGCTGTTTCGTAGTGCCATTTCTCACCACCATGAGGATAGAGGGCATGGAGCCACCCCTCCGGATAACCGATAGTCGAACCACAATAAATCGTGCCATCCCCACCTACTGCCGGCGACGTCGACCACCAACCAACATGATACGACCATCTGTAAGTACCATCAGGATTCAGAGCGTAAAGCATGCTATTAGGATACCTACTTGCCCCAAAATAGATCGTCCCATCATTACCAATTGCCGCGGATTTGACGGCAGCGCCATCGCCCACTAACCATCGCCATTTGAGCGTGCCGGTATGCTCCACGATGACCGTAACGGTATCGGAAATGCCGACATTTTGATCTCCATCCAAAGCACATGCATATATCTCGTGCACTGTGCCATGTAGTAACATTTCAGTTTCCCATTCATACGTGACTATAGTATCGGCCAGCGCGGCAACGAGCATTGTATCGATGTAGAGTTCAATGCTGTCGACGATCTCATTATCCGTTCCCTGCGCCATGACAAGCACGGTGCTGTCAACATACGAGCCGTCTGCCGGACTCACGATCTCAACGATGGGCGGTTCGATGTCGCCGATTTGTTCAATATCTCTGCAGCCTGACAGTATCAGCAAACAGACTACGGATACCAGAATCTTGATCATATCAGAGCCCTCCCCGACCCGTGTTTTTTTCATCATGGCGGACCTTAGGCCAGGGCGACTGTGTCTTCGCCAGAGGCGCCAACCCATTGATGGCATCGAGACCCCACCATCTATCTGCTACATATACTGTACCGTCATTGCCAATCGTTAGTGGATAAGAGGGCGTCGCACCGATATGGCAAATCCATTTCACCTGGTGCTCTGGCGTCAATGCATAAAGATCACAATCATATGATGTAAAATATATCGTGCTATCAGCAGCAATAGCTACAGCACTTCCGAAGGACGGCCACACGCCAGGGAGACCGGACCAGGTCAGTTCACCATCCGGACTCAGTGCAACGCACCGACCTTCACCATTAACCATACTCCAAATATAGATGAGCCCGCCACACCCTACAACCGGAGATAATCGGAAATATCCGGTGTAGTAACGCCATTTCAAAGTACCGTCTGAACTAAGCGCGTAGAGATACGAATCATATGCACCAAAGTAAATCGTATTATCGAAACTAATGGCGATTTCCTCAGATAGCTGTACTTCGTACCTCCACTTCAGCGTGGCATCTGGATTGAGAGCGTAAACATAGCCATCCCCGCATCCGAAATAGATCGTGCCATCTGCACCAATCGCCGGATTGTATGCAGGATATGGTAATTGGTAAATCCAACGTGAAGAACCATCCGGGTTATAAACATGTAACCCCTCGCCACCGCCAATGTAGACCGCACCATCGACCCCGATTGCAGGACACCCCTGCACACCTTCAACCTCCCATTTGGGAGCACCCGTTGGATGAATCGCAGCAAGAAATGTTGCTGTGGGGTAAGAAGAATACGCACCAGAGACATAAATCGTGCCATCGGGGCCAATACTTGGAACGGGATCCTGGCCGTAATCTGCAAAGCCCAAATGACACTGCCATTTAATTGTACCATCGGGATTGATCGCGAAGAGATAGACTACCATGCTGTTACCAGGAATCGCCGCGACAATATAAATCGTACCATCACCACCAATTGCCGGATAGGCTTGTATATTATCAATTGAGCGACATACCCATCTTATCGTGCCAGGATGAATGACGGTGACAGATATTGCGTCCGATACAGTATCGTTCAGAGCCATGTCGACGGCCTCGGCACATAGTCGGTGCTCAGTCCAGGGCTGGAGCGAATCAGTACACCATATATAAGTATCAGGCTCGCCGTAGAATCTATCGACGTATACATCATCAATATACAGATCGGTGTAGTAGACTTCTGCATTGTCGCGAACCTCGATAACAACCCTCACGCTGTCGCCAACGAGCGCACCATCCTCAGGGCTCACGATGGCGACCAGAGGCGGTTCTTTGTCACGACAGCCAGACGTCATCACAATTGCGAAAAACAGAAGCGGCAAGATGTAATATTTACTCATACAGTTGCATTATAAAGTAGAAGTGTGAGAAAAATGTGAAAAAACAAAATGCGTTTAGATCGTTACTTTCGCTAATCCCGTTAATTCCGTTATTTTCGTTAGTCTCGTTATTATCGCTAATTTCGTTATTTCCGTTCATCTCGCCAACACCGGGATCGAGCTGAGATTGCTTCGTCCGCCTACGGCGGACTCGCAATGACGGGGGTAGATCGTGCGTGTTGCCTGGGTGCGTGGATAAGTCGCGCTGCCCTCGATCGGGGGGACGGAGGTTGACTTTTTGGCAAAGAAACGTCTGGACCGCTAGGTTCGCTAATATCGTTAGTATCGTTAATTTCGCTATTCCCGTTAATTGCGCTAATATCGTTACTTTCGTTGAAGCGTTGAGATTGTTCCGATTCTGTCATTTACAGAATTCCATGATAATCAAGGAATCGGAATTCCGCCAAGCGGAACTTCGTCGTCCCGACTCACATTCAATGACTTTCTGAGAGCGGGACTCCTCGCAATGACGAGGCTGGTTTGGATTCCCCGGTTGAACCGAAGAGCGACTCTACGTCGTTAAATGATTGCACCAGATGCGAATTAAATAATAATGATAAAATCCGACTATGTAGTTATTGCCGCCAATGTTGTTGTCGTTCAGGCTCTCAGCTTCTGACCTACTTATCTTCTCGCTGTCCGGGGTAAAGCGTTAACTTTAATCCGCCCGGCCGGTTAATTGCGGGTCGTGGTGGAACATAGGCCAGGCAGAAATCGTCATGGGTGCGAATCCAGTAATTGCATAGACACAACCGTCATTAGAACCGACATATACCGTACCATCACATCCAATCACCGGCGACGACGAAATAACGCTCCCGGTCTGGTATTTCCACCGTAGTGACCCGCCTCCGTAAATCGCATACAAGTGGTCATCATAAGATCCAACGTACAATGTTCCATCCAGTGCAATAGCCGGCGTGGATGAACAGTATCCGCCTAAGTAATAACGCCATGTCAAATTGCCCATCCTATCAACCGCATAGAGATACCCATCGTAGGAACCAAAATAAACAGTGCCGTCCGAGCCGATAGCCGGGGACGCACGTATTTCACCATCGGTTAGGAACCTCCATTTCATAGTCCCGTCCGGATTCAACACATACAGATAGTAATCATTCGAACCGAAATATACATTACCCTGGTCATCGATCGCCGGTGATGAATAGATCATAGCATTCACGTCGAAGCGCCATTTCAAGCTGCCATCAGCATTCAACGCAAAGAATCCGCTGTCAGTGGTTGTCGATGAAATGTAGATCGTGCCATCTATGGCAATTGCGGGAGATGTATAGATCGGCGCAGGTGTTTCATAAGTCCATCTCACCGTACCATCGGCATTGAACGCATAAACCTTGCTATCCATACTCCCCACGATGATGGCACCATCAGCCGCAATGGCAGGGGTGCTTGTCAGCACCAACATTGGCCCGTGCTGCCATTTCAGATTACCATTTGGGTCTAATGCATAGAGATACCAATTCGTTGCCACATATATTGTACCGTCAGACCCGACTGCTGGAGCAGCAAGGTTGTAACCAATCGACATTTGATACGTCCACTTTTCTGAACCATCTGGATTCAGCGCGTAAAATACACCGGTCGCATTCTTGCAATAGATTGTATTATCCGGGCTCATGGCAATTGCGGCGTGTATGCTACTTCCCGTATAAAAGAACCATTCACGGACACCCGAGTGGTCAACAATTACATTGACAACCGGTGTCATCTCAATGTTACCTGTCGCATCAAAAGCAACAGCATGAATTGTATGAGTACTTTTATGTGGAAGATCCCATGTGATCCAATAATAAATGCAATAGTACTTATCCGGAGTCTGTTCATGCGCAACCACGAGAGAATCATCAATGTACAATTCGAGCCTCGTCAGTTTTTTGTTGTCATCTGCCTCGACAACTATTGTCGCAATACGGGAAACATGCTCACCATCGTGCGGCCTCAAAATGCATACCGACGGCTGCTCTTCATCGATTATCTCACGATGACACCCCAAAAGTAACAAAAGCACACCGCATATGGCGACACCAAATTTCATGTATGTCGTATTATAATAACGCGGTGTGAGAAAAATGTGAAAAAACAAAATGCGTTTAGATCGTTACTTTCGCTAATCTCGTTAGTCCCGTTAATTCCGTTATTTTCGTTAGTCTCGTTATTATCGCTAATTTCGTTAATACCGTTAATTTCGTTAATACCGTTTGACTACTGAGATTGCTTCGTCACTTCGTTTCTCGCAATGACGGGATGCGTTTGGCGTAAGGCGTGCCGCGTTAAGCGCGGAGCTTTTCGCGTCTCGTGTTCTTGCATCCTGGTGAATATGCGGTAGAATAGAATAAGATGAAAGTGAATTTCAGAAAATATGAACCTGAAATGGATTTCTTGCGCGTTAGGGATATGCTCGTACAGACGTTCCGTGCGTTTGAGAAACCGATCAACTGGACGTTTGAACGCTGGAACTACGCACGCTATTTTGCCGCACCCATGCTCGGCGCATACGGCAAAACCGAAAACACCACTGAAAAAAGTCTGGAAGCGATCCGTCTCTGGGAGGACGCGGTCGGCATCTGGGAAAACGAAAAGTCAGAGATCGTCGCCGTAGTATGCCCTGACGAACACGTGCCTGACCATCCGTCATACGGACTGGCCTATTTCCAAAGGCGGCCGGGCTATGATTTCCTTCTCGAAGAGATGCTCGACTACACTGAAGGAACGTATATCAACAACGACAGAACCCGTGTCTATATTAATGAACACGATGAATCGCTGACGCAAGCGGCAAAGAAACGCGGCTACGCAAAAGGCGAAAGATCCTCGGCTTGGTTCATGGAGTATGTGCTCAAGGATCTCCCCGAACCACATTTACCCCAGGGCTTTCGCTTTCTATCCATGGCTGAAGATAATGACCTCGAGAAACGGAGAAAGATATTCGGACTTTCCTTCCGACATAAGGATCCAAAAGAGTGGCCTACTTTATTCTCTTGTCAGGAACTGCAAAAAGCACCTGACTACCGGAAAGATCTGGATCTGGTAATCGTCGGTCCAGACGGCGAGTACGTAGCCTGTTGTATCGTATGGATAGACGAGTACAACAAGTTCGCGCGCTTGGAACCGGTGGGCTCCATCGTGCTCGGCATGGGGAGGGAAGTCGTTATGGAGGGATTGCGCCGGGCAGCGGCCCTCGGTATGGAAAAATCTTACATGGAATCGGGGTTGCGGTTCTACAAGACGATAGGATTTAAACCACTGTACGAGTGCGGTTGTAACTGGACACTCTTTCCTAAAATACGAAATCCGAATCTCTAAACTCTAATCAACTCGAAAATTCAAAGGATCAAAACAACAGACCGTTGGGATCGTTATTTTCGTTATTATCTTTTATACCGCTTGCCAGTGGAGATTGTTCCGATTTTTCATATTGGACGTTTTTAATAAAATGATAATCGAGAATCCCGCAAAGCGGGACCGCGTCGCTGCACTCCTCGCAATGACTGTGTCTACCGAAAGACGGATGAAGGAAACGTCAGGCGTGATGTATCAGTCAAGTATAACGATTTGGCGGCATAACCGGTCAACCGGGGTCTCGAGCGTGTAAAAATAGACACCACTGGCGACCGCCCTCCCCGCGTTGTCCTGACCGTTCCAAAGCACTGAAAATTCACCACTCTGGCCTACCCAGTACTGTATTTCTTTCACTACCTGCCCCGCACAATTATACACGGTTATCACAGCAGGACCTGACCTTGCGATTCGACCAGAGATCCTCGTCTGACCCCTGAAAGGGTTAGGATGATTTTGTCCGAGATACCAATCATCCGCCACGAATGCCGTATCCGCCCCAGCATCGATCCCCTGTGGTGTATTCCAGAGCATATTTGAGAATTTTGTTTCGTAGCATGTGTCAATGCTGCTCACCGCCTTGACCTTGTAATAATAAGTCACCCCGCTCGTCAATCCGGTATCAACGTACGAGGTATCGGGAATTACATTCTGGTTCACACGTTGAAATGGTCCGTTCATGTTCAGACCTCGATAGAGATTATATCCTGCGGGTAAAGGATTATCGTGATATTGATTCCAGAATAACGTCAATTGTTGATCCCCGGCGACAACACTGCGCAAGCGCGGCAGACTATCAATGTGGGTGTTCAATACCCAATTTTCCGGGTCGAGCACAACTGAAAGAACGGGCAGTGTGTCCAACAGAATGATCTGGTGCCACTCCAAGCTATCCCAAAATGTCGTATCATGCAACCCGGCCGACGTGTTGCATGCCACTGTAAGCGGCATTGTGAAAAGGCCACCGACCGACGGAGATTGATGGAGGCTGATGATTACTGAATTACTGTCCGGGTTCGTCCTGTAGTAATTGTAGGTGACATAACCCGGATAGCCCGCCCTGAAGAGCCATTCATCAAAGAACCAGTCAAGGTCTTGTCCACTTACTCCCTCGGCCACGTTCTGAAACATCTCTGCGGTAGCGCTGCTATCTGTGTAGACATTTACGAAGGCCTGCAAAACATCAAAAAATGCTGTATCACCGATGACCCCGCGCAACATATGAAGTACCCAGACGCCCTTGCCGTACATAATTGGCCCATAGTACATGGAGCTGGACGGACTCGGGATGACCGGAAGATCCATGCCTGGCGGTACCGTTAAGTAGTATGAGGCAACCACCTGTAGCGAGGTGATCATCGACGATACGCCGAAGGTATCTTCCCGGAAAAGATGAGTCGAAAAATCGGCAAAGCTCTCAGAAATCCAATCCTCATCCGTGAACCGTTGCGAAACTATGTGAGCCCACCATTGATGTGCGATCTCATGGCCCAACATGCCCAGCGATGCAGGCATGTCTGAAGCAACGATCGTGTACGCACCATATCCAATGTTGGGTTCCAGTATATCCACAAAAGCCATTTTGTCGAACGGATATGAACAAAAAGTATTCGTATAGAAATTGAAAATACTTCCGGCAGTGGACATCAATGACTGACAGCCGGTCGTATCAAAATCATAGTATTGAAAATCAATTCCTGACTGCTGCCATTCCACGGTCTCGTACGGCGCGGCCGCAAAGATAAACTCGACTACGGTTCTGTCAGAGCCCCATACGTATGTCCGTGTCGAATCCGTATACGAAGAATCCAGAAGAGCACCGTTACTGACCGCGGTCCAACCCTGTGGAATAGTCAGCGAAACCCTGCCCGACGCCCAGCGAGTCCAGCGGTGCACGCCGTTTTGGTCATAAGGCATCGGATACCAGACATAGGGAAAGTACGTGCAGTAACCGATCACCGAATCGATACGGCAGAAATTCCATAGATTTTGTGATAGCTGGGGCGTCACATATCCACTGTAATGGATCCGTATAGAATCCTCCTGCCCGAAGCTCAATGTATCGTTCAGATCCACCTGCAGGACCCAGGTAACCGGATCATAGGAGAAGCCGAGCGTATCCGGACCATGAGTCACGCAAGCGATCTCAAGCGAGTCATTGAACATTATGAAATTTACTTCGTGCAGCTGCGCTATTTTGCTGCGAAAAACAACTTCTGCATTACCCGTCAAGAAATGATCTTCCGGTACCAGATAGATGTCGATATCATAATGCCGGTAATCAACCTGCCCTGTATCCTGGCGGATATTTCCGGCGGCAAGATCACACCAAAATGAACTCATTTGTTCCCTGCTTTCACCCACCTGGCGGTAGTATTCAAACTCTGGCAAAGGGTTCTTTACTGGGATTTCTCTGGAAGCTTCAGAATAAGCAAAAGAGCGTCCGATCAAGGCTTGAGGCAAAAAACAGCATACCGACAGAAGCAGCAACATTGAGCGATTGATCATATTCGTCCTCCTCCGATGAAAATCGCCCGGATCGTTAATCTCGTTAATTGTGCTATTCCCGTTAATCCCGCTATTTTCATCAAGACCGATTGAACATGGAGATTGCTCCGATTTTTCATATTGGACGTTTCTTATAAAATGATAATCGTGAATCCCGCAAAGCGGGACCGCGTCGCCCCGCTCCTCGCAATGACAGCAGGCTGTTCATTTCACTTTCACCACCTTGGTAGCGAAGTCGCCGTTGGCAAATACGTAATATACGCCAGGCGATAGACGACTGACATCGACCTTTCTGCCCGTAACGTCGAAAACCTCATAATGTCTGTCAGCCGGCAGGACCAATGGTCCGCGGAAGATCGTTGCGCCGATGTAGTCTTTGCCTGTAAGCTCTATCTGTGAACCTTCCTCCACACCGGTACACATGACCGAATCAAGAAACGCAATAGCGATGGGAAAACGGACATCAAGTTGATTTGAATGATTACCAGAATAAGGGTGCCACTGATAGGGAAGACCTATCACATCGAGAGATTCGACAAGGGCTTCATGCAACGGGTAACAGTAGTACTCATCGCTCATGCCGCAATCCATGTAGATTGCCATAGTATCCGGCTGCAGTTGATGAGCGAGATATGGGGTGTCATGCAATCGCCATAATTCATAGACAGTACTATCGATATTGCCCAGGGTATCAAGGATGAAGTCCACGTAATACGGAGGGTCGGTCGTGTCCGGCGAAAAAGCGCCGCACAAAGTGAACGCCACACCGGTAAAAACACTCGCATTTGGATTGTAGATGTAAGGAGAAGTGCCGCCGTTTGCCGCAAGAATTAGTGGCACGTACAATTGCAGCATAACACTGTAATCGACGAGCCCGCTATGGTCGACCACTGCCCGGTAGATATCAGGATGCTTGAACGCCTGTTTTAACGCACCCGAACCGCCCATTGAATGACCCATAATGGTCCGCTGGTCACGCGACGGTATAGCCCGGTAGGCCGTTTCAATATATTCAATGAGATCATAAACAATATAGTCCTCGAAATCACCATACAGCGCTGAATTAGTATAGCAACTGCCATAGTACGGTCCTACACTCGCGTCCGGTTTCACCATGATGAGCGGTTCTACGTGTCCGTATTCGATGAGCGTATCGAGGTGATAGTAGATATTTGAATAGCTGTTGTGATTGCTACTTCCGCCATGCAGAAAATATATGACCGGATAATACTCGGTGGATGTATCATACCCGTCCGGTAAATATATTTTCATGTAACGCGTGGTCTCGAGCGCATCGCTGTAGAAAGAGTCAGTGATGACGGTACCGGAAGCATACATAAGCGACCATCCGACAGCCAGGCTAATGAGTATACGAGAATACTTTTTCATACAAAAACCTCCTTCAATGCCTATGGCATTGATCGATTACGGTGATGAAAAATAAGATTACAATGATAAAGAACATGTCGTTATTTGCGCTAATATCGTTATTCCCGTTAATTCCGTTAGTATACATATCAAAACTTTGCTCCAGCGATATTAACGAAAGTAACGAACATAACGAGAATAACGTCATTCTTATCTGACCTTAATTATCTTCTGAACTATTTCGCCCTGCGCTTCGATAAAATATATACCTGGTGCGGGATTTGCTGTCGTCACCTCACGGCCGGAGATGTCGTACACTTTGCAAGCCCGATCATCCGGTAGCCGGATCTGCCCTGTGATCACTGTCGGGTATACATTGGTCAACTCAAAAGCTGATGTACCGCCTTCTTCAATACCGACCTGATCACTTTCCGCCCAGATTATTTCATCTGCAGTGCAAGCCGCACCTACAATATCCAGATCAGTATCGCCATCGATGTCAGCAGCCCAGATCGAAGTTGCACCATTGGCATTTTCAGCGATTGTATGCCTGGTGAAATTCTGGAACCCATCATTCTCCCACCAAGCATATTGATGTGCGCCATACAAACTGCCGATAATGTCTATATCACCGTCGCGGTCGAGATCGACGGCGAACACGGCATGTGGCTGCAGAAGGGCTGTTTCGATATCGTGGGTCATGAAATTCTCATTTCCATCATTCTCATACCATGTGACACGGTTTCCAACCATTGCCGACGCCACAATATCCATGTCAGAATCACCATCGATATCAAATCCATGCACTCCGTGGGCGTTAATGAAAGCTGAAGCGATGATGTGTTCGGTGAAACGCTCTTCACCGTCATTCTCAAACCACTTAACATAATTCAACCAGGACAAGGCACAAAGCACATCTATGTCGGCATCGCCGTCAAGGTCGCAGGGATAAGAACCCCAAAGCGGGGTATTTTGATAGACAACGCTATCAAAAGTGAAATTCTCATTCCCATCGTTCTCCCACCAGACTATTCCACCATCCCAGTAAGTACTGCCAACAATGTCGATATCGCCATCAGGTTCCATGTCCACACCGTGGATCATCAGCGCGTTATCTACAGGAGGACTGAGGAGGTGGCAAGTGAAGTTCTCGTTACCGTCGTTCTCCCACCAGGCAAAGAAACTCGCCTGGTAAGCAGCACCCAAAATATCATTGTCACCGTCTTCATCAATATCGAGAGCTTGTATGCAGTAAGCACCATCGAAATTATCGTGGATCGTATGCTCTGTGAAATTTTGAGCACCGTCGTTCTCCCACCAGGTCACATCATCGTCATCATGTGATGTGCCGAGGATGTCCGTGTCGCCATCATCGTCAAGATCGATAGCGTATACGTATGATGCAAACTGATAGTTGCTCCTGACTAAATGCTCGGTCCAGCCGATCTGTGCCAACAAAATGACCGGGACGATCAGAATACACATTATTATATAACGCACTTTTCCTCCCTTCACTAAATACCACAGAACGTTAGTTTCGTTACTCTCGTTACTACCGTTAATACCGTTAATTTTATATCTCGTCATTTTGTTCCAGCGATAGTAACGAAATTAACGAACGTAACGAGATTAGCGTTATTTTCATTTTACCTTAATAACTTTCTGAACAATATCACTCTCTATTTGTATGAAATAAATCCCCGGTGCGGGGTTCGTCGTACGCACTTCGCAGCCCATGATGTCGAAGACTTTGAATTCTTTGTCATCGGGCAGCGCCAGCGGACCACTGGTAATCGTAGATGTATAACGTAGACCCTGCTCAAGTGGGCGTGTTTGGTGATCTTCAACACCAACGTCGAAATCGAGACTACCATAGATATCGGCCGGGTAGAGGAGTTTTGACCAAAGGCATAGGTAATGCTCGTCGCCCGCGATAACATAGCCATCAGTACTACTGTGTGCCGGGTTCGCTATCCTGAACGGAGAGCCCAGCGGATTGCCCGAAGCATCATACTTACGACCCCAAAATTCGATGATCGCGAATGCCCAATTGCAGTAGACGACCATGTATTCCGACCCGCTGAAACACGTGCTCCCTGAACTGGTCACCATGATATCGGTCGCAATGATAAAAGGACTCCCGATCGCAGATCCACTCGTCGATACGAACTGTCCCCACAAGGTCCCCGCATATTCAGTCCACGTAACCAGCATTTTTTCTCCATCATAGACAACACACGTATTGTGGACCTCAGCAGTAGCAGACGCGATCCTTACCGTATCATCTAGGGTCCCATCAAGATTGACGAAACATCCGGTTACACCGAATGGAGCCATAAGATGTCCCCAGGCCAAAAAGTATTTATCGCCGAGGAACACAATGGAAGGCTGGTTCTGCCATGACCCATTCTCAGGGCCAATTTGGACACCACCAGGATCCAGCACTGTACCTGACTGTGACACTCTTGCTACATAAACAACCTTGTTTCCGGTGACCCTCATGTCAGACCAGACCACCATGTAGTTAGTGCCGTCAAACGCAACACATGGATCCGTCTGTATTCCATCCTCTGAACAGATGCTAAGGGAATTTATTGAATCACACTCTGGAGTGACACGCACCCCGTAGATATTCCCGGCGGTTCAACAACTGTCCCTGAAGACTACCAGAAAGTTAGTCCCGTCATACGCAACAGCGGGCTCGTAGCCGGTTCGGTTTCTGTACAACAATTTTCCATCCGGATCAATAACCGTCCCATCTGTGCTCACGCGCGCGCCGAATACCGACTGAGAACTGTCAACGTCGTAGTACCGATAGTCCGCCCAGAATACATAATACTGATCGTTCTCGTAAACACCACATGGATAGTACTGTTCGTCAGCCGCAGTGCAAATGGGAAACTCGGCACAAGGCACGACCAGCGATAGCATTAAAATATATGTCATAACTCCTCCAACTGATACCGCAAGCATCTTTCACGAAATGAAGGCCCTAAATATAGAGACATTCTTCGCTGAAAAACGGACGTTCTCGATTCACTCCGCTCACTGCACTGTCCTGAAGGTGGAGAGAGAAATAGAAACACCCGCTCCAAGTCATTGCGAGGAGTTCCGAGCAAGGCGAAGAACGACGAAGCAATCTCAGTTTCATAACGTGCCGGAAAAGGAGATTGCCGCGTCCGCCTGCGGCGAACTCGCAATGACAGCGATACGTCTAGCGTAAAACGTTGCGCGTCATCGCACTTTGATAATCTTTTGGGCAATTTCGCCCTCGAGTTCGACAAAATAAATGCCGGGCGCCGGGTTAGTGGTGTGCACTTCACGGCCGGAAATGTCGAAGACCTTGAATTCTTTATCCGTTGGCAGGGGTAGGGGACCGCGTACAATGGTTGCAACAGGTGCCAGATCTCCAGTGACAGAGCCCTCGTTCCCGGCGATTCCGGTTTCCGGTGCCAGTTTGATAAGATATATGTCGGTTTCTCCAGCACCAAAAGACCTTGTCTTTGCGGCAATTATATAACCACCATCCATGGTCGGTCTGGTAATGAAACCCCAGTCCTCATAGGCGCCGCCATAGGTACTTGTCCACAGGACATCGCCATTCTCATCGGTCTTCATGATCCAGATATCGCCACCAAGCCACTCGCCGATGCCGTCAACGAATCCGGTCACGACATAGCCACCATCATCAGTCTGGAAGACATGCAATGCCGCATCGTAAAGGTTTCCGCCATAGGTCCTCGTCCAAAGACTGTCGCCATCACTATCGGTTTTGATCAAATATGCATCCCAGCAACCCGCGCCATAGGATGCAGTGTATCCGGCAATGATATAACCGCCATCAGCCGTCGAACTAACAGATGATCCGTAATCATCCTCGACTCCTCCGAATGTCTGGGTCCACTGCGATATGCCCGAGGCGTTTGTGCGCACGAGCCAGACATCTGAACCGCCTGCGCCATAAGAATTCGTGAAGCCGGTAATTATGTATCCGCCAGCTGCAGTATCGATCGAATTACCGCCATCATAATCGTCTCCGCCATATGACCTGATCCAGGTTTGGTTACCGTTATCGTCAAATGCGAGAATCCCAAGATTACCGGATGTATACCAGCTGTTCACGTTGATTTCTCCGGCAGCAACATATCCGCCGCCCGGATTAGGACAAACACCATTGAGCCAGTCGCGCATCATCCCGCCGTCCTCTTCAGTCCATAGAACATTACCTAACGAATCTGTCTTCATCATGAGCACGTTCCAATCTGTAATGTCTCGTGTCCCAACAATGATATAACCACCATCTGGCGCACAGCACATCGCATGAGCCGCATCAGGATTTGTACCTCCATACGTTTGCGTCCATATTGTATCACCAACAGGATTGGTTTTGATCAGATAGATATCCCAGTCACCGGCTCCGATGCTGTTTGTTATGCCGGCGACAATATAGCCGCTGTCAGGCGTTTGAAAGATTCCGTGCGGCTCTTCATTATTCCACTCTCCATATGTCCTCGTCCAGAGTGTGTCAGGCGCCTGCGCATAAGCACAAACAAAGACGAGAAACACACATATTGTTAGAATGGTATGCTTTCTTATTATCATCATTCCTCCCGTTTGTATTATTACTCTCACGGCGAATCAAATTTTGCCTGGGTTCGACCGACCCTGGAAATCAGCAAAATTCTACTCAAAACCCGTGTTTAGCCAGATTTTCTCAGTCTATCCTGACTGGTGTATTATATATTGAGGGCTCACTAAAAACTCACAGACTTTCTCACGATAATGTATATCTTAACAGACGTTAAGTGCGTTATTCTCGCTAATTTCGTTAATATCGCTATAACACCATTTCGAAAACGAAAAAAGGTTGAGTTCGTTATTCCCCCTATAATCGTTATTATCGTTTGTCAGCTGAGATTGCCGCGCTTACTGCGTTCGCTCGCAATGACGGTGACGGTCAGTCGTAAACAAAACCAACCTGCCATATTTTGTTCACTTTTGAGCAAACCGGGGAAGGACGGTGGAGAGCATGTTGCGTTAGGCGTGAAACGTTCAGCGTTTAATGTTGTCTACAATATATTGAAGATGAGCAGCACTTGTACCGCAGCACCCGCCCAGAATTTTCACATTATACTTTGTGTTAAGCTCGACCATCTGATCGCCCCATTCAGAAATGTCATCTACTTGAAGAGTTGCGGCGGCTTCCAGATCAACCTGGTCTAGCGAAGATGCATTCGCCTGGATACCAATGAGCCTGGATAACACAACATCCGGTTGTTCACTTGCTCTAACAAATGAGGGATGGGAGCAATTGATCATATATCCGACCGGAGGTCTATCGCAAAGTGAATCTATAGTTCTGAACGCGTACTCCAGACTGGTACCATCAAGGACCTGGCTCTTGCGATTTATCACAAAACTAATTATGTAGGGGTATTTGGTCGCTGCCATTGCTTGAGCGATCCCTATCGCTTCACATATCGCGGGTAATGTTTCCGCGATCATAAAATCGACTTCGGCTTGTGCCAGCATCTGTA
>CP070686.1:1185738-1191533 GCA_020353055.1 Caldifarciminota bacterium | reverse complement strand
CGATAATCCAATAACACGACCTCAACCCGCGCCCCCTGCGGCACCGCCACATAACGCGTCGCACCACCCAAACTGGGCGCACCAGCCTGAGGAACGTATACCGAAGCTAAACCATAACTCTGCATCGGCACCCCATCAAGCTCCATATCCTCAATCAACAGCTCATGAAGACTGAAAACAATCTCCAAACCAGCCCGCGTCTCAGACACGACATTGAACTGAGGATACTCACCCCAACTACCCTCAAACGATACCGTCTGAACCGCTAAACTGAGAGAGATTATTAATGCTAATGAAACCAAAACCTTCTGCATACTACCTCCTTGGGTAAACACAGTCATGGGGTCAGGGTTAAGAAACTGGAAACAGATAACCGATATCTTATACCAGAATATAATTTCGCAACCACAACCACTAGACCATTTTCCCGGTAGATATTTTTCTGCATCGTCAACGAAATTTGGTAAAAATACATTTTAAATAGATCATTCAAGGGCTAATTCCGGAATTATAGATTAGACCTTTTAGCCCTTCGATACACTCAATCGAATTATTCTATATAAAGGAATGAGGCTTGTCAACCGACAACATGGCCGCTTGGTTTTGGGTGAAGAAGCTGGAAACGGCAGAAGATGGGAGGTTAAGAAGCTAAGAGGCTCTGAGCATCGGAAATTAAGAGCTTGAGAGGCTCAGAAGTTGAAAAATTTAGAGGTTAAGAAACGGTATTCACGAGCCTAACGCCATTAACGAAATTAACGATACTGGTGGTATTAACGAACGCTTTTGGGTTTGGGTTTAAGGATGTGGATTAAGAAGGGGTTGGGCTGCAGTATTCTAGCAACCCAACCCCATCATCATACTGTTATTTTAGTAGTACCGTCTTCTGGACATCCTGGTAGTCGTCGGTGTTGAGACGGACAAAGTAGACACCGGCCGGTACCTTACGGTTGAGATCATCACGACCATCCCACTGCACCGTATAATAACCCGCCGACTGCACACCATCGGCAAAAGTCCGGACCAAACGACCGGCCGCATCATACATCGCTAACTCAACCACCGCCTCACGGGCTAACTGATAACGAATACTCATCACCCGCAAAACCGGATTCGGATACACCGCAGCTAACTGAGTACGCAACGGTAAACCAGTCAACCCCATACCTTCCTCAACACCCGGCATCACCGTAATCCCAAAAAAGTGCATGACCGAATCCAATAACACCGCCCGCGTCGAAGGCACCGCACCATCCACTAACATCCCTAACTCAAACGACGTACCAACCGTCCGATATGTCCCCGCATCATTCGCAACCCCACAATTGTAGTTGTTGTTACCATCCCGGAATACCACAAAACCACTGCCGGTCGCATTGATATGATCCATCCAGTTGTTCTCACCGGCATAGTTGAAATTCATCCCGGCAGTAAAAGTCCCGGTCTCACCAAGCACCGGACCCATATCATCACTACCATCCGAAACCGCACTGATGCCAAACAACGGACAGAAATTATAACCACCACCAAGCGGATCATAATACCAAACATCACCACCCTCAAGATACACCCGACCATCCTGATTCTGAAGATAGTTCACCAAAGCCGTCGCCTCGGCACTGCCGCTGTTGATGACAAAATTACTGGCATAAATACCAACACAAACAAAAACCGACTGATACAAGGTCAGATCAGACGCCAGCGACGCACCAATATCACCCGAATAACCCAAACCACCCAGAACCGAATGCATGTTCTGCCCCGGGGTCGGCGTCGGATCCGGATTCCAGATATAGTAATGCTTCTTACCGATCACCAAACTGAACTCCAGAGTGTCAACATAAACCCCCGAAGTAATGACGATCTGGAAATCCGCCGCCGTCCCGGTCGGCGTCAAACTGTCCGCCGTGATCGTATACGGATCAGCACTGTTGTTCGACGTATCACCCGGCGCAATATTGCCGAAGGCACCGGAATTGTCGTCTATCGTGACGAAAGTACAGGAAGTTTGGAGTGACGAAGTAGTACTTTCTGCGGTTGCGCCGCCTTCATTTTCAATGGTTACGACGATATCGACCGTTTCACCCGGGTCGACTACCCCGTTACCGCCATCCATGACCGTGACATTCTGATAGGTCAGAACCGGCGCGTAAACCGTTACCGCCGGATTTGCCGTCCAGATAGAGTCAAGGTTATCGTGGAATTCGAGATCGAAGCTGATTGTGTGGTTATTCGGACAATCATTCCCGATGCTGAACTGATAGTGGGGAGATGATAAGGATGAGTCATTTGCGAGAATGTTTCCATACCAGCTCGAATCGACGACGAGCGAGACATGAGGATCTGAACTGGAAAGCAGACCGTACACCCCATTAGCAGTAGTGACGCCGACGTTCTCAGCCCATACACCGAGCTGGACCGTTTCTCCTGGATTAGCCTGGCCATTGGTACCGGCACTGAGGATGGTTGATGCCATCACAATGTAGGCACCGGTCGGGGCAGTTATCGGTACCGAATCCAAATAGGGTACCTTATTGTACGCGGTTACAGTAACGTGCATGTAGCCCGGTACGGCCGGAGCAGGATCAAGATCCACCGTGACATTGCCGCTACCGTCTGTATAGCCATGACCGACCAGCAGAGTATCGATGTAAAGGCCGACCAGGGCATTGGGAACGCCCGGTGCACTGACGGCAAACGTTGCTTGACCGAGATTGATGATCGCTGCATGATTGACGGTCATCGCGTCGGGTGTGTCGCTTCGTAGTTGTAAGGATGCATCACCGAAAATGGTCCAGGCCTGTGCTTCCTGTACTCCCTCGTTGCCGCCCGAATATTGCTCTATCATGTAGCATGCGCCGTTGAAGAAATAGCCGCCGGCAGTATTCTTCTTGTCGTGGGTCAGGAGATTGACGGCGCCTTCCTGTCCGTAACATGGCGGAACCCAGGCTTGCGAAATCACAGATCCCCAGTGGACTACAAAACCATCTGGTTGGTTGACCTCACCTGCGGTAACCGATGCTTCACAATAACAGTCTGCACCGTTGAAATCACCGACGAAACAGGCAACCGAAATGACAAACGGCAGCATCCATGGATTATTCAGCTGATTGATGTTCGTTATGCTGAATCCTCCACCATTGCTCCATGCGGTCGTACTGCCATGGCCTATGTAGTTGATGATGCTCGCGCCGTCTTCAATGAAACCCTTGATCATGGTGCTCGTGCCCCAGTAATCATAGCTCTTGTTCACCGTGGTGTAAGTATAATCAAGCAGCGAGTCGCGCAGCCAGTTTGCACGCGTCGAATCGGCAGGTGAGCCTTGAGCACTTGCCACACCCAGACCGACATGATACCAATCGGCACCGAGCATCGGATCGCGTTCATAACCTACAGATCTGCTGACCTGTTTGTCTATATTCACAGCGTTTCCGCCGCGCGAACTGAAGCGTGACACGAAAAGATCCGGATAATAATCGCTGCCCGCAGTGTACGCGTAAACAGGATCGGCATCATCACCTGTGGCACTGCCAACCGTGCCGATTGCGGGTACCACTTCGTTACCGTCGCCAACGAACAATACCCATACCAGGTCACCGGCGTCATACTCATTCTGAATGTATGCTTTGATGCTGTTCTGGTTGTTACCGATCGATGATACGGTCACGACTTTTGTCTCGATCCCCTTACGTCTCTTCCATTCAACAAAAGGAGCCAGGTTCGAAACGTAGGCGTCTGCAGTTATTATCACCATGCGGCCAGCACGCTCTGAAATGGAATCATAGCGGGCAGTACCGAAGTTTACGAATAAATTATCGTAGATGCTGGCGAATTCACGGGTTACTGATCGGTTGTTTTGGTGTAGAACATTGGCGCCGCCTGAAGCAGTTTTGAAGATCTCCACCACTGCACGTTGCACAATTTTTAACTCTCCGCGCGCAGGATTATACTGAAAGGGATTGAAACGAACGGTCATTCCTCTGTAGTCGCGCATAATAAAGGGTTCGTAGATCTCGATATTGTTCGCCGGCCACCATGCATCGGTGTCATAGAAACGGTCGAAGGTATATGGAACAGTGCTGGGATCGACATCGCGAAAGATATTGCCTTTTGAAGGTGCCAAAGTATTAACACTAATCGTCTGGTACTCGATCTTTACGATACGGTATGCCATCTGACCGTCATCAGGTATTATCATATTCTTTGGAACTGTCGGAAGCTCGGGCATACCCTTGGTCAGAAACGTCACCTGCCCCGGTATGACGATCCTTGCACAATTTTGTCCGTCGATCGTAACCGTTTCAATTACATACTCGGGTAACTCGAATTCTAACATAGTGCTATTACTGTTATGCTGTAGCACGCTGATTGCGGGTTGTGTCGAAGCAACCGCCGCATAAATCAGGAGCATATAAATAATTGTTTTCTGCATCTTACCTCCTTAGAAAAGATGTCTATTCGTTATACGGTGTCGTAAAGCGAAAGGGACAACGGTATCGTTCATCGAAACCGCCCTTCGACAGAGTATCGCATTTCGCAACCGACCACCGTCTACCTTATTTAAGTAGCACGGTTTTCTGGACGTGCTGGTAGTCGTCGGTGTCGAGACGGACAAAGTAAACGCCGGCCGGCACCTTACGGCCCTGATCATCTAAACCTTGCCAGTTGACCGTATAGTAACCCGGCTCGACAACACCATCCACTAAACCAGACACCTCACGACCCAACGCATCGTAAACCGCTAAACGCACCCGACCCCGCGCCGCTAACTGATAACTAACCCGCAAATCACGGACAAAGGGATTCGGATACACAACACCTAATAACGTCCGCACCGGCACCACACTCAACTTCACGACTTCCTCTAAACCAACATAATCCGGACTAAAAGTCGTATACCGCAAAGCAAACGAATCAGTCACCGGCACCGCTAAATCATGATACACACCATCAAAATAATACTGAATACCAACATTCTGCGAAGCATTCTCAATCCCTAACGTATTATCCGTCTGCTGCAACTCAACTAAATACTGCACCAAAATATCACCATCACCAGTCGGCGTCGGATAATACAAAGGATCATGCAAAATGATCTCAAAGGTCTCGTGAAACCCACTCGAATAATGCTCAACCCGGAAATACTCGATGATAAACCGATGATTCGCCTCATCATAATACCAGTAAATATCACTCGGCTGACCCGAATTCCCCGGATCCAAATCATCCCAAACCCCCGCAATCATCGCCGCCGGCCCACTCGTACTCGGAATCCCATAATTCGTTAAATAACTCGACGTCACATAACCCATCGCTACCCAACCATTCGAAGAAATCGTCAGCTGAGTATAATTCACCCCATAATACTGAAAACTGAACGGCAAACTCACCTGCACCACCGCATCATCCGATAAATTCAACGAAACCCCAGCATACTGAGTCTGCGTCGTATCAATCGCAACCCACTCAAAAACCGGCGAATAAACATGCGGACCACCCGAATAGTAAACATAATAATAACCCGTATCAGTCGGCACTAACTGGCCAACAATCAAACTGAACGCAACCGTATCAACGTAAACCCCAGCCTCAACAACCACCGCAAACTCAACCTCAGTCCCATACGGCGTCGCCACATCCGCCGTCACACTGTAAGGATCACTACTATTACTCGCCGTCCCACCAGCCGCAATCGTCCCAAAATTACCCGTACCGTCATTGACCGTCACCCAAGAAGATGCCGTCGTTAACGTCGAAGTCACATTGCTCGCCGCCGCACCACCCTCATTCTCCAAGGT
>CP070686.1:1158582-1185638 GCA_020353055.1 Caldifarciminota bacterium | reverse complement strand
TCGGTGGAAATGACCTAAAGACTACCTGAAGATGACAGGTTTGATAGGCCACAGGTGTAAGTACAGTAATGTATTGAGCCGAGTGGTACTAATCAGTCGTGTGACTTGGACTTCCTTCCGCCAATTTATCTTTGGATTTTATGAAGATTCCCGGTGGCATTACCGATGGGGAAACACCTCTATCCATTCCGAACAGAGAAGTTAAGCCCATCAGGGCCGATGGTACTATACTGGTAACGGTATGGAAGAGTAGGTCGCTGCCGGGTTTTTCTTTTTACGGTAGTAAAAAGAAAAACCACGTCGAGGCGATAGATTCATCTCGCTTGCGCTCGATGCGTTGATTATTCTACTCAGATCGTAGACAGGATTTTATCGTTAGAATGTTTCGTCTTTTTCTTCTTCCTTGTAACTGATCTTGTACAGGTCAGAGCGGCGGTCGAGCCAGGTCAGAACGCTGCCGTCTGACCGGTGTGTCTTCAGCAGCCTCAGGTCAAGATCCTGGAAGATCATCGTTTCGATATTCGGCGCGCATTCGGCGGCAACACCATCACGCTGAAAAGGTATGTCGCTCGGTGTCAGAACGGCAGACTGTGCATAATGAATGTCCAGATTTTGGACACTCGGCAGGTTGCCGACACAGCCGGCGATTATTACGTATATTCCATTCTCGATACAGCGAGCATGAGAGCAGTATCGTATGCGCATGTAGGCTCTTCGTTCATCGGTATTGAACGGAACGAAAATCATATTTGCGCCTTTGCGAACGGCAATGCGGGCCAGTTCGGGAAATTCAATATCGTAACAAACGAGAATTGCGATTTTCCCCTTGTCGGTGTCGAATACCTCAACCTTACTTCCGGGTTTTACGCCCCACCACCTGCGTTCACTCGGGGTGATGTGGATCTTATATTGTTTACCGATAGTTCCATCCCTACGAAACAGGAACGAAATGTTATAAAGACCATCATCCTCGATGGCGAAGTGAGAACCGCCAATTATGTTTATGTTATGCTTGATCGCAAGTTTCGTGAAAAGATCGAGATAGCGAGGCGTGAATTCTGAAAGCGCGCGCATTGCTTTTGCGGGGCGCCTGATCTTGAAGAAAGACAAGAGTTGCGTGGTGAACATCTCGGGGAACATTATGAAATCACACTTATAGTCGGAAGCGACATCGACGAAATAAGTGCAATGTTCAGCGAAGTCGTCAAAATCTTTGATCATACGCATCATATATTGTACTGCGCACACCCTGACGTACAAGGGAGCAAGAACACTTTCTGGCCCAGGTACATAATCTATGTTCGTCCATTCGAGGAGTGTCGCATAGCCTTTTGATTCCTCATCACCCGGCAGATATTCCGGTATGAGCCGTTTCAGGACAAACCCGTTAGCGATTTGGGCGGTGAGAACTGGGTCGTAAATCACTTTTTCCAGAACTTTCTCAACGTATTTTCTCGCTGACATTTTATCCGCGTATTTGTGGTACGCGGGAATGCGGCCACCGAGTACTATTCTCCGTAAATTCAACTTTCTGGCGAACTTCTTGCGCTCGTTGTATAACCTTCGACTCAATTTGTAGCCTCTGTATTTGGGCGCCACCATGATCTCTATTCCGTATAGCGTGTCGCCGTGCGGATCGTGGTTCGTGGCATACCCCTGTCCGGTTATATCGCGCCAGGTGTGCGTTTCGTGGTATTCATCAAGATCGACGATCAAACTCGATGAAGAGGCTATGATTTCTCTATTGAGAACAATGCAAAGCTGCCCCTCAGGAAATACCTTGACGAGGCTATCGAATTGCTCTCTGGTCCAGGTCTTCATTCCAGGAAAGCATTTTTGCTGAAGCGATACTATCGCTTCGTAGTCTGCCGATGTGAGTTTGCGCAGCCTCACGCGTTTCTCGAACTGCCGGACGTCGACATCCTTCATACGGGAGAATTATACTGTTGGATCAGTCAATAGTCAAGTTTATCCGGGAGCGTGAATTGGTGTGCTAATCCCTGTGGCCGCTACTCTTTCCGAAAAAAGTGTAGGTGATGCCGGTAGAAATTAGATAAAATACACTCGTTGTGATGAAAGGCGCCGCGTAGCCGAAATGCTCGATCAAATATCCACCAAAGTTCGCACTGACGCCCCATCCTGCGGTGAACGCGATTGTAAGGAGTGCATTTGTCAGTGGCTGGTCTTCGTGATGTACTTTTTCCATGGCAAAGTTTGTGTAGAGGGGCTGCGCCATGTTCATGAATGCAGCACGGATGAGGAATGCAAGGACGGCAAACAGCAGAAGTTTGGTCGTACCGAGAACAACTAGAAAAGGTATGGAAATAAGTTGCGAGATGACTACGGTTCTTATCTTTCCTATGCGCTCGGCGGCAAGCGGTGCGGCAAGAAGTCCAATAATCATCAGGAATTGCTGGAGGCTGTAGAATATCCCGATCATGTATGCCGGGGTGTTGAACAAATCTTTGAAATAAAGATTCAGAAAAGGTATACTTAACCCTGCGCCTATGCCCACGATCAGATTGGGTAGAAAGAGTTTTGCGATGGTGCGCGTTGAATGAATCTTCATGCGCTGGGGCCTTACCGGCGGTTTTTGTTTGATCATCAAAATGGGCACCACCGATGCGAGCACGAGGCCGCTGAAGAGCAAGAGCGTGTATCGGTAGGTCAGATAAGGGACCATACCTTCTTTCTGTATTATTCCGGGCAGAACGCCGGCAACTATGTTGCCGATTATCCCGGCGAAAAGCATGAGCGCAAATTGCATGCTGAACAGATATGGTCTTTCCTTGGGCGTGCTGTTGCGCATGAAGAAAGGTGCCGCTGCAACCCTGCCAAATACCGCGGCTATTCCGGCAACAAAACCGCTGGTCAGTATGGTATGATAGGGTGTAGCAGTTACCTGGATTGCATAGGATAATACTCCGATAGGAGCCGTGATGAGAAGAATGGGTTTGATGGGGAATCTACGCAATAGAAATGAGGCAGGGATCGCCATGACAACCGTACCCAGCGTGGTTGCGGATATGATACTGCCAATGCTCCCTTCAGCGAATCCGAGCTCTTTTAGATATAAATTGAAAAGGAGCATGAATCCGGAAAAACCCATGCCCCAGAAAAAAGTTGCTATCAGAAACAACCGGGCATTCCTGGAAAACAAACGCAGGTTGTTTATATAATACCTAACTGCACGTTTAGATTTTTGAGGGATTAATGCAGGGTTGATCAATGTAGATTCGGGAGCTGCAGCTCAGATCTTCTTCATTATCAGTTCGGCAACCTTCTTACCGGAAAGTAGCATGCCGCCAAAGATCGGCCCCATTCTCGGTCCTCCAAACACGGCATTAGAAGCCATGCCGCATACGTATAGATTCGGGAATGCTTCTTTTGTGTTACGCACCGTGAATTGCTCGGCGACTTCGGCGCACATCGATTTTTCTCCTTCGACTTTGCCTGATGGCGTGAGCAGGTTTCCGCCGCTCTTCTTCTCGACGATGCGCGCGATTTCGCATGGGTGGCCCGTTGCGTCGATTACCACCTTTGATTGAAATGCAATCGGGTCGACATGAAGTTTTGACATTTCGACGCTTGACCAGTTGATGACGACGCCAGACACCCTTTTATCCTTCACCATTACGTCTTCTATCATGATGAGGTTATAGATCCTTGCTCCTGCCTTGAGGGCTTTATCTGCCAGCGCGGCGGTGGCTTCAAGCGAATGGGCGACAAAATAACCCGATTGATATTCCTGGCAGCGAATATCAAATTCATCAAGAATCTCTCTTGCCCCTTCCTGGACGACAATGCGGTTGAACATGATGCCGCCGCCAGGCATACCACCGCCGAGTTTGAGTGCACGTTCGAAAATGACAACCTTGTAACCTTTCTTAGCTAAATAGTAGCCGGCGCATAACCCAGATGGCCCGCCGCCGCCGATTATGATATCACTTTCAACCGACTCAAGCAGTTCATTCAGATATGTCTGGACTATTGCCTTACTGATTACTGTTTCTTCGATCATCTCAGAATTCCGAATCTTCCTCCCATCGAGAAACGAAACCAGACATCCGTATTGTCTTCATCACGAGAGCTGTTGTAAAATATCATCATGCTGGGTTCCATGAACAGATCAGTGCTCCGGGTGACCGAATAATTGAATCCGAGGCCGCCGCGGAAGGCCAAATCAGTGTGGCCGTCTGCACCGAGTCCGAAACCGATAAAGGCGTAGGGCCTTATCCCTGATACGGGCATGTATAGCATACCGTCAATCGATAATGAGCGGAGGTTAAAAAAGAATTCAGTATCACCGTCTCCGAAACTTAATTCAGCCAAGTCCGTGCGGAGTCCGAAATTTCTGAGGGGGTTGACAATGAATTCAGCACCAAACCCGCCACGCACGCTGCCGACGTACAAGCTCGCCTTGGGTCCAATTTCGATCAGCGGTCTTTTCAGACTTCTACGGATCGCTGCATGGCCCACACCGACGAGTAAAAAGAGTAGTATGAGAATCGTCAACTTCTTCATTCATGGCCTCCTTTACCACGATTCTACACAAAATCTTGGATGTTTCAAGTCTCCAGGTTTGTGTTGCAATAGAACGCTGTTACAAGCGATATTGATTTGGCGGGCGCTATCCTCAAACAGGTATGCGGAGAGGCTGGTATTCCTGGTATCTTCTCACATCAGCCGCGCTCGCGTAATAATTGCAGGATTTCCTGGCGGTATTTCCTGGCATAGCGATTACTTTTGTCGAGATGAAGCACGCGCCCGTAGCAGAAAAGGGCCTTTTCATATTCTCCCGTGCGATAATATACTGCGCCCAGATTGAAGAGAATTTCATACGCATGATAGGGCGTTTTCCTCAGCATATCGAGAAGGAGTAATTCCGCCGCACGGAACTCATCAGACCAGTAAGCGAAAAGGGCGATTCTCATGGGCATAACTTCGGCATAGGTTTTTCTGTCGATGAATCCTTCATAGAAACCTTCCCTTTTGTAGCTGGTTTCTTCATGCAGTATTTCCCATGTTTCGTCTTCGGAAAGCAGGGTGTCAATTCCTCTCTGTGCAACCAACTCGACAAATTCTATTGCGGGCGTAGAAGTGGCGTAACCCTGGCGGGCGTAAATCGCGGACTTCTCGTCCAGGAATATAATACGCCACTCGGGCAGATCGGCCAATTGCCTGCGCCAGTTCAGGGCTGTTGCGTGTTCGAATAAGATTAGCCCGGGGTGATATTTACGGATGATTTTTGCCAGTCCATCGTCTGTAAAGCTGCTGAGGTATTCGCGAAAAAAGGCCTCCTGCATTACTTCGAGCCTGCCATCAATGAATACGGGTTGAGGGATCTGCCAGATAAGCCAGCTGCCGCTGTTCAGATCATTCAAAATTCGCGCACTTAATTTCTCTTTGTTCAGGAATTTTGTGGCGCCCAGGGGATGGGCAGAACGGTCGAGCCCGATTCCAAATTTTATTGCACGACCATTATCCATATAGTAAGCATTTGTTGTGATCCGCAGCCCGAGCAACATGACCAGCACCGCAAAAGCAATCGGCACAACACATGAGATCTTGTTCAGCGCCGGTATGTGGCAGGATCTTAATTTCACACGCTGGATCACTTCGTGTAATGAGACCGCAGCGATCTGAACTGCAACGAGCATGAACAAAGGAACATTGCGTACCGCCGTTACCGAAAGGTAGAAGAATGTACCCCAGAGCAAATATTCGTGGAGTCGGCGCTTTCTGTAGGTCAGCACGATCAAGAGGAAACCGAGTATACTGAGCAGGTAATACCAATGAAGCGGGGCAGTTAGAAAAAACGAATCACTGCCCATCATCTTCGTAGTCCACGGTGATTGGAATTCGGTGATTAGGGGTTTGAATATATTCGACCCCCGTAGCCTTGTGAACAGATAGAATGGAAAAGCAAGACCTCTGGTAAGATACGGATTGATCAAGGATGCTCCCAGAGAGATCAATGACCATTTAAACATCTTTTTGTCGAATGATTTACGATGTACCCAGTCACTAACAAAATATGTTGCTGTGATAAACCATCCTAAGATGAATAGCCCATGCAGGTTTACCCAGAATAATTGTATTACGGGTAGCCAGAAGAGATAATTCCTACGGTGAACAAAGTACTGGTCGAGGATGGTGAGCGTTAAGATCAGCATTATCCAGGTTATGATCTCGGGGCGGTAGAGGAATCTGAATTCAATGGCAACGGCACACGCAAAAAGTGTAAAAGTACTGATCCAGGTGTAAACGCCAGCCTGCCTCAACCTGTACAGGAGAAGCGAGAATACCGATGTTATGAACAGAATATTTAGCGATGTCAGCCCGATGTAGCCAGATACCGAAAATAGAACATACAGGATAACTTGATACAACCAGTACATGGCAATATACTCATTGTGGTTTACCGTGTAAGTGAAAACATCTGTTGAGTGAAAGCGCCCGTTTTCGAGAATCCATTGACCGCCGCGCAGGTGAAAGCCGATATCTGGGTCGCCTATTTGTCTTGCTGCCAGCAGCACCACGAAGACGAAAACAAGACTCAGTGGGATTAACCATCTTGATGCGTGTTCTCTACTTTTCTTCGCCATGAGATTCTCTTAGATGCGAATAATCAACACGTGTCGCATAAAATTTCAGTGAAACAAAATTCTTTGCTGTAAGAAAGTATCTCTATTAATTTTCGAGTTTTTGTTTCAGGTATGCAACGGCATCGGGTATTTTCTTGAGGTCAGCTCCTCCTCCCTCTGCTAGATGTGGCCTTCCACCACCACCGCCGCCAAGGATCTTTGAAATATCTTTGATCAATTTGTTTGCCGGGTTCGTTTTGACCAAGCCCGGTCCTACGAATATCAAATAATTGAGTTTGCCGCCTGTCTCCTGGTAGAGTAGCCCCATTGAATTCGGGGCTTTCTCGCGGATCATATCCGCAAGGATACGCAGAAACTCACCTGGATAATCATCTAACCTTTGGTCAATGACCCGAATTTTTTCCTTTTTCATCCTGGCGAGCAGTTCATCGACCTCCAGTTTAGCCAGACGTACCAGGTTTTCTTGATTTACCTTTTCGAGTTCTCGCATCCTATGTTGAAAATCCTGAACCTTGTTCAGCAATTCCTTTTCTGAACCGAACACTTGCACCAGGTCCTGGATTTTACTGTATTTCTCTCTCAATTCAGAGAACAGTTGCATGCCGACCAATGCCTCCACCCGCCTTATTCCGGCAGCGGCAGATTCCTGTGCAGTGATTTTGAACAGGCCGATCTCCCCCGTGTTGTTCAGATGTATGCCGCCGCAAAGTTCTATTGAGAAATCGCCTATTTTCACAACCCGTACCCGTTCTCCGTATTTCTCGCCGAAAATGGCCATGGCACCCAATTTCTTCGCTTCGTCTAGCGTTGTAAAGAATTTTTCGACCGGAAGTGCGGACATTATTTTTTCATTAACGAGATTCTCGATGGCGGTAATTTCGTCTTCGCTGAGCGGCCCGAAGTGCGTGAAGTCGAAACGGAATCTACCCGGTTCGACAAATGAACCTTCCTGGCGAGCGTGCTCACCTAACATTTTGCGCAAGGCGGCGTGTAGAAGGTGCGTTGCGGTATGTGCTCTGGCACTCTCTTTCCGCTTCTCCATATCGACTGTGGCGCGCACAGGACCAGGGGTGAACTTACCTGAACGCATCTTACAGTGGCATACTATCATGCCTTGATACCAATATGTATCGAGGACATCTATTACATACCCCTTGCCCGTAATATTACCATGCTCGCCAACCTGGCCGCCTGCTTCAGCGTAGAACGGCGATTCTTCGAGCACCATCTCTATTGTATGATCATATTCGTTGTATCTCAAGATACTAGTTTCTACTTCGGCTTTGTCATAGCCAATGAATGAGCCAACACCCTCTTTTATTACCTTCCATTCACCCTTGGGTATGAATTTCGCTTTTGCCTTTGATATTTCCCTTGCTTCCTGGAGCCTATCCATGAAGCATTTCTCGTCGACGGCGATGTTTCGTTCCCGTGCGATTTCCGTTGTCAGCTCCACAGGAAAACCATAGGTATCGTATAACCGGAAAGCATCTTCGCCGGAAACCCGCTTTTTATTTTTGAAAATTTCTTCGAGTTGAGTAAGCCCTTTTTCGAGCGTCGCAAGAAATCGGTCCTCTTCGGATTTGATCACGAGGGTTATCTCTTGACTGCGTTCGGCCAGTTCTGGATAGGCGGACTGATATTTGGCGACAGTCTGCGGTACGAGTTTATAGAGAAAAGATTCTTCTACGCCCAGATTTCTGGATAGGCGCACTGCGCGGCGCAGCAACCTGCGCAGCACATACCCGCGTTCTTCATTAGAGGGGATTATTCCATCGCCAATTGCAAATACGAGAGCGCGTGTGTGATCAGCGAGTACATTAATGTCGATATCGATCCCGGGATCGCTGCCGTATTCCTTCTTGGTGTATTTAGAGATTTCATCTATGATGGGAAGGAAGAGGTCGGTGTGAAAATTCGAATCTTTCTTCTGGAGGACAGAGATCAATCTTTCAAATCCCATCCCCGTATCAACACCGCGGTTTTTTAGAGGTAGTTTTTCACCGGAAACAGTCTGGTCGAATTGCGGGAAGACGAGGTTCCAGATTTCTGGATAGCGATCACAGTCACATCCGGGCGCGCAAACCTTCTCGCCGCACGAGAACTTCTCACCCATGTCGTAGAATATTTCCGAGCATGGTCCGCAGGGCCCCGAATTGCCGGCCGGCCCCCAGAAATTATGTTCTTCACCGAGCCGGAAGATCGACTCTTTTTTCAAGCCGATCTTCTTGTGCCATATATTGAACGCATCATCGTCATCCGTGTAGACCGAAACAGAAAGTTTGGATTTGTCGATTGCGAGGACTTCGGTGAGGTACTCCCAAGCCCACTTTATGGCTTCTTCTTTGAAATAGTCACCAAACGAGAAATTTCCCAGCATTTCGAAGAACGTAAGATGTCGCCGGGTTCTGCCGACGTTTTGAAGATCACTGGTTCTGAGGCATTTCTGGATACTTGCGGCCCGGCGATAAGGAAGCTCGACAGCACCGGTCCATAAAGGTTTGAATTGCACCATACCGGCGCTGGTAAATAGCAGGCTCGGATCGTCCCTTGGAATCAACGACATCGATGTAACGATGGCGTGGTCTCTATCTTTGAAGAATTCAAGAAAACTCTTGCGTAAATCGTTACTTTTCATAGTCATTCAAAGCATCATAAACGACCGACGGCGTGAAACCACGCGTCAGCAATCGGCGCAGTACTTTTTGTCGATCCTTAGGTTGCGAAATGTCCAGGTGGGAAAGTTTTGCCCGCAGGTACTCCGCAACAATACCTTTCTCGTCACGATTTCGTATGACCCTTTCAATCACGTCGCTCGCGACCCCCTTCCTGGTCAGTTCACGACGGATGAAGATATTGCCCTTTGTGCGTAATTTTGTGTAGTCGGCGATGAACGCTTCGGTAAAATTCTCGTCATCCAGGGTTCTATCTTGAACCATCTCATCGATCACTTCTTCAACGAGGGATTGGTCGAACCCTATCTTCAAAAGCCGGTCCTTCAATTCCTTGATTGCCCGGTTCCGGTAATGCAGAAGGCGAAAAGCCCGGTTCCGGATTCGCTGTTTTTCTTTTGCCAGGAGGACATTCTGGATGAGGTCGTTATCCAGTTCATCCCCTTCGTGTAGGTCAAATTTGATGAGGAGCTCAGTTGAAATACCAAAGGCGAATTTACCATCTATATAGATTGTCGAACGTTTCTTATTTTTCTTTTGCGGTTCGATCTTGCTTATCTTCACTGCGTTTCGTTTTGCCGAACATCATTTCGCGAAGATCGTGGTCGACCTTTTGTGCAATATCCTGGTTGGTTTTCAGAAACTCGATCGCCGCATCCCTGCCCTGGCCGATCTTCTCTTCACCAAACGAATACCAGGTGCCTGCTTTCTGAAGTATATTATGTTCCACCCCGATATCAACCAGTTCACCGTATTCTGAAATTCCCTCTCCGTATATGATGTCGAATTCGGCTATTCTGAAGGGCGGAGCCAGTTTATTCTTGATCACTTTTACCTTCGTCCTGTTCCCGACAACCGTATCACCTTTCTTGATCGATGCAATTCTCCTTATGTCAATGCGCACTGACGAATGGAACTTTAGGGCTAGTCCGCCTGGGGTTGTTTCTGGCGAGCCGAACATAACGCCAATCTTATGCCTTATCTGGTTGATAAAGACCGCCGTCGTTTTTGATTTACTAATCACTGCAGTAAGTTTTCTCAACGCTTGGGACATCAACCGGGCGATCAGGCCAATCTGCATCTCGCCCATTTCTCCCGCGATCTCCGCCTTGGGCACCAGCGCGGCAACCGAATCTATTACTACGATGTCCACGCCGCCAGAGCGCGTGAGGATTTCGGCGATTTCCAGCGCCTGTTCGCCGGTATCCGGTTGAGAAATAAGCAGGTCATTAAGATTTATCCCCAATGCTTCAGCATATGTTGGGTCAAAAGCATGTTCAGCATCAATAAAAATAGCATTCCCTCCAAGCTTTTGCGTCTGCGCTATGGCTTCGAGCGCCAGCGTTGTTTTTCCGCTTGCTTCGGGCCCGTAGATTTCAACTACCCTGCCCCTTGGTAAACCACCAATGCCCAGCGCGAAATCCAATCCCAGGGAACCCGTTGGGATGACTTCAACATCTGCTCTCATTGTTTTATCGCCGAGTTTCATAACCGAGCCTTTTCCGAACTGTTTTTCGATCTGGGTGATCGCTAAGGATAAAACTTTTTCCTTGTCATCTTTAGCCATGCTCCTCCTTCCTGCGGATCGATTACGATGATGAAAGTACTGATTACAGTAATGGCTATACGCACGGTTTTGTAAGCCAGTCTTTCATCCCTACGACCCTTTGTTTCAATCATAATTAGATTATGGGGCAAGTCAAGGGGAGAACAGGTCGCTTTTTAACAAAAGTGAGGCGGGAATTAGACCACCCTCACTCATTGTCCGCACTGGAAGATCCGCACGGTAAACTCTTAGTTTTGCGGCATGTTATTGCACCGCTTAAACCGTGCCCTGCATGTTTTATACCTCTGGAAATGACATCATTCTGCAGTGAGGAGAATTATTAATCGATATCAGTGTTTTAGTTGTGTCTTGCCGTATACGATTCTTTCTTCGAAGGGTGAGGTTCGTATTATTTGGAGCTCCTTTGCTGCTTCGGAAGCGATAACTTCGGCACGCTTGTCTTTACTCTTGAGGCTCTCATAGGCCCGCGCGCCGGCGATCCTGCCTTCGAGCATTGCGGTCGAGGCCTCTTCGATACACGCGAGGTCGCCGCAGACAAAGATATTCGGTTTCGAAGTCATCATATTTGCATCGTGATAAGGAACGTTGCCGCCCAGGTCGGGTATGTATTCAATCCTACAGCCTGCATGATACAACAGATCACAGAGCGGTGACAGGCCGATTGCGATGAGTATCATGTCGCACTCGATTGTTTTCTCGGTTCCGAGCAGGCAAGTGTAGTCATCACCAACTTCCGAGATCACCGCAGCCTCCACCCGATCCTTCCCTTTTGCTTCAATTACCGTGTGTTTGAGATAAATAGGCACGCCAGCCCTCTTTATTTTGGCGGCGTGAACATAGTATCCACCGAATTTATGCATTATCTCAACGATAGCTGCAACTTCTACGCCCGCCTGGAGCAGCTGGTAAGGGACGATCAGTCCTATGTTGCCGGAACCGACAACGAGAGCTCGTTTACCTGGAACCACACCATATACGTTCATCATCGTTTGCACGGCGCCGGCACCGTATACGCCGGGCAGATCAGCGTTGTCAAATGCAAGCATATTCTCGCTCGCGCCCATTGCGAAAATGTAGCGTTCGGCTTTAAGGGAGAAAAGGTTGTCATGTCTCAAGATGCCGAGCGTATCATTGTCGTAATACCCGACGACCGTAGCGTCGCTTATCACTTCGATCTCTAATTTCTTTGCACGATCACTCAGGATCGTTGCGATATCGATACCACGTACCCCGCAATAGTGCAGTTTGGAGCCAAAAAACTTGTGCGTTTGCTTGATCAATTGACCGCCCAGTATCGGATTATCATCGATGATCACGACGTTCGCCCCCAGTTCCTTGGCAACTATTGCCGCTTGCAATCCGGCAGGCCCGCCGCCGATCACGCAAAGCTCGACATTCTTATCCGCAGTCTGGTATCTGTTTTCTGTCATTCGCTCTGATGCGTTCCTTTCTGACGCCGGACTTTCATCCCGGCGCGCAGGGGTTCCATGCAGACCATGACGTTCTGGCGTCCGTCGACTTCCATGAGGCATGATGAACACTTGCCAACGGCGCAGAAGAATCCACGCGGTCTTTTGCGTTTCTCTGAATAAGAGAGAACCCTGATTCCTGCAGCGTGAAGTGCAGCGGCGATCGGTTCATTCTCGTACCCCTCGAGCTCTTCATCCTCGAAAAAGAAGTTGACCTTTCTTCCGTGCTTGAATTCAAGTATCGGATGGGTTTCAATGTATTCACTCATAAGGCCTCAACGATCTTGGCATATTCGGATCTAGGATTTGAAGTAATTGACTGCATTCTTGAATATATAAAGACCATCACCCGCACCGTTTTCTTCCTGTTTCTGGTGATTGGGGTGCTGGATATAGGAAACGTGTCGTTCTGGGTGGGGCATTAGCCCGAGGATTCTCCCGGTCTTGTCGGCAATGCCGGCAATGCCCCAAGTGGAGCCGTTGGGGTTGTGCGGATAGGGGGCATCCTCTCCATGTTCATTCACATACCTGAAAACCGTAAGCCCTTTGATTTTTTCGAGCACAGCATCGTCTTTGGCGACAAACTTGCCTTCGGTGTGGGCAACTGGCAATGTTATGATGTCCTTTGAATTCTTCGTGAAAATCGACCGTTCGCCGGCTACCTTCAGATACACCCAGCGGTCTTCAAAGCGCTCCGAATCATTGGCAACGAGACTTACCTTCTGTTCTTCGAAAAAACCATCCAGACCAGGCAATATGCCGCATTTCACCAGAACCTGGAATCCATTACAGATCCCAATGATCAGGTTTTCCTTTTCCAGAAATTTCATGAACTTATCGCGATACTTATACTTTATTTCATTGGCAAGAATTTTTCCCGCGGCGATATCATCACCATACGTGAAACCCCCTGGCAAAGCGATGATCTGATAGTCCGTGAGGGTCTTTTGTTTTATTTCGTCTATGTAGACCAGCTCGGCATTCGCACCCGCCAGTTCAAATGCATATTGTGTTTCAACATCACAGTTAGTTCCAGCTGCCCGGATTATTATTACCTTGGGTTTCATTTGTGTTGTGATGATCTACTGTAAGACAATTTATGGCGGATCAAAACCGCCGGGTTTTTCCATCAGCCGCGGCTTCAATTTTATGCTTGGAGTATTTTTTCCTTACTTCTTTGATATTTTTCTCGATGAATTTGTCTGTGCTCGAATGATCATGGTGGGTGATCATTAGTTCTTTTACTCCGGCATCATGGGCGAGTGCGGCAACTTGATTGTAAGTCGAATGACCCCAGCCTAACCGTTTTTTATAGATTTCATCAGTGTATTGTGCATCATGTATTAGAAGGTCAGCACCACGTATAAAGCTGACAAACTCGTCGTAGGGTGTTTTTCCATCTTGCGCGTGAACTTCATTATCTGTCAAGAAAACAAAGCTCTTGTTCCCTTCGGTGAATCTGAACCCGCGCGTATGGTTTGGATGATTGTTGACAATAGTGTCGATGTCGATACTGCCAATAGAGAGTTTTTTCTTCAAGTTCTTAAAGGTAATCTTTGAAGGGAGGTTCGACATGCCGGTCGGGAAATACGGCATTGTCATTTGATATGATAATGCCTTCTCGGCTGATACTTCGTCAGGCGGTCCGAAGATAGAGAGTTCAGTCGCCTTCAAGAAAATCGGCGTGAAGAATGGAAAGCCCTGAATATGGTCCCAGTGGTAGTGGCTGAATATAAGATTCAGTTTGTGTTTTCCCCGGGCGGTCAAGTCCTTGCCCAATTCTCGAATACCGGTTCCGGCATCTACGATTATCATATCGCCGGATCGGGCTTCGATAAAGATGCAGGTTGTGTTACCGCCATGTTTTCTTGTCTCCTTGTTGCAGACGGCAACCGAACCACGGGTACCATATAATTTGAGTAACATTTATTGTTTTTCCTTTGTTTCTTGTGACATACGGCAATTGCCCTCGAAAAAGACCCCTTTTTCAACGATAAGCCCCTTGCAGACAACGTCGCCGTACATCTCTGCGCCACTCTGGAATTCTATAACATCTTGAGCATTTATATTACCCTGGATTTTTCCACCAATTACAGCAGAGCGGCAATTTATATTGCCTTTGACAGATGATTCTCTACCGATCAATGCGCTTTCTTTACTGTGAATATTTCCCTCTATTTTGCCATCAACCTTTATTGATCCGTTTACTTTAATATCGCCGTGAATCGATGTGCTTTTCCCGATTACGCTGTCAATCTTATCCTCTTTATTCATTGATCCTCCTTAAGCCACCGCAAGCGTAAAATTATTATACTTAAAAGTCAAAATCTGTCAAGCATATAATGTAGACTATATAGCGCCAACGGGATTTGAACCCGTGATCTTCGCCTTGAGAGGGCGACGTCCTAGGCCGGACTAGACGATGGCGCCTCAGGTAATTATACTGATTTCGTTGATAATGTCAACGCCGCAATAGCCTGTATTGCTGAGGAATCGTTGTTAGAATTGCAAATAATCGCTTGTTGGGTGACTTTACAACGGTCATAATATTGATATAATTGCCAAGTGAAGCTTTCGGTTATCATTCCGGCGTACAATGAACGCAATCACGTAAGAGATGTCATCGTCGCTGTCAAGGCCGTGCCCGTAATGAAAGAGATCATTGTCGTTGATGACTGTTCGACCGACGGCACCAGGGATTACCTGAAGGATGAAAGGGGATTAAAAGCACTATTTCACGATAGAAATATGGGCAAAGGCGCGGCGATCCGTTCCGGACTAAGAGCGGTAACCGGAGATATTGTGATAATACAGGATGCCGATCTGGAGTATTCGCCGGAGGAATATGTAAAACTATTGAAACCGATTAGTGACGGAAAGACGAAGGTGGTCTATGGCTCACGGATCTTGGGCAGAGGAGAGTTTTTAAAGGCCAGCTATTTTGCAAACCGAACACTTACGTTACTCACTAACTTACTGTTTGGTTCTCGACTCACTGACATGGAAACCTGCTATAAGCTGGTACATGCCAGCCTGTTGCGAAGCCTGAACCTTACCTCTTCAAGATTCGAAATTGAGCCCGAGATAACCTGCAAGATTCTGAAGAAAAAAGAACGGATATTAGAGGTGCCGATCACATACAAGGGTCGAATGAAGGGTAAGAAGATAGGTCCAATGGATGGTATACAGGCAATATGGAATCTACTGAAATGGAAGCTCTTAAGATGAAAGTACTCTTCGTTGCCACCGCATATCCGCGTTTCAAGGGTGATATCATAACGCCCTGGCTTGTTGAATTGATAAGGAAATTGAAAGACATGGGCATCGACGTTTCGGTTCTTGCCCCATCGTACCGCGGTCTTCGTACGCAGGTCCTTGACGGCGTGAAAGTATACCGATTCCGCTATTCTTTGAGGAGATTCGAGAGGTTGACCCATGAAGAGACTGTCGTCGATCGGATTAAACGAGGTCCGGTTAACGTAATCCTGACGTTTCTTTATCTCTTTTTCGGCGCCCGGGCGATCGTGCGGCTGACAAAGAGTGAGAAATTCGATATCGTTCACGTTCATTGGCCCTTTCCCCACGTTCTATTCGGTATTCTGGCGAAGAAATATGGCCGGGCGCGTCTATTCAGTTCGTTCTACGGTGTCGAGATCAGGTTGCTCAAAAAGAAAATGCCCTTCCTGCTGAGACCATTCTCAATGCTAATAAACAAATCGGACGTGGTAACTGCAATATCTACGCATACTGCCGAGGAACTGGCTGGAGTCGTCCGGAGGCCAATTGCAATCATCCCTTTCAGTGCGGCAATGGGAGGGCGACAGGGTAAATCAAGCGATAGCGAGGAAATCATCTTTGTGGGAAGGCTGGTAACGAGGAAAGGCGTCAACTACTTAATAGATGCGTTCCAGCAGGTACGGAAGTATGTGCCGCATCGTTTGATCATTATCGGCAGCGGCCCGGAACGCGGTCAGCTCGAGGAATTGACGACAAAACTGGGGTTAGAAGACCGAGTTTGCTTCACCGGCACGATTTCTGATGATGCCCTCAATCGCTATTATAAATCCTGTAGTTTCCTTGTTCTGCCCGCGGTGTATGACGAGAAGGGAGATACAGAGGGACTCGGTGTTGTTCTGCTTGAAGCGATGTCATGCGGTAAACCGGTTATCGCATCCAATGTCGGTGGTATCACCGATATCGTGGTGGACGGCAAGAACGGATTTCTGGTTCCTCCGGCCGACCCCGAGACACTGGCAAGCGCCGTAGTGAGGATGGCAAAAAACAGGAGATTGCGTAGTGTACTAGGCAAAGCGGCACGCAAGACTGTTGACGAAAAATTCAATTGGGATAGAATTGTTGGTGATTTGATAAAACTATACAATGGCAGAAATGGACAATAACATAGACATGAACGAAAACAAAGCACTGAGCGACGTTAGGACAGAAGAAGACAGCGCCAGGGAGATAATCGAGGCGCTTATGATCGCAACCACCGAGCCCTTACCTCTCAGAAGTATTGCCGAGATAGTCAATGTTCCGGAATCTTCAGTTAGGGCATTCATTGAAGAATTGAACAACGAGTATGGAATGACGGGGCGCGCCTTTGAGATAAAGGAAATTGCCGGCGGCTTTCAGATCTACACCCGACCGAAGTTCGCACAATGGGTCGGTGCTCTGCACAAGAGGAAAGAAAAATTGTCAAAGGCGGCACTTGAAACTTTGGCGATCGTTGCCTATCATCAGCCGGTTATCAGGGCAGACATAGAAAAGATAAGGGGCGTTGATTCAACCTCGGTGCTGGATACGCTCCTGCAGAAGAATTTGATAAAAACCTGCGGCAGAGTACCTTCGCCGGGGCGGCCGATCAAGTACGGTACCACTAAGGAATTCCTGCGTTACTTCGGAATCAAAGATATAAGCGAACTTCCCAACGAAGAGGATTTTGGTGAAAGGGTTATGAGCGGTTACCCCGATGTCCCAAAAGCACAGTCTGAGCAGACCGAGGGAGAAGATGATTTGCGTTTGCCCGAGCCGCAGGATTTTGAAGATGAAAGCGAACTGCCCGAGGAGGATAAAGATTCTACGGAGGAAAATACGACGAGAGAGAACGGAGACGACCTCACGGATTTTGTTGATAATTTTAATAAGCAGGACGGACCGGGCTCACATGAGGAAGACACAACTCCTCCCGGTGATGGCGAAAAGTCGGATGGCGATGAGGACGTTACAGAACGGGATGAGACTGTTCAATAGCACTCCTGCGTAAACCGTAATTCTGCAATGTTGGATAATAGACAGCAGATAGTTACACTCCTCAACAGTTTTGGCATAAAGATCATTGGGTTCTGTGACGTTCCCGCGAAAATAGAAAAGATCGAGATAGAGGAATTCTTTCCCAGAGCCGTGGTTTTCGGATTTCGACTTTCGGAGAGTGTGCTCAGGACGATAGAGGACCGCCCCACCCTGATCTATAAACACCACTACAAAACCGTTAACTGGATTCTCGATCAGACGGCTTGTCATCTGGCGAGGTATGTTGAAGACCAGGGAATGCGCGCGTTGGCTTTGCCTGCATCACAGACCGTCGACTGGGAAAAGCAGCGAGGGCATGTTTCTCATAAAACATTGGCCGTGGCCGCGGGGCTTGGACATATCGGACGTAGTGGACTCGTGGTACATCACGATTTCGGGGCGCAGGTCAGATATGCTTCGGTGCTCACCGATATGGAATTTACGGTGGATGCTTACACAGAAGCCACTTGCGGGGATTGCAAGAAATGTATGAATGCATGTCCGGCTAGTGCAATAGGCGAGGCGGGAGTCGATCTAAACCTTTGCTTAAACAAACTCAAGGAATTCTCAAAAATTCGGGGTGTCGGTCAGTATATATGTGGTGTTTGCGTAAAGGTATGCGATGGCCGAAATTAAAGAACCCCAGAAAGTGCTGCCGGTAGTTGGATTATTGTTCACGCCCGCATTCGATATCGAGGTATGCGCGAAATTGGAGAGCATCCTGGGCAAGGTAGTGCTGGAATCCGAGACGATGCCGTTCAACCATACTGAATACTACGGACAGGAGATGGGTGACCGCCTGGTAAGACAATGGCGTGCTTTTGACAGATTGATTATACCGGATACGCTGGCTGATTTAAAACGTCGAACAATTGAGATTGAAAAGAAACACCTTAATCAGAATGGCGGAAGAACGGTGAACATAGATCCGGGTTCGGTTTCACTGAGCAATCTGATTCTTGCCTCGACGAAGAATTATTCTCACCGTATTTATCTTGGAAAGGGTATATATGCGGAGGTTACCCTGATCTATAAACAGAAAAATTTTGTCCCGCTGGATTGGACTTATCCGGATTACCGTGAGGAGAATGCCCTCGATTTCTTTACAAAAGCCCGCGAGATATTAAAGAATAAATTGACAACGTATGGTAGTAACGTATCCAAGGAGTGAGTATGTTCAAATTATCAGTTGAAGGTTATTTCTCGGCTGCCCATCAAGTCAGAGGTTATCCTGGTGATTGCGCTGATATCCATGGTCATACATATAAGATACAGGTCAGCGTCGAGGTTGCGAAGCTGGATGAAATTGGAATGGGTGTTGATTTCCGGAAGCTAAAAGACGAACTCCAAAAGGTATTGGAGGGGTTGGACCATAAGAATTTGAATACACTTCCCTTTTTCGAAAAACACAACGCCACCGCAGAATATGTCGCAAAGTATATTTTCGACCAGATGAAGGAGAAAATTGAAAACGTTATCGCGGTCACCGTCTGGGAAGGCCCAGACTACTCAGTGACGTATTCTTCTGATGAAACCTAAGAGTGTTATTCTGCTGTCAGGTGGTCTTGATTCCACGGTAAGTGCGACAATCGCGAGACGACGTACGCGTCCTTTATTCGCGCTGACCTTTGATTATGGACAGCGTGCTGCAAAGATGGAGGTCGCAGCATCCAGGAAGATTTCCCAGATTCTCAAGATAAAGCACAAGGTCGTCAGGCTTCCCTTCTTCGCTGAGTTCAGCAGTTCGATGTTGTCACGCGCAAAGAAGATAAGTGTCAATCGATTCTCCAAGATCAAGGATCTATGGTTGCCAAACCGTAACGGTTTATTCATCAACATTGCTGCATGCTACGCAGAATACTACGGCGCAGAGATCGTCGTTACTGGTTTCAATCTTGAAGAAGCGCGAGAATTTCCGGACAACTCCGCGAGTTTCATAAACGCAGTAAACAAATCGTTACGATTCGGCACGCTCAGCCGCGTGACGGTGAAGAGTTACGTATCGACCCTGACGAAGAAGGAAATTTACGATCTAGGTTTACGGAGTAGTGCTCCGCTTGAACTGGTGTATTCATGCTACTTAGGCCGGCAGAAGATGTGCGGCAAATGCGCCTCATGCAAGAGACTTATCGAGGCCAGCAGATGCTCGCGGGAAAAATGTGAGAATGTATAAATGAAAGTCCACCTCACTCCTGTTGACATCATCCGTAAAAAACGCGATGGTAAAAAATTGAGCAAGGCGGAGATCGAATATTTTATATCCGAATATACGAAGGGTAATATTGCCGACTATCAAATGTCCGCTTTTCTCATGGCCGTCTATTTTCAGAATATGGATTTTGAGGAAACCGCGCATTTAATGCAGGCGATGATGGAATCGGGCGCAACTATGCATCTCCCTGATATCAGACCACCAAAGGTCGACAAACACTCGACCGGCGGTGTTGGGGACAAGGTATCACTGATCCTGGCGCCACTTGTCGCTGCTTGTGGCATATGCGTGCCGATGATATCCGGACGCGGTCTCGGCCACACCGGCGGCACCCTGGACAAGCTTGAGTCGATTCCGGGCTTCAACACTGATCTTAAGATCAAGAGATTCAAACGACAGCTCCAGAAGATCGGAGTGGCGATGATTGGACAGACCGCCGAGGTTGCGCCGGCAGATAAGAAGATGTACGCACTCCGAGACGTCACGGCGACGGTCGATTCCATACCATTGATCGCGGCCAGCATCATGTCCAAGAAACTTGCCGAGGACCTGGATGGTCTCGTGCTCGACGTCAAATTCGGTAATGGCGCTTTCATGCAGGATTACAAACAGGCAAGAATGCTCGCTGTGGCAATGGTCGAGATAGGCAGACGTACGGGCGTAAAAACAGTCGCTGTGATGACAAACATGAATGACCCGCTCGGTGTGAATGTCGGGAATTCTCTGGAGGTCATTGAGGCGATCGAGGCGCTGAAAGGCAGAGGACCGAGAGATTTGATGGATGTCACATTCGCCCTGGGAGCAGAAATGCTTAATGTGGTCAAGATCAAGGGTGGCAGAAAATTGCTTGAAGAGAAGATCGCAAATGGCGCGGCTCTGGAAAAATTCCGAGAGATTATTGAATATCAGGGTGGTGACACGCGGGTGGTGGATGATCATTCGTATCTACCCGTGTCAAAGAAGAAGGTAAGGGTTTTGTCGCATGACTCTGGCTACGTGCATGAAATTGACTGTTTTGCCATTGGTATGTTGTTAGTGAAATTGGGCGGCGGTAGAACGAAAAAAGAGGATTCAATAGATGCCTCATGCGGGTTTAAAATCTATAAAAAAACAGGCGATTATGTGAAGAAAGAAATGTGTCTGGCAGAAGCCTTCGGTGATAATCGTGCAAAGTTACAGCGTGTCGCACTGAAGTTGAAGCAGGCATTTAGTATTCGGAAGCGCCCCCCGAAACAGAAGAAACTGATCCGAGAAATAGTGAAATACTAATACATTTTTTTGTTGTTACCCTCTTGTGGTGTTTTGCATTGTATCTTCTGAATTCTGCTCGAATCAAGCGGGTTTCATCAATTACCGCGGAATTGTGAGAGAGTATTTTGCTATTGCGCTTTTAGTTGTTAATCCCAGCGGGCGATACCCAGTATTGCCGAGGGGCCGAACTTAATGATACGCGCATCCGAGCCCCCGTCTTCAGTACTCTGGAGTGTCAGATATTTCGCGGACATGGCAGTAGGTTTTGTTTCCTTGCCGTGATAGCTGTATTCTTTCGTCCAGGAAAAGATTCCCTGCAAGTTACATCTTGCGATCACCGCATTTTCACCGGCTGTGCCTGCAACGTAAAGATGCCTCGGTTCGTCTTGTCTGCCTAGACGGAGATATTGCGGATGTATGAGAACGGGTCTGGCTGGTTTTTTCTGGGGCACGCTTGCAGCCCAGATCAGCGAGCCCAGGGTATCGTACTTGACGACGGTTATGGTTGGTATTCCCTGCCAGTTTTCACTCGTCCCGGCCACATAAACGTTCAGCGATTCATCAACGGCAATCGCTTGAGGAGTGTCATCCTGGTGACCCGTGCCGTCGTATTGGCTTGTCCAGACCAGCTCGTCATCCTTATCATAGACGACAGTGAAATAATCGTTGCCGGTGCCGGGGGTGGAAACGCTGGCGGCAATATAGACATTACCATGGGGGTCGATTTTGATGTCAGAAATCGCATTGATCTTCTTTGTTTTGTGCCTGATAAAACCCATGAGCTGTCCTGAACCGCTGTATTTCATGTAGAATAACTCATCCGAATAAGTCAGCAAGCCAGCGATTAAAAGACAGTCCGAGTGCATCATGTCAAACTTGAGTTCATCAAAATCGATTTGTTCATTATGATACTTTGTGAACCACCTGACTCCGCCGTCTTCAGTATACTTCCCAATAAACACAATAGATTTGTCGTCTTTATCATTTTCCCAGCCCGCAACATATAGATTGCCGACGTGGTCTGATAGCAGGGTGGCATTGAGTTTTCCTTCACCGGCGATTACGGTATTCTGCCATTCAATATTTCCCAGTGTATCGTATCTAACGAGGATTACCATGTAAGCATCTGTTGTATCGCGCGCCTGAACGAGTGCATGAACATCAGTGCTCAAGGCCGGCGGTTCAGCCCCGGTTCGTGAGGCGATGATGCACCTGCCCGTTGCCCGTACGATCCCTGGTGCTTTATATATATTATACCAGTCAAGGGAACCTTCTGTATCATACTTAACGACAAACGCCTTGGTGATATGCTCGTTTTCCCGGTAGGTGCCCGATAAATAGATTGCGTCTTTTGTTGAACTTGTGCTGTTGATCATATAGTCACCCGGTCCGAGCAAATCGATTTCGCGCGTCCATTTCGTTTCCATTTCGCTGCACGCGACAAGGATCAGAATAGCGACGGCGGCGGCAAAAGTTTTTTTTCTAATTATACTACACATGTACACGTTCATGCTCACCCCCCTATACTCTTTTACCAACGGATCTGAGTTATTTCTCTGCCCACTCCTTCAGCGACTTTTTGATCTTTTCTTCGATCTTCTGCGCGATTTCATCCCACTCCTCTTCGCGTTCCTTTTTCTTTGTTTCCTGGAGCCAAGCCTTCAAACCTTCGCGTACCTTTTCCTCGACTTTAGCGCCTATCTCATCCCATTCCTTTTTCTTCATGCGATGCTTTCTGCCCCATTTCCAAGGGTTCCAGCGCCAGGGTGCGCCGATCGAGAAGCATAGTCCGATGAGAAAGCCTATGTTATAGGGCCAGCCATTATTGTTGAACTCATAGATGCCCACGTCTCTTGTGAAGAGGCTGACGATGAAGGTTATGATGATTATGATACCATGCCATATTCCGGCCCAGAATCCAGCTTGATGATCCCATGTCCAGCGTTCGTTGCCAGGTGCACAGTTAATGGCGACGAGAGCAAAGATCAATATAATGCCGATTATCAACAGTCTTTTATCCATACATACCTCCTCGTTTTTATAGAATAGTATACGCGTCGCAGCGCTTTAGTCAATAAACAAACAGAGAGAGGATGTGTCAAAATATCAGATATTCTGCCGTATCTTGACATTGGTGGAATCTCAGGTAATATTGAGCAGGAGGTTATATGAAATATTTGATGATTGCATTGGCTTTTGTTTTATTTGTTAGTAGTGCAGCAGCGGTACCGATGTCTCCACAGTTGAAAGCAAGGTTGGATTCTGAAGGTACACTCGAACAGGTTGTTGAAATACTAAAAGATGCAAAAGAAAGGGGTTTTGACGAACCAAATCCCAGTCCCTTCCGGTCGAATCGTGCCCGGGCTGATACGATAAAGGCGATCGTGATACTTGTTGACTTCTCAGATAATATTGGCACGACACCGGTCGCGCATTATGATTCACTGCTTTCTTCATGTGGCTGCTTTCCCACCGGGTCAATGCGTGACTACTATCTCGAGATCAGTTATGGTTCAGTCGAATTCATCACGACCATCGTTGGGTGGTTCAGGATGCCCCAGGCATATACGTATTACACAAATAACAACTATGGATTCGGGGGATATCCAATGAACGCGCAGCGAATGACCGAAGACGCGGTGTGGGCGGCCGATACAGCAGTTGACTTTTCCGAATTCGACAACGATGACGACGGATATGTTGATGCTCTATTCGTAGTACATGCCGGTCCCGGTGCTGAGGTTACTGGCAGCGTACACGACATCTGGTCCCATGCGTCGACCACGGTTAATGTGCCCTATGTCGATGGAGTATATGCCTGGCGTTATTCAACCGAACCCGAGGACGGGGCAGTCGGTGTCTTTGCCCACGAAGCCGGGCATGCGATCTTCGGTTTGCCCGACCTGTATGATTATGATTATGATTCAGAAGGGGTCGGTTCCTGGAGTCTGATGGCAGGCGGTAGCTGGAACCTGAATGGCTACTCACCAGCACATATGGATGCATACAGCAAGGTAAGGAGCGGTTTTGTAGAGCCGCAGGTCGTTACTACTAATATGGATAGTGTCATAATTCCGAACGTAACCTATAATCCGGTCATCTTCAAGATGTGGAGAAACGGTTCTCCAGGCAGCCAGTATTTCTTGGTGGAAAACCGCCAGTGGTTGGGCTTCGACAACTATCTTCCCTGGGAAGGTTTATTGATCTACCATGTCGATGAGAATATGCCAAACAACAATCATCAGTGGTATCCTGGCTATACGAATTATGGTCATTACAAGGTTGCCCTCGAGCAGTCTGACGGCGAATGGCAGATGGAGCAGAACATAAATGCCGGTAATCATGGAGATCCATATCCTGGGGTGATGCCCATGCACTTCACTTTTAATGATACGACTGTACCTGATTCAAAGGATTACGATTTTATTTCAACCTATGTCGCGGTAGAAAACGTGAGTTTCTCTGAGGATACGATGACCGCCGACTTGAAGGTGCTGCCAACCGGCATACAGGAACTGACAGAACCAGCATTGGTGAACCTGCAGTTCCAGGTTTCTCCGGTGATAAGCAAGGAAAGGTTCCAGATATCCTTCGGTGCTATTCAGGATTACGGGCAGGCTCGTGTTGAGATTTATGATGCGACCGGTAGACTGATAAAATCGTTTGCACAGTTAGTTGGAGGAAGCGTAAGCTGGTTCGGTGAAGATGACTCTGGCCAGAAAGTAGCCCCCGGTGCGTATTTTGTGAAACTTGAGGCGGCGCGGTCCGGTGTTGTCTTACGTGAAATTCAGAAGATAATATTCATAAAATGAGAGGTTCCTGAAAGAAGGATTTCTCAAGAGCTTCGTACTTGTAGTACCCTCGTGCTGTTGACATAGCTCGGGAAGTTTATATAATTGACGCAGCATGAATCTCAGTGAAATCATCAAAGCAGTTGCCGGCTTAGGGGGTCTGAGCCTCGTTTTTGCGATTATCCTCGCTGTTGCATTCAAGAAATTGGCCGTTCAGATCAGCGAGGAGGAGCGCAAGATTAAGGAACTCTTGCCTGGTGCCAACTGCGGCGCATGTGGGTTTCCGGGCTGCGAGGCGTACGCAAAGGCTCTCGCCGAAAAGACAGGTAAATATCCGCCGAATTTGTGCACGGTTGGAGGCTCTGAGACCGCGCAGGAAATAGGCAAGATACTGGGTATAGAGGTTGAAGAGACCGAGCCTATGATCTGCGCGCTGCGCTGTAAGGGCGGTAAGGACGAGGCGGTTGAGCGTTTTGAATATGTTGGACCAGGTGACTGCCGCAGCAATCATATTCTCCTCGGCGGCAACAAGGCATGCGTTTATGGCTGTCTTGGCGGGGGGCATTGTGTAACAGTGTGTCCTTTCAAGGCGATCAAAATGGGGTCGAATCATCTGCCAATCATCGATCCCAATAAATGCACGTCATGCGGCATATGTGTAAAAGAATGCCCCAAGCAAGTCCTTGAGTTGATTCCGAAGTCGCAGTTGGTTTATCTGGCGTGTAAATCCCTGGATAAGGGAAAGTCTGTCAAGAAGGTATGTAAGGTTGGTTGCATCGGTTGCAGCATGTGCGTGAAAGTCTGTCCTTATGAGGGTGCAATCGCAATGGATGGTAGCTTGCCGGTAATGAATTATGAGAAATGCACCTCATGTGGGATATGTTATAATAAATGTCCTACAAAATCATTTATCGACCGCGCAAAAGCCCGGCCGCATGCTACGATTTCACAGCAGTGTGATGGCTGCGGCGAGTGTGCCAAGGCTTGTCTTTTCAAGGCCATAGAAGGCGAACCTGGTGAGAAACATGCTGTGATTAAGGAAACATGCATTGGCTGCGGTCGTTGTTTTGAGGTTTGTCCGATCAAGGCGGTGACCATGATCGGGGCGCTGGGTTATGCCGAAGCAGCATAGAACCTGCACATTCCGAAATTCGAAATTGATTTTGTTATGAGCTTATATTACGCTAACTCTTCGTTATCCGATGCCCAAATTATAGTTCTGGGTCTCCCCTATGACCGCACTTCTTCATTCATTCCGGGCTCGCGCTTCGGTCCGCAATATATCCGCCAGTGTGCGGAGAATATCGAGGATTTTTCACCGTATCAAAACAAAAGCCTGGGGGATCTAAGGATATCCGATCTCGGCGATATTCAATTTTTTGGTGACGATTGGCTTGGACAGATCGAAGAGGAAGCCGCAAAGGTGATTAGTAGAGATGGATTACCCATCTTCCTTGGCGGCGAGCACACGATTACCCCGTCGATTATCAGGGTCACAAAAAAGACATATCAGGATTTGACATTGGTTCAGTTTGATGCCCATTGCGACTTGCGGGATGAATATCTGGGGGAGAAAAATTGTCATGCTACTGCAATGCGGCGCGTGATAGATACGCTTGGCGTGGAAAAAGTATACCAGTTCGGCATCCGTTCTGGCACGCGAGAGGAATTCGAAACGGGTAAGAATCTTTACAAATTTGAAGTCCTCAAACCGTTGTCGGAAGTTATAAATAAGATCAAGACGCCAATTTACATATCGATCGACGTCGACGTTCTGAACCCGGCAGTTTTGCCCGCGGTTTCGACGCCGGAGCCGGGCGGGATCAGTTACCGTGAACTGGTTGATGCACTTCTGCTGTTCCAGGACAAAAGGGTCATCGGTGCGGACATCGTAGAATACAACCCGCTTGCTGCTCCACCGTATGCCTCGGGCTCTACAGTCGCCGAGGTACTCCGTGAATTGATCCTAGTAATGGCGCACCGGGATTAACTACTCTTCATACGTACAGATACCACAAATATCAAACGCTTATTTCAGCCATTTGTGCTTTGCTATTTGAATTTGTTTAGAATTTAGAGATTAATGTCTGTCCTGCCGTGCAGGATTGTTGACATTCCCCGCGTTGTTCTTATAATCATTCCAAGGAGGAGTTATGGTAATACTGGCATTGTTATTGTTGTCAAATTCATTTCT
>CP070686.1:908217-1158482 GCA_020353055.1 Caldifarciminota bacterium | reverse complement strand
ACGGCACCGGCTCACCAATCGCTAAATCAAAATCCAACGTATCAACATACAAACCAGCCACCACCACCAGCTCACAAGCCACCAACACCCCATACGGCGCCGAAGCACTCGCCGTCACCGTAAACGGATCCGAAGCATTGTCGATCGTATCGCCGACCGTGATCTGTCCGAAATTACCTGAGTTGTCGATGATCGTAAGGTATGAAGAATTGCTCGTTAGGGTCGTGGTGACATTCTGTGCCGATGCGGCGCCCACATTGGCAAGCGTAATTACCAGATCGGCTGTCTCTCCGGGTTCAAGGATTCCGTTTGCATCGATAATGGCATAATCGCAGAAGGAGAGACTGGGCAGTGGATTGATGAAAACCTCAAGCGAGTAATCCCAGTTACCTGTATTACATACTACATTGAGATCAAAATTCGTTTCGTATCCAAGTGGTACTGACGCCGCTGCAGATATCCTGAACGACATCTCGGTCGTTTCTTGTGACAGAACGTTGCCGACGTAGCAACTATCTTCGAGAAGGGTCACGTAGGGGCTCGTATTGTTGATCACACCATAGGTGTTCTTTGCCGTGTCAACGCCCATGTTATAGATCTGAATCACCAGATCGACCTCCTCGCCGCTTTCCCACATGCCATTGCCGTTACCTCCGGGCGCGGTATCCACGATCCAGTAATCGGGCATCGTGAGGTATGCGGTTGCCAGGGGACGGGCCATCAGTGAGAGAGCCGCCACCTGAGCTTTCACCACTTCGGTGCAGAAGGCGTTGTCGTTGTAACCAGCGCCGATCGTGTCACCTGGTTCGTGATAATACGGATTCACCAAGGGGTTATCTTCGATATTACATACCGCAAGGTACCCGTTTTGCCAGAAAGGATGATGATCAGAATACGCAGCAGAAGTGACCATTCGTTTTCTTGCGAGCAGCGTCGTGTAAGAATCGGCTGCTGCAACAAAGAAATCAGCAAAGGGCTCACAGGGTGGATTTGATATTTTTGCCAGCACTTCGACACTCTCCGGGTAGGCGTTAACGTAGGCGATCATGTCGGCATTGAGGACGCCGAGAATGCTGTCACCCTGGGACCGGGCCAGTGAAGCATAATAATAACTTCCATACAGCCCGAATTCCTCGCCCGAGAATGCTATGTATCTTACCGAGTATTCGAACTGGTAGTTCCGCATGACACGTATTGCTTCGATCACACTCGCGGTACCGCTTGCATTGTCATCGGCGCCCGGCGCAATATTCGGCGAAAGGTAGGATGTTGCATCAAAATGCCCGCATACTACGGTGTATATACTGTCCGGGTACAGCGTTCCGGTTTTCACGCCGACGACGTTTGGAGCGTGCCCCGTCGTGTGGTACTGAAAGTAGACAGAGTCGCATCCGTAATCAGTGAATTTACCCGCGATATAATCGGCGGCGGCATCGCATGAATCATGGGTCGAGTATCTAGTTACAAAATCCTGTAAACGCTGGACGACGCTGAGAACGCTGTCCGGATCGACCTGGTCGACGATCGTCTGTACAAGCGGATTGTAGTAAAATTTCGATGCTCGCTGGCTGCTCCTGATGATCGGTGAGAACATCAGCCGTTGGATGTCCACCTTTTCCTTTATCAGTTCTTCCAACATATCCGGTCTGATTTTGAGCAGATATACGGAACCGTCTGTCATCAGGATTTCTCCATAGTCTGTCAGAGCAAGATGTTCGTCGGTTCTGTGCGCAAGATAATATCTTCCTTCCTCCGGGTCTTCGTCGATTATTGAAAATGAGTAAGGAGTCAATCTACCGAGTTCATTATCGGTAACGATCAAAAGAGCGGTATTGTCGAGTTCGGCGATGGGTCTCAGACCGTTCTCAAAAAGCGGGTCCAGCCTTTGCTCGTCGAGGTCAATTCTGACCAGATAGTCGGCAGCAAATGCTGCGCTTATCAACACAAAAAAAATAATAAAACATCTTCTAATCAACATAAACGCCTCCTGGCAAATAGTCTACTGTTTTGATCCGAGATGCTTGATACAGAATCGATAGAGGGTTGGGATGCTTGATGATTCATATTCAAGCACGCAATCCGATTCCGCATATACTCAAATCCCTGATTTGACTGTGCGGTCGGGGATGCCCGAAAGGGTGAATACGGTAAATAACCAAATTTCGAAACGCAAATGACCCAAACGAGAATTGCCCACGTTGATATTATGAATGGGCCTACAGAAAATAACGTCGTCATCGCTATCTCAGTATGACAATTTTCTCGTATTGTTCGTGAAAACCGGTACTCAGTCGCGCGAAATAGACACCGGCGGGTAATTCCCTGCCTGTATTGTCCTGTCCGTTCCAAGTCACCGTGTAGTGACCAGGTTCAGTCAAGCCGTTCACTAGATTGCGGACCAGGCAACCGGCAGCATCATATACACTCATGTCAACAGCTATGAATTCGGAGACTGCCATATCTGTCGTTAGTTGGTATCTGATATCTGTGCGTTGCCGGAATGGATTGGGTAATACAGAGAGCTTTATGACTGAGGGCGTTATCTTGACCGGATGACCACTCGTTATCCCCGTGGCATGCGAGACATGAATTGCATCCAGATCAAAACCTCCGTATTGCCCTCCCGATGCGCCTCCATCGTCAACGATTCTTAGATACCGTGCTTCAGTCATGCCGGCCGTGGCGAGATCAAAGTTGGCCGTTCCGTTATCTGTGCCGCACGACAACCAAGAACCACCCCAATCGTTGCTCGCGTAAACTTGATAGCCTTCGTCTATGCCGTCATCGCCTTCAAACACGGTAAAATCGTCACCCGGTCCATCGGTGATCAATGAATTCGATCCCATATCAAGAACTACGTATCCGGATTGCCCCAGAGAAAACCAGATGCTGTCAGCAGGACCGAGCGCATGTCTTGGCTGCGTCTTGTTGCCCTGCTCGTCATGATCAGCATAACGGTTGATAACGACTTTGAATGCGTGGTGGTACGTGGAATCGGGCACGAGAAGTATGTCATCTATTGAAACGGTACTCTGAGGAGTCACGTTCACATCGCTAATTGCTTTCGACGCATAGCCATTGACCGAAACCCTTAGTTCATATGTTCCTGCTTCTATCATCTTGTGGAAATCGCCAAACAGTGGGTCGGTATAAATGTCGATGCGTTCCGGATCGGTGAATTCGATTCTCGCGTAAAGTAATGAATCAGTGAGTGAGTCTTTGACGATGCCGGTGATACCTAAGGCAGCTTGCTCGCAGACCTCCATCAACGCTTCACGGTTAGCAAAGCATATCTGGTCGATTGCTGAAGAAGAGGAGGGCTCAAAGGTTTCGATGGTCCAGGCAAGAGTACCATTCGTGCCGATGGTGTAATCCTGTAACGAACCTGGTGTCTGATACCAGTCATAACCGTTTATCGCCACCAGGTTTGCCAATGTAGCATATGTTTCGGATAAATCAATGATATGCAGGCTGTCTGCCGGGTCAGCCGGGTGGTAATCCCAGGGATAATTCACGTATTGCGCCGATGAATGGTAGTTATACTCGAGCGAGATGTTATTCGCTTCGAGATGCTGCATCATGACCTGACTTTCAACCTGGGATGATGGCCCAGGGCTGCCGCCCCAGCCGTCCCAGAAATAACCGTAGTCCCGGTTCAGGTCGACGTAGTTTGCGTTACGGCGCGTATTTGCCACCTTGCCGTCAGGATTGATCGTCGGCACAATCCAGATCTCGCTGTTATCGACTAGAGCTTGTACTTCTGGCAGCGTCGTGTAGTATTCGAGCAGATGCCTCAAGAAATAGAGGGTGATTTCAGTCCCGATGTGCTCATCACCGTGGATATTGCCGGCGAGTCTGATCTCTGGTTCATTCTCTTCGATCTGAGGGTTGTCCGTGACCCGTATTGCCCAGATCGCTCGTCCCTGGACACTGAAACCAATCGTGTCGAGGAGGCAAATATCCGAATGATCGGTGACGAACGAGTCGAGCACCGTGTATAGCTGGTCGTACGTGTGGTAAAACCCCCGCTGGAAAATGTCATCCTTGTATGCCTGGTAATCCTCGATTATGACTGCAACATCATAACCGGCACCCCGGAGTATGTCTATCTCTCTGTCGTTTGCCAGTGCCCTGGCGAAATTTTCACCCGCGTCAACAATGGTCAGACGATAATCATTCAGGGTGTAAACGATGTCGTGGTCTTGCAGTTTTACTTCGACGAGTCTTATCGTTTCATTTCGACCGGCGAGTCCGATACTTAACAAAACTAAAGAAAATACTACTGACCTATGTAGCAATGACATTGACTATCCTCCAATTTGCGTTATCTGGATCTTGTGATTCTTGGTCGACATGTAATTTGTTCATCGCAGCAGTATGACCTTCTTTATGATTTGTTCACCAGCACCATCCAGTTTCACAAAGTAGATGCCGTTTGATACTGCTCTGCCAGACTCATCGCAACCATCCCACACAAGCGATAGCGGGTGCTCAGCGACAGACAGGCGTGAAGACAGATCTTTAATCAAACGCCCTGTCGCATCGTAGATACGCAAATAGGCACGTTGAGCGTCTGACTCACTTAGCGTGTAGGAGATTTGCAGCTGGTCAGTAAAAGGATTATTCCTTAAGTAAATAGATGGGACTATCTTGTCCGGTTCCAGGATATCATTTTGAACTACTCCGGTCATGATTTCAGCATAGACCAGACAGGAATAATCACCCCATCCCCACGTGGAGTTATAACCGCGCACCAAGTAGTAATACTCACCGCTCGGGTGCCCTACAAAATCATAGAGGGTATCGGCGATATCTGATGAGACGGTGTCTATCTCGTTGAACAGACATGATGGATAAATATCATCGACGTAGAAGCCGGTATTGAGCACTGCGCCATCAGTCATTGCACGGAATCTTATATATACTGAACGGTCAGTCCAGCCATCGAGCGAGTAAGCCTTGCGGATCCACCCGCCTGAATTGCCGTTGAACCGTGTTGTATCAAGATTAAACCATTCCTTTGTATTCTCGGAGACTTCCACGACGGCCACGTCGTAATTCGTTTCGAGGTCATACCAGCACCAGAAGGTGACCGAATCTTCACTGCTTACAAGAAGCGGATAGGTACTCTGTACCGCGTTGTTCATGTCGTTCACACTGCCGGAGAAATAGCTGTGCGTACCAGAATGTGCCTGGGCCGTCGACAATGTGAATCCCTGCAGAAGCCACCGGTCTGTACCTGTCTCGAGGTCGTCTTCTATTATTGAAGAATTTGATAGTTCCAGCAATTCCCAGTACAGAGGATTATTATGCTCAACATTCTTGGCATGCCAGCTAACGGAGAAATCCGACGGTGTCTGACCGATCGGATAGATAGCGGGTGGCGGGACAACGCCTTCGGTCACTATCATCAACGAATCGGCAAATCCGGCCAGGTATTTTGCTGCTTTGAAGACCTGGCGCGAGATGAAATCAAGCTGGGTTTCATTCTGGTAGAAGGTTGTGCCGATCTCTGAACCGTAGAACAATGCCGAAAGACCGGCTACGTAGTGATTATAACCATATACCCAGTCGCGCGTGTTACCGGCAGTCGGATAAGGATTGTAATAAGACGGGCCCGGGTCGTACGTTCCACCGTAGAGGCCCTGCATCATGCTCGCCATGTGATATCCTTTTTCATCGTAGAGTGTAGCATCTGGCGTGCCCTGTGGTTTATATCCCCATGGATACATCACCTGCTCGCCGTAACTGTGTAGTGAAAACCCGGTGGCAATTTTGTGTTCGCGTATAAAAGTGGTATAAGCCCATATCTCGTCGCCGCTGTAGGCAAAGGCACCGCAGAAAGTGGTATACGGAGGGTTATGCGTGAGCTGGTCTTCGTCAGCAGCACCCCAGTAACCGGCTATTTCACCGTCACACGCACCGCCGTAATTGCGATTTAGATCGGTGCCGATCGCACCGCCGAATGGCTCGCGGTTTTTCCGCCACGAAAGTTGCGAAGGGTAATCGTATACATAGCCGTCGACATTGATCAACGGAAAGCAGTAGATCTGAGTTCCATCTATGATGCCGGTGATTTCGGCGACCTGGCCGTAAGAGCGAATCATCGAGTCGGCGAAGAACAACACGGCTTGAGGAGTCGCCCATTCGCGCGAATGATGGCAACCATCGAGGGTGAAACCAGGCTCGTCTTCCTCGAGTTGCGGATTGTCCGATATCTTCACTCCGTAAATCCAGCGACCTTCGTAGGTTGTAAAAGGTAATGAGTCAAGCATGCAAATTGAAGGATGATCTAGTGCCATCTGCCTCAGTGAGTCGTTTATTTCGTCATAAGACAGGTAGGAACCCCGCACCAGATCCTTTTCATGCTCGAGACTGTGTACCGTGATTTCATATGGCAGGCCGGATGCGATGACTTTGTTGAGCATGGCATGATCGACCAGTAAATCATACCATACGCCATACCTGCCTGCTGCGATATCCAGTCCCTTCTCGTCAATTCTATTTAGATCTTGCCATGATGAAACATAGACCCGGACGATCATGTCCTGGGCCATCGTGAGCGTTGACATCAAGAACATAATGGCTATAAGCCGTTTCATCAATAACCCCCGTTTGGTTTTCTTTGATTGCGAACGGTGTCAAGTGATGGGTATGAATATCGGGGAAAAGTCCAGGGTATTCAACTCAACTTGCATTCCGTTCCTTTATTATAGTAAGGAATATTGCCTTGTCAACTATTGATTTGGCCCATATTCTGTCTATAATTGAGGCAATGGAGCATCGCAACCCGATCCCCACTGTAGATATTATCATCGAAATCGAAGGGAAAATAGTGCTTATTAAACGCAAGAATCCACCGCACGGTTGGGCGCTGCCAGGCGGTTTCATTGATTACGGAGAAGCAGCCGAGGATGCTGCATGCCGTGAAGCCAGAGAAGAAACCGGGTTGGATATCAAGGAATTGAGGCAATTTCACTGCTATTCGGATCCTAAGCGGGACCCAAGACATCACACAATATCAGTTGTGTTCGCGGCTCGGTCGGCGGGTAAACCCAAAGCAAGCGATGACGCGGCAGAAGCAGCGCTTTTCGACCAGCAAACATTGCCCGAAGAGATTGCCTTTGACCACCGTCAGATCCTGGAAGACTTTTTCAGCAAGAGGTATTGAAGCGATGAAACTGCTGCATACAGCTGACCTGCACCTGAAAAAAGGCAAGGAAGAACGCATCGAGGTGTTCGCCTGGCTGCTCGAGAAAGCCGGTGATCTGAAAGTGGACTATTTTATTATTGCGGGTGATCTTTTTGATTCTGATGCTGATGCTACAATCTTGAGACAGAAATTGAGAAACATGTTCGATTCGGTACGCTACAAGTTTCTTATCATTCCGGGCAACCATGATGAACATTCTTTCGGTCCCGATTTTGAATATGGCGATAACGTGGTACAAATGACAGGCAAACCTTTTCAGATCATCGATGCCGGTGGAACGAAGATCTGTGGTGTACCATATGAGAACAAGAGATTCAGCGAATGCATAAAGGATTTGCCATCCGGGATCGATATTGTGATCGCGCACGGTACGGTGTACGACCCTTCCTTTATCTTCTCGCAGCTCGAAGATCCTGAGACGGAATACATGCCGATTTTTCCGCCCGATCTTCAGGGTGTAGCACGATTCGTGGCGATGGGTCATTTACACTCGCGCTTTGTTGAATTACGACACGGCGGGACACGTGTGATTTATCCCGGGTCGCCGGTCGCCCTGGACACCAAGTGCGAAGGCGAGCGTTGTTTTAGTTTGGTAGAGGTCGACAAGGACCGTGTCGAAATAGAACAATGCAGCGTTGAAAATGCGCACTACTGGATGACTAAGGAATTCTTCGTATATCCTCAGGCAGAGCAAAAGATACTCGGTAGCATCGAAAAATTCCTGGATAGCATTGAGGACCCCAGGGTCATGCCGCGTGTCATGGTGATTGGTTACATTGCCGAGAGAGAAAAGGAATACTTGGATGCTTTGGTATCAATGCGAGGGAAGTACGAGAAGAGATTCGAGAAACTAGACTTTGAATCAACTATTCAATCTTGGGAAAAAGTGATCTCCAACCCAATGATTCAGCGTTTTGTTGGGAAGACTGCCGACCTGGATGACCATGTCCGTCTGAAGGTTTTCGAAATTTGCCTGCCCATCTTCAGCAGAGTACTGAGATGAGAATCAAACGAATACATATCAGAAAGTATGGTCCGATCGATGAGCTGACGGTGGATACTGGTAACTTTGAAGTCATCTACGGTTTGAATGAAGCGGGCAAGACAGCACTGGTGGAAGTCCTGGTACATATACTTTTTAAGAGAACCGCCGCCAATCTCAGGTATGACAAACCCGAAAGTGTGTCGATTGAGATCGAAGAGGACGGCCGTACCGAAAATTTGCCGCAGAAGAAGATTGACATCGAACTACCGGTTGGTGACGTGGCCAATCTCATGTATGTCCAGGCCTCAGAATCAACCGTGTTCGGTTCGCGTGGTGAAACAAGATTCTGGGATGGTATAAAATCGATGCTCAGCAGGGTAGGTGCGGGTGTTCCATTTACGAAACTCGATGAGTATATTTTTGACGCCATTGACCTTCAACCGGTAAAGGGAGATTGGAAACGCTCGAAGGCGACCATCATTGAGAATGAGTTGCGGCGTAAAGAGGAGCTTGGCCGGTATATTGAAAAAATCGGCGAGATCGGCACGAAGGAATCCCGATTGGCGAACATGATCGTCAAGAATGATGCACTCAAAAAACAAATAAATGAGATCGATCAATACAAGAATTATTTGAGTTATGCAGATTTAGTCAAATTGCACAATTCATACGGGGAGATAAAAACTGCTGTTCAAGATTACGAGCGGTACAAATACGACTACCTGGGTGAATGGCAGAAACTCGACCTCGAAAGAAATGCGCGATTGGGTGAAGGCGTAAAGGTACAGGAAATAGAAAGTGAAGTTGAGCAGCTTGAAAAAGATGTTGGGACACTACAGGAGATTGAAGAATACATCGCGAAAGAAGGGTTGAAGAATTACACCGAAGGATCAATGGGGCAACCGAGCACGCCTTCCATTATCATTCCGTTTATCGTGATGCTGCTGGCGGCGGGTTTCACCGCACTTGGCGTTTTGAATTTCGTACCGCTGCTGCCACCTCTTATTCTTTTTACCGCCTCACTCTTTCTGTTGATATATGTACTGTACATGCGCAGTCTGGCGCAGAAACTTCTTTCGGGCAGAGACCAGTGGTTAGAAAAAGCAAGAATGGTTTTTCCTGAAATCGGTAGCATTGACGAATTGTCCGGCAGAATTGAAAAGAACCAGGAAGCTCTGATAAAGAAAAGAACGTTAGTCGAAGAGAAAAAAAGGATCATCGTACGGATGGCGAGTGCACGCTCGGCTGATGTGATCGAGAAAGAAATTGCCCTAATTCGTTCCAAGACAGGGCTTGCCGAGATAAGCGACCTGGAAGGCAAACTTTTAGAGAAAAGAAAAATTGAGGGTGAGTTGAATAAAGTGGGGACGAGGCTCGCCGGGCTCCTTCAGGAAAATGATCCAAAGAAGTGGGAGCGGATGATAAGCGAACGGAAAGTTAAAAAGCCTGCAAATGAGCCCGATGTTACTCCATATAGAGACCTGTTGGATGAGCAAAAGGATTTGCAGCGTCTTATTGATGATCTGGCGCGCGAAATAAAACTCTTCCGCGACGTGGAACAAGCCCGCGTTAATGTTCCTGATGACCATTCCGCATTCGTTGAATTCGACCGTTTGGAAAAGAAACTGCGGGATCATGATCTCGAGAAAGATGCGGCTTTTGCCGCACGGGAAATCCTTAAAAGCATGAGTGGAGAACTCGATGAGTTCATAGACGGCATCATGCACGGTAAGGATAGTTTGAGCGAATACTACAAGGCAGTAACCGGGCGCTATACCAGAGTGATTGTTAAGAACGAGCAATTCATCGTCGAAGACAGGTCTGGCAAGAGGTACACTTTCGAGAGCCTTAGCAGCGGCGCTCAGGATCAACTGCTCCTGTGCTTTCGCATGGCGGCGCTGACAAGAGTTTATGCGAACGGTACTTTTATGATTCTTGACGATGCCTTCATCTTTGCGGATTGGCAGAGGAGGGAGAGACTTGTAGCCTTAGTTCGGGATTTTGTAGAAAGGGGCAATCAGGTAATTTACCTGACCTCTGACGATCACACCCGTGATCTGTTCGGCGGATGCGGGGCAAGGGTAACTGTATTAAAATAAACACGCGGCGTACCGTCATGACATTGCCACCGCACATTGGCGAGAAGCTAATGGCCTGGGCTGGCATCGAGGGCTTAACTCATTCAACAAAATCACAGCACAGGAAGCGGTTACGCGTAATCAGAGATCAAATGAGACGGCTCTCTTCTGATTTCGCCGGTGGCGTGTCTTCCGAATCGAGGTATTCTAACGCTTACCTCCTCTATAACTTCCCCTTGAATTTCATGAAAACGATGTTCGTTATTAAGGAAATATCATCCCGCTACCAGTATTTTAGGCTGCCCCGATCTGAGTGCCGGGTTCTTGATATTGGGTGCGGGGAAGGTGCGGGAATGTATGGTGCATATTATGCGCTAAAGGACACCGATGGTGCGCAGAAGTATCGACTCACGGGGATTGATTATTCCGGGAAAATGCTCGAGCACGCACGGCAGATGGCAGCCCATCTCCGAAAATATGATGCGAGTATGAAGGTGAGACTGGTGAGACAGGACGTGTCCGATATTCGTAATTTTGCGCCCCGGAAGAAATATGACATCATTATCTGTAGTAATTCCTTCGCCGAAATATTCCGGGAAGATGTGATTCCAAAGAAATACATCGGTGTACTGTTCGGTCATCTTGTCAACGAAGGTTTGCTGGTGATAGTTGAACCCGCACTGAAAAAGTTTGCGCGCCGCTTGATGCAATTGCGTGATGATCTGGCTGGTCATAAAGCTGCACAGGTAATTCTACCCTGCCTGCACGAAGGACATTGTTCGTTATTGCAGATCGATAATCGTGAGGAATGGTGTCACCAGTCTGTGGCATGGCCGCCGCCGGAGTTTCTCCAGATCCTGAACGAGGAGCTTAATCGCGAGATAAATGTTCTGAAGTTTGCTTATCTGGTGGTATATAAGTCAAAGACGCAGAAGGTGAGGCCGAATGGTTATCGCGTGATAAGTCATTTATTGATGGAAAAAGGAAGGAAGAAAGTTTTCTTGTGTACGGGGAATGGGCGCGTAGAACTGGTTCGGTTGAATAGATCAAAGAGCGCCCATAACACGATGTTTGATAAAATAGAGAAAGGTGATGTGATAAAGTTGACAGATGTCGTCGAGCGCAAACCGGATTATTGGGTGGTCAGTGCTCAAACGGTTATCGAACTCATGTAATAAAAAGGCCCCGGTCATTGACCAAGGGCCTTGCTTTATTATTTCACTCTCGATCAAAGACCAGGACCGCAACCCCAACATCCTCTGAATTTGGGACGATAGGTGAAACCGATTGAGAATTTGAATCCTTGGTGGGGTCCTTCAATACCCGGTACGCTGGCAAAGTTTACTCGGTAGCGGGCGTCGAGCATTAGTCTGATGTCGTATGTCCTGAAGAAGACAATACCGCCGCCGGCATTGAGAGTTAGTCCGTACCTAGATTCCTCAGGCAAGTTTGGGTCCTCGTAGTCAACCATGATCCAACCAAAGCCTAAACCACCGCCAAAATAGGGTGAAATGTCTTTCTTGCTCACCATGTAGAGTAGTGAGACTTCGGGGAAAGAAGCTTCTCCTGCGCTTCCCTCCGTATCGCCGAGATCGCTGGGAAATGCGAAATGACCGGCAATCTCTGCAACCAGATGTGGTGTTTCATACCAGTATAGACCGCCAAAATGATACATCAAGCCAGACTCACCATAGCCGGCAAGCGGCGTAAACATGCCACTGGTGAAACCTACGGTATGGAATACTCGACGCCGAAGTGGTTCTTTTTCCTCTTCTTCGGTCACCAGTTCCACCTCGACAGACTCTTCGGCTTTTCTTCCTTCGGAAATAGATTTTGACAATCTCTTTACGACAGTATCAAGATCCTCGACTGATTTTGCCGCAAGACTTCCTGCCCATATGACCTGGCCTGTCGAGACGTTCACAACAGAGACTTGGACGATGTGTTTTTCTCCAAGTGTTGATACCGAGCCGAATATTACCTGCTCGACCTGAGCTTTCATTCCTGCTTCTGCTGCGCATTCGCTCTCGTAGCATTGAAGTACTTCACCAGCCGCGGCATCCATGGCATCAGGATTGAGCACATCGTGGCCAAGGTTAATAAGGTCGTTGGCCAGCAGGCTTGCTACGGTTTCGGTTGTCGCATGAGCGACGCCAACCGATTTTAAATGCAGAACTCCATACTTCGCTGCCTGTGCGGTGAACGGCACTAGAAACATCATACATACAACAATGTACTTGATTCGATTCTTACTCATCATTCCTCCTTGAGATTTCACTTTTAGTGCCGGTGGCCGGGTTGGAATGGGAACAGGCCACCGGCAAACTCACAAACCAAACTCAGTAAAGTCTTCTAAAGACATTATTGTCTTTATATATAGCAATATACGTGCCAGTAAAAAGGTTTGAAATTACGAGATATATTGAGGAAAAACGCACTGATACGGTGCTGAGTGCACAATAATTGTGCACCAATGCGGCAAGCCGAAAACAGTAATGTAACCTCTTAAATATCTATCGATATTTTTCAATTTGCACATCAATAAACGAACGAACTCCCGCCGATGAATTCACGCAGGATTGAATTAAAAGGTACATCTCTTTCCGATAGATCATAGAACAAATTCATGAAATCTGCCAATCGACTTGCTTCTTCGTATTCGGCGCTGTCTTTCTTGACGCGCATGATTATGGGTAAGCAGAATCTCTTGAGCACGCAGGGTTCGTATATGAGTGCGGAATTGAACATCTCATCAGCCTCTTCTTGAAAGGGATAGATATTCAGTTCCTCGCCTCTACGTACACGGCTCCAGAGCCGCAGCACATTCTGAACTCGGTAACCACGGAAATGGGTGTCGCGTACTATTCTTCGTATCATGCGTGTGTCGGTCGTTGAGATACGGTTATGATCATCTATATTGAGCTGGGTGAGCGCGCTAACGTAGATCTTGAATTTCAACCCTTTTGAAATTTTGCAGGTCAGTGCATCATTAAGGCAGTGTATGCCTTCCAGCAGTACTACATTGTAGTCTGACGGGCGTATCACCGGTCCCTTGATGCGTCTTCCTGTGACAAAATTGAATTTTGGCGACTGGATTTCCTTACCCTTGATGATTTTTAACAGATGTTCATTGAGAAGTGGTGCGTCAACCGCCGCTATTGTTTCGAAATCGAGCCCACCCCATTTGTCCTTTGGAGTTTTACTGTGAGGATAAAAATAATCGTCGGTTGAAATAGTCAGTGGTTTCATGCCGTTGACAATGAGCTGTATGGCCAGGCGTTTTGTGAAAGTGGTTTTACCTGCACTGCTTGGACCGGCAATGAGGACTACCTTGCTCTTCTCTTTCACTATGCGGTCGGCAATATAGGCAATCTTCTTCTCGTGCAACGCCTCTACTACCTTAATCAATTCTTGCCCTTTTCCGTTCTTTATTATGTCATTCAGCGGGCCGAGGTCTTCAATTCCAAGTATCCTCGCCCATTCCACATACTCGTTGAATATCCGTGCGAGCTTTGGTTGCGATTTGAATGCAGGTAGATTCGAGATTTCATACCATGCGGGGAAGACCATGATGAATCCCGGCGGAAAGTTCTTCAAGAAAAACAACGGCGCGCTGTTTGTTGTATCAAAGGGCGGTATGGCGTACATGTCGTAATAGTCGAGCAACGAAAACAAGGTGACGTGTCGTCTGCGAATATTCCGTAGTAACCTGACTTTGTCCGGTTGATTAAGGTTATTAAAGAGATAGGCGGCCTTTTTCACCGGGAAGTCTGCTTGTTGGATCGGTAGATCTTCCCTGATGAGTTTCTTCATTTGAAATTCGATCTTCTTTATACCTTCAGTTCTGAACACACGATTGAGCGTGCAATAGAATCCACCGCTCATTGAGTGTTCAATGCGCAGTCGTGCTTTTGGAAATACTCGCCTGACCGCCAGGCATAGAATCAACGATAATGTCGACTGATATCTTCGCCAGAGATTCAGTTTACGTAAATCATCCAGATGAGTGGTGTTCTTGGGTGACACGCTACTTTCTTGGGCCGAATATCGCGGTACCCACGCGAATCATTGTTGAGCCTTCCGCGATCGCTACCTCAAAATCCGCGGTCATACCCATTGAAAGAATGGAAAATGGCCGGTCGAATTCTTGGGACATTTCATCCCGGAGATCCCGCAGCATGCGGAAACATGGCCTCGATGCCTCAGGATCTTCAATTGCCCAGCCAGGGCCGATCGTCATCAGCCCCTGGACATCGATCTTCTTGAATTTTGCGATGTTCTCGTAGAAGTCAAAGACCTGGTTTGGAGAAATGCCGAATTTGGTAGGTTCTTTCGAAGTATTAACTTCGATAAGACAGTCAATGGGTTTTCCTGCTCGTTTCTCGATCTCTTCAGCAAGCCGAAGAGAATCGAGACTTTGTATCATGTCGAAAATTTTCAACGCCTCTTTCACTTTATTGGTTTGCAAATGGCCAACCATGTGCCAGTCGACTCTATCGCCTATTGTCGAATACTTGCGGTCCGCCTCCTGAACCCGGTTTTCTCCGATTATCCTGATGCCGCATGCGATTGCTTCTTCAATTCTCTCAACCGGAAATTCCTTGGAGACTGCAACGATGGTTATCTCGTCAGGATTTCGTTCTGTTCTGGTTGCTGCGCTTTCGATTTGCGTTCTTAGTTTATCCACGTTGTCCTTGATTGACATGAGGAATTATACGAAATTTGATTATGGTGTCAATCATCGGCCCTGTTGCCAGCAGTTGACTTTAGCATCCTTTTTTGTATAATAGAACGAAAGGAGAAATATGGCGAGGAGATGCGCAATCTGTGAAAGAAGTGCACGCGTTGGTTCAAAAGTCAGCCACGCAGACAACGTCTCAAAAAGGAAGTTCCGCATCAACCTTCAGAGGGTTAAGGTAAAGATGGACGGAGAGATAAAGAGAATACTTGTTTGCACGAGATGTCTGCATGCTGGCAAAGTAAAAAAGATCAAGTAACCAAGTGCCGAAATCCAATCCCTTTGACTTTTTTTTCATTTTAAGACCCCTGATTCTCATTCCATCCTGGAATTTCCTTCTGATCGGAAGCTATCTGGCGAGCCGTCAGGGGGGACTCACGCCGCATATACTAATGGGGCTTCTTGTCTACACTTGTGTCATGGGTGGTGTCTATATTCTTAATCAGATAATGGATATAGAAACCGACCGAATGAACAAGAAGCTCTTCCTGCTAACCGGCGGATTCGTCACCCGGCGTGCGGCATACACCGAGATGGTGATACTCTGGACCATCGCAGTCGTCGTGTCTTTGTGGTTTGGGCGGCTTTTTCTACTATTCATCGTTTTTTCTATCCTGATGGGCATTATGTATTCAGTACCTCCATTAAAGTTGAAGGGCAAGCCGATTCTCGATACACTGGCCAATGGTATGGGATATGGAATGATAAATTTCGCAATTGGATGGTTGTTACTTAGTCCGTTTGAGCCGGCGATGTTCATTCGCTTCCTGCCGTATTTTCTCAGCATCGGTGCGGTTTTCATCAATACGACAGTTGTCGATATCGAAGGCGATCGAAAAGCCAGAGAATGGACAACCGGGGTGTTCTTGGGCGCGAAGGTTTCAAGTCTTGTGTCCACACTTATCATGGGCGGGGCGATTGCCGCCGCCTATATTCAACATGACTATATCTGTCTCGTTCCGGCCGTCGTCTCCTGGCCTTTGTTTATCTATTCGGCGGCATACGTGCTCTTTAAGGATAGGATACACAGAAAGATGACGATAGCATCGTTCAGATTGCCGGGTCTGGTTTTCACCGTGATCACGGCATTATTATATCCTATGTATTTTGTGATTCTAATAGCGGTGCTATTTTCGATGCGTATTTATTACAAAAGGCGCTTCGGGATGACCTATCCAACATTGGCTCAAGGTTGAATAGAACTCAGGGCTAATCTCGCTTTATACGGTAATTTGCGCAACAAAAAAGGGATGGCAAAACCATCCCTTTTTTGACATTTGTCTCGCTATTTAACTGCATTTTTGAGGTCGCGCCCTGCTTTGAATTTCGGCGCTCTCTTGGCCGGTACTTCAATGGGCTCACCAGTACGAGGATTACGGGCAGTCCTTGCCTTCCTCTTCGAAACGGAGAACGTTCCAAAACCCACCAATGCTACTTTATCACCACTTCTTAAGGCGTTGGTCGTTGCTTCAACAAAAGTATTCAAAGCAATGCCAGCAGCACGTTTGGAAATCTTCGCTCTTTGTGCCATCCTCTCGATCAATTCAGCCTTCGTCATAATTATTCACCTCCTTCCGTTCATTATTGTGAATATTTTACACGTAATTGTCAGTTTGTCAAGCCCCAATTGACGTATTTTCAACGCTTGGCGAGACACTATAATTTGAAGTAAAAAGTTGACACGATAGCATTAATTATTATAATATTTTCAATGACTGCTAAAATTGGTGTTCTTACAAGCGGAGGTGATGCTCCGGGAATGAATGCCGCAATAAGATCTGTAGTACGCACCGCGCTACACAACGGATTTGGAGTAGTTGGAATTCGGGATGGCTACAATGGTCTGGTCGTGAACGAAATCGAAAAATTCCACCGCGGTTCGGTTGCCAATATAATACAGCGAGGCGGTACGATATTGGGTACGGCGCGCTCCAAAGATTTTGAAACCGATGAAGGCATGGAAAAAGCGAAGAAGGTACTGGATGAACACAACATAAGCGTACTGGTCGTCATCGGTGGAGACGGAACGATGCGTGGTGCAAAAGAATTCTCTGAGAAACACGGTGTGCATATTCTTGGCCTGCCAGGCACGATAGACAATGACCTCTACGGCACTGATTACACGATTGGCTTTGATACGGCGATAAACAATGCACTCGAAGCGATCGATCGCATAAGAGACACCGCCGCTTCCCTTGAAAGGCTTTTCTTCATAGAGGTTATGGGGCGTCTGTCGGGTTTCATTGGTTTGGCGGTTGGGCTTGCCGGTGGCGCCGAGGATGTGATGATCCCGGAGACGCCGACCGACATCAACGCGTTGGCCAAGAAAATCAACGAAAGCATAAAACGGGGCAAGAAGTCAAATATCGTGATCGTATCCGAGGGGGATGAGGCAGGCAATGCGTTTGAGATCGCGGAGAAGATCAAGTGTTTGGTTCACGAGGATTACCGCGTGGCAGTGTTAGGCTATATACAGCGTGGCGGGACACCAACGGCAAATGACCGTATACTGGCTTCCAAACTGGGTTTTGCCGCGGTCGAGGCGGTTAAGAAAGAAATATACGGCTGTATGGTGGGTGAGATAAACCAGAAGATTGTATATACCCCGTTTGCCGAGACCTATGAGAAGAAGAAGAAGATCGACCCAACATTCATCAAGATAATAGAGGTTCTGGCGACCTGACTCAGGATTACAGGGGTCGGTCTTTTCCTGCTAAGAATATTACAGTGATTCTTTCACCTGAGATGAATTCATAGTAAATGATGCTGGGAAAATGAATAGTATCCTTCTTCGGATATTATTACGTGGTCAACTACGTTGACGCCAATGATCTCACCAGCCCGGCAGATCCTTTCGGTGATTTTCAAATCATCTTCAGATGGCTTCAGTATACCGCTCGGATGGTTGTGTATGAGAAAGATCGCGCTCGCACTTTCATTTATTGCGAATTGAAATACCTCACGTGGATGAACGAGGCTTGCATCGAGTATTCCCTTCGAGATAGTGCGGTCGCTCGTGAATGTATTTCGTCCATCCACCGTGGCGACCTTGAAGACTTCATACCTCAGCCCGCCAATGAGCGGGTAGTAGTAATTGTAGATATCTTCGGGATTCTTGAACCTTATCCTCTTGTTATTCTTGCTTGAGAGTGAACGTCTCCCCATCTCGAGCGCAGCAAGCATCGAAATCGCCTTTGCGCGACCTAATCCCGGGATGTTCAATTTTTCGATCTCTCCGACTGAAATCTGACTCAGTTTCTTAAGACTGCCGATTCTCATGATTATTTCCTTGGCTATGTCTACTGCTGTTTTATTCCTTGCACCCTTGCCGATGACAATGGCCAGCAGCTCGGTGTCAGTTAATCCGTAACATCCTTTTTCGTAGAATTTTTCTCGGGGACGGTCGCTTGCCGGCCAGTCCTTGATCTTCACCTATTTGAAGATTGCGAACCGTAGTATGAAACCGGCAAAGACAATAGATACGGTTGACATCAGCTTTATTAGTATATTGAGAGAGGGCCCGGCAGTATCCTTGAAGGGGTCACCAACGGTGTCGCCGACGACCGAAGCCTTATGTTCTGCCGAACCTTTGCCTCCCAACTCACCTTTCTCGATGAACTTCTTTGCGTTGTCCCACGCACCGCCCGAATTTGCCATCATGAGTGCGACCGCGAAACCGGTAATGAGTGCACCCACCAACAGTCCGATGACGCCATTTGGCCCCAGGAGGATACCGGTCACAATCGGTACCGTAACAACCAACAGGGATGGTACGATCATTTCCTTCTGTGCAGCCACGGTGCAGAGATGCACCGCCTGTGCGTAATCCGGCCGCGCCTTGCCCTCCAGCAAACCCTTTATTTCCTTGAACTGGCGGCGTACTTCGATCACGATCTTACTTGCAGTTTCACCGACTGCTTTTATCGTACGCGAGCAGAATAGAAAAGGCATCATGCCGCCGATGAAAAGCCCAATGATCACCTGAGGGTTGGCAACGCGCAGATCGAGAGCTGGGAAGATGCGTGCGATCTGACTACGGTATGCGGCCACGAGTGCGAGTACGGTGAGGGCTGCAGAACCGATGGCGAATCCTTTTCCGGTCGCCGCGGTAGTATTGCCGATTGCATCGAGGGCGTCGGTTTTTGAGCGCACATCCTCTGGTAATTCTGCCATTTGTGCATTACCGCCGGCATTATCCGCGACCGGACCGTAGGCATCGGTGGCGAGAGTGATGCCCAGGGTCGAAAGCATTCCGACCGCGGCGATCGCTACGCCGAACAGGCCGTGGTCCGGATTCATCGCACCGCCCGGCAAATAGAATGCAGCGGCTATGGCAATCGCTACGACGATGATCGGCGGTACGATCGACAGCATTCCAACACTCAAACCTTCGAGTATGACGGTTGCCGGGCCGGTCGTGGCCGCGGCTGCGATGCCTCGTGTTGGTTTATAGTTGTCAGAAGTGAAGAATTCAGTCGAATACCCGATGAGGATCCCGCATGCCAGGCCGACGAGCACTGGCCAGTAGAAATTGAAATGTCCGGGCAGGAAATAGTGTATGACGAATGCCGATATTATTGCCATCAGGATGCCGGCTGCCCAGACACCCTTTCTGATGGCAAAGAGCAAAGCACGCTGACTTGCTTCTTCTCGGGTACGGACGAGAAAGGTTCCGATTACTGAAGACAGGACACCAGCTGCCGCCAGGATCAAAGGAATGACCACACCGCGCAGTCCCAAACCGGCAGCAAAGGCTAATGCCATTGCCGCGACGATGGAGCCGACGTAGGATTCGTACAGATCAGCTCCCATGCCTGCTACATCTCCGACATTATCACCGACGTTGTCGGCAATGGTCGCCGGGTTGCGCGGGTCATCCTCAGGAATATTTGCTTCGACCTTGCCAACGAGATCCGCGCCGACGTCCGCAGCTTTGGTGAAAATCCCACCGCCGACACGTGCGAAAAGGGCCTGGAATGAAGCACCCATGCCATATGCAACTATTGTCTGGGTGACCACCAGTAACCGGTTATCGAGCGGAAGACTACGATATATCCAGTTGAGCAGAATGAACCAGAAACTGAGATCAAGAAGGCTCAATCCGACGACGACAAAACCCATTACTCCGCCTGATGCGAATGCAACGCGAAGCGCGCTGTTTAAACTCGTCCGCGCCGCGTTAGCGGTTCTTGCTGACGAATTGGTCGCCTGGGTCATGCCGATGAACCCGGAGAGTGCCGAGTAGAATCCACCGGTAAGAAACATGAAGGGCACGAATGTGGGAAGCATCTTACTTAAGGAGAGCACGAGTAGTATCAGGAACACTATCGCAAATATCACGGCTACGACACGGTATTGTCTTTTCAGATACGCTCGGGCACCTTCGCGCACTGCTTGGGCGATCTGCCGCATCATGTCAGTACCTTCGTCATGGCGCTTCGTTGTTCGTGACAGATATAACGCAAATAGCAGGGAAAGAAGTGAACCCAAGGGCGCAAACATGAATATTGGTGACATTCTACCTCCTCATACGGAAGATTTTTGGTTTTTCTCTTTTGTGTGCTGTTGTTGTTATGACTTCACTTAATTTGCGGGTGGCTTCATCATCGACATGATCGCCTTCGATCTTTCTCAACGCATTGTCCATCTGTTCATAACTGAAGCCTATTTCGTTCTCATCGGTCTGACCAGACCAGAGACCCGCACTCGGTGTTTTTTTGATGATGGATTCCGGGATGTTCAATTCCCTCGCCAGTTCCCGGACTTCACCTTTATACAGATCACCGATCGGGAGAATATCACACGCACCGTCACCGTACTTAGTGAAATAACCGAGCGAGATCTCGGTCTTATTTCCGGTTCCGCAGACGAGGTAATTATGTAGATTCGCGTGGTAATAAAGAACAAGCATGCGCAACCGGGCCTTGATATTGCCGAGAGAAACGCGGTCACCGCCGGGCAGCATTTTCATGAGATTGTTGTAGACCGCAGTCAGATCGATGTATTGTGTTTTGATATGGAGTAAATCGGCAACATTAGCGGCATCATCAAGATCCTTGGCATCAGATTCGATCGGGAGGATCAGCCCCAGACAATTCTCTGTTGCCTTCCTAACCAGCGCGGCGCAGACCGTCGAATCCAATCCGCCGCTCAGGCCCAGGACAAAACCGTTCGTGCCGGATTCCTCCAGTTGGTCTTTTAGCCAATCAACGATATGTTGTATGCTATCCTTCCACATTTTGTGTTGATTATAATAAAAACACAGCAGAAATCAAGATTTATCGCTCCAGATATGCTGCTCTCCATATCTCCCATTTCTGTATTTGCCAATTGGCTAAATGCCGAAATACACCCGCCCTTCATAATATATACAAGTTTGGGTATCTGTTTAACAACCGTAGAGTAAGGTGACAATTGACATATGGAGGTTTGTCAACTCAGCGACATTCGTTTGAGCGGGAATGCGGCAATCTATTTTCGGCTCTGTGATGTATGGTTTTAGGGACTATTCGAGTTTAATAACTTTCTGGATTGTCTTTGACGATTCCGCCTCGAAACGGTACCAGTATACCCCAGGTGGCAGTACTCTGCCCGAGTTATCGCGGCCGTCCCAAAATAAACGGTGGGTTCCCGCGGCATATTGTTGATCGCATAGATTACGTACAGCTTGACCCAGAGTGTTGTAGACTACACACTTCACGTGCTGATCACGAGCCAGATCATAGAAGAATGTCGTTGCATTGGCAAACGGATTTGGGTATGGGACATTGAATAGGTTACTGATCAATGGTGCTTCAGTGGGCTTTTCCACACATCCTACGAAACCGATCCAAGGATCATAATCAACGTGGTCGCTTACCCTATCGCCGAGGCCGTTAGGGTTATACAGAGTGTCGATATCTGATGTATCACATGGGCCGGTTGAATCGCCCCACCAGTTGTCTTCGGCGTATATCCAATAATTGTTGTAAGCACTATTAAAGACTCCATATTCGATGTTATCATATATCTCATTGAACGTTATTATCGGCTGTGCGCCGTAATCGCAATTAATTCCGATGAGGTTGTCTGTAATCTTGTTGTTCGATATTAATAGACTATCCGTTTGTCCGGAGCAGAAAACCCCGTAGCTTGTGTGGTTGGAGATCTGACAGGCATTGATTATGGCATTAGCCGCAGCAATTCCCCAATTGCATTCCCTTACGATACAACTGTCCATATGAAATCGCGCCTGTCCATCGATCCCGAAGTACGCTGATTCGATGATGCAGTTGGAGAAGATACAACTATCGCTTGATGGGGAAATTGTAATCCCGCCCCATCTGCTGGGTGTTGGATTCGGAGCCTGTGATGTGAATGCAATTTTGGATGTTTCGGTGCCGCGCGCGATCAATCGGCCATGAACAAACACCTGTAAATACAGCTTGAAACGATTTCCCGGAGCGATGATAAAAGTACCAGAAGTGTCAATCGTTACCGCGTGGTTTACATAGCATTCAACACTATCCACTGCAGGGTTCCATACATATTCATCTCGTATAAAGACATGGTTCGTGATGTAGATGTCGTGCGTGTTATTTGAGAACTGGTTTGGCGTATGGAATACAGGCAACTTATTACCGTATATGTCTATACCTATATAGTTCTCAGATATTGTATTGGCGCCAAAACAAGCATCTGGTTCTATCAAGTGATAAGCCCCGTGGGCTATGCCTACGGAATTGTTGGATATTTGGCAGCTGTCGATAGTAATATTTCCGCTACAGAGAACACCCGTGCCTTGGTTGTGTCTCACGATTGAACGCGAAATTAGAAGCGGTGTCGCAAATGATGATGTGACACCCCTTCCATATTCGATAATGCAGTGATCTATCTTAGATGAATCGATAGCCGAGTTGAAAAACCATATACCACCCCAATCTCCCGGATTCGGGACAGATTGGGACGAGGTGAATGTGATCATGCTATCCGCACTAGCGCAGGCGATCAGTTGTCCGTTTACTGTGATCGTAGGTCCGTACATCTTGAAAGTGTTGCCAGGTGTGATCGTCAATTTTCCGGATGCCGCTATTATGAGGTCTGAGTGGAGCGCGCAATCTACTCCGCCCACCGCTGGATTCCAAGTCATATCTTCGGTGATTTCACACCATCCCCAGATCTCTATTCCAATATTGTTTCCACTGAAGTGATTCGATACTATGTAACATGGCATTGGACCATAAGCGACGTATACTCCGCATGGATTGTTGTTGATGACATTATTGCTTATTACGGGCAGAATGGTGTCTGTCATACCGACATTGATTCCCGCTGTCGAATTATTGCTTATTTCGTTGTTGGTGATCATTCCGCCTTCAATCTGGCACAGACCTGCTGTGCAGCATCTTATCAATGAATTCTCGAGGGAAAATAGTTTTCCCCATTCTATTCCGTATTCGGCATACTCGATGATGCAGTAGTCCAGATGGCTTGAGTCTATACTGGTATTGATGAACGAAATCCCGTGCCAGTCACCGATGTTGGGTGTCTGCTGGTTTGAGGTGAAGAGAATACTGTCCTGAAGAGTGCCGTTGGCAACTATGCGTCCGTTGACCTGAATGCGATACAAATTTGATGCTTGTATTCTTACCCCTGGCTGTATTGTTAGAGTAACGGTATCAAGTACGAAGATGTTGTCGATTAAGTTGTATATCGTATCTGGTGGATTACCCGTCGGCCCCCAAACAGTGTTCGTAGTGATGACGCCGCCGACGTTGGTTATGGCGAATGCTTGTATCGTTATAAGTACAGACACAAATACTACTGGCTTCACAGTTCCTTCCCTTGTAAAATATACGCAATGCGTAACATTTGTCAATTGAAAAAAAGATGTTCTTTTACTTTAACGCTAGCCGCAACACTATCTTCAGACGGTTTAGAAACTGAACCTGTCAGCCTCTTGATTTTGGGTATGATTTGCGGATAATTTCTACGTGAAGAACAAGGAAATGGCGAGGATATTTGACCGCATTGCCGATGCGCTGGAGTTCAAGGGCGAGATGGTTTTTCGAGTTCTCGCTTACCGTAAGGCAGCGCGCGTGCTTGATGAACTCGTCGAGGACGTTGCGGCTCTGCACCGCGACGGTAAACTCGATGAACTGCCCGGTATCGGCGCCGGGATCGCAAAGAAAATAGTGGAGTATCTCGAGACCGGGAAAATGAAGAAATATGCCGAGGTGACCAAAGGTATACCGGATTCGTTGTTAAACATGCTCGATATTCAAAATCTTGGACCCAAAACCCTTGCTCTGGCAAACAGGAAATTAAGGGTGAAGACGATCGCCGATCTGAAAAAAGTCATTGCCAGTGGTAAACTCGCCGAACTGCCGCAGATGGGCGAGAAGAAGGTTGAGAATATTAGAAAGGGCATTGAACAGTACGAGAAAGGGCATGAGCGGCTTTCAATCGCCGTGGCGGAGAAAGTAGCATTCGAGGTCATCGATTACCTTAAGAGAAATGCGAAGATAAAGGATATTTCACCAGCCGGTTCACTGCGGCGCTGGAAAGAGACGATCGGTGATGTTGATGTGCTCGTGACTGGCAAGAATGGTGCTAAGATCGTTCGTACATTTACCGAATATCCGAGGACTGAGCGTGTGCTGGCAGCCGGCGATACCAAGGGCTCGATCATGGTCGAGGGAGGCGTACAGGTGGATCTCAGAATAGTCGAGCCGAAGTCTTACGGTGCGGCGCTTCAGTACTTCACCGGCTCTAAGGCGCACAATGTCCGATGTCGTAACATCGCGAGAACCAAGGGATTGAAGTTGAGTGAATACGGACTATTCAAGGGCAAGAAGATAGTCGCGGGCAAAACCGAAGAAGAAGTTTATGAGAAACTCGGGCTTGGCTATATCCCACCGGAATTACGCGAGGATCGGGGTGAGATAGAAGCCGCATTGAAGAAAAAGTTGCCGAAACTGATCAAGTTGGCCGATATCAATGGCGACCTCCAGATGCATTCGACTTATTCAGACTCGTCCGCAACCATTGCTCAACTCGCTCAGGCTGCTGAGCAATTGGGCTATCAATATATACTGATCACTGATCATTCGCGATCAGCGAAATATGCCCACGGTCTTGAGATAGAACGTCTAAAAAGGCAGTGGAAGGAGATCGATAAGATCAATAAGAAGTCAAAGGTTCATGTGTTGAAGGGTATCGAGGTGGACATTCTGAAAGACGGTAAACTTGATTACCCGGATAGAATACTCGAGGAATTGGATCTCGTTCTTGCGTCGATACATCAGGGTTTCAAGAAAAACGTGACCGAAAGAATGTGCGCGGCAATGTACAACCCGTATGTCGATATCATCGGCCATCCGACCGGAAGACTCATTTCATCGCGCGAAGGTTACGTTGTGGATATACAGAAGGTCATGGAAAAAGCGGTCGAGACCGGGACCTGGCTTGAGTTGAATGCTTTTTGGGACCGTCTCGATTTGAGTGACGCCAATCTCAGGGTGGCAAAGGATATGGGTGTTATGATATCGATCGGTACGGACGCACATGATACAAAGGGATTGTTATGGATGAAGTTCGGGCTTGCGAACGCGCGCCGCGGGTGGCTTGAACCGCGGGATGTTGTCAATACATATTCCTTAAAGAAGCTGCTCGCTTCGAGAAAACTACACGGAAAATTGCCGGCGTTTTAATATTTGTAGATCTTCCTATCTGATGTTAATTCGTAGAGATTCACCGTTGCGTAGGCGGCGTATATAGTATTTGGATACTCAAGGACTATCTTGTTGAACGTTTGAATCGCTGCATCGTAATAGTCCATAGTATCGGTGATCTCATAAAGCACTCGATTCAAGTATCCAATTTCGGACAGACCCAGCGCTTGTTCGTCCGCCTGCTGATACTGCATGCAGAACTCTTCCCACATATCCAGCTCTTGCTGAATGATTTCGATTGAGTCCTGCCAGGGCAGGTGTTCGATACGGAAGATATTTATTAGCCTGTACTGAGCCTTTGATGAAAATGGATGGTCGGGGAAGTTTCGCACGATCATACGATAAATATCACCATTGTAGTAATTCTGGTTTATGCGCGTATTGTGCGCGATGCCAGGTATTGAGTCATTATCACCCCTGGCGATGAGTGCTTCAAATGATTGTGCCAGATAATATAGTGCTTCGGTAAGATAGTCTGAATTGTCGAAATAGCGGGCGAAAATATCGAGCAACCGGGCGGCTTTTTCATGCTCGCCTTCGTCGAAATATCCTCTTGCGAAAACGAATAGTTCATGTTCGCCTATTTCGCTGTTCAAATCTACGAGCACGTTCTTATCTAATTCACTGGATGTAGTATCATACCAGACCGTACACCTTTCGCCGAGGTCTTCGAGGATATCGACCATGTCACCCGTACTCAGAATGCGCATTTTGTGATCGGCGCCGTAGAACCAGACATTGTCGACGATGATCACTGCTGGATTGATTGAAATTGCCAGGAGGAGAAGAGCAGACACCATGTTCCAGTATACAGAACTGAACCAAATAGTCAATGGAATGTTGCCATTAGTCAAATATGGATAAGATAACAAGTAGCATGTAGGACGTATCAATAGTGTGATTAATATCGAGGCAGAAAAAAGAAATGAACCGTCGAATCAATTGACTTAATGCGTCTTTTGTGGTATCATGAACCGAGGAGGATTGAATGGCATTTAACATCCTGGTAATAAATCCAGGCGCTGGTTCTACTCGTGTTGCTCTATTCGTTGACGAAAAAGCGGCTTTCGAAGAAAACCTGCGGCACAATCCCGATGAGTTGCTTCAATTTCCTAAGATAATAGACCAGTACGAGTTTCGTAAAGTGAGAGTATTGGATTGTCTAAAATCGAGAGGCGTTGCGCTTGATTCATTACATGCGGTTGTGGGCCGGGGTGGTCCTTTCAAGCCTTTGACCAGCGGCACATATCTTGTGAACAGTTCTTTGATTCAGGATATTAAAACAGGCAATTACCAATCCGAGCACCCATCATTGCTGGGTGCGATGATCGCTAAGGAAATTGCGGATTCACTGAAGATTAGTGCGTACTTCGTCGACCCGGTGTCAGTTGATGAATTCTGGGAACTCGCAAGATTTTCCGGTTTGAAAGAGATAAAGAGAAAGGCCCTGAGTCATGCCTTGAATGTCCGTATGGTTGCGAAAAAAACCGCCAAAGCGTTGAAAAAACCATATGACGGATGTAATTTTATTGTCATACACCTGGGCACCGGTATTACAGTCGCGGCACATCTAAAGGGACGGCAGATAGATTCATCCAATGCAAATGAAGACGGACCGTTTTCGCCTCAGCGGACTGGTGCGCTGCCAACGATGCCCCTGTTAAAGCTCTGTGTCGGCTTGGAATGTCAGTACGATGCACTCAAGAAGAAATTGAACCGTGAGGGTGGACTGTTGTCCTATCTGGGCACGGATGATATCCTGGAAATCGAGAAGAGGATCACAAACGGTGATAAGGAGGCCGAATCCGTATACAATGCAATGGTCTATCAGGTCGCTAAAGAGGTCGGCGCCTACGCGGTTGTCCTGAGAGGTGATATTGATGCCATGATCATCACGGGCGGGATCGCCAATTCAGAGAAGTTCGTATCGCAGTTGAAAGATTGGATATCGTTCCTATGCCCCAAATTCTTCGTGTATCCGGGCGAAGGGGAGATGGAAGCACTGGCTCTGGGAGTATTAAGGGTCTTGCGAAAAGAAGAACAGGCAAAAGACTACACCTGATGGGGACAGGCATAACATTTTGACATTTTCTGTTTCGCAGAGTGATTACCGTGATCAAGGAATGGACTGGGATGATGACAATGATGCATTCCTGTCCGCGGGTTTGTTGACAGACGCGAATCTTTGTATATAATACTGCCACATCATGAAATCACTACTATCGGGTAATGAAGCCGTTGCCCGGGGTGCATGGGAAGCGGGATGTAAAGTAGCCACCGCGTATCCGGGTACGCCTTCAACCGAAATAATCGAAAACATCACGAAATATCAAGAGATAAATGCCGAGTGGTCGATCAATGAAAAAGTCGCCCTTGAGGTTGCTGCCGGAGCCAGCTTCGCGGGAGCCCGGGCACTGGTCGCCATGAAACACGTGGGCCTGAACGTGGCCGCAGACCCTTTCTTCACAATGGGTTATTCAGGTGTAAGCGGAGGACTGGTGGTGGTATCCGCGGATGATCCGGGCATGTGGTCATCCCAGAACGAACAGGATAATCGTCACTACGGCCGTCACGCCAAAGTGCCTATTCTGGAACCCTCGGATTCTGACGAAGCGAGGATTTTCACGAAACTGGGTTTTGAGATCTCCGAGAGATTTGACACTCCTGTGTTACTTCGTCTTACCACAAGAATATGTCATTCGGCTTGTCTGGTTGAACTCGAAGAAAGAAAAGAAATAGAAGTCAAGGGATATTTAAAGGATATCAAGAAGCGACTTGTTCTGCCGGCTCATGCTCGTGCCTTGCATTTAGTTGTTGAAGAACGGCTGAAGAAACTGGCTGCACATAGCGAGATTTTCCCGTATAATAGAATCGAATGGGGAAAAATGACGATCGGTATTATAACATCTGGTGTTGCTTATCAATATGCAAAAGAGGTCTTTCCTGATGCGAGTTTTCTGAAGTTGTCATTGACTCATCCGATACCCAGAAAGATGATAGAGAAATTCGCCCACAAGGTTAAGAAAATTATCGTTGTCGAAGAGGGGGATCCTATCCTCGAGACTGAAATAAAGGCGATGGGCATAAGGGTCACTGGTAAGGACAAGATCCCGATTTGCGGCGAACTGACCCCAGAAGTTATCAGAAACAGTTTTTCGAAAAAGCGACAGACTGTTATGAAAAAAGCGGAAATCCCGGCGCGACCGCCAGTTTTGTGCCCGGGGTGCCCGCATCGCGGCGTTTTTTACATTTTCAATAAACTTAAAATCGTGGCGAGTGGTGATATCGGATGCTACACGCTTGGGGCTTTACCTCCATTGAGCGCCATGGACACCTGCGTCTGTATGGGTGCATCGGTGACAAATGCACAAGGCATGGAGAAGGCGCTGGGTAAGGATTTCAGCAGAAAATCCGTAGCGGTACTTGGTGATTCGACCTTCTTCCATTCTGGCATCACTGGCTTGGTCAACGCGGTGTACAACAAAGGATATCTCAATTTGGTCATACTGGATAATTTCACCACGGCGATGACCGGACATCAACCTCATCCCGGTACAGGCAGACTTGCCCGGGGTGAGCAAGGTAAACGCGTGGCGCCCGAGGATATTGCCCGCGGATGCGGAGTGGAGATGGTCAAGGTGATAAATCCAAATGACTTGAGAGCAACCGAGGCAGCGTTACGAGAGGCGCTCGATTACGACGGTGTTTCCGTTTTGATCTTCAGAAGACCCTGTGCTTTGCTGGTCAAGCCGAGGCCGCCTTATCGAATTGATGCGGAGCAATGCAATGGATGCCGGTTATGTCTGCGTGTCGGATGCCCGGCCATCAGTTTGACATTTTCAGAAGGGCGCGACAAACCTCTGGCAGTAGTCGATGAGTCTTTATGCGTTGGATGCGGTCTTTGCGTGCAGCTCTGTCAGCGTAATGCAATTGTATTGACGAAGGAGCCGGATGCCTAAGCACGACAAAAAGATCAAAATGACGAACACCGTTATCTGCGGGGTAGGTGGGCAGGGTATCATTCTGGCCTCGGATGTATTGTGCCATGCTGCTTTCCTGTCGAAGTATGATGTAAAAAAGAGCGAAGTCCACGGTATGGCGCAGCGTGGTGGGAGTGTCATAACGCACGTACGCTTCGGCAAGGAGGTGCACTCGCCTCTGATTGAGAAGGGGACATGCGACTATATGGTGGCTTTTGAAAAACTGGAAGCTTTGCGCTACACAGATTATCTGAAGAAAAACGCCGACATCATTGTAGACGACAGAGAGATAGCGCCGATGAGCGTTCTGGTCGGCGAGACCAAATACCCGGTCGGTATCGAAAAGAAATTGCAGAAATTCGGCAAGGTTCATTCTACTGATGCCACGAAAGTTGCCGTAGAATTGGGTAATCTCCGTGTTGTCAATATCATACTACTGGGTCTTCTTTCCAATTTTCTGGACCTGGATGAAAAATGCTGGCAGGATGCGATAAAGCAGAATGTCAAGGAGCGATTCGTAGAGTTGAACATAAATGCTTTTAACCGCGGTCGAGAACTCTCTGGTTGAATCCCGATCAACATTCGCCGCACGGAATACAAATACATTAGACATCAGATGATAACAATCAAGAGGCTGAAGGTTGGCGACGAAGCAGTTGCCAAAGATGCCATTCAGAATTTGAAGAGTGAAACATCTGTTGATGTGCTCGCAAAACTCTGCACCGAATACCTGCGTGAATTCCTATCATACGAAAGTAATTACTTCCTGGTTGCGTTTCTGGATGAGCAGCCTTTGGGTTTTGTTCTAGCCTATCGTTTAATGAGGGTGGATAGAGACCAGGACATGATGTTATTCTATGAGATCGTCGTGAGTGAGGAAAATAGAAATAAGGGTGTGGGCGCACTATTGATCAGTGAATTGAAGAAAATTTGCCGGGCTAACAATATAATGAAAATGTGGGTATTAACCAATGAATCAAATCTGGCGGCAATGGCGCTGTACGAACAAACCGGTGGAATTAAGGATGAGAGCGGAGATGAGGTTTCTTTCACCTATTTCCCTGATTTTGTATAAAAGACATGCAGGAAACTGATACACAATTTCTTGTGCTCGATAAGAACAAATTGAGTGAGGTCGAAGAATGTGCCAAATTGATGTCCGCATCCGAACCATGGGTTACGCTGAAGCGTACTTTCGGTGATGTAATCGGAATAATCGAGGATGATACGAGCGAAGTTCATCTGGTGAAGGCCCAGAAGAGAATGATTGGATTTGCGATCATTAAGATGCGCGGCGCATTCGTCGGTTATGTCCAGAGCGTAGTCATTGATCCCCGTTATAGAGGGAAAGGAATAGGAGCGAGATTCATCGTTTATCTGGAGCAGCGGATCTTCTCAGAGCAGCCGAACGTGTTTATCTGCGTATCGTCATTCAATCATGAGGCAAAGAGGTTGTATGAGAAGTTGGGTTATGAAACGATCGGTGAATTGAAGGACTATATTGTACATGGTCATTCTGAGATATTAATGCGAAAAACGATCTCGCCACTCAGTGAGTTCCACCCCTGTGTGTAAATGATATCGATCGGCACCACATTCAATTACGATATTGCCTTAAAGGATCAATTACCGATGATAAAGGAAGCTGGTTTTACCCATATCTCGCTGGGTGCGCGAATCGAGCATTCAGGATACCTGGAGGTTAACGGGAGGAAAAACATCAGGAGTTTCCTCGCGGGTAACGGCCTTTCAGTGTGCTCGGTTCATACCCCCTTTGGCAAAGACCTCGATATTTCCTCGCCGCGCAGGGATATCTCGGATACTACTGTCGATACGTACAAGAGATGTATCGATGCCGCGGCAGATCTTTCTGCTCATGTGGTGATATTTCACCCAACGGCATACCTAAGCTCTGACCACATTGAAATGCGCAAAGAATCGTTAGTCAAGAGTGTGAAAAAATTGCTTGACCATGTTGGCGTAACAAACGTTAGATTGGCAGTGGAGAATGACAGTTTCAGTCCAGCAAACGATGTCTTGGTTCATTCCCTAAACGAGATTGAGGACACTCGGTACGGATTTTGTTATGATTCATCCCATGACAACCTTGTGGAACAGCCCCTGGTGCTCCTTAGACAATACGGTAAGCGTTTGCTAACCACACATATTTCCGACAATCACGGTGAGAAGGACGACCATATGCTACCCTTCGAAGGTTCGTACGACTGGGATGGCTTCTGTGAGATCATGTCTCGAGTTTCGTTTGAGGGAGTGCTTTTACTCGAGGTGGAAACGCGAGAGTCGGCATTCGGTTCGCCGGAGAAATTTCTCCATGAGGCATTCACACGGGGAGAGAAACTGAGGAAGGCATGCAGAAAGTGAAAGGAAATGACACAAGGCAACGTCACGGTATCGTTTACACGGCCGTAGCATTTCTTGCGTGGGGTGTGCTTCCAATATACTGGAAGGCACTTGGGGAAGTGCCGGCAATTGAAATTCTTGCCCACAGAATAGTATGGTCTTTTGTTTTCATTGCCGTTGTCCTGACGATTCAGAAAAGGATTTCTATAAAAGAACTCCTAAGTGACAAACGTACTCGCAAATCACTCTTTCTCATGAGCGGTCTGATCGGTCTCAACTGGTTCACCTATGTCTATGCAGTAAATAGTGAACGTATCGTCGAGGCGAGCATGGGTTACTACATAAATCCCATATTGAGCGTTATCCTTGGTGTCGTCATTCTAAAGGAAAAGTTGAATTTGCTGCAGGTGCTGGCATTTCTACTCGCCTGTGCAGGAGTCCTTTATTTGACCGTCGACTATGGCAGATTCCCCTGGATATCCATAGTGCTCGCGGGTGCGTTCGGGCTTTATGGATTGTTGAAGAAGACTACTAATGTCGACCCTATGTCCGGACTAATGGTTGAAACGATGCTCCTTGCGCCCATCGCACTCTTTGTCATATTCTACCAGGCACTCGCGGGGAGAGGTGCGCTGTTCGGCCTTGCCCTGCGCCATGATTTTCTGCTCATTGGAGCAGGTGTGGTAACGACCATGCCACTTTACTGGTTTGCTCAGGGTGCGAAACGGATCCGACTTGCGAGCGTTGGTTTTCTTCAATACCTGGCGCCCTCTTTAATGCTTTTGATCGGTGTTTTCGTGTACAGAGAAATATTCACAACTGCCCATTTGATAAGCTTTGGTCTTGTCTGGTGCGGTCTTATCCTGTACACGGTTTCACTCATCCGCGGTTCAGAGGCATGAATTGTTGTTTGAGAGCGTATCTCTGAGCATGTACGGGGTTTCTTCAGGAAAGGTGATTCATTGACATTCAATGTCGATAACAATATAATAGCGTAATATTAATGGCTAATATCATCAAGTGCCGAGGTTTTGTACTTAATACAATGCCATTCAAGGAGTCGAGCCTTATAGCGTCTGTACTCACGAACACGGCGGGAAAGGTTAGATTGCTTGCCAAAGGCGTCCGGCGTCCCAAGAGTAAAATGTGCGGGGCGATGGAACCATTCAGTTTTGATGAGATAATCTTCTACAAGAGAGAATTCAAGGACATCTATACATTGAGCGATGCCGTGGTTGTGGATAGTTTTCCAGAGATAAGGAGTGACCCCTACAAGGTCAGCGGCGCAATGGTGCTATGCGAGTTTTTTGATAAAACCCTACCTATGGAGGAAGCCAACACAAAGGTTTTTTCAGAGTTTCTACACTTTCTTAACAGTATGCGCAAAGCTGGTTCGCAGGCGGTTCGTGCATTGGTTATCGGTTATCTCATAAGAGCATTCTCCGGCTCTGGGGTGATGCCACACCTGGATGACTGTGTTCGTTGTCATCAACCCACTGGGGGGAGTAACGGTAAAATCAATTTCAGCGTCAGTGCTGGTGGGGTAGTTTGCAGAAAGCATCACGATGATACAGTGGTCTTGCTGAGTCTCCGCACCGTTGACGCTCTAAAGAATATTTTTCAGAGAACAAAGTTGGAGATTGATGATGTGGCATTAAGGGAAATTGAGAATTTTGTCACCGATTATATGTATATTCATTTGAATAATCTGCACCTGCATTCGCTGAAGCACTTTAAATGATGGACGCAGGTATGGCAGGTATTTCTTTTGAGTTCTGGAGATCATTTGAATTCTCGTACGAGGTGAAAAGATGACTAACATAGTGCTCACCGGTCCGCCCCGGATCGGCAAGACAACAATAGTAAAGGCGGTTATATCAGAATTAACAGATAAATGTACTGGGTTTTATACCGAGGAAATAAAGGAGCAGGAAGAGAGAGTTGGATTCCAGCTCATAACCTTGAGTAAGAATAGTTGTACTCTGGCGCACAGAGAAATAAGAAGCCACGCCCACGTTGGCAAGTATGGAGTTGACCTACAATGCGTTGAAGAAGTAGGTGTTGTGGCTATCAAGAAAGGAATAAAAACTGGCAAGATAGTCATAATAGACGAGATCGGTAAGATGGAGATACTATCGCGGTCTTTCAGGCTTTCAGTGCTCGATGCCCTCGATGCAAAGAACCCGTTCGTCGGTACGATGTTGTTCAAGCGGCAACCTTTTTGTGACAAAATCAGGGCGCGTAAAGATGTGGAGGTACTTGAGGTGACCGAGGGGAATCGGGATAAGTTAGTAAAAATAATTCTGGGAAAATTACTGCAGTAGGCAGATCGCCGGAGACAGTTTGAAGATCGTTGCCACGTGCTACTCTTTTTGGGGGGATATTTCTATAGGTTTGATGTTGAGTTTCAACATACTTCCACCACGCAGGACTGTCACTGCATAATCCGTGCCCGTTGGGTTTTCATCAAGGAAACGGTGCAGGTCGTCGACGTCTGTAATTTGTTCATCCGCGATACTCAGAATTATATCATTTGGCAGGATCCGGGCGAAATCTGCCGGACTCTTCGGTGCAACATCAACGACGCGAACTCCGCTATGCTGTTCTATCTTCAGCACCCTTATCGTGCGGCGCGTTAGTGGTGATGGTTGCGCAACGATGCCGAGGTAGCCACGGCTGACCTTGCCATTTGATATTAGCATTTGAACCACCCGCTTGATCATATTTATAGGTATCGCAAAACAAAGACCCTGCGCCGGGTAGATGATCGCCGTATTCATGCCGATTACTTCACCACGTGAGTTGACGAGCGGACCGCCTGAGCTGCCCGGATTGAGTGAAGCGTCGGTTTGAATTATATTTTCAATGAGACGACCAGTAGTCGAGCGGAGTGTCCGGCCGAGCGCGCTTATAACGCCAGCAGTGACCGTGCACTGGAAGCCAAAAGGGTTGCCAACAGCAACGACCAGTTGACCCACTTTGAGAGCCTGAGAATTTCCCAGGGGTGCACACTGTAGGCTCGAGCCCGGTATTCTTAAAACGGCGGTATCAGTTGCCGGGTCAGTTCCGACGGTTCTGGCCTCAAATTTATTGCCATCATTGAGTCGGACTTCGATGCGAGACGCCTTATGCACCACGTGTTCGTTTGTAAGTAGATATCCATCCGGTGTAATTATCAGTCCAGAGCCAGCGCCGCTCGACCGACCATGCGAGTCAAATACGCTGATGTTGACAACAGCCGGGCTTATAGTTTCAGCTACTCCTATCACCGTCCTGGAATAAGCGTCGAGAACAATGGTATCGTCTGTGGTCTGATTATTTGTGCAGGCTAGATTTTTCTCGGTCAAAGTTGGCATTTTGAATTCCGTTATTTAGATTGTGCAGACCGCCCTAATGTTTATCGGACTGGTTCTACATTATGTCCTCGAGCGACTGCAGTTCCGGATCGAATTTCACGTATTTCCTGAAGGATATGCTCAAGAACATTGGGATGTAACATATCAGGACAACTACAAAACTGGCTGAGATCAACAACCTGATCGAGATAAATTCGGCCAGTACGCCACCCACAGCATAGGCGACCGGCATCAATCCGCCCCCAATGCTGCTGAGCAGCCCAAATACCTTGCCGCGTTTGTCCTGGGGCGTGGTCAGCTGCAGAACAGTGCTGATGAAGGTATTCAGTATTGCATTGACAAAACCGGTCACGAAGACGAGCGCTGCCATGACAGGGAAGTACAGGGTTACGGGTAGCAAGATCATCCCCACACTCATTAGCAGGTAGCATATAGAGAATACCTTGAACCTCTGTTCGGGTTTGAAATTGACGAGTGACGTGAAAAGAAAACCTAGGAATAAGCCGCCCGTGAAAAATCCCATGATTATACCATAGAGCGCCGGACCGAGATGCTCTTCCTGATGAAAGAGCGGCAGGATGAGCATGATACCCATGACCGCAAAGAAGTTGATGATGCCGGCGATTGTCATTAGCGTTCTCAAACCACGGAAATGCCATACAAATTTGAGTCCGTCTTTCATGTCGGCGAAGAAATGAAGTTTTGCTTTTTCATGGATGATCTTCGGTACCTTGATAAAGACCTCGGTTATGGCTGAGAACAAATAGGAAAGGCCGTTGAAAAGGAACATGAATGAAGCACCGAGAATCTTGAAGAGAATACCGCCGGCCGAACTGCCGACGATACCTGAAGCGGTCTGTATGATATTAAATACGGAATTCGCCTGTACCAATTTACGTTTATCAACTATATCCGGAATTATGCTGCCGACCGCCGGGTTGAAGAATGCGCCGCAAGCGCCGATTATCATCCCGGCTATGAATACCATCCAGATCTCGATGAACCCGAGATATGAAGCGATACCGATGAATACTACAAAGATACCCCGTATCGCATCCATGATAACGAGCAGCCACTTGCGATCGGTGCGGTCGACGATTACACCGGCAAAAGGAGAAATGAGAACGCGGGGTAGGGAAGAGGCTGCCATTAGAGTACCCATGAGCGCAGTAGAACCAGTGATATTCAGGATCCAAAAACCGAGGGCGATCGAGTATGCTACATCACCCAAAGCCGAAACGAGCTGTCCCTGCCATAGCAGGAAGAAATTTGTGTTCCAGAGTTTGGGCTTGCTTTCTTCTGGTGTCGGAATCACTTTTTCTTCCAGAGTATCTCCTTTCCTGGTTCAATGAAATACGTTCAATGGCGCTAGTATACGGAATTAGACACGTTAGTCAATGGATTGCCACATCTGGATTATCTGAATATCACTGTTAGTCCGACAGCTGGTAAAATATTAGATTTTTCCATTTGGATTTGTTTACGATTTCACACTTATTTCACGCTTATCTTATAATAATATAAGTGTGAAGGGCACAAGTAGACAAATCCAACCCCCTCATTCTGCAGGATTTACGACAGGTTGGTTGGTGTACTTTTGTTGGCTTGACAATTATAGTTGTAACATTATAATATCATCAGCGGGAGGTTTTATGAAAGCCTTACTTGTAGTGTGTATATGTTATGCATTCGTCTTTGGTGAAACCCCGTTCAATATCGATGATGCCGTTTATGATGGAGGACCGAGTGCATTGCGGTCCAGAGAGTCGTTCTCCGATCGCGTGATGATCGATTCGGTGGGCAATATCAGGGCGATTCTCGGCAGCCAGGGCAAGAGCATTGCGGTGTCTGGCGGTGGTGAAGCGATCGCTGTGATCTACGGTGCGCCGAGCGGCGATCCGGACAATACCATGCTTGTGAAGATCGCCTATTCAGCAAATGGTGGTCTGTCATGGACCACATACGGTCCGTTTTCGGCAGGCGGCCGGAGAATCTACAACGATGTAGCGTATACACCCAATTTTCATATTAACCCAGGCGAACTCTGGTTTGCCTTCCAGTTTTGCACTCTTGGCTACAATGACGTTACGATAAATGTAATGACGGAAGAGAATGTTCCTTCCGCGCCATCGTTCTCCGTCCCGGTAGTTCCAACCAATGCCCAGACGCCGGCTACATACCCGTGGGAGCCGAGCCTTGTGGTAATGCAGGACGACCCCACACATCTCGTGCTCACGGCCTGGAGTTACCTCACCAACGGCAATGGCTGGGCATACTGCTGGATATGTAATGATGGCGGCTACACTTGGACTGACACGATCGCGATGACCTATATAAGTGAAGATGGTTCAGCCGGCGCCCTTGCTGCAGGCACGGATGATTATTTGTTCTATGCGTACCTTGATTACTACACCTTCAGTGGAACTGATTCCATACCGTATCCGCACTATATTGAATCAACCGACGGCGGCTATACGTGGAGCGAGGGAGTTCCAATAACAATTTTTCCAGCGAATATGTTATCATCGTACTGGTGGCATGAATTCGATTGCATTGTCGTCGATAACGAACCCTGGGTCGTGTATAACGATATCGGCGCTGGCGGCACCGGCGGACCGCATATTGCAAAAGCAACTGGTTCGCCAGGCAACTGGACATGGGCTATCTGGCATCAGGATACGATCGGCTTTGACTCGACATGGGTTGGCGATACACTTTTCTATTGTGCGCCCAGCCAGTATCCGTCTCTGTCCTACGATCCGGTGATTGGCAGGGTCTTGGCGAGTTGCAAGTCTAACGTGTATGTCGGTAATACAATCAACTGGGTAATGTACGACGGGGCGCATATTCAGGGCGTATATACCGATGACGGAGGCAGTACTTGGCATATTACCGATCCCCTCTCGACACCGAATACTGGTGAAATAATATGGGATGACTGGAATGTCACTGAAACCGCCGACTGGCTTAGGTATTCGGGCCCGTATCCAAAGAATTATTCGATATGGGTGCTCGAAGACCCGGCTACGGAAGCAGGAGAACTCTATTTTGAAAGCTGGTCGATGCCCGGTATTGAGGAGACAGGTGATTTGCCCGCGCACATCCTTGATCTTGTGATATTCCCATCGGTCGTCACGCACACCGGCGCAGTGAGATTCACTATGCAAATTGCCGGTCAGATCTGGATGTCTGTGTATGACGTGAGCGGCAGAATCATACAGGATGTGTTCAATGGGTATCTCGATATCGGAACTCACACGATGAATTTGCACACGAATCATCTGTCCAACGGCACCTACTTTGCCGTGCTGCAGACCGAATACGGTCAGCAGGTGGAGAAGTTTATTGTAGTAAAATAGTCCGTTTCTGGAGTTCCTATGAAAGCCTTACTCGTATTGTGTATATGTTATGCATACATTTTTGCCCGTACCACAGTCAGTGTGGGTGATGTTGTCTATAATCGTGTATTCAATAGAGGATACTCGGAGGATATTTGCTCCGACCGTGTAATTATCGCTCAACTCGGCGATGTCCGATCAGTTCTTGGCAGCCAGGGCAAGAGCATTGCGGTGTCTGGCGGCGGTGAAGCAGTTGCCGTTTTCTATGGCATGCCAAGTGGCGATCCGAGCAATTCAATGTTGGCAAAGGTCGCCTATTCATTGAACGGTGGTTCATCCTGGACAACATACGGGCCATTCACCGGTGCGTCGCGCAGGATATACAATGATATCGCGGCAACGCCTGATTTCGACGCGAACCCTGGTGAATTGTTCTTCTGCTTCCAGGAGAACACACTGGGCTACACAGATGGCCAGATCAACGTAATGATGGAGGAGAATCTGCCGTCGGCGCCTTCGTTCTCGGTACCGATCGTGCCTACGAATGCTTCTGCTCCTGCCATCTATCCCTGGGAGCCGAGTATTGTCGTGGCCATTGATGACCCGACTTACCTCGTTGCTACGGCGTGGAGTTATCTTGTGAACGGCAATGAGTGGGCATATTGCTGGATCTCCACTGATGGCGGTTATAGCTGGACCGATACGATACCGATGGCGTACATTAATGCTGGCGGCGCACCCGGTGCGATATCAGCGGGAACCGGTGGTCATATTTTCTATGCATATGTGGATTACTACACTTTCAACGGTAGTGATTCTACCCCGTATCCACATTACATGGAATCGACCGACGGCGGCTATACATGGAGCGCAGAGACACCGATCTCGGTCTTTCCGGCCAACACATCCTCTCAGTACATGTGGCACGAGTTCGACTGCCTGGTCATGGATAATGAGCCGTGGGTCGTATTCAACGATATTGGCATCGGCGGTACGGGCGGGCCCCACGTGGCAAAGGCGACCGGTTCACCAGGCAACTGGACCTGGACAATGTGGGATGCGGGTGCAATCGGTTTTGATTCTATCTGGCGCGGGGATACGCTCTTTTATGTTCGGCCAGGTGGGCAGCCATCATTATCCTACGAACCGTCGATCGGCGCGGTACTAGTGAGTTACAAAGCTTATATGTATGTCGGTAATACCCTTACCTGGGCAGCCTATGACGGACCTCATATTCATGGGATCTGCAGCTATGATGGTGGCAGTTATTGGATTTCGGGTATATATCTTTTTCCTCTATCTGCACCGAATGCCGGTGAGATAGCATGGGATGACTGGAAGGCGACCGAGACCGCTGACCTCCTGGGCGCAAACGGCAATCACCCGTACGTATATTCGATATGGGTACATTCTGACACGTCCTGTGTGTTGTACTTCGAGCAGGGTATGGTCTACTGGTGGGATCCAGGTGTTGAAGAAGCAGGGAATAGCTCGATTACGGATCTTGAATTTCGGATTACCCCTTCAATCGTAATGAACGCATGCAGAATGACATTCAATGTACGGGCTGCCGCAGATATTTCGCTTCGGGTATATGACGTCAGTGGTCGGTTAGTCGATGATGTTTATAGCGGACCGGTTCATAAGGGAACTCACAGAATAGACCTTCACACAGACCGTCTCACGAACGGCACTTACTTTGCCGTGCTACAAACCGAATCAGGTCAGCAGGTGGAAAAGTTTATTGTAGTAAGATAAGTAATTGGTTTTAGAGTTCATATGAAGACCTTGATTGTATTCTGTATATGTTATGCATTCGTCTTTGCCCATACCCCGCTCAATATTGATGATGCGGTTCATGATGGCGCGCCGAGTGTATTACGGTCTAGAGAGACATTCTTCGACCGCGTAATTATCGATTCTGTGGGCAACATCAGGGCGATTCTCGGCAGCCAGGGCAAGAGCATTGCGGTGTCTGGCGGCGGTGATGCGATTGCCGTGATCTACGGTGCGCCGAGCGGTGACCCATATAATCCTATGCTCGTGAAGATCGCCTATTCAATCAATGGTGGTGTCTCGTGGAATACATATGGGCCGTTTACAGGGGACAGCCGAAGAATCTACAGCGATCTTGCTTACACTCCGAATTTTCATGCTAATACCGGTGAGCTCTGGTTTGCCTTCCAATCCTGTACGCAGGGTTACAGTGATGTCAGCGTGAACGTTATGAGGGAAGAGAACCTGCCGTCGGCGCCATCGTTTACGGTGCCGATAATTCCCCCTAATGGACAGGCACCGGCTACCTATCCATGGGAGCCGAGCATGGTAGTGATGCGGGACGACCCCGCGCATCTCGTGCTGACGGCCTGGAGTTATCTTGCCAACGGCAATGGATGGGCATACTGCTGGGTATCTTATGATGCGGGATGTGGATGGAGTGATACCATACCCATGTTATGCATCAGCGCAGGCGGTTCAGCCGGTGCTCTGGCTGAAGGAACAGATGAGTACCTATTCTATACCTATCTTGAGTACTACAATTTCAGCGGTACTGATTCCACTCTCTATCCGTACTATACTGAATCAACCGACGGCGGTTACACCTGGAGCGAGGAAGCGCCTATCACTGTCTTCCCGGCCAATACATATTCCCAGTATTGGTGGTCTGAATTCGATTGTATTGTTGTCGACAATGAACCGTGGGTTATTCATAACGATCTAGGCTACGGCGGTACAGGCGGTCCGCATATCGTCAAGGGCACCGGGTCACCAGGTAACTGGACATGGGATATTTGGCATCAGGATTCGATAGGCTTTGACTCGACGTGGGTTGGCGACACGCTTTTCTACTGCTGGCCTGGCCAATATCCCTCATTGTCTTACGACCCTGTGCTCGGCAGAGTCCTTGCAAGCTGTAAATCCTATTGCTATATTGGTAATACTGTCAACTGGGCTGTGTTGGATGGTGCGCACATTCAGGGCGTGTACTCATGGGACGGCGGTAATACCTGGCGTATTACTGGTCCGCTTTCAACCGTTAATACCGGAGAAATCGGATGGTTTGACTGGAATGCAACGGAGACGGCCGATTTGATGGAAAACACCGGAAATATGACAAGCAGAAACTACTCGATCTGGGTACTGGAGGATCAAGCGACTGAAGCGGGTGAATTATACTTTGAGAGCGAGACGCTCGGTTGGCTACTGGACTGGCCAACATCAGTTCAGGAGGCGGGTAGATTGTCCATTGATGGCATGGAATTTGGAATAATGCCGACGATCGTCGCAAATGACGGCATAGTCAGATTCAAGACATCTTCTGCAACACATGTCTCGCTTCGCATATACGATGTGACCGGACGATTAGTTGAGGATGTTTTGGACGGTCATTGTGGCGAGGGAAGATTCATAATGAAATTGCCTATAGAATATCTTACCAACGGCACTTACTTTGCCGTGCTGCAAACCGAATCTAGTCAGCAGGTGGAGAAGTTTGTTGTAGTAAGGTAAGTCAGTGTTTAATCTAGCGACTTTTCGATTGTCCCGCCGCCGATCACCAGATCGTCCTGGTAGAACACAATCGACTGGCCGGGCGTTATCGCCCACTGCGGTTTTTCGAAAATAACCCTAACTCCATTTTTATCGAGTGGTTCAATAGTCGCCGCACTCAATGGTGAAAAATAGCGTACTTTTGCGGTTACCTCAAGACTTCGCTCCAGGGTATTGAATGGTATAAAATTGAGGTCAGACGCGATTAATTGACGTTTGAAAACCTCTTTCCTCTCACCAACATGTATCGTATTGGTCGCAGCATCGATGTGTGTGACGTAGTACGGATACTTATGACTTATGCCGAGGCCGTGGCGCTGGCCTATGGTATAATAAATGATTCCTTTATGGTGACCTACAGTTTTGCCTTCCTCGTTGACTATAGGACCTGGTTTTTCGGGCAGCAATTTTCTCAAGAAGGAGGCATAATCGCCTTCACGGATAAAGCACGCATCCTGACTCTTCTTGCGTTTGGCGGTCGGTAGACCATGTCTGCGCGCCATTTTGCGTACTTCTTCCTTGGTGAATTCTCCGAGCGGGAGTATTGTTTTGGATAACTGTTCCTGTGAAAGCCGGTATAGAAAATAGGATTGTTCGTTCTTGTCCCTGCCTCTTTTCACGAGATAGCGGTCATGTTTTTCTTCGATATGCGCGTAATGGCCGGTGGCGAATCTGCCGATGTTCTTCAATTCGGTTTTCTTCAGCAGTAAGTCGAATTTCAGTAACTTATTACAGAGCACACAAGGATTTGGAGTCCTACCACGTCCATACTCGGCGGCAAAATTACTCACGATCAGCTCCTTGAATTCCTTCTCGAGATCGACGCAATGGAACGGAATGCCAAGACACCGGGCAACGCCGGCAGCAAGTTCGATATTTTCTTGTTTGACTCCTTCAAATACCATGATCGCACCTTCAATAAGGTTTCCGGCTTCTTTGAGCAGAGCGGCCGCGATTGAAGAATCGACCCCGCCACTCAGAGCGACGAGGATGCGGGTTTTCTCGTTTATCGTAGTATCTTTCTTCACTGGATTTCCATATTAGCGTAAAAGGCAAACGTAGTCAAGTGCATTCGTATTGACTTCTTATTATTTTTCATATAATATACTCGATGAGGTTTCCGTTAGGTCGCCCGATCATAGAAAACACAAGGCTCGAGTTCATCAATCTCAGCAATGTGCTTTCGGCATCTAAAAGAGAGAGGGCACATCGTATCGTGGGCTATATAGCGATATTATACCACGATATATCGGAGCTAATTTTCTTGAACCAGGGTGAACCATTTAATGCGGCGAGAATCGGACCAGACACACGGGAGATTGTGCCCATTGGCGAAATAGTAGAGAAGGCTAAGAAAGCAACATCAGGTACGTTGAGCGAATACGCGACCGATGAAATACTCCTCAAGTTGATCATTTCATCCATTACGTTACAACCGCTCAAGAGTTCCGTGGATTTGACAAGAATTCAGCCCAAGATATTTCTCGAAAAATTGAAGAACACGAAGTTCAATGGTTTCATCTGGATGAAAGTGGGTTTGGAGGAATCATTCGCATACTTTGAAAACGGCGTCGTACCTGGTTGTTATATTGCCGGGCATCAGGAAATCGCGTCAGAAGAGGAGATCTACCCGATTCTCTTGAAACCAGAAACCAGGGTCGCAGTTTTCGACCGCGTGGAAAAAGCCGTTGCCGAGCAGGCGACCCCGGCACAGGTTGATATGTTCTGCAAGATCTTCACGGCATTGCTAAAGGCCTATGCCCATCCGCTGGGTCAATCTTTGGTTCTGCGCAGCGCCCTGGCATCGAAAACCACCGCCCAGAAGGAATTTCCCTTCATAGAGAAATTCGAGGTTGAATCCGACCTCAGTTTCCGGGGTGAGGTCGTTGTTGAGCCAAAATCATTCGCTCAGGGCATGGCCCGTATGTTTGACCTTATCTACGAATCCTTTTCGACTTTCTTGGGTAAAGAAAGCGAGTTGATAGCGCGGAAAATATTGACAGACTACCGTTTTGCCCTGAAGACCATGCGATTCTTTGACTACACGAAACTGAAGATTTAATGCCTCTTTTCATAATTACTACACCGATCGGAAATATGAATGACATGACCCAAAGGGCAATTGATACACTGCGGGATGTCGAAGTGGTTGCGTGTGAGGACACCCGGCGCGCAGGCGTCTTGTTGAAAAAATACAATTTGAAGAAAAAGCTGGTCTCTTATTATGAAGAAAATGAGAGGAGGAGGGTTCCTCAACTGGTTACTATGTTGAAGCAGGGGATTAAAATGGCTTTGATCACCAATGCTGGAACACCATTATTGTCCGACCCTGGCTATTTATTGGTCAGAGAGGCAGTCCGGCAGGGAATCCAGATCCATTCAATACCAGGTCCGTCCGCGATAACGGCGGCACTTACGGTTTCAGGTTTACCGACAAACAGATTTGTATTTGAAGGTTTTTTGACGAAGAGAAGTGGGCAGCGCAGGCGAGTTTTAGAGCAATTGAAAACGGAGAAGCGTACGATGGTTATATTCGAATCACCACAGCGGCTGGATCGCTTGTTGAAAGAAATCCTCGAGGTTATGGGTGACCGCAGGGTCGTATTATGCCGCGAATTGACCAAGTATCATGAAGAAGTAATTCACGGGCATGTCAGCACGGCGTTTGAAAAGTTGAGTTCCAAAAAGGGCGAGTTTACGATTGTCCTGGAAGGCAGCAATGACTGAGATCAAAGAAATCGGCAGAAGATTTTTTGTAAGGCCAATCGTGGCTTTGCTGATGGCACTCAAGATTCATCCTAACGTGATCACGGTTGCCAGTCTGGGATTGGCCATAATCGCTTTCTTTTTCTACAAAGGTGGAGTTTTTTGGGCGGGGGCAATATTTCTTTTCTGGTGCGGAGTATTCGACAGTTTTGACGGTGAGATCGCACGCCGTAGAAATCTGATGTCAAAACTCGGGAGCTTCCTCGATTCAACAGTTGATCGTGTCAATGAATTCATTATTTATTTCGGTCTGTACTTCTACTATTTCGATAAAGAGAGTTATATACAGTTCTGGATCCTTGTCGCTATTTTTGGCTCAATGATGGTGAGCTATACCCGCGCGCGGGCAGAAGGTCTGGGAATTTCTCCCCAGGTCGGGATTTTCGAGAGGTTCACCAGAATCGTTCTGCTCATTGTAGGGTCGGTGCTGGGCCCACGCTTTATGCCTTATGTCATTATTATCCTTGCGGTCGGAACAATTCAGACTACACTGCAACGCATTGTTTTTGTAAAGAAGAGATCCTTTAAAGATTGAATCGAGAGAGGATATTAGAGAGCACTGAAGACGGCAGGGAACGGGTGCTGCTTGTTTCGGTGGTGGATTCCAGGACCGACCGCTGGCGCGTTGTGCAATCGTTAGAGGAATTATCCAGCCTGACCAGCACTGCGGGAGGCAATGTCATTGAAAGTCTGATGCAGGTGAGGCGTCGGTTCGACCCTGCCACGCTGCTGGGCATTGGAAAAGCCCAAGAACTGGCCGGGGTAAGCAAGCAACTCGCCATCGATCTACTGATATTCGATACCGAACTCTCGGCAGCACAGATAAGAAACATAGAGGATATCGTAAATGTCCGGGTGATCGACCGCACGACTCTGATACTCGATATTTTTTCAAAACATGCCAGGACCAAGGAAGCCAAACTGCAGGTGGAGCTTGCCCAGTTGGAGTATCGTTTGCCACGATTAGTCGGTATGGGTGTGGAATTCTCCCGGCTCGGTGGTGGCATTGGTACGAGAGGCCCGGGTGAGAAAAAATTGGAGGTGGACCGGAGGCGGATAAAACAGCGGATTTCGACGCTTAAAAGAATACTGAAGAAGATCGAACACTCAAAAGAAGTACAGAGAAAACGCAGAGCCGATATTCCGAAGATCGCGGTCGTTGGTTATACAAATGCCGGTAAATCCTCACTCGTTAATGCACTCACCCGTTCCAAACTCGCAACCTCGGATCAGTTGTTTTCTACGCTTGATTCAAATACCAAAGTGCTCTTTGTGCCGCCTAAATACAAGATGCTAATCAGTGATACCGTTGGTTTTTTAAAAAACCTGCCACATAATCTTATTGCCTCTTTTCACGCGACGCTGGCCGAAGTGATGGAGGCCGATATATTGGTGCATATTGTTGATGCTACAGCCGAGGATGTGGAAGAGAAGATAGTGACCGTATGCAATGTGCTGGAGGAAATAAGTGCTGACGCGAAACCGAGGGTTTTGGTTTTCAACAAGATTGACAGACTCTTCGATGAAGAAAAAGAAAGGTATCAACGAAAATTTCCAGAGGCAATGTTTGTTTCGGCAGTGAAGGATACAGGTCTTGATTCATTGAGAGAAAGACTGCGCGCTCATTTTTTCACGTCGTAATGTGGTTTATTATCTTGACCGTGTGCTGGATTCCGTTATAATAACGGGTGACTGATTACCTCGATGATGTCGTCGGACAGGAGACGGCGAAGACCTTCATTAGAACTGCAATAAAGAAAGACAACCTCTACAACCTGCTTTTTGTCGGCCCGCGAGGTGTTGGCAAGCGGTCCATGGGATTTGCCCTGGCAAAAACCTTGAACTGTCCGCCCAATTCTCAGAATTTTCATCTCATCGCGCCCATTCCATCCAGAATAAAGGAAAAGAACGATAAGATATACGAATATACGAAGAAATACCTGCCCGACAACCCGCTTATCGCGACGGAAGATCGTGTGTCGATACTGATCCAGCAGATCAGAAATCTAGAGGGGCGTTTGATACACATGCCCAGCATGGACTCGAAACGCTTTGTCCTCATTCTTGAGGCAGATCAGATGACCGATGAAGCAGCCAATTGTCTCCTGAGAACGCTTGAGGAACCACCTGTGGATACTATTTTTACGTTGACCAGTTCAAGGCCCGAATATTTACTACCAACAATACGCTCACGCTGTCGTATTGTTCCATTCAACTACTTGAGCGGAGAGCAGATTAAAAAGATTATCTTTGACGGACGGGATGATTTTCTTGTGGGTAGCGCCGGAGAGATACTCTCGTTTCGCGAGAGTGGCGCAGTCGATAATGTCATCGATGTCTTCAAAAAGACCCCGATGACTTTGAAGGCTGCGGCGGATCATGCACAGTATTACGAGAGAAAAAGAGTACTAGAGCTTTATTATCCTTTGCTGCTTTTATACCGCCTGGTGCTGTACAGAAAATTGAAGATCGTCGGCAGCACGCGGTATGATCGCGAGATCGCCAGTAAAGCAAAGAGAGTAACCACCGATAAGGTGATAGATGCTATCAAACTACTGAATGACAATATAATTTTACTGGAGAGTAATGCGAACAAATTGCTACAGTTGTTCAATGTGTTGCTGAGATTACCTTAGTATTCGCCATGGCGAAAAAATTCATCTGCAATGGAATGTTGGGCAAACTGTCGAGATTGTTGAGAATCGTAGGGATCGATTCTGCGTATTCCAACGAAGGTATGGCTATTCTGCTACTCGCACGCAAGGAAGATCGTATCATAGTCACTCGTAATACCAGATTGCGCGGCAAAAAAGATGTTTTCTTCTTGGATAAAACAAAGCCCGAGCAACAACTCCAAACGGTAGTGGACGCCTACAACCTGTGGTCAGAGATAAAGCCCTTTACTCGCTGCATCGTCTGCAATGAGAAGTTGATTTCTGTGACGAGGGAAGCGGTTAAAGGAAAGGTGCCATATTTTACGTATAAGCATTTTAGTAAATACGCGATGTGTCCGCAATGCGAGCGGATATACTGGAAGGGGAGTCATTATAAGAATATGATGCATGAGGTGCAGGCGGTTCTGGGGGAGACCTGATGACAAGGGCGGGTTTTTTGAATGCGGCACTGATTGCGGCCGTGTGTTTGAATTGCATGCCTTACGTAAGCAAGGACCGGAGAGGGAAACTGGTAAAGGTTGCGATCGAGTGTGGTGTGGACCAGGTGAATATCAGCGGTGTTAACGGGAATAAATACTACAATAATCATAGGATCACCCAAGCTGGGAATTTTCCCATGCATTTCGGTCCGAGAGACGGCAAGGTGACAGTTAATGGCCATGATTACCGTGGAAACCTGGAAGTGCGAAAGATCGACGGCACTCTCTGGGTGATAAATGTGCTTGATTTTGAGTCATACTTGAAAGGAGTGGTGCCCTGCGAGATAGGAGGGATCTCAGAGAGGCAACTTGAGGCCGCGAAGGCTCAAGCAGTGGCGGCAAGGACATACGCGCGTGCCCATATTGGGCAATACGCAGAATTAGGATTTGACCTGTACGCGACGGTACAAGATCAAGTCTACAAAGGAATTCCTTGTGAAAGGATTTTGACGAATAAAGCAGTAGAGAGCACGGCAGGAGAGGTACTTTTCTACCGCAATCAACCGATCGAAGCGAAATACCACTCGACATGCGGCGGTAGGACCGCTGATTTTAGCGATGCTTGGTCCGGGACCTCGCCAACATATCTACGCAGTGTGATTTGCCGTTATTGTACGGAAAGCCCGCACTATGAATGGCAAAAAACAATGACACGAGATAATTTCTTTGGGCATATTAGAAATCGTTTGAACAGAATAAACATTATTTTGGAAAGGGGTGAGTTGATCCATTCTTTCAGGATAACAAGAAACAAACGCAGTCATAGGATAAAAGAACTGATCTTGAAGACGAACAAGAGTGAATACAAGATTCCGAACTACCGCATCAGGACATTATTCGGAGAACCGGGTGATCCTGGAGGACTGTTGAAGTCAAATTATGTTTATGTGAACATGAAAAGTGATGAAGTTGTGATCAGGGGCCGGGGTTTTGGCCATGGTGTAGGCATGTGTCAGTTCGGGGCGCTCGAAATGGCAAATAAGGGCAAGAACTACAGGCATATACTCTATCATTACTACCGCGGCACAAGAATAAGGAAGCTACGGTGATCCTTTATCTGATTTGCTGCATAAAGCGGCTGTGCGATCACCGAAGACATAAGGGGGTTGACAAAAATTGAATTTTCGTTATAATGTGGGAGACTTAAGTCTAAGATGGGTGTTGGTTTGAACTTATGAGGGGGATAAAGTGAGAAGGAGCGCATAATGATATCACCACGGAAGGAATATGCTATTGGGAAGATACTCAAGAATGCCAACGATCTTGAGATCAAAGGTAAGGTTGTTGAGGCAATCTCGGAAGTCAAAAAAGCAGTCGACCTAAATCCGGAGGACGGTAATCTGTACAACCGTTTGGGCGATCTCTATATGAAACTGGATGAGAAAGAAGAATCAATTGTAAACTTCCGCAAGGGCGTCGATGCTTTTCGAAGGGATAATTTTCTGCGCAACGCACTTGCTTTGAGCAAGAAGATACTAAGATACGAGCCGGATGGATTTGATATGTATTACACTATAGCCGATTTGCATTCCGAACTCGATGAAAAACAAGATGCTGCGCAATACATCTTTGAGTATATTGAGAAGCAGGCTGATCAGAACAAGAAGAATGAAATCCTGAATGCAATAGATTACCTCAAGAGTCTCGAAATCAGGGACGAGAGGCTTCAGAAGAGGATCACCGAGTGCCAGGCTTTGGTTCAGAAGGGTGAATTGGATAAAATTCATGCGCCTGACATTGTTGCCAAAAAGATCGCACCCGAGCAAACGGAGCATGCCGAGCCTGTAGCCAAAGTAAAAGTTGAACCGCAGATTCAAAAACGGGCGATGAGTAATGAACAAATCGCAACGCTCATTGAAGAGTCTAATGGAGCGAGAGCATTGAAAAAGGATATCGGGCAGCTCGATGTATCAGTCAGGGAGGTCGAGCGGGCAGTGGTTTCTCTAAAAGAGGCAGTCCGTTTTGACGAAGTGGTCTCCTCAATGAAAAATTCCCTTGGTGCTTTGTCAGGTGAGCAGAAAAAGGCACTTCTTGGTATGCAGCAGTCGATCACCGACAATCTAGAAAAAATTGAGAAATCGGTCAAGACGCTGTATCAGAATTCCGACAAAAGCATGCAGGACCTTCATGCAGATCTTGAAAATCTGGGTAAAGCGCTGGCCAGCTTGAGCAAGAATCAGGCAAATATTGCCCAACAACTCAATACTAATTTAGCCAATCTGAACGTGAATTTCAAGACATTGACAGACAACTCACTCAACGTGATGAAGTCGGTGCAGGAAAATTACAGAGAGGCTACCGACGAAATGTGCCATCGTTTAGATGACACAAAAGACGCTAGCGGTAAATTGTTGAAATCAACGATTGAGATGAAACAAGAGATCGGCGAGATGTCTAACTCTTTGTCTAAATACATGATCAATCAGGAGGCAAAGGAGAAGAAGCGCGACCGGTTCATGACCATCATCCTCGTCGTTATTTCGGTGATCTGCGGGTTATTCGTTGTATCCTTGATTTTTAAGTAGTATCACGCAACGTCATTGGCTAGATTTCTGCCTTCATGCTGAGATAGGCATGTATGAAATCATCTATTTCGCCATCCATGACCTTGTCGGCCTGGGATGTTTCGTAGTCTGTACGATGGTCCTTGACGAGTTTGTACGGGTGAAATACATAGGAACGTATTTGATGTCCCCAGGCGATCTCTGTTTTCTGCTTGTTTAATTTTGCAAGCTTCTCATCTTCTTGTTTTTGATAGTAATCGTAAAGCCGAGACCGTAATATTTTCATCGCATTGTTTTTATTTTGAAATTGTGAGCGTTCATTTTGGCACTGAACCGTGATTCCAGTCGGGATGTGTGTGATCCTGACTGCGGAAGAGACTTTGTTCACATTCTGTCCGCCGTGGCCGCCCGCCCGGTATGTGTCTATTCGCAGGTCATCATCATTGATTTCAACGCTGACATCTTCGACTTCAGGGTAGACAAATACCGAGGCAAAGGACGTATGACGCCGCGCGTTCGAATCGAAGGGTGATATTCGTACTAACCGATGAATACCCACCTCTGCTTTCAGTAAGCCGTACGCATATTTACCCACTACTTCAATAGTAGCATCCTTTATGCCGGCAACATCCCCTGGCAGGAAATTAAGCATCCGGTGGGTGAAGTCTTTCATCTGAAACCATCGCATATACATACGCATTAACATCTCAGCCCAATCGCAGGATTCTGTACCTCCGGCACCCGGGTGAATCGTCAGGATGCAGTTCTTCATGTCATCCTCTTTACCCAGTAGTAATTTCAACTCGATATCCCTCAACTTCCCCTCGACCTTCTTTGCTTCGTGGGTCGCTTCAGCAAGCATTTTGTCGTCTATTTCCTCCAATTCTATCAAACCAGCAAGGAGTTCGATGTCAGAACCTATTGTCTCTACTGATTGAAGCCAGAATTGTTTTTCGTTTATTTCAGACATTATCTTCTGGGCTTCGGTTTTATTCGCCCAGAATTCCGGATTGGAGGTTCTTTTCTGTAGCTTCTTTAGTTCTTGTTCGAGTTTCTGAAGGTCAAAGATGCTCCTTCAGACCATCGAATCTAGTCTTGAGTTTCTTTATCTCGTCGATGGTTACGACATTCGTGTCGGACGGCTTGTTCACCAACTACTCCTTCGGCTTACGCGCTTTTGCCGTCGTTGTTTTCTTAGCAGCATATCGCTTCTTGAATTTCTCTACCCTGCCTGCCGAATCAACGATCTTCTGACGTCCGGTGAAAAAAGGATGGCATTTTGAACAAAGGTCAACGCTGATCTTTTCGACCGTTGATCTCGTTTCGACCCGATTGCCGCATGCGCAGGTTACGATACAGGGCATATATTTAGGGTGTATTTTCTTTTTCATGACAAATGCTCCTTACCTATCGTTGCTCATGGATTCGAGGAATTCCTTGTTTGTTTTGGTCCGTGACATCTTCTCAGAAAGGAATTCCATTTGTTCTATCGTATTCATTTCAGAAAGTAGTTTGCGCATAATCCACAAGCGATTTATTTCGAAGTCGGCTAATAATAGCTCTTCTTTCCTGGTGCCTGATTTGTATAGATCAAGCGAGGGGAAGATCCGTCGATCCGAAAGCCTTCGATCGAGGATCAGTTCGAGATTGCCTGTGCCTTTGAATTCCTCAAAGATGACTTCATCCATTCTTGATCCGGTGTCTATCAGGGCCGTCGAAATTATTGTTAAACTTCCACCTTCTTCGATGTTTCTGGCTGCTCCGAAGAATTTTTTTGGTTTCTGCAGTGCGGTGGAATCGAGACCTCCGGATAAGGTCTTGCCAGAGTGCGGCACGACCGCATTATGGGCACGGGCCAGTCGTGTAAGACTATCAAGTAGTATGACTACATCCTTCTTTGTCTCGACCATACGTTTTGCGCGCTCAAGGATGATCTCGCCAACCTCGGTATGGCGTTCCGGCGTTTCATCAAAGGTTGAAGAGACAACTTCTGCATCTACCGATCGTTCAAAATCGGTCACCTCTTCCGGTCTTTCGTCGATAAGTAGCACGATGAGATATATCTCGGGATGGTTCGTGGTGATCGAGTTTGCGATCTTCTGCAGCAGTACTGTTTTACCGGCTCTGGGCGGGGATACGATCAAACCACGCTGTCCTTTGCCAATAGGCGTGAATAGGTCAACGATGCGCATTGAGCGGTCATTCTTGCCTTCGATCTCCAGATGAATGCGTTCATTAGGGTATAGTGGGGTGAGGTTATCGAAGAGCACTCGTTCGCGGAATTCGGAAAGTGGTATGTTGTTTATGTGTTCGATTTTTATCATGGCAAAATAGCGCTCGCCTTCGCGCGGCGGTCGAGCAAGACCCCTGATGTGATCGCCGACCTTTAGGTTGAATTTTCGTATCTGCGAGATCGACAGGTAGATATCGTCTTGACTCTGCAAATAGTTATAATTGGGCGATCGAAGGAACCCGTAGCCTTCGGGATGGATCTGCAATACCCCCTCGACCGGTACGAGCTCTGCTCTTTTCGTTTCCGCTTCGATTATTGCATGTATCAGATCAGGTTTTTTGAGATCCGTGAAACTCGATAGACCCAAGTCCTTGGCAATAGCATGCAGTTCTGTTACTTTCCTCTTTTTTAGATCATCTATTTCCATTAATCACCTTCCATTTGTGGTCAGTTTAAGTATTGATAATTTTTGCTAAATGCAGTTTTATATTGTTCAATGCTGACCTATGGGCAACTTAAATTGATAGCCTACTATATGGATTCAGTACCGTTTAACTATGAGATTATACTTGTATTTTACCGTTTGTCAATACCCTATTTTATCTCGAGCATACGCTCGATTGACCTGAGTGCCCGTTTCCGAATGCCTTCCTCTACTTCGATCTTGTATTCATCACGCTCAAGTGACCACATGATCTTCTCGACCGTCGTGAGCTTCATGTTCGGACAGATCGCGTTCGGACTGCCCGGGATGAATTCCTTGGAGGGGTTTTCTTTCTTGAGTCTGTGCAGCATGCCTAGTTCAGTGCATATGATGAACTGTTTTGCTTCGTTCTCTTGAGCATACTTGATCATCTGAGAGGTAGAACAGATTCTGTCGGCGATATCCTGTACGTCGAGGCGACATTCTGGATGGGCTATGATTTTCGCACCCGGATATTTTCCTTTCAGCTTCAGGAGTTCTTCCTTTGAAAAAACCATGTGGGTCGGGCAATAGCCCGGCCAGAGATTGAACTTCTTGTTTGCCAGCCGGCTCGCAATATATGACCCCAGGTACTGGTCAGGAATGAAGAGGATCTCGTCTTCGCTCACGGCCTGTGCAACTTTCATGCCATTGGCCGAGGTACAACATACGTCACTGAGAGCCTTTACGTCTGCATTGGAGTTTACATAGCACATGACCGCAGCTTCAGGATGACTTTTTTTCTCTACGGATAGTTGATCCGGCGTGATCATATTCGCCATCGGGCACCCGGCGTGCTGGTCAGGCATGAGGACCAGCTTGTCGGGATTCAGTATCTTCGTGATCTCGGCCATGAAATATACACCGCAGAGCAAGATGGTGTTCTGCTCAATGCCCTGTGAGATTCTGGCTAGTTCGAGTGAATCTCCCACATAGTCAGCGATGTCTTGAATCTCGGGCAGTTGGTAATTATGCGCAAGAATCATTGCATTTTTTTCTTCTTTGAGCTTGGCGATTTGCTCGGTGATGTCGCGTGTCAATTTTAATCGACGATTGTCTGAGCAGACAGAATATAATTGACCGGGTTTACTGCACTATGAGAAAGGCGTACTTCATAATGGAGATGCGGTCCGGTACTTCTACCTGTATTCCCCACGTAGGCAATGATGTCGCCACGTCTTACGCGCATACCGGAATTCACCCTTACGCGTTGACAATGTGCGTACGTGGTGATGAATCCGTACCCGTGGTCGATTTCGACGCATAAGCCATAATCTCTCTTATTACCTGCGTATCTAATCGTACCATGTGCTGGAGATACAATAGGTGTTCCGGTCGGTGCGGCGATATCCATGCCTTCGTGCATTTTCACCTGCCCGGTAAAGGGGTCGACCTGATAGCCGTATCCCCTGATCATCCATCCCTGGACCGGCATGATCGACGGCGTATGGTCTCTCAGGAATGCCTTTTCGCGAAGGTAATTCACTAATTCTGCATAACTCGATTTCTGTAGACGAGCGCGGCCCACGAGATTATCGAGTGTTTCAGAAATGTAAGTAAGGTTTTTCATGACATCGGGTGACAGGTCCTCCTGGGCGAAATCAGGTGTGAAGCCGCCGATTCCCATCTCACGTAACTCATCGTCGATCGGTTTGAGCGGGGCGTAGCTGCGGAGTTTGCCGTCGTAGACCTGGATGCTGTCGATCACATTCTGTAAACCTAAGAGTTCGGTTTCAATTCTTTCAATTTCTCGCTGCACGACACGATTCTCATTCAGCACCTGGGATAACCGGCTACGGTCCACTTCCTTTTTGGCATAACTCGTGAGGCTGTAGAAAAAAGACGTGATTATCACCACGCATACGAGGATGATGAGTATCAAATATCTCTTTTTGATGCGAAGATTCGCGGTTTTATTGCCCTTCCCGCTTATTAGAATTATGTCCAATCCTTGTCTCCGGTCAATTATACCGAGTCACGTGATAATGTCAAGCATACTATCGTCATGGCTTATCCATGGGTATTTTTAGATTTTTCTCACGAGCGAATCTGATGGCCTCTTCGTAACCGGCATCTGAGTGTCGGGCGATGCCGATTCCCGGGTCATTGGTCAGTACGCGATTGATCCGCTGGTCCATATCATCAGTACCGTCGCAGACCAGCACCTGTCCTGCATGGATCGAGTATCCGATGCCAACTCCACCGCCGTGATGTACTGAAACCCACGACGCACCCGAAGCCGCATTCAGCAGTCCATTCAGGATGGGCCAGTCCGCAATTGCATCTGAGCCATCAAGCATCGCTTCGGTCTCCCGGTATGGTGATGCCACTGAACCAGTATCAAGGTGATCTCGGCCGATCACTATCGGCGCGGCGATCTTACCTGCCCTGACCAGGCGGTTTATCTCCATACCGAACCGGTCGCGCTCGCCGTATCCGAGCCACATAATTCGAGCCGGTAAACCTTGAAAAGGGATTTTTTTCTGCGCTAACTGGATCCAGCGGCGTACCGAAGGGTCATCGCCAAACATTTTAAGAACCACGCCGTCCAGATAGTGGATATCACTCTCTTCACCCGACAAAGCTGCCCACCGGAAAGGACCGCGTCCACGACAGAATAGCGGTCTGATATATTCAGGCACGAAACCCGGGATTGCAAAAGGGTTTTCCACGCCGGCTTTTTTCGCCTGTCCACGGATGTTATTGCCGTAGTCGAATGCTATTGCTCCTTCCTTCTGCATCTGTAGCATCGCCTTCATCTGTATAGCGATCGATTCGAGCGCACGTTTCTTGTATTCATCCGGCTTTCGTGCGCGAAGTGCATTGGCATCGTCGAGGCTCATGCCTCCGGGGACATATCCGTTCAACTCATCGTGCGCCGAGGTTTGATCGGTCAGGATATCGGGTATGATTTTCCTTTTCAGTAGTTCAGGTTCGACTTCTGAGGTGTTGCCGACCAATCCGACCGAGAGGGGTTGTTTTTTCTTTACTGCTTCGAAGACCAGAGCAAGCGCTTTGTCGAGGTTGTCGACCATGATATCACAGAAACCCTGGTTGACGCGCTTCTGGATACGCGCCGGATCAATTTCGATATCGAGGATTACTCCTTCATTCATGGTAACAGCCAGAGGTTGGGCACCGCTCATCCCACCCATACCCCCGGTCAGGATCCACTTCCCCTTTAGACTTCCACCAAAATGCTGCCGCGCGCTCGCGGCAAAGGTCTCATAGGTTCCTTGAATAATTCCCTGAGTGCCGATGTAGATCCAGGAACCCGCAGTCATCTGTCCGTACATTATCAATCCGAGGGCTTCCAGTTTGCGAAAATAGTCCCAGTTTGCCCAATGAGGCACCAGCAGCGAGTTGGCGATCAATACCCGGGGTGCGTGCTCAAAGGTGCGGAAAACACCGACCGGTTTACCGGATTGAACAAGCAGTGTCTCGTCGTTCTCGAGGTTTTTGAGTGTATCAACGATGGCATTGTAGCATTCCCAGTTACGAGCGGCTCTACCGCTTCCTCCGTAGACGACTAATTCTTCTGGTTTTTCGGCAACCTCAGGGTCAAGGTTGTTCTGGAGCATCCGAAGCGCAGCTTCCTGTTGCCAGCTCTTGCACGATATTTTGATTCCGTGTGGTGCGGATACAGGTTTATACGCGTAATCGGTGATGGTCTTTGTTTTCTTCATGAGACCTCCTCGGTCATTCTATGCCAAAAAGAACGATTTGTCAAGTTGACCGCCTTGTACCGATCGCCGAACTCTTGTTGACTCATACTGCAAATTATGTATAATACGCAGGATGAAAAAATTTCTATCGTTAACTGTTCTGCTGTTATTAGCTTGTGTGTCTCCTGAGTCGAAAGCCAAGCGAGTGCTGGATAGGGGATTGACAGATGCATCGCCCATTATTCGCGTTAGTGCGGCAAAATCTTTGATGGAACTCGGCGATACGCGGGGCAATGAGGTTTTAAAAGAGATGGCCGTAGATGGAGAGCCGGATATGCAGGTTACTGCACTCAATGCTTTGTACGAGGCTGGACAAACAGAGCTCGACCCGGTGATAATCAGTCTGTGCAATAGCCCGAGTACACAGGTTCGTGAGGCGGCATACCGAATCGCTGCATCCAGTGATGCGCAGGAAGCGCGAACGATTCTGCTGCAGGGCGTAGATGATGAGTATACCCGGGTGCGGGAGGTTGCGTATTCTGGCCTGGCCAGATTAGAGGAGATGGACGCACTACTCCAGGGCCTGCGGGATCCCGAACCGCAGGTACGCATTGCCGTTGCCAGGACACTCGGAAAATTAGGGGCAGAAGGTATGTCTGAGTTCATACGAGACGAACTGAAGAGATTCCAACCCGATTTGTGGGGCAGAGGCATAAAAGCCCTTGCAGAATTAGGTGATACCACCGCTGTTCCTCTTCTGATGAGGTTATTGCAGGAGGGTACTGAGGAATTGCGCGTGGATGCGGCAGAGGCACTCTTGATTCTAAATGATGAATCAGGGGTTCCGGTACTGCTGCGGTCCCTGCGGTCGAAAGACCCGTTCGTGCGCATACGTACCGTCGAGGTACTTAAGCGACACGATGTGCCGTCATCGTATGATGTGCTCAAGGTCGCTACCGTAGATGAATATATTAACGTTGCGGTGAAGGCAGTAGAGGCACTTGCTAAACACGACGCTGAGAATCAGAGAAAACATTTTGTCGAACTCATGGATTCATCGAATGTTCTACTGCGGATCAGCGCGGCAGCTGCATATTTGAGGATTTGAGATGGGCCTAAGGTTGTATAACACAATGAGTGGGAAGACAGAAGAATTCACTCCGCTGGGCGATACGGTGAAGATCTACACGTGCGGTTTGACTGTCCAGAGTGAACCCCATGTTGGCCATATCCGTGCCGCCATGGTGCGTGATACATTGATGCGGTGGCTGGGGTATCTTGGCTATCGAGTAGTGGCTCTGGAGAATTTTACTGATGTCGACGATAAGATAATCGAAAAACAGAAGGAATACAACAAGGACTGGCGCATGATTGCTCAGGATAACATTGATACATATCTGCGGGCGTGCGATCAGTTGAATATTATGAGGGCGACCTTTTATCCGAGGGCGTCTCAGCATATGGAAGAGATAATCAACCTTGTTGTGCAGCTGATTGACAAAGGATTTGCTTACGAGAAAAAGGGAGATGTTTATTTCCGGGTCCGAAAATTTCCCGAATATGGAAAGTTGTCAAAGAAGAGCATTGACGATTTGATGTCAGGGGCACGGATTGCACCGACCGAATCGAAGGACGACCCGCTGGATTTCGCATTATGGAAGGCGGCAAAACCGGGCGAGCCCTATTGGCTCAGCCCATGGGGCAAGGGAAGGCCTGGCTGGCACGTCGAGTGCTCGGCGATGTCAATGCGATATCTGGGTGAGACCTTTGACATTCATACCGGCGGTGAGGACCTGATATTCCCCCATCATGAAAATGAACTCGCACAGTCACTGGCGGCAACGGGCAAGCCTTTTGCCCGGTTCTGGTTGCACAACGGATGGGTCACATTGACCGGGGAAAAAATGTCAAAATCGACCGGGCACTATTCTCCGATAAAGGATGTGCTTGCAAAATACTCGGCTAATGTGATACGCATGTTCATGCTCAAAACCCATTATCGCAAGCAACTGGCATACGATGACGAGAGGTTGGATGAAGCGCGTGCAGCATTGATGACGATAAGAACGTATATAGATAATGCCGCGAACAAGTACGGGGAGATGGAGGAGATTTTAGAGCCGATGATGCTCGATACATTCACCGAAGCGATGAATGACGATCTGAACACGTCTAGGGCGTTGAGTGTAATTTATGAATTGATTAAGAGAAGTTACAAAGAAGACGATTTTAAAATCGCGGCCAGCGTGAACTACTACTATTCACTTCTAGGTTTTACCCGTGAAATCGAATCTGTTATCGAGCCCTATAAGGATGTCATGGAAGTCGTCAGAGAAGTTGAAGAAAAATTGAAAAGCGCTGGGCGCAGTGAAATCTTGAAGGAGATTTGCGCAGGTTTTCACGATAGAATTATAAACATCAAACATGTCAACGAACTTTACTCACAAATCATAGCTCTATTGCTTGATATCAGAATGAAATTGAGGGATGAAAAGAACTATGAACTTGCCGATTATATAAGACAAAGATTGCTTGACAACAATATAATCGTCGATGACACTAGTGATGGCAGTACGTTCCGCTCGGGAACCGTATGATACAGGCTACTCAGATCAGAAGGGGAATGCTTGTGAAGATTGGCGATCATCCGCATGTTGTTTTGAGCGTTACGCATATAACTCCTGGCAACAAACGTGGGATGATCATCTGTAACTTGAGAAATTTGCAGACCGGGCTTTCTACCGAGACGCGGTTCAGGTCTAGCGACCGGGTCGAAGAAGCAGAGATCGAACAGGTTGAAATGGAATATATCTATTTTACCGATGATAAGTATTTTTTCATGAATTTGGAAACCTATGAGCAGCTCGCGCTCAACGCAGAACTGCTGGGTGATGCGGTCAAATTTCTGAAGCCCAATGTACGCGCCGGGGTCGAGTTCTATGAGGGGAAGCCTTTTGGTATTGTATTACCCAAATATGTTAAGCTAAAAGTGCTGGAAACACAGGCTTACATGAAGGATGCGACTGCACAGGCGCAGTCGAAGCCGGCAAAATTAGAAGGCGGACACGTCTGCCAGGTTCCGCCGTTCGTTGTGGTTGGTGATGTGATCAAGGTGAATACCGAGACCGGTCAATATGTGGAACGTGTGTAGCATATGGATTATGGTGTCGGCTTGCTGCTTTTATTAAGGAGGGCTTGTGGCTGATGAACTACTTGAAGAAATAAAAAGAATCGCGGAGAAGATTGTTGGTTGCCGCTATACGAGTATTGTTGGTTATGATGGAATTTCCGTTGCTCAGCATATCATACAGGCGAATTTCGATGTTAGTGCATATGATGCCGAGATCTCTTCTGTAATGCTCGTGGCGAAAGAAGTAAGGGAGAATCTGGAACTTAGCGACACGCGCGAACTCATCTGGCTTACCGAAGATTCATATTTTATTATTCAACCGATTGGCTCCGATTACTTCATCTATGCATGTCTTAAAGCCACAGGGTCAAATCCAGGTGCGGCGCGCATCGCACTCAATAAAGCAAAGCAGAAAATCCATAGTCTTATCTATCAAGAAGAATAATTACCCGAGTATAAACTTCGGCACATAACGACTCATACACACTTCCAGTGAAGTGATATCGTCTGTCGTTGGAGGACGGGCATGCTGAATCTTTCGGCGTGTGCATCTGACCTCCTGGCGAGACTTGCTTTAGTCAAAGAAGTGGGGAGGGACAGGTAAAGAAATTAGCTGTTGGTCTTCTTGTGTCAGTAGCACTCGGCATAATTTCCCGGACGCTATTTGGCTTCCCGATGTTGTTTTATATCCTGATACTGCCTGTTGTGTTGATAATATCGCTCTGGCAATACCGTTTTTTGTATTTTGCGGTCTTTATACTGGCAGCGGTCAATTTCGATCTCAATCTTCCGGAGGAAATGACTTTTGGGGAGAGGGCTGTGGTTTGTACTGGTATTGTACTTGGCGAGGAGCCGTACGAATATCATGCAAGACTGCGTATTCAGGTAGACAAAATCCTGTTTGCCAATGATACAATAGCATGCTCTTTCCCGGTTGATTACTATATTCATGAAAAGGGTCCATTCCTCGGCAAGCGACTCACGATAAAAGGTAGAATCAAACCAGCCAAGCGCACGTACAGACCGGCTGTTTTAGCCGGGAAGATTATCAGATCAGCAGAGCACGAACATGTTTTTGGTGTCGTCTTTAGGCCAATAAGGAGTTATATTGATCACCTGCTCAGGAATTCTTTCGACGGCGACCGATACGGCGTAGCCAGCGGTCTGACGCTTGGCGGCAGCGGCCGATTGAGCAAAGAATTGAAGGAGGTATTCAGCCGCGCAGGAATATTACACGTCCTTGCGGTGTCAGGTTTGCACGTCGGTTTTGTCGGAGCATTCTTTGGCGTTATGCTGCTTTTGGTGCCGGTGGACCACCGGGTAAAGTTCATTATAGTGATGTGTGGGTTGTTCATGTACGCTGGTGTTACGGGATTTCGTCCCAGTGTTTGCCGTGCAGTGCTAATGTCATTTCTTTTTGGCCTGGCTCTGGTTTCGCAGCGAAACGTTGATAGCATGCACGTAGTAAACATGAGTGCCCTGGTGTTCCTGCTGGCCAGTCCAGTGTTGTTATTTGACGTTGGCGCTCAACTCTCTTTTGTCGCTGTCTATGGTATCCTCTACCTATTTCCTGTACTCGAGGATAATTTCATAAAGAAAGTGCAAAAACGTTTTCTGAGGGTCGTACTCAGAATGATGGCAGTGTCTTTCTCTGCACAGGTTTTTGTAGCGCCTTTAATAATGTACTATTTCAATAGGCTGCCAATCTATGCCGTTGTTGCTAATCTTTTGATCATCCCGATCGCTTCGGTGATAATATTCATGCTGTTTTTGTGTTTCTCGGTGGGCTGGGTATGGTTCGGGGTTGTAAGGATAATAGCAGTACCGACGGGTATACTCATAGGTTTGTTGATGGCGCTGTCAGATTTCTTCGCAAGATTGCCTTTTTCGACACTGAACCTGAGTATGTCACCAACTATGATATTCCCGTTTTATCTTTTTGTATGGAAGAGGGTCAGAAAGCTCATGCTATGGCTCGTTGTGTTTTTTGCTGTTGTCTTTTCGATTGCCGGATCAGTTCGTTGTCTGACCATATGCTCAACATCCGGCGGACTGCTCATCATAACACCGGACAATACACATATCTATGTGACGGATGAAATAACTGCCGAGCAAGGCGCTTTTTTGCATAAAGAAGGCATTGATACTCTTGATTATCTAATTGCCCGGGCGAAAAGCTATCCGGTGAAACGCGAATTCATTCGCTGTCCCGGAAATTTGAATTTTCTCGAATTGAAATACGGTAATTTGGAAATACTCTTTTCTGAACAATTGGCAATAAGATTCGGGGAGTTTACGATGGTGTATTCACAACATTATTTCGACAGGCAACCTGGTGATGGAAAAATCACATACGTCTTTTCCAACGGTAAAGTTAACTACGTAGTCGAACGTTCATTGTATGATACGATTTTTGAACAGACTATATTCGACTTACGGATATTAATAAGCCGGCTGAGATTACTTTGCCAATAAAGATGCGGAGTATCCAACATCTTATATCCAGCCAAATCTTAATTAACCCAGACTGCCTACTGTATTCTCCACCGTGTCGAGTATTTCACACGACTTGACCAGTTCTTTCATTTTATTGTGGTCATTATATAATGGTCGGTCTTCATCGAGATGCTCGACGTATTTACGTATCGTCTTCTTCGCGGTAACGACGCCTTTGCCCGGTGTGAATTCACGGAAATCCAGGGCCTGCGCTGCAGCCATGAATTCGATCCCCAGAATTCCGTATGCATTGTCAATTATCTGGAGGTTCTTGAGCGCCGTGTTCATACCCATCGAAACGAAGTCTTCCTGGTCGGCAGCCGCCGGTATCGACATCGTCGCCGCCGGAGCAGAAAGGATGCGTTGTTCGACGATGAGCGTGTCTGCAGTGTATTGACTCAGCATCAATCCCGAAAACATCCCGGCTCCTCTGGTTAGGAATGCGGGCAGGCCGACACTCAGGTTGGGGTTTGTCATACGATTCAAGCGCCTCTCCGATAGCACGCAGACCATGGTCACAGCCGTGCCGACCATTTCCATGGGCAGCGATACCGGTGTTCCTTGAAAATTGGCGCCGGTGATCGCAAGTTTGTATTCGGGGAAGAATACTGGATTATCACCGACCCCGTTGAGCTCGATCTCGACCTGCTTTCTTGCGTGGGCGACAGCATCGTGTGCGGCACCGATAACCTGGGGTGAGGAGCGCATTGAATATGCATCTTGAACCTTCATCTTATGCTTACCAGTTTGCAGGTCGCTGCCTTCTATGCATTTCATGATGGCACGGGCTGTTCTGACTGCGCCGGCAAACCCGCGTGCCTCGTGCAGCCTGGTATCATACGGTTTGAGGTTCGCCATCAGCGCCTCGAGCGTCATGGCACAGGCGATTTCCGCTTGTTTCAACCAGCGGTTGATATCGAAAAGTTGCAGGGCACTTATCGCGGTGAGCAGGTTGGATCCGTTTATGCAGGATAAACCATCGCGTGCCTGTAATCCGGGGATCTCGATGCCTGCTTTTTCCATTGCCGCCCTGGCCGGTAAGCGTTTTCCTTCATAAAACGCCTCGCCTTCTCCCATCAAAAGCAGGGCAATCTGGGACATTGGCGCCAGATCACCACATGCCCCGACCGAGCCCTTCTGGCAGACCACGGGCGTCACGCCTTTGTTCAACATCTCGGCATAGGTGAGGGGTATTATGGGTCGACATCCGGACTTGCCTTTACTCATGACATTTATGCGGCTGGCCATAGCGCCGCGCACATGCTCAATTGGCGCCGGGTCACCTATACCTGCGGCATGGTTGTATATCAAGTACCTCTGAAATTGTTTGACCTGTTCATCGCTGAGCACGACCTCGGAAAGTTCACCTATACCGGTATTGATACCGTACATTATCTCCTTGACTTTGATCTTTTCCTCGATCAGGGCGCGGCATTCTTTGATTTTTCCCAATGAATCAGGTGCGATCTGGACCTCTTCGTTGTTTCGGGCAATATCGACAAGCTTTTCGATTGTCAAATGTTCACCATCCAACACGATTGCCATAGATTCTCCTTTTTATCTAAACAACACTAATTACCAAAAATGTATGATTATTTTCACGGAATGATGAATACTAATCAGAATTAATGAAAAGTCAACTGTCAGGCGTTCTGCGACCTCATGTTTCACCGGTAGATACAATTCTTGCAGAGACTTGACGTGCGTTTTTTCTGATACTATAATTTCGAGTGCGCTGTAAGGTCTGCGGAAAGAAAAGAATATTATCCAAGATAATGCCTTATTGTCCTGATTGTATTCGAGATAAATATGGGTTGATAAAATCCTCCATCGCAGAGGTCCATGCCGAAGTACGGAGATCTTTTGGTTTGTCGGGAAAGATACCTCGGCACGAAAGCGGAGTCCGATGTCAACTTTGCATGAACAACTGTAGTATCAAGGAAGGTGAATTCGGATACTGTGGAGTCAGACAGAACGTAGGTGGTAAAATCGTCGGTCCGGATAAGAACTGGGCTTATGCCGACTGGTACCATGATCCTTTGCCGACTAATTGCGTTGCCGACTGGGTTTGCAAAGGAAGCCGGGATCATGGTTACACCAACCTGGCGGTCTTCTATGAAGCATGCACGTTCGACTGTCTTTTCTGTCAGAACTGGCATTTTCGGGACCGCAAGAGCAGGGCTTCGACTGAGGAAATGGTTACAGCGGCCAATGCTACAACCGGCTGTGTATGCTTCTTTGGCGGTGACCCGACGCCATTTGCGTTGCATAGTCTGGAAGTCGCGCGGCAGCTGGGAGAAAAGTGCAGGAAAATCAGAATATGCTGGGAGACTAATGGTTCGGTTTCTCCTGACATGATGAAGAAGTGGGCGGATCGTGCACTTACGAGCGACGGCTGTATTAAGGTCGATTTCAAGACATTTAGCGAGAATCTTAATATCGCGCTTTGTGGAGTATCGAACAAGAATACAAGGAAAAATATCACACTCCTCGCGCGGTATATGGAGAGGAGAGAAAAACCGCCAATTCTCGTTGTGAGCACACTGTTGATACCCGGATATATAGACGAGGCAGAACTCAGTGCAATGGCGAGGTTCATCAGTTCGGTAAGGGATGACATACCGTGGTCTTTTCTTGGTTTTCATCCGCATTTTCGTTTTGATGATCTGCCGTGTACCTCACGTGAGCAAGCCGAAATGGCATTATCCATTGCCAGAGACCACGGGATCAAGAATACGCATCTGGGTAATGTTCATCTGTTGCAGTGATGTCGGCGTTAATTTATATGGGCATCTGTATGGCAATTACCGTAATCTTGCGCTGTTACGAATGTCCCGCTGTGCGTGGATCGTTTGATTACTTTGAATCAAATACAAAATAGGAAAATTCGGGACAGTCGGTTAGAAGCATAAACCTATCCCCATTGATTATCAAAGCATTTAGAGTATACTGAATCCATACATATATATGAAAAAGATATCGAGGAATTTTTTATCACTTTTCTTTAGTGACGGCGTGACCCGCATCATTGGATTTGCGGCGACAGTATACATAGCACGATTGCTCGCAGTCGAAGGTTTTGGTCAGATAAATTTTGGTCTGGCGTTCATCAGTTACGCGCTTCTATTCGCCAATCCAGGGTTGACCGTCATCGGTGCGCGCGAGGTGGCAAAAAATTCAGATGACCAGCGTTTTGTTGAAGAGACGCTGGGCTTGCGCTTAGTGTTGGCAGTTGTTATCTTTGTTATATTCCTTGCCGGCACATTCCTCATTCCGGGTGAAAGCACGACGAAGCAAATCATCATTGTTTATGCTGCGACGCTCTTCCCGTTTGCCCTGCTATTGGAGTTCGTATTTCAGGGTAGGGAAGAGATGGGGTATATCGGTATCGGCCGCATCCTGCAGTATTCCATCTATTTGTTGGTTCTACTGCTGTTTTTGAAGAGCACTCGTGATATTCTGGTCGTCCCCCTTTCCTTTGTTATCGGCTATGTCGTTTCGGCAACATTTCTGCTGGCCGTCTACATTGGTAAATATCGTTCCTTCAGGCTCCGGTTTTCTTTTTCCCGATGGCGTGTGATCTTGGCGGCGGCGATTCCCGTCGGTCTGGCTATTATTTTCAATCAAGTGACGGTAAGCCTGCCGCCAATTGTGCTCGGTTTGTTCAAGACGAATTACGAAGTCGGTATTTTCAGCGCAGGATATAAAATCGTCTTCACTTTGCTGATAATCGAAAGGGTGTTCTATTATGTTTTCTTCCCGGTGCTTTCCAGACAGTATGCTCAGAATCCGGAAAAACTAAAAGGCAACTTCAGTGTTCTGACCAGATTTCTGTTTGCGCTCACCATTCCGCTCGCAATCGGGGGGTTAGTGCTCGCTCCCGCTATCATTCATATCATCTACGGGCAAGCATTTTCCGCGGCGGCGAACGTCTTGCGTATTCTTCTCCTGTATTTCATGATCGTACCGGTCAATACAATTTATGGCTATGGTCTTATTGCGATAGACAGAGAAAAGCACTTCTTCAGGATCATCTCCATAACGGCAGGGATCAGCGCATTGTTGATAGTCTTGCTCGGATTGAAATTCGGATTCTATGGTGCAGCGACTGCGTTATTGATAAGTGAATCAATCAGTATTATTCTGATGCAAAGAGAACTTAAACGAGTTTTTCGGTTTAGGAGTCTACGTTACACTATGAAACCGTTGGGTGCTTCCCTGGTGATGGTTGTTGTTTTGTATCTAATACGCGATTGGCACTTTTTCGTATTGGTAACAGCCGGTGTGTGCGTATACATTGCCGTGTTCTATTTGATGCGCGGATTCTCTCTACAGGATTTTAGTAATGTAAAACGTATGTTCCTCGTTCGGTAATAACATTTCATTCGTTTGTGCAGATTCAAAAAGCAGGGGGCTGCCAAAGGCAGCCCCCGCGCAATCCTCTCTACTACTAATTCTACTGAATAGTGCTGGTGACCAATTCCTTGGTGAGTTCGGTTGTCATCGCCGGCGTCGGCGTGGTCATGTGATACCTGACAATGCCGACTCCTTCGGCAAACCAGTTGTCCTGGGTCTGGCCGAGCGATGTAAATCTGACATCCCAGCAGTCTGAGTATGTTCCAGCGGGAACAGTGATGTCATCCTGTCCGAGTACTTCAGCCGTAAGCGTGTCGGTGGTATCCGCGTATACGGTCCACGTGCTGCCTTCTTCAAAAGGGAAGACCAGACCTGTATCCGGGTCTGTATCCGCGAGGTCGTAATATATGAGCATAAGGTCTTCAGTCGATTGAAGGTAGGTTGTGTCAACGTGATTTGTCATGGTCGTGTCGTCCCAGAGTGTGGTCGTAACCTGCTCCAGAACATCGGCGTTGTTGTTCAGGGTCGTTTCACGCGTAATCTCTGTCGTTGACGTGCCGGTGTACTGAATTGTGTCAGTAGTCATGATCATTCTGTATACGATGTTATAGTTCCATGTATTGCCGACCGCTAGCGGGAAGTAATCTTCACCGTCACTCTCGCCGTTGCAGCTTACTATCAATGCCACTAATGGCAGTAACCAGATCAGCTTTCTCACATTGTCTCCTTTCATTGTAGTATGTGAGTGATGATTATATAGAAAAATGCAGGATAGTCAAGACTCGCCTTTGCAATCTTCGGAGTGTAGTAGGTCTTCGGTGTAGTATTGTTCAGGTGTTACTTTGATTGTATGACGTTCTACCGTCGGTTGAAATCCATCAATTCCTTCAGGAACTCGCTCGTTGTGCTGATCGAATGGTGTTTGACAAGACCGACATTGGGCGCAAACCAGCTGTGGCCGGTAGCATTCAACCCTGTGTACTCGACGTGCCAGCATTCGGTGAATGTGCCAGCAGAAAGGGTGACATCCTCTATGCCTACTGCTTCGCCCGTCATGTCTCCCCAAGGTTCGGTGCGTACAGTCCAGGTATTTCCGAGAGCCAGCGGTAATACTAACAATGTATCTGGTTCCTGATCGTTCAGGTCACTGTAGAACAGAACATTGCCATCCTTTTCTTGAAGATAGGAGGTATCAAGCCAGGCACTCGTCGACGTGTCATCCCAGATGGTTGATGTGACTTGTTCATGTAGCAAACCTTGCGGTGAAGAGACCTCAGCAGTGATCGTGGAAATTTGTACGCCGTCGTTGACGGTCGTATCGGTCTGGGTTACGGCATACTCCCACTGATGCCCTACCGCCAGTGGATGATAGTCGTCGATATCTTCCTCGGCACCGCAGTTGATGAATAAGATCGCGGCCGGCATCAACAAGATGATTTTCTTCATGATGATTCCTCCCTTTCTTATCGAAGGAACAGTATAAGACCAGGCCAGAAGTTGTCAACTGTGTTGACTTTACATGAGAAATGTATATAATAGAATACTGGGGAGATTTTGCGGCCCTTCTTTTGGACAATTTCAGATTGTTTGACCACAAACAAATACAAGAAACAGGAGGATTTATGAAGAAGTACCAAAATCTAATTAACGGCAAATTGATGGACTCTAAATCGGGTCGTACATTTGAAAACCACAATCCCGCGAACTGGGATGAAGTCGTTGGGGTATTCCCGAAATCCAATGTTGAAGATCTGAATCTGGCAATTGCCGCGGCAAAGAAGGCTTATAAGAAATGGCGTGCAGTGCCCTGGCCTAAACGGTCCGAGATCATGCGGCGCGCGGCCGAGATCATGATCGAAAAGAAGGAGCACGTGGCGCAAATCATGACACGAGAGATGGGAAAGGTAATAAAAGAAACAAGAGGCGATATGCAGGAAGGCATCGATACGGCATTGTATGCCGGTATCGAAGGCAGAAAATACTTTGGATACACATTGCCTTCGGAACTGCCGAACAAATCCTGCATGACCAGGCGCGATCCGATGGGGGTCTGGGGTTTGATCACACCGTGGAATTTTCCAATCGCCATACCTTCCTGGAAAATATTCCCGTGTTTATTGAGTGGGAATACTGCGGTGATAAAGCCTGCGACGTACACACCTGCATGTGTTGGAGAATTGGCGCAGATTCTCAAGGAAGCAGGTTTACCGGATGGCGTGCTTAATGTTGTATACGGTGGTGGTGGCGAGATTGGTGAGGGATTGTTGAATCACCCGGATATTGCCGGTATATCCTTCACCGGTTCCTCGGATATCGGAAGTCGGATAGGTGAGGTATGTGGCAAGACCCTGAAGCGCTGCTCCCTGGAACTGGGTGGCAAGAACGGGCAGGTTGTGCTGAAGGATGCCATTCTTGAACTGGCACTCGAGGGTGTTCTCTGGGGCGCATTCGGCACGACGGGTCAAAGATGTACCGCGACTTCAAGGTTGATAGTTGAAGCACCCGTGTACGATAAATTCATCGAAATGTTGAAAGCACGTACTGAAAAGCTTAAGCTCGGAAACGGTCTGAATGAAGACGTCGATGTGGGTCCTACAGTGAGTGAATCGCAGCGAGAATCGGTCCACGCCTACGTGGAAATAGGTAAGAAAGAGGGTGCAAGGATGATAACCGGTGGTGCATCATACACAGAAGGAGAATGCGCAAAGGGATGGTTCTACAAACCGACGATATTCGTAGACGTATTGCCGAACATGCGAATCGCACAGGAAGAAATTTTCGGACCGGTGCTTTCAGTTATCAAAGCCAAGGATTTCAACGAGGCAATGGACATACTCAATGGCACGATTTACGGTCTTTCATCGAGTGTTTACACCAATGATCTGAATCTTGCACACAAGGCGATAGAACTTGCAGAAACAGGGATCGTCTACATCAATGCGCCAACGATCGGCGCCGAGTGTCATCTTCCGTTTGGTGGCATGAAAAACACAGGTAATGGTCACCGTGAGGGCGGCTGGACCGCTTACGAGATATTCACCGAGATAAAAACAGTCTATATCGATTATTCCAGTACATTGCAGAAGGCACAGATCGACACATGGGATTGACAAAAGCAAAGGCAACTATGATCATGACCAATTCGAAGAAAAGTGTACGCAGGAACGGACGAATGAATGCTGTGAAGAGGAATAACACGAAAAAACCAAAGATTGCAACAAATTTACCAGGACCAAGGGCAAAGGCGATATTGAACAAAGACCACAAGTTCGTTTCGCCATCATACACGCGTTCTTACCCGGCGGTTGTGGAAAGTGGCAAGGGTGTCTGGGTAACCGACGTCGATGGCAATGTCTTTCTCGATTTTTCTGCTGGCATCGGCGTTGTCTCTACCGGTCATTGCCATCCTGCGGTCGTCAAGACGATAAGGGAACAGGCAGGGAAACTCCTGCATATGTCGGGCACTGATTTCTATTATCCTAATCAGGCGAATCTGGCTGAGAAACTTGCCGAGATCGTACCCGGAGCAAAGAATAAGAAGGTTTTCTTCGGCAATTCGGGTGCCGAGGCAGTAGAGTGTGCCATGAAATTGGCACGCTATCACAAAAGAAGAGCGAGATACATTGCGTTCACCGGAGCATTTCACGGTCGCACATTCGGTGCATTATCATTGACCGCATCGAAGGCAACACAACGCAGGTTCTTTGCACCTCTTCTGTCCGGTATAAACCATGTGCCCTATGCGTACTGCTATCGCTGTGCTTATAACCTCCAGTATCCTTCTTGTGACGTGGCCTGCGTTAGGCATATCGAGGATGTGCTGTTGAAGAAAGTGGTCCCTGCCGAGGAAGTGGCTGCGGTATTCGTGGAGCCGATTCAGGGTGAGGGCGGTTATATAGTACCGCCGCCGAAGTTCATGCCTGCATTGAGGGCATTGTGCGACAAGTATGAAATACTGCTCGTTGACGATGAGGTACAGTCGGGAATGGGCAGGACTGGCAAGATGTTCGCCATCGAACACTTCAATACAAAAGCAGATATCTACTGTATAGCAAAGGGTGTCGCCTCAGGCCTGCCGCTTGGAGCGTGTGTTGCCCGTTCCGGGATTATGGACTGGGAACCTGGTTCGCACGCATCGACATTTGCCGGTAACCCGGTGAGTTGTGCTGCAGCCCTCAAGACCATCGAACTTCTGGAAAACGGTCTGGTCGAGAACGCGGCAAGGCTGGGTGCAATCGCCCTTGCGCGTCTCTCTGCGCTCAAAGATCGCTATGAGTTTGTTGGAGATGTACGGGGCAAGGGGCTTATGATCGGCGTCGAGCTGGTGGGCGACGCAATTACCAAGGAGCCGGTAAAAGACCGTCGCAATGCGGTTGTCTACGAGGCATTCAAACAGGGGTTGCTGCTGCTGGGCGCTGGTGAATCGACCATACGTTTCATTCCACCGCTTGTCATCAATGAAAACGAACTACACGCGGGACTTCAGATATTTGAGGGAGTCCTGAAAAAGGTTTTTAGAGCTATATGAGAAAAGAGGCCGCCTCTTGGGCGGCCTCTTTCTTAATTATTTAATTCTCTTTTTCTACACCTAAGGCAGCATCCAGATCCCGAACCACACTTCTGCGGTATCGGTGTTCTCGAAATACTCGTCGACGGCTACAAAGTGAAGTAGTGTCTGCATAGATTCGTTGGGGCCGAGGTACTGATACGCCGGAGCCAAGGGTACCACTATGTTGTAGAGGATGAACGTATCGCAACATCCAGCCTGGACAATGCCTTCGATCTTTCCGTAGACCGGAACAGGGGCAGTCGTAAAGACGAGTGAATCAGCGTTTGTATAGTATTCGATAAAGAATTCGCTTAGATAACTGTCGATTGAGTTTTCGGCAACAAAGTGGATTTCGGCGATTTGCGCGGAATAAGTTGTGTCATATGGATAGATGTACCACGCGACCGGGTCTAGCCACGTAATTTCAATGTCCGGCTTTAACTCCAACGATTCTGTTGCATAATCACATGCCATAAAAATCATTACCGAAACGACAAGTATCATGAACTTTTTCATCATTCCTCCTTTTCAATTCTGTAAATTTTATACAATATTTCAAATTTGTCAAGTATTAATTTGTTCTTGAATCAATTCCGTGGTCGATTTGTCTGTTTTTATTTCTTTCTGCGCGGATTGCGGTGTGCGTTTTTTATGTTAGGTCGGTATTTTCTGACAAAAACTTCTTCAAAGTCATAGATATTTTTGAAATCATTGATGCTATCTTCGGGTGTCTTACTGAGGATTTTCTCATTGACCATGTTGATGACGATGTTCCCAAAGTCGAGGGTACTTTTTACTCCCCAGTGCTCGAATACCATCTTCGTCATGGCGCCGTAACGTTCAAGACCAAGTTCTTTTATACCATCCAGAAGTTGTCGTCCCGTGACGTGGCCTTTTATGTTGAGATTCTGGCGTGTATAGTGCAGGGCTTCGAGTACGAATATATACGCTTCAACTTGATAGCGCGCGTCTTTTTCCGCAATTTCCCTGAGGCGGTGGCGGTTACTCATCGTTGTTATTGAAGAGAAGCACCTGTAACGGCGTCCTAATTACGCCGCCATAACGTGGCACAATCTATTTTTTTTCTCCTGCCGGGGCGCCTTTTTCTTTCTTCCTGTCGAGCCGGACGCTGTTTGAACCGCACTTTGGGCATGTTCTTTCTTGCATGACGCCTTTTGTGTACGGCAATTTGAATTCGGCGCTACATCTCAGACATTTGAAATCTTTTTCTTCAGTTTCGGGCACGAAAACCTCCGGGCTTAGCCTCTTACAACGCTATGATCTGACAGCCGTATCCTCACGATTTCTTTTTTGTTGGACTGTCAGCTTGTTTCTTCTTAGCTTTTGCCTTATCTTTTTCTTCTTCTTCGGTCAGGATCTTTACTGTTTGTTCGATCTCTTCTTTTGTTACTTTCTTTCTCAGTTCTTCGATATCCTGCATGGTTTTTTGAAACCGTTGTCCCTCTGCAGCACTTATCCATTCGAGCAGCAATCTCTCGGGTCTAATTCCCCATTTTTCGAATTTATCCCAAAGTTTTTCGACTCTCTTCTGGGTCCAGCGGTTCGCATCGATATAGTGGCAGTCGACGTAATGGCATCCGGATACGACAACCATTGGGGCACCTTTCCTGAACGCATGCAGCACGAATTTTTCATCTACCCTGCCACTACACATTGTTCTGATCAAACGCTGGTTAGGTGGATACTGAAGCCGTGCGCCACCGCAGGTATCGGCACCTGCATAAGAACACCAGTTACAGGCAAAGACGATTACTTTTTCCCCAGGATCTTCGGCGAGATGGGCGTCGATTTGAGTTACAATCTGTTCATCGGTGAAGTGTTTCATTGTCAGTGCGCCAAACCGGCACTCGGCGGCACATGTGCCGCAACCTTTGCAAAGGGCATCGATGTAGGAAATCGTTTTCTTTTTCGGGTCAACGGTGAAGGCTCCATAAGGACATACCCTGGAACACGTTGCACAATACCGGCATAGAGCAGTGTCCAGCGTGGACGTGATCGCTTCCAATTTGACCTTTCCTGCTGATAGTAGTGTTTCGGCTCTGGCCGCTGCTGCGCTCGCCTGGGTCACCGAATCCTTAACATCCTTCGGCGCCTCGGCACAGCCTGCAAAATAAATGCCGGTAGACGGTGCATCCACTGGTTTGAGTTTCGGGTGTGCTTCCATAAAGAAACCGTCGGGCGTTTTTGACAGCGTCAGTAATTGTTGAACCTCGGGCATATCTAATCTTGGTGTCACTCCGACAGAGAGAACCATCATGTCAAATTCATGTTCTTCTATTTTGTTAGAAGTAGTATCTTCGACCATAACCTTCAGATTACGGGACTTGGGGTCTTCGGTGATCTCTCCGGGAATACCTCTGATGTATTGTACACCCGCCTCTTTGCTTCGTTTGAACAGATCCTCGAAACCCTTACCAAAAGCCCTGATGTCGATGTAGAAAACCTTTGCCTGTATGTCGGGATAGTGGTCTTTCAATAGTAGCGTGTCCTTGATCGTGTTCATGCAGCAGATATTGCTACAGTAGGGTTTGCCGATCTTTTCGCAGCGCGAACCAACGCATTGGACAAAACCGACGGTCTTTGGCCTCTGCCGGTCGGTCGGACGGATGAAGTGTCCGTCAGAGGGTCCTCCAGCAGACAGCAATCTTTCAAACTCCATGCTCGTAACAACATTTTCGTGTTTTGTATAACCGTATTCTTCCAGAATCACCGGGTCAAATACATCCATACCCGTTGCCACGATAACGGTACCGACCTTGAATTCGATCGTTTCGTCTTTTGCATCGTAGTCAATACATTTCTTGTCACACTTGTCGGCGCACTTGCCGCAGGCAATTGGATTGGTGCCCAGACAACTTTCCATATCGATCAGAGATGCCGATGGCACGGCCTGGGGGAATGGAATATAAATAGCTTTTCTTGATGATAGCCCCTGCTGGTAAGCATCCGGAACGACAACCGGGCACACTTCGGCGCAATCACCACATGCGGTACACTGAGTTTCGTCTACATAGCGCGTCTTCTTGAGTACCTTAACGTCGAAGTTGCCGACATAGCCTTTTATCGCCTCGACTTTGCTGTTGGTCAGAAGCTTGATATTGGGATGTCGACCGACATCCATCATCTTCGGGCCGAGTATTCATATCGCGCAATCCATGGTAGGATATGTCTTAGCCAGTTTGGACATCAAACCACCCAGTGACGGTTCTTTCTCGACGAGGTATACCTGGTAACCTGCGTCGGCCAGGTCGAGTGCCGACTGCATCCCAGCAATCCCACCGCCGATTATCAATGTTGCTCTTTCGACCGGGATTTCCTTTTCCTCCTGCGGTTGCAGGTATCGTGCTCGCGCAACGTATGCCTTCATGATATCTTTAGCTTTCTTTGTTGCTGCTTCACGGTTACCCATATGAACCCATGAGCATTGCTCCCGGATATTTGCCATATCAACCAGATATGGATTCATGCCGACCGAGGCGACACATTCCCTGAAGGTTGGTTCGTGCATACGCGGTGAACACGCTGCGATGATTACCCTGTCGAGTTTCTCCTCTTTTATTGCCTTCTTTATTTCTGCCTGACCGGGTTCCGAACACATGTAGCGGCTCTTCGTGCTGTACACGACATTACCTGTCTTCTTGGCGTTCGCAACGACACTGTCGACATCAACTGAGCCAGCGATGTTTGTACCACATTCGCAAATAAAAACGCCGATTTTCAAATCATCCTGCGGCATCTTGATCACCCCCTTTTTGTTCAAATTCTAATATCGAATATCGAAATACTAAACAATATCCAAATCCAAAATTCGAATTTTCAAAACAGTGTTTCATACTTTTGCACTTCCTTTTATTTTTTCCAACACTCGATCTGCCTTTACCCGATGAGTGTGGAGACCTACTTGTTCAGGCTCCAGCCCCTGTGCGAGGCCGAGGAGTTGAAACAGGTAGATGACGGGAATATTGTAGGTTTTCCCCTTTTTGCGGGAAATCATTATTTGTCCTAAATCAAATGAAGAGAAACACGTCGGGCACACCAGCCCCATGCAATCGGCGCCACTCTCTTCTATAGACGCAAAAATAGTCTCGGTCATTTCGAGGGGGAGGTCCTCGTCCATACATCCCTTACCACAGCACAGGAGTTTTTCTTTATGGTCAAGGGGTGTTGCGCCCATCGCGGAGACGAAGTCATCTAGGATGCTTGGATAATCGGCGTCATCGACGTGCATGATCTGGCTCGGTTTCAGTATGTGACAACCATAGTGGATCGCAACTGTCACGCCCTCGAGCGGCCGTTTTATTGATTTCTTCACGACATCCAGTCCGAGGCTGTCTCTGATCAGAACGACCGCGTGATTTATCTTTGCGGTACCCTTGTATTCCCTATTCACTTTTCTCAACCGCCGGTTTACTTCTTCTTTCGCCTGGGGGTCTTCGTCGAGCGTGTATTTTGCTTCTTTTAAAGTCGAAATACACCCCGAGCACATGGTGATGACATCAAGACCCTTTTCCTCGACAATTGCCAGGTTGCGTGCGGCAATGGTGAGCCACTTGATCTTGTCCCGGGCTTTGAAATAGATGGGATCGGGGCAGCACGTGAAACCGTCGATATCCACGAGTTCGATACCGAGATTAGGAAGAGTCTTTCTGATCGCCAGTTCCATCTGTGGATATTTGAGGGGCATCATACATCCCCAAAAAGGAATCACTTTCATAATCTATTCACTGTCCTTTGCCGCTCCTTGCGGGTCTTCCAGGATCTCTTTCAACTCTTCGATCGGTATTGTCTTAATCGGAGGGAGACCCAACTCCTGTCTTCGTCTGTTAACTGCCGAAGTCACGGTGACGCTGACTCCGGTTTTGGCGATATTGTCTGAGAGTTTGGCGAGGCTTGCCGGTGCTTTCTGTCGCTGCACGGCCATGTTTTTCAAGGCGATAATTACCTCGATGGGACGCACATCTTGTGGACAGCGTTCGTAACATGAATAGCAGTTTGTGCAAAGCCAGATAGGTGAATCTTCTCCAGTGAGTGCTTCCTCCATACCAAGCAGTGCCTTCAGTAAGATCACGCGGGGATTGAATTCTTCGGTGAATCGTGCCGCGGGGCAGACGGCAACACACGCGCTGCACTGGTAGCAGTAATTATGGTGCTTGCCTCCCTGCACTTTGTTGAGTTTATCGCGAAACCGAAAATCAACTTGTATTTTTTCTTTAGCCATTACTCACCCTCCAGTGCATCTGCAATCATAGTGACCAATTGGACCGTTTCAATTTTCGCTTGCTCGCCTGCTTTTTCGTCATGCATAGCACACTGGAAATGAATTTCACATTTAGGACAGGAAAGAACCAGCAGATCAGCCTTTGTGTCCTTTGCTTCTGTAAGCCGTGCTCGCTGAATGCTCTTTGAATAGGTCGAGCAGTTCATCCATGCGCTAACGCCGCAGCATATCGCACGCTGTCGGCTCCTCGCCATCTCGTTCAATTGTATTTCGGGTATTGCGGTAATGGCCTTCCTTGGTTCATCGTAGATTCCAAGGTGCCTGCCGAGCCGGCAAGGATCCTGAAACGTAACGACCTTTTTCAGATTCTTTAATTTGAGCTCGCCGTTGGAAATGGCCCGACTTATTACTTCAGTGATATGTTCGACCTCAAAATCAGTATTGAAATACTTTGGATAATCGATTTTGAATGTCCGGTAACCTTCAGGACACGAAAAAACGATCTTCTTGGCGCCGGATTTTTTTATTTCTCTGATATTGTGCCGTGCCAGTTTCTCGAAGTTCTCCATGTCGCCGCTCCAGAGAAGATCATGCCCACAACATCTTTCCTGGGGCAGTACGACCGGAGTGACACCTAACCGATTGAGAATCTTTATACTCGCCTTTGCCGCTTGCAGGGTGTTGACGTTTATATCGCTGAACAGAACGTCGAAGTAGGGGAGACAGCCAACAAAATATAGCACTTCACCATTTTGTGTTGTTTTCAGAGTTTGGTCGATCCAATCGAGTCGTTTTTGCTCGAGCTCTGGTGTTGTCATGATGCGCATCAGCGATTGCGCCGCGCCACCATGAGAGCAGAGCGCTTGCTCTCCTATTTTCTTTGCTTCGAGACGCGTCGTGAGTGTAAGATCGATGTATTCGATGCCAGCAGGGCAACGTTCATCACACAATTTACAGGTCAGGCACGCCCAGATATTTTTGTCCTTCAATAAATTAAGATCGCCACTCCTTATCGCTTTGTTCACGAGGATGCGTGGAGAATATCCATGGTTATATCGTGAGACCGGACAGGTTCCAGTGCACTTACCGCATTCCATGCATAAATATGCCTTCGAATCCTTGATGGCTTTGGCGATCTTGCTATTCATCTTCAATGCTTTCGTTGAGGGCGTCCAACTTCTTCTTTATAGTAGACGGTCCGAGTTTTCTAATCGTTTCGGTGAATTCCCGGGCAACCCTGGCAAATTTCGACGCTTCGGCCGATGAGATCCAGTCGAGTTTGAGACGTTCTTTCTCGATGCCGAGCATCTCGGTGAGTTTCTCAGTTACCTTGTGCACATCCGCAGCCTTCCGCGCTCCAAACATGTAGTGGCAGTCCTCGAAATGGCAGGTGGCAACCAGAACGCCGTCTGCACCCAACTCGAAAGCCTTCAGGACGAAGGATGGCGTCACGCGGCCGCCGCACATTACCCTGACGATCTTGATATTCGTGGGGTATTGCAGCCTGGAGACGCCCGCACCGTCTGCTGCCGGGTATGAGCACCAGTTGCAGCAGAAGGCAACGATCTTAGGCTCGAAGGTTTCCTTGGATCGTTGAACCGTTGAGTGATCGGATCGTTCTTTTATTTTCTTAACCGATTGTTTCATTGAATCTCCGTTCGGTGATGGATGAACGCATCATCAAATTATCCGTCTGGTTGACCATGCGTTTATCCTTCAAACAGCGCCTCCAATTGGGCCTCGATCTGTTCACTTCTGAAATGTTTGAGGTCGATGGCACCGGTTGGGCATGCCGCGACGCACGTCCCGCAACCTTTGCACAGCGCTTCGTTAACTTGCGCAACGAAAACGCCGTTTTCCTTCTCAACCAATTCTATCGCGCGGAATTCGCATACTTCAGCGCACCTGCCACAGCCACGGCAGTATTCTTCGATGACCGTAGATGTTATGGGTGCCAGCGTGATCTTGTCACGGCTAAGCAGCGCGGCAACCTTCGATGCCACAGCCGAAGCCTGGGATATCGAATCTCCGATATCCTGCGGGAACTGACAACAACCGCATAAGAACACGCCCTCAACCGTTGTTTCTACCGGACCGAATTTCGAGTGACGTTCCAGGAAGAACTTATCAGGCCCACGCGGGACCTTAAATAACTCTGAAAGATGTCCTGAATCGGCAGCCGGGACCATGCCTACCGAAAGCACAACGAGGTTAACCGGGATGGTAATGTCGGCATCGATATCTGGTGACGGGATCGTGACCGCTTCCGCCTTATCGGCTCCGGTGATCTCTGGTTCTCCATCGTACGGTAAGAATAGGACGCCGAGTTCCCTTGCCTTGCGGTACATCCGCTCGGCGCCTTTTGAATAAACCCTGACACCGCGGTTGAGAATAGCAACATCGATCCCTTTTTCTCTTAAATGAATGGCTTCTTTTATTGCTGCCTGACAGCAATAGCGAGAACATCCGGGATTACCGTCGTCACCCCTCGAGCCGACGCACTGGAAAAAGGCAACGGATTTTATATCGTCGATTTCACCCGATATTAGTTTTTGTTCTAATTCCATGTTGGTGATGACATTGGGATATTTACCGTAGCCAAAGCGCTCGCCTGGATCATAGAGTTCTGACCCCGTGGCGAGAACGATAGCGCCCACCGTGAATTCGGTCTCTCCTTTTGCACTCTTCACCTTAACCTGGAAGTTACCTACATAACCGGTGACATCCACAAGTTCTGTTGAAGTCAGAAGTTCGCCGCCCGCACTGGTGAATTCATCGAGAAGTTTCTCGACAATATTCCTTCCTTTCCGGAAGCTGGGATAGATGCTGGAGAGATGCCGTACCAGACCGCCTGATAATTCTTTTTTCTCAATTATTTTGACCTTAAAGCCCCGCTGGAGCAAATCAATACCGCATCGCAGGCCGGTGATACCAGCGCCGATGACAGCGACATCGCGGTTAACCGACAGTTCTTTCATGAAGAGCGGACCTAGTTTTCGAACACGCGCCACCGACATCCTGACTAATTCTTTTGCTTTCTCGGTTGCCTTTTCTGGTTCTTTCTGATGTACCCAGGAGCATTGATTCCTGATGTTCGCGATATCGAAGAGGTACGGATTGAGACCGACGGCAGTTAATGAATCTTGAAAGCTCATTTCATGCGTCTTGGGTGTACAGGCGGCGACAACAACCCTGTTCAGTTTGTGTTCGGCTATCCTCTCTTGAATCTGGTGTTGGGCTGTTTCAGAACAGGCGAACGTATAATCCTCGGCGAATACCACATCCGGTAAAGTCTTCGCGTATTCAACTACGCCTTTGACATCGACAACCTTTGAAATATTCGGGCCGCAATGGCAGACAAAGACACCGACTCTCGGTGGACCGGACACATCGACTTGTTCGATTTCCTTTTTCTCGACCGGCAGTTCATGGCCCTCCAAGAAACATGCTGCCTTAACCGCGGCACCGCTCGCCTCGGCGATCGAATCGGTAATGTCCTTAGGACCTGTTGCGCAACCGCATACCAGAACGCCTTTTTTCGTTGACTCAAGCGGTGCGGTTGCCGGTTCCATGTTTTTGTAAAAACCATCATCGTCGATATCGACGCCGAGCACGCCGGCCAATTCTCTGCAGCCCCTTGACGGAATCAGCGCTGAAGAGAGACATACGGCATCGAATATCATTTGGCCTGAGTGTCCCTGTTCGTTTTCATAATGAATAACCAAATTTCCCGAGCCATCCTCAATCACCTTTGATGGTTTACCCTTGATATATTTCACACCCTTTTCGAGGGACCGATTATAAAATTCTTCAAATCCCTTTCCAAAGGCTCTAATGTCAATATAGAATACGACAATATTTGCGTCAGGGTAGTGTTCTTTAAGGACCAGACTGTCTTTTATCGTGTTCATACAACAAATGCGGCTGCAATAGTTGATGTCATGGCGCATATTACGCGATCCAACGCATTGGATGAATGCGAAACGTAACGGCTCCTTTAATTGTTTGCCAAGGGGAAGTTCGCCGGCACTCGGGCCGTCTTCGCTCATGATCCGTTCAATTTCAAAAGATGTATAGATATTCTTGAAGCGTTTGTATCCGTATTCACTTGCCTCTTTAGGATCGAGATAGTCGACACCGGTGGTCACGATGATCGAGCCCACGTCCAGGTCCACAAATTCGTCCACCATGTCGTGCACGATGGCATTTGGTTCGCATACCTTCACGCATTCGAGACATTCTGAGCAGCCTGCACAGCTCAGGCATCGATCTGATTCTTTTTTAGCCTGTTCTTCGGAGAATCCTTGGGCGACTTCTTCGAAACTCTTCTTCGCTTTTTCCAGATCCAGCAATGGCATCGTCGTTCTCTTCTCAGTTTGTAATTCTTCCGGGATTTCGATATCTTCATCTTTGACGCGATCTTCTTTCTTTTTTCTGTCTGCTTTCAGATCGACACCTCTGATGAAGCGGTCGATCGATTCTGCGGCTTCTTTCCCCGCAGCAATCGCCTCGATAACTGTGGCTGGTCCGGTCACCGCATCACCACCGGCAAAGATACCAGGGATGTTCGTTTGCAGGGTGTCTGGATCCACGGCAAAGGTTCCCCAGCGCGTTAACTCGAATTTTTCTTCTTTGGTGAGGAATGAAACATCGGCTGCCTGACCGATCGCCATTATCACCATATCCAGATTAATGGTGAATTCAGAACCTTCGATGGGTATTGGTTTCCTTCGGCCTGAAGAATCAGGTTCGCCCAGTTTCATCTTGATGCATTCCATGCCCTTGATTTTGCCATCTTCTCCAAATATCTTTGTTGGATTGGTCAGGTAATGGATCTTGATTCCCTCTTTCTCCGCCTCGACGATCTCTTCTTCGTTTGCGGGCATCTCCTGGCGTGAGCGGCGATATACGACGAATGCTTCTTCGGCGCCAAGACGCAACACGGTACGCACCGCATCTATTGCAGAATTACCGCCGCCGACCACGGCGACCCTTTTGCCTACCGGCGTCTCAGGATCGTGGACCGCCTTATTTAGAAATTCAACACACAGAGAGACGCCCTGCAGATCTTCGCCTTCTATGCCCATTGTTTTTTCTTTGGCCGCGCCAAGTCCGAGGAAGATCGCCTTGTAATCCTGTTGAAGGTCTTTGATACTAAGATCTTTGCCTAATGCAGTACCCGTCTTGATCTCAACACCCCAACTCTTTATGTAATCCAGATCGCGCTGCAGCGCGATCTCCGGCAATCTGAATCTCGGTATTGCCCAGTACAGCAGCCCGCCTGGATGGTCAGTGGCTTCAAAGACGGTCGGGCAGTATCCTCTCTTGGCAAGGAAATATGCGGCAGAAAGGCCTGCAGGGCCGGCGCCCACGACGGCAACCTTCTCCTTGTTCAATTCAGGGCTCGGTGCTGAGAGTTCCTGCTCACTGTCCGAAATGAAACGTTTGAGCTGGGCAATGGCCAGCGGTTCGTCCACGTCTTTTCGCTTGCAGTCTGATTCACAAGGGTGAGTGCAGACACGTCCGCAGACCGCCGGGAACGGGTTGTCTCTCCGTTCAAGTTCCAAAGCTTCTTTATATTTGCCCTGTGAAATGAGCGCGATATATCCCTGAGCATTGACTCCTGCAGGACAGGAGTATCGACACGGCGGCGAGCCCCTTTTGTCGATGAGAAATTTATTAGGCACTGCTTGGGGATACCGACGATAAATTGCCTCTCGTTTTGAAAGGTCTAATTGAAACTCATCTTTGATGTGGACCGGACAGACAGTCGGACACTCCCCGCAGCCAGTACATTTGTCCCAATCGACAAATGTGGATTTGCGCCTGACCTTCACTTTGAAATCCGGTGCTTCACCCTCGACGCCAACAACTTCGCTGTTGGCAAAAATCTCAATATTCGGATGTCGACCGACATCCATTAGTTTAGGGCCGAGGATTCAGCCCGTACAGTCCATCGAGGTGAAGATTTTGTGAATCTGGGATGTTCGACCGCCCAAACATGGGCCACGCTCGACAAGGAAAACCTTGAAACCAGCGTTCGCCAAATCTAATGCGGACTGAACCCCAGCCACACCTCCACCAATGACGAGTGCTCCTTTTGGCATAGTTTATTTCGTTCCTTTATCTGATTGTTTCTTGGTTAAGAGCTCATTTCCATATTCATAACCGCGTTCGAAAGCTTTTAAGTTCAGTGGCAATGCCTTCTCCGGGACAAGGCCAGGCAGAGCCTTCTTCATGCTTTCATAGGTGACCAGATGGGTAATGGCGGTGAAAAAACCAAGCATGACAACGTTCGCAACGATCTTGATACCCAATTCTTCAGCGAACCGTGTTGCCGGTATGGCGTAGGCGAGGATTTTCCCGCGTGACGATTTGGGTTTAACGAGGTCCTCATCGTACAACAACATTGCCTCTTCACCCATTTCTGATTCAAACTTATCATACCCTGCCTGGGACATGGCAATCAGGACGTCAGAATTTGTGATGTACGGGTACAAGACCTTGCTCTCGGATATGACGAGCTGCGAGCTGCATGCACCGCCACGCGCTTCCGGCCCGAATGATTGACTCATGGTTGCATACTTGCTATCGAAGATCGACGCTGCTTTGCCGGCGATTATCCCGGATCTTATGATCCCTTGACCCCCATAACCGGCGAATCTAATTTCAGCCATTTCCACCTCCTGCTTTGTCAAAAACCGGTCCATGAGGAGTGAATTCATCACCGAGTATTTTCTTGTGTTGAGTATTGTATGAGTCAATGAAGGTTGGCCGTTCCTTGTCGGTGAATTTTCCGACGACTATTTTTTTGTCTGCCGTTATTGCCACGTTCCGAGGGTCTTCGTTGTTCTTCAAAATTGAGTTATCAAAATAGAACTGCATCAGTTCCGAGTCGAGATGAGTAATGTATCTGTAGTAACTGGGGCCGGGCGCCAGAATTTCGATCATCGACATGCCACGTTTGTGCAGCGCCTCGGCGATAGACTCGGCGAGTTCGCTTGTGTGCAAAGCCGTCCATCGTGCCGTATAAACTGCTCCGCAGGAATTACCAAGGTGGGGAAAATTGAAAGGTTCTTCGAACGTAGAGTAAGGTGAGAATGCTTCAGTCACCACTGAAACTGATTTGCCGGCGATCTTATGGTAGACGAAATTATTGATACAAAGAACGAGGAGTTCCATGTTTCTTCTCGTTCCGTGTACAAAATGATTTCCACCGAGTGTCATGAGATCACCGACGACCGGAATAACTTTGAGATCCGGGTTGCCTAATTTCAATCCTGAGCCAAAGGCTATTGCGCGTCCGCGTGGTACCTGGAAATAATCGACTCCCAGCGATTTCACCGTCTCTGGCTCAAAAGGTATGTCGGATGGAATACTGATTTTCTTCCGATCGACACCGGATTTTTCAATGCCCTTATGAATTGCCTCGATTATTGAATTCATTCCTTTAATTTGAACCCTCCCTCAAACACTGATTTCTCAAGCCTCGTTTTGAATTCATGAACGCCTTCCAGTGGTTTCTCTTGTTTGACGGCGAATTCGATTGCATCGGCGACGTCATCGGGGTTGTGTACACCAGCACCTCCATGGGGAACGAGTACAACACTGGCGTGACCGTGTGCGCAGCGGGCAACGTCGTAAACCACTTGTCCATAGTTAATCTCCGGAACGACAAAGGCCTTTGTTTTCTTCGCGAGTTCATTGATTCGGTCATCAGGAAATGGCCATACCGTAACGAGCCGCAGCGTTCCGACCTTTACACCTTTTTGTCTGGCCATTTCTACACCCTTGACCGCGACGCGCGACGATATTCCATAGGAGACAACGATCACATCTGCACCGTCTGTTCCTTCTTCCTTCAATTCAATAATTTCGTTTTTATTGAGCCGTATCTTATCAACTAATCTTTTTACATAAATGCTCTTGTATTTTTCATCACTGACTGGATATCCGTTTTCGTCATGAACGATTCCGGTTATGTACAGATTCAGCCCTTCGCCAGCCTTTGCCATTTTGGGCACCAGGTCTGGATCAGGTTTGTATGGTCTGTAATCCGCGGCCGGACCGGTATAGAATCTTCTTGGTTCAACGTAAATTTTGTCAGCGTCCGGGATAACGACTTTTTCGGTCATATGACCAACGCATTCATCGGACATTATCATGACCGGGCAGCGGTACTTCTCGGCGAGATTGAACGCTTTGATCGTATAATCGAACATCTCCTGCGGCGAATCTGGTGCAATGGCGATGACCTCATAGTCTCCGTGTGAGCCCCACCGGGACTGCATCATGTCTGCCTGACCAGTCTTGGTCGGCACACCGGTGGAGGGACCGCCGCGCTGAATGTTGAGCAGGACAAAAGGTGTCTCGAGCATCGCTCCGAAGCCAATTGCTTCTTGCATCAGCGAATACCCGGGACCAGAGGTTATGGTCATTGTCTTGACTCCTGACCACACAGCGCCAAGTATGGCCGAAATTGAACCCAGTTCATCTTCCATCTGAATAAACACAGTTCCGACTTTTGGTCCGCGGTGGCAGACTGCTTCAAATGCTTCCGTTGATGGGGTGATCGGATAACCGGCCACGAATTTACAGCCCGCGGCCAGAGCACCATAGCCCGCAGCAACATCTCCATCTATGTAGTAGACACCGGTCAGCACGCTCTTTTGATCAGCTTTCACGTTATGCTCCCTTTTTCCCTTCGGGATTCTTAGCTGAAGCTCTTACTTCAGAAAGCCATTGATTGTATCGTTCCATGTAGGAAGGTCTTTCACGGTCAACGAACTTGCCGCAGATAATCTTGCTTTGAAATCCAATTTCCAGGTTCTTCGTGTCTTCACCGTGTTTTATTTCCACATTATCATGATAGAATTTCATCATCTCGAGTCCATCGCCGAGTCGGTTGATTCGCGAATAATACATGCCGCACGGTGAGATTACCTCAACGACGGAAAATCCTTTTTTGTTCAAGGCTTCAGTCAAAGCATTGGTCAACCTTCGGATGTGCAATGCCGTGTATCTTGCTACATATACTGCGCCAGATGAGTCAGCCAGATAAGGAATGTTGAAGGGTGGTTCGACACAGCCGTACGGTGAAGTCGTAGCATAGGCAGCCAGGGGTGTGGTCGGTGCCACCTGACCGCCGGTCATTGCATAGATGAAGTTGTTAACACAGACGACCAGCATATCGATATTGCGGCGCGCCGCATGTATGAAATGATTTCCGCCGATCGCGATCAAGTCACCATCGCCCGAGAACACAACGACTTTCATCTTTGGATTTGCGACTTTGATACCCGTGGCAAAAGCGATCGGTCGGCCATGTGTCGTGTGAAAGGAATCGACCTTCACATAGCCAGCCACTCTACCAGTGCAGCCAATTCCCGAGACAATGCTCACCATATTGGGATCGATATTTGCCTTTTCGAGAGCCGCGGTGAATGCGGTGACGGCGAGTCCGATTCCGCAGGTCGGGCACCAGATGTGTGGCATCCGGTCCATGCGGAGCAGGTTTTCCATGGGATGTATGTCTTTGTTTGTATTAACTTTCTGGGTTGCCATTATGCACTCCGTTTCTTCCACTCAGTGATACCACATTTTGTTTCTTTCATTTGAGAGGCTTCCTCAACTGCGGCAAGGATATCTCCGGCATATTCAACTCCGTTATCGCCATGAGTGAGAAAGAAGATATTTGCTTTTCCATATGCGCTCCGTTCCACTTCTTGAACTACTTGACCGAAGTTCATCTCGGGGACCACAAACGCCTTTACCTGACTTGCGAGTTCGGCCACTCTCTTTTCGGGGAATGGCCATACCGTGTTCAGCTTTAGACTGCCTACCTTGTGTCCCTTGCTGCGTGCCTGTTCGACCACTTTGAGCGAAGCGCGCGAGGACACTCCGTATGAAATAATAACTACTTCTGCATCATTGGTATTCTTTTCCTCGATATCAATTATTTTGTCAGTGAAGTCTCGTATTTTTCTGACCAGCGGGTGAACGTTATACTCCTGGCATTCTTCGAACATGATTGGATAACCCCGGTCGTCATGAGTCAGACCGGTCACGTGAAAGCGGTAGCCTTGCCCGATATCCACCATTGGCGGGACAAAGTCCTCATCCCTCTTGAATGGGAGGTAACTATCGCGTGGTCCACCGTAGTATCGGCGCGGTTCGATGTTAATTTGGTCGGCAGAAGGGATGGCGACTTTTTCCTTTAGTTGAGCGACATATGCATCTGACATGAGAGCGACGGGAACGCGATAACGTTCCGATAGATTGAATGCTTTGATAGTGAAGTCAAACATTTCCTGGGCCGAGCTAGGCGCGAACGCGATTATCTCGTAGTCACCATGAGAACCCCAGCGGGACTGCATGATATCTCCCTGTGCGGGGCGGGTCGGCAGTCCAAGACCCGGACCGACCATCTGGATTTCCACGATCACGCATGGTGTCTCCAACATAACGCCGAGTCCGAGATGCTCCATCATGAGCGAGAAACCCGGACCTGATGTTACAGTCATTGATTTTTTGCCGGTCCAGGATGCGCCCAAAACTGCAGCGAGGGCAGACACTTCATCTTCCATCTGGATAAAGGTTGCGCCAACTTCCGGCGCTCGCTGGAGGAATCTCTTCGAAACCTCTAATGAAGGCACAATAGGGTAAAGTCCCAAGAAACGACAGCCGGCTGCCAAGGCTCCTTCTGCGCACGCCTCGTTGCCGCTGAGAATATGAGAGCCGGTTAACACGCCGCTCTTATCTGCTTTCATCTGACTCCTTTCTAATTCTCTTTGTCATCGTTGGTATATTTGGGAATGTTTTTTCCGGGACCAATAAGATTCTCTATATAATACCGGGTTCAGAATACGTCTATCATTCTAGCTAGTGCTGCCTTGCCTCGATAATCAGGTAGAATGATCGGTGCTCTTCTGGTACGCTTCACTCCAGCCTGTTCAAGATTCTTGACGTATTTTTTCACGTGTTCCAGACTGATCTTGCTCTCGTCCCCATGCGATTTCACGTATTCTGCAGTACTCATGCCGGCGCGTCTTCCGAATACAAGACAGTCGAGAGTGGAATTCCCCATCAAACGGTTCTTACCGTGAACACCTCCTGATACCTCACCTGCGACCCACAGGCCGTCGACGTTTGTTCTGCCCGAGGGATCCGTTTCGATACCGCCGTTCTGATAATGAAGCGTCGGGAAAACCAAGACAGGATCTTTGCGTATGTCGATGTCGTACCGCTTGTACATTCTGATCATGCCAGGAAAAGCCTTCTCTATATATCCTTTGCCGTTCTTGATTTCGATCAGGGGTGTATCGAGCCAGACACCGCGGAGCCCGGTTGGCGTGATGATACCCTTGTTACGCACATAGCATTCTCTGATAATCGCCGATGCTTCAACATCTCTTGGCTCCAGTGGGTAAACGAATGCTTCACCGTCTGCATTCACCGGCTGCGCGCCGCTGCCTCGGAGTTTTTCCGTCAGCAGATAGCCTACGATCTGGATTGGATAGGCAGCTCCGGTTGGATGATACTGTACTGCGTCGATATCACGTAATTTGGCGCCCACACGATAAGACAGAACGACGCCATCAAAAGTTGCGCCGTAGTGATTTGTTGTGGGAAATCCTCTTATGTGTAATCTTCCATAACCACCGGTGGCGATGATCGTTGCCTTGGCTTTGACTATCTTGTACTCACCGGTTTCCAGATTCCACAGGACAGCGCCGGTTACACGTTCACCGTCGGTTAGCAGCTCAATCGCCGGATAGTGTTCCAGATAAGGAATTTCACGTGTTCGGAACTCATCCCTCAATACTCTAAATTCTTCCAGTCCCGTGTAGTCACGGCACGAATGCATGCGTTTCACTGATATACCGCCTGCGAGTTTTTCGGCAAGATCGCCGTTTTCCTCACGGTCGAAGATTGCACCCAACTCGCAGAGCCATTTCATAATCAGCGGAGCATCTTCTACCAATGCTCTGGCGACATCGGGTTTGTTTTCGAAATGTCCACCACCGATCGTGTCGATATAGTGTTTCGTGATCGAATCGACTTCACGATCGGCCGCTTGCGTGCCGCCTTCGGCCATTATCGAGTTTGCATCACCGTGTCTTAATTTGTTCGTCAACAGTATTCGTTCGGTAGCGATACCACTATCATTGGCCCACAATGCTGCAGATGTGCCAGCCAGGCCGCCGCCGATGATCAAAATATCAGTGTCGTAATCAACCTGGGAGAGATTCACCTCATCCTGGTCGATTAGAGGGTATGCCTCAAGAAGATCGGCAACTTCGTTCGGCGCGAGGTTACCTTTGTTAGGGCCGACCTGAATTTCACGCTTGCCTCCAGGGGCATAATCCGGGTGAATTCGCAGGACTTCGTCGCGTTCTTTCATGGTCATAGCAGGGGGAGTGTAATCAATTCTCTTATCGCGCGTTTTGGCAACCTTATCGATTTCTTTTCTGATATTTTCCGGGTAGCCTTCAATATATTTTAATTCTGCCATTTCTTGCTCCTTCCTTATTCTGGTTCTTTTTCGCGCTCGGTGTATATCTTTCGAAGTTCCTCGGTTGAGCAACTGGTAATTTTATCCATTTCCTCGTTGAATTTACCCTCGGTGATTTCTTTCACCCTTTTCCTGAGGTGGTCCGGCACTCCCTGTCCGTAACGCCCGAACATCCTTCTTCCAAGTTGGGCGACGTGGTATTGCACAATCTCGGCAGGACACCGCATGGCACAGAGGCCGCACTGAATGCAGTCAAAAGAAACATCCGACAGCGAGTCGAAATCCCCGCGTATTGCGGCTTGGACGTAATCCATGACTTCCAGGTCTTGCGGGCATGCTTTGGTGCAGGTATTGCATGATACACATCTTGTTACTTCCGGATAGTATTTGATGAATATCGAGGCCTCGTAAGGTTCCTTCGTTATGTCATAAATTGCTTTTTCGGCAGGCGTGAAAGGTATTTGAACAAGATACATACCGTCTTCGGCCCGGGTCTGGCATGCCATGCCGGTCTGCAGCTTGTAATCTCCTTTCTTGCGGAAAACAGTAGCGCAGGCACCGCAGAAGCCTTGTCGGCAGCCAACACCTCTCACAAACTTGTAGCCGGCATACTCCATTGCCGTCAGGATTGTGAGGTCGGCCGGTACCTTGTAGGCTTTTCCCATGATGTGAATCGTGATCCAGTTCTTGATATCTTTCGCGTCAATGCCTGTCGTCGCAGCCTTATTTGCCTCTGCAATTCTATCCATGATGGGGCTTTTATTATCTTCCATTATTTGTTCTCCTAATCTTCGATCAATGATTTGCTTTTGAGCAACGGCTTTGGATCAACGTAATTCTGTTCAAAACCATATACTTCTTTGTTCAAACCGAAGGCGATGGTCATTAATTGGGTTATGTAGAAGACGGGCATTTCTTCGAAATCAGGATGTTTTTCCTTTACGGCCTGCTGGCGTTGGTCAAGATTGAAAGCGCACAGGGGACAGACCGTGGTCAGTGCCTCTGCGCCTTTTTTGCGCGCATGAGAGAGTATGTCATATGCCAACTCAGCAACTATATACTTGTCCTTGACGGTTTGATAACTTCCACAACACACCTTCTTATACGGTGTATCAATGACAGACACGCCGAGAGCTTCAAGAAGGTCTTTTTGGATTGTCGGATCTTCCGGGTCGTCTATCGCTATCTCCTTGGGCCGCAAGATCATGCAGCCGTAATAGGGCGCGATTTTCAGGTCCTTCAGAGGTTTGGTTACCTTATCCCGAATCTTGTCGTAGCCCAGCGATTTTAGGAGTTCGAGGAAATGCAGTACTTCAACACTACCCTTGTAATCTTCCTCTCGATACATGAGATCGTTGATCTTTTTTAGATCTTCCGCATTATCCTTCATGCGGCGATTTGTGCTCTTCAGAGTATTGAAGCACATTGAACACAGAGTCACCAGACGATTCTCGTTCTTGACCAACCCATAGTCATTCATCTCCTGGACCCTGATGAAATTCCGAACCGAAGCCACATGATGGATCAGATCGTCTTGAGCAAGCGAGAATACCGTACCGCAGCAGTTCCACCGCGGGATCTCGAGTAATTCCACACCGAGTGCACGTGCCGTGGCGATAGCTGAGGTTTCGAAATTCTTGGCAGTTGTTTTTAGTGTACATCCGGGGTAGTAGGGGAATTTCATATTTTCCGCCGATTTTGATTTCGTTTCTTTGGTCGTATTCATATTCTTCCTCCTATCCTGTGAATTTACGGCACGCACTTACCAGTGCGATTTGTGGAAGGCAGGCTATTTCCTCTTTAGGGATCGCTTTGATGTCGATGTGGTCTACGGCTTGTCTCAGAATGATCTGTCGCAGCGCTTCCGCCACTTTGGATACATCGATTTGGCGCGGGCACCTGACCGTACAGGTGAAACATGAAGCACATACCCAGATTGCCTTGTAATCCAGAACCTCTTTTTGACCCAATTGGACGATTCTCATCATCTGTGACGGAGTTATGTCCATCTCAGTGACAAGGGGGCAACCACCCGAACAAGTACCACATTGTTCGCAGAGAGTGATGACCTGCCCACTGAGCTCATTGACTTTTTTCAGGAACTTCTCGTTCTCGGGTGAGATCTCGATCTTCTTGATCATGATGCCTCCTTGGCGGCTGGCTGTCCTTTCAATTCAAGTGGCCCCAGTACGGACATTTCATCGATGAATTCGTTGACGACTTTTTGGAACTTGCCACCTTCGTTTGCCGAGATCCACTCCAGCCTTACCCTTTGTGGTGCTATGCCCAGTTCTTTTAGCAGGTCCTTGAGCAATGCGATTCTTTTGTGGGTACGATAATTACCGGTTACATAATGACAGTCGCCCGGATGACAACCGGCCACTAATACACCCCAGGCACCTTTCTTCAACGCATCGAGGATCAATTCCGGGTCGATCCGGCTTGAACACATGGCTCGAACAATTCTGAAATGCGGTTTCATTTGGAGCCTCGAGGTTCCGGCAGCGTCGGCTCCAGCATAGGAACACCAGTTACAGCAAAATGCGATTATCTTTGGGTCGGGGTTGCTTTTCATTCTTCCTCCTCTCCTAATGCTGCGCCAACCATGGCCTTTAATTGACTACTCATGAACCAATGCTGCTGTGAGGCTCCAGAAGGACAAGCCGCCGAGCAGGAACCACAGCCTTGACAAAGAAATTCGTTCACTTTGGCGACCCTTTTGTCATCCTTGACTTCCGTCTTCACCGCATCGTACGGGCAGACACTTACACAGGTTGCACATCCACTGCAGAGGTCCTCGTCGACAACCGCGGTGATTGGTTCGACCTCATATTCACCTTTATTCATCAGCCTTATCGCCCTCGCCGCAGCAGCACTCGCCTGTGCTACGGTGTCAGGGATATCTTTGGGTCCCTGCGCACAGCCACATATGAACACGCCGTCGTTGAGGGTGTCGACCGGTTTGAATTTCGGGTGCGCCTCCTGGAGAAAGCCACCGGGGCTTCGCGTCATCCTCAGAACCTCGGCGATTTTCCCAGTTCCTTCGCCAGGCTGCATGCCCACCGATAGTACGACGAGGTCGAATTCTGATTCTATTATCTGGCGTGCCAGGGTATCTTCGACTTTGACGGTCACTTTTTTGGTCTCGGGATCTTCGATCAATTCGGCGACCCTTCCTCGAATGAACTTGACACCGGTCCGTGCTGCTCTTTTGTAATATTCTTCAAAACCCTTACCGTAAGCACGTAGATCTGTATAGAAGACATAGACATCCCTTTTCGGGTCGGTTCTCTTCAGGAGCTGCGAGAGCTTCGTTGCATACATGCAGCAGATCCTCGAGCAGTATTCATTTCCGATTTGCTCGTCCCGGGAACCAACACACTGGATGAATGCTATTCTATTGCCTATCTTTCTCGTCGGGCGGCCTTCGGCTTCGTGGACGATCATGCGTTCCATTTCCAGGGAGGTGATGACGTTTTCGTTCGTGCCGAAGCCGTACACTTTTTTCTCACTGGCATCAAAGATATCATAGCCAGACGCGACGATTATGGTGTCTACCTTGATTTCAATTTTTTCGGGTTTCTGTTCGAAGTCTACCGCATCGTGCGGGCAGACCTTCTTACAGTTACCGCACTTGCCTTTCTGAAAATAGATGCAGTTGGGTTCGTCGATGACGTATTTGTACGGTACCGCAAATTCGAACGGAACGTAGATCGCCCGGCGGGTTGTTAACCCCTGTTCGAATTCATTGGGTAATTTCACCGGACATTTCTCTTCACAGATACCGCAGGAGACACAATTGTCATTCACGTATCTGGGTTTTTTGTTAATTGTTACTTCAAAATTGCCGATAAAACCAGAGACTTTTTCCACTTCTGAATTAGTGAATAAAGTAATATTGGGATTGCTCGGAACATCAGCCATCTTTGGAGAGAGGATACATGCTGCACAGTCTTCGGTTGGAAACGTCCTTGATAGTTGTGCCATTTTCCCGCCGATCGTGGGTTTCTTCTCTACGAGAAAAACCTCGAAACCGGCATCACCGAGATCCAGCGCTGCCTGGATGCCTGCAATACCGGCGCCAACCACGAGTACTCTCTTCCCGATGGGCATGCTTTTTCGTTCCAACGATTCGTCAAGTTTGACCTTGGCAATTCCGACGTTCACCAGGTCTTTCGCCTTCCTGGTCGCCAGTTCGGGCTCGTCAAAGTGTGGCCAAGAACACTGTTCGCGGATATTAGCCATCTCGAACAAATAGGGTGAAAGGCCGGCCTTCTTTACGATATCCATGAAAGTCTTTCCATGAAATTGAGGCGAACAGGCAGCCACCACAATTCTATCAAGATTGTGTTTTTTGATGTCTTCCAGCACGAGATTTCGGCCGACATCAGAACACATATGTGCATTGTCTCGAACGATTGCGACGTCTGACTGCTTCTCGGCAAATGATGTTAATTGCTTGATGTCGACGACTTCGGATATGTTCCCGCCGCAGTGGCAGACATATACACCGATCTTCATGGTTTACTCCTTTGAGATTTGTGGGACATCTCCGTTATAATAAGTCTTCCGATTTTGCGTAATTCGGAAAATTTGGTCATGAATTAGCTCCTTCAATTGCAAAAAATGTCAAATAAGCTCCTCTTAATATCTTTAATAGCGCCCTTCACGACACGATACGGCACTTCCAATGAACGTGATAGGGCAATTCTTTCTACTACGGGACTGTTTATTGCTAAAATGCAAAGTGCTGGAAATATTATAGCAACAACCAAATGATTGTCAACATGGTTACTCATGTTGTGCAAAACCCTTTCTGTAAGAACGGACGTATTTGGAAACCGAAAGTTATGCGATGGCTTGCGTTAGGTGAACGAAGGATGCTCGATAATCTCTTCAATGATTTTAAAATTTGCTAATCAAAAACCTTTCTTATCTTTTATTTTCGGTTAAACTTCCTACTTCCTGCTCGTCTTTGAGCGTTATGTAGATTGCAAACTCAGGACATAGCATCTCACACAGGTGGCACTCGAGACATGCATCGGCATTCGTGGCAACCGGAGGATGGTAACCTTTCAGGTTGTATTCTTCAGACATTTCCAGAACATCCTTTGGACAATACTCGACGCAGAACCCGCAGCCTTTGCAGCGTTCCTTGATGATATGGATATCACCGTGCGTAACCTTGATCTTATCGCTATCCAAAGGTTTTCTCCAATGGCCCATGTTATCTCCTTGGCGCAATTATATGCAGAAACTTAACCGTGTCAATATTGACGAATACCCGATATACGTTATAATCATTCTGATGAAGAAGCTGCTTCTGGTGCCGCTATTTATCGTCATGCTGCCGGTCATAATCTTCCTGTTGGCCAGCACGCCTTTGGTCCTTGATTTTGTCAGACATGAGGTCGAAGAGGCTGTTTCGGATAATCTGGGCATGCCATTTACGATCGGTTCCATGAACGGCAATCTTTTCTTTTCGCTGCGTGCTCGAGATATTGAGTCAACTGAGTTAGGCCGCATAGATGAAATAAGGATTTTCTATAATCCTTTCGCGTTGCTCTCCCGCCGTATCGAAATAAGATCGGTTCGGATAAAGGGCATTGAATTGGATATCAACCGGTTCATCGAGACATTGACTCACCTTCCCCGAAAAGCAGATTCGGTACCGTCAGAATCATCACCAGTCAACATACGCATCGAAGCATATTCGATTGTCGATGGCGGTTTGACCGTTAACCTCGGGCAGACTTTGTTGAGTGTAAATTTCGCTTCACGTGGTCTGATGATGAAAGATCTTTTTGTTGTCGACAGCCTTTACTTATCTACGGAAAAATCGTCTGCTTTTTTGCGGGGATCGATCCCGCTGAGAAAGGGCGTTGTCCTTGACGTGGTTTATGATGCCATCCTGGCGATCGAGGATCTGGGTATTGGTGAACTGTCGGGTAGTTTACTCAGCAAGGGTACGGTGCAGGGTGAGTTCTCATCACTGGTGATAAGTACTGCAAGTCAGGTCGATGCACGGTTTGTGGACAACGAAATTAAGGGTTCGGTAGATGCATCATGGCATCTGCCGAAGATCGACGGTCTGAATGTCGAAGCCGCAATGAAATTAACCACGGCTACATTGCAAAGGGGAATAGAAGGACGTGACACGTGGGATGTCAAGGCGGCGGTGGAGCGAACGAGATTATCGCTTGAAATACTGTCCCGCTATGGACACATGCAGGCAGACGGAACACTGAAGGGTAAAGTGTCGGAGCCGGAATTCGAGGCTTCGGTTGCTGGACGATTCGATTACAGGGGATTCACACCTTCATTCAAAGGTCAAGTATACTACGGCGATAGTAAGCTGAAACTTGCGCATTTCAACCTCGCCAGCAGGAGAGTTTCGATGGATCTAGGATTGCAGTACGACAATAAGACAAGAAAAATTACCGACACGAGACTTGCCTTGTATTGCAGCAATCTGGATGTTCTGAAAAGTATCGTCGAGACAGCGGAGAATATTTCTGGGGAACTGTGGTTGGACATGGTGGTTTCCGGTTCACCAGAGAATCCTGTTGCGATGGCCGACCTTGGGCTCTCGGATGCGACGGCTTTCGGCGAAGTCATTACGAACGCAAGACTACATGCTTCGATAAACAACACGGTGGTTCGTCTCGATTCGGGAACCGTCCAGAGTGGTCGCGGCTTGGTCAATCTTACGGGGTACTATGATTTGAAAAAACGCGATTTCACGCTGGAACTCCGTAGTGATCGGCTTGCCTTCGATTCGCCTGAGGTATTTGGAGCCGATACCCTCATGCTTGGTGGCACGGCAATCCTCGACGTCATTTTTTCAGGAGATATCCGCAACCCGCAAGGCAAAGGTGAGATTGTACTTGCGGACGTAGTATACGACACCATGCGACTCGGTACCTATGATCTCAAATTCGCGCTTGGTGATACCGCACTACAGCTACTGTTGACAAATGAGGACATGAACGTGAAGTTCGATGTCAACGCCTTCCTGCACGATCGCATCCCTTTTAGTATCGATGCAGAAATCGACAACTTTGTACTCGATGAATTCATTTCTCCAGCGAGCGGCGCCGTGACCGCTGATCTTTCGGCAGTCGGATATCTTACCGAAATCGTTAAAACGAAAGCTACCCTTCGGATTCATGCGGTCGATTTGATGCTTGAAGGTCAGAATCTACAAAATGTCGATCCGGTGGTCGTGCATCTGGAAAACGAAATGGTCAACATACAATCTTGCGCATTTGCCGCAGCCGGCCAGACTATCTACGTTGAGGGAGTACTACCGCTCGATTTTGAAACTGCATCCCTTGATATTAAGGCAAAATCCTCAAGCCTGCAACTGGCTGATATTTCATATCTTTTGCCGAAAAACCCAGCGGTCACCGGTAATTTGAAATTTGATATTCGCGTGCAGGGAAAACCGCGACGGCTCGATATTGACGGTAGCCTTTTGCTGCATAATGCGCGTTATGCCATGAAGGATGTGATATTCGACTCGGTGTCCGGTGCGTTCGTATTCAAAAACGGTTTAGTTACCTGCCAGGATCTTGACGGTAAGATAAATGAAGGTCGATTCCGGGCAAATGGTTTTGCCGATCTCGCAAGTGGCCGGCTCGACACCGTATTACTCAAGGTCGATGTTGACCACGTCGATTATGTCAATAACGATTTCGGCCGCGTTGTGATCGACGCAACCCTACTTGCTTCTAGCCGAAAGGATTCCCTGCGTGTCGGTGGTGAAATAATATTGATCGAAGGTGTATATGACGCTCCAATGCGGCTCCAGAACATAGTCGGTCTTTTGACCGCCGCGAACCGGCCCGCACCACAGCAGCCCGAAATCTCGAAAAGGATTTACTGTGATATTGGCATTTCGGTGCCGGACAGTATAGTAATTGCGAACAACGTAGCCAATCTTTCGGCAAAGGCTGACTTGCAGCTGAAAGGATATCTTTCAAGGCTGAACGCCTACGGCACTATCACCTCGACCGGACAGGGGACGATTCAGTATTTGGGTAAGAAATTCAATATTGTCACTGCTGTCATACAGTTTGATGACCCGTACAAGATAGACCCGGTGATTGACCTTGTTGCCACTTCGACCATCGCGGCGGCCGATGGTGATTACGAAATATTCCTTGTCCTCAATGGCACGGTTGCTACATGGCAGCTTGAGTTGAATTCAAATCCACCACTCCCTCAGCAAGATATAGTGAGCCTCTTGTTGATTGGTCAGCGGCGGCCCGGTGCAGTCGGCAGTGCAGCCAAGGAAATCGACCTCAAAGGCAAAGCAAAGGATTATGCTTTCGACGTAGTTCGTTACGGAATTGAGAAATCAGGTGAGCAACTGCTGGGCCTGGATAAATTACAGATAACCGGACAACTGGATGAACCTTCGACAATGCGCGTTGGTATCGAGAAGCGTATCACCAGAGGTTTTACGCTGTATTACAGCACCGGTATTGAGTCATGGGAGTTGCACCAGGTAGGCGCCAGCTACGATATTACAGATCATATTTCTATATTTACTCAGTACGACCAGGAAAACCTCAACACCAGTGTCGATCTGGATTTTCACTTCAAGATAAAATGATCGGCCTAATTTTCTTCATTTTGTGCAATGGTGACTTCCGCGTAACGGCGATCAATATCAGCGGCAACGAATATTTCAAAGACTCGGCGATAAAGAAAATCATGCTGACCAAAACGAAGAGCATTTTCCGAAAGGGTGTTTTTAACGAGGATGTTTTCAGAGGAGATCTGGATGCAATCGCAAATCTTTACACATATGACGGGTTTCTGGATGTGGCGGTCGAAAATGAGTTGCATTATGATAGCGCTAATAGCGAGATCGAACTTAGGATAAGGATCAATGAAGGAAAACAGAGTTTTGTGAGGAGTATTGAATTCGAAGGTAATACAGTCTTTGAAGCTGAATCATTGAAAAAACTGCTTGTGATGGAGCGCGGCGAAATTTTCGACCCGCGGGAAGTAGATGCCGATAATTATGTAATTCGCTATTCATATGACGATTTGGGATACGCCGACGTAGAGGTCGAATCCGGGTATCGGCGGGAAAATGATGGAGTATTTGTGCTTCATAGCATGAGAGAGGGCTCGAAGCAATTCGTTGGTAAGATAGATATTCTTGGCTTGGAACGAACACGGCGGTCCGTCGTTCTCCGGGAACTGAGGATCAAAAGCGACGATCTATTCCGCTACGCGCGGATCCTGGAGAGCGAACGAAGGCTCTATAGACTCGGGATTTTCAGCGCGATACGAACTCAGATTGAAAATGCATCAACCGCAAATTACAAGGATATACAGTTTATCCTTAGTGAAAGAAAGCGTATCAGCATGAATTTCCGCGTCGGCTATGGTACGCGGGATCTGGTCAGGCTCGGCGTCGGCGTTATGCATAACAATATCTTCGGGAGGGCGTGGCAGGGAAAGATCGACAGTAAGTTGAGTTTTGTCGAACAACGTGCAACGACTCAAATGACTTTCCCGAGATCCATCCTCTTGCCGGGTGATTTTGGTTTTGCTTTTTTCTTCAGGCGATTGGAGGAGATCGGGTATCATACGCTATCGCTGGGTGGTAACGTGACGACAAAATTCGTGCTTGATGCAAGCGAGATCTCTGCTAAGTACGAAATCGAACGGATAAAAACGTATTACATGGTCGACGACAGCACCGAGACTGACCTGCTTCATGGCTTCGGAGTTGGCTGGCTGAGAGACAAAAGAGATAATCCTTTCTACACAACAAAAGGCAGTTACACCGGGGTAAACGCGGAGATCAGCGGTGTCGTGTTACCGTCCGACGTCGATTATCTAAGACCGACCGTGCAGTTTCGTTTGTACAGACCATATGCTGGCCTCGTTATTGCCACATCTCTGAAGGCTGGTCTAGTGAAGCCTGTTGCGCCGACAACAATTATTCCAGTCTACAAGCGTTTCTACTGTGGTGGCACATCTTCGGTGCGCGGATATTCGGAGCGCGGGATCGGTCCGGTTGATGAGAACGGTAATCCACTGGGTGGCAGATTTCTCGGTGAGGTTTCAGCGGAAGTGCGCTTTCCAATATACAAACTACTGGGCGGTGTTCTGTTCCTGGATGGAGGGAATATCTGGCAAAATCGCGAGGAGATAAGCACCGATTTGAGGTGGGGCGTCGGTGTTGGATTGCGGGTTAGAACCTTCCTGGGTAGTATCAGGCTTGACTATGGCTTCAAACTTGCCCGGGAAGAAGATGAATCGGCGGGTGTTCTACACTTCGCTATCGGCGAAGCATTCTGAAATTTACTGACAGGGAAATTTCTTGATGATATTTTTGATCGTAGTCGTGACCTCACTGCATGTCTTCTTAAACTCTCGATAAAGAGCTTGACCATTCGGATAGCCCATAAGATGGGCAGCTGCGTGGAGCATTTTTGCAGAGAGAAGATCAGTTGCTCCCACAGTAATACGGTAGCTGTTTCTGATGTTGTTGAGAAAGACGAATGCACCTGAAAGGCGAGAGATGTCCTCACTCAGTTCTTCATAATTGACCGCGATTTCGTTGAATAGCTCTGAATTTACCGGGTGCATCATATTACACTGCGCTTTGATCATTAGCAAAATCATCTCCAGATCCCTCAACCCACCGGACCCCTCTTTTATGTTATCCTTAACGATTGTCCGCTGTTTAGCAGTAGTCTGATGCCGTGAATTGATTTCTCCGGCCATTTGCTTAATATACTCTTCCTTTTGATCGAAAATATAAGGTTTGATGACGCGGTCGAAGAATTCCTTTTCAAAACGGTGTGACCCGATGACGAGGCGAGCACCGAGTATCTGTGATTTTTCTATGAAGATATCATCCCGTTTCTCGTTCAACAATTGCTCTACTTCCTTGAGGAGAATAATGTACCTACCATAATAATCGGCGAATCTGTGATGAGGGATTGTACCCCGTTTTATTATCTCGCTGTTCATCTTGGTGATTATTTTGTTACAGTATGAAAGCATTTCCGGGCTATCCGAGTTGAGAAGAACGATCATGTCGTAATCGTCATCATACGCTTGTTCGCGGGCATGACCTCCGGCGGCGAAAATAGCCAGCAGATCGTCGGTGATAATACGTTTTGTGTATTGGTTATCAACTTCTTGCCGGCAGATTTCGAACAACGTGCGAATGTATTTGTCGGAAAATTCAATGTACTCGGTGTTTATTTCATCTGCCAGCAGTCCGTTCAATGTTCCAAGCCCGGCACGCATCATTTCGAAATCATAGTAGTCGCCCAGCTTTTCTTTCCTTTCTTGCGTACTCGGCATAGATTGAATATCACTGTATATGCCATCACCGAATTCCTGCAGAAGTATTGGATTGCCGAGCAGGTGAATTGTCTCGGGATACCGGTCCGCAACCTTCAGAAGGTATCTTTTGAAGAATACGCTGCTCGAGAGATGTATTTGGATCAACGCCTTCAAGCGGTCGATGATGGAAGCAATTTCCTTTTCGTAGATTGTGGTTTCCAGCAGACGCTGATAGATCTTCAAGTTGCCGTCACTGTTGAGAGCGAAATATTCGTTGATGAGTTTTGGAAAACGGTTGAAGACATAAGAAATTTTTCTGGCGACGTCAGGCATGTTATCGAATATTTCCAGCAACTGGTCGTTCAAGTCCAAGAACAAAGGATGGCCGACCTTGGTTCTACCGAGCGACGTCAAATATTTAATGGAAGAATACAAATCATATTTGACCCACTCGATATATCCTCTGATGTATTTCTTGCGTTTCGCCGGGGGGTACGAGTTCAGATCCTTAATGAAGCGGTTCAACAACGGTTCACTTTCAAAATCATCCAGGATGTCATCCCAGAAAGATGTGCCACGGAAGAACTTGAACTTGGTCAGAAAATCCTGGGCGATATTACCCGGATATTTAGGGTCGAGTATTGAGACAAAGATTGAACTCGCTTCGAGATGAGATTTGAGATCGTCCAGCAGGGCGGGAACAATTTTTCGCACATTCTGTATGTGCTCATAGTAGTGAACGAGTACGTGTTCTTCGGCATGACATTTTCCCAGGTCTCGATATCCCATGGTCCTTGCTACAGCACGGATATTCTTCAATGTGGCAGAGTCGAGTTCGATTTCTTCATCCTGGGTGACAAGCAACTGATAGAGATATCTGAAGACTTCAAAAAAGGTCAATGATCTCTCCAGATTGTCATATGCCTGATGCCTTTCGGCATTCTTCTCACGTAAATCACCGAATATTTGCCAGGCATTGACCTTGTCGATGTCATATACAGTTTTTTGCGCACAGATAATATTCTTGATGATGCGGAGCCCGTCTTCTTTGAAGTGGATGTGGCTCGAGCTGATAGGTCTTGCAAGCAATGAACTGATCTCACCCAGTATGCCTCGCAAATACGCCTCATGATACTTGTTATCGCGCTCCGGATGATAAAAATAACGTTCAATGATCTCTCTCTGGTATTCGCGAAAAAGGCTGTCGTCGCCTGTGATCACCGCACCACTCAGCATCTCGTTGATGATTACATAGTCGCCTATTTGATGCTTAAGGGCTTTCTTGTATTCATCTATTGAGGCCGAGTAGTACTGACCGCCGATGTGCTCGGAGAGATGAAAGTGGAATGAGATTGCCGATTTCAGCATTTCCTGGCTTATCTGGGAAATTACGCGATTAAACTCATGGCGATTACCCGTTCCGTCGTCGATTATGCCGACATCGATATCATCCTGGTCGGCCTTTGTGCCGACACCGAGAATTACAAAATCCGGACAAGGTTTGTCGTCGAGATACATTTTGAGCAGTTGATTGATATAATGGGACGTGAGCATGCGGAAATTATTGCCTGCGTCGATCATGAACTTTTTGTACACGGGTCCCTTGTCTATGGACGCCATGACACCCATTCTCAGATGATCAAGGGCTTGTCTGTTCATCAGCAGGAACTGAAGGGCAAAAAAAGTGTTGATAAACTTGATTTTTTCCTGCTTGTCTGTTCCAACGCTGGCAACAATACCAAGTTGAGTCTTGAAGTCAAAGGTCGGGTGTAAAATGTGCACGGCATCCCTTTTCTTTTTTTCCTCTAGCCTTTGGACCAGCGGATCGAGATGCCGTTCGATAGTCTGAATATATTTGTAGTAATGATTCCCGAATTCGGCATTCTGTTCTTTCAGTTTAGCTATGAAATCTTTCATGATTAGCTCAGCATTTCCATGGCGAGGGGTGAAATTTCCAAATTCTCATATCCCAATTCATGAGCGACTCTGAGAAGTTCAAGGAATTTCTTTCTGAATACATCCTTAGGGCAAAACCAACTGCCCCTGGAAACGACATGTCGCCAGAAATTCATATTATCCTTTTCTACTTTATATACTGCAAAAATGTGTCTGATGTCTATGCTCGTGTCTACTCTGAGTGAGATATCCCTCGTAGTGCGTGGTGATAAAACCTTACTGGCTATGATATCCCATGGGTGAGCAAGGAAGAGTGAGATATCGTAATTACTGCCGTTCCATGCTATTCTCTCATTGAAGCTTGTCGAATTGGTCAACTTGTCAGCATGAAATTCAAATAAGTCACGCCTTAAAATATAATCCACGTTGAGCCAATTTTTGTCAGATGTCCAGGCGGTGTGATAGCTGGTGATGCTCTCGCTTACCATGAGCATGTCATCGTAGTCTACTATCCTTATCGTAGGCGATTTAGATCTCTTAGCGAATTCCTGCAGCTCGGTGCTATTTCTAAATAGTAAATCAATGTCCCATAGCGCAGTGTACCGGAGATAACCGTACATGAGCAGAGGCAGTGCTCCAATGATCAAAAAATCGGGAGATTTTCTGTTCTGAATCCGCGATAACTCAACGAGTACGTGTAGCATGCTGTGTCGCGCTCTTTGATCAACAAAATTTAGCCAGTGAGTTTCCACGGGAAGAAGGGGTGCTGCACAAATGATGCTTATCCAGCCTGTTGGGCAAGCTCGATACCAGCGTTGAATGCTTTGAGGTTGAGTTCTTCAGTCCCCTTCGGAACGCGCGATAGGATCGCCGATTCAACCGCCTGTTGTGAGATGATCCCTGTTAAGCCGGTAATGACTCCCAAGGCAACTATATTCGCCACAAGTGCTTTGCCTATTTTCGTTTCGGCAATCTCGGTGATCGGTAAAGAATAGACCTTGAACCTTCCCTTGGGGGTCTTCGTGACGTAGTTTTTGTCAACGAGTAGTATCCCATTATCCTTTATATCCGTACAGTATTTGTCGCATGCCTCCTGCGTAAAACAGAGAAGCAAGTCGATGTTAACGGCTTTGGGATAATCTATCTCTTCGTCAGATACGATGACTTCAGAACGACTTGAACCCCCACGTGCTTCCGGGCCGTAAGACTGGCTCTGGGTGGCATTCTTGCCGTCAAAAATCGCAGCTGCCTCGGCAAGAATCTTTCCGGCTAATATAAGACCTTGACCACCAGAACCACTCAATCTAAACTCATATCTAAAGGACACAGTAACCTCCAATTTTACTCAACGTATTTTTTCTTGGCCTGCGCGGATAGTTGCTGGTATACTTCACAGAATTCCGGTCTTTCTGTGTCGTGGAGAATTCCGATGGTAATTTTGTCCTTCTTTTCCTCTTCCGGCGTGTGCCGCGCGACCTCAATTTGTAGGCTATTATTCTTATACCACTCCATCATATCCACAACGTTGCCTAAGCGGTTGGGACGTGCGTAATAGGTGGGACACGGCGAGAGAACTTCGATCACCGAGAACCCTTTCTTTTTGATACCTCGGCATATATATTTGTCAAGTTGAACTGCATGGTAGCAGGTCGACCGGGCAACGAAGGGCGCACCAGCAGCTATCGCCAATCGTGAGATGTCAAACGCGGGTTCTACATTGCCGTAGGGCGCGGTACTACCTCGCTTGCCTGCTGGCGTCGTAGGTGAAACTTGACCACCCGTCATACCGTAAATGTAGTTGTTATAGATAACGACTGTCATGTCCAGATTACGCCGTGCAGCATGAATGAAGTGGTTGCCGCCGATTGCCGTCGCATCACCGTCGCCGGTTACGACAATGACCTTCAACTTCTGCTTGGCGAGTTTCAATCCGGTGGCGAATGCAATCGCTCTGCCGTGGGTGGTGTGCAAAGTGTTGAAGTCCAGGTAACCCGGCGTCCGCGAAGAGCAACCGATCCCGGAAACGACGGCTATATCGTCTTGCGGAATTTTGCTGCGTTCAATCGCCCGTAGCATTGATTTGAGGACGATACCACATCCACAGCCTGTGCACCAGATATGCGGCAGTTTGTCGGTTCTCAGATATTTATCATAGTTGAACATTCTTTATTTTCTCCAGGATCTCGTTCGGAGTAATGAGTCCACCGTCTACGCGATTGACCTTTATAACTTCCCGTTTGATGGCGCAGGATATTTCGTGCGCTATCTGTCCAAGGTTCATTTCCGGAGCAATGAAGAATTTGACACGTCGGGCGATCTGGCTCAATGCTTCATATGGGAAGGGCCATAATACGAATATATGGAATATCCCGACTTTGTACCCGAGTTTTCTTGCGTCTGATGCCGCACGGTATGCTGAACGTGCTGCAGAACCATATGCTACGACACAGATGTCGGCTTCATCGAGAAACGATTCCTCATAGTGGATTATTTCGCTACGGTACCGTTCAATTTTTCTGTTAAGCCGGCGATTTAGTTTGTCCACCTTCTCTGGATTGTTGGTGGGAAAACCGGTCTCATCATGGCTGAGACCAGTAACATGGTATCTGTAGCCAACTCCGAATTCGGCGAACGGAGGTATATCAGAGTCCGTGTTCTCGTATGGTAGATATGATGCGGGGTCTTTTTCGGTAATTTTACGACTAACCAGTTCGAACTCCTCGTCTTTGGGGTACACTATCTTTTCACTTATGTGCGCAACAATTTCATCCAGCAGTAATATGACTGGTACCCGATACTTTTCCGCAAAATTGAAGGCCTTTATTGTCCAATCGTAAGTCTCTCTCACGGTTGATGGGGCAACGACAATAACTGGGTGGTCGCCGTGCGTACCCCAGCGAGCCTGCATAACATCGCCTTGTGACGGAAGGGTCGGTAGACCGGTGCTAGGCCCTCCCCGCTGGACATTGACTATGACACAAGGTACTTCAGCCATTGCTGCGTAGCCGATGTTCTCTTGCATCAGGGAAAATCCAGGACCGCTGGTCGCGGTCATTGATTTCACTCCGGCAAGTGACGCTCCGATAATAGCCGCCATCGATGCAATTTCGTCTTCCATCTGGATAAAGGTTCCATCCAGCTGAGGTAGCCGACGCGAAAGGAGTTCGGCAATTTCTGTCGATGGTGTAATGGGGTAGCCCGCAAAAAACCGCATGCCAGCAACCAGCGCTGCTTCTGCGCAAGCTTCGTTGCCGGTCATCAATTTTGCGTTTGGTTTATTCGTCATTTTTTTCAGATATCTTGCTTACCGAGATGGCGAAATCGGGACAATAGATTTCGCAGAGTTGACACCCTGTGCATGCCTCAGCATCTGCAACGTATGCCTTGTTCCGCTGCATTGCAAGGACATTTTTCGGACAAAGGGCGACGCATAGAAGACATCCCTTACACCAATTCTTGTCAATTGTGACCTTGAACTTGCGTGCTTTCACAACCATGGTGTAGATTATACTCACAAAAGAGGTATCGTCAAGGTGCTGCCACTGTTCTATTGACCGCAACATTCACTCTGAAGTGACTGCTCGTAGATATTCAAGGATTTGACTTCGCTAGACTTTAACGGAAGCGTCTTAGAGGTTATAACTAAGAAAGTGATTCATGAATTCACGTACGAATATCGTAACCGGAATGGCCAATACTACACCCCAAATTCCAAAGGTGGTTCCCCCGATGATGAGAGCGACCATGACTACCAGTGGGTGCAGACGCGAAGCCCGGCCAATGATCACGGGGCCTAGGTAGAGATTTTCGACAACCTGCTCGCTTACGTATACGGACACGATCTTAATGAGATTCACCAAGGGGTTGGCGCTTGTGATGCCAATCAGGATCGCGGGGATGAAGCTCAAGATGTATCCGATGTTGGGTATTAGATTACAGATACCCGCTATTAATCCCAGGAGAAGGTAATACCGGATCCCCAAGATCCACAATGAAAAGCCGACGATGAATCCGACAAGGGCCATGAGCACAATCTGACCGCGAAAGAAACGCGCCAAAGAAAAATTAAGTTTCTCTATGAACCCATCGATTTGCTTTCGCTCGGCAGTTGGGAAGAGATTCCGAAACCAGTCCATTATCCGCTTCCGGTCGGAAAGAAGGAGATATGCGGAGAGCGGGATAATAATGATATTGTATATGATGATGATGATGCTCCCGATCCCTTTGCCGATCTGGCTGATGGTGCCAAAAATACCACTGAGAATGCTGTTTAGCTGGTTCGTTATCGTGTTTGTCAGGATATTGGGATCAATATCCATACCCAACTCCATCAGTTTCTCGATCCCGGCACGGAAATATAATTGCCCTTGTTGTATTACTGAGGGTATTATCTTTATCAACCCTTGCATTTCGTTAACCAGTCCAGAGATAATGAAAAATATCAACAATGGCAAGAGAGCGATGATTGGAATGAGGCAAGCCAGGATCGCAAGGATTTTCGGCACTCTCTTGTTTTCCAAGATGTCGACTATCGGTGCAAGAATGTAGGCAAGTCCGATACCAATTATGAAAGGTACCAATATCGTAAAGTAAGCGAACAGCAGGGACATGAGCAGAAGGAGGATACTCATTAGATATACCGGTCTGACAATGTTCTTCTTTCTCTGCGGCCAGAGCATCGCCATGACGATCAGAAGCAACCAGATCGGTGAGAAAGTCTTCGAGAGTATTACAAATGCCCCGATGATGATAAAGGACAAGTATAGAACTACGTTCTGCATTTTTCAATTATATGTAACGGCGCAGGGAAATCAAGGCTTGACTTTTAGGGACGTTTATGTAGAATAGCAAAAAGGAGAAGAAATGCAATATCCGAAATACTTATTGGCCCCGCTTTTTTTATTTATTGTGGGATGTTCTTTTGAGGATAAGACTCTGGTGACCATCGGGGAGAGTAAATATTCAGTTGGGGATTTTGAGGAAAGAATGGAATTCACTGCCGCCGACGATTCTATCAGGAGGATGAACAAAGTCAACGAATTCATAAACCAGATGTTGGTGGTCGAAGAGGCTACAACTGCTGGTTATGATAATGACCCTGTTGTGCAAGCTGCATTTGAGACGAATCGGCGTGACGTAATCTGGCGGTCTTACTATACCGATGTCATTCTCGGCAAAGTGAAGGTTGGCGATGCCGAAGTAAGGGAAACGTACAAGAAGATCGTCGAACAGTATCATCTGGCGCAGATCGTTGTAGCTGAGGAATCTCTTGCTAATTATGTGAGTGCAGAACTGAAGAAAGGTGCGTCATTCGAGGATATGCTTGTTTTTTCATTAGATACTATGTCGGTCGACGGCGATATCGGCACTTTCTCAATCATGTCCATTCCGCCTGAAATCATGAGTTCTTTGAAGAACGTCAAAGAAGGCGGGGTAACCGAGCCTATTCAATTTGGTGAGTACTACATGATTTTTAAGGTGGTTGACCATATCATCGCCGATAGCCCTACCTATGATGAAGTGAAAGAGAATATCAAAAGTAATCTATGGCAGGAAAAGGCCCGGGCCGAAGGTGAACGATATTTCAACAAGTTGATGGAACGAGCAAGAGTTGAATACAACCCCGAAGGATTGGAAATTCTGATTAAACCCGAATCACTAATTACGGAGAAGGATCTTAATACCTGGGTGGTGAAAAAATATGACACCGCATTCGTCTATGTTCGTTCGGTAATAGACGCGGTTCGATATCTACACGGTGGTTCGCGTGTCGATCCGAAATATCTGATCGACCAGGAATTGATTCCTGACCTGATATATGATGAGGCTATGAGCAATTACCACCACAAGCGTAAGATGACAAAGAGGAAGCTGGACAACACCTATTCTTTGTTGCTTTTTCAGAAATTCTATTCGGACAGAGTAACCGGTCAAGCGATCGTTGACTCGTCGGATGTTCGGGAGTATCACAGAACCCATAGCGATGAATTTAAAGATATGGATAAGAACCGGGCTTTCTCAGTCATAACCGTAAGGCTGAGGGATGCGACGATAGATAGCTTGCGGAGCAATCTTTTCGCTATGCTCCGTGACAAGTACAAACCCGAGGTCAACGAAGGTGTATTGGCCCGATTACTGAAGGAGGAAAAGTGAAGTATTTTGCTTTTTTGATTGCACTGCTGTTTCTTTTCAATTGTGCGGCCAAGGAAGAGGATGTTATAGTAACCGTTAACGGGTCGAAACTCACAATGAAAGAATTTGAGCAATATGTGCCAGATGTTGACTACCGGCAAATCGGTGAGGATCGTATAAGGGCGTTTCTTGATGATTGGGTTCAGCAGGAAATACTGTATCTTCAGGCAAAGAAGATGGGCGTTGACAAAGAAGACTCGGTTAGATTTGTGCTCGATCAGTACGCGAAGAATTTTTTGGCGATGGAATTAGTGAGAAGAGAGTTTGGCACTACCACGGTCACCGAAAAAGAAATAAGGGAGTATTTTGAACAACATAAGGATGAGTTCCTTTATGCTGTTAAGCTGGGGCAAATAGTCCTGCCGACACGGGAACTGGCGATGCGGACCTCAGAGGAGATCAAAGCCGGTGCAGATTTCTTCAAACTTGCTCGTGAGCGTTCGTTGACGCGATACCAGGATCCTGAAAATCCCAGGATCATAACCGAATTCCTGCCACGTGGCGTTATCGCTGATTTCGCGATTGAAGAAATGATATTTGGTATGAAGACCGGCGAAATCTCAGAGGCCATACCGTACGTGCAGGGAACGTATTTGATTGTGAAGCTAATCGATAAGAGAAAGATCAAAGCACAGGCCGAATTGACCGATGATGTAAAGGGGCAGATATATAATTATCTACTGGCCAGTAAGTATCAGGGTTTCCTTACTGAATACGTCGACAGTCTGAGAGATACCTATAAGATCACCACCGATCTTACACCCCTGCAGAAATGATGCGCCCGGTAGAATACACCCTGCATCCTAAACAATGTTCCTGATACTTTTCCTCAGCACGACCCTCGCCGATCAGATTGCTGCTTTCGTTGCCGACGACGTGATCTTGTGGAGTGAGGTTCAGGAGAACGTGAGCATTTTGAACAACGACCCAGTCGCGCGCAGAATGTTCACCACAGAGGAGGAGATCGACGAGTATGTTGTCGATCAACTCATCGCCAACAAACTGCTGTTGATCGAGGCTGAAAAGGAGTCTGTTTTTGTTGAAGATGAGGCAGTTGTACCTCTCGTCACCCAGAATATCGAAGGCCTCAAGAGTAATTTTCCGTCGGAAGCAACTTTCTTTGCATACCTCGATGAACAGGGTATAAATATCGAGGAACTGAAAGACTACTACCACGAGAACATAAAGTCGCGAATGATAATGGAAAGACTGATCGCAAAGAAATTCGCCGCAAAGATAATGATCTCGCCAATTGCGGTCAAGAAATTCTATGAGGAGAATAGAGATTCCATCGCAATCGTACCCGGGAGGGTTAAACTCTCCCATATTCTCTTGCCGATTTTGCCTGACCAGGATGAAATGATGCGAGGTTTTGAACAGGCAACCGATGTTTACAAGTTGCTTCTCGCTGGTGGTGATTTCGGCGTCATTGCCGGCGAGTTTTCCGAGGACGAGAACTCAAGGCGAAAAGGCGGGATGTTGGGTAGGATAAGAAGGGGAGAGACAATCGAGGATTTTGAAGCGATCGTTTTCGGGCTCAAACCCGGCACCTTATCGCAACCATTTGCCACAAGGTTAGGGTATCACATTGTCGAGGTCATGAACAAGGGCGATGATTGGGTTTTGCTCAGACAGATTCTCATCAAAGTCAGTGTGGACCGGCAAGACACTCTGCGGACTAAAGGAGTTGCCAGTAGACTCCAGGGATTGATTGAGGACGGGGCTGACTTTGACAGTCTAGCCAAGGAGTATTCCAGGGATCCAAATATTGACCTCGGTGAGTTCTACATTGAGCGACTGACGCCGCCGTTCGACAAGGTAGTTGCAGACATGGCGCAGGGTGAAGTGAGTGAGCCGGTTTTGACGCCCTATGGTTACCATCTTTTGTATATCAAAGAAAAAGTCGCGGAACGCACTCTGAGTTTCGAAGAGTTACGGGACCAAATAATGCAATACCTATATCAGCAGGAAGTGCAAGAGAAATACGAGGAGTTGATCGCAGACCTCAAGGCAAGGATATACGTGAAGAAATTCTATCCTAATCCCGGATAGAATGCAAATACGCACGACATAGTCAGAATTCAACCATAGAGGGTTGGGCAATACGGAGGGTGCGTGAACTTTCTGTACCGACTCTCTGACCAACAAAACTTAATGGAAATTATCCAACAAAGAATCGGCAACTGTTCATATCACGTTTTTTAAAGATAAACAAGTTGACACGCATGTACCCATGGGTAGAATTGTGCTGTGAAGAAACTGGCAGAATACATAAGTAAAGACGAATACATTCAGAATATTGCCCGTCTGAAAAGGCAGCAGAGTCTGTATATCGTTGGTGGTACGGTCCGGGATATCATGCTGGGTCTGCAGCCGCGTGACTACGACTTCTCGGTGGAAGGTTCCGGGATAGAATTCGCTCGTCACGTCGCTCGGAGAATCAAAGGAGCGCTCGTCATTCTTGATGAGCAGGCAGACGAAGCGCGGGTCGTCAAGGATGACATTGTCTACGATTTCATTGGTCTCGACAAGGAAGGTGTTGTTCCAGATTTGCAGAGGCGCGATTTCACGATTAACGCGATGGCCATGCAGGTCGAGACATTGGATTTTCTGGATCCTTGTCACGGGCTGAGGGATTTGAAGAAAAGGGTAGTCCGGCCTACGTCCGCCGAGGCTTTGATCGCTGATCCTCTGAGGGTTTTGAGGGGATTCAGACTCGCGCTGCAACTCAACTTCAATCTGCATAGAGATTTTGAAAAATTCGCCAGGAATATTTCACTGAAAGAGACAGCCGCCGAGCGTATTGGTGACGAGTTGATGCGAATAATGTCGTCGCCACACTCTTTTGATGCAGTTTTGAAGATTAACCGACTGGGAATTTTTGGACAGATATTTCATGAGGCGCAAAAACTCATTGAGGATTTTGATCTCTGGAATCATTCACTCAATACCTACGGAGCAGTGGAGCATTTGATCGCACATGGTTTCTTCAAGGGTCTTGAACCAGAATACTCTCGCTACTTTGCGGAGACCAATCGCGCGGCACTCTGTAAACTCGCGGGTCTTTTTCATGATGTCGCAAAACCGGATACGTTACTGATTAAAGAAGGTGAGATCCATTTCTACGGTCATGATTCGATCGGCGCAAAAATGATCGAAAAGATTGCGCATCGGCGTTTAAGGCTTTCCAGGCACGACACCGATGTGCTGAAGAAGCTGGTGAAAGAACACATGAGATTGCATCTCCTTGCTACTAATCCCGATCTTACGGATCGTGCCATTCGCCGGTTCTTCCGCCACCTCGGTGTCGATTGGTTTGGTGCAATGCTCATCGCCTGGGCCGACGGCTATGCCACCGGCGGCAGGACAGGCCATCTGGAAAGGGCTTTTCTTCGAATGGTTGATCTGTACCGCGCCGATATGGCCAAGCCTAAAGTCGAAAGACTCGTGAATGGCTATGACCTTATTGCATTGGGCATGAAACCCGGACCCCTCTTCAAGGTGATACTGCAGGAGCTCCTTGATTTGCAGTTGGAGGGTAAACTAAAAGAGAAGAACGATGCCCTGCAGGAAGCAAAGGAAATTGCCAGAAGAATTGAAGCACACTAGATCGAAATCAGGGAAAGATGCGAAGATGTTGCGTGTTACCTGAAACATTTGACAGCGGGTTGAGCCTGTGTATAATATCTTCAGATGATTTCAACTACCATAATCGGAGTACGTCACAAGGGCATTGTGGCAATTGGCTGTGATGGACAGGTTACGACCGGTGAGACGGTGATGAAACGCACGGCGCGTAAAATAAGGAAGATTTACAGCGATCGCATACTCACGGGTTTTGCCGGGTCGACGGCTGATGCCCTGACGCTTTTTGAGCGCTTCGAATCGAAATTGGAGGAATTCAGGGGAAATTTACCGCGCAGTGTTGTCGAACTCGCAAAGGATTGGCGTCAGGATAAGGTGCTGCGCAGACTGGAAGCTCTTTTGGCGATCCTCGATGCCGAGCATTCCTACGTTGTCTCCGGTTCGGGTGATGTAATCGAACCCGATGATGGAATCGTTGCGATAGGTTCTGGTGGTCCGTATGCGTTGGCGGTTTGCCGGGGGTTAGTTAAATACTCGAATCTGTCGGCGCGAGAAATTATCGAGGAGTCGATAAAAATAGCGGCAAGCATTTGTATATACACTAATACTGAAATATACACCGAAGAATTGTAAATCGATCAAAACCAAACGCCTTATATCAACCTTGAGGTTCAGTGATGATATGCAGATCAGGATCGGTCGAGATTCTGTCTCGAGATAACGATTTTTAGCTTGCGCAGTGCGTTTTCTTTGATCTGCCGTACCCGTTCACGCGTGATGTTCATAATTCTGCTTATTTCCTCAAGCGTGTGGGGCTCGTATTCGCCAAGACCGAAATTTCTCTCCAGCACTTCCCGTTCCCTCGTCCCAATTTTGTTCAACGCCTTCTGGAGTTTCTCTTTTTCCACTTTCTTCTTGAAAATCACGTCGGGCGGCGGAGAAATCAGATTGTCCGACCCCTGGATGTCGAGCCGGACGGATTCAATGTAGGGATTTTCAGAATCTTCAAATGCTTCATCCAGGGAGTAAGCCGGAATGAGTTCGCTGAGGGCGAGTGCGACAGCGCTGGAATCGACCTTGAGGATGCGGGCAAGCTCTTCAGGCGTTGGTTCTTTACCGTGTTTTTGAATGAATTTTTTTGTTTCAGTCTGTGCCCGGCGGGCAAGAAAACTCTTGCGTACAATGCCGCGCTGGACGCTGATCGCTTCGTAGATCGAGCGTTTTATCCACCAAACCGAATAGGTATTAAAACGATATCCCTTTCGTTCATCGAATTTATCGGCTGCGTGGATGAGTCCTTCATTGCCTGCATTTATCAGTTCAGAGAGGCCAAGTCTTTCGTCTTGAAACCTCTTGGCGATGAACACGACAATTCTAAGATTTGCGCAAATGAGTTTTTTCTTTGCCTCGGTGTCGTTATGCTCTCTTGCCCGCTTTGCCAGGGCGAATTCTTCTTCCTTCGTTAGTATTTTGTACTGGCTAATTTCCTCAAGATATTGTTTCAGTCCGCGGTCGCTGACAACCCTGAACATTGGATTATCCGTTGCCTGGCATATCCTGCTTTGTCATACCATGTCCGATAATGCTAGGGAGTAACCGCGATGTAGAGTTTACGCTCTCCACGCCTGACTTGAAAGATAACCGGTTTCCCTGTCTTGAGATTATCAATCAGGTCGCGGTAGTCAGAAATGTCTGAGACCTCATTCCCGCCGATGGCGATGATCAAATCGCCGATTCTAAAACCCGCCTTGTCGGCCGGAGTACCCGATTTGATACTGAGCACGACCACGCCTTTTGTAACCTGGAGATTAAAATCGTCGGCACGCGGGTCTGATACATCCACGACGTGCAGTCCCAATTCATATTCTGGTTCCGGTGATTCCTCCGCGGCGGTGACTGTTTCCGGCATCTCGCCTATCGTGACCTTCAATTCCTTTATTTTACCTTTTCTGAATACCGCGATCTTCACCGTTTTACCGACTGGCGTCGATGCAACCATGATCCTGAAAGAAGCCATGTCTTTTACTTCCTTGCCGTCGAATTGTGTTATTACATCACCGGCCAGCATGCCGGCCCGGCTCGCCGGTGTGTTTAAGGCGACCTCACTTATCAGAATGCCTTCAAGTGTCGGAAGGTCCAAAGCATCTTTCAGATCTTCGGTTATCTCCTGTAAGTATACCCCGAGATATCCACGCGTAACCTTGCCCTTTGACTTGAGTGCATCGATTACCCATTCGGCAAGATGTGCGGGTATGGCAAAACCTATACCAACGTTGCCGCCACTCGGTGAAGTAATGGCGGTATTGATGCCGATTACCTCGCCGCGTATGTTCACCAGCGGTCCACCGGAATTGCCGGGATTTATGGCCGCGTCGGTCTGCAGAAAACTCTGATAGCCCGGTCCTTCAGGTAGGGCAATCCCGGCACGCCCTTTGGCCGAGATGACGCCGACCGTGATTGTTCCCTCAAGATGGAAAGGATTACCGAAAGCGATCGCCCAGTCACCGACCTTCACTCTTTCTGAATCGCCAAACTCAAGGTAGGGTAGTTTTTCACCGTTATCGATCTTGAGCAGGGCGATGTCGGTTAATGAGTCGGTGCCTACGATGGTGACTTCGTCACCGTTGAATTCTTGCTTATTGGTCAATTTGACGACAATGTCAGATGCACCTTTGATGACATGATAATTCGTCACCAGGTATCCGTCATCGGATATGAAAAAGCCTGAGCCGAGCGTCTGTGTCTTTCGTTCTGACCTCGGTGTGCCTTTGAAGAAGTCTCTGAAGAGTTCATCCCATGGGCCTTGGAAGCGCCATTCGAATCCAGGAAAAGTTCCCGTAACGGTTCTTTCGGCCGAGATATTGGCCACGGCAGGCGAAACCTTTTCGGCCACACGGGCAAACGGACTCTCTCCCCCTTCGCCGACCATTGCGATTGCCGGGTCCTGTTGTGGACTCGCTTCACCTCGGTTGGCGAAACTCGGGATGCTTGCAGTTATTATTATACCGAACAGGAATGCAAAAATGGCTGCAGCACCAGCAATTATGCCAGCGTTACGCAGTGATATATCCTTGTGCATGTAACCTCCTTGTGCATGAATTCAATGGTCTGACCGCACAAAATTATGTTTATCTGCTAACGTAAGACGCAGATTATTTCTTTTTCGGCAAATTCTTGCCTATTTTCTTATACTCTGAATTTTTTTTCTCCAGCTTTCTCGTGATCGTCCTGATCTTTCGAATGGTGCTTTTGGCTTTCTTACTATTCTGCCAGTCGGCTGCTTTCTTGATGTAGGTCGCTTCATATACCTGACTGCCCAGTTCAGTGAATGCATCTCTCAGTTTCCGGTTCAGGTCGTATATCTCAAGCTTCAAGGTACCTTTCTGCGTTAGGTCACCCGCTTCTTTTCCGACCACCTTGGAGGCATCGTCCAACCATTTTACCAGATCATCCCAAATATTTGCCATTATTCCTCCTTAGTTTTTAGACAAAGAGAGTAATGCATGCGTTTACCACCGTATTTCATATTCCGGAAGAACTTGATTTTTGGTCATTTATTTTCTCAGGTTTCCCGTATTTCTTTTTCTTTATCTCTCTGTACTTCATCGACTTTCATTATGTACTGATCGGTGGCATGTTGAATATCTTCCTGAGACTTGAACGAAACGTCTTCAGAGATCTTCTTGTCCTTCTCGAGTTTTTTGATTTCGTTATTGGAATCCCGCCGGATGTTCCGGATCGCGACCTTCGTTTCTTCGGCCATTCTTAAGGTAAGTTTGATTAATTCCTCTCGCCGCTCCGTCGTTAGAGGTGGTACGGCAAGGCGGATCACGTTACCGTCACTGTTTGGAGTCAACCCGATCGAGGATTTAAATATTGCCTTCTCTATGTTTGGAAGTGCAGATTTGTCCCACGGCTGGATAATAATCAGTCGCGGTTCCGGGATGCTTATCGTTGCGACCTGATTGAGCGGTAGTTGACTTTCATAATATTCAACCTTGATGCCCTCTAAAAGGGCAGGTGAAGCGCGACCAGTCCTGAGTTTGGCAAGTTCTTGAGCAAACAGATGGAGTGATTTCTTCATTTTTTCGTCAGTGCTCTTCTTAATTTCTTCAATCATTTCTTCCTCCACTAATGATTGTTCCTAACGTTTTGCCGGAAATTACATCGCACAGTTTGTTCTTGAAAAAACTGTAGACGTAGATAGGAATGCCGGCCTGACGGCATGTGTTGAATGCGGCCAGATCCATGACCTCCAGATTATCCTGGATTGCCTGGTCATAGGTGAGTTTGTTGTAGAGAATTGCTTTCTTATTTTTTTCAGGGTCGGCTGAATAGACCCCGGCCACCTTTGTACCCTTAATCAGTACATCGGCGTGAAATTCGGCTGCTCTGAGCGCAGCCGCGGTGTCCGTGGTGAACAAGGGGTTGCCTGTTCCACCGACGAATAAAATAGTCCCTCCTGACTCGTAGAATGCTAAGTCCTTGAATTTATTGAATTTATCGGTGATGCCTTCCACGGCAAAACCGCTGCTCAATTTTACTTTTTGTCCCTTCTCCTGCAGAATTGAATGAAGTACCATGCCGTTGATCACGGTGCCGACCATTCCGCAAAAGTCAGCATCGATTTTATCCAACCAGGCGGCATCACGGCCGCGTAGGATATTCCCTCCGCCCACGACGACCCCGATTTTTGCACCCATTTTCTTGGCCTGGATGATCTGGTCGGCTACATAATTTATTGCCGATCTGTCAAAAGCATTGCCATCGTTCCCAAAGAATTCTCCGGATAACTTTAGAATGATTCTGCGGTATTTAATAGGGCGGGGCTTTTTTTTCATTCACCGAGGCGAAAACGTACGAAACGCCTCACGACGATGTTTTCACCGAATTTTGCGATTTGCTCTTTCAGGTAATCATCGACTGTTTTTTCGGGTATCTTTACAAACGGTTGTTCAAGCAGGCATACATCTGTGTAGAATTTTTCCAGCTTGCCGGCAACGATCTTTTCGACGATCTCCGGTTTTTTCTTCATGTCCTGCACCATACTACGGTAAATCTCTTTTTCCCTTTCAATTACTTCTGGAGGTAGCTCTTCCCGCATGACCACCATCGGTTCGCTGGCCGCAATCTGCAGGGCTATGTCTCTGACGAATCTGCGGAATTCGGTGTTACGGGCAACAAAATCGGTTTCACAGTTGACCTCGACAAGAACGCCCAAGCGGTCACCAGGATGGATATATGCATCGACAATACCTTCTTTGGTGATACGCCCTACTTTCTTGGCAGCAAGGGCTAGCCCTTTTTTTCTAAGTGTTTCAACTGCTTTCTCGAGATCACCCCCGGCTTCGTCCAAGGCCTTCTGACAGTCGACGATGCCGGCACCGGTCCTTTCTCTAAGTTCCCTCAGCTTCTCCCGATCCATATGCTTCCTTTGCTTCCTTCTCTTCGGCTTCGAATCCTTTTCTTCCCTCAATGACCGCATTGGCAAGGATCTGGGTGACCAGCGAAATCGACCTGATCGAATCGTCGTTTGCCGGTATCGGGTAGTCAATTTCGGTTGGATCGACATTCGTGTCGACGATTGCTGCAACCGGAATGTTTACCCGGAGTGCCTCGCGCAGTGCGGTTTCATCTTTCTTGATATCGATCACGAAGACCATCCCCGGCAGGCGGTCCATATCTTTGATGCCAACAAAATATTTGTGAAGTTTCTGATATTCCCTCTCGGCACGAGACAATTCTTTTTTCGATACCATTGTCCAGCGACCATCTTCTTTCATTCTTTCAAATTCTCTGAGCCTGGAAATGCGCTGGCTCAAGACGTCGAAATTCGTGAGCAGACCCCCTAGCCAGCGTTCGGTAACATAGAATATCTGTGCCTTCGTTGCTTCTTCCTTGATTATATCTTTGGCTTGTTTCTTGGTGCCGACAAATAGGATACCCTTGCCTTCTTCAGCGACGCGAACGGTTGCCTCATACGCACGCTTTAATCCTTCCTGCGTCTGGCGCAAGTCGATGATGTGTATGCCGTTTCTCTTACCGAAGATGTACTTCTCCATCTTTGGGTTCCAGCGCTTAGTGCGGTGTCCGAAGTGACAGCCTGAACTGACGAGTCTTTCGAAGGTTATCTGCTCCAATGTGCCTCCTTATCGCTTCGAGAATTGGAATCTCTTGCGGCGCTTTGCCAAACCGTATTTACAGCGTTCTTTCTTCCTCGGGTCCCGCTTCAACAAGCCGGCACTTTTCAGGGTGGGCCTGAGTTCGGGGTTGAATTTAACCAGCGCTCGCGCAATACCGTGGCACATCGCTCCTGCTTGTCCTGCTATTCCGCCACCTGATATTCTTGCTTTGATGTCAACGGTACCTTTTACGCCGGCAGTGATCAGGGGAAGGTTGACCAGATCCACCAGGTCCTGTCGGCCAAAATACTTCAGGGGATCGCGGTTGTTGACTCTTAAGACCCCGCTGCCGGATGTTAGCATGATCTTTGCCGTGGCTGTTTTTCTCGATCCGGTTAGTATATCAGGCATTGACTTCCCTCCTTAGAGTTCGATCGCCTTAGGCGACTGCGCGGAATGCGGATGTTTGGTATCCGTATAAATCTTTAATCGCCTTAAGCGCCGCGCCCGCAGTTTGTTCTTTGGCAGCATGCCGCTGATTGCGTGATAGAAAACGCGTTCCGGATGCTTTTTCAGCATTAATTCTAAATGAATCTTCTTCAATCCACCGGGGTGGAATGAATGAGAATAATATATCTTGTCTTTCATCTTTTTCCCAGTCACCCTGAATTTGTCGGCATTGATAACCACGACATAATCGCCGCAGTCCACGTGGGGTGAATACTGCGGTTTATTCTTGCCGATGAGCACAGGGGCGATTTTCGAAGCCAACCTACCGAGGATCTTGTCGGTGGCATCGATGATGTACCAATTGCGCTTGACATCTGATTTCTTCAAGACTTTTGTCTTCATTAACCACTATTATATATAATTTTTGGGCGATGTCAATACCCTGACACCAGGAAATTTCGAATTTCCAAATGCGAATTCCGGAGTTGGTCTTGTACGTTTTAGTGTGCTTCGTCCCAGTTCGGACCGATGCCGATCGAAACAACAATCGGGACGTTGGTTTCTATGGCGTTTTCCATGCATTGTTCGATGATTTCTCTGGCTTCGTCGATCCTGTCATTTTCAATTTCGAAGAGCAACTCGTCATGAATGGACAGGAGCAAGCCACGCATGAATTTCCCTTCAGTCAGTCTATTTTCGACATTGATCATCGCGATCTTGATTAGGTCGGCAGCGCTTCCCTGGATCGGCGTGTTGATTGCGGCTCGTTTGGAGAATTCGCGCAGGTTATGGTTCCGCGAATGCAGGTCGACCAGCGGCCTGCGACGTTTGAACAGGGTCTCTGCGTATCCTTTTTCCTCAGCCGAAAGCACTGCCTGCTCGCGCCAGGCGGCAACGTCAGGGTATAGATCATAATAGGATTGGACGAACTGTACTGCCTCTTCATGGGCGATGTCAAAACGCTGAGCCAGGCCATAGTCACTCATGCCGTAGATGAGCCCGTAGTTTATTACCTTAGCCATGCGGCGTTGCTTATCGTCAACCTTTTCTTCGGGAACCCCGAAGACTACGCTTGCAGTGTGCCGGTGTATGTCATCGCCCTGCATGAATGCCTGGATGAGGTTTTTATCATTAGTGATGTGCGCAAGCAAGCGCAGTTCGATCTGGGAGTAGTCCGCTGATATCAACTTGTAGCCATCGCTTGCGACAAAACCTTTTCTTATTTTCCTTCCAAGATCACTCCTTATGGGGATATTTTGAATGTTCGGATTCGACGAAGATAGGCGACCGGTTGCAGTTCCGGTCTGATTGAAAGTGGTATGGATCCGGCCTTCCTTACTCAACATGATCAGTGGCTCGAGATAGGTCGATTTCATCTTGGCAAGTTCGCGGTACGTGAGGATCTCTCTTGGTACTGCATGGCTGAGGCTCAGCTGGGTCAGCACTTCAAAGTCAGTTGAATAGTGTTTCTTGCCACGCTTCGTCGGCTTGAGTTTGAGTTCTTCGAAAAGTACTACAGCGAGCTGCTTGGGCGAGTTGATGTTGAACGAATGACCGACAATATCATAGATATTTTTCTCGGCCTCACGCAGATGCTGTTCGACTTCAACGTTCAATTCTTCCAGATATATTACGTCGAGGCCGATGCCTCGTTTTTCCATTTTGGTCAATACGTGTATGAGCGGTTCCTCGATCTTGTCGTAGAGATCGAACATGTTCTTTTTCAGCAATTTATCCTTGAGAACCGTATGCAATTGATGGCTCATGAGGGCGATCGTTTCTGGTCTATCTCCTGGGCATGATTTCAGATTTTGAAGACAGATGTCGTCAAATGAGTATGAACGACGGTTAGGATCGAGCAGCCAGGAAACGATCTGTAGATCGAAGAGCGGTGGGTTAATATTCGTGGCGTGCGCAAGGGTCTTCAGATCATAGCCGGCCTTGATGACGTCTTGCTGGAAGAGGATTTCATCGGCTTGTGCAAATGGGGTACGGTATACGGTATCTTTATCGGCGCTCAAAAACACCGCATCATCACCCAGGGCAATGCCGATTATTTTAGCGTTCATGACCGTGGCTTTATGTTTCAAGTCTTTGACGTCGATGCCAGCATGGATGCCCTTTGATAATTCTCTGATATAAGCGTGGAATTCAAGGTCGACGAGGATCGGCATGACCTTGTCCATGTCAGGTTCCCTGGTGCGCAATTCATCAAGTGAAAAATCCAATTGCACATCGGTCTTAAGTTCGATCAATTCACGTGATAATTTTGCCTTTTCCTTGTGCTGGGTGAGGCGCGGATCTTTATCCAGAGCCTCGTTGAAATCAGCGTACTTCTTGATTATTTCTTGGGCGCGTTTCGGCCCGATGCCAGGCACGCCGGGAACATTGTCTATCGTATCGCCGGTGAGGGCAAGATACATGGGGATTTGCTCGGGCGCGACTCCGTACTTCTTGGAAACCTTAATGCGGTCGATTATTTCATCACGGTAGGCATCATATACAAAGACATTGTCGGCGACGAGTTGCAGCAGGTCTTTATCTGACGTTGCTATGTAGACTTCACCGTGCTCTTTCAGTCTGACCGCAAGGGTAGCAAGGATATCGTCAGCCTCGTACCCCTCGACCTCGAATTGAGGTATGCCCATGCATTTGGACAATTCCTTCACCTTTTCGATCTGGAATGGAATGTCTGGTGGTGGGGCAGGCCTGGTCGCCTTGTAATCTTCGAATATCTCGTCGCGGAAAGTAATTCCCGGAGCATCAAATGCAAGAACAAGATATTCGGTGGGCAACCGTTTCTTTATTTTCTCAAGCGTGTTCACGAAGCCGAATACGCCTGAGGTGTTCTGACCGCGGGAATTTTTTAACGGACTTTTTATGAATGCGAAATACGAGCGGAAGATTATCGAATGCGCATCAATGATCACAAATTTCTTCTTCATGGCCAATTATATGCAATATTCAGGCATTAGCAAGCCCATGAAGATGTTGACAACTGAATTTTTTTCCGTAGTATTGCACAGTGGTTCAGTCAAAAAAGGTTCACGCGATCATTAATCCGCACGCCGGCTACGGTAAGGCCGGTAAGAGATGGCCCCTAATATTAGAGTATCTTCAGTCGTCTGGTTTTGATGTTACCTGGCGGCTGACCGAGAGAAGATGGCATGCTTCTGACATTGCCCAGGAGTACGCGCGGGAAGGAGCAAGACTCATTATCAGTGTCGGCGGCGAGGGTGTGATGAACGAGATCGTGAACGGGTTATTTAACTACAAAAAAACTTCAGGCACCATGCCCACGCTCGCCATGATACCGGCCGGAACCGGAACCGACCTCTCAAGAACATTACATATTTCCAAAGAGTATCGTAAGGCAGTTGATTTAATAAAGAACGGCCGCGAGATGCTGATGGACGCAGGGAGGATGGTCTTCGAGCGCGAGGGCAGGACGTGGACGCGTTATTTCATAAACGCAGCAGACACTGGGTTGGGTGGCGCCGTGGCAAGATTGAGTAACAGCCTGCCAAAAGTTCTGGGCGGGTTCTTGACATTTTTGCTTGCCAGTCTCGCTGCATTGCTCAGTTTCAGACGGATGAAACTTCAGATATGGGTCGATGACAAGTTGGTTGACAGTGGCCTCATGACCATTGTTGGTGCGCTTAACGGACAGTATTTCGGAGGCGGCATGCATGCTGCACCGATGGCGGTGGTCGATGACGGAATCATGGAATTCATGTACGTCAAGGACACTAATTTCATCAAGTTCATCAGCAAAGTTCTGGCGCGAGTATATGCAGGAGAACACCTGGCGTACCACAAGGTCTATCTGTGCAAGGGACGACAATTGAAGGTGGTAAGTGAGAAGGTCTTCCTGGCTGAAGTCGACGGCGAAGTCGAAAGGGCAAGGACGATTCATCTTGATATTGTGCCCAAATCGGTGAGTATTTTGGTCGCTAAGTAATTAGACGGTGTAAAGATTGTTTGTTTTTATGTAGTCATATACTGCTTGTTTTAACAGGTATCTTACAGAAAGCCCCTTTTTTATTCTCGACCGTATCGTCGTTGATGAAATGTCGATCAAAGGTGCATTGCTGACCATGACGCGGTCGAAGAATCGTGCTTCTTTTTTTACTTCATGATGCGGTCTTCGCATGACGACAATGCGGCATTCTCGGAAGATCTCCTCCGGGTCCTTCCATGTTTCGATCTCGAGCCACTGGTCGCTGCCGATCATCAGATAAAATTCATCATCCGTTCCCTTGCGTAGTTCTTTGATCATTTCAATTGTGTAGGTCTTGTCCGTGAACATTCTCTCGACATCGCTGATCGCGAAACTTACGTTGTCCTCGACTGCGAGCTGGGTCATGGCATACCGGTTCTCAAATGGTGAATATTCCATTTTGTGGGGGGGGTTACCAGAGGGTACGAAAAGGATCTTCTGAAGGTGAAATTCTTCAAGAACATGCTGGGATATAATCAGATGCCCGGTGTGTGGTGGATCGAAGAGTCCGCCGAAGACGCCGACCTTCATTGCTGGTTCTGCTATCCTTCCTTTTCGAGGTCAGCGATGTGGTCGGCGGCTTTATTCTTCCAGTTTTCGTCTTCGAGGAGGGTTCGGTATAGCTCAACGGCTTCTTCAGACTCACCGCGCTTTTCATGGATCCTGGCGCTGCGGTATGTCGCTTCGCCCGCGGATTCTGTTTCCGGATAATTGTTCCTTATGTATTCATAATAAAGGAGAGCCGCATCCGGTTCGTTCAGTTTCTCGTACAGCTTGCCGTTCTCCAATTCCTTCTTCGCGAGCAGATTTCGTGCGGTTAAGATTTCCTGCCTTGCATCATCGGTATATTCCGAGTTGGGAAACCGAGTGAGGAATTCATCGAAGAGCTGAATTGCTTTTTTCAAATCACTGAGGTCCTTCTCGTAACTCGGCGCTGACATGAGGTTCGCCTTCGCGCGGAAAAAGTAGGCTTGCTCCAGCAAAGTTGTGTTCGGGAAGTTACGTATCAGATAATTAAATTCGATGACGGCCTGGGCGTATTCCTTCATCTCGAGGTAGGCGCGCGCCAGCCAGAATTGGGCGTCGTCGACATACTCGGATGAGGGGTGGTAGAAAAGTATTCTCTCAAAGGCTTCCGCGGCTCGCTGGTACTGTTTATCGTCGAAGAATGACATCGCACGTTCATATTCATTCAACGGCTCGAGTGGGGCAAGGCTCTCGCGCGCCATGCAGGATAAAAATATCGAAACCGTAATCAAAAGAATTAGCTTGGATTTCATTTTGTCTCCTTTATTTCCTTTATCCGTTCCTTCGCTTTTTTTGTCATCGCACCTTTCTGATAGGGATCGAGCCGCAGTACCTTCTTGTATAACTCGAGAGCCACATCATAACTCCCTCGTGCGTAGTATATCTCAGCCGTATAAAAATAAGCATCGTCGAGCATCGATTTCGGTTCTCCGTTGGCGATGATATGTCCAAAATATATCTCAGCGCTGTCAAGCATGCCACCCCCGAAATGTCTTGTTCCGAGGGCAAGCTGTAGCTCACTCACAAGGAGCAGATTTGCTGCAGTCTGCAGTCTTTCATATTCGGCCGTTGCCATCGGTAGAGCAGACGTGTAGTCGCCGGTCGCGGCAAGTGCTCTGATCAACTTTGGTTTTGCATTCTTTGCTTCCTGAGATGTTGAGTCGATTTGCAGTGCACGTCTGTAAGCCCTGATCGCTGCTTCATAGTTTCCGCTCTCGAAATTCAGGTCACCGATGAGATACAGGTTGCTGGCCTGCTCATATTCAGGTACGAGTTTAGCGATCTCCTGATAAAGGAATAGTGCGCGTTCCGGTTCGTTGATCTTTATTGCGTTCTGGGAAAGGTTATTGTATGACCTTATGATACTGTCCTTGAAGGTCGTATCCATTTCCAGTGATGCGCCGAAGTACTGTAATGCCTCGGGATATTCATTCTTTCGCAAATAACAATATCCAATAAGATATTGTATTTCAGAATCCTTTTCTTTGCGCAATGCGATGATTTCAGTCAGCGCCCGGTCATAATTCCACTCGGCTATGAACCTCCGGGCATTGGTGATGCGTTCTTCCTTGCGCGCACAGTAGAGGGAAATCAGTAGGGACGAAGCGATTAACAGCCAAATGCTTTTCTTCATGAGGCGGCAGGGTTAGAGGCGAGTGACGACATTCGAGACAATCTGCGTCAAAAGTGGCTCTGCACTCGCTGCTGCTTTAATAATTTTAACCAGGCTGGCGGGTTTTACCGAATCGGCTATACCCATATCCGTGATGACTGAGAGTCCCAGCACTTTGAGTTTTAGGTATCGTGCCATTAGTACTTCAGGCACCGTGGACATGCCCACTGCGTCCGCACCAATCGTTCTTAGAAAACGGTACTCTGCATTCGTCTCGAGGTTGGGACCAGGAACAGCTACGTACACTCCTTTATGTAGCATTATCTTCTGTTCGCGGGCGATTCTTTCGGTCAACTTAATGAGCTTTGAATCATAGCAGTTGAAGAGGTCGGGAAACCTCGGTCCCAGTCTTGGTTCGTTAGGGCCGCGCAGCGGGTTGTCGGGTATAAGGTTAATGTGGTCTTTGATGAGCATGAGAGCACCCGGACTAAAATCAGGATTCAGACCGCCACTAACATTTGAGACGATCAGCGTCTTGACGCCAAGCATTTTCATCACGAGTACCGGTAACGTGATCTCTTTTGCGCTGTAACCCTCGTAGTAGTGAAATCGCCCCTGCATTGCCACGACACGTTTACCCTTCAGGGTACCAATGAGGAGTCTGCCTTTATGAAATTCCACGGTAGCAGATGGGAAATTCGGGATGTTGTCATAGAGAATCGACACGGCCGCGCGAATGTTCTTTGCCAGCCTGCCCAAGCCGGTACCTAGAATGATACCGATGGTGGGTTTGATCCTGCTTTGTTCCCTTATATATTCGGTTGCCTGTTTTGCCTTATTCTTCACTTCTTTTCGAGTCTCTCAAGCAAACGCAGGTAGGACTCAAGCAATCCGCGAAACTCAGATACGAGTAGAAGTTTCTGATGTTCAACGATCTTTGTTTCTTCCCTTATCCTGCTGAGTTCGGTCTGCGCTTCTTTCAGAAATCGTTGTGCTTCGACCCGGGCATTAGCAATGATTGTCTCTGCTTCCTTTTTTGCACCATTCTTTAGCTCATCGGCAGCTTTTTGTGTTGTTGTTAATGTATCCTGAAGTATTTGTTCCATGCGTCTGTAGTCTTCGATCTTTAGGTCCATGTCTTTTACCCGTTCAGAAAGACCGGCATTAGCTCGCAGCAGTTCTTCTATCTCCGTCGCGACCATGTCAAGGAATTCTCGTACCTCATGAGGGTCATAGCCGCGCACTTTTTTCTTGAATTCCTGCTTGCGGATTTCCAATGGTGTGATTGGCATATTACCTCCGCTTTTGCGTCACCATACTACAAATAAAACGAATGTCGAGAAATATTCCAGTATTATTTCTATGTTGTACTGGATCTAGAGCCTGCATGCTATTCATATCCGAAAACCGTGCTACCGCCTTGACGCTTGGCTTTTCGGAGAGCTTGTTCTGCTTTTTTGATCATTTCCTTTACGCCGCCGGCATCTTCAGGGAAACCGACGACGCCGACGGATAGACTTATTTCCTTTACCCGCAGATCATCTTTGAAAAAGTCATGATTCCTGACACTTCGCAATATTCTTTGGGCAGTTTTTTGAGCGTAGGCTTTTTTCGTCTCCGGCAGCAATGCCGCAAATTCGTCGCTGCCGTATCGTGCAAGGATGTCGACACTCCGAAGACTGCGCTCAAGGATTCTCGCAAGTTGTTGTAGGACGCCGTCCCCGGTCTCGATGCCGAATTCTTCATTCACCATTCTGAGCCTGTCGACATCCATCAAAATGACCGCAAGGCTGTGCTCGTAGCGTGAGGCCCGCTGTAATTCCGTGCTGAGCTGTTTGTCAAAATACTTCCTGTTGAAAACGCCGGTAAGTGCGTCGATCCAGTTCTGTTGTTTTACGCGTGAGTAGAAGCAGTTGGGCTGTATTAGATGTTCGACGAATACATATGGATGTGTCTTCAGCGTTTCAACGAGTTCAAACGAAGTGACCTCGGTCACGTCATACATGCAGAGTACAAAAATCCTGTAATCGGGCTGATGGCTCAGGTCATCGAGCCCACTCTCAAACTCGACATGTGTTTTGTTGCATTCCACCAGGACCCTCAGACCTTCACGGGTCTTGGGCAATTTCTTGTATTCACGCTTCAGCCAGTTGATCAGCGATTTTGCGCGCACTCCTTCACTGACGGTGGTAATGCGATTACGGAATTTCTTGCGAAGCATCTTGCACATACGCTGGTTTCCTACGAAGACAACTCTTTCGCGGCGTTCTATTCCGTCATTGATAAGAGTGAATATGTTGTCGATGAGTTGATCGGCACCGCGGTATATATATAGCGCGTGTACGGGGAGGTCTATCTCGACACCTTCGTAGCCGATCTTTACATATCTGGGCATAGTCTAGCGCATCTCCTTGCCGGCGACTGCCTCCAACACGTCGAGCGCCCCGCATAGTTTTTCAATTGAATAATTACCCATATGACCAATGCGGATGATCGTACCTCTAAGATTTGCCTGACCGTCAGCGAAGAGAATACTGTGCTTTTCTTTGATCTCTTTTATTATCTCCGTGCTGTTCTTTCCCGGTGGCATTTTCATTACGGTCAGTGCATTCGAAGGTTTATCCGCCATCAATTCGAATCCGATCCCGGCTATCCTCTTACGAACATACTCGGCGATCTCTTTGTGTTTTCTGAAGTTCTCTTCCAGTCCTTTTTCCAGGATCATGTTCAATCCTTTGTTCAAACCGCAGAGAATAGTGATCGCGGGGGTGAATGGAGTTTGATTCCGGCTTCTGAATTTCTCGTATGTTTTTATGTTGAAATAGTACTTGGGCAAATCCGAATCATCCATCCGCTTCAGAGCGCGTTTGGACAGTGAAATAAATGCAATACCAGGCGGCGCCATCAACGCCTTTTGGGATGCTCCGATCAGGGCATCGATATGCCACTCATCCTGGTTGCAATAGTCAGCAGCCAGACCGGCGACACCATCGACCACCAGATAGGCGTCGTGTTTCTTTGAGATCTCACCGAACTGCTTTATGTCGTTGAGCGCGCCGGTGGAGGTTTCGGTCAGTGTCGTTAATATCACCGTTGATGTGCGTGCCCTGTCGAGGGCTTCTTCGATTTGATCTGGGGTGATCGATCTGCCATATTCTGCTTTGATGACAATGGGGTCGATGCCGTACGCGGTGCACAGCTCGAGCCAGCGTTCGCCGAATTTTCCGGAAATCGCCACGATCGGTTTGTCTTTGCGCGATAGAAGATTGCAGCACGCAGCCTCCATCGCACCAGTACCTGATGATGTGAAGAAAAATATCTCACAGTTTTGTGCGAAAAGGACCTTCTTGAGATTTTCTGTGACGCTATTATACAACTCCCCGAATGCATTTTCACGGTGATATAAGAGGGGACAGGATGTTTTCTGTAATACTTCTTCAGGAACATCGATCGGGCCCGGTGTGAAAAGAGTGTACTTACTCTTCAATTTTCCTCCTGCATTGCATGCACAAACTCATGTCCTTTTTGTCAGTATCATCGATGGTGTTTGAGAAATACATTACGCAACGAGGGCTATCGCAATGGGTCAGTCCCAGGAGATGTCCGGTTTCATGTATGGCTTCCTTGCCCAGGCGTTCCTCCAATCGCGGACCCGTCAAGCGAAACAATGAGACGACCGCAGAACCGAGCAGGGGATTGGCAATTCCAAAGATGTAATTCATGCCAAGAGCATAGATGTCAACATCGACGATACCCAGATGGAAGTTGGCGTTGGGTTCCTTGGACCGGAGCAGCGTTCTGGCAAACCGTTCAGGATCGTATTGCTTTCGCCATGGGTTGTATGAATCAGCTGGTATTTCGAAATATCCTCCGAAGCGTGCTTCTACCTTGAGATGATACTGCAATGATTTTTCAACTGGGTTGTAGCAATTCAACCCTTTTTGCAGATGTACTATCGTCACTTTTCTTTCTGGAGTTTCTTGAGGAACGGAGCAAAGAGGTCGATCGGAACCGGGAATATGGTTGTTGAATTCTTCTCAGTGGCAACTTCGGTGAGGGTCTGTAGAAAACGGAGCTGAATACCTACGTTGGTTTCACCGATAATCTTGGCTGCACGGTTGAGTTTGTCGGCAGCTTGTAGTTCTCCTTCGGCGTGGATGACTTTTGCGCGACGTTCACGTTCGGCTTCGGCCTGCCGGGCAATAGCTCTCTGCATCTCCTGTGGTATGTCGACATGTTTAATCTCAACCGTGGAGACCTTTATGCCCCAGGGATCAGTTTGCTGATCGATGATTTTCTGTAACCTCACGTTTATTTTTTCGCGCTGCATCAGGATTTCGTCGAGTTCATATTCTCCAAGCACGCTACGTAGCGTCGTCTGAGCGAGTTGGCTCGTCGCATACATATAGTCCTCAACCTCGAGTATCGACTTAGCTGGATCGAATACCCGGAAATAACCGACGGCATTGACTTTGATCGATATATTGTCTTTTGTGATGACATCCTGAGGCGGTACATCCATGGTTATTACGCGTAGGTGTACCTTGGCCATTTTATCGATGCCGGGCCAGAGAATGAAGATACCCGGTCCCTTTACTTTTACAAAACGGCCAAGTCTGAACACGATTGCCCTCTCATATTCTTTAAGAACTTTGATTGAACTGAGGATGATCAGCACTACTACAATGATAAGAATTGTTGGTACTCCCATAGATCCTCCTTTGCAATATTCTATGTAAATTCGTCATAAAGTCAATAAGATAGTTGTACTGTAAAACTGCAGTGTGCATTGTTGTTCATCAAAAGGCCGGAATTTGAAATTGACATAAGTGTTTTTTTGGCTAAATTATTATGTGTTGTTACTGACCCTGCTGCTAACCTTCTCGTTGGATTTTCGCGGGATATGGGTTCCACGTTGGTCCATCGATGACCACGAGAATATCTTCATAACTCTCGAAGGCAGATTTAATCATGTTTTTCTGCAGCTTTTTGCGCTCGGGGAGGCTTATTATCCATCGGAATATACGGTCGTGAAGAAATATGACGATGGATGGTTAAGGGATTTCCTCGCCGAAGCGCATCGACGAAATATCAAGGTATCTGCCTGGTTGAACGTCTTTTATTCATGGGGTTACGCAACCTGGACGAGAGATCGGCGTCATCCAATCAATCTTCATCCCAATTGGTATGTCGAGGACAGAACCGGCAGGTCGATCCTTGCCTACGGTGTTGAGGAGTTGGAGAGGCAGGCGATCGAGGGGTATTATCTTACTCCGGCTAACGCGCAGGTTTTCGATTACATACTGAACGTCGTTGTTGAGTTGCTCGACAAATATGACTTTGATGGGGTTCACCTGGACTATTTTCGTTATCCCTCACGCAAGTTCATATTCGACGTCTCTCTGCGCAGCAAATTCATGCGCGAATATGGTGTTGACCCGGCCGATTTCGTTGCCCGTGATTTCGAACAGAGGTACAGTATGTGGGGCAGTACCGATCTCGATAACCGACTGCAGAAATTCGTGCGCGATGATCTCAGCCGCTTTGTCAGAACCTTGAATGAACGTGTAAAAAGCTCGAAGCCCTATGCGGAAATCTCAGTTGCCGTGAAGGCCGACTACCAATCGGCGGCCGTTGATTTTTACCAGGATTGGCCGCTGTGGTTGAATGCCGGGCTGGTCGACTACGTCTGTCTGATGGCATATGGTAATAATATTGGAGGGATTCTGGATAAGACCCTTAAAATAGTAGATAATCCACAGCAGGTTGCGGTAGGGCTTGGCGTCTACCGTTTGAGCACTGATAAGATCGCGGCTCAAGTAAGGCAGGTCTCCTCGTTGCCATTTTCTGGTGTGGTATTCTTTTCGTATGAAGAACTCAGAAAGAATCGTGGATACCTTGATGTTCTTCCTTAGCGCAATGATGATTCCGACAATTTTCTTGACAAAAGAATTCTTTAGAGTAGAATAGTAGCAATGGGAAAGATTTTTCTCCTGCTTGGGAGCAACCTCGGTGACCTGAAGGAGAATCTCGAACGTGCGGTACAGGCAATAGAAGCACGAGGCATCGAAATTCTGAAGAAATCCAAAATATACAGAACAAAACCATGGGGTGTTTCTGAACAACCCGATTACCTCAATCTTGCTCTGGAAGTTGAGACCGACCTCTCGGGTGTTGAACTCTTGAAGGTGTTCAAAGAGATCGAAACTCAGATGGGCAGGGAGAAAGATCGTGGAAGGTGGCAGCCGAGAGTGATTGATATAGATATCCTCTTCATGGGTGACTCCGTGATCGACCGCACGGACCTGAAAATTCCTCACCAGGAATTCTTCAATCGGCGGTTCGCAGTCAAGATACTCTCCGAGATTGCGCCGGATTTTCGTCCCCCCGGTGCGGCAAAAACTTTAAGGGAATATGCAAGGGGAGAAGGCGATGAGGGAATTCAAATTTATAGCGATTGAAGGTGTAATAGGCGCCGGCAAGACTTCCCTCACTAAGATTTTATCGAACAAACTACATGCCGGTACCGTACTTGAGGAATTTGAAGAAAATCCGTTTCTGACGAAATTCTATGCTGACCGGAAGAAATATGCATTTCATACTCAGATATATTTTCTTATGTCAAGATACCGGAAGCAGAGGGAGATTGCGCAGATAGACCTTTTCAATTCACGAGTTATCACCGACTACCTTTTTGTCAAAGACCGAATCTTCGCGGAGGTCAACCTAAGTGAAGATGAGTTCGCGCTCTACGACAAGATATACTCGATCCTCTCGGTGGACATACCCCGGCCCGATTTAGTTATTTACCTTCAGGCAAGTCCGGAAGCACTATATAAAAGAATCAAACAGCGGGGTCGGGTGTACGAACGTGATATTGAGTTTGATTATGTTGAGAAACTCAGTGAAGCTTACAATACCTTTTTCTTTCACTATAATTCATCGCCGATGTTGATCGTAAACATCAAGGGATTCGATTTTCTGGCAAATCCAAAGGACCTTGATCTGTTGTGTAATGAGATAAAGGATCTTAAGGAACCTCGCCGGGTGCTATCAAGAGAATGAAAACCGTTGATGCGGTCATTGCCAAGAAGAAGGCTGGAGAGAAAATAGTCAGTCTTACTGCATATGATTTCATAAGCGCGCGTATTCTTGATGAAGTCGGTATTGACATAATCTTGGTCGGCGATTCGGCCGCCAATGTCTTTGCCGGCGAAAAAACGACCCTGCCCATTACCATGGAAGAAATGTTATACCATACGAAAGTAGTGGCACGTGCAGTGAAAAACAGCTTGGTGATAGCCGACATGCCTTTTTTATCCTACCAGGTCTCTGTCGAAACCGCCGTTTACAACGCAGGACGCTTCCTGCAGGTGGGTGCCTGTGGCGTGAAACTGGAGGGAGGCAAGCCCATGGCACAGACGGTTAAGCGACTCGTTGACCTGGGTATCCCGGTTATGGGGCATCTTGGCCTTACCCCACAATCGATACACAAATTTGGCGGGTACAAGACGCAGGGTGTCGGTGAGGAGGCGGGAGCGAGAATGCTCGAAGACGCCAAGTTACTGGAGTCAGCCGGTTGTTTTTCCATCGTGCTCGAGAAGATCCCGCGGGAACTAGCACGGAGAATCACCGGTGCCATAAACATTCCGACTATCGGCATCGGTGCCGGTCCGTATTGTGACGGCCAGGTACTCGTGTTGCACGATATGCTCGGCCTCTTTGAAGAATTCACACCAAGATTTGTCAAACGCTATGCGAGTCTGTCCGAAGAAATGCGAAATGCCGTGAAGCAGTATAAGAAAGAGGTGGAAGGGGGGATTTTCCCTGATGAGGAACACTCGTTTGATTGAGCGGTGGTCGCTGCATCATGATCTTTTCCCCTACCCGCATTTCAGATATTCAATAATGACCTTTGTTTTTTGGTGATTCGGGCTCTTCATTGTGTTGAGTAATATCCTCTTTGTCTACGCGCTGTTGGGCACTGATTTTCCGATCTGCACGGTCAATGATTTTCAAGATTATGCCGAAGTGGAATATGTTGAGGATCTATTCTACGTTTTCTGGATCGACCGCCGCTTCTACTTCGTGAATGAGAAATTTGCGATATTTGGCGCACGTGTGGGTATGGACGGTCATGTTATCGATCCGAACGGTAAATTGGTATTCTGTGACAGCACGGCTGACGGTTTGGATGTCGCCAGTGATATGAACAATCTCTTTATTGTCAGCCGGAACCATTGCTGAAGCGATGGCGACATCATCGGAGTGCGGGTCACTCCTTCGTGCGACACACTTTATTCCGTGCCGATCTGCAACAGGCCGGGGGTACAGGCTGATCCCGTGATCGCCTACACCGGCGGAAAATACGTCGTTGTCTGGTCTGACTCATGGTTCACGGGCGGTTATTATTGGATCGCTGCTTCATGTGTCGATACGGCTGGTGCGGTTATCGATACGGGTGATTTTATCGGGTCGCAGGCGATGCGGAGTGAATGCCGTCCGGACATAGCATTTGATAATGCTCGGTGCCTCGTCACTTGGTACAATGACGATGAACCGTTCGGTGTCTACGGCAGATTTGTTGATGAATTCGGCGTGCCAGAGGATACTGTGTTCAGGATTGCCACCACTCTCGCCAGTTTCAATGTAGATCCGAAAATCGTTTTTATTGGCGACCGATATCTTATCGCGTGGGCGGATAAGCGACCCGGTCATAGTGACCTCGATATCTGCGCGCAGTTCGTTTCAACGCAGGGGGAGATGATCGGTGCGCCGGTGATAATCGCCACCGGCTCGAGCAACCAGCTCGATCCGGCGGTTGCATATGATGGTACTCTATTACTGGTAACATGGTGTGAAGATCCACATGCGATATTCGGGCAGAAACTAAGTCCCGACGGCAGCTTGATCGGCGCCAACTACCGGATCTCAGCCGACCTGCCCTATTATAGATCACATGCCGCCGTCGTTGCTTCATCCTCGAAATTCCTTGTCGTTTGGAGTGAAACGCGTGATGCTGAAAGTGATATTTATGGCAATGTCGATACGCCGACACCGGTCGACGAGTACACCTCACCAGCGGCAGAGTGGTTGAGTCCTACAATTATCGGCACCCGATTCGAAGCACCTGGTACAGGCGAGTATCGCTTGTATGATATATGCGGCCGTGAAGTCACAAGCCGGCCAATGACCCCCGGTATCTACTTCATTGAATTCGGTGATCACCGCATCCAGAAAATAATAGTGGTTAGATAACATTCACTCATTCAGGTCGGATATTGTGTGGGTTCATCAAGATTTCTGAAGGAATTGTAAGGTTGGTTGTACTCGAAAAGCAGCCATAAGACATTGTGTAGGTCGAAACAGCGTTGACATTTCTGAAAAATCTTCTATAATTCAGCGTGACTACTTATACAAGAAAACACGCGCGGTCTGGATTGAAAGAGAAATTACCGCAGATCGAAGTCATTGCCAATCAATTCAGAGGCTATAGAATATCAATCGTCATTCCTGAATATAGCTCGCTGTGTCCGCGGACCGGCATGCCCGATGCGGGTACGATCACCATTGACTACGAGCCGGATGACTTTTTCGTTGAGTTAAGATCGCTGAAATACTACATTCTTGGCTATCGTAATCTTGGGATATTCTATGAGAACGCGGTCAACCGTATCTTGAAAGATTTTGTAAAGGCAGTCAAACCACGTTGGGCACGGGTCCGTGGCGAATTTCGCCCCCGTGGCGGTATCAATGAGGTAGTAGAAGCAAAGCACGGTAAGATACCCGCATAAGCGCCTCAAGTACATTGACAAATAACTAATTATGGTTATAATGCCGCATGGACCAGGAGACCAAAAGGCTATATGCTGAGGCTCTGAAACTGTATGAAGCTGGTAAGATAAAAGAGTCTGTCGACGCGCTAAAACAGGTAGTACAAATCTACCCCGCTTACCCCGATGTTCATAATGCTCTGGGTCTTGTCTATTCCCTCGCCGGTGATCAGACAGAGGCAATAAGTTATTTCAAGAAGGCGATTGAGTTGAATCCTTCATATATCGAGGCATACGTCAATCTTGCGATTGTATACAATGAGCAATGCGAGTTCGAGGAAGCAATCAGGTCTTTTGAGAAGGCTGCGACACTCGAAACGCAGGAAAAAGGTTTTTCGCCAAAACTGAAGGCAAAATTGGCGAATGTATATAGACAGCTTGGCGATACCTACTATGAGTTGCAGGAGTATGTCAAGGCAAGAGAAGAATACGAAAAAGCAGCAAGCCTTGGACCTACGTTTCTCGATATCAAATTGAAACTTGCGAAGGTATTGCTTCAACTCGATGAGTACGAAGATGCAGAAAGATTGCTTGGTGATATCCTGGCCCAGAACATGAGCTACTCGGAAGCGAAGACCACCCTGGGTCTCTGCTATTACCGTCAGCAAAGATTCGCCGATGCTAGAAAGGAGTGGCAGGAAGTTTTGAGGATAGATCCCCAGCACACAAAAGCCAGATCATATTTAAATATGTTGAAGGAGAAACAAGATGATTAAGAAATTGAAAAAGGAAGAACTCAAGCGGTTTGAGAAACTTTTGCTCGAGGAACGCCAGAAGATACTTCGTGAGCTGGAATACGAGAGTGACCAGATTGCCAAGACGCAATTGGAAACATCGGGAGACCTTGCAGCATACTCTAATCACATGGCCGATCAGGGTACGGAGACCGAACGTCGTGAGATAACGTCCCAGATCATTTCGTCGAGACGTGATACCCTTTTTGAGATTAACCATGCACTGAGAAAAATCGCTCAGGGTACTTATGGTTTCTGTGAGCGATGCGGAAAAATGATACCAAAAAGAAGATTGAAGTTTCTCCCCCAGGCAAGATTGTGCATCAAGTGCTCGTAGGCAGTATCCAAGTCAGACTCATCTTTGCCATTTAATGGTTCAGAAAAAAAGCATCAGACCGATCCTGTTGTGTGCTTTGTTTGCTTTTTTTGTTGATCAAATAACAAAACTCTTTGTAGTCAATTACCTTCGTCCTTTAGATCCACCAACAGAAATCATAGGTTCGGTTCTGCGTCTCAAGCTGACCTTCAATCCCTATGGTGTGTTTGGGTTGTCCGTTGGTCCGACCGAGTTGAATTACGCGTTGTCTATCATAGGAATAATCGTTCTCCTCTACGTCGGACTGACGCTCAAGGACAGGATAGGTTTAATCGTGTTTGGTTTGCTCATTGGCGGCGCACTTGGTAACGCCATAGACCGATTACGCTTCGGTTACGTCATCGATTTTATCGATATGGGGATTGGTCATCTGCGGTGGTTTACCTACAACTTCGCTGATGCGTTCATCACGGTTGGCGCAATATTTCTTCTGGTGCGCGAGATTCTATTCAAGAAGAAAATGTAAAAATCGTCACAGACCGCCGGTCAGGAATCGGTATATTTCCCTCCGACCGAGGATCAACTTCACGTAGTTCCTTGTTTCATCATACGGGATCAATTCAATGAACGCTTCAAGCTCGGAATTCGGATCGTATTTGATCCATCGCCTGACGCGCACCGGTCCTGCGTTGTAGGCAGCCAGCGAAAGGGGAACCGAGTTGAATTCCTTCAACATCTCCTTGAAATAATGGGTCCCGAACTTGATTGAAATCGTTGGGTCTGCATAGGTGTAGTCAGTAACTCCAAGGTCTCTTGCGATCGTTCTTGCCGTCGAGGGGATTATTTGCATGAGACCTTTTGCATTCGCCGGCGAAACAGCAACGGGATCGAACAGACTCTCCTGCCAGATCATAGCCAGGGCCAGGCTCAATTCTGGATAATTTTCCGTTATAGTAAAAGCATAGCGGATCGGATATTGCAGTCGCAGCAATTCAACGGGCAATTTAAGGATATTTTTTCTTGCGGCCGGTGTTTTGACCTGCAGTCCGTATCGTATCGATTGTTTATCTTCTCCGTACTTCGCGCACAATCGGCTCAAGAAAATCAATTCCAGTGGATTGTCCGCGTCGACCATTTTCAATTCGGCAATTGCATATTCATTCTCATTGAGGAGGAAAAAATCCACCGCATTACCGATGTGCAGGGAGTCTTCCCTCGAGAAGGTGACTACTGTATCAGCAAACTGGCTTATCCAGACATTCATTGGTAACGTATCTATGAAATGTGTAGGGTCATAGTTGACGAGCGAGTAGTATGATAAAGGATATTTTACCGGGAGATACTCTTTCAGGCTGTCTGTCTTCTGGTTGAGGCGTTCCAGGGAACGCATATTCCAGTATACGAATTCGGGTTCGTCCTCCCTTTCGAGAATGGTCAACGCTCTTCTCAGATCACCAATTCTCAAGAGTTGCATCGCGGCTCTGAAATTGGTGTTTCTTTCATCTATGTTCAGGAATGTCTCCACTGCATTCAGGGTATCGCCGAGTTCTTCAAGCAAAAATGCCTTCCGTTTCTGCCCGCGCACGGCGTATTCCGAACCCTTTCGCAGGTAATGAAGTGAATCGTACATCCCGATCGCCAGGCTGTTATCGCCTATCTTTTCGTAGATTCTTCCTCGATAATAATAGGCTGCTGCCCAGGAGCATTTCTTCAAGTGTAAAAGAGCCCTTCCGTATTCATTCATATCGTAATAGATCCTGCCAAGGTAATACTGGACAGTTTCGTCCTGGATCCCACGCTTGAGGTATTTCAATGCCTGGGTGTATTCATTGTTGTAATAGAGCACACGGCCATATGCTTTGTTCTCGGACTTTGTCCTCGGTTTTACTAATCCGGAAGCGTAATGCGCGCCGGGTGTACCTGGATAGCTGTTGATAAGATTCCAGGCGGTGGACGTTAATTGTTTTCTCGCCTTCATCTTTTCGTACATCCTGAGTCTGATATACTCCCTCAGGGCAGGATCGTGCAGATGTTCTATTCCGGATGCGATCATATCCATGTCGGGTAATCCGAGTAATATGTCAAATAGCACTTCCTGGTACTCATCAAAGAGGTAGTCGCGAAGCGATTTGATCGTGAAGATGGTCAGAAGCGCATCTTCATAGTTCTCTGATTCCTTGTAGGCATTCGCCAGCTTGATAAGACGATAATCTTCTGGCCCACTTTCAATAGACAGCGAAGCGATTGCCTTGTCATAGGCATTCAGATTCAAGAATGCGATACCTCGCAACAATTCGACTTCGGTCGAGTTTATGAGTTGTTGCCATGCATTGGTCTTCAAAAGGATCAGGTCTCTCTGCCCGGGATCAACCGGTATTGCCCAATTGAGGCTGTCCAGCAAATGCACGGCGCTTTTGTATTCGCGCTGGTCGATGTACGTATCAAGAAGCAGAGTGTTTCGTTCACCGGCGTATCGGTTACTCGTGATGTTTTGCGTAAGCAGGCGATGAGCGCGTATCGGGTTTTCGCGGCGGACTCTCGCCGCTTCTCTCAGATAGTCGATTTCAGATACTTCTTTTATTATGGGGTGCGGGCACGAGATCAAGATTAGGATCGCAAGCAGCGTAACGTACTTCATGTAGCTAATTCTAACCGCCATTCCTACTTGGTCAAGAGTTAATAAGAAAAATTCAGAAACAGAAGTTGAAAAGCGAAATTTCTCCCTAACGGGGGCAAGTGTCTAATGCGTAGTGTTATTGACGCGGCTGCTAATATTCGTAGAGTTCACCAGCCTTGAAAAAGAAATCTATTTCGCGCTGCGGGTTCTCATCAGGGGCCGAGGCATGAACGACGTTCTCGCCAACCGATGTACCGTAGAGGTTGCGAACGGTATTCGGAGCGGCTTTTTTGGGATCAGTCGCACCCACGACCTCGCGCAGTTTTACCGGGGCATTGTCCGCATGCAGGCATGCGACAACTACCGGCCCCGAGGAAATAAAATTCACGAGCCAATCATAGAATTCTTTGCCTTTGTGGATTTCGTAGAATCTGCCTCCCTGGTCTTTATCCAACCACATCATCTTCATGCCAATGACCTTGAATCCGGCATCCATGATCTGCTTTAATATTTTGCCGCTCAGATCTCTTTTAACGGCGTCTGGTTTTATGATCAGTAACGTTTTATCCATGTGTGAGTATATTCCGAAAATTCCCGTTGTCAATTTATAAAAAGCGGTTCTTTCGTGCTACGTCGTACGGCGTGGTCATAAGGTTTGACATGGCGTCGAAAAAAGTTATAATCCAAAGTGAGTATGATACGAGCGGTCGGTGTTCTGATGATAATTCTCTTCTTTTTCTGTGCGAAAACGGAAAAGGTCGGCGAGGTGATTGACGGCGATACCTTTCGAACCGGATCCGGGAGTTCGATACGGCTTCTTGGTATCAATGCACCGGAGATCAATGACCCTGGCGGTGATATTGCCAAGCACGCGCTTGCGTGGCTGATCATGGGTAAGAATGTGCAATTGAAGAGAGACGTTACTGACAAAGACGACTATGGCAGATTACTCAGATATGTGTTCATTGATGATGTCAATGTGAACGCTGAAATGATCAGATTAGGATATGCCGAATTGCGGTTTTATCCACCCGATACAATGTTTATTGAAGAGATGAAGGAATTAGAGAAACTTGCGATCCGTAATCACAAAGGACTGTGGGCACTACCAGTGTTTCAGGTCTCGGATACAACCGATACGATTGTTGCCAGAACTTCAACACGATCAATTGATATTGATGTAATAAAATGGGACGAGGCAGACAAATACTACAAGCGGACAAAGATCGTGGAGGGAAAGATCGTTGCGACGAACAATACCGGCAAGGTTTGTTTCTTGAATTTCCATAGTGACTGGCGGCGCTATTTCACCGCGGTGATATTCGCCAGCGATTTCCACAAATTCCCTCAGCACCCTGAGGATTACTACCTCAATCGTTACGTTCGGGTGAGGGGATTGATCAAGGAATACCGCGGCAAGCCTGAAATAATACTCAAAAGCCAATCCCAGATCGAGATCATCGATTAGGGACGTGTTTTGCTTACTCGCCGATGATTTGCACCACGACCTGGCGGTTTCGTGGTTTGTTGTCGAATTCGGCAAGCACCACCTGCTGCCACGTGCCCAACAAGAGTTCGCCGTTTTCAAAGGGGATGGTCAGTGAAGGGCCCTGCAGCGCGGCACGCAAATGGCTGAACCCGTTAGCATCTCCCCATGTATCATCATGATGATAGTGTTTGTTATGCGGCACGATTTTTTCGTATAGTTCCTGCATGTCCTTTATCATCCCGCGTTCGTATTCAAAAGTCGTAATCGCTGCCGTTGATCCAATATGGAATACGATAACATGACCTGTTTTCAGTTTTGTTGCCGCCAGGCTTTTGGTTATTTCTTCGGTGATGTTGATCAGGTCGCCAGGACCTTTGGTCTGCAGCGAAAGTCTTTCATTGATGATCTTCATAGTTTCACTCGGTGTGAAGAAATATCTGTGGCACCCCTCTATCCGGATGCTGTACGATCCGGACCTTTGCGCCATATACTTGATTCAGGGTCTCTTCGTTGATCAATTTATTCGGAGTGCCGCTGGCCACGATTCTTCCTCCATGCATAAGCACGAGGCGCGCGCAATATAGGCTGGCCAGGTTAAGGTCATGATGCACGACTGCGACCGTGAGACCTTCAGCATTTAACTTCTTAAGCGATTCCATTATTGAGTACTGATGATGGAGATCGAGGTGACTCGTCGGTTCGTCGAGTAACAATATGCGGGGCACTTGGGCAAGCGCCCGAGCGATCACCACACGCTGTCTTTCCCCTGATGATAGGGAATTAATTGGTCTTTTGCGCAAATGCTCAACCTGCGCTGCGGCAATCGCGTAATCGATTGCCTCGAAGTCCTTTTTTTCCTCGCGCGCAAACGGACGCTGGTACGGATAACGTCCCAGCATCACGACATCCTCGACCGTGAAATTCAAAGTGAAATGTGTTTCCTGCGGAACGAAAGCGATCTGCCGGGCAATGGTTTTTTGAGATTGTTCAGAAAGTGTTTTGTCAAAGAGTGTGATATCGCCGCTTCTCGGCTTCAGGATGCCACACATGAGCCGTAGCATCGTTGATTTGCCGGCGCCGTTGGGCCCGATTATCCCGAGGAATTCACCCTTTGTCAGCGAAAGTGATACGTTATCGATCACTACACTAGTATCGTAATGGAATCGTGCGTTTATAACCTGCAGCGCGTTCATCTCTTGTATAAAAATATGAAGAACGGAACACCAACCAATGATGTTACAACACCGACCGGCAGTTCGTAAACGGTAATGACTCGAGAAAGCGCATCGGCGAAGAGCAGGAATGTTGCACCGAGAATAAACGATGCGCCGAGATTGAATCTGTGTTTTGGTCCGAAAAGTAGTTTTGAAACGTGAGGTACGATCAGCCCGACAAAGCCTATGGCACCGACGATCGATACGGTCAGACCGATGAGCAGTGCGCTCGAAAAAAACACGATAATCGAAAAAGTCTGGATGTTAATACCCAGTCCGGCAGCGGTTTCACTGCCTTGAGAAATGATATCCAGTTCACGGTGGAATCTGTAAAGGAAAGCAACAAGCCCCAGGGAAATTATGATCAATACGATGATCATCATTCGGTTTGAGCTATTGATGATAACCCCAAGGTAGCCCATGAGTAAGTATAGGATTTCGTATAGTTCCCGTCCACCGACAACCATTATGATCATGACGAGGGATGAACATAAGAAGCTCATTACTACACCGGCAAGGATGAGGCGGTCTCTTAGAAGTCCTCCTTCGATACGCGCAACCGTGTAAACGAAGAGGCCCGTCCCGAGCGAACCAAGAAAGGCAAGGATAGGGCTTATGGCACCGAAAATTAGAATACCGATCGAGGCGCCCAACGCAGCACCAGATGCAGAACCAAGGGTATAGGGTTCGACGAGGGGGTTGCCGAATAATCCCTGCAGAAGACAACCGCAGAATGCAAGCACGCCACCGGCAAATATACCCAGAACTACCCTCCAGACACGCAATTGAATGATCTGCGCGTCCAGCGCCGCCGGGCCCGCGAGGATCCCGACCGCTACGGCCATCAGAAAGGCGATGATCATCAGGGTTATTTTAATCATTGAGGATTTCTCTCAATTTTCTGAAACCATCGACCAGCCTCGGGCCGGGTCGCATGAGTTGATCTGGATCCAGATTTCCGTAGATGTTGCCATTTTTTATTGCATGAATACTCTGCCAGCCTACGCGTCCGGTTATGTCCAGGGGGTGTAGCACGATGATTACTTCAGGATTTCTGGCAATTACCGCTTCCTGTGTGACTACGGGATAGTCTTTGCTCAGGTCGGTGAAGATGTTGACCCCACCTGCGTCATGGATCAAGTCGTTCAGGAAGGTAGCCGAGCCGATCGTGATGAGCGGTCTTGGTGATATCTCAATGTACACCCTCCTGCGCTCAGCAGGGGTTACTGCCTGTAGGTTCTGTTTCATGTATGATATCAGTGAATCCGCTGCTCTTCGTTGACCCAGTTCAGTACCGAGTGCAGCTAATTCGCTGTAGAGTTCTGACAGAGACGCAGGCGAAGATACAAATGTCTTGACCTTTAGTTTATCGAGTTCTTTTTTAACGCGGCTCTGTTCAGGTAGGTTCACGATTACCAGATCTGGATTCAGTCCGATTATGCGCTCGATCGAAGGATGCGAGAAATCACCGACCTTGGTGATTTCTTTTGCCTCCGGCGGAAAAGTGCAAAATGTAGTAACACCGACTATTTTGTCGCCGGCACCGATACTAAAAAGGATCTCGGTCATCGCCGGGGATAATGAAACGATCCGGTAACCATCTCTTTTATGATTCTGAGCGCACGATAAGAGAGAAAATAGGAGTAAAAATGATGTGAAGATGATTCTTCGTTTTGACGAAAACATTAATGAATATTACTTTTGCTTCGGCTTTTTCTCTCTGCTGGCGAGATATTTTCCCCAGTATTTTGTGTAATTGATGCCTTTGGTGCTAGCTACACCCTGCTTTTTGATATAGTCGGCGAAGTCGGATAGGACTTTTCCCTCGTGCCAATAGTTCCAGTAGGTAAGCGGAAGACCGATGACAACAGCGTATCCCAGTAGAAATAACGAACCGTAGCCCAAGGCGATGGAGATGTTCAACAGGCACAGACTCAGATAAAAGTATTTTACTTTTTCGCGGTCGTTGGGTTTTTTATGGAAAGTTATTTGCCTGAGGTAGATCGAGACAACCAGTACTGCTATCCCTAGAATATTGACAAAGGGGTAGAGGCCCATCTGGTTTTTTGGCCACCATATCACCGTAGCGATGCCGATCACAAAGGAAGAATAGAAGAAAAGCGCGAACAGGGCTCGGGATAACCAAAAATACAAGGAATCGGGAATGAGACCTGATTGAAAAAAGAGATTTTTGTTGTAGTATTCGTAAGCCAACCAGACCACGAGGATGATGGTAAAGACGTAAGGTGCGAACCAGTTGTTAAAAGGTTTGAGACAATTGAAGAAGAATAAACCAGCGTAGAGTATGACGAATACTACCCAGGCAAGTCTTTTCCAGTTAATCTTCATTCTCTTTCCTTTCATAATAATAATCGAAAATGTGCTCTCCTGACTTTGCGTCAGGTACTAGAACGATATTTGTTTCTTTAAGATTTCCCCACTTTAAATAACCGGCATTCGTGCAGATTTCCGAGATCTCTTCAGGTTCCATCTCGGTCTTTCTGAATTTCGTTTCAAATGCGATGCTTTCCATTAGCGCGCGGAGCGTCATTGAAACTTTATCCCCGGTTTGGGTAAAGAGGTCCTGGGGGTAGATTATAACATCAACTTTTTCCTTCTCCACGATAGTTGAAAAGACGTGGTCATCGATGGGTTCCCCAAGTAGAATTTCGCTGTTCAATTCTTTTTCGATTCTTGCCCTGAAGTCACGTATTTTGCGCATCAGGTTAGCGTCATCCTTCACCTTGATCGTCGATATACTGGTATCGGAGAGTGCTCTTCCATCGACGTGGAATTTGATCACAGCGGGTGACATAGCGAGGAGATCCTTATCGATGACCCACAGTATGTCGCTGCGCTCTTTCAATAACGAAATGCTTATCTGATCTTGCACAGTCAGTGAGTCTTCGGCATTGCATACCATAGCGAATCTAAGTCCCCGTATGTTCTTGATGGCATATCCCATCGATTTCTGAATAGAAAAATATTTGTCACTATATACCACCGTGTCGCCGATGACAAAATCAATATCAAGGTCACTCAATAGTTCGTGCAAACCCATACGCTGGAGAAAATATTCCATGAATACGGGTTCGGTTATCGTGTGGACGATTTTTATGCCTTCAAGGTCGGTTACTCCTGCGCTGATCGGTTTGTCCCGGCGGATGTCTTCCAATATTGAACCGATGTATACGGCTTCAATGCGACCGACTCGTGGTGCTACGCCGGGAATACATGATAGCATCACCAGAATGACGAAGGTTAGTAGCAGATGCCATTTCACAGCCTATTATAACAAGGGAGATATGGATGTCAAGCAATCACGACGGCTGCGCCGCCGTCGATCTCAATAAATGAAGATTGTGGATGCAATATTATCTACCCTGTCATTGCGAGCTCTGCGTAGCAGAGCGAAGCAATCTCCCCCGATGAAGCGTAGGGCAAGGCTCTTGCCATACGAGAACGGATTGCAGAACTGAAGGTTTGCTCTATCTAAGTATTATCTTTGTTGTCTTGTTCACTGTCCGGCTCGAGTTCTTGGTGTTCTTCGAGAAATTCCCGGATGTACTTCTCGGCATCTTTTTCGTCTTTTTCATCTACCAGAACGTCGCCCCAACCGCCCTTCATGATCTTGGGTAGCCCGTCCAACCAGGTCGTTTCGAAGCGCCGGGTGATCGCTTTTATGTTCTTGCCGGCGAGCATTTCCTTGATCGTTATGGCAATGAATTCGTCGGGGGCGAGGTAAACACTCTTGAGCATGAACGAGTATAATTAATGGTGTGTTTTTGTCAATGCTATGCTGTTAAAGGACAAAATCATGAATAAACACCTGTTTTTCAAGTTACAAAGTGGAGGAATGTTGATCTTGCAATAATTCGATGTGGGTTTCCCTGATAGGGCAACGGACTTCCATCTCGTCTCGACGATATCGAGACTTCGATATCGAGAGAGAATCCGAATCGATGATTTTTCGTAACTTCTTAAATTGCGGTGAAAACCGCCCAAAAGCTTGTCAATCAATCACTTGCACCTTTCTGTCCATTGCTGGTCCCGTGAATTAATGCATCAGTATGTGCATTTGAATTCACGAGGATACCGCTTCCTTTTTCATCAAGAATAGTAATGCAGAAGCGGTGGAATTCTGTCTATTATTTAGCCTTATCGATAGATCTAAGAAGAGTGGCATGAGCCTGATTAAAGTGGCAGGAGTCTTCCAACTCGGCGATAACCACAAGCAATTAGCGTTCGCGATCGCCGGGAGGGGGGATCTGAGGTCTCCAGGAAGTTTTCGGCGTTTGCAGAAAGCTTTTTTGGAGAGAAGGGGGTGTCTCCCTTTGCACCCATATGTTTTGGGACAGATATGGCACAAGCAAAAAAGGGGAGTGAATAAAATCACTCCCCTACGTTTTTGTCGTTCTCTTCTTAGCGCCAATAGGCCTAACGGTTTTCTCTACTAATTTCCTCTAATGCATATTGAGCTTCTTCTTTTATATATTTGTCGGGATCCTGAGTAGCTGTGCTATAGGTTTCATACAACTTCCAATCGGTTCTTGTGCGGAAAGTCCGTATGAATTCAAAACGCGTGGTAACAGGCTCGTTTATCAAATACTCTACGTAGAACTTTCTCAGACAGTAATCGAACTCATTCCTCGATTCATTATTTAAATCATCATCCGATATGTAGCTCATATACCCAGTCCAACTCCAAAGATCCTTGTATTCCTTCCATGTGGTGAGGGTTTCCATAACGTCAATTAGAGGGATAACGGCTAGAGACAGTTCTTTCTGACGATCCAATAAAAGGCCTATTGCTTCTATACGCAGGGAAATATCATCACCTTTTGAAGCTGCAATATCATATATTGCCTTACAAATCCGCGGCTCTCTATCCCTAGCAAGTTGCCAAAGAGCGGCTTTCCTAACACTAAGTGTTTCAGAATTATTGATCATTACTGACAACAAAAAATCAAAAATCTTGTCTGAGTTTTTTACATCTAATTTGTGGATCAATGCTTTCTTTTTTTCAGAATTCGTTGATTTCGTTATATTCGCTATGAGTAAAACAGCCATTGTGTCCGATTTGGAAGCACTGACTAAGTTCAGTAGTTGGTTCACTCCTCCTGCTCTCATATCCCAACTCTCCCATGATTTGAGCATACCCATCACAAAACCTATTGTTTTTGGAGATGGAGTTTGTTGTGTATTAGAAAGCACCTTAGTCAGAACGTCAATGGCGCTATTCTTTAAGGATTTGTTGTCTGTGTTTTCTATGAAGTCAACAAGAAGAGAACCAACCTCTTTATCTGTATAGGAACCAAGCGCAGAAAGAACAGCTTCAACTGAATATGCACTATCATATAAAGCGTTTGTTAGGTAAGGCAATGCACTCAATTCACCCCCTTTTGCCATCAACGGCAATATTCTACTTTCTCTGGTCCTTTCATACATTTCCGTTAAAAATTCAGTGCGATGGGGTGTTACGTATGATGCATAAATTTTATCCATATAAGGAAAAATCAGATCTGTAAATAGTGAATCCTGGCTCCTTGAACTGAATTCTCGATTTAACTGAGAATATATTTCATGCCTTTTTTGCGGTAAATGGGAGTTCAACATTTGAGCAACTTTCTCAGCATAACCGAGCAAACCAAGCCTGTTCTGACGATATGGGTAGTCAAACCAAGCATAGTAAATATAATCCCAATCAACTATACGATGAAACAATATGAGCACGGTTGTAGAATCAAGATATTTCTCAAATGTTTCAATGTAATAACGGATTACATGTAGCACAGAATCTGGCATATTTTCAAAGCGGCGCAACAAAACTGGATAGACCGCCGGGTAATAATTTTCAGTAAAAAATCGTAAAGCAAAAAGTTCGAGATTCACGATGTTGGTGGTATCAAGAAGCGTTACGTATCGTTCTGCTTTTTCCTCGAATGATGTAAGGCGTTGGATTTCATTATTAATATCCTCCGATAGAGCACGCATGGCATAACTCTGTATTATCCCGTTAGGACTATTAATACTTGAAAATAATTTATCATAACGTTCACTACTATCACACTGCAGAACTTCGTTTATCCATAAATATTTTTCAATATCCCATCTTCGTAAATCGTTAGCTATATCTAATATAGAAAATACTGCTGCTGGTTGTTGAGCGGGGATATAAAGTGGTGCATCGATTGATTCATAACTGTCATAGAGTTTTCGCACGTTCAGGTCAGCCGCTTTCCTTGATTTCAGAATCAATAACATCCTTTCTGAGACTTGGATTGGGGTTATACGATAATATTCTTGATTATATAAATAAACAACTATTTTGTCTGTGTCTGTTTTACCCTTATACATATGTGTAATCTTGAATATACCAAGCATAGTTGTATCAATATGACTCTCGAATCTTCCTTCCACTATAATATCAGCCTCTTTAACGACTTTCCATGGATCACTAATATATGAACTGTTAACGTATGAGAATAAACCGAATACAAATATGAGAAATACAATTGGGATAGAGTGTTTTGGTATTGTAGGAAATCTATATTCATCTATATTTACATTAGAATTTGCTTTTGACATAGTTCTTCCTGCTAGCATTATAATATATAGGTCTGCTATGTCAACATCGAGACTCCCGATCTAAGAAGATGCAATAAGTTGTTATTTATCATTATAGCATAATAAAACAAGCATTCGTGATGATTTATTAAAGTTGAGAAAATGTTGGTTCACGGACGGGGAGTCCGTAGCGCGTAACATATATCATATGTTATTACGGCAGATAGAAGTGGTTATCCTTACCTTGTGTCAAATTTGTGCCAGGATGCATTGAACGATTGGGGACAGGCATACACTTTTTACACTTTTTCTGCTGTGCAGGTCGATTATGGTGATAAAAGATAGATTACAGTGATGTTACATCTGCAAAAGTGTGTGTCTGTCCCCGTGGTTGACGATTGGCGTGCATTATCTATAATGCTTCATGAAGGATGCGGTGGCGGTCGTACTAAAGAGGGGTGATGAGTATCTTCTTATCAAGCGGGCAAAACACGGCGTGGCCGAGGATTTCTGGTGTCCGATAACCGGCGCGGTCGAGGATGGCGAGACGCATGCCCAGGCCGTCATACGCGAAGCCAATGAGGAAATGGGCATTATTGTCGAACCCTTGAGAAAGGTTTGGGAATGTCCAACCAATGATAGAGAATACCTCCTTCACTGGTGGCACGCAAAAATCATTCGGGATGACATCGCCGTAAATCCGGATGAGGTCAAGGAGTACTGCTGGTTGACCTATGACCAGATGCAGAATTTGCCCAAGATGTTTGACGCCGATCGCATCTTCTTCCGAGACGTCGCCGGTGAATTACCCGATTCATGAGGCGCGTCGTTTCGACGTCATGACCGCGGCGCCATCGTGGTTACTCTGCGCTCACCAATGGCGTGTACACATCGATCCGTTCGGTAAAACCAAGTAACAGACGGTCGCCGGATTTACGAAACGTGAAATAATCCTTTGCCTTTTCGTAGGTGGAGCCGTCAAGCAATATGCTGACGTTGTAGCTCCGGCAGAGTTCGGCTAATTGCGTCGCGAGGGTCACGTGTTTACCGATGAGCGTGTACATTTTTCTTGCGGCACGCGCGACATTACCGACAAGAATCGTCCCCGTGCTTATGCCAATGTCTATTTCAATCAAGAAATCGAGAGCGTGGCGCCACTTCACGCTGATATCATCAATTTTGTTTTGTATGTTGAGGGCGCAGATCACGGCGTGTTTGGGGTTATCATCTTCGGCATTCGGATCGGCAAACACAAGGCGTATTTCATCACCCGTTACGTTGGCAAGAGAACCACCATATTTCACTGCGGCAGTCATTATGGTTTCGGCGCAGTCGGTAACGAACTCGTGCGTTTCATTGAGCGTAAGGATATTGACGATGCGTGCGAAGTCGCGGATCCTCGCGAACAGCAAAGTCGCGTTTACCTGTTTACCTGGAGCATCCACGCAATTACTTAACCTGCAGCAGCGGTACGAAACTCTTGTCGTACGGCGCGATCAATATCGTATTGTTCGGCGATTCATAGAGATTCTTGAGGTTCTCCAGATATTTCCAGGAAAGATATGCCCGCCCCCGCTCGCCGACGAGTGATTTCGCTATAATATCTTGAGCCTCGGCGATACCGCTTGCTTCGATTTTCTTACGTTCTGCTTCTTTCTGCTCCTTCTGAAGAACGAACTGCATTTTCTGTGCTTCCTGTTCGGCCTCGAGTTTGACCTCGATGGCGTTCTTCACTTTCGGCGGTAAACTGATATTTCTGAGCAGAACCTTTTCCAGGACAATGCCCCTTTCAGTGAAGTCCTTTTCCAGGGTGATTGATATTTGATTCTGCACTTCTTCTCTTTTGTCAGAGTAAATCTCGACCGCCATGTACCTCACTGCGGTGTTTCTTATCGCGGTCCGTGCAGCAGGACGGACGATTTTATCGACATAGTCACTGCCGATCTTCTGAAACACGTTTGCCGCCTCGGATGTGAGCAAATGGTACCAGACGGTCAGGTCCATCTGTACTTCGAGTCCGTCCTTTGTCAACGATGATATGGCGTCATCTCCGTAGCGCTGTCCTTCCTCGGCAGCAATGGACATGGTATATGCCTGTGTCCTGACGGTCATGATTTCAAGATCGACAAATGGGTTCACGATGTTCAATCCTTCCGAGAGGGTAGCTTTGGTCAACACCCGTCCGAACAGAACCTGGATCCCAACTGATCCTGGTGGCACGATTCGTAGTACTGATGCGATGATGAGGATAGCGGCAAGCGCCGACGCACCGAATGTTACGTACATTCTGGTTTTGAGCTTATCCTGGATCTTCAGATCATCTGGTCTTACCTTGTACATATTCCTGAAGACAAACATACCGATTATGATGAGTATACCTAACAAAAACATGATTACCTCCTTTTTTTGCTTTTGTCCTTACGATATATGGATGACAGATCATCATCATATATCTTATCATCATACTTCAATTTGAAGTAATTCTCAATGCCCTTAAATAGTTTTACTGCACATTTTTCCAGAAGCCGCCAATCGAGATAGCCGGCCTCGGTCACCAGTCCAATAAATTCGTCAAACCCGTCAGGTTTTTTTCTGAATTTTCTGGCCTCGGTGATGAATTTCTTGGAAGATGTATAGGGTTTCTGGTTGACATACGCGAGGAGCTTCAGGGTAGTCAGGACCACTTCGGACAATATCACGAACAGGTTTTCACGGTTGCGGCAGTCGATCGCGGTGAAAAGTTTTCCGAAGGCCTCCTGTGCTTCGTAGATTAATTCGCGTGCTATGGTGTTGCACTTCAGTGCCTTTTTCTTCAAGCGGTAGCGCTCCACCTTCCGCACGAATGCCTTATTCATTATTGGCATGAGTTCGTCAGATCCGGCAATATACCACCATTCATTTGGTTCGTGTATCATGCGGTGGTAATCCTCTTCGGTGACGAACAGACCTTCGATGAGCATGCCATCATACACTTTCGAAAATCCGTTCGGCATCTTTCCTTTGCTCTTGACGAAAATCATCAGTTCGAGATCCGAATAGTCGGTATCCTCGCACCGCGCATACGACCCGTCTGCGGCTACCGCAACCAGATTATCACCAAGTTCTCGGTGCAGTGTCGGTATTACGAATTCTTTTAATATATGCGTGCGCTGGACGTGAGTGTGTTTTTTCAAGCCGACGAATTCTCGGCGATTTTTTCCGCTTTTTGATTTGTTCAATAGATGAATACGGTAATAGAAACTATGTGGTCAGAGCCTTTTCAAAGATGTCTTCAGGATTTCGTATATCAATTCGTCATAACCGAGTCCCATCGCCCTTGCCTCAAGCGGTAAGTTTGATTCGGATAGAAGTCCGGGAATAGTATTTACCTCCAGAACGTATGGTTGGTGGTTCTTGCCGAGGACGAAATCCACGCGAGAAAAGCCATGGGCGCCGATTGCGCGGTGTGCGGCGAGTGCGTATTTTTGAGTTTCCTTGTAATTTTTCTCCGGGATGCGCGCCGGGATAATATATTCGGTCATGCCCTTGGTATACTTTGATTTGTAGTCGTAGAATTTCCTCGTCCGGGGTGCGATCTCGAGAATCGGCAGTGGCACATCGCTGAGTATCCCGCACGTCGCCATCATTCCGGGGATATACTTCTCGAAAAAGTAGGTTCCGTACCGGCGTGCTTTTCTGGCGGCGCGCTCCAATTCTTTCTTCGAATCTACGATCGTAACACCGACACTAGAACCCTCGGCTCTGGGCTTGACTACGACCGGAAAGTCGAGTTTGGCGATGGCTTCATCAATGTTGAATTGTTCATCATAGTAGTACGGAGGTGTTGGTATATCGACTGCCTCGAAGAGACGTTTCGAGATGATCTTATCCATGCCGATCGCCGACCCGATCACTCCTGACCCAGTATAGGGAATACCTAGAAAATCGAGGACACCCTGTATCGTGCCGTCCTCTCCAGGATGTCCATGTAATGCGTTGAAGGCAATATCGATGCCTTTCAGTTTTCTTGTGAGATCCCGCTGCACATCTATTGCCTTCACCTTGAAGCCCTGTCGCTTGAGGGCTTTGATTACGCAGGTGCCAGAACCCAACGATATTTCGCGCTCTGATGACCATCCGCCGTACAAGACGCCGATTACCTTTTTCTGCAGTAGTCTGCGTTCTTTATCCATACCAGATGATACTCACAATGGTCTAAAGGTCAAGCGCCGAGTCCGGTAGGCACCCCCGGAATGGTTATCGCTTCGCTACGCTCACTCGAACAATAACCCGTGGATAAACACAGTTTCCGTAATTACCGCAATTTCGGGGGTTGTGTTGATTGCGAATGGTCATACGAATGGCATAGGCTGGCTGGTAGCCATCCAGGAGAAGTCTGTACGGCATTGATACTGTTTAGGAATTTGATATTCGTGCCTCGAGTTTGCAGGGTGAAGCCCCTGCTTTGCATGGCATAACCGTGTTGACAAATATATATATATGAATATTATTGAACAGGAGGTTTGATGAGATTTTTGGGACTAGTCTTTGTGATACTCGTAATTGGTTTCATGATCGGCTTCATGGTTCTAAATTCCCAAACAAGAGTTGATTTGGACATATTTGGTCAGAGGATTTCTGAGATTTCTCTGGCCATGGTGTGTTTTTACGCATTCGTCGCCGGCATGGTCTTCGTGCTCGTGTTCGCGCTGGCCGATGAGATCGTGCTCCGTACCGGTCTCTATCGGATGAACCGGGAGAACAAGAATTTGAAAAAAGAGCTTGATGCGTTGCGCAATCTGCCTCTCGAGGAGGAAAAATGACCGTGCTGATAATCCTCGTGGTGGCTTTGATGGCAATGACGCTGTATCTTTATTTTCATCGGCAACGCGAAAAAAAGACTGGTCGCCATCCTTATCTGGAGGCCCTCATCGCATTGCTTGATAATAATGAGGAACTGGCAATGAAACGGCTTAAAGAAGCGGTCAGTGCTGATTCTGACCTGTTCGATGCTTATGTTCGGTTAGGAGATCTACACCGGAAGAGAGGGGACCCCGTACGCGCAATGCAGATTCATCAATCGCTTACCGCAAGACCAACTTTGAAGAAACATGAAGAGAAAAAATTGTATTATGCACTTGCCCAGGACGCGCTCGATGCGAAGCGGCCGAACCGTGCTATATCATTTTTGAAAGAAATCTTGAAGATCGACAACAAGGATAATGATGCCTACGGGTTTATCCTTCGGACATATGAAGATATGGGCAGTTATGGCGACTGTATAGCTGTCTACGAGGAGGGTAAATTTGCCCCAAAGAATGACTACCGGCGGGCATTTTACTATGCAATGGTGGCACGGGGGAAAATGGATACATTGAATGAAGGCGATCAGGAGAAGGAAAAGGAAGTTTCTAATTTGTTACGAAAGGCGTTAAGGATTGCACCGGATTCGATAACCGGTACCTTCTACATGGGCAATCTCTTTGAACGCAGGGGTGATGTCAGGAAGGCGCGCGAAAGTTATCTCAAGATAATCAATGATCACCCCGAATACGCATTTCTGGTAATGCCGCATTTCGAGAGAACCAGTTTCGAGCTGGGTTCGTTTAATGATATAATTCCCCTATATGAAAAGATCGTGGCGAAGTTGCCGAGGAATTTCTCTGTAGCTTTTGCTTTGGCGAATCTTTACGAGAAGAAAAATGACATCGAAGCTGCGCAGAGTTTGTACACGAAGCTGGCAGAGCAATTCCCGCAGAGTGTCTTGCCAAAGATAAGGTTGTTAAAACTGAAGACCGATGATGAATCAATGATAACCGCATTGGATGAAATGGAAGAGGTTCTGTACGCGAGGGAGTATGCGTGCAATAATTGTGGAAACACGAGGACAGATTTTTCTTTCATCTGTGAAAAATGTCACGCCATAGAATCATTCTCGCCTGTATTGTAATCCCTTTTCTACTGTTCGGACAGGACATAGATGAGGCAATTCGTTTATTCAACTCTTTTCAATTCAGCCGCGCCAAAGAGATATTTTATGAGTTGAAGAAGGATGTGGATCATCCCCGCATCGGTGAAGTCTACTACTATCTCGGCCGTTTGTCCGTCAATCCTGATTCTGCAGCGCAGTACTACTACAGTGTAATCAATGATTACCCCCAATCTCGTTACGCCGATATCGCCTATCTGGAGATCGCCAAGGTAAATATCGCACGTAAGAATTTCGCGACTGCCATAGCGAATTTCGATGAACTCTTGAAGCGTTATCCCGATACTGAATACCACGATGAGATCATGTTCTGGCAGGGGGTTTCCTATATCAGCATCGGAAATACTGGGCGGGGCGAGTCGATACTTGGCTCACTGCAAAGCAGGTTTCCCAAATCGGTGTGGAGTGAGCGGGCGGCGAATATAACGCAAAAAAAGGAATCAGCTAAAGAATACTACACGGTACAACTCGGTTCTTACCGCAACCGGGAAAATGCTGAAAATTACGCCGCATCATTACGCGAGAAAGGCATTGATATCAAGATAGTCGAGGCGCTCGTTAAAGGACAGACTTACTATCGCGTGTGGTCCGGTGAGTTTGCGAGTCTGGAAAAGGCAAAGGAATACGTTTCGAAACTGAATTCGATGGGACTGAAGGGTAATGTAGTACGGGGTCCCTGACGCACCATGATACGGCTATGGGTTGCGGCATCGCGTGCAAACAGCCGGGGATTATTGTAGCGATCTTGCCTTGATGCATCTTACCCCACTTCTTGAACAATATCAGAAGATCAAGAACAAATATAAGGGTGTTTTACTGCTGTTCCGCGTCGGCGATTTCTACGAATTCTACTACGACGACGCAAAATTGGCGAGTTCTTATCTCGGCATTACACTGACCTCGAAGACCATCAGCAAGGGCACTCGCGTGCCACTTGCAGGCGTCCCGATCAAAGCGGCTGACGGCTACATCGCAAAATTAGTTAAGCACGGCCTCAAGGTGGCAATATGCGAACAGTTGGAACCCGCGACGAAAGGAAAGAAACTTGTCGCCCGCGATGTCATCGAAGTGATTACGCCCGGTACTATTCTGAGGCCTTCTCTTCTCGACGCTACGAAGACAGTCTTCCTGGCTGCATGTCTGCCTGATGACAAGCACACCGGTATTGCATTTTGCGATCTAACAAGTGGTGAATTTTCATGTGGAGAAGTATTGTCTGATCAGTTATCGGAAATATTGCTGAGGCGGGAGGTGAAGGAAGTTGTCATCCCAGAAGGGGTGGAATTAGGGATTGAACAGACCGTTACGGAGCTCGATGGATTTCATTTTGTCTACGAAATAGCCCATAAGATGTTGCTCGATCATTTCCACGTCGTGGCTCTGGACGGTTTCGGGATTGAGGAGAAGAAACTCGGTATTGCCGCGGCCGGTGCTTTGCTTTATTACGTTTCAGAAAATCAGAAGGTGCCACTTACTCACATCGACCGCATTTCGCTGTTCCAGACGCATGAGTCGCTTTACCTTGATTCGACGACGAGACGTAATCTTGAGATCCTGGAAAATATCCATGGAGAACACTCGAGGACCTTGTTGGGCATACTCGATAATTGCATGACGTCCTTTGGCAAGAGAAGGTTGCGTCGAGAACTGAATGAACCACTCGTCGACAGGGAATCGATCGAGCAGAGACTCGATAGCGTTGAGGAAATGAGGACGAGAGAATATTTGCGCGAGGAATTGAGGAATGTTCTTAAGACCATTCAAGATGTTGAAAGAATAACTGCACGGCTCGCGTGTCAGAGGATATTACCGCGGGAACTGGTTGCATTGAAAGAGTCACTTTCTATATATCCTAATGTGAAGGAACTGATCGAAGGGTGTGAGAGTGAAAAGATTGCAGGCATTTACAATGCTATTGGTGATTTCGGTGACATTGTCAAAACGGTTGATGAAGCACTGGTGCCCAGTCCTCCAGCGACGCTTGAGGAAGGTGGCATAATCAAAGAAGGTTACTCGGAGGAATTGGACGAATTGCGGGCGGTCGCACGAGGCGGCAAGAAATGGCTTCTTGAATTCGAAGAAAGTGAGCGTAAACGAACCGGTATATCTTCTCTTAAGGTATCATACAATTCGGTTTTCGGATACTTTGTGGAGGTTACAAAGCCGAATCTGCACCTGGTACCTCCTGAATACATCAGAAAGCAGACGTTGACGAATGTCGAGAGATACTACACTGTTGAGCTGAAATCATTTGAAGAGAAAATACTGGGAGCGGAGGAGAAGACCAGGGCCATTGAGTATGATCTGTATACAGGAATCCGTGAGCATGTGGCAAAACAGAGTAATGCGATTCTTGAGACAACGAGGGCTATTGCGTTTTTGGATGTACTGCAGTCTTTTGCTCATAACGCAGCAATCAATAACTATTCTCGCCCGGTTGTCACTGATGATCGCAGAACCGTAATCAAAGATGGGCGGCATCCTGTTGTGGAGAAAATTCTGGAACGAGGTTCATTCATACCGAATGATACATATGTTGATCGGGAACGTAATCAAATCATAATCATCACTGGTCCAAACATGGCTGGGAAATCGACCTATTTGCGTCAGGTGGCGTTGATCACGATCATGGCTCAGTTGGGTAGTTTTGTACCGGCCAAGGAAGCCTCGATCGGCCTGGTCGACAAGATATTCACTCGTATCGGAGCAAGCGACGATATATCGCGAGGTGTCAGTACGTTCCTTGCGGAAATGATGGAAACGGCGAACATATTGAACAACGTATCGGATCAGAGTCTGGTTATTCTGGATGAAGTTGGTCGGGGTACTTCTACTTATGACGGCCTGGCGCTCGCGTGGTCGGTGGTCGAGTACCTGCACACCAAAAAGAAACCGCGGACGCTTTTCGCCACCCACTTTCATGAACTGACCCGGATTGAAGATTTTCTGAAGGGTGTGAAGAACTATAACTTCCTGGTGAAAGAGTGGGGCGATGAAGTGATATTCTTGCGCAAATTAAGTGCTGGCCCGAGTGACCAATCTTACGGAATACAGGTGGCTCGGCTTGCCGGGTTACCTGATTCAGTTATCCAGCGCGCAAAAGAGGTGCTGCGGGATTTTGAAGAGGGTGAAGTTTTCAGTATGAGGAAGATGAAGAAGACGAAGCTTTCGCAGCAGGATTTGTTTGTGGACCGGTCCTCTTGACAGTAAGAGGCGGTTTATTATAATAAACGGGTATTCAGAATTTATTGTCAAATTATTAGATTCATTTCCCCTCCCGGTCGCGACCTGCGGGTCGCGGCCGGTTTTTTTATAACTGCTTAGTATGGAGCCGATTTGCCTTTGATCCCAGATGGGGCAGGTACAAGTGTCAATGTTAATTAATGCCGACACCCCAGTTTGTAGATACGGGGGCCGTCAGGCACTGAATTGCGCGTATCGACGATGAGCCGCGCGTTTTTGGTTATAAACTCATAATCAAACGCCGAGTGATCGGTGAGAATCACAATTGCGTCATATTTCTTGATTTCACGAAGGGTCAATTTCACGGACTTCATTTTCCGATCGCCGAGCATGAATTCCGGTACATGGGGGTCGTGATATCTTACTAATCCTACCCGTGGTTTGATTATTTCGTAAATCTTCATTGCAGGTGAGTGTCTGAGATCGGATATATCTCGCTTAAAAGCCATACCCAATAACAACACTTTTGCCCGATTTGGGCACACGCCAGAAGTACTCAGTACTTCGATTGTTTTGTTGACCACGAAATACGGCATTTCTTCGTTTATGCGTGCGGACAATTCGATAAAGACAGTGTGAAAATCATATTCCCGTGCTTTCCAGGATAGATAATAGGGGTCAATCGGAATACAGTGACCTCCCACGCCTGGTCCTGGAAAGAAAGGCATGAACCCGAAGGGTTTAGTCTGAGCGGCTTCAATCACCTCCCATATGTTGATGCCACCCATTCGTTCACAAAGTTGGGCGAACTCATTGACGAGTGCAATGTTTACGTTACGGAAGGTGTTCTCAAGGATCTTCGTCATTTCGGCCGACCGTGGAGATGAAACCGGGTGAACCTGTGTAACGAACTGCTTGTAGAAAAATGTGGCAATTTTTGTGCATTGGCTGGTCACTCCGCCGATTACGACCGGAGTGTTGATAACTCCATATCTCTTGTTTCCAGGGTCGATCCGCTCCGGACAGAAAGCCAGGTTGAAATCTTTGCCAACTTTAAGCCCGGAATTAGCAAGAATGGGCAACAGTACCCTCTCGGTTGTTTCTGGGTATGTTGTACTCTTTAATATTATCAATTGATTACGGCGTAAGTTATCTTTAATCCACTCGGTGCTTTTAATCACCGGCGCCAGATCTGGTTCTTTGTTTTCATTGACCGGGGTCGGAACGCAAATCAGGATTACGTCGCACCGACTGAGCTGTCGGTGGTCAGTCGTTGCTCTGATGTATTTCTGGTGCACGTATTTCTTCAGTTCTTTTGATTCCACATCACTTATAAAAGAAATACCTCGGTTGATTTTTCTGACACGGTCTTTGTCGATATCTATACCGATTACCTTAAAGCCTTTCGCGGCGACTTCGATCGCAATCGGAAGACCCACATATCCCAGGCCAACTATTCCGATAATAGCTTTCTTTTTTTTGATGAGTTCCTTGAGCATTCTTACTCCCTTCGTGTGAATATCTGACTACTTTGCGCTATTATATACAGAAAAGGTGTGTTATCAAGGGTTTTTTCATTGACAAATCAAAGAAATGAGATATGATTAAGTATGGATCAGAGGCTCATACAGGAGCTGATGACGGAGGTCGCAGCTGGTCTCGATGCGGCTCGATCCTACACTCTTGAACATCCAGCCTTAAGTAAGGCGGTATCGAACACGATATCCATTCTCCAGAAAATATTTACCGATAATGGCGAGTTTTCGGTAATTTTGTCTGACGGTGCACTCATAGTCGGCAATTCGAGGACGGAAACTCCGTCTGATTCACCGTTCATCTCCTTCGTTGAAGAACTGGTCAAAAAAGGGGTGGCGAGCATAACCTTTAGACCAGGCGTAAGCAGCGACGATATCGTGAATTTGCATGCATTGCTGGTTACCGCTAACCCGGAAATCAAGGGTGATGGATTTGCACAGGCTCTAACTGCGAGAGGCGTACAGAAAGTATTATTGAAAGGGACAGATGAGGCATCCTCAAGCGAAGGCAAGCCGGGTAGGAGTAATACCCATGAGGAAATCATAAAAGCGATCCGTGCGCTGATCAAGATCGTGCGCGAACGCGCCGCCGTTTCAGACGCGAGAGTACCCTTTGCCGACGTCATGAGTCGTATTGAGCACGTATCCAGTAATGATTGGCACCCCTATCGGGAGGCAATGGCGAGTGTTGTCGACCTCTTGCCGGTAGAGAAGAGGGTCGCGCTTCTCCAGGATATCGAGATCCGGCCTTTTTCACGGTCGCTGTTATCGAGGATGGGTAATGAAACATTGATAGAAGTCATGAATAACTGGGAGCGGCAGGGTAGAAGTGAGCAGATCGTGAAGGTAATGAGCGCCCTCGATAGGGAACAACTGAAAGAAGTCGTGCCCCAGTTGAGGAACAGACAATTGAATATTCATAAGTACTTAATCCACGCCGGTATTGACATACTAACAGAGGAGGCGGTTTCTTCGACAATCGAAGAACATGATCTGGAAACCGCGCTCGAACCGTATGATGGAATGATCGAAGCACAAAATACAGATTTGCGCGCCGGTGCGCTGCGTTCGTTGATCGTATTTGCGGACCGTTTGGCGCGAGAAAAGAAGTATGTCATGGCTCGTGAAGTGGTTTCGCGCATTTCCTCTGCCATCGAAGGGGAACCGTCTGATTCCGTCATTGAACGGGTTCTGTCGGATTTAGCTCTATTGTATGATGTGATGGTAGAGCACGGACAGGCAGATGCATGCGAAATGTTGATCGAACCCTTTGGGAAGATCCTCGGGCGTACCAAATTGTCGTTACCGACCAGAAAACATGTGATTGGATACCTGAGAGACACACGCAATCCATCCGTACTTCATATGCTCTTTTCTTTATTATGGGAAAGTGGTTTGTACCCGGACGTCCGGTCAGCGATCGTTAGCTTCGGGGGCGACGCGGTGAGCGAAGCGATTCAGTTGCTGCGTGATGCCGAAGATTTCTCGGTGAGGATGAAGCTCATCGATGTTTTGAAGAACATAGGCAAGGAGCGTGCGTCGGTTCTCACTGAGAATCTCCATGCACGTGAATGGTATCTTCGACGCAATATCGTGCGGATTTTCGGTGAAATTGGAGACCCGGACGTGATTCCTGAACTTGAGGGAATGCTTAACGATGAAGACTATCGGGTACGCATTGAACTGGTGCGGACCTTTAGTAAGTTCAATCAAAAGGAAAGTCTTCAAAAGGCTCTTGACGACAGTTCAGCAAAAGTGAAAGCCGAAGCACTTCGCGGGTTACGCCGCATGCTTGACGCCGAAGAAGTTATCGAACTGCTATCACCGCTTGGTGCTGCTGGTGACGAAGTGTACGTTGAATTGCTGAAAATCGTGGACGAGAAGAGAGTTTTCGAAGCCGTTCACTGGATCGGTAATCTGTTAAAGCGTATCGAATGGAGAAAAGACGCGACGGCCAACGAAATAAAGGTGCTCGGTGTGAACACACTTGCCAAGCTTGGCGGTGATGATGCCAAGATGCATTTGTTAGACCTGAGTAATGCCGAAGACAGGAAACTGTCTGATCTGGCTTCCAGTTTTCTGAAGCGGATGAGTTGATGCTGTATTTGGGAATGTAAGCAGATGATAGCGGTCATCGATTTTGGATCACAATATACCCAGCTCATCGCGCGACGGGTAAGAGAGTGCAAAGTATATTCAGAAATCGTTAGTTGTCTGGATGATTTTTCTTCACTGGTGGATAGAAATGTCGAAGGAATAATTCTCTCCGGAGGGCCAGGCAGCGTTTACAACGTTAACATCAAGGCATACCGCAGAATATTCGCGCTGGGCGTGCCTGTTTTAGGGATTTGTTATGGTATGCAGCTCGCGGCTCAGTTGTTCGGCGGCAAGGTCAAAAAAAGCAGAACCAGGGAGTATGGATTAGCTTTTCTGACCCATTACAGTAATCCTCTGTTCAAAAGAATCCCTCGTAGAATCAGGGTCTGGATGAGTCACGGTGATGTCGTGACCGAGATGCCACCAAATGGGAAGGTGATAGCCCGTACCGAGACAACGCCGATCGCGGCATTTCAATCAGGGAATTTCTACGGTCTGCAATTTCATCCAGAAGTCCGTCATACCCAGCACGGCAAGGGGATAATCAGGAATTTCGTATTCGATATATGTCATGGACGTAGAACCTGGTCAGTGCACAGGTTCGTCGACGAGGAGATTGCCCGCATCAAGAAGATGGTGGGGCGTGATAGGGCGATATGCGGGATCAGCGGCGGTATTGATTCTACGGTTGCTGGCACAATAGCTGCGCGCGCTCTGGGTAGAAATCTGATCGGTGTATTTGTCGACAATGGTGTTTTGAGGATGGACGAGAGGGAAGAAGTTGATGCGAACTTGAGTTCGATTATGAACCTACGCGTGATTGATGCCCGGCAGAGATTTTTGAAAAGGCTTGCCAGAGTTAAGGATGCCGAGAAAAAAAGGAAGATAATCGGGCATGAATTCATCAAGATCTTTGAGGCTGAGGCAAAACGGGTACGTAACGTCAAGTTTCTGGTTCAGGGTACACTTTATCCCGACGTCGTTGAATCCGGTAGCGGCATCGGACCGGCTGATGTCATAAAGAGCCACCATAACGTTGGCGGTTTGCCCAAGAGGATGAAACTGAAAATAATCGAACCGCTCAGAATGCTTTTCAAGGACGAAGTACGCGACATTGCCCGACATCTCAAACTTCCTTCATCTTTCATCGAGCGGAAACCTTTTCCTGGTCCTGGTTTGGCGGTACGGATAGTCGGTGTCGTCAATCCCTCACGCCTGCGCACCCTACGGCAGGCTGACCGGATACTTCAGGAAGAAGCACAGGGTCTTAGGAATTACCGTGAGATCTGGCAAATTTTTGCCGTACTACTACCGCTCGGTAGTGTCGGCGTTATGGGCGATAAGAGAACATATGATTCGGTGTGCGCAGTGAGGGCAGTATGCAGTGACGACGGTATGACGGCAGACTGGGTCAGGTTGCCTCATGGATTTCTGGACCGTGTTTCGCGGAGAATCGTCAACGAGGTAAAGGGAATCAACCGGGTTGTGTTCGATATCACATCCAAACCACCGGCAACTATAGAATGGGAATAGCAATCATTTATGCCGGCGCAGTAGTATATGGCGTGGTCAGCGCCCTGGGCGTTCTGAATCATGATTTAGGCGCACCCTACAGTTACCTGTTCCTATTTGCAGTCGCTGCCTACTACATATCATATGTTTCACTGAGAAAGATAAGTCTTCTGCATACCATCATCGCGGGTGTGGCTGCAAACCTCGCGGTGCAGTTATCAGGCGGTATCAGTTCGCCGCTGTTTCTTATGTACTTCCTGACTTTCCTCGTTATCGGCTTTAGAGATAATGCACGGAATTACTGGATCGTATCTCTGGGGATAATCGGTATCGAATTTTCTTCGGGTCTAATCACCCGCTCGGTTCATGTCTTGCCTCTTGTTTTTCTTCTCTTTTCGGTGTTCATGATAGGTTATATGATCGATAGTGTACAGGGTCATCAGGGACGCATGGCGAGGTTACTTTCGAGGTATGAGACCAGAGAGAAGTTTTTTTCTCCGGCAACATATGAATCAGACAGATTGCATACCTCGGTCGGCGAGATCGACCGGCATAAGGGAATAGAACGCCCGTTGCTCTATTTCGTGAGATTCTTGCACAATGTGTTCGATGCACACACAACGGCAATCTTTGCGAACAACGATAACGGTTTGGTCCTTGTTCAGGGTTTCTCGCATTCAGAGTTGTTTTTTCCTGAAGCGGTAGTGAATGTCAAATCCGGATTGTACCGTCAGGTGATAACCGAACGCAAGTCAATTCTCATTAAAGAATATTTGCAGAGTCCGGACGAACTTGGTTACTATCGTGGACCCGTACAGATCGGTTCGATCATGATCGCGCCAATCGTATTAATCGACGATGTGGCTGGGGTACTGGCCATTGACCGAAAGACAGGATCATTCAGCGAAAAGGACAAGATCGTATTCGATGAAGCGGCCAAGTCAGGTGGTTTTCTTTTGGCGATGCTGAGGCTCTACGAGAAAGCACGCTACGATGTACAGCATCTTTCTTCGATCGCCGAACTCGCCGAAAAACTGCACAAGAGATTGGATCTGAAGGAAATTCTGTCCAACACAATTGATGCATTCAGGCATTTCATGCCCTGTGACGATGTCTCGATCGCCAGCGTTGATGAAATCAATAATGTTGGTGTCGTGTTAGTTTCCACCTATGTTGAGGAGAACACAAAATTCCCACTGGATGACGGGCTCGTAGGTTTTGTAGCCCGCCATCGGAATTCAATAATCAAGGATGATCTTGGTAAAGGAAACCTGGTTGTTTTTAACAAAGGTGTCAAAACACCAAACACATCCTTTGTGGGTGTGCCAATTCAGCAGGATGACGAGCTGCTCGGTGTGATATGGCTCGAAGATCATCAACGAAGGAAATTCAACGAAGACGACGTAAGAATACTGAATATTCTTTCCTATCAACTGTCGCTTGCCTGGCAGAGAGCGATCCTGTACGGCAAGGTGAAGGAACTTTCGATTCGTGATGGATTGACCGATCTGTACAATCACCGTCACTTCCAGGAAATACTCGAAGCGCAGATTAACGAGGTCGATGAGTTAGTTTTGATACTCCTCGATATCGATCACTTCAAGAAGATCAATGATACCTATGGACACCAGGCCGGTGATAGGGTTCTAAAATTCCTGGGGCGATTAATATCACAGATCGGCATCGCCGCAAGATACGGAGGTGAGGAATTCGCTATAATCGTCCCCGGGTGTTCACTAAAGAAGGCGATGGACAAAGTTATCCGCATGAAGGACCAATTGCTCAAATCCGAAGTGAGCTTTGATGGTGCAAAGATAAAGTTCACGGTGAGTATCGGTATCGCCCATTATCCAAATGACGCAACCACGAGGGTGGACCTGATCGAGATGGCAGACCGAGCGCTTTACCTCGCCAAGGAACAGGGGCGCGATCGCATCATAATCGCTCAAACCATGCGTGGCAAATGAGCTTTGGCATTGCCCTGGGCGGCGGTGGAGCAAAAGGATTGGCTCATGTGGGGGTGTTGGAAGTCCTGGAAGAAAATGGGATAAAACCGACCTATGTCGCCGGTACCTCAATCGGCTCGGTCGTTGGAGCAGTTTACAGTCGGCAGGGCTCAGCGGAGGGATTGAAGGAGAAAGCCAGGTTGATGATCGCATCGGAGGAATTCAGGAACCTGGAACTCGACAAATTCTACACCAGCGCGGAAAATATCTTCGAGCGCTTCAGACATGAGGTTTTCGAGAAATTCTATCTTGGTTCGTTATTGTTCAAACGATCACATTCAAAATATGAAGCGACCAAGAAGATATTTCATGATGTCTTCGGCGAAAATAGTTTTGACGATTGCATGCTCAAATTCGCATGCAATGCACTTGATATTCAAAGTGGCGAAGAGGTCATATTTCGAAAGGGCCCGCTCGCAGACGCCGTGTGGGCAAGCTGCGCCATCCCAGGAATATTTCCTCCTTTTGTTCAAGGGAAGCGGCTGCTCGTCGACGGTGGGGTCATCGATAACATTCCAGTCGAGCCATTACGTAGCATGGGCGCCAGTATTGTGCTTGCTGTCTACTTGAATAAACGTCCGAGCTTTCAGGGTGAGCCGAATACAGGATTTCAGATAAATCAGCGATCCTATTCGTTCATGAAATATCACCTTGACCATCTTATTCTCGGCCACGCAGATCTGTGCATAGTGCCCGATGTTCACGGCTTCCACTGGGCAGACTTCAATTCGATCGATGCATTGATCGAACGTGGGCGGGAAGCGGCCCTGCGAAATATCGATGAGATAAGATCGATTACATCATTCCGCTATCGACTCGGAAAAAGGTTGAAAAAGCATCTCTTCTAATAATACTCGGCAATAATCATAAACGCATCGCACTTATCATATTGCCAGGAATATCACCAGCGTAACGGACGTATCTTGTTCACTTGAAGTACTTCAAGGATATTCTATCGCCGTCGATTGTTACGTAAGAGAAGTGAGTGACCCAATCTCCAGCATTGATGTAGTATTTGTTAGGCAGGATCTTCTTGAAAACCGGGCTGTGTGAATGAGCGAGAATTACGATATCGACATCATTCAACCGACGCATGGCGTAATTCTCCAACATGCCCATCAGTCTCTTGCTCGGAGGTTGCCTTCGGGAAAAGCGAGCGATTGACTGGGCGAGTGAAATACCGAGGTCGGGATGGAGCAGACGAAAGAGCATATGATTCAGCCTCGAGGTCAACAGATTTTCCCAGAAGGATGTCCAGAGGCGCTTGTCGATGGTATTTCCGTGAGCGAGTAGTACGCGCCGGCCGTCGATATCAAAAACAGTTGGTCCCCGGTGTACGATAAAACCAAAATTGCTTAGGAAATTTCCTATTGTTATCTCATGATTACCCAACACGTAGTGGATTTTCTTGCCGTCATTCAGTATATTATGAAAAGCGGCAAGTGGTTGGAAATAGTCTTTCGGGAAGACGAGACTATACTCGAACCAAATTTCGAACAGATCACCCAAAATATACAGATCTGTAAGATGTGGTCGCATTTCATCGAGGAATCTGAGGAGCATTCGGCAGCGCTCGCTGTTGTCGGTACGTATGTGGGCGTCGCTTATGAAGACGTGCATCGTTCTATTATACAAATCGCAGATAGTGAGTCAACGACCGTTGACACGTATGGGGGTCTGAGTATAATTATTGTATGAATTCCATTATGATATTTGGATTAATGATCTTTACGCAGTACTTTGGTCAGAACAAAATACAATACAAAGACTTCGATTTCCGTGTCCTCGGAACAGAGCATTTTGATATCTATTTCTATGAAGGCTGCGATGAACTCGCAGCATTTGCTGAGATTATCCTCGAGGATGGTTATACTATGCTCAGTGAGGAATTGGGCATGGAGATCGATTTCACGATACCGGCAGTAATATACAATTCACCAAACGATTTTTCTCAAACGAATATTCTGTTAGAACTTATCGAAGAAGCCACGGGCGGCTTTTCCGAAATATTGAAGAACCGAATGGTTGTACCTTTTACCGGAGATTACGAGGAATTTCGACATATTTTGGTTCATGAATTGACCCATATTTTTCAATTCACGATATTCTTTCCTTCGCGCCTGGAGGCGATTTTCAGCGGTGATATACTCTACTCAATACCCTTGTGGGTTTTTGAAGGACATTGTGAATTCATGTCGCAGGGTTGGGACGTTGATGCCGACATATACATTAGAGATTTGGTGATCAATAACAAACTCATCCCTATCTATTCACTCGGTGGCTACGGAGGTTGGATCGTCTACAAAGAAGGTCAGGCGTTCTATAGATATGTTGCCGACAAGTATGGTCGGGAAAAGGTCGGAGAATTTCTCCATCTCATGAAGATGAAGCGAAATCTTGAGCCTGCGTTCATGGCTGCGTTCGGTGTGACGCCTGAAGAGTTCAACAAACGCTGGCTCAGATACTATCAGATGCAGTATTGGCCAGAGGTTGATGAACTGGATTATTTCGATAACTTTGGCCGTATCATCTACGACCACAAGAAGACGAATTCGTTCTATAATGTATCGACGGCAATATCGCCGAACGGTGATAAGATTGCCTTCATCAGCGATCGAGGCGGTACCGCGCAGATCTTGGTTGTTTCAAGTATCGACGGGAGACTAATAGGCAAATTGGTGAAATCAGCATACTCCTCGGGCTACGAGGGATTGCATCTGTATCATGGTGGTTTGTCATGGTCGCGCGACGGTGCTTACATTGCTTTCGCTGCAAAATCCCGCGGTAATGACGTGCTGTACGTCGTTAGTGCCACGAACGGGGATGTGCACAAGCGTCTGGAATTCGACCTTACCGGTATCTATGCGCCGAGGTTCAGCCCGGATGGTAAAAAGATCATTTTTACCGGCCTGAAGGATTCGTATTCGGATATCTATGTATGTGATATCGAGACAGGCATTATTGAGAATGTTACGAATGATATATATTCGGAGAGTGATCCGGACATCCTTTCTGATGATATGATCACTTTTATTTCTGACCGTCCCGATTCGAATGAGGATTATTACTACGGCCAGCATGCTTTGTTTCTATATGACCATGGTGAACTTATGCGAATCTCCCCGCGTTCAGAATATCTCGCGTCGCCAACTTTCGCTGCTGATGGTGGCATCTTTTTTGTTGCTGATTATGATTCGGCATATAACCTCTACTATTACTCAATGGAAGAGGGAAGGGTCACTAAGAGAACCGATGTCTTCAGCGGGATCTACTATCCTTCAATTTCGACGGATGGCAGTAAGATTGCTTTTTCCTATTACAATGATTATGGATATGATGTCTGTATCGTGAAAGATCCACTGACCAAGATGCTCGAGTACACGCCAAATGATAGCACCGTAATTGCACAGGGTGATTATTATGCGCCGGAACCCCTTGATGAGGATGACATCAGGAAATACAGGCCGAAATTCACTTTTGATTACTTCTCGGCGAGCGCCGAGTACTTCTCGGTACTGGGTTTTTCCGGTGTGGGGCAGATCGGGGTCAGCGACATACTGGGTAATCATCATTTTCAATTCGCCTCCAATTTCTACGGTAGCATTCTGAGTTCTGATATATTTATCAATTACTGGTATCTGAAAAAGCGAACCGATTTCGGCGCGTCGATCTTTCAATATCTGAATTACTTCTCCGAAGGATATGATCTCCTGGAGTGGCGCTATTTAGGATTGGGCGGTGCTATTCAGTATCCTCTTAATCGGTTTTTCAGGGTTGAGTTGGGTTTGTACGCGTATAAGCTTTACGAAACGCGGTGGCTGGATTATTTCCCCTTTTATCGTTCCAGTTTTTCCGAGACCGAGAATTTTAATTTTTTCTACCCGGAGATTGCCCTGGTTTTTGACAACATAAAGTACGGGCCGCTCGGGCCACATGATGGCAGGCGTTTCCGGATAGGAGGTTATGCTACGTTGTTGAGTAGCAAAGATCTCAAGAGTGCGATTATCGATTATCGCAGGTATTTTGGATTATCGTCCCGCGTGAGTTTTGCATCACGCTTGGTACTCGCCGGCAGTTTCGGCGAGAACCTTGACTATTGGTCGATCGGAGGACCCTATTCCCTCCGGGGCTACGACTATTACGCATTCACCGGCAACAAGATAGGGTTTCTTAACCTGGAGCTTCGTTTTCCATTCATAGATCGGTTGAACATCGCTTTTCCGCTACCGCTTGAGATCAGGAACATCCGCGCGGACATTTTCGCCGATTTTGGAGCAGTGTACACAGATTCTTTCAAACTCTATGAAACCGATGGTGGTTTCCGTTTAAAAGACCTTAAACTTGGGGTCGGTGCTGGTTTGAGATTCACTTTCATGTACATAATATTCAGGTTGGATTTTGCGCGGGCGCACAACTTGAACGGCTGGTACGAATACTATAACACACCCGAGGATAATTTGCGTTCGGAGTGGAAATTCTATTTGACTCTGAGCCCAGATTGGTGATCTTCGAGTAACTCCATTTTTCCAGTACTCAATGAATAGCAGAGTATACATATCATTGGTTGTTTTCTTGCTGTTAATTGGGGGCTGCAAGGAAGAACACGCGGTGGTGGTTGATTTCTGGCATGTAATGGGCGGTCCTTTGGGCCGTCGTCTAACCGAAATGATTGATGATTTCAACAAGTTGCATCCCGAGGGCGAGGTTCGCGGGGTGCACATGGGTTCGTATGATGTCCTTGCGCAAAAGCTCATGGGCGCGATTGCGTCAAACGATCCACCTGTCATTGCCCAGATGTACGAATCCTGGACCGATCAATTTCTACGGGCCGGCGAATTGGTGCCATTGACCGAATTCGTCCGCGCTGAACCGGCATTCAATTTGGACGATTTCTTTCCCGTATTCATTGAAGACAATACCTATGATACACTTCTGGTGACTTTACCATTCAACAAGAGTGTTCCTGTTTTCTATTACAATACAGAGTTGTTCGATGCGTATGATATTGATTCGTTCCCGGTGGATTGGGCAGAGTTCAGACAGGTTTGTTTGCGCATCAGGGAAGGAGGTGTTTGGCCAACATCCTGGCCGCTCGACGTGTGGTACTTTTCGACAATGCTGTATCAACAGGGTGGCATACTCTTTGATGAGGCGAACCGTAAACCAGCCTTCAACTCGCCAGAAGGTACCGGTGTCATTGAATACCTCACAGCTCTTGTCAGGGATAGTCTATTTTACTTGAATCCGGGTTTTCAACGGCAGGATGAATTTCTTTCCGGAAACGTTGTGATGATTCCCGCATCGATAGTCTCGTGGGCATTCATGAAAGGAAAGGTCCAGTTCGAGATCGGTGTGGCACCTTTTCCTCAAGGAAAGGTTCAGGCCATCGTAATTGCCGGAACGAACATCGGCATGTTCAATAAAGCGAGCAGGGCCGAGAAAGAGTTGGCGTGGGAATTCATAAAATGGTTTTTACAACCCGAAAACCAGATGCGTTGGACCGAAGCGAGTTACTACTTACCAACAAGACGCAGCGTCACCAAGACTGAGGCTTATGAGAAATTCGTTGACGATAACCCGGCTTATGAGAGGATTGTCGCTCAGCTCGATTTCGCCCGGACCGAACCAAAAACCAAAGAATGGTTCGCCGGCCGTATCTACCTCAACGACGCGATAGAGGAGGCGATGAGGCTTGAACGAAATCCTCGGCAGGCGTTAGATGATGCGGCCCAACGCCTGCTCTTAGAATTGAAATAGATCTAATCGGCGAGCAGGATCACCTTGCGGGTCACTGTCTCGTTTTCATAACTAGCCTTCAGGAAATATATTCCCGAACAAATGTTGCGACCGTTATCGTCGATGCCGTTCCAGATTACTTCATGTTCGCCCGCGGCGAAGTTTTTGTCGATGATATTGGCAACTAACCTTCCCGCGATATCATATGCTTTCATTGAGAATAGACCGTTGCGCGGCACCGAGAAACTTATCTTGAGATTGCTCACAAATGGATTTGGGCTTGGCGCCAGCAGCATGAACTTGCTGAACGACTTGTTGTCCCATGACTCGATGCCAACCTCGCTCGCCGTCATGACCCTCATCATGAAGTCATACGTTACCCAGGCGTGCCAGCCAGGACTACCAGGATCCGTCCAATACCAGTATGAGAGATTATCCAACGGCTGAGTATTGTCCATACCGACATAGGGTGCGTTGGGCGAGCCGGACAGCCAGTGCAGTACCATCCAGAAGGGCTCGCTGGTCGTCATCTGTATCGGCGTGGTATATTCATTAACAGCCCAGCCCGATCCTGCTGCACCGACAGTATCGAGCGGTGACAGATGGTACGACGGATCTAATCCAGGTAAACCGAGAGAATCCTTGTTCAGTGATACGGCTATAGGATCGGTGCTGCTGCTGTAGAAGCGAATCTGAGTGATGTAGTATGGTGGCGACAAGCACGGGATCATCTTTTCGGCAAATTTGTTGTCGGCAAACGTGGTGGATACATAACCGTAAGTATCCAGAAGGCCGTCATCATAAAGTATCTCGGTTGTTGCACAAGAGTTCGTCGTCATCGTGTCGTTGGATGGCACGTAATCGTCCGTGACCTCGGTGAAGAAATACACACCGTATAATCCGGTATCGGAAGGACTCCAGCTGGGTGCGATATTTACGAGCTGTGATTCCAAGGGATTGAGATAACATTGTCCGCTTCCGTTGTAGACGAGGGCGCCCACGCCGTCGTAAATTTCGCATGCTACAGCCATCTGCTCTGCATAACTTCCGTGGTTCGCGACAGTAACTCGGGGGGCGTTCGTGTAGTTAAGGGTGATTTCGAAGAAAGGATAAGAAATACCGGTAACCGCACCATCGTGGAAGCAGATGCTGCCCTGCGCCAGCGTATCATTCTGCGGAAACTCATCGCCGGGTAGCGTGGTGAACATCGTTGTCAGATAGCGTCCGTATGATGGTACATCCCAGGTGGGTGAGAAACTGACTGTTGTGCTCGACCCGCCAGCGAGTCCGCTTACCGTTGACGTATCAGCGAACAAGATCTGGGCGAGTGAGTCGCGGATGTAGCATACAGTATTGAAACCCGCAGTTTGCGTTCCGTAATTACGCACTACTACCTGCGGTGTGAGGGTTTGTCCGACCTGCAAGAAGGGCGTCGGCGCATTGATTCTTTCAATGCCGACATCATTACTCAAAGGATCGAGCATGCGTATTGCATAGACCTCACCACCATTTCCGAATTGACGGGCATGGACGGCTTTGCCACTGGCCGTTATGAATGAGCCATCTTTGGATATGTCCACGGAAAAAATCGAGCCGGGTTCATCGATATCATCTAAAAGTTGAAAGATCGGCGTCGAAGAATTACGGTCAAAGACGGTCAGTACGTCACCGAATGTAGCGTTGTACTGCCCCCACGAGCCGGCAACGGCGCGTGAACCATCCTCGCTGAGCGCACAGGTTGGAACATAATCGCCGTATTGGCTGTATTCCCAGAGGGGCGTTGCAGATGAGGAGTCGAATAGCAAGACCTTGCCGGAATTGCTCGGGCTGTACTGATATGTTCCGGCCATTATCGTTGAACCATCGTCTGAAATCGCCACCGAGGCAACCCAGGGATGACCGGTGGGATACTGCCAGACCTGATCGTAACTGGTGCCGTTCCACCGATAGAGGTACACGCGTGTGTAGAAGTCACCTTTTACCAGATACTTCCCGTCGGCTGAGATCTTTGCCGGTGTTTGGCCGTATTGTGTAATTGAATCACGGCGCGAACCATCTGCGTTGAAAACATATATGGCATTGTATGTGGATACGCAGATTACCGAACCATCAGGGGCCATGTCGATGCCGTAGATGCCAAGCGTAGGATTGAAACTGAACGTGCGGATCGTGTCTCCAGAAGCGTCAAAAAGGTATAGGCGGCCTTCATCGGCCTGCTGTGCAAGGGCGGCGTAGACCGAACCGTCATCGGTTATGCATATCGTCGGTCCTTGCGCACTGGAAGAGTAGTTGAATCCCAATGGCAGACTGTAGGTCCAATTCGGTGCCGCACTGGCCGATGAGAAGCCGTAGCATGCTTCACCGTCAGCCAGGGCGCCGATCCCTTCGCCGTTCATCGACACATCGGTCGAGATGAACCAATCGGCGGCAGGCAGCGGGAAAGACCAAAGCGGTGTGTTTGTGCCCAGCGTGCGATACAAGTTTGTCCTTTCGTTGTTCAGGTACCATCCTGCTTGTATCCACATACCGTCGCCGGCGATGGCCGTGTGTTGTGCGACGGCGTTTTGGTGATTTCGATCTACCCATACGACTTCGGCGCGTTGATTTCCACAGAAATCGGTCGTGTTCTTCAGCGGGTCGGTATTGCCTGACGGATTGGTGACAAACCGTGTGCCTGCAGGGTTTATTTCAACGTCCATCCCTGGGAAATCGTCTGGTTTTATATTCGCAGCGATTAAAACACTCCCAGCGATCAGAAAACATAAAAAATATCTCATTGCTTCCTCCCAACATATTATATTCACGGCATTAGTCGAGTCAATCTTGATTTTGGGGATTACGGTGATATAATCTAAAGTGGCGATATTACTCTTCCTGATCAGCCAATCGTTTTATGCTCATCTCGATTCGAGCCTCGCCTTTATCGGTCTCTCCAGAGAGGATCTTACATTTCGTAGTGATTATGTTAAACGTGATGACCATCGTTTTGAAATAGTCGATGTCGTGCTTGAAGAGCCGCTGGAGTCGATCCATTTCGTGCGGATGCTCAGCGATGCTTTTCATCGGAATTCCCTGCATGAAGCATTCACAACATTGATGAGCTTGTATACATTCGAGCCGGGAAAATATAAATACGATTTTCTCACGGCGTTGGAGCAGAGTTACGAATTACTTTCACATGCGTTTCCAGCCGAGTCGCTCGAGATACTCAACGTGCTGGAAGAACTCGTTGTCTTTTCCCCTGAGCCGACCGGTTCGATCGCGGAAGAAAAAGCATATGAGAGCAAATACGATTCCCTTACGTATTATTTGAGCGAGCATGCTCGTCATATCGATTACAGAAAACTTCTCCTTGCCGCACACACGGTTCTTGCCGCGCTCGATGAATACACGTTTGAAGGTTTGAACTTGCCGTTATCAAAGATGGAATTGAAAGGTGTCGTGGGTGATGTCTTGTATTGTCGGGAATTTGAGTTTGGCACGCTTGTCGTTGGCGATTCGGGGCCGAATATCTACCAGCGCGATTTCGCGGTCATCATCGACCTCGGCGGTGATGATACATACCATCTTTTTGGACAACATGGTTATCTTAACGTTATCGTCGATGAATCAGGTGATGATTCATATTTCGGCGGCGATTACGATATCGCATGCGGTAGATTGGGCGTTTCGGTGATTCTTGAAAAGGGTGGTGATGACCAGTATGGCGCGCGTAATTTCGCAGTCGGCGCCGGGGCATTTGGGGTAGGTGTTTTGATTGATGAAACCGGTGATGATCGGTATGGTGGTGATACATTCGTCCAGGGTGCGGGCTGCTTTGGGGTAGGTATCCTCAGGGATCTGAGTGGTAACGATGTTTACGAGGGTGCGCTTTATGCGCAGGGATTTGCTTCAACATACGGGATCGGTATTCTCGCCGATGATGGCGGCAATGACCGATATCTTATCAGACAGGTGTATCTTGATGAGATAAGATACCTCGACCACTACCTTTCGATGTCGCAGGGTTTTGCTATCGGGTTTCGACCAGACCTTCCAGCCGGTATCGGAGTCATATTAGAAGGCGGCGGTAATGATTATTATGTTGGTGATATCTTTGGCCAGGGTGCTGCCTACTGGTACGGTTTGGGAGCGATAGTTGAAAACGGAGGCAATGACAACTATGTTGGATATCAGTATGTACAGGGCAGCGGTACTCACATTGCGCTTGGTCTATTGATCGACGAAAGCGGTGATGATAATTATGTTGCCAAGGGTGTATCACAAGGCTGTGGCCATGATCTTTCGTTGGGGCTGCTGTACGATCTTCAGGGTGATGATACATACGCCTCCTATGATCTCAGCCAGGGCGCAGGTAATGCCAATGGTATCGGGCTGCTGATCGATGAGTTTGGTGATGACACATACGCTGTAAAGCGCCTGCATAACACACAGGGTTACGGAGATTTCCGGAGGGAATACGGCAGTATCGGTGTGCTCCTCGATATCAAAGGTGACGATGCTTACTCATCGGGCGAGGACGCACAGTTCTGGGAAAGAGGTGCCTATGGGATTCGTATTGACTGGGAGTAAAGTGATGATGATCACCATTCTTCTTGCCGGCGTTCTGTGGGGTGTAGATTTTGAGGCTTTGTACGATAAAGCCACCACGCGATTGGTCAACTACCAATCGGTGAAGGACTCGGCAGTTGCAAAATTCGTGGCACTTGGTCTGCACTCCTCGACGGCCGATACAACGATCAGTTTTCTCGTTGCGCAATTCGACACCAAGTCTTCGGTGGAACGGCATACTTTGAAGAACATACTGAAGGAGATTGGGCAACCGGCGATAAAGGAGATAGCCGCGCATCTTGACTATCGCGGCAGTGATGCAGAAGCTCGTGCTCTGAAACAATCTCTCTGGGTGCTGGGTGAGATCGGCGGAGAGAAGATTATTGAACCAGCTGCCCGATGCATCAGGGATGCAGAGTGGTCGATCCGTTCAGGAGCATTTACGGCTCTTGGTAAGTCCGGTTCCTACAAGGCATTGCCGTATATATTGGAGGGGCTGGATGATAGCGTGGCCCCCGTCAGGAAATCTGCTTATCATGCCCTGAGTGGAATTGCGACTGAGGATGAAAGAGTTTATCTCATGAAGGGATTGGCCGACCCGTTCTATGGAGTCAGGTATGCCTCTTTATCCGGTCTTCGCAGGCTGGGTGGCGGGCTGTTTTTCTTCGAGGCAAAACAGGAAGAGATCTTGAGTGATTATTTCATGATGTCTTTGAGAGTCGAGGGAGATACGTTACCAGGGGTTGACGAGCTCGTTATGTCCGCCTCACCGGCAGTTCGCAAAGTTGCTTATGGTACTTTGTCGAAGGAAGACCTGGTGCTCGCTATGCGGAAAGAAGATCATCCCCTCCTTATTCAATATCTTCTGCGAAGAATTGCAGAAATGGATGCGGAGTAACAGTAGTTATAATCGTAATCTGCGCCGTCAGGGTCTTGACTCCAACCTGTCTCTGTTTTGACCGTGTAGTAGAGCTATTCGTTGGAATATTGACAAGGAAATAAATATGTGTAATATTTTTACATGCCCGGTTGGATTAAGGTAAAAAAATACAGTACATTTACAGCATTGCCTTATGGTGGGAATCCAGCCTGGGTTGTCTTGGCTCCCGAGGAAATGACCGATCAGGAAATGCTGACACTTGCGTCTGATCTCAATCCGGCATCCGATACTGCATTTGTTTTTCCCGAAACTACTGCCGAAGCAGATATTTCCTTACGTTTCTTCAGCGGCAAAAACGAGATAAACTTCTCAAGCCATGCCGCAATTGCCACGTATTTCGCTCTCAGCGGTGAAGGTCTCTTAGCCTTGAAAGATCCTGAGACGATGGTCAAACAGCGAACCAAGACCGGTATAAATTCAGTGGAGTTGAGAGTTGAAGGTGAGAAGATCAAGAGGGCAACAATTACGCTGGCAAAACCGACGTATCTCGACTTAGACGTGAACACAGCGATGGTTTCGAAATTCCTTGGCATCAGTGCAGAAGATATTAGTGCAACAGGCTTACCGATGGATGTCATCTCAACTGGATTCTTTGATCTTGTCATACCGCTACGTTCGTTGAAGGACATGCGTAATATCAAGCCGAACTTTTCACTGATGGACAGCTACTGCGTCCGCCTCGGCATTAGCGGAGTCATTGTTTTCTGCCTGCAAAAATTCGATGTTGAGAGCACGGCGTTCATGCGTCATTTCGCACCGTCGATAGGTATTAACGAAAACCCGATCTCTGGCTTGGCCGCTGGCACCCTGGGCTGCTATTTGCTCAAGCACAAATTGGTCGACGATACGAATTTCTCGCGGATGATAATCGAGCAGGGTCATCTGCAGCAGAAACAGGGTAAGGTTTACGTGCACATCGAAATGACACGCGGTCAGATATACCGTGTCAAGATCGGTGGGAATGCGGTGCTGACTTTCACCGGTTATATTATCACCCCATAGTAATTACACCCCAGAGCTTCTTCTACGTTTTTTCTTGACGAAGTTGGTATTTTGATTATACTAGATGCCATGTTATCTGGATTCACTGGTGGCGTTCATCCTCCCGAAAGTAAAAATACCGAAGATAGTACAATCGAAGTAATGCCAGTGCCTAAAAAAGTGTACATCCCCTTTTCGCAGCATACTGGGAAACCGGCCACACCTTTGGTCAAGAAAGGTGATGACGTTAAGATCGGCACGAAAATTGGCGAGGCCGATGGTTTCATATCGGCTTCTGTTCACGCCAGTATCTCGGGCAAGGTCATTGATATTATTGATCATGCACATCCAGTGATCGGCTCCGCATCCTGCTGCATCATTGAAGGGAATGATTCAGAAGACTGGGTCATAGATGTAAATGCGGAGAGGAACACTGACGACTTAACAGAAGCGCAATTGCTACATTCCATCAAAGAGGCAGGTATTGTAGGTCTTGGTGGTGCTGCATTTCCCAGCCATGTTAAGCTGTCGCCGCCCAAAGATAAAAAGATCGACACGCTCATAATCAATGGTTGCGAATGCGAGCCTGTTCTTACTGCTGATCACCGGCTTATGCTTGAACACGCGGCTACCATCATCGAAGGTGCCAGGGTGTTCCAGAAAATACTGCATGCATCTACCCTCATTTTTGCGGTTGAAGACAACAAGAAGAACGCGATCGAGCTTTTCAGGGACGAAGATGTTCGGGTCGCTGCGTTGAAGACCAAATATCCTCAGGGTGCAGAGAAGCAATTGATCAAGGCGATTCTGAAAAGAGAAGTACCCAGGGGCGGACTTCCCATGGATGTCGGTTGCGTGGTGCATAACGTGGGAACTTGTCATGCCGCGTTGATGGCTATTAAGTATGGTAAACCCCTGATCGACCGTGTGCTGACCGTCGCCGGTGATGGTGTGAGGGAGAAGAAGAATGTTCTTGTACGCATCGGCACGCCGGTGAATTCGGTGATAGATTTTTGTGGCGGCTACGTGGATAAGCCGGAAAGAGTAATACTGGGTGGACCGATGATGGGCATTGCTCAGTATGCGGATGATGTACCAGTTGTCAAAGGTACCTCAGGTATCCTGGTTTGGCCCGCTGAAAAGGCAATTGAGGAAGGTCCGTGCGTTCGGTGTGCGGCTTGTGTTGATTCCTGCCCCATGGGACTGATGCCCACTGAAATATGCAGTTTTGTTAAGAACAAGAATTTTGACATGGCCAAGACCTACGGTTTGCTCGATTGTATTGAATGCGGGTGTTGTGCCTACATGTGCCCTGCTGCGATTCCGCTTGTTCATTATTTCAAATATGGAAAGAGTGAGATATGGAGAAGATCGAAGACATAAAGAAACTATTCGTCGTTGCAGCTTCGCCGCACATAAGTGCAAAACACAAGACGAGCGTGGCAATGCGCGTTGTCACGATTGCGCTACTGCCCGCGCTGGTTTTCTCCACGTATCTGTACGGTATGCGCATTCTTGTTATAACGATCATCAGTATCATCGTGGCGGTTTGTTCGGAAGCCCTGCTGGAACGTATGCTGGGAAAGAAGATTACGATTACCGATGGCAGCGCTGTCCTGACCGGTCTGCTTCTCGCTTTTAATCTACCGCCTGGTGTTCCGTGGTGGCTACCGGCGGTTGGCAGTGCATTTGCCATAATTTTCGCTAAGCAATTATTCGGAGGTTTAGGTTACAACTTTGTCAATCCGGCTCTAGCCGGCCGCGCGTTCTTGATGGCTTCTTGGCCCTCTTTGATGACCAAGGAATGGTTATCCCCGGTAGGCGGTACACTGTCTGGCATCGATGGGATAAGCGCGGCGACGCCGCTCAGCCTCTTGAAGAACCCCGCCAACTACGGCGATCCTCAGGTAATCATCAGACAGCTGAATGATTTCGAGACGATACGTAATCTCTTTTTCGGTAAGATCGGTGGATGTATCGGCGAAACATCGGTTCTCTTTCTGCTCCTCGGTGGTTTGTTCCTGCTTTTCTTGCGGATTATAGATTACCGTATCGTCGTTGGATATCTCGGCAGTTTTGCTCTGCTTGCTTGGCTGTTGCCGACGCAGGGGAGTGTTTTATTCCATCTCTTCAGTGGTGGACTGGTCCTTGGAGCCTTTTTCATGGCAACTGACTGGGTGACCTCGCCGATCACGAGGAAGGGTAGATGGATATTCGGAGTTGGCTGCGGTGTCATCACTATTATCATAAGACTCTGGGGAGGTTACCCAGAAGGTGTTTCTTATTCTATTCTGCTCATGAATGTTTTCACCCCTTTGATTGATCGATTGACGAAAGAACGCATATTCGGTGAGCAGAGGAAAAAAGGAGTAAAAAAATGACCGGCATACGGCAGATGATAATCACACTATTTGTTGTCGCGGTGACTTGTGCGGTCATCCTGTCGTTCGTTTATGCATTCACAGAGCCGCGCATCGCCGAGACTCAGGCTCAGTTGACCCTGAGTGGTCTTGAAGAAGTGATCGCCGCGTACGAATACAGAGAGATCATAACAGATACATTGTGGCAAGCGGTCGATTCTTCTGGAGATAATATCGGCATTGTATTTCGTGTGTTTCCCCAGGGTTATGCTGGTCCGATCCCGATAACCGTGGGCCTCGATAATGATGGTAAGATAACCGGGATTAGAGTTGCCAGTGCCGCCGAGGGTCTTGCCGAAACACCCGGCCTCGGTGCGAAGATCACGCAACTCGGTTTCACCGAGCAATTCAAGGGTAAAACCGCAGCCGATATTGCTCTTGAACAGGAAGGCGGGTCGATCGAAGCGATAACGGCGGCAACGATATCATCACGTGCCGTGACCGCAGGAGTCAAGAAAGGGATCGAGATTTATGGTGCATGTGTGGTGCCTTCGTGTGATCCCGGCGTCGTATTCTCAGATGCGGATGAGTTCGTCGAAGTAATAAGAGATACGCTCTGGAAGGCAGTTAGCGGTTCAGATACTCTGGGGATAATCTTCGTAGGTGTAGTACAGGGTTATCTAGATGACATAAAATTCATGGTTGGATATAACAAACAGAAAATCATCACCGGCATAACCATTCTCTATTCGCAGGAAACTGACGGTATTGGAGAAGTGATACGAAACGAAGAGTTTCTCGAGAAATTCAAAACCGGTGTTCCCGAAGCGATCAGCGGTGCGACGGTGTCTTCCAAGGCGTTGATCAACGGTGTGTTTAATGGAATCGGGAAATTCAAGGAATACATAGAGTGAGCAAGGTTAATATCTTCACTCGTGGTTTGATCAAAGACAATGCCGTCTTTGTTCTCATGATCGGACTCTGCCCGGCGCTGGCGACATCGAGTACGGTACGTGATGGATTCGGTATGGGTATTGCCGCGACCTTCGTGGTTGTGTTTTCGAATCTGATTGTTTCACTATTAAGGAAGAATATCCCCAACGAGGTCAGGATTCCGATCTTCATTCTCATTATTTCCACTTTTGTCACCATCATTGATTACATGATGCAAGCATTTCAGCCTGATCTGTACCGGGCGCTTGGCGTTTTCGTTCCTTTGATCGTCGTCAATTGTATGATACTTGGCAGGGCTGAGGCGTTTGCATCAAAGAGTCCGGTGATCGATTCGGTACTCGATGGTTTGGGCACCGGCCTCGGGTTCACGCTTGCCCTGACCATAATGGGAAGTCTGCGGGAGATTCTGGGTAACGGTACTTTCTTGGGCATGACAGTATTCGGCGAGGCATTCAAGAGTGCACCGGTAATCTTCATGATCATGTCGCCCGGGGCTTTTCTTGTGATCGGCATCCTGAAGGCCTTGATAAACAAATACGTAAAGAAGGAGTCATTATGAAGGGTCCGGCCCTCATATTCCTAGGTGCTTTCTTGGTCAACAATATCGTATTGATGCGTTTTCTCGGCTTGTGTCCTTTCTTCGGAGTTTCGAGCACTGTTGAAACGGCAACCGGCATGGGTATGGCAGTGATCTTCGTCATGACACTCGCGGCGTGGATCACCTGGGTCGTGTTCAATGCGGTGCTCTTACCCTTGGACCTCGTTTTCCTGCGTACGGCTGTTTTTATTCTGACCATTGCTTCCCTCGTGCAGCTGGTTGAAATGTTTCTAAAGAAATCTTATCGTGCATTGTACAATGCCTTGGGCATTTATCTGCCTTTGATCACAACCAATTGCGCGATACTCGGCGTTACATTCTTGAATATCGACAACAAATTCAGTTTTGTCGACGGTACGGTTTTCGCGATTGGGACCGGTGTTGGTTTTACGCTGGTCATCATCACCTTTGCCGCGATCCGTGAGCGCTTGGATTTGGCGCCGATCAACCCGTCGCTTAAGGGTTATCCTATTTCCTTCATCGCGGCCAGCCTCATGGCCCTCGCCTTTCTAGGTTTCAGCGGCCTCTTCGGACTGGCATAAACCGTAGTATCTCAGCCAAAAAAAACTGCGTCAATTGCTTTATCACAAAAACATCTGGGCGTGAATTCCGGATTGACAGGTAGCGAAGATGCTATATAATGAATTGTGCAAAGAAGATATTCCGATGATTACCTGAATGGCGGAATGACCGTGCGGTTCGGTTTTGCTGGTTTAGTGAGGGAGTAGGTAGTCAGGCAAATCGAGGCAGGCGGGAATTATGGATGTGTTTAAGGCAATAAAATGGCGCAGGAGCGTGCGCAGGTTTTCCGCGCAGAAGGTCGAGCGGGAAAAGGTGCTGCAGATACTGGAAGCGGCCAGACTCGCACCGTCATCGAGCAATCGTCAGGCCTGGCATTTTGTTGTCGTCGATGATCCCGCGGTTATTACGCAGATACCTGATACTGTCCCGGCTGGCACCCGGCGCATTGTGAATTTTATGAAAGAAGCTCCCCTTGTTATTGTTGGCTGTTACAGCAAGGCACTCACCCATTACATTGCGCAACTCGCCGGGCATGAGAATCACCTGGTCGATGTGTCGATCGCCATGACGCACATGACCCTTGCGGCAACCGATCTTCGAATCGGTTCTTGCTGGGTAGGCTGGTACGGTGAATCAAGGCTGCGCAATCTACTGAAATTACCTCGGAAATATAGAGTGGTGGCGCTGCTGGTACTCGGCTATCCCGCCGAACGTTCAACAGAAGAAGCGATCGCCGGCATACCAGCCAGGCCACGTAAAACTTTGGGAGAAATCGTATCCCATAACAAATTCGGCGAGAATTATTAGATTTCCCTATACAGCGCTGTTGATAATGTAAGTCAGTACCGGTCAAATAGATTCCCCAAGTCGCTGCACAGAATGGTGAAGGGGGACTATTTTACCAGTATCACTTTCTTTACTTCTTTGTAACTGCTTGTCTCTAATTGAACGAAATATACACCTGAGGAAAGAGTCGCCAGGTCTACGGAATGTAGTCTCGGACCGTTGATAGTGCCGTCTAGGATTTTCTTGATTTTTCGCCCCTGCGCATCGAAGAGTTCGATTGATACAAAACCTGAATGATTTATAACAAGGTGAAGCCATCTCTTAACTGGATTATTTATTTGAACAAAATTGCCTGGTTGAATATCTCTACGATCTTGTTCGATTTCAGCACCAAAGAATTCATAGATTTGAAGGCCCGATTCTCTGGCGGTTACGTAAATATAGCCATTGGATATCGTCACGTCATAGGGGTAAGCAATCGAGGGATTGAAGTAATGACCTACTTGTGCAGGATTTGTTGGGTCTGAGACATCAATTATGTTGAGTCCCCAATCATCAGTGAAGCTTCTTGCGCCTGTTAAATAAACATGATACCCTGATAAAGTAGCACCATAGGCATAGTAGTCTTGAGGGCTGTAATAGCCAACTTGATAGGGGTTTGAGGGATCTGATACATTGATGATTTTCATGCCGTAGTACCAGTCGGTCAAATATGCATAAGAATCTGATACTGCGACATCCAAAACAATGCCTGGTGTGTCGTACACCCCGATCTCTACTGGATACGATGGATCCGAGGTATTGATTATCCTTAACCCAGCATCTCTATCGGCAATAAAGACAATTGTATCATTAATTGCCAGATTGCACGCAGAACCTGGGGTATCGTAACTCCCTATTTCGTAACAAGATGATGGATTTGATATGTCGATGATTCTCAAGCCGCATGTCCAATCAGCAACGTATGCATAAATCCCCATAATAATAACATTTCTAGCTTCGCCTGGTGTATCATATGAACCAACCTCAAATGGATTTGCCGGATCTGTAACATTGATTATTCTAAGCCCGGACCAATGGTCTGCAACGTAGGCTAAAGTATCAGTTACAGCGACACCGTATGCATAACCAGGGCTACTATAATCCTCTATTTCCGCCGGAGCATAGAGCCCTGATATATCAATGATTCTCAATCCGCCGTGGTTATTGGCTAGATAGGCAAATGTGTCTGAGATAGCGACTTTCATAGCATAATCCGGCAATGTATCACATCTGACTCCCTGTGGATTAGCAGGATCTGAAATTTCGATTACCCATAGTCCAACTCTATTATCTACTACATAAGCATAAGAACCAAGGACTTCGATTGCCCAGGCGTGTTCTGGATTGATGTAATACCCTATCTCAACGGGATTCGAAGCATTTGATATATCAATCACCCGAAGACCGCCCGCGTCATCAGCAAGATATGCATAATCGCCTTTCACATCTACATCATAGCCCAAGCCAGTACTTAAGATATAGCAACTACCGATTATTGAGGGATTGAGTGGGTTCGCGACACTAATCACTGTGAGATCCATGAAGTACGAAGCTACATAAATAAGCGTATCCACTATTTGCATATGAACGGCGCCGCCTGGAATGTGGCACCATGCAACCTCTTGAGGATTTGTAGGGTCAGAGACGTTAATAACTCTCAGTCCACCTATGTCACCGTCGCTCTGAAGAAGATACACATATGGCCAGGCAATATCGATATCAACCACAAAGAATGCGGGATGATGACCGATTTCATAAGGATTTGTGGGGTCAGAGATATTCATGATGTATAAACCCGAATCACCGTTTGCAATATAGGCATACGTGCCGAAGGCCGTTACACCAAGTGAGTGAGGTGGTGTCATGCAACTACCGAGTCTGTCGGGTGCTAGCGGATTGGAGACATCCCATAACTCAATCCCAGCTGATTGTGCTGCAATTAGGAGTACCTGAGTAGATGAGTCATAGAAGAAACCGCGAACACACCCAGCAGTATGTATGGCCTCGGATAGCGTGATGGGATTTGAAGGTGTTGTGACATCATAAATATAGACACCGCCACCGGAGCCACAAAAAATGAGATTCCTTGTCGAATCGGCCGTTACTGCATGGGCTGCACCAAAAGGCCAGTTACCAACCAGCCTCACATTGAGCGAGTCGTAATATCTGCCTCCCGTTATTGCCAGGGCCGGCGGGAAGTACTCACTGTGCGATTGGGTTTGAATGTTATTGAACTCTACTGCTAGTTCTTCGCCGTCAAACCAATTTCCAGGGAAGACTACAATAATAATGGATACGAGTAGATACATTTTATGCCTCCAGCCAAGAGATCTTGGCTATTTGCATTTTATTATTTTCTTGATTAAGAAGAGTTCATCATTCTCAAGGCATACAAAATAGACTCCTGGAGAAATACATTGACCGGAGTTATTTATTCCGTCCCAACTAACTGTGTTGATCGACGAACTGGTCAGTTGATCAGTGGGAAAAACTCTTATCAGTCTACCACATATATCATAGATCTTTAAAGAGGTTTCTTCCATTTGCCATGCAGCTTCTCCCGACTGCCACGTAATAGTCAGTCCATTGTGGAAAGGATTAGGGTAGACTTGTAGCGGGTGCAAATAGTGTGGTGTGATACTGTGGCCGATTTCCTCGACGCCGGTTGATTCATATTCATATATGTGTGTATGTAACGCGCCGGAAATGATAATCTCTGCAAACCCATTCCCATCGAGGTCAAAGACAACAACACTAGACCCGCCTGCGCTTCCAGGTATTGATTGCCAGAGATAAAACGAATCGTTACCCGCGGTTTTGATGAGAAAGACACTCTGGAGAGCCTCGAGGGCAATTTCAGGAGAACCATCGCCGTCGACATCTCCTACACCAGACCAACCACCGTAATAGTCACCACCAGGAAGTATGAAGGTCTCAATGATTTCGTAAGTATTGTCTGCAATTGCCTCAAGAATGAATGCATGTATTTCAGCGCTCGCAATGGAATATCCTTTTACTACAAATTCTACTTTACCGTCACCATCCATATCAGGAACGGAGAAACAATCAAAGATGTTGCCGGTGGGTAGATAACCTTGATAAACACATTCATAAGTATTATCTGCGGGGCTTTCATAAATCCAGTAGTTGCCAGAGAGGTCTCCGCCCACTAACTCAATCTTTCCATCGTTGTCAAAATCACCGAAACCCTGTGTGCAGTATCCATAAAAGTGAAAAGTATCTATTAGAGCATATTGGTTATCCCCCACTGATTCATAAACCCAATGACAGAAAAAAATCTCAGGGATACCATCTCTGTCTGCATCGTACGCCGATGCTGTTCCTTGCGCAATGCCAATGGTATCACGCCACACCTCTTGTGTTGGATATGCAAGGGAATCGGGGGATTCAAGAACGGAGATTATTCGCAGCCTATTCGATAATCCGCCATAATAGGCTATTTCGTATAAACCGTCGAGATCAAAATTACCCATACATATTGGTTTGGGTCTATGTAGATCTCGAATTGAATCTATGTCCCAAATGTTGGGTAGATGAAGTTCACACACACAAATCGTATTTGTATCACCGGGAGGATCGATGAATAGTTCATAATTTCCATCTCTGTCAGTGTCTTCTACAAAGATCCTTCCTTCTACTGTGCCCCTTCCTATAGGTAGATACCACTTCTCAACAAAACCACTCAATAAGAAGAGCAAAATATACAAAACTTGCATATTCCTTCTCCGTATTAATTATGTGCAGAAATGCAGGTATTGTCAAGGTTTAATGGTTCGACAAGTGCGCTTTGGGTTCCAGAATTAAGAAGAATACGAGGAGGTCCGTACACAAGTGTCCCTATTGAGTTTCTGGACGTGTCGCCATGATCTCAGGCGCATGGAAAACCATGCGATCGTAAACCCGGGCCGTCTTGTTCTTGGTCTTTTTTATCTTCGGAATCTGTATTGCTGTCACTGCTCCGATTTGCGGGAATCCTCGACCTGTGCCGGTATAATCACGGAACTAGCATAGTTTTAGGTAATAGAAAAAAACGTGGTGGTTTTTTGGACCACCACGTTTGGGAAATAGAAACATCAATTTGATCTAAGTTTTCATCACTTTAATCGTTGAGTTAATATAGCTCCAGGTATTTATCCACTTCCCATTTTGATACCTGGATTGAGTACTCATCCCATTCTCTCAATTTGATGTCGTAGTATCTCTGGAACAGTGTGTCACCGAGTGCACTCCTGGCGACTTCACTTTTGCCGTAGTATTCCAGTGCTTGATAAAGTGAGCGGGGCAGCAGGTCAATACCTTTATCTTTCAGAACATCAATTTCCAGCGCGTATACGTTCTCTTCAACTGGTGCCGGAGGTTTCATGCTCCTTTTGATTCCTTCAAGACCTGCTCTCAGTACAACCGCAAAGAGTAGATATGGGTTTGCAGAGGGGTCGCAAGAGCGGAGTTCTATACGCGTGCTTTTGTATTTTTTATGGCTTATTTTGGGAACACGGATCAATGCAGAGCGGTTCATGCGTCCCCAACATATGTATACCGGAGCCTCGAATCCTGAGACCAATCGCTTGTATGAGTTGACCAGCGGCGAGGTGAGGGCACTTATTTCTTTCATGTATTTGAGCACACCAGAGAGATAGCCGTAGGCCAATTCGGAGAGTCCGTAATCGTCTTTAGCGTCGGCGAAAAGATTCTTAGAGTTTTTGAATATGCTTTGGTGGATATGCATTCCATTGCCCGGTGCTCCGAATAGCGGTTTGGGCATGAAAGTCGCGAACAAACCGTATTCTTCGGCAACCTGTTTGATTACCATGCGGGCCGTGATTATGTTGTCGGCGAGGGTCAGAGCGTCGGTGTATAGAAGATCGATCTCATGTTGCCCTTTACCTACTTCATGATGTCCGGCCTCGAGTTGGATATCATATTCCTGTAGACGGTCGCACATTGTCTTTCTTATTTTCAAACCGAGGTCACCACCGAGATCAAAATAACCGACGCGGTCATGCGGCAAAGCCATTACCTTATCACCGTCGCGTTTGAATAGATAGAATTCCAGTTCAGCGCCAACGTAGAATTCCATGCCCTTCTTATGAAGCAAGTCCAGATTCGCTTTAAGGATACAACGTGGATCGACCGGGGCTGGTTTGTGGTCAGGTGCATAAACGTCGCAGATGAATCGCGCGGTCTTCTCCTCATCTCTCGGAATAATGGCGAAGGTCTTGGGATCTGGTTTAAGATACATGTCACTTTCGAAGATGCGACCAAATCCCTCAACCGAAGAACCGTCAAACCAGATACCTTCTTTCAAGGTTTTCTTCAAATGCTGAATAGGGATCGTTTCGTTCTTCACCGAGCCAAGCACGTCTGAAAACCAGAGATCAATGAACCTGACTTTTTCTTTTTCGACCCTCTTGAATATGGTATCGATCACTACTTTCTCCGTTTCCTCTTGGCAGCTCTGCGTGGAGTCTTCTTGGACGTTTTCCTGGAGCCGATGTATTCGGCGATCGCTTTTGCCTGTGTGAAAAGCATGAGATAATCAGGACCGCCGGCTTTGGAGTCGGTTCCGGACATGTTAAAGCCGCCAAACGGTTGGATACCGACCAGAGCGCCGGTGCATTTGCGGTTAATGTATAGGTTGCCGACAAAGACTTCTCGCTTTGCCTTTTCTATTTTCTTCTTATTCTTCGTATAGACGGCACCGGTGAGTCCATATTCCGAGTCATTGGCTAGTTGTATTGCATGTTCAAAGTCCCTCGCTCGTGTGACACCGAGTACCGGACCGAAGATCTCTTCCTGGAATATCCTGTGTTTGCTTGCGATGTCGGTAATGACCGTCGGTCTTATGAACCATCCGTCACCCGGTGCTGGTTCTCCGCCGCTGACACAAGTCCCTTCAGATTTGCCGATTTTGATATATTCAAGTATCGAATTGTAGGCAGACTCGTTGATCACGGGTCCCATGTAATTACTGTTGTCTTTTGTCGGACCAACGGTTATTGCTTCAACCGTCGGGATGAATTTCTTCATGAACTGGTCATAGATCTTGTCATCAAGGATTAAACGCGAGCAGGCGGAACATTTCTGTCCCTGAAATCCGAATGCCGAAGTTCTTACACCTGCTACAGCACTGTCGATATCCGCTTCTGAATCCACAATTATCAAATCCTTCCCGCCCATCTCAGCAACGACTCTCTTGATCCAAATTTGGCCAGGCTGTGTCTTACCTGCTTGCTCAACAATACGCAGGCCAACAGGTTTTGAACCCGTGAATGCAACGAACCGTGTTTTTGGATGTCGAACCAGGTAATCACCTGCTATTGCGCCGGGTCCTGTAAGAAAATTGACAACGCCTACGGGGACCTTTGCTTCTTCTACAATCTCCATAAAGATAGCCGCAATTCCCGGCGAGTCGCTTGATGGTTTCAGAATCACGGTATTGCCGCTGACGAATGCCGCGGTTGTCATACCGGTCAAAATTGCCAGAGGAAAATTCCAGGGTGGAATTACTATACCTGCACCCAGTGGAATGTAGACCTGTTTATTGATTTCCCCCGGATATTTGTAGAGCTTCGGCCCTTTGTCATATCTTAAGGCCTCAAGGGCATAATAATCACAAAAATCTATTGCCTCGGCAGTGTCAGCATCGGCTTCAAGCCAATTCTTGCCTTCTTCAAGGACCATCCAGGCGTTCAGCTCAAAGCGACGACGGCGCATGATATTGGCCATTTTGAACAGATAACCTGCCCTGGTTTTAGCTGGGGTATATCGCCAGGCCTCGAAAGTTTTCAACGCGACCTGCATGGCGCGCTCCGCCGTCGGCTCATCTGCTTTCTGGAAGGTACCGATAACTTCACCCTTTTGAGATGGGTTATATGAATGAAATTTTTTGTCTAATCTAATCCTTTCGCCGCCGATTATTATGCTGTATTCCTTGCCGAATTTGGATTCAACGTGGGTAATCGCTTTCTCCATCTTCTTTCGATTTACTGCTTTTGTGAAATCAGTGTATTTCTCTGTTTTGAATTGTTTCATCAAGCCTCCTTACATTCGCATTATAGCCAGGAAAAGACTGAAGTCAAGAAAATTCGGGGTTTGAGAAGCAATGAGCTCCCCCCGTTTGTCAATAAACGGCCTCCGAAACAATCGTCTCCTTGTTGACTTTTCTTCAGGTGTTGTTATAGTAACAGCATGAAGAGAATATTAGTTTTTATCGCCCTATTATCTCTGGTTCTTTCCTGTGCCAGCATTAAGGAACGGCTGGCCATAAAGGAGTGCAGGTTCTTGCTCGTCTCAGTAAGACCACATTCCTTTACATTCAATAATCTCAAACTGGATTTTGACATAAAGGTAGATAACCCGAACAATGTTGATGCGGTACTTGATAAATTTGTATACAAATTCTACGCAAACAACACGCAGGTCTTTAACGGTACGACCGGAGAAACTGTTACGGTTGCAGCCAAGAAATCTGAGCAATTCACAACGACGATCACCCTTGAGTACAATACGATCGGGCAAGCGCTGGCCGAGGCAATGAGATTGGGTTCGGCAGCCTATCGCATCGACGCACGTGCATACATCAGTACGATATTGGGGGAAATAAGTTATCCGGTTAGTATCGAATTGAATTAGTATTTGTAGTACAGGGGGGATACATGGCCAAGAAACGAAAATCGTGGCATGATAAACTGTATGACAGCAAGGGTTTGCCCAAAGTAATAGAAATAAGTGAAAAGATGAGTAAGAAATGGGGCGGTGGCACAGTAGTAATCCCGGCGCCAATAGAAGTTGATGAACTCATGAGAAAAGTACCGAAGGGGAAACTCATCACGATCAACGAGATACGCGATTACCTGGCAAAAAAACATAAGGCCACGATTGGCTGCCCCATTACGTGCGGTGTCTTTGCCTGGGTGGCGGCACATGCTGCGCATGAAGCCTGGCAAGATGGGAAAAAGCGTATTACACCCTTCTGGCGTACGCTCAAAACCGGTGGCGTCATCAACGAAAAATACCCGGGTGGCGTAGATGTGCAAAAGAAACTCCTCCAGAAAGAAGGACACAAGGTCGCAAGGAAGGGCAAGAAGCATATTGTAGTGGAGTTTGAAAAACGACTCGTGAAACTCTAGTACCGCAGTAATTTCAGAAGTTGAGAATGTGAGAGGTTGGCGTTGAATCGGTCCGTCTTGACCGCGGAATTCATATTTTACACACAGTTCTTACGATTATCTTAATCTGTATGCAAATCGGTGTTAGCGCATGCAGAGCAGACAAAATGTTAAGAATGTTATGCCTGTCCCCGAGTGCACCATTTTTGTGCATAACGCACAAGATTTGGGCACCAATATATTGATTTGTTCCGAAATTTCATCACTTTCACCTGGCACAGTATATGCTATTATATATGGCAGAGGTGAATGATGAAAAGAGCAAAAATCTTCCTAAACATGATAGTAATTAGCGGCCTGCTGGGGCTGGCTGGCTGTTCATTTGAAAGCCTTGACAACGAACCGCCCGCGGTGCCCAGGGGCTTGAGGTCGATAACCGGTGATGAGGAAGTGCTCCTCGTCTGGTATCAGAATACCGAACATGACCTTGCCGGCTATCGTATCTACCGTAGTCTCGAACCCTTTGGTCTCTACTACGAGATCGGTGAAACAAATCTCGATTACTTCCTTGATTACGGATTGATCAATGGTCAGACATATTATTATGCGGTGACATCTTTCGACTATGACGGTAACGAGAGCGAGTTATCATACGAGATAGTTTATGATACTCCGCGGCCAGAAGGTTTTGATGAGCAGGTGTTCGACTACACTATCTACCCTGACTATGCTGGTTGGAAATTCAGCGCCTACAGTATCGTAGCATACGACTACCCGACTTGCGATTTCTACTACGGTTATGATGAAATCGAGCAGGCTTATTGTTTCTACGTAGGACATCCGGCCGGTTTGATCCAGGATTTCGGTTATACTTCGTCATTTGATGAAATAACCTACGCACCTCAGCAGGGCTGGTCTGTGACCGGTAAGGTTGAGGCAATACCGGGGCATACCTACATTATGCACACATGGGATAATCACTATGCAAAATTCCGTGTGATTGCTTTGGGTACGTACTCGGTAGTATTCGACTGGGCTTACCAGATCGATCCGGGTAACCCGGAATTAGTAATGAACCAAGGAGGCTAAGATGAAACGTTCATTATTTCTTTTATTATTCCTTGCCGTTGTACCGATGTTTGCCGACAACATTACCAACATCTACTATACTTATGACTATAACGAGCCCGGCTACTATGACGAATACTGGTACAACGATTACTGGTATAATGGTTATTGGGTATACATGCCATACGGATATTATTGCGTTCGCTTCGTATGGTGGTATCCATGGTGGTGGGATTGGTATTGGTCGCGATGCCACTGGTGTCATCACTTCCATATGGATTTCTTCTATGCCGGATTCTACGTCGTTTGGTATGACCACGGCACATGGTGGTACAGGCCACGCTACGGCCAGTATGTCCGTTACCGTTTGCCTTACTCATACCATGTACTACGTGTAAAGGCAAGGACAAATGGCATATATCTTCCAGAAAAGCCACCGCGTGAGATCAACCTGCCGTATCAGGAAAATCAAATCATGAACCTGACCAGGCAGAATGATCCTGAACTCTTCGCACGTGTTGAAAGAGAGCAGCGCAGTGGTAACCTTGAGAGGATGCGGACGAACTATGTTAAGCAGGTCAACCGGGAGATCGCTACCAAGAACCGACAGCATGGCATTAAAGACATGAATATTGATATCAATGAACTAGCAGGGCGCGAGAGACCCATTGCCAGGACAAATGAAACTAGGATGAATAGCAACACGAATAGTAACACAAGAATGAGTACAGGGAGCCAGGCTCGCGTGCAAACTGAGAGCAGGAATACAAAATCGAGTAAACCGCAGGAACAAACACGCGTTCAGACGCCATCGCGTATTAAGAAGGAAAGCAAGAGTCAGAGAAACAGCCAGCCCGTTTCTCCGGGCCGGCCAGGTCAGCGCGTTGAGCGTACTGACAGAAAGGAAGAGCGTCCATCGTCTCAGAGTTCAGAGAGATCAAAGGGTCGCAAGGAAGTCGAGGTCAGGACTCCGGATCGCAAAGAGGAAAAAAGCGAGAAACCCAGGACTGATAATCGAAAAAGCACGCCCCAATCTCAGAGACCGCAGGAGCGACGACCGAGCGGCTCACGTAATCCGCGTGATGACCGATTTTACTCAACGGAAAACACGAGGTAAGGATGTTCTTCGTTCTTCTGATTTCACTCATTACGGCTGGCGCACCACTCGAGGTTTCGCTGTGGACCGACCACGAGGGTGCGCCCTACAATCCAGGTGACTTTTTGACGATATATTTCTCAGCGAATCAATCATGCTATCTCGCTGTATATAATGTCGAGCAGGGGGGAGGGGTAACACGGCTCTTCCCCCCACAGGATGATAACGGGTGGGTGCGTGGCGGTCAAGTTTACCAATTACCTCCTGACTATGCCGATTATGATTATCGGGTGAGCGGACCCACAGGCGTAGAGACGATCATCGCAGTTGCGTCCACAAACCGTTTGCCGGCGCTCAATGACGAAGGACCGGATATCGTTACCGAAGTCATAGACATCGAGATCAAAGAAGCAGAGCCTGCTGAACTAATAATCGTGAGCCTTCCGCCCCGTTGTCGAATCTACGTGACGGATATAGAAACGGGCGATCGAGAATATGCCGGAGAAACGCCGCGTGCAATCGTATTGAAGTCCGGTGAATACCTGGTCGAAGTGAAGAAGGCAGGATACCGGACATTGCGGCGCGAGGTTTCGTTGAATGCAGGTGAGAAGCGCAAGGTACATGTTAGACTCTGAAAGGGTGTTGACATGAGAAATGATATGCTTATAATTTTGCGAGGTAAAAGATGAAGAAATTTATGTTACTTTTGTTCATGGCGAGTATGCTGCTTGCGATAGAGCAAGTTCCACGTCAGGGCAATTCGGAAGAAGAAAAGAAGTCCGGGGTCAAGGTCGAGGCAAAGCAGACGTCGCCGCGGACCGGTTCGCGCGGAACGCGGACACAGAGAACGACCGTTGTTCAAAAGAATGATAGAGAGCAAGATAGATTCCAGGATTCGAATTCGAACGGTGTTAACGACCGCCGTGAAGATGATTTTCAGAACATAAAGACAAAAAAATCAAAATACAAAGAGTTGATCGACAAGAAGAAAATCGAACAGACAAAAAAGAAGCAACCCGAAGTACCGCAAAGAGAGAAGAGAGAGCCGGAGAAGAAAAAAGAAAAGTAATGATTTCTTGATTACTTTTCCGGTGTTGTTATCTACAGCAAGAGCCTGAATCCCAGTCCAAGCAGATGCGGTGACGCGAGCAAGATTTGTCTTACAAGTTGCCGCGTGTTAATATCTTTGACCGGTTTGCCGCGGAATATCTTTTCGGCAATTCTAAAGATAGTCTGAAAATCATTGTCGGTTAGCTTCAGATAGACCTTACGTACACGATGATGCCATTCGATCTCGTTCAAGATCTCAGCTCGTATCTCGGACTCGAGGTTATCTTTTCTCCCCCTGATGATAGCGGCAGCGTTGCGGCCAGCAATGAAACCGGATTTGATTCCATTGGCGATGCCCGCACCGCTGAGCGGATCGGCCAGACGTGCCGCATCGCCGACCAAACAGAAACTCCTACCAGAAAATCTCTTCAGAACCTTTGCCGGCACCCCACTGAAGATCCGCTCTTCGATTCTGGCATCCGGAAATTCCTGCCTTACCCAATGGTCGAGCAGTTGCTTGGGTTTTTTCTTTGTCTTCAGCGGTGAGATGCCCAGCCCGACATTTGCCGAAGTGGTTGATTTGGGAAATATCCACGCATAGCCGCCGGGTGCATAGCTGCTGCCGAATATCAGATAGGCGTATTCGGGGTTGGTATTTATCTTGCTCAGCAGGTATTCGGCGCATATCTCTATCTCGCTTAAACTCATCCGTGTGTCTATTCCCATCCAGCGTCCAACATTCGAAGCGACACCATCCGCTCCGATGAGGTACTTGAACTTATAGGTTCTTGTCTTTCCGTTTCTACTCACGATCACTTCATTATCCTGTATGCCAACGGCCTTAGCTGATTTCTTTATGACCGCACCTTTGCTTTCAGCGAATTCTGCAATTGCCGGATCAAATACTTTTCGATTCAGTACCCAGCCAACGTTAGGATATTCTATCGTGAATTCTTTACCACCGGGATCCCGGATGATTGAACCAGATAGTTTCTGCGAAATCCATTCGGATTTGATATCAAGATATCCTTTGATTGTGCTACGTGACAAACCCTCGGCACATGCAAGAGGTGAGCCGATCTCTGCATGCTCTTCGAGCATGAGCACGGAAACACCTTCTTCTGATGCAGCAGCGGCTGCTGCAGAACCGGCTGGTCCGGCCCCGATTATGATCAGGTCATAGTTGCGACTCATAGACCAAATGGTGGTTATTCCTTTAGGTATTTCTTATTCTTGAGTTTCTTTGGCAGATATTCCTGGTCTACCTTTGCCTGCGGGTAATCGTGGGGGTACTTGTAGCCCTTGCCATAGCCCAGCTTTTTCATCAAAGGAGTAGGCGCATTACGAATGTGCAGGGGTACGGGTTCGGCATGCGTTTCCAGGGCATCCTTTTTTGCCTCTTCATATCCAAGGTACAGGCTATTGTTTTTTGGGGCACGCGCAAGGTAGGCAACACATTCCGCAAGTGCAAGATCCCCCTCGGGCCGACCTATGAAATGGATTGCATCCTTTGCCGCGATTGCGATCAGCAGCGCTTGGGAATCGGCCATGCCGATGTCCTCAACCGCGAAGCGGATAAGACGCCGTGCTATGTAGAGCGGATCTTCACCGGCTTCGAGCATCCGTGCGAGCCAGTAAAGTGCAGCATCCGGGTCTGATCCCCGCAGAGATTTATGCAAGGCAGAGATCAGATTATAGTGCTCTTCACCGGCTTTGTCGTAGCGCAGCGCCTTGCGCTGTACGACCTCCTCGGCTGTTTTCAGGTCGATGCATTTCTCCTTCGATGCCAGACCCGAGAGTTCGAGAGCGTTCAATGCAACACGTGCATCACCGTCGGATATGTTGGCAATGAAGTCGAGTGCATTATCGTCAATCTTTAACTTGTCAGAAAATCCTTTGTTTGATTTCAGAGTTTTCATTAGTATAGATTTGATGTTTTCAAATGATAGTGGGTAGAGCATATAGACTTTGATCCTGGATATCAGACTGGAATTGAGTTCGAACGAAGGATTTTCGGTTGTGGCGCCGATCAGCGTGATCGTGCCTTTTTCCAGGTACGGTAGAAAGGCATCCTGCTGTGCTCGGTTGAAGCGATGAATTTCATCGATGAAGATAATCGTCTCGCGATTGTATAATTGCTTTCGCTTGGCTGCTTCCCCCATGAATTTCTTGATTTCAACGATCCCACTCGTGGCGGCTGAGAAGGATACGAAGTCGGCTTCAAATTTCTGCGCCAGTAGTCGGGCGATAGTTGTCTTCCCGCTGCCGGGAGGGCCAAAGAGGACCATCGAAAATAATCTTCGCTCCTCGATCTGCCGAGTTATCGGCCGGCCGGTACCCAACAAGTGATCTTGCCCTAGTACCTCGTCAAATTTCTCCGGGCGCATACGGTCAGCCAACGGTGTTTTTGCGGTCATGAAGTTGTTATCAAATACATATAGAAGAATGGTATACTAAATATGAGGGAATCGATGCGGTCGAGAAAACCGCCATGTCCAGGGAAAACATTTGATGCGTCTTTCAGTCCAACCTCTCTTTTCATCCCGGATTCAAAGAGGTCTCCGAGTGTGCCAAGAACGCCGATCCCGGCCGTGATCACGATCGAATCGAATACGCCAAAATCCGGATACCATATGCGACTCAAGAAGAGGGTGAAAGGGAAGGTGAGAGGCAGGGCGAGAATGGTTCCTTCCCATGTCTTCTTCGGGCTGAGCTTCGGAGCAAGATGATGTTTTCCGATTGCGCTGCCAACAAAATATGCAAATGTGTCATACAGCCAGGTCAGGATGAAGGGCATCATACAGATTGCAAAGCTGATTTTGCGCAGCAAAATGATAGTTACGGGTAGAATCGACAGATAGACAGTGCCAAAGAATCCAGCGGCAACCTCGGCGAGGAAATTCTGGGTGCGGCGCGCACCAGGGAAACGTATGATCGACAGGATACAAACGAAGATGAGGAGGATGAACATAGGGAGAACGAGTGGTGTTTCATAATAGACAAGGAGTGTGATTGCGTAGATCGGGAATAACACGGCAAGCGTGTGCGGATAGATATCTTTTCGGTGCCAGAACCTGAAATACTCGTTGCTGGCAAATGTTACAAATGCGAGCATGAAGATCGGCAGAAAAATGCGATCTACCCATATAAAAAATACAATCGCAACGATCAGGGCTATCCCGGTTATGGTTCTCTTCTTCAGGTCAGACACGGCCAAACAAACGCTCCCTTTGCTTAAAAGAATCAATGGCTGCGGTGTATTCCCTTTCTCGAAAATCAGGCCAAAGTGTTTTGGTAAAATATACTTCGGTATAGGCGATTTGCCAGAGCAAGAAATTCGAAATGCGCTCCCTTTTTTCTGAACCGGTGCGGATCATCAAATCTGGTTCAGGGAGGGCGGGGTCATACAGATATGATGCAAAGTCTTCTTCGTGAAAATTGGCGAGGTCGATGCCTTTTTCTCGTTCTTTCTCGACAATTTTCTTCACCGCGTCAACTATCTCACCGCGGCTGCCGTAGTTAAGGCAGAGTGTCAACACTAGGCCGGTATTGTTTTTGGTCTCATCGATTGATTCACGCAACGCACTGCGCGCATTCTCATATAGAGCATCCAGACGTCCAATCGCATTTATACGGACATTATTTTTGCTGAGTTCGGGGGTTTCCTTCACGAGCATTTCCTCGAGCATATTCATCAGGGTCTGAACTTCTTCCTCCGGGCGCTGCCAATTTTCTGTAGAAAAGGTATATAGAGTCAGGTATTTCACTCCAATATTGGTGGATGTCTTGACGACCGTCCTCACTGACTCCACGCCTTGACGGTGACCTATGACCCTGGGTAGGCCGCGCTTCCTTGCCCAGCGCCCATTTCCATCCATGATGATCGCCACGTGGACCGGCTCTTGCATGGCCATATTATACCTTCGGGTATCGCTTTGTCAACCATTTGGCTCGGTATCTTATGAAAATATTGTCGAAATTACGTGGGAATTGCAAGGTCGCGTCGCTGGTAGCGAAATTCTTTGTAACATGTCAAAACTACGCCTGCTCCCTGATTATGAACTTTATATCATTGACAAAAACCGATATCTGTATATAATCACATAATGGAAAACCGTCTTGAGGTAATTCTTGTATCGAAGAAACGAAATCTCCTCAGAACACTGAGACTGCCGATAATCCTCTTTTATATTCTCGCTGGATTTTTTATCACCGCCACCGTATCGACGATCGTATTGTTCGTCAACAGCACAAGACGTACGTTTGTGAAAATGCATCTCACTAAAGTAGAACGTGAGAATAAGAATCTGGTTGCGAAACTCGAATCGATAAATGTTTCCTTGAGACGGACCCAGAAGTCTTTTGATCAGCACATCACTCAGGATAACCGCGAGCGCACCTACTGGCAAATGGCACACATTCATCCGGACATCTGGTCAATGGGTATCGGTGGTAAACAAACTGAAGATCGTCCCCATATCGCCAATCGAAATACGCAACGTATTATTGATGAGATCTACGAGTCGGTTGATGTCCTGAAAGGGAAATACTACCTGCGTCAAACGAGCCTGCGTGATATTCATGAACAGATCGAAGATAATCTGTATTTATGGTCGCACACGCCTTCGGTACACCCTCTTCCTGGATGCAGGATATGCTCGGGCTACGGCTATCGGGTCGATCCGATCGACCGTGATGTGCGTATGCACTGGGGACTCGATATCGGCGCGCCGCGAGGCACGAGAATATTAGCGACGGCGGATGGTTTTGTGAGCTATGCTGGTTGGTTAGGCGGCTATGGTTGGACCGTGATCGTCGATCACGGATTTGGTTTTAAGACTGCCTACGCACACTGTCAGAAAATCCTTGTCAGATACAATGAGCCTGTCAAACGTGGCCAGGTGATCGCACGAGTCGGTTCGACTGGTCGGTCAATTTCTCCCCACCTCCATTATGAGGTGCGTGTGTCGGGGATGAAGATAAATCCATACAAATACATCAGTAACTCAGAAGTAATTTTTGATTAACCGACCGCATTTCTATTCCATTTTAATACTTTTGCTCTGTTTCTCGTTCAGTGATGGGGATTCGTTAACGATCATTGCAGTGGGTGATATCATGATGGGATCGAATTATCCTATAGATATGCTGCCGCCAAACAACGGGACCGATCTCTATAAAGATGTTGCCGAGGTTCTCGGGGCAGCAGATTTGACGGTAGGAAACCTTGAAGGAGTGATTCTGGAAGGAGGGGTCTGCGCGAAGAAAACGAAGAAGGGTAAAGTCTACGCTTTCAGAACACCACCCTCTTACACGCATAATTTGGTAGATGCCGGCTTTGATTTCATGAATTTGGCCAATAACCATATGAATGATTTCGGCCTTCAAGGTACCGAGTCAACGATGAGGAAATTGACTGACTGCGGCATTGCATATGGCGGGCCGGGTGGTAGGGTCGGTCACTTCGAAATAAATGGCACAAGCCTGGCAATCGCGTGTTTTGCAACTTCACCGGGAGCGGATTTGATCACCAATGTTCAGGGTGCTCAGCGTAAGGTCGCGCAATTGGCAAAAGAGAATGATATCGTGATTGTTTCCTTCCACGGTGGTGGTGAGGGTTTGGGATATCTGCATACCCGCGACACATTTGAGTATTTCCTGGGTCAGCCGCGCGGCAATGTCGTTGAATTTGCCCGGGCGGTAGTTGACAGTGGCGCAGATTTCGTTTGGGGACATGGACCGCATGTGCCGCGCGCAATTGAAGTCTATAATGACAGACTGATTGCCTACAGCCTGGGAAACTTCTGCACTTGGGGATTTAACGTAGCAGACGAACGGGGTTACGCGCCGATTTTGAAAGTCATAGTCGATTCGACGGGCGCGTTCATGCACGGAGAGATAATTTCTGCTCTGCAAAAATCAGGCCATCCACTTTTGATCGACAAACTGCACAACTCAGCAAGGTTGATCGCACGATTGTCGGCGGAAGATTTTCCTGAATCGGCACCCCATATTACTGCGAGTGGTTCCATAGTGCTGAGTCCGGCAAAACAACAAGATCCCTAATTCTTCATATACGATTCAATTCAAAAGTGGCGTATATTGACTTGTCACTTCATTACGATATAATAGGTCCATGAAAAACATTGCTGTGTTGGGTGTTGATAGTTTGCATGGTAATGAATTGGTCAGGATATTGGAGCAGCGCAACTACCCCGCAGAAGAAATATATTTCATGAGTGCCAGCGAGGAGTTTGGGGAACCGATTGTTTTCAAGGACAGACTGATAGAGGTCCACCGTGAGTATGATCTGTTCGCTGACCAAGTTGACATTGTATTCTGCTGCCTGGATAAGGTCAGAGCGCGGGCGGCAGTTTTAGAATTCAAGAAGAAGGCCAGTGTCATTGATTGTTCGAGAGCTTTTAGTTTTGCTCCTGACGTCAAGCAGGTGATACCCGAGGTGAACCCCGATACCTTAACAGCGCATAGGACAGTGATCGCAAACCCGAGCCCGACGACCATACAATTACTCATGGCTACCTATCCTCTGCATGAGGAATTTCGACTGAGATGTCTGCACGGCACTGCTTTTGCTGCCGTTTCCGATCTCGGACAGGACGCGCTCAGAGAACTGTCATACGAGTATGAGTACCTTGCGGTTGGTAACGAAGTTGCGAAGGCTGATGATAGTTTCTTCCCTTACAAGATCGGGGGCAATCTCATACCCCAGGTGGGGGATTTTACCGGCGCTGGTGATACCGAGGATGAGGCAGTGCTTACGAAAGAAGTCCAAAGTATACTCAACACCGAAGAAATTCAGCTCGGGATAACCGCCGTTTGGGTCCCAGTAAAGCGCGGCAGCTGCATGGTTGTCTATGCGGGGTTTGAAGACCATATCACAGTCAAAGACGCCAGGAAAATATTGAAAAAGGCACCAGGGGTAAAAATCTTTGATCATGATGATGAATATCCTATGCCAGAAAATGTCACAGGCAAGGATGATGTGTTTGTCGGACGGATAAGACAGGACAAGGTATTCGAGAATGGCTTGGCGTTGTGGATCGCGACCGACAATTTGCGTAAAGGTTCGGCACTCAATGCAGTGCAAATCGCCGAGTTGCTTCTGTAATCTCTTCCCGATAACAGCATGACAATACATAACCAGCAGGAGCGATCAGAGACATGCTGACCTGGATGGGGTTCATCATATCTCTGTTGGCCATTTTGTTCGTGGCACGGCGGAGCCTTCCTCTTGCTCTTTTCTGCGGTGCACTCATTCTTGGTTTTTTCACGCTTCCGGTTCAGATGACTCTTCAGCTGATCTGGCGCACCGTGATTGATCCTTCTGTGCTGTTGCTTGGTCTAGCCATGGGTTTTATTCCAATGATCGGTGGGGCGATGAAGGAAAGCGGACGGATGGACGATTTGGTGAACAATATGCGTATCGGTAAGAAGGGCGTCATGGCTCTTGCCCCGGCGATGATGGGTCTACTGCCCATGCCGGGCGGCGCACTGCTTTCGGCTCCGATCCTTGAAAAAGGAGGTGCCGGAGTGAGGGATGATCTCAAGGTGGCAATAAACGATTGGTTTCGCCATCTGTTCGTTCTGATCTACCCCCTCAGTTCCGCACTTATTGCATCGGCGAAAATAGTCAATCTCAATGTATACAATGCCGCACTCTATCTATTACCAACATTCGCCTTCGCGCTCCTTTTAGGTTACATGTTCCTGTTGCGAAAAGTGCACGGGCGCATTGATTATGAAGATCCTTTCTCTCTCAAGGGATTGCTGGTTCCCCTTGCCATCGTGCTGGTCGCTCCAGTACTTGACTTTTCTCTCAAGAGATTTTTTCATCTACCAGTGAAGGAATTGGCGACCTTGATAGGTGTTGCCACTGCCTTTGGTATCTCTATTCTGGTGAGCCAATCCAGGTTAAATGTCTTGCGTATCGCACGGAAGATGAAAGCCTGGAACTTTACGCTCATCATCATCGGGATGTTCATTTTCCTGAATATTTTCAGGGCGTCAAATGCCGCTTCGCTTATCGGCTCCATCCCGTTACCGCCACTAACGCTATGTGTCGTAGCCGGTTTCGCGTTGGGCGTGGCTACTGGTAGAATAATTCTTCCTTCATCGATAATCCTTCCGGTATATTTGACTCATAGTGCAATTACTCCGATTACATTCGCCGTCACATATTCAAGTATCTTTTTCGGGTACGTAATTTCGCCGGTACACCCGTGCGTTGGCGTTTCACTTGAATACTTCAAAGTCCAAATGAAAGATTTCTTGAAACTACTGATCATTCCAACTGCAATCATCTTTTTCTTGTTATTGATTCTTTCGTTTGTTCTGGTGTAGAAGATAAGGATATGCTGAAAATAGGAATTTTCAGCGATACACATAGGCATGTCACCAACTTGAGCAGAGCGGTAGATTTTCTTAAAGGTCAGGGTGTCAGCCTGTTCATTCATCTGGGGGATGACTATACTGATCCAGATGAGATAGGAGAATTGGATTTCGTGCGCGTACCGGGTGTGTTTAGCAATCTCTACACGGAAAAGGAAATACCGAACCGGGTTGTTAAAAATGTGGTCGGATGGCGCTTCTTACTCTCCCACACAATATCTTCTCATCCGAATGATCTGCCCGAGGATCTGAGGCCTGAGGATATCATTCGTGGCCGGCGGGCCGACGTCGTTCTTTACGGTCATACTCATGTGCCTGAAATAAAAGAGGAAGATAAGATTATATTCATCAACCCGGGGCATCTGAAGAATGAAGATAAACGAGGGTTTCCTCCAACTTTTGCTTTTGTCGAGTTGTCGATCAAACGTATGCTGGTTCGTATATACAAATTAGTTGATGCTGCGATACTCATTGAACGTACTTTTAGACATGATTGAAGGGTTATATCCGATAATAGTATAGCCGGAGGTTTTATGTATGCCTGCATGATCTTTCTGCTTTTGACGCAAGAAACAAAGATGATCGGTGTCATGGGTGCTATGGAAGTGGAAGTAGAGTTGATCGACGATGTTATGAAGATCGAAAGAATCGATACGATAGGCATGAAGACATACAAGATCGGGAGCATATTTGACGTGCCATGTGTTTTAGCCGAGGCCGGTGTGGGTAAGGTGGCGTCGACTCAAACCGCCCAGACATTCATTATGGGTTACGGCGTTGAATTGATTATCTTCACAGGGGTCGCGGGTGGCATAAACCCAGTGCTCGAAGTGGGTGATATAGTAATATCAAAAGAAGTTGTGCACCACGATTTTGGACAGATCCTACCAGATAGTTTTATCCCTTTTGACACCATAGGTTTTCCTGCAGACAGTTATCTCATTAGGCTTGCCTTGGATGCAGGGGAGAAGGTTGAGTTAGTTCCGGTGATTGATGAGATGAAGATAGAGGGGAGGATGCCCGAGGTCATTCTTGGACGGATAGCCACCGGTGATCAATTCATATCGAGCGAGGCAAAACGCCTCTGGATTGAACGGGTCTTCAATGCCGACTGTGTGGAAATGGAGGGGGCGGCAGTGGCGCAAGTCTGTTCAGCATATGATGTTCCATTTCTGATCATCCGTTCGCTGAGCGATCTAGCCAACGAAGATGCAGATATTGATTTTCAGACCTTCGTTGTTCATGCCGCAGAGAATTCTAGTAGATTGGTTGAGGAGATTATCAGGCAGCTGGCACGGTCGGAAGACAGATAACATCCTTACAGGACATATCATAGCGAAAGGCTAGTCGGCAGGGCATTTAGTAAATTTTGTTATTGTAGGGTAATCGCGAGTAAAACGTTTTATTGCACTGCAAAATTGAAAGGATCAGACCAATCCCCGACTCCACCGCCTCAACCACCTTCCACTGCCTGTACCCGCCAGTTGTATGAACCGCTGCCAAACACCATTGAAGGCAAGAAGTTGGTGTCGGGGTGGCACGAAATATCAATGATTATCGCGTCGAGGTTTCCGAAAGTGTCGTCTGTCACCTGTAAATTATACCCTGCGATACCATCAACACTGTGCCAGATAAAAAGTGGTGGGTCTTGAGATACTGTCGAACCGTCTTCAGGTGAGATCAGAACGGGTGTAGGGATTGCAGTTATTGCATCAGATACACAACTGAGAGATGTTGTCGTGATGATGATACATAACGTCGATAATACTATATGATGTGAAAAGCGTTTAAGTCTGTGGATCATTTTTTCGAAGAGAAAAAAAAGCGAGGCCGACGAGAGTTGTCCCGTTCCGTGGATCCTCGTCCCGCTGTGCGGGACGGGAAACTCGCGACCATCATTGTTTGATATGATAGATTCAACTGTCTTTCGAACTGCATAGAATATAGACATAGTATGGCATCTCGAAAAAAAGCGGGGCCGACGAGAGTTGAACTCGCGACCTCCTGCGTGACAGGCAGGCGTTCTAACCAGGCTGAACTACGACCCCGTCATTATGCTGCGCCGACCCCAATGTGATACAAGAGGCAGGCGTTCTATCCCCGTTTTGCAGGGCAAAACGGGACCCTCATCAACTTCACGGAAGCAGCGTTTCCGGAAGTTATGGGGCCAGGCTGAACTACGACCCCATAAAAGCATTATATACAGAATCGAGGTCGAGTCAAGATTTTTTGTTGACAAATTTGCCAATTTCTGTTATATTCCATTTGATGTTCTTCATTATTCCGGTTGGCAGCGAAGAGGGGGTTAGACGACTTCCGTATGTGACGATTGGATTGATTGCCATCAATTCCATCATATGGATTGTCACAGCATTGATCGTTGGCGGGCAGATGACGGAATTGCAGCGACTCAATGAAAGAATGCTGGATATTGAATCGCATTACACGTATCAGTTGATAGAAACCGACCCCGCTCTGCTAAATGAGTTAAATTACGACAAAATCCGCAGCCAGATTCTTGACGGTGAGGTCATTCCGATTGGCACCGAAGACTACCGGCAGTGGAGGCGTCTGTATGAGAGTTTTACTGAGAAGAGCGACCAGATGGTGTTCAATAGATTTGGTTTCACACCTGCCCGATTCGATTTCTTCAAGCTGTTCTCTTCTATGTTCATACATGCAAACTTCTTTCATCTTCTTTTTAATATGCTGTTTCTCTGGCTCGTTGGGTGCAACATCGAAGACGATTGGAGTTGGAAGGTCTTTCTGGGCCTATATGTGTTTGCCGGTCTTGTCGCAGGAATATTCCACGGTCTGGCTTTCCCAAAGAGCACGATTCCTTTGATCGGTGCTTCGGGGGCGATCGCGGGTATCATGGGAGCCTTCATGATACGCCACTTCAAGACTAAGGTTCGCTTTGCATACTTTTTCCTTTTTTTTATCAAACCTTACTACGGCGTTTTCTCGATTTATGCCGGGATTGCACTTCCGATATGGTTTATACAACAGATTCTTGGTGCAAGTTGGGGGGCAGAATCGGGAACTGCTTACTGGGCTCATATCGGCGGATTTGTGTTCGGTGCGGCAATGGGTGTTTCGTTTAAGTTCCTGGGTGTTGAAAAGAAATATATCGAACCGATGGTAGAAGACAGTTTTGAGAAATTGAAGATGTCGCCGAAGATGAAGGAAGCAAGCAGGCTTCTGGATATGGAAAATCTGACCGATGCAATTCCATTACTTCGTCAGGTTATCGACGAAGAGCATCTTAACCATGATGCACCACTGATTTTGGCACGATTGTATTACGAAAACGGTAATGATGATGGCGCGAGGTCAATGTATGAGAAGACCATGGACGTTGCGCTGCGAACGGAAAATGACGATCTAATATTTTCGATACACGATGAAGTGAAGGCAAAGCAGAACTTGGCATGGTTTTCGGAAAAAACTCTGTACAGACTCGCGAATTTCTACGAACGTTCCAACAAATACGAAGAAGCGGTACAATTATACGGCATGCATATTCAGATTCACCAAGCGAGCCCGGTCAGGCCAAAAGCAATCCACCGGGTGCATCTGCTGTTCAGAAACCATCTGAAAGATGAAGTGATGGCCAGGAATGCGCTCGCATACTTGCGCAAAGAATATCCCGGGTGGCTGCAGCCTTGAGCAAGTTGTTTTCTCTCCGCAAGAAGAACAGGTATGAAAAGAGTGCAAACCGTGCTCCGCAGGAGATTGACTTTCTTGCTGTGGCAACGTATACTGAACTATGAGCGATAAATTCAAACCTCCACCATTCAACTACTGCGATTACCGGTGTGATCGCTGTGATGAGAAGGAGAACTGCAGGGTTTTTAGGGATGACCAGGAAAGGCTTCTAGATCATTACCGTAAGGGCGAAGATCCATACGACCCTGAGATATTCATGAATGACTTGAAACAAATCTTCAGTAGAACCGAAAAGATGATAAAAAAGGCTGCCCAGGAATATGGTATTAGTCTGGATAGCGCAGAAAATGAAGAGATGCCAGAGGTCGATCCCAAAGAGTACGTGGTCTACCGATTGGCATACAAGTATTTTGAGGAAGCGAATGCCTTCACCAAGAAATTGGAAAAAATTGGCATTCCGGAGAACGCCAGACCGGATTATGATGACCTGGTCTGGTATCATACGCTCATCGCGGCAAAGTCCGGGAGGCTGGTCTCCGGATTCATTGATGATTTTCTCGATGATGAGATCAGCACAATCGAAGAGGAAGGGACAGTAAGTGTAATAAGGAAAGGTATTAGGTTGTCCAAGAGGGCACTGGAAAATATGTTGGGTGAATTCCCCGACCAACTTCATGCAATAGCAGGTCTGATGGAAATGTTGACGCAGATTGAAAAACAGTTGGAATCCGATCTCCGCCAAAAGAAATAATCCTCAGGCGTATCCAGGTTTCATATTAGCGATGTTTGACTGAAGGCTTGGAGAAAGAAATGATCAAGCACATTGTCAATTCACGCAATACATATATAATATAGGATGAGCCCTTCGATATCAGATAGCTTGATGAAGAAAGTGGAAGCGACAATCGAAGAATACGGGATGTTCGCAAATGTATCGAAGGCGCTGATAGGGTTTTCTTCGGGTCCGGATTCAGTGTGCCTGCTGGATGTGCTTCATAATATATACAAGGATACAATCGATTTTGAGTTAGTCTATGTCAATCATGGTCTACGCCCGCAGCGTATGCTACGGCGGGAAGAAGCGATAGCAAAGGAATATGCGGAACGGTACAGAGCCGAATGCAAAATTCTGCCAGTCAGAATCAAGAAAAAAGGGCTTGGCGTAGAAGCCGCCGCGAGGGCTGCACGTTACGATGCACTGAGGTTACATCTGGAGAAGACAGGTGCTGAGCGCATCGTACTCGGGCATAATCTCGATGATCTTGTTGAGACATTCTTGCTCAATTTGCTGCGGGGTAGCGGAACGGCTGGACTGAGGTCTATTCCGGCACATCGACCCCCGTTCGTCAGACCCTTATTGAACTGCAAAAAAGCTGATATTCTGAATTACCTTAAAGTCAGACGACTCCGCTATGTCATTGATAGATCAAATCAGTCACTTGAATACCGCCGTAATATCATGCGGATGAAGGTGCTGCCGGTTCTTCTAAAACTGAATCCAGAAATGCACGAAACGATCAGAAGAGAGTGTCAGATCCTGAAGTATGACGATGAATATATATGGAAAAATGCAAAAAAGGTATACAAGAAAGTAGTCAAGATTGAAAAAGAATGTGCTGTCCTTGACATAAATACCCTTATGCGCTATAATAACCCGGTCACAATTCGACTGGTAATGAAAGTGATAGAAGAACTGTGCGGAAGTCTTGAGGGCTACGAAAGTAAACATTACTACGCAATTGTCAGTCTAACAGATAAAGAGCACAGCAAGAAAATAAGTCTGCCAAAGGGGTTGTATGCTCAACGTGAGTATGAGAGTATAGTGATTGGACATGCGAGCCCCGAAAGGACTGTCCGGAAGACTGTCGATATAAATAGTAGCTCCCTGTCAATAGGTGACTATCTTTTAAAAATAGGGGTTGGCAAAGAATATGGCAAGAGAAAAATGGCACGAAATCGAGAGATTTTTGATTTGTCCCAACTCAGTTTACCGCTCTACGTCAGAAACAAGAAGCCGGGCGATACGATAGAGACGAAAGTGGGCAGGAAGAAGTTGAAGAAAGTTTTCAGTGAGCAGAGGATTGTACCCCGCAAGCGCGATGAGACATTGTTGCTCTGTGATCAGAAAGGCATACTTTGGGTTATTGGTTTCAAGCGTGCTTACCGGGGATTCGTGGGCGACAAGACGAAGAATATTCTGGCGGTGGAATATGAACATATTAATAAAAGATGATGACATAAAGAAAAAAGTTGCGCAAATCGGACGGCTCATAAATGCGGAGTACAAGGACCGAAACCCTGTCCTGATCGGCGTATTGAAAGGCGCTTTCATGTTCCTCGCCGATCTGCTGAGGGAAATAGATATTCCTGTGGAAGTTGATTTTCTGTCTATACATAGTTATAATGGAACCGAATCGAGCGGTGTGGTTCGAATTACTCATGACCTTTCTTTGAATATCGAGGATCGTGATGTGATTCTGGTTGAGGATATTATTGACACGGGGCGTACTGTCAAATACATACTTGATAATTTGCACACTCGAAAGCCGCGTAGTATAGTCGTCTGCTCGTTGCTGAATAAGGAAGAAAGACGCGTGGTCGAGGTGCCGTTGAAATATGTTGGTTTTACAATTCCGGGATTGTTCGTTGTCGGCTACGGGCTGGATTTTGACAACCGTTACCGAAACTTAAAATATATAGGAGTTTTAGATGATTAATAAACCACCGACGAAGCGGAATGCAATTACGACGATATTGGTTTGGGTGCTCATCATTGCCATTCCGTTGTATGTTGTATTACAATTTTCGAACCGCGGAGGCAAGAGTGCTGATATTCCGTATTCATTGTTTCTCCAGGAGTTGCGTCAGAAAAATGTTACCGAAGTTACAATAACCGAAAAATCTATCAAAGGTAAGTTGAAAACAGCGATTAATGTCGAGGACAAAGGAGCATTTTCTGAATTCGCCACCTTGATCCCGTTCGATGATCCTGCCCTGGCTAACGAATTGGTCAAGTACAATGTGACGGTCACCGTGAAGCAGAAATCGGGGTGGGGAGGTATTCTCGTGAGTGTATTACCGTGGCTGCTCCTGATAGGCGTGTGGATATTCTTCATCCGGCAAATGCAGTCCGGACAGAATCGTGCACTCGGGTTTGGGCGCAGTCGCGCCAAGGTTCTTCTCGAGAGCAGATTGAATGTTACATTCAAAGATGTTGCGGGAGTGGATGAAGCAAAGGAGGAATTGACCGAAGTCATAGAATTCCTGAAGGCCCCAAGAAAATTCACACGTTTAGGTGGACGCATTCCCAAAGGTGTTTTACTGCTCGGGCCGCCCGGTACTGGCAAAACGCTGATGGCCAGGGCAGTGGCCGGCGAGGCAGGCGTACCATTTATCTCCATAAGTGGTTCGGATTTTGTGGAAATGTTCGTCGGCGTCGGTGCATCACGGGTGAGGGATTTGTTTGATCAGGCTAAGAAGAATTCGCCTTGTATCATATTCATCGATGAGATCGATGCGGTCGGAAGGTTACGTGGCGCTGGTTTGGGCGGTGGTCACGATGAACGCGAACAGACGTTGAATCAACTGCTCGTTGAGATGGATGGATTTGAGGTGAACGAGGGTGTAATATTGATGGCAGCGACAAACCGTCCGGATATCCTCGATCCTGCATTATTGAGGCCCGGCAGGTTTGACCGGGTCGTTGTGCTGGACCGACCCGACATTCGTGGTCGTTTGGGGATTTTAAAAGTGCACACACGTAAGACACCCATTGATGAAAGCGTCGATCTGAATGTCCTGGCACGCGGCACACCTGGTTTTTCAGGGGCTGATCTTTCCAACATGGTCAATGAAGCGGCCCTGCTGGCAGCGCGACGTGACAAAGAGAAGGTTACGATGGCCGAATTCGAGGATGCAAAAGACAAGATCTTGATGGGTGTTGAGCGTAAGAGTTTGTTGATATCTGAGGATGAGAAGAAGCTCATCGCGTGTCATGAATGCGGTCATGTACTCGTTGGTAAGTCCCTGCCGGGTATGGATCCGATACACAAGGTTACGATAATCCCGCGTGGTATGGCATTGGGATTGACCCAGGCGTTGCCGATTGATGAACGCAGGACATACTCTAAGGCGTATTGTATGAACCAGCTCGCATTCATGCTCGGTGGAAGGGCTGCGGAAAAGCTTATCCTTGGCGATCTCTCCACCGGTGCTGGTAATGATATCGAAAAGGCAACGAAGTTAGCCAGGAAGATGGTTTGTGAGTGGGGCATGAGCGATAAGCTTGGTCCCCTTACCTATGGAGAGAAGCAGGAGGAGATCTTTCTCGGCCGCGAGATCGGCATGCATCGTGATTATTCTGAAACAACGGCGCGGGAGATTGATGAAGAGATCAAGCAGATCGTCGATGTGGCCGAGAGGAAAGCGGAATCAATTGTCAAGAAGAATCTGAGTAAACTCAAGATTCTGGCCAAAACGCTCCTTGAAAAGGAGATATTGTCGGGTGAAGAGATAGACAGTATATTAAAAGATGATCGACAAAAAAAAGATAGAAAAAGCAGTAAGTGATATACTGAGCGCGATCGGCGAGAACAAGGGCCGCGATGGGTTGAAGGACACCCCGCGCCGTGTTGCCTGTATGTACGAGGAGATATTCTCGGGTGTCCGAAAGGATCCGAAGAAAGAGCTGAAGACGTACAAGACAAAGAACGAAGATGAGATGATAATCATCAAGGACATTCCTTTCTATTCGATCTGTGAGCATCACCTGCTGCCTTTTTTTGGCAAGGCCCATGTAGTATATATCCCCAAGGAGAATAAGATCACCGGGTTTTCCAGTTTGGTGAGAGTGATCGATGTCATGGCCAGGAGACCGCTGCTGCAAGAAAGATTGACCCACGAAATAGCTGATTTCCTGATGGCAAATCTCTCACCGATGGGTGTTATGGTCATTATCGAAGCAGAACACCTGTGTCTTTCGATGATTGGGGTGAAGAAACCGGGCACGCTGACCGTAACCTCGGCGATCCGTGGAGTTATGCGTTCTGCCGCTACACGTGCCGAAGCATTTTCATTGATCAAGGGCAAATAGCACCAAGCTACAACCACCCATACAGTCTTCGTATGACATAATTTCAGATCATGTTCAGATATATATTGACAATTAAGTAGTAATATTTATACTTATTGAGTAAAGTGAGGAGGTAAAGCCTATGGATTTAACCGGCCTCATCATGCCGTTGGGCATAGTGAGCTTCGGATTCATGTTACTCGCGGTTTTGACCGGGACGCGGGTTATTAAGCTCAAGGTAAAGTACCACAAGCTGGTTGCATTGATCGCTATGATAGCTGCTTCTATACATTTGGGGCTTGTGATATTTTACAACTATTTATGAAGGGGGTTATTATGAAAGCATGCGTCGCTGCTTTAATATTGCTGATGGCTGTACCGCTCTTCGCTCATCCGCCCAAAAACGTCGAATTGGAATATGATAGTGATGCAGGAATTCTCAGCGCCGTGATAGAGCACAGCGTAAACAACGCATCTAAGCACTATGTTAACAAGGTGGTCGTTGAAGTGAACGGAAAGAAGCGAATAGAACAGACATTTACCCGTCAGATTGACGGCGAACAGCATGAGGTGATGTATAAGGTAAAGGATGTTGAAGAAGGTGATAAGGTTGCCGTGATTGCGTACTGCAATATATCTGGTAGGAAAAAATCCGAGGTGATTATCAGCGCAGAGCAGCCCGAAGAAGGAACGGAATGAGTAGCCGATCCGGGAGTATCTAATGAGAAAGATCGTCTTAACGGTAATCATTTTGGCTGTGGGTTCGCAACTGCTTGCTTTTGAGACAAGTATGTTGAATCTCAGGGTGCCATCAAATCTTGATGGCAAGTCATTGCTTTTCGAAGTACAGCACAGATTCAGAGGGGTGTTGACCGAAGAGCCTATTGAGAATTTCTTCGGACTTGATTTCGGGGCAAATGTCAACTTCGGTTTGAGATACGCAATGTTCCGTAGGTTTGAGCTAAATGCGGCGTACACGACCCATGAGGGTGAGTACAAAGTCGGCGCTACCTACGCTTATCACGTACCTCAGATATTTCTCATGCTTCAGGTGGATATGCAATATTTCAATTTTGAGCGTGGCGGTGAGAGAAACGGCAATTTCTTCTATAGCATCGCGGTACAGAGTTACCGGATCGCAAACTTCTTTTCGCCCGTAGTCAATTTTGGCTATGATGGCTACAATGAGAAATTCGGATTGGGTGTTGGCCTCCAAGCGGGTTTTGATTGGTGGTTCGGACCGATCGAACGCATTAGTCTGATCGGTGAGTACTATCCGGTTTTGGAGGAAGAAGAGGCGGTCACGGGGCCAGAAAATTACTTTGCGACGGGTCTGCGGGTCGATACGGATGGTCATCGTTTCATGTTGCAGATCAGTAATGGCTGGAACACAGGTCCGAGGCGATTGATGTTGGGAACCACGACTAATGACGTCTATATCGGGTTCAACATTCAGCGTCTCCTAAGGTTTTGACGGAAAAAGGGAGGTATGATATGAAGTACCTAGGAATAGGGCTGGCAGTTCTACTTGCAGCAGCAGTAATGGTTGGCTGCGGTGGTGATGATGATGGTGGTTACGAAAGCAAGACGGTCCAAGGGATCACTCTGAGCTGGAAGATCAATGGTAGCCAGGATAGTCTGCTCGTTAAGGTGAGCGCAACAACCGTTGGCATGGTGCTTGTAGGTTTTGATATTGATCCACTCAGTGGTCTTCAAAATGCGAACATAATCACAGGTTATGTCGTCAGTGATACGGTCTACATTCAGGATAATATCGGAACGGGTGAGGAAGCTTACTTACCCGATACCACTTTTAACGGCACCGATGATGTCGCTGATAAAGCCGGTACCGAAAACGGGGGGACAGAAATCACTTTTACGATTCCCCTCGATTCTGGTGATCCTAACGACGTTGTTCTTGAAGTTGGAGAATCTTATCTCGTTTTCCTCGCGTGGGGCAATAACGATAGCCACGCCTATGCACCCGAGGTATATGCTTCGACAGAGATCGAACTGTAACTATCATACCGTCCCCACGGATCTAGGTGTAATCAAGTCCAAGGGAGGTAATACATGAAGTTCTTTGGAATAGGGCTGGCAGTCTTGCTGGTGGCAGCAATGATTGTAGGCTGTGGTGGAGATGAGGACACAGTAGACGGCTACAAAACCAAGACGGTGAGCGACATTACATTGATGTGGAAGACAAACAATGCGGAGGATAGTCTGCTGGTGAAGGTTAGCGCAACGACCGTTGGTTGGGTTGCTGTGGGTTTCGATCCAACCGTCGGTATGCAGGATGCAAACATCATTATCGGCTACGTAGTCAACGATACTGCGTATGTTCGTGACGATGTGGGCACGGGTCTTCACTCTCATGCACCAGACACGACTCTCGGTGGTACGAATGACGTTGCAGACATTGCTGGAACCGAGGACGCCGGTATTACAGAGATTAGTTTTACCATTCCACTTGACTCAGGTGATCTCCAGGATCAAGTGCTCGTCGTAGGGGAGTCTTACGTGGTTATTCTCGCCTGGGGTACGGATGATGATTTCGACGCGCTGCACACGGTAAGGGTCACCACGGAGATTGACATTTAGACGATATCCTGGTATCAAGATCTACCCGCCCTGCGCATCATGCGCAGGGCTTTTCTTTTAAACGCATCACCCCTAAGCACTGTCTAATTGAATGAAAGGGGGTAGTAATGAAGTACAGTGGTGTTTTGTTCTTGATGTTATCTACGCTTGTTTTTGGTGCTACTCATCAGGTGAATATGATCGGCGTGGCATATGAACCCGATACCTTGAATATTACTGAAGGCGATAGCGTTCTCTGGGTAAACACGAGTGCACTTACTCATACGACGACCAGCGGGGTAAGCGGCGTGCCTGATGGGTACTGGGATTCGGGACTAATGCCGCCCAATGATTCATTTACCTTCCACTTTGATTCGAGTGGTGTTTTTCCATATTATTGCACCCCTCACTGGACACTTGGCATGATCGGATTGATCACTGTCGCGCCTGTTGGGATCGATGAGATAGAAATAGCGGTGCCAAATGGCATCAGTTCATTGGCGGCGTATCCGAACCCATTCACACAGACCGTTAAAATAGACTACTCAGTGAATTCTGCCGGTCCTCTAAAGATTGCTGTATACAATTCTGCGGGACACTTCGTGATGAGTCTGATGGACCTGGAAACGGTGGCGGGGAACTATACATCGACATGGGATGGCATCGATGCTGTCGGTATTCCAGCCGCGCCAGGAGTGTATTTCATAAGAGCCTATTTCAAGGGTGCTTATTTACAGGATAAGGTAATATTGCTTAAATAATATAGACCTTTTTAAGTATTCTCTCTTGTCAGCGTCAGATTTTCGGGTAGAATATGGACGCAGGACGTTGAACGCATTATTGATAAACCCTTGGTGAATTTTCGTTGTCAAAAAAATGAATTATCTATAGATTTGAGCGGGTTTTGATATATCAGTTTGAGGAGGAACTATGCAAGAGGTTAGAGATGAGATAAAGAGAATACATGAGGAAATCGAAAAAGAGAGCATCATTGTACAGACCGTAACGAAAGAGGTAAGTAAGGCAATTATTGGGCAGAAATATCTCGTATCGAGGTTGCTCGTTGGTCTGATTGCCAACGGGCATATACTCATTGAAGGTGTTCCCGGTTTGGCCAAGACCTATGCGGTACGTACGCTGGCAAGTGCCATAAGGACGAAATTCCACCGTATTCAGTTCACCCCGGATCTGCTTCCAGCCGACATCGTCGGTACGATGATCTATAACCAGCGCACAAATGAATTCACGGTGAGTAAGGGACCAATATTCGCCAACCTCATCCTTGCCGATGAGATAAACAGGACACCGCCCAAGGTTCAGAGCGCATTGCTGGAAGCAATGCAAGAAAGGCAGGTTACCATTGGCGAAGCCAGCTTTAAGCTGGATGATCCATTTATGGTGCTTGCTACCCAGAATCCTATTGAACAGGAAGGTACCTATCCTTTACCCGAGGCCCAGATCGACAGATTTCTTCTGAAAATAAAGATTACTTATCCGAACAAGGCCGAAGAGAAAGAGATCATGGAACAGATAGCAGTATCAGGCGAGCCGGTAATCAAGGCGGTCATCAATCCCAAAGCGATAATTAGGGCCCGTGAATTGTCTAGAAAGATCTATATCGACGATAAAATAAAGGATTACATCCTCGATATTGTTTTTGCCACGCGGCAGCCAGAGGAATACGGTCTTGATGAAATAAAGGGTCTGATACGATACGGTGCGTCACCGAGGGCATCGATATATCTGGCGACCACTGCGCGGGCATTGGCGTTTCTGAAACGTCGTGGGTTTGTAATACCTGAAGATATCAAAGAGTTGGCTACAGATATTCTTAGACATCGCATTATACTTACCTACGAGGCAGAAGCCGAAGAGGTAACGACCGATGATGTAGTACAAAAGATCCTGGCCGGTATCGAGGTGCCGTAAGTGATGAGAAATTACTCTATTTCTGCATGTTAGCGACTGAGTTTCTAAAAAAAATTCGGCAGATAGAGATAAGAACGAAGAAGCTTGTGAATACCATGTTCGCGGGTGAGTACAAGTCGACGTTTAAGGGAACTGGAGTGGAATTCCTCGACGTCCGTGAATACTTGCCAGGGGATGATGTTAGGACGATAGACTGGAAAGTCACCGCCCGTATGGGAAGGCCGTACGTAAAGAAATTCGCAGAGGACCGGGAACTGATCGTTATCCTTTGTGTTGATGCTTCTGGTTCGGGTCACTTCAGCACTCGTAAACAGTTCAAGATTGAGCAAGCTGCTGAGATAGCGGCGACACTTGCTTTCTCGGCGGTACGGAACAACGATAAGGTTGGTCTTATGTTCTTTACCGACCGAGTGGAAAAATATGTACCCCCAAAGAAAGGAAGATTTCATGTTTTACGTTTGGTGCGCGATATTCTTTTCTTCGAACCACAGAGTAAGGGTACAGATCCTATTTTGGCCCTTGAGTTTCTCATGAACATACTCAAACGACGAGCAATACTATTTTTTGTCAGTGATTTCATTGGCAGTGGATTCGAACCTGAGAAATTACGCATACCGATGGGCGTTGTTGCACAACGGCACGATTTTGTGGCTATTTCCATCAACGATCCGGTCGAGGATATGTTACCACGTATCGGGCTTGTATTGTTGGAAGATGCCGAAACCGGGGAGATCGTGACTATTGATACAGGAGAACGCAAACTATTAGATGCTTATCGGGCGCACCGCTTGCAGCAGGTCCACGGAAGACAGCAACTTCTAAAATCCTTAGGAATAGATAGTATTGATCTTCAGACAATGGACGATTTCACGCCGAAACTTCACAAGTTCTTTCAAGAACGAGCAAAGAGATACCGGTGATAATTCTGCTGTTTCTCGCGCAAATTCAAATTAACGCAGAACTCGATATAAAAGATATCAGTAAAACGCTGACCGTTGGCGATCCTTTTGAGATTGTGGTTACTGTTTTGCATCCTCGTGATGTGGAATTATCAGAGCCGTTAGTCGATGGGTTAGAGCCGTTTGCACTCATACATCAAGGGAGTCAGAGGGTCGAAGAAGGGGGCATAGTCCGAAATGTCTATCGGTATCGTTTGGTTGCTTTCGATACGGGAGAGCTGAGGATTCCTGCGTTCAAGTGTACAATGCTTGGCGACAGCATGCCTGATACGTTATTTTCAAATTCGATTGACATCAGTGTGACCAGCGTGTTACCCGCTGACATGCAGGATATTAACGATATCAAAGATGCTGTTAGATTTCCAAATTTCAAACCTCTGATTGTTGGTGCGTTACTATTGATCATTGCTGCGATCGGATACGCAGCGTATCATTTTGTCAAAAAACTAAGGAAAGCGAAAGCATTCGCGCGTCCTTTACCACAGCCCTGGGTTGAGGCATTCTTGGCGCTGGAGCGAATACCGGTGGAGGACTGGCTGACAAGGGGGATGATAAAGAAGTACTACTACGCATTATCAGAAATCCTGAAAAGATATTTAGAACGAAGATTCGAATTTAGTGCCGCGGAGCAGACAACGACGGAAATTGTCGATAATCTAAGAATACTCAGAGTGCCACAACGCGACGAATTCAATAGATTTTTCACACGTGCCGATATGGTGAAATATGCTAAATATGTTCCACCCGGGGATGAGATCACATCTGCGATTGAAAAAGCAAAGGATCTGGTCAGCAGAACAAAGCCTGAAGATACGGTCCAGGAGAAGAAATGAGATTTGCCAGCCCGTGGTTCTTGCTTTTGCTCATATTGCTCGTACCGCTAATATACTTTGAATTTAGAAAAAGGTATTCGGCAATTGTTTTCTCAGATATTTCTTTTCTGAAAAGCACGGGCTTGCGGGGTAAGGTAATGCACCATCTACCAGCGTTTCTGAACATGCTTGTGCTCATTCTGTTCGCTGTTAGCCTCGCTCGACCGCAAGAGGGACGTGTATACGAAGAGATCGAAACGCGCGGAGTCGATATTCTGCTATGTCTGGACATATCGACTTCTATGAGAGCGGAGGATTTTCAACCCAAGAATCGTCTTCACGTTGCCAAGGAAAGGGCAAAGGAATTTATTGAAAAGCGCAAGGGTGACCGAATTGGCCTGGTCGTTTTTGCAGCGGATGCTCTGACGCAGTGCCCGTTGACTTTGGACCACTTGGTCCTCAAGAATCTAATGGACTATGTAGATTTCGGTTTACTCGAGGATGGTACTGCGATAGGGGCGGGTTTGGCCACTGCAGTTAATCGGCTAAAGAATTCACGGGCGCAGCAGAAAACGATTATTCTGCTTACCGATGGGGTGAATAATCGGGGTGAGATTGATCCGGCAAGCGCAGCCAAGATCGCGCAGGCCTTTGGCATCAGAGTATACTGCATAGGTGTCGGCACCAAGGGTCTGGTTCCCTATCCGGTCGACCATCAAGTATTCGGTCGCACTTATACGCAGGTTGAAATTGACTTTGACATGGATATATTGAATGAAATCGCGAACATTACGGGCGGGCACGCTTTTCTTGCTTCTGATGCGGCGGCTCTGAGGACAACGTATGAGGAGATAGATAAAATGGAACCGACGACCTTCAAAATGATCCAACACACAGTACATGATGATAAGGCGGCTGATTTTATGAGGGTTGCAGTCCTGCTGTTTCTCGGTAATATGGTGTTTAGTTTTGTATTCTTGAGGAGATTGCCTTGATCAAATGGGCTTCGCCTCAATATCTATATTTATTGCTTCTGGTTCCGGTTATGATTGCCGCCGCGATCTTCTATCTACTTCGCAGAATAAACCGGCTCAGGACTTTTGCCGATGATGAGGTGATTCCGAAGATAACCAAGTCCGTGGACAGGCGTCTTCAATTATTGCAGCCGTTGCTGCTTGTCTTTGGATATGTGTTTCTCGTCATCGCGTTTGCCCGTCCGAAATGGGGCGAGAAGCTACAGATATACGAAGGTAAGGGTATTGATATCGTGGTTGCACTGGATGCATCCAAGAGCATGTTGGCCCAGGACATAAAGCCGAGCCGGCTTGAACGGGCAAAAACCGAGATCCAGGTGCTATTGGATGAGTTGTCCGGGAACAGAGTAGGCATCACTGCTTTTGCTGGAGAATGTTATGTCATGTGTCCTCTGACAACCGATCTTGAGGCCGCTAAGCTCTTTCTCGACATCATTTCGCCGGACGTAGTACCGAAACCGGGTACGGATCTGCAAAAAGCGATTTCCATTTCCGGTTCCTTGTTCAACCCAAAAGAAGATACATACAAAGCAATGGTACTTTTTACTGATGGGGATAATCTTGTTGGCGATCCTTTTAAGGCGATCAGTGGTATTAAAGATCAGGGCGTTAAGTTATTTGCGGTTGGCATGGGAACGCTCGAGGGATCCCCAGTACCTGAGTTCGATGAGCAGGGAAATTTCGTTTCATACAAGAAGGACAAGGACGAGAAAATAGTAATGTCACGGCTCACCGAGAGGCTGCTCATTCTCTTAGCGAAGGCGACCGATGGCAGGTACTTCAGGACCGAAGGTGTCTATATGGATCGACTAATTGGTGAACTCGATAAAATAAGGAAGAAGGATATCGGTGGTGGTGAGTACGTTGAATATGAAGAGCGTTATCAGTATTTTTTGTTCCCGGCATTCATCTTTATGTTCTTGGGGATATTAATGAATGACCGAAAGGGGAGATGGCTGAATATCTAATAATTGACTGTTATATGGTCGCCGGTATGTCCTTCCGTTTATCGCCGCCGGTAGTCCCGGCGAGCAATGGCGATATCGTACGATGTACGCTCGGAAAGCCAAACAAAGAAGGGTGATATGATCAAGAGAGGGAATTTTCTCATGAAATTTACTCTATGTGCGGTATTGGTTATTGTCTCTGCGGCATGGTCTGATGTTGGGTCGAATATGCGAAGGGGTAATTACCTTGAACGCAAGGGAGAATACGAAGAGGCATTAGAGAATTATCAAAAAGCACTGGTCCAGGAGCCTGATAACCCCAAGATTCATTACAATATTGGTCGCGTTCTGTATAGAATAGGAAAGTATGATGAAGCGGCCGGCGAGTTTCAACTCGGGTTTCTTGAAAAGGTACGGACATTTCAATCCGACGTTTTCTACAATTTAGGTAACTGTCAATTCAGAAAGGGAAAGTTGGATGCCTCTATCGACGCATACAAAATGTCGCTTCTGGCAAATCCAAATGATATGGCGGCCAAGCAGAATCTGGAATTTTGTCTCAGACTGAAGGAACAACTGCAGAATCAACCGCAGAGTGATTCGACACAACAGCAGCAGCAACCACCACCAGAAGAGCAGCGTCAGCCAGATGAAGGTGAGATCGGTAAGGAACAGGCAGAGCGTGTGCTCCAGGCAATGCAGAGCAAAGAAAAGGAAAATCTGGAGAAGTCACGCATCGAGGAAAGGAAAGAAAGTGTTGAAAAGGATTGGTAGATTCCTTCTGCTCTTCCCAACAGTGCTCCTCGCCGGAGAGATTAGATTTGTGGCATCGGTTGACAGGACCGAAGCAGGACTTGGCGAACCTGTCATACTGACATTGGTCGTTGAGGGTGAAGAACTTGGTCAGATTGCTAATCCAAAACTACCAGCTCTTCCTGATTTCAATATCGGAGGAACGTCGACTTCACAGTCAACGAGTATTCAGATGGCTGGCGGCAAATCGGTTAGGCGCCAGTTGATCAACTTCATTTACACGCTTTATCCCAGGAGTGTCGGTGAATCCGTCATCGGACCTTGTGAACTGGAGTTCGGGGGTGAAGTATACAAGACGAACCCGATAAGCATAAATGTGCTGAAGAGTGGCACTGCGCCCTCTCAGCCTAAATCACCGCTTCCATCAACCGGCGGCGAGGTTCCGGAAGGCGATCTCAAATTATCCGCGACGACAAATCGCAAGAGCGTATACCAGGGTGAGCAGGTGATAGTTGAATATACCCTTTACACGCGACTCAGGCTAGCTGACATGAGTCTTGGTGAACTTCCCTCTTTCAACGGGTTCTGGGTTGAACCAATTTTCGACGCACAAAGAATAGAATTCAAAAGACGGACCATAGATGGTGTGTTGTACGATTATTGCCAATTAAAGAAGACGGCTTTGTTTCCGGTGACAAGCGGTCAGCTCCGAATATCGCCCATGAAACTCAATATTGCGGTTCTGCAATCACCTCGCGATTTTTTTGATTTCTTTGGCACGACCAAAACAATGGTGCTGGAATCCGCCCCGTTATTCATTACCGTAATCCCGCTGCCGACCGAAAACAGACCGGGTGAATTCACCGGCGGTGTTGGTGAATTCTCAATTACATCCTCTCTCGATAGAGACTTGTCCGATGCTGCAGAACCCATCAATTTGACGGTAAGAATCGCCGGATCGGGGAATATCAAACTCCTTGAGAAACCTGCAATCCCAGACATACCGGGGGTGAAGATCCTCAATCCGGAGATAAAAGAGAGCGTGCGCTTTGCCGATAATCGTTTTCAGGGTTACAAGGAATTCAACTATCCTCTGATTCCACAGACCGATGGTGAGCATATCGTCCCCGCTATCAAGATTGCATTTTTCAATCCCAAAGCGAGAAGGTATGAGACCGTGGAGACGAGTACGTTGAAATTCACTGCCACGCAAACAGCTTCAGCGGTCGAGCTTGCTCAGACCGGTGGGCTGAAAGTCACTGGTAGTGACATAAGGTACATAAAACCAGATGTTCTTCATCTTGCTAACCAGAGGATGTCGGCTGGTTGGTGGCTGCTTTTTCCTTATACATTTGCGTTTGTAATGATCGGCCTGTCGCTTCTGTATAGACGGCATCAATCTCGGCTCTTATCCGACCGTGCATACGCCCGTAAGGTTAGATCGAGCAGGTTATTGAAAAGTCGTCTTAATGAAGCCAGACGGCATCTTGTGAAGAATAGGGAAAAAGAATTTCACGCGGCACTCTCAAGGGTGCTTCTGGGGTATATTGGTGATCGCTACAATCTCGAAGTGGGGGCCCTTACCAATGAGAGCATAATCGAGGCACTACGGGATAGAGAAATCGAAGAAGACAAGATTGCCGAATTGGAATATCTTCTTGCTCAGTGTGATATGCGGTTTTCACCAGACACGAAATGCGATGATCCCGGCGTATTATATGAAAAGGCAAAGAAATTGATCAGTAGACTATGACCACTGCATCCATTTGTGCTTTTTTGCTTCTTGCTCAATTTGATTTGAACTCAAATGAACTGTATAGAAAAGGGAATGCATACTACCAGCAGGGGAAATATGGTGAAGCCATTGTTGCTTATGAACAGGTCAGTGAGGAGATAACGAATTCAAGGGTCTTTTACAACCTTGGTAACAGCTACTTCAAGCGCGGTATGCTTGGTAAAGCAATACTGAATTTTCGTAAGGCACATTTCCTTTCTCCTCGCGATGACGATATCGCGTATAATCTTGACTTCGCACGCAACTATCGGGTGGACAGGATAGCAGATATGCGGAGTCCAATTCTGGCGCTTTTGTCGAAGATCTTCCGATTCGTTTCGCTGTTTGAGACTCAGCTCCTGGCAACATCACTTTTCTTGTTTTCAATTTTACTCCTGTCGCTCTTGTTGATATATCGGAGAAAGATATTTCTTTATGCATTCATTGGCGTTATAGTCTTGTGCCTGTTCTTCTCCATCAGCTGGCAGTCATGGCGAGCGGAGATTACAGGTTCTTACGCGGTGGTTGTTGCTCCTGAAGTTAGCGCCACCAGTGGTCCAGGCGGTAACTACAAAGAAATCATTGTCGTACACGACGGGGCCGAGGTGAGCGTGCGGGAGACCCGTGGTGGCTACGCCCTTATTCAGCTGCCGGGCGGCATCGGTGGCTGGGTTCCGACTAATACATTGGAATATATTTTCTGAAAACAATCATTTCACTTCGACTACTGCAGATTATAAGTCAAACTTGCGACATCCGGTGCCCATAATTCCTTCGCGGCATCGATCTTAGCCGTGTACCTGTTGTAGTGCTGAGTGTATCGTCCCGCGTAGTAATAACCTAAACCTCTTTGCTCACCCAATCGTTCTATGCATTCCTTGAGGAAAACGACCCCGATCTTGATGTTCTTTTCAATATCGTACAATTCGCGTTCACTCTTGATCGAGTAGCCCAGGCTTCTGCCAACATATACGCCTGTAACAGGCATGATTTGCATCAGTCCGATCGCCCCTGCATTGCTGGATGCATCTGGATTGAATTCGGACTCAACCAATATCACCGAAAGTATTAGCTCAGGCTGTATGTCATATTGTATGCTGTTTTCGTAAACAGCAGCCAGAATTCTCTTCGCCGTTATTTCGGATTCGGCGTATTCTTTGACCGTGGGCAGATATTCATCGACGAACTGAGCTTTTGCCTCATATTTCGAGATCATCAGATTAACGGTCTCCATTTTTTCCAGAAGATTTTGCCGTAACATGACCACTTGCCATGAGAACACTGCCATTACCGATATCAACGCGCCGACCGCGATTCTTACTCCAATTTGCTTCATTATCTTAAATCCTCCTTAATTGTCCTTATTGTTACGTATTATCATTATAATAACAAAACCGAGCACCATGTCTCGGTTGTCTAAATTGTGCTCCGCAATTTGCTTTCAACTACTCTGACAACAATAGACCGTGATTAGTTTATTGTTATATTCACTGCCGATGCGATGGCACTTAGCATTCCATCGGTGACTTGACATATTAATTTCGTATTCGTATAATCCACAGTATGTTACATTCTGTGCAATTCGAAAATTTGTTGCAGCATGAACTAACCGTCGATATTCATCATTCATTGGCAGGGGGAGATGGGTCTAGTGTCCAGAGAAAGGTCACTGAATGCGCAATCGCTTTGATACTGTAAACATTGTTTTCAACGCTCTCGGCTCGGTACTCATGGTACTTGGGGCATTTTTGCTTTTTCCTCTCGTAGTAGTATTGCTTTTTGATAATAATGGACTGTGGGCGACAAACGTATTGGCATTCTTGATACCTAGTATTATGACGTTCTTCCTGGGTTTAGCACTCCGGGCCATTTTCCGGTCAGGCAGTATGAATAACTACGGCGCGATGCTAACCTGCAGCCTGGGTTGGTTGGGGTTTTCAGCGGTTGGTGCCCTTCCTTTTGTGATCGGGGTCAATGCCACGTATCTGGATGGGTTTTTCGAAGCCATGAGCGGCTTCACGACCACTGGCATAACGATGTTTACCGGACTTGACAGTATGCCTAAATGCATTTTGTTCTGGCGGAGTATGACCCAATGGATAGGCGGGTTGGGGATTCTTACTTTCTTTCTAACCGTGACGTACCGTGGGAGTAGTGCGCATAGATTGTTCGGTGCAGAGAGCCATAAGATCGAGATGGAACGACCGGTGCCCGGTTTATCCCATACGTTGAAGATACTATGGGGGATATACGCGGCTTTTACCTTATTGATAGTTATAAGTCTATTCTCGGTCGGCATGCCCCTTTTTGACAGCGTATGTCATAGCTTCACCGCATTGTCGACGGGTGGCTTCTCGCCTTACGATACAAGTATTGACTACTACCGCACCGCTGGCTTTTCCAACTACATTTGGATGGAATACATTCTCATTATTGGTATGCTTGTGGGTGGTACGAATTTCTTGGTCCACTACCGTGTATTGCGCGGTAATATCAGGAGTTTGTTCGATAATATCGAGATGAAATACTGGTGGACGCTTATTGGGATTTTTGTTATTTTGATTCTAGCGGAGCGGTTTTTAAAGATAGGGTTTATAGGGGTAATCCAAGCTGGTAGCGGTGGATTAATGCGTGGTATCGAGGAGAATTTTCGTTATGTTATTTTTCAAGTTGTATCGATCTTGACGACAACCGGATTTGGCACGCGAGACATAGGAGGGGCGTTTTTCGGTCACTTAGCCAGACAACTCTTCTTGGTGATGATGGTGATAGGCGGTTGTGTAGGTTCAACAGGTGGTGGTATCAAGGTCTTCCGTATTAGCGTTCTAATGAAGTTAATCCAGCGAGAAATCTTTCGGCTGAGGACTCCGGCACGAACAGTATCTACTATCATCGTTGACAAGAAACCGGTTGAAACAAACGAGGTCTATCGAATCAGCGGTTTATTCTTCGCCTGGATCTTACTTCTTGTTATCGGAGGTGTTATTACAGCAATGTTATCCAATATTGATTCCTATAGCGCATTCAGCGGTATGTTCAGCGCGCTGGGTAATATCGGTCCTTGTTACATACCGACCAGCACGATGGCAAATCTACATCCGCTAATAAAGATCATCTACATCTTTGGTATGCTTGCAGGACGTCTGGAAATATTGCCGGTGCTGTTGATTTTCAGTCGGAAGGTTTGGCTTTCATAATATCAAGAATGGAGGTTAGTTGATGTACATAATCATAGCTGGGGCAGGAATAATCGGGCACGAGGTTACGAAAGTGCTTGTTGCCAGTAAACATGATATCGTGGTGATTGACAAGGACCCTCGCGTTTGTGAATCAATATATGCCGAAACCGGTGCGCTGACTATCAACGGTAACGCAACCGACATCCATACCCTAGAGAAGGCAGGAGCCATAAAGGCCGATGTGATCCTTTGCTTGATGAGAGAGGCCGCGGATAACATTGCCTGTGCGCTGCTGGCTAAGAGCTTGGGTATTCCCCGCATCGTGGCGCGCTTGAGAAATCCTCGTTATGCAGAGGCATATATGCTGGCTGGAGTCACAACGATAGTAAGGATGTCTGATCTGCTTGTGAATCAGATAATCATGGAAGTCGAACAGCCAAAAGTCAAGAAGGTGACGACGCTTGGTGGCGGTAAAGCACAAGTTTATGCCGTAAAAGTCCCGAAAAGTGCCCAGAGCATTGGTATGAAGATAAGAGAGATAACCGAAAAGAGGAGATTCCCCAGAGATGTCGTATTTGTCGGCATATACCGTGAAGACACAGGAGATTTCTTGATCCCAAGAGGCAGTAATGTCGTTGAAGAAGGTGATACTGTTTTCTTGATATCCAAGAGCCAGGACATAAAGAAAGCGACCGATTTTCTCACAAAAACACGGTAGGGTAACTCTATCTTGGCAGCCTGGTGTGATTGGAATTTTTCGCACCAGGGTTGCGCTTGTCTTCATGGCCCTGGATCGACTTCCAGGTATGCGTTAAAAAACACTTGACATTTGGCTTTTGCCCAGTATATTTTGTTTGACCGCATAGGAATCAAGTACTCATGTACTGGGTTCGAGTACGCAAGTACAAAACCAAATAGACAATTTATTTAGATAAAAGGAGCGTTTATGTTGTCCAGGGAGGATGCTGAGCAGCTTTTGTCCGTAAAGGGTCAAGTCCGTGGTGCGGCTTTCGAGACGGATGCGGAGTACATAAGGAATAGATGCGGCAGCAGCGGATTGAAGAAAGTCGAAGCAGCCATACGCGATTTAGGAAAGGAACTGGATTACGAAAGGGTGAGCTCCATGGAATGGATGTCGCTTGGATTGCGGGCTCTATCCCTGCTGGTAATGAAAGACGTGTTTGGCTGGTCAGACGGTGAGATTAAGGCAATGGGTGACACGGCGCCCAAACATTCCTTTATAGTCAAACTCTTCATGAAATTCTTTGTTTCCCCACAAGTGGCTTTTAGCCATGCGCCTGATTACTGGACAAAGCATTATGATATAGGCCGCCTGGAAGCGGTTTCACTTGATGAAGAAAAAAGACATGCGGTCATCCACTTGTACGAATTCACCCTTCATCCTGTTTACTGCAAGTATCTGGAAGGTTATTTTGGGCGGCTATTCAAGTTCATGTTTCCCAAATCAAACGTGATGATAGAAGAGACATCCTGCGTATGTAATGGCGATTCACGCCATGAATTTTTGGTCCATTGGGAGAATTGAGTTTTGAGAGGAGCATCTCACAATAATGCTACGGATGGTTCCGTTGTTGAATTCGAACACTACATAAAGGACATTTGGGCGTTCCTGCCAACGCCGCTTGCATATATTAGTCCTCTGGGTGTGATATTGGATCTCGATAAGACATTGGAAGAAATGCTCCATTCTTCAAAAGACGCGCTTGTCGGCAGATTGCTCGCCGACTTCTTCACAAATAAGGAAGAGATTAATGAACTCCAGCGACAAACGCTTCGAAATGGGTTTGTACGTAATTTCTCATGTGATATTAAGAGCAATAGTGAATCTGTGATCCCGGTTAATATCTCAACGCTTGTCAGGAGAACACGGCAGGACGAGATTATCGGATATTTCGTGGCATTCACGGATTGCTCGGAAAATAGAAAGGTAGAGGAAATTCTGAGAAGAACGACAACTTACCAGAAGGAAATGCTGGAAAACGCACGCTATCTAGTGGAGAGTTTGGATATAAAGGAGGTTCTTACTCGTATCGCCTCGAGCGCACGTGATATGGTACGAGCTGATGGTTGTGCAATCTACCTGCTCGAAAGCGACAAAAGAACCCTCAAACCAGTTGTTGCGATCGACCCTCCTTATGAGAAGGCAATCTTGGCAACACCACTGGATATCAATACGAGTTTTACGGGTAAGGCGATTAAGGCCAGGAAGGCGATGATATTCAATGACACGGGCAGTGATCCCCGTGGGCAGCATATTCCCGGTACGCCGGATGAGGAGAATGAACACGCGATCACGGCACCGTTTATCGTTGATGGTTTGATCATTGGGGCGATGTGTCTTGATCGGTCCGGCATCCCCTTCACCGAGAGTGATCTGGTCGTGACCGAAGTCCTTGCGACGTATGCCGCGACCGCGCTGAGAAATGCGAGAACGTACTACGATCTGGAACAAGAAGTAAAGGCGCGTGAAGAGGTGCAGAGGTCGTTGATAATCGAAAAAGGTTATCTCGAGCAATTGTTCGCGAGCGCACAGGAAGGTATTGCTATGCTTGACGGTGATGGTTTGGTGCAACGTGTAAACAATGAGTTCAGTAGAATATTCGGATACACTTCTGAAGAGGCAACCGGTAAGTCAATCGATGACCTGATAGTACCTGACGAATTTCTTGAGGATGCCCGGTCGATAACCGAGCGTGCGGGGAATGGCGAAAGCGTGGTTATGGAAGCCGTACGCAAGTGTAAGTGTGGCAACATGATCGATGTGTCGGTGCTGGCATCACCCATCATGATTAACCAGAAACAAGTCGGAATCTATGCTATCTATCGTAACATTACCGCGCGCAAGGAGTCCGGGCGTGAACTGAAACGATCAGAGGAGAGATATCGAACACTGGTGAACACGACACCCGAATCCGTGGTGGTTACCGATCTGGAGGGGAAAATAACTTTTGTATCAAACGAGACGTTAAAACTTCATGGTTATGAGAAACCTGAGGAGATGATTGGAAAGAACGGGATGGTGCTTGTCGATCCGACCGATCAAGGTAGAGCTGCGGCGAACATAAAGAGAACGCTGGAACATGGCATGACCAGGAATTGTGAATACAGACTATTGAGAAAGGACGGTAGCCGATTCGAAGGCGAGGTCAACGCATCGCTAATAAGGGATGAAGGGGGTAATCCCCAGGCGTTTATCGTTACTACGCGTGATATCAGTGCGCGCAAGTTATCTGAAAGGACATTGCAGGAAAGCGAAGAGAAATACCGTAACCTTTTTCAGAATTCTAATGATGCAATCTTCATACATGATCTGGAAGGTAATATCACAGATGTGAATAATCGTGTAGAGAATCTCTTCGGGTATAAGAAGGTGGAAATTCTCAAAATGACAATTGAAAAACTTCATCCTGCCGACCAACTGGCAAAATCGGCTCAGGCTTTCAAAGATATCTCGAAGAATGGGTTTGTCAATTTCGAAACTTATTTCAAAAAGAAGAACGGCGAGATATTTCCTGCAGAGGTTTCAGCACGTCTTTTCGATGTTGGCGATGCAAAAGTGATTCAGGGTGTCGTGCGCGATATCAGTGAGCGGAAAGAGGCAGAAACGAAGCTGCGTGAATCCAAGGAACGCTATAGGGATTTGGTTGAGAAGGCCGGGGCGGCAATATTACTAATTGACCGACGAGGAAAATTCAGTTATTACAACAAGAGATTTGCCGAACTTCTTGGATATTCTATGGAAGAAGTCGGGAAAATGGATCTGAAATCGATCGTGCATCCCGATGACTATGATCGCGTATCCAAAGTTCGTCAGGAATTTCTTGAAGGGAAGCTCGAGACCATCAGACACGAATTCAGAGGAATCCAGAGGGACCGCAACATAGTGTATCTTGAGTGTGATGCAATCGCACTAAAGGATAATGGTAATATCATTGGTACTCGCTCTTACATCTGGGATGTGACCCAGCGGAGACGAGCCGAAGAGGAAATAAAAAGTTCGGAGGAGAGATTGAAATTACTATTTGAATATGCACCGGATGGGTACTTCCTGACCGATTTGAAAGGACATTTCTTGGATGGTAACAAGGCGATGGAGGAGATAACCGGCTACGAAAAAAATGAACTTGTCGGCAAAAGTTTTGCCGAAGCCAAATTGCTATCTATCGACCAGATACCCAAGGCGCAGGCACTGCTGGCTCGTAACGCAACGGGGCAGAGGACCGGTCCAGATGAATTCACATACGCACGAAAAGACGGTAGTAGAACGATTGTTGGCATAAGAACATATCCAGTCAGAATCGACGGTAAGACGGTCGTTCTCGGTATCGCCAGAGACATTACCGAATATAAGCGAACGCAGGAGGAATTACGCAGAAGTTACGACAGGATGCAGAAAGTTCTTGAAGACACAATCAATGCTTTGACATCGGCCGTCGAAAAACGTGATCCCTACACTGCTGGCCACCAGCACCGCGTTGCCGTTCTGGCTGATGCGATCTCTAAAAGAATGGAATTACCCGATCATCAGAAAGAGGGATTACATGTTGCAGCGCTGGTGCACGATATCGGCAAGATCAATGTTCCGGCGGGAATACTCAACAAACCGAGCAGTTTGAGCGATGCCGAATTCGCTCTCGTAAAAGACCACGTACTTGTCGGCTATGATATACTGAGGACAATAGAATTTCCGTGGCAAGTGGCGGAGATCGTGTTCCAACATCACGAAAGGCTTGATGGTTCAGGATATCCAATGGGCATCAAGGGGAGTGATATTATGATGGAAGCAAAGATCCTGGCGGTCGCCGATGTCGTTGAATCAATGATGGCACATCGCCCATATCGACCTGCACGTGGCAGGGATCAGGCGATTGCCGAAATAACAGCGAACGATAAAATACTCTATGACTTCAGCGTCGTGAAAGCCTGTTTGGAAGTTTTGAATGAAGAGGATTTTCACTTCTAAATAGCATCATTTTACGTTCTCTTATACATTAACCGTATTAGTGGAATTTATTGATTGGCAGATGTTATCTTTAGCTATTTCTTATCAGGTCTCTACTCAATTTCTCTTCCAGGGAGTCAATTTTCGACTTGATACGCCCTGACTTTCCCTTTCGATAATCGATCTTCATGAAGACTGATACCCTGGTGCAATCCTCTGTTATAGCCTGAAAGCCATTCTTGAGCACTTCCATAATATCATCCCAGGTTTCGCCTTCGATGATCGTTCGCATAGGGGTGGCAACATACGGAATTCCAGATCTGTCAATGATATCCACCACCTTGGCTACATGACGGCTAACACTCTCGCCTTTGCCAAGAGGCGTCATAGATACGATTGTCATCAGACTCATCCTGACCTCCTCAAGGATGGTGCAGCAAATATAACGCTATCTCCGACGGCACTATTCGTCATCGGCAAACCAGAATCGTTTTCCCTCGCGAATCCATGAGTCAATACCCATTTTTTTTATTGATTTTAGGTTTTTGACACAGGAATCGCCGTGCAGTGCGGACATATTTTTCAATTTGTCGCAAATTTCAAAAGTACTGCATTCATGACAGGCATAGAATCCTTTTTCTCTGCAGCATTTCGAAATTTCGCATTTCACCTCATTTCCGTTTATTGATCGGCAGGTCTTCGGGCATTTGAGTTGCGTCATGAAATTTATCATCTCGCGAAACTTATCGTAATCTTTCAATTCCTTCGGAAAGAGATTTTTTGCCGTTTGGTCAAATTTATAACGTTGAGTAATTTCTCTTAAATTCTGTGCTGCATCAGCAATCTCGCCGGAATATCCAGCACAATCTCCACAGTATAGTCCACAGTATGCAAGCAGTTCTTTCTTCTTGTTCATTATGCTACCTCAACAGGATTATTTTCTCAGCTGTTGTGTGTTTCCCTGTCTGCAACCGGCAGAAGTAGATTCCCATGCCAAGGCGTCGACCTTGGTTGTCATACCCATCCCATTGTACTGTCTTATTGCCTGCGGATTGATGACCGGTGCTCAAGCTCCTTACTTCCTGTCCGAGAATGTTATATACACTCAATTTGACATCTGCGGGTTTGCCGAGAGAATACTGGAACGTGATTGTGGAAATTGCAGGGTTGGGAAAACAACGCAGCGATGTCAGGGTCGTATTCTTTGTTTCATAGTCATGTACTTCCGTCTGGACATCATAGAGTTTCTCTTCATAAGATAATGATGCACTGAATGTCTCAACATCTGTCTTTATTTGCAGCCAGTAATAATCATTTGGTGTTGTGATGTCCACAGGTGTATTGAATATTTGCCAATCTTCCCATTCGATGACGCCTACATTATCAAACCAGGTGTAGCCGTCGCCCGATTGTGGACCCTCGCTTCGCAGCCACACGTCAATGAAGTTAGTGCCATTTGCAGGCACGAAGTTTGTATAATAGAAAGCCCAGTCGTTGGTACCACTGAGCTGTCCAGTGGTCTCTGATCCTATGGAAATACCACTCGTTCGCGATTGGTAGAACCGAATCATCACCTCGGCATTATTCGCGTTATCTGTTCGGATGTATCCGCAAACCGTGAAATCGGTAGTGTCTGAGTAACACGGCATGCGGTTTTCGAGATGGGTGGCGATTGTGACATTGTTTTGCGAACGGAAGTGGCACAAAGACCTGGCACCCGCATAGAAAATGCTGTCATCGTAGAATTCATCCGGATGGTCAAGCAGCCACATTGTGCATCCTTCATCTTCAAAATTGCCGAACCAGACGGTTTGCCTGCCAAGGCGGAACTCCCAGTTTCTATAGGGATTTATGGTAATGATAGAAGAGATATCAGCTTCTTTATTCAAACGGAGCGGATTTGATATCCATGAGCCGTTTTCTTCGCGCAATGCCAGGGAATCGCTGAAGGTTGTTATAGTCGACGTGAGACCGACTGTGTCGAGAATGACTCGTGCGGTTACACTATCGCGGTCGACAATGAGATATGTATCCAAATCCTTAGTGCGACGTGCGAGGTAGTCAAGTATGTATGATCCAAGCTCACCCTGTGCCCGTCTGGGAATATAATCATCTATGTATACGGGTACTACACGGTATTCGTAAATACCCCTGTTGTCTATTTTCGCATTGAGTATCATCGAAGGATATGTTTCCGGGTAGTTCAGATCGAACGTGAAATCGCCCAGTGAATGCGCGATTAGTTTTCCATCATAAACTTCCAAGCCCTGTAAGACATGTACGTGATGGCAGACAACAAGATCAGCACCTTCGTCTATTGCGTGACGTCGGTCAGCGATGTCACTCCTGCTTGGGGTCAGGAGAAATGGCGTATACATTTCATCTTCTTCAAAGTCTTTTTCGTCCCTGTTGCTAAATTCGGGTATCGGATTGTATTCATCACCCGAATGCATCTCGACGACGACGACATCGGCATCGTTCTGGACGGTCTGGATCTGTCGCGAGATGTCATACTGGGTCAAATTCGCAAAGCCAGGCTTGTTGAAACCGGCATTTAGATACGGTTGATAGTTGTCATACTGCCCGGTTCGTTCACTCGACGCGAGGAAAGCGATATTCGTACCTTTCTTGTTAACAAATAGGGGAAGATAAGCCTCGTAGGCGTTCGCGCCTGCTCCCGAGTATGAAATGTCATTCGAGTCAAGAACCGCCTGTGATTGCTTTAATCCCTCAAGCCCGTAATCGATGATATGATTATTGGCTATTGTAACGACATCGACGCCGGCATAAACCAACCCGGCGACGTTCTCTGGAGAACCTCTGAATATGATCGGCTTTGTGGGATGTGGTATTCCAGTGTCGGTCAGTGGACATTCGAGATTTGCCACGGTTATGTCAGCGATGTTTCCCAGATGAGAAAGGGTGGGTTCGAAGATCGCTTCAACGCCCAACGTCGGGATTATCCCACCCGGATATTCATACCGTCGCGCAAGCATTACATCACCGACGAAGTTCATTATCAACGGAAATGTCGTTTGTCCGGGATCCACCGTAACCTGACAGGTTGCTCGCCCCCACAGGTTAGTACTATCGACAACTTCGAGTAGCACCGTATAGGGATGATCATCCTCGACAATGTAGGTGTGATAAGGATCAGGTTCATTGCTCGTTGAGTCGTCTCCGAAGTACCAGAAATAATCATGATACCATGAATCTGTGTCGATTACCGTGCTGAAGAACTGGATGTCGACTAGTTTGTTACCGTGGGCGTCTCTGTAAATATCACCGGCAACATATTCGATTGTGACTTGTGGTACCATAGGTAGATCGTGGGTGATATCAAGTATGTTGTCAAAATAGACCACGCCGTCCGGATCATTATCACGGTCGTTCATAAATACTATACCGGTGATGGTGGGAAGATATCCATAATAGGCGAGCCAGTCCTGACCAACGGGCAGCAGGTAATTGTTCCAGGTCTGCTGGGCAAATGCTCCCTGATACACGGTGACCCAGTCTTCAGTATTCAGTTGTTGGCTTCCGGCAAAGGAATAGAGCAGGGTGTGGGCGGTGTCGCGCAATCCGAATCCCTGAATTTCGGCAAGTACTTCAACATAGGCGGCAACCTGCCAGACATCACCAGTATCAAGTGTAACCGGTACTATACTTTCTATCTTCCACGTATTACCCCACAACTTCAGCGAGAATGCGGAATTGTTGTAGGTGATGAGCGAGTCGAGTGCCCAAGCATCAGGATCCATATCCTCGTTTGGATACGAGAAGAGTTGTATGATGCCGTCATCGAAATTTTCTATCGTATCGGCTCGCAGGATATTTAATGATCTCTTCCCGTACGAATTTTGTGCAATCGAGATAGATGTCATTATTACCGATACCAGGGTGACCATTATGAGGAAGGATATCGAATTGGTCTTCATATCTTCTATTTACATGGTAATTATAAAGCAACAATACCAATAGTCAACAGGGGTTGGGCTGCTTTTCTGTACTTTTATCTGACTATTGACGAAGGTTTTGTTATTGTCTACAATAGTACGTTCATAACAGGTCCCGAATTATCAATATAGTATCGGAGGGATTTTTCGTATCGGTAAAGGAAACGGAAGTCCTTAGGGCTGAACAGGATTGTATCAAAAGGAGGTTTTATGAAGTGTGTCGTTGGGATAAGCCTGGCGTTATTGCTGGGGCTGGGTTTTCTGAACACCGCGCTCGGTGCCGAGCGCGTGGTGCTGGTTGAAGAGATGTACCAGGAAGGCTGAGGGACCTGTACATCTGTCAGTGGTCAACTGGCACAAATAGCTGCAACCTATCTTGATCGAGTAGCGCTTGTCGAGATTCATCTCGTGGGCACCTATCCACTCTATTGCGCGGAAGGAGCGAACCGTGGTTTCAATTTCTACGGTGTGACCTACACTCCGGACTGCTATGTGGACGGCGATCAAGTATCAGCCGGGTATTCGGCTGCGATAACGAACCGGATGAATCAACCGTCACCGGTAACTGTGACAATGTGGGGGATGTACATGCCGAACCGCGGTGACGGTACGATATATGCGCAATTCAGGAATGACTCGACCGCAAGCATAACCGCGAGGGTATATTTTGTTGTCGTTGAGGATAGTTGTTATTACGTAGCGCCCAACGGTGATACGTGGCACAACGATGTTGCACGTGATTATCTGCCGGATGAACTTGGTGAGACGGTGACTATTGCCTCTGGTGATTCAATAACAGTCAACCGTTCGTTCAATGTCCCCATTGGTTGGGATCAGGACAGATGCCGGATCTATACATGGATTCAAGAGGATACGGGCGACAAAGAAGTCTTTCAGGCAGGTATCGTTGAACTGCCAGACCTGGTAGGTGCACCGTCGATTCCCGCGGTCGTGCAACCATTCAACTGTGTTCGCGTCCCGGAGTCGCAGCCTACTCTGGTGCTTAATTCATTAGATCCGCAGGGTGATGACATAGTGTATCGGGTTATGTGGGATACTGATCCGAATTTTACCAGCCCGGAGAGCACGACGAGTTCACCGCATGCAAGCGGCAGCAACTTCTACTTTACATTCCCGTCGCCACTTACAAACAATGAAACGTACTGGTGGAAGGTTAGTGCGTCTGACCCGGGCGGGACGGGCATGTGGACGCCGTACAGCAATGCTCTTTCGCTCACAGTACTTGCCGGCCTTCCCTACAACACCTGCAGTTGGTATCAAACCAAAGGCGAACAGTTCAGCGGGAGTCTATTCTTCTCGACGACGGTTGTGGGTGACAGCATAATAATCATACCCGGCGGCGCTACGCTCATCGATACGTTCTTCTTTGAGGATTTTGAGACCGGTACGATGCCGGCCGGCTGGACTGTTGTCAATGGCAATAGTGATCCGTACGAGTGGACAGTGGGTACGACCGGCGATATCGGTACTTATACTCCACCAGATTATGGTTCAGCGTACGCTTACTATTCGGATGACGATGCCGGGAGCGGTTCGATCAGTTACAACGAAGAGTTGATCTCGCCTGCGGTCGCGATACCCGCTGCCGCGTCTGACCTGGATATTGTCTACGGCTACGGGTTCCGTCTCTACGAAACCGGGGAGAAGATGCGCGTCAAGATGCGGCGTTTTACCGGAAGCAGCTGGACAACGTGGGTCGATATCGCTGTATATGCAGCAAGCGCGAGCGGTACGGAAACCATCGACCTTACATCTTATCTACCGTGTGATTCTGTTCAGTTCAACTGGTTTTACAGTGACAGCACGTCAGCCTCGCACTGGGGCTGGGCAGGAGCATGCGATAATGTTGGATTGAGGTATACTTATACTACATCTGGTAACGATGGAACTGTTACGAGTGTGCCGGTTGTTTTCGACGACCTCGCCGGTATGTACAGCCGTCCGAACTGGGGCACTGCGGTGTGGTACAAAGCTACGGCAGGTGATTCGGTAGGTATCCAGATTGAATACAACAATGGTTCAACCTGGCAGTTGATACCGGACGGTGACCTGCCCGGGAATGCGGCAGGTTTCTATTCTAGTTTGGCAGTCGATTCGGTCGATCTGAGTGGCCTGAGCACGACAACCTACAATGCTCTGAGACTCTTCGCTCAATTCTACCGCATACCGACTGAGAGTCCCGGTGATCCTTCACTTTTGGCATGGGAACTCGGTAACCTGGCGAGCTTTATCGGTATTACAGAAAACGGCTCGGGCACGAACAATATACAATCAGTACTGAAGATCGTGCCGACAGTAGCTAAGAACGGGACGAGCATTTTCTTCTCGCTGGCTAACGACAATACGGCATCTACCCTCGCGATCTATGATGCAGGCGGACGTCTGGTAAGGTCTTATGATCTCGCATCGGTTACCGGTAATGCTGTATCGCTGCAGTGGGACGGCAAGGACAATGCCGGAAGAAAAACCCCTGCCGGCATTTACTTTGTCAAACTCGAAACCGAGCAGTCTACGTTTGTTGAGAAGGTCGTACTACTGAAATAACTAAAGCGGCCTTCAGAAGTTTGGGCATCCAGTACCGAAAGGCGCTGGATGCCCTTTATTTTACTTCATCAGTAGTATTTTCTGCGTTTCGGTATGCCCGTCAGTTTCCATTGTGCAAATGTAGATACCATTGGGGAGGTTCGTGCCTTCCCAGGATACAGAGTAAGAACCTGCTTCTTGCGCAGCATCGACCAGGGTCACGACACGCTGCCCGACGGCATTGTAGATTGCAATCCGTACATGTGTTTCACTGGGAATTTCGTATCGAACAGCGGTCGTGGTCGAGAACGGATTCGGTGTGCACTTGTACAGAATTCCGCCTGTATTGCGCGCCACTTCATTGCCCTGCGGTCCACCCGTGCCGGTGACGTTGAGTGCGCCGACATCGTGGAACGGTATGCCATTGAAGAGTTCGCCGGCGACGGCGAGTTCAACCGTTTGCCTGCCGCCGTCTCCCATTGTATATAGGTGCTCGATCACGTTCTGGCGGTTGAATTTCACCATGAGGCACAATTCGCCACGGTACTCACAGATCTCGATCGGTCCCTCACGACACAGTGGGGGGTCAAGAACCATTCCATTGATTTCATTGAGTACGACCGAGTAGGGATCGATATCAGTGGCCAGATAATCACCAGGCAGTCCGATGTGGCAGGTGATCCAACTGCCACTGCTGCCAAGGTGCAGGATTGTAGGTTGGAAGTAAACATGTGCCTTGAGACCGACTAGAAATGCGATACTGATAGGAAAGCGTTCGGGTAGTACCGAGGAGTGATCGCCAACATATTCCTGGAATTCATGATCGATATTGAGTTGTGAAAGAATATCAGCGAAGACTGTATTCTGAGGATAGCATCCCATTTCATCCATGGTGCCGCAATCGAAGTATATCGCCGGTTCTGTATTTGGCGGTAACCCTGCGGCATAAGTGGGTGGGTTGTGCTGAAGCCATAGTTGCCATATGGGTGCAATTATCTGTGCGTTTTCATCGAGGGGGAGATCGACGTAAAAAGGTGGGTTGAGGAAATTGGGCGAGAATGCTGCTCCCATTGAGAAGAATATGCCTGAGAAGAATCCGGCAAACGGATTCCAGATGTAGGGTGGTCCCAGAGGATATTCTGCAAGAAGTGCGGGAAGAGCGGCCACGATCAGAACGTTGAATTCCATTACGCCGCTGTGAGCGGCAAGCCGTGAAAAAACGCCGGGATGCTTGAGACCCAGGGTCATTGCACCGTAACCTCCTGCCGAGTGACCCATAACATAACGGCATTTCGAGTCAGATATTACAGAGTAGTTTGTTTCAACGTAATTCACCAGATCACTCACGATGCATTCTTCATAGAGACCGTTGAGTATTGAGTTTGTGAACCAGCTGACAATGTACGGTGTGCTTCGTCCGTCCGGTTTAATGACGATGACCGGCTCGATTATTTGTCCTTCGATCATCGTATCGAATATGTCCAGAATGAACGGATACCCCATGTGATTATCAAGCGCTCCGTGCAAAAAGTATATGACTGGATATTGGGTACTTCCCATAGGATCATAGCCGTCTGGAAGATATATCTGTACCGAACACTCTCTGACTAATGATGGACTATAGAAAGTCGTTTCGTATACGGTACCTGCAGCATATGCTGCACTGGTGAAACATATACATGCTACGAGGGCTGAAAGGACCCTTTTCATTCTACACCTCCTACGTATATACTAGTATTTCTACAGTTATCGTACCGCTTTTGACATGCTGTCAATCGCTTAGGTTACAAAGATTGAGTTTTGTGATTTGCACCTCCTTTCTCAGACTGCATTTTCGTGAATGTGAATACTCCCGTGAGGTAGAATGGGCAAGGTGACTGACTTCTTCAATCTACACCTCCGGCTTTACAGTCCTACTCAGTCATGCACTCCTGGTTCATTATAATATTGATATACGATAAGTCAATACCTGTTTTCCTTCATTTCACCCCTTGACAAAATGGGATTTTTTGTTATAATATAATTGAATATTCAAAATATAGTGAATATTAGTTTTCTATTGAATAATTGATAGTAAAGGAGGAAAGATGAAAGATACGGTGGTTCTGAAGGATCTCGAGCAGATAAAGGTCTTCGCCCATCCCCTGCGGGCCAGGCTCGTTGAAGTGTTTGCTGATAAGCCGAGGACGGCAAAGCAGGCGGCAGAGGTCCTCGGGCAGAAGCCCACAAAACTCTATCACCATGTGGAGGCGCTCGAGCACGTTGGCTTGATCAAACTCGTGAAGACCCAGAAGAAACGAGGTACTCTTGAAAAGTACTACCGTACCGTGGCAAAGCGCTTCTCGGTCGATAGCAGCCTATTTGAGATGATGAAAAACGGCAGAAAGGCGATGGGCGAATGCCGGGCAATGTTCACTACGATGCTCGAGAACACGATGCGGGAGATCAACGAGAGCATTTCAGAAAAACTGATCTGTCCTGAGAAAAGGGAAGTAGAAGTAACGCTTGCACGCAAGCATATCCGCACGACACCCGCTAACTTGAAGAAAATGCGGAAAAGAATCCATAAGATGCTCAACGAATTCGCGGCTGCCGAGGATAAGAAGGGAGATGTAGAATACAGACTTGTGTTGGTTTTCTATCCTTTGACAAAGAAGAAAAAGAGGAGGTAATCCATGTTTGAGGAGTTCTTAGATATTGAACGCATCGATATTTTTGATCCGTACAATATGTTGCCCGTTGAAAAGATCATCGTATTTCTTGGTGAAAGGAGGTAATGAATGAAGTCTGGAAGATTCATGATGACAATTCTTCTGGTGCTGATCGGCTTGGTGATGCCGGTATACAGCGAGCAGCTGTTATCTGATCCCTATCAGATTCTCCAAAAGCATTTTGAGGCAACTGGAGGTCTGGGAAACCTGAAGGCACAAAGAACGATGTACAAGGAAGGCTCGATTCTGATTGAGGCGGCTGGGCTCGAGGGGATATTCAAACAATGGAGCGAACGCCCGCTCAGGTTGAGGCAGGAGACAGATTTGAAAGTAGTAACGAGCGTCACTGGTGATAACGGTGAATTCAGTTGGTACGTCGATGCGAATGAAAAATTGTTGATTCAGCGGGATGAAATCACCTTGAAAGAGCGCAAAGTAAGGAAGCTGATGGAAGAGTACGAACATTTGAATCCTCAATCCGAATATTTCACCGTAACATTTGAAGGTGTCGAAAAAATTGAAGGCAGAGATTGTTACGTTGTGAAGATAGTTAACAAGATAAACCAGGATATTCAATTGAATTACTACGACAAAGTCAATTTCTATCTTCTGAGAACGAAAATCATAAAACCTGACAGCGAGGGGCATATTTCGTATGCGGATTTCCGTAAAGTCAATGGTCTTATTCTACCATTTAGCGAAACCGTAAGACAACTGCCGACCGACCAAACATTTGTTATTACGTACTCTTCATACAAACTCGGCATCGATATTGATGGAACGCTTTTCGAACCACCATCTGAGGATGTCGAGGATTTCGCTTTCGAGAACGGAGTTAGCGCAGAGAATAATCCGGTTCAATTCATTGAAAATCACATCTATGTGCCCGTAAACATCATGGGTAAGGAGCGGCTCTGGGTGCTTGACTGTGGAGCTTCGGTCAATGTAATCGATTCAAGTTTTGCAGCAGAGTTGGGTCTGGCGTTTGAGGGGCCAATTAAAGGGCAGGGTGCTTCAGGCGTCGTCGACTTTTATTTTGCCACGATGCCGGCCTATTCCGTTGGTAGCATTACGTTCAAAGAACAGAAGGCGGCCGTGTTTAGTTTCCGTCATCTATTTGAAAAGGTTCTTGGATTGGATGTGGTTGGAGTACTCGGCTATGATTTCCTTTCAAGATTTGTAACGAAAATAGACTACGCTAACCAAACGATCTCCTTTTATGATCCTGAGAAGTTCGAGTATACGGGTAAAGGGGAAATCTTTGATTCACCATTACAGGGCAACATGCTCGGCCTTCAGGTAACCGTCGATGGCAAGTACTCTGGCAAATGGAACTTGGACATCGGAGCGCCTGATCTTGATTTTCACTTTCCTTACGCAAAAGAGCATGGTCTGCTGGATAAAGATGGTTTTGACGTAATGGCTGGCGATGCGGCAGGCTTCACCACCAGCAGAATATCGAAATACAAAACAGTTGAGGTCGGTGGATTCGTCATTAAGGATCCGTGGATTGGAACCCCTCGTGAAGAAGGGACGGGTGCGTTTTCGGCAGAGACCGTAATAGGAAACATAGGTAACTTATTCTTGAGAAATTTCGTGCTCTATTTGGATTACCATGATCAGCGAGTGATACTGGAAAAAGGTGAGGATTTTGGCGCAGAATTTCCGCGGCCAAAGAGCGGCCTGCAATTCCATCATAATGATGACAATGATGTTGAGGTGGTATTTGTTTCACCTAATACTCCGGCAGATGAAGCTGGTTTTCAGAAAGGGGATATCATCAATGCCGTCAATGGTATCGATGTCCAGTACTTTGACGGACTTATCGCTCTGCGTAATCTGCTTAAAGCTAAGGAAGGCACAACTTACATGGTCGAGATATCACGTGGAGGTAAGATCCTTGGGAAGCAATTGACACTAAAGAATCTTCTTTGAAAAAGGTCCTCGTTATCTGAATTGACCTGCATCAATACCTGGAAGACGCGAAGGAACGGGGGATTGGTAGGAATCCCCCGTTCCCATCTTTTTATCGTACCAATAGTATTTTCTCGGTCGCAGTGTTATCACCCGATTTCAGTTGTACGAAATAAACACCACTTGGCAGCTGACGATTGTATTGGTCTGTGCCACCCCAACTAATGTGCATAGCGCATGATGCATGGGGCATAGCGCAATACAGATCCCTTACCAATCGCCCCGCAACGTCGTAGATTTTCAATTCTATGCGCTCTGTGATCTGCTCAATGCTGAAGCTGACCGTGGTCAGCTTCGAAAAGGGATTCGGCGAAACAGACAGGTTATATCGCGTGTCAGCAACTGTGTATCCTTCATGATGTTCGATGCCCAGTTCTGGGTGAAATTTCGCCCATACTCGCATTGCATTTGCTGGATGTGCGTTGATATGATCAGTCCATCCAGAATATGTTAGGATCGTCTTGGTACCCGGACCGTGGCTGAGCTTGGGGTAATGCTGAGGCCCTGGTTGCGCAATGGCGATGAAACTGTCGACAACGGCGCCGCTCGTGTCGATGATTGCGCCGTGGATATCTGAATGTATATCTCTGTAATCCTCCCACACGACAATGAAATCATTTCCGTCGAAAACGACTGAAGGATTGATTTGATCATCGATTGCGGCTGATACACAAATTCCTGCCGGGTCAAGTACTACACCGTTTTCACCTACGCGAGCGCCATATATATCATAAGATCCATTTCTGTTATCTTGCCAAACGACAAGGAAATTTGTGCCGTCGAATGCTATCGCCGTATTTCTCTGGAGTTGATCAGCTATCGCGACCGCAATACCGCTGGGGTCAATTAACAAACCATTTGTATCCATCCTTGCACAAAAGATGTCGTAAGGTCCGTTCCGCATGTCTTCCCATGCAATCAAATAACACATATCGCCGAAGCACACCGAAGGTTTATATTCAAGTCCGCCGAGCGTTGAAATGGCGATCCCCGTAGGATCCAGGACATAGCCGGCAGATCCGATCCGGGAACCATATATGTCTGGACTTGTGAGACTATTCCGGTAGTCAATCCACACTGTCAAAAAGCCATCTCCGCTGGATGAAATGTTTGGTGAGAGCGCATTGCCTCCTGATGAAATATCAATGTACGCGGGGTCCAATACGATCCCCAAAGAAGATATCCGTGCCCCTTTTATTCTCCATGCGCCTCCTATGTTGTGCGTCCACGCTACACAGTAGTTCGTACCGTCAAAGGCAATGGCTGGAGAATACTGCCCAAATTGATCTGTGCAGATCATGAAACTGGGTGAATCGAGAATGTTTCCAGTAGCATCTACGCGCGCGCCGTATATGTCAGATAGATATATCCCGCTTCGATATTCCACCCATGCGGCAAGGAAATTCTCTCCGCAGTAGGCTATGCCAGGTTCATCTTGAAAGGCGACAGCGGTCGTAACATCAAAGCCCTGAGGGTCGAGTACAGTACCGGCAGCACTGACGCGTGCTCCATATACATCACCCGAGGGATAATCACGGTCATCTTCCCATATTACGACAAACCCATTTCCGTTAGATGCTACTGCTGGCAATTCTTTCATCCCTCCGGTTAGTGATATGGGAATATTCACGGTATCCAGGACATTGCCGTTCTGGTCAACTCGTGCACCGTAGATATCTGGATACGTTCCATTACGGTCATCGGCCCAGACGACAAGATAGTCTGTACCATTGAATATTACCGATGGCTGCCATTCCATCATCGAAGGCATACCGGAGATACTGATGCCGTCTGGATCAAGCACGTTCCCCGACGTATCTACTCGTGCACCTTTGATGCATAGCACTTGCACTCGTCGGTCCTCCCAGACGATGAAATAGTTAGCACCGTCATACGTGATCGAAGGCTCGATTTGAAGGGCTGTATCTGCAAAAACCGCAATGCCGTTTGTATCCAGCAAAACGCCATTTGCTGCAATACGAGCTCCATATATATCATATTGAGTGCTCATACTATCGCGTGCATCTTGCCATACTGCCATGTAGTCGGTTCCATTACAGGCGACCGAAGGCAATATTTGGCCGTGTGCTTCATTACATATCTGGATACCATCAGGATCCTCGACAACACCATTTTGGCTCACGCGGGCACCGTATATATCAGTGTTTCCATAACGATTGTCTTCCCAGACTACGAAGAAATCTGTTCCATTGGATGCGATACATGGATACTGTTGGTGTCCTTGTGCGGTTGAAATGGCAATACCATCAGGGTCGAGTACGGTACCGCCCGGGGTTACGCGCACGCCGTAGATGTCGGTTTCCCCTAAATTGCGGCAGTCCTGATAAACGACAAAATACAGGGATCCATTGTAAGAAACTGCCGGTGTTCCGATGCAGTAGTACCCCGCATTGTCGTGTGTAATCGTGGCAACGCGAATGCCGGCAGAATCAAGAATATGACCATTGGAATTGATTCTGGCACAATAGATATCGTGTTGAGGGAAGCAACGAGAGTCATGCCACACGGCGAGGTAATTTTCACCGTCACCGGCAATCGATGGCCAACCTTGATTGCCCCGTGCATGTGCATACATTACGGTGGTATCAATGAGAAACGCATTTTCTGTCGTAGATGATAACAAAGGACTTCTACTACGAGATTCCGCTGAATATGAGATTGCAGCGGCGAGGAAAATCAGTAAGAGATAATGTACTTCTACAGTAATGCTTTTCATGTCTGCCTCCCATTTCTCTACGATATGCTAAATATCATTGTCACAGAAGAATCACAGGTACGGTCAAATCTCTGGTTCTTATAGAATGTATTATATGGCAATCCTGTAAGAAAGCAAGCTATTACAGGTCTCTAAGAGGAACTGATTCTTGTTCTATTCATTTCCACCATTGACATGTTTCACGATGCTCTTATAATATAGTGTATCCAATGGGCTTGTGAATGGCCAAAGTACAATTATTTAATCAATAGAGATTTTAGGGGATTCAGATAACGGGAGAATATATCATGGGCAAGAATCATATGTCACGAAGGGAATTCCTGCAAGCATCAGTTGCTGGCTTGAGCTTCATGTACTTGCCCGGTGTCGGTCGCATTAAGGCATATCCGTTTGAATTTGCCGAATCTGGTGATACATTCGGCCGCCTCTGTTTTAATGAAAATCCTTTGGGACCATCGCATTTGGCCCGCGAAGCGATGAAACAGGCGGTCGATGAAGGCCATCGCTATCCAGATTGGTTCAGTTCAACACTTGAAACGAAAATCGCCGAGCATCACAATGTGAGTCCAAACATGATCTGCGCAGGAACAGGTGCAACTGAGATTATCCGTCTGGTAGCGGACGCTTTCCTTTATCCGGGTGATGAGATGGTCACGGCTACACCGACTTACTCACAGATGGCTTATGAGGCAGCAGCTAACGGCGCAACGGTCGTGCATGTGCCGGTCGATGAGCGTTATATGATAGATCTGAGTCTCATTAAGGCTGCAATAACAGAGAATACAAAGCTCATCTCGCTAGTGAATCCCAATAATCCTTTGGCGACGATCTTTACGAAGCACGATATGCGAATCTTCATGAACTCGCTTCCGCCCGGCATTATAGTTGTTGTAGATGAAGCCTATCATCATTATGTTCATTCACCTTACTATGAGAGTTGTGTGCGTTATATTACGGGCGGTTTTCCCGTGATAGTAATACGGACTTTTTCCAAAGCGTATGGCCTGGCCGGCGTTCGCATCGGGTACTCAGTAGCGTCGGGTGGGCATACGTCAATGATCGGGTCTTCTCAGAACATTGGAATGGTGAGCAGGCTGGGGCAGGCGGCGGCGATTGCGTCGCTCAACGACAGCGATCATGTTGACAATACGGTCAGTCTGAACGACCATGCAAAAGAGGTTTTAATGAACGGTTTGCACGCTTTGAATCTTGAGTACATCCCATCCGAGACCAACTTCATGATGTTCGATACCGGAATGAGCGCCACTTCTGTCGCATCACAGCTCGCGAACAGGGGTTATCAGGTACGCGTTGGCTGGGGAATGCCGCGCCATATTCGCGTTTCTACCGGTACGGTAGATGAGATGTACGGGTTTATATATGCCCTTCAAGAAATATTGGGACAGAATTCACTGAAGGATGGACCACCGATGTTTGGTCTTGACCGAGTACGCCCGAATCCGTTCACGCGTGAATGTACCATACAGATTTCGACGCTGGGTGCTGAGCGCGTACGGTTGGTAATATATGATGCAGCGGGGAGAATGGTTCAGTCTTTGGTTAATGGTGTCATGACGCCGGGAGTGCACGATATTGTCTGGAATGGTAGAGATGTTCGTGGAAGAAATGTTGCATCGGGAGTATATGTAGTAAATCTCATGCAGGGTGAGTTTGCAACCAGTACCCGTGTTACGGTGATACGCTAGAACTGACTGCCGATTTCAAATTCGCGATAAACAATACCGCGGCACGATTGTCAGAATATTAAAGGCTAGAATGTTGATTGCTGAATTTCTAAGGGGGTGTTAAATGAAGGGTATTTTGTATGTAAAAATGAGACTCCTATGGGTGCTCATTGTCCCTGGTTTGCTATTTTCACAAGGTTGGTTCACTCAGACTTCGGGTACCAATAAACCACTATTCGATGTCCATTTCGCCGATAACCAGAACGGCTGGATAGCAAGTATCACCAACAGTATTTTCCATACGACTGACGGCGGTGATAATTGGGTCGATCTCGAGCCCACACCATCTGTTAACTATTATTCAATACATTTTGTGAGTACGCAGGAAGGTTGGGCAGCAGGCAATTTTGGCCAGATAAGATACACTACTGACGCAGGAACTACATGGGCAGATCAGAATTCGACCGTAGACGGCTATCTGTGGGATATGTACTTCATAGATGAAGATCACGGGTGGATGGCTGGAGGCAGACCCGAAGGTTTCCCGGGTCCGGATCCAACGCGCTACATCTTGTACACAAGCAATGGAGGCGGTAGTTGGAGTACGCAATTGTACCAGAATGATGAGTTTGCTTTACACAGCATACATTTCTTCGATGCAAATATCGGCTATGCGGCCGGTGAGACGGGTGCGATATTCAATACCACTGACGGAGGAGGAGTATGGACGCAGCAAACATCCGGAACCATACGCGAATTTACAGCTGTCCATGCCGTGACCCCTGATACCGCGTGGGCAGTTGGCGTGAACGGATTGGTGGTGAGGACTACTAATGGCGGTTCGACGTGGGATTCTCTGTATCTGGGTACTCTCCATCATTTTAGTCATATTCAATTTGTCGATGCTTTAACCGGCTGGATTTCGGGTGGTGATAACACGCACGCAACAATTCTGCACACGACGGATGGCGGGGCGACGTGGGTTATGCAGGATGCGGGGACAAATAATTATCTGTATGGATTCTTCTTCCTCGACGCGGATATAGGTTGGGCAGTTGGCTATGATGGTACGATTATCCACACGACGACCGGCGGAACTGGTATCGAAGAGTCAGTTGGTTTTGCTGAGGAACCCTTTACCGATGTCATCCTGGCACAGAACAGCCCAAACCCCTTCAGCAATATGACTTCGATAAGTTTTAGCCTACCCCAATCAGCCCGCGTGAAACTTGCTATTTACGATCTAATCGGGCAGGAAGTGGAAACGCTGGTGGACAGAGAAATGTCAGCTGGTCATCACAACATCACTTTTAGTGGTAAGAACTTACCTAATGGCGTGTATTTCTACCGGTTAAACACGGGTACCGCGACGCGCACAAAGATGTGCGTATTGTTGAAATAAAGAGTAGTGCTCCAATCAAAGATTTTCTTAATAACAAAGGAGGCCGGTCTATTTCGGCCTCCTTATTTTCGTGTAATATAGAGTTCTATCCGGCTTTAGCTTCTGCTTCCATCAGCGATTGTGCACTTCCTTCAATGCAGTAATATCCCCACTTGAGTCTCATTTTTTTTGTAACGGGGCAGTCAGGGCAGATGCAGCCTTTTTTCTCAGTTATACAGTCACTCCTGCCAACGAGACAGAAGCCGCCTTTTTCACCGCATTCTACCCAGCTCGGGCACTTACCACAGATGCAGTTGGCAAATACATATTCTTGCTTCTGCTCATCGGTCATTTCGGGTTCGGCTGCCTTTTCTTCTTTTGGGGTTTCCTTCTTACCGCAACCAAAAGCCAATAAACCAGCGGATAATGCTACAGCACCGGTCGCGATTGATTTTACAAAATCTCTCCTTGTCATACGTCCTCCCATTGCTATATATATTATAAAAAGTGTTTTGCCAAAGTCAAGTGCAAAAAGTAATGAAGAAAAAAGGGCGTATCGAATTCAATCGATGCGCCCCTGAATTTCTTGAAACATTATTTACTTATTTAATGAGCGGTCGTTCCAATCCTTCCCAACCGAATATGCCGCCTTCAACTATCCACGCGTTGCGGTTATGCATGCGCAGCACCGCGACACCAAAAGCGGAATTGGTATCCAGGGAACATATGACCGCGATCTTCTTATCCGTTGGAACAGAATCCAACTTCTCAACAAGCACTAGGAGAGGTATGTTAATAGAACCGTCGATGTGACCTGATGCATAGTGCTTGGGCGGTCTGATATCCAGGATCATATAGTCGTTTTTGCCGGCGTCAACCATTTCCGCAAGCGTCTCAACTGGCATTAAAAACATATCGTTGCCAGGAACGGATTTTACGAAAGTTTCGGCCGCTTTCTTCAAGCAAGACCCAGCGCACTTGTCAGTACATTGCGCAGTCATAAAAGCTGGCAGAGCGAGAATTGCCACCGCAATTATGAATATTTTCGATGCTGTTCTCATCGTGCCCCCTTAATTAGTGATAAGCTGTATTACTCATAGGTGCCATAGATTAATCATTTTTCTCTCAATGTCAACACTTTCAATAGAGTTCCGGGGCGATTGACAGGTTATTCAAAATATCGATAATATCAAATGCCGTCCTCGATTGTAAAAAAGGGAATTATTTTCGACGTCGTCAAATATGCCATACATGATGGCCCGGGGATCAGAACAACTGTTTTCTTGAAGGGCTGCCCACTCAAGTGTTTATGGTGTCAGAACCCGGAGAGTCAAAAACCAGAGCCTGAGACAGTTGGGCGTTTTCGCGACCGGAAATTTTCTGCCATGTTCTTTGGAAAGGATAAAGGAATCATCGGACATGAATTTACGGTCAGACAGGTTATGGCCGAGGTCAGAAAAGACGATATTTTCTACAGGTATTCAGGCGGTGGGGTAACCTTTTCAGGGGGTGAGCCACTGATGCAGTCAGAGTTTCTGCTCTACCTGCTTAAAGAGAGCAAGAAGCATAATATACACACTGCAGTGGATACGTCGGGTCATGCACCCTGGTCTGCGTTGGAGCGCATTGTGAAATATGTTGATTTGTTTCTATACGATATCAAGCTTATGGATGACGTTGAACACGAAAGATATACAGGTGTTGGCAGCGAGTTGGTTCTAAGTAACCTCAGGAAACTCGCCGCACGTGGTGCAAAAATAGTGGTGCGTTTTCCCGTTATTACTGGTATCACGGACAGGCCTGAAAACACGCGGGCCATCGGAACATTCTTGAAGGGCCTAAAGAGTATTGATACTATGCATTTATTGCCATATAATTATATGTGTAAGGATAAATACAAGAGAATGAAGAGGGAATATTTACTCGATGATGTCGAACCACCTTCGGATGGTATCCTTCGCAGCCTCAGCAAGAAGTTTGGGCAGTACGGATTGCGTGTTGAGACGGGAGATCTTGAGTGAATGAGAGAATAGCGAAACTCAGGTCAAAAAGTCTGCGTGTCGAGCCATACGTTTCAGCAGAACGTGCCCGTTTGTTAACTGAATTCTATGAGAAAAACATCGCCGAACGTGTTTCGATGCCGGTCGCAAGAGCACTTGCTTTTGAGCATATACTTAAAAACAAGAGAATATTCATTGACGATGATGAACTCATCGTTGGTGAGAGGGGTCCTGCACCAAAGGCGACACCTACGTATCCTGAAATATGCATTCACAGCCTTGCAGACCTCGACATTCTGAACAGTCGGGAAAAAGTTGCATTCCGTGTTGACAAACGCACGCGCAAGATCTACAAGGATCGCATCATTCCTTTCTGGAAAGGGCGCTCAATACGCGAGCGGATATTCAGTGAAACTGATGAAGCCTGGCAGGAGGCTTACCGGGCGGGGGTGTTTACAGAATTTATGGAGCAACGCGCTCCGGGCCACACCGTACTCGATGATAAGATATATAAGCAAGGGCTTCTTGAATTCAAGAAGAAGATTCAAGAACGGCTCAGGTCTCTCGATTTCTATGGCGATATCGAGGCGTTGGACAAACGGGAAGAGCTTACGGCTATGTCCATTGCCATTGATGCATTGCTATTTTTTGCGCGACGCTGCGCAGGGAAAATCAGGCGGTTGATCGGAAAAACCAGATCTCCAATCCGAAGAAGGGAATTGAAGGAGATGGCCAGGATATGTGACTGGGTACCAGGTCATGCGCCTCGTAGCTTTTGGGAGGCGCTGCAATACTATTGGTTTGTCCATCTTGGTGTTATTACTGAGTTCAATACGTGGGATTCTTTCAATCCGGGAAGGCTGGATCAGCATCTCTATCCTTTCTACAGGAAAGATATTGCGTCGGGTGTTTTGACCAAAGAACGAGCGAGCGAATTACTCCAGGCGTTCTGGATAAAATTTAATAATCAGCCCGCACCTCCCAAAGTGGGGGTGACGGCGCAAGAGAGTAATACATATACGGATTTCTGTTTGATCAACTTGGGAGGTTTGAAACCAGACGGGTCTAACGCGGTGAACGAACTTTCATACATGATGCTTGATGTTATCGAAGAGATGAGAATATTACAGCCGAGTTCCATGGTGCAGGTGAGCAGCAAAAATCCTGATAAGTTTTTGGAACGTGCCCTCAGGATAGTTAGAACCGGCTTCGGGCAGCCATCGATTTTCAATGCCGATGAAATCGTCCAGGAAATGGTCAGACAGGGCAAATCGGTTGTTGATGCACGTAATGGTGGCGCAAGCGGATGCGTCGAAACCGGTGCTTTTGGTAAAGAGAGTTATATCCTTACCGGCTATTTTAACCTCGTCAAAATCCTTGAAATTACACTGAACAATGGCAAGGACCCGCTAACAAACAGGATGCTTGGTCTGCGTACAGGCAAGCCGATAAGTTTCAGAAGCTTCAATGAACTGTTTTCGGCGTATGAAAGACAATTAAACCATTTCATCGACATTAAGATTAAGGGCAACATGGTGATCGAACGCATATATGCCAAATATATGCCGGCAGTCTTTTTGTCGACGTTGATCGATGATTGTATTGCCAGGGGAAAAGACTACCACAATGGCGGCGCGCGCTATAACACTTCCTATATACAGGGGGTTGGGATCGGAAGCATCACCGATTCATTGACCTCGATCAAATTTCATGTGTTCGATAAGAAGGATATCGGCATGCCTCGGTTGTTGAAGGCACTACGCAAGGATTTCAAGGGTTTTGAGCGAGTACGTTGCATACTGTGGGATGAAACGCCAAAGTACGGAAACGATGATGATTATGCGGACAAGATCATGAAGCAGATTTTTGAGATTTTCTTCCATTCGGTCGATGGTAGACCCAATGCGAAAGGTGGACATTTCAGGATAAACCTGTTGCCTACGACCGTGCATGTCTATTTTGGCAGTAAGGTCGGGGCAACGGCTGACGGCCGCCGTGCGTACACCCCACTTTCAGAGGGCATATCTCCGGTGCAGGGTACAGATAAGAACGGGCCAACATCGGTCATTAAATCCGCGGCAAAGATGGATCATGTACGAACCGGTGGTACATTGCTGAATCAGAAATTCACGCCACAGTTGCTTGCTGGCAAAGATGGGATAAGAAATCTCGTTGCGTTGATACGTGCCTATTTTAACATGAACGGGCATCATATTCAGTTCAAC
>CP070686.1:887288-908117 GCA_020353055.1 Caldifarciminota bacterium | reverse complement strand
GTCAGTGATGTCAATGGGTTTTTCTATTCTTACCTCATACCTTTTCAGCCTGCAGACCTCTGAGGGACTTGAACGTGTGCTACTTCGCAATGTGATGTGAGAGAAGATGTGAGTAGCATGTGACACTGCAAAATAGAATTGACCATTGCAGAAACACTGAGATGATATCACTGTCTAGTTAGCGAACCGACAAAAATGAGGAGGTAGGATGAAGAGTAGGTATCTGTTTACGATCTTTACCGTGCTGACCTTTGGTTTTGCCCAAGCTCCTGATACAATGTGGACAAAGACTTTTGGTGGCGCTGCATTAGATCGGGGTTATGCTGTTCAGGAGTGTGCTTCCGGTGGTTTCATAGTTGCTGGACATGCATTTTCGTTCGGTGCGGGCGTCGATGATGTCTATCTTATAAGAACCAATACGGACGGTAATACCCTATGGACGAAAGTATACGGCGGTGTTGATACTGACTGGGGCAATTCTGTTGCAGAGTGCGCTTCTGGTGGGTTCATCATCGCGGGAGTTACAGGTTCATTTGGGGCTGGTAGTACTGACATATATCTTCTGAGGATCGATGCAGGTGGCGATACCCTTTGGGCGAAGACCTATGGCGGATATACATATGAATATGGCTTTTGCGTTCAGGAATGTGCTGCAGGAGGTTTTGTCATTTCGGGAGAGACATATTCCTACGGCGCTGGCTTTAGTGATGTCTATCTGATAAGGACCGACACAAATGGCGATACGCTGTGGACTAAAACCTATGGCGGAGAGGCTTATGATTATAGCGAATCTGTTCAAGAGTGTGCTTCTGGCGGGTTCGTTATTGCCGGTGGTACGGATTCCTATGGCGCCGGCAGTTACGATGTCTATTTGATAAGGACCGATGCAAATGGTGATACCTTGTGGACAAAAACCTATGGCGGAGTAGATGGCGATTACGGTTGGTCTGTTGCGGAGTGTTCGTCTGGTGGTTTCATTGTTACCGGATGGACCGAGACCTTTGCTGTCGGTGGTCAGGATGCCTACATTATAAGGACCGACGCAGACGGTAATACCATATGGACTAAGAACTATGGCGGATATGCCTATGATGCTGGATATTCTGTTATCGAGTGTTCGTCTGGTGGTTTTGTCATTGCCGGAGAAAAGTGTTTATATGATACGCAATGGCATATTGATGTCTATCTGATAAGGATTGATGCAAATGGCGATACACTCTGGACAAAAAACTATGGTGGTGCAAATGATGAGCGCGCGTATTCTATTCAGGAGTGTGGATCTGGAGGTTTTATTATTACCGGATGGACCGATTCTTACGGTAGTGGCGCTGCTGATGTCTATCTGATAAGGCTGGATTCAGAAGGGGGAATAGAAGAGAGTTCAGAGACTCAGGCGTCTAAGAGTTTGCTTGTTCATCCAAATCCATCCTCGGGCAGGGCATTTATCAGGTATGGGTTGCCAGAGAGGGCATTTGTAAGCATGATGCTTTATGATAATTCAGGAAGGTTGGTGAAAGTTTTGTATGCTGGGACCCAAGGTGAGGGTTATCATGAGGTCGCGATAGAACAAGATGGATTAAGTACGGGTGTTTATTTCATCAAATTCACTTCGACAGGTTCGGAAGTTGAGTCGAAAACGGCGACACTTGCCATATTGAAGTAAAACCAAAATGAAGGGAGGGAATGTTTAGGTCAGTCACTTCCCATCTTTGGGTTCTTTCTTGGTTCGCGGTTTGTGGTAGATCACATGCCGAAAACCTGAGTCAATACGCTGAACGGTGCATGTAACGACTGAGCGTCAATTATCAGAGCTTCTTAACCGCTGAATATCTGAAGCGAGTGCAAGTCGAACCATGCATGCGGCCAGTCTGTCGCGAAAAAAGGATAAGTGCAGCGAGTGAAGTGAAGTTGAATCCTTACTTCGTCGTATCCTTTAGCCAAATGTTGGAGGCTTCGGAGTCCTGATGTCTGGGGATTTGAGTTATGGCATCATTTTCACACACTGCCCTGCACACGCCACAGCCAAAACACCTCGTGGGGTCGATATAGACCTTGCCGAGCGCCGACGAGTAGGTCTTTGCGCCGAACTGGCATCGACTCATACAGGACCTACAACCCTTACAGAGGTTCCAATCGACTTTGCATATGTATTCTGCCCGGAAGAACCGGGGGGTACCTCTCTTTTGTATGTAATTTCTGTAGTTACTGCAATCACGGTCACAATTACATAGACACATGACATATGGAGTCACCGCTGTCCAAATCATGTGTATCATCCCCTCTTCGTCATATTTTCGGAATATTTTTTTGGTTTCTTCCTTGTCAAGAACCTCGAGCGACGAAGCAGCATCAGGAAATTTCTCTGATGTGCCCCTTCTATCCACCATCAAACCGAAATGGTAGCGTTCATCTTTTTTTCCCGTGTTGGCAAAGCGGCACCCGCAAGCCATTCTCGTGATTGAAGATGCGATATCTATGACTCTCTCCACGTCCTCGATCGGTAGTATTTGACCGAAGTGCTCTATCTGGCGATTAGCAATAGTCGTTTCTTCACTTGGCAGGACATCGGAAGGTTCGGTTGGTGCCGGTGCGCCCTGCGCTTCTGTCTGTTTCTTTGACACGCGGCTGATCGCCGGCATCACAAAGTTCTCGAATAGGTTATCTAGATATTCAATACGCGTTTTCACCTCGACAATATCTTTTTGTGTGGAGGAGAGTTCCTCAAAAAGCAGCTCGTCGGCATAGTTCTTCGCTTGGAGATACCACTTCTTTCCCTCGCCGTGTTTCGTACAAAAATCACACATTGTGACCTCCTTTCAGCTATACGTCGGTTGCTGTTTTGTTGATACAGAGAATAGCATTTTGGAGGATATCCCGCTCGTGTCTAAAAGTCGACTGACCCCTATTTATGATATTATACATTCACGCTCGTGTCAACCGCTTTTTGTCTCTGAGGTCGTGGCAATATTCGAATGAGATCATATCCCAGCACTGGGATTTCGACAAAGAATACAAGGTTGACCCTTATCGTATATGTAGATTTTAAATCATTTAACCCTCTTTATACTTGACATGGTATTACATATCGGTAATATATTTAGTTAGTAGATATTCAACAAAGGAGGTAGCATGGCATTCTGTTTCTGCCGTTTCATACTCGCAATACTGGTGATTGTTTTTGCCTGGTGGAATCCCACGTGGGCTAACATTGCCCTAACCATAATCGGTATATTATTGGCTCTCCTGGCGCTGAAAAGGGATTTCTGCTGTATGGCAAAGAAGACCTAGAAGTAACTCAATACAGCTTCTTTGTGCAATCGCCCTGGGGTGAATCCTAGGGCGATTACTATTCAAAAACTCAGCATTGACAATTCGAAAACGAAGCTTAGAATGCTTGTGGGAGGATTTATGAGTATGCTAGGTCGTAGCGGCTGTATGTTTGTCGTATCGATTCTTCTATTGATACAACTTTCTTCATCGCAACCCCCGGACACTATGTGGACAAGGACATACGGAACTGTGAATGATGATTTCTGTCTTTCCGGACGCCAGACCTCTGATGGAGGTTATATTATGACAGGAGAAGTCTCGATATCTGGATGGTGGTACGGCTACCTGCTTAAGACAGATCCGTCCGGTGATAGCCTATGGATGAAATTGTACAATTTTGGCTCAGGTCATGATGTTCTTCAAACAGCAGATAGTGGCTATTTCGCGGTGCTCGTTTTTGGGGGATTAGATTACGATATCCGGTTCATGAAAACAGACAAATATGGTGACACACTGTGGACGAAGGATTATATCAGTTCAGATGCTGATTGGGTTCATAAAATGGAGGCAACGGCTGATGGAGGTTACATAATAGTCGGGGAGAAAAACGCGCAGGGCATTGATGTCTATTTGATGAAAACTGATTCTCTCGGTGATACACTCTGGACAAGAACATATGGTGGTATTGACGATGACGCTGGACTTGCGGTCAAACAGACGAATGATAGTGGTTATATTATCGTCGGACGCACCAGATCATTCGGTGCGGGGAATTATGATGTTTATATGGTCAAGACTGACTCGGATGGTGATACACTATGGACGCGTGTCTATGGTGGTGTTGAATATGATGCAGGAGTTGATGTCTGCCAGACTGGTGATGGTGGCTACATGGTCGCAGCTTCCACGCAGTCTTTTGGTGCTGGCTATGGTGACATATGGTTACTGCGGACGGATTCTCTTGGTGATACATTATGGATAAAGACATGCGGTACTAATGATTTTGAAAACTGTACTTCTATGGCGCAAGTAGATGATGGATATGTTTTAACAGGGCGTAAAGGTTTCATAGGCCCTTCTGATATGTGGTTTGTGAAGATCGATCCCGATGGCGATACGTGTTGGACATGTATATTTGGTGGAACTGAGGGTGATTACCCAAATGTTGTTCGTCAGACTTCAGATGAAGGGTACATAATATTTGGCAAGACATGGTCGTTCGGAGCGGGGAGTGGAGATATTTACATGGTAAAAACAGCACCAGAAGTTGGCGTCGAGGAAAATTCTAGTGTCAAAATCGAATGTGAATATACTGCAACTATCTTCCGCGGACCTTTGCAGTTGTCAGATGGCAGGAAGTGCAAGGTTCTTGACATAACAGGACGGGTAGTTGAACCAGATAGAATCGCTCCCGGGATCTACTTTGTGGAGATTGATAATAAGATCGTTCAGAAGGTAATCAAGATAAGATAGGACAAGATGCTTTTCCCGCAGTCATGAAAGGATTGGGGAATCGATCGCGAAGCAAGGAAGGTGGCGAAGGTTAGATTTGAGGGCGTTGACTGTGAGATGCGATGGTGGAGGTAGAATGAAGTCAATAGAAACTGCTTTATTTGAGCGCTTCGTCTCAACTGTTTGTTTCCTCATTACAACAGGAACTGCGCTCATGTACGCACAGTGGGAACCCGATGTGAGGCTGACATCCGATCCAAATTCCTCCTATCTTTCACATAATAATGCCAAATGTGTAGGTGCCGATAATGATTTTGTACATGTGTTATGGTTTGACAACAGAACCGGAAATGATGAGATTTTCTATAAACGATCTGTGGACATGGGCGTCACATGGTATCCGGAAATAAGCATTACCGACGACTTTGGCTTGTCATGGGATCCTTCGCTGGCAGTTTATGATTCTATGGTTCATGTCGTTTGGGCTGATAATCGTGAGGGAAGCTTCCAGTTATATTACGCCCGATCAACAAATGCAGGGAGAATATGGGGGTCAGATACTAATCCTACCAATGGCTCGACGGCGGGCTATCCATCGGTCAGTGTATCTGGACAGATTGTACACCTGTTCTGGGGAGGAATATGTTACCAACGCTCAACTGATAATGGAGTAACATGGCAATCTGATACGCTTCTATGTACTGGTTTCTCTCCCTCGTCAGCGACATCAGGTTCCTATGTCCATCTAGTATTGCCGTCCGTATATTATAAACGGTCGGTTGACCAAGGCATTGTATGGGAATCAAATGTGTATCTCACAACTGGAATCAGTCCGACAATCGCCGCAGCCAATCCTTATGTACACGTTGTTTACGTCAAGGATGACGAAATATATTACAAACGCTCAATCAATAACGGAATTTCGTGGGAACCGGAGATGCAACTGACTACGGAAGCGGTTTCTCCGGCAGAACCGTCCATTGACGCCTCCGGGGCATATATTCACATAGTATGGGCGGATGATAGGGATAGTAACTACGAGATCTACTACCTGCGCTCGACAGATGACGGGTCGACTTGGGATGCAGATACTGGGCTTACATGTGATGCGGCATACTCGTATTATCCTTTCGTTGCGGCCTCAGGAACCTGCGTTCATGTAATCTGGCAGGATCAGCGAGATGGTAATCGTGAGATTTATTACAAGCGCAACCCGATGGGGAATACTGGAATCACCGAGTGCATTGGCGCTGCTACGAACGCCGTGCAATTGACTGCGATGCCGAACCCGTTTTCAAAGCTGACGACTGTCAGCTTTGGCATAGAACATAGCGCAGAGCTCATAAGGCTTTCTATCTATGATGCTAGCGGACGTTTAGTGAAATACTTCTCAATTCCCACTTCTTATATATCAAATTCCGCCTCTGTGGTGTGGGATGGTCGGGACGAGTATGACAGGCAGTTGGTCGATGGTGTTTATTTCGTGAAGCTGGAAGCCGGTGATTTCAGTGCGACTGAGAAAATACTGCTTGTAAGATAACTCAATATCACAATAAGTAAGAAGTATAAACTTGTTTCAAGTTATTTGTGCAGGCGGGGAACGGTTTCACCGCTCCCTTTTGTTTGCAGATGTTCTGGGATCATGCTACTCAAAGGTTCAACTCCTCTCAGCCTGTGCTTGTTGCGGATCAGACTGGCGTTTTGCTAATTACAGAATAGAAATCGAGATATGACTCGCCACCAAACATTTTACATGCCTTCAAGTGACGGACTTACCATCCTCCTGGATCATCCGGCTGATGGCGCTAAAATAGGGAAGCGTCTTTACCGTCTTCTCAATGTTCTAATCTCTGAATTTCTGACCTCTATGATCGTATCAGAGTTTGTTTAGAGATGGTGCGTTTTGTATCGAGATTATTCCGGCTCAGTACTGGTCTGCGGGCAGCATCCACCCGAAGGTTTTTCACCGCAGCATGGCTCGTTTGATTCCACATTGAGTAAATGCGAGGCGGCAAGAAGGCCAGCTTTGACTATCAAGTTTGCCGGAATTGTCTCGAACGTCCTGCCTTCAATTGTAACAGTCCTGCACTCTACGTCAGGACCAAGCTCCTCGCAGCAAAATTCACAACTACTTTTGCCTACCACTGCGTTCAGCCATTCTTCCAAAGGACGGTCGTCGATCCAGATGCGATTAGACTCGGAGACATCTTTGGCGCAAGTTGCTGAATCCAGCGCTTTCTCTTCAAGGTTGACTTGTATGCCAAGTGGGGTGAGTGATTTCTCGAGATTTTGACATGCCGTCTGAACCTCTTTCTCGGTTGCTCCACACCGTTCACAGGTTTGGCCTTTCTCGTCAACAAGTCGTTGCCAGCGAATTGTAAGCGTTTTCATGTCAGCTCCTTTGATGCTCTGGGTAAAGGCATAACTGCCAATAATAAACGAAATCATTAAAACGATTCTCAGTTTACTCATGATTTTCAACTCCTTAAATAGAATTCTCTTGTATTAAATCCAGAAAAGTATACACTAAAACTAGTGAAAATCAAGGGATGGACTTAAATGTCTGTATTTCACCCCACTGAAATCCAATGTAAGTCAAATTGTGAGCAAAATGTGAGGTTATTGGCTATCATTAGTATGTAAATAGTATTGAAAAAAGAGAAGGAAATGGCGTTGCAGAGAAATATTACGAAAAGAAATTCGATGTTCACAATCACATTGTTATTGGCAACAATACAGGTTATTAACCCGGGTTCAGAGCAATCAAGCGTCCAGAAAGACATTTCGGGCTATTTGCCGAAACCGGGTGAACTGGAAGAATGGGAGCCCGTTGGTTCTCCACAAAAGTTTGTGGGCGAAGACCTGTATCTGCTGATAAATGGCGGTGCTGTAATCTACTATGAATACGGATTCAAACAGGTAATCACGCAGGAATGTGTAAACAAAGACGGTAAATCAATCAATCTTGAAATATACGAGATGACAAACACTGCCAGCGCCTATGGAATTTACAGCTTCAAAATAAGTGGTGATGGTGAAGAGATCGCCGTTGGTACTGATGGGCTGCTTGAGGGTTATTATCTGAATTTCTGGAAAGGTAATTTTCTTGTTACCCTAACAGCGTATGATTCTGATAAAATGACTTTGGACGGGTTACTTGCTGTTGCTAGGGCCGTGGATACTAAAATCGGAAAAGAGGGGAAGAAACCATCTTTAATTGAATTATTGCCAAAGGAAAAATTGAGGAGTTCTGATGTTAAATATTTAAAAGGAGAATTATCTTTGTCCAATAATTACGAATTCGACTCGGAGAATATATTTGGTTTAAAAGAAGGTGCAATAGGAGATTATGGTGATTTCAAGATTTTTCTCTTCAAATACGAGGACGAAAAGGAGAGCCGGAAGTGGTTTGAAAACGCACGCGATCACCTGAAAGAGAGTTCCAGATTCGAGGGATTTACTGATCATGGCGATGATTTTTCTATTACAGATAGAGTGAAAAATCATATTTATGCTAGACAGAATCAGGACTATGTTTTCATTTTTATAGGAACCGAAGAAATCGATCCAAAAATAATTTTCGAAAAATTGGCAGATAATATAAGATGAATTTCAGCATTTACCCACACGCTAAATTTTTTGGCGTGCGGGTCAAAATATCTACTGTATGTGGGAGGTGTTCATGAAAAGAAATATGATATGGCTATACAGGGGGATGATTATTTCCTTGGTATTGTTCTTGGGATTCTTCCCGGCGCAATTAATCCTGGCGAATGACATGGAGGCGTTTGAATTGGGGAATTCTATGCTGGATAAGCAAAATTACCCTGAGGCATTACGTGCGTATGAGACTTTTCTAAAGGAAAATCCTGGACATCGTCTGGTCCCTGCAGCTATGTGGACTATGGGCAACATCTACGTGACAATTGATGAGGATTATGAGAAAGCAGCAGATCTTTTTCAGAAAATTGTCAATGAAAACCCGAACACAGATTGGGAGATTTTCGGGCACGGTCGATTAGGTTACTGCTTGGAGCAGCAAGAAAAATGGGCGGAGGCTGCTGAAGCATACGAGCCAGCCGTCCGAAAACTGTCGACTTCAAGCAGTGATGTTGTGACGCTGGCATGGGTGAATGATCTCAAAGGAAGGCTTCTCTCATGCTATCGCAGCGCGCAAGATTATGAAAGCATTATTCTCACGTACCGCGAAATCTTATCGGAGAATCCTGGTGCTCCATCTGCACCGGAGGATCAGTATAATCTTGCCCAAACATACCTGGATATCAATGACTCAGAAGAGGCTGCCGAGAATTTTGTCTTGGTCGTGGAGCGCTACCCGGTTTCCAATTACGCGCAACGGGTTCGCGACGAGCATGCTGAGCTGTTGACATCCCAAATTGACTATGACTGGGTACCATTTTCTACCTTCGAATCTGCGCTGAGGTTTAGCCAAACAGGGCAATATGATGAGGCTCTGTCCCAGTTCGACGTTGTGATCGAGGCCAAACGCAACGGGGGAATGTCCTATGCGGCTAGATTCCAAAAAGAATTGATTGAATACCGCAAAAACGGTGAAGCGGCCGGATTAAGAGAGAAAATGATTTCATACCGTGATGATTTCCCATATGGATTAGGAGGCGCAGATGTTGTCCAATTGGATAATCTTTTGGGAGCAATTATCGAGGCGCAAGAGACGCTGGTCTCCAATCCTGATGATATTGGGGCGTACCTGCAAATGGGGCAATGCTATTATTTTACTCAAGCCTATTATTGTGGAATTGAAACGTATGAGAAAGCGATAGGCATCGCGCCTGATAACTCGACTCTCTATAATATGCTGGGCTACAGCTACATAGGGGTGCAGCAATATGATGAAGCCATTTCTGCTTTTGAGGATTTGATTGATGTTGCCTCTGAGGACCCTAATTCCTATGATAGTATGGCCGAAGGTTACTGTCTAAAAGGAGACACTACTGTGGCCATTCAATTCTACGAGAGAGCCATTGCCACAGATTCCAGCTTTAGTAACCCCTATTATATGTTGGGGCAAATCTATCATGAACGTGGACAGAACGAGAAGGCAGTCGCGTACTTGGAACGATTTCTTGAAATCGAAGCTGGCGGGTTTCGGGCTCAGAATGCCCAAAGTCTTTTGGACCAAATGAATCCTGCTTCTTCGAGTGATGTTGAACCTTAGTATAATTTGTGCGGAACTTTTATGAGAAGTTGAAATAAAGGAGTCAGTATGGATAAGATATCACGAAGGGAATTCTTGATTCGGGGAGCCGCTTTGGGGCTTGCATACGGGAGTTTGGGTCTAATCTCAACGCCGAATATCTTAAAGGCAATGACTGAGCCAACCCCTCCGGGCACGCTGGATCTAGCCATAGCCAAAGGCGGCAGTCCAGCCGACAATACTGTAAAAGCCATTCAGGCTTTGGGTGGTATTGAAAGATTCGTCAAAAAAGGCAACAAAGTAGTGCTGAAACCCAACTGTCTTGCGGCGAACCCTCCTGAATTAGCCTCAACCACTAATCCCTCGCTGATGGAAATGGTTGTGAAGATGTGTCTGCAGGCTGGCGCCCGTGAGGTGGTGGCTGTAAGCCATGACCCCGAAAGGAGTTTTCAGGTCAGCGGTATTAATGAAGCATGCTCCACGGCTGGTGCAAGGGTAGTAGCTGCGAATAGCAGAGACCTGTATCAAAGTGTACCCGTATTTCGAGGGAGATTGTTACAGAATGTTGAGATTGTCAAAGAAATACTGGAAGCAGATGTGTTTATTAACATACCAATTGCCAAACACCACAGTCAGACAGACGTGACTCTCAGTATGAAAAATCTGATGGGCATTAATTGGAATCGAGCATATTTTCATCAGAATGGGCTGCATCAGGCTATTGCAGATCTGAACACTGTGATCAAACCGGACCTTATTATTATGGATGCAAATCGGATTTTGCTGACCAATGGGCCAGGTGGACCTGGCCAGACGAGAGACGAAAAAACCGTCATTGCGGGTACTGATCCGGTTGCCATGGATGCTTATACTGCTACATTGTTCAATAGAACAGCGCAGGACATACAGCATATCAGATATGCCCATGAATTCGGCGTTGGGGAAATGAATTTAGATAAGTTGAATATTAGGGAGATAGCAGTCAATTAATTGTTGTTAGAGAAGAATATTATGATTTTCAGAAAGAAGCAAAAGAGGGTATACTCTGATTTCTGTAATTGGGTACGTCGCATGTGCCAAATCTCCTCATGATAAGTTGCCCTGTGATATTGTAGAACAAGTATCATTAACCTTGTAGAGGAGGAAAAATGAAAATATGTACTGCAGTTTTGTACCTTTTATTCGCGGCCATTTCATTTGCGCAGCCGCCTGGTACGTTGTGGACAAAGACTGTTGGCAGATCAGATATGGATTTTGGTTTTTCTGTTCAACAGACCTCTGACGGAGGATACATTATCGAAGGCTTAACAGAGGGCTTGAACCTGATATACCCCGATATCTACCTGGCAAAAACAAACTCATTCGGTGATACCCTTTGGACGCTGATCTATGGTGGCGACTTGTACGATTGCGGCTATTCCGGACAAGAGACCGCTGATGGTGGCTATGTTTTCATAGGGGCTCAGAGAGATACCTTCACAGTCAATCTTATATATCTAATAAAGACAGATAAGCATGGTGATCATATCTGGCTCAAAACTTACGAAGGCGTTGGTTATTCAGTGGAGCAAACCTTTGACGGAGGTTATGTCGTTACTGGATACACATGGTATGGTTCATATGGGACTGATGTATGGCTTCTAAAGACCGATTCACTCGGTGACACTCTGTGGACTAAAACCTACGGCGGATCAGATCCTGACGAAGGATGTGCAATAGAGCAAACCCATGACGGTGGATATATCATTGCCGGACACACATCCTCATTTGGTGCGGGTCAATACGATGTATATCTCATAAAAACAGATAGTATTGGTGAGACTCTATGGACAAAGACGTATGGCGGAGACCAGAGTGATTATGCGTATTCAGTTCAGCAGACGACCGATGGCGGCTATATAATTTGCGGATACACGCATTCCTTTGGTCCGTGGACGGACTTCTATCTCATCAAAACAGATTCACTCGGTGACACCCTGTGGACCAGGACATATGGCGGGTCAAACGAAGACAGAGCTTATTGCGCCAGACAAACCTCTGACGGAGGATATATCGTCGTAGGTCAAACGTATTCTTCCAGTATAACCGGCTATGATATTCGGGTGGTAAAAACGGATTCTGTGGGCGACACTGTTTGGACGCAGACCTATGGTGGACCAAGCTGGGATTGCGGCCGATCGGGCCAACAGACCTCAGATGGAGGATATATTTTTGCGGGGACGATGGGTACGTCAGGACCAGTGAGTTTTGACGTTTATTTAATCAAAACAGAACCTGATGTAGGCGTCTCAGAGAACGAGACAGTGGTCAAGGGAAACGACTGCCGTACCACCATAATCAGAGGTCCGTTACTGCTGCCCGAAGATAGAAAGTGCAAAGTCATGGACATCACAGGACGAGTTGTAGACCCGAACAACATTACATGTGGCATTTACTTTGTCGAAATAGACAGCGAAATTGTGCATAAGGTAATAAAGGTGAGATAGTTTTTTATCGCTGTTGCCATTTTTTCTCAAGTCTTCGACTTGATTGAAAAACGAGCATGCCGACTTAATTGTCGGCGAATCAATCTTTTGTATCCTTGTCCCGCTATGGGGGATCCGCGATTTTCCTTTTTTCTTTGCGAATGATAAATCGGGATAGTCGATCGCGAAGCGAGGGCATATACTTCATTGAGAATGAAAACCAAATCGTCCGGAAGGTATTAAACATAAAATCGCGGAGAAACGAAGGCCGCAGAAATTGTTTTGAAATATCGACAGATTATGGGGGTGAAAGTTAATAGGGGCAAACCCCTGGCAGGACGTGCGATAGGTTGGGGTCGTGAGAGGTTGTGTGAGAGAATGTTGAGTAGAGCGTTTATAATGATTCGTACGGACATAGGGGGCAGGCAACTTTTTGGGTTTAGTTTGTTACGCCTTACCAGCGCCGGTTGCGTGTTATATGAATATACGCTGGTTTATCCTGAAAAGCAGCCTGTCCCTTTAATAATGTAAAAGGGAGGTAGAATGTTGGACAAACTATGTTCTACATGTATCGGAAGGACTGTATCGATCGCGCTCTTGCTCGTCTGCCTGCAAGGAGGATTACTCTTCGGCCAGTGGGAAGCTGATTTCCGGCTGACGACGGATAATGATTCTTCATTCACATCGAACAATAATGCATGGTCTGTTGCGGTTTATGACGATACGGTTCACGTTGTTTGGTATGATAATCGGGACGGTAACTACGAGATCTACTACAAGCGGTCTGATGACGGCGGTTCCACTTGGGGTTCAGACATGAGAATTACCGATGAACCCAGTTGGTCTTCTATACCTTCGTTGGCAGTTTCCAGTTCGAATGTACATGTCGTATGGGAAGATGATCGTGACATGGACATAGAGGTTTACCACAAACGCTCTACTGACGGAGGACTCACATGGGGTCCGGACGTTCACGTAACGGTTGCACCGGGGCCCCAGGGCATGCCCTCCGTAGTCGTTATCGGCGATTATGTGCACGTGGCCTGGGTCGATTTTACCTTGATGGGCAATTCGGAGATTTATTACGGACGCTCATCCGATGGCGGAACGACCTGGGAGACTCCATTTCAGATATCGAATGCAGGCGGTTTTTCATCAAGCCCGTCAATAGTTGCGCATGAATCAGACGTACATATTGCCTGGCATGACTCGCGGTTCGGGTGGTTCAATAACGAGATTTACTACAGACGTTCGACTGATGATGGCATAACATGGGGCACTGAGACAAGGATGACTGAGGACACGACCTTCTCCAATGTACCAAGCATTGCTTTATCCGGCAGTAATGTGCATGTCGTTTGGGAAGAAAGCCGCGACGGAAATTACGAAATTTACTACAAACGTTCAACCGACTATGGTCAGACCTGGGGTCCTGACACCAGGCTTACAGACGACACCGGCGAATCGCATTCTCCGTCTTTGTCGGCCTCTGAGTCCAATGTCCATATTGTCTGGATGGAAAGCCGCGACGGCAACGAGGAAATATATTACAAGAAATCGACAGACAACGGTGTGACCTGGGGTGGTGATATTAGACTGACTGACGACCAGGACGCCTCACAAAATGCGTCTGTCGTCGCCTACGGGGAAAAATTGCATGTGGTGTGGCAGGATGATCGTGATGGAAACTGGGAGATATATTACAAGCGTGACCCGACCGGGAATACCGGTGTCGCTGAACTAACTGAGAACGCCGCAGGTGCAATACGTTTGAATGCCCTGCCGAACCCGTTCACAAATCTAACGCAAATACGATACTCAATACATGATACTGGGTACTTGATACAAAACTCCGCAATAGAGATATACGATGCTGGTGGACGTCTGGTTAGAAGCTTTCATCAAATATCAAGCACTGGGAATCAAGAATCAAGTGTGGTGTGGGATGGCACTGACCAGTATGATCGCCAATTAGGTAACGGTGTCTATTTCGTGAAATTGGAGGCTAGTGGTATTAGTGCTACGGAGAAATTACTACTAATACGATAATATCATTGGTAAGAAGTAGGAAGTTGTTTTCTATTTTTTGGAGTACGTAGGGGAGCGGTGCAACCGCTCCCCTTGTACGTTTCAAACACGTGAACCATCACTGTGCCTGATTGACAACGCATGATAAATTCCTATTATTAATGCATCCTTATGAAGGAAGTCTACCGTACTCCAGGACTTGACATAGACAAGATCGTTGCCGACGCCGTCAATGCGGCCGAAGCCTTTCGCCGTTATACCCAGGAGCAAACCGACCGCATCGTTGAATCCGTGTTTAAAGCCGGTTTCAATAACCGTGTCCGTCTGGCTAAGCTTACCTTTGATGACACAAAATTAGGCAAATGGGAAGACAAGGTTATCAAGAACGTCATTGCTACACACTATGTGTATCACGATATAAAAGACATGAAGACGGTTGGCGTGATCGCCGAGGACAAAGAGCAGGGGGTCGTCGAAGTAGCCGAACCGGTGGGTCCGATCTTTGCCGTGACCCCGATCACTAACCCGAGTTCAACCGTGCTGTTCAAGATTTTGATCGCGATGAAATCGCGGAATCCGATCATCATCAGGCCTCATGGTTCGGCAAGGAAGTGTTCGGTTGAGGCGTGTCGCATCCTCTACGAGGCAGCGCTCGATGCCGGTGCGCCGGAAAACTGCGTGCAGTGGATCAAGACGACGACCCGTGATGAAGTTCTGGAATTGATGTCACACCATCGCGTAAACTTGATACTCGCGACCGGTTCTGTGGAACTCGTGAGAGCCGCACAGAAGTCCGGAAATCCCGCTATCGGTATCGGCCCCGGAAACGTACCGGTGTATATTGGCAGGAGCGCAGATATTCCTTTTGCCGTCGAGCAGATCGTCTTGTCGAAGACCTTCGATAACGGGACTGTATGTGCCAGTGAGCAGGCAGTTGTGGTAAATAGCGATAACGTCGATGATGTGATCGGTGAATTCAAGAAGCGTAAGGCATATTTTTTGTCGAAAGAAGAGATCGAGCGACTTGGACCAGTGGCTTTCAACAACGAGACCAAGGTCATGAAGGTTGAGGTTATCGGGCAATCGGCTGCTACGATCGCCGAAATGGCCGGTATCAGAGTGCCACCTGATACGAGCATTCTGATCGCTCCCCTTGAAGAAGTCGGCATCCAATCGCCGCTCTCACTGGAGATTCTCGCGCCGATACTTGCATTCTACGTGGCGGATACCTTTGACCAGGCCATCGAACTCTGCCGCAGGATCAACCGGTATGGTGGTCTCGGGCACACGGCGAGTATCTTTTCGAATGATGAAGAGAAGATTGAATATTTTTCTTCGGCCATAAATGCCGGGCGGATCCTGGTGAATACACCTGCTTCACAGGGAGCGCTGGGCGGTACGTATAATAGGCTCAGACCCTCGTTGATGCTCGCTTGCGGCACGCGCGGCAAGAACATCACGACGGACAATATTTCGGTGAGGCACCTGCTGAACATCCATCGTGTTGCCAGACGTAACGTGTGTCCGTATATAAAAGGTGATTTTGTGCAAAATTTCCTCGATGAGAAGCTTGACTGGGAGAGCATCAAAGACAAATTCAGTAATAACAAGGGTCCCTGCTGATTTAAAGCGCCCCCACAATAAAGGCTTGAAATATCCATATTTGTGCGTATACTCCACACTCAAAGCCGATTTCACAAGACAGCTGAGTAGCGCAAGTTTGTGAGATCATTGTTGTCAAACATAATATGAACCATTGCAGGTAGGTCGCTGGTTCTGAGAAAGGAGAATAATGTGAATCGGGGCTTTCAGAGTTTTGGTGTGCTTATGATGATTGTGGTACTTGCCATGATGGTCGGTGGCTCTTTGGCTGATGCACAGAATCTTCCCGGCGGTATGTTGGTGGGTCGGGTAGTCGACGCGCAGCTCGGCTCGCCGCTGGAATATGCCAATGTTGTTTTATATGATAGTGAGAGCAATGAGCAGATCACGGGCGCGACGACAAATAATGATGGGCTATTCCGTCTGATGGGTGTCAGACCAGGGATTTACAGATTAGAAGTTTCTTTTATGGGGTACTATCCAACTACTGTTGATACTGTCAGGGTAACGTCGCCGGACGAGGGTATAAGAATGGGCACGATCGAGCTGGAAAGAGCCGTTCTGATGATGGAAGGCGTGGATGTGACGAGCGACAAACCTGCGGTGGAGTTCAAGATCGACAAGAAAGTGATCAATGTGAGCAAACATTACACGGCGACATCAGGCACGGCGGTCGACGTCTTGGAGAATGTACCGTCGGTGACGGTTGATGTCGAGGGTAATGTCACGCTGCGCGGTAGCACGAATTTCACCCTTCTGATCGATGGCAGGCCGACCGTGCTTGAACCCGATGACGCCTTACAGCAGATCCCGGCGAACGCGATCGAGAATATTGAGATCATAACTAACCCTTCGGTAAAGTATGATCCCAGCGGTATTGCCGGTATCATCAATATTGTAATGAAGAAGCAGAGATCTCAGGGAACAAACGGTATTGCAAATGTCAATGTCGGGCTCGACGATAAATACGGCGCTGATTTTCTCTTGAACCACCGTATGGAGAAATTCAATGTTTATGTGGGAGCCAACTACAACGATGCAGCCTATCCCGGTTCGATAACATTGGAAAACCGGACAACCTCTGGCGATACCACTTCGTACATCAATTCAAGCGGTGATATGCGGTGGCACAGAAGGTTTTACGGACTTAGAGGCGGCATTGATATGTACCTGAGCCCAGGTGATATCTTGAGTTTATCGGGACGGTACGGCGGTAGGGATATGGAAAATACTGCTGAACGTGACTACGATGAGTGGACTGTACCCGGTGACACTCATAGTCTGTATACAAGCGAAACCGGGATGGACCGCGGCGGTAATTACTACTCGTTGAATACCGATTACACACACACTTTTGGTGTAAAAGAACATAACCTCAAAGGACATGTGATGCTCAGCAAGAGGAGCGGGGATGAGGAATCAACTACCGAACTCGTTGATGAGGATGGTATCATAACATATGGGGCAATCACGAGAGAAAAAGGTCCTTCGAACCGGCTGCGGGCGAATCTCGATTATGCACTGCCGCTCTTGACGACAAATGTGTTCGAGGCAGGCTATCAGGCTAGCATCAGTCGCACGACCGACAGCACTGAAATGTTCGAGTATGATACTCTCACCGGCGAATACGAATTCAGACCCCAGTTCAGCCACGCAATAGAGTATGATGACAGGATTCATTCGCTCTACGGACTTTATAAAGGCGAGTGGGGTGATGTCGGTTATCAGGGGGGCATACGAGGTGAATATACGTACCGGCTCATCGAGTTGCTTGGCGAGGACGAAAGCTTTACTATCGATCGCTGGGATTACTTCCCGACCGCGCATCTTTCCTACCAGTTACCTGCCGAACATGAGATAATGGCAAGCTACACGCGCAGGATTCACCGTCCGAGAGGGTGGGAACTCGAACCATTCGAGACATGGATGGATGCTTACAATGTACGTGTCGGTAATCCAACATTAGCCCCCGAGTACATCAACTCGTACGAACTGGGCTATCAAAAACACTTTGGGCGCAATTTTCTTTCGCTGGAAGGCTATTATCGGGAAACGGAGAACAAGATCGAACGTGTCCGCTCAGTATACGACGAAAATGTAATACTACACTCGGTCGAGAATGTCGGGACCGACTACTCGTTCGGAGCTGAAGCAATGCTCGATTGGAGTTTGCTCAAGTGGTTGAATGTTAGTCTGACCGGTGATATTTACGATTACCGGATAGAAGGAACGTTGTATGATGAGGATTTTTCGCGCTCGAGTTTCAACTGGAACACGAGGGTCAATACAACCTTTAAGATTACAGTGTCGACGAGACTGCAGCTGAACACTATTTACTACAGTCCGTCTGTATCTTCACAGGGGCGGCGTGAGGGTTTCTTTGCAACGAATGCGGCGCTCAGACAGGATCTGTGGAACAAGAAATTATCGGCGACGCTGCAATTGCGGAATATTTTCAGCACTGCGAGGCACGAATTCACGAGCGAGGGGAGTAATTTCTATTCATACACGGAATTCAGTCGCAAATCGCCAGTGGTGATGTTCACGCTTACTTTTAACTTCAACCGTTACCGCCCTGAGCGCGAACGTGGTGAGAATGGGGAAGAATTCGAAGAAGAGGTAATATTCTAGTCCAGTCGGGGGACAGGCATAACATTTTTAACATTTTCCTGCTTCGCGGCTCGATTCACCTCACACTTCGGTGCACTGATTCTTGTTGCTGAATCATAGATTTACACAAAAATCGTGACAGCGATAAAGTAGAGATAATACCGGTCTCTTCTATTATCCTTAGATAAGTGTTGATCGAGGATCCCGCATAGCGATAGCGGGACAGTGATAGCATGAAGTGTATGCATACAGCCGGCATTATTTGCAATTCCAGTCAAGCCAGGCTTGTAGTTTTGCGATCTGATCCTCGTACGCGGCGACTTCATCTTTCTGGCGGTTTGCCGGGTCGTCCATGTAGTCTTTATAACCATTAGGATTCTGACCGCCCTGGGTCTGTTGTCGGCACGTATTCATGTGTGACTGTTCATGAGCACGCGCCGCCCTCCACAAGATATCTGGTCCGTTCTTAAAACGCGTATTCCTGATGTGATCCTCAAACATCTGAGTGGTGCTGTTGTCATAGACAGCCCAATCTCCATCGTAGGCGGAAGATGTTCCGCCCGGTGCCAGGTCGCAGTTGGTCTGGTGCGTGCCCATCGGCGCGTTCTGTGGGCTGTTCGGATCTGCCGAAGCCTGACCGTTCTTGTTGAGTATGTTATTGAGTTCATCGATTACCGCATCATTGTAATCATCTCCGTTTGCGTAGTTCGAAGGATCGACATTTTCGTAGGCTTTCTTAACATTCTTCGCGAATTCGAGAGCCTGTTCTACCTGTGCACACGGATCTGCCTCCGCGGCGTTTGAATTCCCGCCGCGCTGTCTCTGGGTCGAACCAGGCATGGAAGAGTTTCCGGTGTTGTCGAGCGTCGGCTTGCCATTACCCGCAGCATTTGCCAATGACCACGGCTGGAAAAATGGCTCAATGTAACCAAGGAGAACCCTGAAGATGTTATTGCTTGATTCATGTGCATTCTGTCCCCACACAAAGGTGCCGGCTCGCCTTGAAAATTCGTACTGCCAGGTTTTGCTTATGAGGTCAACGTGATAACGCGCCCACATATACTCGCCGCTTCGGTCACTGTCCACAATATCAAGCAATGCGTATTTCAGGTGAGTGAGATTGATAAGGTCGGATGTGCTGCCCTGAATTTTCAGGTGCTGGTCAATACGGTCGATATCATCTGCGCATGCGGTTGATTTCTTGTAGCGCTCTTCAATCCCGGGATATTTAACGTTGTATGATGGTTTACCTTTGCCTGAGGGTGTGCCAACCAGGGTATAGCCGGTATTTTCCCAGAGGGCAACGAGTTCAGTCGTGATCTCCGGCGGGATGGTCACTCGATTTATGAAACGGACTGTTTTGAAATTGTAGGCCTTCAGTTTTGGATCACCAGTTATTGCCAGCGGTTGTACATTATCGGTGTACTCTATTTCTATACGCTGAGTGTTGCGGTCACAAACTGCCGTGATGCGGCCGAGCGCATCCTTCTCGATAAGGCAATCTCGGGGTACATAGACCTGGATGTTGTTGTTGGTGTAGCCTTCGGGAAAGAAACGGATAAAATACCCGTCCGTATGAAACGACCAGCGTCCTCGGGGAATATATTGATCATCGTCGCTCGCCGGCGCGGAGCCAAAGCGGACGGCTACTTCTTCGAGTTCCTCATAACTAGCCTCGCCCTGCGTCATTTTTTGTCGCAGACGGGCTTCTGCTTCAAGTATGCTGCGCACTGCGGGCGGCACTCCCTCAAAGGTTTTATCCATCAAGTCTTCAGGAACAAGACCGAGCGCGCCTTTGTTGAGTTCAAAAATGTCTTTTGGTGACAGAACTTTGGCCGCAGTTACCTGATATTCCCGCGGCATATCGCTGATCTTGGTGCGGGCAATTATTGCCCACAAGAGAACCTGTATTTCTCGCTGTGATATTTCAGGATGTGTGTACGTGGCATGCAGGAGCTTGCGCACCGGGCCGCTTTTCGGTCCTGCAAGGGGCGCCAGAACATAGCCGTCACCAGTTGTCGGCGCGTATGTACCTGCCTTCAGGCAATAGCTTTTTGCCTTGAATGCGTACAGACCGGGCCGCTCGAGGACAAACGCACCCTGGTTTGTGCGGGGCAGTACGGTCATGGGTATGAATACGGGCGGGTCAAAATCGTCGAGAAACGAAATGCCGGTCACTGCGTCATCGATGCTTGAGGTGATCGGCGGTTCACCTTCAGTTATTTT
>CP070686.1:776903-887188 GCA_020353055.1 Caldifarciminota bacterium | reverse complement strand
AAGACTTACTTGTGTTGATGCACCAATGACCGGTACTCCAAATGCGGCCAAAGCACGTGAGGAACTAAACCGACTGATCGGAGGAAAACCGATCAACTGTGAGGTCAAAGGAAGAGACGTGTACGGGCGCCTTATTGCTGAAGTGTGGCTTGATAGTACCAATATAAACGACGAAATGATTCGGTTCATGTCCGGTTTGTGACTGTTTAATGTAGTGTATCTGAAGGACACTGGGGACGGAGGTTGGCTTCCCCCACGTTTGGTTCGCTAATATCGTTAATTGCGTTATTATCGTTAATACCGTTGAACTGCTGAGATTGCTTCGTCACTTGTTCCTCGCAATGACGGGTGTTGTAAGGGAACAGGCACCGATGCTTCGCATCGTCGATGACAATGATGAACTAAAACGATTACGGAGATGAAACCCCGGAGCCAGTCCGCTTGGGTGGGTAATGATACACTGAGGACAGAGTCCATTCGGAACGGAGTAATTTCTTTAGATCAGTTTGCCATACGGTTGACAAGTAATTATGTGTACTTATAGTTTTCAACCGGGAGGTAGAGATGCGTATAATCAAGTATCTTTGTAGATGTCTTTGTGCTACTGTTGTTGTTCTCTCATTTCTGTACGTTTCTTGTGAGGACTCAGAGTATTATGAAAATGATCCTCCCCCTGGATACTTTAAGGGAACGCCGGAGGATAGTGCGGCGATAGTGTCAATACTTACAGATGATTACCCGGAGTTACTGATAATAGATGAAATATTCAATGACAGTCTGAATTCGGTTAGTCTGGCAGATGTCGAGATCCTCTGGTCTGAGATGGTTTTCTCGGTCGATTCTCCACTCATAAAGCAACATGCTGATTCCTGTGGGTTAAGATTGAACAATACACCGTTAGAGCGTGTATGGGATGACATGTGGTTTACAAAAGACACAATGTGTACAGTCTACTATATTGACACATTTGATTTCTCATCACTGACGCATGCAGATCTACAAATAGTCGGACATTATGACAGCGTCATCATAAGCGGGATTGACACTATACGGATGATCGGCACAGTTGATACCATTGATATACCCTATTATGCCGAGCCACAACCCGCGGTTGGTGATGGCAGGCGTCTGATAGTTTTTGATGTTATCCGTGAGTGGATAGAGGACCCCCTAAACCCAGGCGACTCTGTCTATGCGGTAGTTCACCCGAGGCAGTGGTTCTTGAGTAAGTTGTCATATGGCAGTTACTATTTCCCCACGAGGGGATCAGATGTTCCGTATATCGACCGCGTAATTTTAACACGGCAGAATGGTTCAGCGGATACGATTCTCGCCTCGAATACAGACACGATGTATACGGGTCATGTCATGAACCGTCTCAGGTCAATTGATTCTCTTCTTGAGTATACGAGTGGCGATTCGGTTGCGGTAACGGTCGTTTTGAACGAGCCACCGGGTTGGGATGAGTATTCTTTTTTTATGAAGACAGGTGAAGGCCCGAGGGTGAATATTTTGTCATCGGGCAGCACGGTTAACGTGAGCGGCGATGGTATTACCAATATCTATATCGAGGTTGTTGAAAATGATGTGTACTACTATGTGAATCCCTTGGTAAGTTATAAGGCGACATTGTGGCTCATCCCGGTCGTGATTAATTAGGTGATGGGGACAGAGACGATTTCGTTATTTTCGTTACTTGCGTTAATCCCGTTATTATCGTTAGTTCCGCTATAACGACAAAGCGTTGTGTTCGTTATTCTCGCTAATATCGTTAATTTCGCTATTCTCGTTAAGAGTGATTGAATACGGAGATTGCTTCACCCGTAAGACGGGTTCACAATGACAGTGAGGCGAGAGGCGTTAAGCGTGGAGCGGTTCGCCTGGATTCAGCGGTTAAACCGGAGAATGACTGCCTTACGGTATTGCTTCACCTCCTGCGCCGGCACACTGATTTTTGTTCGTAAATCAGAGATTCACCAAAACCAACGATGGCACGCTAAGATTTCTGGTCAAATCAAGATTTGATGAAATCTTGCGTACACAAAAATCGTGACGATGGTGGAAATCCGAGCTGCATCACAAGGTATCGCAAAGCAACATAGGAGTATAAATCTAAATTTGGTATTGATTTACCGTAAAAGATTAGGATAATAATGCGGAGGAAATTATGACTATTTCGAAGGAAGTCCGTTTGCTGCGTATTGCTTTGATCGTAATGTGGTTGGCGACTACTAGTGCGATGGTTTTGCTGCTGCTGCAAGGTGTTCGGCGATTGGATCAGTTCAGCGTTTTGTACTATGTTTTGCCCGGTATATATACGCTTGCTTTAGTCTGCTATTTATGGCGAACGGGACCGTCTATGAATGCACTGCCTGAGATACGTTCTCCAATATTCCCGCAACGGCAATTCGGGCGCATTATTCCAGCGGCGATCATAGCACTCATATTTGTCTTACACTTTTTCTCTGAACTCGGGGAATCGATCCTATTACATGTGATCATTGTCGCTGCTATTTGGATAATTCTGGCGTGGTGGCGAAATATCAGTGTGCGCTTGTTGATCACAGGCTTCTTGCTTGCCACTATCGCGTTTGCGGGTGGATATTTGTACTTCAAACATGGTTTCATCTCTTCCACGGCTTTTTTCCTCCTTGTGGGTCTATCGCCTCTAATGGTCATTGCCGGCGGATTGTTGATCAATAGAACGGGGTTAGACAACTTTGCGCTTCTTTCCGGCAGTTACGGGAAGGCATTGAAGAGTTTTCTTTGGGGTTGTCTACTGTTCGTTCCGCTGGGTTTGACTAATGCTGCCAGCGGTTCACCGGGTGGCGATCTCAACTGGCTTACATCCTGGTGGATGCCCTTTTCGCTTCCACTGTACTCTGGAATTGTGGAGGAGGTCTTGTATAGGTTATTGCTTGTGAGTCTCTGCTACTTCATGCTGCGTCCTGCGTTTCGTAGATATTCCCAGATCGCGATGATGGGGGCTGTACTATTCAGCGCGGTCACTTTCGGTCTGGGTCACGGTCTATCCCTGCACAATTTTCTGACAACCGGCTTACTATACGGCTTACCCATGGCGGTCATATTTGCGAGGCGTGATTGGGAGCACGCTGTGGGCACTCACTATATGGTTAATTTTATTCCGGTGGCGATAGTTTTTTTGGAAACAATTAGTCCCTAGGTTTTCATAATTCACGATAATTGATACGTCCGTTAGGTTCGTTAATATCGCTATTACCGTTAATTTCGTTATTCCCGCTAAAAGAACGATACCCGATACTGGATATAAACCGTTATTTTCGGTACTATCGTTAATATCGTTGATTTCGTTGGACTGCTGGGGTGAGATGGGGACGGAGGTTGTTTTTTTGGCTTCATAGATTGTAGATACATCTAAACACTTGCGTTCGAGTATTTAAGAGTTATGATTATGGTGAGTCATCACTGTTTATATACTACGTAAAACAGGGAGGAACGTTTTGAAGATCATCAGGGTTTTTTTCTGCCTGGTTGCTCTATCAATGGGTGCTGAAAAGATCCAGGCTATCACCGATAATGGTGCAACTGTATCATTGCGGGAGGACGAGACGTGGATGCTGATTGCGTTGCCTGAAGGCGCTGAGATGAAAGTCTCACCGCTCGCGGTCACCGAGGACAGCCAGCTTGTACTCCTTAAAGAACGGAAGTGGCAGTTTGTGTCCGCTGACGATACGACCGGCGAGTCATACGATACGATATTCAAGCCGGTTGTGCCCCACAACAAATTATCAAAGGAGCCTCATTTGAGAGATATACCGGGCGTCGTATATCCCTCGAACGCTGCGACAAAACGGCAGCAGGGGTCGGTTGTGCTGGGGCTTTTACTCGATACAGACGGCAGCGTGCTGGATGTAAAGGTTCTTGTATCAACCGGGTATATGGAGTTGGATAATGCCGCGAAGAGAAATGGGTGGAAGGCGAAATTCAGTCCTCCGGAGTTTAACGGTCTGCCCGTACGTACATGGGTTTCCATGCCGATAGATTTCAAACTGCAGGAACCGTAGCTGCATTATGTAGGGCAGGGTTGACTTAAGATATTGTACCGTTGAGTTCGTTAATTTCGATAATATCGGTACAAAAACTATTTCGAATTCCAAAAAAACGCTGTCCAAACATTGACTTTAAATTAAAAGGTCGTAGAATAATATATCGAAAGGAGTTAGGATGAGATACTTGTATAATTGGTCGATCGTTGTTGTGTTGATGTGTGTTGTGCTGTTTGCCGGAGCGGCACACGCTATCAGTGAAAAGGAAGTTGTCGAGAAGACCACTGTATTTCTTGAAGAGTTGGATTCCCGTGACGGGTTTTCAGGCGCGGTGCTCATTGCCAAGGACGGTGTGCCGATCTTCAGGAAAGCATACGGGTATGCAAACAGGTCTTTTGATGTTCCCAATCAGATCGATACGAAGTTCAATCTTGGTTCTATGAATAAAATGTTCACGGCTACTGTCATCATGCAACTGGTCGAGAAAGGTAAAATCAAACTGGATGGCAAGATAATCGACTATGTCCGGGATTATCCGAACAAGGATGTCGCGAGCAAAGTGACGATACACCAGTTGCTATCTCATACTGGCGGGCTCGGGAACTACTGGACGCCGGAATACATGAGGGCATCGAAGGATCTCTATAAAGAGGTGGAGGATTATCTTCCGCTGTTTGTAAACGACCCATTGCTCTTTGAACCCGGAAGCCAGTTCTCCTACAGCAATGCCGGCTTCATGGTACTCGGTCTTATTATCGAAAAAGTGACCGGCGAGAATTACTTTGACTATGTGCGCGAAAACGTCTATAAACCAGCCGGCATGATAAACACCGATGCCTATGAGACGGACTACGTTGTGCCGAACCTTGCGATTGGCTATACGAGATTACAGGCGCGGCGGGGTGAGTTGAAGAACAACTTATTTCTGCACGTTGTGAAGGGCGGTCCGGCAGGAGGTGGATATTCGACGGTCGAAGATCTAAATAATTTTGCCAATGCGTTGATGAGTAACAAACTTATGTCAAAGAAGAGTAGAGAGATGATGACGAGCGGCAAGGCCCAGACCGATCGGCACATTATGTATTGTTATGGGTTCCGGGATCGAGTAGAAAATGGTCATCATATTGTTGGTCACACCGGAGGATTTCCAGGCATTGCCGGTTACCTCGGGATGTTCAAAGGCCTCGGTTACACGGTTGCGGTGTTATCCAACTATGACAATGGTACTGCCGAACCTGTGCTGTTCATTGAAGAACTTCTTGTTGGTGAAACCCAGCGCACGAAAAATAGAAAATTCACTGAGATGTTATTGAATGAAGCAATCGAAAGTGGTTATGACGCAGCAGTTGAGATGTATGAGAAGAATAAAGAAATGGGAGTGATTGCAGAGAATACGGTGAATCTCCGTGGCTATCGATTGCTGGAAGAAGGTAAGGTCGCTGAGGCGATAAGCGTACTGAGGATGAATGTCTATCTGTACCCTGAATCAGCCAATGTCTATGACAGTCTTGGAGAAGCATACATGATTGCGGGAAATACGGCGCTGGCGATCGAAAACTATGAAAAGTCGCTGGCACTTGACTCGAGTAACGAGAACGCAAGGGAGAAACTCGCGGAACTGCGGAAATAATTGAAGACAACGATACTTCGCATCGTCGATCACAATGATGAACATCTTTGATTACGGTGATATTAAGTCGGCAAAAACTGAGACAAATTACAAAATTCAAAATATAGAAATCAAGTAAGTCACAAGAACACTATATCGAAAAGCGAATTGCGCACTTAACAAGTATCGTTTAGTTCGTTATTTTCGTTGCTTCCGTTAACTTCGTTCAACAAAAAGTATGCATAAAATCGTGTTTTGGCTACATGATACTTGTTGACAGTATCGGCGCAGGGACATATACTTCCTGAATAACAAGGGAGGAAAGAGTGAAGAATCTTCTGTGGTTGAGTGTTGTAGTAATGATGGTTTTTCTCAACTGTGGTGGTGAGGAGAGCAATGCACCGGTGATCAACAGCGTCACCGCGGATCCTTCAAACGTCTACCCTGGTGAAGACGTGACATTGACCTGTGATGCTGAGGATGAAGACGATGATACAATCACCTATGACTGGTCGGCCGAGGCCGGTACACTATCTGCCACAAATCTATCTTCGGTGGTCTGGACTGCACCCGATGATTCGGGTCACTTTGTCATGGAAGTGATCGTCGAGGATGAAGAGGGCTTGGCTGACACAGGAGATGTGACGGTTACGGTCGATCCGAATTGGGTGTACGGTGAGAATTTGACACCGTATGGACTTTCGGCAGGTCAGTACACTAACAGCTACATAGGTATTATAGATGCTCCGACTGGAGCAACGGTAGATTCGTTGTCGGTTACAGTCAGCGTAACGTTCGGTGCGCCACAGGAGCTCACCATAAGGTTAATATCACCCGAAAATACGCCTCTGATACTCTGGAATTATGGTAACTACCCGGGCGGAACTCAATCGCTCACAACTGACTCCTTCGCCGGCGAAGAGGTGAATGGCGCGTGGCGACTGGAGATCTACGGCGGTTTCGGCAGCACGACCGGAACGCTAAACTACTGGACGATCACAATTTACTGGACAGTATAGACGACATCGCGTTCGCTGCGCGAACTAAAGACATATCCGCTTCACGGATTTAAGTCATGCCGCTTCGCTCCTGAAGATATGCTTCGCTGGAGACACGGTCGCGGTGCGACCTGAAGACACGCTTCGCTGAGAACACAACGTTCTCCAGGAAGTTATGAACTTAGAACACTAACGAAGTAGCGCAGGAGCGCCGTACCGGCTTGCCCCGCACACATATGCGGGATACGCAATTTTGCTGTCATATACAAGATATGAACAAAATTTGCACAGTATCACTTCGTTCGCAGAAATCGCCATAATAACGAGTTCGCTAGATTCGTAATTATCGTTACTTTCGCTCAATTTCCGAAGTCTAGAGGTTCCGGTGTTCTCGTCCTGTGGGTGGGATCGTATTGACAATCGCGGTTTGTGTGCTAGAATTGCCAAATTGTTAGAAATCTGCTGGTAGTAAAAACGTATATAGCAAAGGAGGAAGTATGTGTAGAAGATGCATGATGGCTTTCACAATACTCATGATCTTGTTTGTCGGATGCACAACCGAAGAGAATGGTGCTGAACCAAATTCGCTACCTTTCTCGGACGGTTTTGAAGCTTACCCGGTTGGTGATTATCCGTCGGCACGTGGCTGGTACATACTCTGGGATGGGACAGGCGATGGAGATACGTATGTGGTCGATGACGCGGCAAACAGTGGAGAGAATAGTTTCCTTTTGAGCGGGTATCCCAACTGGATGCGGACCGACGGGGTCACTTTCGACATGACAGGCGTGAACGGGCTCACGTATGAGGTTGCCGTTATGATCCCGACGGGCAGTGCTACAGGTTCATATGTTGGTTTCTTCGACAGGGTCTCTTCAAATGAAAGCAGAATGTATAATGCGGTGTTCTTTATGAGCGGCGATAGTGCTATTTATGCGCATGGAATTACCTCGACAAATACAGGCATGACGTGGGTATATGATACTTGGTATTCAGTGAAGGTTGAGATCGACTATGACGCTCTGAAAATGGAAGTGTGGATAGATGACCAGCAAGTTGCGTCAGACGTCGATGCCGCGTCTACTGACATTTCGCACACATTCTGTATCAGCACGCAGTGGGCACCAATCTCCGGAGTAAGTACAAGCTATTTTGACGATGTGGAGGTATACGAAACACCATAGACGGGCCGAAGTTGGGAAAATCGGAACGACAGAAGTTGGGAGATATGCTAGATAACACAGGAGCGTTCTGTTGAGAGCCGGAGACGAAATTACGACGGACATTGAGAACTTGCGAAGATACGTAAAACTTCAGAAAGTTAAGAACTTGGGAAGATGGGAGGTTTAGACTCACAACCAAAGGACGCTGAAGACACGTTCGCTGCGCGGACTGTAGACATGCTTTGCTGAGGTCACGGTCGCTTCGCTTTCTGAAGACACGCTTCGCTGAGAAACGGAATACTTATTTATAATTACGTATTTCGAATTGCGAATTCTGAAAACGTTAAGATCGTTGAGTTCGTTATTCTCTTTAATCCCGTCGAAGTGCGGAGATTGCCACGTCGCGACACTCCTCGCAATGACAGTGCAAGACGTTATGGGCGTACAGCGTCAGGTGTGGAGCGCAAAGCATGCAGTATTGAGCGTTACGGGGACAGGCACCTTGCGGAGCCAGTCCCCGTTGGACGTTTTGCGTATGGCGTGCTGCGGTAAGCGTGTTGACATCCATGTAGAATAACCTACAATACACCATCGTAGTTATTATAGGAGAGGTACTATGGAAAGGGTAGTTGTTTCCTGCAAGATTGACATCAATTATATCTGTGTGCGACAACATTGAAGGGGAGGTAAGTGTCATGAGCAAATTTCATGTATGCGTAGAATTATGTATTCTGATGTTGCTGCTCGCCGGAGGTATTAGTCCGGGCGAATGTTGTACGATAGCTGCAGTGAGCGGAGCGATAACCACAGATGGCAGGCCTTTACTCTTTAAGAACCGGGATAGGAGCGATGTGTATAACCAGGAGGTAAGGTATTTCAATGATGGCTCTCATGGTGGATACATAACGATAGTTACTACAGGGGTCGATGAGACAACCACTGCTTATGCTGGCGTTAACGATGATGGGTTTACCATCGTCAACGCGGATGCGCCGGACATATATACTGGGTCACCGCAGAACGACGGCCCTTTTATGAAGCAAGCACTCATGGAGTGCGGAAGCGTCACGGATTTCGAGGCGCTGTTGATAGCAACATCAGGGAGCAGGGGTCACATCTGGTCCAATTTCGGAGTGATCGACCGTTATGGTGAGGCGGCGATCTTTGAAACCGACGATTGGGGGTATATAAGATACGATGCCGGTTCCTACGGCGGCTACGTAGTGCGTACTAATTTTTCGTTTTGGGGTGGCGGTACTCCTGACAGCCGGTGCCAGAGGGCGGATCTGCTAATTAGCAAGGCCGTCGGCGCCAATCAACTTGGTGACCGGTACATGATCGAAGCGGTGTCCAAGGATATCGGCGGCCCGCCGTATTTGCCCTGTGGTGAGTGGCCAACAACGGGGCCCGCGGTCAGCCGGTACAAAACGAGATCGTCTGCCGTTATCCATGGTGTTACACCTGCGGAGGATTCGCGGTTATCAACCTTCTGGTGCATCCTCGGTGAGCCCAGCTGTGGCATCAGCGTTCCTTTGTGGTCGTATGCAGGAACTCCTCCTTACGAGATGCTGACGCCCGGTGCACCTGCGCCGATGTGCGTTGAGATACAGGAAAAGGAATCATACTGCTATGCGAATCTCACCAGTGATACGACGATCAATACGAACGAACTGGTTGGAGACGACGGTGAAAGTGGTATACAGGGCTACAGCATCCCGATTGATTACGAAGTATTCGATGATACAGAGGTAAAACTGGGAGATTGGCGCTCGGTTTTCCCAGCGGCTGGCGAGATGTCATCATTTGAATCGCAGACTGTAAGCAGAATGTATGCTTTGTTCGACAGCGAGATAGCACCCGAAGATGCAGGCGTGCCGAATGGGGACATTGCCGTGAGTGGGACGCAGTCAGGTACATATCTTGATACCTGGGCAAGCGACAATGTTTATGAATCGATCAGGGAGGAAGAGAGCGTTGGCAGCGTGAAAAGGCGATACAGTTTTCTCGAACACAAATGGACTGTATTTGTTGAAGGTGGGAGCCAGATTACTTTCTACATCGAAGCCTATCATACTGCAAACAATGAAGGTGACGATTTTGTATTTGCTTATTCCACTGATGATATCAACTACACAGATATGGTTGTCGTCACGAAGACCACTGACGATGACCAGTGTCAGGTATACCCGCTACCGGCTTTTTTGAGCGGTAATTTGTATATCAGAGTGCTGGATACGGACCGTACAAAAGGTAACAGAGTCTTGGATGAGGTGTTCATTGACCGTATATACATTGAGTCCTCAATCATTCCCGATGTGACGCCGCCTATCATCTCAAACATTGCATCATCTGGGATAACAAGCACCTCGGCCTTGATCACGTGGGATACCGATGAGTACAGCAATTCAGTCGTGCGGTATGACACAGACGGTGGTCCGGTCTATGATTTCATGATGTCGAGCACGGATATGGTAATGGCCCATAGTGTCGCTTTGTCTGGGCTGTCGCCATCGACCCAGTACTACTATGTAGTTGAATCAACCGATGCTTCGGATAACACCGCTACTTCATCCGAATATACTTTCACGACTGGAGGGGTTAGCAATGAGATGCATGTTTCGAGTATAGAAATGTCGCAGCGCCCAATAGGTGTGTTCACAAAGGGCGTGGCCGAAATAACGATAGTCGATGAGGACGATGTTCCGGTACCAGAGGCGGCTGTCACCGGTCATTGGAGCGGCTTATCGAGCGACTTGGATTATTTCACGACAGAATTTGATGGTGTGGGTTTTTGTGAATCTGATAAGATCAAGTATGCTGCTGGATGGTTTGTGTTCACTATAGATGATGTGACCAAGGTTGGATGGGCGTACAATCCTGGGGCCAACGTGGAAACATCCGATTCAACATATGCAAGTGGCGGCGGACCTCAGGCTGGTGAGGCGGGAGATTTGCCACTTACTTTTGCCCTGAGCAGAAGTCAGCCAAACCCGTTCAGCTCAAGGGTTTCTGTCAGATATGCCGTACCTCGTGACGTGGAAACCAAAATGGCTATCTATGACGTGTGCGGCAGGGTGGTTAGAAATCTGATCGACGGTGTGAGAGTAGCCGGTTTTCACGAAACTGGATGGGACGGCAGGGACGAAAATGGCAGACTGATGACAAACGGCGTCTACTTCCTGCGAATGAAGGCGGGCAGTTGGGCAGCGAGCGAGAAACTGTTGTTGGTTCGGTAGAACGACTGCCAGCTTGAAATACGGAATCCTAAACGGAATAGGGGGACGGAGGTTGAATTTTTGGCATAGAAACGCTTAGACCGTTATTTTCGTTACTCTCGCTAATTCCGTTAGTCTCGTTATTATCGTTGCTTCCGTTACGAACCCAAATACCAGGATCAAACTAAGATTGTACCGATTTCGCATATTCATTATTATATCATAGGAAAATCGAGAATCCCGCAGAACGGGAATTCACTTTGCTACGCAAATTTCGCAATGACAGAAAGAGTGAGCGAAGATTGTTCCGATCTAATCATTGAAATAATTCCACAACAAATAAAGAATCGGAGTCCCGAACAGAGGGACTGCGTCGCCGCCTTGTCGCAATGATTGCCTAAAAGCAGTGATTCAAATCTTGATTTCAATGATGGGAAACTGGACGGCTTGCGTATAGCGTGGAGCGTAGTGCGTAAATCTTCTTGACATTAAATTACATAGCTATACAATACCACATCGTATTTCTAGGGAGGTAGTATTGTGAAGCGTATAGTAGTGATTGTCACTTTACTTTCATTGTTGATGAACTGCAGCTATTCTCTGAAAAAATACAGTATGTACGAGCGGGGTAAAACAATCATTCTTGATGAAAAAGTGGGTGAAAGCATTGATGTCGAAGAACGGCAACAGTTTGATTTATTGCCAGGCGTGGAAGGTTTCAAGGAAGCGCGCTTTTACAGTTTGAATGAAGGCGGGTGTGAAATCAAAATAGTGACGGACAAAGGCAACTTCAGAACAATAAGCAGAGATCCTCTTACTGTCGACATATTGGGTGATTACATAAATGCCTACGGTGACATTACTTTTTCAAGGGAAAATTTAGAGAAAAAATGGCGGATAGTTGACTATGATAGTGTTGGTCTGCCAATTACACAAATAGAAGTCAACCATGTAGAGAGAAAGAATTTTCGATACATACATGGTGTTGTTGGTGCGGTCACGTGCGGCGCTTTCCTCGCATATCTGCTTGAAGGACCCTTTTGGGCTGTGCTTGGAGGTTTAGCTGGGGGGTAGCAGGATGGCGCATACCCGGCAGCAAGATAGACGAGAGGAATGCGATTGAAGCGATAAAAAGATCGCGCGAACCGCAGTTCGAAGAAGGGGAAAGCAGTATGGTTCAGCCATAAGGGAGGAGTTATGCTATGTAAGAGAGTATTGGTATTCGCAACGCTCGTCTGTTTCATTGTGGGTACGCATGGTTGTTATACAAGCAGATCAATCACCGTGCAGCATTTGAAAGAGAAGCCCAAATTCAAGATACTGAGAATAGTAACCACTGCCAATGAGGTCTACGAGTTCCCTGATGGCGGACAATTCATCGAGAATATGATCGTTGGCTACACTGCAGAAGGTGAATCTGTCAAAATCCCCATTGAACAGGTATCTGTCATATACGTCCGCGAGTTTGGTCCTACTACGACAGGCAAGGTAATCTTAGGCGTAGTATTGGTTGCTGCATTAGTTGGCATCGTAGTGGCCATAATTGCGCTTGATCGTGCGCTGGATGCGGCGGCATCATCATCCTGCCCGTTCATTTATGCTTTTGACGGCAAGGGATATGTTCTGGATGGTGAGCCTTACGGTGGCGCCGTATGTCAGGGGTTACAGCGTACTGATTACTGCCACATGGATTACCTAAAGCCCGTAGACGGTGAATACCGTATTTTGCTCGCTAATGAATTGGATGAGATTCAGTATACCGATGAATTTAAACTTTTGATTGCCGATCACTCAAGGGATGTAATAGTATATCAAGATGCAAATGGTGATATCTATACAATAGGCGATGCGCAGAAGCCTTTGCATGTCAGAGACGCGGACGGTGATGACTATTATCAACTACTCTCTGTCGAAGATTATCTGCTGTGGGCATCCTACATTGACCATAGTGAGATAAATGTTTCAGGTAACCTGCGTGATACCCTCTTTATCAGTTTCCCAAAACCACGAGAGGTCGAAAAGGCGAAGTTTGTTGTCAGCGGCTGCAACACGTTCTGGGGTTCGCATATGCTGAGGCAGATGGTCTGTCTTTTCGGCGATCAGGTTGCAACATGGTACGAAGAGATGATGACTCCACGATGGCAGCAAATGATCGAGGAGTGGAACGACCAAGTTGAGCTGTATCAGCTTCAGGTCTACATTTGGGAAGACGGTGGGTGGAAGCACCAAGGTGAGATCATGGGCGGCGGGCCATTTGTATCCGAGACCCGGGTCGTTCCGCTTGATCTGACCCATGTAGAGGGAGATTCAGTGATGATTCGTTTAACGCCGCCGTCAGGATTCTGGCAATTTAATATGTTTGCTATCGATTATTCAAAAGACTTGCCTATACAAGTCCAGGAGGTTTCTGCAACAAGAGCTACAGCACACGATGGTAGGGATATCTGTGACAAACTAGAGCGGTCAGATACTGATTACTATGTGATGCCCGAGACCGGACAACAGGCGGTCTTGGTCTTTCCTGTTCCGGAATTACGCCCAGATTTCGAAAGAACGGTTTTTGCCAAGGTATCGGGCTACTACGATTTAAAGATAGACACGGACGAACCTTCACAATGTGAGCAGATATACCGGATATTGACGGAGCCGGATTATGCTGTGATATTTTCAAATAGTGAGTATCAGAAAATACTGAGCCAGTACGTTTCTACGCAAAAGTGAATTGTTAACACAGCCTTTCTGCTCTACTCATAACTACCTTGGGATTTCCAATTTCGAAATTGAAAAACGAGAAACGTTTGGTTCATAGATCCCGTTACTCCCGTTAATTCCGGTAAAAACCAAAACGCGTCCAGAAATGCAGAACAAATCTTTAAGTTTGCAGCATTTCATCGCAGGGCTAAAGCCCTACCCGAAATACTTCTTACCCTCAACTCTATACTCTCTTCCTCCTGAGGCGGACACAGCATCAAGGGAGAGGAAGAGTGGCGGCGGTGCGTTCAGCGTCGGTGTAACAATATCCCTCTTTCATGCGTATACCTTAATATAGAGTCATAATCGGCATGGGTGCACAGAATAGTGTTCTGTATGGAGATTTATTGTGCGCAGTTTCAATTTAGTGATGAAAAGTGTACTTAAGGAGGAGTGATGGAATTGGCGATCAAAAGTCTTTCTAAAACGTATCCGAATGGGGTTCAGGCGCTCAAGAACGTGTCCCTGAGCATATCGACAGGCATGTTCGGCCTGCTCGGACCGAACGGTGCGGGAAAATCAACGCTCATGCGTACCATTGCGACCCTACAGGAGGCGGATGAGGGAACGATCCAGCTTAATGGTATCGACGTGCTCAAAGAGAAGCATAAGGTGAGAGAATTGCTTGGGTATTTACCACAGGAATTCGGCATCTACCCGGAGGTGACTGCCGAGCATATGCTCGACCACATTGCAGTGCTCAAGGGCATTCATAATAAGAAAGAACGCAAAACTCTGATCAACGACCTGCTACACCAAACCAATCTATGGGACCTGCGCAGGACGCGTCTCGGTGAGTTTTCCGGCGGTACGAAGCAGCGGTTCGGCATTGCTCAGGCACTGCTCGGCAATCCCAAGCTGGTCATTGTCGACGAACCGACTGCTGGCCTTGACCCACAAGAGAGGAACCGCTTTCACAATATCCTTAGTGAGATTGGAGAGCATGTGGTGGTGATCCTCTCGACCCATATAGTCGATGACGTGAGCGAACTCTGCACGAACATGGCGATAATCCATGAGGGAGAACTTCTGCTTACAGCCGAGCCGCTCAAGGCAATGAATGAGTTGAAGGGGAAGATCTGGTCAAAGGTGATTTCCAAGAAGGAATTTCCCGAGTGCGGGAAGAAATTCGAGATCGTCATGACACGCCTGTTTGCCGGAAAGATCGTCATCCACGTCTTGAGCGACAACCGGCCAGACGACACGTTCAAGATGATAGATCCTGAGCTGGAAGACGTCTATTTCACGACCATAAACAAAAATTCAGCGCCGGTTACGGCATAACCGCGAGGACCGCCATGTTCCGCGAGATATTTTTATTTGAACTGAAGTACCGGCTCACGAGAGTATCCACATATATCTATTTCATCATGTTCTTTGCGTTCGCTTTTTTCGCGACGATCTCGGTCGGTGGCGCGTTCCGGGGGGCCAATGTCGTTATCGGTGGTGCCGGTGAGGGCAAGGTGCTGGCAAATGCTCCTTTTGCAGTGGGTTTGCTCATCTCGATGCTGGTATACTTCGGTATGCTGGTGATCGCAGCGGTCATGGGAAATGCCGGGTACCGCGATTTCCAGCGCGATACGCATTCTTTCTTTTTCTCTTATCCCATAAGGAAAGCGGATTATTTCTTCGGACGCTTCCTTGGCGCATTCGTTGTGCTGGTCGTCGTCTTTCTGAGTATTGGTATCGGCGCTATCGTCGGAAGCCTTATGCCGTTCATCATGCCGGAAAAGTTCGCGCCGTTACGCCTCATTGTGTACGTTCAACCATACCTGATCCACGTGCTGCCCAACCTTTTATTTTCAGGTGCCGTGTTCTTTGGTCTGGCGATATTACAGAGAAAACGCATGCCTGTTTTTGTCGCCTGCGTTGCCGTTCTCGTGGGTTATCTCATGTCGGCAAACTTGCTCATGAGCCTCGAAGCCAAGGTTTTTGCGAGTATCATCGATCCATTCGGCGCCAACACGGCCAGGTATATCACTGAATACTGGTCGGTTGCTGAAAAAAACACGTTGCTCATGCCACTCAGCGGGGTCGTCCTGTGGAATCGTGTGCTGTGGAGCGCGATCGGTGTGGCAATGCTCGTGTTCGCATATGTGAGGTTCAAGCCGACATTTGTGACGTCTGAACGGAAGAGGAGGTCAGCAGTCGTTGATGCGGAAGAGCACGAAGTCTCAACGTCATACATGACATTGCCGGCTGCAACCAGACAGTTTTCAATTGGCGCTGGCATACGTCAACTACTCGGGCAGACAAAGATCGAATTTTTCGGCATCGTCAAGAACCTATATTTTGTCGTAATCGTCGTGCTGGGCATCGGTTTTATCATGGTTGTTGGTCTTGAAAACATCGGGCAAATCTATGGTACGACCACTTATCCGGTCACCTACGAGGTGCTCGAAATCACCGCCGGTACATTTTCTCTATTCATGCTCGTGATCATCGTGCTGTTTTCGGGTGAACTGGTTTGGCGGGAACGTGACAAGAATGTAGCACAGATATACGATTCTTTACCTGTCGCGGACTGGCTCTCTTTCCTGTCAAAACTTGGCGCACTCGTGCTGGTTACAGCCCTGCTCTTGTTCGTGGTCATGCTATGTGGCATATTCATGCAAGCAGTCCTTGGTTACTATAACTTCGAAGTCGGGCAATATTTGAAGGAGCTATATGGTTTACGCTTCATAGAACTGATTTGGTACTGTGTTCTGGCGTTGTTCGTGCAGGTGCTGGTCAACAACAAGTACCTGGGTCATTTTGTCATGGTCGCATTTTACATATTAGTAGTTTCGGCGTATGGTTTCGGATTGCAGCATAGTTTGTATTTGTTTGCGGAAGGTCCGGGTTACACCTATTCAGACATGAACGGTTACGGTCATTACCTGTCATCGGCTGTTTGGATTAGGATGTACTGGACTGCTTTTTCTCTGCTGCTCGCGTTCGCTGCTCATCTTTTCTGGGTGCGGGGACAGGAGGCAAATCTGAAAAGTCGCCTGCGCTACTTTACCCAGAGATTTACGGCTGGTAAACGAATCGTTACAGCAGTTTCTCTGATTATCTTTGTCGCGGCGGGCGGGTACATATATTACAACACGAATGTGCTGAACACATACAGGATCAACAAACATGTCCAGCATGATAAGGCTGAGTATGAGAAGCTCTACAGCAAATACCATGGCATCGCGCAGCCGCGCATAACCTATGTGCAGACGCAGGTCGATATCTTCGCGAGCGAGCGTAGGGTCCAAATTGCCGGTAATTATCTACTGCAGAATCGAACAGACGCCCCGATCGATTCCGTGCACATACTTCTGCAGCACCTGCCGACCGTGTACGAGATATCTTTCAGCCATTCCTACATGACTGCGCTTAAGGATGAAAAATACCGCTACTACATATATGAACTGGAAGAACCAATGATGCCCGGCGATACTACGACATTGACTTTTCATCTAGAATACACGGAAAGGGGTTTTAAGAATAATAACCCGAATGTCGATATAGTCTATAATGGAACTTTCATTGATAATCAGGATTATTTCCCTCGCATCGGGTATAACAGAGAGATCGAACTGGTCGAGGATCACGACCGTAAACAATACGGTTTGGAACCTCGCCAGCGCATGGCACCGGTCGATGATATGCAAGCACGAATGAACAATTATGTATCGTATGATGGGGACTGGATCTCGCTGGATGCGATAGTAAGTACTGATAAGGACCAGATCGGTATAGCACCCGGGTATCTTGTCGAAGAGTGGCAGGAGAACGGTCGTAATTACTATCACTATGTAATGGATCACCGATTCATCAATCTCTACGGATTCTTATCAGGCAGGTACGAAATACGGCGCGATAAGTGGAAGAACGTAAATATCGAGGTTTATTACCACAAAGGACACGAGTACAACATCGACCGGTTCATACATGCCCTCAAGAGTTCGCTGGACTACTTCACCGAACATTTCGGCCCGTATCAGCACCGGCTTGTGCGGGTAGTCGAGTTCCCGCGGTATCAGGAATTTGCGCAGAGTTTGACCGCGACCATCCCTTATTCAGAAGGCATCGGATTCATTGCCAGGGTCGAAGAAGATGATGTCGATTATCCGTTCGCCCTGACCGCCCATGAAGTGGCACATCAGTGGTGGGCGCATCAAGTTGTTTCCGCAGATGTTCAAGGTGCGACCGTCATGTCTGAAGTACTTTCACAGTATTCCTCGCTCATGGTGTGCAGGCAGGAATTCAGTGAGAAACTGGTGAGGAAACTGCTCGAGCATGAATTGGATAGTTATTTGCGTGGCCGTGGAAATGAGCGTTTGAAAGAAGTTCCGCTCATGCTCGTTGAAAATCAAGGATACCTGCACTATCGCAAAGGCATGGTGGTCATGAACGCACTCCAGGATTATATCGGCGAGGAGCGGCTCAACCGCGCTCTGGCAGCATACCTGAAGGATTTTGCCTACCAGAAACCTCCGTTCACAAATTCCGTTGAATTTCTGGAATACATACGGCAGGCTGTTCCCGATAGTCTGCAGTATATTATCAAGGATATGTTCGAGACGATCACGCTGTACGAGAACAAAGCAGTAGAGGCAACGTTCGTACCGCTGGACAACAAAACATACCGGGTGCATGTGTCGATCAATGCGAAGAAGCTGCGTGCCGATGAGCTCGGAAGCGAGAATGAAATTCCGATCTGTGACTACATAGACATTGGCGTGCTGGGCGAGGATGATAAGGAACTGTATTTGAGAAAACACCTGATCGACAAACCGGATATGGAATTCACGTTCATCGTCGATGAGAAACCCGTGAAGGCCGGTATTGATCCGTACCATAAGCTCATAGACCGGCTGAGTGCAGATAATACCATGAAGGTGGAGGCACTTTAGACGATACCGACCTGCAAACTGAAGTCCCGTTTGCGTTTTAAATCAGTCACATCAATGTGGATACTCGAGCCAGGTCAGGTATTTGACACCAGTGTGAATATTGCAATCCGGAAATGAGGGAGGATTAAATGAAGATTGTAAAACAGATTCTCAAGGTTATTTTCATTTGTGTTTTATTATATACGGTGATCATTGTGCTACGTCATTCACACAATGAATATTATGATGGCAAAGATGACTATGTTTATTCTTACGGTAACGCCTCTGACAGTGTTCGCGCAGAGATCGTTGACCAGTTACATAGATTTCAGGAGGGGTATGCCAATCGGGACACAACCGAAGTAGAATCTTTCATGGAGCAACTTTTTTCGCAAGAGAACATTCTGGTTCTTGGTACAATGCCTAACGAAATATTAGTGGGGCGAAAAAATGTCTCGCGGTTGATTTATAGCGATTGGGAATCTTGGGGAGATTGCACTTTTCTCATGGATAATGCGCATATCTCAGTATCAGGAAATGTAGCATGGATTTCGACGATAGGTTATGTGAAATCCGACATGTCCCGTTTCTTGGTCTTGCCCTTACGGCTCTCTGCAGTGATGGTAAGGGAAAATTTGACCTGGAAATTTCAATACATGCAGTTTCAATTTGATCTTGATTTCAGTTTTCTTCTCTTAACCATCGCAATCCTGATGATCTGGTTGTTGGTGGGTCTCGTATCTTTGGCTGTCATGATCGTTAAGAGCCTGAGAAAACGTTAGTCCCGTTATTCCCGCTAATCTCGCTAGTATCGTTATTTTCGCTAATCCCGTTGATATCATTGACGACTTTTCACCAGATATGTTCATCGCGGCCCCTAAACTTCTCGCTATTGAGTTTCTAACCTCGAGGTTCGTATCTTCACGTCGTTGGGCGTCTTGCGTTAGGCTTAGATTGCTATTCCAATCCAGTTACCTTTTGATAAATATCCCTCAGTGCGGGTGCTCCATTCCCACAGTTGGTGAATCCGACAAAGGCAAAATTCAAGGCAGGGTAAACATATATCTGGGCGAAGAATGTGCCGCCGCTGCCAGCTCCTAGACTGAGATTTCCGTATTCCTTCTCGGCGATTCCCCATCCGTATCCGAACATCGCTTCCCGGTCGTCTTTCATGTGGGGATACATGTCTCGGATGTTTGTCCTTACGTGTATTGTATGAATAGTCTCGTATTCGCTTTGACTTAGCAGCTTTCCTTTGCCCTGCAACCCTGCCAGATGTTCCCGGGCATAGATGGCGTAATCATGTATGCTGCAGTGAACGCCACCGCTTGGATTCATCCATGGCGAAAGCACGTACTCATCATCCAAACCCTGTGGCGTTGGTTCAGCTTTATTCTCCGGATTGATATAGTGTCCACGTGGCTGGTCCGGGTCGGATGGAGATGCAGGCCAACCGCCGATTCTCGCCGTATTCATACCGAGGGGTTTGAATATTCTTTCCTGCAAAAGCTTTTCGTAAGACTGTTCGGTGGCCAGTTCAATAATGTAGCCGATTATTGGCCATCCGATGTTAGAGTAGATAACTTTTGTGCCTGGTTCGGCAATGGGCTCGAGGCTCAATGCTAGCTTTGTAACTTCACGACGCTGGTCGGTCGGGTCAGGGTATGCCTTGGGTATTTCCGTAGTGAGCTTCTCGACAATGTCAGGATCTTCGAATGTTGTTATTTGAAAAGCGATGATTCCCGCTTTGTTGCAGAGTAGATCGTGAATCGTAGCTTTGCGGTATTCATCACGCATCGGTATGTCTTGAAGAACTTGCTGAAGAGTCATGTCGTATGATAGTCTTCCTTCGCTGACGAGCATTGCGACAAGCACAGCGGTCATTGACTTGGTGGTTGAGCCGATGTGAAACCGGCTTTTTTCGTTGACTGTCTTTTCTTCGCCATAGACAATATTTCCAATGGTAGCTTCTGCCATAATGGAATCTCCATACACCAGCGCCGCTGCTACAGCAGGCTGATCGTAGAGTTCACTTATTCCGGTCAACAAATCCGTGAGGGATTCGCTGCTCCGTATTTCTGGCTGCCATTTCTCCGATGTGGAGGTAGTGCCGAAAGGCGCGCGCATCACAACGATCAAAGCAATTAGAACCATTCCCCTTTTGCCTATGCCGGGCAGTTTCCTTTTCATATATATCCTCCTTAGTGATCGATAATTATTTTTTCCCGGGAGACGTAATCTGTTTCATTTGGATACGCACTGATATTCAGTGTGTATGACTTACCACTTGCGGAGTCGAACCGCGCAAATTCCTGGATGAGTTTCATGATTTTGCTGTGCAAAACCTTGATATCACGGGGTGTAATTCTGGCAATCCTTATGACGGCCACAACCTTATGTTTATCATCCGTCTTCACCGTGCCAATTGCTGTGGATAGGTGATTTCTCAGTATCGACAACTCAAGTGCTTGTTTGCTGGATCTCCCTGATCTGTCGGCATTCACAACGAAGCTACGCGCAACCGATCGATAGTATTTTTCGATGTTCTTGCCGATGTCTCTTTTCTCTACAAGTTTAATCAACCCGACTCTCTCAAGAAGTTTGAAATGATGAGTTATATTCGCGGGATGCACGTTGAGTTCCTTCGCCACGCTCGACACGGTCCTCTTCTTAGTGGCAAGCATCCGCAGTATGGTAATACGTGTTGGGTGTACGTAAGCCTTAATCTGGCTATTTCGTTTGAGCTCAAGCAGCTGCTTAGGAGTAAGGTCTTTATTAGTCATTTTTCTAATATAGAATAAATTCTAATATATTATAGCATAAATTGGCTTGTTGTCAAGGGGCTAATAACAGGGTACAACGATATTGATGTATTTCTTGACGGAAAACAAAGGCCTTAAGACGTTATTATCATTACTTCCGTTAATATCGCTATTATCGTTAATACCGTTGAACTGCTGAGATTGTTCCGATTCCATCATTAAAGAAATTAAATAATACACAAGGATTCGGAATCCCGCAGTGCGGGACTTCGTCGTCCCGCCTCCTATCCAGAGGAATATCGGAGTGCGGGACTCCTCGCAATGACGGAATCGTGTTACGTACTGCGTCAATCGTCGCCTGTTGACTTTGTGTTTTTTTTCATGATAATAGTTCGGGAGTCATTGTGGGGTATAGCATAAGAGCAAGAACCAATAATACATGACACAGATTTCTAAAAAACAAATATTGCATCCACGACGGTATGTTACGTATCTTTTCCTATTACTGCACATTGCAGGAAGAGTTAAATGAGAACTACTGTTCACGATGAGATCTCTCGAGTAGAGTCATTGCTGAATGAGGGGAAAATTGAGGAAGCACTTGATCTCCTTGGTATGATCAAGTCACGCAAAGGATTGTCTAAAAAAAGCCGTCTCGTTTGCGCGCTACTCGAAATTAAGATCAAAATGAAGGTTGGTAAATTCAAAGACGCTCTGAAATTGACAGAGAGTGTTTTGCAGAGTGCGCTTAAGCAGAAGGATGTTCTAAGTGCAGTAGAATTGTATGCATTGCAGGTCGAAATCGCTTGGCGATCAGGGGAATTTAACATGGGTCTCAGAGCGTTGGATGAGAGTGAGCGGTTGATCAAAGGTGTGCAGTTTGCTCAAGCAGATGATAAAGCACGAGCATTCAACAGGAGAAAGGCAGAATTGCTATGTAACGGCGGGATCATTCACTGGTATAAAGGTAATTTGAATAGGGCCATTGAGTATCATGAATTGAGTCTTGAGATCATGGAGAAATTGGAAGATCTGCCAGGAATGGCTAATGTGTTCAACAACCTGGGTCTCGTTTACTGGTCGAAAGGCGATCTTGAGCGGTCGGTAGAGTACCATCAGCGAAGCCGTACGATGAATGAGGTAATTGGCGACAAGCGGAGAATTGGGGCATCGCTCAACAATCTGGGTAATGTTTACTGCATGAAGGGGGAACTTGACAGTGCACTGGATGTTTATCAGCGAAGTCTGGCGATCAAAGAAGAGCTCGGCCTTAAATGGGAAATTGCTACTACCCTTATTAACATTGGATCCGTGTACCACCTTAAAGGTGAATTAGACCTTGCGGTGGATTATTACCGGAAAAGTCTTGTCACAAGTGAGGAATTGGCGAACAAAGCAAACATCGCCCTTGCTACCAACAACCTTGGGGATATTTTTATGCTAAGAGGGGAGCTCGGTCAGGCGCTGGAGTGCTTTCAGAAGGCTCTCGAACTCTACCAGGAATTAGGATTCAAGCAAGAGATCGCCTTGTCACTCAGTAACCTAGGTGGGCTTTACTGGAAAAAGGAGAGCATTGAGCAATCACTGCAGTGCTACAAGCAGAGTCTGGCAATGTATGAAGAAATGCAGAACGCCCCGTATGCTGCCTTAGTGCTATTCAACCTGTTTTGGGTAGCACTTGAAAGAGAAGATTCGTCCATGGCAGAGCAGTACCTGAATAATCTCGAGCAGATCAATAAGAACAACGACAACAAGGTGATCGATCAGCGCTATCGTGTTGCCAAAGCCCTATGGCTGAAATCCAGTAAGCGATCACGGCATAAGTTAGAAGCAGTGAGGATCCTCGAAGAGGTGACCGAAGAAAAAGTTGTTGACCATACGTTAGCCGTCACCGCCATGATCCACTTGTGTGACTTGTTGCTGTCCGAATTGAAAGTCACTGGAGAGGAGGAGTTGTTTGGGGAGATAAAGGAGTTGACGAGCCGGCTTCTTGATATCTCTAAGAGGCAGTCGTCACACTTGCTTCTCACCGAGGTGTATTTGCTGCAGTCAAAGCTGGCTCTAATTGAACTCGATATGGGGCAGGCAAAGAAATTGCTCGCACAAGCCCACGCTATTGCTGAAGAGAAGGGGTTAAGCAGATTGGCCAGGTTAATTGCACAGGAACGTGACTCTTTGCAATCTCAGTTGAAAAAATGGGAGTCGCTCATTGAACAGGAACCGTCGAAACAAAAGATGATCGATCTAACGAATATCGATGCGCTCCTTGAGCAAATGATTCAGAAGACCATAACCAGTGTAATAGAAGAGAAGCGAACTTCAGATGAAGAAATACAAACGAAGAAGTACAAACTCGTTCATATCGACCGCCTTATGGAATTTCAAAAAGTGGAAAAGAGCAGGTTTCTCGTTGGTATTGCTCAGATCGGATTGTCAAAGGCAGGGAATATCATTCACGAATTCTACAAGGAGCTTGCACCTGGTCTGTTCGGGTTTCGGGAAGAGATCGTGGATCCCATTCGGGCAAAAGTCCAGAAGATGGTTGAAGCTGCGTCAGAAGTGGGAATCGACCTGCTGGTTTTTCCCGAACTTACTATTGACCTGAACTATGTTCAAATTCTTGAAGACATAGTTTCTCTTGCCAAGACTCACAATATGTTCATAGTCCCTGGCTCCTACCACGATCATAAGACAAAGCGGAATCTCAGCATCGTTGTGTCACCCAACGGTGTGATTTGTGAGCAAGCAAAGCATATCCCGGCTAATATTCACTTCCAAGGAACCAGGCTAACAGAAGGAATCGTTGGGCTTGCGTCCCCACAAAAGACCTTAATTTGTAGCACTGAATTTGGAAGGATCGCGATCATAATATGTCGAGATTTCCTTGACATGGACCTGAGAGTGGAACTGAAGAATGCTGATCCACAAGTAGATATCATTATTAACCCTGCCTTTACTCCAGTTACCGCCGACTTCAAGGCTGCTCATTTTGATGCTCGCAGGTCGATTTATGCCTACTGTTTCTTCGCCAATGTCGCTGAATTTGGCGATTCCTTTATCTACACCCCCGAAAGGGAACGCGTCGATAAGAGCATCCCGGCGCGGGAAGAAGGTTTGATCTGGAAAGAAGTCGATCTCTTTAAACTTCGTTCAGAACGTAAGAAATGGGAGATCGAACAAGCGAAAAGCAGGCCGTTTATTCAGAGCACCCGATAACACACATTCGGACACTTCCTACTTTAGGAAATTGAGAATTTAAGAAGATGAGAGTTTGAGGCCAATAACTGGAGACACGCTTGCGTACCGTAAGCTGTACTCACACTACGTTGAAGACACGTCCGTCTACGCTAGAACTGCGGTGGTTTGCGCTACTAGAATGCGTTATTTTCGTTAATATCGTTAAAAGAAATGATTGCAGCAGGGATAGTATCTCTCAATGCGTTCCTTACGTCACGTGCTCGAACAATAACAATCGTTCCATGTCATTGCGAGGAATGTAATGATGAAGCAATCTCAGTTGTATATTGTGTTAGACGTTGAGATTGCCGCGGCTGGCTGTGCTATCCTCGCAATGCCGGGGTTGCGTGATTCGGTCTGGATTCCCCGGCCAAACCGGAGAATGACCGCGTACCTCTCTGAGTTGCATGCAGACGCGGGCAGTGAGTAGATAGTTGACAGAACCGACCCGGTTGCTATTGTTTATATATTGTTATTGAAGAGGGTGATCGAATCGTGGGGGTATTTTTGCTTTTTGGAAAAACGACGGGGGGATCGTAGAGATCGTCAGCTGAGGGAAATCAATAGCAAAAACTCCGCTACGTAATCGTAGATCACGATAATCCTCCTGCTGCTGAATAATCTTAAGAGGAACAGATAATGCACTATGCTGATTACTTTCATATGTTTTTGTTTGCCTAGTATATAAAAGGAGGTTGCAATGGCAAAAGAACAAAAAAAACTAACCAACAATTTTGGTAAACCGGTCGATGATGATCAGAACAGCATAACCGTGGGCATTCCAGGACCCACAGTTTTTGAAGATATTCATCTTGCTGAAAAACTGGCGCACTTCAATCGTGAGCGTATCCCCGAGCGGGTAGTACACGCTAAGGGCGCAGGGGCAGGTGGATATTTCGAGGTTACGCATGATGTTACGAAATACACCAGGGCCAAATTCCTTTCCGAGATCGGCAAGCGTACCGAGGTCTTTGCGAGATTTTCCACGGTCGGTGGGGAGAAAGGTTCGGCAGATACGGCCCGTGACCCCCGTGGGTTTGCCGTGAAATTCTACACGGAAGAAGGTAACTTTGACATGGTGGGCAATAACACGCCGGTATTCTTTATCCGCGATGTCATCAAATTCCCTGATTTTATTCATACACAAAAACGGAATCCAGCCACCAACGCCAAGGATCCGGACATGTTCTGGGATTTTCTATCTCTGACTCCAGAATCGATTCATCAGGTCACGATTCTCTTTTCGGACCGCGGTACTCCGATGAGCTACCGTAATATGAATGGCTATGGAGGTCATACCTTCAAATGGTGGAATTCGAATGGTGAATATTTCTGGGTGAAAATACATTTTAAGACAGTGCAAGGTGTCAAAAATTATGGACGGCAGGAAGCAACGCGGCTTGCTGGCGAGAGTCCGGACATCGCGACAGATGATCTATATAAAGCGATCAAAGGCGGCGAATATCCGGCCTGGGATGTGCAGATCCAGGTCATGAAGCCCGAGCAGGCAAACACCTACAAATTCAATCCTTTTGATGTAACGAAGGTTTTACCACATGGTGATTTTCCGGTGATCCCGGTCGGTCGTATGGTTCTGAACCGGAACCCACAAAATTACTTTGCTGAGGTGGAACAATCAGCCTTTTGTCCAGGCAACTTTGTTCCGGGTATGGGTTCTTCTCCGGATAAGATGCTGCAGGGGCGGATAATATTCTATCATGATGCACACCGTTACCGGCTCGGTCCTAACTATCATTTGATCCCGGTCAACTCGCCAAAAGGTGTGAAGGCCGAAAACTATCAGCGTGACGGCGCAATGCGCGTAGATGATAACGGTGGTGGTGGTCCAAATTACTATCCGAACAGCTTCGAAGGTCCTGCACCGCAGCCGGAATTCGCAGAGCCGTCGCTGGAATTTTCGGGTAAAGGAGCTCGACAACCTTATGTTCATCCCAACGACGACTTCGTTCAGGCGGGCAACCTCTATCGAAAGGTTATGACTGATCTGGACCGGGAACACCTGGTCGGGAATATCATTGATCATTTAAGGAATGCGCAGAAACGTATCCAGCTTCGCCAAACGGCGCTTTTTTACAAAGCTGATATCGAGTACGGAACCCGGGTTGCGCAGGGTTTGAAACTTGATCTGAAAGAAGTCGAGAATCTGGCGAAAATGTCACAGGAGGATAGAACGAAGGCGACGAGTTGAGAAACGCCTTTGCTGGGCCGTTCAGAAAACAGGAAGCTCTGATTTCAAGAAGTTGGAAACTTGAGAGTATGAGAAGTTGAGACAAAAGCCCAGATACGTTTGGGCTCGTTGATACCGTTGCTCCCGCTAATATCGTTATTATCGGTGGCTTCGTTGCCCGCATTCTTTGAGTGAACGGATTGAGTCGAGATCGTATGCCTTACGGTAACGGGTTGAATATATCGCGGAATTGGATAAGATAGTGGTATAGGAAGAATGGGATTATGAATACTGATAATGAATGTAGTATAATTGTCAGATTGTCTATTCTCATCTGTATACTCTTGCTGGTCGTCAGTTGTGTCGGATTGCTTTTCCCGAGTACATATTCAGCGGAGACTCCGAACTGGACTGCGCAGGCTGTCGGACAGGATATGTTCGATCTTTTTCTCGTCGTTCCGTTCCTGCTGGTCACAGCGATATTCATTCACAAGAAGAGTAGAAAAGCACTGCTTTTATGGAGTGGCGCGATGTTGTACACCATTTATTCCTTTCTGATATATTGTTTTGCAGTCAATTTCAATAATCTATTCATAATCTATTGTCTTATACTCGGACTGTCGTTTTACTCTTTTGCATATTATCTCGTAGGTCAACTCCGGCGGTCTGCTGGAAATTGGTTCAAAGAAGGAATACCTGTCAAAGCAGTCGGTTACTACTTTATCGGTATTGCATGTGCCTTCTACCTGCTGTGGCTTTCGGAAATAGTGCCGAGCATAATGGCAGGCACAACACCAAAAAACATCATCGAAATGGGACTACTCACCAATCCTGTCCACGCTCTGGATTTATCCATAGCGCTGCCTGGTATATTCATTGTAGCCGTTTTGCTGCTCAAGAGGAAAACACTGGGTCTATTGCTGGCTCCAGCCGTCCTTATTTTTGTGATCCTGATGGACGTAACTATAGGCGGGTTGAATATTGTCATGCGGGCAAGAGGACTTGAGGGAAGTTATGTCATTTCTACGGTCATGGTCGTGCTCGCGCTGGTGAGTGTTCTGCTTCTGATAAGGTATTTGAAAGGCGTAAACCTAACACCGACTAGAACGTAATATGGATAAGTTGAAGAAGACAGCGAACGAATTGTTATCACTGGCAGGTGTAGAGATCAATGGAACAAATCCATGGGATATACAGGTTCATAATGATAACTTCTACCACAGGGTCTTGTCCGGGGGTTCGCTCGGGCTCGGCGAATCATACATGGATGCGTGGTGGGACTGCGAGGAACTAGACGAGTTCTTTTACCGGATTATAAGAGCAGACCTGGAACGTAAGGTCAGGATGAATTGGCGATTACTGTTGAAGGCACTTGCGGCGCGTGTATTTAATCTCCAATCAAGACGACGGGCATACCAGGTCGGCGAGAAACATTATGATCTTGGCAATGATCTATTCAAAAATATGCTCGACGAGCGCCTGGTTTACAGCTGCGCTTACTGGAAAAATGCCCGTTCGCTCGACGAAGCTCAGGAAAACAAGCTCGACCTGATCTGTCAGAAGATAGGACTAAAACCCGGCATGCGGGTACTTGATGTTGGCTGCGGCTGGGCAAGCTTTGCCAAATATGCGGCCGAGAAATATGGTACAGAAGTAGTTGGTATCACTGTCTCCAAAGAGCAGGTGGAACTGGGAAAAGAGATGTGCATGGGCCTGCCTGTTCAAATAAGATTACAGGATTACAGAGATATCAACGAAACGTTTGACCATGTTGTTTCGGTCGGCATGTTTGAACATGTTGGCTATAAGAACTACAGGACTTTCATGAAATTTGTTCACAAATGTTTGAAAGATGATGGGTTGCTTTTATTACACACGATCGGATTCAATATATCAGTGAAAACTCCTGAACCCTGGACGAACAAGTATATTTTTCCAAATGGGTTGCTGCCTTCAATAAAACAGATAGCGGCTTCTATTGAGGGATTATTCGTCATGGAAGATTGGCATAATTTCAGTGCCGATTATGACAGAACGCTTATGGCATGGCACCGCAATTTTGAGAGGAACTGGGATAAGATAAAATCAAATTACGGCGAGCGCTTTTACCGCATGTGGAAATATTTCCTGCTCTCGAGTGCCGGTGCATTCCGGGCGAGGAAGAACCAATTGTGGCAGGTCGTGCTGTCTAAACGAGGTATGTCGGGCGGGTATACTTCGATACGGTAAGTCACTGCACGTTTCACTGAAAACAACGATGCATCGCAACGCCGATTACGGCGATAAACGAATCGTCACGCTCGTTCAAACCGTTAATTTCGTTGTTATCGCTGAACTGCTGAGATTGTGCCGATTTTCGCCATTGGAAATCACTACTATAATGAAAATCGAGCATCCCGCAGAGCGGGACTTCGTCACTTTATTCCTCACAATGACGGGGGGTATGGGACGTATGGCGTTAGGTGTCAGGCGTCCAGCGTTAAGCCTTCTATGTGTTGACATTATTCTCAAACCCAATAAAATAACTCGGCGTAGACATTGGGAGGAAGCATTATGCGACGTGTAGTTTCTGTTGTGATATTAGCAGTGCTTGTATTGAATTGTGCCCCGACCCTACCGCAGATGGAATATCCGATAATAAAAAGAGAACGGCCGATCGTTGTGAGCGAGCGCGTAGGTGATGTTGTTGATGCTGAAGAGCGTGAGCAGTTCGGTCTCTTCCCTGCCATCGAGGGATTTCAGGAGGCCCGGTTTTATCATTTCAAAGAGGGAGGTTATGCTCTGGAAATAACTACTGCAGAGGAGAAATTGATGTCGGTCAACAGTTGGCCAAGCGCAGTGCGTTTGATGAAAGACTATATTGACAACTACGAAAGATTCGAAAATTACCCTGACTCATTCGCCCTTAAGTGGAAGATATTCGGTTATGATGATCTGGGTGTTCCGATAACAAAGTATGAAACAGATGGCGTGGTGAGCATTGGACATGCTGTTTCGTGTGGTTGCGTTGCTGGCCTCCTTACGGGCATCGGAGTGGCTGCGTTCGGCGTCGCTGCGGTCCAGGATTACGGTACGAGTGGTGGTGACATGGGTGGAGGGATAGGATTGATGATGGGCGCTATTTTTTTGACTGTTGCTGCTACGGGGATCGCCGGATGTGTGACAGGATTTGCCGTACACACAACCGACAGAAAGAATGCCGTAGAAACAATTAGAGAAATGCGAAAACCACGGGTTGTCGAATCGGACCTGGAAAGAAATTAACCAATGGAACGTCAGGTCGATTATACCAGCATTTCTAATTGCGTAAAGCGAATTTCGAATCTACACAAGCGTTTGCCCCGTTATTATCGTTAATTTCGCTATTCCCACTAATCTGCGTAGAGTATAGGGCACTGCTAAAACCAAAGAAACTAGGAAACAAGGAAGATGCGAAATTGAGGCAAATCTCAATACATTACAATTTCAAACTGCTTCTGATTGGCTGCGCCACAACATTGACTTGCGGCGTTTCTTCCATATCATAATAGCTGGGAGGATTGATTATGATGAGAACACATAAACAAAACAATGTTGCACAAATCGTTCTAACCGCCCTTTTTATTTGCGGTTTTTTGTTTGCCGGGCAGAATGAGGCATTGACCGAACTGCGGCAAAAAGAGATCATCGATGAACTTTGTAGAAAAATAGAAAATATTTATCCGTTTCCAGAAATAGCCAAACAGACGGTCTCTGGGCTGCAGGAATACTTTAAACAGGGAAAATACAGAAACTATACTGACAGGAGCGAATTCGCCAGCAATTTGACAGTAGACCTGGAACAGTTGAGCGACGATACGCATTTTTATCTTGCATACAATCCTGAGTTTGCGGCCGAGTTAACAGCGGCGGAAGATGAAGAAGTTCTGCTGGATTCGCTCACCGCACACGAGGCCGATATTGAGAAATGGAATAATTATGGTTTCAAGGAGTTGAAGATACTGGGTGGGGCTATAGGTTACATGGATTTGAGATTATTTTTTGCGCCCTACTATGCCGGTGACGTTGCTGTTGCCGCAATGAATTTTTTCACCAACTGCAACGCGATTATCATTGATCTCCGGTACAACGGTGGTGGCTGGGATTATATGGTGAATTTCCTTTTGAGTTACTTCGCCGAATCACACGATGAGGTTATTTTTAACGTAGGGCAAAATACTATAGATAGTATGTACTATGCTGGAAAGACCGTCTCTTATGTGCCAGGCAAGCGGCTTACCGGTATTCCGGTCTATGTACTTATCTCGAGCGGTACGGCTTCTGGGGCCGAGGCATTTGCGTCAAAGATCAAATACATAAACAGTAAGGCAGTACTGGTAGGTGAAACGAGTGCCGGAGCCGAGAATCCGATCGGCACAATCGTAATTGGCGATGAATACATTTTGGATATTCCTTCATGGCGAACCGTGTACCAGAAATACGCGACAGACTGGGAGGGTGCTGGTGTTGCACCGGACATAGAAGTCGCGTCTGAAGACGCGCTCGCCGCCGCTCATATTCACGCGCTCCGCAGATTGGTCGAGACGGCGGTTGAGAAGAAAGCTAAAGATAAATATGAGTGGGCGCTGGATGGGGTTCTGGCAATGCACGAGCCTGTATCATTGCCGGAAGATGTACTACAATCATATGCCGGTAACTATGGAACCAGAGATGTCTATTTTGAAGACGGTGTGTTGTATTATCAGTACAAAAAGAGAACAAAGAGAATAATGCTGCCGGTACGAGAAGATTACTTTGTGATTGAGAATTACGATTTTTTCCGCGTTAGATTTGCGAAGGAAAAAGGCCGAGTCACTGTCCTCGAAGAAATATTCACCGACGGCAGTGTTTCACGGAGTACAAGAACGAGTGAGTAGGCTGTAATCTCCTTTAGTTCGTTATTATCGATGCTACCGCTAATACCGTTATTTTCGTTAGTCTTCTAAAACAACGATACTTGATACTTGATTATATAACGTTAATTTCGTTAATATCGTTATTACCGTTAATACCGCTGAAACTGTATAGAGTATGGCGCATGGAGCATGGAGTATAGCGCTTGCTCTGCGAAAGGGAGCACCGGAACTTCTGAGAAGCTGAGAATGACAGGGGAACGTGTCGCGCCCATCGTTAAGCTGTAGTTATATTGCAGTCAGTTGCGTAATGATTAACATGAGGTAGAAAGGAGTAAAATATGCAGCATGGTACAATCTTCAAAGGAAGGAACCCGGGTGTAGTTTTGCTTTGGACGTTTGGTCTGTACATCTTGATGCAGGTCCATCAATATGTGGGTATTCTATTGTCATCTCTTATGTGCGGCGTCAGTTTTGAGGCGATAATAGAAGGGGAGTTTTATAATCAATACTGTGTACTTTGGAAGGGTCTGGCTGCGTTAGTTATCGGAGTTCCTTTGGTTATTCTTATAACCAGGTATTTGTGGAGACGGAGTTGGGAATGGATGCGTTTTAGTTTTAGCGGGAGGTTTTTCGGCTATGGAATCCTGCTTGGTCTAATTTTGCCGGGATTTATATTAGCGGTCCTTTTTTCGTTAGGCATGGCTGCGATAGTTTCAACGCCCGTGAGGTTTGGGCTCGTTGATCTGCTTTCGATTATAATCGGAACAGTAGGTTTTACCACGGTAGTTGCGCTGTCCGAAGAGCTCATTTTTCGAGGAATGGCAATACGTGAGTGGGCATTGAAAATGGGGTGGCCGCTGGCAACGGTATTCGGCGGTTTGTATTTTGGGTTGGCGCATGTGATCGGAATTCTCCCCCGGATTTCTGCTTTGAACGGAGTATGGATCGTGATAAGTGCACTGATCGCCAGTATTCTCTTTACGGCGATGTATATCAGGAGCAGGTCATTGTGGTTGCCGATTGGTTTTCATTTTGGCTGGAATCTCTGTTTGCAGCTCTTTTTTGGTGCGACGATAAGCGGACAGGGAGTAGAGTTCGGATTATTTCGTACTGAATTGTCAGGTCCGGCGCTTTTGACCGGCGGGAAATTTGGCATAGAATCATCAGTAATAACATATATTCTGTATGTCGTTGTTGCCGTCCTGTTCTTGAGATATTCCAGGTTCGGCAGACCGGTATTATTGGATTCAAGACCAATGTAGACCGTTCGGGTTGGTTGTAAAGTTTTCACCGCCCAGTTTCTAATCTTCTGAATTTCTCATCTTCTCATTATACGGCGTATGGCGTTAAATCAGAATGGTTCGTTGAAATGTGTATTGGGTTTTAGATAGAGCCGACACCCTTTGTAGTCAAAGATAACATTGAATCGACGTAACGAATTGCTGCCGATGATGCCGTCGGCGTTGTCCTGCTTGGATCTGACATCGGCAGGAGCAAAAGAAGTCGTCACATCCTCCAGGCGAAACGAACCCAGTTTTAAGGACGCAATCCTCCCGGTCTGTCCGTATATATCGCCGCTCAGCCCGGTGCCGAGGTAAGCTTCCTCCAGACTATCCGGCAGACGAAATTTCATATCTTCCTTTACTAATAATTCAAGTGCATCGGGTGATGCAAGATCTATGTAAAAGGAGGCCGGCATTTCTTCTTCGCCGTTGACGTTGACAGTACCTTCGATCCAGGGGATGTTGTTTGTCTTGAATGTCATCGGAATGAATTCCCATGAGGAATCAACCGTAAACGGTGATTCGTGTAGTGTTATTATCATTCTTTCATAGTCTATCTCAACAATATACTTGCCGAAGAGCGAGTACCCGGTTACGCCTTCAGATAACATACCTTCCATCCGGTTGTTTTGGAGGACAATGATTCTTTGATCCTTGCACTCGAGCTTTCCAACATAGAAGGACATTGAATCAGCCATGAGCGCGGTGGACGGTTCGTCTCTTCCGGCACCGGGCACAAGAACCTCGACGGGATTATCCAAAGTGACACTATCTTCCGGATCTAAGTTGTACAATAACAGTCCTTCAAAGTGCATGCCGGTATCAAGGATGACCCTAAATTCGCGGGAATCAGCGATTCGAATCGGCAAAATGATAACATTAGCTATGAGCCTGAAGGGAATCTCGATTTTCTCGATTCTATCTATCCCATTCACATTTTTACTGGGCTTGCATGATGAGGAGGGCTGCGATAGTACAATGAGTGCAAGCGAAATCATCATTGAGATATTTCCCATTGTTTTCACGGATTATTGTATCCATAGAATCGGTTTGTGCAACTATCGTGTACTTTGGTACCTTCAGGTTCGTTGATCACGCTGTTTCCGCTGTTGTGAAGCATATCAATCGGCATCTTATCTCCATATCCTCAAATTCTCTTGACTATTGGTCATAGAGCCATATAATGTATATCAAACAGTTTGATATGAAACTTTTCTGCCCCAGGTGCGTATAATATATCATATATGAGGGCTGTGTATGAGCTGGATTGTTGTAGCTGTACAGAGCAGTCCAAAACGAGCAAAATCATGAAGGGAGGAATTAGTGAGACCAGTGATTAACGTGTTGCTAATATTAGTCACAGCAATACTCTCGATATCTGCTGCAGAAACACAGGAAGCGTCCATTCCGTCGATCAACGCTATACGTACCGAGGAAGAGATAACCATTGATGGCTATCTGAGAGAAGCGGTCTGGCAGGGCGATGGATATTCCGCTTTCATTCAGAAGGAGCCAGTAGAGGGTGCCGCTGCGACAGAAAGGACCAGCATTTGGGTTGCATACGATGAACGAGGGATTTTTGTTGCTGCGAAATGCTATTATACAGATTCGAGTTCCTGTACCGGCGGTATTTCCAGAAGGGATGAAATGGTGCAATCCGACTGGTTTTGGTTCTGGATAGACCCGAACAAGAGCGGGCAAAGCGGATTTGGCTTCGCCGTGAATCCGGATGGCTCGATCATCGATAGGAAGTTGTATCAGGATATTAATTATGATGACAGCTGGGATGGCGTCTGGGATGCCGCTGCAAAAAGGTTTAGTGATCATTGGGTGGCAGAGATATTTATTCCTTTTACACAGCTTCGTTTCAGCAAGAAAGAAAAGTACGTAATGGGCGTGAATTTCGAACGCTATATTCTTAGTAAAGCCGAGGAAGACTATTTTGTAATGGTGCCAAATATAGAGACCGGCTTCGTGTCAAAGTTCGGGCTTCTTACAGGGATAGCTGGAATTGAACCTCCGGTGAGACTGCAGATTCTGCCGTATGTTATGGGCAAAGGCAGTTATCTGGCTGAGGGGGAGGACAACCCTTTCTACGATGACAATAAGTATGCTGCTAATACCGGAGTTGATCTTAAATACGGGCTCACCGGAGACCTCACTCTTGATGTGACCGTTAACCCGGATTTTGGTCAGGCAGAAGTGGACCCTGCTAAAATCAATTTGAGTGCCTTTGAAACATACTACGCTGAGAAAAGGTCATTTTTTATCGAAGGTTCTGATATTTTCTGGTTCGGCGATAATCCTGCAGGCGGGGTATGGGGGTGTAACTGGATCGAGCCTTATATCTTTTACAGCCGCCGGATTGGCAGGGGACCGGCCGGTGATGTCACGCACGAGGGATTTGTTGATAGACCAGAGCAGACTACAATAATCGGTGCTGCGAAGATGAGTGGTCAGGTGGGAGATTTTGCGCTTGGATACATCAGCGCAGTTACGGATCGAGAATATGCGAGAGTCGACTCGTCTGGCGTTGTATTCGAGGAAGAAATAGAACCCCGTACATATTACGGTGTCTTAAGAGGCAGCAAGGAATTCAACGGTGGAGACCAGGGGCTGGGTGCTATGGTGACCGGAGTAACAAGAGACCTGAGATCGCCAGAATTGAGCCGTATCAATAACCGCAACGCGTTTGTTCTTGGCATCGATGGTTGGTCGTTCTTCAATGCTGAAAGAGAGTGGGCATTCATGGGCAAGACTGAGTTTTCGCATGTAAACGGTACCGAAGAGAGAATTCTGGACTTGCAGCAGGAATCGGCTCATTATTATCAGAGCCCCGATCTGGAGTGTGTTTCTCTGGATTCTACCCGCACTTCGTTGTCCGGGTATATGGGAAGATTTGCGGTCAAGAAAACGAAGGGTAATCTGGGTTTTCAGTCTGCCCTCGGTATCATTTCACCGGGTTTCGAGACGAATGATCTGGGATTTACCTGGATGACGAATATGCTCAACATGCATGTTGTGGCAGGGTATGCTTGGTACGAACCCACATCGTGGTATAGAAAGGCTAACCTTTGGCTGATGACCTCAAGAAATTATGATTTTGACGGGAGACAATTGTTCGAACAATACTATGCCACGACGTATGTCAGTTTCCTGAATTACTGGAGTCTTGAATCGTATCTGCAGTTTACACCAAGTGAACTCGACCTGCACCAAACAAGGGGTGGGCCTGCCATTGCGTGTGCTGGATACACGTCCACACATCTTTCACTCAGTACTGATGAGAGGAAGAAATTCAGGCTTACCGGGAGCGTATGGTATGATTTCGTCCGTGATGGCGGCTACACCAGGAGTTATGGTTTGGAACTCTCATATAATCCATCGCCATCGATAAAATTGACGCTCAGTGCTGACTTGGATGATCAGCTTAATCACCAGCAATGGGTTGCTAATATTCCGGATCCGACGGCAGTGTCGACCTACAATACGAGTTATGTGTTCTCTGACCTGGAAAAGAAGGTAACATCAGGTACGGTTCGGCTTGATTGGGGATTGACTCCGGAACTTTCGCTTCAAATGTATGTGCAGCCTTATATTGCGGTTGGCAGTTACTCCGGTTATAAAAGATTGCTTGAAGGCGGAACCAATGATTTCGAACCATTTGATTATCAAGGACCAAATCCAGACTTCAATTTCAAGTCGTTCAAGGCAAACGTCGTGCTGCGCTGGGAATACCGGCCCGGTTCTCTGATTTACCTGGTGTGGACCCATGGCCGTTTGAATTACGACAACCCGGGAGTATATGATCTGGGCAATGATATCAAATCGCTGATCGATGAAGATGCGGACAACATATTCCTGGTTAAACTGAGTTACCTGTTTACGATATACTAGCTTATGAACGAAAACGTTAATTTCGCTAATATCGTTAGTTTCGTTAAGAAAAAAAAGGTATATTGGAGACCCTCGTCAGGCTTATGTCATTACGAACGGAAACGAAGTACCGTGAAGCGAGAATCCTTGTGCTTCGTACGGAACAATCTTATTTTGTAACGCGTTGGACGATGAGATTGCTTCGTCCTCCTATAACGGACTCGCAATGACGGGGAACGTGAAGCGTGCGGCTGGGTTGACGCAATATGATTAAGCGTTATATTATCATATAATATGAAGAAAGAAGATGGTGGTACAAAAAAATCAAAGGGCGTGGTTGGCGTCTGGCAGGTGACCGAAGTCAGGAGACAAGGTGCTGAGGGTTCGATGATGACTGAGCCGTTCCCCAATCTTATCATTTTCACGCCGCGTCACTACAGCATGGCGTGGGTGATGGGGGCGGAGAGTGACCAACCGTTTGCAGAACGCTGGAAACCTACAGATGAAGAGAAGATCAAACGCTTTGATTCCCTGGTAGTCAACGCTGGCACGTATGAAATAGACGGTGCCAAACTGACGGCTCATCCGGTAGTTGCCAGAATCGCGGATTTCATCGGTGGTAAACTCATATGCGAATTTAATGTCGATAATGATGTGATGAGGTTGGAATTCGTTGACGAATATTCTTTTGACGGGGTGCAGGCACCATGGGTCGCGAGCGGCGGCCTCGTTCTGACGCTCGTCCGTAGCGGTTAGTAAAGACAGTCTGTTCTAGTTTATATTCAGTTGGGTGGTTGTGGGAGAAAGGAAGGGACGATTATATGATTTTTGAGTATGTATCCATCTCTATTGTATGTGTTCTATTATTGGGCGTTGCTTTTTCTGACGCCGAGGATTTAAGTGAGCCGGAAAAGAACTTCGAGCATCTCTGGGGAGAATTTGATACAAGGTACGCCCTTTTCTTGCCAAAACGAATTGATTGGGATCTTATCTACGAGATCTATCGGCCCAAAGTGACGCCGCAGACCAGTGATGATGAGTTGTTTGAGATCATGTCGAGCATGCTGACCCATCTGAATGATCTTCATGTTAGACTCGACTCTAAAAATCCGCCGAGAAGTTTCAGGTCTGGAAAATCCCATGAAGCAATGATGGAACAATTCGGCACCGTTGACAATTTCATAAGCTATTTCAGGCAGCGGCCGATAGATAAGAAGTACAGCAAGACAGGATTGCAGGAGCGGCACGAGGACATATTCGTGTTCACGTGGCTGACAGATGACGTCGGCTATTTCCATTTCAGCAAGTTTCGTGATGTAGAAAAGAGTTCCGAGGTTGTTGATGAAATCGTCGCCAATTTCAAGAACGCTAAGGGAATTATCATTGACGTCAGAAAAAATGGGGGTGGTGATGATCATGTCGGGAAGGCGATTGCCGACCGCTTTACCGACAAAAAGAGGCTTTATATGACGATACAGGACAAAAACGGACCCGGGCACGAAGACTTCGCAGAACCAGTAGAGTGGTATGTGCAGCCTGATGGTCCCATTCAGTTCACAAAACCAATAATTCTTCTTACTGATTTCACGTCAGGTAGTGCCGCCGAGAATTTTGCGCTGGCACTAAGGGTGCTTCCACATGCGACGATTGTCGGTGATTTTACATCCGGATGTTTCGCTGATGCCGAGGCAGATAAATTGCCGAATGGATGGTATTTCTCCCTTTCGGTTAATTTATTCAAAGACCAGAACGGTTTCTGCTGGGAAGGAATCGGTGTCCCTCCAGACTTGCGAATCATTAACACTAAGGAGGATTTGGAGAACAAAAAGGATAGGGTTCTTGAATTTGCCGTCGAACTGATTGACGCGGGGATTGTGAAGAAATGTGTAGGGAAGAACGAGTAGCTGAGTTGTGGATATGCAACGGTTCCAGACTATGACGGCCGGGAGTTACATTGGTTGTTCAAAGTGAGAGAAATATAGCTAGGGAGGATTGTATGAATAGATTAGTAAGAGCGCTTTTTTTCATCATGGTCATTTTTATAGTATCAGGCTACGGTCAATCGATAAAGAAACGGGCAACGATCGATGTTGATATGGTTCGGCATCATTTGAGAGAGTACAGGGAAGAGTATGGTATTCCCGGTGCTGCGGCAGTGGTTGTGACCAGTAAGTCATTTCTGAGCATTGCAACTGATGGTGTCAGGAAACTGGGTGAACCTGATTCGATTCAGGTTGATGACAGATTTCACATTGGGTCCAATACCAAGGCTATGACCGGTTTTATGGCTGCAGCGCTGGTTGAAAAAGGTCTCATAAACTGGAATACGCGGATAATTGAGGTATTTCCAGAATTCGCCGAGTCGTCCAGAGCTGTATACAATGACAAAACGTTAAAAGATCTTCTGTCGCACCGCGCAAGAATAATGCCTTTTACGAGCGGAGGTGAATTCGCGCAATTGCCCGAATTTGAAGGTGAAAAGTCGGAGCGGAGGAGGGCTTTCGCTGGTTGGCTATTACAGCAGGAGCCGGTTGAGATCGATACGGTCCGTGGTTACGTATACTCCAATGCAGGCTATGGCATTGCGGCAGTCATGCTGGAGAAGGTGAGTGGGAAGTCCTGGGAACAATTGATCACGGATGAACTTTTTACTCCTCTGGGTATTGATGGGAGGTTTGGCTGGCCTGCATACGACGATGCGGATCAGCCATGGGGACATTATTACGAGACAGACAGCCAGAGAGTATTTCCGCATGACCCGCATGATGAGTATCAGTTACCTGATATTGCTTCTGCCGCCGGTGATGTGAGCGTGTCGATACTTGATTACGGCAAATTTCTGCAGGCAAATCTGATCGGGTTGAGTGGCAAAGATACGGTTCTCACGGCGGCAACGTATGAAGTTCTCCATCTACGTGTTGACTCTATGATGCAGTACGCAGTTGGGTGGGGTTTGAGAGAACATGAAGGATACAAAGTGAGCCGACATAATGGTAGTGCCGGGACATTTTATTGCACTGCGCTGGTTTTCAGAGATAAAGACCTAGCGCTTGGCATCATGATGAACGGTATCACGCCGGAGGCAGAGAAAGCACTTGCTGATTTACGGGTCAGGATTATGGAGGATTATCTGGAGTAATTTTTCACGGTGCTTTGTATTCTGCTAAGTTAGATTGTTTTGATACTGTTTATCAGGAGAAAATGTGGGATTTAAGATGTCAAAACAACGTTTATATGCTTGTTTATTGATTCTGGGGGCGTGCATCTTGCTCTTTCGTACGATCATGATGGTCTCTGATGGATCGCTGGGTGTGCTTGTTTTATGGGTATCAGTCTTACTCGTTCTGGAGATGTTGATCGACACTGGTTGGCTGGTCAGTGCAACCGTGTGGTTGATCAGTGGTGAAAAAACCAAGGCCAGCGTTACATTGAAGCTTGCTGCAGCGGCGATCACATTGCATGCAATACGCGTCTTGATTTTTGTGATGGGACGGGTCGGGCCATGGGTTAATTTTGACATTAGACCGGAGCAGAGATTGCTGCATTACACACGCTGGACCTGGTCCGGGGTCTATTTTGCGGCTATCATGTCGGTCTTGGGTGTGCTGGGGGTGATAGTTGTCTGGAGAATAAGGCGGCGAGCCCGGAAGGGCGAGAGGTTAGGGAATTGAGAAGATGGTAGGATAAGACAACCAAAATCTAAAACCTAATTTCTAAATACTTAATAATACCAAAATTCGTAATCCGGATGACAAAACCAACGGTCGTTGGGATCATTTTTCTTACTATTTTCGTTATTTTCACTCAGCTTCTCAACTTCTTAGCTCCTTGTTATTCGCCGTTATGTGTCCAGCGCGGAGTGTATAGCATGTTGTGACCTCTTGACAAGAAATTTCGGTCGAGTACGATAGATTGTTCTGTAATCAGTAGTCGTGCAATTACCAGGGAGGTAGAATGCAGTGTAGAAGAATTATCGCATTCACAATACTGCTATGCGTGATCGGATTTGCAGTAGGATGTCACCGCAGGGATTTCATCAGTCGCGAACAGATCGAAGAGTACCCTCAATACCCCATATTCATGGTTATAACGGTGGAAGGTGACGTATATGAATTCGAACCGAGCGCTATTTTTGAGGAAGGAATGATCAAGGGCACGCTCCAAGACGGTACATACGTTGAAATTGCGATAGCGCGCGTTAAAATTGCGTACGCTCAGAGGTTCGATGAATCCAGGGCTGGTGCCTTTCTATGTTTGGGGGCAGGCAGCACATTAGTACTGGCGGTCGTTACTGCGGTAGGACTTGGGTTATTAGTGCTTGTAGTAGCGGCTGCAGCCATATAATTCCATCGAAAGATTTGCTTCGTTCTACGATAGAATTATCAGGATTATTGTATTTTAGGTGTATTTTTTTGAAAGGAGGAGTAGAATGCCAGCTAAGAGGATCGTAGCAAGCGTGACAATGGTGTGTATGTTGGTTTGTATGTTTGGCTGTTATTCCAAACGGCTGATATACAGGGCTGAATTGGAGGATCATAGGGAATACAAGATCTCTGCGGTCGTGACACAAGAAGGAGACTATTTTGAGTTCGAACCGAGCGCTGTTTTTACTGATTCCATGATCGTGGGTAAGTTGGCTGGAGGTGGTTTCAAGGAAGTTCCGCTTGACCAGGTGAAGATGGTTCACATCAAAGTGGTGGACCCGGCCACGAGCTGCCTGGCGGCTATCGGCGTGACAACTGCTGCTATTGGTCTCGGCCTGTTAATCATACTAGCCACGAAGGAATGCTGTCCTTTTGTGTACAGTTATGATGGTGAACAGTACATCTTTGACGGTGAGCCTTATGGCGGTGCCATATGCGAGGCATTTCACCGTACCGATCTTAGTCGGCTGGAACATTTGATACCAATAGACGGTGAATACCGTATACAGCTGGTCAATGAAGTGGAGGAGACTCAGCATACGGACGAGTTCAAACTCTGGATCGTTGATCATCCTCCGGAAGTGAATGTAATTCAAGACGCAAAGAATAATCTATACAGTGTCGGAACACTGCAGAAACCTCTATATGCGATAAGTGGCAATGAAGAAGATGAGTATGTTTGGGTTTCTGAAAGTGATATGCTCTGGTGGGAAAGTGATATTCGACATAAAACCCCGGATAATGATGCTGATTTGCGCGATACGCTTTACCTGAGTTTTCTCAGACCGCCTGATTCCGATATAGCCAAGTTAGTTGTTCATGGATGTAATACTCTTTGGGCGTCGCAGATGCTAATGCGTATGGTGGCACTTTTCGGCAGCTACGTTGAGCAGTTTTACGAAAAAATGGATGACCCCGGTCTTTTGACGCAGCGGGATGATTGGGAGAAGTGGACAGAGATATACGCGTTGAATGTAGATGTATGGGTTAATGAAAGCTGGGACCATAGAGGAAAGATTATTGGAGGTGGTCCGTTCATGGCAGAGCAGCGCATTGTGCCGCTCAGTCTGGAGGGTGTCGTGGGTGATACATTGAAGATCAGATTAGCGCCACCATCAGGCTTCTGGCAATTCAATTCATTCGCTGTTGATTATGCTGAGCCCGTTGCTTTCGAGATGAAGGAAATCTCTGCAATGTCGATGGTGGGGCATGACGGCGATGACCTCTGTGCTGTTCTTGAATCATCCGATCGAAATTACTATGTGATGCCCGAAGTGGGACAGCGAGCGTACTTAACATTTCCAGTACCCGAATTGAAACCGGGCAGAGGAAGGACTATTTTTGCCAAAGTGTCGGGATATTATGAAATGCACCTTAATGCAAGGGGCATGCCGCAAATGGCAAAGATCAAACGCATTCTTACCGAATCTGATTACGTGGTTAGATTTGCTCTGGAGGAATATCAAAAGTGGCTCGATGAGCAGGTGACGATGCGTAACGAGGTACGCTAAACCACCGCTGGGGACAGGCATGTACTTCTTTGCCCAGAACGGAGACGGGAAGACACGGAGATTTTTTGGCCCGGCGATGGGGTTAAATTTCCGCGATCGCATAGCGGGACTACGCCGCCCGGCTACGGCGGGCTGATTGCCATAGATCTGTTAGTTTCGTTAAGGCCGTTAATCCCGCTATTCTCGTTAGTGCCGTTTCATTTCTTAATTCTCAATTTCTTGTCTTCGTATCCTCCCAATTTCTACCATATCGAGCTTCTCGTTGTTGAGCGTCTAGCGTCATTGAGTCTTAAGTCTTGACAAGGTAGAATATTCGCCTAATATTAGATAGACCACGCGTTTTTTTGGCTAAAGGGGGTCTGTATTTTGCGGTAAAAGGAGGTACAATGAATAAAGTATCGTATGTTATTCATCGGAACAGCCTCGCAGCAATTATTGTCGCCCTGCTATTTTTTACACAGACAGCTCCCGCATTAGACATATTTGCGGATACGGGTATTCATCTGGGCACCTGGAATTGTTGTGCAATCGCATTTGGTGATGTGGATGGTGACGGTGATTTGGATGTGGGCTTGGGTAACAATCAGAGCCCGGATGTGATCTATATTAACGACGGAACCGGAAATTTTGCATGGAACGGCCAGAATCTTGGAACCAGTTACAACTTCGAACACGCTCAATTGCTGGATATGGACGGCGACGGAGACCTTGATTTCGTTACCGGTGGTTATCACGGTGTTGCGATTTCTTACAATAACGGAGATGGTTTTTTTGGGTATGTCCAGCAACTCCCTCCGATCCCTGGCTTAAACATAATGTGTTGTGTGGCGGCGGATTTTGATGGCGATGGGGATGGCGACTTAGCATGCGCTTGCCGCGGCGGCGGCTACTATTACGAAAATATGGGTGATAGCACTTTTACTCCCGTGGCGAATGGTTTGTTGGATACTCAAGACGAGGCAAATATATTTGCGGCGGATGTAGATAATGACGGAGATCTCGACATTTCGGTACGCAACGCGATATTGTACAATGATGGTGCTGGTAATTTCATCAACTCCGGGCAGGACCTGGGCGTACCCAGACCATGGGGCAGGCAGTTCGGTGATCTTGATAGTGACGGAGACCTTGATTTGGTGATTGGTCATATTGGCGGGCCTGACTACGTGTTTTACAATGATGGGACAGGATTTTTTCAGAACTCTGGATACTATATTGAGGGCTATTCATATGGCGTTGCATTGGCGGATGTCGATCTGGATGCTGACTTAGATATTGCTACGAGCAACTGGGCAAGTACTTTTGTGTATTTGAATGAAGGCGGGGGTGTGTTCGATACCATACCTACCCAAACCTTATCTGCGTATACGAGTTATGGCGTTGCACTTGGTGACGTGAATGGCGACGGGCTGCCTGATCTGGCCCAAAGCAGAGTTTGGACGAGCAGCCGGATATTTCTCAATATATTGCCGGCGATAATTAGTGCGACGATCGACATCAATCCAAATGTGCTCAATCTATCGAGCCACGGTCGTTGGGTAACGTGCTACATAGAACTGCCTCAAGAATTTGCAGTTGAGGACATAGATACCAGTACTGTTGCTATTACCAGAGCAAATAATATGTCAATTGACCCTTTGCCACGCGAAGGGCCTGTTGGGATCGGTGATCATGATGAGAACGGTATCCCTGATTTAATGGTGAAATTTGACAGGCAAGCACTGAGCGGTATGTTGAATGCAATGGTGGAACCTCCGACGTACGTGGAATTAACGGTGACTGGACAGTTGATCGAGGGGCGTTTCTTTGAGGGAGCCGATTCGATAAGGGCAATTGCACCTGGCGGCAGTTACAAAGACCCACGCCGACCTGGTCGGGACAGTACGTTCGTATACCAGATGTTCGGTTTGAATCCGGTTTCTGCCGGGGTTAATTTTGGCTATACTCTTCAGTCCGACGAGTTTGTCAGCATCCTGGTGTACGACGCAAGCGGAAGGTTGGTGACGACGCTGTTACGTGATGCACAGCAAAGCGGAAGCTACACAGTGCAGTGGGACTGTCGTGGCATAGCAGATCAGCGCGTTAATAATGGCGTATACTTTTTGCGATTCGAGGCCGGTGAGTACAAGGAGACTGTTAAGTTCATAGTCATACGGTAGAGCTAAATACCGTTATTCCCGTTACGTTCGTTACTATCGTTAATTTCGCTAAGTCCGTTGCGAGCATAAGCGGAGTCCTGCTTTACGGGATCCTCGATTTTCATTTCATCATATTTGTGTAGCATAAAGAATACGGGCAGTCTCGATTTTGTATAGCATTGAATGTGGAGATTGCTTCGTCGTCCCGCTTCATATTCAGGAGCTAAGTGAGTGCGGGACTTCTCACAATGACGGGGTATTGAGCGTGTAGCGCTGAGCGTGAGGCCTCTAGCGTCATGTAGAATTCCATTGACATACTCACGATTTCCAATATAATGTGTTACTAATTTTAAAAAAGTAGCACGAAAATAAGGCAACAATGGTTAGCGTCCATCGTGTTTTCTGGAAAGGAGAGACAGTGAAAGCAAGTTTCTTGAAGGTAATCATTTTTGTTCTGCTGATGGTCATGCCGCTGGCGGGGCATTTTCAGGTGGTCATTCCGAGTGATGATATCATCGATGAACAGGCAAAGAGCAACATTGCCATCGATTGCAGGTTCTGTCACCCTTTCGAGGATGAAATCATGAATATGGCCTATCCTGCGGAATTCGGCGTGGTCATAAGAGGCGGTGACAAGAAGGACCTGCGGGAGACGCTTTCCGAATACAAGATTGAAGGTATGTCTGCCTGGCGAACCGATTATAAATTGAACCAGCCCGGCGACCATGTTTTCTATGTTGTCCCTGAACCCTACTGGGAGCCTGCGGAAGAAACATTCATCGTCCATTACACCAAGGTGATCGTTAATGGTTTTGGTATGGAGTCCGGGTGGGATTCTGAGATAGGGTTGAAAACAGAGATTATTCCCATGACCAGGCCTTACGGTCTGTATGCTGGCAACATTTTTCAGGGTTTCGTTCTTGTGGATGGCAAACCAGCACCCCTTACTGAAGTCGAGGTCGAGTATTACAACGAAGGCTCGAGACACATCGCGCCGGCACCCCCTTTCATAACCCAGGTCGTCAAAGCCGATGCCAACGGTGTCTTTTCATACGCTATGCCGGCTGCCGGATGGTGGGGTTTTGCCGCTCTCAATGAAGGTGAGGAAAAAATTGTGAGCGAAATAGACGGTAAGTCCTATCCAGTTGAAATTGGCGCGGTTGTCTGGGTAAAGACAGTTACAATGAAATAACGAGAGGTATGATTGCATATATCTGAAGGTGTGATCGCTGCGCCCGTGCTTATTGCCGGTGCTGCCGGCGCCGTTGCCGGCTGTGCCGTCGGGCTTAAAAAGATGGACCTGGAGAACACGCCTAAGGTTGCGGTTCTGTCTTCTGCTTTCTTTGTAGCATCTCTGATACACATACCAGTAGGACCGACCAGTGTTCATCTGGTGCTCACCGGTCTGGTCGGCATACTGCTCGGTTGGATGTCTTTTCCCGCTCTACTGGTGGCATTATTTTTGCAGGCGGTGCTCCTGCAATTTGGAGGTATTACCACATTGGGGGTTAATACGCTCGTTATGGCTGCGCCGGCTTTGTTGTGCTATATACTGTTTGCGCAATTCGTGAGGGGACGAAACAACGCAGTGGCGGCAGTAGCCGGTTTTCTCGCGGGAGCGACAGGGATACTCCTGGGTGGCATGATCGTTGCGCTTTTTCTGATCTCAACAGGTGAACAGTTCATTACCGTGGCGAAATTGTTCGTTGTGGTTCACTTGCCCGTGATGATCGTCGAGGGAATTCTCACGGCATTCGTTGTTACTTTTATTAGAAGAATCAAGCCCGACGTCTTAGGAGGTGTTATGTATGAGAAATACTAGAATTACCGTTTTGATTTTGATTCTATGTTCATCGCTGGCCGGACACCGTCTTAATATCTTCACGCAAGTGGAGCGGGATAGTGTTGTTGGTCAGTGTTACTACAATGACGGCACGCCGGTGCGCCAGCAGAAGATCGAGATCTTCCGATTATCCGGCGGCAAGTTGATGGAATTGAAGACAGACGACGAAGGGTATTTCAGGTTCGTTCCGCCCGTTAAGGATGATTTGAGAATAGTACTCTACGCAGGTATGGGTCACAAGTCTGAAATAACCATAAATGCGGCCGACTTGCCAGAAATCGAAAAGCCTCTGATAGATAAACCGCAAAGTTCAAAAAAGACGGTTGAGAAAACCTCGGAGAGTTCCGGCCTGGATGAGGAGCGATTACGTACCATGGTTGAGGATGTATTAGACGATAGGTTCAACTCTCTGAGGGAATTGATCGTGAAACAGCAGAAGTCGGTAATGGTGACTACAATCATCGGCGGCATCGGGTACATCTTTGGCATCTTTGGTTTGGTGCTGTTTCTCCGGAGTAGGAAGCGAAAATGATTGAGGAGCGTTTCTCAAAAGGCGATAGTTTTGTCCACGGTATAGACCCCAGGGTAAGAGTCCTTAGCGCACTATTCTATTCGATTGTCATCGCGGTCACTGGTAGGATGGAAGTGGCGTTTGCCGGATTGACGGCGGCAATTATCTTTATTGTACTTGCGAGGTTGAGTGCAAGGCACGTGCTTCATCGATTGCTTATCGTGAATGCTTTCATATTGATGTTGTGGTTGATACTTCCTTTCAGTTTCACTGGGAAATCGCTTTTGCAGATCGGCCCGTTGAGCATGACTGAACAGGGAATCCACTATGCTTTGATGCTTACGGTCAAGTGCAATGCGATAATTCTGGTCAACTTAAGTTTGCTGTCCACATGCGGGGTGTTCAATCTCGTTCACGCATTGGATCATTTAAGAGTTCCGAATAAGTTGATACATCTTCTGTTCTTCATCTACCGCTATGCCCATGTGATGCAGCATGAATATTGTAGACTACGAGATACATTGAGAATCCGTGGTTTCAAGCCAGAAACATCCATGCATACGTACAGGACGTACGGGGCTATTATCGGAACACTTATGATAAGAGGTTACGAGCGCTCTCTACAGATCCACAAGGCGATGATCTGCCGTGGCTTCAGAGGGCATTACTGGTTGTTAGACCATTTCTGTATTAAAAAGTCAGATGTACTTGCAGTTAGTATCATGATGCTCGGTATTGTCTTGCTTCTTATGCTACAATGGAAAATAGTATAGTTGTCAATCTCAGTAATATAAACTTCGGGTATAAGGAAGATTTGCTGCTGAGGGATTTGAATTTTGTGCTGCGTGATGGAGACCGCATAGGCATAATCGGACCTAACGGTTGCGGGAAGACGACTTTGCTCTATTTGATAATGGGTTTGCTTAAGCCCCATAAAGGCGGCGTTGAGATTTTTGGCAGGAAACGTGTAAGAGAGGATGATTTTGTTGAAGTAAGGGCGAAGATCGGTTTCCTCTTCCAGAATTCGGATGACCAGTTGTTCTGCCCAAGCGTGCGTGAAGAAGTTGCATTTGGGCCGTTAAACTTCGGTAAGAGAGGGAGGGAGGTAGAAAATATCGTCGATGAATCCCTGGGAAGTGTGGGATTAGAAGGCTTCAAGCAGAGGGTTCCTTATCACCTTTCCGGCGGCGAGAAAAGAAGACTGGCCATGGCAACCATCCTGGCGATGAAACCACGTGTTTTACTCCTTGATGAACCGACGCTTGGGCTTGATCTGCCGACGGTTGAGAAGATCGTCGAGATACTCAATGAGCCTGGTCTTTCGTATGTCATAATTTCGCAAAACCGAGATTTCCTGAAGAGAACGGCCGGCAAGCAATATACGTTTGAGAACGGTGCTCTTAAAACGTTGGACTGAAAAACAAGCGTGCACTAATACTGCCGGCAACACCATTTCGAATTTCGAAATCCCCTCGGAATCTCTTCCTGCCTAAGCAGAAGTGGGACTTTTTTTCTCTACGCTCGAAACCTTCGGCCAGGGGGACACTAAAATCCTGGGCAGAGTTCGTGCCGAATTGCGGATTTGAAAACACGTGTGGAACGCTATGCTCGTTAATAGCATTATTATTGGTACAATATCATGATGTGGGTCAAAGCTTTAGGTTTGCGAGAGTGTTGTAGGGCTAAAGCCCTGCCCTAAGAACTGTCGTTCAACATAGAGGATTGCTTCGTCCCGAAGCATGAATCCAATACACGATAGGAAAACCTGGACTCGCAATGACGGGTGCAAGTTTGGTGTGTTACGGGACGCATTATGGGTGAAGCGTATCTCGTCAATCGTCCGTGTCTTGACTGGACGTCAGCGGCGGGTAGAATTGATAAGCGAGGAGGCATTACATGATATATAATCTCTCGGCAGTAGCGTTTTTGGTTTTGTTTTGTGCGATACCGGCTATGGCAGAGGAACAGTTTGAAAGTGATGCGATACAAACTTCGGCTGGTGAACTCCAGATCACATTCATCGGACACGGCACCCTGATGTTTCAATATGGAAGCAAAGTCATCCACGTTGACCCGTGGAGTCGACTGGCTGATTACTCCAAACTACCAAAAGCCGATCTGGTGTTCTTGACACACCATCATGGCGATCATCTTGACCCGGTTGCGTTAGAACAAGTCAGCAAGGATAACACAATAATCGTGCTTACGGAAATCTGCGCAGAAATATTCGACGGTGGCGAAATCATGAAGAACGACGATGCCCAGACTTTCATGGGGATCGACGTTCTTGCTGTACCGGCATATAATCTTGTGCATAAGCGAGAAAGTGGAGAATTCTTCCATCCCCATGGTGAAGGCAACGGCTACGTATTAACCTTCGGGGATACCCGGGTCTATATAGCTGGTGATACAGAAAATACGCCCGAGATGAAGACCCTTGAAGATATTGATTATGCTTTCCTGCCAATGAATCTACCGTATACTATGACGCCCGAAATGGTTGCGGAAGCCGTTAATGCTTTCAAGCCAAGGGTGCTTTATCCCTACCATTATGGAGAAACAGATCTGGCAGAACTGCAGGAGTTGCTCAAAGATAACCCGGACACAGAGGTGCGGATACGGAAAATGGAATGAGATTACCCAAACCGTTGAGTGCATTATTCCCGTTATTATCGTTAATATCGTTCACATGCTGAGATTGTCCCGATATTTCACGTTGTAAATCTTTGGTAAAATGAAAATCGAGGATTCTCGCTTGGCGGAACTTCGGCTGGCGAAACCAGTCTCGCAATGACAGGTTGCGCAAAGCGTCGTTTGGGGTGCCGCAATGATGTTTACTAGAGCAATAGTCAGGACACCTGGCAGGTCCGTAGTCAATGGTGTGACGACTGCGAATTTAGGAAAGCCAGATTATCAGAGAGCGCTGCAACAGCACGAGAGGTATATTGAGGCATTGAAAACATGCGCGCTCGAAGTCACGGTAATACCTCCTGATGAAGAACATTCTGATTCGACGTTTGTCGAGGACTGCGCCGTGCTTACTGAAAAATGTGCAGTTATCGGGAATTTGGGTGTCGGCAGTAGAAAAGGGGAGGAATCCAGCGTCGAGAAAATTCTGCGCGGTTACTACTCCAACATAGTACATATCAAGGATCCTGGTACACTTGAGGGCGGTGATGTGTTGAGAGTGGGAAAGCATTTCTACATTGGTGTTACAGGAAGGACAAATGCAGAAGGAGCGAGTCAATTTATCCAAATTCTAAATGGTTTTGGGTACAGCGGTTCAATGATCCCGGTGATCCAGGCATTGCACCTAAAAACGGGCGTGGCTTATCTCGGTGAAAACAATCTTGTGATGGCAGGTGAATTCATTAATCATCCGGGTTTTGCCGATTTCAATGCGATTGTTATCGATAAATACGAAAGTTACGCGGCGAATTGTATCCGGGTCAATGGCTATGTTCTCTTGCCGGCAGGATACAAACAGACCAGGAAACTGATTGCGGACTCCGGCTATTCGGTTATTGAGATTGATGTTTCTGAATTTCGGAAAATCGACGGCGGAATTAGCTGCTTGTCTCTCAGATATTAAACAAATAGCTTCGTTGAAGTCATTGACAGCAGGTTGGTATATCGTATAATTACGTAAGATATATGCTATAAGGGAGGAAGCATGAAGAATTTTCTACTCGTGTTTTTTGCAGCTTCACTGCTGCTCTATGTAGGTTGCGGTGGTGAAGAGGAAGCAGGTGTTTCACTCAGATTAACAAATCCACAAGGTCTCTCAGTACCCTTTTACGGTTCCTACATGATATCGACGGCGGCCGACAGTATCATCATGGATGATTACACTGACACGGAATACATCTTCACGCTGGCCAGCGGAGAGAGTGCTGAGGGATGGGTACGTAAGGATACTGCCGATGTTGTTGACACACTGCATTTTCAGGTGTTCGTCAATGGCGAGGAGGAGTTGAGTCAAAAGACAACCACGATGATCGAGGTTATCCAATTCCAGGTTAGTGCCCAGTAGTATCTGATTGCCGACGGTAAGTTAATAACCAAGAAGAAGTCCGCGAGAAATAAGTTTCAGGGCAGATCGGAGCATTTTCATATTCCCGGCCGTGAAGTGTTCATTTAGAGCCGGCATAAAATTTCCGACTCATGATTTGGTAAGGTTTTGTAAGTAGAAATACCGGAGAAAAGCGCCGTTCGCGCGTGCTCTCTTGACATTCTGAGTCTGCTTATCTATAATTTACCGTAGTATATTGGAGGATTATCTGTATAGAACTTTCTCTGTATTCAATAAACCAAAACTCATAGAACTGGCGGAAAAAACGCCGGCTTCGCGCGACCGCTTTGTCGATTTTCTCAGAGCCTTCAGTATAACTGTCGTTGTCATTGGCCACTGGATCAGTGCCATCATCCGTATCCAAGAAGGACAGATTATTACTTATAACGCCGCGGGTACAGTTCCAGGTCTCTGGGTATTGACCTGGGTCATGCAGGTAATGCCACTCTTTTTCTTTGTCGGCGGGTTTTCAAACTACACTACCTTTGAGTCACTGCGGCGCCGGGGCGAACCGGTTTCGGCTTTCTACAAGAAGCGAGCAGTACGGTTACTCAAACCAACCCTCATATTTGTCGCTATATGGGCGGTTATCTTAGCGCTCGTAGCACTGTTTCTTGAAAACGGGGATATGCTGGTAAGAAAAAGCACCATGGTCATAGGTCCCCTCTGGTTTCTTGTCGTATACATGGGCATTATCGTTGTCAATCCACTTATGGTACGGTTGCATCACAAGTTACGTCTGGGTATGCCGGTGATCCTCTTAGCCTTTGTGGTCGCAGTTGATATCATCAGTTTCAGGTTCGGTGTGAGCTGGTTGCGATGGACGAACGTGGCTTTTGTATGGCTTCTGGTGCATCAAATCGGCTTCTTTTATGGTGATGGTTCGCTCGTACGCATGCCCAGAGTATTTTACGTTGGTATGGCAACCATCGGTCTTGCTGGTTTGGTTGTTCTAACGAACATCGGTGTGTATCCGAGAAGTATGGTTGGCACCGGGATTGAGGAAATCTCAAACATGAATCCACCGACGGTCTGCATTGCAGTTCTTGCAGTCTGGCTGATCGGGTTGGCCATGTTCCTGCGCAGGACATTGAACCCATGGTTGGCACGGAGGGGTCCGTGGGTAACGGTTATTGCCGCGAACACAATGATCATGACGCTCTATCTCTGGCATCTCACCGCGTTTATCATTGTTTTTTACTTGCTATACCCAATCGGGTTATGGCGAATCGCTGACGGAAGTCTGCTCTGGTGGTTGATGCGGCCGTTATGGATCATCCTGCCAGCATTGGTTCTTTCAATATTCATTAGATTTTTTGGTCGTTTTGAACGCTGATTCTGTATATTAGTAACGAGGAGGAGAATACAATGAATGATAGAACGATCTATCAGGCATTTAGCGAATCGGTCAAAGAGCATGCTGACCGTACCGCACTTATGTATAAGAAAGACAGTGAGTATCAACCCATTACGTACAGGGAATTGTCACAGATGGTTGATGCGGTCGCTGTGGGCTTGCAGCAAATGGGGGTCAAAAAGGAAGATCGTATTGCCATTATATCATATAACCGGCCGGAATGGGTGATCTCCGACCTTGCAACACTAAAACTGGGGGGTATTGTCGTGCCGCTATATTATACACCCGGTCACATTTTGCCTGTTTCGCTCATCAGTTATATGATAAATGATTCCAAGACACGGATGATATTCATCGAGAACATGGAAGTGTATTCGTGTATTCGTGAAGCATTAAAGAATATGCCGACTGTGCAAAATGTCGTTCTCTTTGACGCGAGGCCTGAAAAAAATGTAGATTATCTTCGCTTTGAGGATCTGAGAAAAACCGGAGAGGAATGTGAAGCGGCAGCCGTGTCACCGGATGAGATCGCAACCATCGTATATACTTCCGGGACGACCGGAGAGCCAAAGGGCGTCATGTTGACACACCGTAATATTGTCAGCAATGCATTGGCAGCGGTCGAGCACTGTGGTTTTACGAGTGATGATGTGGTTCTTTCGTACCTGCCACTTGCTCACATGTTCGAAAGAACATGCGATTACTACGGTGTGCTCTTCGCCGGAGGAAGCGTTGGTTACGCCGAAGACCTTACCACTGCCGCTCAGGACTCGGAGAAGGTGCGCCCCACGGTTGTGCTGGCAGTGCCGTATGTGATTGAAAAAGTCTATGCAGCTGCTTTTAAGAAGGTCGAGGAGAGTTCGCCTATCAGGAAGGGTCTGGTAAATTCGGCGGTCAAAAACCTGAATGAGTTAGCCAACCGCAAATACCGGAGTGAGAATATACCGCTACTGCTGAAAGTTAAGTGCAGTATACTGGACAAACTCGTCGCGTCCAAATTCCGCAAACTCTGCGGGGGTCGGATACGTTTGATCGTTAGCGGTGCTGCACCCCTGAACCGGCAGATCGCCAAGACGTTCTATGTGCTGGGGTACAATATCCTCGAGGGATACGGGCTTACCGAGACCTCGCCGGTCGTTGCCTGTAATTCTCTTGATGATAACTGCCTGGGTACTGTGGGAAGACCTGTATCTGGCGTAGAAGTCCGCATCGGGGATAACAGCGAGATCCTGATCCGCGGGCCCAATGTGATGAAAGGTTATTACAACAAACCGGAAGAGACGGCAAAAGTTATCGACAAAGAAGGGTGGTTGCATACCGGAGACCAGGGTGTATTTGACGAAAAGGGTCATCTTAAGATCACGGGGAGGATCAAAGAAATAATTGTGACATCAGGAGGCAAGAACGTGGCACCGGCACCGACTGAGGCAAGAATATCAATGAGCAGTTATATTGATCAGGTCATGCTGTACGGTGATCAAAAGAAATATCTCGTAGCGCTGGTCGTACCGAACCAGCCAGTAATAGAAGAATTTGCCGGTGCTCAAAATCTAACGTTTAAGAACTATCCCGAACTGCTGTCACGGGATGAGGTGAAAAATGCCATTAAGCGCGACATCGTTGAAGCGACCACCGATTTGCCAAGTTACGGGCAGATAAAGGCATTCGCTCTTATTCCGGAACCGTTTTCCCCTGAGAACGAAATGCTTACGCCAACGCTCAAGCTTAAAAGAACGAAAATTGTAGAACGGTATAATGATTTTCTGGAAAATATGTATGGTGTCGTACAATCAACTGATTTGGAAAGGCATATCGTACACCTGTAGTTATTGATAAAGTGTAATACTCAGAACAGACTGATCATGAGCAGGAAAAGATCATTGATCAATATGTGAGCGGTGAGGCAGCCTGCTATATTGCCGGTACGGTGTCTTAACCATGCAAATGCCAGACCAGCCACATATGCACCGGCAAGCCCAACAATCCACAAGCCAATCAGTGGCATTAGAGAAGTAACCCGTAAATCACCGAGCACAACCTTCAAAGCCGGCATGATGTGCCAGAAGGTGAAAAACAGGCTCGAGCGGAAGATCGCACGCCGTGGTGAATAGTGCTTTAATAAATATCCGTAGTAGATGCCGCGGAACAGGGTCTCTTCGAACAACCCGGTGCCCAGCGGAATGCGCACGAGAACGCGCCACCAGAGTTCTGCGCTGGGGAATCCTTCGAGCCTGATAAATGAGCCGGTGACTCCAAGTGCCTGGAGTCCGTAGCGTAAGGCGAATGCCGGCAGAATGATTAGAGCGGTCAGGCCGAGGCCATATAGCGTACTTCTGCCCAGATTCTTCCTTGTGAAGCCGCAATCGCTGGCAGTGAGACCCAGATTCTTCCTCGCCCACAACCAGGCCAGCAGGAGAACCGTGAGATTGAGCCAAACATATATGCGTGCATGAAGTTCTAATGGCAATAGATTGACTACATTATTGTATATAAACAGGAATAGTTCAAAGATAATAATTGGTGTCATGAAATTACCTTTCCAAGCACATAAACGCGAGATTACGATCAACTAAAACTATTCTTCCCTCTTCTTATATATGGTCTGCTATGAATTCTTCAGAGAAAACATAGCGAATGAATTTTAAGCGTAATAGATGTGTTGTCAAGCGTGCAGCGTTACCTAACCACTACCACCTTGTAAATAATCTGCCCGTCAGCTTTGATGAAATAGGTGCCGGTACGTAATTCCTCTGCTTCAGCTTTGCGGCCTACTGCGTCAAAGATCACACATGAGTTTAAGCGGTCTAACTGGTCTATTGAGGTGAGAATGGATGCGCCCCCGGGATAATTCAGGATGTAGCCGGTGGTCGTTTCCTCAATACCAGTAACATCACTTTCCCACCACGTGATATCACCCAGATCGTATGCTGCTGCCAAAACATCGAAATCGGTGTCGTTATCCATGTCTATCGCGGTCACCGGGATCGCTCCGCTAAAGCTAGCACTGATCGTCTGTTTAGTGAAGTTCTCATTACCGTCGTTCTCCCACCACGATATATCGCTGGCATAATATGCGGCACTGACTATGTCGACGTGGTTATCTTCGTTTATATCACACGGGTAGATGAAGGTTGGCCAGTCGTAATCATCGGCGATCGTGTGCTTGGTGAAGTCTTCGTTCCCATCATTTTCATACCAGGCGATGTCATCCGCGGTGCGCGCAGTCGCAATAATATCTACGTCATTATCTGAATCGATATCGGTCGTGATCACGATATGTGCACCGTCAAACAGGTTGTCTACATTGTGCTCTGCGAAATTACCGTTACCGTCATTCTCATACCAGCACACGGCATCGGCCTCGCGTGCTGCTCCAGCAACATCGATATCACCGTCACCGTCGATGTCCGCCGGGTACGCTGTCCAAGCACCATCAAAGGCATCGGTTACTACACGTTCAGTGAAATTCTCGTTTCCGTCATTCTGCCACCAGTGGATCGCATCTTCGTTATAAGCCGCGCAGACCAGATCCATGGCACCATCTGAATTAAGATCTGCGATATATACTGAATGTGCACCATCGAAAGAGTTCGTGATCGTATCAGGAGTGAATATTTGACTGCCGTCGTTCTGCCATAGCACAATGAGGCCGGTGGTGTTGGTGGTTCCAACGATATCGATGTCCGTGTCACCATCGATATCGCTGGCAGTGACAAAGATCACGCCTGAGAAACCGCTTACCACGGGATGCTCGGTGAAGGTTTGGTAACCATCATTTTCAAACCATGATATTTCACCCTGGTTATAGGCAGCACCAACAATATCGACGTCGGAATCGCCGTCGACATCGGTCGCATGGATGGATATCGCGCCTCCGAAGGCACCGTTGATGAGATTTTCGGTCCAGCTGACCTGACCATGAGCAGCGCTCAACATCAACATGAGTGATGCGAACAGAATTGTACTATTCTTCATATTCCTCCTTTTGTTGACTGATTAAATATAACTCTAAAGGTTAAAAATCAGTCACGCTAACGCTCACAGTCCGAACATGATTGACGATATGATTGAATTCGATTATACTGAAATTTGATGGTAAAAAGCAAATTCGGTAATAGAAGGGCCGTAGCACGGTGGGAGATTGGTGGGTTCTTTTTCATAAATCTCCTGGGCTCACTTCTGCATTTTGTTTTCGATTGGTTCGGTCGTTGGAGGCCGCTCGCTTTGATTGCTGCGGTTAATGAAAGCACCTGGGAGCATTTGAAACTCGCCTTTTGGCCTGCTCTTCTGTTCATGCTGATTGAGCACAAGTATTTGGGAAAACAGACGCGGAATTTCCTGTTTGGTAAAGTGCTGAGTTTCTACGTGATGCCGGCGGTCATTATCCTATTGTTTTACGGCTATCTCTGGATCGTTGGCCAGGATGTTCTGGTTTTGGATATATTGATTTTTGTGTTTGCCGTCGGTGTCGGGCAGTTGGTGAGTTTCATGATACTCTCCGCAGAACAAGAGATTTCGTTTCCGCGCAAAGTGTCGATGATCTTACTGGCAATCTTAACGCTAGCCTTTCTAGCTTTTACGTTTCTTCCTCCGCGTATGCTCTTCTTCAAAGACCCTGTAACTGGCGGCTATGGCATCATCGACTGAGACATATGATATACTGTTCCCGATTATTACTTTATGGTTATGCTCAATGACTCTTTAGGAGGTGCTCTATGGATGTTGTTATTTTGGGTTTAGGTATGCAGGGCCGCGCCGCATTGTATGATCTGGTTAAATTCAGTGGATTCGAACACATTGTCGCGATTGATTCGCAGCAGGATTCTGTTGATTGGGCAAAAAAGAATTTCAACGACCCACGCGTCGTCGTATTAAAGCTGGATGTCACTGAGGAATCGTTGTTGACTGAATTATTCCGAAAGTATGAATCTGGGGTACTGATCGATCTCCTGCCGATCAACTATATCCCCTTTGTATCCAAGGCAGCAATTGAAGCAGGCTGGCATTTTGTGAATACTTATTATACACACGAAATACATCGAAAGCTCGATACTGAAGCTGCGGGGAGGGAGCTCACAATCCTGCCGGAATTCGGTCTCGATCCCGGTATCGATCTCGTGATGGCCGGACATGGTATATCAGGATTAGACAAGGTGACGGGTTACTTCAGTTACGGTGCTGGTATCCCGGAGCCAGCTGCGTGTACGAATCCGCTGAACTACAAAATATCGTGGATCTTCGAAGGCGTGCTCAACCTCTACTACACTGCCGCGCGTATCATTATTAATGGCGAATCCATTACTGTCCCTCGTGATGAAATATTCGATGAAAGGTGGCTCAGGACGATTGATATTGAAGGAATCGGAACGCTTGAATGCTATCCAAATGGAGATATTAATGGATATTTGGATCTCGCCGGCATCCAGGAAGTAGAAAATGGCGGCAGATATTCGATGAGGTATCCTGGACATCATCGATTCTGGTATACAATGGCGAAACTGGGTTTGCTGGAAGACAAGGTCGTGAAGATCGGCGGTCATGAAATGTCGCAGCGGCGCATTATTTCGCAACTTCTAGAGCCACATCTCCAGTATGCGGACGATGAGCGAGACATGGTAGTTTTGAGGGTCGAGTTAAAAGGAGAAAAAGACGGGCAAGAAGTGGAACACGTGTATGAAATGATTGACTACCGCGATCTCACCACGGGGTATTTTGCCATGAGCCGGACCGTGGGCTTTGTTGCCAGTATTGGCGCACAGATGATCCAATCGGGGGTGATCGGTAAACGGGGATTATGCACTCCCATGTTTGACGTACCGTACGAATCCTTTTGCGGAGAGTTAAACAGGAGGAATCTTCGTATTAAACACAAGAAAGCCACATAGGTGTTCACGGCCGGGGGTGTATTGTTGTGGAGTTGCGTTTGAGTCATTGCTGCACATACGTTTATTGAACATCGCGCAGTCTCGTATTGACATAGACTGGCAACTAGATACAATTTGTGAGACAAAATTCCCCGGGGGTGTGATAGCATAGGAGCATGTGTAGCAGATTACTGTGATGTTTGCTGCTGTATAAGAGGGGGTGGAGGAGCAAACAGCAGGCATCGGGTACAAAAGGGAGGAATTATGCACATACGAACTGTGTTGTTATGCATTGTATGCACATGTACTTTCATCCATGCTGAGTGGGAGGCAATTGGTCCTTACGGTGGATATCTCTACTCAGTTGTCGCGTCACCTGCTGACAGTAGTGTCGTCTGGGTTATGTCCTACACAAGTCCGGCGAAGATCGCTCGCTCAACGAATGGAGGAGATTCCTGGGAAATAATCGGCGCGTTGACTATGGGCTATGGCCAGGATATGGCGGTAGATGCCGTCGACGCGAACAGACTGTATGCGGCAGGAGGTAATTACGTCCATCGTTCAACTGATGGTGGTTTCACGTGGTCTTATTCATACGTTCCAAATTGTTACTTCTACAGCATGGCTGTACATCCAACAACGAGCGGTACCGTCTTTGGTTCAGGTATGAAATATGAAAATTCATTGTATAACATGGCGGTACACAGAAGCACGAATGGCGGTCAAAACTGGAATACTTCAGTCCTATACGCAGGAACTGGTCACAGTTATGCCCGGGACATCGCCGTATCGTACTCCAATCCTGATATTATTTATGTTTGTGGCTATGGCTATGAAACTGCCGTTGTACCCCTTGTATTCAAATCAACTGACGGCGGAGCTACATTTGTCGACATGTCAGCAAACACTCCGGCTGGGTCGTATTTCTATACTATCGGAGTCCATCCGACCGATCCGAACATCGTCTATTTAGGGGCTAGTAACGGTTTATACCGATCAACCGACGGTGGTTCGAACTGGATTTACGAATATAATTCAACCTCCAACTATAACATATGCACGACCCCGGCGAGTGCAGATCTTGTCTTTTGCGGCGCTTATTACTCGGTATATAAAAGTACTGATGCAGGGGCAACTTGGATTGACTCAGGCACAGGTCTTGAAGGTTACACTTGGCGCGGTATCGCCGTCAATTCATTCAATCCCTCAAACGTGTATGCTGGTAGCAGACTTGGTTTCTTCAAAACGACGGATTGCGGCGTCAACTGGGTTGAAAGTAATCACAACATAAAACTGGCTTCAATTTGTGGTTTTACCGTTGCGCCGACATTGTCACCCTTGCTTTACACGTCATGCGAGGAATTTGGTATTTATAGGTCGACAAATCACGGTGATGATTGGAATAGACTCCCTACCCCATTGACTTGCGGTAACATTTGTGCATTCGCCGTTAATCCTGAGAACCCGAGTGTCGTACTCGGGCTTGAGGGGACTGGTTGAGGCAACGCCGAGCTCTATACGAGCACAGACGGCGGGTCCGTCTGGACATGCATTGATTCATATTTCCTTGACGGTGGTGCCTTAGTCATTGATCCTAATGATACGGCAACATACTGGAGTGGTGGAAATCATTACGACGGTTCCGTTTACTGCAAAAGTGTAGCCAAATCAACCAATGCCGGTACGAACTGGATCCGGTATGACCTTACATCGGCTACCGGAGCCTGTGAAGGCATTGCGGTCGACCCAACCGATTCTGATATCGTCTATGCAGCTGGATATCCAGGTTTTCATAAAACAACCGATGGTGGAAATTCATGGAATGAAATTGGCGGTAGCATTTCTGGCAACACGTATGCCGTGGTCATTGACCACAGCGACCCAAGCGTTGTGTATACAGGAGGCACGAACGGCTTGTTCAAGTCGATCGACAGCGGCAATAACTGGACAAACACCGGCCTGAATGAGGTGAATGCCATATCGATCGATCCTGGTAACCATGATGTCGTTTACGCTGGGACAGCGAATGGTGTCTATGCGAGCACTGATGGAGGTACCAGCTGGGATGTAATGAACGATGGGCTTGAAGATCTTAACATAAACTCATTGGGTATTTTCCCGGGTACTTATTTGTTCTGTGGCGCTGATGTTGGAGGGATGTATCGCTGGGACATCTACACCGGTATGGAAGAGTTGGCTGGTTATCATACGACAAACGTGCTACGTGCAACTCCGAATCCGATGCGGAACAACACATCAATTGCATACTATCTGTCAGAGGATAACCAGGTTAGACTTTCGATATATGATGTGCAGGGCAGGTTAATCGATGAGTTGGTTAATACTCAACTGGCGGCTGGGGCATACCAGCAGAACTGGAATTGTACTGATACATACGGGTTACCGGTTGCCGCGGGGGTCTATTTTTGCAGGCTGACGGTTGGAGCGGCCACAAACTTTCTGAAATTCGTCGTAACGCGATAGTCAGTAATGGGGGTGTCTCATCCTACAGAGACCCCCCTTCTTTTCAAGAGCCGGAATATTCCGTACAATATAGGCCGTAGTAGTTTTAGATGTTAATAAGATCTGACGGTAAAGTAGAAGGCATAGGAGCCAATGTATATATATTTGGGTCGTGTACTTGGCGCTGATATGATGGGGACGGAGGGTTGACAAACAAGCACCAAGTGCAGAAGGGAGGATTTATGCGCTTACTTACTGTGTTAGTATGTGTTGTGTGCATGTGCACATTGACTTTTGGTGAGTGGGAATCAATAGGGCCATATGGCGGGTATCTCTGGTCTGTCGTTGCTTCACCGACAGACAGTAATGTCGTATGGGTGATGTCCTACTCAACTCCCACGAAAATAGCCCAGTCAACAGACGGTGGTGCTTCATGGTCAACGATAGGGTCACTGAGCGAGGGGTACGTTCAACAGATGGTAGTCGACGCGATCGACGCAAACAGACTGTATGCTGCAGGAGGTAATTACGTGCATCATTCATCTGATGGCGGAGTGAACTGGGCGTATACTCACCTGATAGACTGCTATTTCTGGGGCATTACGGTTCACCCGACGATGACCGATGTGGTCTTTGGTGTGGGAACGAAATTTGAGAGTGGGTCGTCCGACATGTCGGTACATAAGAGCACGAACGGAGGTGTCGACTGGACCAGTACCGTCCTTTATGACGGAGCTACATACAGCTACGGTCGAGGTGTAGCCATCGCATATTCGAATCCGGATATTATATACGCGTGTGGCTATACGATTGATGTTGATATCATCCCGTTAGTGTACAAATCGACTGATGGAGGTGCGACATTCGAGGACATCACTTCGAATCTTCCGACGGGTTTCTATCTCTACGCGGTTGGTGTTCACCCTGCCAATCCCGACATTGTCTACCTGGGCGGTTCGACCGGCATATATCGATCGACAGATGGCGGAGCCACGTGGATTAATCAGCATTATGCGGCCTCTAATTATACCATGGTCACAACTCCTCTCAATGCAGACCTCGTTTATTGTGGTTCGTATAATTCAATATACAAGAGCACGGATGCCGGGGAAACCTGGACAGACTGTGGCACTGGGCTTGAAGGCTATGATTGGCGCGGGGTTGCGATATGTTCGTTCGATCCTTCTATCGCTTACGCAGGCAATCCGGTTGGTTTTTTCAAGACGGAGGATTCCGGTATCACCTGGTTTGAATCTAACAATGATTTGAATCTGGCATCGATTTACAATTTTGCCATGTCGCCCATATCGACACCACTGCTCTATACCTCGTGCGAGGAGGTGGGCGTCTTCATGACGACCGATCACGGGACATCATGGGAAAAACTACCAACACCAGTGACTTGTGGTAATATTTGTGAATTCGCAATCAATCCGCTGAACCCCCAGGTCATACTCGGCCTCGAGGGTATGGGTTGAGGTAATGCCGAGCTCTACAGGAGCACAGACGGCGGGTCCGTCTGGACATGCATTGATTCATTTTTTCTTGACGGCGGTGCTTTTGCCATAGATCCAACTGACACTGCAACCTACTGGAGCGGTGGGAGATACTTTGATAATACCTACCGCAAGAGTGTTTCCAAGTCTACTGACGCTGGTATTACGTGGATTAGATATGATCTCACGATGTCAATCGGTTCATGCGAGGGGCTTGCGATCGATCCGACAAATTCTGATATCGTATATGCAGCTGGCTATCCGAGTTTTCACAGAACTTTGGATGGCGGCAATTCGTGGGAACAAGTCACCACCGGGATCTCAGGATATACGTATGCAGTGGTGGCTGACGTCAGTGATCCAAACATTGTTTATGCAGGTGGTGCAAATGGTGTGTTCAGGTCGACCAACCAGGGTGATGACTGGACAAACATAGGTTTGGTCGGGGTGAATGCAGTTCTAATTGACCCGCAAAATCATGATTTCCTCTATGCGGGCACCGAAGGTGGTGTCTACATGAGCATGGATGCAGGTACTACTTGGATAGCAATGAGCGATGGTCTCGAGGATCTCAATGTTACCTCGTTAGGTATTTTCCCGGAGTGTTATCTTTTCTGCGGTACTGATATCGGGGGTATGTACCGCTGGGATATCAGCACCGGCATTGAGGAGTTGATGGATCATCACGTGACACATGAACTGCGCGCAGAACCGAACCCGATGCGGAACAGCGCTACGATTACTTATCAACTACCAACCGATAGCCGGGTCATAGTTTCGATCTATGATGCACAGGGCAGGTTCCTTCAAGAGTTGGTTAACACACGACAGGCTGCCGGTACGTATCGGCAGGACTGGTGTGGTGTTGATTCTTACGGTGTGCGGGTTGCCGCAGGCGTTTATTTTTGCAGGCTGACGGTTGGAGCGACGACGCACTTTCTGAAGCTCGTCGTAACAAGGTAGTCAAAAACAGGGGCATCTTGTCCTGCAAAGATGCCCCTAGTAATTTCTTCGGAGGTCCAAAACACAAAGGAGAGTATCGCGTTGAAAGTTCTATCACGGAGGGCGCGAGGTTTTCGAACATGTGTAGCGAAGGACACGGGTTGAGCGCAATACCTATTGCGTTGACGTTCAGCGTATAGCGTAATACTTCGCGCGTTCCGGTTTTGAGCTAATTAGACTGCTTGATCTTAATAATTTTCAACCTGTATTCTTGCGAGGCGATTTTTATTATGGCGTAGTAATTGCCTTCGGGAATCCGTCTGCCGTGTTGGTCAATGCCGTTCCAGATGACTGAATGGTTGCCGGTTGCTCGCGTAGTGTTGACCAAATCCTTTATCTTTCTGCCGGATTGATCGTATACTGTCAGACCTACGTATGCTGGTGAAGTGATAGTGTAGCATATCTTTGTTCTATCAGAGAACGGATTCGGGTAAGCATGCAGCGATTGCAATGATTTATGTTCATGTTCCCCTACTCCAACAGATTCCTGCCCGGTCGAGAAAATGACGAGCGGTAGATCGGTTGCAGGTATACCAAGGGCATTGATGATCGCAGTTCGTTCTGCCGGATCGAAATGCCCTGTGAAATACCCCTGCAGGTCCATTGAAGTTGCCTGAAGCAACGCGCCAGCCACGCAATAGCCGGCTTCGATCAGTTGCCAGCGATCTGCCGTTGCCGCACAGTAGACATAATAATTGGGAGCGCTCTGCGGGATGCGCGGAACTGCCGAGCGCAGTTGCGGTCTTCGGTCTCCATCGGTTACACGTTCGATACGATGATCTCTCGTTGAGGATTGTCCGGAAGGCAAACGGATATGATACCTTTCAACACCTTCAGAGCGGACTATGTAAATGCGACCGGTCAGGTAGTAGTTTGCGACGGCTGAAGCAGCGGTGAGTCCGCCGCGATTATTCAATGTCATGTGTGGTGTATTGCCATAAGATGCCCAGGCTATTTGAGAGAGCTGCTCGAGACTTAACTCAGTGCTCATGAACTCGTCACCATATTTGAGATCGGCAAGAGCATTTTCTAAGAGGACGGGGCCATCGGTTAAGGGGTTCGGCAGGCTGCTATTTGATGAAATGGCGACACAGTTTGATGTGACACCGCTAACCGTACCCATCAATCCGTAACAATTAGCGATGTGAATGCTCTGGCCTGGATTCCAGGTGTTGTTTGCATTGTTGCGGGCACTTTCTTTTGGACAACAGGATGGTTGGCTGGTCGTGGTAGTCCAGAAGGAGTTTGCAGCAAGGTGAGCGTAGTGCAGGGCTGTGCCGGCATCTTCGGCCAAGTCACCGGCAACACCGATCTCAAAGGCAAGGTTCGATTCCGAGAGGTGATTACCAGAGAGATGTGGTATCAGATCGTGTAATGCTGGATCATATTGATAAACACTGTCGGGTAGCGCAACATAGATCGTGCGATTTGGAGCGATAAGTGGTGCTCTGGAAGCTGCCCATAGGGCATTTGCCAGTATCTGTTCAGATAAAGTGCCGCTGTAGCCGCCGTGATATGATCTGCGGCTGTTCATGATTATCTCAGATGAGAAGGTGTTTATCTGCATCGGAGGTAAGGTTATTGTTCGCGGGAGTAGCGAAGTCAGGTGTTGAGCATATGGGCGATTCAACAAGACACTAGCCCCTCCCCCCAGCAAGATCTTTATGAATTCTCTTCGGTTCATAATGCCTCCAGACTACTATAATCGATATTTACGGTTTGTCAATTCAATGGATATTTCAAGACGTTAATTACGCTATTCCGGCTAATTTCGTTAGGCCCGTTTGTGGCGTTATTATCGTTTGATTCACTCTTCTGGCGAACGGAGCGCGTCAAGAAGTCTGAGATTGCCGCGACTGGCCACGCCAGCCTCGCAATGACAGTGTTAGACGTTAGACGTAATGCGTTGTGCGATTGCTTCAGCAGCAGTCGCAGGTGGGTTCTTTTTTCCCTTTCAAGGCAGCGATCATCTGAGCGGTGGCGCACCCGGTTCCCGGGTCGACCGTGATGGCGTTGACCGGGCAATTCAATGCACAGGCTCCGCACTCCATACATGCTGAGGGATGGATGAGTTGAGCGGTACCATTGTTTTGAAAAAAAACACCGTGCGGGCAGACGGCGCTGCACATGCCACAACCAGTGCATAATTCAGCATCGTAGCTGAGGCTTGTTTTAAGATATTTGCTTTTTAGCATACTATCATGCTCCCGGTCAGTGTATGAACCTGAATATGATCCCGATGATCGCACCGGCGCAAAACATCCAGAACATCAGCGGAAAATACGCATAAATTTCACGCGCAACTCCGCTTTTCGAAGTGAATGGCGTCGCACCTGTGTAATTCAAGGTTATGAACGCAACGAGTGACGGCGTAATGAGGAGGTAGGGAATGGCTGAGCCGAGTTTCTGCCACCAGGCAGCTAATGGGTCGCTGGAGAGCGCTAACAGAAAAAATGGCACGGCTACTACGACGCCCAGTAGGAAACCCTTGGTACTGAAATTGGGGGTAGGAATCCATGTAAGTATGACAGGGAATATCAATAGGCCGGCCAGAATGATCACCAACGAGGCAAGAGCCGGAAGTGAACCGCTGAAAAAGTACAGTATTGCCATGAGAATTAGTGTCGGTACGGCCATATGGAACAACTCTACGGGAACTAATATCAATCGGTCTGTCAGGCTAAAAGTCACGCGCCGCATTTCGGTTGTTGCTTCGCGGGTTCGGAGGTATGCGGAAAGGTCTTCTGCTCTGACTGGGCCGTATTCGACTTTGAATCCAGTATGCTTCTCTATTTCGTGGGCAGCGATGCCTGATGCACCGAGTTGAGGCAGGATAATCACATTGTGACTTATGTGTTTCTTTAACCGCACGTCATCGATGCGATGGATGAGTTCTTCTGTTCCGAAAGTTCCCTTGCCGGCGGCGCACCATACATTGATTCCTTTTGTGTCGAGAACGAGAATATAGCAGTCAGTGCCTGCGAGAGCCGCGCGTAATTTGTTAAAACTGAGACCATAGTTGGCAGTTACGAATACATTGGATTCTTTGTCGGGCTTTCCGAGGGCATAGAGTCCCGGCTGGACACGAAACCTGTTGCGCCTGAGCCCAACACGGGCAAGAAAATGTTGAAACTTATCACCGAATGTGATGTTGCTTGTAGCTGTCATAGGCATGATAGCTCCGATTAACTCCGGAGTATTATAGTGCGGCGCTGAAGGGCGTCAAGTATCAAGCATGTGGCATCTCGTAGTGTTGACTTCGCCGCACGATGTAGTAGAATTGTCCGGTACGGGCATGTAAGAAATCAGTTTAGCCTATGCGCCTGACTCAAAGGAGGAATATATGAAATCATCTCTGGTGTTTATTTGCATGGGTTTGTTTCTCTGGCAACCCAGTGTCGCCAAGGATAGGATGATTGGTGTGCGCGGCGATGCACTTGCGATTGCTGAAGCCGAAGCCATGGTTGAGACTATGGGTGGTATGGAAGTGTGGGCGCAATTGAAAAGCGTGCACTTCGTGCACGAATGGTATCCGTGGTACAGAATAGATTCCTACATAGAAAATGAGATCCTTGATCTCACTGGCCCCCGGTCGTGGGTGGAGGAGAGGAGTGAGATTCATCATAGAATACGAGCCTATAGTCCCGAACACAAATACTGGTCTATCACTGATGGTGAGTTTGCGTTCGGCAGTGAAAGATCCTTTGAGAACGCAATGGAACGGGCTCCTTTCAGTATTTACCGGATTGCACGCGGTATTGCACTCGGCGACCCCTATTATGAAGTGCGGTTTGGTGAGGGAGATATACCTCGGACGCGCCGGCTCGAGTTCTACGGACCGGACGGTGTTTTGCACGGTTGGATTATTCTGAATGCAAGAAGGGAACCCTTGGTGTGGGCGACAACGCAGTACAGGTACACGTTCGGACCGATGAAGAAATTCGGGAATCTCCGGGTTCCAAATTGGGCTGTGTATGAGAACGGGACAACAATGTACGAGATGATCTCTCTCGTGGGCAGTAATCAGCCTCCGGACTCCTCGTTATTCGTACCTCAAGCGGAATGATCGATCAACGATCAAGATATTAGGATGTTCAGAAGATAAAAGGCTGAGAGGCAGAGAAGTGAATATTCTTGAAATAACTTTGTTCGTCATTGCACTGTTGGTTATGATTATTGGATTGGCCGGAGTCATTCTGCCGGTGCTGCCTGGGATTCCGCTAATCTTTGGTGCAGCTGTCCTGTATGGGATTTTGACCGGGTTTGAACAAATAGATATATATTTGATACTTGTTTTTGCCGGTCTCACGGCATTTGGTCTCATCGTTGATTATCTTGCCAACTATTTTTCAGTGAAGAAAATGGGCGGCGGAAGAGCAGGTGCCGTTGGTGCAGTGATCGGCTTGATGGTCGGGATTTTTTTTGGGCTTGTTTGGATCATTGTTTTGCCCTTTGTTTTCGCCGTGACGCTCGAGCTGATCGCGGGCAGGGAAGCGCATCAGGCCTTGAGATCAGGCATCGGTTCTTTTGTTGGTTTATTGTTCGGGGGGCTTACGCGTTTTATTATAGGTAGTGTTATGGTCGGTATCTTCGTCTGGAAAGTGCTCTTCTAGGGGACAGGCATAAACTTTCTCTGCGTCGCAGATCGATTTCAACGATTAAACAACAGATTACGGCGATAATAAGTTAATGTAGGTTTGTAAACACCCCCAGGGTAGCTATTCGACCATCACGATCTTTTGCTGGGCCCGCTGCCCTTCAACTTCCATGACACAGAAGTATACACCATTGGCAACAGCTTTATGATTATCGTCGCTACCATCCCAAATTACCGATGACTGATAACCGATGACAGATATCAGCCCAAAATCCCTGATCAGTCTCCCGCTTGCGTCGTAAATCCTGAGACTTACACCTGCTTCGCTGTTCACAATCCTGCTATCCGTTATCTGATATCGGATATCAGCTGAATGGCTGAACGGGTTCGGGTAGATCTTGAGTTGGATGCGGTTCGCGGAAATTAAATCGTTTTCATCAATACCGACTCCAGTCCGGTACTTTACTGTCGTCATGTCGTAGTAAGTGCCCAGACCAATGCTGCGACCGCAAACGAAGATACCACCCAGTGTATCCACGTCTATATCCAGGGCTGTATCAACGCTGTCACAGCAGTTGTATCCCGCGACCCACTGTTCGACACCGTCCGCATCATACATGATCGTAACATAATCGTTGACAGATGTTGCGCCGCGGCTGACTCCTGTGACGTAGATATTCCCTGATTGGTCAACTGCCATGCATTTGCCGCCATCTTCGGTCGAAGGAGTATCATAATCATTCGCCGGTCCATTATATCGTGTCACCCATTGTTGATTGCCCAGAGAGTCATACTTTATGGTGACTATGTCAGAACCGGTGCCGAGACCCTGGCTTTGACCAACGACAAAGACATTGCCTTCGGCATCGACTGCAACGCCGTATCCGCCGTCGCTCAAACTGGTATCGGGATTATTGTACCGGGCAGTCCATTTTTCAGTACCCAGTGAATCGTATTTAATCGTTATGATGTCACTGAGTGTTCCAGTATGTCTGCTCGAACCGGTCACGTACACATTGCCCGATACGTCGACTGCAATATCTCGTGCCATGTCTGAGCTGTCAGCACTGCCGTTATATGTTCTTGCCCAAGCGGTATCACCCGTTTCGGCATTGTACTTTATCGTTACGTAGTCGCGAAGTGTACCGCTACTGTAGGGATTTACAAATCCCGCGACGTAGATATAGCCATTATCGTCCGCGATTACTTTGTGTCCTTCATCACTGTAGTTACCGGGCCCGTCGAATAACGCAACCCACAGTTGCTGACCATCTGAGTCGTACTTGACCGTAGCAATATCATTTTGATAGGACAAGGCTCTACTGTATCCTGTAATGTAGACGTTCTCGTCCGCATCGACAGTGACCCAGTTGGCAAAATCATACCCGTCCCCTATTCCGTTATATCTTCTTGTCCACACGGTATCGCCATCCGGTTTGTATTTTATGGTAAAATAGTCACCCGACCCCGAACTCATTGTGTAACCTGTAAGGTAGATCCTTCCCGAAGGACCAATCACTATAGAATTTGCCCGTTCATTGTAACTTCCGGGACTGGCGAAATTTCTAACCCACGCAGTATCGCCGTCTGCTTTGTATTTTATTGTTGTCCAATCACCGTTGGTCCCGGCGTTCTCAGTCTTGCCCGTGACATAGACACGTCCCTCATTATCGACTGCGAGAGCGTATGCCCAGTCAGATTCGGCTCCGGGGCTCGTCCATCTGTTTACCCACACTGTGTCAACCAGTTGAGCGATTGAAAAAGTGGGTACCATACCAATTACAAGGATCAGGACGACAATAACCGATTTGAGATTTTTCATATCTTCCTCCCTTATTATTAGTTTCGTGAGGTTTGATACAGAAAAAGGCTGAAACAGGATTCCTCTCCGAACTCATTATGATATGCCGAACGCGGGTATTGTCAAGGACTTCCTCGACACAAGCCTCAAGCAAATCACGATGTCCAATTGGCAAATGAAAAATCGCTAAGTTCGTTTCGTCCGTTATTCCCGTTACTTCCGTTAATATCGCTGATATCACTGTTTTTGTTCAATTCTCAACCTCGCATGTTCTGATGTTCTCAACTTCTTAGCCTCTGAGCTTCCGAAGTTCCGTCGTTCTCCGCCTCCGAGGTTCATAAGTTCTTATCTTATTGTCGTTGAGGGTAAGGCGTGTGGCGTGTCCTTGACATGTGTGGTTAATTAACAATAATATTCATGGAGGTAGTATGAAGAAAGGTTACGTTGTTCTAGTAATTATGGCTGTTTTTTTGATTATCGTGGTAGGTATGGTGCTCACCTACAATGGCTTGGTGAGTGCAGAGAATAGAGTCGATGAGGCAAAAGCTCAGGTAAGCGTAGCGTGTCAGCGAAGATTGGATCTCATACCGAACCTTGTTGAAACAGTCAAGGGTTATGCAAAACATGAGAAATCGACTATTCTTGCTGTTACCAATGCCAGGACACGTGCTCAGAGCGTACTATCGGAATTTGCCGCGAAGCAAGCAGTGGGTAATGAAGAAATATCGGCCCTGACAACATCGCAATCTGAATTGAGCGGTTTACTGAAAGATCTGTTGGTTGTTGTTGAAGGGTACCCAGACCTCAAAGCGAGCGCGAATTTCATGGCTCTTCAGGATCAGTTGGAAGGTACGGAGAGCAGGATAGCGGTCGAAAGAATGCGTTACAATGCTGCGGTAAGATCGTACAACACAAAGATACGGATATTTCCAGGAAGCATAGTCGCGGGGATGGCGGGCTACATGAGCCGCGAATTCATCGAAGAATCTGCAGAAGCCAAGGAGCCGGTAGAGATTGAATTCTAAAATACGTCAGCGAATAATTTTCACACTCGGCATCCTTTCTGTAATTGGATTTATTGCTCATCAAATGATGAAAGTACGGGAATTCAGTATCGAGAAGGTTATTCAGAGACGACCGACTAGCGATAAATATGTGTTCAATTTCACGGATTATAGAGATGAGCACCTAGAATATCGTGAGCGGAACCTCAAGTTCTTCCACGAATACTACGGCATTGAAATGCTGGTTGTTCTTATTCCGTCCATGCAGAAGAAATCAGATGTCTGGATTGCATCGAAGATGTTCTCAAACTGGCAAATCGGCAGAAATGATAACAGTCGAGGTGTGCTGGTGTTGATCTCGCTTGAGGAAATGAGGCTCAAGATCGAGGTCGGGTATGGTGTGGAGGACGTTTTCAGTGATTTGTTTTGTGGCCACATAGAACGCAAACAATTGAAGCCCTATTTTGAACAGAACCGTGTGGGCGATGCCGTGGGTACAATGGTTCAAGAGTTCATAATTCGCACAGAGGGCAAACTTACGGATACTGAATTGCGACAGCGATCGATTGATTCTTACCTTTCGGGTGGAGCCGGTATCAGGGATACTGTGAAGATCGGTGATTTCACGCTAAAAGCAAACCTTTCGGATGATGAGAAACAATACTACAGTGCGCAGCCGACGCCGCAATTGTTGCTGAAAAGATTCGCAGAAATGTTCAAGAACTGTATCGACGACCCTGATTTGGGTTTATATACGCCCGAATCAAGAATATATATTGCATACTGTCCTGGAATGTCCAGACCGATGGGTTTATTCATGTACGAATCCGTGACTCGGCCGTGTGAAATCTTAAGCGAGGGTGATTATGCGGTTGTGCTCTACCTCGAGTCAAGGAAATCACCGCCGTTGTTTATGAAACGGTCGGCTGAGGGATGGCAGGTCGATATTGTCAGCATGGTTAAATGGACCATAGATGCGCCCAATGCCGACTGGTTTATTGCCGGCAATGCACATCCATATATGTTTGCGTTCAGGGACGATCGTTATGAGAAATACGTATACGATTGGGATTTTCACGACAATTATGGTCGTTTTGCAGAAATCGACACTGAGTTCGAATATCACATAAACAGATATAAGAAGTATATCGCGCAGAATCCCGATGATCCTGATACGATGATAGCACTGGCAAAGATATATTTTGATGTTGCTCTCGCTCGCAAGTCGATCAAACTGTTACGAGATGCTCTGAAAATAGATCCAAATCACGGCATCGCTAATCTGCTCATGGCACTGGCGATGCGCGATTACGCGTTCTTACCGGACAGCGCCCTTGTGTATCTGAGGAAATATATCAATTTATTCCCGAATGACGATGCCGGATGGCTTCATATATCGATTGCTTACTGGCGCATGGTACCTGAGGGCATACGGTATTTTGAGAAAGCCGCCAAAGCCATGGAAAGATATGGAGAACTCTCCGGTGAGAGAAAATACAGTTTTAAGAGAATGGGCTACTACTACGATTGCATGGGCGATTATGATAAAGCAAGGCATTACTACATCAAAGTGCTTGAACTGGATCCGGCTGATGCGTATTCCAAAGAGGCATTACGTGACATTGAAGGTATAAGATGATATACAGTATAATGCATGGCGCTTTGGTTCTCAACCTCTCAACTTCTTGTTATTGAACGTGTGGCGTTATGCGTGAAGCATGAAGCACTGGGTGTAGTGAGTGCTTGACTTCGTTCCGTGATTCTGGATAATTGGAGGGGAGGTGACAATGAAGAAGATATTGCTTGTTTTTATTCTTGCGGCTGGTAGTATGTCAGCTGGCGATTTCCAGCATTTTGCTCTGGATGTCGAATCAGGAACAATATTCATCAGTTACAGTGACATCCAGATCCCGAAATCGACCGGGACCTTGATATCATTCGCTGATGAACTGGAGACCGACCCGGCATTTTTCATACGCGGACGGTTCACCTATTACTTCAATAGGGGTAACATGATATCAGTTCTCTTTGCACCGCTCACTCTGAATGCCACCGGGAGCGTTGATCACGACGTAGTGTTCGAAGGAGTAACTTTCGCAGCAAATACTGTTCTGAACACCGTTTACAAATTCAATTCATACCGCCTGACCTATGAACACTTCTGGTTCGTCGGCGAAAGATGGTGCCTTGGCCTGGGGGTAACTGCAAAGATCAGGGATGCAAAGATCAGCATTGCCAAGGACTTGGAACTCAGCGTTGACACCGCAAGGATTTCAGAGAAGACAGACCTGGGATTCGTGCCATTAATAAAACTCAGCGTCGTCTGGCAATTCATTCCAAGATTCGCTCTTGTTCTGGACGGCGACGCGCTTGCCGCACCGCAGGGCCGTGCCGAAGACGTATCTCTGGCGATCCAGGGTGACATCGGTCAGAATCTCTCACTCAAGCTGGGTTATCGCGTGCTCGAAGGCGGTTCCGATGTCGAGGAAGTATACAGTTTCACGTGGATCAACTATCTATTTGCCGGTGCCACGGTAAGTTTTTGAGTCGTGTAATTGGTAGTAACGAATTGAAGCCTACCACTTCATCATTGGTATAATCCCGTTGAGATAATGAGAATTATCGATAAGTATCTGTTGATGAAACCTGCGATAAGAATGGTCATCGAGTGGCCTTTTCTGATCGCATCTGGTATTCTTGGTGCTTTGTTTACGACCTGGAGGATTCCATTTTTCCCTATTTCTAATATCGCTGGCATAATACTGTTTGTTGCGTCAATGTCGTTCCATATGAAGGGCCATGCCGTTCATAAGCAAGCTGACCAGGATTCTGAGAAGATCGAGGAACTGGTAACCACGGGCATGTTTTCGCGCGTTCGCCATCCGATGTACTCGAGTCTCATTCTCGTGATCCTGGGGCTGACGGTCGCGTCGGGTGTGGTGATAATGATCTTGCCTGCTGTATTACTCTCATTGTTGACCGTCCTGACCGCACTCAAAGAAGAAGAGTTTTTAATCAGAAAGTTCGGAGATGAATACAGGCAATATATGGAGAGAGTGCGGTACAGGTTTATACCACGGGTTTTTTAACAGAAAATGCGAATTTCTTGTGTGGCGTTAATGTCGCTGGTGATTTCGAGTGGGGCATGCGTCGTTATGCTTTGTGAGCATGGCGCATTGCGTTAAACGTTCGTGATGCTTCCCAAAGTAATAGTGCACAACTCTATCAGTCTCGATGGTTCGCTTACCGGTTTTGAAGTGAACATGGCTCTGCACTATCAGATCGCGGCAGAATACAAACCTAATGCTCATTTGATAGGTTCAAATACGCTGAAGAAAGGGCTAGAATCATACGGAGATGTAGCCCTGCGTGAAGAAAAAGGCGATTTTGAAAAACTAAATAAGGACAGTTCTCTGCCCTATTGGGTGATACCGGACACGTCGGGAACCCTTATGGGATCGCTTCATACTCTCAGAAGATTTGAGTTCTGTAGAGACGTTATAGTCCTTGTGTCAGATATTACGCCGAAAGAATATTTGGATTACCTGGACGAGAGGGCGTATGATTATCATATAGTAGGCGAAGAACATGTCGACCTGAAAAAATCATTGAGACTTCTCTCGAAGAAACATGGCGTGAAGACCGTGTTGGCAGATACGGGCAGAATATTGGGTAACTTGCTTCTGAACCAGGGATTGGTGAGGGAGGTTAGCTTACTGGTTCACCCAGTCATTGTAGGAAGAAAATCCTATAATATGTTCAGTGAAGTGAATGGCGACGGCAATTATGAACTCATCAAGGGTGAGAAGATAGACCGAGATTATGTTTGGTTGATCTACCGAGTAAAAAGATGAGCAAATGTTATTCTCTGGTTGTTATGATAGAATCAGTGGTTGACATTATACGTGATTTCTGTAGATTATAACCTAAATAACGTTTCTTAGGAGCAATTCAGTATATTTTTTGTAGCATCGAATAAATGACTTGACTAGAACTTGTGGAGGCATTTTGATGACTGTATCTTTACTTGCTGTACAGATATTACCGACGTCTGACTGCATAACCGACCAAACACTATGCTGCATGTGTATATCATTTGCCCGGGCTTGCCAACTTGGGTATTCCGTTAATTGAATAGAGGATGAGGAATGATTACCCATGGGATATATAGAAAATCCATGTATTATCATTAACCCGACAGCCGGCCGGGGGTACGCTGCCCGTATAAGACACCGATTATTGTCTGCAATTAACGAGAAATTCCGTGGCGATTACTCACTATCAATCACCAGCAAACATGGAGATGCGGTCATCGCTGCCAGAGATGCAGTTGAAAGTGGCACATCGTGTATTATCATCGTTGGGGGCGATGGTACTGTTAACGAAGTTATTAACGGGATCATGGAAAGTGGAAGACCATTGAAACATGATTTTGCCCTAGGTCTTGTGAATTGTGGTACGGGTGGCGGGTTGGCGCAAACGCTGCGTTTACCTGCATCACCTGAGAAGCAACTTGATATCATCTGCCGTCAATCAAGTATCGCGATCGATCTCGGACAGATTCAATTCCATGATAGTAAAGGCACAGAAAATAATAGGTATTTCGTGAGCGAGTGTCAGATTGGCATCGGTGGTGTAGTAGTAGCTGGGGTTAAGTCGATACATAAATATTTCGGTGGAACGCTAGCCTTCGGCTCAGTCGCTCTCATGACGGCGCTATCACTTAAAGCACCGGAGATAACAATGCAGATCGATAGTAATACAGGGGTGACAGATAAATTGATTGGTGTGGTTATTGGCAACGGTGTATATTGTGGTGGTGGAATGAAACTAACTCCCTTTGCAGAACCGAATGACGGGAAACTTGATGTTCTTCGGATACATGATATGCCGATACTTACACGAGTGTGGAACTTTCCTAAAATCTACACTGGCAAGCACATTAATTCCTCTCACTTTTCCACTAGTCAGGGCGAGAAGATTATTGTTGATGCTAATGAGGCCGTGCTGATTGAAGCAGATGGAGAGCTACTTGGCTCTGTGCCGTGCGAAATAGAGGTCATTCCCAGTGCGTTACATATAAAGTGTGATATACAAGGAGAGGCAGATGCTGGATAAATGGCGTCAGTTCGAATTTGAGGCGCGCATTTTCATTTCCTTCAGTATTATACTGGTCATCTGTTTGTTGTCATTCCTCGCTTATCCTGGTACCGCAGACAACATTTTAATAATCGGCAACTGGTTTGGGCTGGCGCCTGACTGGGCACAGTTCATCGGCTATCTTTTTGTCGCCTTACTGATGGTGGTTGCCTCATTCATCCGTATGTGGGCAGGCAGTATATTATCGTCGCAGAGGATGATGTCTTTTCGTGTCCGGAAGGATAAGTTGACCATGCAAGGTCCCTATGTTTTGGTGAGAAATCCCATATACTTGGCTGATCTGATAGCATATTGCGGATTTGCGTTATGTTTAAAACCCGTTGCTTTAGCAATGCCGATCGTTCTCTACATCCATTACACGCAACTAATCATATATGAAGAGCAGTCATTAAGGCGCCAGTTTGGTGAACGGTTTGATTCTTACAAGGCACGTGTGCCGCGAATATTACCGGACTTGCGTAGTATACGAGCGTTGCGTGATGCATCTGAGGGATTGCTGATCAATAAGGATGGGTTCCGGCACAATGCGTTGTACATGCTCTTTATTCCCGGATTTGTGGTTGCGTCAATTTTTGGGTCATTGCTTTATGCTATCCTGATCGGTCTGCCAGCGGTCGTCGATTGGGCGATTGTACACACCCGTAAGGGAATTACTCGCCAAGCAATAGATGATAAGATTGAGGAGAAATCTGAGCCTGTTAAAGCGGTTGCTCAAAAGAAAGTCTTTGCAGATATTCTCTATGCTCAGTGTTGGGAAGACCCCGAGATCGATAGAGCAGCCTTTAACATCAACCATGATGACGTTGTCTTCTCGATAACGTCTGGTGGTTGTAATGTTCTGGCTTTTCTGATAGACAACCCACGTAAGATAATATCACTAGACCTGAATCCGTTTCAGAATTATCTTCTGGATTTGAAGATGGCGGCATTTAAAACACTGAGTTACGATACAATGCTGGAATTTCTGGGTGTGATACCATCAACACGGCGTCTTGAGTTGTACAGTGAAATTCGTCCATACCTCATGGAGGAAAGCCGTGCTTACTGGGATGAGGCAACAAATAAGATCGATGCCGGCGTGATCCATTCCGGTCGATATGAGTTCTACATGCACTTGCTGCGCAAATGGTTCTGTAGGTTAATGGGCAAGTCTCTACCAGTAGAGCTTTTTGCTACCAATAGCATCTCGGAAAGGAAGAGTCTGTATGAGAAGAAATGGAATAATAGCCGCTGGCGTTTCTTCACACGGGTACTCCTTAGCCGGTCAATAATGACTTTTTTGTTTGACAAAGCTTTTTTCTTGCAGTTAGAAAGTTCATTTTCGTTCGGTGTTCATTTTAGAGGCATTATCAAACGGGCGGTTGTGGATCTGCCACTTAAGGAAAATAACTTTCTTGCGTATATTCTATTGGGCCGGTTCTACAGTTTGCGGCATCTCCCGGTTTATTTGCGCAAAGAGAACTTCGATATAATTCGAAGGCGGGTTGACCGTATCGAACCTGTCTGCGCATCTTGTGAGGATTACTTTGTCGCACTGCCGCCGAATTATATTTCGCGATTTAATTTTACTAATATCTTCGAGTGGATGCCGAAGAATGAGGTAGAAAAACTCCTTCGAGAGACGGTACGCGTGGCAAAAAACGGGGCGGTCGTGACATACCGTAACCTACTGGTGCCGCGCGCAAGGCCTGCCAGCCTTGCTGGCTGTATCGAACAAGAAAAAGAGCTTGCGGCAGAATTGCATAAGCGGGATCTTTCTTTTATCTACCGGGCATATGTGGTTGAGCGTATAAGGAAGAAATGAGTAAGTACAAGGTCGTGTCCGTTAGCGATGAGAAGGTGATGATAGATTTTCTTGAATTGCCAGGTCGAATCTATGAAGCAGATCCGAACTGGGTTGCGCCTCTGGAGTCGGAAGTGCGACGTACATTGGATCCTCATAGCAATCCCTACTTCACGAATGCCACTCTGCAGCTATTTGTGTGTTACAAAAATGACAAACCATCAGCGCGTTGCGTGGTTGTAATAAACTCCAGACATTGGGAGAAATTCGGGGAAAAAGCAGCGTTCTTCGGCTTCCTTGAAGCGGTAAAAGATGAGGAATCGACGGGCAGGATGTTTGATGCTGTTGAACGGTATTGCAGGGGCGCTGGTGCCGAGCTTATTGAGGGACCTTTTAATCCCAATCACTACTCTGAGTTGGGGTTGAAAATAGACAAATTCGATGAGGCTCCGAGATTCTTCGAGACATATAATAGAGAATATTATGGAAAATTGCTGGAAGGGAGTGGTTTCTACCGACAGCGTCTGCTCCATACGCGGATCAATACGGCGATCAATGATTTTGTGCTTCAGCATTATGGAGCGGTTTCATTTCCCAAAAGGAGCGGGGGATTTTCCGTACGATATTTCAATTTATTCAATATGAAGGCTGAGCTTGAGCGTATTCGCGAGGTTTACAATGAAGCTTTCTCGGACAACTGGCACTTCCTGCCACTAACTCGTGAGGAGTACTCATTTTCTGCCAAGTATCTTTTTTTTATTACGTATCCTAAACTAGTCGTCATCGTTGAAAACAACGGTGAGCCGGTGGGCGTGCTTCAGTGTGTTTTGAATATAAACCCAATACTTCAACCGCTGAGAGGAAAAATGAAAACGGTTAATTTACCAAAATTGCTTTTAAAGAGACGGCGTATCAAGGAAATTATGATCTACGCAGTTGGTATAAAAAAAGGCTATCAGGGGTCACGAGTGTACAAGTTATTGCTTGATTCAATGTGCGCGATCGCCTTGCGTTACAGTGTTTTGTCTACGACATGGATGTCGGATACCAATGTTGCTGCGATACGGGTTTCGGGACATTTAGGCCTTAGACCCTATAAGTATTATGCAATTTACGAAAAGAAAATCTAAGGAGGATTCGTGAAAGTGGAGCCGCTAATGGTGGAAGCGTGGGGTTTGGAGATCGGTAGTCGTGGGGAATTATCAGTAGGTGGATGTAGCACCGTAACTCTTGCAAAGATCTATGGCACGCCGCTTCATGTTGTCAACGAGAATGGTCTTACCGATACTGCCCAAAGGTTTCAGCGGGCATTCAAGAACTGTTATCCTGGAAGGTTTACAGTCCATTACGCGTTTAAGTGCAATTCGGTGCCGGGGGTAGCGCGCATATTGATGAAATCGGGTCTAAAGGCCGAAGTAATGAGTGAGTTTGAGTTGAAATTAGCACTACACATCGGGTTTCGAGGCGAAGAAATCATCATTAATGGTCCATATAAACCGGAAATCCTACACCGGCTGTGTCTCGAGAATCACGTCCGTTTTATTATTATTGATTCTATTTCAGAACTAAAAGCGCTGCAGGCTGTCTGCGAATCGATTGACAGAGAGGCGCATGTTTTGCTGCGTCTCAATCCAGATTTTATTCCCAGGAAAATGAATAAGGGAACGGCTACGGGGAGCCGAAAGGGTTGTGCATTCGGTCTCGATACTAAGGGTGGTGAGGTTGAATGGGTTCTTGAAAGACTCCCAGACTTCGATAGGATTCGTTTTGATGGTTTTCAGTTCCATGTTGGTACGGGTATTCGCTACCCAAGGGATTACTATCGAGTGCTTAAGCAATTGAAGCCGGTTGTTGATCGTACACGAAAGATGGGTCATGACATAAGGATATTCGATGTCGGTGGAGGTTTTGCCTCGATAACCACCCGGGAGATGACGACCTGGGAGATGCTTCTATATCAAGGCTGGGAGCGTCTGCCGTCAGGCATCAGTTCAAGGGACAGATTCAGTTTCAGAGATTTTGCCGAGGCTGTTACTGATGGATTGTATTATTTGTTCAGCGCTGATGACCTGCCGGAATTGATACTTGAGCCCGGCCGGTGTATAGCGAGTCCCAACCAGCTCTTATTGTTGACGGTAATCGGAACGAAAGAACGTTCCGGGATTAGAAAATGGCTATTAACGGATGGTGGTATTGGAACAGTAGCGACCCCTACTTACTACGAGTATCATGAAGTATATGTTTGCAACGATATGTACCGCCCTCTTACAGAGAAAGTCACAATTATCGGTCCGGTTTGCTTTGCCGGAGACACAATATATCGTAATAAACGAATGCCGCCTGTAAATCCTGGGGAGGTTATTGCAATTATGGACAGCGGTGCGTATTTTACCTCTTGGGAATCGTCATTCGGGTTTCCTCGTCCAGCAATCGCTGCTGTTAAGAATGGCGAACATCGCCTGCTTCGACGTAGAGAGTCATTTTCAGATATGGTCGCACGGGATGTAACAGAGCAGTGAAATGATATTGTATTTTGCAGATCGTAATTCTTGTCAGTTAGTTTTTTTCATGATTACAATGTATTAGATGGGAGGCGTTATGAAATTTGCGGTTAATAGAGCCGATATCGATCCAGCCCGTGACAAGATCGGGGAGGCGATCATCAAGGAATTCGAAGAACAAGGACACGTAGTTGCCCCGATCGAGGACAGAGTCAAGTTCGTGCTGAATCTAGTTAATATGAGTGACTTGGAAGCATTCAAGAGGAAATCTCAGGCTGAATTTGTAGTATCTCTGGTTGCGCTGGATAGGAATGTAGAAGATCTGCGTTCAACTTGTTATACGGCGCTGGTTAAGACGCTGTCCAACCTTTTTCTTTGTCTTGTTCCTTCGGGTGGTGGAGAAGTGCCTGAGATTTATCTTATTACACCGGAGGTTGGTTTCTATCACTATCCTTTTGATGCACGGAAAGTATACGAAAATATGCTTCCTATCGTGGGTTCGCGTTTGGTCATTCGCAACACAATCAACACCGAGTTACCGTCGCCGTACTGGAAGACCACACCGGCAGTAGAGGAGCTAAAACACTATGGGCGAGTAATGAAGAACCTTGGCGTCTTGCCGGCACCTTTTCCTCTGCACGATGTTCTCAATAAAGAAGATATCGCTCATTTGTATGAGCTCTTTGAGATAAAAGGGCTTAGCTACGGTAATCTCAGCGTTCGCGAAAAAATTCCGGAACTGGGAACCAGTACATTTTGGATGACGGCGCGTGGCGTTGACAAAGCAGATCTCAAAGGTATTGGGCATGATATATTGCTCGTGAACGGATATGATGAAGGAACACGGCATATCCTTGTGAGCGTACCCCCCGAACATGATCCGCGAGCAAGGGTTTCAGTCGACGCAATTGAACACACCCTGATATACCAAACCTTTCCAGAAGTCGGGGCGATCGTCCATGTCCATGCATGGATGGATGGTGTTTTGTGCACACATCAAAACTACCCGTGCGGTACGCAGGAATTAGCCGAGGAGGTGATTGCGCTGCTCAAGAGGACCGATACGCCAGCGTGTACGACAGTAGGTCTGAAGAACCATGGACTTACAATTACGGGACCAACCTTCGATGATATTTTCACTCGCATTGAGGGGAAACTGCAGACCGAAGTCCCGATGTTTGAGTAGCGGTCCATGTACACCCTGAAGATACTGTTTGGTCAACCCCTAAGATTCTTCCTTACCGTATTAGGGGTGGCTCTTTGTGTGACGCTAATGCTGTTTCTGTTGTCAGTTTATCAAGGCGTGGCAGAAGGCTCTGTTGAGTATGTGCGTAGTAATGACGCAGATTTGTGGGTATTGCAGCGCCACGCAACAAATATCCTAAGAAGTACTTCAATGCTGACGGGCACGCACGGCGATATAATGAGTAACCTTGCCGGTGTTAGTGCTGTTTCGCCGATATTATTCGTAATGGTATCAGTTAAGATGAAGGACTGTGCGCCTATAGTCTACCTGACTGGATATGATCTTGAATCAAGGAGGGGTGGACCACCGGCAATAGTCCGTGGGCGCGGAGTAAGTGATAATAACGAAATTGTGCTTGACCGCTCATTTGCCGCGAAATATGATGTGTCGATCGGTGACGATGTCATAATAAAAGACGATACCCTGTCAGTGGCTGGTTTCAGTAGAGGGACGAACATGTTTGTCATTCAGTACGCATTTGTAGCGCTGAAGAAAGCGCAGGAGATATCCGGATTTCCCGAGATTGTGTCGTGTTATCAGGTAATGAAGGATGAAGGGGCAGATTCTCTTGATATTGTTGATCTTATCACATCGAATATACCAGATGTAGCTGTTTATGATCATAAAACATTTCTTGAAAACAACATACAAGAAATGGAGTCAGGTTTTCTACCCTTGCTTTATGTCGTGGCATTGATAGGGGCCATTGTTTTGATGACGATCCTGAGCTTGATCCTCACTATTAATGTGCTTGAAAGGAGAAGGGATTTTGCAGTAATGAAAGCACTTGGTGCCCCAAATGGGTTTATTCCAAGTCTTGTGATAAAACAGGGACTCATACTGGCGGGAACTGGAGTGGTATTAGCTCTATTGTCTTTCTTCCCTCTTGTACGCCTGGTCGAAAAGGTTTCCCCGGAAGTTTCTACGGTGACTTCAATGAGCCAAATAATGCTTGTAACCGCAGCTGTTGGAGTGATCAGTTTAGCTAGCTCCGTTATCCCGAATCGCAAGTTGAAACATATTTATCCGCTTGAGGTATTTAAATGATACAGAGCAATCAGTTGTCTGAAGTAGTCAGTCTTATTGATGTGACAAAGGCATACGGTAGTTATGGCCGTGAGACGCTTGCTTTGAAGAAGGTATCTTTTCGAGCACACCTTGGAGAGTTGATCTTGATATTGGGGCCGAGCGGCAGTGGCAAGACAACATTGCTGACACTTCTTGCAGGATTACAGAGTCCTACTGAGGGGACTGTTTACATATTTGGGCGAGAGGTAAAGGAATACTCAAACCGGGAATTGCAGAGACTGCGTGCAGTCCGGATCGGCTTTATTTTCCAGACGTTTAACCTGATCGACTCGTTAACTGTGTTGGATAATGTCATGTTGGTTATGAAATTCGGAGGTTTGCGTGGGAAGGAAGCATTCATTCGGGCTATGGATTTTCTGGATAGATTTGAGGTGAAGCAATTGAGCAAGGCCTCACCGCGAACACTTAGCCAGGGAGAAAAGCAGCGTGTTGCAGTGGCGCGTGCGCTGGTAAACGGGGCTCCATTGATTATTGCTGATGAGCCGACGGGTAGTCTGGCTACAAAACAAGGCATGGGCATTGTTGGATTATTGAGAAGATCTGTTAATGAAGAAAACCGTTGTGTTATCATAGCCAGTCACGATGAACGAATATCAGACTATGCGGACCGCGTGTTATATCTGAGTGACGGTGTAATAGCAGCGCCGGAAATACACGGGAATTCTTGATTTGACGTGCAGTGTTTGTTCCATAAAACAGCCTGGTCATTTCCAGCGGAAGAATAGCGATCAGACATTTGTGGATATGCTTTTGCCTATTGCTTAAGTTGATGTGACAATGCCCGTGACACATTTTTGATAATAATCAGTAATTTGTACATGGGTTAGTGATGAAGACTGAGAAATTTCAGGATCATTTCCGTTGGATGGGTTTTAGGTTGGTTGGCTGATTTATTGCTGAACGAATAAGCGAGGGAGTAAAGGATGAAAATAGTTAAGTATGTAGTAATGCTAGTGATCGTTCTGGTACCTCTCACAAACCGCGCAGTTGCTTGCACAACGTTCTGTTTCATGAATGACGGGGAATGGATATATGGTAAGAATTATGATTGGCATGCCGAGCATTGCCTGATCATGGTTAACAAGCACGGTGTTGTTAAGACTGCGCTGACTCGAGATAATCCTGCACAGTGGGTGGCAAAGTATGGAAGCATTACATTCAATCAATACGGTAGAGAATTTCCACTGGGTGGTATGAATGAAGCCGGTTTGGTCATTGAGCTCATGTGGCTTGAACAGACCGAGTATCCTCATCTCGATTCCCGTAATGGATTATCGGGCCTACAGTGGATTCAGTATCAGTTGGATAACTTTTCAACGGTCGATGAGGTGATCGCCAGTAATGATGTTGTCAGAATAGCAAGGCGTGCCACTCCCCTGCATTTTCTGGTATGTGACCGGACCGGTCAGGCGGCAGCAATCGAATTCCTGGAGGGTGATATGGTCGCATTCACCGGGGATGATCTTCCAGTCTCGGCGCTCACTAACAGTACATATGCATACTCGCTATACCTCTATGAAAGACATACCGGGGACGAAACAGTAGAGCCTTTTGCGTCGGCAAGCAACTCGGTAAAGCGTTTTGTCTGGGCGGCTGCCGGGGTTCAGGAATGGGACGCAGATGCCGGGGTGCCCCCTGTTGATTACGCTTATGGGATCCTGGATAAGGTTTCGGTCAATCATACTATGTTCGGCATAGTTTATGATGTTGGAAACGGCCGCATATATTATAGGAGTAAATCGAATCCGGTTATTCGCTACGTTGATTTCGGTGCATTTGACTATTCATGTAACGAACCGGTAAAGATCATCGATATTGTCGCCGGTACTGCAGGTAATATGACCGCCTTGTTCGAGGATTATAATTTCGAGGCGAATCATGACTTGATCAAAAGGTCCTATTCGGATACGGAATTTCTGCGGGGAATTCCGGATAGCCAAAGGATTTTGGTTGCGCGATATCCTGAAGGTCTACGTTGCAGTAAATAAGTTGGCATATTCCACTCTCATCTTCTATTACGGTTAAGCTCGTGAATCGAGTCGAGTATTCGATATTTGCGGGCAGTTGTAGGTGCATATCCATTAAGCTTTGATGCATAGTTCTTCTGTGTACATTTTCCGAGGCGTGGTGTGACAATATCTGTGAGTTTTTCGTGAAGATTGGTAGTATCATGCGATAGCAAGTCGGTATGGGATCAGGGCATACCGATCAGCCATTTGAATATATCCATCAAGGAGGTTGTATGATAGGCAGGTCGTTGACGTCTGCGTTCGTATGTGTATTGTTTTTTTGCATGATGGCATTATCGGCCGATACGATACCAGGTGAGAATGTTGTAGAGGAGGAGGTTGAGATGAGTCACCAGTTTACGTTCAACACCGTGAAGAACCAACACGATGAATTGGCAGAAGTAGAAAAAACGATAAGAGCCAGCATCGAGTGGGCAGTACACGATAAGGATACTGCGATGTCGTATTCCAGCGTTGTTAATAATGACGAGTTGTTTTTCTTCCAGACCGATTCCAGAAGCACGATTATCGGATTTGAGGCCTTTAAAAATATGACGGAGAATTTCTTTATGCGCGATGACTTCAAGGCGATCAAGGTAGTAATAAAGGATCTCCGCATTCACATGTCACCGACCTTGAAGACAGCCTGGTGGGCTTGTCTTCTCGATGACTACAATGAGTTCCAGGGAAAGCCGGCGAACTGGGAAAATGTCCGTTGGAGCGGCGTACTCGAAAAGGTTGAGGGAAAATGGAAGATATTCCAGATGCACTTCTCCAAGGCGGAAGATCTGATCACCAACTGATTCTGTATTTCACTATTTCGAATTGCGGAATTGTAATCCGACTTTGATGTCTTAAATATCATTCTTCACCACAGACGTGGCGTTCAAGGAGGGTGTATGGTATTTATCCGGGATCCATTTTTCTGGGCGTTGATCAGCATGTTTTCCCTGGTCGGCGGTGGTTTGATAGTGAGCACTAAGAAGTTGGGGAATTCGCTCATCTTCGGTGTCGTAATCGTGACCGTATTCGTATTAGCAAGAGGAATGCTCGTGCTGCCCTTCTGTCCGCAGCCGCGTTTCGAGACGAATGGATGGAATTGGGTTGTGGGTGGTGTAATCTTTGTTATGGGATTGATCTTCAGTATTCCTGCGTTGTCCATCAAACCGCTCACAAAACCACATGGGCAGATGGATTTGGTGACTACTGGATTCTACGCTGTTGTCAGAAACCCGATATACCTGGGTGAACTTCTTTGGTACCTTGGCTGGGCAATAATGTTCCGCTCGATAATCGGCCTGGCGCTCGTACCGTTGTGGTGGGCAGCATTGCTGCTTCACACCCTGGTTGAGGAAGAGGCGCTCGAACGCGCTCTTGGTGAGAAATACTTGGCGTATAAGAGAAAAGTACGCAGCCGTATTATTCCGGGACTACCGATATAAGGAGATATGTAATACAATCTGGTTCTGTATTGCAGATGTTACATATCTGTAGAATAATTCGCCTGTTGCGTTGACAAGACATACATTCTGCTATACAATGTTACTGAGGAGAGGACAATGGAACCTAAAATAATCGAGTTGCCACAATTTTTTGTTATCGGTGTGGTGGTATATGGTAATAGTGACTCGGGTCTTTTTCCAAAAGCATGGGATATATACATGAAACTGCAAAAGAAACTGACGTTGAAGAATCCCGGTGTTGGTTACGGTGTCGAATTCTACACAGAAGAATTTCTTAAAGAAAAAAAATTCTACTACATGGCGTGCGGAGAAGTCCACGATCTGAAAGACATTCCGGCGAACATGGTCGGTAAAGTCATTCCGGCTAACAGTTACGCGGTGTTTACCAGCAAAGGTGGGGTAAACGAGTTGAGCAAGACTTTTCAGTATGTCTATCACGAGTGGCTGCCCAAGGCAAAATACGAGATTGCGGACCCGTACGACTTTGAGTTATACGACGAAAGATTCAAGGGTATGGACAATCCCGCCACTGAAATTGATATTCATATCCCAATAACCGAAAAGTAAGGAGAGTAGGATGAAATTACTGATACGTTGGATAATCGTTGCTTTTTCGCTCTTTGTCGCGGCTTGGCTCGTGCCCGGCATACGGGTTGAGGGTAATGCATGGCTGATATTTACGGTTATGGCGATCATCCTCGGACTTGTAAACGCGATCATACGACCAATACTCGCGCTACTTACGTGTTCACTCATTATCCTGACGCTCGGTTTGTTCGTACTCGTTATCAATGCGCTTACGCTGTGGTTGGCGTCGACGATTGCCGTTAACTGGTTCGGGGTTGGTTTTTATGTAGATGGTTTCTGGGCAGCCTTTCTGGGTGCACTCATCGTGAGTATTGTGTCCGTGATACTCTCGGCCGTTCTTCGGGAACCAGTGAAACAGCGTAGCGCCTGAGCTTCGCTCAGGTTGATGACAGAGATTGACAGAAAGCTTGCAGCGATAAAAAAAGTAAGACCCTATGTTACCTGGCGGACGGCGTGAGTAAGAGGCAAAGGATCACAGTGTTTGCGCCGATCGCCGTAATCTTTTCAATGTATATTGTCTACCGGCAATTAGCGCAGCCATACGGTAATCAATTTGCGTGGTACGCAGGGTTCTGGGTATATTGGATAAGTTGGGGTGCAATTTTTTCGTTCACGATTGTCGGCAAGAAAAAAATATTCCGGTTGATCCGTCCGCGGAAGCCCGATAAATCCACTTTGCCTTTTGTTGCTTTTCCCCTGATAATGACGGTAATATTCAGATTTCTTACCGGAACACAGTACGCTAAGCCGACCACGCTGTGGACTGTTCTTCTGGTTTCGACTGCCTTTGGCAACGGTTTTTTTGAGGAAATTCTGTGGCGAGGTGTATATCTTAATTTCTTCCCAAAAAACATATTCTACAGGATGGTTTGGCCCACGTTTTGGTTTACTCTCTGGCATTATATACCCGGGTCGCTTTCACCGAATTCTCATGTCATTGGATTGATGATTGGATCTGGATTATTCGGGTTTTATTTAGCGTTTTTGGCGAAGAAAACCGAGACTGTCTGGTGGTGCATCGTTTGTCATACGTTGGGCGGGATTCTGATGGTCGCCTGAACGAATGATCTAAGATGTTATATTTTTGACGTTTGAATAAGGTTGACAGTTTACCTGTTTTCGTGATAATTAGGGCGGAGTGAGTATGGCGCGAGGATTCGCACGCAGGTGGTATGTTGTACATTCCATTCTGAGATTTTTAGATTCTCCATGGGTCATAAAACCAAATGTGCTAATATTGTCATGCATATTGTCTCTTTATATTTCATGCGGTCAGCGGCCAAAGATCGAACAAAGACTATGGGCTTTGGCTACTACAAGTGTTCTGACAGAATATAACCGTGAAAGGCATGACATCTTAGAGGGCGTTGCGCGCACTGAAGAAAACATTGCCAAGCATCATGATTTACTGAACTACTGGTGGGGAATTGACAGTCGTGATGGTCTTTTCTTCGTGCTGGATTGGCTTGAACAGGTTGGCCACCGGAAGCGTTTTGATGAAATGGGCCAGTATATGAATACGCTCACAGACGAAGAGTACGAAGAGATGATCGCCAGCCTTCCCGTGGAGGACCGTAGTTCATGGGAAGTAGTACGCGAGAATTGGACCCGACTTGGCGCGAAGAGTCTAATTGGATGGGATTTCTGTCGGTACATACATTTGTGCCGCAGAGGCCATCTCCTCGGCTATTTGAGTGAAAGTGAGTCATGGAAGTTGATCATGCCAAAAGCCCGTTTCTTGCAGGTAAGTTTTGATTCATGGGCAGACCTGGGTGATAACTACCTTGTCGGCCGGGAGTTTTGGTCGTTAGAGAGAACCGAGGCAAGCGGTGAGTTTTTTTGCCAGGCATACAGAAGACTCATCGAGAATCCTGAGAGTCCGTGGAACACAATTCCATGGGAACTTGCTTTACAGTGATGCTCGGTTGACAGATTGAAGAAAATGTGTATCATAAGTATACTGTTGGCACATAAGTACGCAAGGTTATTACGTTGGTGAAAATACCCTTATGATTACCGGTTCTTGACGACAGTCTGAAGTAGTATGAACCGGTTGTCCCAACTATTTACTTTCTAAAGTGTCAATTGTCTGTTTCGCAATCTAATAAGGAGGCATTATGGCTCAGGCAAAAAGCGGTGATAAGGTAAAGATCCACTATACTGGCAAACTCGAAGATGAGACAGTCTTTGACTCTTCGGTTGAGCGTGAACCGCTCGAATTCACTGTCGGCGACGGTAAGATAATCCCCGGTTTCGAAGAGGCGGTTGTTGGGATGGCTCCCGGTGATTCGAAGACCGTGAAGATCTCTCCAGAGATGGCCTACGGCCCGCACCGTAAGGAATTGGTCGTTGACGTTGAGCGTAAGCGAGTACCGGATAATCTTGAACTGAAAGTTGGTGGGTTTGTGCAGATTCGCCAGCACGATGGCGGTGTCATTCAGGCAAAGGTGACTGATGTATCCGAATCCAAGGTTACGCTGGACGCGAACCATCCATTGGCAGGAAAAGACCTGACTTTTGATATCAGACTTGTCGAAATCGTTTGACGTTACAATAGGGTTTGGAGCGGTGGAACAGGGCGCAACATGTGTCTTGACAACGCAGGTTCTTTGGATATAATAATTCGTAAGATAAGTCATTTAGTTTGTTGATGGTTCTGTAGAATACTCATATTCTCGATCCCCTCAATAAATAAAGACTTGAAAGGAGAAATATGGCTTACGGAAAAGTCAAATGGTTCGATAGCAGAAAAGGCTATGGTTTCATCGAGAAAGAAGACGGAACCGGTGATGTTTTTGTCCATTATGATGACATAGTGGGCGATGGTTATCGGTCCCTTAACGACGGCGATAGAGTTAAATTTGAGATTAGCCAGTCCCCAAAGGGTGAAAAAGCTACGAAAGTCGAACTTGCATAATATGCAATAAATGCATAAGAGAAGGTCCCCTCACGGGGACCTTCTCTTTCTACTACACCATCGGAAGTCTTGACAAAAGCATTCTTGTTCTTACAATATATTATAGGTTGACGAAATATTCGTCTGATATGTAAAATACGCACGCTTACTGTAATTGAGTGTGCATGCGGTGAGTGCACACAATTTTCCATACGCTACCATCACCTTTCGTGATCACAGAAAGGAGTTGTCGGAATTATGAACATACTTCTGGTTTATCCAAAGAATCCGGATACGTTTTGGTCGTTCAAGCACGCGCTGAGATTTATTTTCAAGAAGGCAACAAATCCACCACTCGGATTGCTTACCGCTGCCGCCATTCTTCCGGACGACTGGAAGAAACGACTTGTTGATATGAACGTTGGAAAGTTGAAGGACCGGGATATTGAGTGGGCAGACTTTGTATTCATCAGTGCGGCTACCATACAAAGAAGGTCAGTGGCCGAGGTCATCGCACGCTGCAAAGCGAAAGGTAGGAAGACGGTTGCGGGCGGACCATTGTTTACGAGTTCGTATGATGAATATGACCATGTTGACCATCTTGTACTAAATGAGGCTGAGATCACGCTCCCACAATTCCTGGACGATCTGAGCAAAGGCCGTGCTCGTCATATTTATACATCGCCAGAGTGGGCAGATCTGGAAAAAACGCCGATTCCGGATTGGGGACTGCTGAATACGAAGAAGTATGCTTCTATGAGTATTCAATTTTCACGCGGGTGTCCATTTGATTGCGATTTTTGCGATATCCCGCTACTTTATGGTCATAAACCACGCATGAAAACAAAACGCCAGGTCATTGCTGAACTCCAGAATATCTATGATCGAGGTTGGCGTGGCGTGGTGTTCTTCGTTGATGACAATTTCATTGGCAACAAGCGAAGTCTGAAATCGCAAGTTCTCCCTGCCGTCGCAGAGTGGATGAAGCGCATGAAATATCCTTTTACCTTTCTGACACAAGCATCCGTCAATCTGGCAGATGATGAAGAGATGATGAATTTGATGGTCCAGGCCAATTTCAACACAGTTTTTATTGGTATCGAAACTCCGGATGAAGATAGCCTTTCAGAATGCGGTAAACGACAGAACAAAAATCGCAATCTGGTCAAGTGCGTCAAAAAAATCCAACGGTTCGGCCTTCAGGTCCAGGGTGGTTTTATAGTTGGTTTTGACAGCGATCCACAGACTATTTTCGAAAGGCAGATACGTTTCATCCAGAACAGTGGAATTGTGACTGCCATGGTGGGTTTGCTCAGTGCGGTACGTGGCACAAAACTCTACCAGCGGCTCAAGGGGGAGAACCGTCTGCTGGCAGAAGCTACTGGCAACAACACGGATTGTTCGATAAATTTCGTTCCCAAGATGCAGTACGCAACGCTTCTGGAAGGTTACAGAAATATTGTCAGGACGATATATTCACCTGATCAGTTCTACGCACGGGTCAAGAAGTTTTTGGAGAACTACAAACCATTACACAACAGCCTGGGAAGGCTCAGCATGAGTGAGGTGAAGGCTTTCGTAATGTCGATCTTCGTTCTAGGTATAAAGGGGAAAGAACGTTTTCACTACTGGCGTCTTTTCCTGTGGAGTGTGTTCAGCCGGCCTCGGCTTACACCTCTCGCCGTAACCTTTGCCATCTACGGTTATCACTTCAGGAAGGTTTTTGAAAGAATCTAGACTTTCCGCAACATATCGTTTGGTTCGTTAACATCGTTAGTTGCGTTATTCCCGTTGTGTTTGTTAGTACTCTCTGGCTCGTCGGGACAGCATAGAGCAGAGAGCATTGAGTGCGGTGTTCTTCCTTAAAGAAGGCAGGGCCTTCTGCGTTAAACATCCCTATTGACATTCGGTATTGTTTATGTATAATAATACTTAAGATAAGTCATTTAGTTGTTGATGGTTCTGTAGAATACTCATATTCTCGATCCCCTCAATAAATAAAGACTTGAAAGGAGAAATATGACTTACGGAAAAGTCAAATGGTTCGATGGCAGAAAAGGGTATGGTTTCATCGAAAAAGAAGACGGAACCGGTGATGTTTTTGTCCACTATGGTGACATAGCGGGCGATGGTTATCGATCCCTTAATGAAGGCGAAAGAGTAAAGTTTGAAATAACTCAATCCTCAAAAGGGCCGAAAGCTTCGAATGTCGAACTTGCATAACGTGTACTAACACGAATGGGAAAAAGCCCCCTGATGGGGGCTTTTTCATTTTATCCAATTGTAAGCAAATCAACCTTCAAGATTAAAGAGCCCCTTATTGCTGGAAAAAAGAAATACTGTAACACAGGCGACAATAATACCGCCGATCCTCAGTGCCAGTTGAGCGCCGAAACGGTCGGCAATAAACCCGGCCTGAAGACTACCAAAGGGCATCATGCCCGCGAAGAAGAGTACATAGAGGCTCATGATCCTGCCGCGCAGATGGTCTGGAGTGATCGTCTGCAGTAGGCTGTTGATCGATGCATTCTGCATTACCATACCCCATCCGATGAAAAGCAGCAGCAGTATTGAGATTTGATAGCTGTTCGAAAAGGAGAACATGAGTGCGGCAATTACGAAAGTAGATGTGCCAGCCATCACGAATCTACCTTTTTTCCGATAGTCACTGAAAAGGGCAAGGGAGAGAGCACCGATTAGCGCGCCTACCCCGGCCGATGCAAGAAGGATACCCAATCCTCTGGCACCAACTTGTAGTACATCCCGTGCAAAGACAGGCATCAGCATTGCATACGGCATGATGAATATGCTCGAGAGGGCAACGAGAGTTATCAATGACATGATGTTCCTGTTTTGTCTGGCATAGCCAAAACCATCCTTTATGTCTTTCAACACATGCGTGCGTTTCTTTTTCGCAGGACTGAAATTTCCCCTCATCATGAGGAGTCCTGCGATGACCGCAATGTAACTTATGCCATTGACGTAGAAACAGAGAACGATGCCGATCGCGCTGATGATCAGCCCGGCGAAGGCTGGACCGAGGATGCGGGCCAGATTGAAAATGGACGAGTTGAGGGCAATGGCATTGAGCAGGTCCTTCTTGCCGACCATCTCAACGATGAACGACTGCCGGGTAGGAGCATCGATTGCCATGGTTATACCGAGTATTGATGCAAGCACAACGATATGCCAGTACTGCACCTGCTTGGTGAAAACGAGCGTTGCGAGGACCAGGGCCAGTGTCATCGCGGTAATCTGCGTTGTGATGATGACAGTCCTCTTGTTCAGATTATCGGCGAGGGCCCCGCCAAAGGGCGCAACAAACAAAATGGGCAGCATGCCCAGCATTGAGACTAGTCCAAGCAAGAACGGTGAGTTCGTCATCTGCAGTACCAACCAGCCGCGCGCCACATTCTGCATCCATGTCCCGACCAAAGAGATCATTTGGCCAAACCAGAAGAGCCTGAAATTACGGTGGTGGAGCGCCGCGACCATTTTCGGAAACCTGCCCGTTGGTTCGGGCATAGTTTCGACAGTTGTGAATATTACTCGGGATCCATCCTGAGGCACATGCTATTATAGGTATTTTGAGGAAATAATCAATTGTTTACATTTAAATTCAATGGTGTTGACAACCCGGTTAGAAGGCCCAAAATTATTTATCATTTAGTTTGTATTCAAAAAGAAAAAATGACCATGCTGAAACGGCAGAAGGATGCTATCTGTCAGATTTGCAAGAATCCGAAAAACCGCAGCGAGTTATTGCCTGCGGAGCTGGTACGCGAGCCGCTTGTTAATCTCATAAAGAGAACGTATCCTGACTGGACTGCGGGTGGCTTCATTTGCATGAAAAGATAGATCATCTACTCATGAACCAATGGCAGAGGCTGCTGGAAATTCAAGAGATACAGATGGAGTTGATGAGCGAGATCACGCGGAAACGGCCTCGTTAACAGTACTGTGGGCGAGATTCACAAATCCAGATTTCGGTGCTCTGGGCTGCAGTTCACGTACAGAAGGACACCGGTTATATTCAGCGAGGTATGTTGTCCAGCGTGCATTTAATCAGTACATAGAAGCAATAGTATCGGCACGAACGTTGTGCTTGTTATTTAGGCTAACTTGACTATAATACGCAATGATTTTGAAACACTCATTCACTGTCGGTTTCAGCTTCGGCTTGGTCTCGGGGATAATCACAACGCTCGGGTTGATTGTTGGGCTGCACTCAAGTACGCACTCTAAAATATTCGTAATCGGAGGAGTTCTTGTGATCGCGATTGCCGACGCGTTGTCAGATGCCATGGGGATTCACATCTCCGAAGAGGCAGAGGATAAACATTCGGCCGGCGAAATTTGGGAATCTACCCTGTCGACCTTTCTGTCCAAATTCGTATTTGCGCTGACGTTCCTAGTGCCGATTCTTGTGTTTGAACTGAATACCGCGATAATTGTCTGTATCCTGTGGGGGATGTTCCTAATAACAATCTTCAGCATTTATCTCGCGCGATCGCAGAAAAGAAAGGTATCCGATATCGTACTCGAACACGTGGTGTTGACGATTGTCGTTATCATCCTCACCCACTACGTCGGCGATTGGGTTGCGACTTTGAAATGAGCACATCTTCCTGCCGGCGGTGATTGAATAGCAGCAACAACACGCGGTCTATTATCCAGTCGTCATTATCAGGATCAGAGACCGGAAGGATCGTGTTGTTTTCCAGTGTCCGGTAACAATTTACGGTCTGTGTGATGCAGTGCGTTCTTCCGTCTGCAGAGTAGTTCTTATGTAGCTAGAGGAGGATGTGATGAACACGATGCCGAGGTCAAAACTCATCAAAGTGGTGGTGTTAAGATTCGGGGCCGGTGCAGTAGTCATGGGTCTTTTGTTCTTTGGCTCGGCTGGCACATTCACCTACTGGCACGCCTGGGTCTTTATGGCAATTCTATTCATCCCGATGTTTTTTGTTATGTTGTATCTGATCAGAAATGACCCTGCTCTAATCGAACGCCGCATGCGAACCAGGGAGAGGGAGCCGTTTCAGAAGAAATCTCAGATAATCTCGACCATTCTGTATTTGTTTGCATTCTTGATACCGGGGCTCGATCACCGGTTCGGTTGGTCATCATTGCCCGTTGCCGTTGTGATTGTCGCCGACGTCTTCGTTTTTCTTGGGTATCTGTTATTCATCCTTGTTCTGAGAGAGAATTCCTATGCATCCAGGGTGGTCGATGTCGAGGCAGACCAAAAAGTCATCTCGACCGGACCGTATGCCCTGGTACGTCACCCCATGTATTTTGCTGCGTTGATGATATTCTCTTTCAGTCCGGCAGCACTCGGCTCCCTATGGGCTTTGGTGGCGATGATTCCTGCTACGTCGTTGCTCGTTCCACGTATCATAGAAGAAGAGCGGCTACTTTCCCGGGAACTTACCGGTTACGAAGATTATAAACAGAGGGTCAAGTATCGGCTGATACCCATGGTGTGGTAACCCAGGATGAGTGCAGAGAGTGCATTGACCCGGTGTTACATGAATAGTATAATGTATCAGAGGAGGACAAGATTGAAGGTATTGATATCTTTTTTGATTTGTGTGGTCGGGTGGTCGAGTGTATTGACGGTAGAGGTCGCGGCGTGTGACTACAGTATAGATTCGGGCGATCTGGCCGTCAATGGGGCTGCGTACCGCAATCCGATCGGTGCGCCGGCACTTCCGTGTAGGGTGGTTACGATAGCCTTGCCGCCAGGCGCAATGGTAGAGGCGGTCGACTTCCACGGCGCATGGCGTGAATTGGGTATCGTATCTGTACCGCCGACACTGCCGCCGCTGCCTTTTTCTTATTGTGCTGCTACTGAAGATTTGCTTAGGCAATTCGGCCGAACACGCGAGTTGTATTACCGTTCTGATGAAATATATCCAGTATCTTATGGCGCTGTTATTTCGACCGGCGGGCTGCGTAAGTATTCGTTGGTTACCATAGCGTGTAACCATTTTGCCTATAATACTGTTTCTGGTATGTTATATCTTTCAGAGAGCATCACTGTTGATATTTACTATACGCAGCCACGACCATCAAGTGATCGAGCCATTTACTGGAGCGGTCTGATCGATGATGTCACGTTCGATGCGATCGCTGAAGATCTCATCTACAACTGGAATGACACGCAGGTCTGGTATCATACTGATAAGCCAAAGCGTGCGAATGGTTATTACGTCATAATCCCGTCGGCGATCCAGAGTGCTGTCGATGCCCTTGTTCAGCATCGTCAGAATCAGGGATATGAAGTGAATGTGGTGACGATGGAATACATCGATGCCAATGTGACGGGGGTCGATGGTCCACACAAGTTGAGAAATTATTTGAGAGCGAATATGGCGGATATTGAGTATGTGCTGCTCGTCGGTTTTTCAACCGATATACCGTGGAGGAATTTAGTTCCCTTTAATAACGACCCAAACAGTCCGTACAATCATCCTGACTACTCACCTATTCCCGGTGATCTCTACCTTGCCGAGCTGACCGATCCTGACAGCATTTCGTGGAACAGTGATGGCGATTCCTATTATGGCGAAGTTTACAATGCAAACTTTCAACCAATGGGTGAGGATAATCCGGATTACCATGCGGATGTGCATTTGGGAAGAATGCCGTTCAGTGACCAGGGCGTTATAGAAGATATTTGCGCAAAACTGATCGCTTTTGATACGAATACCGATATCGGCTATAAAACCGCTTCCCTGCTGACGGGTGCACTGTACTACTACGCGAATGAGAACAATACGGGTAATGCCCGCCTGGACGGTGCTGATTACTGCGAGCAGTTGCTCATCGATTCTGTTTTGGACCGTGCGAGCGCAGTTACTCTCTATGAAAAGGGTGGCTTGGGCCCTTGTACCCTGTCTTGTACTGATTCCCTTACGCAGGACAATCACATCGCGTATTGGCAGAATAAGGGGATCATGTATGAATGCCATCATGGTAATGTTCCCGTGTACGCGCGAAAACTCTGGGCTTGGGATGATGGTGACAACATTCCCGAAACGGGGGAGATCACGTGGCCAACATCTTTCCATATTTCAAATGTCTACGCGCTCGACAACAGTCATCCATCGACGTGCTTTCTCCGGTCCTGTCTTTGTGGAAAGCCCGAGGAGACATCTCTGGGAGCCATGCTCTTGTATCGCGGCGGCTCCAGTGTCATCAGCAGCTCGCGTATTTCGTGGAGCAGCTTGGCCGACCCGGGCGGGATTCCGTATCACTTCTACGACAGGTTGCTTCAGGATACGTTGACCAGCAGTGGTATCATCGGAACCGCATATGATATTGCACGAAATGATTTCATGGGTAATACCGGCTTCTGGTTGCCGGCGTATCATTATAATCTCTTCGGTGATCCGGCGCTCAGGCAATACGGGCAATTCGTAGGCATTGAGGAGGTTGTACTTTCCAAACAAGAACCATCTTTTGTTTTATATCCGAATCCATCACGAGGTATCATTAAACTGGACGTGCGAGCGCAACAGAAGGCCGATGTTTCTTTCGATTTTTATGACGTCTCGGGAAGATTGGTGCGGACGGTTAATTTGGATGAGCAAGAGGGTGGAAACATTTCTTTGAACGTAGAACTTCCTGCCGGTGTGTATTTTGTGAGATGTCGTGCTGATAATTTTAACTTTCAAGAAAAAGTTGTAATTACCGAATAGTAACGCAGAGGGCGTATCTAATGGAAGTGCGGGATGGATGAAATCATATGGGCAACACCGCTCTACGAATTTCTGAGGCAATGTAATTCGACTTCACTGGACAGAACGGTTTTAGATTGCGGCGCCGGCTCACACGGGGACCGACCTCCCCCATTGCTGCTATTCTACCAGCAGGGATATGTAACATACGGTATCGAAATTGCCGAGGATGGTCTGGCGAATGCACACGAATTCTGCATTGAAAATGATAAGCCGTTGAATATCCTTCGGGGCGATATGAGGCGGATACCGTTCGCAGACAGAGTATTCGGGTTTGTGTATTCATATAACGCCATATTTTTTATGACCAAAGCAGATATTGCGCTGTCCATGCGCGAGATAGAGAGAGTACTGAAAACCGGCGGTATTTGCTTTGTAAATTTCCTGTCGGTTGATGATCCAGATAGAAGGCCATTCCGGGGGAACGGATTTGCAGCACGCTTGCTCGGTAGCAAGCATTTTTCCCGTCATCGAAATGACGAGGCAGATGTTTACTTCAAAAACTTCGAGATTCTGCGTAAGGAAAAGCGGCTTGTTGACAAACTATATGAAGGTAAAAGGATCAAACAGGCTTATATAGACTACATCGCGAGGAAATACTGATAAGTCATTCAGTCGAGTCACGTATTCAAACGATAGTTGTAATAAGGAGGACTGAAACATGTCAGGCAATGGAACGATTTTGCTCTTCTTTGGTGTTTTTATGCTAATGAATGTACTTCATGATCCGACACTTTATGCCGGTGATTCGGCCGGAAATTCGATTACGATAGTATATAATAATGTTCCTGGAGATACAACGGCCGCCGTCCAGGTGGGAGGCGGGTTCAGTGCTTTCATAACTTTCAATCAGAAGAAGATCCTTTTCGACACCGGTGGAGATACAACAATACTAATTAACAATATGGGACCGCTGGGCATAACTCTCGAGAAGCTGGATGCCGTGGTAATTTCGCATAACCACTGGGACCATATCTACGGTCTGCCGGCTCTCTATTACCTTGCCGAGACAGTTCCAAAAGTCTATGTTCCTGTTTCCTCCAGGGACCCAGTATTGCAGCAGAATCCGCGTCTTGATATCGTGCCGGTAGATGAACCGGTTGAAATATTGCCGAATGTCTGGTCAAGTGGTGTAATGGAAACTAGTTACAGGAATATCACTTTGCATGAGCAGTCATTGATCTTGGATGGTGATAGAGGTTTGTACGTGATCACTGGATGCGCGCATCCTGGTATCGTCGCAATAATTGAGCATGTAAGAAAGGTATTTCCTGGTAGCCCAATCGCCCTGATTACCGGGGGTTTTCATTTAGTTGGTGCAACTGAACAAGAGATCAGGGGTATATCGTCAAAGTTGAAGATGTTAGGTGTCAAGAACATCGCACCATCGCACTGTACGGGAAGTCTGGCAATGGATATCTTCAGAAAGGAATGGGGCGAAAACTACCTCGAGTTATATCTTGGGCACACTTACAAATTCTGACCATCGTGTACCGTTGACGTTAGGGTTTCTGATATTATACTTTCCTTGAGAAGAATTACTCCAAGCTCTTGTGTGGAGTTACTGTACTTGGTGACTGTGTACTAAAAAATGGAGGTATGGATGAAGTACGTTGCACTGGTGTCGGTCATTGCTTTGCTAGCGATTATCGGTTGTAAAACTCAACCGGCCGTTGACATCGAGGCCGAGGTTGAGGAAATCAATACACTTCTTGCAGATTACGTGAAGAGTGTTGAAACCGAGAATATGGAAACATATGCAAATCTGATTGTCCATGATACCACCATGATGAATTTCGGTGCTTTTGGAAAACCCGTGTTAGGTTGGGAGGCTCTGATAAAAGTCATGGAGGGTCAGAACGGATTGCTCTCGGATACGAAAATTACGGTGAGCGGCTTGAGGATTTACGTCTCGGCTGATGGGAAAATAGCCTGGGCCAGATGTTTGTGGACATTGAAAGCGAAAATGGCGGAGAATCCGGTCGAATTGCCGATCCGCTGCACCTGGGTTCTTGAAAAAAGAGAGGCTGGCTGGGTTATTGTTCATTTCCATAAATCATTGCCAGCTGGTTAGGGTTCAACCGTTGAGGTGTGCTGGAAGATCAGGATCACGATGACCGGTGTATCTACACTGAAGTTATGGAGGTGTCATGGTTAAAGCCGTTGTCATAAACGGAAGTCCCAGAGCAAGAAAAGGCTATACAGCAATGGTGATGGAACCATTCATTCAGGGTATGAAGGATGCTGGGGCCGACGTGGAAACATTCTACGCAAAACGTCTGAAAGTCAAATCGTGTACCGGAAAAATGCATTGCTGGTACGAGAAACCCGGTATATGTTATATCAAAGATGACATGCAGAAGGTATACCCCGTATTGCGTCGTTCAGATATCCTTGTACTTGCGACTCCGGTCTACGTTCCTCTGCCGGGAGAGATGCAAAATGTCATGAACCGGCTCTGCCCGCTGGTTATTCCGAAGCTCCAGATACGCGCCGGCCGCACCAGGGCGAGATTTCGTGATGACGTTAAGATCCAAAAGATCGTGCTCGTCGCCACTGGTGCCTGGTATGAGAGGGAGAATCTCGACACTGTATTGCGTATCGCAAGGGAGTTTGCTGAGGATGCAAGCGTGGAATTTGCAGGTGCCGTACTCAGACCGCATGCCTTTCTAATGAAGCAAAAAGGAGAATTGACAAAAGATGGTATTGCGGTCCTGGAGGAAGTAAAAAAGGCCGGGCGCGAACTCATTGAGAAGGGTAAGATGGGTAAGAATACTCTCGATACGATTGCACGTCCGTTGATCGACCGGGAAGAATTGCTGCAGAGATACAACAAGGTAGCAAAATCCTGATGTGTATTAGAAGGGGATGGATATCCGACGCGATAACTATAGGATCTTTTCCGAAGGTGTGATCGCCGGTCTTAGAATGAAGAACCGGATCGTGCGGTCGGCTACTTGGGACGTTCCGGTCACGGTGGCAAGAAATGTTTCCGATGATGTGGTCGATTACTACAAAACGCTTGCGCTGGGTGGTGCAGGAATGATCATTACGGGTGATTTTCCTGTGACGCCCGATGGGTCACTTACTGACAGTACTTCTTTCAGCGACGTGAGAGTAGGTGGTCTTGAGAAGATTGCTGACACCGTACATAGAACCGATGAGCGGTGCCGCATCATTGCGCAATTGAACACCGGATACGTAGGCAAAACGCCATCGGAACGGCGATCGCCTTTCAGAAAGGATCCAACACCGGCACTTGCTGAGGAAGAAATCAAGATTATCATCATGTGCTTTGCACGGGGAGTCGTTCAGGCAAAATCGCTCGGGTATGATGGTGTGCAGTTCCATGCTGCGCACGGTACTCTGCTCTGCGATTTTCTGTCACCGTATGCGAACAAGCGGGAAGATGATTACGGCGGGACAGTAAAAAAGAGAGTGAAAGTAATCAGAGATATCGTGACTCTTGCGAGAAAAGAGGTCAGTGATTTTCCGATTCTTATTAAGACAAACTGTACCGACTATATTGAAGGCGGCGTTGATATCGATTCTTTTCCCGAAATAGCGGCTGAGATCGAGCGCTCGGGCATCGATGCCATTGAAGTGAGTGGTGGTCGTTATGATTGTCTGGTAAGGAGTAAGGAGGAGTTAGGATTCAGACCTGTGCCTGGCGCCGAGTCCCATACCCGGATAAATTCCTTAGATAAACAGTCGTATTTTTACCCGTATATCGAGATGTTGAATCTATCTATTCCTGTCATTCTTGTTGGAGGGAACAAGGATGTGGAGTACCTGGAGAAGTTGCTAAGTTTTGGGCGGGTGGATTTCATGGCAATGTGCAGACCATTCATATGCGAGCCAGGTCTACCTAACAGATGGCTTTCCGGGGAAGGAAAAAGTGTTGCTCAGTGTAAATCCTGTAATTCCTGCATATATGATATGTATATGAATTTCATCAATAAAAACGCCAGGATAACAAGATGTTTGTATAAGGCAGATAAGGACGAACATAAGAGGGCTCAGAAATGGCTTTCGTCTTGGGTGGAAAATCACAAAGTGCAGTAGAATTTCAAAAGCAACGTAGATGTACAGGCGCTTCAATGTCGCAGCGGTATAGATATGAAACCAGTTGATACGAGGCGGTTCAGAACCGCGGGTTTGATTTACGCGGTAATTGATGTCATATGCATCGCTTTGGGAATGGGGGTACCTGTTCTGTGCATCTTTCTTGGTTTTGTTGTTGGCTGGTATGTTGCATTGCAGTTATCCAAAGAACCCGGTGACCTACAGCGGTTGTTCCAGAGAACATTGAGGATCAGCTTACTGAGCGTCGTCTTAACATTCGCAATTATGCTGGTTATCTGGGGGCGAATGTTTGTACTGCTGTTTGACGCGACCACCGACTACACGAGTCTGGGCATTCCGTTGATTCTGTACGATCCCAAATTGAGTTTTGTTGGCTGGCTGGCTCTGATGATTTTTATTTCACCGGTGCTGCAATTGCTGGCGACCATTTTCGCCGCCTTTATTACAATACAGAAAAAAGTGTTGCGGCACAAATGAGAGGTTAGCTCTTGTGAAGTCCTGTCGGGCCATGCGGCGATCCTGGGATAAGGATTCGACGACCAGTATTCTGTAAACACATCGATACAGAACTGCCGATGCTTGACTTTAAGAGGATATTCGGAATAATAATACTGAATCGATGATAAACATTTTGTCGAATTAGAGATGGTTTAGTTTCTGAGATTCATTCTTTGAAATGAATACAAAAGATATGAGGAGCATATGAGAATAGGCATAAGTGTCATGAGTTTGCTGTTTTTCTTGTCGGGCTATGCCCAACCTCCAGAATACCTTGTGAGGGTCAATGCCGGAGCAGCAAAGGATTTGCAGATCGTTCAATTGGTCGATGATTATGCATTACTCGTTGCGAGTAGTGAATTGCTACAAGATTTTGAGCGGGCAGAAACTGAATACAGCATTCTTGATGAGAACCCGCGCGATAAGTTCTATGTTTTTGTTTTTCCTCTCGGTGAGAGTGTGCAAAGTATTACCGGGTTTGGTAGGATCATTGACAATTACGATGAGTGTGTTCTTATTGCCACCGCGCCGGATCAAATACACTTGCTTAATGCGTTGAAGGTGGAGTTACAGCGGTTAACGCTGGAGCCGATCGTGAGGCGCGATTATGGTTATTACGACTTCGGGGATTTCTGGGTCACTAGAGATTCACTTATTGAACAGATGCTCAATAATGTCGACCCCGAGAACATTCTCAATACGGTCTTGACGCTCCAGAATATGTATACCCGGTACTCAATGAGCGACTCCAATAGGATAGTCGCCGTGAATTATATAAATAGTATGCTACTTGGGTATGACTGCGACAGTGTTTACAGGCACAGTTTTTCAAGTCTGTACGGGGACAATGTGGTTGGCATTAAATTCGGACAGTATTATCCGACTACACAAAAATACGTTTTGATCGGCGGGCACCTCGATGATGTACCGAATTACGGCTATGCACCAGGAGCCGATGATAATGCATCAGGAGTGGCGGCAATGCTTGAAGCAGCCCGCGTCATGCGTAACTATGAATTCGAGCACACGATAAGATTTGCTGTCTTCAATGCAGAAGAACAGGGTTTGATAGGGAGTGACTACCTGGCTGCAGAGGCGAGCAGCGAGAATGATACTATCATCGCGGCTCTTTGCTATGACATGATAGGGTATGTTACTGCACCGCAGCTTGATACGATGCGGCTGAGGTACACGACCGCAGTGCCTGGGTGTAGTTTGTTTGCCTGCGATTTTTATCAGACGGTAGCGGATACTTACACGCAGTTGGAAATACGTCCGGTGCGCTACACCGGGACAACGGGTTCTTCAGATCATGCGAGTTTTTGGCAACATGGCTATATTTCGACCGGCGGCATCGAGCGCGTTCTCTGTCCCGGCTATCACACGGTCGGTGATACCATCGGGCCAACCGGGTTCAATAACCTTGAATTCGCAACGCAAGTAATAAAGACGGCAATCGCAGTGCTCGCGACCCTTGCGGTTCCGATCGATTCCATTACTGCTGTGAGTGAATTGTCGACATTTGAGAGTTCTCCCCTGTTCGTTGTCAAACCAAATCCTGCGAACAGATTCAATATTAGTTTTACGATCGATAATGAATTTGAAAATATCGATCTTGTAGTATATGATTGCACGGGGCGTTATGTTCAAAGACTTGCGTCGGGGCGCTATCACCGGGGTGTTTATTCACGTCGCTGGGATGGGATTGGTACAGACGGCTCTGAAGTAACACCCGGGGTCTATTTCTTGGCACTAAGTCGCGAGGGCAGAACTGAAAGACGTAAGATCATATTGCTCGATTGACTATGCTCGTGTAATTCATCTTTGTGATTTCCCCTTGGAGGGCTCTGCGTGATGTGGAGCAACATAATAAACTACGGGAGTAGATTACGTTCGATCATTGTCTCAACAATCGCAATGTATGCAGCCACCCATCTGATGGTTTTTGCGCTGATGCCCGTTGCATTCATGGTATTCATTTTCGGTGCCGAAAATACCATTAACAAGTTCAAAAGATTCTTTGCTGGTGTAGTTTTCGATGTTATCGGTAAAAAGATCAGAGTTATTGGTATTGAGAAGATCAGAAATGACAAGAAATATCTTGTAATATGCAATTATCCAAGTGGCTATGCTACGTTCGCATTGATGAAATGCTTCCCATCGATCACCTTCGTTGCCGACGATTATCTAACGAATTTACCGTTCATTGCTTTCTTCTTGAAGCATATTCATGCAATATTCGTAGACCAGAAAAATGCGTGGAAATCAAAGGCCGCTATTGACGAGCGGTTGAAGAATCAAAGCAGGGAGGTTCAATATTTGTTGATATATCCTGAAGGAAGGCGTACTGTCAATGGGCACATCGGTAGATTCAAATGTGGTTTTGGATACATTTTACGGCATAGTGAGTTTGATTTACTGCCAGTGACAGCGAACGGGTTTTATCAATTGAAGCCGGTGAAACGGGTGCATCTAGATCCGAATGCTGACCTGGAGATAATAATCCACGAGCCTATCGCAAACTCTGAGTTTAGAAGGATGAGCAAAGAGGAAGCGACGGCTAAGTCAGAAGAGATAATAAAGGCGGCATACAGACCTTAACATGCCATTTAGGAAATGAGTAAATACTCTGCACGCAGAATCTTCAAAATTGATGACTTTATTATCAGTCCTTTGACACCAGCGCTTTGGTCTGATTTTGTAGAATTGTTCGGTAACAAGGGTGCTTATGGCGGCTGTTGGTGTATGTGGTGGAGGTTGTCCCGCCGTGAATTTGAAAAAGGACAGGGTGCGGGCAACCGCCGGGCGATGAAGCGTCTGGTCTATTCAGGTAATATTCCCGGTTTGCTTGCCTACAAAGGCAAGACGGCAATCGGATGGTGTTCGATCGCTCCACGTGAACAGTACTGTACTCTGGAACGCTCGCGTGTACTGAAGCGTCTGGACAGTGAAGTCGTTTGGTCGATCGTATGTTTTTACATACACAAAGGGTATCATGGGCAGAGCGTAGGTGAGAAACTCACTCGCGGCGCAGTCGAGTATGCTAGGTCTTGTGGAGCGAAGATAGTTGAGGCTTATCCCACCATTCCGCGGAGCAAAAAACTTCCTCCGGTATCCAGTTTTATGGGGCTTCCACAGATCTTCAGAAAGGTGGGCTTCACAGAGAGCAAACGCGCTTCTGCAAGCAAAGTTGTAATGCGTTACTATGTGGACCGGTCTCTCAGGACCAAATCGACATCACCGAATAAGTAATGCTTTCCTTGTTTCTACCCAGTTTCCCGTGGTTAGGGTGATAAGATAGACACCTTCCGGCACTCGACGTTGTTCATTGTCTGTACCATCCCACAACACGGATGTAGAACCAAAAGGCTGAGAATTAATGGCTGAAAATGTCTTGACTGTACGGCCGGTTATGTCGTGAATCGCCAGATTGATCTCTCTATTTTCTGCTGATTGATAGCTTATTGTAACAATATCCGAGAAAGGGTTTGGGGTAACATTCAGTATGTTAGATGTTACAGGATTCTCAGTATTCTCGGCGATGCCGGGAGATGTTACATTCTCACGGAGAAAAACCGAACCGTAGTAGTCACACGTGATCATATCGAGATCGCTGTCTCCATCCCAGTCCGCAAATGCTATACGAGGTGGGTTTCCATTTAAATAGCTCTGCGAATCGGGCAATACCAGATATATGTAGTTAGAAAATACCGGACTGGCATTAGTGCCGACATTTGTATAGAATCGAACATCACTATACCAGCCACCCAGAACCATATCATTCTTTCCGTCAAGATCGAGGTCTATGAGCACCGGGATGGTTCGCCAGTACGTCATTGGACTACCGTTGAATAATACTGGTGTCGAATCGACGAAAGCTGGTGCTTCATTCGTGCCCTGATTCAAATAGACATAAACGTTGCAGAGTGATCCGATGCCCTCTTGCCCGACCAGAAGGTCCTTCTTGCCGTCGTCATCGTAATCACAAATGTAAGGCCATGCATTGTTATTGGTTTGAATATCAATGCCACCGGCCTGGATGTGACCCTGGTTGGTGAGTTGGCCGGTCGCGTTTCGTTGAAAAAGGGTGAAATCCCCGTACCTCTCGCCGGTTATGAGATCGAGATAACCATCTTCATTCCAGTCGCAAACTGCAACTGTCGCTCCCTGGCATCAGCCATAACTAACTGATATATCCACGCCCCCGGCCTGTAAATAGACGAAACTGCCGAATGTAGGGTTGTAGTTTGTTCCGGTGTTGGTGTAGAAGCGGACTTTGCCAAGGTCGAATTGGCCCAGCAGTAAGTCTTGATTGCCATCGCCGTCCCAGTCGATGACAAAAGGCGATGCGTTTCCTCCATAGCCGACGTTTATGTTTACGCCGTTGGCCTGAACATACACCGGAGGATCGAATACCGGTGTTTGGGCGAACACAAAGCTGGCAGACAAGGTGATCAGAATAGAACATGACTTCATCATACAAACCTCCAAATAATGATAGCCGCAGCACATGGTTATGTCAAGTCGGTTCGCGCAGTCGTAGTGATTCGCAAACACAGCTACGTTCATATACTTGTTGATGATTGAGCAGGCAGCAGAAACTGCTTAGAATGGCGTAGTAGATATCTTTACCTATACTACGTCAACGACATGCAATGCGTTACATAGGATATCCCGATAGGAATCGTTGACAGAAACAGCGTATGACGTATAATAATCGGTCATTCGAGAGCACACCATCGAAGGATTCTATGAAGAAGGTTTTATATATAAGTGGCTCAATTGGTCTCGGGCACATCTCTAAAGACCTATCAATAGTCAGGAAGTTGAGGGAATTGAACCCTTCGGTCGACGTCACCTGGGTGGCAGCCCATCCTACTGACCTGGTTCTTGATGATGCCGGTGAGAAGATCCATCCAAAGTCTAAACAGTTCAGCAGCTATAGTGCCTCTGCGGAAAATGCTTCGAAAGGGAGTAGCCTGAATCTGGTAGAGTACGTTTTTGGCTCGTTACCCGGGTGGTACAAGAATATTAGGCTTATCAGGCAGATCATTGCGTCGGAACATTATGACTTGCTGGTCGGAAATGAAACATATGAGATAATCATCGGCTTGGTTTTTGGTTTATTCAAATTGAACGTGCCTTTTGTGATGATATATGATTTCATTGGACTTGATTCAATGACCAATAAACCATTTGTTAAGTTCGGCAATTACATACTGAATTGGATATGGTCACGCGACCGTAGAATTCTAACGGGCAAGAACCGGAAAGCGTTGTTTGTTGGCGAGCTTGAAGATATACCAGAGAAGAAGCTCGGGTTTCTCCTCCCTGACAGAAGGGATTATGCAAAAGTACACTATGAATTCGTAGGTTACATTGTTTTGTTCGATCCCAGGGTCTGTAGAGACCAACGGCGAGTGAGAAAAGAACTGGGTTACGACGATAGATCGCTTGTAATCTGCACAATCGGCGGCACCTCGATCGGCAAAGGCCTTCTTGAATTGTGCAGCAAAACGTTCCCTATATTGAAGAAGAAGATCCCGCGTATGCGTATGGTTCTTGTTTCTGGTCCGCGCCTTTCGCCCGATTCAGTCAAGGTTGAAGAAGGTGTTGAGGTGAGGGGATTTGTGCCTGAATTGTACAAGCATTATGCGGCGAGCGACGTGGCTGTTGTGCAAGGAGGTTTTTCTTCTACGCTTGAGTTGACTGCATTGAGAAAACCATTTATCTTCTTCCCAATTGAAGGACATGGCGAACAGGAGTATGTGGCAGAGAGACTTGCTCGCTACAATGCTGGGACAAGAATGTACTTGTCAAGAACGACCCCTGAATTGCTGGCTGAGCAGATCCTACATCATTTTTATAGAGAAGTCTGTTACCGAAAGATACCGACTGATGGTGCTATGAGAGCAGCCCTGGCCATGAATCGCTTTCTTGTATGATTTATGTTAGTCTTTTCGCCGGTCCTGCCCCGACCTTCGATCTTTGCCGCTTCTACGTTCCGGTCCTTTATAGGCAGGGTCCTGATACTTCCTGCGGTCCTTTCCAGTCCTGCGTTCCTTTCCCGAACGGCGTTCTTTCTTATCCATAGATTACTCCTCCCTTTCAATCAACAGATGTGGCACAAACCTACTACATAGCTTCGGTTACTTGGTTATTATACAGCAGAAATCAATATTTTGTCAAGTGAAACTATGCTGATTGATTATTTTGTCCTTTTAGAAATGTCCTTTCTACCGTTGTCATAGATGCCGACCAGTTCGGTTACATTACCTTTTTTGTCAGTGGTTATTTCTATTCTGAAATAATCCAAGTCCTCCAGGGCGAAGAGATTTTCCTTCAGAGGGATCAATCGGTATTTCGGACCGGTGCGCTGATAGAAGAGTGTGCTGTTTTCATAAATGATCTTTCGTTCACCGTACTGCCCGGCATATTTTTTCAATAATACTTCATCGATGGTCAAAGGGTCGAGTCGTGCTCTTACACCGTCGATCGCCCAATTGATGCGGAACTTTTGATCGGCGTGCGGAGCCTCCCCGATGATCTTATCTAAGGCCATCAAATACGCTTTATCGAGAGCTTGCTTGCCCGGAATTGAAATGTGCGGTTCAATACCTGTACGTTCCCAGCCCGTTCCGGTGATAGGATTGATCGGTCTGCGTACGGGCAGGTGTATGACAAAGCTCTCCTGTATGACCTCGATGTCGACATTATGACCCGAGCCAATTGTTGTTTCGCCAATGATCATGGCGCGGTCAAGAGCTTTCATATTGTTAGTGAATTCCTCTGCACCTGAGCCTGTGTATCCATCGGTCAAGATATACAGGTCGGTGTCGTACATACGCTTGCCCGGAACGTATGGGATAGTCCAGTATTGTTCGACTTTTCCGTCGTATACCTGTTCAAGCGTATTAAGGTGCGTTCTGCCATGTTCTCTGCCTCTGACAAAGTAACTGCTCAGCAACTGTACCATAGTCGGTTCGCCGCCCGGCGTATCTCTGAGATCTATTATGACTGCGTCTGAATTGGCGAGAAAATTCATGGCAGCAACCGCGGTTGCGCCAGCATAGTCGGGATTTGAGAAGAAGTCGAGATCCAGATATCCTATGTTGCCTTTCAGGATCACCACTTTTTTGAATCCGAAATTGGTCAGCCGCTCTTTCTCAGCCATTGCTTTGTTTGCTTTTTCGATTTCCTCGGGGGATTGGCTTTTTTCAGCAGTGACCAACTTAGCCCGCTCTGGATTGTATTCAATGTAGAAGTGGTTGTCATTGCTGCTTTCGCGGAGATCCGCCCAGAGGGCATTGGCAAACTGTGATGCATTGTCTATTTTGTCATAAGCGCCGTTCTTGAATCTTTCATTCAGATGCTCTGCCAATTGTTGCGCAATATCTCGTATCACGTACCTTTCGACGATCAAGCCATTAACGCTTTCGATGACAGCCTTCTTAGCCTTGGAATCCAACTTCATTTCCTTAGTTTCGCCCCCGGCTATTTGTGCGATAAAGAAAAACACAGCAAATAAAAAGTACTTGTTCTTTCTGTTGTTGCACATTCTTTAATCTCCTCTTTAACATATCTATTCTACTTCTTACTTATTATTCTTTCAACGATGCCGAGAATTCTTAGCACGATAAGCACTGAGATACAGGCGATGATTGCGAGCACGTAATAACCTGCGCCGATAGCAAGTCCGAGTCCGCTGGCGAGCCAGATCGTTGCCGCCGTGGTCAGACCATAAACCTCGCCGCGTGCGCGGATGATCGCGCCGGCACCCAGAAAGCCAATTCCAGTTACAGCACCAGCAACGATCCTGCCCAATTCAGAGCTGGCTAAACCCAGTTCGAGACCGATGAGCATGAAGATAGTCGAGCCCAGACAGACCAGGATTATAGTGCGAAGACCTGCCGGTTTGTGTTCGAGTTCACGTTCGAGGCCGACCAGGCCCCCTATCACTATTGATACGGCAAGCCTTAAGACAATCGTTATCCATTCCACGGAAATATAGTAGCTGCCAAGCAGGTAGGTGTCAACATTTTGATGAGACCGAACAGAAAGCATCGTTATGTTCGTTATTATCGTTGATGACGTTAGTATCGTTACTCTCGTTCATTAACTGAGATTGCCGCGTCCGTCTGCGGCGTACTCGCAATAACAGGTTGCATGTTGCATCAAGCGTTAGGCGCATAGCGTCACGCAGTGGCTTGAAACGCAAGAATATGTGGGTAATATTATATGTTTGTAGGGATCCGCAAAGGAGGATAGGTTGGGAGATATCAGATC
>CP070686.1:752016-776803 GCA_020353055.1 Caldifarciminota bacterium | reverse complement strand
GTGCCAGAAGTAAACTTTGGGGACAGGCATAACATCTGTAACATTTTACCAGCAAAACGTCTCCCTCCAACACTAATCCTTTATTTCAGCACAATGAATAATGTTTTCACGAAAATGTTAAAAATGTTATGCCTGTCCCCGGTTCTATGCGGTGATGCGCAGGACCTTGGCGATGTTTTCGCTGAGGATCTTCTTCTTTTCCGCTTCGGTTAGATTCAATTTTTGAATCAGCTCCAGTTGCTCCTTCGTGGCAGGGTGGGGTGTTCCTGACCAATCAGATCCAAAAATGAAGTTGTCGACGCCGACGTTGCGGATGAATTGCGTGACAAAGTCAATGCCGAAAAGATCTGCAAGGAGTGTCAGACCCCATGAGGTTTCAACGAAGACGCCCGGTATTTGACCAATGGTGAGGAGATCCATGAATCGCGGACCCGCCACATGGGCGATTATGACCTTCACGTTGGGCACGCGGCTTTTCAACGTGTCTATGTTCTTGGGTACATTGTGCTCGAAATAACCGCGTATCATGCCGCCTGCAAATGAGTGTATGAGCACAGGGATGTTGAGATCAGCGGCGCACTCCATGAGTGGTCTTATTTCAGGATCGGCCGGCGAGAATTTATGACAATCAGGATGTAGTTTCAGCCCTTTGAGGCCGAGCTGTTTGACGGCCTTTGTTAGAGTCTTTATTGATTCATCAGCCTTCTTCGGATTCGTGACGCTCGCAAATCCGAATAGTCTTTCTGGATGTTTTTTTATGACTTTTGAAAGAAATTCATTCGACAAGAGTCCTGGGAATGCCATGATGACGGCTTTGTTTATACGGTGCTTATCCATATCGCGGAGGAGTATGTCCGCGGTGAAATCGGCCTTCTTGACAGGCATAGCCATGGGCCGTCCGCCCACGATATTGACACAAGCCTTCTCCTGTGTGTAGGGTGGTTCACAGATATGTACATGTCCATCGATAATCATACTTTATCCTTTCATTTACGGTTAACGCTCATTTATTATATGCAATCCATCCTAATTGTAAAGGTGTATTTTCCCCGACAGCATATTGACTTTCCCGCCTTATTTCCTATCATATAATATTACATAACGGGAGGAAGCATGACTGCATTAATTGTAATTATTCTCGCCATCGTCCCCGCTAGGGTGGAAATACCCGCATACGGGATTCATTATGAAAATACCATGGGTTTTGACCAGATTGATCACTTTTACAGCGAGCGGGATGACTGCGTTTATCTTACATCAAACGGCGCGATCATCGCCGCATTCCCTGCTCATCAGAATCCTGCGGTTTTACAGCGGGATACGATCGGCACGATATGGTATCCGGATGAACTCAGCGGCGTTGCTTACCCGGAGGAATTCGTCGCTAATCCGGTAAATCAAACGGTTTATATCATAGGTTCCTATGGCCGTAACATAGCGGCGTGCGATATTCAGACCGGCGAAAGGACCGATGGCATCATGACCGGTCGCGGTACAATGGCACTCGCCTACAGCGTGACGCAGAACAAATTGTACTGTCCTGCCTATTACGATTTTACGGTCGATGTCGTGGATTGTGCGACGAACGACGTGATAAAGACGATCTCGCTCGCGGGAGCGCTAACCGATGCCTGCTGGAACAGCACTAATGACAGGGTGTACTGCAGCAATTATAGCATGGGCAGTGTCGATGTCATCGATTGCGCCAGTGATTCATTCGTTCGGAGGATCACGGTCGGCACTAACCCGCGTGCGGTGCTGTATAATCCAATTTCGGATAAAGTATATTGCGCGTTAGCCAATAATGTTGCGATCATCGACTGCGGTGTTGACAGTGTTATAACGACCGTAGCGGTCGGATCGCCGAACTACTTCTTCGCTTTGAATACTGTCAATAACAAAGTGTATTGTGTCAACCGGGGCAGTAGTACCGTGAGTATCATCGATGGCGTTAGTAATACGCTCATCACTACCCTGGCGGTTAGCAGTTGGCCAGAATGCATCAGTTATAATCCGGTGATGAACAGGATATACGTCGGACACAGCAGCGGGCAGAACGTCGTGGTGATCGACGGTAGTACCAACTCTGTAACCGGTACGATCTCGCTTGGCCAACCTATTTATGCAAGCACCTGTGATACGACTGACAACCGCCTCTTTGTGACATCATCGAGCGACCAGGCGATCGTGATAGACTGTACCAACAATACAATTATTAGTTACCTTGCCGCGGCGAACTGGCCCATGGGGGTGTTCTGGGAAAGCGGCTACAACAACGTGTGGATCGGTAACACCGGTGCCAGTAATCTGCCGGGTTTCACGGTGCAGGGTTATGAAGCAGACGACCTGACCGTTCTGTTCAAAACTGTTATCGGCTACACTCCGTATTCGACGATGCTCGACCCGGGCACGAACAAATTTTATGCTGCCGGCCGCGGGGATGAGATCCTGGCGATTCTCGATATGACAAGTCCTGATACCTCTGTTATGTTGTACGTGCGGAACGGCCCATGGGATGTTTGTGATAATCCAAATGAGAATAAGGTATACTGCGCCAGCCGCTACGACAACCGGGTGTCGATCATCGATGCAACCACCAATTCAATACTCGGCGAGGTGACCACCGGTCAATTCCCGGTTGGAGTTGTCTGCAACTCCACAGACAACAAAATATATTCGGTCAATTTCTGGGGAGACAACGTTACCGTGATCGACGGTAGCACCAATAATTTTCTCGGGCATATCCAGGTCGGAAGCGGACCATATGACATACTATACAACCCGGACGGTAACAAGATCTACTCGATCGACTACGGCAATAACACGGTTACGGTGATCGATGCCAATGCTGATACGGTCATTACGACGCTTTCGGTCGGCAACTGGCCTTGGTCGGCGGTTCACAATGCGATCGATAACAAGATCTATATCGCCAACTATGCCAGCCATAACATATCGGTCATTGATGGGGCGACGAACGGGCTTATCTCGACGCTCTTCATAGCGCCTGATGCATATCCATTCACCCTCGTCTACAATCCCCAGAACAATAAAGTATACAGCGCTAATATATTCAGCAGCACGATGACGATCATCGATGCTTCGGTTGATACGATCATAACGACTTTCGGACTGAACGGTACGCCTTATTCACTCGCATATAACCCGAACAGCAATGTCATATACTGCGCGTACGTCTGTACCTGGCAGGATGCGCTGGTGGTGATCGACGGTAATACGAACGCGGTTCTCGCGAATTTTGTAATTCCCTCGCAGATCAATTCGTACGGTATCGACTCACCCAGGGAAGCACTCGTTTATGATGCAGAGCAGGACATTCTGTACATGAGCCACTACACATCGAGTAAGATCACGATGGTCGATGGCGGTACCGGGATTTCCGAACATTCCTCTATGGTACCGGAAAACAGCCTGCTGAGTATATTGCCGAATCCTGCGAAGGAAAGAGCGAATATTCGATTCCAGATAGATTATGCAGGATACACAACAGGAGAATTGCGCTTGGGGATCTATGATATCGCAGGCAGGCTGGTCAAAGAAGAAAGATTTGAGTACAGCGGCGCTGAACACTCGACATCTTTGAGAGGAGTGAGTCCCGGAGTATATTTCGTAGTACTGGAGAGTGAAGCAGGCCGAATAACGGGCAAGCTCGTGCTACTTAAATAGACATTGATCTGACGCCAGCCCGGCTGCGGCGTTGACAACTACAGGAAGCAGGATATACTCGAAGTAATTCCGTGCTACAGAATTAAAGGATTGCATCAATATAATGAACAAAATACAGGATAAGAAATCTACTGAAGGACTATTCTGGAATCAACCAACCGAAGACGTGCTGCATGCATTTGACGTAGATAGGCAGCAAGGTCTGTCGCTGGCTGAAGTAGAGAAACGGCAGAAGGAATACGGTAAGAATACATTGAAGGCGGCTGCGGCAAAGAGTGCATGGGTCATTATCCTGGACCAATTCAAGAATCTTATCGTTGTACTCTTGCTCGCGGCGGCGCTTCTGTCTTTCTTCTTCGGTGATTATCTTGAAGCGGTGGCAATCGGCGTCGTCATCGCGATCAATGCAGCGATTGGATTCTTCACTGAATTGAGGGCAACCCGTTCCATGGAGGCGCTCCAGCGTCTGGGCACGGTAAGCAGCAAGGTCCGGCGCGGCGGTGCGGTCTTGGAGATTCCGGCCGAAGAACTCGTGCCGGGAGATATCGTCGTCCTTGAGGGCGGGGATATTGTTAGTGCCGATCTCAGGTTGGTCGAGGCTTCGCGGCTTCAGGCTGACGAGTCGACGCTCACCGGTGAATCGGTTCCGGTGGGCAAGAGCATTAAGCAGATAGATTCTGATACGGTGCTGGCCGAGCGGACGAACATGTTGTACAAAGGTACGTCAGTTACTCGCGGTTCGGGCGAAGGCGTCGTAGTGGGTACCGGGATGAAAACGGAACTGGGCAAGATATCCACCCTCGTTGAGGAAGCCGAAGAGGAAATAACACCGCTCGAGAAGCGGCTTGATCAGTTGGCACGCAAGCTGATCTGGGTGACTTTGATCATTGCAACGCTGATCGCTCTGGCCGGCATCCTGACCAACAAAGGAATCTTTTTGATGATCGAAACCGGCATCGCTCTTGCCGTTGCTGCGATACCGGAAGGACTGCCAATTGTGGCGACGCTTGCGCTTGCACGGGGTATGTTGCGTATGGCTCGTCGTAATGCGCTCGTCAGGAAGCTCTCGGCAGTGGAAACCCTGGGGGCGACGAATGTAATATTCACGGACAAGACCGGCACCCTGACCGAGAACCGGATGTCTGTTCGGAGCCTGCTGCTTGATCAGGGCGAATTCAGGGTGATCAGCATTAATGATGAAAAGGTGTTTCAAAAAGATGGCAAAAGGATAGAGCCTTCTGCTAACAGCACATTGCTTGAAGCGTTAAGAATCGGCGTGTTATGTAACAATGCTTCTCTGACAAAAGAGGATACAGGCGAAAAGAGCAGCGTTGGCGATCCTCTCGAGATCGCCCTTTTGTATACGGGATTGCAGGCAGGCATTGCACAGGCTGAACTCCATGAGAAGATGCCCGAAATACGTGAAGAAGCGTTTGATCCCGAACTGAAAATGATGGCTACATTTCACAAGAAGGATGGAGATACATATGTTGCGGTTAAAGGTGCACCCGAGACAGTATTAGAATTGTGTGATTACGTCATCGGCACTGAGGGTGAAAAAGAGCTCTCGGACAAAGACCGCAGGCAATGGTTGGCAATGAACGAAGAAATGGCCGAGCAGGGTTTGAGAATGCTCGCCCTGGCAAAGAAACAGGTGAGTTCAGCTGACGTAGATGCTTATGAAAATCTCGTGTTGGCCGGACTCGTCGGTCTGCATGACCCGCCGCGCACCGAGGTCGAGTCCGCGCTCGAACAATGCAAGCGCGCGGGTGTCAGGGTGATAATGGTTACGGGTGATCAGCCGGTCACCGCGCGTAATATCGGTAAGAGGATTGGTTTGTTAGATAGGGACGCCGAGGTAATGCTGGGCCGTGAACTGAAGTCGCCCGACAAACTCTCAAAAGATGAGATAAAGCATATGCTGACCGTTCCGGTGTTCGCCAGGGTAGATCCGGAACAGAAATTGAATCTCATCGATCTGCATCAGAACAATGGCAGCATCGTCGCCATGACCGGCGACGGGGTGAACGATGCTCCGGCGCTCAAAGAAGCGGACATCGGCGTCGCTATGGGTCTGCGCGGGACACAGGTGGCGCACGAGGCCGCCGACATAGTACTCAAAGACGATGCGTTTGCGACCATCGTAGCAGCAATCGAACAGGGGCGCGTCATTTTTAACAACATCCGGAAATTCGTAGTATATTTAATTTCCTGTAACGTAAGCGAGGTGTTGAGTGTAGCATTGGCCTCGATTGTCAATATTCCGCTGCCGATCCTGCCTCTGCAAATTCTTTTTCTGAATCTGATCACTGATGTTTTTCCAGCACTTGCGCTGGGTGCCGGTGAGGGTGATGCCGGCATCATGCAAAGGCCACCACGCGATCCAAACGAAGCGATCCTGGGACGGCGTCATTGGATATTGATCAGTATCTATGGTTCATTGATCACGGTTTCGGTGCTCGGCGTTCTTGTCATAGCATTGTATGGTTTGAATTTGCCGCGGGAAAAGGCGATGACCGTATCATTCCTTACCCTCGCTTTTGCGCAATTGTGGCATGTGTTTAACATGCGAGATTTTGGTTCGGGGTTGCTACACAACGGCATAACATCTAACCGCTATGTTTGGGGGGCTTTGCTATTATGTATAGGTTTGATTCTGGTTACGGTTTATGTGCCAGGCCTGGCACTTGTTTTGAAGGTGACAGACCCAGGACTGATCGGTTGGTCGCTCATCATAGGAGCAAGTCTGTGTCCGCTGGTCGTCGGCCAGAGTATCAAAGCATTGCGTTTGAAATAAGCGTTAGGTGTAAAAAAGACGTCCTTTGCGTATCCCTCATAATTATCTAATCTTTGTGAAACAATCTTGCTCATCTTGTCATTACGAAGCTGGCGCAGCCAGCTGTGGCAATATTCGCCGTCGGCATATCATAATGCTGAGATTGCTTCGCCATCGCGCGCAATGACGTGATCTACTTGACAAATGAATAGGCAGAATAGGGTCCTTTGAGGCTAGGGCTGGTTGGGTTTGATGGCTTCTTGACGGCTTCCTGTATATCGGCTAAACTCTATCATAATAGAGGAGGTAGGATTATGAAAACAGCGATTGTTATCGTAAGTATAGTCGCTCTAGTATTAGCCGGTCTTGCACTGTATCTTTTGAGTGCCAACACAAAATTACGCGATGAACTGACAGCCAAGATCGACAGACTCGAGGAACAGATAAATCTACTCACATTTGAACTGGAAACGCGGGTGGCCGAGGTCTCCCAGGAGAAGGAGGGTGAGATCGCGCGGCTAAAGGGTACCTATGAGACACTGATGGCAGATATGAAGGAGGAGATCGAGCAGGGACAGATCAAGATCACCCAATTGGCCGACCGACTCTCCGTCAGCATGGTCGATAAGATCCTTTTCCCTTCAGGCGAGGCAGAGATCACCCCGGAAGGTCTGGAGATCCTGGACCGTGTTGGGAAAGTATTGAAAAATACTGAAGGTAAAATAATCCGCGTTGAGGGGCACACGGATAACGTCCCCATACATCCTAATCTGCAGAAGAAATTTCCGACCAACTGGGAACTCTCGACCACGCGCGCGACTAACGTGGTGCGATTCCTTCAGGAAAAGGTTGGCATAAAAGGAACGCGGTTACAGGTCATTGGTATGTCAGAATACAGTCCGGTGGCGGATAATACGACACCGGCAGGTCGGAGCCAGAACCGCAGGATAGAGATTACGCTGTTGCCGGAGTCTGGCCTATAAAGACGGAAATAACGTCGATTATATTTGTAGAAAGAAATGCGTAGAAGAAATCCAGTGGCGCTCGCAGCCTATGAAAAACTTGCTGAGCGATATGCTGCTCTGATCGACACCAAACCGCACAATGCCTATTATGAACGCCCGGCAATGCTTTCATTGTTGCCGAATGTGCGCGGCAAGCGCGTGCTTGATGCGGGGTGCGGTCCGGGCGCATACACTGAGATCCTCCTGAAGCGCGGTGCCATGGTGGTTGGTGTAGATATCAGCCCAAGGATGCTGGAATTGGCGCGAAAACGTGTTGGCAGCAAAGCTGAATTCCATCTGGCAGATATGACTAGACCAATGCGATTTTTGAAAAGTGGAGTATTCGACGTGGTTATCTCACCGCTCGCAATTCCGTATGTTCGGGACCTTGCCAGTCTGTTCAAGGAATTTTATCGTCTGCTGAAGAAACCAGGGATCCTTGTTTTTTCCGACGGCCATCCGTTCGGTGATTACCTGTTCTTTAAAAAGAGAAGGAAAGCAAAGAACTATTTTAATACCGAACTCGTTGGCTGCATTTGGCACGGGTTTGGCATTCGCGTGTTCGTACCAGGGTATCGCAGGCCGCTGAATGCACTCCTTAATCCTTTGATCGATGCGGGTTTCAGGATCGACCGTATTGTCGAGCCCCTGCCTACGAAAGAATTCAAGAAAGCCGATGCCGGTGCGTACGAAAAACTCCAGCGCATGCCGGCCTTTATCTGCGTAAGGGCAATAAAGTGACGCATTGAGAAGAAGCGAAAGGAACCTTCTTACTGGATTCCTTTTTCTTGAACATTGTTCTGGGCCAGGGTATTAGATTATGTCGTATTCCTGGGATGTGTGATATATTCTGTGATATTTGTGTGAGATATGGCTGTAGAATATCTGTGTGAGGGGATGTATATGGGTCACAGTCAGAGTATTTTGAAATTAAAGTAAATAACGCAAGAGGGAGGTTCATATGAAATTTATTTTGGCAATGATAATACCCTTCGTTCTGCTCGCGCAGATAGAAAGATGGGTCTATACATATGACGGCAATCTAAACCATATAGACGTTGCTGAGGCGTTGACATGTGGGCTGGACGGGAATATATACGCAGTGGGAAGAACCGCAAACGTCGGCACGAGCAGTGATTTCCTAGTGATCAGCTTTAAGGATAACGGTGATACAAACTGGATATATATGTATAATCCTATGAATCTTGAGGATATTGCATTTGCAGTTGACTATGGGCTGGATCATAATATCTACGTAGCTGGTATGAGCTCAGCTCCTGCTACATATTCTGATTTCACCGTTTTGAGCCTGACGACCGGTGGCGATACGAACTGGGCTTACCGGCATGATGGACCGGGCACTATTGAAGATTACGATGCGGCGCATGCGATCACCTGTGGTTTGGACGGAAACATCTATGCCGGGGGTACTTCAAATGCTCATTTAGGCGGGGGTGATTTTTTTGTCGTAAGTCTCTCGGCTGCTGGCGATACGAACTGGACCTACCGTCATGGTGGTACCGCGGCCTCGGGTGGTACGGTAAAAGCGATCGCCTACGGTGCAGATGGGAATATCTACGCTGCCGGTGACAACTGGGACGTAGCTAGTTACTATGATCTTCTTGTCGTGAGCCTATCGACTGCCGGCGATACGAACTGGACCTATTGCTACGGCGGAACGTTGGGTGATGATGCAGCTCATTCGGTTGCGTATGGACTGGATGGTAATATCTATGCAGCGGGCTATTCGATCGGGGCAGATTCATTGTGGTATTTTACCGTGATAAGCCTGACTGATGAGGGCGATGAAAACTGGGTATTCAGATACCCAAGTGACATTATGTATATTTTCATACCCTCGGGTGCTATTGCCTATGGTTTGGATAATAACATATACGCGGCCGGGAAATGCTTGTTGCCGGGGCAGACGGAAGATTTCTTTGTTGTAAGCCTCAGTACTGCCGGTGATACAAACTGGACGTACCAGCGTAACGGAAAGGCAAACGATCGTGATTTCGCCAAAGCAATAGTGTATGGCTCGGACGGAAACATATATGCTGCAGGAATGGTATGTGATGAGTTGAGAGGACCGGATTTCACTGTCGTCTGTCTTGCTGCCGACGGAACTGAAAACTGGCTTTATACGTACAGTGCAGTACAGTCATATCGTTGGGATGAGGCATATGCTATCGATTGTGGCTTAGATGGTAATATTTATGCGGCCGGTGAAGATAATTGTGGCGCTGGAGGTTTTTGGGATTACGACTTCACGGTGGTGAGTCTTGATCCGACTACAGGGGTCGACGAGACGAAAACCGATCTCACGCAGATTGTCAGATTGGACGTTATGCCGAATCCCTTCACTTACATGACAGATATCAGATACCAGATAACGGATGATAGACAGAAATACGAACTGAAGGTTTACGATATAACTGGACATTTAGTGACTGATCTATCGGGGCGAATATCTGTCATCGGTTATCGGTCATCAGTTAGTTGGGACGGTACTGACGCGGCGGGTAAGCAGGTACCGGCTGGCGTGTATTTTGTCACATTGGAGGCAGACAACTGGAGGGCAAGCGAGAAGCTGTTATTGGTAAGATAGGCAATGAAGTCGTCAGTTTGACGCTCCGTTTTGCGTAGGTGTATGGTTTTGAGCATAACCTCAAAGTGCTGAAACCTGCACACGCAAAAATAAATTATTGACACTTAAACATACATAGGTATAATCCATAAAATAAGGAGAATCTATGCGAAGATATGTGTCGGTCTTTTTGCTATTTTGTACTATCGTCCTTGCACAGGAAATGGGCGCACGTTATTTGATAATAACCCATGACGATTTCTACAGCGCCATACAGCCATTGGCAGAATGGAAACACAGAATGGGTTTGATGACAAAGGTTGTAAAACTCTCACAGATCGGAAGTACGACAACGGCGATAAGATCCTATGTGGATGATGCCTACGATACATGGCCGATTCAGCCTGAATATCTTTTGCTCGTAGGGTCACCCTATCATATACCGTTCTACACCTTTTCATATAATTGCTACTCAGATAATTACTACACTAATATGGATACTGATATCTATAACGAAATACTCTCTGGACGGCTGACCGTGCATAGTGTAACCGAAGCCCAGACCGTAGTGAGCAAAATACTGTTGTACGAGAAAACACCTGATGTCAGTGATTCCATGTGGTTTTTGAATGCGTGTCTGATCGCCAATGAAGAGGGGTATACATACCCGCCACCCTACTGGAGTGATGATTCCATCTACTGGGACGATGTGCGCTACGCGAAGGGCTATATGCTGGCAAACGGCTACAATACGATCGATACGCTATCCAAACTGCTCGGCAATAATTACAATACCGTCATCAACAGAGTCAATCAGGGCAGGTCATTTGTTTTATACCGCGGACTAGGTACGAATAACTGGTACTACCCGTTCGGAGTCGATGCCAATCAGACTCAGAACGATGCCATGCTCCCGATTGTTCTATCGATAACGTGCGGGACCCTCGGTACAGGATATACGTCAGCGGCGGCTGAGAAATGGTTGTTGACCGGCACACCGACCTCTCCGCGGGGTGGTGCAGGTTACTTTGCCACGACAACCAGTGGCACCGGCATCGCTCATCTAAGAAGTGCCGTTGCTAAGGGTTTTTTCCACGCTATTTTTGAGCAGCGCAAGCAGACATTCGGCGAGGCTTGCGAAGGTGGGCGTCTGAATGTTTATAATATGTACAACTCGTCTAATGAATATCGTGGGTTCACCACGGTTGGCGACCCGTCGATGAGACTCTGGACCGCCGTACCGAAGCGTCTCAACGTACTCCATGATTCGACTTTGTCGCTCGAGGACGACTCATTGGTTATCACTGTACTTTGCCAGGACGAGCCGGTGGAATCGGCTCTGGTCTGTGTGCTTCTCGACACTACTGTTTACGAATATGGTTATACGCCCGATGACGGGCTGATAACATTTCATTTCAGCCAGTATCCGCTCAATCACGGTTACATGCACCTCACGGTTACAGCGCGGAATAAAATGCCTTATCTTGATTCGATTTCAGTCGGTATTACGCACGTTGAGGAACTTACCGGCCCAGCGACTACTGGACTTGCCGGGATTCAGGCCTATCCGAATCCCTTCTCTAACCGGATAGATATCAGATGGCAGATGCCTGATAACAGCCAAAAATATGAACTTAAGATATGCGATATAACTGGTCGACTTGTAGCCGATCTTTCAGAACAGATATCTGTCATCGGTCATCAGTCATCAGTGAAGTGGAACGGTACTGATAATTCGGGCAAGCGCTTGCCGGCGGGGGTGTATTTTGTACATGCCGGATCAAGCAGCGAGGAGCGGGCGATACCCGTAGTATTACTGGAATAGCGCTGGTTAATCCCGCGCTCAGGTCAATTTCACGTTAAAGCCAATCTGCAGCAGCTTAAAAGTGCCAAACCTTCTTGATGCGGACTTGAATGTTAGCGTCTTGGGAAGAGACTCTACAATTTCCTTTGCTTCCGCTGCAGGAAACCCGCATTTTTCAAGAAGCTTAATGCCGTCTTCCGTTGACACCTTACAATTTTCGATCTTCAGACGCAATTTTGCTGGCATTACTTCTCCTTTCGTTTCACTTATTTAAGAAAATAAAATAACTGCCCAAATGAATACTACAGAACAAGCGTTATTGTGCACGAACTTTCGTTATTATTATATCCCATTCTGGTAAATTGTCAACGACGTGGTTTCAAATCAAAAGCACAGACGGCATTTACCAGAATTTCCTACCACGAATGAACTGCTCTATCCCTTTTCTTTTAAGGATCTTCAGGTTTTTGATATGAGCGTCGTCGTGAACCGCACGTAAGAAATTCAATTTTGTGCATTTTTCGAATTCGTCGCACTGCCAGCATCCATCAATTTCCTTCTTGATACAGCAGCTGCGTATCTTGCACGACGGGGGTCCGCCGCCGCTGTGACAGGTGCGCTTACAGCGCAAACGGACCATCATACCCAGAACTTCGTAGGTTGTGTTATAATTCTTGTACGGCTTGAAATGCTTCGATATCATTTCTGCAAATCGGCTGAATTTCGATTTACGCAGTTCTTTACGCAGGTCGCGCGCAAGATCGGCGATCTTACCCTGATAGATAAAGCAATCGCCGCAGTAGAGTCCACAGTAGGCGATTAATCCTTCCCTGTCAGCCATCTTTTGTCTTGGTATTATCTTTCGTTCTTTAGGTCTTACTCCACAAACCCATTATATTGCCCGAAGGATCTGTGAATAGCCCGTAGAAGCCGAACTCGGGCGAAATGCCGGTCTTGTCCTTTATTTTCTTGCCGCCGGCTGCTTCGATCTCTGCCAGTTTCTTTGGGATGTCCTCTACCTCAATGTACAGAATGACGCCGTTCTCAGACGGTTTGCTTTCCTGGGTCAAACCACCGCCCTGGTTGTCACCGGTGGAAAACATAACATAACCCGGCATATTCTCATCCATTTTCCAGCCGAATAATCTTCCGTAAAAATCCTTTGATTTCTGCGGGTCTGTAGTTGGAATTTCTATATGTGAAAACCCATGCATATTTCCTCCTTTTCATTAGAGTATAACACACCCAAACGTACGATGTCAATACGGGGACAGGCATAACATTTTTAACATTTTGCAATTGCGCCGAGCGCTATTTTCTTGTCAACCTCGATCAATTGCCTCGATATGACGGGGTTATTTTGACTAAAATGTTAAAAATGTTATGCCTGTCCCCAGTCCCGGTATCTTGACATGCGCATTTATATTCATACACTTGCACCAATAGTTTAGTATCTAAGGGAGGAAAGATGAAGAAGTTATTTTTGTATCTCGTATTGAGCTGCATCTTAGTACTGTCCTGCGGCGGCGAAGAGTATACACGGTTGAATGCATTCTTTGGCGAGCAACCCGAGGGCGGAACCGATGTAACAGAACTCAGGTGCGTCGTTGTCGGCCGGCTTGAGGGTGGCGACACGCCAATACAGGCGCGGTTAGAGGCCTGGTGGGCTGAAAACATCGGGCAGAATGAAGAATTATACGGATACGATACGTGGACATTCAGACTCCAGGAATATGAAGAGCTTCGTATTATTGTACAACCACCAGCAGGCTATATTTTGATGGGGCATTTCTGGTTTTACTGCTTCTGGACCGATGAAGACGGTACCCATCATGAAATGTGGAGTGATACGGCATACTGCCACAACTGAACTGCTTTGACGAGCAAGATGGTGAAAGGTTGGAATTTCTTTGAGTAAAACGGTACGGTTCAGTTTGAGTCACACTCGTGACTTTGACTGGTACATATAGCCTTAGATGTTTTTGTCGATGGCCTGTTTGTATCCGAAATTGAGCAAGAAGTGAATGAACCAGAGCCGTTTGGGTCTGGCTAGTCTTCTGAGGATTGACGTATAGGAGTAGCACTCCTTCCATGCCCATGCGCAACCCTCAAGCAATTTCTCACGGGACATGAGTTTTGGTTCAAAAACTGCCGAGCCATATATGTTCCAGTCTTTGCTGATTATTCTATTCTCGTTCATTAGTTTTCTGTAAACTTGCGTCCCGGGAAATGGCGTCAGGATGGAGAAAGATGCTGAGTCAAGACGATGTCGCTTCACGAAGTCCACTGTGCGCTCAAAGACGCTCTCGTCATCGTGGTCAAATCCAAATATGAAAGCGCCGTGAATTGCGATTCCACGATCGTGTATCTTCTTGATTTCGTCGGCATAACGATCCACAAAGTTAATCGTTTTCGCTGCTTCATGCAAACTTTCCTGTGATAGTGACTCGAAACCGATAAATAACCCAGCGCAACCGCTGCGTGCGGCTAAGTCAAGCAACTCGGCATCGCGTGCTATTGTCAATGACGCCTGACCTATCCATTTTCTCTTGTAGGGTATGAGTGCCCTGAATAGATTTTTCGCGCGCTTTGGAATACCCACGATATTGTCGTCAACAAAAAAAATCAGGATACCTTTTAGTGTTTCAACGTCCTTGATCACTTCTGTTACCGGGCGGTAGCGATAAGTATGTCCGAAGAATGTGCTGACTGAACAGTAACTACAGTGAAATGGACATCCCCGCGATGTTTCCACAGTGTTGAACATGAGGTAAGATTTACGGCGAAGCAAGTCTCTTCTTGGAGTTGGTGTGTTCGCCAAATTCTCAAAGGCATTTTGTTTGTAGAATTTCTTGAGTTTTCCCTTCTCAAGGTCGCGCATGACATTTGGCCATATGCTTTCCGCCTCCCCAATGACAACTGAATCGCTATGTTGAATGGCTTCTTTAGGCATGAAAGAAGGATGAAGACCGCCCAGGACAACTGGCACGCCTCTTTGTCTGAAGGAATCGGCTATTTCATACGCTCTCATTACGGTAGGAGTCATTGCCGATATCCCTACAATATCAAATCTGTCATCAAAGTCGATGTTCTCCACATTCTCATCGATCACAGAAACTTCTATGTCGGATGGTGTTAAGGCGGCCAGGGTTATGATACCCAGGTGCGGTGCCAGATTTCCGCCGCCTCCAGGTGCATGAGGTACAATCAATAATATACGCATTCTCTGCCTCCTCACGAGCTACTATCTATACTGCAATGATTACTGCGTTATCGATAAACGTAACTAAAATACGAGGAGTGTCAAGGTATAATCAGATATTGTCCTTTAAGTAGAATCATGGTGTTTTATACCTGCTCACCATCGCTGTAATCTTGTTGTGTCATCGTTGGTATCAATCTGCAAAGCGGAAAATGTTAAAAATGTTATGCCTGTCCCCGATATGGGGTCACCTTGACACTTTGGATAGTAAGCCTATAATGACATAGATGAATCTGCTGATTTTAGTGCTGATGCTTGTCGGTCAGCATGATTTCACGATCGGCCGTCTTAAATACGGCGGCGGTGGGGACTGGTACGCGAACCCATCGTCTCTGACAAACCTGCTTGCCGCGATCAACGAGCGGACCAGTATCAGGGCCGCACCGCGCGAGGAGGTCGTGGAGATCACCGACGCCAAGTTGTTCGAGCATCCATATATTTACATGACCGGCCACGGTAACGTACGCTTCACCGACGAAGAGGTGAAGATTCTGCGCGGCTACTTTGCGGCGGGCGGATTCTTGCATGCAGATGATAATTATGGTATGGACTCCACGTTCCGCCGTCAGATCACGATAATCTTCCCGGATTCGCCCCTGGTTGAATTGCCGTTCGACCATCCTATCTACCATAGTTTATACGATTTCCCCGACGGTCTGCCCAAGATCCACGAGCACGACGGCAAACCTGCCCAGGGATTTGGCATTTTCTATGAGAACCGCCTGGTCATTTTCTACACTTACGAGTGTGACCTGGGCGACGGCTGGGAAGATCCGGATGTGCATAATGACCCGCCGGAAAAGAGAGAAGAGGCATTGAGAATGGGTATCAATATCGTGATGTACAGCCTTACTCATTAATATGTCAAACATCGAAACCATCAGGTCGAAAACAAAAGGTTACACGCGACGTCAGAATTTTATAGATTTTGTCTCAACTATAATCTTCAGTTGCTCGTTGGCTGTGATTACTTTTGCGGTCGCTCTGTTGCTCATGAAATCACCATGGTATGCTCTTCTCGGTTTCATGCCTTTGATAGTCTTCCGCCGCAGATCGCTTCTGGAACGAGCCCGGGAACTGGAAAAGAAGGTCGGGCTTAAAGGTGAGATCGTAAGCAGTCTACAACTGGCAGCGATACCGAAAGACAGCAAGGAAAGATATTCCCAGGAACTGATCCAGGCGCACATCGACTATGCAGCAGCGCGTATCCGAGATCTGAATGTCCAGAAATACATCACTTACCGCCCGCTCGCGAGGTCAGCCGGAATTCTATTGATCGCACTGGCTCTTGTCCTGATCCAACCGGCGTTTTTCCCCGGGCGTTTCTGGTACGCGCTTTATCACCGGGTCGAATATAGCGTTTCTCCGGGAAACGGGGAATACCCTAAGGACGCTGAGGCTGATATTGTACTGCAACTTTGGGGCGTCTACATTCCGAAAACCGTGAACCTGAAACTGAGTACTGTGAAAGAGACGGTCATGCGGAAACTGAAGGTGGAGAAAGGCGTGGCAATAAGCAGCGTAACTGTTACGGATCCGCTCGTCTACAGTTTCGAAGTCTTCGAACACAGAACACCGGTGCATGAATTGTATCCGATCGAACCATTGTATATAGAAAATCTGACTTTCCGTCTTGAATACCCCGCTCACACAAAACTGGGGGAGGAAACAAGAACCGGACGCCAGTTAATCGTGCCGTTCGGAACCGTGGTGGATGTTCACGGTCGGGTATCCCAGGAATTGAAACAGGCACGTTTTGAATTCAATGATACGATCTCCTTTGAACACGATGGTAGGGATTTCAATGGTCAATTCGTTGTGAAGGAAAGCGGTACTGCAGTGCTGCATTTGACCGCACGCAGTGCACTGCAAGAACCGATCAGAATTTATGCGATCCCGGACCTCGCACCACTTGTCGATATTTACTACCCGGGGATCAATGTAGACCTCCCATACGACATGAAACTGGACATTGGGGTGAGGTGCAGTGATGATTATGGATTGAGTGCCGGAACCTTCTTTTACTCTTTCAATGGAGAATACACACGCTCGCTTGCGATAAGGTCAGGGGCTTTTGAAGATACGGTGGTTTTTACCTGGGATCTTTCCGAATTCGGCATGTTACCGGGTGATGAAGTTTCTTACTATGTTACCGTGCGCGACAACGGCGGTCAGGTCGCCAGAAGTAGCATTTTCTACGTTCATTTTCCCACGATGGAACAGATGTACGAAGAGGTGAGCGAGAAAGAAGATCTACTGCAGATCGACATCGCCGACATGCAGTCTGAACACGCCGATCAGATGAAGGAGGCGGCGCGGATCCAGGAGAAGATCATGGAGGAGCGCGATTTTTCCTGGGCAGAACAGGAGCAATTGAGCGAGACGATCAGAAAGGAAGAGGAGATCTTAACGAAGATCAGCGAATGGCAACACGAACTGGAAAAGACCATCGAGAAATTGAAAGAAGGCGTGATCCTCGATCAGGAATCGATCGAGCGGCTTAGAGAGATCAGCCGAATACTGGAAGAGATAGCGCCCGAGGATTTAAGGAAGGCATTGGACGATTTGCGCCTGGCAATGGAGCAAAGGCCGGCTGACATCCCCAGGGCATTGGAAAACCTGAAACAGCGGCAGGAAGAACTGGCAAAAGCACTCGAACGGTCGCTGGAGATTCTGAGGCGTTACGAGCAGGAAGAGAAGCTAAGGCAACTTGCCGAACGGGCTGAGGAACTGGCTGAGCAGCAGGAACTGGTTGATGAGTTGTCCGGATTAGATGAAGAACTTGCCGCGGAAAAACAGCAGGAAATAGACCAGGCGATGGACGAACTGGCAGAAAAGATGAACGAGCTCGCCTCGTCCGAAGGATTGGAACAGGAAATAAAGGATGCCCTGCAGCAGATGGCGGGTCAAATGCAGCAAATGAGAAACGCCAGCAGCGGAGAGAAGAAAACAGGATTGAAGGATCTGGCTATGGGATTACAGCAACTCTATGAAAAATTGACCAAGGGGCGCTTTGTGAATTTGCGCAAGAATCTTGTTGAAAGCCTGAAGCAGGTCATCGAAACTTCAAAGGCGCAGGAAAGACTGATAAATGAAATAGACGCAGGCTCGAAGATGAATCCTGGTATGCAGCAGGAAATAATCCAGGCGACGGAAACGATCGCGGAGAGTCTTTTTCAGCAGCAGTCAAAGAGTTTTCTTGTTGGTCCCCAGATCGGCAAGGGACTCGCCAGAGCGACGCTGCGCATGCAGGAGGCGCAGCAGCCCCACGGTCAGGACAAGATCAACAAGGCAAGAGCTGCTGAGGCGATGAAGGAATTGAATCTGGTGGCACGCGATATCCTCTACGCCCTGAAGATGATGGCGGAAGATGGTTCGTCAACCGGGATGAATTCGTTTATGCAGCAACTTGCTAACATCACTCAGGGCCAGATGATGCTCAGCCAATCTCTCATGAACATTCTACCAATTCCAATGCAGGGCTTCAGCCAGGCACAGAAAGCACAGCTGCGGAGGCTTGCCGCGCGCCAGCGTGAGTTGAGAGAGGCGCTGCAATCTCTCAAAGGCGAAGCAGCGGCCGGCAAATACCAGGATATGCTCGATAACATGATCGGTGAAATGGAAGATATCGAGCAGGAGTTATTTCAATACAAGTTGGACCGGGAATTGATCGAACGGCAGCGCAGGGTGATATCAAAACTGCTCGACAGCCAACGTTCAATACGCAGAGAGGACTTTGCGCAAAAGAGGGAGAGTAAACCAGGGCAGGACATACTGGAGCGGAAGATTCCGTCTGCATTGTCCAGAGAACTCGGCGAGGATGAACTGCGCAGGCTACTACAGGAGGAACTGAGGAAACCTTACCCTGAGGAATACGAAATGTACATACGAGAGTATTTTAGATGGCTGCTGGGAGAAAAATGATTCTGTTTTTTCTGTTTTTGAGCATCGAAGCCCGTATTGACAGTCTTGAAAATGCTTTTGCTCAGGATCGTCAGATCGAAATACTCGTCGAACTCAGCAAATGCTACTTAGCAACCGGTGAATACCGCAAGAGCATGGAGCTTTTCAAAAAAAACGAACGACATTTCGTAAAGGATATTGATAAAGCGCGTCTGCTGTATGAAAGTGCGACCGTATTCTTGTTTGCCGGTGAGATAGTCAAGGCTCATGATACTTATTTGAGCTTGATTAACAGATATGCCAAATTCGATATTGCCAATGACGCAGCGGAACGGCTATATCTGATCGAGGCGGCGCGAGATGATACTGTGCAGCTTAAAAGACTATTGAACCTCGTACGTTTGTTCGAGACCGCCCAATTCGAAGCAGTCGCTGACTCGGCCAAAGGAATGCTGAAAACGGCGGTCGGTGCTTACGCGTATTATTACATGGCGCTCACTTACAACGCAATGGGCAATTTGCCGCTTGCCCTGGGTACGCTCTTGGAACTCAACAAGGAGTATCCAGAGCATAGAATATTCGAGGCTATCTTATTCCAGTCCGATATGTACGCTTCATTGGATAAGAAAAAGGAAGCGCGCGAGATTTTGGAAGACGTGATCGTACGCGAACCGAACAGTATTTATGCGCTCAAGGCGCGTCAAAGATTAAAGATGCTGGATGAAAATTCAGGGACGAATTGAAGGCGCTTCGGCGCTCCTAAGCAACCGACAGGAGCGCCGTGACTAGTTTCTCGATACCCTCTGGACCCTTAACCTCGTAGATCTTCATACCCAGATCCTGTGCAGGTATCAAATCCACATTATAACGGTCGCCGACAACGAGGCATTCCTTGGGTGCAACACCCATCACCCTGGCGGCTTCCTGAAACGACTTAGGATTCGGTTTCATTGTCCGGAAGCTGTTATAGGTGAAGACATGATCAAAAAGATCCTGTACCTTGAGTGCTTGGAGGATGCGCTCTGCCTGGACTTCATTGTTGTTGGTCAAGATCGCAAGTTTGAACCGTTTCTTCAAGCCCTGCAGAAGTTTTCTCAGTTCGCCGTTTGCCGAGAGATAATCGCGCGGGTCAAAGTAAGAGATGTTTTCCTTGTGCCAGATTTCCACCGGCATGCCAAAGCGAACCAGCGTAAGAGTATACGGTACGGGAAAACCGTGCTTCTCCTTCAACTTTTCGCGGGTTTCCTCGATCATTGTCTTCGCTTTATCAACCGGTATCTTTTTGAGTTTGGCAAGGGCATGGTATGCCGCTTCGGCAAATTTCTTGCGCACCTCGCTGCTGTTGTATAACGTGCCGTCGAGGTCAAAGAGTATTACTTTAATCATGATTACTTCCGGATCGTGCCGTAGTATCAGCCGGCCGCTACTGAGCGCTCCTTTTCTGCAATCGTTCCCAGATCATATCGACCTCTTCCTGATATTCTTTGACCGGTACGTCGTCGTGCCACTTGAACAGGTGTCCGAATCTACCCTGCAAATTCATGAATTCGGTTATCGGTTTCTTTTCTTTTGGTTTTACGGTTATTCGATACTTTCCATTTTCGTATTCGTAGAGGGGCCAGACGCAGGTCTCGACTGCCAGTTTTGATACCTTGATCGTCTTTTCGGGAACGTATGCCCAGCCGAGCCGGCATGGCGCATAGATGTTAATAAAAGAGGGCCCGGCGGCGTTCAATGCTTTTCGAACTTTGGTCACCAGGTCGTTCCAATAGCCGATCGTGGTCTGGGCTGCGTAAGCTGGTTCGTGGGCAATGATGATCTCGGTCAGGTTTTTTCTGATCTGTATTTTTCCTGGGATTTTCGTGCCGGCTGGCGACGTTGTCGTATGAGCACCGCGCGGTGTCGCTGACGAACGCTGGATCCCCGTGTTCATGTACGCTTCGTTGTTGTAGCATACGTAAAGCACGTTGTGGCGTCTTTCGATCATACCGGAAAGAGCCTGCAATCCGATATCATAAGTACCGCCGTCGCCGCCAAAAGCGATGAAACGGAGGTCTTTCTGGATCTTGCCTTTCTTCTTGAGGGCACGGTATGCTGCTTCGACGCCGGACATCGTGGCCGCGACGTTCTCGAACGCATTATGGACATAGGGGACATTCCAGGCGGAAAAAGGATAGATCGTGCTCACGACTTCCAAACATCCGGTTGCGGCACCGACAACAACCGGTTGCTCGGCTGCGGTCAGTACCATGCGCGCGGCGATGGTTGCGGCGCAACCAGCACAGGCACGGTGGCCACCCATGAATTTTTCTTTCTGAGATGCTAATTGTTTCAGTGATGCCATTATTCCCCCCTTACTCCGTAGTAAACAATATCTTGGTCAACTTTGCCTGATTTCTGTATTGAATAGAGTTCTGTGTAGATGGCTTCAATATCTTCGATGCTGATATCACGACCTCCGAGTCCGTATACGTAGTTTTTCATGAGGGGACGGGCACTTGAATCGTATAGTATCGAGCGGCATTCGTTATATAGATGACCGCCCATCGTCGACATCGTGTCAGCGCGGTCCATGATGCCCACCACTTTTACTTTCGAAATTGCCTTCAGCATCGCGTCTCTGGGGAACGGACGGTAAACGCGGCATCTCACAAGGCCGACTTTCTTGCCCTGTTCTCGCAATTGGTCGACTGCAACCTTGCCCGTGCCGCCGGTCGAACCCATGGCAAGTATTGCCACTTCGGCATCTTCCATTTTGTATTCGTCGACAAGTTGGTAATGGCGTCCGAATTTTTCACCAAATTCCTTCTGGACTTCTTCGATGATAGGTAGCACGTGGTTCATCGCGTCAATTTCAGAACGCTTATGCTCAAAGAAATAATCTTGCAGGTCCAGCGCACCCAGGGTTATCGGATTATCGACATCGAGGAGCGATGTCTTTGCCTGTCGCGTACCAAGGAATTTTGGCACCGCAGCGTCGTCGACCATGTCGACACGCTCCATGCCATGGCTGATGATGAATCCGTCAGTAGTGACCATCGCCGGCAAGAGTGATTTCTCGGCGATCTTCACAGCCATGATCGTGGAATCATATGCTTCCTGCGTATTTTCCGAGAAGATCTGGATCCATCCAGAATCTCTTGACGCCAGCGAATCCGAGTGGTCACAATGTATGTTGATCGGGCTGGACAACGACCTGTTAACGAGACATATCACGATAGGTAAGCGCAGACCGGCCGCAATAAAGAGGATTTCGTGCATTAAAGCGAGTCCCTGTGATGAGGTTGATGTCATTACCCGCGCACCTGCTGAGGATGCGCCGACGCAGGCGCTGATCGCTGAATGTTCGCTCTCCGCCGGGACGAATTCGGTGTCAACCATTCCGTCGTGGACGAATTTTGAGAATAACTGGACGACTTCGGTGGCAGGCGTGATCGGATAAGCGGCGACAACATCAGGGTTGATCTGTCGCATTGCTTCGGCCATTGCTTCGTTTCCGGTTCTGGCAACGATCATTTTTCCTCCCTTACCATTTTGATAGCCTGGATCTTTGGTGGACACTCTTCGGCGCAGATTCCACAACCTTTGCAGTAGCGGTAGTCGATGCCCTGTACTTTGTCGTCTTTGACAATTATCGCCGAGTCGGGACAGTAGATCCAGCAGAGAAAGCAATTTGTGCACTTCTTCTCATCCCAGATCGGTTTTTCGCTTCGCCAGTCGCCGGTTTCAAACTGCTCGCTCGAGCCGCCTTCAAGAACGAGACCGATTGGTAATTCTTTCCAACCCTTTTTCTCTTTCTTCATGCTCTTGCCTCCTCGTAAGCGCGCTTTATCGCTTTTATATTGCCCTCGACCACTTCCGGCCTATTTGGGAATTTGTGCTTTAAGCGGATTTTCACAGAGTCAAGCATGTCATTGAAATCGAGCAATCCGGAGACCTTTATCAAAGCACCTAACATGGGAGTGTTCGGGAGGTCACGTTTTAGAATTTCTTTGGAAATCTTGCTGGCATCAACCACATAAACATTTTGTTTGGATAATTTCAATTGTTTCTTTATTTCTTCAGCGGTCTTCTGTGTATTGACCAGGATCACGCCGTCATCAGGTAGTCCGTCGGTAACGTCCACGGTTTCCATGAGTGTTGGATCCAGCACGACTACGATATTTGGTGACTTTATGCCACAATGCTGGAGTATCGGTTTGTCAGAAATGCGATTGAATGCAAAGACCGGGGCACCCATTCTTTCCGGCCCGTATTCAGGAAACGCCTGTATATATTTTCCGGTTTCGACTGCGGCATCGGCGAAGAGCAGTGCTGCAGTTTTCGCACCCTGTCCGCCTCTACCGTGCCACCGTATTTCGAGTAGCGCCATTTCGTGCTCCTTTCTTCCTTAATTATAGGGATAATTCTTCGTAAGATTATTTCGGACGAACACAAGCAAGGGATTTATGACAAAATCTGCTTCGATTCCCTACTAATTAGGTAGCTTAAGTATACAGAATTTGGGCGAAAAGTCAAGTGCTGCGCACTCCGAAGGACGTTAGGTGCGTTATTCTCGTTGATTTCGTTACTTTCGCTCAAAATAACGATATTAGATACTCGATAATTGATTCTTGATACTGGATAAAAAACGTTAATTGCGCTAATATCGTTGATATCGTTAATCTCGCTATTACCGCTCCGTTTCTCAACCTCTCAGTTTCTTAGCTTCCTAACTTCTGCTATTGTCGATGGTCAAGAGTGTCATTGTAACCGTTTACCATGTTTCGTTGCCGGTATGTGGATATTGCGTGTCCGTGGATTCTGCCTATAATAACCCATGCGGTTGGTGAAGAGGATCGCTCAGTTGAGGAAGACAATCATTTCGGCAAAGCGCCGGGGTAAGAAGATCGGTCTGGTGCCGACCATGGGCTATCTACACGAGGGGCATCTTTCGCTGGTGCGGCTGGCGCGCAGAAAATGCGATTTTCTCGTGGTTTCAATATTCGTCAACCCGGCTCAATTCGGGGCAAAAGAGGATCTTAAAAAATATCCGCGTGATCTAAGCCGGGACCTGAAATTGTTGAAGAAAGAAAAAGTAGATCTGGTGTTCAACCCGTTGGCCCGTGAGATGTATCGCGATGGTCATCAGACCTATGTCGAGGTTGTCGATTGGAGCAAACTCATGTGCGGTGCATCCCGGCCCATACATTTCCGCGGCGTGACGACCGTTGTGCTCAAACTCTTCAATACCATCGAACCGGATCTGGCCGTCTTCGGAAGCAAGGATTACCAGCAGGCAGTAATCATAAAGAAGATGGTCAAAGACCTGGATCTCCGTGTGAAGATCGTGACCGGTAAGATAGTACGCGAGAAAGATGGCCTGGCAATGAGTTCAAGGAACAAATACCTGAGTAAGGTTCAAAGAAAAAATGCGGTCGTTCTGTATAACTCCCTCAAATGGTCAAGGCGGGCTTACATTGAAGGCCTTCGCGACCCCAAACTCGCTGTCAATAAAATGGCGAGCATGATCAAAGAGAAGCAGGGTAAAATTGACTACATCGCCCTTGTTGATAAAAACACATTGGAGCCGGTAAAGAAATTGCGGAAGGGCACATTGGTCGCCCTCGCCGTCTTTTTCGGCAAAACCCGGCTGATCGATAATACTACTCTTTAGAAACCATCATAAAAGCGAATTTCGAAATGCGAATTGCGGAATTACTCAGATCGGTGGGGCGGATGTATTCAAGTGAATCTACACATAGAAAACGTTATTTTCGTTATT
>CP070686.1:743663-751916 GCA_020353055.1 Caldifarciminota bacterium | reverse complement strand
TTCGTTACTTGACCAACAAGCCGTAGATCCTTAGAAAACCTAGGTTTGCGAGTGAGCTTATATATGTACTTCACAAATTCACGCGCAAGCATCCAGCATTCCAGATCTTCGAAGCGCTTAATCTTCATAAGAATAGTTATTAACGACACTAACGAAAATAGCGGTAATAACGAAATTAACGCCGTTTATTTAATGATTATAAATTCCACCCGCCGGTTTTTGAAACGCCCCTCATCTGTATTATTCGGTGCTACTGGACGGCTCTCACCATATGCCATTAGAAACAAACGCTCCGCACTGATCTCATGCACGTTGATAAGATATTCACGCACGGCGTTCGCTCGCATATACGAAAGTTGTTGGTTGTATTCAGCCGAACCGGTTGCATCGGTATGACCCTGGATCTCCACCTTGATGTCAGGGTGGTTCATCACGATCGCCGCTGCTTCATCAATAATGGGAAATGACTCAGGCAGGATAGTCGCCTTGTTGAACTCGAAATTAATGCCGTAGAGTCTGATGACGTCAGATGGCTTTAGCATCTTAATGTCCAGCACATGCTTGGCGCCTGGAGAGAGCGTTACCGGATATAGACCAGTCTCAAAGGCGATGGCATCTGCCTGTATCTTGTACATGCCAGGCGGAAGGTCGGGGATGTCGAATACGCCTAAGGAATCTGATTTTGTCTTATATCCTGTTTCAAGAACGGTCAAATCAACGATGAGAGGCCGACCGGTCTCTACCTCAACAACTTTTCCATGAATTTTAGCCGGAGGTATTGGTTCCGGCTGCATTTTGAATTCATAATAAGCTATCCTGCCGCCACGCACTTTTATCTTACGTCTCGATATCTGATAGCCGGAAGCATGAGCGTACAATTCGTACGAACCGGCATCGACTTGTGAAAAACTAAATGCGCCCGATCCTGGATTTGTATTCACACGCGTGGCAGGATCATTGACTAAACCTACCTCTGCCAAAATTGGATTGCCCAATTCATCGACTACCTTGCCTGCGATAGCACCCGGCCCTTTTTCTTCATGCAAATTCAAATAGGAAATGGATGCTGACAACCGTGGTTTATAATCATCCTGTGCCCACACGAACCACTCGAGTTTACTCAGTGCGATATTGAACTCAACCGGCGCCAAACGGTAGCCCAAACCAACATTGAGATCGCGCCCATCACCGTCCAACATGAATCTGAATTGGTCGAGGAACCGTACTTCAATGCCGGCGACCAAACCTACTCCCCAATCACCTCCCTCGTCGCGAAATACGTTGGTATTGAAATATTTTGACTGAGAACCGTAACCAACATACCTTCCCCTACCAATACCAACCGTGGCGTCAATGTCCTCATTGATCGCGTACGTGGTAACCAGAAAAACCGACCCCAGTTCAAATGGTTTTTCATATTCCTCAAAGTTATACATCATGTCGTCAGACCAACCGATTGTATCACCACGGCCCAGTTCCGAAATATCAAGATCATAAGAAATAGTATGAACGCCCCACGCAACCCCCAATTTCTCATTACCGTATATTCTGTGACAAAAGCCGACGGCAGCGGTGAAATCGGTAAAAGTGTATATGTCTAAATATGCCTCGGCTATATCAAAAAGGCCCGTAGAAAAGTGCAGGTTTAATTCTGCACCATCACTCGTATCATTAAAACCTACGGAACCATCGACACCGGCACGAATGCCAAAATGCGGTAATACATTGGCGGTTGGAACGTCAATTAAACCGGATGTTCTATTGAAGTCAGCAAATAGTGGTAATACACATAGCGCGTAAGACAGCAACACTTTATCCATCTCACTTCCTCCTTCGATTATTTACAGTATGCATTTCGTTTAGACTCAGTTTACAAAAACAAACTACGAAACTACGGGGTGCGTGCCGGCAAATGATCAGTCCGGCACGCACCAAATTATTTGTTACTTAATGATCACAAATTCAACGCGACGATTTCGCTCCCGTCCTTCTTTTGTCTCATTGGTCGCGACGGGAGTCGTCTCACCGTAACCCTTAGCAGTTAATCTCGCCTTGTCGATATTCTGCTCGGTCACGAGATAATTCATGACTGAATTAGCACGTGATTGAGAGAGTCTCAGATTATACTCGTCAGAGCCCAACCAGCAGGTGTGACCTTGTATTTCGATACGGATATTCGGATACTGCCTAAGCACATCTGCCGCCTGTTCGAGTATTGGTATTGAAACAGGTCTGAGCGTAGATTTGTCAAAATCAAACTGTATTCCTTGAAGCGCAAAGGTTATGGGTTCCAATCTGATCAGGACATCAGTCGTTGTGCCAACCTCTACGGTCGCAGTTGCGCTACCCGGATGATATCCCACAGCCTCGGCATTCAATGTATATGTAGCGGGTTCCAAATCCATGAAGGCAAAACCTGTTTCGACATCAGATTCGGTAACCGCATCGGTGTCGACTATCATGACCGTAGCAGCCAAAGGCTCTTCTGTTACATTATCGATTACTATGCCAACCAGACCTCCAACGAGCCGCTCGAGGATGAAATCACAGTAGACAGTTTGATCAGCCAGAGCCTCCACTTTCTTCCTGCCCTGCGAATAGCCTTCAGCCGAGGCGGTCAATTCGTACAGAGCTGGCTCAATTTCCGTGAATTGGTAGGCACCGAACTCGGGTTCGGTCATCATTGGCGACACGACGCTTTCCGAAATCCTAACCGCAGCAACGAGGGCATTACCGTCGGTATCACGCACGGTTCCTGCAATAATACCGGGACCGGGCTTTTCCGGTATATGCTTGTATGATGCCGATAGAGCAATCCTGGGGCGATATTCGTCCCAGTCAAATATATATTCGATCTTGGTAACACCTACACCGAATTCCCACGGCAGCGGCTGAAATCTAATGCCAGCGTTGATATCACGTCCATCGCCTTCAATCAAAAGCGACGTTCTATCAGACAGTTTATACTCGACGCCGCCGAAAACTCCTATCCCCCAATCGCCACCTTGCTCATGATACAGATTCGAATTCAAGTACTTGGAAACGGCGCCGTAACCCACATATCTTCCGCGCCCAAAACCCAGTGACACATCAATCTGCTCCGCCAGCGCATAAGAGGATACAACAAAACCTGAATACCGCTCATATGGTTTCTCATAATCACCATGTGAGTACAAAAAATCATCATGCCAAGCAGCAGTGTCTGTTTGGCCAACTTCAGACATATCAGGAAGTGTTGAGAACGAATGAATACCCCAGGCAATAGCGAATTTATCTGATCCGAATACCCTATGGCAGAAACCGCCGGCAACTGTCCAATCTTCGATTATCGTATACACATCAAAGTAGATTTCCAGGAAGTCACCCAGGCCGATAGAAGAATGAAGATTCTCCTCGAATGGCTGATCATAATCCGTTACCATCTGACCGATTTGCAGGGTAACGTCGGTGCCGATACGGTAGCCCAAATGAGGCATTATTCTTGCAGTCGGAATATCGATTAATCCCGACGTCCGCTTGAAATCAGGATAGGCAAGAGATGCACACAGCACAAGAAATGCAATTGCGTATTTCATTAATCTACCCCCACATCACTTAACCTAAAGAAGCATCAATAAGTAAAAAAGAAAACTAAACTGAATTCAACATAAAACAATTAATGGAAAGTACTACCCGCCAGCTTTCAGATAAAGTATATAAGCTACCGCCCTTGTCAGCACGCATGAGACTGACTGCCATAATGTCGTATGCGCACCCCCAAGTTTTTTTACGCTCCTATACCCTACCAGACTTAATTATAGGTAAGTCGTATTCTTTGTCAACCATACAAAAGACGTTTGCTTCGTTGATTTCGTTAGGCTCGACAATATCGTTATTCTCGTTATTCCCGTTAATTTCGTCGGTTATTCGGTTAGTCTGGATTCCCCGGCAATGCCGGAGAATGACAGGTGTCTTCGTACTCATCTGCCTTCTTAGCCTCTTATCATCTCAACTTCATAATCTTCTTAGGCAACCGAAATGCGCGAAGAGTATAAAAATGTATATGCTTTCAGGAAAGTCTTACATTACATGTGCGTAGGGGGTGGCGTATCTTTCATATGTATGGTTCTGATCGGGAAGGGAATCTCTATCCCTTCCTCATTGTATCTTTTGTGCAGGGCTTTTATGAACTCATGCCTCACCAAATACTTGTTTATAAACTCCTTCACCCGTAGAATCACCGAGAAGTTTATGCTGAAATCTGCAAATGTATGGTAGCGTACTATTGGCTCGAACTCTGCCTCTCCCCCCTGGACATCCTTGACCACTTTTTTGGCAACGTCGATGGTTACCCTCTCGACTTTTGCAAGGTCGCTGTTGTAACTTACGCCGACTTCAATGATCACTGACATTTTTTTCTGCGGTCGGCTGAAGTTCGTTATCACACTGTTCGCCAGCAACGAGTTAGGTACGATAATAAGATTATTGGGCAATTCGCGTATCGTGGTATTACGCCAGGATACATCGACAACGTAACCTTTGGCACCGGAATCGATCTCGACCCAGTCACCGGGTTCAAGCTGCTTGGATACGATTATCTGTACTCCGGCAAAGAGATTGGACAAGGTCGGCTGCAGGGCGAGAGCCACTGCTAATCCTCCAACACCCAAGGCCGTTATCAACGGTGTAATTGATACGCCCACAGACTGCAGTATTATCAATGCTCCGAGCAGGAAGATTATACCCCTCGAGATATTGATAAAAAGAGATGCCGAAGGCAATCCGCCAGTCGCTTTCTTGCTGTGCAAGCTTATTAAGCCGACGACGATCTTTGAAAGAACGACAGTTACCGAAATTAAGATGACAATGAGTATCGCCTTCTGTACTATGGTCTGAATAACCGGTTTTAGCGGTAGATTGGCGAACGCAGCATAGATGCCGGCAAGGCCGAACCAGAGAATCGCCGCCCCTTTTATCGAGTTTATGACTATTTCGTCACCCTCCCAACTTGTACGCTTGGCGAATCTTCTCAATCGAGAAAGAATGACTTTTTCGATAACAACACCGGCGATAAAACCACCAAGAATCAGGCTTACTGATACTATGAAGTTAGTTAAAGTAATATTTTCAGTCAACATGTGAATCCTCTAAATATCGTCTATTTATTCGCAATGTGTATGGCTTTGTTGAAGAAATTCTCGGCGGCCTCTTGCATCGCTTCGGTCAGCGTCGGATGTGGATGTATCGAATCCGCGATATGAGCTACACCCAGACCGTGGTCGAGGGCAAGAACTGCTTCACCAATGAGATTGGGAGATTCTGCTCCAAGGATGTGAATTCCGAGTAGTTTGCCTTCTTCGTTTCCGACAATTTTCACCAAACCTTCAGTCTCACCCATTGATACTGCCTTGCCCAGTGCACGGTAAGGAAAGCGACCGACCACAACCTTATGTCCGCTGACTATTGCCTCTGCTTCGGTCAAACCGACCGCTGATAAGGGCGGTATCGTAAAAACACACGAGGGAATAACAGATTTGACCGCCGTTTTCTTTTTCCCCGCAAGCATCTCCGCAACAATGACGCCCTGCTTTGTAGCTTTGTGTGCCAGGAGCGGCGGACCAGCTATGTCACCGATCGCGTATATGTAATCTATACTCGTCTTTAACGAAACATCAGTCTTCACATACCCTTTGCTGTCGAGTTCTATGTCCAGCCCCTCAAATGCGTGAGCCGATGGTCTCCGGCCGACCGAAACGAGTATCTTATCATAGATTTCCCTACGTATTTGCCCGGATGTTTTGATGGAAACCTCAAGTTTTTCATCCTTTTTCTCGAATCCTGAAACTTGCGATGCCAAGAAAAGTGCGATACCGGATTTCTTAATGATCCTCTGCAGGGCTTCGCACAACTCGATTTCCATCCCCGGCAGCACCTGCTCCATCATTTCAACGACAGTCACTTCACTGCCGAGCCGCGAATAGATTGTTGCCATTTCGAGACCGGACGCGCCGGCTCCGATCACCAGTAATCGTTGCGGTATATCCGTAAGCTCCAGCGCGTCGTCCGTATCAATGATGTACTTATGGTCAAATTCCAATCCGGGCAAGGGAATAACCTCCGTCCCCGTGGCTATGACGATATTATCGGCTTCAACCGTCTCTGTACTCCCATCCGTTTCAATTTCTACCTTGTGTTGAGCGATAATACGTGCCCTGCCTTTCTTCCACTCAACGGTGTTCGACTTGAAGAGATATTCGATGCCGGTTCTCAATCTTCTGACAACCGTTTCTTTCCAGCCACGAATCTTGTCAAGATCATAGCCATTCAGCGTTATATCAAAACCCATCCGTTTGGCTTTTTCGATATCATCGACTAATTCAGCGGCAAAACTCAACGCTTTGGTTGGAATGCATCCCCAATTGAGGCACAGACCCCCCACCAATTTTTCTTCAACGACAAGAACTTTTTTCTTCATCTGACCGAGACGAATCGCGCAGGGATATCCACCCGGACCGGCGCCAATCACAACAACGTCATATTTATTCATGAAATCATTATAGCCACGCGTTTGACGAAGTCAACGGAAAACTGGGTACGAAAAAGTTATCCTCGTTAGTACCGCTGATATCGTCAATTTTGTTTCTTCCATTTGTATCGGAAGATTGCCACGGCTGGCGATGCCAGCCTCGCAATGACGGGGGAGCGTGAAGCATCAGGCCGAAGCAGATCGTTCGGAGCACCCAAACCGACTGCAGATTCCATATTAGACTTTTCTTCTAAACTTCTGTCTCATAAAGGCTTCCCGAATTCTCGTTTGTCAGTCGGGTATGTTGACTTCTTCTATTTCGTATTTATAATCATGTGTGAAGCGTAGATACGATGTTGTAGTAATCGGCGCAGGACCGGTTGGCTCCTTTACCGCATATCAGTTGGCAGAAAGAGGATTGAAGGTTTGCCTCATCGACAAAAAGGAAAGAATAGGAGAGGATTCGATTTGTGCGGGCGTGATCGGGAGGGAGGCTTTTGAAAGGTACGACTTGCCTGCCGACACGGTGCTCTCGAGCATCAATTCGGTATCCTTCTTCTCTCCTTTCGGACAGAGATTAGAATATGAGCAAAAGAATTTCTTTGCTTACGTTGTCGATCGCGATCTCTTCGATCGTAAATTGTTCTTGAGAGCAAAGAAACGTGGGGTCGAGATATTCCTTGGGCAGCGAGTGAGTGATATATCCGGCGCCCCATATTTCTATACAGTTAAGAGCAACCGTCAAACTCATAATACAAAAGCAGTTGTCGTCGCTACCGGCATTGACTGTAGATTGCACGAGAAGGTCGGGCTCAAGCCGCCGCCCCAATATTTATATGGCTCCCAGATCGAGATAGCAGTTCCGCACTCTCCTACAAAACTTGAGATCCACATCGGCCGCGATTTTGCTCCTGGATCATTTGGCTGGCTGATTCCATTTCGTAAAGGTCATGCAAAAATAGGTGTCCTGCTTCCCCAGACGAGTAAGAAATGGCTGAAGAAGTTCGTTCAGCAACGGCTCGGTATAAATCATGGATTCGATGAAAAAAACATACGTATAAAAGCAATCGCCTACGGTCCCGTCGACAAGAGTGTTAACGGCAATATCCTACTTGTCGGTGAAGCGGCCGGACAGGTGAAAACAACAACTGGGGGTGGCATTTTCTATGGTCTGCTATGTTCTGAAATTGCCGTTGATAACTTGGTAAGGACCCTCAAGGATGGATATGGACTCAGTGAGTATGACATAACATGGCGTAGTGCCCTGGCCTCCGAACTTGATATCGGAAGAAATCTAAGGTTAATTGCGGCAAAACTCGATGATCAAAAGGTCGAGAACCTTTTCAGTTTCGTAAAACAGAATAGGTTCTGGGTAGAATTGTTAGTCCCGCGTATAGACTTCGACTATCACTCCAATGTGATATTTTTCTGCATGAAAAGCTTCGGGCAACTACTACGGCTTGGAGATTAACGCTCTACGCCACACGCATGAAGATGAAAACATGCTACTGGTGGAAATACATTCATATTGTAGACATGCCGACGCTGGAAAAGCCTGAACAATAGACCTTGAGAAGAGGAGAAGTTGAGATACAGTGAAGAAATTACCGCGAATAACGATTTAACCGGAGCAACGATACTAACGTCTTTTCTGTAAAGTTCGCATTTCGAAATTGAAAATGTCTTTTCAGCGATATTACCGCTCTTAAGTTTTCAGGTTTTGCAGCCAGGCGACTTCGTTAGTAAGG
>CP070686.1:738897-743563 GCA_020353055.1 Caldifarciminota bacterium | reverse complement strand
GCAAAGAAAGGCAATATCGTTCTAAACAAGAAACACGTAATAGGATTACTGAAAAACGTAAAGGTCTATTCAAATAGTGTCTATAGCTAATGAAGGGAGGCGACCTGGTCAGACGCCTTCGATTTCTCACTTCGGCTTCACACAGTGCAGGCAGGAAACTAGAAATTCACACCCTCCGTCCCCGTATGTCGGGGAATCTGGCACAAGAGAAAAAAGGGTAGCGACAGCCACAATCACTCGCCTGTGTTACTTTAATGTATCTTATCTAATCAGCATTAATTTCTCTGTAGCAGCGTAGTCCCCCGAATCGAGTTTCAAGAAATAGACACCGCTACCCAGTTCCCTCCCTGCATCGTCATCACCGGTCCAGAAGATGTTTGATTCCCCATGTGGGATACGCGATACAGGGTGGAGAGATTTAACTAATCTACCTGCCGCGTCGTAGATTTTTACAGTCGTATTTGTCATCGTGTATCCAGCATCGTGAATCGTATATGTAATGTTAGTGCGATTGCTGAATGGATTTGGGGAAATCAAGATAACAGTGCTCTTGGGTACAGTTAAATGATCTGTTTCGGCTATGCCTGTGGGTTTTGATAGCGATGCTAAGGCTGCGATGCCTGCTTTGGTGATTTCAGTACAGAAAGCAAGGTCGTTGAAACCCATACCGATCGTATCCGCCCCCCAATGATAATAAGGATTTGTGATCCACCAGTCTTCGATCAGTGTGGCTGCCTGATACCCACGTGTGCTGAACTGCCATGCATCACCCATTGGGAGTCCCAGCCTTTTTGTCGCCAGCAGGGTTGTGTAAGTATCAGCACATGCAATGTAGAGATCAATTAGTGGTTCATTGAATGTGTCACCACATACTTCAACACTCTCCGGATATGCATTCGAGTAGCCAATCATATCAAAGTTGAAAAGGCCGATAATAGTATCACCGCTACTTACGGCTTCTGATGCGTAGTGTTCACTTCCGATATCACCGTATTCCTCCGTGGAAAAAGCAATGAAGCGGATGCTATATTCAAAGGGATAGTTACCAAGAATACGCGCTGCTTCAAGGACGGCCGCGACACCACTTGCGTTGTCATCTGCTCCGGGTGCTGAATCATGACTGGGGGAATAGGAATCAAAATGGCCGCATATTACGGCATAATAGATATCAGGAAACACGGTGCCGTATTTTATTCCGACAATATTCGGGGGGACGACGTATGTCCATTCGAAGGAATCCCGATATACGCTGTCCAAGCCATAGGAATTTAGTCTGTTCTGTATCCAGTCTGCAGCAGCAAAACACGAATCATGCATTACGTCTCTTGAAACAAAATTCTGGAGACGTTGAACGGTTGCCAGGATCGAATCAGAAGAAACACTATCTACCATTTCCTGGATTTTTGGGTTGATGGAAATAATCACGAATATGCACATATATACAGATATCATCTTCACCTCGTCCTGTGATACGCTTACGGAGTATCGTTCTCCGAGTTCACAGAATCGTTTCCCGGTTACATATAAATAATAAATGAAAAGCTTACAAAAATCTCACACGAATGCTCTCGTCCTTACTCTCGGTTTGCAGGCTGTGTCTCGTGGTAATTCCAGCAGAGAATAAGCCAGCGTCCGGATTCGAACCGGAGACCTGCGGTTTACGAAACCGCTGCTCTACCAACTGAGCTACGCTGGCGCGCTCTATTATAGCAAAACACTACGTTATGTCAATCATTTGTCAGAGACTGCCGCGTCGCTACGCTCCTCGCAATGACGGTGTATCGGAGAAGCAGAGAGCCAGTGAAACGAACGTTGGTGGTATTGTTCGTATTGATAGATGCAGATCGCCCCTTGACGACGATTGCTTTTTTATTATAATATTAAAGAATCACGATGGGAGGCCATCCAAAGGGTTCTGTCCCGAGGTAATGCCTCCCTTTTATTTTTTCTTCTTTTTTGGTTTATACGCAAGTTTACGGCGCAGGTTATTCATGAATACAATTTTGTCCATCATTTTTCGGAACAAAGAAGAAAATTTTTGTTTGTTTGGGATCATCAATTTCAGCAATTTACGATTTTTTGACAAATAATCTACAAGGCAATGGAAATCTCCGTCTCCAGTAACGATAAGTGCTTTAGAAAAATTCTTGTATTCAATCATGGTATGCAGGACAAGTTCGGCATCAACATTACCTTTGGGCGTTCCACTCGGCAAAGTCAGCGTAGGTTTGAATACTAATATGTAGCCGCTCTTCTGTAGTTTTGTGTACATGTCTTGGTTCTCTGCAACATAACCTATGAACAAATAAGCCTTGGTGATATCATACTTGTCTTTTAGATACTTTCTGAATTTACGGAAATCGAGGATCCAACCAGTCTCACGAATGGCGAGGTTAAGATTCTGGCTGTCGATGAACGCATAGTTGTTCGTTGTTTTTCTACGCTGTCTTGTTTTCTTCATACGCTTCATTTTATTGTCTAAGGTCTTGGATAATATTCCTTGATGCATTTCATGGTTTCTTTTAGAGTCTATGCAGTGAGAGGATATTGTCAATCATGTGTTTGACCAGTGTCGAAACTAGTATCCAATATCGAGAATCAAGTATCTAACGTGAGTAGCGATAGTAGCGAAAATAACGGTAGTAACGAAATTAGCGGTAGTATCGAGATTAACGAACTCAGCGTTCTATTGTCTAAAAGGTAGAAATTTCATGGTGTTTGTTGACAATATGGTATTAATCCATATAATTAGCTTGAAAATATGATTCAGAAATTCTTGGGAAAAATTTTTGGCACGAAGACCGAGCGAGAGCTTAAAGATCTCTGGCCGACGGTCGACCAAATAAACAACTTTTACGAGCAATACAAAGATGTTGATCTCGTAAAGAAGAGCGAAGAGTTCAAGAAACGCATACAGGACGGCGAATTCCTGGATGACATCATGCCCGAAGCCTTTGCGTTGGTAAAGGAATCATGCCGCCGATTACTCGGTAAGAAATGGCAGGTTGTAGATATAGAGACCGAGTGGAACATGCTGCCTTTTGACGTCCAGTTGATCGGCGCCATTGTACTTCATCAGGGCAAGATTGCGGAGATGAAGACGGGTGAGGGTAAGACATTGGTGGCTACTATGCCGCTGTATCTTAATGGCCTTACTGGCAAGGGCGCGCATCTGATAACGGTCAATGATTATCTGGCACGCCGCGACCGTGAGTGGATGGGCCCGGTGTACGAGTCACTCGGTATGACCGTTGGTGTTCTCCAGCAGGGTATGGAGCAGGAAGACAGAATTAATGCATATAAGTGCGACATTACCTATGGTACGAACAACGAGTTTGGGTTTGATTACCTGCGCGACAACATGGTCTGGCGGTTTGAGAACAAGGTCCAGCGCGGGCATCATTATGCGATCGTTGACGAGGTTGACAGCATTCTTGTTGATGAGGCACGTACCCCGCTCATCATTTCGGGCCCGGTCGAGCACGAGACCAAGGCGTATAATGAACTTAATCCAATCGTACAACGTCTGAACTCGGCGCAGACCGTTTTTGTTAACCGCGTTGTCGCCGAAGCAAAGAAACTGTTCGACGAAGGCGAAGAAAAAGAAGCTGCCATGAAACTGCTGCAAGCACGCCGTGGTTCACCCAAAAATAAACAATTATTGAAACTCGAGCAGGAAACCGGTGTTAAGAAACAAATAGAGCAGGTAGAATTGGGTTACTTACGTGATAAGAGTTTTGCCGAAGTCGACGATGAATTGTATTTTGTCATCGATGAAAAGTCGAATATCGTGGACCTGACTGAGAAAGGACGGCAGTTCGTTTCTCCGAAAGATCCGAATATGTTCGTGCTCCCGGATCTGAGCGAAACGATCGGTAAGATCGACAAGGATGAACACTTAACCGCGAAGGAAAAACTTTTCGAAAAGGAGAAGGCTTATCAGGATTATGCCAGGAAGAACGAAACCCTGGCCAATCTGCGTGCGCTCCTAAAGGCATACTCGCTCTTTGAAAAGGACGTTGAGTATGTAGTACAGGATGACCGGGTGATAATCGTCGACCAGTTCACTGGTCGTTTGATGCCGGGCAGACGCTACTCTGATGGATTGCACCAGGCAATTGAGGCAAAAGAGAGCGTGCGTGTACAGGAAGAGACCCAGACTTTTGCCACGATAACCATTCAGAATTATTTCCGTATGTATGAAAAACTTGCGGGCATGACCGGTACGGCGGCGACCGAAGCGAATGAGTTCTGGCAGATCTACAAACTGGATGTAGTTGAGATACCGACCAAAGAGCCGGTCCGTAGGGTGGACTATGAGGATATCGTGTATCGCTCCAAACGCGAAAAATACAATGCGATCGTCGATGAAATCGCACGCTGGAACGAGAAGAAACGGCCGATACTCGTCGGGACGACTTCGGTTGATGTTTCCGAGGTTTTATCCAGGTTGCTGCAGCGCAGAGGGATTTCACATGAAGTTCTTAATGCCAAACATCACCAACGTGAAGCCGTAATTGTTTCCCGGGCGGGCCAACCCGGTTCGGTGACGATCGCCACTAACATGGCCGGCCGCGGAACCGATATCAAATTGGGCAAGAGCGTTGTCAGCTGTACCAAGTGTTGCTATGAGTGTTTAGACGGTGACTGCGCTAACTGCTCGCAT
>CP070686.1:724953-738797 GCA_020353055.1 Caldifarciminota bacterium | reverse complement strand
TCAACTCAACAAGTTCTTACATAAGGTATCATAACCGAACAAAATGAGAAGATCTGAACTGAGTGAAAATTCTCCTGACTGCAGTGCCTAAAACCTCGGAAATCCAGCCATATACAGTGCAGATCCCGGGGGAATCGCCAACCCTTCCCGTCACATTCGGCTAAAGGAGAAGAGCCGGCATTACATCTTCTCATGACACCGACGTCGCATCAGTGGCGACAACCATGTCATATCAGTAGACGACACCAGTGTCACATCCAATAGTATAATATATATAAACTAATTCTGAAGAAGCTGATACAACAAAACATTCTCACAAGAAGCGAAGCTTCGATTTTCCAAAAAAACTAATCCAGTAATGATCCAACCTATATTTCTTCGCATCGCGAGGCTTCGCCTCACGGCTCCGAAACATAGGGCGATTTCAGCGTAAGCCTACGGCTTCCTTGAAAACGCCTAAAAGAGAGATCTCTAATACTGACAATACAGTTTTTTAGTCAAATCTCGCTTCTATAGAATTCAGAAAAATAGCAGGATTCTTCTCCGGACGGCGTATAATATATAGAATGAGTAGAGAATCCTGGAAAGACGATGATCTTGAAGCAGATATTGAGAATCTGAAAAGGTATTTCATAGGAGAACGAGCAGCAGAGTATAAACACATGAATCCAGAAATGAGATTAGAATTGATTAAATCAGGAACGCTCAGTAGAATAGTGTACCATTTCAAGAAAGGCAGCTTTGCAGTGTTGCCAGGGTATTCTATGAACCAAGGCAGGAGAAAGAATTTTGAGCACGAGTATAGACTAACCAGGAGAATCAGGCAGAATGGGTATTGTTATGTGCCGGTAATCACTTTCTGGGAGTATATTGGTGATAGAGCTCTGTTCATTCAGAAACTCCGAGGAGAAGGAGATGCCGAAGAACTGGCGGTGGAATTCAATTTGGAGTATTTCTTGGTTGGATCAGAAGGTCATTGGGGTGTCTATAGAACCTATGATTCTGAGGTAATGGATTGTGGTTTAGATTTGAGGATTGTTGATGTAGATGTGGATTTCTATAGGTACTGTCAGATCCAGAAGAAGAAAGCGTGGCTTCGAGAACAGCTAAAGAATATTCAGGAGAAGCATGAGAAGCTGGATTCCCATCAGGAGAAGACGGTTGCGGGATTGAGGAGAAGATTGGAAGATTTGGAGAAGGTGGAAGAAGAATTGTTGTGTTGACTTAGCCAAACACGAGATTATAATTCGCGGGAGGAAAAATGGGAATAGTAGTTATGTTGCTCGTGCAGTTGTGGAGTCAACCTTCTGTGCGAATGTTAGGTTTTGGTAGATATTTTGCAGGATACGTGCCCGATCCAATTACCGATTTAACCTGGAACCCCGCATATATGAAAACTCTTGGTGAGAATGTCGATACTTATAACACACCCCAAATTTACGCAATGACACGGATATTTACTACTAATGAATTAACCAATCAAACACCAAATATGGAATTCTGGGAAAACGACGAGTTGATGTCGCTATTTGCGTTGTACCCAAAAATAGGAGTGGCTTTACGGCTTGGTGCCTGGCAGCGTTCTGATGTTCGTAGTTATTACACGCCGGAATTATGGGCTTACGGTCAAGCTGGCATTCTGGGAAGTTTGGGTATCACCCAACGGATAAAGGTCGGGGTGGAATACAGTGCCAGTTGGAATAACAAACCTGATTGGATTTATCTTGAAAAGCACGACACTCTAGGGATTATTCAGGATGCTGTCCTCACTCACTCGGAATGGAGCGATCAAATTGGATTGGGAATAATATTAACAGACAATATGAATTGGGAAATCTCGCTCTCCGGCAGGAGCAACTGGGAAACCAACAGCTTCATCGCAGACACAATTGAGTGGTTTTGGCCGCAGCATGAAACGGTTCAATTTGACGAACAATACAATGATATGCAGGTGAATGCTCGATTGCGACTTTTGTTTAGGAAACTCAAAGTGACCTTAGACTGGAAATATGCATATAAGGACTGCCGAGCAAGGAATTCCATGAGACCGGGATTAGGAATAACATATTACCCAATGAGTAATATATTCGTGATAGGCGGTCTTACTTATGTTGTGAACAAATCGAGTCAAGGTGGAACTAGTTGGATCCGTGAAAGAAGATTGATTGGGCTGGCGGGTTTTGAAGCACGATTTTCACCAATACTAACATTTCGTATCGGAAACACTACAACATATACTTATTACCACGAGATTTACCACCAACTCACTAACGAAATCAGTTTTGGCATAGATTTGATACCATACGAAAAACTAAAACTTAATTTCGCGACCAGTAATCCTTTTGAATATTCTTGTTGGTATTTTGGTGTCAGTTTCGCGTTGTGATGGCACTCGCCGTATATCTTAGAGTTAGACAAAAGAAGCACAAATGTATAATTTCAGGCGGTTTTCATGCCAAAAATACGCCTTGACTCTCTTTTTTTGTCACTTGGAGTTGAACAATTATCAATGGTTCTATTATACGACTATTTCTATGACCGGTTGATTGCCTGAGAAGTGGTTGACAAACTGAAGTTTTCTGCATATAATCGTCCGCGTTTTGGCACAAATTTGGCACAAACGGTTGCTGCCAAAAAGTAACGCCACGCAAAGTATTGTCTTTATTGAAGCCGAGATGGCGGAACTGGGAGACGCGGCGGACTCAAAATCCGCAGTGCTGAAAGGCGCGTGGGGGTTCAACTCCCCCTCTCGGCATTCCTATTAGGGCAGAGAAAATAGGTGACAGATGGTAGTCAAATCCTAAATTCTAAACCCTAAACCCTAAATAATTCCAAAGCACCAACACCAAAATTCAAAACTCGCCTTTTCGATCATTTGGATTTTGATATTTGAATTTGCTTAGTATGTAGATATTGGGATTTAGGATTTTTTTGACGCCGTCGGTGTCACACAGTCCAGTTCTGCAGTTTTACGTCCTTAAGTTTGACGTTGAATTTCAAACACGGCGTGCGGTCTATTTCAACGCCTTTTTGTTTGGCGTCGATCATGAACTCCACCATGCTCTGATCATCGACATTCAAATCTCCGAGCGGGATCGACATTTCTCCAACTCTGTCGATAACACAGATAAAATTCTTGCCCTCACAAACAGCGAACTCTACGTCCTTAGGCGTGAAAAATCTGACACGGTACTCGTACGCAGAAATATCCTCGTCTTCAATATCAAACCTTATATACAGGTTTTTGTCGTCGAAGCCGCAGTAAACTCGCGAGAACAGACCGGCAAACCTGTGCATGGTACCGCCCATGCGTTTAATATCTACATAGCCAGCATTGTACCACTCGTAGTAATTGGTGACACGGCCGTCGATAACCGGATTGATCTTGTCGATTGGCTGGCAGGAAAAGACCTCTGCTTTCTGCTGGATAGGTGAATACAGTTCCGTGGGCGGCTCCTCACCAATCTTCTGGTAAATCCATATCGTGTGCTGCCTGAATAATTCATCGAAAATCTGGGTCGTAGATGATACATGCCCCGAACCAAACCACCAGAACCAATCACTTCCCTCGAGCATATACAACCGGTTCCATATCTCTTTATCCGTTACCTTCTTGGCAACCATTCTCTGCCGCACGTCTTCGATGATCTTCCAGCCGACATGGTCTTCGGGCTGGCCTATCCAGATATTGAAATTTGCGCCTATCCAGGAACCGGGGAAAAGCGAGGGCAGATCATTTTTGGTCTCATGTTCCTCCAGAAACCGAGACACCGTGGTCGTCGGGATATTCTGCTTGACAAGTTCTCCATAAAGCGCCTCGAAGAACGGGGTTCCATCATTGTCATACGCTTCCCATGCATTCTCACCATCGAGTATCACCGGGACAATGAATTGATCAAACGAGGGAAGTTGATTGCTGATCCTCTTCATCCTTTCGACAAAATCCTGCGCCGCCTTTTCCTGGTCCCACGCGTAGTAAGTAAAGCCTATCAAATCAGAGATAATGTGATCTCTGAACACAAAACTCACTCCATTGTATTTCCACGGCTTATAGAGAAGGTCGGCATAATTGGGCACACCTTTATCATTGCGGTAGAACGAGCGTCTTATGCTCCGAGCAAGTATTTCCTCGTCTGTTGCCAACCACTTGATACCCAATTTAGAGAACATCGGCAGCAATTCTTCGCAAACACTGCCTTCTGAGGGCCACATACCTTTTGGCTTCTGGCCGAATATATCCTCGAAAACTTTTATTCCCTGCTCGATCTGCGCTTCCGCATCTTCCGGGTGAGAGAACCTGAAAGGAATATTCAGATTCGGATTCGACGCCTTGGCAAGATCGCTGTCTACAAGCAAAGGCAGGATCGGATGATAAAGCGGCGATGTGGTAATTTCTATCTGCCCTTCATCAAATGCTTTCTTGTACTCAGAGAATATCGAACCAATTATCCTGTTCTGGAGGCAAATCAGTCTTTCCTTATCTTCATCGCGGAAGTTCTTTCCTTTCCCGTAGAGATCCTTTATTTCTTCGCGGAAGATTGGATCAACCCAGGCAAGGTTCGACCACATTTGCAGATCACGCCACTCGGCAGTTGTGAAGGTCTGCGCGACTGCAGGCAATTCATCTTCGACGATATTCTTGCCGCGCTTAAGTAACAGTGAAAGATATCTTGGATAAGGACCTATCATTTTATCCCAATTGGCCAGAAAGAAATCGCGTAGTATCTGGATTTTTTCCTCATCCGAGAGGTCCTCTGGTTTCTTCTTGAACAAAAGGAACTGCTCATCCGTAATCTTACCCGAGATGTAGTCCTTTATCTGCAGCAGCAGTGATGGCGTAAAATTAAAGGTTAGTTTGAATTCGGAGAATTTCTGCGCATTTTTTAGCATATCGAGGTAATCCTTCAGGCAATGTAATCTCACCCATGGTAATGGCAATACTTGACCCTCAGGATTACAGTACATCGGTTGGTGAAAATGCCAGATAAAAGCAACCGATATATTGTTATGCATTTTTTGATCTATGAAGTAAGGCCGAACATAGCCAAGGCATACGTCCTTCTATAGAACTGGTTTATTCGCCGAAATAACCTAAATAGAAGCGGGCATCCGCCGCTACATCATTAGGAGGGGGAGGATCACTATCCAGAAGACCCTGGAGGATTTCCCGGGCTTTCTCAGTGTCGCCGAGCAATCCTAGGACACGGCCATATGCGAGCGTACCATAAATACGCAGCGGCGCATCTTCATCACGCATCAGTCTTTCGTAATACTTAACTGCGAGTTCATAGTCTTTGATACCTTCGGCTGCATTACCTGCCCCCATCAATGCCGAAGGTCTGAGCAGATAGTCATTCTTCTCTGCAGCGAGAAACTCATCAAAGTAATCGATCGATTCATCGAACCTGCCGGTATGGTACGTCATGACACCCAGGTAGTAAAGACCGATCTTCCCAGCGCGTGTGCTCCCGTATTGTTGAGTCAATTCGGTCAACACGTCCTCGGCTTCTTGAATTCTTCCGGTCGACATCAACCCCAGTGCCTGGGTATGCAGCAGGTCTGCCTGGGGATTCGTCTGTTCCCCGCGCGAGACAAAAAATATGACCAAAATAACGGCTGCAATTACGCCCACGCCAATGACTATAGACTGTTCACGATGGCGGACTATATATTTCATCAATTTTTCCATCGTGCTCTGAAACTCGTCTTCTTTGTAGTGTCCTCTCTTAATTTGTCTCATGATAAATTCCTTTCACGTTCTGATAAATACTCTTTCCCTTCCTGTTCCGTACCTTTTGCGCACATATCAGTTAACAATAGATATGGCATGCCGCTCCATTTAAATGGAGCGAGCACTCTCGATATCATAACTAAATCCAAGATTCCCCCAGAACAGAACTGGGGACACTCAAATCTTCGGCCAAATTCAAATTTGGGAAGATTTGGCGCAATTAGAATTCGCATACCCCTGACCCGACTCGAACGGGTGGCCTGCGGTTTAGGAAACCGCCGCTCTATCCAGCTGAGCTACAGGGGTAAAGGGAAACAGCCCTCTGATAACCAAAATCTGTTATCTGCAAATTATAGTGATTTTGTGGGGTTAGTCAATTGTATAAGGCTAAGGGGGACAGGCATAGACTTTTAAACTTTTGGACAAAAAGAGACGTTTAGATCCTTATTATCGCTAATTGCGCTACTACCGTTGGTTCATTGATGTCGCTGATTTAGAATTTGCGATCCGACGTAGACTTCCGTTTTTCAGCAGGGAAGTCTATGTGCCTACCCCGTTTAGTGGGTTCTTTCTACGACGTAGTCGATCAGATCAAATAGGGTTTGTCGTGATCTCGTGACCGGCAATTTTGTCAGTGCAGCCTTGGATTTCTGCGCATGCGCTCTGGCCTCTTCCAGCGCATCTTCAATCGCGCCGGATTTGCGCACCAACAAGAGTGCAGCACTCAAATCTTTACGGCTATACTTGCCCGAGAGTACCTTATCAATCATTTTATCATCAGGATGCCTATCAAGATAACAAATAGCCGGCAAAGTAACAATGCCTCCTGCCAGGTCGCTACCCACCGGTTTGCCCACTTGACGCGCGGTTCCGACGTAGTCCAGCACATCATCAATGATCTGGTAGGCAATACCAAATTCTCCACCAAACTTTCTCAACGCATCAATATCGGCTCTTGTTCTACCCGCCAACATGCCGACCATGCGCGCAGCCGCTGAAAAGAGCGCTGCAGTCTTGGCTTCGATACTCTGAAAGTATATTTCACGGTTCTTCTTGCTCTCTTTTGAATAATGATAGTTTATCTCGCCGGCCGACATCGTGTACAATGCCCCGGCAAGCACGCCAAGAATATCAGGATTATTGAGTTCTGCAATCAATGAAACCGAACGCGCAAGGAGATAATCTCCAACCAGAACCGTAGCACCCTGCGGCCACATTGCGTTGAGGGTCTTGTGGCCTCTGCGCCTTGATGAATTATCAACGAGGTCGTCGTGTATTAAGGTAGCACTGTGCAGTACTTCTACGGCCGCAGCAAGAACATGAAGCTTTTGCTTTTGGACCCTGAACAAATCGCCAGTCAAGACGACCAACGCTGGTCTCAAGCGCTTGCCGCCACTCAATGAAAACTTTAGCATTGCATGAAGCGGTGTTCGAACGCCGGACCGTGTTTTCTTGATCAAAGATTCTATTCTCTCTAGGTCGTTGGATACAGACTTGACTATTGTATGCAATTTGTCCTTTGACATACTACGCCTTTCCATCTTCTCCATGTATGAAACAGCACGGATCCTCACTGAGATAATCACCGGTCGAAGCCCATGCCCGACCCCTACACCCACCGCACATCCTGCGGTACTGGCACTTACCGCACTGGCCCTTGAGCAGCCATTCCCGGCGCCGCAATTCACTCAAAACGCTCGAACCAGCCCAGATATCACGAAAAGATCTCTCTCGAACATTGCCACAACTAACCTCAATAAATGGACAGGGCCAGACCGCGCCATCCGGCTTTATGTAGACAAAGCCGCGGCCCGCAGAACATCCGTGGAACACTTTCTCGGCCATATACAACATCATTCCGTTTGTCACACGAGCGCGTTTGAGCAGGAAAGGCCAGTACTGAGGTCCGGCAACCGGCTCCATGATCGCGTTAGTCTGGCTCTGCGCCTTTGCCATGAAATTTGCCAGCCATTCGTTGGCTTCCTTGCCCAGAGCTGCTTTTTCGATGCCACGGCCCCTGCCAACCGGTACTAACTGGTAGATGAGAAGTATGCCCGTATCTAATTCATCAACGAGCGTCATTAAGCGATTCAATTGATCCATGTTATATTCCATCGCCGTAATATTGATGTGCAACAGAATCCCTGCGCGCGTCAGGGCACGCATGCCCCGTACCGCGGTGTCAAAAGAACCGGCGAGTCCCCGTACTTTATCATGTGTCTCGGCGGTGAAACCATCGAGGCTTACTGCCGCAATTACCACACCGTGGTCACGCATTCTGCGGGCGACGTTATCGTCAATGAGTGTAGCATTCGTTGCTATCGTATTGGTGAATCCCAGTTCCTTCGAATAGGCAAGGAGTTCAAACAGATCAGGACGCATCAATGGCTCACCACCTGTAAATGCCATCATCCGGAAATTTCTCACACGCGACAGATCGTCAAGCAAATGCTTACCCTGCTCCGTGGTCAACTCATCGACGCCAGGCTTACCGCCGGCAGTATGACAGTGCACGCAATTCAAATTGCATGCCGTCGTCATCTCCCAGACCGGATGGTCTGGAAAACCAATACACCCCATGCCGCGCGAACCCCCTGCTCCGGGCAGACACCTGGTGCCGTACCTTAAGAACCATTGAGGCAGCTTGCGCCACCGTGTGAGCGCGCCGACCGCGACTGCGCTCGCTGCCTGGCGAAGTATCAAACTCGGTGGCCACCAGTATGGTTTCACCTGGTGTTTTGTTTTTGTGTTTCTACTGAAAGAGATAACTTCCATTGATCAAACAAATGCTAAAATATAGGACGCAGTAGTGCCCAGGTTCACAAGAATGTTGGCACCACAAAGTTTCTCAAGTGTATCTCTATCTTGCCAGCGTCCCTTCAAGACCATAATCGTCAGTACCATCGAAACAGCCGCCACCGGCAAATAAAGCCACAGTGCTCTTGAAGGAACTCCCTGATACAGTGAGAGAAAGAAGAATAACAAGCCACCTATGCCGGCGATGCTGTAGATATAAGCACCGCGCTTCGTACCCAATCTCACGAGCACATTTCTTTTGCCCGCCACCCTATCAGCGTCGTAGTCGGGATATTCATTGAGCAGGATCACGTTGAATATCGTGAGACCGACCGGAATCGACATCCAGTGAACAAGCGAAGCGATATTCCCGGCCTGCAAATAATAACTCACTGCAAGAGGAAGCCAACCGTAGCAAAGGGCGATCAACAACTCCCCCAGGCCGGTACGCACCCAGCGTATGGGCCGCGCCGAATAAAAAAATCCGGCAAACATTCCGACCACGCCAAACGGCAACGTCCACGCCCCGGTTCTGTAGACAAACTGGAGCACGATGCCGATTACCAATGCTAGGGAGAGACTCGCAATCGAGGCAGACAGCGCAGCCCGCCTCGGTAGAATTCCTTTTTGCAGAACCCTGGAACCGCCGGCAAATTTGCTCGGTTTGTTTCTTGCTGAAAGCGTATCTTCAACATAATCCCAGTATTCCCCTCCATAATAGGTTGAAAGCATGATCAGAATGACACCAATTGTTCCGAGCATCAGCACTTGGAAATTTAACATTCCTTGAGTTCTGTATGCGAGCACGGTCCCCAGTATAAATGGCAGAACACCAACCGTATGAAATGGTAGCCGGGAAAGGGCGAGCCATGCCTGGATTTTAGTCATTTTGCTGCACTTCGTTAAAGTTAATAACCCCGCGATTACAGAAAGAAATAACGCACTTGTGCGCTATATATCTTTAACTCTTTGAAGGACTATCTTTGTTTCTATACCGTTAATATTCAACACCTGTTCGACTTCACCCTGCTGTGGAGATGCTGATACCTCAACAGCAAGCGTTTCGTTCTTCAAATAATTAAGATTGTCGTTTATTGCATCCCTCAATTTGGCATTCGCCTCGTAGAAAATCTTTATCCTATCGACAAGATCGAAATCAGCTTCCTTGCGCATGAGTTGTATCTTGTGAATGAGTTCTCTGACCAGACCTTCATTCTCCAACTCGCTGGTCATCTCGGTTCGCACGGCCACTCCAAATTCATCTTCGGCTGCGATCGACCACCCGGTTTTTGCAACCCTTTTTATTTCGACATCACTGTCGGATATTTCATATACTTCACCATCGATTTCATGTTTCAGAAATTTGAATTTTATCAATTTCTCGATGTCCTTTTGACTCAATGCTTTGATCCATTTCACCGCCTTATTCAAGCTCTTGCCAAATTTTGGACCCAATCGATCGAACAACGGCGTCACACTGTATTCAAAAATCCTATCGAGCGCGCTCGGTCCGGATGAGCCGAATTTCTTTATGTTGAGTTCTTCGAGAATGATCGCCTTATCATCTTCAGTAAGTTTGAAATCCTCTTTAGGCATGCTAACCGCTATCTCAGACAATGGCTGCCTGGTCTTCATGTTCGCCTTGCTCCGGGCCGAACGTCCGAGCGAAACGATCGTCCTGGTTAATCTGATCTCCCGCTCAAGACTTTCGTCAACGAGTCGCTCTTCACAGTCGGGGAAATCACAGAGATGAATGCTCTCAGGCGCATTCTTATCAACCTGAACAACGAGATTTTGATAAATCTCTTCAGCCAAGAACGGCATGATCGGCGATATCAGTTTGACCAATTTAACAAGGCAATCATACAGCACAAGATACGCAGTCATCTTGTCTTCATCGCTTTCCGATTTCCAGAACCGCCGACGATTGCGCCTCACATACCAGTTGGAAAGATCGTCAAAAAAATCCTCTATCGACCTGGCAACAGATGTTATATTATACGCCTCATAATATAGATCGCATTCCTTCACCAGAGAATTGGTGCGTGAGCGGATCCAGCGATCCAATTTTGTTAGTTGTTTCTCTTCCATCTTTTTGCTAGTAGGATTGAAACCATCGATGTTGGCATAGGTCACGAAGAATGAATAGACATTCCACATGGTCAACAGAGTACGCTTGATCTCACTGGCAAACGCATATCCGAAATTCAAGTTCTGCACAGGATTATGGCGGGCGAACAACCATCGCATAACATCGGCACCGACCTTCTCTGCAGCTTCGTCAGACCATATCGCATTACCCTTACTCTTGTGCATCTCCTGACCATTCTCGTCACGCAACGATGCGTAGCCCATGAGCACCTTAAAAGGTGGCTTTTTCTCCAGCACCGTGCTCATCGTCAGTATTGCGTAAAACCAGTTGCGAAATTGCCCTGGGAAGCACTCGGTTATGAAATCGGCCGGAAACCACTCGCGCCAGTATGACTTGTCTTGAGGGTAGCCGTTGGATAAATTGTACATATCGTCGGGCGGCTTGATCGTCGAATAAGGAACAATACCCGCATCGAGCCAGGGATTACCAACATCGGGGATTCGTGAAACCATTTCGCCGCATTTTTCGCACTTGACCTTGACCGTGTCGATCCACGGACGATGCGGTGAATTACCCTCGAATTCTGCCCAGCCATCGGCTGCTTTTTCTTTCAATTCATCGCGGCCACCGACCACCATGAAATGACCGCATTTGCATTTCCAGATGGGTAGTGCAAGACCCCAGTAGCGTTTCTTCGATATACACCAATCAGACATGTTTTTCAACCAATCCAATTCCCGGGCGAGACCGAATTCAGGGATCCATTTTTCGACCTTCTTCGCTACCTGTGCGATCTCATCACGCAGTGCATCCATTGAGATGAACCACTCATCAACGAGTCTGAAAACGAGCTCGCTGTCGCAGCGCCAGCAAACCGGATAGCGATGCGCGTAGTCGCTGACAGAATAAAGTATTTCACGTTTCTTCAAGTCGTCGATGATGGCTTCGGCAACGTCACCCACATCCTTGCCAGAAAGCCACTCAAATCCATCGATATATACGCCCAGTTCATCGAGCGGCGCAATCGTCTTCAGTCCGAATTCTTTGCCAAGCGCGAAGTCTTCTTTTCCACACCCCGGCGCGATATGAACAAGACCGGTCCCCTCGGTCTCGCTGATCTCTTCCCATGGAATTACCTTGTGAACCACGTCTTTCTGAGCCGGCAAATAGTCAAAGGGGCCGGTATAGGTCAATCCCAATAATACTTTGCCCCCTAGTTCCTCGAGAACTTCGTGCTTGCCTTTTAATACGCTCGTCAAATTCTTCGAAAGGTAGTATATACTACCATTATTTTTCACCTTTACATAAGTCAGTTCAGGGTGTACGGCGACGCCGCTATTTGACGTCAGGGTCCACGGCGTCGTTGTCCAGACCAACAGATATTCATTTTCCCGGCCGGTTATGGGAAAGCGCACGATGACTGCTTTGTGCGTCAATTCTTTATACCCTTCGGTTGCGATTTCCATATCGCTGATTGCGGTCCCGCAACGCGCACACCAGGGCATTACGTCGACACCTTCATAAATGAACCCGCGCTCGTGGCATTTTTTCAGGAAGTGCCAGATAGTATAATTGTTGATCTCGCTCATCGTGTAATAGGAATGGCTCTTTTTCAACCAATCCTTGTCATCCATCGAAGTTTTCCAGTCCCCCCAATCCATCCACATGCCGACACGGATCGAAGATTCGGTCTGTATCATCGAATACTTATGCACCCGCTCGCGGCATTTCTCGACAAAACGGTCTATCCCATAAGCCTCGATATCACGTTTTGACTTGAACCCGAGCTCTCGCTCTACTTCGACCTCGACCCACAGCCCCTGGCAGTCAAAGCCATTCTGGTAACGCTGGGCAAAACCCTTCATGGTCCTGTATCGCTGAAAGATGTCTTTATAAGTGCGGCCCCAGGCATGATGTACGCCCATCGGGTTATTAGCGGTGATCGGCCCGTCCTGAAACGACCATTTCTTCTTGCCTTTGTTCTTCTTTATGTATTTAGCAAGAATATCCTGCTCGTCCCAGAATTTCTGTATTCTGTGCTCGAGTTCGGGAAAATCCAGTTTTTTCGTGATTTTCTTGAAAACCATGTGTGTATTATAGCGGGTTTTATTCATTTGTCAATAAATCTACTTATTTTTAGGGTTTTTCTGTAGTACAACTGAGAAATTAGGGATTTTACGAATATTCAGTACTCGGCGTGGTAAATCTTGTAGATACCATCTGTCTTTCTGAACCTTGCCTTTACCGTACTTGGTTTGACTATGCCACCGAAGGCAAGCACTCGTTCACCTTCGTATCGAGCGATCACCCTGACCCCCAAACTGCAACTGGCAAAAACCACATTTTCACCCGAAGTCGAATCTATGCTGACCTTTAACCCCCTCATCTGTACCGAAATCGAGTCGACCTCGGCAAAGAAGCGGGTTATTGCATCGATGATTTTATCATGAGTTGAGTTATTATTATCGTGGTACTGAATGTCTATATATCTGACAACCAAATCAACCGATTCGTTTTCTACGGCGTTTTTCAAGGTTCTTATATCGCCTTTCAATTTCCGCTCTTCGGTCGGGTACAATAACCAGACACCGATCACAATAACAAGGATTAACAGCAAAAGCAAAAGTTTCTTTTTCATACCGACATGATAAGCAAAACGCCAAGTGCGAAAAACAAAACCGCGGTCAGTATTTTTATTAGTGGAATCCTTGCGTTTAAGGTTTTCGTGATCCGTTGTGTTGTGAAAATAATGGCTACTATTGCAAACAGAATTAGCGGTACGATGAACATAACATTATATATGATTAGCGCAAACACCGGCTTCAGCTGCCATCCTGCCTTCGAGATCATGAAGGTGATGGTCGGCAAATAAATTTGTCCGGTACAACCGAATTCAAGAAAAGAAATCAGCAGACCTGCCACAAAGGAACCGAGCACGATACCGCCGGTTGCTGTTTTTTCCTTGATATCACGATGGATGCGCTGTTTAATGCCCAGTGGTAATTGGAGAAGCATCTTATCCAATTGCCCTTTTTTTGCATAAAGGTAGTCGCGCAGGCTCAATATCGCGAGAATGAAGGCGATCAGACCAAAAACTAAAAACACGATCTTCGCCACAATATCATAGCCGACCAGGTATTTCAGAATGTTGTAAGCACCGACACCAATGAGAAAATACGCAATGAAAACCGCACTGATGAAGGAAGAAGCCATCATTACAATATC
>CP070686.1:716620-724853 GCA_020353055.1 Caldifarciminota bacterium | reverse complement strand
GTTGACATTATCCTATCACCTCGTATAATGGACTGTGTTATTTGTAATTGTATTTTTGCTTGCTGATTCACCAATCGTCATCACCGAGGTAATGTCCAATGTCAGGGGTCCTGAAGTGAGTTGCGGCGACCGCAATGAATTCGTCGAAATTTATAACAAGAGCGCCGATACGGTAGACCTGATAGAATATCGCATCTGGGATTTTGATGATGCACCACCTGATGAGATATGGCCTTGGACTAATGACTCTATTTTGGTAAACTATCCTACAGTTAGTATCAATTCAACATTGATATACCCTCATACTTATGCCCTGATCCTTGACAGTGAATACTGCAGTCCGGACACAACAGGTGGATATTGGCAACCATATGCAATACCGGATTCGATATTGGTAATTACTACTGATGAAACTACGATCTGCGATGGACTTACTACTACAGACCCGCTTATCTTATATTCAACCGTTGATTTTTGTACTACATCCTTCGGAACGCCCTATGACTCATTCGATAATTTCCCTTCGGACCCGGGCGACGGCATTTCCTGGGAGAGAATCGATATGGATCTGCCTGATGAGATTTCAAACTGGCATTCATCGATCGACACGTCGGGTTGTACGCCCGGGCGTGAGAACAGTGTCGCTAATGCTTTCGACCTGGCCGTAGATTCACAGTCGATCTATCTTACCCCTGCAATCGCTGCTACTGGTGATGACGTGCAGATACAGGTGATCGTTAAAAATCTTGGTTTGAGCGGCACGAGTGATTATTTGCTCAATGTTTTTGAAGATGTGAACTGCGATAGCGTAATGAACAGTGGTGAATTAGTAGCCGAACTCGAAGGGCTTTGGGTCAATGCGCTGGATAGTACTACGCTCTTCTACACCTACGAACACCCCGCTCAAGGTTCCCACCTTCTTGGATTTTGTATTGAGTACGCTCCGGATGTTAACCCCACAAACAATCTTGCGTTCAAAACTCTCGGTGTTATCGGCGAGATCGGTGAACTTGCGCTCTCGCCGCCGGTCTTCACCCCTGATAATGACGGGATGAATGACCGTCTTCAAATAGATTACCGCTTGCCCGAATCCGGCGGCAAATTGACCGTCTCCATTTTTGACACACGCGGCATAAGAATACACGATATTTGCCGGGACGAACCATGGACCAGCGAACAGGGAACAATGTATTGGGACGGTAGGTCATCCAGGGGCGATCTGCCTATTGGTATGTATATCGTTTACCTTGAATACCAATATCACGACAAAGTAACAAGAGCGAAGAAAACTACCGTTTTAGCGAGATAGAATTTTATCACTTTAATCAATAGGTTCATCAATGTAATCGTCGCCATGGGCGTTGACTTTACCGTTTTTATGAATATAATCACGCATGGCAAAAAAGACCCCCTTTTACGACAAAATCATCCAAAATAAGGGTAGAATCGTTGAATTTGCTGATTTTTTGATGCCTATGCAGTTCGAGGGCATTATTCCTGAACACAATGCGGTACGTAATTCTGTCGGTGTCTTCGACGTTTCCCACATGGGAGAAGTCGAAATCAGGGGCAGTGACCGTGTCAAATTCGTGAATTATGTAACGACCAATGATGCGTCGAAACTTGCCCCGAACCAGGTTCAATATTCAACCATGCTCTACCCGGATGCTGGCATTGTTGATGATCTGCTGGTGTATAACCTAAAAGACAGAATGTTTCTCGTGGTTAACGCGTCGAATACAGAAAAAGACTTTGCGTGGATAATGGAAAATAAGAAATATGATGTTGAAATTACGAACCGGAGTGATGAAATCGGACAATTGGCAGTTCAGGGCCCTAAAGCGGAGTCTGTAATGCAGAAATTGTTCGATCTTGATTTATCGACAATCGAATTCTATCACGCTGTGGAGATTGATATGAAGGGCATTCCAGTGATACTTTCTCGTACTGGTTATACTGGTGAGGATGGTTTCGAAATATATTTGGAAAGCAAATACGCGGCCGATGCGTGGGATATGGTTTTCAGCGCAGGTAAAGAGTTCGACATAAAGCCCATCGGCTTGGGCGCCAGGGATACGCTGCGTTTCGAAATGCGATACTGTCTTTACGGTAATGACATAGACAAGACGACCAATCCATTAGAAGCGGGCCTCGGCTGGATCGTCAAACTCGACAAGGAAGAGTTCATTGGCAGAGATCCTTTGTCGGAGATCAAGAAACGTGGGGTACAGAGAAAATTGGTTGGTTTTGAATCGTTGACTAAGGGAATACCACGGCATCTGCAGGAAATATATGCGGGTGATGAAAAGGTTGGATTTGTGACCTCTGGTACTTTCGCCCCTTCTCTGAAAAAAGGGATTGGTATGGGCTATGTAAATTTAGCACATACGGCGATAGGCAATAAATTAAAGGTCATGGGTAAAGAGCCGATTGAAGTTCAAATCATTAAGGGCCCCTTCTATAAACATGGAAGCCGTAAATAGTGTGTTAAAAGCACTTTTGTACTTGGATATTTTTCCGTTTGCACCTGTGCAATTTCTTTGTGAATCTATCACTCAGCTGCTGAGTGAAAGGAGGCATGATGGCTAACGTGATCGACGGTGTCAAATACACCAAAGAACATGAGTGGATAAAGATCGAAGGTGATACGGCGGTTGAAGGATTGACCGACTATGCGCAATCAGAGTTGTCTGATATTGTAATGGTTGAATTGCCGACAGTTGGGAAAAAAGTTAAGGCGGGTGATGCTGTGGGTACGATCGAAGCCGTGAAAGCAGTCAGTGATTTGTATGCGGGGTTGAGCGGCGAGATAGTCGAGGTCAATGATAAGGTTGTTGGAGAGCCTGCGTTGATCAACAAAGATGCCTACGGAGAAGGTTGGTTATATAAAATAAAGATCGATGATGCAAAGGAGGCGGATAACCTTCTTTCGCCTGAACAATACAAAGAATTAATAGAGAAACATTAATGCAGTATCTGCCTTTAACTCCTCAAGACGAAAAGGAAATGCTCAAAAGAATAGGCGTTTCGTCATTTGAGGAATTGATCGACAAAATAATACCGAAAGACCTGCAGTACCACGGCGATATCCCGATGCCGAAGTCTGTAAGTGAAAGCGAAGTCAGGACAATACTCGGTAACCTAGCCGGCAAGAATCTGAATACTGATGACTGCCTTTCATTTCTGGGCGCCGGGGTCTATGACCACTACATCCCCGCCATAATCGATAGTTTAATCTCACGAAGTGAATTCTATACTGCATATACTCCTTATCAGGCAGAGGTCTCGCAAGGCACATTGCAGACGATTTTTGAGTATCAATCCGTTATTTGCGAATTGACCGGCATGAACGTATCGAATGCTTCAATGTATGATGGTGGTTCCGCACTCGCCGAGGCATGCCACATGGCGAATACGATCAAGAACCGAAACAAAGTCATTTTGGCTGACCTGATCCATCCCTTTTATCAAAAGATCACAAGGACTTACACTCATGAATGTGGCGTGGAGATAGTTCGGTGTCCGGCAAAAGATGGCGTGACGGATATTGATGCACTGAAGAAACTGGTTGACGAAAACACGAGTTGCGTATGTGTACAGCAACCGAATTTCTATGGGTTTCTCGAATCGATGGGTGAGATCGAGAAGATCGTGCACGAGAAAGAAGCATTGCTGGTTGCGGTTGTTGATCCGATGTCGCTGGGTGTTGTCAAGCCACCCGGGGAATACAATGCAGATATTGTCGTGGGTGAAGGTCAGGCATTGGGTATTCCACAAGGATTTGGTGGTCCACTGCTGGGCATCTTCGCGTCGAAGATGGATTTTGTCAGGTATATGCCGGGAAGGATCGTCGGAGAGACTACAGATGTCGAGGGTAAGCGCGGGTTTGTTTTGACGTTGCAGACGCGTGAGCAACACATACGCAGGGAAAAAGCAACATCTAATATCTGCACCAATGAAGCGCTGATGGCTTTGTGTGCCTTGATCTATCTGTGCACGCTTGGTAAACAAGGTATTGTTGATGTAGGGAATCTATGCCTGGCAAAGAGTCATTACCTGCGCGATAAGTTGAAAGAACTGAAGGGCATAAAGATCGCATATGAGCAGGAATTCTTCAAGGAATTTCTGGTTCAAACTGATAAACCGGCGAAGGAGATACTGGATGCCCTCCTCGGGCAGAAGATATTCGGCGGCGTGCCGTTATCGATGTTCGATGAAAAACTGCAACACCAATTTTTGGTCGCCGTTACTGAAAGAAGAACTAAAGAAGAACTGGACCACTTTGCTGATTGTCTGGCTAAGGTTTTGTAGACCGTTGCACACTACCGTGTTCTCATTATGCTATCATTGTCATCAAATTTTTTCATCACTGTAATCGACCGATGAAAATTCTTTTCATCGGTGATGTATTCGGTTCTCCGGGCCGTGAGAAGATCAAGGCAGAGTTACCCGCTATCATCGAGAGCGAAGACATCTTTTTCACTATAGCGCAGGGCGAGAATCTGGCTGGCGGTATTGGTATCACTGAAAATACCGCTGCAGAGATGTTCAAGGTAGAAGTAGATTGTATCACAACCGGCAATCATGTGTGGAAACACAAGGAAGTTCTCACTTATCTCGATAAAGAACCCCGGTTGTTGCGACCGGCAAATTTTCCTGAGGGGGTTCAGGGCCGTGGATATTATGTTTATGACAAAGATGGCGTGAAGATCGGTGTCATTAACCTTCAGGGCCGCGTGTTCATGAAGCCTTTGGATGATCCTTTCAGTATCGGAATGAAAATTGCAGGAGAAATGCGTAGAGAAACTCACAACCTTTTTGTGGATGTTCATGCTGAAGCAACAAGCGAAAAACGCGCGCTGGGGTGGTATCTATCAGGACTCGTTACCGCAGTTATTGGCACACACACCCATGTCCAGACAGCTGATGAGCAGGTAATCAACGGTCGGACAGCGTATATCACCGACGTTGGCATGGTGGGCTCGATTGATTCAATTATCGGCAACAGGAAAGAGGAAATCATTGAGCATTTTGTGTTATCAGTTCCGCGTAGATTCGTCGCCGCAAAAGACAACATCGTGGCGAATTGTGTAATAGTAGATTTTGATGAAAAGACCGGTGTGGCAAACTCAATCAAACGCTACAATTTCTAATATCGTATTCGTGATTCGTACTTCGTATTCGGATACGAAGCACGTCTTCATTCGGCGTCAGCGTACCTTCGGCTTCTCCATTTCCCTTTTTGTTTCGAACTTGTCGTACGACACGATGTCCTTGAGTTCGAGCCTCCCTCTGTCTTTAGCCTCTTCGGCCGGATAACCTACCGGCGTGAGTGCGACAACGCGGACATCATCGGGTATTCCAAGGACATCTTTGACCATTTTTTCGTCGAACGCCCCGATCCAGCAGGTCCCAAGCCCTTCGTTGGTCGCAGCTAGGATCATGTGATCGAGCGCGATCGACAGGTCATGCGGCCAGGCCGCCATGTAATTGCCCATGCGACCCCATGCGATCTTCTCGAATGCGCAGCCGCAGATGATAGCACCGGCGTCGGCGATGAAGAATTGATTACGGCACGCCTCGGCCACTTTCTTCTTCATCCCGGGTTCTCTGATTACGACAAAATGCCAGGGCTGGATGTTCTTTGCCGAAGGTGCCATGCGCCCGGCATCCAGTATCCGGTTCAAAACATCATCCGGAATCGGGTCTGTCTTGTATTTTCTAACGCTTTTTCTCTTCTTAATCACATCATATAATTCCATTGCTTCACTCCTTTCACTCGCTCCGCAATTCGATTGCGGTGATGAAAATACCTGATTACAATGATGTCAAAGCCCATGGCTTTGAATCAAGATACGACCAGACGTCTGACAACGCATTTCTCGTTGCCAAAATTCACCAGTAGCCCTACACGCAGATCTGCCGCCTTCAAATAGGAGATCACTTGTGATTCAAAAACTTTTGGAAATGAACCCTCAAGTGACTTTAGCTCAACAATCACCTTATTTTCAACCAGTAAATCAATCCGAAATTTACCGACTTTTTCGTTATCGAATCTTACCCAGAACTCTTTCTCGGGTATGTATTTGATTTCTGCTTTTTGGAGCGCAATCTTGAGCGCACCTAAATATATTTTCTCGACAAAGCCGGGACCTAGCTTATTGTGAACCTCATAACATGCCGCGATTATTCTACGCGTAAGTGAATCGTCAACGTAATTTCTTTTCCGTGTAATGTTTTCCTCACTGTAATCAAATTCTTTTATCATTGTAATCGATGCCTCCTTTCAGGAGGCACGCGCCCGGCGCGATTCGAACGCGCAACCTGCGGAGCCGGAGTCCACCGTTCTATCCATTTGAACTACGGGCGCAACATGGGGATTCTCCCCTGCCGATTTCTCCCAAATCTATGATTTGGATGAGAAATCGAGTATCCCGTCCAGAGACGGGGCTTTTCTCCACTCGGTTTTTGTGACTGCAACAAAAGCCTCATGGAGACCGCATATCCCGCTACCACCGGCGGTCTTTGTCGTAATGCTTTGGGCTTCTGCCGTGGTCGGTGCGGTTACGGACGTAATGTCATTACACTGCGAAATCGATAATAGTGTCCGGCACTTGATTATATAGAATCTTGTGTCAGAGTCAACATGCCTGCCGACGGTTGTCATTGCTATTTATACTCTACATATAGGGGGGTCAGAGAATAAATACATCCAATGACCCTTTATTAGATCATAAAAACCCATTTTACCCAGATCCTGACAGCGCTATTGCGTCATGGTGCGAAATTGTGGACTATCATGGTGCATCTGATAGTCGCATGGGTGCACTGTCAATTTTCCTTCCAGAGTGCAGGGCATATTTTGAAAAATTGGAATACAAGCCTGACAAAAACTTGCTGATGATAAAGATATCGTTTAAGCAAGAGAATATATCCCTCTATTTAAAAGGCGCCTACCGAAGTCCTTATGGTTATCAGCAACTGGATCAAGAAGTTGATAGTGAGATGATAAATATCGGCGTGTTTTTTTCGTTAACACGCCGTGCTATCCTCGGAGACAGCGCCATAACGACCTGGCGATACGGAAGTGTGCCATTGGCGATTGTGCCTACGATGCAAGGAGATCGGAAAGCCAGGTATTCAGGGGGCCGTCCATTGATCGCCTCTGAGCCAGCTCCAGCAGTAGTGTGGTCAGGCGAGTGTGTGGGTGTGGCCAGCCCAGGGCTCGAGCATAGGCGCGGCTCTCGTGCGCGAGCTTCAATGGCACGAGGCGCATCGCACGCTCGACCTGCTCCAATCCGCCCATGCGGAGGGTGTCGAGATACGCCTCCGTCACGGTCTCTACAGCGGAGAGTTCGTGCGCATCGCTAAGAAGTCGGTCGAGACTGAAGAGTGGACAGCCGACGGTCGCCTCCTCCCAGTCGATCAGGATTGCGCGTCCATCGTCCAGGATGATCGCATTGCTCCCGTTCACGTCGGGGTGATCGAACGACGGCGGGATATCAGCCAGCGCATCAGCGTCGAGTTGAAGCGCTGGCTGCGCATCACGTAGCCACTGAACCAACTCCACAGGCAGGTCCGACAGATCATCCTCGAGCAGGATACCCGGCACTCTGCGCACGTCGAGCACCGGCAACCGCGTGAGGTCCAGCTTCGCGACGGCCGCCTGAACACGTGCCAACTCACGCGCCGTGGCCTCGAGTGCCCCGGGCGTTCCTATCTCCTCGGCAGTGGCTCCTTGAAGGTGCTCAAAGAGCGTCCAGAGCTGGCCGTTCACCATCTCGCTCGCAATCAGTCGCGGTGCGCCTTCGGGCACAATCTTTTCGAGAAGGTCGTGCACGTCGATTACCTGCGGGAACAGCGGTGTGAAGCTGGCCTTGAGAACGACACTGCCGAAGCGCGCCGTCACGCCCCACCGTTTGGTCCGGAGGATTTCCGGGGTATCTACCTCGCACGCACAGGCAGAAGCAACCCACCGTGAGGCGGCGTCCAGGGCGATGTGCTCGATGGGCCACGCGGGTTGGTCGTTCGTCATTGCTCAATCTCCAGGTCCAGTACTGCGGGTCGAAGTCGAGGTGATCAATTCCACAAACGAGCCTCCCTTGGTTTTAGCGCATAACTATTTTAGACGGACGATTGTCCATCTATACTCAGCAATGAAGCATATGGTTTCCGTCCCGGAGTGTAGCACTTGAAAGCGATGTACAGGTTTTCATCGTCAGCTAGGATATTG
>CP070686.1:705777-716520 GCA_020353055.1 Caldifarciminota bacterium | reverse complement strand
CAATTCTATTTTGCAGTGTCACATGCTACTCACATCTTCTCTCACATCACATTGCGAAGTAGCACACGTTCAAGTCCCTCAGAGGTCTGCAGGCTGAAAAGGTATGAGGTAAGAATAGAAAAACCCATTGACATCACTGACTATCCAAGTATGCTAAATTATCGATACGGGAAATCCTGATGAACTCAATATTTCCTATAAATCATTTGTGATAAATATCAAAATAAGCCTAATATAGGAGGAACAAAATGAATGATGTTAATCGTCACAAGAAAATAATGGACACCATAAGTGGAGTTTCCATTCTCGCATTCCCAGTAATGCTCCTCGTTGGCTTCTTACTTCACCCTGATATAGTGAGTTTTGAAATAGTCCATACCCCCGAGCAATTAGTGCGCAATTTCCGTGGCAACACGATCTGGCATGTGGGGCATTTAATCGTGGCATTCGCAATACCATTCATTATTTTTGCAGTAATGCATTTTATGCATATTCTGAGAGAAAAAGGTCTCTGGTACGGCATTGTTGGTGGAGTAGCCGGCATATTTGGCTCTGTGGCACTCGGCCTGGATAAAGGAAGTCTATGTTTGATCTTGTCCGGGTTTGACACTCTGCCAGACGAACAGTTCGTGGGGTTGATACCATATCTTCAGGTCATCATTGATAAAGCTGGATTACTGGTGGTCAATTGGTTATTCCTATTGATACCAATAGGAGTCATTATTCAAACCATTGGGCTGATCAAAGAAAAATACATAAGACGCTGGCAGGGTATTGTAATAATAATCGGCTTATTATTACTCATCAACCCCGACATTGAAATCATCAGCACGGTTGGCGCAGTTTTTATGATTGCCGGGTTCTATCCATTAGGAATTAAAATACTAAAACGTAGTGGCGGATCTTAGGTTCACAAATCATATAACATAAGTCTCGGTGTCAACATCACACAAATACGCTAAAGAGTGACAGTTGAATAATTGAAGTCAGTTACTTGAATTAGTCTCAAGATCTATCTGTACGCGCCTTTCCTCAGTGATAAGTCTATATGCCAGTATGGCAATCCATATCTGAATCGTATATACTGAAATCCGTTCGACCAGACCCAACAATGCGATTTCATTAAAGGCAAGAATTGCCGATAAACCGCCAAAAATGAACGAAATAATAACAGAAATAAAGGTATAAAGTCTGAACGCCCTCCAATCATTAGTTTTATCAAGACCTATTCCGATCATCAATAGAGCCGGAAATGTTAACAAAAGAGAAATCCCCACCAGGATTATATGCACTGTGCCTGGAAATGTTAGTTCCTGACCAATAGGATCCTGAGGAAAAATCGTACCTGTAAGACCTGTGAATATCCCTATAATAACAAGGAATAACCCCCCAAGAAATACCAGTTTCGCATGTTTATACTGAAAGCGTGAGATTATGCCAATCCCAAAAGCAATCCCCATCAGAGCAGAAATGAGCAGGATGATCGAACCCAATAAGTAAGTATGCTGTGTGCCTGCTTTTGTCAAATCACTTATTGTATTCTCAATATAACTATAATTCGGGGTTACGATGCCGCCAATAATGTCATTCAACAAGAAAGCAGTTGGGCCGAAAATACCACCCCAAAAAAGAAGTCTCTTATTCATCTATCCCTCTTATCATGCTTGCAACGCTCGGAATGACACCTTCGGCGCACTATCGAACCAACTACATGCAATCGCTGTATCAACATGAAACAAAAAGAAGAGTAATCGATGAGGGTAAATCCTTTCGGCTGGTGAATCAAATTCATGGTTGCACTACTTGTCAGGTTTTGCTATTATGCTCCACTGTGATGACTACACTTCCCCTTTTATGTCCTTTCTCGACATAGCGGTGAGCCTCAGCAGTCTGTTCCAACGGATAACGCCTATCTATGACCGATTTTATCCTTCCTGCTTCAATGAGCGCAATAAGCTCTTTCAGAAGAGTCAGGCGCTTTGGAAGCGGTTGAAGACCTGTGGCCGAAAACTTCACTTTCTTACTGCCGATCTTTGAAGTCCATAACATTTGAAGAAGGACTTTCAACGTAGGGACAGCTGAAATATAAACACCTTTTTGCGATAGCAAGCCTTTACAACGTGAGAACGAACTCTTGCTTACTGTATCGAAAATCACATCATAGGTCTGGCCGCTTTTCGTAAAATCTTCTTTGGTGTAATCAATCACCTTATCGGCCCCCAGAGATTTGACTAATTCCAAATTTGTGGTGCTGCATACGCCGGTAACTTCTGCACCAAAGTATTTGGCAATCTGTACGGCAGCAGTACCTATATTTCCAGAAGCCCCGTTGATAAGTACTTTTTGACCACTCTGAACATTCGCCACATATTTAAGTATATTTAAGGCTGCTAATGCCCCGCAGACAGGGGCGGCTTCCTCATGGGTTATATTGGACGGTTTTACTGCCATTACTCCTTCTTCAGGTAGACATTTGTACTCTGCGTGAGCTCCTAAACCTGAAATGTCAACTCCAAAAACTTGATCGCCTTTCCTGAAGAGTTTCACATCCTTGCCGACTGCTTCCACTTCTCCGGCTAGCTCACTCCCTAATATTTTTTTTCTTGGCCTTGTGAGACCAAATATTATTCGCAAGGGGAGCCAGAACAACGGAGAAAATGTGAAACTTCTCCTCATAGGATCTTCTGCTGCGACTGTTGCTGCAAACACTTTGACGAGGACTTCATTGTCCTTGGGCGTAGGCTTTTCAACGTCTCTGAGTTGCAGAACTTCAGGTGGTCCATATTTTTCGTATACAATAGCTTTCATTTTACCTGAATTCATTCTTACCGTTTGTTTTGCCATCATGATCCACAGTGAGGACTACATTTCCCTTCTTATGTCCTTTTTCGACATACCGGTGAGCCTCGGCAGCCTGTTCCAACGGATAGCGTCTATCTATGATCGATCTTAACTTACCTGCCTCAATGAGTTCCCTGAGGAATGCCAAATCTTCGATTCTATTCGCTATCCCAAATACTACTTTCTTGTTGCTCACTATTGAGGTCCAAAGCGCTGTCATGAGAGGCCAATCAACTGTAATGAAAATACCTCTCTGCTTCAACGAACTTCTGCAGCGTAAAAAAGAGGTCTTTCTTACCGCGTCGAAAATGATATCATAGGTCTTTCCGCTCTTGGTGAAATCCTCCTCCTTGTAGTCAATTACGTTATCGGCGCCAAGTGATTTCGCCATGTCGACATTCGTAGTACTGCATACCCCAGTCACTTCTGCACCGAAGTGCTTTGCCAGCTGTACTGCAAATGTACCAACGCGTCCAGAAGCGCCAAATATAAGAACTTGCTGTCCACTCTGGATATTTCCTTTTCTGAGAAGATACAATGCTGTCAGTCCGCCGATCGGAACGGCGGCGGCTTCTTCATACGTCATATTGGCAGGTTTTATCGCCACTGCGTTTTCAGGCAGGCATTTGTACTCAGCATAAGCACCACCGAAACTGGTCCCCCAGAATATTCCAAAGATTTGGTCACCTTTCTTGAATTGCTGCACATCCTTGCCCACTGATTCGATTTCCCCGGCCAGCTCATTCCCCGGTATAGTCTTTCTCGGCTTTCTGATACCATACATGATTCGCCCGGGGATAAAGAACCAGGGAGAGAATGTTGAACTCCGAATCCACACATCCCCTGATGTCACCGTGGTTGCATGAACTCTTATCAGCACTTCCTTGTCCTTTGGACTAGGCTTTTCTACTTCTTTGAGCTGCAGAACCTCAGGGGGGCCATATCTTGTGCATACAATCGCTTTCATTCAGGTGCCCTCTCTTTGACGACTATCGTTTCATCACTCATGAAGTTTCACCAGTATCGCGTCGAAATACTTCTTATATGCCTTCCTCGCGTCATCAACAATGACTTCTTCTTCGGTGCCGCGCCAGCCAGGACCGCTTAGACAACCACTGCCAGTATCATACGTTTGTACTATATACCGCAGTTTCACCTTCGTCTGTCCATCCCCAAGTGCATCGATATTAGCACTCATCTTTCTTCGGATTCCGCTACCGACAAACAATTCTTCTTCAAAGCTGATCGGCCCATCTAACCAATCAGTCGTGATTAAACCGATCTCTCTGTCTACGCTACCTATGAACCATCCAGCGTCCTCCAAGACATCAACAACAGCATTGAATGTTTGAGTGTATGATGCATCGAAGGTGGCTGTTTGCATTTCCTCTCTTTCCTCTTGAGTGAGAGAACCAACGGTAGCGCAAGTGGAAAAAACGATCATAATTAGTACATACAACATGCGTTTCATGATACCCCCTGTTCGTTTAACACTGATTAGATGGAACAAAAACTTATTCTGATTTGCTGTATAATAAGGTATTATAGCGCCACATATTCTGATGTCAAGAAAAACGACCGGCGACTTCAGAACTTCTAGTGTTACTGCAGGCAGGAAATACCGCAGGTTCTGAAGTTATTTTGAACATCTCTGTAATCATTCTTTTATCATTGTAATCGACCTGTGTTTCAGCACAGGCAGAATATCAAACTATAGTTCCGTATCATATGTGCCTTTTGAAAAAACGGGGAATCCGTCATAAGAGGGTGATGTAAATCACCCCCCTTATGCTACACTTTTCGGTCTTTATCTAACCTTCACCACCTTTTGTGTCACAACACCGTCAATTTCGATGAAGTAGATGCCGGGTTGAATCTTGTCAGGTTCCACCAACCTTCCCGCGATGTTAAAGACTCTGCATTTCTTGTCTTCCGGTAGTGGTAGGCAACCCCTGAAGATGGTTGCACAAGGGTAGGCTTTCTGTACTGCAGTCGCCGTATCCTCTTGAATCCCCGTTAATGAATACTTGACCGTCGCGAAGTCATCGTTATTGCTAGTGCCCCAGCTCCTTCCCGTTACAAAGACATTACCCTCGCCATCAATGGTAAGATCATTTGCGAAATCACCCAGACCGGCATCGTACCTCATCACCCACTGCTCTACACCCAGAGAATCATACTTTATTGTCGTATAATCTTCGGAGGTGCCGGAACCTACGCTATATCCCGTGACGTAAACATTTCCTCCGGCATCAACCGCGATTGCATTCGCCAGATCCCAGCCACTGCCCGGCCCATTATACCTTGCTACCCACTGCTCCACACCCGAAGCATCGTATTTCACCGTCGCATAGTCGTAGTCAGTGCCCGAGCCCTCACTCCCTCCTGTGATATAGGCATTTCCCGCGGCGTCAAGCGCGATTGCGCTCGCCCAATCCGTACCGTTGCCAGGCCCATTGTACCTGACTACCCACATCTCAACACCCGAAGCATCATACTTCACCGTCGCATAGTCGTAGCCAGTGCCCGAGTCCTCACTCCTTCCTGTGATATAGGTATTTCCCGCGGCGTCAAGCACGATTGCGCTCGCCCAATCCGTACCGTTGCCAGGCCCATTGTACCTGACTACCCACTGCTCAACACCCGAAGCATCGTACTTCACTGTCGCATAGTCGAAACCGGTGCCCGAACCAGTACTCCCACCAGTGACATAAATACTGCCTGCCGCATCGAGTACTAACGCCATCGCCAAATCCGAGCTATTCCCCGGCCCATTATATCTTGCCACCCACTGCTCCACACCCATGGAATCATACCTCACTGTTGCATAGTCTTCTGAAGTATCACAGGTGTAGGAAGCATCGCTTTGCCCTGTGACATAGACATTACCTGCATTGTCAACCGTAATCGCATACGCCGCATCGTAGTCGTTGCCCGGACCATTGTATCTTGCGACCCATTGCTCTACGCCAGATGCATTATATCTTAATGTCGCATAGTCTTCCCAGGTGCCAGAACCGTCACTCTGTCCCGTGACATAAACATTGCCCGCAGTATCAAGCGCGATCGCCATTGCTATATCAGCGTAATTGAATGGTCCATTATATCTCGCCACCCATTGCTCAGCACCCAGGGAATCATACTTCACCGTAGCATAATCTTCCCATGGACCTAAACCGCAACTCGGTCCAGTAACGTAGATATTGCCTGCGTTGTCAAGCGCGATGGCAGATGCCGCATCATAGGCATTGCCAGGGCCGTTGTATCGAGCAACCCACTCTTGAGCAAGGCAGAAGATCGGTAGAATTATATTGAATACTACACACAGCCAATGAATGGATTTACACATGGATCCTCCCTATTTCTATGATCACAACCAAAACAATACTCCACAAAATATATTCTTATTAATCTAATCCGACCTGATTACTTGTCAAGACCATCGCTCCGAGACGTATGTATTTGAAAGAGCAATCTCCTATCGACTCGAACGGACATTGACAAAATATATTTATTTATTATCATATAAGGGATAGCGTAAAGGAGTAAATCATGTCTGCGCTTTGTATAATGCTGGTGTTGCTCACAATTGTCAGTGAAGATGCTGTTTCATATTCAGAAGTCGTTGATCGCTTCGAAAATGCAGGCAAGATGTGGTTCGACTCTCTAAATACAATGTTCGTAGGCAACTGGCCCTTTGGACCCGCAGAGGCAATAACATATGATGATACGCGAAACCTTCTCTTTTTGGGCTGTGGTGGCGGGGTATACATACTCGATACGTCTGATTCTACAAATCCCACAAAAGTCTCTGAATCTCTCTATACAAGAGGAAGGATTTGGGGCCTTTTCTATGAGGATAGCTCTCAAAGGCTTTATGTCGCGGATGGAGCAGCTGGACTTGAGATATGGGATGTTGGTGACCCATCAAATCCGGAAAAACTGAGTTCATGTGAGACACCGGGAGAAGCGGTGGCTGCTTATGTCTCAGGGGTCTATGCCTATGTAGCTGATAAATGGGCTGGACTTCGCGTAATAAACGTTTCTACCCCAACAAAGCCATACGAGGTCGGGCATTACATAACACCCGATTGGGCATTGGGTGTTTATTCCTCTGGTAACTATGCCTATGTAGCAGCTCGCAATGCTGGGCTTCGCGTTGTCGACATCTCTACTCCCTCAAAGCCGCAAGAAATGGGCCACTGTGATACACCCGACTCTGCTTGTGGCGTTTATGTCTTAGATACCTTTGCCTACGTAGCTGCCAGCGGTGCTGGACTTAGGGTAATAAATATCTCTACCGCGTCAAATCCTTGGGAATGCGGACACTATGATACGGAAGGTTACGCCTATAATGTTCATGTCTCGGGACTTCGTGCTTATGTTGCCGACTGGTTTGCTGGACTCCGTGTCATAGATGTCTCTACACCAACATACCCTCAAGAGATCGGCTATTGGGTGGACTATACGATTCCTGGTTGGTGCATGGGTGTACATGCCCTAGACTCCCTCGCTTATGTTGCCTATTATGACGGAGGGCTTCGAGTCATAGACGTTTCTGCGCCATCAATTTCCCAAGAAATTGGCCACTATAATACACCAAGTTGTGCTTGGGATGTTGATGTCTCAGGTAACTACGCCTATGTGGCAGATTATCATGCAGGACTTCGTGTTATAGACGTCTCCACCCCTTCAGATCCTCAGGAAGTCGGTGCTGATAGCACACCAACTTGTGCTCATAATGTTGACATCTCAAATGGTTATGCCTACGTAGCAGACGGAGACGATGGCGGGCTTCGCATAATTGATATCTCTGATCCTTCAATTCCATACCAGGTTGGTCAGTGTAATACACCATGCGTGGCTCAGGATGTTCACGTCTTAGATTCATTTGCCTATGTTGCGGATGTAGATGGAGGGCTTCGAATAATCAATATTTCTTCGCCAACATTTCCATACGAGGTAGGCTTCTGTCTTACAAACAATTGGGCTTATGGTGTCTATGTTTCAGGCAGTTATGCCTATGTGGCAGATTGTTTTGATGGACTTTGCATCATAGATGTCACTGATCCGTTACATCCAGAGATAGCTGGCGACTATGATACACCTGGTTTGGCTTTAGATGTTTTTGTCTCAGATTCCCTAGCCTTTGTTTCTGATGAATGGGCCGGACTTTACATAATCAATGTTTCTGTACCTTCGAATCCACAATTTGTCAGCCATTATCAAACGCCGGGTGAGCCTGCGGAAGTCTATGTTTCGGGTGACTATGCCTATGTGGCAGATCAATGGACTGGACTGCAGATCATAGATGTATCGGAGCCTTCAAACCCTCAAGGAGTCGGTTACTATGACACGCCCGGTTCTGCCGGAGGAATCTTTGTTAGAGGTTCCTACGCCTACGTTGCTGATTACTGGTGCGGGCTTCAGATTTATGAAAACTTGCTCGTTGGTCTGGAGGAATCAACAGGCATTGATCCTCAACCCGGGTTAACGTTGTTACAGAATCCGATAAGAGGTGATTACATTGAGCTTCTGCTGTACACGAGCACGATAGAAAAACCCGTGTTGCATCTCTATAATTCACTTGGGCAAAGGGTGAAAACATTCACTTTGAATGGACTCTCATCCGGTAGACACAAACTGAGATTACACATCAAGGATCTTCCGTCTGGTGTATATTTTATAGAATTCACCAAAAGTACCGTAGAAATCCCTGGTATCAGACAGAGGAACGGAGCACTTAGTACTGCAAAAAAACTACTTTTACTGCGGTGAAGATTGTTCAAGACTGGGGCTGGAGCCAGACTTCACTGCACTTCAGAAGCTAAGAGGTTAAGACTACAAACACACCGTCAATATTCTATGCAGCGTTAGGCGTAATGCGTGCTGCGTCAAGTACCGACCTGTGCTTTAGCGCAGGCAGAATGTCACACCTGTTCCGCACCATATGTGTCTTTTGAAAAAGGCGGGGAATCCGTCATAAGCCGAAGATTTCAAAGGGATTGAGAGACAAAAAACGGGAGTGATCTGAGTAATCACTCCCGTCATGCACAATTCGTAGTCAGTAATACCTGATATTTATCTTATAAATATAAACTTTACGGTGTTGGATATAACATCACCACTGACAACACGGGCAAAGTACACTCCACTTGGCAAGGCGCTTCCTCTGCTATCCTGACCCGACCAATCAAGATGGTATTTACCAACCTCATGCAGTGACATGTCAACCCGATCAACCTCTGCACCGAGCAGGTTGTAAACAACGAAATCACCATCACCCATGCCAGCCGGCACATTAAGTGCGAATCTCACTCCTCCTGATACATACGCCACCGATAATCTCAAACGGGGATACCATATAGCTGAAGGATATTCATTGGATACACCCGTGACCGAACCATGATAGACATAGGCACGTCCTTCATCCGTCTGACCATTATCATAGCCAAGGGCGCCCACGATCACGTCTGAGTACCCGTCGCCATTCACATCCCCGGCCGCTGAAACCGACCAGCCAAACAACGCGCCTGCCTGATCTGATTCTGCAGTCCAGTCAGGTGTTAGGGACAAACCCACGGCCGAACCATAGTAGACATAGACACGGCCTTCCTCGATCTGACCATCGTCATAATAACGAGCACCCACGATCACATCCGAGTAGCCGTCACCATTCACATCACCGGCAACTGAAACAGAATGACCAAACTCCGCGTCTGCCTGATCTGATTCTGCGGTCCAGTCCGAAGTCAACGATAAACCCGCGGCCGAACCATGATAGACATAGGCACGGCCTTCATCCGTCTCGCCACTGTCATACCAATCCGCGCCAACGATCACATCTGAATATCCGTCGCCGTTCACATCGCCGGCTCCCGAAACAGAAACACCAAAACGTGCTTCTGCCTGATCAGATTCTCCAGTCCAGTCCGGGGTTGGGGACAAACCCACGGCCGAACCATGATAGACATAGGCACGGCCTTCATTCGTCTGGCCACTGTCATACCAATCTGCGCCCACGATCACATCCGAGTACCCGTCGCCATTCACATCACCAGTTCCTGACACTGACCACCCAAAACCCGCGTCTACCTGATCAGATTCCGCGGTCCAGTCCGGGGTTGGGGATAAGCCCGTGGCCGAACCGTAATAGGCAAATGCGCGACCCTCATCGGACTGACCATTGTCATACCTATATGCACCCACGATCACATCTGAGTAGCCGTCACCATTCACATCACCGGCAACTGAAACAGAAGTACCAAACTGCGCGTCTGCCTGGTCTGATTCCGCTGTCCAGCTGGCGGTCAAGGATAAACCCGTAGCCGAGCCATGATAGACATAGGCACGGCCTTCATCAACCTGACCATTGTCATAACTAAAAGCGCTGACGATAACATCTGAATACCCATCGCCATTCACATCCCCGGCACCTGAAACAGAAGTACCAAACTCTGCGTATGCCTGGCCTGATTCCGCTGTCCAGCTGGCGGTCAAGGATAAACCCGTAGCCGAACCATGATAGACATAGGCACGGCCTTCGTTCGTCTGGCCACTGTCATACCAATCTGCACCCACGATCACATCCGAGTACCCGTCACCATTCACATCGCCAGCTGCTGAAACAGAATTACCAAAACACGCGCCTGCCTGGTCTGATTCTGCGGTCCAATCCGGGGTTAACGAAAGCGGGTCGATACAGATCGGATATACGGCATCATCGTCGTGAACGACGATCGCAAATCTATTTTCATCCATCGACTTGAAATATCCGTTGAGAACTGTGCCCTCACGGTCGGTTATTTTCATATTACCATACTTCAAAACTTCGGCACCGCCTGATTCATCGATCACGAAATGTATCTCGTCTTTTTCCACGCCCATCGAGACATTGTGCCT
>CP070686.1:557230-705677 GCA_020353055.1 Caldifarciminota bacterium | reverse complement strand
AGTGCACATTAATCCATCGTTGGCTCGCAAATCTTTCTTGCGTGATTTTTTATATATGTACATTGCTAAGAGAATGGGCTACAAAGTTGTCTTGTTCATTCACGGTTGGCACGAGAACGTTTTTCGATTCTTCGAAACAGAGAGTAAATTGGTAACGTTTTTTTTGAGAGAAATGTTGTCTTTTCCTGACAGGATTATTGTTTTGGCTGACAGTTTCAAGAATACACTGATGGAATTCGGGGTGGGGGATTCGAAAATTGAAGTATTGCCAATAATGATTGACTACGCAAAGTATTCACAACGGTATGTCAGCAGAGATACGTCGAAAAAATATGTTCTCTTTATGTCGAATTTCTTCAAGGACAAAGGTTTGTATGAACTGATACGGTCAGTTCCTCTGGTGGTGCCGACACGTTCGGTAGAGAATCCAGTGAGGTTCATACTGGCAGGTGATGGTCCTGAATTACGAGGTGCTAATGATTTGGTCAGATCGCTAAAAATATCGGATCACGTAAGATTTACCGGGTACGTCACAGGTGAAGCCAAATATGGTTTGTATAAAGAAGCAGCATTATTTGTTTTCCCAACATCTCACGGTGAAGGTTTTCCAACGGTGATAGCTGAAGCTATGGCGGCGGGTTTGCCGATAATAGCGACGAGGGTCGGCGCTATTCCCGAGGTTATTGAAGACGGCGTCAACGGTATCATTTTGAGCAAGCCCGATGAACATGAGGTTGCTCGAGCGATAATTCATCTTTTGAAGAGACCCAGGCTTATGAGAAAAATGGGCAAGTTAAATCGCGAAAAAGCAAAGGATTATGACGTTTCAGTTGTGTGCGATCGGCTGGTAAAAATCTATGATGAGGTTATTGCTTAGCAAACTTGAGAGATCTTTCACCTCCAACGGTTTTGCCGGTTGGGATCCGTATGACGGGCTAAACAGCCGGTTCTTGAAAGTACTCACACTCAATCGAAAATGGCTCAGGATAGCTGTAACTCAATCCATGAAGCGGTCGCCCGTAAATCTGAGACCGCTGTTAGGTATTCCCAGGGGACGCAATCCTAAGGCAATCGGGCTTCTTGCCGGGGCATATCTCCGGCGGTACAAGAAGACAAAGCAACAAACACTCCTTGATAATACGCGCCATCTCTTGGATTGGCTTGTTGAAAACACCAGCCCTGGATACAGTGGTTATGCCTGGGGTTATAATTTTGACTGGCAGTCCAGCGTTTTCTATATTCCAAAGGGTGTACCAACAGTCGTAAATACTACGTTCATCGCCAATGCATTTCTTGATGCTTATTTTACCTTCAAAGAGAGTAACTATCTTGATGTCGCCCGGAGTGCTTGTGATTTCATACTCAATGATCTTAATCGTACATCTACCGACAGTGACTCAGATTCGAAAAAATATTTTTGGTTCAGTTATTCTCCGGTTGATGAGACTTGCTGTCATAATGCCAACCTTCTGGCTGCTGAACTGTTGGCGCGCATTTATTCTTTCTCGAAAAACAATATTTTGTATGAATCAGCAATGAAATCAACGGAATTCACCCTGTCACGGCAAAACTCTGACGGTTCTTGGTGCTACGGTCTTTCACCGCAGCAGAAATTCGTTGACAGTTTTCATACTGGTTTTGTATTAGTTAGTCTGGTTAACATAATGGCTAACTTGGATCATACGGATAACAAAAGATTCGAGCGGATTTTGCTGAAGGGCTATGAGTTCTATAAGAAAACATTCTGGGAAAGTGACGGCTGTCCACGGTATTATCGTGACAAAAGATATCCCATTGACCTGCATTGTTCGGCTCAGGGGATAATTACATTTTTACATTTTAGAGAATACGATAACGAAGCAGTGGATTTTGCCCAAAAAATCGCAGAGTGGGCGATTAACAATATGTGGGATGCCAAAAAGAATTACTTCTATTTCCAAAGAACAAAACACTACACAAACAAAATTCCCTATTTACGCTGGCCTAATGTATGGATGTATTATGCGTTGACTACACTGGATTCAATGACATGAAGATAACTTCTTTTGATATTCTTGGCGTTCCTGCCCACTCGGTTGACTTTGGAATAGCGATTAGTGCAATTGAGGAACTTTTTACTGATGGGAGTGATAGAAAGTATGTCGTTGCACTTAATGCAGAGAAGATAATGATGGCACGCCGGAATCCAGAAATTATGCAGATTCTCAAAGATGCCTATCTTCTCATTCCTGATGGAGTGGGTGTCAGCCTCGCATCTAGAATTCTCTACGGGCAACCCGTACCTCGTGTGCCGGGATATGATCTATTTCTGAAGTTAGCCGATATGGCTGCTGCCAAAAGGCTTCGAGTATTCTTAATGGGAGGTTATGCTGATGTCGTTAACGCGACAAGGGTTGAGTTGACAAAGAGTTACCCAGGTATCCACATTGCGGGAGTTCACCACGGTTACTTTGGTGATGACGAGCCTATTATTGATCTCATAAATAAGTGCAAACCCGATGTGCTCTTTGTTGGTATGGGATCTCCGAGACAGGAAAAATGGATACACAAGAATATTTCCCGATTAGGAGTGAAATTATGCTTTGGTGTTGGTGGAAGTTTTGATGTCATTACGGGCAGAACAAAATTGGCGCCTGCATCGGTACGCAGACTGGGTTTTGAGTTCGTATATCGGTTACTTGTTAACCCACGGAGGTTACGACGTCAATTAGTATTTCCCAATTTCTTAGCTTCTTTACTTGCTACGAGAACAAAATTGATGAGGAGCAACAAAACCTGACCCACTCGGTTTTGCGATAATGTGCTTGTGGTTGAAGTGTTTACGGATATAATCAGACGATAACATTATGAAAAAGAAGAAGATATTGCTGGTTGGTGGCACAAGACCAAACTTCATGAAAGTTTCGCCGGTGTATGAAGCATTGAAAAAACACCGCCGGTTTCAACCTGTTCTTGTTCATACTGGTCAGCATTATGACGCTGAGATGTCTAAGGTGTTCTTTGATGACCTTAAGTTACCCAAACCAGATATTCACCTTGGCGTCGGCTCTGGCACTCACGCGGTCCAGACCGGTAAGATAATGGAAAGGTTTGAAAAGGTCTGCATAAAGGACGTCCCTGATCTGGTCATCGTCGTCGGCGATGTCAATTCGACCATTGCCTGTGCCCTTGTCGCGGCAAAAATCTGCATACCGGTGGCGCATGTCGAGGCCGGTCTGCGAAGTTTCGACCGTACGATGCCCGAGGAAATAAATCGTCTGCTGACCGACCAGATATCTGACTACCTGTTCACAACATGTCCGGATGCAGATAAGAATCTGTTACGGGAGGGGATCTCACGAAAGAAGCTCTTTTTTGTCGGCAACACCATGATTGACAGTCTGAAAAGGCATCTCACAGCCGCAAGGGCAACACGGTCGTGGCAGAAATTAGGCTTGGACAATACGAATTATGGAGTAATGACCTTGCACCGCCCGTCCAATGTCGATAACATAGCCGTGCTGCAACGCGTTATGGGGGCTGTGAGTCAGGTTTCACAGAATTTGCCGATCGTATTTCCGGTTCATCCCCGAACCGCTAAGCAGTACGGTAATATTCATAAGCATGTTTTTGATAGTGTGCAGAAAAAGGGAATTTTAATGGTGGAACCTCTCGGCTATTTGGAATTTCTCGGATTGATGCAGAATGCTTCACTGGTGCTTACTGATTCCGGCGGCATTCAGGAAGAATCCACGATCTTAGGTATTCCGTGTCTCACCTTGCGCAATAATACAGAAAGACCGATAACGATCAAGCAGGGTACGAATATTCTGGTCGGTAATGACCCGGAGCAGATCATCAAAGGTGCCATGCGACAATTGAAGAAAGGGAAGAGGCGAAAGCGGATTCCCAAATACTGGGACGGCAAGGCTGCCGTGCGCATAGCCAAAATACTACACAGTACGTTTGAACACAAGCGTTAGAGGACAGAAGCATCTCAAGAAAGAAAATCAGATGTTTTGAAATTAAGAAGCTGAGTAACGTAAAGAACTGTAAAGAAATAGAGCTCAAAAAGTAAAGAAAGTGCTGCACTCGGTTTTGCGAAGAAGTGAATCTGTAGAGGTATGCTCTAACTAACCCTAATTTATCAAACAGGTGCTGAGTTGATACGCGCCAGTATCGTAGATCAACAGTTTCCTTCATTAATTCAGTAGAGACTTTCCTTTCAGAATTCACACAAATTAATAGTCCAATACCAAAAAGCGGTCGGAGACACGCCTACCTGAGGCGGATTGCACTTAACCCGTCTATCAGGTGAAATCATAGTAATCATATATTCCTCCATTGACAGGCTGCACCACGTCATGTTAAGATAGCGGAGTGAACGTATTATACTATTGATTACCGAGAGGGGAGACACAGAGCTCGGAGAATCAAAGGAGATGAGGTATCAAGAGGGTAACAGGCTAAGAAAGGAGAGAATATGCCACACATAGAGATTAATCTTTGGGCTGGATTTGACGCCAAGAAGAAGGAGATTCTGATTTCCAGGGTTACCGATACTATTGTTGAGGTCGTTGATTGTCCCAAAGAAGCGGTTCACATCATCATCCGCGAAGTGCGGAAGGAGAATTGGGCGCATGGCGGCGTCCAGCATTCAATCCAACTTAAAGACAGATAACACGCCTGTGACTGGAGTCATGTCGCTTTGCTCCTGATGACATGCTTCGCTGATAAGATAAGGAGGATATCAGCAGGATTGACTATGGGGGATCAGCTTGGCTCGACCATGATTTGGTATACTAAAAGCTGATAGTCGTCCTGCTGATATCCTGTTTTTGAATATACTACTTCCTATCAATTTGTCATAGTCGCAATTGGAAATGTAAATCAACGTTATTAACGATAATAGCGATCTAAACGATATTAACGTTTTTGAGTTAATCCATTCAGTACGATTCCGACCACCATTCCGTTCGGCAATTCGGTCATGTCCCGGTCCAACCAGTATTGGGCAATGGCACGGATGATCGTGCTTTTAACGATCCCCGCATTCTCGAGTATCTTCAGATTACGGCAAGCCGTCGCTTCAGGAATATCCATGAGAAAAGCGACTTCCCTTAAACTCAATTTTCCTTTTTCCGCCAGTAACTTGATCATATCTAATCTCTTCTCGTTAGCTACTGCTTTGAACACCCTCAGTGTATCATCCATGCTACTGTGTAGTACCTCCATGAAATACGTTATATGTAACTTTCAAGTACAATTGACTAGCGATCGCAGGATCACAGGTGCTGTAGCGTGATACCAGGATCATAATGTTCATTCCTATATATACTACAGAAACCAAGGGTGATATTACAACCTACGCCGACCAACGGAGATTGCTTCGTCGCGTCGCTCCTCGCAATGACAAGCCTATTCGGGCATGATGCGTCTAGCGTAGAGCGTCAAGTGCCAGTCTGGATTCCCCGGATAAACCGGAGAATGACAGGGGGTCTTGGCTCATCTTCTCACTTTCCTAATTGCTGGTTTTTCGCCATTTAAGTCTCGTCAAAACGACTCTATTTTTTTTTGCCAACGGGAACAGGTTGAAGGTCCCTACTATTAGGTAGTTTTTTGAGATATGTTCATCAGCGATAGTGCTAACAACACTTTGCGCGACATCAATGACTTAAGTTTAAGTTTCATTTTGGGGGTTGACAAGACGCTTTTTTTGGTTATAATATAGCGAGAATTAAGTATAGTAGCTCTTCATTTGAGTCTGTCGCCCAACAGGACTAGTGAAAGCTATGTATCTGAGATGGCCATAACGGGGTGTCTATGGCTATGTATGTGTTGGTATGGGGAGGTTGATGAGCAGTTATATAAACAGGCGGTTGCAGAAGAAGGGAGATACTAATCTTACCTATGGCGAGCCCGAGGAAAAGCCGTTAGATATTCATGAGGTAGTCAATAAATTCCTTAGAAGGAAGCGGCTGTTTCTTTATATTTTCGTGCCGGTTTTCCTGTGGTTCGCAGTCAACAGCTTTCTAAGATCATACAGTCCAATTTTCCGCGCTACATTTGACGTGGGTGTTGTAAATGAAAAACCTTTGGATGCTGTTTTTCCCGGACCTGGCGGTGCGGAGTTGCCTACAGTTATTGGCTCGGTTACACAACGGGCTATAACGAGTCTTCTAAGCGTTAATCTTGCTGAGAAGGTTATCGAGGATCTATCCCTGTTTACTTATGTCGATGATGGCGGTTCAGATTTGAGGGTCGATGCCATCATGAAAAAGAGAATATCCGAGCCATTTGGACCTCTGAGGCTTGTGATAGACGATGTCCCGGTGTCTATTTATAGGGACGGCAGTCGGGCAGAGGATAGTGTCTACGGTTTAATTACGGTATTCAACGGCGATGAGAAAATCGCCGAGGGTTTGCTTGATGAGTATATCGATGCGGGCATCTGTGAATTGAGAATTACATCAGTACACGGGAAGCCGTTGAACAAGCACTACCGGCTCATGATATATCCGAAGGAGAGTTTAGCATTGGCCTTGAGAAATTCTCTGTCGATAAAGGTGCTTGATGCGGACAAAATTGACGATGGTTTTTCCGGCTCAAACATACCCTTTTCTGGTGAAGGTGCTTCTGACCCTCCTGTTGTAGCAAAGTCTATATTTCCCGGGATGAATCTAATTGGTATCCTGAGGATTGATGTGCACTGGGGGAACCCCCAGGACGCGCTCCGCATAGCCAATTCCCTTTCAGAACAGTTACTTATGGAGAACCGGGAGGAGAAATCACAGCAATTCACTCAATCGAAGGCTTTTATCGACTCCCAACTGATTATTAGTAAGAACCTACTTACCGACCTGGAAGAACAGGTCAGGAGATTTAAAGAGCGTAAGTCTATATCAAACCTTGAGGCTTCAACGCAGGAATTGATATCACAGGTGTCAGAACTACAGTCGAGAAAGAGCCTGCTTGAGATCGAACAGAAAGTGATGCAGGACCTTATCGGCTATTTAGCTAATCCTGCGGCTTTTGGTGATACCATACCGGATTTTGGGATGACGATGCTTTCCGATGTATCTCTACGAGCATTGTATTCTGATCTTCTGCAGACAGAAGCCGAACTCAAAGGAAAGTTAAGGGAATATTCATCGAATCATCCAAAAGTAAGGGAAATACAGGCGAGATTGGACGGTCTTGTAGAACTACTTAATGAAGAAGTTCTCAAACGTACCTCTGCCGTAGGATCAGAGATAGATGGTTATAATCGTCAGATCAGGATTCTGCAGGCGAGACTCGATAACGTGCCACTTGAAGAGGTCAGTCTTGCCAGGCTTGAGCGGGACCGAGAAACGGCCGAGAAAACATACCTGACTTTGTCCGAAAGATTGCAAGAAACACGGGTTCAGGAAGCGGGTGTGACATCTGATTTGAAGATCATTAATCCCCCGATGGTGTCATCTTCACCAGTCAATGGGCGGGGCAGGATCAGAGGTGTCATCTTTGCCATGGCAATTGCTGCGTTCGGAGGCGCGCTGGCTGTTTTGGCGGCCGATTACCTTGATAATACCATCAAGGACCCTGATAAAATAACGAATAGATTGGGTATAATCCTGCTTGAAACGATTCCTTTGATCGGCGATGAGAAGAAGATTAGCGAGTTTGAACATATGCTCAATGAAACAGGGTTGATGGCGTTGTGGAGGAGGGTAAGGCGGAACAAGATGAATGCGAATCACCCTGAGCCTCTCAAGTTGCTGCGTACGGATATCTCCTCGCCAGAGTTTGAATCATTTCGGAAACTGGCAGTCAGTCTCGATTTTATCCATCCCTACAAGAAGTACAGGGTTTTGTACGTGACCTCGGCTGGTCCCGAAGAAGGTAAGACATTTGTTGCGCTTAACCTCGGTCAGGTAATCGGCAGCATGGGTAAGAGCATTTTGATGATCGATACCGATTTCAGAAAAACATCGGGGCATCTTACCGCAGTGACTAAGTTAAAAAAGGAACTCGGCTTGTTCGATATCCTGATGGGCTCAGTTGAACCCCAGGATGTGACGTTGCCGTTTGGCTCCGGTCACAGGAGTGCGGCAAGAGAAAGCAAATCTAAAATTGACCTTTTGCCTCTTGGTAAAGTCCCTCCAAACCCCTTTGTGTTTCTTGAGTCAGAGGCCATGAAGAAGTTGGTGGCCAGTTTAAGAAAGGAGTATGATTACATAATAATTGACGGTGTCCCATTGCTTCTGTTTGCAGATGCCAGTTATCTCGCTACGTTTGCGGACGGCGTGATCCTCACCGCAAGGTACGGTAGGACGACGTTGAACACGCTTGATGTTGCCAATAATATATTGATCAGTGCAAAGTCCGATATTCTCGGTGTAGTGTTGAATGGCGCTCCCAAAGAGAGGGGAAGCTACTACTACGATAATTATTATAGGCACTATTCAAAGTATTACAAAACCGGTTGAAGGGAAATGGGTCATTGCTCTTTTGATAGATATCTGATAGCGGTCAAAATGTTTTGGTGACCGCTGATAACTTTTCTTTTAGCATAATGATACACTTAAGGCTCTTCTATCATGCCTCAGGTGGTCAGAAAACGGACGATGGCTGTGCGAAGTACATTTTCGCCGCCGTACAACCTGAATTGTCCGCGTCTGACAAGGGCGGTAGCCTGTCCAGACATCCTTGATAGAGCCAGGGTGTTCTTGAGATGAGGCATTGAATGTTGCCTTAGGGTTGTGTGATTTGATGATGTTTCTAAGGAATATATTAGAGGATGGTTGAAAGGAGGTTCATGAAGGTTCCATTCATAGATCTTGAACGGCAGCACAAACCTATAAAGAATGACTTGATGCAAGCGTTTGAGAGAGTCTTGGATAGCAATAAATTCATTCTCAGTGATGAGGTGAGGAAATTCGAAGAAGAGATAGCTTCATATGCCAAAACCAAACACGCAATAGGTGTGTCGAATTGCACTAATGCTCTCCTGCTATCACTGAGGGCGTTGGGTATCGGACCGGGCGATGAGGTCATAACGACTCCGTTTACTTTCGTGGCGACGGCAGAGGTTATCGCTCTGGTCGGTGCCAAACCTGTTTTCTGTGATATTGATCGGAAAACATTCAATATCGACGCAGGCAGCATAAAGGAATGTGTTTCAGCCCGTACCAGGGCTATTATGCCGGTCCATCTATACGGCCAGGCAGCTGATATGACGAGGATAATGCGTGTTGCTCAGGATCACAGACTGAAGGTGATCGAAGATATGGCGCAGGCCATTGGTGCAAAATACAATGGACAAATGGTTGGTAATTTCGGCGATACTGCTTGTATCAGTTTCTATGTTACCAAGAATCTCAATGCGCTCGGAGATGCCGGCATGATCCTGACCAATGATGGGAATCTTGCTACTAAGATCAGGGCTTACCGTGTTCACGGAGCGTCTAAGAAATATCACCATGATTTTTTGGGGCATAATGACCGCCTTGACGCAATGCAGGCAGCATTTCTCAGAATAAAATTGAAGTATCTCGACAACTGGAACGCACAAAGGCGCCGTATTGCCAAGAAATATGACGATGCCCTGAGAGATGTTGTGGCCACGCCCTTTATTAGGGAAGATAATGAATCCGTATACCACCAGTATACGATCAGAGCAGCAAGACGGGATGAGTTGGCAAAATATCTCAATGAGAAAGGCATAGCAACTGCAATTCATTATCCGGTTCCCTTACATGTGCAACCAGCGTTTAAGTATCTCGGCTACAAAGTAGGTGACTTTCCAATCGCGGAAAAGGCCGCAGCCGAAGTCCTTTCATTGCCCATTCAGCAGGATCTAACGGATACTGAAGTCGAGTACGTAATCAAATGTGTCAGAGAATTTTATAACAACTGATATGTATATGTTTCATTGTATACTTGCAATGAGAAACCCAGATAATGTTTTCTCGTTGAAAGGGGACTTGTGTACATTATATAATAATCATATGTGAAATTTGAAGGGATTAGGGGGTGTCAATATGGCGGAGAATGTAGAACACACGATACGTGAAAGCAGCGCACAATATGCGACTTTGGATCAGCGCACGCCAGCGCGCATCGGTGTCGTAGGTATGGGCGGCTGGGGTAAGAATCTAGTACGCAATTTTGCCCAACTTGGTGTCTTAAGAGCCGTTTGCGATGTCAATTCGAGTAGCGTGAGGTCGTGCAGGGTCACTTATCCTAACATTAATTGCACAGAATCGCTTGATGATATTCTGAATGACCCGGAGATCAATGGCGTGGTTGTAGCAACACCAGCAAAGAGCCATTACGAATTGTCGAAGAAAGTGCTCGCTGCCAAGCGGCATCTGTTTGTCGAGAAGCCTCTTGCGTTGAAGGTCGAGGAGGCTGAAGAGCTTATTAAACTGGCCGAGGATAACGAGCGTGTGATAATGGTCGGGCACGTTCTGCGGTACCATCCGGCGATGAATAAACTGAAGGAACTAGTCGATAATGGTGAACTGGGCAAGATACAGTATATCTATTCAAACCGGTTGAATATCGGTAAGATTAGGGATGCTGAGAATATACTCTGGAGTTTTGCCCCACATGATATTTCGGTGATTCTTTATCTACTCAACGAGCAACCGAGTTCGCTGTCTGCCATCGGCGGCACGTATGTTCAGAAAGGGATCGCTGACGTCACTCTTACGACGATGGATTTTCCGAGCGGTGTGCAGTGCCATATATTTGTCTCATGGTTGCATCCGTATAAAGAGCAGAAACTGGTCGTAGTCGGCGATCGTAAAATGGCGGTGTTTGATGACCTGACAACCGAGAAACTCTTCCTGTACCCACACAAGATCGAATGGCAAAACCGCGCTCCGATAGCACGCAAGGCGGATGCCGAGGTTGTTCCAGTCCAGATGGAGGAGCCGTTGAGACTGGAATGCCAGCATTTCATCGAGTGTATAGAGAACGGATGGACTCCTTATACCGATGGCCAAGAAGGGTTGAACGTGCTTACGTTTCTCTATAGTGCACAGAATTCGCTTAACAACAATGGTCTCAAAGTCACGTTCGATACGAAGAAAAGCGCTCGAGCGCTGCGCGAAGACGTTTCTGTACATCCGACCGCTATTGTTGCTGATAAGGCGAGGATCGGCCGAGGAAGTAAGATATGGAATAACGCGCAGGTTCAAGCCGGAGCTCAAATCGGTGAGAACTGCATAATCGGGCACAACTGTTTTGTTGGTTCGAAGGCACGTCTGGGAAATGGGGTGAAACTTGAATCCAACATAGATGTCTGGGATTTAGTAACATTGGAAGACTATGTATTTGTCGGCCCGTCAGCGGCGTTTACCAATGATATCAACCCGCGCGCCAGATACCCGAAGCGGCTCTACCCGGAATTCGGTAAATGGGTTCCAACACTTGTCAAAGAGGGAGCATCGATCGGGGCTAATTCGACGATCATCTGTGGAGTTACGATTGGCCGCTGTGCTCTTGTTGGTGCCGGAGCAGTGGTCAAACATAATGTTCCCGACTATGCGATCGTGGCTGGGGTACCGGCTAAGCACATCGGCTGGGTGTGCGAATGCGGGAACAAATTGACATTTGGCGACAATGGCGCGGTGTGCCGAAAATGTTCGCGCAGGTATACAAAGCAGGAAGAGCGAGTTGTAGAGATCAAGTAGATTACGGCACCGGGTGATTTGGTCTGGGGATCTCCAGTAAGGCGACATCTTCTGTGAGATTGCTTTATCAAAGCTAAAAAGTAAGTCAGTATTAGGATCTTGTATGAAATTGATAATACAAATACCCTGTTACAACGAGGAGAAGTGTTTAAAAGAGACACTGGATGATCTACCCGCGAGTATCCCGGGTATTCATGAGATTGAAATCTTGGTCATCGATGATGGCAGTACCGACCGTACGGTTGAAGTTGCACGGCAGAATGGGGTTCAACATATTCTTTCTTTCAAGTATAACAGGGGTTTGGCACGGGCGTTCGCAGCAGGCATAGAAAAGTGCCTGGAGTTGGGCGCAGACATAATTGTCAATACCGATGCGGATAATCAGTATAGTGGTGAGAATATCCCCAGACTAGTTAAACCCATTCTAAACCACGAGGCTGATATCGTCATCGGTGACAGACAGACAAGCAGGATATCGACATTCTCGCCTTCGAAAAAGTTGCTTCAAAAAGTCGGCAGTGCGCTGGTGAGGCGGTTATCAAATGTAGATATAAGTGATGCGGTAAGCGGCTTTAGGGCTTATTCAAGGGAATCTGCAATGCGGATCAATATTATGAGTGAGTTTTCCTATACGGTCGAGAATCTTATTCAGTTGGGTGCTGAAAAGTTCAGAGTGATATCTGTCCCCGTGGGCACTAATGTTCCGTTAAGAGCATCAAGATTGCACAGGGGAACTCTTCACTTCATGGCCAGTCAAATTCAGACAATAATAAGATCTTACGCGATGTATAAGGCTTTGAAGACGTTCACATATCTCGGTTTCCTATTTCTAGTCCCAGGTCTCCTGCTTGGATTACGTTTTTTGTATTTCTTCATACTGATACCTGAGCAAGCGACAGGCCACATACAATCGCTGATCTTCGCTGCCATACTGGTTATCATTTCCTTCATACTCTTCCTCCTTGGAATAGTTGCAGATCTGATAGCTGACAACCGTAAGTTGATCGAGAAGTTGCTCTACTATTATAGGAAGAAAGAGCTCCTACCTTAGTAAGAATATTTCGGGTGACTTGATGCTTGCATGTGCAGTTACACAGTATTTTGACGTCATGGATTTGGAATCTTCAAGGGTATAGGCATATTGTGCTGAAAAAACTCACAAAAATCGTAAGACTCATCGATAGGGAAGCAATTAATTTGAATGCGTTGAGAAATAGAAGCAGGATCATGACCAGCTATATACGTCGCCGTCCACGCATTCGGGGGTTTCCCGTTATTCTTCATTTGGAGGTGACAAACAAGTGTAATCTCAAATGTAAAATGTGCCCGCGATTGCATATGAAGCGCGATCTTGGGTTTATGGATTTCTCGTTGTTCAGAAGAATAATAGATCAAGCGAGGGGTAAAATTGACTATGTTGAGTTATATTTGTTCGGTGAGCCATTGTTGCACCCTCAAATCTGTGAGATGATAAGATACTGCAAAGCAGCCGGTATGTATGTTGCCCTTTCAACAAACGGCATACCGCTTAATGAAAGTATTTCTCGTTCGTTGATCGATTCACATATTGATTTTCTCACCATAAGTCTGGATGGTATTACCGCAGCAACCTATTCGCGCATCAGGGGCAGCATAAATTACGGAAAAGTCTTGAGCAATGTCGAGACTTTTTTGAGAAATAGGACCTCCGCTTCTCCCAGGCATGTTGTAGTGCAACTTATTGAGATGCAGGATAACGCGCGTGAGATAAAGAGATTCACCGATTACTGGACCAATAGAGGCATACAGGTGCATCTCAAGCCGCTCATGACATGGACGGGTGATGTTGATGCAATTAATATGCTCAGTTCTTACAAAAGCAATACGAACGCAGGAAGTGTGCTGCCTTGTGATCGTCTCTGGCGCCACCTGAGTGTATTCTGGGACGGCACGGTTGTTCCTTGCCATTACATTTATGATAAGCAATGTGTCCTTGGTGATTTGAACAGGCAAACTATTTCGGATGTGTGGGGTGGGAGTGATTTTGTCGAATTCAGAAGTCGACATATCGCGGATGCCAGGGCGGCAATAACCTGTTGCAGCAAATGCAAGGTGCGTAGTTTGCACGGCTGGGAACTACTGGCAGCCTCGTTGGTCAATACCTATACGCTCAGAACCATAAATACGGTGTTACATTACAATTAATGAATGTTGTTCTGATCAACCTGATGTGATTCATATTTTCATTGGTACAAAAGCCCAGTATATCAAAACGGCACCGCTGTTGAGAAAACTGGACCTTCATGGTATTGACTACAATCTGGTGGATTCCGGACAACATGCCTGCTTGTCAGGAAAACTGAGAAGGGAATTGGGCTTACGGGACCCGGACGTTTATTTGAGAAAGGGCAAGGATATCGCCAGAGTTTTTCACGCTCTTTTGTGGGGGTTGAAATATATCTTGCTTGCGTGTTTTGCACCGCACTGGGTATTGAAGAATATCTTTGTCAATAAGCGCGGCATTTGTGTAATTCATGGTGATACGCCATCTACTTTGATCTCATTGGTCTTGGCGAAGAGAGCCGGATTAACAGTTGCTCATATTGAAGCCGGTTTGCGGTCTTTCAGTTATTCAAATCCCTTTCCTGAGGAGCTTATCAGAGTTGTAACAATGAAATTCGCTGATATTTTGTTCGCGCCCTCGTATTGGGCCTGTAGTAATCTAACCAGGATGAATGTCAAGGGCAAGATCATTAATCTGGGAGCCAATACAAATATAGAGTCGACGCGTTATGCCCTGGCGCGAGGCAGCGATTGTCCAAGACCTCGAGGCAAGTTTGTGGTCGCCACTGTACACCGGGTTGAGACAATACTCAATAAGAAGAAGATGCGGTATGTTATCGATTTACTTGTCAGAATCTCAAAATCATGGTCATTGGTTTGGGTGATGCACGAACCCACCACGAAGCAATTGAAGCGATTTCATCTTGACAGGGTGCTCACAGGGACAGAAAACATAGAATTACGACCTCTGCTTGAACATGCCGATTTTATTCATTTGATCAGCGGTGCCGAATTCTTGGTGACCGATGGTGGCAGTATTCAAGAAGAGAGTTATTACCTGAATATACCCTGTTTGGTTTTGAGAAAAAGGACCGAACGGCAGGAAGGACAGGGTCACAATATCTTCATGGCCGAGTTCAATGATGACCGGGTGACCTATTTTCTAGATAATTTCAGGGCATTCAGGAGCAATTGGATGATGGAAAGCCGATGTTCTCCATCTGAGAAGGTATTGGATTATCTCCTTGAATACGACGAGAACAATCACGAAGAATCCAGGTACTTTGACCATACAGCTTCCTCGTCATAATGAATATCGTACTAGTCGGTCCTACCTACCCGTTCAAGGGGGGCATTGCGCATTATTCAACGCTTCTGTGTCTCCAACTGCGGAAAAAGCATAGGGTCAAGTTCCTGACGTTTAGCAGACAGTACCCAGCGTTACTGTACCCAGGAGATCCCGGATGTGATAAGAGTAGAATCAAGCTGTCGATAGATGACGCTCTGCCAATTATCGATTGGGCAAATCCGGTATCATGGGTAAAGGCGGCAAGGGTTATCACGGATTTCTCGCCAGTTATTGTGATCTTCGCTTGGTGGATGTGGGGTTGGGTAGTGCCATTTTGGATCATTGCGCAGCTGTCGCGGATTCGGAGCGGTGCAAAGATCCTGTATATATGTCATAATGTTATTGAACACGAGCCCAATTTCTGGCGGAATTTTTTGTCGAAATTTGCGCTCACCAGTGGCGATTTTTATATTGCTCACTCGCAAGATGATTATGATAGACTCAAGCAACTTTTCCCGCACGCCGTTATCAAACTTAATTTTCATCCGACATATAAGTTCTTCAACCGTGAACGAATAAAACGCGGTGAAGCTAGGCAGAGATTGGGTATCGAACCGGAATTCAAGAAAGTTCTATTGTTCTTCGGCATCGTGCGTCCATACAAGGGTTTAAGGTATTTGATTGAAGCAATGCCCAGGGTGATCAAAGAAATACCCGATCTATGTTTAGTCATCGCTGGAGAATTCTGGCAAGAGAAGGATTTGATTGTTGACATGATTCATAGATTCGACGTCGCTGATCATGTTCTTATCCTCGACGAGTATATCCCCAATGAAGATGTGTTTCTCTATTTTTCTGCTTGCGACGTCGTCGTTTTGCCTTATGTGACGGCCACTGGAAGCGGCGTAACCCAAATCGCATTTGGATTCAACAAACCTGTCGTAGCAACGGCAACCGGTGATTTACCGTACGTGGTAGAGAATGGGAGGCGTGGTTTGATTGTACCACCCGAGGATTCTACATTACTTGCTGACGCAATCATAAGGTGCTTCGATAATGACTTGCTGCGAACATTTAGGAAGAACATATCGAAAGACGGCCATCTGTTCTCATGGGAGAATCTGACCAACTCGATTGAACAAGATTTTGTCAGGGCATGAGAATTCTGGTTACAGGAGCAACTGGTTTCATAGGTCGATATTTGACCGAGACTCTTGATGAGAAGGGATATCATTGTCGATGTTTGGTCAGAGACATCAATAATATCTCCGAAATTCACAAAGGCCTTAAGCATATTGAGTTCGTGGTCGGCGATATCACGCAACCACGAAGCCTGGCCGGAATTACAGACAACATAGATGTTGTTTTTCACCTTGCTGCTTTGCTCGGTGACTCCAGCAACAGAGATAGCGATATCTGGAATGTTAATGTTAATGGTACCAGGCATTTGGTTGAGGTGTCAAGTGACGTACAACAATTCATATTTAGTAGTACTCCTGGTGTTCAAGGGTTTGGCTACAAAAAGGCAACGGAGGATTTGCCCTATGGCCCAGCAGGAATGTACGAAAAGTCCAAAGTCACAGCCGAATGTATGGTTATGCAGTTATGCGCAGAAAGACGGATAAAATGGTCGATCTTAAGACCGGATTTCGTGTACGGACCTGGCGATTTGAGGAGAGTTCCTTTATATAAACGAATCAAATCTGGCAGGATGTACTTGATCGGAACGGGTCAGGCATCCATAAGTCCGACATACGTCACTGATGCTGTTAATGCTTTTATTAGCTGTATAGAGAACAAGCATGCATACAATAGCATATTCAACGTCTCCGGTGAGCAGGTGACGGTGGAATACTTCTTAAAGACGATTGCATCAAGCTTCGGTGTACCTCTACCCACTGGTAAAGTTCCTTCTTTCCTTGCCTATTCAGGCGCTGCCTTATTTGAGTTGGTGTACAATAGAATTTTAGGGGTTGAATCTCCAATTACAACAAGCAAAGTGAGATTCTTGACCCAAGATCATAGCACAGATAACAGCAAGGCTCGTATGCTTTTGGACTTTCGCTCGACTCTCACGCTTGAACAAGGTGTGAAACGTACAATCGAATGGTGTAGGCGAGAAAGACTATTTTCTTGACCGCTCGTAATATCATAGAAATGCCAGAGATAACGAATCTACTTTCAATAGCATACTTGGTCAAAATGTAGGTCCTGTGCGAAGTGCGAGTTTGAATAGAATAACCGTTGGAATAGTCGGTTGCGGGGTGGGATCAAAACATCACTTGAGAGCGCTACGTGTCGTGCCGGATATTGAGGTGCTGTGGTTTTGTGACAAGGACGAGAATCGTGCTTACAAGATGGCGCAACAAAGTGGGAGCGACTCGCTTGTGAATGCAGATTTCAATAAACTGCTTAACAATCATACACCCGATGTTGTTCACATTATCACCCCGCCAGCAACACATGCCACACTTGCAATCCAGGCAATGGAAAAGGGCTGTCATATCATGCTTGATAAACCGATGGCGACGACCGTGGAGGATGCGCAACAAATACTCGAAATTCGTAATAGAACAGGAACCAGACTGTGTATGATGCACAATCATATGTTTGACCCGACGATCATCAAGGCACATGAGATCGTCCGGAGAGGTTTTCTTGGAGAAGTTATTTGTGTTGAAGGCAGGCATTTCTATGAATATAGAAAGATGGAAGTGGAGGGATTGCATTCACCCGAGCACTGGGTTCATACGCTGAAGAGCGGGACGGCAGGTGAGTTCATGCCCCATACCGTCTATCTTCTTCAGTCTTTTGCCGGTTCGTGTAACCGTTTACAGCTTATTCACGGCACCAACTCCAGTCACTCACAAACGACGTATTCAATCCATTCGTGGATGGTTCAACTTAAATGTGAAGCAGCGGTTGCCAGGGTTTTTGTGACCGACAATATGCCATACGGTCATTTTGGTATCGACATCTATGGTAGTGAAGCGGCTTTGCATATAAACATGATGGACCTTACGTATTCAATTGAGCGCATACGTGATTTCCTGCCACTTACCGCCGCACGCATGGCATCTACATTGGAACAGTCAATGCAAAAGGTATGGCAGACAATAGGCAATTCGGTGCGGATAGCAGCGGGTAGGCTCAAGCGGCGCCCGGGTCATCTTGGTCTTATGCGTGCTTTCTATAGCGCTCTGCGTCGCGATGATCCAATGCCGGTTAATGGTGAAGATGGTCTTGAGGTGGTAAGGACGATGGAAATGCTAGATTTTGCTGTTGCGGACTACACGTATCTTAAAGCAGACAAATCTGCGAAAAGCGCGGCGGTATAGTGTCAAAGGGTGTAATATACAGTCTCATTTCTAGATTGATATTCGTGCTTGGCGGTTATGTAATGCATATTTGCCTGGCGCGTCTGCTGGGTCCTGCAAGATATGGTACCTTCGGAATCTGTATTGCGATCATTACGATTTGCTATGTAGTGCTTGGCAACGGTGTAAGGCAATCAGTTTCAAACTCTGTATCGAAGAAACCGGGTAGTGCAAAATATTTTCTGCAAAAGGCGTTGGTTGTTCAAGTTTGCATTTCATTGGTTTTGGGTTTTATGTTGGTTTTGTTTACTAAATATCTGGCAGCCGTGTTCAATGACCCGCAGCTGGTGATGCCCCTGTATATTGTAGCTGTCGTTATCGTGGTGCAGAGTTTGTTTTTCGTTAATATGGGTGTGCTGAACGGATTGAAAAAATTCAGGGCAGAAAACGTTTTAATGGGTGGTTACGGTATCGCGAAAGCACTTGCAGCTGTTTTATTGGTTTACATGGGGATGGGCGTTATTGGAGGCCTGCTGGGATTCTTGCTTGGTGCTGTCTTCGCATTTGTCCTGGGTACGATATTAACACGAGACGTGCCTGGTAGCGAATACACTAATGTACGGATCAATAGCCTGTTGAGACACGCCTTGCCGATAATGGTGATGTTCGGCGCTATGACCGTAATAATGAACGCGGATCTGCTTGCAGTGAAACTATTCATCACAGACGGCCGATTCGCAGGATACTATACCTCGGCAGCGACAATTTCAAGATTGATTTACTGGTACTTCGCGGCTTTTGGGATCGTTCTTCTACCCTTTGTTTCCTCTACTTTTACGAGCGGTGAATCAAAGCAAATGGTTAAGTATATTGATGATGTCGTGAGATACTCTTTGCTGATGATATTACCGGTGATCCTTCTAATATCCATATACAGTCATGACATTATTGGATTAGTCTATGGAAGTGAATACAGAGATGCAGGAATGATACTGGCGGTCTTGATATGGGGGCTGATGTTATTGGGTATAGCTTATGTGTTCTCAAGCATAATGATCGGTATGGAAGGAGAAAGAACAATGGTTTTGTATTCGCTATTGGGTATTGCTGCTGCAGTTATCACGAATACCATACTTGTTCCGGTAATCGGTCCGATAGGTGGCGCTATATCAACGATGATATCTGCGGCGGTCATTGTAATTCTGCCTTTCTTTTATGTCCGGAGAAGACATGGTCTTTCAGTCGAGGTGGGTAGTATCGCAAAAGTGGGGATCGCCTTGACTGCCGTACTGCTTGTTGCTATTGTGACAATAAGTATTCCAGTCAGTTTTGTAGTAAAATTTATCGCACTCTACACTTTATACGTAGTAGTGCTCTATGCTACACGGGAAGTCAGACAGCCCGATTTCGAGATCCTGGCGAATCTATTTCGTCAAAGAGTACATATAGAGCGAGGATGAGGATCAATACCGACACACTTTCCATTATACCGATGATCATACGCTGTAGGTTGGCGCGGAATGATAAAGCGAGCGCTTGTCCTCCGGTCGCTATTACGTTTTCGGTGACGGGGATGTGTCAATCAGAGTGTAAAACTTGCCACATTGGGAGGGAATTTAGGAAAAATGCCAAGGAAATTAAGGCAAAAAGTCTGAGTTTGGGGGAGATAGAGAAAACATTTCAAAATTTAGGACGGGTTTACTATCTTAACATCAGCGGGGGTGAGCCATACCTGCGAAGAGATTTGCCTGAGATTGTTGAACTCGCAATGCAATATCTCAAACCCCGGATCGTGCATATCCCGACGAATGCCTTTCTTCCCGAGAGAATCGACGCTATGACGAGAACGATTTTGGAGACCATGAGTAAATACAACCATACGATCCCGCTGACTGTCAAACCTTCCATCGACGGCATTGGTGAAAGGCACGATGAAATCAGAGGGTTGAAGGGTAACTTCGAGAGGTTGGAAGAAACTATCAAGAGATTGAAAGTCATCGAGGAAGAACACCCGAATTTTCATCTCGAGTTGGGCACGGTCGTGTCTAATTATAATGTTGCTGATCTTACCGAGATCGAAGACTGGGTGCACAGTCAAGGTGTACAGAGTTATCGTAACGAAATTGCGGAGCAGCGTGAGGAGTTCTTCAACATCGGGGAGAACATCACGCCGTCAGATGAAGTGTACAAAAAACTCATGGTGAGTTTTACAAAAAAGATCAAAAAGAATTTGAGTACCAAGAGGCCTCTTGCCAAGATGACCGAATCAATGAGATTGGTTTACTATGATTTGGCGTTGAAAATACTCAGGGAACGAAAACAGGTCATACCTTGCTATGCAGGTATATCGAATATCCATCTGAACTATGATGGAGAGCTGTGGCCCTGTTGTGTTCTCGGTTATGCACACTCATTAGGTAACCTTCGGGATTTCAGATATGACTATTACGCGCTATATGGTTCGAGAAAGGCAAGGAAAGTACGGAAGTACATAAGGGATGGTCGCTGTTGTTGCCCTTTGGCAAATCAAGCATATTCGAATATGCTCATGAACCCTCGGTATTTGGGTAAGATGTTTACTAATTACTTGATGTTCAGTTAGTGTTGTATGTCCATGTTGCTTGGTAGAGTGTGAGAAAGGAAATTGTGGAGGTTATTGTTTGAAGCAAAGGCATGGCAATCGGAGGATGGGGGAGTTTGCGGATTGGGTAATGCATTTCTACATATATAGGGAATAATTATTAGAGATGGCCGGATTTTCGAATATGAAATATAATCAGTATTTTGTCTGGCAGAAATATCGACCAGTCATACTAATGCTGTTGGTCATTCTGCTGCTAAGAATCGTGGTGGCTGTAAAGTGGGGGTATCCGGATGTTAATATTGCAGATGCAACGAGCTATAACGGCTATGCAACCGCGATCGTTCAGAATGAGGACTGGTTGACCAACCCTGATTTTTACGGTGCATTCCGGGCACCCTTCTATCCGATAGTCGTTGCCGCCATCTATCTTTTGTGCGGTATCAATAACCTTGTTGCAGTATACATATTCCACGCATTCATAAGTACGCTGACCTGCTTTTTCATCTATAAACTGAGTAGGCATATATTCAATGATAAAGTTGCATTTCTATCGCTCGCTTGGTCCGGTATTTATCTTTATTACTTGGAATACGTGAGGATGTTGATGGCGGAAACCATGATTTTCTTCTTGGTAATTCTGTTTTTCTATTATTTCCATCGGTATCTTACCTATAACAAAGGAATTTCGAGATATTTCTGGCTGATTTTGGTGATATTTGCTGTCCTCATACACACTGACCCGAGGTATCTCTTCTACGTTCCTTTTCTTGTCATCCTCTTCGTCGTATATCGGCGCTTCTGGCAAGGGGTACGATACTATTTTCTATTTGTGGTTCTTACTGTCTTATTTATGGTCCCGTGGACGATCAGAAATTACCTGGCTTACAACAGTTTTGTATTAATAAACGTAAGGACTCTTGATCTAAGAACGCCTCAAGATAGGGATAAAAGTATAGAAAGACAGTTGAAGGTCAACGTGATGAATTTCGGAATTATCAGCCAGACTCATAAGGATGATTATCCCTCAGAGGAAGAAAGGATTTTTATAAAACAAAATATGAATCCGAATAATCGAACGCCTCAAGAAATCGATGCGATAAAGAAAAATGTCTATCCGGATTCAACATTCCTGCAAAGAAAATGGTTTCAATTCAAGGAATTTTGGCGGCCATTCAGGTTCAATTATGCGTACAGACCCTTTCCTGATTGCCGGTTCGTATATTGGAGTACGAGACACAATTTGGCCAGTATACTACTATATGGATTGCTCTTGCCATTCATGGTTTGGGGAATTATGGATCTTTTCCTTAAAAGAAAGAAAGTTGTCTGGTTTCTACTATTTCCCTTGTGCGTTCAGACGTTGCTGCACGTAATGCAATGGGCGCTCACGAGGTACAGAAATCCGATTGACTCGTTCATCATCATATTGGCTTCATATGGTATGTTGCAGATATATGAATTGACCAAGCGCAAAAGTGGTAATGTTTTGCAGAATGTCCAATAGGCACCGTAGACCCCTTTTAATGTCACATCGGGTATCAATCGAAAAATGAATCCAGCGTTTAATAGGCAAAAACACCCACCACGCTTAGTGATTGACTTAGCCCTGCTGGCGATACTGCTTTTTGCTTCTGTTTATACAATATATTTCATGAGTCAGCAGGCCGCAAAGATTTTCTTCTTGGTTGTGCTGGTTATATTTCTGTTGACAAAGAAAGACTATTTCTGGTTCGCTTTCTTTTTTATCATCATAGCACAACCCGGGTGGTTGTTCAAAGCATACAGCATTGGAGCTACGGCTCGCGTGCCCATTTATACATTTCTCCCGAGCACTTCGCTCACGCCCATGGATCTATTCGTGTTCTTGGTTTTTGTGAAGGCGTTAGTATACGGCCGGAAATGTGATCTGATAATGAAAAGACCGCTTACCTATGTTCTTTTGTATGGGATATTCCTGTTGGTTATGTCTATAGTTGTTTATGGTTCAGATATCAATGTGCTCGCGAATATGTTGCGCAGTACATTTATGTATTCAGCGATTCTTTCCTTCCTCTTTCTAATATATGATTGGGAACAGGTCCGTAGATTCATGCATCTTATTTTCCCGGTGGTTTTCTTCATACTTTTCACCCAGGTCTATTTCGTCCTTTCGGGCAATGAATTCGTGAACCTTCTGAGTGCTGGACAACGTGAACTTGCATACACCGAGACCGGTATGCTTCGTCCTGTCATGGGCGGTGTTGTGCTGATTTTTTTTGCGTTTGCATTCTCGCTGTTTCTCTTGCAGCACGAAAAGAGAAGACTTACCAGAGTCTATTTGTATGTAGTAATGGTGCTCAGTTGCTTGTCCATATTCATGTCCGCGACGAGAATTTGGGTAATAATGTTCTCGCTCATGCTGCTGTTCTATTTAATATTCATTAAGAGAAGTGCAAGAGGATATATTCACATCGCGTCTGTCGTTGGTTTGTTATTGCTCATCGTCGTGAACGTGACCCCTCTGAAAGAACGATTTACGGATTCCTGGGTACGCGTTAGCCGCTTGTCGAGTGTTATGCAGGGAAGATTCAGCGTGGATACTTCCTTTGATCAGAGATACTCGGTCAGGTTGCCCCACGTAGTTGAGGGAATAAAGCAAAATTGGTTACTGGGGTGGGGTTTTTCTGACTCATACGTAAAATACAATGATGCACACGTGGGTAATTTCAATATGTTATTGCAGGTGGGAATCATAGGGTTTATGCTATTCTCGTATCTCTGGTGGGGCTATTTCAAAATGGTCCACGGGGCTGCGCGTAGAGTTTCTTTCAACAGCTCTCATAGGCGGTCCCTACAAGTACTGTTAAGCGTTTTTACGGCAATGCTGGTTGCTCATTTTTCTACATACCAGTTTTTTGGGCTTAGTGGTAGTCAGACTGGAATATTCTTTGTATCGATTTTTTTGGCAATTTCTCAGTTTGCAGTAAGATATGTAAGCCATAGAAACAGGGCAGGTGGCAATGATGACCGAAAGAACTAACGACCTTAGATTATCAATTGTAGTTCCTGTATACAACGAGGCCGAAAACATAGCGGCACTGTACGGTAAAATAGACACAGTTGTCAAAGCATCACTAAAACTGAGTTACGAGATTATCTTTGTGGATGACGGAAGCGATGATGGAACGTTCGAAATTCTTAAAACCTTGCATGACAAAGACAATCACGTTAAAGTCATACGATTCAGGCGTAATTATGGTCAGAGTGCAGCATTGGCCGCTGGATTCGATATCTCGCGCGGTGATGTGATAGTAACTATGGATGGTGATTTGCAGAACGATCCTGGAGATATCCCGGTGTTACTTCAGAGACTTGAAGAAGGATTCGATATTGTCAGCGGATGGAGGAAGTGCAGAAAAGACACGCTGATAACGAGGAAAATACCGTCCCATATTGCAAATTTCATAATTTCGACAGTAACAGGTGTCAAATTACATGACTACGGCTGTACCTTGAAGGCATACAGGCGTAATACGGTGAAGAATATTCATCTGTATGGTGAATTACACAGGTTCATTCCCGCGTTGGCGTCTCTTAATGGAGCTAGGATCGTGGAAATCCCGGTTGCACACCATCCCCGTCGACATGGTGTTGCGAAATACGGTATTTCAAGGACCCTCAGAGTCCTCCTGGATCTTTTCACGGTGGAATTCCTATTGCGTTTTTCGACCCGTCCGATGCAGATATTCGGGCTGTTTGGACTCATTACTGGTTTTACGGGGTTCTGTATTGCCTCCTATTTAACGTATTTGAAGTTATTTCGGGGTGCCGAGTTAGCCGGCCGTCCACTTATGCTACTTGCGATCTTGCTGATCGTTGTAGGTGTGCAATTCATTGCCATGGGTTTGATAGGTGAGTTGATTATTAGAATCTATTACGAATCCCATGATAGGAAGATTTATTGCATCAGAGACTTTCTGGATTAGGACAAAGCCAAAAACAATATCAGAGCATGCTGTTATTCAATGACCATTTGCCATTGCACAACATTGAAACGAGCGACCGGAGCCAATAACATGATCAGAATGCGTAAAGGACTGCTGCTGAGAGTTCTCAGAATCGTCATTAGTGCTTTGCTCATCGCCTTTCTGCTCCACAAGGTCGGCCTCGTGGATTTGCGTCATACGGTGAGTTCAGTAAACATTGGGTATCTCGTTACTGCCCTAATGCTTTTTCTGGTTGGTGTTTTCATAAGCTCTTACAAATGGCAAATGCTTTTGTCTGTGCACCGCATAGACGTAGGCCTTGTGACGCTTGTATCGTTTTATTTCGTGAGTATGTTCTTGAGGAATTTCCTTTCAACCATCGGAGGAGAGGCGTACAAGATCTACAGCGTGTCAAGATTAAGCAAAAATACGCCCGCGTCCATCGCATCCGTCTTTCTTGAGAGAGGAAGTGGATTACTGGCATTGTTGACGATTTCGATTCTGACATTGCTGATTGGCTATGGTATAATTGTTGATCGCGGAATTATCGTACTAATTATATGTCTCTTTGTAGGATATGTGTGCGCCCTGTTTGTTATATTCAACAAAAGACTCTTCAAATCGCTCTCCGGAATTTTAACAATCCTGAGGTCAACCAAATTACGGAATAAATTTGCCGAGATGCATCGCGCGATTTACCTGTACAAGGACGATAAACGGTGTCTGATTAAGGTTGTAGTATTGTCCTTTGTATACCAGATTTTGTCGGTTGTGATCGTGGTCTACGTAGTTTCACAGTCTCTTCATCTGAATATCCCCGTGATCTATTTCTTCTTGTTCTGCCCGCTCATCGGTATCTTTGAAATGTTGCCAATATCTCTGAATGGCATAGGTATTCGCGAGGGGGCATTTCTTTTTTTCTTTACCAGAGTCGGCGTATCAGGTGCCGAAGCGATTTCCATGTCCCTTTTAGTCTACGCCATAGCCATGGCAACAAGCCTTATGGGTGGAGTTGTATATGCGTTTAGAAAGTAGCACATAGCTTGTGGTGTTCATGGAAGGAGTGTATTGATTATGGGCGGTTCATGCCGAATGTCGGGCTGGAAAAGATATAGTATTACTATACACGTAATAGCACTCTGTGCGGTGGTTCTGGGTGCCGGCACTTTAGCGTCGGAATTGATATTTGCGAATAGGAGTGCTGTTGCACGAATTGCTTTGATGTTCAGTCCGGACGGCCATGTTACAGAAGCATTGCTTCAGAGTTTGGGCGTTGCACAGGCGCGTTTGCGATTCATCGCCATATTTTCATTATCTTGCGGGGTACTTTTGCTGATCGCGTGGTATATTCTGCCTAATTTTGCGAAGAACCTGCGTTCATTTCTCACAAAAATCAAACTGGTTAACAGTATTCAAGACGTACAGATAGGGAGGGTTTTGGGGTTAGTGGGTGCAGTCTTCCTGATTGCCATGCTAACCGTGAGTGTTTTCAGTACGCCCCTATCCATTGACGCTGCGCTTCGTTTTGGCGGGGCTCAGGAGTACGTAGCAAACGGGAATATACTGCCGATTGATGCGGCCGGTAATAGAATAGAGGATCGCTGGGATGAACCATTCGTACGATATATACCTGCGATACTTTGCGTTGTCGCCGGAGGGGATATTCTATGTGCGAGAATCTTCTACGCGATCTTCTGTGCCCTTTGCATCATTGCTCTCGGGTATGTCACTAAACAAATATTCGGGTATCGATCCGGCGGTTACGCGATATTCTTTGCATCAATGCTGCCGCTGCCATTCTACCACCTGATCGCCACCGATTCAGCACGGACCGAGTTCGTTGCTTGTCTATTTTTACTGATCGGAATCTTCGTGTTATATCAGCGTTCTTACAAATCACGGTGGGTATTGCTGCTGGCATGCTTGATGATTGGTATCTCAACATGGCTTAAGTTTACATTGCTTTTACTCGCGCCTGTTTTTCTTGTCACGGGGCTTGTTTCAGGAATCAACAAGAAATCACGCGATCGGGTCTTTGGTATCACGTTGGGTCCTATTATAGGTATTGCGCTAGTTTGGGTGCTGGACACAGTGTCCAAGGTTCTTCTATTTGGCAATGCCAAGGCCGTACTGAGTCACATCTTCTCTTATTGGTTCATATCGGACATACATATGACACTCGCATCAACTGTCGAGGTGCCGGTTTATGCTAAATTACTCGTCATCGACAGATTGTTTTCATGGCCGGTATTCGCTGGTGTTATGATACTCATGATGGTCGTACTACTAAAGGAAAGATTTAGATATCCTCTGAAGCTTTTTGTCTTTCTTGCTACAGGTACATGGCTGGCGTGGTGGGTCTTCTTTGATAGTATGGGTATGCCCAGGCATTTGATTGTTGGCATATTGTTTTTCTGCATTCTAATCGGTGGCTGTTGCGCAAATCTTTTTCGTCATTTCGTTACGGAACAGAATGAAAGAATGCGAAACGTAAGCAATAAGAAACGGACCACGATCACAATTTCTTTTGTGGCTGTTCTTCTGATGCTCTTGATGGTTTTCAGTATCAAAGGATTGATAACCGATACCGCCTGGTTCGAGTGGGCAATTCCTATGCGGCAAGGGCAAGAGCAACTCGCAAGTTATGTAGTGGAGAGTCGTGACAGAAATGTATTTTGTTCATGGGGTACAACAGGCGCTTATGATATTTCTCTTCTTTCCGGCACACCCTTGTGGGATATCAGTCAAGGCATGCCTCCGAGGCACATACGGAACGATCGAAGTATCCAGCTCATTGTGACTGCATGGCAAAAGCACGGCTTCGAATTGCAGTATAATGAAAGAAATGATCAAGGTCTCTTCCCGGAACAGAGAAAATTGATTGAATCACGAGGGCGGCTTACGATGCAGATCGGGAGTAACGATATTTATGAAATCGCCGAGTGAATTTTTCGATGGGTTGCTTAGTCTTTTTGTGCTTACAGTCAAGCCCATCATTATTGTCGGCCGAGATTAAGGGGGTCATATGATACCTGTTTTCAGACCATCCATGGGAGATGACGAAATAAGAGCGGTTGAGAAGGTTCTTAGGTCCGGATGGATTGGTCTCGGACCAAAGACCAGAGAATTCGAGGGGCAATTCGCAAGCTACCTCGGTGTTGAACATGTGGTCGCACTCAATTCATGTACGGCGGCGCTGCATTTAGCGTTAAAGGTCATGGACGTTACCGGCAAAGAGGTTATCACCTCACCGATGAGTTTTGTTTCGACAAACCACGCGATACTGTACAACGAGGCTGTTCCGGTATTTGCTGATATAGAAGAAGATACTCTAAACATGAGGATCGACGAGATAGAGAGTCTCGTTGGCCCCAGGACGGCAGCGATTCTGCTGGTTCACTATGGCGGGCATGCGTGCGATATGGATCCGATATTGGAGATCGCATCGAAAAAAGGCGTCAGGGTTATCGAAGATGCTGCCCATGCCTGCGGCGGTGAATACAAAGGAAAAAAGATCGGCTCAATAGGTGATGCCACTTGCTTTAGTTTTCATGCGGTGAAGAATCTCGCCATGGGCGATGGTGGGGCGATTACTGTACATGACAGCGCCGTTGCGGAAAGGATCAGGAAACTGTACTGGCTTGGTATCAGCCGTGGAACATGGGATCGTACGAAAGACAAAGCGTACAAATGGGAATATGATGTAGAGGAGGTTGGCTATAAATACCATCTCAACGATATACTTGCCGCAATCGGGTTGGTTCAGTTGCAGAAATTGGATCGGATGAACGCGCGCCGGCGAGAGATCGTCGAAAAATACAATGAAGCATTTAAAGATGTGAACTGGATTGAGACACCGGTAGAGAAGGAATATGTGAAGAGTGCGAATCATAATTATGTGATTAAGGTGTTAGACGGACGACGCGATGCCCTCATCGAATATCTTGCGGCGAATGAGATATCTGCCGGAGTACACTATATCCCGAACCATCTATATGACATGTACAAGCCGTACTACAGAAAACTACCAGTAGCTGAGAGAATTTGGCGCCGACTTGCCACACTTCCCCTCTTCCCTGATCTGACCGAAGCTGAGCAGGATTATATCGTTGAAAAGATCCGGGATTTCAAGTGAGTTCCAAGAAGACCTTAAGGACAAGAAAAACACCGTTGGTTTATGTTCTGATTCTAAATTGGAACGGTCGGACGGTGACTATCGATTGTGTTGAATCGGTGCTCAAGTCTAACTACCCGAACTTCCGAATACTGGTAATCGATAATGGTTCGACCGACGGCAGCCCGCAGGCATTTAGAAAAGAATTCGGCTCCAATATTGAGATCATCGAGAATAAAAAGAACCTCGGCTATGCCGGTGGTTTCAACGTCGGGCTAAAATATGCCTTTGATGAAAGAAATTCGGATTATTGCATAGTAATGAACAATGATACCGTTATTGACCCGGCGGCAATATCTGAATTCGTAAGGGTTGCTGAATCCGGCAGAAAGATCGGATTCGTCACTGGTAAGGTTTACTATTATGACAGGCAAAACATACTGCAGACGGTAGGCAAGAAAGAACATCCTGTGAGATGGAGTGGTGGTCATATAGGCAATGGTGAGGAGGATATGGGGCAGTATGATGAAGTCTGTGAGCGTTACTTTGCCGATGATATATGTACACTCGTTAGTAGCAGATTATATAAGGATACAGGAGGATATGACACTACATTTTTTCTTCAATCAGAAGAATATGATTGGCAGGCGAGATCAAAGCGTTCGGGATACAAAATCATGTACACGCCACTGGCAAAGGTGTGGCATAAGGAAAGTATGACCTTGGGGAAGGATTCTGCTCTGAAGGCATATTATGATGCCAGGAATCCTATGTTAGTGGTTCTGCTGCACAGAACGAAAAGATATTTCAGAAGATACTTCTGGTATCACCTGAGGCGAGATTTATGTCGCAGTTCACTAATTTATCTTAAGAGAGGGCGTGTTTCTGTGGTTATAGCAAAATGGCAAGGATTGATTTCAGGCCTTTGCTGGGGTATGAGAAGCAAAAGGCTCAAGATACGACATTTCATTTAGAGGTATTCATGGGTACAGGCATTCTGCATTTGATAGGACGTTTGTGTATTGCTGCTGATGTAATTCGCTTCAAATTGAGCAAAGTCGTTTTGGGTTTCGACAATGCCAATAGACTTTTGCGGATTGTCGACAGGAGAGCTGCAATACCTATACTGCTTGGAAACGGCGCAGTAATTGGGAAATCTTGTGACATTGAAACTCCATTGATTTTCGATAATTGTAAAAGCTATGCGAACCTAAGGATAGGTGACAACTGCCATATAGGGAAAGAGGTTTTTTTTGATTTACGGAACTCAATAATAATCCACGATTCGGTCACTGTTTCTTTGAGAACAACGTTCATAACCCATCTGGATGTTGGTAAAAGTCCGCTGAAGATTTCTGCCTACCATAGCACAAGCGCACCCATAGTGCTTCGGAATGGTTGTTATATCGGCGCCAATACAACTATTCTTATGGGGGTCGAAATAGGTGAGTGCGCTATTGTCGGGGCTGGTGCAGTTGTCACCAAAGATGTTCCTCCTCGAACAGTTGTTGCAGGAAACCCGGCGCGCACCATAAAGAAGATATAGTCATGATTGCACGTAAGGTATCACTGGCATTTTTCAGCAATGTCGGTACGACAGGGTTAGGTTACATCTCGCTATTCTTTGTCGCCCGTTATATGGGCCCGGAAGCTCTCGGGATCATAGCATTCGCGCTGGCATACGTGGGAATTTTCCGCAGTTTTTCAGATTTGGGTTTTGGTTCGGCTCATGTAAAGCGCGTGTCTGAAGGTAAGGATTTCGGTGTATGTAACGGCACCTATTTCAGCGCGAAGATGTTACTTACTTTATCCATGTCCGTCATAGTGCTGGCCACCGTTTTGATACCGAAAGCCTTTGGACACAGCAGTTTTGTAAGCAGGGAGCACGAACTTGTACTTTATGTGATGTTACTATCTACCATCATCGGCAATGCATCGATGATGATAAATATTACCTTTGGTGCGAGGAAGGAAACGGCAAAACAGAGTATTCCGTTGATCGTTGGCAAGGTCGTGGAAGTTTCCGGAAAGGTCATTGTTGCGGTAGTGGGTCTCGGTGTTGTCATGCTTGCGGGAGCCAGTTTAATCAGTGCGGTTGTTATCCTCTTCTGCTTTATTTACTTGTTTCGCGGCTATCCGGTCGCGAAACCGACAAAGGAATACTTGAAGAGTTATGCGAAGTTCGCTTTGCCAGTGGTCGTGATTGCCTTCCTTACGGACATAACCCACAACATGGACAAAGTGATGATACAGTTTTTCTGGACAACGAGTGATGTCGGCTTCTACTCTGCCGCGCAGCAGATTTCATTTGCACTGTCCTACATCACTATTGCAAGCACGACTCTTATTTTTCCGACGATATCGGCCTATCATTCTCAGAATAAAGTAGGATCTATACGCAGCCTCTCAAACCGAGCAGAGAGATATCTATCTATGGTTTTCAGCCCAGCGCTGATTTTTATTCTTATACTGGCCCGGCCCATATGCACCGTATTGCTTGGAGCCGGATTTGCTCAATCGGCACCACTTCTTGTGATCCTCGTCGCTGTTGTTTTCGTGAACGGTACCACGGCACCCTACACACAACAAATAGGGGGGACCAATCATATTTTCCTTGCTGCAAAGATAAGCGTTGTTATATTCGTTCTCGATGCTATCCTCAACGTAATTTTCATTCCGCGAGAGTTCATGGGGCTGCGACTGCTCGGCATGGGAGGTATTGGAGCCGCCGTCAGCACGTTGATATCAATCAGCGTTGGCGCGGTATTATTCAGATTCTATGCATACAAAATTACAGGTTCAAAACCGAATCCTCGCGTCCTGCGTCAAATTACGGCAGCGGCAATCATGGGTGTCTTCCTTTTCTCGTTTTCCCGTTTTGTCAGCAACATCAACTTGTTGCATCTTGTAGCCGCGGGAATTAGTGGCGTAGTACTGTATACATTGAGCCTTGTTGTCCTTGGAGAGTTTGACAGGAAGGATGCGAGTTTCTTTTTCAAGATTCTTAACCCTTTAGAGATGAAAAGATATGCATCGGCTGAAATCAGTCGTGAATACGCCGACACTTGCGATTAGCTTGCAGGCATGAAGAAAATCATACATCTGTATTATCGCTCTCATGGTTCTTTTTTTCCGGAGAGAGATTCGGATTACTACTTCCTCGCAGGGTGGAGTGGTGCCATTGCGCGTCGAACGGTTGAGTACATTGATAAATATCAAGTGGAGAACTGGCGCCCCGAGCGCACCATTGATCGGCAGCTTAGCCGTAATGTCCAGGGTGTCATGTGTAGGCTTTTCCCTGCAAGACATGTGCCGTATTTCGGTGATTATTCTCCATCTCTGCTGCGTGAGTTAAAGAGACAATGCCGCGCCCACGAAATTTTGATCCATCACAACGGCATACATAGTAACCCACTCTATCTCATGTCTTTCTTACTCAAGGGTGTTCCGATAGTGGCACAGCATCATGGCGATTCTCCTTCTATAGCCCGGTTTCACCAGAATGGAAACGTTCTCAACCTTTTGTCCTCCGTGGTTGAAAGAAGAGCGTTGATGAATATCGATCACTTCTTTGTGTTGCGAGAAAGTGAAAGTCAGTTTCTGGAGGGATTCTTATCCAAGTCACGCGTAACCAAGCAGACTGTTGGCGTTGACTTTAGAGTGTTTCGTCCGTTTAGCAAGTCCTATGCAAGAAGCAAATTAGGTCTTCCTGATACTGCAGTAATAATGCTTTACATAGGCAAATTCTACCGTCTCAAGGGGGTCGATCTTATTATCGAAGCATACCGAAAGCTAAAAACTAAAATGAAGGTGGAACTGGTACTCATTGGTGGCTCTCCCGGGGATGAACTATATGAGAGTGTGAAATCATCTGGTGCAATTTATTATGGGCATTTACCGCATGATGCACTACCTCTTTATCTGAGTGCTGCTGATATATACGTGCATCCTGCTTTTGCGGTTAACTATTGGGGAATCGATGTTTCGGTGATAGAGGCCCTTGCGTGTGGAGTGCCTGTCGTCAGCCCTATTCTCGAGGAATTTCCAGGTCACATCAGGCAGGGACTGGGTGAGATTCCTGAAAACAAAGACGAGGTTATGAAGTGTATTCTCAAAATTACCCAAAATCCCAGAAAATATGATAGTTGTCGGGCTCTCTCGAAACCATATTACGACTGGAGTAACGTGATTGCGAGAACCGAGAAGGTTTACGATAGGTTGTTCGCTGCTTATCATGCAAAGATAAGGTGAGTGATAGATGTTGAAGAGAAAGATAATAAATATCATGCCCTTTTGTCCGCCTTATGACCTTTATTGGAATGACCCACGCCCGCGCGTGAATTGGGATGTGCCCAACGGTCAGTGGGTTGGCATCTGGGAATACGATTGGCTCAATCAAATAGGAACCGAGGTCTTGATGCTTACCGATGATTTCGTATTTGAGATATGGCAACCGGACTATAGAGCAGACAGAGTCTACAGTCATACTTTTCCCGACGGATTGGTACACAGGTTATTCCCGGCAATTGGCAGGAAGCAAATGTATGGTGTCAAAAGAATCGTATTTCCGCAGTCGGAGAGCATGATGACGTATCTCGTGAAGGAGATTCAAACGAGTAATATACTTGTGAGAGTGATGGCAATGGATAAAGGAATTGCCAGGGACATATTGAGAATCCCGATAAATTTCCCTTGCATCGGTCAGTTCTGGGGTGAATTCAGCAGCCCGATACGTCATCTTCATAGATTTCAGAAAAACATACCGGCAAAGCTGCACGATGTGCGAGAACATTTTATCCTCAAGAAATTGCTTAGTAGAGTTGGTTATTTTACGTGTTGTGACGAGTACAGCAGGAAGAACATTATGATGTACACCAAAAATGAAATTATTTCGCTCTCAATAGGTATTAATTTCGATTTTTGGACGCCTCGCAAACAAAAGATGCGAGTCAGAGCAAAACTGGGGTTAAACAATAAACAAAAAATCTTTCTTTCTTCAGCAAGATTGGTTGATGCAAAGCAAGTGGATAAGGTCATTAGCACTTTGAATAAATTGGACAAGGATCATGATTTTGTGTATATCGTGACCGGTCATGGCGATGAGGCCTACGAGCGATATTTGAGTAAGTTGGGAGCAGGGTTGCTCAAGAAGGGCAAGCTCCTTTTTACAGGCTACATTCGGGAAAAGGAACTCTTTGACTACTACACTGCTGCCGATTTATTCATAATGAGCTCACTGTCAGAGGCCGGGCCGACCGCTACTATCATTGCTCTGGCAATGGGCGTTCCCGTCTTCTCCACTGCTACTGGTCAAATGGCTGAGGTGTTGGTCCGACATGGTGCTGGTGATGTTGTTCCCAAGAAAGGATACAAAGTATGGGAAAGGGAATTGCGAGAGATTTTGTGCGGCAAGAAGGTTGATGTTCTCGATCGGGATATTGTCAAGCCCATTCATCACTGGCCGTGCGTGGCCGAACAATACATAGATCTCTACAGAAGAGTATTTAGGGAATACTGTGAATATTAATTCAATGAGCAAAGGAGGTGAAGTGAACTGGAAAAATAAGAGAGTATTTATTACCGGCGCAGGTGGTTTTATCGGCAGCCATCTCTGCGAGAAATTGGTGCAGATCGGCGCCGAAGTTACTGCTCTTGTCCGATATAATTCCAAAGGCTCTCATGGATTTCTGGAGGATACCGGTGAGGATATTAAGAAGAATATCAAGATTGTTTTTGGCGATATCAGAGATGAGAGTACATTCCGTTTACATCTAAAAGAACAGAACATGGTCTTTCATCTGGCCGCAGTGCCAGGTATACCTTATTCATTTATGCACCCGCATGATGTATTTGATACGAACACACTGGGTTCGCTCAATCTACTCAACGCTGCCCGAGAGTTTGACCTGGAGAAGATCATTTTGGTTTCATCGGCTGAAACGTATGGCGATGCCAAATATACGCCGATAGATGAGAAACATCCGCAATTTCCAAAATCACCTTATGCCGCCAGTAAGGCCGCTATGGAAAAGTTCGGCTGGAGTTTCTATTTTGCATATGCATTGCCGTTGACGATCGTACGTCTGTTTAACAATTATGGACCTCGCCAATCAGCACGCGCTGTTACACCGACAATTATCACCCAGGTGCTCTACGGTGATCACGTAAGGATTGGAGCACTTGATCCAAGGCGGGATTTTATATTCGTCCTGGATACCGTTGGGGCACTGCTTAAAGTTGCCGAGTTAAAAGATAACGGTGACGTGTTTAATATCGGCTCTGGTATCGACATTTCCGTCGGCGAGATACTAGATACGGTCAAGAAGATTATCGGTAAGCAGGGCATAAAAGTGATTACCGATAAAGCTCGGATTCGCCCGGAAAAGAGCGAGGTTCCATTGCTGCGAGCAGATTGCACTCACATACACGAGAATACGGGGTGGAAGCCGGAATTCAGCTATGAAGAAGGACTACGATTGACAGTTGAGTGGATAAGAGAACACATGAATATCTACAAACCAGGGACGTATAATATCTGAAATTAAAACATGCTTAATATCTCTTTACAAGGATAGAACTGAGAAAGGATGCTATCGATGAGAGATAATTCATTGGATTTTTGGAAGAGCAAATCTGTGCTCGTTACCGGTGCTGCTGGATTCATTGGCAGCCACTTGACCGAAAAGCTGGTTCAATCGGGTGCCCGGGTCCGTGCGTTTATTCGATACAACTCTATGAATTCATATGGCCTCATTGAGGTAATACCAGAGGATACGCGACGAAAAATCGAAATATGCACAGGAGATATACTGGATGGATCATCTATTCGGGTTGCAATGGAGGGTATAGAGGTGGTTTTTCATATGGCTGCGCTTCCGAGCATACCTTATTCTTTTCGTAACCCGCGTCACGTATTCATGGTTAACACAGAAGGCACTACGAACGTACTGCTTGCGGCAAAAGCTGCCGGTGCGCAAAGAATTATTCTGGCTTCTTCAGCCGGAGCAAGTGAGCAACGGCCGTTGGCTTCTCCATATGTTACGAGCAAGGCAGCAATGGAAAGGATCGGGATGGGTTTCTTTCAGGGATTGAATGCTTCTGTGACTACGGTTCGTCTTTTCAACAATTATGGACCACGTCAATCAGCACGTGCAGTCATCCCTACGATAATAAGTCAGGCTCTGGTCAAGGATGATGTGCACTTGGGAGCAACTGAGCCCAAAATGGATTTTAACTATGTGGACGATTCGCTGAGGGCATTTCTCCACGCAGCAATGAGGGAGGATACAGCGGGTGAAATTCTGACCTGGGGTACCGGCATATTCACTTCGATTGGCGATGTTGCAGCGTTAGTCTTCTCACTCATTGGCCGTACTGGTCTACATATTGTGAGGGATGAGAAAAGGGTGAGACCTTATTCCAAAAAGTTTTCCACGCTTGAAGATGAAGTATTGCGTACCAGAGATCTATTGAAGATCGCACCCCAGGTGAATCTCCGCGAAGGTCTCCAGAAGACCATCGATTGGATATCAGGCAATGCAGGTTTCTACAAAACCGATTTGTATGCGATATAGAGCTGATATGCATGAGAGTAATGATGGTTCCGTAATGCCTGATTGGGAAGCATTAAGGGTTCAATTTCCCGTTACCCGAAATTATATTTATTTCAACCATGCCGCAATAGCGCCTATTTCGCAAAAGGTACAAGAACAAGTATCATCCTGTATGCAGAAGTATTGTGAGTATGGTATCGTCTGTAATCGTGAATTTTTGGATATTGTTGAAGACACAAGGCGATTGGCAGCACAATTCATCAATGCTCATCCATCTGAGATCGCATTCGTGAAGAACACGACGCAAGGTCTGTTGTTGGCTGCGAACGGTATCGAATGGAAACGGGGTGATAATGTTGTGATACCCGAACGAGAATTTCCTGCAAATGTTTTCCCATGGCTTGCCTTAGAGCGCAGAGGGGTCGAGGTGAGGTTTGCACCTCTAATCAACGGGACATATACCCTGGATAATATTCGACGGGTCGTCAACGAGAGAACCCGAGCCATAAGTGTCAGCGCTGTATCCTTTATTGATGGATTTCGCTGCAATCTTGCGGAAATTGGTCGATTCTGCAAGGAGAGGGAAATTTTCTTTGTTGTGGATGCGATTCAGGCCTTGGGTGCGGTAGATGTGGATGTGAAGGGTTGTCACATTGATTTGCTCTCGGCGGATAGTCACAAGTGGTTACTCGGGCCGCAGGGTATTGGTATTGCATATGTTTCTAAAAACGCACTGGATGCGTTGACAGTATCCAACATGGGGTGGATGAGTATGACCGAGGAGTCAGATCATCTGAGGTATGACATAAGATTAAGGCCATGCGCCGCGCGTTTCGAGGAAGGAACGTTGAACATATTCGGTATTGTAGGATTGAAGGCTGCACTCGAAATGTTATCGGGTATTGGGTTGCCAGCGATCTATGATAGAATTCTGGAGCTCACTGATTCTCTTGTTACCGGGCTCACCGAACGAGGTTATGAGGTTCGAAGCTCCATGAAACTCAGTGAGCGTTCGGGTATAGTATCATTCACACACGTACAACTTCCTGTTAAGGATATTTACAGAAAGTTGTATGAGCGAAATGTCGTTTGTGCATTACGTGACAATGCAATACGGATTTCCCCGCATTTCTACAATAATGGGAATGATATAAATAGATTCCTGGACATTTTGTGCTAGTTATTTCTATCCGGTATTTTGTTGTTTTATCATGAAAATGTGAGGTGACAATGCAAGCAGTAATTCTTGCAGGAGGCAAAGGCACACGCCTGAGACCCTATACCACGATTTTGCCCAAGCCCCTTGTGCCCGTTGGTGATTATTCGATACTCGAGATTCTCATTCGGCAGCTTGCTGCATGCGGCATAAAGAAGATCATACTTACTGTAGGGTATCACTATGAACTCTTTCAGGCGATCTGCGGTAACGGTAGGAAATGGGGTATTGATCTTCAATATTCGCTCGAAGAGAAACCGTTAGGAACGATCGGTCCAGTCAAACTCATAGAAAATCTTGAAGATGATTTCCTCATAATAAATGGAGATACGCTGACCGACCTGGATTACCGTGAATTGTATGCCCTCCATGTGAGAGAGAAAAATGTGATGACGATCGCGGCAAGCAGCCGGTATGTCAATATCGATTATGGGGTTATTAAAACCGAGAATGCCGGGCATATCGTATCCTACAATGAGAAACCCAGACTGCAGTATCTTGTGTCGATGGGTGTTAACGTTCTGTCGAAGAATGTGCTGGATATCATTCCAGAAGGAGTTAAGTTCGACTTTCCTCAATTGGTTATGTCATTGGTCAGCAAAAATGAACCTGTGAGATGTTACGTACACAAAGGATATTGGTTGGATATCGGGCGTCCAGAAGATCATGCCGCAGCTGTCGAACAGTTTGAGAAGAACAGAAAGAAATTTCTCAATGATGATAGCGAAGCGGGTGATGTTCTCGATTTCCCGGAGAACTGTCAGAGAAGCGAATAACGTGGGAGTGAAGGTATGAGGGTACTTGTCACCGGAGCTGCTGGTTATGTAGGTTCGGTACTCGTAAGAGCCCTGCTGAGAGAAGGGTACAGCGTAGTTGGTATCGACTGTCTCATGTTCGGAGGCGAATCTCTTGTTGGAGTTTGTACAGATCCTGATTTTGACTTTTTCAAAGGAGATATTAGAGAACGAGGGTTGGTTGAGAGTATGGTCGAGAAAGTGGATGCTGTGTGTCACCTGGCTGCTATTGTGGGCGATCCGGCATGCGCAAAGCAGCCAGATATAGCGAGGCAAACAAACTGGGAAGCATCGAAGATGTTGTTCGACATCTGCAAAGAGAAAAGGAACATTAAGCGTTTTGTATTTGCCTCGACGTGTAGCAATTATGGCAAAATGGATGATGGGAAGCATGTCAGCGAAGATTCTCCGTTGCATCCGCTCTCGTTATATGCGGAATTGAAGGTCGGCTTTGAGAAGTATCTTTTGGAGAGTATTACACGAGAGGATTTCATACCTACGGCATTGAGGTTTGGAACTGTCCATGGTTTATCACCGCGGATGCGTTTTGATTTGACGGTCAATGAGTTCGTCAGAGAGCTCACCCTCGGCAAAACGCTGCAGGTCTATGGACCTCAGTTCTGGCGGCCTTACATCCACATTGAAGATGCAGCGAGGGCTTATGTCTGTATTCTGAAGAGCGAAGCTAGTAAGGTCGATCATAATGTATTTAACGTTGGTGACACAAGTGAGAATTATCAGAAGAAAATGCTCGTAGATGAATTGATGAAGGTAATCCCTGGCTGCTGTGTGGAGTTCCTTCCGAAAGATAATGATCCCCGGGATTTCAAGGTTGATTTTTCGAAGATCAAGAGAGAACTAGATTGGACAATTACAAAGACTGTACCACGTGGTATGGAGGAAATGCATTTGGCCCTGAAGAGCGGTTTAATATCAGATCCTTATTCGCCCAAATATCGCGAGATTTAGGACCGTGATACCAATATCCATACCTCATATTGCCGGGAACGAGTGGCGATACATAAAGGAATGTTTGGATACCGCGTGGGTGTCGTCGGTGGGCAAATACGTGGACAAATTCGAAGAGGAAGTATGTGGATTCACTGGTGCGAAATACGGCGTGGCGTGTGTTAATGGAACGGCGGCGCTGCACGTTGCCTTACGCCTGGTGGGTGTTGAACCCGGAGACGAAGTCATTGTACCATCGGTTACATTCATCGCGCCCGTCAATGTTGTTCGATATTTATCGGCTGAACCTGTTTTCATGGATTGTGACGAGTTCTACAATATATATATTACCAAGGTGTTGGAATTCATAGACCATGAGACCGTATTCCGGAAAGGTTATACATATAACAAGCGGACGAATAGATGTATACGTGCAATCATCCCGGTTCACGTTTTCGGTAATGCAGTACGTATGTTACCGCTCAAATCTGTTTGTCAAAAACGTAACATAAAAATCGTCGAGGACGCAACAGAAAGTCTCGGCACCGTTTATTCGGGTGGGAGTCTGAATGGCAGACATACTGGAACGACTGGGGATTTGGGGTGTTTTTCTTTTAACGGCAACAAGATAATCACCACAGGTGGCGGCGGTATGATCGTTACCGATAACAAGGATTATTCGGACCGGGCTAGATATCTTACAATGCAGGCAAAGGACGACGGTATCCGTTATGTCCATGATGATATTGGATACAATTATCGATTGACGAATATACAGGCTGCATTGGGTGTTGCTCAGCTGGAGCAATTACCTGGATTCATAAAGGTGAAACGAAGTAATTATGAACTTTATAAGCAGCGTTTAGACGAAATCCCTGGACTGGGACTTGCGGAGACGCCTGATTATGCAGTGTCAAACTGTTGGTACTATTGTATGCAGGTTGACAGGACGACATACGGGATGGACAGAGAGCAACTAATGATCTATTTGCAGGAAAATGGTATTCAGAGTCGTCCGTTATGGCAGCTTAACCATCAACAGAAACCATATCTGGAATGCCAAAGCTATCATATTGAACGGGCGCATATACTCTTGGAGAAAACTTTGAACATCCCTTGTTCTATTGATCTGACATCGAGACAAATCAATAAGGTCATAAGGACACTGCGATCAGGGTACAAAAGAAAGAGTTTTTGATATTACGCGGATTAGTGATGAACAGTCAAATCACGTCCAGTACATGATGCGTGTTATCTGGCGATAGGAGCTATGTCATGGTTATTAGCATTTTTGGGTTAGGCTATGTAGGGTGCGTCAGCCTAGGGTGTTTAGCTAAGGATGGCAATAAGGTCATTGGTGTCGATATTGAGTCCAACAAGGTTGATTTGGTGAATAAGGGCCTGCCGACGATTATCGAAAGCGAGATCGCAGAGATAATCTCAGAGAAACATTCGGAGGGTATGATAAGCGCAACCACTGATTACAGAACTGCTGTCATGCAGAGTGATGTGTCGATGGTATGCGTGGGTACACCAACGACTGAGCAGGGTCATCTGGATATGAAAAGCATCTTCGCGGTTGCCCGTCAGATCGGCGAGGTTTTAGGAGAAAAAGAAAGTTTTCATACAATCGTCATAAGAAGTACGGTTCAGCCCGGGACAAACGCAAAGGTCGGGCAGATCATTGCGGAGATATCCGGTAAGAAGTCGAATGAGGCTTTCGGTGTAGTGTCGAACCCTGAATTCATGAGGGAAGGCTCGGCAGTTGAGGACTACTATAATCCCGGGATCGTTCTATTGGGTAGTGATTGTGGACGTTCCTTAAATATTGTTAAACAAATATATAAGCATATTGATGTTCCTATTGAAATTACGGACATTGGTGTCACGGAGATAATAAAGTACTTGAACAACACATTCCATGCTTTGAAAGTGGTTTTTGCCAATGAAGTAGGCAATATCTGTAAAAAAGCCGGTATTGATTCACATAAAGTGTTCGACATTTTCTGCCGCGATAAGAAACTGAACATCTCAGCCAAGTACCTGAGGCCAGGTTTTGCATATGGCGGTTCCTGTTTGCCAAAGGATTTGTCAGCACTCACTACTTTAGCACATGACTATTACTTGAAGTGTCCGGTAATAAGTGCAATTGAGGAAAGTAATAGTATCCAGAAAGATATCGCATTCAATATGGTTCTTGCAACTGATAAGAGGAAGATCGGTGTTATCGGTTTGAGTTTCAAACCTGGTACCGATGACCTGAGGTATAGCCCATCGGTCAATCTGGTCGAAAGACTGTTAGGCAAGGGATACGCTATTAAAATATACGACAAACACGTTTTCTGTTCAAAACTGACCGGAACAAATAAGGCCTATATAGACAAACACATACCGCATCTGAAGGAGTTAATTACTGATAACCTCGAAGCTGTGATCGATGATTCTGATGTATTGGTGGTTACTCATGACTACGATGAACTATCTCGCTTCGGGGAAAAGATATCTCACAAGTCGGTTGTCGATCTGGTGCGGATAAAAGAGGTCGTTTCGGGCCACAATTATGAAGGAATATGCTGGTAGGATGAAAGTAGCGATAATAGCCTACGGTCACGCCGATAACGTCTTGTGTTTGTCTAACAATCTATCTCGATACGTAGACGTTACCCTCATTTTTGTCATGTCTGGGAATCATTTCACAAGGAGCATTTTTGATTGGGATATTTCAAGATTATCCTATGGTTTGACTACCGATAGTGAGGTGGTGCGTGGCTACCTTGGTAATAAGTTAAGTACTTATATTAGCGACAAACTGAAAGTGTTTCTTGCGCGTACTCCCAGCCTCAGTCTTCTAAGAGAGGGGGCTTATGGGAATCTTAGGTATGTCAGAGAAATCGCGCAGTACGTCCGTCGCGCAGGATTTGAAGTTGTGCATTTCAATGGATCCTCAGGCTTCCAGCTATATTTTCAACATTATCTACGTCACTTGCCAAAGGCATTGACGATTCATGATTATCTTCCACACTCAGGAGAGGGGACAGCCAGAAGAAATCTCGTGAATACCTTGCTGAATAGTATCTATTCAAGATCCAGATATCAATTCATACAACACTATCATTTTCTTTCGAAACGGTTTGCTGAATTCTACGGTGTGCATCCGCAACGAGTCAACACCGTATATTGCGGGCCGCTCGAGATTTACCGCGTATTTGCACACCGCGATGTCAAGGAGGACCCCAATACGATATTGTTTTTTGGGAGGATATCTAAATACAAGGGACTGGATTATTTGGTCGAGGCAGCACGAATTGTCAGAAAAAGTATTAAAGATACGAGAATCATAGTGGCGGGTAAGGGTGAAATTTGGTTCAAAATAGAAAGAGATGACCGGCTGTTTGAAATTCGAAATTATCACATATCAAATGAGGAATTGGTTGATTTGATTCAACGGGCAGCACTGGTTGTTGCCCCCTATACCGATGCTACCCACAGTGCCGTTGTAATGACCTCATACGCATTCTGTAAACCGGTCGTCGCTTCGTCGGTCAGCGGTATCCCGGAAGTCGTCAAGGACGGTATTACAGGAAGACTCGTTCCACCAAGAGACTCGAAGGCGTTGGCACATGCTTTAACAGAGCTCCTTCAGGATCGACAAAAAAGAGATATCATGAAAAGGAATATTGCCCGGTTCAGCAACGATGGTGACATTTCGTGGGATAATATCTCGAGAGCGACCATTGCGGTGTATGAACGTGCAATAAATAGCAGGGGTCTATGAAGATTCTGATCATCGTCAATGCCCTTACCTACGGAGGTGCTGAAAAGCAGGCAGTTCTTGATGCTAATATGCTGGCTGAGTACGGCCACCGAGTGACAATCGCTTACAAGAATCACGGCGCCTTGATCGAAATGGTGTCGCAGAAGGTCAATCTATACCGGATCAGTCATCAATTTATGCCTTTGGCATCGCTGCAGCTGCTGATTCATCTGTTCCACCATCAGTATGATGTGATTCACTGCCATTTGGTCTGGGCGGCGATGATATCGATGATACCTGCGACCTTAATGAGGCAACAGTACATCTTTAATGAACACGGCTTGGGAAATTGGCGGCGCTGGTATCATCTGTTGGCAATACGGAGGATAAACCATTTTGCAGCAAAGGTTATTACTCCCTGCAAAGCAGTGATGAACACAATCATTGAAAGGGAAGGCGTCGACATTAAGAAAGTAGTAGTTGTCTACAATTCATTCGAAATCGAGCGGCCGTTGATGAGCCGCTATAGTGCCGAGACGGGCAAGAAGTCAGACGGCTTCAAAATTGGATTCATTGGTAGATTCAGTCCAGTAAAGAGGTTAGATATCTTATTGTGTCTTGCGCAGACGCTTAAGGCGAGCATTGCCGACATGCATTTTGTGTTGGTCGGAGACGGTCCTGAAAGACAGAAAATACTCGCCGAAGTGAAGAAGAGAAATCTGAACGGATATTTCAACTTGCCAGGTTTTACTGCAGACCCATACTCGTATTTGAAAGAATTCGACGTCTTCATCCTTCCCTCTGAACGGGAGGGTTTTTCGCTTGCCCTTCTTGAAGCAGCGGCGGCAAATGTGCCTGCCGTCGCATTCGACATCGGAGGCAATTCCGAGATAATAATAGATGGTGTAACCGGTTACCTGGTGCCGTACGGCAACGTGAAAATGCTGGTCGAGAAAATCGTATATCTATATAAAAATAACAACGCAAGGCTAAACATGGGGAGAACTGCGAACGCGTATGCCAGAAATAGATTCTCTGTGGCAGTGAGGCTGGAAGAGTTGAACAACCTCTACAAAAATCTGTGAGTAAAGAAGCGTTTGCCAACAATGTTGCACTGCGGGTGATAGACAAATGCTCGGGATTAAGGGTTCGGAAATATCATCGATTATACAGGGCAGCTCTAAATTGGCGCCGACAACGCATCGAAGCTTATCAACTCGAGCGGATGAGGGCACTCTTAAGGCACGCGTATGATAATGTGCCTTTCTACCATGCTAGATTTGTGCGTAGCAGATTAACACCGGATTCATTCAATTCTTTCAAGGACCTCAGAAGATTGCCGCTGCTCACGAGGACTGACCTGAGGGACAGTCTGGACGATCTTCTGGCGGAGGATTTTCGGGCCTTTGGTGCAAGTCAGCACACCTCAAGCGGTACGACCGGCATTCCGATTACCTATTACAAAGATACAAACGCCCGGAGTGCAGACATAGCTGCCACATATTTCATGTGGAATCTGTCTGGTTGCAGCGTCGGGGAGAAGAGATTTCACGTCTGGGGTACTCCAGACTCTGCCGCTCAATGGCACCGGTTGGGCAGCAGATTGAAGCGAAAATTGCTCAATGCGAAATATTTCCCAGCAGGATCTTTGGATGATGATAGAAGCTACCAATCAGCAGTTAGGATGATCAATTCATACAAACCAGAGCTTATTGATGGTTACACAAGTTCCATCTACACGATCGCTAAGTACGCGCTTGATAGAAATATCAAGATGCATCGACCGAAGAAAGTGCTAACGACCGCCGAGAATCTTTATACATATCAGCGAGAAATAATCGAAGGTGTTCTTGGCCCGGTCCGGGATGTTTACGGTTGTGGGGAGATCAATGGTGTTGCCGTTGAGTGTTTGGAGAAGAACTACCACATAATAGAACCGCGAGTCTACGTCGAGTATGAGGACAGTATTTCTGGGAATAGCACTAAGAGAATAGTCCTTACTGACCTTGAGAATTATGCAATGCCCTTCATCAGATACGAGGTTGGTGATATGTTTGATGGAATCGATCACACGCAACAGTGCAAATGTGGTCTGGAGAGTCCATATTTTAGGGAGATAGTTGGCAGAACTTCTGAGCTTATAAAACTGCCGAATGGGATGGTCATTTCACCAGTCACCGTGTTTGGTGGTGCCGCGTTCCGTAAGGTGCACAATTTCAATAAGCACCAGACCATCTGGAACGGAAAATACCTTATATTTGTGTTCGAGGTTACGGATAGTTTTACTCAAGAGGATAAAAGTGAGCTGGAATCCATTATTCGTGCGTTGCTGCGAAGGTATTCTGTCGGATATAGGTTAAGGATCACTGAAAAGATCGAGAGTCGAAGTTCCAAATTTCAATACTTTAAGAACGATTATGACGCCAATTGATCGGTTGTACAACATGAAGTTTTGTCGAGGCCGTCTGGCTAAAGCGGCATTTGTCATAAAAAGGAGACCCAGCGTCGGTCCCCTGGAAAATGGCTGTACACTCGATAAGCCCGTTGTCTTGATTTCGGCAGACCTCGAGTTGGGATGGGGATGGCGTTATTCAAAAAACGGCGAGGATCCTAATTCAATGGCATTAAAGGCAAGGGAGAATATGCCTCGATTGATGAATATGTTTGAGAAATATGAGATACCCGTGACCTGGGCTATTGTCGGACATTTATTTCTTCATTCATGTAATCGGAATTCACATTCCTGGATGCGAAGGATTCCTTATTTTCAGAACAGAAACTGGGTTTATTCATCGGGGGACTGGTATGATGCGGATCCGTGCACGAAGTGGAACAACGAACCTGCATGGTATGCGCCCGACCTGGTGGATATGATTCTCCAATCGAGCGCCAAGCATGAGATCGGATGCCATACTTTTTCCCATATCGATTTCAGTTACGAAAACTGTCCCTCTGATGTCGCCGAGGATGAGATAACTGCATGCATCGACGCTGCAAGAAGATGGGGGATTGGTCTGAAGTCATTCGTATTTCCCGGCGGTACATATGGCAACTATGAAATCCTGCAGCGGAAGGGCTTTAGAGCATATCGCAAAACGTTGGACTACGAGTTGTGTTCGCCCATGTTTGATGACCATGGTTTACTAGTGTTACCAGCATCAGTAGAATTGGGGGATTGTCATCTAGGTTGGTCGGCCGAATATTTTGTTAAGAGATACTCTAAATACATTACAAAAACAATAAATCACAAAACGCTTTGTCACTTTTGGTTTCATCCTTCACTCGATTCAGGTTATGTCAGGGACGTTTTGCCGGTCTTGCTTGAGCTCATTGCCGACCTCCGGAACAAGGGTGACCTCGTGATCGATACCATGGGCGGTATTTCAGACAAATTGCTGCAGCGGTCTGCAGCTAAATCATGAGATGAACACTACAAGATTATTATTTGGTGCATTTGGCACAGGGGCGTTGCGTTACAGAAAACTACTCGCTGACGCCGGCTTTCATTGCAGACAGGTCAGCAGGCATTTCATTACCTACAACAAGAATAATAGTGGCGGTGCAGTTGCGACGGCCTTTTCTGCTCATAACAAGGATCTCTTGCTGAATGGTATATTCATGCTCAAGGATTATACGCTCGATGATGTAATTGATCGCGGGTACGGAGTTTTGCGTTCACTGTTAGAGCGTAGAGCGCTCACTATTCCCGGACACTTCGTTAATGGAGCATATGTGGGTGTCATACACGAGAAAAATGTTTTGCATATTTTCAGCGACTTCATGGCCTTGATGCCGCTTTACTACGTAATGTACGACGGAACACTGTTGTTTTCCACGAGCCTCAGGTTATCGTCAAGATTAATGAAATTTTCTTGGGATCACAGTGTCATTAATGAATTCGTTCATTTGGGTATGAACTTGTCGAGCAAAACGATAATAAGCGGTATTAGTTGTCTCCCGCCGGCATCGGTCTTGACCTGTCAAAATGGTGAGATAAATGTCCGCACATATGCATCCTTTCCCGAATGTGGTGATCTGCGTTATCAACAAGAAGATATTGTTGATGAGATACATGCGGAATTCAATCGAGCGATCGAAAGGATACACTCCGCAAGACTCAAGTATAGCCTCAGTCTGACCGGTGGGATGGATTCCAGAATGATTTTTCTCGCATGGCCTGACAAGTCGGCCCTGATGACTGAGACGGCAGGGTCCGATACATCTGATTACTTAAAGGCAAGAGAGTTGGTATCAAATTACGGCAACGCACGGCTTCATGAATTAGAGAATAAGCATGAGGAAAAGTATACGGACGGTATTATCAAATATTATGAATTGTGTGACAACCCAACGAAACTAGCGACTCATTATAATTACTATCATCTCAAGTGGAAGCAAGACAGGGGTGCCGACATACATCTGACCGGTGTGGGGGGTGAGTTGCTGGATGGTGAAAGTCTTTATCTCAGTAGGAAGTATTCGTATGTTTTAAGAGAGGGTTTTCTACCTTATGCATATCATCCGCTGTCACAACAGATGAAGCCGCATCTCATCAATAGTGTTCTCTACGCCGGCTACAAAAAGGAAATAGCAGATATGTTAGATCCTGGTATGGTCGGTCGTCGAATCGACTTCGCACAGGATATCGCAGCAAGGTTAAATGATTTCCTTGGCCACCCCACCTATGCCGAAACTTACGTAGAGCGCTTTCGTACTTACGTTCTGGCTAATGCTGCATTCTACCCTCTGAGTTTTATCGGCATTGGAGATTTTCATGTATTCCCCTTCAACGACAGCGTGCTCGTAAGAAAGATCAGTAAGTACCATCCAAGAACGCGGGAATTACGCCGATTGAGTTTCAAAATTCTGCGGAACTACCGGTTTGCCCAGGATATCCCGGTCGATACTACTCATCTGAAGGTTTTTCACCCGTACCATATGCAGAAGGCGTTTAGGATGCTGAGAATGGTGCTTAATATCGGATTCCATAAAAAGGTGCCTGTTATCCAGTATGGGAACCCCCCAAGTTTCAGGAGGCCGAAATATTTTGATCGCAAAATGGCAGACTATCGCGAATATGTACGGTCCTCTATATTGGGTTGTTCTTTTTATGATACCAATCGAGTAAGAAATTACATTGAAAAAGTCGAAGCTCTCTCAAAAACCACTTTTTTCACCATGCACAAAGAGGCGGTCAACATAGGCCTGCTGCTCCGGCTTGCATTGGCAGAACAAAAATTCAGATGAGAGGATCGGCCCAACGATGATTTTGTTTGCGGAATAGATTCATGCCAGGGATAGTGGGAATAATCGGTTTAGATAGATCAATAAGGAAGATGGAAAAGTACTTTGATGCAATGGCGAGTGGCATTAAGGTCGGTAAGCAAGATCACCTCAAGAGATCACGGGGCATTCACCACCTGTTGGGTGTGACAAATATTGACAACCTTCTGAACGGTCCTAAATTGCAAGGCAATGGTGAGCAAAGTGTATTATGTATAGTTGATGGGGAAGTAACTGTTGATGACGCTGTTTCTCCGTTGGAGCAGAAAGTCAACACTGGAGACAAGGAAATTGACGGACACGAATCGATACCTTATCTTTATAAAGAGTACGGACTTGATTTTCTCAAGTACCTCAGGGGTTGTTTTAACATTGTTATCGTCGACAAAGAGAAGAACATATATAGGATAATCAATAGCCGATTCGGGCTGCGCGTATTGTACCTCGCTAAGATCGACGGTTATCTTCTTTTTTCATCCAGCTTGAGGTCTTTGATGCAGTGCCCGTTAATAGATAAAAGTATCAACAAGAAGGCTATGATTGAGTATGCTCTGTTTCACTATCCGCTCGACAACGATACATTCTTCGAGGAAGTAAAGACTCTTGAGCCTGCGACTGTACTGACAGTCGAAGGCTCACGAATTACGGAATCCCGCTACTGGAATCAGGAGTCTCTTTTCGGTAAAAAACTCTTGTCTGTTGAAGACAGCATTGAGGGGGCAGATTACCGGTTGACGCGCGCCGTCAACCGGATGCACGCCGGTTCGGCCCGGGTTGGAGTTTCGCTTACGGGCGGTTTTGACACTAGAACAATATTATCTTTACTAGATAAAGATCGCAAGGACATTTTGCTCTATTCTTTTGGCAAGCATACATCAGGAGATATGGTTGTCCCCGATAGAATTTCCAATCTTCTAGGTTACGATTATTATCCCATATACCTGGATGGTGATTACGAACGGTGTCACTTTGACAAATATGCAGAACTCGCCGTTATGTATTCAGACGGAAGAAGTTCAATTGCGAGGGCGCATTACCCATATGCCTTTGAACAAATTGGCGCACAAGTGAAAGTGGTTCTGACAGGAATATGCGGGAGCGAACTACTGCGGCCGTTGAGTAATGTCGGCACGGTCATTAGCGAGAATATCAGGGTGTTGTATACCAATGGGGTGAGCGCTATACGAGAAATGTTGACCGATGGTCGGCCATTGAGGTATTTTCGAAAACCGCGAACCAGGGATTTTTCTGAGCGAATAGAAGGGTCTGTACTCGGACTGAAGTCATTCAATGAACGCAAACTCACGCTAAATCAGAGACTTTACGTATTCATTCTAAATGAGGTGTTGAGAAAGTATTTCGGACCTGAGATAGCGATGGAGAGTCCGTACGTATATAACCGAGTGCCTTTTCTTGATTATGCGTTTGTCGATTTTATTTTCCGGACACCTTTTTGTGGAGCCAACTTTCGTTTTTTCACACAGAATCCATTGGACAGGCTGCGTGGTCAGCAATTCTATGCCTACCTTATCGATAAGCACAGCGCCGAGCTTGCCAGGCAGGTTACGGATAGGAAGTATTCACCGCGAGATTTGATCACGAAAAGCGGTAAGATAAGAGCCGCAATGGCATATTTGTTACAGCATTCCCGTCGTACACCATCGGAAGATTACGGCCTCGTGCGTGGGATAAAGATGTTCATGTCGAAGAATGGCGATTCAATACTCACCGGAAATGAATTTGTGAATACGACAAGAATATTAGATGATTTCAAGAACGGTTATTGGACAAGTAATCTGGTTGAATTCTGTAAGGCAGTTTCCTTTGCATTTTGGCAAAAGCTTTATCTTGGTAACTTATGAAGGTGCTACATATTGTCAGTTCTTGGCCAACGAGCGAAAAGCCATATCTGAAGCCGTTCATCGTATCTCAGATCAAATCACTTGGCCGCAAAGGTGTTGCCGTCGATATCTTGGATTTACGTGCTACTGAGAATACGTTCAACTACATCATAGGAGTCGTTAGGCTATGGAAAAGACTTCTCAATCGGAGATATGATATTGTTCATGCACATTATAGCTATTGTGGATGGGTGGGTGTTCTACAAAGAAAAGTTCCAGTAGTAGTATCTTTCATGGGTAATGACCTCTTCGGGGTTCTCAACAGCAGAGGTGGTCAGAGAATTGTCGGATACTTTAACATTCTTTTCTCGACGTTGCTCGTCAATTTTGCAGAGGCGGTAATAGTTAAATCAAGCAGAATGAAAGAACTCATAAATGCCGATCATGTGTACGTTGTACCAAACGGTGTAGATTTTGAGTTATTCAGACCAATGCAAGACAAAGCTGTTTCTCAACTATATGCTGGAAAGCGTAATAAGACTATTCTCTTTCTGGGCGACCCAGACGATCCCCGCAAGAATTTTCGCCTTGCGGTGAGTGCCGTACAGATACTGAAGCAGAAATACCCAGACGTCGAACTGGTGGTTCCGTTTGGTATTCATGCACAGCAAGTAAACGCATATATGAACATGGCAGATGTCCTGCTGTGCACTTCGTTGCAGGAGGGTTCACCCAATGTGATCAAAGAGGCAATGGCATGCAATTTACCGATTGTATCTACCGATGTCGGTGATGTCAGGGAGGTATTAGGTAATACGGAAGGTTGTTATATTGCTTCTTTTGACAAAGAAGATTTGGCAAAAAAGCTCCAATTATCTCTCGAGTATGGTAAGCGTACAAATGGTCGTGAGAATATCAAGTATCTTGAAATCAATAACGTTGCCGACAAGATAATCAATATCTACAGACAAGTATGCGGAAGTAAGAGACATCGCGGAGAGGACAAATGGAAAATGTAACATGTGCGTTGGTAGAACAATGTAGTAAGAGATCAAGGTAATGCGCGATTTTACATTACGCTGCTACGAAAATCTTTGTATTGAATTTTTGGCAAACGGTTACGAGTTTGTGCCGGTTGTCGATTACTGGTCTGCGAACTCAAGTCGCAAACGGGTTCTGATGCGTCACGATGTCGATAGGCGACCGCATACCGCCGTAACAATGGCACGTTGCGAGCAGAAAATGGGCATCAAAGCAAGCTACTATTTCAGATGCGTAGGCTCCTGCTATGACGAGGATGTCATACGTGATATACACAGGATGGGTCATGAGATAGGATATCACTACGAGGATCTTTCCCGTGCAGACGGCGACTACACAAAGGCCATCATCAGTTTTATGGACAACCTGGAGAAATTAAGAGCACTAAGTTCAGTTAGGACGATCTGCATGCACGGCAGCCCTTTATCGAGATGGGATAATCGTTCACTCTGGCAGAGACACAACTATCGGAAATTGGGGATTGTTGGAGAACCATATCTTGACATTGATTTTCGTCGGATGCTTTATCTGACTGATACAGGTCGACGCTGGAATAGTGACAACACTAACGTTAGAGACAAAGTGGATTCAGCAATCGGCCACGATCTAAGGAAGACAACAGACATTGTTGCCGCCGTTCGTAGAAATGCATTACCGGATCAGATAATGGTGAATGCACATCCACACCGGTGGAATGACGATTACCTTCGGTGGTTTGAGGAATTGGTCTGGCAAAATGTGAAGAATCTCGGTAAACGGGTATTAGTAAAGCGCCGCAAGTGGTTATGAGTCTTATCATAGCATTGTCTGATTACGCTAAGTACTCTTGTCAGGTCGACAGATGATAAGTATCCGATGAATATCGTCAATAAATTAGATCGGCAGATCTGGTCAGATTTCGTTCGTGATCATCCTAAAGGGAATATCTTTCAGACACCGGAAATGTATGATGTCTACAGTAACACTAAACACAATGAGCCGTTGCTATTTGCCGTCGTAAGTGATAACGGGGCTGTTCAGGGGTTATTAGTTGCCGTTTTACTGCGGGAGTTTGACGGTCCGTTAGGCGGACTAACCACACGTTCGGTGGTATGGGGGGGCCCCCTTGTCGCACACGACGACCTTAACATTCTTGCTTTGTTACTCCGTGCCTATGAGAAGGAGATACGGGCGAGGGCGTTATACACCCAATTCCGTAACCTCTGGGATATTGACAAGTTGCAGCCAAATTTTCTTGAACTAAAGTATTCGTATAAGGATCACCTGAATATAATCATCGATTTAACAAAATCAGAACAGTCATTATGGGATGAAATGCATTCAAAGAGACGCAACGAGATCAGGAAGGCTTACAAGGAGGGGGTGAAAGTACGTGAACTGGATGGAAAGGATGATATCGATACTTCTTACGAAATCCTGAAAGGAGTCTATGCTCAAGCTGGATTGCCACTGGCCGACAAGACAATGTTTCAAGGGGCCTTCAGAGTACTCGGCCCTCACCAGATGATCAGATACTTTGGTGCCTTCATTGACGATAAACTCATCGGCGTGATCTGCATTCTGGCGTACAAAGACTTGTTATATGACTGGTATGCGGGAAGTCGGTTCGAATTTCTGAGAAAGTACCCCAACGACATACTGCCCTGGGAAGTTTTCAAATGGGGAAAGGCTAACGGTTATTCGACCTTTGATTTTGGCGGAGCAGGCAGCCCCGATAAAGATTACGGGGTTCGCAGATTCAAACAGAAATTCGGAGGAGCGATTTTGAATTTCGGCCGCTTTGAAAAGATTCATCAACCTGGCAAGTACAAAACGGCGATTACGATGTTCTATCTTTGGAGAAAGTGCCGATGGAAAAGATGAAATTACTGAGCGTGATCGGAAACCGTCCGCAGTTCGTTAAGCTTGCACCCATCATAAGAGCAATTGCAGAACATAACTCATTGACTGAAAACAGAGTCATATCGCATAAGGTCGTGCACACCGGACAGCACTATTCCTTCAAGATGAATAGGATCTTTTTCGATGATTTAGAACTCCCGAAACCTGATTTCTATCTGGGCGTGGGGTCAGGCCCGCACGGTTGGCAAACGGGAAAGATGTTGGCGCGTGTCGAAAAGATTTTGCTTGACGAAAAACCCGATGTGGTGCTCGTGTACGGTGATACGAATACGACGCTTGCAGGTGCTCTTGCCGCTGCTAAGTTGCATTATCCCCTGGCTCATATTGAAGCTGGACTGAGAAGTTTTGTTCGTTCCATGCCGGAGGAAATCAATCGAGTGCTGACCGACCACTGCGCAGATTTTCTTTTTTGCCCGACCGGAACTGCTATTTCAAACCTCCGTAACGAAGGATTTGTCGAGATCCTGAATAATGGTGCGCTTATCGGCGTTCAGGACACTAATATTCCTTTATCCCGGGAACAGATACCGGTTGTCATCAATGTTGGAGACGTCATGTACGATAGCCTGTTGATGAGCATGGGCGTTGCCGAAAAAAAATCCAGAATATTGGATGAATTCGCTCTGGAGCCAAAAGGGTACTATCTGGTGACGATCCACAGAGCCGAGAATACGGATGATCCAACCAGAGTAAAAAGTATCATCGATGCGCTCCACGACATTGATGACAAGAAGCCGATTCTCTTCCCTGTGCATCCGAGGACGCAAAATGTCCTGCGTCGACAGGGGGGATATCATCTGGATGATTCGCGTGTCAGATTCACAGATCCTGTTAGTTACTGTGACATGCTCGTACTTGAAAAAAATTCCGCAGTAGTGCTGACGGATTCAGGTGGTGTGCAGCGAGAAGCATTCTTACTGGGTGTTCCGTGTGTTGTTCTACGTGAGGAGACCGAGTGGGTAGAATTGCTCGAATATGATTCAATGAAAATCGGAGGTGTGCAAAGTCAGAGTGTTGCCAGCGCCATAGGATCGCTCAACAAGCAAAATCAAGAAGGCATAAATGCTGATGATCATGTTTTAGGAGATGGCAAGGCTGCTGCGAGAATTGTCAAATTGCTTGCCCAGGTGAGAACCAGCAGTGATATAGACTAGCATCGAGTGGTAAGCGAGAATATTATCGTCATAGCATGATTCAGATGAAAAAGTGAGGTGTTCCACGGCTACCGGAGAATCGATTTCTGCAAGAAAGAAATATGTCTTTGTAATCTGGACTCAGGCCCACTTTCATTTCTTTAAGAATGTCATTCGTGAATTAAAGAATACCGCAGATATTCACGTACTGGTTCGCAGATTCAAGAACGTTGAGAGACTATTCGAAGATCTAGACGCACCATATCAGGTGGTTGCATTTCAACGTCGCTCGATGCTCAGAAAGATATTCGAGTATTTGATATCTACGATGAGAATATCATACGCAGTCAGAAAAGTTCGTCCGGATATGGTATTGGGCGTCGGTTCTACCGCAGGTTCATTGGCTTCCTTCCTCTTTGGAATACCATCAATTATGTTCGAAGATGATGAGGTGACAGCTCTTCAGCAGATGACATACGTGCCTTTCACAAGCCATGTACTCGTTCCGGAGAGGTTTAGACGCTCCTTCGGGCACAAAGAGATCCGCATGAAGAGCTTTAAGGAGTTGGCCTACTTGCATCCGCATAGGTTCTCGGCAAGCAAAGACTTGCTGGGCACTTATGGTATTCAACCTGGCGAGATCTATGTTATTGTCCGATTAAATGCCTGGGATGCATATCATGATGTAGGGGTGTCGGGGATCAGCGATGGTTATGTTAAAGAACTACTTAGTGTTTTATCCAGGTTCGCCAAGGTATTGGTTTCTACAGAAAAGGATATGCACGATGAACTGCCGGCGACGTTAATACGTAATCCTAATCATCTTCATTTCTTGCTTGCCCACGCATCTTTGCTTTTCACTGATACTCAAACTATGGCTACGGAAGCCGCAATTCTGGGGACACCAGTTGTTAGATGTAACACTTTCGTCGGTCGGTATGATATGTCTAATTTTGTTGAATTAGAGAAAGAGTACGGATTGATTTTCAACATCCGTGACATTGATGCAGCAAAGCAAAAGGCTTTACAATTATTGAGGATTAGAAATATAAGGGAGATTTGGGCACAGAAGAGAGCAAGTATGCTCAAAGAAAAGATTGATATCACCGCATTCCTCATCTGGTTCGTGAAGTGTTATCCTGAGAGCGCTTCGATAATTAATAATAATCCTTTGTATCAACTACGTTTTGCTTGATATGTGCGGCTTAGTAGGGATGTATTCATTTAATCAGGAGAAAGTTGAAAGTAGTCAAATAAAGCGCATGATGTCTGCTGTTAAACATCGCGGGCCGGATGATGAAGGATTATACCTCGATAAAAATGTTGGGCTTGGTCATATGAGATTGAGTATTATCGATCTAACTTCCGCAGGACGGCAGCCAATGTTTGATCAGAGTAATCGTTACTGCATCATTCACAATGGAGAGATTTATAATTATCTTGAATTGCGAAATGAATTGGATAGCAAGTATCGCTTCGTTTCAAGGACTGATACCGAGGTAGTGCTTTATTCATTTATTGAATGGGGTATCGAATGTTTAAAGAAATTCATCGGGATGTTTGCATTTGCCATATACGATACCGAGACAGGGGAGTTATTTCTTGTTCGCGACCGATTTGGCATAAAGCCTCTTTATTATTATTGTGATAATGCGACTTTTGTATTTGCATCTGAGATTAAAGGTGTACTGCAGACGATTCCGTCTTTGTATGGGGCGAACGATACGGTCATTTTCGATTACTTGGTCTATAATCGTACGGATCAATACGATGACACCTTCTATAGCGGCGTGAAGCGTTTGGGGCATGGTCAATACGCAAAGGTCAGCAGACACAATGTTGAGTTTCACCGGTGGTACAAATTACCTGAAGAAATCAGGCCGACTTTGAAGTCTTCAAAGGATTTCAAAGATCTTCTTGCGGATTCGGTCAGAATACACTTACGTAGTGACGTGCCTGTGGGTGTATGTTTGAGTGGGGGACTGGATTCTTCGAGTATCGTAGCGATCATGACAAGAATACTTGAGAAGAACGATTTGCATACTTTTTCAGCCGTGTACGGTGCCGGTGTTGTAGGTGATGAAGGAGAATACATAGATCTCTTCGACAATTCTGTTTTCAGGATGCATAAGGTCACACCGACCGTACGCACACTTCTTGATGATCTGGATATGTTCGTGTCTTGTCAACAGGAACCTGTTGCTACGACGGGGCCCTATGCTCAGTTTAAAGTAATGCAACTGGCCAGAGGAACTGTGAAAGTCCTTTTGGATGGGCAGGGCGGAGATGAAATACTCGGTGGTTACCATTATTTCTTCGGTAATTACTATCGAGAACTTCTGACATACATGCATTTACTGACCTTCTTGAAGGAAGTCTATCATTATTTCCGAAAGCACCGATCTTTGTATGCTTTTAAATCATTGTTGTATTTTCTTCTACCCAATGCAGTGAAATCACGTGCCAAACTTGTTGGCCGGAATTATCTGAACCCGAGTTTCTACGAGCGAGAAGCTGGGAATACTCGGTTGGCCGCAACATTATTTGATGCATCTTCACTGCGCGATGCACTGCTGAATCATTTTGAATACAAACTGGAGCACTTGTTGAAATGGGAGGATAGAAACTCAATGTGGTATTCACTGGAATCGAGAGTACCGCTTTTGGATCACAGGATAGTTGAGGGTGTGCTGGCCTTGAACCCGAATGAGATCATTCACGCTGGTGAGAACAAATCAATCCTACGCAGAGCAATGCAAGAAATTGTTCCTCAAGAGATCCTTAGGCGCCAAGATAAAGTTGGTTTCATGACACCTGAAGATGAATGGTTTAGAGAAAGTGTTTTTCAGACTTACGTGATGGATATAATGCATTCAGCGTCCTTTCGGCTAAGCCCATATGTTGATTACCGGAAGTGTCTCAAACTCTATGACCTGCATTTACGAAGGAAGATCAATATTTCCCGTGATATTTGGAAATGGATCAATCTGGAATTGTGGTTGAATAATCTATCAGAAAGGTACAGTTAAGCACAATGAATTTAATCATCAAGGAATACGACCTTAGGTCAATTCTCCGAGAGAACTTCGGAGAGAGGGTCATCGCGCTGGTCAGAAAACATTTCAGGCGAGTAGCCATGAGTCATTCTGCCATGTTGGTTGTTAGTGATGCGAATGTCATAGATAATGATATGATCGGGGATTCATTCGATTGTATATATAGTACAATGCCGCTAAACAGTTATACACATATCAATGAGGCCATATTGAATATCCGAAAGTTGCTCAGTGATCGTGGTATCTATATCGGCAATGTTGAAACATATACCCAATTCCAAAATCGAATTCGTTCTAAGAACGTCGGTGTCATTGCAGCGATACTGGTTTTAGGTGCCTTCATATTCAAGCGTTTGATGCCGAGACTTTTTGGTTTACGGTCTGTTTATAGAGTTCTCAAATTAAATAAACACCGGATGCTGTCAAAATGTGAGGCGTTAGGTAGACTGGTTTACTGCGGGTTTGAGATTCTGGCAACAGAAGAGTGTGATAATAGGCTCTATTTTGTGGCCAGAAAGAGCTCTGTATTAATGAATGGCAAGCCCTGCGATGGTCTTTTCATCAAGATAGAGAAGGAGGGCTTAGACGGACGTCCGATATACTGCTATAAACTGAGAACAATGCATGCGTATGCTAATTACATTCACGATTATGTTCTTGATCGTCTTGTGATCGACAATAATGGCAAGGTAGTCAATGATTTTCGTGTCCCGGCGTGGGGAAGACTGGTGAGAAAACTATGGTTGGATGAAATGCCACAACTATTCAATATACTGAAGGGCGACTTGGCGTTCATCGGTCTGAGGCATTTATCCAAGGAATTTCTTGAGCTATACCCTGAAGAATGGCGCAAGGAACGTATGACGATTAGACCCGGGTTCGTACCTCCTTATTATGCGGATTGTCCGAAGACGTTTGAGGGGATAATTGAATCAGAGAGGCGCTACTATAGATTGAGGAAAAAACATCCTATTACCACTGATATCTATTATTTCATGAGGGTCGTCATCAATTTCCTGACGATGAAAGCGAGGACAGGCTAAGGCACGTACTGCAGTCAGTAGCCAACGATACAATTATTCTAACAGCGTTGCGTTTTTTAATTTGAAGAAGAGGCCCCCGTTCACGGGGGCCTCTTTCTTTGAGAAAAAGTTCTGTTTCGGTTAGTCTATTTTAGCCACTTCCCCTCAGAACTCTCAGTCTTGCTTCGGTTCGTCTCTTATATTCCTTTGCGCCTACATGATTTGGGTTCAGCGCGAGTACACGTTTGAAAGCGTTGAGCGCCTCATCGTATTTCTCGCTGGTGAATAACGATACTCCTCTTTTGTACAGGTTCTCAATCTCGGCTTCACTCACTCTGGGTTTAGCAGGTGTGGATGGTTTTGACGGCTTGGCAGGTGGTTTTGAAGGTGCAGCCGTTAGTTTACGTAGCTCTGCGACCGCGTTCTTTGCTTCGGTATTGTTGGGATCAAGTGACAGTACTTTTTGCCAGGATTGAATCGCCTGCGTATAGCTTTTTGCCTGGGTCTGCTTCGTTGCTTCTGAAGTATAGTATGCAATGAGGTTTGCACGTCTAAGTTCGAGAGCGCCGAGCGATTCCTGTGCTTCGACATTTCCGGGATCGAGTGAAAGAACCATTTCAAATGCCGCTTTAGCTTGTTCAAGGTTACCTTCTGAAAAATATATCTTGCCCTGTTCCAGATGATTCCGTATGCTGGCTTCCCTGTCTTTTGCTGCCTGTTCCAAGCGGAGGGCTTCTTCGGTCTTGTGCATGTTAAATACCAGTTTGCTGCGCACATTCGACTTGACATTGATCTTTGCTCTGTAGTCTACATAGTCGGTTCGTGCAACGACGATCGTGTAATTTCCAGCTGGTAGATTCAGGGAGAATGTTCCACCGGTTGCAGTATACTGCTTGTTCAACTCTACTATCTCGACGGTTGAATTTACCAGTAATTCTTTGCTCGTGTTATCATGAATTACACATTCAATTGTGCCGAACTCGGGTTTATCGAGCATAAAACGGTTGGTGGCTTCAATGCCGACCGCAATGCGCGGTGAGAAAGGCCGGCGGTCACCGAATTGCTCAACTTTTGTCAGTGCTATTGTGGGCGTGATATATTTATTATGGTATTTGATACCGATACTTGCATCACGTCCGTCCATTTCACCCATCAATTCAAGGCCGAACGGAAAACGCAGTGATGCGCCGAAAAATAATCCAAATGCCCAGGGAGAATGTTCTTCGACCTTATACTCGTCGCCCAGAACGAAAAAGTCGGTGTTGAAGTATCGGCTGCGTTCACCGTAACCAACAAATCTTCCCCTACCCAGACCGATCACGACGTTGAAGACCTTACCGAAAGTCTGCTGTATTCCTAAGTATGCTGATAGCAGCTCTGCCGGTCTTCCACCTGACTCTGTAACATATCTGACTTCCTCGAGAAAACCAACGGTATCACCGGTGCCCAGAGACGATATATGTTTAGCATAGGTTATGTGATCAATACCCACGAATAGTGACGGTCCCTTGCCTGGTTTAACTATCACATAAGAAAAACTCAGCGCAAAAGCGCTAGGTTTGTACATTGAAACGGCAATTTCGCCTCTACCCGCGAATCCATAACGAAGATAAATGTTGAAATCAGCCGGATCCGGTTCAAGGTCATCGGTAATGTCGGCGTCGTCCGTAAACATTGTGGCAGAATAGGCAAATCCGACACCCCAGGTGCCACTTGCTTCATATTGATCAGCAGTCGGTATGTTGATGAAACCGGAAGTGCCTGCAAGATATGATACCAGCAATGATATTATGGTTGCATACATTCATACCTCCGGAAGGGAATTACACTATTTTTCAGCTGCCGCTCCTACCTTGATATCGCGGAGTGCGTCAGCATTTACATAAATTCGCTCGTTATTACTCTCAGGGTCCACCGGGATGACAAAGAATCCTTTGCTCGACTTGCTGTAGCCGAGACTTATTCCCCGGATCACTTCTCCATCAGCAAACTCGACCCTTATTTTGAGCCCTTTTAGCCCCGAAGTGTCAACCTCTTCGAATCTCTTCTTCTCGGCATAGTCTTTGTTCCCCTCAAGAGTTTTGACGAAGAATATTGCTTTCAGATCATTGAGGTCGATTTCGTATTCACTCCCTCGATCCTTGTCCTGCTCAGAGGTTAGGTGGAACATTGTATTCGTTGGTGTAAAATCGCGCGTGAATCCTTTCAACAAGCGACCATCCTTGAAGTGAACGACTACCCACATCTTTCCTCCTTAAATACTAGTGAATAATAATGATATTCTATTAAATGTCAACAGCCTGGTGCGGCAGAAAAATGGAAATTGAAAGGATGAGAGGTTGAGAAAAAGAAAACGGTAGGGGATCTAGTATTGAATGAGGTGTTTCGTACGGTGGGTTGCTTAAGATATGCAACGTTTCAGACACGTTAACGTGAAGAAACGGGTAGACCTAGAAGGACAGAAGTCAAGGATGAGAAATTAAGAAGTTAAAAAGCGAAACGATAGTCACGAAAGTAACGAGATTAACGAAAATAACGAACTAAACGCACCCAACGGACGTATAGGGCAGAAGTGCATTTTACCCCTTGACAAAAAAGTTATATTTATTATAATATAATAGACTTAAGTGTAGATATTATATCTATATTTAAGTCTCAAATAATGGATTATGCTATGTTGAAAACAGAGATAACAAACTGCGGAGCAACAGCAAACCGGTTTACGGTTTGCTGGTCGGTTATGTGCCCTTGGGGGTATGGTCTTTTTTTATATTATTTAGACTTAAGTCTAGGAGGCTAAGAATGTGCAAAACTATATACAAATATCGTTTTTTGCATATACTAATGTTAGGGGGCGATTCTAGATCCAAGGTGGAGTTTTGGTTTGAACACTCTGTGGCCGATATTCTTGGCCGGTACTTTAGGTGTGGTTTCGCTGTTACAGTAATTCCCGTTTTTCTTTTTTGTGTTTTCATACTACCATCGATTTGCTTTTCTGATATCGGTGCTGAATGGAATCCGACGGGGAATCCAATTGGTGGTGGACCGGGTTACAGTGACAGCATTCGACATCAGGATGCTGATTACTACGTATGCACAAAGGCCGAGTTCCTCAATGCGGTCGCGAATGCATCCTCTGGTGATATTATCTACGTTGCCGATTCCGCTGAAATCAATATGACAGGCACGGAACGTGTTTTCATTCCTGGACATGTGACCTTGGCCTCGGGTCGAGGACGTATTCTTGCAGATACAGTATCATGGGGTGGGTTGTTATATACTGATGATACTGACGACAACAGTTTGGATTTTCTTATGATGTCGGGTAAGGGAGTTCGCATAACGGGTCTCAGGGTCCGGGGTCCTTACTGGTACAGGAAGGGAAAATCTACTCTCGACACATTTTCTCTGGCCAACTCATCATATGGGGTACAGGCTTGGTATGATTCTCTCGTTGTAGACAATTGTGAGTTTTGGGGCTGGAGTCATTCGTGTATCTATTCTGCGACATCCAGGGGTTTCTACGTGCATCACAACTATTTTCATGAAGGTCAGAATTGTTGTATGGGCATGGGAGGATGCACAGGCAGTACGGGGAACGGAATTTGGGAAGCCAATCTGTTTGATTTCGTACGGCACAACATTGCCTCAACCGGCGACACAATGCAGAGCTGGGAGGCAAGGTGGAACATAGGTCTTGAACACGGTGCTAATCATAACTTCGACCGTCACGGCTGGCCGAGCGAGGGTGAATATGGCGGAAGAAAGACCATCATTCACCACAATACCTGTCGAAAATATGCAAGGGTTACACAAACGACAACAGGTGGTGAAAATATCCGAATCCGTGGTCTACCGGTCCAAGCCTGTAGCATATATAACAATTGGCTCTACCCATCGGATAGCGCGGCGGCGATAAAGCTGTGGACCGGCAATACTAATTGTTGGATATTTGACAACCATTTTGGCACAACCGTTCCCGCCGGATTGAATTCGAGAATACCGGTGGCAGAGATAAGTGTCGATCTTGATTCAGGGACAGTTCCTTTGAACGTCTCTTTTAGCAGTAATGGTAGTTATGACCCGGACGGTGATCTATCATGGTGGGAATGGGATTTTGGTGACAACGCTAATACTGTTCGAAAACCTAACGTCACCTATACTTTCAATGATATCGGCATATACAATGTGGAACTGACAGTTCACGACAACGACGGCATTCCAACTAGTGCAAACAAGCTTATCGTTGTCGGACCTTCGAATGATAGTTTTTATCTAAGTGTTTGGGTCAACGACAGATGCCATTCGGCAGATACTGGTTTTTTCTTCAAACAGATACTTTTGAATGGGAATGTAGTATGGGAAGATGACATAGCTTTCTGCGAAGGTTGGACGCACGTTGTTGCCAATGTTACTCCTTATGTTATTGGACAAGATAGTGTGACAGTTGCTTGCCGCTTATACTGTAAGAAAAACTACACACAAGGAATTAATGAAATTGTTACGTACTGGGATGATATAGCACTTTTCTGGGGAAGTGTACGGAACGGAGGTTTCGAGTCTGATAGTGGCCAGGCTACTTCGGTTTGGAACTACTCCGAGAACAACATGTATTTTCATGGCATTTGGACTTCAAGTGATGTGCGTAGCGGAAATAGCGCTTATCAACTGATGTATTATAGCGGTTTCGACTGTACTCAGGGCGAATACGGAGAGATCTCACAAAAAGTAGACGTTGGTGCTTTGGGACTCTTGTATGACCACCAAAGAATTGAGCCCGGCGGTCTGGATTGTATTTATCCTAATCCTGCATTTCAGCGTTCAAATATAGACTATGTGTTGTCTTCCCCGAGTAACGTGAGAATCGGTATCTTCGATGTGAGCGGACGTCTGGTAAGGTCACTTGTGGAACAAACCCAGAACCCCGGAGAATACTCCATTGTTTGGGATGGAAAAGACACTCTTGACAGACAGGTGGCAAGCGGTGTATATTTCTGTAGATTGGTGGTCGATAATTGCCAGGACGTTAAGCAGATAGTTTGGGTCAGATGACTGACATTTTGGTCTTTGAGATTTAGTTGGGTCTTGCCATACAGATGCACCTCCTCGATAAGAGGGCTCTCGGTCTAAAACCTCGTGCATACTCATAGGCTTTACAGGGGCCGGGGGCCCTCACCTCTTTTGCAATGATTCGCTGCACTAACTTACTGATTGATCCCAAGTTCATAATTGAAAAATCTTGACTTCGGAGGAATATCATCTATTATTTATTATTGACTTAGCACGAATATTCGTGCGCGAGGAGCGATAAGTAATAATAGATGAATGATAAAAAGAAAGTTACTTTCCTGATATATTACGTTTTCAAGAGGATAATGGATATTATCCTTGCTTTGGTTGGTTTGACCATCCTTGCTCCGGTATGGGTGATTTTATGGATAGTCATCACTAACGAAGATGGGTCTCCAGTTTTTATAAAGCAGGAAAGGATAGGCAGTAACGGCAAACACTTCGATGCTTTCAAGTTCCGTTCAATGCACATTTCTTCACTGACTGAGCACGTGAACGTTCAGGCAAACGAAAACGATACAAGAATTACAAAGGTCGGGAAGATCCTTCGCAATACCGCGATCGATGAATCACCGCAATTAATAAATATCTTACTTGGAGATATGAGTTTTGTTGGGCCTCGTCCTTTACTCTCCTGTGAAGTCGAAGTCCATAATCCAATTCCGTCTAATATGAAGAATATACCCGGGTACGAACAGCGTATCTCAGTTGTGCCCGGACTTACCGGGATAGCGCAGCTCTGTATGCCACGCGATGTTCCAAGGGAAAGGAAGTTTGAATATGACCTCATGTACATCAGCAAGAGGAGTCTGCTGACAGATGTACGGTTGATTCTTTTGTCCCTGGCTGTGACCTTCCTCGGCCGGTGGGAAAAACGGGGGAGAAAACTCTCTGTTCATTGCGACTGATATTAGATAAGACAGAAGCTCAGAAGTTGAGAAACGAAATGATATTAACGAAAGTAATGATATTGGCTGTATTAGCGATATTAACGAGAATAACGGTAGTAACGAAATTAACGGTCTTAACGAATTAGTACGAGGTATCCCACCGCGAGTCCCAAACCACTCCAGGCAAGATCTTTCCAGGAAAAATGCCCCTTTTTCTTCTTGTCATAGAATTCTTTTCCGAAAGCCAATAGAGCAGTCAAGGATACGGCGTATACTTTGCCCCTTTGTTCTTCACCGTTGAGCTTGTTTATGTAAAAGTGATAGGTGATTCCTGGAATCGCAAAACCAGCGGAGAAGTGCAGTAATTTATCCTGACCAAACCACGGGTCTGATATTGCCTTTCTCATTTCCGGCATGATAACAAGACTGTCTGCGTGGGTTAGCGAGTCGATATCAGCAGGTTCGTCTTGTGCCGGTGGCCTCGAAGCAGCAGTCAAGAGAAGTAGAAAACAAATTATCATTTGATGGATTATAACGGCACACTAGCGGGTGTCAACGCTAACGCTGGGGACAAGTATGTACTGGATAAAGACAGAAGTTGAGATGATGAGAGATTAAGAAGTTGAGCACGAAACTATAATAACGAAAATAACGATATTAACGATATTAACGATATTAGCGGGACTAACGGAATTCACGATCCAATCGTTTGTCACGCAGTTCTTGACTTTTCAGCTCTCGGGCATATAATCACAAACTCATGAACCCGGTATTGCTAAGCCTTGCTTTATTACTATTCAACCAGACGCCGCTTCTAAATGAGAGTTTCACAGGTACAATGTTCCCGCCAGCGGGTTGGGATACACTGCGGTCAGACACGAGCATGGGCGACTGGTATCGATATTATTACACGGGGCCTTCTGGTCCTGATTCATACCAGGCGAGAGTTCGCGTCTTTTCTTACTTAGATACACTACGAAGCGGTTGGACTACTTTAAAAACTTACAGCATAAACCTCAGCGACGCCTCAGGTGGAGAAAGCCTCTTTTTCTGGTACAGATTTTCGCAGGACAGTGGAAACCTCGGTCCAGACGATACGATGCACGTTGATATATCAAATGACAATACTCTCTGGGTGAACCTGATGAAGATCGGTCAGGGTGCAGATACAAACATATGGACAGTCGCGCGTGTTCCTTTGATATCTTTTGATACGTACGAAAACGCGCGGATAAGATTTCATTTCGAAGACATGCCTAATGGTTTAATCAGCACTAACAATTGTAATTTCTGGTTAGACTCAGTTCAGGTCAAGAACTATGACACCATTCCCGAAACAGTAGTATTGAACGAGTTGCTCGTCAACCCGGAAACCTTTGACCATAACGCTAATGGTAACCTTGAGGACAACGATGAAGAGTACATAGAAATTTTCAACAAAACCGCGACTGAAATAGACGTCGGCAATTATTCGATAATGGACGCACTGGGTGTTAATACTCTTTCTTTACCTTCCGGTAATGTGCTACCTGATTCAGGATACCTGCTGCTTTATGCAAGCGGGGAATTTCTATTCTTTGACCAAAATGGCGCCGCGTTGAATAGCGGGACCTGGTTTGGTTCATGGCCAGACCTTGACGATGGTGCGGACACGGTCTATCTGTACGATGCAGCAAGTAACGAACTCGATGAAAAACCGTACGCCGGCAATGAGGTTTACCCTAACTGTGCGATCGCCCGGTTCCCGGATGGCAGCTACAATTGGATGGGCAATGCTCTGGCAACACCCGGACGCAGCAACGGTGCCGAGTATGTGTGGCCTATTGCTTATGCGTTCAGAGATTTAGATTCCAACTACGTACCCGATGATATTGGTGCGGTCATTACCATTACCGGTGTGATCACAGCACCACCGGGTATATTCTCTAACGCGGAGTCATACATCCAGGATAATACGGGCGGCGTATGCCTTTATGGTAACTATCCTCTTACTTTGGATTTCGGTGATAGTATTACCGTAACTGGTTCGGTTGACCATTACCGGGGTAAGAATGAACTGACAGATTTCACTTATTCACTTGTTGCGCATGGTGCTACAATACCCGAACCGATCGATGTAAGCGGTGTCGTTCTGAATACTGAACTCTATGAGGGCTCTTTGGTGCGTGTCAAAATTGCCTTTTTCGACGGTTTATTGCTGGAAGGAAATCAGGAATATTATGCGTGGGATTCTTTGAACAACCAATTTACGGTATGGATCGATTCCTATACGGATATCCCGGGTAGCCTCGCACCGACAGACACATTCACACTTATTGGTATCAAAGGGCAGTACACAACTGCTACGCCTCCTGATGACGGCTACCAATTGATGCCGCGAAGCACATCTGATTTCTCACATCTGTACGCACCGACGGTCATGGCAATCGGAGAAATACAGAATCCCGGCTCGGACAGTGTAACATCCAAATACGTTGACAGCATTGTTACTGTCGAGGGAGTTGTGACGGGGCCAAATTACGTGTTCACGACCGGTAGCCCGAGTTTCTACATACAAGATAACACGGGCGGTGTTAATATTTACAACGCAGACGGGGACAGCATTTTCAACGGCTATCTGGATTCACTCGGTGCCAGGTTGCAGATCACCGGAACGGTGACCGAGTACCGCGGATTGACCGAAATCGCCAATGGCTACGGCCGTTTCATTAGTATGGATACCGTCCCCTTGCCGAGAAAGATCCTGCCTAACTGGCAGCTGACAGAAGGAATGGAGAGCTTCCTTGTGGAGATGACCGGAGTAATTGCGTCAACACCCTACCAAACCGGCGACGGTTATAATTTTGATTTCTTAAATGGTGATGCAGGCATCGCGGTCCGATTCCCAATCGCATCCGGTATCAATCCCCTTACCATTTCGATAGATGATAAGAAGAAACTAACCGGTATTGTCGGTCAGTACGACCCGGAAGTGCCATATACTACTGGTTACCAATTGCTACTCAGGTTTCCCCATGATGTTGCTGAGCCATCATATGACACAGTCAGCAGTGAGCCGCTTCTTGAACTCGTAACGACAAAAACATTCATCCCCTCTGCAGGCGAGCAAGCCCAGATTAATATCAATTCGCCATATGATTTTCGGCTTGAGCTCGACATCCATGATATGTCTGGCCGGTTGGTTAGAAGGCTATATTCAGGTAGCGGTGGTCCCAATATCTTGTACTGGGACGGGAAGGATGATTTGGCTCGTCCGTGCAAGTTGGGCATCTATTTGATGAACCTTAAAGCGATCGATTCCGCTGGAAAATCATCCTACACACGTAGTCTCATTGTAATAGGTGGTCGATGAACTGGCTCGTCATTTTGGTACTTTTGAATGGTGCCTTTGAGCGACACGCCTATTCTGCGAGGGCAACAGCACTGGGTCATGCTTTCACTGCATCATGCTATGGAGTCGATGCGGTGCGCTTCAATCCCGCAGCACTCTCATTAACCGGTCGCAACTATCTTTCGGTTGGATACGAACGGACCTTCAGTGGTATTGAAGGGTTGCACAATATCACGCTCGGCTATACACGACCGCTATTCTTTGGCGGGGTTGGCATACAGTTAAGCGAGTTCGGGTTTTCCGAACAAAAAGAGCAGGCATTGAGTTTGGCATACGGTTTGGGTTTCAATGAATCATTTAAATTCGGGGTGGGGGGCGACCTGTACATTATTGATAACTCCCGTACCGGCCGGAGTTATGCATACGGATTGAACGTCGGGCTCCTGGGCAAATTGTATAAGAAGTGGTCGCTCGGTGTTTATGGACATAATATCAACGGTCCGCAGTTTGGTTCGGATGAATGGGGCGAGTTGCCGGCTGAATTGAAGGCTGGATTGGCCTATGAACCATTCGATGGTGTTCTGTCAGAGATAGATTTTTCCATTAGAGATGACGATATGAGAGTTCATCTGGCCGCAGAATTCGAGTTGTTTGGTTTACTCTTTCTCCGCAGCGGGGTCAAGACCAGCCCGCTTGTCATTGCCGGAGGTGTCGGGATCGTTCATAGATTCATCAGTTTCGACTATGCTGCCGAGTATATCCCGGAACTTCCGTTGAGTCACACAGTAACGATTGGCTTTATATTCTAGTATGTAAATGTTTTTTATTCTGTTACTAGCACTCCAAGTCGACCTGAACCGCGCGACCTTGCATGAAATATATCAATTACCTGTTGATTCGACGGTAGCATTCCGGATCTACGAACACCGTGAGATCTACGGCTATTTCAGCTCTGTTTATGAATTGCGCGAGGTGTCCGGTATTGACGGCATCACATTTGAGAAGTTAAAACCGTCGGTCAAAATAGTTGTTCCTTCTGTGGAACGAGCAGAATGGAGTTCGATACTCTATGAACAGAAGAAACTAGCAAGCGAAGAACCGCCCTCCAAAGCCGCAGTCGATGTATGGGAAGATCTCATACGTTCGCCAATGAATATCAATGACGCTACCTACAGCGACCTACTAAACATAGACCGGATGACTCCGATCGATGCGGCCGCTATAATGCGCCACCGGGAATATCGCACCATCAAGTCTGCTCGCGACCTTCGACGGGTAAAGGACCTTTCCAACTACGCTTATACATCATTGAGAAAGTATGTAAAGTATGACGCGGAACCAGCGATAACACGTCCGTATGGCAGCGTTCGCATGAAGATAACCCACACTAACCGCCTTGATATCGGTGAAGACGAAAACATTGCATCCAGAATATCATACCTCGAAAGCGCAATAGGCGGGTTTGACACTCTCGCCACTGATCTGCTGGACGTCTCAGGATGGGATGGGTATCAGGTGAACTGGTTACGGCAGAATTTGCAGGATGAAATCGATACGTTGAAGAATATGAACGCACGGCCACATCTGCAAGCGAGGGCAAGGATCAACTATCAAGAGAGATTGCGGTCCGGATTTCATTACGATGAGTACTACAACGATGCAAAGGGATATGCAGGAATCGTGAATATCGGCCCGGTGCGGCGGTTCTATATCGGTAATTACCGGATTATTTGGGGTGAAGGTCTTATGATCGATAACAGCGATGAGTATCGTGCAAGGATCTATGAACGTTCGTCCGGTTTGTACGGGGATATTACCGACAACTATGGTTATGCGCTATTCGGGGCAGCTGGTGATTTCTCGTTGGAGTGGAAGGACGTGGATATTATGCCTTCTTTCTTCTATTCGAATACAACCCGCGATGCAATATTGAATCCTGATGGAACATTATGGAGAACATTCGATAATCCTTACAGGTTTGAGACGTACAGGGATAACGTGGGCGAACAGACATACGGGTTCAACTTGGGCATTGCTCCTTTCGAAAAAACCTCCCCAGGTACCCAGGTATCATTCGAAGCGATGCGCATCGAATATGACAGGGCACTAAATCCTGACAAAAAGTGGATCGATATCCCTCTCGACAAATACGATCCGGAATTCTATCCAGAGATTTCGACACTCTCCAGTGATAGCACCCGGCAGTTTGTCGGCGTAACTTTTGTCATACCGGTTTTCAATTCTTTCATTTCGGGAGAGGTTGTCAGGCAAAACGATCAGGACAATCCCGCATATGCATATCTTATCAAAGGGAGGGTTCAATACGATTACCTTTACTTGAATTTCCTTTACCGGCATTTTGATGTAGCATATGACAATCCGTTCAACCGCGGATTCTCGGAATACCGTCGGTTTGAGGATACGCCATTTGAAAGACCCTATGCGCTGGTAGATCCAGAATATGCAAGCCTCTACGAAGACCCCACACCGAAACCCGAAGAGGGGATTTACCTAGAAACGCGCTATCAGCTGACAAGAAACATAATCATAACGAGGGCATATCTTGATATTTTCAAGAATGTCAGTCACAATCTCTTGAACCAAAGGGGCTATTTTGAGATCGAATATCAGCCGATATGGCCGGTACGTCTGCGATTTTCACAGAAGATAGTGCGCAAATACCTGCCGCGTCCAGTACAATCGACCCTTTCGACCACGCACGAATCGGCTTTAAGAACTTTTTTCTACCTGCCGAATTTTGATGCGATCAGAATCGAAGCAAGATTCGGCTTGGTTGACTTGACTGCGAGTGAGGGCGAAGACCTTACCCTTGACGGAGGTTTTCTTTCCGCCTCTTTTACCCACAACTTCGGCAGTTCGCTTTCAATCGAAAGCGGCATTGCTGTCTGGAAGACCGATGGTATGAGCCAGTGGATTTTTGAAGATGTCGGTATTGATTTTCTATACGCGGATGGAGTCAAATTCTATGCCGTCGCTTCGCAGAAGATCGGCAGTATGCTGGTCAAAACAAAATTCAGTCACAAGTATACCATAATACCACATACTGGCTTGTACAATAACCCTGATGTCTATTACCCTGATCTCCCGGGGTTGAGAGTGTCAGATTATATCGATAGAGAAAACGCAACTAAGATTGATTTGCAGATAGATTACCTCTTTTAAAGAACGTTCAATCCCGGTAATTCCGTTATTCCCGTTATTTAAGTCACTTGCGCTATTACCGGCATTTACAGTGTTATTGTTTTGGATGTTTGGATTTTTGTTTTTGGTATTGTTTAGGATTTAGTATTTAGAGTTTAGTGTTTTTACTGCGCATCGTTTTGGCTATGATGCGTACGACAGCGTGACGTATTGGTTGCATTAAGCCGAGTTGAACCTTCGGGTGTATCGCATTTGCCAGAAGTATTATGATAAGATTTGTGCGTGGATCGATCGTGATCATTGTTCCTGTGAACCCGGTGTGGCCGAATGAGGTGGGGGAGAGCAATCCAGGATACGGATCGGCATGCCAGCCCAGATTACGTTTTTCATTGCTGCCCACATATTCACTCGTCATCATTGAGAGCGTCGACGGTTTCAATATCTCGGCACTCAGGTACGCTCTAGTTAGTGTGATCAAGTCCGGGAGGTTTGAAAATAATCCTGAGTTGCCTGCGATTCCGTTGTAACCGTAGTATGCATTTCCGTCGTGGACTTCTCCCTGGATCAAATACTCACGCCACTTGATATTCGAGATGTCCCCGTGTCGGCTTGCCATTTTTCGTTCATGTTCATTACCATCTTCGGTTGCGGCGGCTGTATTCCTGTCAAAAACCGGACCGAATCCAAGTGTGTGGAGTCCCAGTTCTCTGGTGATTCTTTGTTTAAAAAAACAATCCAGAGGCGTTGTGCTAACGTGTTCGATTAATTTACCGAGTATCAAGTATCCCAAACAGGAATAGACTGGTTCTTTAGTGGGCGTATTAAGTCCAGCGAGATACCGAAGTCTCTTATCCTCCGGAAACAGGTATATCGGATGCCATGCCGGCAATCCCGCGGTATGTGTCAATAGTTGTCTAACAGTCTTCCTTGCGCTTGGTGTTCGGATAAAAACAGGCAACAAAGTGTCGAGTGTTTGATCGATACTCAGGGATTTGTCTTCATGCAGAAGCATTACTGACAGTGCCGTTACAAGTGGTTTTGTGAGTGATGCAAGATCGAAAACCGTATCTTTTTTTATTTGCACTTTTTGAGGTTTTAGCTGTGCATACCCATGAGTCCTGAGGAAGAATGAAGCGCTGAGATTACCGACCCAACAGACAAAACCCGGGATTTTGGTTTTATCAACTAAACCCGTGAGATAATTATCCAACTCTCTAAAAGGCATATGCTCAGATATTTATTGAAGATATTGTTGCGTGAAGTGCCTTATAGCAAGTTTCCTTCAAACCTTGCTTCAACAAATGTATTCCACGCGGTATGAATTGAAGAAATCCCTTCTTGTTTTTGTTCAGTGAGAGATTGGCAAATGCCCCGAGTGCCTGCATGCCGCGTTGCAGGGCACTCAGTTGATACACTTCCCGGAGATCCGCACGATCGATTGTTATTCCCCGTTTCTGTATATTAGTGTGATAGTATTCAAATAACTCATCCTCGGTTTCCCCTTTGATATTCACATAGGGGTCTCTTAGTAATGCTGCCAGGTCGTAGGTGAGAGGACCTATCCTTGCCGACTGAAAATCGATGATTCGTATTCTATTCTCTTTATAGAAAAGATTCTGGGATTGGAAATCTCGATGCATTAAATGATCGTCTATGGGTTGTGCCGCTTGTAAAAGGCGACAGCCGAGATTCTGCAAATCCACCTCTGTGTCCTTGAGATGCTCGGTTGGTATACCGCAAAACTGCCTTAGAAAATGGTCGCGGAAGTATTCCTGCTCCCAGCGTATATGATCAGCGTCATAGCGATATTCTATAGGGACTCCTGGTCTCCCATCGATCTGCAAACGGATCAATTCATCGATAACCTGTTTGTACACCTTATGCAAATCATGATTCTGCCATTTAGTTTCATAGAGGGAATGCGAACCAAGGTCCTCCTGCACCATGATCCGTTCTTTAAGATCGTACCAGAAAACTTCGGGCACTGCGATTCTCTTCGCTGCCAGATGCTGTTGCAAACAGATATAGCGTTTGATTTCGCTGTCAAATACCATGACGAACAATGTATTATCCTTTGTGCAGCGAAAGAATTCGCGGTCGGAACCGCCCCGGTCGATTTTTTGCAGGAGTTCGTAACCGTGAACGATATCGCCGACTTTCATGTAACCGCGATTCGGATGTAATTGGAAATCACACAATTTTGATATCTGCCGCTTGCGATCGAAGTTCCAGGCAGTACAACTGAGTTCTCGAGGTGTACACCATCAGCGATATCGCAGTTTTCGGCCACACTCACAAATCCATGCAACGCTCTTGACCTCACATTGCTCGAAGGCGCGATATAGATCGGCGAGGAGTATTTGGGACCATCGAGTGCGGTGCGTCCGTGTAGAAGATCACTGTGTATTTTCCAGTAGTCGTAATATGAATTTATGTTGTACCACTGTATTACTGCGGGTATTCCTGCAATGGATGCCTTGTTTCTGAATATATTCCTGAACACATCGACTATCGTGAAGACAGCGCTGTTGGGAAGGATAGAGAATATCTTCTTTGAAAACACACCGATGCCGGCATAGGTATATGGAGTGGAGTCATAGCCGAGGATCCGATCGATCTTATTGTCCGCACCGATTCTAAACTTCGTTCCCTGATGCCGCACCATCACCAACGTAGCCATTGGATTATGCTTCTTATGGAAATCAACGATTTCTCTGTAACGGATGTCGGAAACCACATCGGCAGACTGGATGATGAAATCATCGTCAATAAAATCTTTAAAATTCAGAAGCGCACCGCCAGTGCCTTTCAACACGTCCTCGACTACGACGTGCACATTTCGGTCGTATGTATTCACGTGATTCTTAATGAGTTCATGTTTGTGAAATAGATTTATTCCTACACACGACACTCCGGCATTTAGCAGGCGTTTCAGGTTGATATCGATGATGCGTCGGTCCACGATCGGCAGGAGCGGCTTTGGGATCAGTTCGGTAACTGGTTTCAACCGGGTTCCTTGACCTGCTGCCAGTAAGATCGCCTTCATCTTTCAGGAATATGTGAGATACTTCTTTCTTGTGAGTATGAATCTTCGCAAAGCGGGTAGCCAGCGTTGGCGCAGATTTCTGATGCTACTGCCCTTTTCAATTCCCTCTCTTACCCAGGCGTTGCCGATCAGAATATCGAAAGGCATTTTTTCTTTCTCGAATTCGTAGGGTGGTCTACGCCAGCGGAAATTTTCAGGGAAGAGTCGATACAACGTTCTTATTATTTCGAGCCCGGTGGCGACGGGTTTGTATTTTTCACGATCCGTAACGTATATTTGGAGGCCGGCACATAATTTCCCCCGATACTTGTGGAAAGTCGGTATGAAGTAAGCAGGACGAAAAGCAGCACCCGCAATACCGGTCTTGCCGAGTTCCTTCTTCAAGCGGTCAGGATCGACCCATGGCGCACCGAAAGTCTCGAACGGTCGTGTAGTACCACGTCCTTCAGATAGGTTTGTTCCCTCGAGAAGACACATCCCGGGGTAGACGAGTGCCGTCGTGAAGTTGGGCATGTTTGGGGATGGTGTATTCCAGAACAGCGATCCTTCGTCGTGATAGTCTTTGCGGCGCCAGCCCTGTAATTTAATGACTCTGACATCGGCTCCCAGATGATGTATCTGGTTTAACATGGAACACATTTCCCCGATCGTCATCCCATGACGTATCGGCACGGAAAATAAGCCAACAAATGACTCAAATCCAGGATCGATTGCCGGTCCCTGTACCTCGGATCCGCTGAGGGGATTGGGTCGGTCAAGAACATAGACGGATTTGTTGTTTTTTGCGGCCTGTATTATCATTAGCATCGCGGACCACACAAAAGTGTAATAACGCGCACCGATATCTGGCAGGTCGATCACGATTGCATCCGTGTCTTCTAATGCCGCCACCGTCGGTTTGCGATGTCTGCCGTAAAGACTGTGCACCCTTATTCCACTTTTGCTGATCGAACTCGGTACTGCAACCTGGTCCTGAAGAGCACCCAGTAACCCGTGTTCCGGCGCATACAGCGAAGTTAGCTTTATTTTACTTGCATTTGCGAGCAATGAGATCGTCGGGACAAGTCTTGAATCACAGCATGAGATCGTCGATAACAAGCCGATTTTCATACGCCAGAGTGGCCTGAAATCATCGGCAACGAGGCGGTCAATACCCAGCAACACACGAAAATATAGCATAAAATAGGACCATGTCAACATATGTGCTCGGTGTACAAAAACATCCTGCCCCCGGAGCCGTCCGCAGCGCGACTGTTGTTACGAAAAAATTTGATGGGAGGTTCACAATGCTACATTTGTATCGATTTTTTGAGAATTTCCCCCCTGCCGGTCGTATTTTCTCTTGACAAATTATTATTTATTTGTATTATTTATAGATTATGAAGCTCGGCGAAGTATTGGTAAATCAAGGTTTGATCAGCGAAGATATGCTGGCTCAGGCAGTCGAGGAGCAGAAGACAGATGGGGAACGGCTGGGAGCCACACTCATACGGATGGGCTTCATATCTGAAGATGAATTACTGCAGGCACTTTCAAAGCATTTCGGGGTACGCTCAGTTGATCTGAGAACCAAACAGCCAAATGAATCGGTTCTGAAGCTGTTGCCTGGCGATATTGCGGCAAAATACATGGTCGTACCTGTTTCACGATTTGGCCGCAAACTTACGCTGGCAATGCTGGATCCTCATGACATGGCCGCAATCGAGGATATCAAATTTGCCACCGGTTTTGAGATTGAACCCGTAGTCGCCAATATTGAGGACATCGTCAAGATAATCCAAAGCCACTATCATGTGCAGCGTATCTTCTCCGACGTCATGTTTGAGATGGATATGGCCGACGCTCTGGGTGACATCGAAAGCGCCAGCGAGGTCGAAGTTAAAGAGAGAAAAGAAGAAGATCTGGCTAATGTTGTTGACGACACCGACAGTGGGCCGGCTCTAAAACTGTCCAGCAAGATCATCAGTGATGCAGTTACCCTCAATGTTTCCGACGTGCATATCGAGCCATATGAAAACGACATGCGTGTTCGCTACCGAATCGATGGTATTTTGCACGAGGTGATGAAACCTCCAAAAAAATTGAATAGGGCGCTGGCAACGGTTATCAAAGTCATGGCTAAATTGAAAGTGGAAGAGAAACGGCTGCCGCAGGACGGTCGAATAAAGGCACGTGTTCAGAACAAAATCATTGATATCCGTGTGTCAACCGTACCAACTCTATTTGGCGAGAAGGTGGCGCTCAGGATACTTGACCGGGCTGCGATTCAACTTAACCTAGATCTCCTGGGTTTTGAGGCAGAAAGTCTGAAATGTTTTCGTAGGGCAATAAAAACGCCGTACGGTATTGTCCTTGTTACAGGTCCAACCGGATCAGGAAAAACGACGACACTTTACTCAGCCCTAACCGAACTGAATGATCCGGGCTTGAATATCATTACGGCTGAGGACCCGATCGAATATTCACTTGGAGGGATAAATCAGTTGCAGGTCAATGAAAGGATCGGATTGACCTTCGCATCGGCTCTACGGTCGTATCTTCGACAGGACCCGAACATAATTATGGTTGGTGAGTTTCGTGATCTGGAGACCGCGGAGATTGCGATCCGTGCCTCTTTGACCGGTCATTTGGTTCTGTCTACGGTGCATACGAATTCGGCGGCAGCAACCGTAACCAGGTTGATAAATATGGACGTTGAACCATTTCTCATTGCGTCGACCCTTCTTGCCGTTGAATCGCAGCGACTGCTCAGAAAGGTATGTCCGAAGTGCCGTAAGGAAGTCAAGTATTCTGATGAAGTTTTGACTGATGCGGGACTCAATCCGAAGAAAGTCGATTTCAAACTATACCGGGGTGATGGGTGTAAGCACTGTCGGGGCACTGGCTATAAGGGGAGGATTGGTGTATTTGAAACCCTGCTGGTGACCGGCCCAATCAGAGAGGGAATTTTAGAGAGGGCATCAAACGTTGATATCGAAAAGAGGGCGATAGAGAATGGTATGCTTACATTACGTGAGTCTGCACTAAACAAATTGCGGGAAGGTGTGACAACTCTCGAAGAGGTCATCCGCGAAACAAAGGTGGATTAGTGGAAGAGAAACTGGGCACTTATTTAGTGAAAAATGGTTTGTTAACTGAGGATCAGTTGCGGGATGCGGTTCGTGAGAAAAAGGACACCGGCCAGCGTCTGATAAGTATTCTGAACGGACGTAATTATGTCTCGGAAGGCAAATTACTGGCTCAACTGAGCAATCTTTATAGAATGGAGGTTGTTGATCTGGATTATGTGATACCAGATCAGAAGGTGCTGGATAGAATTCCTGCTGAAAAAGCATATCACTACGAGGTATTACCGATTGACATCAAGGGTCGCTATTTGACCGTGGCAATGGTCGATCCAACTGACATCAGTGCGATAGAGGATTTGCGTTTCATCACCGGAAAGGAGATCAGCCCGGTCCTTGCATCGGAGTCTAGCATCCGTGATGCGCTGGAACGGTACTACACGATGGAAAAAGGTTTGGCCGAAGTCAAAGTAGAGGCGGCTACTGAGACCAAGGAACTGGACGTCGAGGATCTCGAGTTGCTTGAAACCGGGTTTGAAGAAGATATCGAAGAAACAAAATTGCGTGCCGATGCCGAAGGTGGACCGGTTATCCGTATCGTCAACTTCTACATTGCGGATGCAGTGAACAAGGGGGCTTCGGATATACACGTTGAGCCTTTCGAGAAACATGTACGGGTGAGGTTTCGCATCGACGGTGTGCTGCGCGAACAGCAGATACCACCTTTCAACCTGAAGGCAGGTATAATAACAAGACTCAAGTTGATGGCCAAGATGGATATTGCCGAGAGGCGTCTGTGTCAGGATGGTCGGATAAACATATTGGTCGGCACCAAGATGATTGACCTACGTGTTTCAGCCATCCCCACACTGTACGGCGAGAAGGTGGTCATGAGGATTCTTGACCGTAGTTCTTTGATGCTGGACTTGACCAAACTTGGGTTTAGTGAAGGACCACTAAAGAAATATCTGCGAGGCATAGAGAGTCCATACGGCATCATTCTGATTACCGGACCGACCGGGAGTGGTAAGACCACGACGCTTTATTCGACCCTTGCTCGATTGAACAGCCCTGATCGGCAGATAATGACGATCGAGGACCCGGTTGAGTATAATCTTCACGGTATAAACCAGATACAGGTACATGAGGAAATCGGGTTGACGTTTTCTAATGCCCTGAGAGCTTTTCTGCGGCAAGCGCCGAACATCATTCTGGTCGGTGAGATTCGCGATTCTGAAACCGCGGAGATTGCCATTCGTGCCGCTCTCACGGGCCATCTGGTCTTTTCGACGATTCATACGAACGACGCACCGACCACGATTAACCGCTTGATCGATATTGGTGTGCCTCCATATCTGGTTTCGAGTGCACTCATATTGATTCAGGCTCAGCGCCTCGTAAGGCGTATTTGTCCGCAGTGCCGCGAGAAAATCCAGGCAGACCCAAAACTTCTTGAAGAAGCCGGGATATCAAAAGGTACCTTGCCGGATAATATGATTTATAGAGGAAAAGGATGTCCGAACTGCAACCAGAGCGGCTATAAGGGTCGAGTCGGTCTTTACGAAGTCATGCCGCTTTCTCCGCAGATGCGCTCCATGATACTAAAGGGCGCAAGTTCGGATGATGTTGCCAAACAAGCAGAAAAAGAGGAGATGATGACCCTACGAGAGGACGGTATCGAGAAGGTAATACAGGGCGTCACTACTATTGAAGAATTGATGAGAGAGACAGTGTCTTTCTAAATAAGCATGGAGATTATCAATTAAGGAGGTAAAATGCCGGTTTCAATGAGGCAACTTTTAGAGGAAATGGTTCAAAGAAACTCAACCGATCTTCACTTGACAACAGGTGCGCCGCCGATGTTTCGTATTGATGGAGAATTGGTTCCGACCAATTATGAGATCATGACGCCAGAGGTCATACAAAACCTGATCTATAGTGTGCTGAATGACCAACAGAAAAAGAAGTTCGAGATGGAGTGGGAATTGGATTTCTCATTCGGCATCGCGGGTTTGTCACGCTTCCGGGGTAATTGCTTTCAGCAGCGTGGCAGTGCGGCGGCGGCTATTCGTACGATCCCTTTCGAGATAAGGGGATTCAAGGAACTCGGTATACCGGGCGTCGTTGAACAGCTGGCAAAAAGACCCAAGGGATTGATACTCGTTACGGGACCCACCGGCTGCGGTAAATCCACGACTTTGGCTGCCCTTATTGATCGCGTAAACAGCGAGCGGCGTAGTCATATCGTAACGGTGGAGGACCCGATTGAGTATTTGTTCCGACACAAGAAGGCGATTGTTAACCAACGGCAGATAGGTAGTGACACAAAATCGTTTGCAAATGCTTTGAAGTACGTGTTGCGTGAGGATCCGGATGTCGTAATGGTGGGTGAGATGCGTGACCCGGAGACGATTAGCACAACACTAACGATCGCCGAGACGGGGCATCTTACGCTGGCCACGCTTCATACGAATTCTGCCGCTGAATCGATTCATCGTATTATCGATGTGTTTCCACCGCACCAGCAGGGCCAGGTGCGTTCGCAGCTTGCGTTCGTGGTGGAGGGCGTATTAACTCAGCAGCTACTGCCAAAGATCGGTGGTGGCCGGGTCCTTGCGGCTGAGGTCATGGTTGGCACACCGGCAATAAGAGCATTGATCAGGGATGAGAAAGAGCATCAGATATATTCATCGATTCAGGCAGGGCAGAAATATGGAATGCAAACGATGAATCAAGCACTGTACACACTCTATGCGAAACGCCTGATCACCCTTGAAACGGCCTTTGACTACTCGCCTAACATAGAAGAGTTCGAACATATGGTAGAACAGAAATCAGCGGCGTTAAAATAGAATATTATTTTATGAGCATTATAGCTTATTTATCGAGACTTTATTGATGATATTAGTGTTTTGCATTAATGGAGTAAATAAAGCAGATATGCTCCCCGGTTATTCGGGGTTAAGATAAGGAGGTTCGATGCCACTATTTGTCTGGAAGGGTAGGACAGCCACTGGCGCCGCAGCGAGCGGCGAAATCGCAGCTAGTTCCCAGGCCGATGTTGTTGCTGCATTGCGCCAGAAGAAGATCATTCCGACATCTATCAAGATAAAAGAAGAAAAGAAGGGTCTTGGCTTTTTTGGGCTCCGCGTATCAAGGCGGGCATTGGCAGTGTTCACGAGGCAATTCGCTACGATGCTCAATGCGGGATTACCTTTATTAAGTTGCCTGGAGATTCTTGCCAAACAGACCGAGAGTCAGGCCCTGCGCCGGGTCTTGGGTGAGGTGAGAACCGATGTTGAGGGCGGTCTTTCTTTAGCCGACGCTTTACGCCGTCAGCCAAAGGTTTTCGATAATCTCTACGTCAACATGGTTGAATCGGGAGAAACCGGTGGCGCCCTCGATGTTATTCTCGTGCGTCTGGCAAATTACCTCGAAAAGTCAGCGGCACTCGTACGTAAAATCCGGGGCGCTATGATCTATCCTATCATCATTCTATCTGTAGCTATACTCGCCATTGCCATCCTTCTCATTTTTGTTATTCCGATCTTCGCGCGCATGTTTGAGGGAGTTGGTGCGGAATTGCCTGCGATGACGAAATTGGTGGTGGGGATGTCGAATCTTCTCAAGGTTTGGGCATTGCCATTGCTGATAATCTTCATTGCTGTTTTCACGATAACACGACGTTGGCATAAGACCGAATCTGGAGCAAAGGCAATCGATCCGATATTGCTCAAACTTCCGGTATTTGGTCCTCTAATCCGCAAGCAATCGATAGCACGTTTGTCGAGAACACTCTCGACCCTGCTGTCCAGCGGTGTTCCCATAATCGACGCGCTTGAGATCACGGCTAAGAGTTCTGGCAACTGGGTAATTGAGGATGCGATTCTGAAAGCTCGCTCTTCTATCAAGGGAGGCGAGAATATTGCCGATCCGCTGACCAAAACATCGGTCTTTCCACCCATGGTCACGCAAATGATAGCGATTGGCGAAGCCTCTGGTGGTCTTGATGAGATGTTATCAAAAGTCGCCGATTTCTACGATGCTGAGGTAGATCAGGCAGTTGAGAACCTAACGAGTGCACTTGAACCGGTGATCATGGTCGTTCTGGGCGGTGTGGTCGGGTTCATTGTTGTTTCGATGTACTTGCCGATCTTCCAACTCGCCGGAACGATCACCGAATAAGCGAGTCAGGGATTACCCAGTGTTCAGCGGCGAGGCGAGTTGCTGTCGCTCGCCATGTCGATAGACATACACGGCAATGAAATATCCAGCAAAGATCAGCCGAATTTCCGGGTTGATAATATTACACCCGTTCGTGGTTGCATTCATTCTGCTGACTTCCTATCCTCCCCTTTACCGTGAACCCAACCCGGCATGGTATCTCATCATCGTATCGATCATACTGGCTATTTCCTTTCTGTTGTTACGCAAGATAATACCTGAAAAACTCTTGCTTTATATGATATTCTTCTCGGATATTCCTCTGGCCGGTGCCGTCATTCACTACACCGGTGGTATTGAGAGTATGTTTCCATTGTTGTACGCGATATTGATCCTGGCAAGCTCGATGTATCTCTACAAAAGGGGAGCCTACATTATATCGCTTAGCTCGGCAGTATTCTTTTTGGGGCTCGTGTTCGTAGAGAGCCGTGGAATCGAAGGATACACAACTTCGATGGTGATGTATCGTTTTTACATCTTTGCGCTCCTTTTTTTGTTGATGGGGATTCTAAGTGGCGGGCTGTCAGAAAGTCATCAACGGAGAATTGAAGAAGCTGCCCGGTTGCGTCTGACTACCGAGGATATAATTAAGAATTTGCCCTCCGGCGTAATAACCGTCGACAGCAAAGGTGACATACTTTATACTAACATGGGTGACAGCCGGCTGCGGGATACGGTTCATCTGCAGGTCGCGAAGTTTCTCAAAGATCGCGGCACTTCGAATTCCATGGAATTGAGGTTCGGTAATCGCTATTATGTAGTATCTTGTGTTCGTATATTCAAGGGACGAGCAGGTCTTGCTATCCTTCAGGACATGACCGAGATCAGAAAACTCGAAGAGAATGCGAGAATAACCAGTCAAACCAAATTACTTGCCGAACTTGGTGGTTCGCTCGCTCATGAAATACGTAATCCGCTTTCATCGATAAGAGGTTCACTTGAAGTCATCCGTGATACGAAACGCCGCAGAAGTACAATGCCGTTCATCAAAATTGCGTTGAAAGAAACGAAGAGATTGAATGAAATCGTGACTGATTTTCTTAACTTCTCCCAATTCACGCCCAAGAATAAGAACCGCATCCGGATTAGTGAAGTGGTAAGTGAAGCAATACTTGATAGCATGTTACGAATCAATGAGCGGAAGGTGAGCATAAAACGAAAGGATGGTGATTTCTTTGTGCTCGCAGATTTGAACAAATTGAAATCAGGTTTCACGAACATCATAAACAACGCCTATGAAGCTAGCAAACCAAATGATGTAATAGAAATTATTTCCTCCCAGAATACAAAGGTAGGCTGTATTGAAATTCGTGACCGCGGAGCGGGTATGAAAAAGCAGAATCAGAAGAAGATATTCGAACCTTTTTTCACGACGAAGAAGGGTGGGACAGGACTGGGACTGGCAATTGCCAAGAACATAATCGAGGCCCATGGAGGTAGCATTTCGGTCAAGAGTAAAATAGGTACAGGAACTACATTTTCAGTCAGACTCCCGCTGGCGTGACGCCGGCATTTCCCGACAAGTATAGAGGATATTACTACTATGGAATGACTCTTATTGATTTGTCAGTTCTTTTGAGTATAATTAAATAAATGCGAAATTTGAGCATGGTTGTTGAATACGAGGGTACCCATTTTTTCGGGTGGCAGTATCAGCCTGCAAAGAGAACAGTGCAGGGCGAATTGCAGGCCGCATTGAAGAAGGTCATCGGTGAGAACATTAAATTGGTAGGTGCCGGTAGAACCGACCAAGGTGTTCATGCACTCGGACAGGTCGCCAACTTTCACACCGATTCTCAGTTGCCGTTGCTCTCTTTGAAAAAGGGTACGAATGCTTTGGTCGGAGACGATCTGTATGTCAGAGAGATAGCGGTTGTACCGCAGGATTTCCATAGCCGGTACTCTGCAAAGAGTAAACTCTATGACTATCATCTTACGTTGGAACCCTCACCATTCCGATTACGGTACAGTTGGTACCTCAAGCAGATGCCCGACGTCACGGTTATGCAAAGGGCGATCCCTTTGCTCTGTGGAAAGAGGGATTTCAAGAATTTCTCGGTACACAATGGAACAGATAATACGGTGTGCAACGTGCATGACATATCCGTGATTCACGACGATACTCAAATTATCATCAAAATCGAAGGTGACCGCTTCTTGCGCAAGATGGTCCGTGGTATCGTTGGGTTTATGGTTGACCTCGGCCGTGGAAGATTTGCAACATCTGATATTCCGCGTTTCTTCGACGAACGTACAAGCGGGGTCAATTTCGCCCCGCCACAAGGTCTGTTTCTCACTACGGTCAGGTATTGACCCGTGGATTGTTCTGTTGGTATGAAAAAGACAGTTCCGAGTTAGGTATATGAAACGTAATAATTTCTTACTCATTATCATTGGAGTCGTAATAGGTTTTGTCGCGGTTCAGGTATATAGTATGCTGAGGCCGCGACGAGGAACCTTCTATTACGAAGATGCTCGATTGGTGAGCCTGAGTGACGAGATATCAAGCCAGCGGGCAAATGCGATCGTTGTAGCGGCACAGAGGGTCAGTCCCTCCGTAGTTTCGATCACCGTCGTTCAAACTAAAGTGGTATCTGCTTCGCCGTTCTACTCACCTTTCACCGACGACTTCTTCCGTGACTTTTTCGGCGATTTTTTCCCAGAGCGCTACTACCGGCAGCCAATAAGAAGCCTTGGCACTGGGTTAATCATTTCTCCGAATGGCTATATTATTACGAATGAACACGTTATATCGAATGCCACACGTATTCATATCACGCTGCCGGACAGCCGGCAATTCGAAGCTAGTCTGGTCGCGTCAGACATTACGCATGACCTTGCTCTGCTCAAGATTGATGGAGCCGACCTGCCTTTTGTTGAATTGGGGAATTCGGACGGTCTGATGATCGGAGAATGGGTGGTCGCATTTGGTAACCCGTTCGGTTTTCTGCTCGAAGATACGCGACCAACGGTCACCGTCGGTGTCGTCTCGGCCTTGAATCGTTCCATCAAGTCGACACGGGAAGACCGGATCTACAAGAATATGATCCAGACCGATGCGGCGATAAATCCCGGTAACTCGGGGGGGCCTCTGGTTAATGTCCTTGGCGAAGTCATAGGTATGAATACGGCGATCTTTACTTCTGGGGGTGGATCCGAAGGCATAGGTTTTGCCCGACCAATAAACGACGTCAAAAAGTTCATCGATGAAGCACGCCAGCATGGACGTGTCAGAGTTCCATGGATCGGGTTGTCGATAGTAGAAGCCGACGGAGACAGCGCCGCATCAGTTCATGGTAGTGGTCGAACGGTCGTTGTCAGCGCGGTCGATGCCGAGAGTGCCGCAAGAAGAGCAGGTATTAGAGACGGTGATCGGATACTGAACATAAATGGACGGACGATTTCACGTATCACGGATTGGAACAGGCTCATTGCCAACGTCTATGTTGGGGATAAACTTGATTTTTCATTAAGGCGCAATAACGACACGATCAGTGCCGACTTCGTGGTCGAAGAATTCAAGGAGACCGCCCTGCTAAAAACGAGGGTCGTTGTCTACGGTATGCACGTTCAGGATATCAACAGAGAACTCATGCGCAAATACGGCCTGGCCTACAGTGAGGGTGTTGTCGTGACGAAGGTTGATCCGAACAGCCTGGGGGAGAGATTGGGTATAACACCGGGTGATGTCATCCTGAAGGTCGGTGAGATGCGTATTCGCAACAAAACAGATTTTCAAAAAGCGTCCACTTATCAACGCGACTTGAATATAATCATTGACCGTAATGGTCGTATCGTAAAACTTTATTTAGGCTTATGATAAAACGTTATCAAACAAAAGGACTTTCCAGGATACTTAGTCAAGAATACAAGTTCCATGTGTGGCTTGATGTTGAAAGGGTCGTTGCCGAGGTCGAAGAAGCCGAGCATATCATACCAAAGGGGCTGAGTCGTAAATTGAGGAATGTCAAAGTGACTCCGGAAAGGATCGATGAGATCGAAAAGATAACCAATCATGACGTCATCGCGTTCCTCGAGGCGGTACGCGAGAAGGTGGCAAAGGACGGCCGCTGGCTTCACTTCGGGATGACTTCCTACGATCTCGTCGATACGGCATTCGTTTTGATTATCCTACAAGCAACAGACATTATATTGGGGGACATCAATAGACTGTGTCGTCAATTACACAGGCTCAGGGTTAGATACAAGGACTCCCCGGAGATCGGACGGACCCATGGGGTATTTGCCCAACCAATTACATTCGGTTACAAGGTAGCCTCGTGGTCCGAGGAAACCGTGAGAAATTACAAACGAATATTGAACGCGAAGAAGAATATATCGTACGGCAAACTATCCGGCGCTGTCGGCACGTATACAATTTTGCCGCCACGGATCGAAAAGAAGGTTATGCGAAAATTAGGGCTGAAACCGGAACCGGTCAGTACTCAGGTCTTACCGAGGGATCGTTTCGGAGAACTCGCCGCCGCCTATACATTATATGCGTGTGGGCTTGAGCGCATCGCCACCGAACTACGTAACCTTTCACGTTCGGAAATAGGCGAAGTTTCAGAACCGTTCACCAAGGGGCAGAAAGGGTCTTCAGCGATGCCCCATAAGAAGAACCCTATAATATGCGAGCGGGTATGTGGGTTAGTGAAGGTAATCCGCGGTTACATGTTCAGTTCCCTTGAGAACGTGAGTCTCTGGCATGAAAGGGATCTTACCAATTCATCGGTGGAACGGGTGATTTTTCCTGATATGCTACATCTAGTGCATTATATTACGGAGAAGATGCTTTATGTAATCAAGAACCTACAGGTGTTCCCTGATAGGATGAGGGAGAATATCGAGATGAGTCAGGGGGTGTACGCATCTCAGCGTCTTATGAATGCTTTGATTGAAAAGGGCATGGAGCGTGTACGTGCTTACAGCATTGTACAGAAAGCATCCTTCAAAGCAGTCCAGACCAGAACCCATCTAAAGGTGGTCGCTAAGTCCGACAGGCGAGTAACCAGATATCTCAGTCCTCAGGAATTGGACAGAATATTCGACATCAAGTGGTTCCTGAGACACATACGCGCAAAAAAGATTTAAAATACTGCGAATATTGACTTATCGACACATATGTATATAATTGCCTAAATGGATCTATTCAAGAAATGCGAAGCAATCGTTAATATGGTGGAAACGGCGCAGCAGTTCGGGATCTATCCATATTTCACACCCATCCAATCGACGCAGGACCATCGCGTCACGATCGATGGTGAGGAGTTCATCATGATCGGTTCGAACGGGTATCTTGGTCTTGCTGCCGATTCACGGATGAGGGAAACAGTCATTAATGCGGTTCGGAAATATGGTTCGACCTGTTCCGGATCGCGTTTTCTCAATGGTACCCTGGACATTCATGTTAAACTGGAGCAGGACCTCGCAGATTTCTTTGACAAGGGAGGTGCCATTGTTTTTTCGACCGGATTTCAGACCAACTTGGGAATCATATCGTCGATCGTAGGGAAGGATGATATCATTATCATCGACCGTCAAAACCATGCGTCAATCATTGATGGCTGTCGTTTGTCGTTTGGAGTCGTCAAGAAGTATCCTCACAACAACATGCAGGAGCTCGAACGGATTCTACAGTCGCTCCCGGAAGACAATGGAAAGCTCATCATTGTTGATGGAGTGTTCAGCATGGAGGGCGATCTGGCTAACCTAAGCGAGGTCGTGCGTTTAAAGAAAAAGTATAACACAAGATTGCTGGTTGATGATGCGCACGGTATCGGAGTCCTCGGAAAACAAGGCCGCGGGGCATGCGAGCACTTTGACGTGCTAAACGATGTGGATCTCATCATGGGCACTTTTAGCAAGGCGTTCGCCTCACTCGGCGGGTTTGCCGTAGGCGAAAAGGATGTGATAACACATATCAAACATACGGCGCGGGCGTTGATTTTTTCTGCCAGTATGACTCCGGCGTCAGTTGCGAGTGCGCAATTTTCCTTGGACATAATCAAGTCCGAGCCGGAACGTAGACAACGGCTGTGGGAAATAACCGACCGCATACTGAAGGGTTTCAAGAATATCGGACTCGATGTCGGTGCATCGGAATCCCCGGTGGTACCCGTCATCATAGGTGCTGATGAAGCATGCTTTATGTTCTGGAAGATGTTATATACGAACCACGTGTTTGCGAATCCTGTGATTTCACCCGCAACACCACCTGGTCGTGCTTTGATAAGAACCAGTTACATGGCGACGCACACCGATGAGGACATAGAAATAGTGCTTGATACATTCGCGAAGTGTGCAAAGGAAACCGGGTTGGTAAAATGATTTCAATCGTCCGTGTCGAGAATGAAAAACAACTGAAGGCATTCATTGAATTCCCGTACGGCCTTTACAAGGATGACAGATATTGGGTCCCTCCGCTGAGGAAAGATATGTATCATCTATTCGATGTGTCCCAGAATCCTTTTTGGGAACACTCAGAGCGCGAACTGCTGCTCGCGTATCGAAATGAGCATTTGGTCGGCAGGATTGGAGCTATTGTTGATCGTAATTTCATCGATTGTTGGAAAGAAAACACCGGCTACTTCGGCTTTTTTGAGTGCGAAAATGATGCCGAGGTTGCCCGGGCGCTTTACGGAACAGCCGAGAAATTCCATCGCGAGAAAGGTATGAGCACATTCATCGGACCGATGAACCCATCGACAAACGACGAATGTGGCTTTCTATTAGAAGGATATTTTTCTTCTCCTTTTATCATGATGACTTATACTCCCGAATATTATCATGAACTTGCTCTGGCATCGGGTTTAACGAAAGCCAAAGATCTATATGCATATTATGTCGACACTGATGATGCTCCAATCGAATATCTTGAACGTATAACATCCATCGTGCGTCGGCGCGTGCCGGATCTGAAACTGCGTGCTGTGAATATGAAGGATTTCACGAAAGAAGTGAAGAAAATACGCGAGGTTTACAATGATGCATGGAGTCCCAATTGGGGGTCTGTGGCTATGACCGAGGCCGAGTTTAAGGAAATAGCCAAGGTTCTCAAGCCACTCATAATACCGGATCTCGTATTGATCATCGAGATAAACAACGTGCCTGCCGCAGTATCACTTAGTGTGCCGAATTATAACGAAGTATTGAAGAGACTCAATGGTAAACTCGGGTTTATTGAAATGCTGAAATTCCTGTATTACAAGCGGCAGATCACCGAAGCAAGGTTGGTTATCATGGGAGTCCGAAAGCAATTTCAAAAGATGGGTTTGGAGTCACTATTGTATTTGGAATCATTCAAGGTAGGAAAACGCCTGGGCTACAAGGGAGGCGAGCTGTCCTGGACGCTCGAGGACAATTACGAGGTTAATAACGGAATCAAGAAAATGGGGGCAAAGCTCTACAAAAAGTGGCGTATCTATCAAGGTACGGTCAATCAGCAATAAAACACTCGATATCGACATTCAATATCATCTTGTGTGGCTCGTTGTGCGAAAAGTCACAGGCCGTATTTGAATGAAGGTGCTAAGCAGTAAAGGAGAATGAAATGGCAAAACATAGGATTGCCTGGTTACCGGGCGATGGCATAGGCAAGGATGTGCTCGATGCTACTAAGATAGTACTTGATAAAATTAAGCTTGATGCAGAGTATATACACGGCGACGTAGGTTGGGAATTCTGGTGCAAAGAGGGCGATCCCCTGCCGACAAGAACCATCGATTTGATGAAGATGACCGACGCTGCCATGTTCGGGGCGATCACTTCGAAACCAAAGACAGTCGCTGACAAAGAACTCGACAAAGCGATGCAGAACAAAGGCTATATCTATCGAAGTCCGATCGTGCGCATGCGTCAGTTATTCGACCTTTACATTTGCAAGAGGCCCTGTCGCGCGTATCCGGGTAATCCTTTGAATTACAAAGAAGATATTGATTTTGTTATTTTCCGGGAGAACACTGAAGATCTGTATTCTGGTGTCGAATTCTACCCAATCCCTAAAGAAATGCTCAAGGTGAGGGGGATGGAGAGGGTATCGCCTGAGGCAGCAATTTCTATTAAAGTGAATACGCCGAAGGGATGCCGGAGAATAATCGAAGCAGCATTTGATTTTGCCAGTAAGCACAAACGTAAGAAGGTGACCTGCGTACACAAGGCAAATGTAGTGCGCGCCACAGACGGTTTGTTCCTTGAAATTTTCTATGATATAGCGAAATCCTATTCTGCTATTGAGCACGGTGATGCAAATGTCGATTCACTGTGCCAGTGGCTACTGAAAAGGCCTCATGATTACGATGTTCTCGTTGCTCCTAATCTCTATGGCGACATAATATCCGATCTATGCGCACAGATGACAGGAGGTCTAGGCTTCGGGTCAAGCGGCAATATCGGAATTGATTATGCGCTATTTGAACCCACCCATGGATCTGCTCCAAAGTACGCCGGCATGTACAAGGTCAACCCAATTGCGACGATTCTAGCTGCCAAGATGATGCTTGAATGGCTCGGTGAAACTAAGTCCGCCATACGGGTCGAAGAAGCAATTGCTGCAATCATAACTGAAGGTAAAGTACGAACGTATGACATGGGTGGTAATGCTACGAGTTTGGAGATGGCCGAGGCGATTGCCGATAAGTGTTAGAAGAAAAGTGACTTTCTGAATAGACATGACGATTATTGAAAAGATCTTCTCACGAGCGGCCGGTAGAGATGTTAAGCCCGGTGACTACATATGGGCAAAACTAAATCTTGTAGCCATGCGTGACTTCGGTGGACCGAATGTTATTCAGGAGTATGAGCAGAGTTACGGCACTCAATCTGTTTTTGATCCAGATAGGGTGGCAATAACATTTGACCTCCATATCCCAGCACGTAATGAGAAGGTTGCTACGAACCAAAAGATATTGCGCGATTTCGCACGGCGTCAAGGTACGAGATTGTTTGATGTCAATACCGGGATAGGACAGCACATATTGCTCGAAAACGGGTTGGTAAAACCATGGGATGTTATTGTGGGCACTGACAGCCATATGAATCTTCTGGGAGCGGTGGGTGCTGCGGGTTTTGGTATGGGAACTACTGACATTGCCGGTGCAATGTATAAGGGCAAATTATGGTTTCAGGTGCCGGAAACGATAAAGATTGAAATCAGCGGTGAGTTCGCAGAGCATGTCGGCGTAAAGGATTTGATACTGACGATAGTCAAGGAAATAACAACAAGCGGTGCCCTCAATAAGGCGATCGAGTTCTCAGGAGAGACTGTTGTGCATATGGGCTTATCCGAGCGCATAACCATGGCGAGTTTGGTCACCGAGATGTCGGGTGATGTTGGTTTCATCGTTCCTGATGAACGAGTGCTTGATTTCATTAAGAAACGCGCCAAGGAGCCTTTGGAGAAGATCTCCGCGGATGAAGATGCAAAATACTCGAAGGTCTACAGGTTCAGCGTTGGGCAGCTTGTTCCCCAAATATCCTGTCCTCATGCACCAGATAATGTAAAAGATGTCGCGGAAGTCTCCGGGGTGAAGGTCGATCAGGTATTCATCGGTTCCTGCACTAATGGCCGGCATGAAGATTTACTGGTTGCCGCAGAGATATTGAAGGGACGTAAGGTAAAAGAAGGATTGAGGTTGATCGTTGTACCGGCGACAATGGAAGTGGCAAGGGAAGCGATACAGTCCGGTGTTCATGAGATCTTCCTGGCAAGTGGAGCCGTTGTAACCAACCCGGGGTGTGCTCTTTGCACTACTGGTCACCCTGGTATACTCGCGCCGGGAGAGACGTTGGTTTCAACTTCAAACCGCAATTTTATCGGCAAGTTGGGTAGGGGAGCAAACGTATATCTTGCCTCACCGGCAACTGCGGCAGCCACCGCCGTAACCGGTCAGATAACCGATCCGAGGAGTCTATGATTGTCAAAGGCCGTTTGTGGAGGTTCGGTGACGACATCGACACGGATCAGATCTATCCTGGTAAGTACCTACCCCTGACCGACAAGGTTGAAATGGCACGTCATGCAATGGAAGGCACTGATCGCGGAGAAGAATTCATCGACAATGTCTCATCTGGTGATATCATTGTTGCCGGCAAGAACTTTGGCTGTGGTTCTTCACGCGAACATGCACCGGTTGCCATCAAAGGGATCGGTGTCGCGGTCGTTATTGCGGAATCATTTGCCAGAATATTCCACCGTAATTGTGTGAACACGGGTCTGCCGATTCTGATGTTGGAGCACACAAAATCACTGGTGGATGGCGATGAGTTGGAAATTGACATAAGTACTGGATTGATCAAGAACCAGACCCGCGGCACTCACATACAAGCGCGTACATTATCTGCGCTGGAGCTCGATATAATGCAGGCGGGCGGTTTACTCGAATACCTTAAACGTACTGAGTGAAATTCAGGAGGGGTAGCCAATGGATAGAAATTATGTAGAAGATTCTTTCCCTCAGATCAACAAAATAATGAACAAAGATTTAAGAGAGGGTGTTGTCAAGACATGGCAACTGGCAGTAGCAAAGGGGGGTTGGGACAAGATCGACGACGTTCCTTTCACTCTCCTGACCGACGTAAAAACCAGCTTGATAGAGCACACCAGAAGGGTCACTGATATGGCTATGGCCATAGGTCAGACAAGGCAGGATCTAAATATGGATGTGCTGATAACGGGTGCTCTTGTGCACGATGTTGGCAAGCTCATTGAATATACCAGGAAAGGCAAGACCATTGTTAAGAGCGAGTTCGGGAAGATGGTACGCCATCCGGTTTCTGGTTATGGCCTTGTTCTTGAAGCCGGTCTGCCAGTCGAAATCGCCCACATAGTAGCCGCACATTCAAAAGAAGGTGAGAGCGTAACCCGGTCGCCCGAAGCGATCGTTATCCACCATTGTGATTTCATTGATTTCGATATAGCGAGAACAGATTAACGTCTTGCTCTTGCATTCCTACCTGGAGTAAATATAATTAAACCCATATGAGACTTTACGAGTACGAAGCCAAACGGATCTTTGCTCGGCGTGGGTTGCCAGTGCCTCCTGGTGTTGTCATAGATAGAAACAGCTATCAGAATCTCGACAAGGTGATATATCCAGTGGTGATAAAAGCGCAGGCATTTGCCGGCGGTCGCGGTAAATCAGGGCTCATCCAATTCGCATCAGACCATACCGAAGCTCTGGAAAAGATATCCAATTTATTGGGTCAAGAACATGCCGGGTATACGATCGACCGTGTTCTCGTTGAACAGAAAATTACCATCAAACAGGAACTTTATCTTGCGGTCATAATTGACCGGCTTGAACATCGCTATCTAATAATGACCAGCCGTCAAGGCGGCGTCGAAATTGAGGAAGTTGCCCAGACTTCACCCCAGGCATTGCTAAAGTATCACTTGAACCCAGGTAGTGTTATCGCACCATTTATGGCTAGAAAGGTGGCCAGTGGTTTGAGATTAAATGGTCCTTTGCTCAACGCCGGTACCGAGTTGGTGCTGGGTCTTTACCGTCTATTTCTCGGCTATGATTGTAAGGTGGCAGAGATCAATCCCCTTGTTGTGTCCGATGACGATAGGCTGTTTGCACTTGATGCCAAGGTCGATTTAGATGAGGATGCCATGTATCGCCATCCTGATTTGAAGGAACTGGGTATCACTGCAAGACATGAAGTTGGGGAGTTGACCGAACGTGAGAGGATTGCGAAAAGGGCAGGAATACCCTATGTGGACCTGGATGGTGATATCGGCGTATTCCCTGGTGGTGCAGGTTTTGGTATCGCCGCGATCGACCTTATACAGCATTATGGCGGTAGGCCGGCAAATTTCATGGATTCTGGTGGCGCTCCGACCCAGGAGAAGTTGCGCACTATGTTGGGTTTGTTGCTCGATAATCCGCGTGTGAAGGCGATTTTCGGCGCGCGGTTTGGTGGTATCTCAAGATGTGATGATTGGGCAAGGGCCGTGGTCCAGTATGTTGTAGAAAATAGACCCACTAAGCCGATGATCATGAGAATGGCAGGCAACATGGAGGAACAGGGGAGAAAAATCATCGAGCAAGCGAAGAGTGTACACGCCGAGTTTTTCAAGAAGATCAAAGTCTACGCATACGATATGCCCATCGAAGAGGTGATAAAGGAAACGATCCGTGCTGCGCAAGAGGAGAAGCAGTAGGTAGTAGATGGCGATCATAATTGATAACAACATCGAAACCATTGTTCAGGGAGTCACCGGGACTAATGCCGCGTTACACACTAAATTCATGCTCGAGTACGGCACTAAGATAGTCGGTGGTGTAACACCGGGCAAGGTAGGGCAGGAAGTCGAGGGCATTCCGGTATACGATACGGTTATGGACTGTCTTGCTGAACATCCCAATGCCACTGTGTCGAGTGTCTGGGTGCCTCCTCGTTTCGCCAAGGATGCGATCCTTGAAGCCATCGATGCCGGTATAAAGACAATAATTGTGATTACTGAACGAATACCCGTACACGACATGCTATATGCACGGTGTGTAGCACAAGAGAAGGGTATCATGATCATCGGCGGAAATACACCGGGAGTGATATCACCTGGCAAAGCCCTGATCGGTATGTTGCCAAAGATCGCTTTTCAACCGGGACGGATCGGTACTGTCGCCCGCAGCGGTGCAGTAACATACTACGTAGCAAATTCACTTAACCTCGCCGGGCTTGGTGAATCAACATCTGTAGGTTTGGGTGGTGACCCAATACTGGGTACGAATTTTGAGGATGTACTTAGATTGTTTGAGCATGACGATGAGACCGATGCGGTCGTAATGGCCGGTGAAATAGGTGGGGTATATGAGGAGCTGGCCGCTCCCTATATCAAAGAAATGTCGAAACCAGTTATTGCATACATTACTGGCAAAGCGGCGCCTCAAGGGAAGAGACTGGGTCATGCAGGTGCGATAATCGAAGGAAAGATGGGCACGGCCGCCAGCAAGATTATCGCTTTGGAGAAGTATGGCGCACTCATCGCGCAAACCCTGAGCGAGATTCCTGGGTTGGTCAAGAAAACCCTCGGCCGTGATGTATCATGAGTTTGTATAGTCTTGCGGCTGACTAGGAGGAAGTATGTGGAAGACTGGTATTTCAAAAATCGAACCTAATCATATAGTAACGCGAGGTTATCGTCAGGAAGATCTGATCGGAAGTGTTCCGTTTGCCTCGGTCTTCTTTCTTCTCTTGAACGGAAAAATGCCAGACAAAAAGGAAGCGCAGATGATCGATGCCTTGATCACTTCTTCGGTCGATCACGGCATTACGCCTCCAACTACACATGCAGCGAGGCTGGTTGCATCGGCAGGGGTTCCCTTACCGACCGCGGTTGCAGCCGGGATACTTGCGGTTGGTGATGTGCACGGGGGTGCGATTGAGGAAGGAGCCCGCATTCTGCAGGAATGGGTGAAGATAGGTAAAGAGAAGGGGTGGTCGCACGATATGACTGCCCGTGAACTACTGAAGCAGATACGCGATTCAGGGAAACGTATGCCCGGATTTGGACACCGTATACACACCAAGGATCCACGAACGCGGCGTTTGTTCGACCTGGCTAGAGATTTGGGGTTCAACCGCGAACATGTAGAACTATCCGTTGCGATTGAGCGAGAATTCGCCAGCAAAAAGGCACTGCCGATAAACGTCGATGGTGCTATCGCAGCGATAATATCGGATATGGGTTTTGACTGGCGATTAGGTAAGGCCTTTTTTCTGATCGGCAGGGTAGCCGGTATGATCGCGCATGTCTATGAAGAGATGACATCAGAGAAACCGATGAGACGAATGTGTACCCAGGAGACTGAATACGACGGTCCGTGGGAGAGACCTCCGGATAAATGAGAATGAGTGACACAACATGACGCTTGCCGAGAAAATTCTTGCCCGCGCTGCAGGTAGAAAGTCGGTTAAGCCGCGGGAAATAGTCACCGCAAAAATCGATGTGGCTATGTCTCACGAAAATGCCGATGTTGTATTGCGAGCTTTCAAAGAAATAGGTGTGCAGAAAGTATGGGACCCAGATCGTATCGTGATTCTATTTGACCATCGTGTTCCCGCCGAAAGTGAAAAAACGGCTGCAACCCATCAGCGAATCCGGCAATTCGTGTCCGAGCAAAATATCAAGTATTTCTACGACTTGAAGGAAGGTATCTGTCATCAGATACTGCCCGAGAACGGGCACAGCAGACCCGGCGACGTCATGGTCGGCACTGATTCACACACGACAACCCACGGTGCTTTTGGTGCCTTTGCTACGGGCATTGGTGCAACCGAAATGGCTGGTGTATGGGCAACCGGTGAACTCTGGTTCATGGTTCCGGAATCGATGAGAATAGTTGTGACGGGTGAATTCCGTGAGTACATATCGGCCAAGGATCTAATTCTGCATATCATCGGCAAAATAGGCGCAACTGGTGCTGATTACCGTGCGGTGGAATTTTCCGGGGATACTATAAGTAGCATGAGTGTCGCATCTAGAATGGTTTTGACCAATCTCTCAATGGAAATGGGTGCCAAGGTAGCATTTATCGTTCCCGATAAGAAAACCGTCGATTATGTTAAGGAACGTACGGATCGCAAGTTCAATCCGCTCGTCCCCGATGCCGATGCCGAGTATGTTCACGAGATGAAGGTTGATGTTTCCTCTCTGGCAAGCACGGTCTCCTGTCCCCATACCGTTGACAATGTGAAACCGGTCATCGAAGTCGCCGGCACCAGGATCGACCAGGCGCTCATCGGTTCGTGTACTAACGGTCGTCTCGAAGACCTGGCAGTTGCCGCCGGGATACTCGACGGTAAGAAAGTCGCTTCGAGCGTACGGCTTTTGGTGGTTCCGGCCTCCAGAAATGTCTACCTTGAGGCCATGAAAAGAGGCTATCTCGAAACTTTCGTCAAGGCAGGAGGGCTCGTCCTGAATCCGGGTTGTGGACCGTGTCTGGGTGCGCACCAGGGATTGATGGCTCCTGGTGAAGTATGCATATCCACGACTAACCGCAATTTTAGGGGTAGAATGGGAAGTTCCGAATCCTTCGTATACCTGGCTTCTCCGGCTACCGTTGCTTTTTCAGCGGTATCGGGTGTAATAACCGTACCGGATAGCAATCATAAATAGGGAATCAAATGGAACCGATAAGGGGTAGAATCTATAGATTTGGTGATGATATCAACACCGACGTAATCTATCCAGGTAAATATCTCTCCATCACCACCGACCGAGAAGAGATGGCAAAACATTGCTTCGAAGCAGTATACCCGGATTTCTTGAAAGAAGCAAAGAGCGGCGACATCATAGTTGCCGGTAAGAATTTCGGTTGCGGATCTTCACGTGAGCAAGCAGCCACGTGTCTGAAATACTTCGGCATCCGCGCAGTCGTTGCCGATTCCTTCGCCCGTATTTTCTACCGTAACGCCATTAACCTCGGCCTCCCGGTACTGGTTGCACCCGGTACGGCAAGCATGGTCACGCACGGGGATGAAATCGAGGTCGATTTGGAGAAAGGCTCGATAAAGAATTGTGGAACAGGTGAAACGGTTCAAGCTTCGAAACTGCCGGCGTTTGTGCTGGATATATTAGGTGATGGCGGTTTGATCGCCCACCTGCGGAAGAAACTCGGTAGAGGCAAGATACGAGGAGGATGAATGAGACAATTCGTAGTTATTGGTCTGGGACGGTTTGGGTCCAGTATTGCACGAGCATTGAGCGAGATGAATTTCGATGTCCTGGCGATAGACAAGGACGAAGCACAGGTGAAAGAGATGGAAGGTGTGGTTTCGCAGGCGGTGGTTCTTGATGCTACCGATGAAAAATCCCTGCGTGAGCTGGGTGTGCAGGATTTCGATACTGCAATCGTGAGCATGGGTGACACTGTTGAGGACAGCATCATGATCACACTGACATTGAAAGAACTTGGAGTCAAACAAGTCATTGTTAAGGCAAAAGGTGATTTACATTCAAAAATCCTCAAGAAGGTTGGCGCCGATCGGATAACGATTCCGGAAAGGGAGATGGCCGATCGGTTGGCACAGAGTCTTGCTAGCCCAAAGATATTTGATTTCATTGAGGTATCGGAGACCTACGGTATCGTTGAGATGGTTGTGCCAAAAAAGTTTGCCAACAAGACGCTGTCCGAACTCAATCTGCGCGATAAATATAAGGTGAGCGTGGTCGGCATCAAGAGGAAAATTCCATATTCCAAGCCCGATGGTTCGACAGACTTCAAAGAGGAATTCATTGTTGGCCCCGGCGGGTCTGATGAAATCATCTCGGGTGATGTATTCATCTTGCTCGGACGTAATGAGGATATTGACAAAATCAGGAAACTATGAACGACGATTACAGTGACCTGGTCGAGTTAGGCGGATTCTATATTCTAAGCCAACGATATGACGAAGCGATCAAAGTTCTCCGTAGGGCGGAGAAGATACAGAAAACCGATCCAAAGCTCTACTATAACCTGGGTATTGCCTTTGAAGCGCTCAATGAGACTGGTGATGCTCGCGATGCCTTTCGGCTCGTTCTTAAATTGGACCCTGATAACAGGTCTGCTCAAGAACATTTGGACAAATTGATTGAAGAATGAAATATCACGTGGCAAAAGACAGACTCGCGTACACAGGAGAGCAGCTCAGGAGCAATTTTGCCTATCTCCTGTTCGGCGTTATAGGTGACTCCATCGTTGCCTTTGGCGGGCCATGTGACGTAAAGCAAACCGAAATGGTTGATATCGAGGATCTCAAGGCGGAGAACAGGATATACTCGGATAACATGCTTCACTTCATCGTTGAGCATCACGATACCGACCTTGAAAAAGGCGTGCTTAGACAGTTGCTGCTCGTTAACATTGTCAAGGATTTACTGAACGAGCAACTTGGTGATCGTGTCGTGAGCCGATCTCATACTGATCTGTTCGACGGAGATTCGAAACTTTCGATTTCTGTTGCTACCGTTACGCCCGTTTCTTCCGTCATACACTTTGGCATTAATGTGTCTTCGCTGAACACACCCGTGAAAACAAAAGGTCTTGCAGATTACAGTATCGAACCTCTCACATTTGCTGATAGAGTCGTTCGAAAATACGTTGAAGAGGTAGATAAAATATACAAAACAAGATGCAAGGTTAAATGGGTAGAGTGAGTAAATTTACCCAATGACCCGGGTCTAATAATCACATAATGTTTTCTTAATGAAAGGTTTTGTTAGAGAAATTTTTTCATCGCTGCAAGGCGAAGGTTTGAAAGTGGGGCAGCGGATGACATTCGTAAGATTTTACGGATGTAATCTTTCATGCGCTTACTGCGATACTAAAGATGCGAGGTCCCCGAAAGGCCACCTGTTATATAATGGGGTTATGTATGCAAACCCTGTTACAATTGACTTTCTGCTCGACAAGATAGCAGATAGATCTGTCGCAATTACCGGTGGCGAGCCATTGCTGCAGGTGGATTTTCTGAAAGGTCTATGTCATCGATTGACCGAATCGAAGAAATCATTGTATCTAGAAACCAACGGCTCACTGCCTGAAAACCTTGAGGAAGTCGTCGGGTTTTTTGACACAGTATCGCTTGATTTCAAAGTACCCAGTGCCACTGGCCAATGTCCTTTGTGGACTGAGCATGAACGTTCGCTCGTTCATGCCGTAAAGAAGGATGTTTTTGTGAAGGTTGTGATAACTAATGACATTCAGTTGGAGGAACTATCTACCGTGTGCAGAATTATCGCTCGCGTGCGGAAGGATATACCGCTTGTCATCCAACCGGCTTCTGGCGAGCGTATAACCCGGCTGCTCGAGTTGCAGAAAGCAGCACTGCAGATCATTGACGATGTGAGGGTAATCCCGCAGATCCATAAATGCTTGGGATTACGGTAAACTTGACCTGCTTACTACTACTACGGTGGGTATCCTACTTTCTCGAGAAAATTGCTGCGGTATGATAGATTCGGTATCAAGTAAAAGAATACTGTATTATAGAAACCCAGTCTCGGTGATACAATAATATTGCGCAGCATTATTGAATCCCACGAGTAAAAGCGATCCCGTAGCCATTCCATAGTTGAATAAAGAGCCTGAGGAGCCATTCCAGGAGTGTTAACGACTGGCATCCATTGGTCGTAGAGTGAAAAATCCTGGACAATTTGTCCTTTTTTCATGTATCGTTCGTAGGTCCTTGTTTTGGGTAGCGGCGTCTGTACCGCGAGTTCGATCACGTCGACCTTCAGTTTCAAGAGGAACTTCAGCAATTTCTGGTAGAATTTGCTGTCTTCCCCTTCATAACCCAATCTGATCTTACAACCGGCCGTGATACGGCAGTTGTGAATCATGCCTATCTGGTATTCTTTTTCCTTTAGATATGTTTCATTATCGATGTTTTCGATCAGGTCTCGTCCGAGCCAGTCTTCCTTCAGATAGATAATACGTACGCCGTCATCGCGTAATCGATGAAATATGCCCGGGTTCTTGAATATGTTACTCGTTGTTTGGAATATCCACATTTTCTTGAAACGCCAGCACTTTTCCAGGAGTCTCATGCCATAATCGAGGTCACATAGGAAATCGTCGTCCAGCACAAATACCGCCTTTCGTTTGACCTGGGCGACTGCCTCGGTTGCCTTGCTGATACTCCACCGAGTTACACTTTTGTGTAAAACATTCTCGTAGCAATAATCCCTGTGCTCTTCCTCGCAACGACATCCAAAAGATGTCCTGATCTGGGAGAAGAAGGGAGTAAACCCGAATTTCATCTCCAGCTGTCGGTCGATATCAAAGTGCTTGGTTCTATCTGATGTGTAGACCTTGTTCAGCTTCTTGTTCGTGAAATCAAGGACTATATCCTTCCACACGGTGCAGATATCACCCACCACGGTCGTTGTGCAGTATTTCCTGGTATCGGCGGCGAATAGCGTTGGATATGAACCATAGCAGACGGTGGGTATTTCATCGCCCCATTTAGAGGCAATGAGATTCTCGGCGTGGCGGCCAAGATTAAGCGGTATGTGTACGATTACAATATCAGGCGATATATGTGGTATTGCTTCGATCTGCTCATCGATGTATACGAAATCATGTTTCCGTGCAAGGTAAGCCATACGCATTGCGTCATAGTTGGGTCTTCTGAAGAACGGGCTTCCGCGTAGCGCTTCAAAAGGTGTATAACGGCTCTGACTGGGTGCCGGATTGTAGAAAAGAATCTTCATAAATCGAATGATTTATTAGATGTAGAAAGATGATAATGGATTGAAAAGGAGCGAGAGAGAGGGAAATGGATGGGAATGGTACGGAACGGATTTGAATGTCCGTCTGAATCCGCACAGATCCGCCTGAATCTCAAGATGATGTAAATCATCTGGTGATGTCATTGAACGTGATGAAAATGACGAGGAGCAGGATGATCGCATACCCGACCTGTTGAATAATCAAACGCGTACGATGCGAAAATCTCTTTTTCCTCGTTGCCTCGATCATCGATATCACCACATGACCGCCGTCCAGTGCAGGAATCGGAAAGAGGTTGATGAGTCCCAGATTAATCGATATGATCGCTAACAATCCGAGCAAGTTCTCAAAACCCCATCGTGCGGACTCGCCGCTTAGCTGGGCGATCGCTATAGGGCCTCCTATTGAACGGCGTGATATTCGACCTACGATCAACTGGTATAGAGTCTTCAGAGTTAACCATAGAACCTCGCCGCTTCGCTGTACTGATAGCGATACAACGTCTGTCAGGGGTAAGTGCCTGCGCTCCAGGGGCATCACGGCTCCGATCTGTCCGATCGTATCTTCACTCAGCGGGTCGTAGAATGGTACCGGCGTGATCTCGGCTTCCTTAATTTCACCACGTTCCTCCCAGACGAATCGTAGAGGTATATTCCTTGATTCTCGCACTATTTCTATCATCTGGTTCCATGAATCTATTTTCACATCGTCAATCTGCAAGATACGGATACCCGTTTTCATACCCGCCTTCTGGGCCGGTCCGTCAAGTTTGAGAGAACCAAGTATGGGCGGGACGAGTGGTACGATTCCCAGAGAGTCCAGTTTTATCAACATTTCCTTTTCCAAATATGTCCTATCGCGCATCAGGCCGATGGATATTGTCTTGCCTTCACGCGCTGCGAGTATCTCGGACGCTTCGTCCCAATCATTGACCATGAGTCCGGAAATGCTGACGATCGAGTCACGTGTAATTAAACCAGCATAATCAGCTGCAGTGTCAGGTTCTACTTCGATTCTCATATACGGGTTTATCAACATACCGTATATGCCTATTACTGCAATAAATACAAAGACCGCTGAAACGATATTGAAGAGCGGTCCGCTGAGTACAATCAGAACACGTTTGTATATGGGCGCATCATAAAAACCCGGTACATCCCTGATTTCTTCAGTAGCTTCTCTGCTTTTCTTTTCAGTGTGTTCGGTGTTCTTCTGTGTAATCTCGCCTTCATCCTCGCCAGCAATCTTGACATAGCCACCAAGAGGAAAATATGCGATGCGAAAATCAGTTTCACCGATTTTTTTTCGAATCAACGGGGGTCCGTACCCGATAGAGAATTTTTCTACCGGTATCTTGAAGAGTTTAGCGATCAGGAAGTGCCCGAATTCGTGTATCGTTACGGAAAATGCCAGAATGAAGAGAAATGCGAGTATAGTCACTAACATACTATGCTTTTCACCTTTTCTCTTGCCCACATGGTCGCCTGCATGTAATGATCGAGATTGCCTTCATGAGGTTGATGCTGCGCGACCACCTTTTCGATTATTTTAGGAATGTGTTGGAACTTTATCTTGTCATCAAGGAATAATCTGACTGCTTCCTCATTCGCTGTATTGAGCACCGCCGGCATCGTTTTTCCGGCGTCAAGTGCGCGGTATGCAAGGTCCAGACAGGGGAATTTCTTTAGATTTGGCGCTGCAAAAGTCAGCGTCTTTTGTTGAGATATGTCGAGATATGTTGTGGTGGATGGTATACGGTCCGGTGCTGTAAGCGCATACTGAATTGGCAATCTCATATCTGGTGTCGACAGTTGAGCCAACATTGTTCCATCCTTGAATTGCACGAGTGAATGACATATTGCTTCAGGATGGATCACAACCTTTATCATGTGTGCCGGAAAACCGAAGAGATGGTATGCTTCTATGACTTCAAGACCCTTATTCATCATTGTTGCCGAATCGACGGTAATCTTCTTACCCATTTTCCAAACAGGATGGTTGAGCACATCTTTCTTCCTGACGTTGCGGAGAGATTTTCTCAGGAAAGGTCCACCCGAAGCGGTAAGGATAATATTCATTACTCCATCTCTGTCCCTACCTTCCAGACACTGATAGATTGCGGAATGTTCGCTGTCAATGGGGATAATCCTGACGCGGCATTTTCTTGCCTTTTTCATCACCAGGCTTCCATAATTCACCAGTATTTCCTTTGTTGCAAGGCACAGCTCGATTCTTCTCTCAATCGCACGCATAATACCCCTGATACCAGTGGAGCTTGCGAGCGCACAGATAATCTTGTCTGCATCGAGAGTTTCGATCATTTCGGCTATGCCATCCTCGCCGCTCAGTAGTTTCACCCTGTGGAGTTTTCTCTTTAGGTTTCTGTGCTGGCCTTTATTTATGAGTGTAATGATTTGCGGTTTGACCAGCGCAGCCTGCTGAGCCAGTAGCCGATGATTGCGGTATGCAGCAAGACCGACGATTTTGTACCGAGGGAGGTTCCTGATGACCTGGACAGCGTTGCGGCCGATAGAGCCGGTCGAGCCAAGGATGATTACTTTTTTCATGCCAGTAGTTTCTCGATTGTTTTCAGGTCCTTGCGGTCCGTGACCTTGATATTATTCCGGTCGCCCTGACAGATATAGACAGATTCACCAAGAGATTCGAGGATTGCCGCTTCGTCCGTGTATTCGATTCGAAAATCTGCCGACCTGACAGCCTTTCTAATCGTGCGTAAGTTGAAGAATTGAGGTGTCTGTACAAGAAACAGATCTTCACGGGGAATCGTATCCTGAACGCGGCGCTTGATGACTCTCTTTACTGTATCGCTGACTCTGACCGCGAGGATGACCGCCTTGTATTTACGGCACATAATAATACCCTTTGTGATCATTGCCTTCGTGATCAATGGCCTTGCTGCATCATGAATGATGACAATGCCAGATTCGCTTCTCACAGTTCGCAGTCCGTTAACAACCGAATCCTGTCTTCTCTTGCCACCAGCGACAACGCTGCCGACCTTACTTAGTCCGAAATTCTTGATGATTTTCCGTATGGTTTTTATCTTTCTCTTGGGTACAACAAGGGTTATCGTATCGACTTTCTCATGTAATTGGAGTACATCTGCCGCATAGAGGAAAAGCGGGCGTCCGTGGACAAGAAAGAACTGTTTTTTGCCGCCGAATCTTCTGCCCGTGCCAGCAGCGACTACTATTGCATGAATTCCCATGCTCAATGATAGTCATAAATAGGGGAAAGTCAACAGATGTGGTACAAAATACAGCGAAAAACACGATATATCGACTCCAACACACACCGATGTCCCTAGTTCCCATGGCTTGCGATGTGCTTTGGCTATTGACATACTTTCAAATATGATTATAGTTTGCTATATGATTATAATGCAGGGAGGAGGTATTATGAAAAAGACAGTTGCGTTATTGTTCCTGGCCGTCTTGATTATCGGTTGCGGTCCTAAGATGGCGAAGCAGGAAACACTCGATGCTTTGGCTGAAGCCCAAGCTGCCCTCGAAGCTGCACAATCGGAACTTGCTGATCTCCAGGCTGAGAAAGACGAAATGATGGCAAGACGTACAGAACTCGAAGCTGAAATAGATGCACTGGAAGCGGAAATCGCCGAGTTGCAGGCCAAGATCGATGCCCGCTGTGCGAAGTGAGGAGGACAAAATGAAAAAGATACTATCTATTGCACTTGTTCTTTGCTTCGTGGTTCCTGTCTTAGCATCAGCCCAGGAAAAAATGACCGAAGAGGAAGCGCAGGCTGAACTCGCAAACGTAATGGCCGAACTCGACAAGGTAAACGCTGATATCGCCGCACTCGAACCTGAGGTTGCCGAAATGAGAACATCGGTTTCCAAAATGGAGATGATGTATACAGGTCTGACAGAGCAGGCTACCGAATTACGCGAAACCTGGAAACACTGTCAGTGGGGCAGGTATACAGTGGTGGATGGAGATTGGCTTTCGAAGATCGCGAGTATGCGTACTGTGTATCGTGATGGTTCAAAATGGCCATGGATACATGAAGCAAATACCGATAAAATCTCCGATCCCAATCTTATTTACCCGGGCTGGGTATTGCTTATCCCGACCTTGGATCAATACACCGTTGGATCTGGTGATTGTCTCTGGCTGATTGCATCATATCTGTCGATATACTCTGATGCAAAAAGATGGCCTGAAATCTACGAGGCAAATAAAGACAAGATCAAAGACCCTGATTTCATTTATCCAAATCAGGAATTTGTGATACCTCATGATTAATGTGCAAGGGAGGGGTTGAGTACTCGCCCCTCCCATTCAAGTGAAAGTATCAATACCAATATCAGATTCTGACCCAACAACAATATCCGGATTTCAGGACGACTTTCTTAAAGAGATCCAGACGCGCTATGGTGTTAGCGTATCGATGCGCGGTAATTATATCTATTTGAAAGGTGACGAGAAAAATGTGAAGGCGGCGCAGAAATTATTCCGTGCCCGCCTGAAAAACGCAGAAGGAATAGAAGAACAAGTGTCTGACACCGGTAGAAAACACGCAGCAGGCGAGACCAATTCGGTTCCAACTCCGAAAAGACTCATCAAGGCCAAATCGTCCGGTCAGGCCGAGTACATGAAGGCTATTGATAGTCATGATATTGTCGTGAGTATAGGACCGGCTGGTACTGGTAAGACATACCTTGCTGTTGCAAAGGCCGTGTCTTTTCTCATAGAGAAGAAGGTGGAGCGCCTTGTGCTGACGCGTCCTGCCGTGGAAGCGGGTGAATCTTTGGGGTTCTTGCCAGGTGCTATAGAAGAAAAAGTCGATCCTTACTTGCGTCCGCTGTATGATGCCCTCAATGATTTTCTTCCATACGACCGGATCCGGAGATACCTTGATATGAAGACCATTGAGGTCGCACCTCTGGCGTACATGAGGGGTCGGACTCTCAACGATGCATTCATCATCCTCGACGAAGCGCAGAATACGACAGGTATGCAGATGAAGATGTTTTTAACACGTATGGGTTGGCGCTCGAAGGTTGTGGTGACGGGTGACATAACGCAAGTTGATTTACCCACCAACGTTTTCTCTGGATTGATCGAAATACAGCATTTGCTCAAAAGTATCGACGGTATTGAATTTATCTACCTTAACGAAAAAGATGTAGTCAGACATCATCTTGTGCAAAGAATAATTAGAGCGTATGATATCAAAAATACAACCTGAACTTCTTCTGTTCATAGGTACGATACTCCTGCTCAATATCATCTTTCCACCGCCGGCCGTACCGCAGAAATATGATATTGCCACTGGAGAGATTGCACCATATGACATCATCGCACCCTACGATTTCTTCATTCCCAAAACTGAACAAAGATTGCAGGAAGAGCGTGAGGAAATTGCCCGGAGAATTCCGCCGGTATTTGAACTTGATAATACGGTCTTCCAGGGTATTTCGACTGAAATTGCGGGATTGGCATCATTGATTGATTCGGTACGCCTATTGAGCATAACCAGGGATTCGATGATATATCTGATTCAGAAGCAGTACGCGCTCAACAGCAGTTCCATCAGGTATGTATTAAGAAACACAAGAACCACGCTCGACCGTCTCACCAAGGGGCTGTCAGAACTCTACGCGGATGGTATCATTGACAGGAAGACCGCTGACAATCGGATCGTCGCCATAGTAAGCGGTAATGAGGAAACCCTCGAATCCGCTGATCGTCTTTTCACGTCCGAAGAAGCGGTAAGCATAGCATCAGTCAATCGGCCGTCCGAATACCGCGGCCTGGTGCAATTTTTTGTATCTCCTAACATAAGATTCGACCCTGAAAGGACGAACGAAAGGATTGATGAGGTCTTTGCAAATATCCCGAAGACCAAAGGTAAGGTACTGAAAGGCGAAATCGTAGCCGAGAAACACAAGCGTGTTGACAGTCAGACAGTTGAAAAGATTCTTGCCTTAGAGAGTACGTACACATCTATTGGAACCTGGGAAATTGCAAAGACACTCCTTTTCCGGAATATTCTATACCTGGCTCTGCTTTTCTTGTTGTTCAAGTTTGATCGGACAACAAATGCCAAATTGTTTGAAATCAAGAACTTGTACTTCATATGCCTTATGTCTGGTGCTTATCTCATTATTGCCAAGCTTCTGTATGCTACCGATCTGATATTCCTGACGCCGGTGGCCTTTTTTATTTTTATGTTCGCTTTGTATTTTAATTTTCATGTGGCAATTTTATTCACTGCCATTTTCGCAGTTGTCATAGGTGTCATTTTGAATTCGATGGGGATTTTCACATTTCTTTTTGTGAGCGGTCTTGTGGCTACTTTTTCAAGCCAGACCATCAATTCGAGGTTAGCATTCTACCGGCCGTTGATATATTTGGCGGTGGCTAATGTATGTGCAATTCTTTTTATCGATATCTATCTTGCCGAAGGTGGCATCAATCTGATGCACCTTGGAGCCGGCGTGTTTAACAGCATTCTCGTAAATTTGAGTTTTGTACTATTCTTGCCGCTGTTCGAAAAGTTATTCGATTTCACAACCGATCTCACACTGATTGAACTTGGTAATCTTAATCTGCCTATCTTCAAAGAAATGGCAATCGAAGCACCGGGAACATACCACCATTCGATCGTCGTCGGCAACCTCGCCGAAGCAGGGGCACGATTTATCGGCGCCGATCCAATCCTTGCCCGGGTGGGTGCTTATTACCATGATATAGGTAAGTTGAAAAAGCCAGAATATTTCATTGAAAATCAAATCGGCATGAGAAATCCTCATGACACATTGAAGCCACAGATGAGTGCTCTGGTCATTATCTCTCATGTCAAAGATGGCATCGAGGCAGCACGTAAAATGAAGTTGCCCAAGCGATTGATCGAGGTGATAGAACAGCATCATGGTACGACGATGATCGAAATGTTTTACAGAATGGCACTGGCCGAATCAAAGGATACAGCACAGGATTCCTATCGCTATCCTGGTCCGCGGCCGAAGACCAAGGAGACTGCTCTGGTTATGCTTGCGGACAGCGTTGAAGCGGCGGCACGTGGTGAGCACAACATCACCGTGGCCAAGCTCCAGAAGATTGTGAAAGAGAATATCGACAAGAAATTCAATGATGGTCAGTTAGATGACTGTCCTATCAACCGCAGCGACCTTGAACAAATAAAGACTGCCTTTACGCCGATTCTTACCGGAGTTTTTCATCCACGTGTAGATTATGAGCAGGTCAATAAGCGTACAACCACTGGTGAGGGAAGAAAAGAGAAATAGTCATTTTTCATTCCGGCTCAGCACCAACGATGCGGATTAACATTTATAATACTACTGATCGTCCACGTATCAAGAAAGAATACATCCGTAAATTAGTGAGACGGGTTTTGAGAAAAGAAGGAAAGGAAATTAACTCCATAAACATAATAATTGCGGATAGTCTCTACCTCAGAAATCTGAATAAATCATACTTCAAAAAGAATAAAAAGACGAATGTTATCTCGTTTGATCTTGGTGAGATCTCTGAAATATATGTGGCTGACGAGAAGGCAACTGGTGCGTTTGAATTACATTACTATATCTTACACGGCCTCCTACATCTTTTGGGATATGACCATCGTGATGAACATGAGACCACGGCCATGCATAAGAAATGTACGGAGTATTTGCGTAATGGATAGTCTGCTCATCAACATCCTTCTCATCTGTTTTTTCCTCTGCTGCAGTGCTTTCTTCTCCGGGATGGAGGCAGCGGTGTTTTCGATTTCTCGATTCCGGCTGAGGACGCTTCTTTTCGAAGAAAGAAAAGGCGCACGAACGCTTGAAAGGATAAAGAAGAGTTCTGGTAAGACGCTCGCAACCATCCTCCTGGCTAATCTTTTAGTGAACGTAGGTGCTTCGTCGGTCGGCGCGGTCATACTGCTTCAAATGATTCACCGCCATAGCCTGGACACGACTATTGCCTTTATCGTTGAATTTATTCTGATGACTTCTGTCATATTGATTTTCGGAGAAATTGCGCCCAAGACCGTGGCAATTTCGAATGCGGAGAGCCTGGCATTGCGGTTTGGTAAGTTCATTGAATATCTCTCGTGGGTGTTCTCTCCTGTCTCGAGAAGCATGGAAGGGGTCATGCATCGGGTACTCGGTCGCCGCATGGCCGGGCGGCAGGAGACGATATCTGACAAGGAAATCAAATTGATGCTTTCCGAGGCAAAGCGTTTCAAGGTTCTTGATGAAGGTGAGGAGGAGGTCGGCTTTCAGATACTTAAATTCGGAAAGATGACTGTAAGTCAGATAATGACTCCCCGGCAAAAAGTTGTGGGTATTGAGGCCACGGCGAGCATTGAACGAGCCCGTAAGGTAGTCACGGAAGAGAAACACTCAAGGATATGTGTATTTGACGAGAAAAGTGAGGTGATCGGTATCCTCTACGCTAAAGATCTCTTCATGCACAGCATAAGGAAACAGGAATCCGGGAGGAGCATCACGGACATGATGCGCGAGCTCTACGTGGTACCCGAAACGAAGCAGCTGGATAATCTTCTTGGTGAATTCAGGAAAAAGGGTATCCATATTAGTATTGTTGTCGATGAATTCGGCAATTTTACCGGCATCGTAACATTGGAGGATATTCTGGAATCTCTGTTTGGAGAGATCATTGATGAGTACGATGAAATTGCCGATTTGCCCTATAAGAAGCTTGACGCAAACACTTTTCTTTTTGAAGGTGATATCAATATTGGTGATCTTGCACGGATTCTACAGATCGAACCTTTTGCCGACGAGGGTGAAAGACTGGCGGGATATATTCTTAGCAACCTCGGCAAAATTCCCGGTGAGAAACAGACGATCCAGGTGTCGGGTCTTGAGTTAACAGTTGAAGAGATCCATGATCGTATCATCGAAAAGGTGCTTGTGAGGAAGTTATGATCTATTTCATTATTCCGCTGATACTTTCCATAAGCATAGGGATTTTTACAGCAAGTGAAACCGGCCTTGTCAGTATTGAGAAGATAAAGATCCTCAGAGCTAAGCGAGAAGAAAAGCGCTGGGCATTACGGCTTGATGATTTTATTGCCCATCCCGAGAGATTCTTCTCAACGATCCTCGTGTGCGAAAATTTCATAATCGTTATTGCGTCAACTCTATATGCAAGATTCTTTGTGGATTTGATGGGCGACAATGGTATCATAGTATCTACAGTAACACTTTCCTTATTTTCATTGTTTTTTGGTCAATTTATACCGAAATCGATTGCTCTCTCTCATCCGGTTGAAACAATGAGCGCCTTGTCGAATACCATTTACTATATAGAATTCCTTACCTATCCCGTGGTCTGGCTATACGCCAGCATAGCCAAGTATATTGCCGTACTATTCCGCAGCACCAGTGAATCGCATTCGATACGACGACTTGATATCGTGCATGCAATGAGTGAGTACGAGGAGGAATCGAGTAAACTCGCCTCCAGGCTATTCAATTTTTCTACGAGAAAAGTGGGGGAGGTAATGATTCCGCTGAACGCAGCATTTATTTGTGCACAGGGCTTTGAACTCGATACCATTGTCAAAAGCGAAGCAAGAATATTCACCAGGATTCCTGTTTATGTAGATACCCGCAGCAATATCGTTGGTATTTTTAACATAAAGGACTATTTATATTCGGGCGAAATTACACTACGTGAACCATTCTTTGTGCGTGCCGATGAAAGATGCATGACAATTTTCCTTATGATGAAGCAGAAAGGAGAGCATATGGCGATCGTTGTCGACGGCGAACATCAGGTGGGAATAGTCACGCTTGAAGATTTAATCGAAGAATTAGTGGGTGAAATCAGAGATGAAAAATGATATGATTGGTGATATGCGGAATTTGCCTATGCTCCTTTTTCAGGAGCATTTTTTTTCAAATAATTCCTTCAACTTCGAAGGTAATGCAACATCCTTTAGTTCGATACTCCGCATTTCATGAAGGAATATGTGTTCCTTTGCCTCGCTCGAGAGTCTTTCGTTGATAATGAAGTAGGATTTATCCCGCAATCGGCAGTAACCTCCTTTGCCGAAGAACCTATCGTATTTGACGACAATCGACAACTTCTCGCACAGTTCCTCGAAGAGGGCCAGTGTAGGTGTTTTCTTCACTTGCTGCCTCCGAAGAGTTTGGAAATAAATCCTTTCTTCGAGGCGCTCAGACGTACGATCCCTAATCTTGCCCGCTTATGTTTTGGATCCCAGGTGAGCGTTTGTTGATATGCACGAATGGCTTCCTTTGTCTTGCCGACGAACTCCAATGCGAGCCCAAGGTTATAATGCATCGTCGGGTTGAACAATTCTTTTTTCAGCGCATGTTCGAGTTTCTTGAAACCGTCAGACTGGTTTCGCTTGGTGTATACTTGCGCAAGTCCGAGGTATGATAGATAGATCGGGCGCATGTCATAGCTATATGCAGTACGCAGTAGATTCAATGCAGGCCACGCTTCACCATTGTTTATGTGATCTACCGCTCGGTTGAATAGATTCTTTGCCTGGATTTCCTTTGCTTCATCTGCATCGGTGGTATATTTGGCCAGAGACTGGTCATATTTTGAACGGAGTTTCTCATCTGAAAGGGTACGGTAGGCGGCTGTGACGCGGGCAAATATTTCATGGGCTTTCTGTTTCTCCTTTCCATCGGCGAAACGGTCCGGGTGGTATTCTTGTACGAGAGCAAGATAGGCCTTTTTGATCTCTCCAAGAGTTGCATTTTGCATGAGTCCTAATATGCTGTAATAATTATCCGACTTGATATTTAGCCTCCAACATTAACAACCTTTCTATGCTTCAATTGAATGAAACGAACCTTGCCGCACTTAGAGCAAACATACTTTTTCTTTTTATGATGTGTGCCGCGTTTTTCTGTCATCTTCCGTCGGCACCTCGGGCAGATCATTTCTTTTTCTTTTTTGCTTCTGCGATTTTCTTCTGGACTTCGTTCAGGCGAATTTCAGCATTGCCATGACCGCGGTCGATTTTTAGCGTTTTCTCGTATGTCTGCGCAGCTTCCGCATATTTTTCTGCGCCTTCGTATGCGAGTCCCAGATAGTAGTATGTTTCCGGGTCGTGAGGGTTTATCCTCAGCGCCTCACTGAACTTGGTTATTGCTTTATCATAATCTTTGCTAAGCAAATAAGCCTGACCTACTTCTAATAAAACCTCAAATTCTCCTTGTTCCATCCTTTTTCCTATTTAGTTGACACATCACTCTTGGTATCAATCGTGTTTAACATCGATGTGCTTTATGGTATCGCTGCAATATTTACTGTTTTTTTTCGGAAAATCAGTCATATAATGCAGCCCACGTGATTCTTTACGTTCTAGCGCGCTCTCGATGATGATTTGCGCAATCACAGATGTGTTGCGCGACTCGGCATTGATTATGTGGATCCCATCCTCAAAACAGGCTTGGAATTTATCGATCGTTGCTTTTGCCGTAAGTAGTGTTTTTTCGTTTCTGATCAACCCGACATTCTCGTCCATTATTTCTTTGATCTGGAACATCAAGTTCGGACCTGTTTTGGCACTTTTTCTGATGTGTAGTTTTTCTGTCGGGTGAATGTCGTTGATCTTCTTTACTCGCTCTGAGGCTCGGCTTGCGAAAACCAGTGCTTCAAGCAGGGAGTTCGAAGCCAGACGATTCGCTCCGTGCACGCCTGTGCAACTGCATTCACCCAGCGCGAACAATCTTGGTATCGAGGATTCTGCCCATTCGTTGACGAATATCCCTCCACACAGATAGTGTGCCGCCGGTACAACTGGAATCGGTTCACGGGTGATATCGATACCCCAGGAGAGACAGGTTTCGTATATGGTAGGGAACCGATTCTTGATGAAATCCGCCTGGAGATGAGATACGTCAAGCAGTACGTATTTGGCGTTGGTCGCGATCATTTCACTCAAACATGCCCGGGCAACAACATCACGGGGTGCGAGATTTCCGGCAGGGGCGTATTTCTCCATGAATGCGATTCCGTCCTTCGTCTTCAACACGCCACCTTCACCGCGGACGGCTTCCGAAATCAGAAACGAACGGCCATCTATCTTAATGTTGTATACCGCAGTTGGGTGAAATTGCACGAATTCCATATTCGCAATCATTGCGCCAGCACGGTAAGCCATCGCAATACCGTCGCCCGTGGCAATCGGTGGGTTTGTGGTATGCTGGTACACCTGTCCTACGCCGCCAGTTGCCAGAACTGTTGCGTTTGCGTAAATAACGTCAATTTGACGAGTATCAGCATCAAGGTAGTAAATTCCGAGGCAATCACCGTTCTGTATTAGAAGGTCGAGGGCGATTTCATTTTCACTGATGATCACCCCAACTTTCTTAGTCTCCTCAAGCAGAACTCGTTCGATCTCCTGCCCGGTAAAGTCTTTTGCGTGTACAATGCGCCTTTTAGAATGGCCACCTTCTCTTCCGAGATCGAAGTTCCCATTGGAATTCATAGAGAACCGACATCCCATAGAATGCAGTTCTTTGACCAATGCAGGACCTTCGCGTACCATTGTAGCGACCGCATCATTGTGGCACAGGCCTTCGCCTGCCTTGATGGTATCTGCTATATGATACTCGGGAGCATCCTCTTTACCAAATACAGCTGCGATTCCACCCTGAGCATAGTTAGTACTGGAATCCGCCTTCCTTTTCTTGGTGAGGACTGATACTTTACCATACTTGGCTGCTTTGGTAGCAAAAGTCAAGCCGGCAATGCCCGAACCTACTACTAGAAAATCTACCTGCTTAGGCATTAGGTAATTCTATACATTCACACAATAAAGTCAACATTATTTTTCCAAATGTTGACTCAAAATGCGCCATTTGTATAATTGGACATGAAGTCCGAATCGGTGAGAAAGAAAATCGACCTACTGCGCAAGAAGATTGACTACCATAATTACCTTTATTATGTCCTCAACCAGCCAGAAATATCTGACTTTGACTATGACCGTCTCTACAAAGAGCTGGAGGACCTCGAGCGCAAACATCCGGAATACGTGACATCCGTTTCACCCACCCAGCGTATTGGAGGCGAGCCACTTCGGCAATTCAAGACTATCGAACACAAAATTAAGATGCTCAGTCTGGATAATACGTACTCAGAGCAGGAAGTCAGGGATTTTGACGTCAGAATAAGAAAAGTAGTTCAGACACCAGTCAGCTATGAAACAACGCTGAAAATCGATGGCGTTGCAGTAACACTCAGCTACAGGAGAGGCACTTTTGTAACCGGTGCAACACGAGGCGACGGCATGTATGGTGACGATATCACCCAGAACTTGAAGACGATCAAGTCGATTCCGCTAAAGTTACTCGTTGAGGAAAAAGCATTGCAGAACATTGAAGTTAGGGGAGAGGTGTATCTGCCAAAGGAATCTTTCTTAACTCTGAACCGTGAGCGTGAAAGAATCGGTGAACCTTTATTTGCCAACCCTCGTAATGCTGCGGCAGGCACCCTGAAACTTCTCGATTCCCGGGCGGTTGCAGATAGGGGATTGGATATTTTTATCCACACGCTCCCCCGGTTTCCTGGAAAGGAATACTCTTCCCACTATGCAGCGCTTCAGCGTTTACGCGAAGCAGGCTTCAAGATCATACCACATATGAAGCTTTGCAGGAATATTGAAGAGGTGTTCGACTATGTTGTCTTCTGGAAAGATAGACGAGACAGTTTGGACTATGAAGTGGATGGGTTGGTCATCAAGGTGGATGATTTTGCTCTACGCGAAGAAATTGGTTTCACGACGAAGAGTCCGAGATGGGCGATAGCCTTTAAATATCCAGCACGGCAAGCAGTCACGCAACTCATAAATATTCAGCTACAAGTCGGCCGCACCGGGAGGATCACACCGGTGGCTCTGCTCGATCCCGTGCCGCTCTCCGGTTCGACCATATCGCGTGCCACCTTACATAACGAGGACGAAATTAGGAGGCTGAATATCAAAATTGGAGATCACGTTGTGATCGAGAAGGGGGGAGAGGTCATTCCCAAGGTTGTTGAGGTCGTCAAACAGCGGAGAACAGGCAAAGAAAAGATATTCCGTTTTTCAAGAAATTGTCCAACTTGTGGTCAGAGGATTTATCGGCTTCCTGGTGAAGCTGACTGGCGCTGTGTTAATGCCTCCTGTTCCGCTCAAATAAAAGGCAAGATCCTGCATTTTGCTTCAAGACCGGCAATGGATATAGAGGGGCTTGGTTATGTTCTGGTCAATAAACTCGTTGACGTGCATCTTGTAAGTGGATTTGATGATCTATTCTGCCTGAGCGTTAACACGCTTGCAAATATCGAACGTATGGGACAAAAGTCGGCTCAAAAGCTTGTCCATGGTATCGAACAGAGCAAGAAGAGGCCATTTATAAGCGTCCTTTACGCTCTGGGCATACCGAACATCGGAATAAATGCTTCAAATTTACTGGTCAATAGATTCGGGAATATCAACAGCATAATGAAAGCATCAATTGAGGAGTTAACGCAAATAGATGGAATTGGAGCGGTTGTTGCCGAGAGTATCAAAAATTACTTCAATGTGAAGAAGAACATACATATGATAAACAGGCTCAAGAAATTCGGTCTCAATTTTAGTACCGACATCAAAGCAATTCAGAAGAGGTCAGTTGACGGCATGATATTCGTCTTCACCGGCGAGTTGAAATCTATGAGCAGGGACGAGGCGCATGAATTGGTGCGCAACAACGGTGGGCATCCTTCTTCGAGCATTTCCAGAAATACTGACTACCTTGTGAAGGGTTTACAACCGGGCTCCAAATACGCTAAGGCAGTGAGATTAGGTGTAAAGGTCATAGACGAAGATGCTTTTCTCAGGCTCATTCGATCAAAGTAATCGATCAAAATTGTCCAGTACTCTGGGATGTGTCTTGACTGATTTTCCGTAACGAGATGCCTGAGATATCGGTCTGATGACCCAGGTCATGCAGTATTAACCAGCTGTTCTAAAATCTTATCTTGTAGCTCAAACTTACCTTATCTATATCAGTTTCCACATCAAAACCATGCATCTTAGCACCGACATACGCATCGGCCAGTGAAAAACCGAAGGTGAATAATCCCCACCAAAGCATAGAATTACGTCGTGTGTAATCCTCTTCACGGTGATATTTGTAAGCGTAGTAGCCGAGCGCGATTTCAGCGGCTCCGATGACCACACCAGTTACGTACTGTTCCGTGTAGAATTGACCACCGCCGGGGAATACACATAGTAGCATTGCTATATTCGCGTTTTTTTCCGCCTGCGCGGAGCCTGAGAGAACCAAGAGCAGCAGTAGCAGACAAGGTAGGGTTCTTCCTTTACAGAGGTAGGGTATCACTTAATGAACTTGTACTCAAAACGTTCTATGGAATCTACAGCAGCGTACAATGAAAGATTACGGTACTTAATATGTTGCTCAGAGAAAAATCTGAGGAGATCACCTGCTCGCGTGAAAGCGTTCGGCGCGGTCAGATAGATTTCGATTCCCCTATTGCGCATATCGAATTTGCGTAGAATTTCTACTTCGGCAAATGGTGTGAGTTTATCATTGTCAAAGAATCGATCAGTGGCAAATCGCTGGCGTTCACCTTTTACACCTTTCTCGCCTCTCAGGACATCTTCCCACATTGAGATTTCTTCACGCAATTCGGTGACGTCCTTCTGCAGCGGTGCGTATTTTGTGCGATATGTATATAACAGTAGTGCGAACAACAAAATGGCGATTATCCAGCCTATATACTTCATATTCTTTTCATCGCTTTCTGAATACCTTCTTTTTTCTTCAAGAAGGTTTCAAGACGTTCTTTTTCCTTCTGTCTGGTTATCTCACTTGCTTTGTTCACGTAACTTGGATTATTAAGCCGATGTTTTATTTCGTCGATGCGTTTTGTGAGGAAATCGACCTCATTGTGAAGACGTTCCTTTTCCCTTGCGAGGTCGATGCCCGACAGGATTACATAGCACTCTATCTCCGGCAGTATGATGCTGGCGAGGGATTCTTTACCGGGTGGACCGTACTTCACGTCTCCGGCGCCCGATAGTCTTTTTATGGTATCCTCGTTTTCCTTTAGAAAAACGGCCATGTCATCTTTCGTGTCGATAATCACCGTGATTTTGTCTTTTACCCCTATGTTGAAAATTCCGCGGACATTACGTATCTCCTCAATCAACCTTACTAGTTGATCCACTTGCGCTGCCTTATTTGTGATGGGAATCTCATCAGGCCATGTCTCAAGCATGATGCTCTTTTGGCTGAAACCGAACTTCTGGTATAATTCTTCGGTGACGAACGGCATGAACGGGTGTAGCACTATCAACAGTTGCTTCAAAAGGTGTCTTGCAGCCGGGGAAGGTTTTATCTTAAGAAATTCCAGGTACCAGTCGCAGAAGGTATGCCAGACAAAATCATAAAGTTCCCGGGTTATTGCATTTATTTCAAAAGAATTAAAATGCCCTTGGATCTTCATTAGTAGCAGGTTGAAACGCTCTATAATCCATGCGTCGTATAATGATATTTTTTTGGGATCGAATGCTTCACCCTGCTCCAGAGTCATGGATATCAAGCGCGCGGCATTCCATAGCTTATTACAGAATTTTCTCCCGACGTCAATCGAATTTTCCCGAAAGAGAACATCCTGTTCACGCGGTGTTATCAGTAACAAACCAAACCTCAAGGCATCGGCTCCATACTTCTCTATGAGATTCGCTGGGTCCGGTGAATTACCCAGACTTTTCGACATCTTTCTTCCCTTTTCATCGCGGACCATGACATGAAACATGACGTTGGTGAACGGAACTGTCTTGGTAAATTCGAGCCCTGCCATGATCATACGTGCAACCCATAAGTAGATTATATCCCACCCCGTAACAAGTGTTTGTGTGGGGTAGAAACGACGGTAATCCTTGCTATCGTCAGGCCAACCGAGCGTAGCAAAAGGCCAGAGCCAGGAAGAGAACCAGGTGTCGAGGACGTCTTCATCCTGATAGATTTCATTTGAACCGCAGTTTGTGCATCGAGCGGGTTTTGCTTCAGAAACCATGATGCCCTGTTCTGAATCGGCGCTGTCAGGATCATAGCATGAATTGCAGTAATACACTGGTATTCGATGTCCCCACCAGAGTTGTCGGGAGATGCACCAGTCCCGCACATTTTCCATCCAATAATTATATAGATTGACCCATCGCTTTGGAAATATACGTACCTTGTTTCCCTTTACAACTTTCAGCGCCGGTTCGGCGAGCGGTTTCATTCGCACAAACCATTGTTTTGATATTCGCGGCTCAATTGCCGTGTCGCAGCGTTCGCACTTGGATAGAGGCAATTTGTATTTCTCTACTTTTTCCAGCAAGCCAGACCGTTTCAGCTGTTCGATGATCTGCTTTCTTGCTTCATAACGGTCCTGCCCGTTGAACCCTCTGGTGAGTGCGTTCAGAGTACCATCCGGGTTCATGATATCGATGAATTCTAACTTGTGTTTTTTTGCCAATTCGAAATCAAATGGGTCGTGCGCTGGAGTGACCTTCAACGCACCGGTTCCGAATTCCGGGTCAACATATTCATCGGAAATGATTTGTATTTCCCTCTCCATGATCGGCAGGATAGCCCGTCGGCCGATAAACCTTCTGTAACGCTTGTCTTGAGGATTAACGCAAACGGCCGTATCACCGAGCATTGTTTCGGGTCTTGTTGTGGCAACGGTTATTGATTCATCACTGCCGACCACCGGGTACTTGATATAGTATAGCTTACCGGGTTTCTCTTCGGTCTCGACCTGTTCGTCAGATAGTGCGGTCAGACACCTTGGGCACCAGTTGATAATATATTCGCCGCGATAAATCAGCCCTCTATTGTACAGGTCGACGAATACCTTTATCACTTTCTTGGAATAATTCTCAGATAACGTAAACTGTTCGCGTGACCAGTCCAGTGAGTATCCAGCTTTCTGTAATTGTCCTCTGATGATCTTCGCGTATTCTTCTTTCCATTTCCAGACTTCCTCTATGAATTTTTCACGACCCAGGTCCTCTTTAGTCATTCCCTGACTGCGCAGTTTTTCTTCTACCACCACCTGCGTAGCTATGCCCGCATGGTCCATACCCATTAGCCACAGTGTTTCGTGGCCCGAAAGCTTCTTGTACCTTATCAGTATGTCCTGCAGAGAATTGTTCAACACATGCCCAAGAGTAAGGCGTCCCGTCACATTGGGCAGCGGTATCATGATGGTGTAGGGCGGTTTCTTAGAGCTGGCGTCAGGCGTAAAGAACTTCGATTCCATCCAAAAACGGTACCATTTTTTCTCGATTCCGCCAGGGTCATAACGAGTGGGAAATTCTATCATAGAGTAAATATACACATTTGTGTGGTTGTGTCAACGTGCGACGAGAATACATTACGATCGTTTAGTGCATTAATACGTTAATCTCGCTACTTTCGTTAATGCCGTTTAGCTCGTTGCTCCCGTTAATTTACTTAACTTCGTTATGCCCGATATTTTCGCTAATATCGTTAGTAGCGCTACCAACTGTTTTGGTCATTAGAAATTCGGTTATTCGGATATGTTCAGCTTCACGCTTGTGGCGTAGAGAGTGAAGCGGCGGTCCTGGATTAAACCGAACGAAGTTCCTGTGCCGATATTTTGTATGTATCCTCTTATGTTCTGATTTTCCTAATTTCTCGTCTTTCCGTGGTCAACGTTGGCACTTCGGGCAGTATCTCGTGCCGCGGTTGCCGATCTTTTTGAGCACTATCAATGTACCGCACTTTCTACAAGGTTCACCCTCGCGCCCGTAAACGCAGAGAAAATTCTGAAAGTTGCCGTTTTTTCCGTTCGTCCTTGTGTAATCTGAAACAGATGTGCCGAAGTTAAGAATCCCTTCGGTTATGATGTCTCTCAACGCTTTTGTAAGTTTACTTATCTCTTTCAACGTTATTCGGTTAGCCCTCCTTAAAGGTCTGATGCCGGCGCGGAAAAGAGCTTCGTCAGAATAGATATTGCCCATGCCGGCGCAGATGTTTTGATCGAGGAGAAGTGATTTAATCCTGGCCTTCCTATGTTTTATCTTGGTCTTCAAGTAATCCGCTGTGAAATCATCGGATATCGGCTCACATCCAAGGTTGTAGAATCCCTTCAAATTGGGTGGAATGTCATCTGCTCTTATCAGGTATACGCGGCCCAGCACCCGCGGCTCGTTGAACAGTAGCTGGCAGTCATTCAGCACTAAGACAAGACGTGAAAATCTATGAGGTTCACTATGCGATGGCCCAATGACCATGGTCCCGGAGAGGCGCAGGTGGAAGACTAATTTTTTCTCGTCACCGAGGTGCAAGATCAAATATTTTGCCCTTCTGCTGACTTCCTGGATTTTATCGCCAACTATAGCATTACAGAACTGCTGTGGTTTGGGATGGGCAATGACATCTGGCCGCAATACAATGCAGTTGGTGATCGTCTTGCCACGGATTTTAGGACGTAACTCGCGCGCGATAGTCTCAACTTCTGGGAGTTCCGGCACGTGCTCCTGCTTCCATCGCGGTTTCTATTTTATACCCTTCAGGATATCTTTCAAATTTGATTCGAAATCCTTTATCTTCTTGTCGAACTCATTTTTGATATTTCCTTTTATCCGCTGCTGTATGCTGTTACGGTCGAGAGTGAATTGTGGCGCGTTGAATTTTCCCTTGGCAATGACATCGACCACGGTACGGCCGTCTTTGTCAGAAAAGAATATCCAGTCTCCGTGATAGCCTTTGACTATATCTGAGTAATGCTTTGAAAGTGTTATCGCTATGCGCAAGTCGACCACACCGTTCAACCCGATGGTTCCCTTGGTCAGAAAATTCCCTACTCGCGCTGAGAGTGTCCAGTCGTCTGCGATGGCGCGTCCGTTAGCGATTCTGAAACCAGTATTAAAATCATTGAACTTCACGACCTTCTGGTCCTTCAGACCCATCCACGCCAAGAGTTTCATCAGAAAATCAAAGTTGTTGAATTCGCCATTGGTAATCTTCAGGTTTCCTGATCCGTTGATGTTAGACCGGACAGATTGTTGATCCAAACCGTTTCCATTCAAGTTTGCGATGCCGCTGAGATTACCCTTTATTCGGTCAAAGCCAAGAAATCTCTTCGTTATCTTCTGTGCTTGCACAGATGTCATTCTCGTATTGATCCGATAGGGCTCAGGGCTGTAAGCATTGTAGTAAAAGTCAAAGTAGACTTGCCCGTCGAAAGCCTGCGCGCGACAATTCTTGAGATCAATTATTCCATCGACATAACTGAAATTTGCATTGACATTGGTGAATTCCATGTCTATTCCAGTCAGTCTGTTGATGATGACATTACCCTGTAAAGTCAGGGGTATCGGCTTACCCGCGGTGCCTTTTCCGGATGATCCGGCAGCGGTCCCCTTTGGGGGAAGTAATTCATCGAGATCAATGAGATTTGAGCGGCTATTTATTTGCACTACCGGCTTCTTGAAGTTTGAGACGAAACCGCTGAGCGAGAAATCGGATTTGCCGATTCGTCCACGGCATTCGCTGATTCTTACTGCATCATTCTGGATATTTCCTTTGATGCTTAAGCCGCTCACCGGTTTGCCCAAGCCGATACCGTCGATCGATGCGTCTCCAATGCTGATGTCTCCGAAGTACTTTGGATTCTTCAGAGTACCTTTCAATGATATGTCGGTGGCGAGGATGCCCGATAACTTGATATCTTTCGTTTCAGGTGTTATCGATTGAAGGTCCTGCAAATTACCGTTGAGTCTTGTCGTGATATTCAATAGAGGTGTGGGTGAGTCGAGATTTGTAACATACCCTGCGATGTTGAATTCTGTTTTCCCTATCTTGCCCCCTATAATGATATCCCGGACGCTGCTGCGGTTGAATGACAAGGTTCCGTTTATCTTCTCTGCAGCGCGGATCATGCCTTTTGGCATGACCGTAACATCTTTGATTTCACATGTTCCTTCAATCTTTGGCTCTTCAGTAGTCCCCGATAAAGAGAACGTGCCATTGACGGCTCCGTTGAGCCTTTCGAAGCGGTACTCATCAGGCAGAAGTTCGAGAGCCTTGGACATATCCTTCACTGATATTTCACCATCAAGATCGAATAATCTGCTTTTATTGATACTGCCTGAAACGGTTAGCAATGCTGGATCAAGACGTACTTTAAAACTCCTTATGCGTACGTCTTTCGATGAGGTGTCGTATTCGACGGCGTTTTCGATAAGGATGTCCTTTTCTGGCAATATTTTGTTGTTGGGCACAAGCGCACGTTGATTTCCCTTGATCGATATCAGACTTTGTCTGAAACGGATTTCCTGGTTGATGTCGTGCAGCCTGTACTCGGACTTGGTCACTGCATCATAATATTTGAACTCGCATTTTTTGAGGTGCAGCTTGTCCAGTGAAATGGCCCATCCTGGCCCCTTTGCTTCTTTCGGCATCAACGCGAGTATATTCAGTTCCTTGTCGGTGTTGCGTTCCAGGTTCAGCGTGAGCTGGTCAAAATTGATGCTGCCGATCACGATACGTCTTTGCAGCAATGGCAGCAATTTTAGATTGAGCAAGGTTCTTTCTATCTGGATCATTGGCTGAGTGCTGAATCCTTCGACATTGGGAACTGATACGTCGCTCACGCTTATCGAGATCTTAAAACCGATTGACAGGTTGACCCTACCAACCTTGACTGGACGTTGCAGAGATTGAGTGGCGATCTGTTCGGTTACCCGTCGCGCTCTTTCTGGTGTAAGAAATGACCTGATTGCCACGTAACCTGCGAAAATCAAGATTACTACTATGGAGACTATGGCTATTGTGATCTTAATGACTCTGCTCATTATGTCCCCCTATTCTTTGCTTGTGTGAAATCATGATTTGACAATGACACTATACTAGAAAAAACGGAGAAATGCCATAAAAGCCGGCGTGCCTGCGAATATTCTCGTGAAAATGCTCACAAAAGGTCCGATCCATCCCCATAATATGGGGATACCTGTTATTCGATCGAAGAATATCAGTCCAATGAGTAGCATGAAGCCGTATCTTTCGAGCCAATACTCAATGTGGGCATACCGTGGAGGCAGGAGACTGAAAAGGACCTTGGACCCATCAAGCGGCGGGATCGGTATTAGATTGAAGGCGCATAATATCAGACTATAGAAAAGTCCCAAGCCGATAATCCCGCCGATTGGCAGAAGTGTACTGTTTTGTAGTAACGCCGGGAATACGCGTAACAGAATGCCCAATGGAATTGCGAAGAGGAAGTTTGACAGCGGTCCCGCGAGTGAGGTGTAGAGCATTCCTTTTTTCATGTCTCGAAAGTTGTAGGGATTGATTGGCACAGGTTTGGCCCATCCGAATCTGAATAGCAGAAATGCGAGAAATCCAAAAAGGTCGATGTGTTTGATTGGATTCAAGGTTAGTCGTCCCGCGAATTTTGCGGTCGGGTCACCTAAGCGGTATGCCACATAGCCGTGGAAATATTCATGTACGGTGATGACCATCAGAATCGCCGGCAATGAAATGACCAGGCCTAATAGCTGATTCATCTTTTCTTTTTGGCCTTGAGGTAAACGATAGCTTCTTTGCGGTTCTTGAATTTGCTGTCGAGTTGCAGAGCAAATAGTTTTTTCAAGACCTTCGCGTATGATTTACTTGGTACAACTCTGTATTTACGCAGGTCCTGACCAGTAATGAACGGTTTTAATTTAAGCATCCTACGATAGGTCTTTATCTTATCCGTGAGTTCAGGCTTTAGCAGCGCTATTGCTTCGATCAACTCATCAGTCATCGGATAGAGGATCGAGTAGATTGCGCTTCTTTTGCTCGTTCTGCTCAATTTTGCCATGATGCCCGTGATATTTCTAAAATCATCGACGATCTTCCTGTCTTCTTTTGACAATGGAATAGCATTCCTCGGAAGTCTCGACAACAAGAAAAAGAAAGCATGTTTGCTGGATCCAGGCATCAGTTTGAGTTCACTCCGTTTTACCTCGATAACACCGTAGTGGGACAGGTCGTTGACCATTGCCTTGAATGATGTTTCAGCGAATATTAACCCGAGTTCGTTAAGGATGCGCTGGGCACTTAGTTTCTGAACCATCCTTTCCTTTACCGCCTGCTTCATCTGGCGCTCGGTTTCGTCCTCCAATTTGAATCCGAATCGATTCTTGTACCTCAGGGCCCGGAAAATACGCGTTGGATCGTCCACAAAACTGTTTCTATGAAGAATTCTTATCAATTTTCTTTTGATATCGCTCATACCGTCGAACGGGTCGAATATTTCCCCAAAATTCTCCTTTGAGATAGACATCGCTATGGCATTTATTGTGAAATCTCGGCGATTCAGGTCCTCGACTATCGTTGATGGATAGACATGGGGGAGATGTGCCGGAGAGGGGTATTTTTCGGTCCGGGCGCTAGCAAGGTCGACCCTATAACTATCAATGCTGATCGAGGCCGTACCAAATTCATTGTGGCTCGTCAGTTTCCCCTTTAGACTCGCGTTCAATAAGCGAGCAGCCTTAACACCATCACCTTCGACTACGACATCAATATCAACCGATTCTCTGCCTAACGTAGAGTCTCGTACGTAGCCGCCGACCAGATAGGCGTGATATTCCGATTTTACGAAGAAATCAATTACTTTTCTTAAAACCGATTTCTTTTTCGTTTTTGCCGAAGATTTTGATGTTGCCAAAACGTTCCTCATATTTCTTGACATTATCGTCTAATGCATTTCTCAATAATATTACGTTCTGCGGCGTCATGATGATACGGGTGAAGACCTTTGCTTTTTGAGCTCCTGGGAGAACACGCAGAAAATCAAGGATAAATTCTGAAGGCGTATGATGAATGCCTACTCCATTGGAATATATCCCCTCGGATTGTTCAGGGCTTATTTCAATATTTAATGGTGTTTTTGGTTCTTGCATGCTAAATCTCCTTTCAGTATTATAGTCGGATATGACCTTAAGTCAACAATCCCGGCGAATTAATTCGTGGTTCCTCACAAGGCAGCTTTCTGGATGCACCTTGAACAATGGCAATTACTGATTTGCTTTTTTGTTAGAAATCAGTTTAAGAATTCGTTTAATACTGTGAATTATAGGATGATATGGCATATATATAGTAATTTACATACGTATGTATCTCTGTGTGTTTAATTATGTTTGCTTATTCTGTTCAGCCGAAACGAGGTTCCAGGCCCTCCGTGCATCATAGGTTTGTGGATTGTGGAAGAACATGGCAGCGGTTTTGATCAAAGGCTTTGATTTACGGTAGTTATTCATAGGGTTAAGGAGAATCCCCCTGGTGTGTTCAACTATTCCTGGTGAGCGTCTGCGATAGGGAAAACGCAGAATCGTACCCGGAATATAGTCATTTGCAAAGATGTTGTCCCATATCAACACTGGTCGACTTAGTATTCCATTGATTCTGATAACTTCTCTGTCCGTTATCGTCTGCGAGACGACATTTTTGCCAGTCCAGAAGGTATCGATGTTCATCCGCAGGTGTGCCGCCAAATATTTGATGTATTCAGTCTTCTTGAAACCATGATACTGGGTAGGACAGAAGGAGAGACGTGTCTTTTTCATCCTTCCCTGGAGATATTCATAGAGACCATTGACGACATCAACTTGTTTCTTTGCAGTATCCTTTGTTAAAGGTACCTTGATATCGTCGAAAAAGATGCTGAATTGACGTATACCAGTTTCGAAGAGCGTTTCTATTTTCTCAATGACTTCTTCGATATCTGTCCTGTAGACAGGGCTCAGCGCATACACGAAATTAATGGAACGCTCGATACAATGTCGATTGAGGATCTCGAATTCTCGTATTTTCTTGCCGGAGTACTTCTCACGCCACTTTCGACGGTGAAATTTATCAGCTTTCGGTCCATATACATAGGTATTGAGATTCAAACTGTTGAGAAAATCGATGAGGTCGAGTCTTTGATCGAATGTGTATGGCCGGCGGTAGAATCCTTCGACTACTCCGAAGACCTTACCGGCCACGCTTCAAATCCTTCAGAAGTTTCACCCACTCATCAGGGTTTTCACTGAGTTTCGCGATTTCATCTTCTGGGTCAATGCCAAACGCACTCTCCATTGTTTTAATTGAGTCCTGGAGCGCGATTCCACTCAATCCGTCGTCCCTAAGGCGTTTTACTTCCATTAGATACTGAGCCAAGACTTTCGTGCGGTCAGGACCACCGCAAGACGTTATGACCGCCAGCATGACAGAAAAGAAAACATAAATAGCAGTTGCGAGTATGTTTGATTTTAGCGCCACAGGAAATAGAGTTTGGGTAAGGTGATGTGTTCCATGGGTTTGAGAAATAGATCGACAAAACTCAATCGCTTCGCTGGATATACCAGATGTGGTTCATCGATATTTACCAGGTCGCCCGTAAGGTCAACTGCGAACTCAAATGAGCCAAGTGTATCAATAAATCCAAGGTCTTTCGCCTGGTTCCCGGTGAAAACTCTGCCGTCTGCATATTTTAGTACGCTGTCCAGTGGGATATTGCGGTACTCAGATGTTACCCTTACGAATTGATCATAAACATCCGTGACAACCGCCTGCATCAACTCTCTCTCTCTTTCGTTCAGCCTTCGGTAAGCAGAGCCAATGTCCTTATGTTCCTTTGATTTGACTACTTCGAACTCAATGCCCAATTTCTGTAATAGTTTTTCCAAGACCGGCCACTCCATTATCACGCCGATTGATCCAGTGACTGTACCCGGGTTGGCGATAATAACGTCGCTGGGTAAAGCAATATAATAGGCACCTGAAGCGGCAACAGTCTCCATCGACGTTACGACCGGCTTCTTTTGCTGCTGACGTTTTACCGCATCAAAGATCTCCTGAGAAGCGGCAACAACGCCGCCGGGTGAATTTATTCTGAGGATAATCGCCTTTATCCCCGGGTCATCGCCGAAATTCTTTAGATCCGTAACGATGTGCTTCGGTGTGTAGATAATGTTGTCGATCTCAACGACACCGATGCTTCCTCCTGGTAACGGACCACGCATACCTACGCCGACGATCACACCGACCATGATGACTGCGATCGCCGCAGCAATGATTACTATATGTTTCGTTTGCATCACACCTCCGCGGAATATTCTAATTAAATGATTTCTTGTGTCAACCTGCTGCTAACTCGATATGATATTCTTGTTGATTTACCACACGCTTCTTGACGGGTTGTTCTGTATGAATTGATTTTCATGCGGCAGTACCGCAACGGGTTTCAATCTTGGATAATTGCTTCCACTGATTTCTTCAAGGATTCGACATCGACTTTTGTGAGGAGCTTGCCCTTATAGGCATACGCGATGTTGCCTGTCTCTTCCGAAACCACGATGCAGAGTGCATCGCTTTGCTCAGCCATGCCAAGGGCCGCACGGTGGCGCAGCCCGTAGGTAATGCCTAAACTTGGATTTTCGCTGAGGGGCAGTACGCAACCTGCGGCGGTTATCTTGTCCCCCTGAATCACGCATGCCCCGTCGTGTAGCGGGGTTTCGGGGAAGAATATGGTCCGCAACATAGACGAGTTAACCTGAGCGTCAATGTGTACACCGGTATCAATTATATCCTTCAAGCCGATGCTTTTTTGTACTACTATTAGCGCGCCGATTCGATCATCTGACATTTTCTTCACGGCATCTATAACTTCATCCATGACTCCCACTTCTTCAAGTTTCAAGAAGAACTTTACCGGTCTCTGGCGCCCGATGCGCGCGAGGGCGTTTCTGATCTCAGGTTGAAAGACGATAACGAAAGCAACGACCCAGAGGGCGAGTATTGAATTCATGATCCAGGAAAGTGCCTTAAGGTCCAGCCAGCGGGATATGAAAGAAATCACGAAGAAAAGAACCAGCCCGACGAGAATCGACGTCGCTTTCGTTCCTTTAACGAATTTGAAGAAAGCATAGAGCAAAAAAGCGACGACGATTATGTCGATGATATCTATTGCTCTGATGGGAAGAAATCCAAATAGTCTCATCGTACTATGAGATCGATTACCGAACCTACTTTCTTAGCCTCGGTGACATCATGTACCCTGAATATCGAAGCACCATTCTGTATGAGCAGGGACTGAATGGCCAGGGTGCCCTCCAGTCGATCTTTTGGTCCGAGGCCGAAAGGATTGCCAACAAATGATTTTCTTGAATGGCCGACCAGTATCGGTCGCCCTAATTGCTTGAGTTCACTGAGGCGCCTTATTATTATATAGTTATCGGTCAGGGCTTTGCCAAAACCCAGTCCAGGGTCGATAATTATTCGATCCTCATCAATACCTGATTCTACAGCATAATCGATCCTTTTCTGCAGAAAATCGTGAATCTCGGACATGAGATCCTTGTATCGAGGATTTCTTTGCATGGTTCTCGGTTTACCCTTCATGTGCATAATTATCGTGCTGACACGGTTACGTGCAATCGTCTTGGCCATGCGTTTATCGAATCTGAGTCCTGACACATCGTTTATTATGGTTGCACCCAAGTCGATGGCAAGAGCCGCGACTTTGGCTTTATAGGTATCGACCGATATCGGAACGCGTGTGAGTTTGGCAACCGCAGGCAGCACACGCTTCAACCTCATTATTTCCTCTTTTTCACCGACCGGTATGCTCTTCGGTCTTGTCGATTCGGCACCAATGTCAATGAAATCAACACCCTCTTCATTCATTTCGCTCACTACTTCCTCTATGATTGACATGTCGGTGTAACGGCTGCCACTGTAGAATGAATCCGGAGTCAGGTTGATTACGCCCATAATATATGTCCGGTCCATCGTCAATTTCTTCCTGCCAATTTTCAGAACAGGCTTTTTGGTGTCAAGTAAGAGCGATGCTAACTCGCTGCGTATGTATCCCATCCACGGCTGCTCACGAAGACGCTGTTCCATCTTTTCAATTTCACGAAGGTTCGCGAACAAAATGAGTGGGAATCTTTTGCCGCGGCCGCCTCTGTAAGCGTTTTTGGGAATCGCGGCGTCAGCACCACAAATGAGCGCAGTTTGTTTTAGGACGTTGACCTGTGCACATGATAGGTTGCTGAACTTCAGGGTCATGCATTGGGTTTTTTTGATGAATATTGAAAAGGCATCAGGGTCTACACCGATATTATTCAATTCATCAGTGATTGTCTTCTCTTGATCGACAATTATTGTTCTCATCATAATCTTATCGATTGCGGCAGCACACTTAAGCTACAAGAAGTAGGCGGCAGGATTGATGCCATATATTTGAGGATACGTTGGGCGGATGATCTTTATTTCGGTGTGTGCGGCCAGATCAATCATCCTACCGTCGATTTTATTGCTACTGCTATCAACGACGATTTTAATGTTCGGCAAGTCAATGGTGCTCGGATTCTGTCGCATGACTACGCCTATCTCACCGCTACTGAGTTCCAGACAACTGCCCACCGGATAAATACCGAGAAGCTGGGTGAACACCTTTGCCAATATCGGATCGAACAACCGGTTCTGGTTCGACCATATTACCCTCAAGGCAAAGTGTGGTAAATAGGGGACAGGCTGGTAACCCCGGGCGGTCGTCATCGCATCATAAGAGTCACATATCCGGACGATCCTTGAGAATAGGGTTGGCTCATCCTCTTTTTCCCTCAGGGGGTAGCCAGTGCCGTCATAATTCCAATGATGTTGATATGCCACAGTTATAGCAAACATTGAAGTCTCATCCAGCCCACGAGTCTTGAGGATTTCACGTACCCCATAATTTGAATGCAATTTTAGTGTCTCCCACTCATCATTTGTGAGTTTCTGGATCTTGTTTATTAATTCTTTTGATATCTCAACCTTGCCGATATCATGCAGGATGCCCGATGTACCGAGCCGAGCCAGATTTTTCCGGTCAAGACCGATTCGCTGTCCGAGTGCCAACGAGAGGATTCCGACATTGAGGGAATGGTTGAAAGTGTACTCATCGAAGTTCTTGATTGTAGTAAGTGCAAGTATCCCGAATTCATCTCTGGAGATCGAATCAACGAGGCCGTAGATTACTCGACGGGAACTTTTGACATCCACTGGCCGTCCGGTCCAGAGGTTCTGCATAAGATTCTTCGTTACTTTTAGAGCCTTGAAATAAGTCCTTTTTGCCATCTGTCCGTTTTCGATTGGTTCATCTGGTTCTTTATCACTCTTGAGGATTTCGATGTCAATGTGCTGAAATTTCTTTTCCGCCAGTTTGCGTTGGAAAGTGATTCGGTCTTCTTTGAAAATACTGGCGAAATCAATGACCTCCTCCTGGGTAATACCACGCTTGAAGGTTATTGATTTGATATTCAACATCTGGAGCTGCGTATTCATGAATTGGAGGTTTGCGTAACTATCTATTTCGTATTTTAATCTCTGTTTGTTGAAAAATACATAATCACGGTACCGGACGAATTCAAGGCTCGAGAACGTAGATAAAAGTTCTTCGATACCGCTAATGAATTTCTGTGCCGTATTGATTACTACATTGTTGTTGACATCATAAACCTGAACTGCTTTGAATAGGGGATACAGCAACCCAACTACAGTCTTACCTGCAATGTATATGTTCATGATGATCTCTCCTTGAGCACCGTCTCACAGGCAAATTTGATATCTTTGTTGCGTTTCTGCATTCCATTTTTCAGTACCGCAATTGATTCATCAGTGCCGATCTGATTCAACGCCAGTGCAGCCAAACGTCGCATCACTCTGTATTTCTTCTTTCCAAACCACTTACGCTTGAAAAGTATCCCCTGCATCGTTTCTACAAAGTCATCCCCGGCATTTGCCGTAAGCACGCTGAATATCTCACGCTGCTCGGCAAAATCCAGTCTGAGAAAACTGCCGTGCTTTATTCGTTCGAGCAACACAGGATATATTTCCGGGCGCTTGAACTTGCTCAGTATACGCAACGACCTTATCCTCGCCTCTACATCAGGGTCGTTGATGTATTTGATTACAATATCGATTTGCCCGGCATTGCCGAGAGCTTCAATGACCGCTAACCTGACCTCTCGGTTAGGATGAATGACGAGCGGGTCAAGCATTTTGGCAATGTCTGCTGGTTTGATCAGACCAAGGATGTTGATTGCATTAAGAACCGTGCCGGGTTCTTTACTGTGAAGAAACGAGGCTATCGGTGAAGGGTTATCCTCTGCTATGTGTGCGACTCTGTGCCTCAGCGCGTTCAGACGGTCAGTACGTTCGATAAATGGCATCAACTCCATGAGAAAGGGAATGGATTTCTCGCCAAAGAAACCAAGGAATGCGAGGAATTCATTGAATACTTCGTCCTCGGGTACGTTGAGAGTTTCTCTGAAGCTTGCTATTGTTGTTTCGTTTTCGAAACGTTCTATGAAATTTATCTTCGGGATATCCTTCAATTTGTACGCGATGCGGCGTGCATTGTAAAAATCCTTCATGTTGACGCAACTTTCCAGGATTTCGATCAGGCCGTCTATGATTTCTTCGGAGCGATCCGTCAAAAGATAATCACCGAGTGTTTTTATGACCACCGGGAGTATGGCAATCTTCTCTTCGATTGATATGCATTTTTTCAAATCTTCGACCTCATCAAGGTCAAGGTCGGGTATGATTACTGCATCGATGTCTATTTTTTCCCTAAGGATCAGCTGTTTGAGTTTCTCGTCGTAGTCAACATACTGAATGGGGACATCCGGGACGCGGTAGTCAGGGACTTCCTCCGCTTCTATGACGTAAAAAGTGATATGGGTGAAATTGCATTCCCACAGCCCCAGTGCAACGTCCCAATCCTTCGCCGGCCGGCTGATGACATCCACGAAAAGGAGAAGTTCATCAGATGTCAATCCGCTCATGAAGCTTATGTTGCGGATTCCATCCTTGAACAGTCTGAACGCAATACTCATATCCATCTCTTCTTCTTTGTAGACCACCTGATCATCGTGAACCATCTGGAATTTCTCGACTTTGAAGCTTATTTCGTTATGGTCTCTTAGATGTTCTGCTGTTTTCTGATAGAAAGGCTCGAAGAAGTGGCGAAAAGATGAATGGTTCATACCATACATCTGCATTGTTTTGAAAGATTTGGTAAGGCCTAGGATAATTTGCGCGACATTGTCCTTCATTTAAGTTAATTATAGACATATCTTTTGTTTAGTCAATAATTTTGTAAAAAAAACGCATTGCTCGCTCAGCCCCGCCACCTTTTTATATGATTAGACGTTGTGTCAACAAATCATTGACTTTGCCATAATTTTGAATATAATAAATTCAATGAAACGAACCTATCAACCGAGTCGCAGGAAGCGGAAAAAGACACATGGATTTCGCAAACGTATGAAGTCCAAGGCAGGAAAACAGGTGCTGAAGAGAAGAAGAAAAAAGGGGCGGAAAAAGCTCGTTGTATAGTCATACGCAGGGCAGAAGGTAACGAAATAAGAAAACAGGTACTTCCACGAACTGAAATACTCAAGGCGAGTTCGGAGTTCAAACAGTTATTCGCACGAGGGCGGAAAAGAAAATACGGGAAAGTCAGATTCATATTCGGTTCGTCCGACATCCGGAAAGCTGGTTTCATTGCCTCCAGGAAAAGCGGTTGCGCCGTAAGGCGAAATAGGATAAGGAGAATATTAAGGGAGGCATATCGAATGAATAAAGATGACTTTAAAGGGATGAAGATAATACTCTACGCAGATACAAAAATCACACTTGGTGAAGCCCTTGACGCCATACAGAAATTCAAGGAGGGAAGATGAGTCGTGTGTTCATCTATCTCGTTCAGGCGTACCGTTTGACCATCGGAAAGGTTCTCCCAAGAGTGTGTCGTTTTGAACCGACCTGTTCAACATATGCAATAGAAGCATTCAGAGAACATGGTTTTGCTCGGGGTCTTTATTTAAGTTTTTGGCGCATTCTGCGCTGTAATCCGTTCTGTATTGGCGGTTGGGATCCAGTACCAAAAAGGATGGAAAAGAATGAGTGATCGTACAAGGACTGCGATGGCCTTTGCCATAATCATTGCTATTCTGCTGATCTGGACTTTTTTCAGCAGGCCAGCTCAAAAGACAGTTGTCCCTGAACCCGTGGTGCAGGATACGGTTGTGGAGGCAGTTGAGTTCTCTGAACAGGAACCCACACCAGTCACCGAAGATTCGATTGTCATTGACCGCCGCCATGTCCGACTCGTACTGTCGAGTTACGGTGGATCCGTAGCATCCTTGTACTTGAAAGATTACGATGTTGATATCGTGCCGCCGGGCCGGCATTTATTCACCAGTATGCTGAAGGATAGTCTCAGCAACATTCTGCAATTATCTCACACTGTCAACGATGATTCAGTTGTCTTTTATGACGACGAGAAGAAACTGGTAAAGACTTACCGGTTTGATCAGGATTACGGATTTTCGCTGCGGGTTTCAACCGACGCGCAAGGCCATACAATGAGTCTTAAAGCAGGTTTGAATATCACCGAGCCTAAGAACGTGGGTGACGACCTCCGGAACTTCAACGTTTATATCAAGAACGAAGAAGTCCAAACAGTCACCAAGAAGATCAAGGATTCGTTCACATACAGCGGTGATTTAGACTGGTTTGCCCTTCGTACGAAATACTTTATCTTGGCTGTTAACAATACTTCAGGTGTCGAAAAAGTTTCTTTCTACAAAATACCGGGTGAGATAGAACAGGTCGAAACGCGCAATGCATCATTTGGCTGCTACTACATGGGTGGTGCCAAAGATCGTTTCGGAGCAGAAATCGTGAGTGGAACCGATCTGGACATGAGTGTGCTCCTGTTACCCATGGATCGCGAACAACTATCCAAATACAATAAAAACTATGAAGAAATTGCTTCTGGTGGTTTCTGGGGACCAATTTCGCGAGTCATTATGGCGGTGCTGAACTTCATATACTCGCTTATCGGCAACTATGGTTTCGCGATCATGATCTTTGGGCTTTTGGTAAAATTGGTTTTTTTCCCACTGTCCCGGCAGATGATAATGTCCCAACACAAGATGCAGATGGTCCAGCCTGAACTCAAGAAAATTCAGCAAAAATACAAGAATGAGCCTCAACGGTTGAATCAGGAGATGATGCATCTCTACAAGACCTATAAGGTCAATCCATTCTCCGGATGCTTGCCTCTTCTTATCCAGATGCCTATCTTTTTCGCTCTCTTCCGGACACTGACTACTTCGATCGAATTCCGGCATGCCCATTTCATCTTCTGGATAACCGATCTCTCTTTAAAGGACCCCTACTATGTTCTGCCGATAAGCATGGGTATAATGATGGTCGTACAATCGTTGACCACGACCGTCGACCCGCGGCAGCGACTGATGGTTATCTTCATGCCAATCATTATGGTCTGGATATTCATCAATCTGCCCTCGGGCCTGCAGTTGTACTGGTTCACATACAATATATTTACTTTGATCGAGCATTTCATAACCAAGAGAGGAGGACTAAAATGAGAGTGACCGAAGCGTCAGGGAAAAATCTCGACGAAGCCATCGAATCCGGATTAAAAACACTAAGGGTGAGGCAGAGTGAGATTGAATACGAGCTCATATCTGAAGAGGAAGATGAAGTAAAGATAAAGATGGAAGTCAAAGAGCCTCGCCAGCATCTTCTCGAAGTGACCAAATTCATACTTGAAAGCTGCGGATTCAGACCGAATATCAACATTGCCAAAGACGATAAGGGTTTCTATGTTAATATTAAGACAAGGCATGCCGATGCAATCTTGATCGGAAAGAAAGGAGAAACACTCTGGGCGCTTCAGTATGTGATAACGCGTCTGATGAAACGTTTTCACCCGAATCTGAAAATCCTGGTTGATGTGAGTGGGTACCGCATGCGCCGCACTAATTTTCTGAAGAAAAAGGCCGAGGCCATCGCACGTATTGTGTTACAGACTGGTCGTGAAATGGCGTTGGATCCGCTGACCAAACGGGAGCAGCAGATCGTCGAGACTAAGTTGAGCGAGATTAAGGGTGTGAAGCTCTACAGTATAGGAAAGGGAGCAAGTAAGAATGTGATAATCGCTCCGAACGATGAACCCAAATGATACGATAGTTGCTTGTACAACTCCATCCGGTCATTCGAGCGTGGCCGTAATCAGACTCAGCGGTAACCAGGCAATACCCTTTCTGCAAAAGATATTCAAACCCGCGCAGCCAACTGTTGAATATGAATCACATCATGTCTACTATGGTCAAGCTGTCGACCCAAAAACCGGCGAGAAGATCGACACCGCATTGGCCGTAATATTTGATAAACCAAATTCCTACACTGGCGAAGATGTTGTTGAGGTTTCTTGCCATGGTAATCCCTTGATTGTTGATCGCCTGGTGCGAACTTTCAATGAACTCGGGGCGAGAATAGCGCGACGGGGAGAATTCACCAGGCGTGCGCTGATTAACGGAAAGATCGATCTCATACAGGCAGAGGCAGTTCTGGACACGGTCAACGCAACGTGCGAGCAGGCGCGTAGATTAGCCATACTCCAATACGAAGGAAAACTTTCGGAGAAGATATATGATATTCGTTCGAAGATAGTTGATGCGTTATTCCTGGTTGAAGCTGACATAGATTTTCCTGAGGAAGAAGGTGTAGAGTATGATCGTGGGAGGGTAGTAACCAGCCTCATCGGAATTGTGAATGAAATCGATGAATTACTCAAAGGTGCATCGGTTGGCACAAAGATCAAGTCCGGGTATCGCGTCTTGATAACGGGACGCGCCAATGTTGGTAAATCAACTTTGTTTAACCGGCTCGTCGGGCATGAGCGCGCAATCGTCCACGAGAAACCCGGTACGACGCGCGATTTTCTCGAGGAGAGCATGCAAATAGGAGACATTCACGTCTTACTGTACGACACCGCAGGTGTTTTCAACAAAGCAACCGGGCCTGACGAAATCGCGCAGCAGAGAACGAAAGTGCTCATCCAGAATGCTGATTTGATACTCATGATGTTCGACGGATCAGAATCCATGAACGAGGAAGACATTCACTTGTATAATCTCGTTAAAAACAGACCGAAATTGCTTATCGTAAATAAGATAGATCTCAACGTCCGTCTCAGTAATGAAACCATATTATCCGATTCGATAAAGATATCCGCCATGACCGGTAAGAATATTGACACGCTTGAGGATGGTATTAAGCGTTCTCTCGCGCCTGACAATCTCACGCATGACGTACTGATTACGCGGCACCGCCATATTGATGCGCTTACCCGCGCAAGGAAGTGCCTGGTTGACGCGAAAAGCGCGCCGACGATCGAGACCATGGCTTATGAAATGCATTGTGCACTAAATGAAATTGGTGAACTGACCGGACACGTGTTGCGCAAGGAAATCCTCGACCGCATATTCGAGGAATTCTGCATCGGGAAATGAGGAACGACAAACGTTTTTTTTCGTTTAGCCAGTTACTTTCGTTAATCCCGCTACTCTCGTTAATTCCGTTAGTCCCGTTAATATCGTCCAGTTCGTTGATTGCGCTATTACCGTTAATCCCGTTGGTATCGTTACGAACTGATTACTGTTAGAGCGAAGCCGAGAACAAAAAAAGTACAAAGGACTTCATTATCGTCAGTTCTGCTATTCTCAGCTTCTGCTTTTAGTAGTTGACTTCTCTGCAATTTCATCTATAATCCGCTAGTGATAATCGACCCCATCGATTTGAATCTCATTCGACAGCTCGAACTACAAGGCACAATACCTGTTCACGATTTTGTGAGCAAATTCCACATATCGCAGAAAGAAATACTACTGAGAATCAAGAATTTTGAGGATACCGGGCTCATTAGCGGCTATGGATTTAAGTTGTTTCTACCCGGCATTCACGGTGGAAAGTGGTATTGGGGTTGCATTGCAGGTGAAGCTGCGGCACGGTTCAGATTAGGTAGTACAATTCCTTTTATCGAGGAGATGGTTGAAAATTTATCCTTTCCTCAAGGGGTTTGTCCGAATATCTCACTGCTATTCTATGCAAAAAATCTTAGAGAAATTAGGTCACTGTCGAATAAACTTTCCGGAATGAAGTATGCGGAGGTATATAAGGTTGACGAATACAATGTCATGATGCCAAGGCCTTTAGTAAAAGAAGATTGGCGGCTAATAAATGAATTCTGTAACACCAAGAAGATACGCTATACACTCATCAACAGGATAACGCAGAAACCGAAATCAGAAAAAGAGGTGAGACTGTCGCAGTTGATATGGACGCGAAGGAACCGACAGGGCATTCTGTCGATTGCCCCAAACTTTGATTGGCGTGTTATCAAGAATTACATGCATGTCCATCTTGCTATAGTGACAAAGATTCGAATAAAAGAATTACGAAAGATCATCAAGGAAATTGGATTTGTTGGAAATATCGCGTCGCGATTCAAAAAACGTTATATTCAGATAGAATTCGATCTGTGGGGGTTTTCCGATTTTAGAGTCATCATGCATTCACTGACAAAGGTAGAAGGAATCACCGTTGAGGGTTGTTCTTTTGCCTACAGAAATCGAATATACGATGATTGGGTTAGGGACTTTGTACAAAACCAGATTTAGTCAGCTAATAATTCTATTTTTCATTATTGCTGGTTGCTCAAGAGAACCTGAGTTCATCATAACGACAATCGTCACCGATACAAAACACGTTGTGGAAAAAGGCGAAACCCTTGAGACCATCCTCGACAAACTCTCGGTTGCTGAATCCAGGGTGGCGATAATCTCAGCGCTCGAGAAAGCAGGATTCCCGTTCCGCAAATGTATACCGGGTGATACAGTTTCACTGGTTAAGGAAGATGGAAGATTTTCTCACCTAACATACCGGCAGAATTTCCAGAACACCTATTACGTGAACAGAGAAAGCGGGTATCTGACAGTTGCCATGAATTATCCATATTTTGATACGTCAATAGCCTATGTCAGCGGCACGGTTAATTCTACGCTGTATGAATCTATGCTGGCTTCCGGCGAGACATCGCATTTAGTCATCCGTTTCGCTGATGTCTTTGCCTGGGAGGTCGATTTTTTCACGGACACCCAGGATGGTGATTCTTTCTTCATATACTTCAAAAAAATATTCTGTGATTCTGCTCTTGTCGACTACGGGCTGATATCATTTGCACGCTACAAAGGAGCCGCAGGCGATTTCTACGGGTTCTACTATCGCGATCCGGAAGGTCATGATGATTATTACAATCAAGAAGGACAATCATTGCGGAAATCACTACTCAAATCACCATTGCGCTTTTCATACATCAGTTCACATTACTCCAAACGTAGGTACCATCCGATCCTGAAGAGGTGGCGTCCACATCACGGTTTGGACTACGTTGCGCCGATTGGTACTCCGATCGCCTCGATTGGTGCTGGTAAGGTTACGTACCGAGGTTGGAAGGGTGGCTACGGTAATCTGGTAGAGATACGCCATGCTAATAATTTCAGATCGAGATACGGACATCTCTCGCGTTTTGCCAAGAATCTCTATGTGGGTAAAAGAGTGAAATCGGGTGAACTCATCGGCTATCTCGGTTCAACAGGGTTATCGACGGGCCCGCATTTACACTTTGAACTACACAAAAATGGAGTACCCATAAATCCTCTACGGGTAAAAATCCCGCGTGCACCGTCAGTGAAGAAGAAATACATGGATGAATTCATGGCCCATCGTGATTCAGTATTGGATATTGTTCATGAAGTAGCAACTGACGGGGGAGAGGCACTTCCGGAGACATAGGATTACGACTATAATATTCTTCCACGGTTAATAATGATCTTTGAATAATTTGTGAAGTTTAACGTAACGATTTATTGAGGAGGTTGAATGCCGATACACCTTAGAGCGAACAAGGGGGATTATGCACCGATAACTTTATTGGTCGGCGATCCTGCAAGGTCGGTGAGGATTAGCCAACTACTAAAGGATGCAAGTATGGTCAATAAGAACCGGGGCCTTCTGGCATACACCGGTTCTTATAAGGATCAGAGGATAAGCGTTCAGACTACTGGGATGGGGTGTCCCTCGGCCGCAATAGTGGTCGAAGAACTCATCCAGCTGGACGTAAAGACTCTTATCAGAATAGGCACGTGCGGTGGTATCGGTGCAGAGATCAAGCCACTCGACATGATCGCGGCGGTTGCTGCTTCGCCTTTTGATGGTGCTACGCATACCTATCTCGATGGCGAACCTCATGCACCATATGCAACATTTAATATATTGGAGACGGCCAATAACGTTGCCAAAGAAAGGGACATTAAACTTATCTTTGGTGGGGTGGCAAGTGTGGATGTATTCTATAATCCGTTTCCTGACTATGTAAAAAAATTGAGATCAAAAGGTATTATTGCCGTTGAAATGGAAACGAGCTTGATCTATTATCTAGCGAACAGGAGTGGTTTAAATGCAGCTTCATTCTTACTCGTCTCTGATATTGTTGGTGGTGGTGAAGAATTCACTAAATTTGTTTCGGATCAAGAGCTGGCAAAAGCTATGGACAGACTCATCACACTCGTTCTTGATGTCAGCCATAAACTCAGTGAAGGTTAGTAGAACTCCTGGAGGAATCCATGCAAAAGTGGCGCTGTTCTATATGTGATTTTGTATACGTGGCGAAAAAAGGGGATCCGGAATCGGGTATTGAACCAGGAACCCGTTTTGAGGATTTGCCAGAGTATTGGGGTTGTCCTGATTGCGGTGCCTCCAAGCAAAACTTTGAACGCGTTCCGGACGACGGGACTGGTTATTGATATCACTCTCGGATTGCTTGTTGACTAAACAACAAAAGTAAAGATAATTTGTTGATGCTTGCACAATATCTCAGCACTGAAAGAATATTACTGAATATAGATGGGCATAGTTACCGGGATATTTTATCGAAGATGCTCGAGAAGAGCAGCGTGATAGATGTAGCTACGACGGTAGACAAAATACTCGAGCGCGAAAAAATCATGCCGACGGCACTCGGTAAGGGCATTTTCCTTCCGCGCGTTGTTCAGGATAGTATCCAAAGGACTGAAGTGCATATTATAATTAACCATAACGGTCTGGTGTTTGATGACTACGGATCATCGGTAGCCAACGTGATAATGTTGTTCGTATTTTCGAAGAAGGATGATCATGCGGCACTCCTGGCTCAGAGCTTACGGCTACTCAATGATGACTCCTTGCGTTCCGACCTCCTTCACTGCAGAAAACCGGGCGATGTGATAAAGGCCGTCAGTGATTGGGAAGAAGAGTGAAAAGAAATGTTCGTTGGGTTTTGCTTATCGCATGGATAATAACAATATTCGTGCTCACAGGGTACCCAAAAATCGACATGCCAAAGATAAAGGATTTTCCGATAGACAAATTCTACCATTTCGTCGTTTTCTTCATCATGGGATTTCTCGCTGCACGGTTAATGAAAGTGAGAAGCTTCTTTGTGCTCGGTCTTCTGGTTGTGCTGCTGGCTGAGTTTCAGCAAATCTTCATTCCCGGACGTTATTTCGAGGTGCCTGATATTCTTGCAGGAATATTTGCTGTGGTGGTGAGTTATTTTATCTTCAAACAGAGAGAAACGGGGAATAATGTATCAGAAGCCTAAAGGAACGCGGGATCTGTTTGACAAGGAATTACGCAGACTCCAGGCAATGAACGCAGCGGCGCGCGATTTTTTTACTCGGAACGGTTATGAAGAGATCCGGACGCCCTCCTTCGAGTTTGCCGCACTTTTTGACCGTTCGATTGGAACAACTACCGATATCGTAGAGCACGAGATCTACAGGTTCGAAGTCAATAAGAAGACCTATGCTCTACGACCGGAAGGCACCGCATCCGTGCTCAGAGCTTTTATCGAAAATAAACTCACTTTGCCCGCGCGGTTCCTGTATATCTGTTCTATGTACCGGCGGGAAAGACCGCAAAAAGGGAGGTACCGCGAGTTCCAGCAGATCGGCATTGAATTGCTGGGTGAAAACAAGCCTTTCTTTGATGCTGAGATAATCGATCAAGGTAAGAGATATCTGGTATTGATCGGTGCGAAGGACTTTACCATTGAACTCAACTCAATTGGCTGTCCTGATTGTCGCGGTAAATACCGGGAGAAATTAGGATCATTTCTACAGAATCATATGACAGATTTATGTAGTGATTGTAAGAGACGTTTCGAACGCAATTTCCTGCGAATTTTTGACTGTAAGAAAGAAACGTGTCAGCGTGTGTATGACGAGGCTCCGAAAATCACTGACAATCTTTGCCACGAGTGTGCAGAACATTATCACAAGGTCAAAGAATATCTAAATCAATTTGGTATCGATTATGCTGAAAACAAAAAACTAGTACGGGGACTCGATTACTACACGAGAACCGTTTTTGAGTTCAAACACGGCGGGTTGGGTGCACAGGACACGATCATAGCCGGCGGGCGTTATGATCTGCTAATGAGAGAATTGGGAGGTCAGGATACACCTTGCACTGGCTGGGCAATGGGTCCGGAACGACTATTACTCACAATGTCTGAGGACTTGCCGGTACTTGACCAGAAGGAAACGTTCTATATCGCTGGAATGGGGGAGAGGTATATCACAAAAATAGTCCGCCTCCGTGACCAGATACAGGGTAAGGGTCATAGATGTCTTTTGGGTGACCCTGGTGAGCCCATAAAGATACAGGTCAAGAGAGCCAACAAATGTAATGCAACATATACTGTTATTTATGGAGAGGATGAAGAGAAGAACGGATACTATACTGTAAAGAACATGCAATTAGGTGAACAACAGAAAGTTTTGATACAAGAATTTGATGCATTTCTGGCTAACGTAAGGGGAAAATAATCAAGATGGCTACGTCTTTTCTTGGAGACATAGAAAATATTTTTGAATTCTTGCTTGGGAAAACCGACCCCAAGAACATGATCAATGTTGTTTATGGCGAGGTCAAAGACATGACAGAATCTCGGATCATACAGCGGGATATTGAAAATTTCATCGCGTATTTTGAAGTTGTTCTTTCTGCACCGAAAGTTCCAAAAAAGATGAAGTTCAATCGCGAGCTCATCGAAGCGTTTATCAACAGAACATACACAAGTTTGCATGACTCAGCGTTGAAACTACGAGTCGACAGTGTTTACGAACGCCTGAAAAAAGAAATCGACGAGAATACAGAGATAACTGATGGGTGCTTAAAAAAAATTAAAGCTGGACTGTATAGGACAGAAAAACCGTCGCTGGAACGGATCATGAAACGTGCAAGGGTGGCAACAATATTGAAATGGCTACAAGGACCGCTAAAGGAACGCTTTTCAGTTGAACTACAGGACAACATAGTATTTCTGGCAACCGTATATGGTCAGCACAAGAAGAATCTTGCTATTAACGTAGAGTGGCAACAGATAAATGTCGCGGATGAAGACATGGAAGTTCTCGATAGCGAATACCGTGTGCTTGAAATCGCAATCATGGAAGCCCTTGAGGTCATCCGGACGGCACGTGCAGCACTTCCTGTGCCGAGTAGTTACCAGGATCAGTTTCAACTCGTTTTAACGAGTTTTGACAACCTGGTGATGTATGAAGAATCAGGTATACTCGAATCTTTTGATTCGTTCAAGGATAAATTGATTATTTCGATCGCGCTCATATATATGCAGGATGAGTATGTTCAGAAAGACGCAGAATTGAAGAAGTTGATTCAGTTGTTCGTATCGATGTATTTGAAGTTCCGGGATAAACACTACGGAGCAGATTCGAAGATAGAAACGGCTGGATACCAGTAACCTTTTAGCCTTTCTATAGAAACATTCGCGTCCAATCAATGTAGGGCACAGCGCGATAAAATCCGCTCATATCAGCTTATTGGATGAGAAATATCAGTCTTGACGTCTTTCTCCCTATTGCTATAATTTTGTGCAGGGTAGCGTATGTACAGGACCTTACTCATTGTATTTATTTGTGTTTGCAGCATTGAGCTCTTCGCCCAAGAAACGGGTGCTCGTTATTTGATCATCACTCACGACCAGCACCATAATGTGATTCTTCCGCTTGCAGAATGGAAGACTCAAAAGGGAATGAAAGCAAAGGTCGTGAAGCTCTCCGACATAGGCAGTGATTCGACGCAGATACGCGCTTTTATTATCAATGCGTATAACACCTGGGTACCGAGACCTGAGTACTTGCTGCTCGTCGGTAACAAATATCAGTTGCCATTCCCTCGCGTACAGGGCGTGGAAGCATGTTACAGCGATAATTATTATACTAATTTGATGGGTGATTTTCAGAATGAAATGATCCCGGGGCGTTTTTGGGTTTCCGACAGCATTGAAGCAAAGACGGTAGTCGCCAAAGTCTTGAGCTACGAGAAGAATCCCTTTATGGATGATTCACTGTGGTTTCGCAGGGGCGCGACCATCGTGAATTTGGATGACCCTATACTTCCCGGCGACACCAACTATTGGAAGGTCACTCGCACCGCGCATCAACTCATGGTAAATGCCGGGTTCAATCATATAGATTCTTTTGTGGGATACTGCTGGGGGCCTGCCAATTTTCTCACCCATGATAGTCTTGATGTTATCGAAGCCATAAACCGTGGATGTTCGTACTTAACTTATCGTGGGCTTGCTTGGGGGCGCTGGACAGGCCCATTCGGTGACATCTATCCGTCACAGATGAGCAATGGATTGATGTTGCCGATTGTAGTATCGGCGACGTGCGCGACGATCGAAGGCATTGGGCGTGAGTGGTTATGTGCTGGCACTTCTGAGCAACCAAAGGGTGTGGTCGGTTTCTACGGAACTACAACCGGCCTCAGTTCGGCATCTGGCCAGCGGAGTGCGTTGATGCACGGAACGATCACTAGCATCTTTCGTGATAGCATGAGCACGCTGGGTAAAGCTGCTGAGCAGGGTAGAGTGACGTACTGGCAGTTATTTAACGATTCACTTGACTATGATGGATGGAATTGCCTTGGTGATCCCGAAATGGCGGTACGTACGGGGACACCAAGAACTCTTCAGGTTGTGCATCCTGAGTGGATAAGAACAGGCATATGTACGACGCAAGTTTCCGTACAATGTAATTCAACGCCGGTCGAAAGTGCGCTGGTTTGCGTGATGGCGATACAGGATACAACTGTCTATCGCTACGGCCGCACCAACGCTGCCGGGCATATCGCCTTTGTCGATACGGTGAATCTTGCCGGCGATTCCATATTGATCACGGTTACCGGTCGCAATACAAAGCCCTATTGCAGGATGATAAGGGTTTATAGTGTGGGATCACCCTATGTGATTCTGGGTTCTTTTCAAATAGATGATTCTACTGGCGGCAATGGTGACGGAATAGCAAATCCGGGTGAGGATCTCGATATGCCCGTATGGTTGATTAATTGGGGAGATACGACTGCCTACGGAGTATCGGCGGTGATCCGCAAGTCCATACCCGATGCTTTCGTCACGTTGAACGATACAATAAAACACTGCGGTGATATACCGGGTTTTGATTCAGCGTACGTGGCTGACGGGTTCAATATCCAGATTGATTCGAATTGCCCGGATCTTCATGATGTGCAATTAGAGATCTCAGTTACGGACGCACAGGATTCCTGCTGGGTGTCACGGTTCAACATAACCGTGCATGCGCCCGTAATTATCCGCAAGGGACATCATTTTCCAGGCAATCTGTTATATATTGTTCCAGGCGATACGAATCAGTTAACAGTCGAATTGGTTAACATCGGTAGTTATGTCGCAGAAAACACAGTCGGTAAGATAATTTGTAACGATTCGCTGCTCGCCGTTATAGATTCTTTATCTTCCTTTGGATCGATCCTTTCCGGAAGCACGGCTTCAAACCATGATGACCCTTTTATTGTCTCGAGCGATCCCCAGACGCCGTCCTGTCATCCTGTGTCTCTGCAGTTGGAGGTTACTTCAGGAGTATATGTTGACACTTTAGACTGTCTTATTTATGTAGGTCCGAAGGATTATTACATATGGGATCCAGACCCTGACCACACAAGCGGGCCGGTGATACATGAAAAGCTCACTGCCCTCAATTACTCAGGGGATTATAATACGACGTTCCCCTATGGTTTTGCTTCGATTTATAGGGCACTATTCATCTGCAGCGGAGAATACTGGAACAATTATGTCATATTAGATACAAGCAGCGCTGCTGAGGAGATCGAACGCTTCCTTAATGAGCAAGGCGGCAAAGTTTATCTGGAAGGCGGTTTGGTATGGCGTACAGACCCGCTTTCAAACGGTGGTTATGATTTTTGTCCGTTATTCAGCATCGAGCCACAAACCACAACCAACGGGTACATATCCTGGGCAACCGGCTGCAGTGGCACTTTCACACAGGATATGGTATTTACGTATCAAGGTGGTGCGATCACGAGGGATTACCTCTATCCAACTGGTGGTTCAGATCGTATTTTTTTAAATATGCCGTATAATCTAGGTCTCGGGGTCGCTGCCAATAATAAGACAATCGGGGTTTCTTTTGAATTGGGTGAATTGGTGGATGCTGCTCCGCCTTCGAGCAAATTAGTTCTCGTTGATTCGATAATGCAATATTTCGGCATCGAGCCAACAGGAATTCAAGAACATCAACCAGCATATTCAGAAAACATTCCTTTCCTGCACGTGCATCCCAACCCGAGCAGAGGCATTGTGGATATTGAATGCGACGTCGGTCAGTATGCTGGGACGAAATTGGAACTGGGAATCTATGATGTCAGTGGGAGGTTGGTGAAAAATTTTGCGCTGGACGCAACCAACATTGACCAGCAGTCTGCAATTAGATGGGATTGTAGGGATGCTCATGACCGAAAACTATCTACGGGAGTATACTTCGTTAGATTGGCTACTGATGATTTTGCCGAGATCAAGAAAATAGTCTTTTTGCGCTAGGCGGACCTGGATTGGATTTGATGATGGTAAGGGGAGACAGCTCAGGAGTGAAAAACTCAGTTCTTTTGGGCAAGGCATTAACCAGAAAATCGGAACATCATTCTACACTAAGTGGAAAGTGCGCAAACTTTCTGATAGAAACCAGTGATTTTCGACCGGATTTCACAAATTTCTCACACTAAATACTATAATATTATTGAGGAGGTGATACATGGCAATAATGTGTGTTGTTTTGTTGTTCCATTTGAATCCGCAGATCCAGGAAATGGTCGATAGCGTGTCCTCAGATTCAGTCCTTCAGAATGTTCAGCGTCTCCAGGATTTCGTAACGAGACACCCTACACATGACTCCTGTTTTGCGGCCGCAGAGTGGATATACAACAAGTTCGATTCATACGGTCTGGACAGTGTATATCATGATACCTTTTCATTCATGTACGTTGTGCCTGCTAATATTGTGGGCATAAAGAGGGGTATTGTCTACCCTGAGAGCTGCTATAATGTTATATGTGGGCATTTTGATTCGCATACCGGTACTGTGCACGAGGATTCTGCTCCTGGGGCCGATGACAACGCAAGCGGTGTGGCCGCGGTGCTTGAAGCGGCGAGGATACTAAAGGATTACCAGTTTGAGTATGATATTAGATTCATAGCATTCTCAGCCGAAGAATTGTACCTTGCGGGCAGTGGTATGTATGCATGGCGTGCAAATCAGGAGGGTGACGATATACAGGCTGTCTTCAATTACGATATGATTGGCTATGTAGATTCAGAACCTGAATCCCTTGAGGTCTGTGGTGATACATTCTGCACTCCTCTGATCAGCCGTTTTATCGCATGCGCAGATACGTATACAACTCTACTAACCAGTCCCAGGGAAGGCGTCGGGGTGAGCGATGAATCATCTTTCTCTGTCTATGGATACCCGGCGATCGGGTTGATTGAAGATATCCCGAATAACAATCCATATTTACATACTCAAGCCGACACCATTGGGGCAGGGTTCAACAGCATCTCCTTCTGTACCAATGTGATAAAAGCAGCTGTTGCTGCTCTTGCATCGTGTTCATCACCGGTAGGTGTAAGTGAACGCAGCGATTTGATCGCTTACTCAGAAATCCAAATCAGGATCTCGCCTAATCCTTTCAGCAGTAAGGCTAATATTTGCATCATGTCAGGTGAAGATATCATGGATAATACACTGCGAATCTACGACATTTCAGGCAGGGTTGTTAGGAGCTTGATGCTTCATAATGCCGACCAGGGTACGCCGATGTACACAGACTGGAATGGGCGCGACGATGCTGGCAGACAAGTCCCAAACGGGGTGTATTTCCTTCGGATTATGACGGCTAACAGGAAGCAGGTCGTTAAGAAAGCAATACTCATGAGATAATGTACGTCAAAAGGTCACTTTTCACAATTCGGTTCCTTGGCCAGTCCATGTGCTTTGCTCGCACGGCTCGGCAGTGTTTGCAGCCAGGGGAGAGGTCGATGTGAACTCTTCCCTATCATCTCATCTGACGTCCAGCAGGGTCTCCTTCTTCTTTTTCTTGAATAAGGCCAACGCGATCGCCCAGAAGCCGGCTATATAACAGAGCAATAGTCCCAGAGTTCCTATATAAATAGCCCCTGCGACCGCACCTAAATGGCCTAAAACAACGGTTAGAATGCCTCCTAATGCAATATAGCTCCTATTTTGTCTGTTATACAACGGCACAACGACAAATACGATCAAAAGACCCAGTATGACAGCCACAATACCAGCAAATATACCCACATGCCCCATTTTTCCGCCTGGATAAACATCGTAATACAATGCATGGATGCTCATGCCCAGTACCGTATTGACCAAACCGCTTGCGGCAATCAGGGTACCTCCAATTATGGTAAGTTTTCGTGGTATCCGCAGTTTCATTTCCATTGCAGACTCCTTTCATAGGTAATACGCATTTGTAGACATAAGGTCGCACACCTTGACTGGTATCCATATTTAATATATTAGATTTAACATTAATAATTAATAACAAATCCTTATATTGTGAGACTTATAATGCCTTTATAATGTGATAGTTGATTATGTTCGGTCACTTGTCATCTCAGTTGTATTGTTAGCGCCGGATATAAACAGAATTACCGAATTCGATATCACGAAGTCTTCCAAAGGCAAGTGTCACTACGAGAATTGCCGCTCCTTTGCTGCGCTATTGTTGTTGCGTCCCTGAAATTCGTTGTGTTAGCTGAATATCATGATCCGCCAATGCTGTCGTGTCTGAAAAGGGGCGGGACGACAAAGCAATCTAACTAGTGAATCGAGTTCCATGACACGAGAGTTGCCCATGCAATTGAGTATCTCGTCGCATGATGATAGGACCGGGTAGAGGCACATGAAAAGATTTCTATGTTCGGGTACGTTCCGCCCAACAAGGAAGATCAAATCTCTCTGAACATTACACCTCGACTCAGTTGCTTGCTGCCATACAAGAGTTGGAGAGAGCTCCATTTAACTGCTGTTTGCCTGAGTTTCCTCAATCATCTTAGTCTGATAACAAATATTACGTAAACTAAGAAATAAACAGTTAGGACGAAGCATGTCAGGACCTCCAGACCCCCTTCTTCTCAATGGACAGATTCACGATACCTGATTCTTATTCTGAATACCAAACCGGATTGGATATAATGGGCAAGCGGCCGGTCATTACAGGGGTGCTGCATCCTTATGTTTTTTGAATATGGTTCGGGACGACGATGTTCCGTTTCTGAACAATCAGAAACGAGGATCCTCGTGCTCCGCACGCGACAATCTTACCAGCTTACCTCTCCCCTGAATTAGCACCCACATTCTTTTTTATGTACAAACCAGGCTCGATACTGAGTAGGTTGACCGGATGAAATGGACGAAGTGCTATTTCATGAACAGCCGTGGTCTTACTTGTACCGAGACGAATCTTTAGTCTCTTGATAATATGCTTCGACTCCGATCGACTTCATCCGATTATT
>CP070686.1:496894-557130 GCA_020353055.1 Caldifarciminota bacterium | reverse complement strand
TACGATAAGACCGTTCGCCTTGAGGTCAGCCTGATGCCTTCGGCAATAGAGCTTTCACCGGTAACCGTGACCAGTGAACGGCCGGCGGTGTCAAAAGACATGGTTGGTACCACCTATCTCATCCGCAAGACTGAGCTTCCTTATTTACCGGTCGATTATGCGATCGAGCTGGTGGCTTTCCAGGCGGCGGTTGCCCGTACCGACACGGCGCTTCATGTGCGTGGCGGCCGTGCCACGGAGGTCCAGTATATGATCGACAACGTTTCGATCATCGACCCCCAAACCGGACACACGGCGATCACTCTTTCCAAGGGTGTGGTCGACGAGATCATATTTCTACCCGGCGGTTTTGATGCCGAATACGGCCGCGCCATGTCCGGCATCATCAATATCATAACTGCATATCCGGCCGGCAATTTGAAAATGAAGGTATACGGGAAGACCGAGAAGATCATGCCCGAGTACTATGATTTCGGCTATCAAAACGTCCAATCCTCGATTCATTTACCGGTGTCTTCAAGATTCAAAGGATTTCTTTCTTTCGACGCGATGGTAACTGACGACTGGGATCCGCGCCTGTATCTGCTGTGGCACAAACAGCGTCAGGACTATTCATTGTATGGAAAGTGGCTATATATACCATCAGGCAAAATAAAAGTCAGTATCAGCGGCGCGAAATCAAGAAGTCAGTTCGACCGGTATGCAACAATGTGGATGTTCCTGCTTGATCACTATCGTTCGGATCTGCAGGACGGCAACTTTCAGGTGATCAACGTCAACTTCCTGCCGAACACTCAAAGGTTGTTCAACCTAACCCTCAGCCGTCTGCATACGAAAAATATATATGGGGTGCGCGAACCTGGGCCATATGATTTATTCGATGAATATATATTCAAAGACTATCTCACGCTCGATTATCCAAGCGTAAGTATCAAGAACCCATACGGCGTGTACGTTCGTAGACCTTTTAGCGCCGGCGATTTTCCGGAATACAAGAAGAAATCCTCTGATGTGCTCAAGGCGAACCTGTCTACGAATATGCAAATCCATAGGTACCACGAGCTCAAAGCAGGCTTTGAATACAGTTATCATGACTTCGAGAATTTTGCGTACTTCGCCAGTGACACCACTGACCCGATCATCGACGCCTATCGATACAAGCCAAAAGAATACTTCTTCTATGTACAGGACAATATCGATTTCAGCGGAGTGTATGCAAAACTCGGATGCCGGTATGACTACTTCGACCCAGCCGTCGAAGGTATACTGCCAAAGGCCTTTATCTCACCGAGAATCGGTATTTCATTCCAAGTGACCGACAAATTCATCTTCCGGGCGAATATCGGGAAATATGCCCAACCACCGCTGTACTATCAGATGTATGATTATTACACAATTCTACCGCTGCCCCAGTATGTACCTTTTTCAACCTATTGGGTAATTGTCGGGAACCCCGATATGGAGGTCGAGAAGACAACCAGTTTCGAAATCGGACTGCAGGGCGAAATTACCACACACATTAGCAGCACAGTGACAGTCTTCCAAAAAGAAGTATCCGATCTCATCGGCACACGCGAAGTGGAAGCACTCCCACGAAGTTATACGCAATATGACAATCTCGAATACGCTAGCATCAAAGGCGTCGAAACAATACTTGAATTCTCGAACTCAATATTCACCGGCAAGATATCCTACACACTTTCGTGGACCAAGGGCACCAGCTCCTTTGCAGGGGAGTATGCCGATCCGGATATCCCAAAGCCGGTTGAAGAATACTATCTTGACTTTGACCAACGGCATCGATTATTCATTCAGGGTGCTGTACAACTGCCGTTTCGGTCACGATTTCATCTCTTCGCCTACTTCGGCAAAGGTTTCCCCTACATACCGCCGGGACCCGAAGGTAAATACGAAGAGCGCGGGGTTCTCCGGCTACCCTCTCAGAAGCAGATCGATTGTGTGTTGTCCAAATCCATAAAGCTGGCTAATCTCACTTTCGATCTAAGCTTTGAGGTTTTGAATCTGCTTGATGAGCGATACGAGATCGCACCACACGCTCCTTTAATCGCTGAAATGCAGCGTTGGGATTTCCATGATTACTACACTTTTGAACATCGCTCCTACAGCCCGGCAGCCGACGCAAATCACGATGGTCTCATCACCCCGTCCGAAGAGTACGAATCTTACACCGCAGTCTATCATGCTACAGATGACTGGGTCAACGCATATACAGCACCGCGCAGGGCACGGATTGCCCTGCAAATGAGTTTTTAAAAAAGGAGGCGCCATGTTCGCCTATGCAAAAATAAAAGTGCGCCTGAAGGATACTGTGTTAATTGGTTTCACCCTTGCGTTTGTTGTCTTGCTCGCCAGTGCTGGTTGTAAGGACCCTGATGAATACGATCCAAACGAACCGCTCGATCCACCGCCAGCACCACCAACCTTGCTCTACCCGCTACCCGACACGAACCTATGTAGTTCTTCACCTTTTCCTCTTGTCTTTTTCGACTGGAATACCGTCGGCGGCGCTGAAATATACCAACTCCAGACCGATAGTCTAATCACTTTTGAAACGGCCGAGTTACTTCAATACTCATATCCGCCCACTTATGTTCAGCTATACCGTTATGAAGATAGAGCCACTTATTACGCAAGAATACGCGCCGGCAGTACACGGTGGACCAATTATACCGAGTGGTCTGAAGTTCGAAGATTCTATCTGCGACCAGATCCATAATGTGCTCCTGAGGGTACGCACTGAGCGTTAAGTAAAAACACATCACGGGATATTGTCTATTGCCAAAAACGTCATTGCGGGTAATATAGTGTGGATATGTTCAACCGCATAGGCAGTCTGCTGTCAGTCATCACTCATATCTCCGTCGTTGTGCTGATGGCAGGTATTTCATGCACAGACCCTGAAGAGTACAATCCTCAAGAACAGAAAATACCCCCGCCGGTACCTCCCGAGATCATAGAGCCTCTGCTTGATACCGTTATTTGTAGTGGTCCGGTTTTTTTCGACTGGACAGCACCGTCCGGCTCGGAAATATTTCAGATCCAGACCGACACAATACCTTCGTTCATTACTGCCGATATTTCTCAGTCCACCGCGCCGGGAGTATTCATTTTTCTAAACTACTATGGAACGAGCAGGGTCACTTATTATGCAAGAATACGCGCCGGTAGTTCACACTGGACAGATTACACGGTTTGGTCAGATATCCTAAGATTCTACCTCTGGCGTGAGTCCTGATATGAAAGGTTTTCTCCAAGATCTTGAAATCGCCCAGCCAGTTTTCTTGAGAAACCTGTCAATCTATGCGATCTCCCGGCCTTCAGATAATGGTATTGAGATCTCCTCACTTGAAGATATCCTGGCGACTGCGCAGGGTGAATTCGCCGAACTTGATCCACCGGACATCAACCGCATATCATTCGACAATCAGGGAGATGAACCCGTACTCATGGTGGATGGCGAGGAAATATTCGGTTCCCTACAGAACCGCATCGTCGCTGATTCGACACTTGTAACCGCCAGGTCGACAAACGAAATTCCGGTTATCTGCGCCGAAGAAGGCAGGTGGAAAGACATCGGTTCGTTTCAAACAGGATACTGCTCCTACCCGGGGATCCGCGCTATTCTCTCGCGTCGCGGTAAGAAGGGGAACGGTCTGCAGGAAAAAATCTGGCACGAAATCGAGCGCAAGATGACTGTCACACGAACGCTCTCCACAACATCATCGATGCACGACATATATGATAATCTTGAAGACGAAATCGCTCGATACCTTGAAGACTTCGAAACCCTCAATCACAACACGGCCGGCTTTATTGGTGTAGCAGGGAGGAAAATACTGGGTTGTGATATATTCCTGAACCATCCTGCCTACCGTAAATTTGAGAAGAAACTCGTGCGCAGTTATGCGCTCGATGCCATCGAGCACCGCAAAACTGCCAGCGAGCAGGTCGACACCCGGGGTTTTCTCAACGATATAACAAATTTGATCAATAAGAAAAAATTCTCCAAAGACACGCATCATTTTTCATTGAAAGACAAAAGGTGTGTGGGACAGGGCCTCTTTCATGACGGTCGTGTAATACATCTATCCGTTTTCCCGAAATAATCTGTGCTGCTGAAAAACCTGGGCAAATATGAAATCATAGAATGGCTCGGTGGCGGACGTTTCGGTGATGTATTTCTCGCGCGCGATACTATCATCGACAAGAATTTCGCACTCAAGATATCACGCATGCGCCGTGAAGAGATCGACATGTTAAGGGATGAAGCGACACTCTTAGCCTCTCTCGATCACCCGAATATCGTACGCTTCTACAACATAGATTTTATCGAAAATAAATTCGTGCTTGTAATGGAGTATATCGAAGGCGATAGTCTGCGTGACATTATCACCGAAGGCGGCATCGATATCAAGAAATCGCTCTCTATCCTAGCACAGATCACCGATGGCCTTGTATACGCGCACGGCTGCAGCGTTCTACATCGAGATCTCAAACCCGAAAACATACTTATCTCAACAAGGAAGAATAGAGACACTGTGAAGATCACCGATTTCGGTCTCGCCAAATTCATTCGCGCCGATTCGATATCAGCATCGAGTGCCGGAACACCGATCTACATGGCACCGGAATCCTGGTCTGGAAGTTTCAGCGACAAATCTGACGTATGGAGTTTGGGTGTAGTGCTCTATGAAATACTCACCGGAGCGCCGCCGTTTCTCGATGACAACCTGGATGGGCTTAGACGAAAAATCCAGAAGGCTTCGTTTGTTGCTCCTGCGGTTCTAAGACACAATATCCCCGAGCAAATCGAAAAGCTAATCCTATCGGCACTGACAAATGACCCACTATCCCGTCCCAGCACAGCGGAAATCCTGGAAAAGATAACGCAAATGGAAGAAGGTATACGCGGTGAGAAGGTACGGATTCCAACGAAAAAGACTCCGGAAATACAACTGACACCCGTACAAAGGGAAGTAATTGAATCCCTGTCCGGTCAAGTGTTCGTGCACGGCCAGGCAGGCTGTGGTAAAACAACGACCCTCACGTACGCGGTGAATACCCTGCTCGGACAAGGACTGCCGGCTTCCAGGATATTGATCTGTACGTTCACCAACAAAGCGGCAAATGATATAAGAGAACGATTGCAGAAAACCAACCGGCTTGATATCCGCGACCTGTGGGTGGGCACACTTCACACATTAGGATTTCGTATTCTCCGTCGCGATGCCGAACGTCTGGATCTGAATCCCGGTTTTATCATCAAGGACGCCAAGAGCATTATACGGCAGATTGATATCGACGTCGGTAAATACCGGATTAACGCAGTGTTGAGATTCATCGAGATGCTGAAGGCAGAAGGCATCACAGCGCGGGATTTCGAACCCAAGAACGACTGGGAGGGTGTATGCACTGATGTCTATAGAAGATATGAAACCCATAAGATGGAAAACAGTATCCTTGATTACGACGACTTGATCCTCTTATCGAACCGGTTGCTCGAGGAAAACAGTGATATCAGACGACATTACCAGGATACATTTGACCACATCTTTGTCGACGAACTGCAGGACATAAATCCGGCACAATACAAACTAATCGGGCTCCTCTTTAATGAAAATATATTCTTCACGGGAGACGCGGATCAGGCAATTTACGGTTGGCGTGGCGCAAAAAGAGAACTGATGCACCAAGTACCAAAGGATTACCCCAAGGCGAAAATATTCCAACTCAACCGCAGCTTCCGTCTTGCCCAGGGTATCATAGATATTGCAGGCAACCTCATGCAACGTGAAGCAACTGCAATCCCGGCTGGGCACGAGAGTGACGTAATCGTCTATGCTGCAAAAACAGAGCAAGATGAAGCCGATTTCGTAGTGAAAGAAATTAGAAAACTCGCAAAAGGAAATTTCAGTTATGGTGACATGGTTATCCTGTGCCGGATGAATCAACTTGCTCTCACTTATCAAGAAGCACTGGCGCAATCTCGCATGCCGCATGTCCTCATCAGCGGTTCATCGTTATATGAGCGCAGTAACTTGAAGCCGCTCCTCGATTACCTCGAAGCTCTCAAAGAATGCCACTTGCACAAAGAAACTCCCGACAAATTCATCGCCCGGGTCAAACATATTATTAGAATACCTAAACGAAACGCGAGCCGGGCGCAGAAAGTCTATGAATACCATCTGGCGAATGGCGGGCTTCTCGAAGCCAAAAAATTGATAGATGATATTGTCGAATTGACCGGCACAAAAAGTACTGAAGTGAGTGAACTTCAGTTCCTGGCAGCCAGTTTAGAATCTCATAGTCTGGTGAACTTCTTGAATCAGGTCCGACTCGTGCAGGAACTCGACCTGGCGGAATGGAACAAAGACCTGGTCAAAGTGATGACCGTCCACAGCGCAAAAGGCCTCGAATTTCCGGTGGTTTTTGTAGTCGAGCTCGTCGAAGATGTTTTTCCGCTTACCAAAAAAATGTCTTCACCGAAGGAAATTGAGGAAGAGAGAAGACTGTGTTACGTTGCGCTGACCCGTGCTCAGAAAAAACTCTACTTGTTATATCCAAAATGGCGGCATGGGCGTTTTCAGCATCCATCCCGTTTTCTGGTGGAAATGTTCAAAACCGCGTCCTGATCTAACGTCCATCGCGGCTCCTGGATTGCTTTCTGAAGTATACTATTGTGAGGACAACCAAAATAACTATCAACATCAAAGCCGCGATTACCGTATAGTTCCTCAAGAAACGTGATGCTTCATCCCACGTCGCACCCACATAGAAACCCGCCGTGATCAAGAAAGCGTTCCATACAAGCACACTTATCGCATTGTATATGAAGAACCTGTTTATCTTGATGCCGGACATGCCGGCTGCAAAGCCGATCGGAGCGCGCATTCCGGGGAGAAAACGGTTAAACAATACTATCAAATCACCTCTCTCGCGGAATTTTTTTCTGGCCCTTTGGATCAGGCGCACCGGGAATATCCGGCCGAGAAAAGTTCGTGAAAGAAAAACCAACAAGCTATCACCGTACCTCCTGCCGATATGGTATATCAACATGATGCCGGCTATACTACCCGCAACGGTTAGAAAATAGACTACAAAGGGATCATAATGTCCGCGCCCTGCCAAAAACGAAAAAACAAGAACGAACGCATCAGAAGGATACGGTGGAAATAAGCTCTCAAACATCGCATTGAGGAACAAGAATACATATATGAGGAACACATTCTGTCTACCAATCCATTCAAACATAAATCTCGAGGTTATAGATTGAAGTCAATCTGCCCACCTATCTTTTTGTCGGAAATAGAGTCGCGGTTCACAACCGCGTACTTCATGCTCAGTTTAATCTGCTGCACCGGCCTCATCGATAAGTAAACGAACCCGTACTCACCGTCACCGTACAACATGCGATTATTCACTATTCCTTGCAGATCTATTTCGTACGCGTAAATACGTGCCGCATACGTATCCGTATCAAAGATGCCGTACCTAACCCTTGCATCCAACCTCTTTAGATCCAGGCCCAATTCAACCGCAAGGAATATCCCCCGTTCAGTTTCTTCTTTATACAATGATTTCTCCTCGAAGCGCAGATCAAGGAAAAGAAACCTGGTGGCCTTAAACCGCAGAAGAACTTCAGAACCTGACAGATCAACATCCTCTGCCCTGTATCTCCTTCTGAAATTTATCCTCGCATCCAGTCTGCCGAGTCTCTTCGCGAGGCTGAATTTGAGGTCATGTTTTGTCGTATCCTCATCGAGCCGGTTATCGAGTGTCAGGCTAAAACCTGCGTCGATAATACTGGAATGATGGGTTATGTCGAGGGTCCCGGAGGCATGGTTAGCCGCCGCTTCAATACCCTTCGGTGAATAGAAACCACGAGGGAAATACTTACCGGCAAGGTTGAAATCAACAAAGGGAAAAACCGCGCTGAATCCGAATAGACCTCCAATGCTGTTCTTCCACGAACGGACAACTTCGCTGAAGAAGATAAATTCTTCACCGAGGTACCTGAACTCAAGACCCGTCAAGAAGAAATCATCGCCATAGAACCTCGCTACCGAATCGGATGTCACGAACGAAGGTTCGTAGGAACAAAAATAGGATCGGCTGGCAACCAGGACATCTGCTTTCCGATATCTTATGTCATATCCAAGTATCTCCTCGTTAATTCGATCCTTACGGCTTGACGATGCCGAATCGGTATGTTCCCCAGACCCATCCAGTGAACGAGCAAAACCCAGCGAATCGACGGTACCGTCGAGTTTCTGGTTCGAATAGAAAAGGGTGTAGTCGACAAAGAAAGAATCAGCAAACGCGGCTCCGAAAAAACCGCCGTTTTCAATCGTCGAGGTATAGGGAATGAGACGCCGCTCGTTCAGCATAACCCTGAATTCGATACCTCTAAAGAAGGATCCAACTGGCGACAAAACAGCACCTGCACCCAAGTCCAAATTGTATTTACCCATGGCAAATTTCCGCTTGCCTTCATAAATGAGCAGACCCACCGCATTATGGTCAAAGAAATCATCCTCGTACGGATCCCTCTCGGTGATCACATTAATGCCGTATTCGGCCATCCGCGCTCGCGTCCTTGTGTAGTATTCCACGGACCGTTCTTCACCGGGTAATGCCGTGCGTACGCGAAGCCTTGAGTCTAGCGCCTCTATTTCAAACCGCTTGACGCCGATAGTAATGAATGGTCTGAGCAATTGCAGGAGGCTCGGATCAATCCCAGGGACATTGATTAACTCTTCTACCGATCCAAATGACCCGTAACGGTTGCGGTATTCGATAATCCTCATTATTTCGTTCGATGAAAGATATGGAATCCTCGTGAATTGGTCGATCCCGGCGCTGTTAATATCCACAGGATGATTCCGCAGATATTCAAGATCACCGACGATTAACTCAAGATCTATTTCCTGTTCAGTTTTGAAAACCACGTCTTCTGTAGTGGCTATGAAAAACAGAAAGACGATCATTACCGGCGGAAGCCCAACCCTAAATTGTGTGTCAAGCCGAGCTGTTGATGACGATTTCCCGAGTAGAAAACAAACATGTTTCCTACGTTCACCTTGAGTCCATACTCAATCACGATCGGCTTTGTATTAACACCAAGGTTAATGACTATGATGTCATAAGGGGCAAACGCACATCCGCATTTGTAGAAAGGCATTTCCGTCTCCACTCCACACGCAGCGATATTGAAATTGAGATTTCCGCGTACGAGATACTCGAAACGCACGGTGTAAGAGATGGGAGCATAATCAATGGAGGAAATCCTCGGCACGTTGATGTTATTCACCCAGACACTCATCGTAAAACGCTCCGCTCCGTATAGACCCCCAGCCTTTACGCTATAGGTGAATTCGTTACTCAAATCTTTAACCCAGCTGTTCAATCCCGCGAAGTTAAATCCGAGAGCGAACTTTCCGCCAACCGGGAATCCAAAGCCGAGTTCAAAAAAATTTTCCCGATACAGGCTCCCGCCAAAACTAGTGAATCTTATACTGAACCGGTCTACCCGTGAATAGAAATAAAAAGCCCGTAGTTCTGCGAGTTCGTACCTTGTTTCACTCCCGAGTATCAGTTCAAATTTCTTTTCGTGCAGATGTGCTGGATTAAATTCTCTTTCATACAGAACACTTCTTGGAAATAAGAACGACTCGAAGAATCCGACAAGCAGTAAAATATTCAACGAAATGATGTGTTGTTACTTAACCGAATCTATGACTTCCACATTCAGGGTCATACCCTTTACGCCAATAACGCGCACCATCTGACCAGTTTTTATCAATTTGTCACTGGTTGCATTCCAGAACTCTCCATGAACATAGACGGTACCCCCGCTTGTATCTACATCGGTCTTGGCGCTTCCTGTCTCACCGACCATACCGTCACTGCCCGTAGCGCGTCTTCTGAATTGTGCTCTTACACCAAGAGTCAATATGAAAATGACAAAACCAGCAACAATCACAACAGCCCACATAATAACCTCCCATGAAACACGTAAATAAGGAACATCACTTTCGAACAGAATCAATGAACCAAATATCAAAGCAACAATACCGCCTATCGTTAGCAGTCCCTGTGAAGTTATATATATCTCCATGACGAAAAGAACCGCGGAAAGAATTATCAACGCAAGGCCTGCATAATTCACTGGCAAAACGTGCAGGGAATAGAATCCCAATATTATGCATATGCCACCGACCACTCCCGGGAAGATCATCCCCGGGTTCTGCAACTCGAAGAACAATCCGTATATTCCCAACAGCAAGAGTATATACGCTATGTTCGGGTTAGTAAGGAGTAGCAGCAGACGTTCCCGCAGGCTCATTCTTACTTCGCGCACCGGCCGTCCCGCTGTCTCGAGAACGATTTCCTCATCACCGACCATGACCTTCCTGCCGTCCAGTTGATCGATGAGTTCGACCTCGTTCCCTGCGATCAAATCCGTCACGCCCAATTCCAATGCGGTCTCAGCATCTACAGAAGCGCTCTCCCTTACCGACTGCTCAGCCCACTCCTCGTTTCTGCCTCTCTCTTTAGCCAACGCTTTCAAATATGCAACTGCATCATTGGTCACTTTCTCGGTCATCACGCTGTCCATCTTCTCACCGCCCATACTAACCGGATGTGCAGCGCCGACATTCGTACCTGGAGCCATCGCGGCAACATGACTCGCATACAATATGAAAACCCCCGCCGAAGCAGCACGCGCACCCTTGGGGGCCACATACACAACGACCGGGACATCTGCATTGAGAATCCTCTTAGTGATCTCGCGCATTGAAACATCAAGTCCGCCCGGTGTATCAATCTTAAAAACAAGACAGGCGGCCTGCTCTCTTTCGGCCACATCGACCACTCTTAACAGATAGGAACTACTTGCAGGACTTATTACACCATCCAAATCGGCAACGAGAACATCATTTACGTTAAACAACAGTAGAAGTAAAATAAACATAAAAGAGAATAATCAATTCCGAAGTCAAGTCAATAGTCAACCTGGCGCAAATATCGATGCTACACATCAACTTAGGTCTTGACAAAAATTAAATAATGATTATAATCGCACAAAAGGAGGTAAGAATGCCTGCAAAAAAGAAAGCTAAGAAGAAGAAAAAGGTTACTAAGAAAAAGAAGAAGGTAACTAAGAAGAAGAAGACAACAAAGAAGAAAGCAAAGAAAAGGAAGAAGAGATAGTTGCGTACGAGAAGGGGGAGTAATCCCCCTTCTTCTTTTTTATGATCATAAATTGCCGTTGCGCCGATGTACTATTGACTTTGAAGTATTACTACATATAATTTCTGGTGGACCCACAAGACTTTCAAAACCTCAAAGAGAATATAAAAAGGAATATCGCTGAGGTTAAGTCGATCGTAAGTGACCAGAATGTACTCGATCCTTCCGACGGTTCTCCTTTTGACCGAGGGATTTACTTATTCCAGAGTTTAACGAGATCGATGATCACCATCGGCAACGATATCATCATTGAGAATGACTTCCGCCCGCCTTTGAACTCTGCCGATGTTTTCATTAGTCTTGCGGAACATAAATTAATATCGCCCTCCGTTGTCCCTGGGATGAAAAAAGCAGCAATGACGATACCCAGAATAACGAACTTCACAAAGGCTGAACTCGTCGAGATCATTTCCGATTGCATGGGTAATTTCAGCCAGTGTCTGAGTTTTTACTCTGAGTATTTTGCGGCAAAGAAGGACGGCGCGTAGAATTGCACTTAGTCTACTACCTCTTCGCCTTTGTTTTCGGATCGGCGATTGGCAGTTTCCTGAATGTGTTGATCTACCGCCTGCCAAGGCAAATATCAATCGTCGCCCCCCACTCCTTCTGTCCTAAATGCAAGAAGCCGATACGGTGGTACGAGAACATCCCTATTATCAGTTTTGCCATATTGAAGGGAAGGTGCTCCAATTGCCAGAGCCGAATTTCGCTGCGCTACCCCATAGTCGAGGCCGTTACCGGATTACTCTTCGTGTACGCATTGAGCCGCTACGGCCTTGGTTATAACTTCTTTTTTATTGCGTTTTTCTTTAGCGGTCTGATCGTAATTGCTTTCATTGACTTCTCTTTCCAGGTAATCCCCGATCTGATTTCTATTCCGGGTATCTTCCTCGGGATCATATTCCAAGCCATCAACGGTAATTTCATTGTCGGTTTGTTCGGAATGCTGTTTGGCGGTGGAATGATCTATTTCATCAGAGTCATCGGCGGAAAAGTATACAAAAAAGAGGTAATGGGTTTAGGTGATGTTTATCTGACCGCGATGATCGGCGCTTTCGTTGGTTTCCCTTTTATCTTACCTGCAATATTCATCGGCGCCCTTGTTGGTGCAGTACTGGGCGTTTTGTACATCATTTCGACCGCTCAGAATCGGGAAAGTCCAATACCTTTTGGACCTTTTCTGAGTCTGGGCGGTATGGCAGTAGTCATTTTCGAACCATATGTATACAAACTCTTTGCTCTCCTCGGCATTTACCTGTGATCTCGTTATTCGTACTCAAGATGCGTAGGCCCGTTTTTTGTGAGACCTACGATAAACGAATACGATATTCAGTACCATGCATATCCTGACCATCGCAGGACCGACTGCTGTCGGCAAGACAGAAATCGCCATGAAGATCGCCACCCGCCTTTCGGGTGAGATCATTTCGGCAGATTCGAGACAGATCTACAAATATCTGGATATCGGTACTGCCAAACCAACCGAGGAGCAAAGAAGGAAGCTGAGTTTCCATCTGATCGATTTCATCGAGCCTGATGATAATTACTCATGCGGTCAGTTTGCGCGTGACGCAGAAGAAAAGATCAAAGAAATACGCAAAAGAAGCAAAACACCTATCGTCTGCGGCGGAACAGGATTATACATAAGAGCGCTGTTTCACCCTCTTGATGTACTTCCGCAGTCGAATTCAGAAACCAAAGACAGGTTGCGTGCAATGCTCGAGCAACAAGGTATTGAGTACATGTATAACAAATTGCAGCGTATCGATCCCGACTGGGCAGAGAGGATCAGTCCCCAAGACAAGCAACGAATCCTTAGGGGCATCGAGGTCTACGAGATAGCAGGTAAGCCACTGACCAAAATGATGGGTAAAAGAATCCGACATCCGGCTCTTCAACCTCATTATATCGGCATGCGCCTGCCACGGGAGGACCTCTACTCGCGAATCAATCAACGTTTCGACAAAATGCTAGAAGCGGGCTTGATCGGGGAAACCGAATCACTCCTGAAACGAGGATTCAAAGCGCAGTCGAGCGCCATGCGCACAATTGGCTACAAAGAAATCGTCGGCTACCTGCAAGGCAGTATGAGTCTCGAGACAGCCGTAGATAGAGCGAAACGCCGAACACGTAACTACGCCAAACGCCAACTCACATGGTTCAATAAAATAGCGGAGTTGTTATGGTACGATTCAGACGATCGGCATGTGCTTGACTCCATTCTGAAAGATCTTCAGAAAGCAAAAGTAATCTGACCAACCTTCCTGACCACTTAATCTGATTTCTCGACGGAACATTTGGGTAAAGGGGGATTCAGCTCAAGTACTCCGTCTTAACCCTTGGCTGCGAAAAATACTGACCGATAATCTACGGTTTCTCCGTTCCTGAGATAGCCAAGCGCTCTACAACGATCGCCTTTACTTTCTCTATCTCTTCTTCGATGGTTAGATTCGTCGTATCGACGACTATCGAATTCTCTGCTTTTCTCAACGGCGAATGCTCCCTCTCCGAATCAAATCTATCACGGAACTTGATGTTTTCCATAACATCCTGCTCAGCAGCATCTATTTCTTTTTCACCCAATTCCTTCAGCCTGCGAGCTGCCCTCACCTTCACATCCGCCTCCATGAAAATCTTGACCTGGGCGTCCGGGAATACAACCGTACCGATATCACGGCCCTCACAGACAACATTCTTGCCTTCAGCAACCTCTCTCTGCCGGGCCACCATCCATTCGCGTACCTCGGATATTGCCGAGATCTGCGAAACGAAATCACTCACCTCTGGTGTCCTGATTGCCAGAGAAACATCTTCACTGTCAAGGTACACTTTCACATCGCTGTTTTCTCTGCGTAGGTCAACGGTTGTTTCGGCCAATAACTTCCTGATCAACTCATGGTCAATTCTTTTGCCTTTCGCGAAATCATTGCGTAGATATTTCAGGGTGAAAGCACGGTACATCGCGCCGGTGTCAATGTAGAAAAAGTTCAGCCGTTTGGCAACACCTTTTGCCGTGGTGCTCTTGCCCGAACCCGCTCCGCCGTCAATTGCTACGACAAATCTTGCCATGAAGGAAACGGATTGTTTCTTTATATTGACGTGACATATTTACGTTTCTACGCTTCATAACAATCTGCGCAGTCCTTATCGCTTTTTCAAGATCGTAGTCTTCCTCTTCTCTACCAACAATCCATTGAAAATCACGCACGAATCGCGGCATCATGCCTCCGCCCGCGAAATTTACAAAACTGCCGATCACCGCGCCCGTCGGGATCAGGGTCCCGATACCGAGTTTGCTGTGGTCACCTATAAAACATCCGAGTTTAATCGCACCCGTATCATGATCCTTACCGCAGATATGCACCCGGATAGTGCCGTAATTATTCTTAAGATCGGAATTAGTAGTAAGAGCACCCAGATTCACCCACTCACCGATGAACGAGTGCCCGATAAACCCTTCGTGATGCTTGTTTGAGTACCCCTGGAATATAGAATCCTCAACTTCTCCACCGATGCGACAATAAGGTCCAATGCTTGACCTCACAACCTTTGCCTGATCGATTATCGCTCCAGTGCCAATGTAGGATGGTCCAATAACGGTTGAGAAAGGGCGCACCTCGGCATCCCGGTCAATAAAGATCGGACCGTCGGTCGCATCTAAAAAAGTCAATTTATGAACTTTGGCACCCTTCGCCACATGGATGTTCTTTCCCTTGACATACGCATTCCTGATTGTACTACCTTTTCTGCGCTCCAATGAATAGTGTTTTATCAACATCGTTGTGTTGTGGGTAATAAGGTCCCAGATATTCCTCACAACCATACCATTGACCTGCTTTGACTCCTTCATTCCGGTAATCACCTCTTTGATTTCATCGAGGGTATTGGGATACGGTGGTGTTTTTTTGAAAAAACCCACGGTTTCGGACTCGATTTTTAACTCCGTATCTACCGCAGGTAACCTAAAATTCTCATTCAGAAGGAGCCGACCAGAAAGATACAACGACGGCTGTGCCGGTCTTACCGATTCCAGACCAAATTGGGCGCGGGCGGCAAAGGCCATCTTATTGCGCTTGAAGAAAGACGCCGTGTGTTCGGCGATCACCTTGGCGCCAAGCCGTAAACCGAATTGAGGAAAGAGATTCGTCAGGGGATAGAATTTCTCTTGATTGTCTTCGTATATTATTACTCTCATAGAGTGAGCAGGACGGCCGCCAGGACCGCAAAAACTATGCCGATTACCCTCACAACTGTCACCGACTCTTTCAGCACAATGAAGCCAAAGAGCACAGGCAGGATAACATAAAGATTGGTCAAAGGCAAGACCACCGAAGATGGTCCTAATTTCAACGCCTTGTAAAAAGAGATCATCGCAACCAGCGAGATAATCCCTACCGGGATAGAATATAACACATACTTGTTGAACATCAAATTCTTACGGAATAGCAAGAAGAAAGTCAGGAATACTATGGACCAGAAAGAAATCCAGAAAGTGGTGCTTAATGTATTGAAAAAGCGGGTCAATAATTTGCTGCCGATCGCCCAAAGACCCCAGCCGACCAGGGCGACAAATGCATATTTTACATAATCCACCGAGGATTATAATTGATATAAATAAGGAAGTCAAGACGGCAGGAAAGATTCGTCCGTCGCGCCATAGAACACGAATAAATTCTGGAAATATAGGACTTTTTGCCTTTCCCCAGTCGGGCATTTATCTTGACAAAATTGAAAATCAACCTATAATTGCAGTATGATAAAAGTCGAGATAAATAACGAGGTCATCGAAATAGAGAAAGGAAGACGAATTTCTGACCTGACAGAGGACAGAGCATGCATAGCGGCACGCGTAAATGGTGTCTTGCAGGACCTAAGCACTGAAATCACGGAAGATTGTGTGATAGAACTCATCGATTTCTCGAGTAGTGATGGCAAGAAAATATACTGGCACTCCTCATCACACGTAATGGCGATGGCAGTTACTCAACTCTTCCCTGACGCCAAACTGGCGATCGGTCCAGCAATAGACCAGGGTTTTTACTATGATTTCGACGCCAAGAAACCCTTCTCCCCGGATGACCTCACGAGAATCGAAAACAGGATGAAGCAGCTTATCGAACAGGACATTCCATTTGAGCGAGCACCCATGAAGAAAAAAGACGCGATTGCGCTCTTCGAGAAGAAAAGCGAATCGTATAAGGTCCAGCTGATAGAAGAAATCGAAGATGATGAAATAAGTGTCTACCGGAACGGAGATTTTACTGACCTTTGTCGTGGACCTCATGTTCCGAGTACGGGCTATATCAACGCCTTTAAATTGCTCAGCCTCGCCGGTGCGTACTGGCGGGGAGATGTCAATGAACCGATGCTATCGCGAATATATGGAATCGCATTTCCTGGACAAGATGAGTTAAACGATCACCTTAAGATGCTCGAGGAAGCGAAGAAGCGCGATCATCGTAAATTAGGCGTAGAACTCGAACTTTTCTCGATATTTGAAGAAGCTGGCGCAGGCCTGGTTTACTGGCATCCAAAAGGTGCAACTCTGAGGCGTATCATCGAAGATTACTGGATGAAGGAACACCTTGACGCCGGGTATCAAATCAATGTAACGCCTCACATCGCGCGCGGTCATCTGTGGCATCAGTCTGGCCATTACGATTTCTACAAGGAAAACATGTACCTCCTACCGGTAGAAAATGAGGAATATGTTCTGAAACCGATGAATTGTCCGGGCCATATTCTCATCTACAAGTCCAAAGTGCGCAGCTACAGGGAATTACCCTTGAGATATGCTGAACTTGGTACCGTATATCGCAATGAATTATCAGGAACGCTTCATGGTTTGTTGCGGGTGCGAGGGCTCACCATCGATGATGCCCATATATTCTGCCAGCCTGACCAAATCGAAGGTGAACTCGTGAAATCATTGGAACTAGCCGAGAAATTCATGCATCGATTCGGCTTTCAGGATTTTCGTGTGGAGTTGTCTGTTCGTGACCCGAATGAAACAAAGAAATACATGGGCACTGACGAAGACTGGGATAGAGCAGAGAAGGGATTAATAGCTGCACTCGGCAGAGTTGGACTCGAGTACCAGCGCATGGAAGGTGAAGCAGTATTCTACGGGCCCAAGATTGACATAAAACTCGTCGATGCTCTGGGCAGACTATGGCAAGCTGCGACTATTCAGTTCGATTTCAATCTACCTGGCCGTTTCAACATTGAGTACATGGATAAAGACGGCAAACATAAGCAGGTCGTAGTCATCCATCGCGCAATATATGGCTCTCTCGAAAGATTCATCGGTTGTCTCATTGAGCATTATGCCGGGTCATTTCCTATATGGCTGGCGCCGGTGCAGGTTGTGGTCATGCCAATCACCGATAAGGAAAACCGGTACGCTGAACAGATATTGAAAAAATGCCGAAAACAAGGGCTCCGCGCCGAAATGAACAGTAAGTCGGAGAAGATCAATTACCGGATAAGAGAAGTGGAAGTCAGTAAGGTTCCATACATGCTTGTCCTGGGGCAACGCGAGGTTGTCGATAAAAATGTGTCAGTAAGAAAACACAAGGAAGGTAATTTGGGACAGATGACATTGAAGGAATTTTTCAGTTTGTTGAAATCAGAACAAGGAGGTGAAAATTAAGCATCTGCCAAAGGTGAATCGCGAAATCAGAGCACAGAGGGTAAAAATTGTCGACGAAAACGGGACGATGCTCGGCGAATACAATATCAAAGAAGCAATGCGCATGGCCCGTATAAAAGAACTGGATCTGGTGGAAGTTGCACCGAATGCTAAACCTCCGGTGTGTCGACTAATGGATTTTGGCAGGTATGTTTATGAAAAGAAGCGGCAGGAACGCGAAGCACGCAAACATCAGCACCGAACAACTGCACGCGGTATGAGATTCTCTCTCAAGATTAGCGAACATGACTATCAGGTAAAACTGGCGAAGGTCAAGGAATTTCTTATGGACGGTGACCGGGTAAAGATTTCGCTGCGTCTAAGAGGCAGGGAAATGGTGCATGCTGATATGGCCTTTAAGATGCTGCAGAAAATGCAGGTAGACCTGGACGGTCTTGGCAAGCCCGAAGCAGCCCCCAGGAAAGAGAACAATATATTTATGATAACCTTCCTGCCTGAGAAAAAGAGGAGATAGTTCAATGGCAAAGCAGAAAACGAAACGCGGCGCTGCAAAACGACTAAAAGTTAAGAAAAGTGGTGTAATAATGCGCAGTAGATCAGGCAGGAGACATATCCTGTCCTCTAAGTCGCGGAAAAGGAAAAGAAGGCTTCGCAAACCCGCAAAGGTCTCGAAGCCAGATCTAAAAAGAACAAAAGCGTTGATATAACGAGCTTTTTCGTTTACGCAGAAATCAATGCGTTCCGCCAATGCGGGACGTAATTATTGGTAGAGCCTAATTCGTCATTTAGCGCAAACCCAAATGATAACGTTTCTTTCTGCGAAAACATTGACAGAAATTTAGAAATGATTATAATTTAGGAAGAAAGGAGTCCCAACATGCCAAGAACGAAGAATGTTCCCCAGAAGCGCAAAAGGCGAAAAAAGTGGCTGAAACAGGCAAAAGGCTACTGGGGCGGGAAACACCGACTCTATAAGACGGCGCGGATTGCCGTTATGAAAGCCTGGCTTTCCGCATATCGCGAGCGGAAGCGCAAGAAACGCGTATTCCGGGCTCTGTGGATAACTAGAATTAATGCTGCACTTCGCGAAAAGGGCATGAAATATTCACAGTTTATCCACATTCTCAAGAACAACAATATTGACCTTGACCGTAAGACTCTAGCCAGCATCGCCTACGAATATCCTGAGCAATTCGACAAACTTATCGAAATATGCAAGGATGCAGAGAAGAAAGGTAAAAAGAAAGATGCGGGAAAAGCTGAATAGCTTAGAGGAGGAAATCCGGCAGTCCCTTGAGCAGGCAAACGACCCTGCTGCTTTGGAGGAATTAAGAATCAAATACCTCGGGCGCAAGGGGGAGATTAACAAGCTATTCAAAGAAGTTGCTCAACTTCCGCCGGAGGAGAAGAAAGCCTACGGTGAGGTTATAAACAGGCTGAAGAATGATATTGCCGATGACTTGAATGCAAGGATGGAGAAATTCAAGGATAACTCAAAAGGAGATGTTGAATTACTATTGCCCGGCAGGATTCCACCAGTCGGCCATCTGCATCCATTGACAAAAGTTTTCGATCAGATAATAACATTTTTTAAGAGCTACGGTTTCACGGTTGAAACCGGCCCCGAAATTGAATATGACTGGTACAATTTCGGTGCTCTGAATATGTCTAAAGATCATCCGGCCCGAGATATGTTCTCAAGTTTCTTCATAAAGGACGATCTACTGCTTCGCAGCCATACTTCACCAGTGCAGATAAGGACTATGGAGAAACAAAAGCCGCCAGTCAAGATAATCTGCCCAGGACGCTGCTACAGATATGATGCGTTTGATGCTAGCCACTCACCGGTATTCCATCAGGTGGAAGCTCTGTATGTTGACAAAAACGTTTCTTTCGGTGAATTGAAATGGATTCTCAACGAATTCGTCAAGTATGTTTTTGGAGAGAAGACAAAATACCAAATACGACCGTCTTTTTTCCCGTTCACTGAGCCGTCCGGCGAATTGGCCGTGAGTTGCATGGTATGTGGGGGAGCCGGCTGTTCTGTATGCGGGAGTAGCGGCTGGCTTGAAGTACTGGGGTGTGGCATGGTACACCCCAACGTGCTGAAGAACGTCAAGATTTCACCAAAAAAGTACTCAGGCTATGCCCTAGGTATGGGTGTCGAGCGGGTAGCGATGATCAAATATGTTATTGATGACATCAGGGTATTTTTTAATAATGATATCAGATTCTTGGAACAATTTTAATGAACGAAGTTCATTCGATTAAAATGATAAAAAACAAGATTACAGAGATGGCAACGAGAAGCAGGACGACAGAATATCACCGTAATCATGATTTAATCACCGTAATCGAACCGAATGGAATGAGGTAGGGATGTTATTTTCAATCAAATGGCTTGAGGAATTCCTGGGAACAAAATTGGATGTCGACACGCTAGAGAAAGTCTGCCTGGACCTCGGACTTGAAGTCGAAGAAAGGATAAATTATGCACCCCGGGATATCACCATCGGTAAGATCATCTCTATTTCTCCTCACCCGCGACAAAAGAATCTGGACTTTCTGAATGTTAAGGCCAAGCGAAGTATAAATATCGTAACCGCGGCAAAGAATATAAGAAAAGGTGATCTGGTTCTCGTTGCCACAGCAGGGTCAAAGCTGAACGATAATCCCGTTGCTGAAAAGAATTTTGCCGGGGTCAAGTCGGAGGGAGTCTTAGTAAGTGAACAGGAACTGGGGCTTGCAGAATCTTCAACCGGTGTCATTGTCCTTGACCGGGGTAGACCCGGTGCGGCGTTTTCTTCATATTTTGATGATCTCGTCGTCGACATGAGTGCTACGCCCAACCGTCCCGATTGGCTATCCCTCGAGGGTATTGCCCGCGAGATATCAGGAAGTCTTGGCATTGATTACTCTAAACTAAGTTCGCTGGATCGGATGTACGCTCCGGTGCAAAATAACCGCAGCGGTAATTTCAAAATCAAAATCGAAGATATAAACGGTTGTCCACGGTATACGGGACGTTTATTCCACAACGTCAAGGTGGCTGAATCTCCGTTCTGGATGAAATGGCGCTTGCACTGTATGGGTATGAACGCAATAAACAATATCGTTGATACCACCAACCTGATCATGCTGTTGACCGGCCAACCTCTGCACCCATTTGATGCCGATCTGCTGAAAGGTGGAATCTTCATCCGAAACGCAAGAGCCGGCGAAAGATTCGTGACCCTCGATGGCACCATTCTAAAACTCGCCGGGGACGATCTGGTGATCGCCGATCGTGAAGCGCCGGTTGCTCTAGCCGGGATAATCGGTGCAAAACGGGCACAGATATCACGTGCAACAACAAAGGTACTGCTCGAGAGCGCCTACTTTCACCCTAAGCGCATTGGACATACGGCCCGGCGTCTCGGCATAATGACCGACGCCTCAACGCGCTTTGAACGGGGAGGCGATATTGCCATTGTTGATGCAGCCTCATCAATGGCTGGCACGCTCTTTAAAGAACAAACCGGTTGCACGGAAATTGAATTTATCGGGCAGGGTAAGAAATTAAAACCTATAAAGGTACGGTTTTCCCTGACGCGTCTGAATGAAATACTTTCCCTCGAGCTTACGTCGAAACAAGTCAAAAACATATTAAAAAAGATCAACATCCACGTAACCGGCGCCAAATCGCTTACCGCGAAGATACCACATTATCGACGAGATATTCACATCGAAGAAGACCTCTACGAAGAAGTCGCACGTGTCTACGGTTACATGAGAATTCCTGAAACCGAACCCAAGAAATGGTCTGGGCACGCCCAGATCAACAGGACATATGTTCATGAAGAAACCGTAAGGAACTACTTGGTTGGACAGGGATTTGACGAAACTTATAATCTTTCGTTGATGTCAGGCAAAGTGCTCGCACAGGCAGGCTATGAGCATTTTGTAAGTATCAAGAACCCGCTCAACGAGCGGTTTGATGCACTTAGACCAACACTCCTTTTTGGTTTGTTGGACACTCTCAACTATAATCTGTCAAAAGGGAATAAATCCCTTAGATTATTTGAACTGGGAAATGTGCTTCTCTCCAAACCACCATACCAAGAACGCAGAGTGGGCGTAATAATGGGCGGTGACCGAAATAGAGATTTCTGGCAGCAGGGTGAAGATACACTAAATTACTTCGATGCCAAGGGTGTGGTTGAAAGCGTGTTTGAAATTCTCCGTGTTTCAGATGTCAGTTTCAAACCGTTAAGCAGAGAAGGTTTTAAGCAGAGTGTGGCGATTCATGTATCCGGGAAAGAACTTGGTTTTCTGGCTTCTCTCGACACGGAATTATGCAAGGAGCCATACTATTTTTTCGAATTGGCATTGGAGCCCCTGTGGAATGCGATTGAGGATGCATTTTACATGCCCCCACCAAGATTTCCTGCTAACACTCGAGACCTTTCATTCGTTACGGAAGATAAAGTACAGGTTCCCGATATGGTTAGTGCTATATCCAGAGTCGGAGGCCCGATTCTGGAAAGAGTTGTGCTTTTTGATTACTATAAAGGGGAAAATTTGAGTCCCATGAAAAAAAGCTTAGGATTCCGTCTGCACTTCCGGGCACCAGACCGAACCCTTACCGACAGAGAAGTGGATGTCTTTGTCAAAAGAATCACTGAAGAGGTGCTAAAGACATTCAATGCAAGTCTAAGAACAAAGGAGTAGAGTTGGACGAATTAACTAAGCTTGAAGAACGAATCGACAAGTTGGTTTCTCTGGTCAACGAATTAAGACAGAAAGTCGAAGATCTCGAGGAAAGCAACGGTCGTTTGCAGAATACGAAACAAGAAGCAAAAAAACGGGTTGATGGCTTGATTGAAAAGGTTGATAATCTACTAATATAGGAGATGAGTTGAAGAAGACTGAGGTTATCGTCAACATTTTCGGGAATGACTATCGGGTCATTTCCGATGATGTCGATACCGAACGAATAAAGGAAGTCGCCGAGATCGTCGATGCCAAAATGAAAGAGATCCATCGCGAATTTCCCTTACCCTCGACAACCAAAATCGCCGTGCTTGCATGTTTGAATTTGGTGGACGACTATCTCCAGCGTGAGAATCAACTGAACAAGAAGTTGACCGATATGGAAGAGAGGATTAGATCTCTAATCCTCAAGATAGACGAATCAGTTCCTTAATTCGTTCCCTGCAGTGCCCGTGATCGGTATGAAGTCTTGAGCCAACACCCATCTTAAGGGAGCCAAGTTCGATCAGGGATTTTACCCGAATTCGACTGGCGCCCACCTTAACCTTGGGTTCAAAGACTTTTTACCACACGGCACTTGCGGGGAGCTTTAAAAAATTGCCTCCGGTGGAGGTAAGGAGTCTTTATGATCACCTATACGTTTATCGCAATCGCCATTCTAATTGTGGCGGTCGTTTCAGCAATTTTCTTGTATCTACGCTCTGGCAAAACAAAATTAGCAAGTGCCTCACTCGAAGCAAGTCGCATAATCGACGAAGCAAAACGGGACGCTGAGAACAGCCGTAAGGCCGCAGAGATCGCAGCCAAGGAAAACTGGTACCAGGAAAAAGTGAAGTTCGAAAAGGAAACAAGCTCACGACGAAAGGAAATCGACCGAGCTGAGAAAAGGCTATCAGAAAAAGAGAGGGTTCTTGACAGACACGAGCATCTGATCGTCGACAGGGAAAAAGAGTTGATGACGATGCAACATGACCTGCAGAATAAAGAAAGAATAATCCATGCCAAATCAGACAGATTCGACCAGATGATACGGGAGCAGAATGAAGCATTGCAGAAGATCGCTAATCTCTCAAAAGAAGAGGCTAAGGCAATGCTCATGAGAAATCTCGAAGCCGAGGCCCGGCACGAAGCTGCTTCTTTGATAAATCAAATAAAAGAAGATGCAAAATCCAAAGCAGATGAAAGCGCCCGCGAGGTAATACTTCAGGTAATCCAAAGATGTGCTACAGCACACACCGCAGATACGACAATCTCCGTTGTACCGATTCCTTCGGACGAGATGAAAGGCCGTATCATTGGCCGTGAAGGGCGAAACATCCGTGCCTTCGAGAATCTCACCGGCGTCGAGGTGGTAATTGACGATACGCCGGAAATGATATCACTGTCCTGTTTTGACCCGATCAGGAGAGAAGTAGCCCGTATTTCTATGGAAAAATTGATCACCGACGGCCGGATACATCCGTCACGGATCGAAGACGTAGTACAGAACGCGCGTAAGGAGATCGAAGGTATCATAAAAAATACAGGTGAGGAAGTCGTGCTCGAGCTCGGTATCATCGGTGTCGCGCCTGAAATCGTAAAGTATCTCGGTAAGATGAAATATCGTACCAGCTACGGACAGAATCTTCTGCAGCACTCCAGGGAAGTCGCTTCCCTATCTGCACTGCTTGCGCAGGAATTGGGTTTAGAGCAAACCACCGCGAAGCGTGCAGGTTTGCTGCACGACCTGGGTAAGGTTGCGGACGGTACGTTTGAAGGGTCTCATGCCCACATCGGGGCCGAGATCGCAAATAAGTTCGGAGAAGGTGAGATAATCGCCAATGCAATCGCCGCTCACCATGAGGAAGTGAGGCCTGTATCGCCCTACGCGGCAATTGTAGAAATCGCCGATTCGATTTCCGGTTCCCGGCCCGGTGCTCGTCGTGAGACCATCGAAGCATACATAAAAAGACTTAACACACTGGAGGAACTTGCCTCATCATTCGATGGTGTCGAAAGAGTTTTTGCAATACAGGCAGGACGCGAAATAAGAGTAATGGTACACCCTGAAAAGATATCTGATATCGAGGCGGAAAGCCTGGCCCATGATATCGCGCGCCGGATCGAGAAAGAAACCCAGTATCCTGGTCAGATAAAAGTCACTGTCATACGCGAAAAGAGGGTGGTTGAGACAGCGAAATAGGAAAATCCTAAATTCGAATATCGAAATACTGGCTCCGCAAGAGGGACAAATTTAAAATACTAATTTTCGAAACTCAAAACGGTTTTTGCTATTTGTGCTTGGAGTTTCAATATTGTTTCTTATTTAGAATTTGTGATTTCGTGTTTCTAAAGTAGTATTCCCATCACATCCGCAGTTAGGAGAATAAGATAGTGCAGGACAATACACGGCAAGAAACTACGAGCCCTCAGAGCGATCAGCCCCAAAAACACACCAGCAATCACAGCCCCATAAGCCTCGATCTGCGGCTTCTTGAAGTGCGCAAGTCCAAAAGCAATCGCCTGTACGAGTAGACTCATTCTGCCAAAACTGCGCTCGAGGCCGAAGAGCATAAACCCACGGAAGAAAAACTCCCAACCTATCATGTACCAGAGTTGAACCAGTTGATAGAGGAAGAAATACCCCACACCTTGGGTTGCCCTCCGGTATAACGGATACACATTCTTAAGATTGGTGAATCTGAAGGCAACGAAGAGGATGATCAGAAATATCAAGTAATAGAAAAAAACATCCTTGAGCCATACTCTGGGATTTCCAAGGGCTATGCCGTAATCCCTCGGTGCACGCCTGAAAGCTAACAGAAGCACAAAGGGTGATATCCCATACAGCGTACCCACCACGAGCAGCCGTTCCATGAACGAGTCTCTGGGAAGCAAAAAATGTGTTCGGCGCATGAACATAGCGAAGAGCAATATCGTCGTGGCGTATATGGCGATTACCAGGGCCTCGCGGTCAATGTTCCTCAACTCACGTGCATATTCTTTGACCAATCGCAGCATCGCCTCATTATATACCTGACTTAGCATCAATCAAGTGCTTTTAACACGTATCCGTAGCCAAAGACAGTCGCGGTAATAACGATATTAACGTTCTTAGCACCTTGATTTCTGCCCTGAATTGCCTAAAATATCGTATGCAAGCTCTGTTGATATTGCTGCTTCTTGCCCAATCGCCCCACCAGACAAATCCCGTAAAGATCGTAACGGGTACTTGTTTCAGATTGTATCAAAACTTGATATCTCCATCTCAGGGTGATGTTTGCAACTACTCTCCATCCTGTTCTCATTTTGCCAGGCAATCGATAGACAGGTATGGAATTTTCTGGGGTTCACTCATGGCATCGGACCGTCTACTTCGCTGCAACCCCTGGGCATATCAATCATTTGACAAGCACTACGTCGGGATTAAAGAGCACAAATTCTACGATCCCATTGAAAACAACTTCATACTTCGGCCAATTGAAAGACAGCTGACCAATGATTCAACAGCAAAGAAGAACTACTGAATAAAGAATTGAAATAATGAATATCTTGATGTTTTTAATATTGATTCAGGCTGAGTTATTTGAACCTCAGAATATACAGAAGTTTGCCGATCATCTCTACGCTCGGGAGGATTACGCCGCGGCGCTGGGTGAATATCGCCGATATATATTTCTTGCCGACTCAGGCGAACAGCAAATCCGCGAAAGGATCGTTGACTGCCTGACGCGTCTGGGAAGATACAACGAAGCAGTAGCTGAAGCGGAGAGCTTCGTTGATGTCAATAAACGTAATTTTGCCGTGGGTTTGATATATTTTACTGCAGGCGCAATGGATTCCTCACGTAAATATCTCGAGTCTGTTGACATACCATATGATAGTGATGCATGCCGGCTGATCGGACTGGGATATGCATATGAATTCAAATTCGAAGAGGCCGCAACGTATATCACACTCCCGGCAAAAACACCTTCCTACAAACAACCCGCATTGGGAGCGTTATTGTCGATAGTGCCTGGCGGCGGCCATTTTTATGCCGGCCGCGTTGGTGATGGACTATATTCGTTCCTGGTTGTCGGCACCGCAGCATTACTTTCTTATTATTACTATGATCGCGATGAAGACATAAAGTTCGGTTTTACCCTCGGTGCGGCAATACTGTTTTATGGCGGCAATATATATGGTGGTATAAATGCGGTACGTAATTATAACTACCATGAAAACGAAAAATACCTTCAACGAATCCTCCACGGCGAGTAGTGCTCGCTCATGACCATGATCATAATGCTCGCCCTCTGCGCTCAACTCGGCCTGGCCGATTCACTATATACGCACGGTTATTATGATGCGGCGCGTATCGAGTATTTAAGATGTTTCTTCTTCTATCCCGACCTCGAGCAGAAACTGAACCCAAGATTAAATCACGCAATGTCAGTATTTGCGACCGACCAAACAAGCGGTATTGAAGAATTGAATAAAATTGTAAATGACTTTCCTGATCTGCCAGGCAAGGTGATAAATGAAATTGCCACCAAGTATCTGGAAGCCGGCCGACAATATCTGGCGATCAATCTACTGGAAGACAGTCAAGGGCAGGGACTGCTCGGAATAGCCTATCTCCTCGATGATCAATTCATCAACGCACGTAATACTTTTCTCCGGCATGGCGACAATGAAATGGCGGCAGAAATCGATCATTTCTTGAAACACCCCATGAAATCCGAGAAAACTGCCCTTCTGTTATCGCTGTTCATACCCGGATCAGGACAAATATACGCCGGCAATGTACGCCGTGGATTCATGGATTTCCTGGTCAACCTGGGTTCTGGATATCTTTTCTATAATGCAATCAGGCAGCATAAATATGCCGATGCCAGCCTGATATTCTTTTTCCTATTCAACCGTTTTTATCTGGGATCCCTGAACAATGCCCAAAAATCAGCCTCCGAACATAATGAAAAACAACGGAAGGCATGGCTGGAGGCTTTTTTGCAGGCTCATTTTGACAGCCTCAACCTTGTAATCGATTGAAAATCAGTGGCAATTAAGAACCTATCCTTTACAACCGTAGCCAGGGCGACAAGCCATCGCTGTTGCCATTTTTCATCAAATCCATGATTTGCTGTGAAAAATGAGCATCCCGACCTCTTTGTCGGGGAATCCCGTCTTTTATCATTGCAATCTACTCAGCGGAGCTGCGGTCTTGACAAAAACTGAGTAGTGTATATAATGGGTCAAATTGCCATTGGGTCGGGTTTTAGTTGTTTGTGCTGAATTCAATGCGCGAATGGGCCTATAGCTCAGTTGGTTAGAGCGCACGCCTGATAAGCGTGAGGTGAGTGGTTCGATTCCACTTAGGCCCATGACCGGAACGTTAGAAAGGCTGAATTTATTCTATATCCGGTACAAAGGAGTTACACCGATCCTGGTGTAACATTAGAACATACAGTAGGGGTAGTAAATCTTACCCTTAGTAGTGTTAGAAAAAGGAGGAATAATGATTAGGATAGCGACACTACTGATCATAGTTGCTTGTCTGACAGTGATCGGATGCCAGCCGCCAGAAGGCATGGCAGGTCCGACAAAAGAGGAATTCGATGCGCTCAAGATGCAGGTAGAAGCCCTACAAACGGATGTTGCTCAACTATACACGGCGATAGATTCGCTGACTATGAATTACAACATGCATATCGAGAAATTCCATAAAGGCGGAACACCTGCTCCCACGGCACCGAAACCGAGCAAGCCAACAAGAGTCGGTGGTAAATAAGGAGGAAGAATGAGAAAACTTTCTAGAATACTCGCATTAGGCGCCCTGTCGTTGACCATGGTTGTCCTCGTAGGATGCGAAGGTGAAGATACCGGTGGTGCTCCGCAGAACTTCATGCTGACTGCATCGACCGATGGTCTGGAAGTCATACTAGATTGGGAAGAGCCAGTGGATGGTCAACCCGACGGCTACATCGTCTATTTCAGGGAAATCGGTACAACGGATTGGGCGATCGGCGCAGAGCTCGACGGCGATGTGCTTACGTTCACGCACGATCCAATGGACGAAACCGGTGATTACTACGTAGCAGCGGACTTCGGCGGCACCGAATACGAATCGAGCATCGAAACGACCATACCGGTCCACACCGCTTCTATGAGCATTTATGAATTAGAGGCTGCCGGTAATTCTGGCTACGGCTGGGGGATAACCAGTGATTTCACTGGCACTACCTATTCTATGGCCGATGATGCAAATGCTGCCTTAGTTGACTTCTATATCACCAATTTCACAGATGATCCTAGTGGTGGACCCTGGCCAGCTCCATGGAGCATTGCCAGCCCAGATCTAGCACCTAATGACCCAGGTGGAAGTTTTGTGCCTACAGCCAACTGGCGCCAGAACTGGTTCTCGGATCCGATCACTGATCCGCAGGCCGCTCTGCCCAATTATGGCGCAACCACATATTTCAACTACACCGAAAACATTCAAACAGACCCGACGTTTATCGGTGTATATCTGGGTGATGAAGACCACTACGGTCTCGTAAGATTCACTGGCGTCAACCCGGCTGCTGGTACCATCAATGTAGAAGCCTGGTTCCAGACCGTCCAGGGACTGCGTCTAATTGCTCACTAAACGGATGGGATATTTAAAAGGGCGGGCTTTGCCCGCCCTTTTTCGTTTTTCCCGGTACAGATTCACATACCTGTCATTACGGCGCCAACCAGGCAATATCAACTTCTTCCCGCCAAAGCGATGGTCAAATCCCTTCTAAGATCACGGGGGCCATAGCGCAAGACTCCCAAGGACGACAAGAGTTCTGTCCTTGGGCAGTTCAACCACACCCGCGCGCCGTTGACTTGTTAGTCATTTGCGTGTATAATCGTGCTGATAAGAAATCAAGGAGGTATTGTGAAAAAATTCTCGCGATCGATAGCAATCAGTACAGTTTTGATCCTGATCGCGGTTTTGGCTGGGTGCGAGAGTGAAGGCGACGGTAGCGCACCTCTGAATTTCTCACTCAGCGGCGCAAACTACGGCCAGGAAGTCATGCTTTCCTGGGAGGTGCCGTTAAGCGGCCCGCCAGGCAATTACGTCGTCTATTTCCGTGAACTCAGCGCCGTTGATTTCGTCGAAGGCGCCACAGTCAGCGGTGACTCCATGGAATATACACATGATCCAGCTGGAGCGACCGGCGATTATTATGTAGCCGCAGTATTTGGCAGTACGGAATACAGCTCAGACACCTTGACGACCGTGCCCGTTCATTCGGAAGTTATTATCGTCTCTGAATTGAACGCCGGCGGCGAATCTGGCTACGGGTGGTCTATCAGCGGTGATTTCAGCGGCAGTGCCTATGATCTGATTGAGGTCTCAAATGCGCCGCTTGTCGATTTTTATATCACCAATTTCGAAAATGATTCCACTGCCGGACCATGGCCGGCTCCATGGTACATTGCAAGTCCGGATACGGCAGGTAGTGACCCGGGCGGTACTTCTGTTCCTCAGGCTGACTGGCGCCAGAACTGGTTTTCAGATCCGCTGCTCGATCCCCAGTCGATCCTCCCCAATTTCGCACCGACAACATTTTTCAGATGCATGAGCGGCATAGAAAACGACACCATATATATAGGCGTATACCTCGGTGCAGAACAGCATTACGCACTTGTAAAATTCTTTGACGCAGACACGAACACCGGTACAATCGGGGTAGAAACCTGGTTCCAGAAGGTATCTGATCTGCGTCTCATGGCCCATTAACTCGGCATATAGGTTCAAGCCCTGAACCCGACATTACCTTCAGGGCTGTTGCGATTGACTTTGAACATCTTTCCAGATATAATACAAACGCAGGAGGTATGATGAAAAAAATCGTGTTATTAGTGCTTTCAATGATGATCTTCTCTTACGCCCAGTGCTTGTCGGCTCCAGTTAGCACCCGGGTGGGCGTGAAATTCGGCATCAATCCGGGAATATATAACCTTGATGACGGTCTTAACGAATTCAAAGGCACGGGCGTGCATTTCGGCTTAGGCATGGGTACTGACTTATTGAATTTGATATCGCTTGATATGGGCGCCCAATTCAGGACGACGAGATACAGCCGAGACGAAGATGTTTTCGGTGAACACACGAAGTCATTTAATAATCTCTATTTTCCTCTCTTTGTCTCGCTGAAAGCGGGCATGCTGCCACTGATCTCTCCGTATATCGGAGCCGGCATTGGCATCAATGTTCAGTTCGACGGTAAGGACAGATGGGACATCAACGGTTCTGCGGTTGAGACCCCGATCGAAGGTGCGAGCACAAATGCTTTTTTGATACTCGGTCTTGGTGCCGAGATAAAACTCATTAAATTCAGAATCATGCCTGAATTCACCGCAAACATCAACGCTCAGGCCGATAATCAGGCAACTGAGAACCGCACCGAAGAGAATGTTGATTACCACCTTACTCTTGGCTTTTATTACGTACCATAATTTGCTCGATGTACGAGTACGGCATTGATATCGGTTCGGTAAGTATCAAACTCGCCAATTTCGTTGATGGCGAGCTTGTTCAGACCCGATATATCAAACATCAAGGGCGGCCGTATAATCTGCTGCTCAAACTGTTGACACCCGTAAAGAAAATCGACCGTCTTGTCTTGACCGGCAGTCTGGTCGAACCACTCACCGATCTTCTTGGTGCAGTGCGTATCAACGAGGTCGAAGCCACCGCAGCCGCGGTCATGCATTTCCATCCCGAAGTGAGATCGATAATCGAAATCGGCGGCGAAGATTCTAAACTCATCAACATCAACGGAGGCATAAGGGATTTCGCCTCAAATACAATATGCGCCGCCGGAACCGGGATATTCCTCGACCAGCAGGCCCGAAGGCTGTGCTATGATATCGAGGAGTTAGGTGATGTTGCACTGCAAGCGAAGAAACCGGCCCGCATTGCCGGGCGGTGTTCGGTCTTTGCCAAGAGCGACATGATACATCTACAGCAAATCGGAACCGATCCCGACGATCTGATTGCCGGTCTATGCCTTGCTCTCGCCCGTAATTTCAAGAGCGTCATTGCCAAAGGAAAAGAAATCGACACACCAGTTGCGTTTGTCGGCGGCGTAGCCGCAAACAAAGGAATGATCAAAGCATTCCGTGAAATACTACAAATATCACCAGGACAACTTTTGATCCCCGAACATCACAATTCTATCGGTGCAATCGGCGCCGTGCTCGCTGCAAGAAAAATGGATATACAATCGGAATTCCGGGGTCATGAAAAATTGGCCGAATGGCTCGCTCTGCCAAAACTAGTGAAGCGTTTGCCTCCTCTCGATGGCAAAATGCGCAGACCTCCCATGATATCGTCGAGTATTCCGACTCAAAAAACAAGTGCCTATCTAGGAATAGATGTTGGTTCGATATCGACAAATCTGGTACTGCTCGACAAAGAAGGGGACATCCTGGGCCGTAAATATCTATGGACCAGGGGGCGACCGATCGAGGTGGTGCTGCAGGGCCTGGCCGAATTGAAATCCGAAATGGGTAGCAAGGTTGAAATCGTTGGCGCTGGTACTACGGGTTCTGGCAGATATCTCATTGGTGAATTCATAGGTGCCGACGTGATCAAAAACGAAATAACTGCCCAGGCAAGAGCAGCCCTTGAGATTGATCCCCAGGTCGATACGATATTCGAGATCGGTGGACAAGATTCAAAATTCATAAGCCTGCGGAACAAGACAATAGTCGACTTCGAGATGAACAAGGTTTGCGCAGCAGGAACAGGTTCTTTTCTCGAAGAACAGGCGGAGATCCTCGGCGTCGGGCTCAACGAATTCGGCGACCAGGCACTGCAGGCAAAATCCCCGATCAATCTAGGTGAAAGGTGCACGGTATTCATCAATTCCGAGGTAATACATCATCAAAAAGATACCAACGAGCGTGAGAACCTGCTTGCAGGTTTAGGTTATTCTATAGCGTATAATTACCTGAATCGTGTTGTCAGCGGTAAAGAGATCGGCAAGAAAATATTCTTCCAGGGCGGCGTGGCAGCGAATAAATCAGTAGTTTCGGCGTTTGAAGAAGTACTACATAAAGAAATCGTGGTCCCTCCGAATTACGACGTAACCGGCGCTATTGGCATAGCCCTGATTGTCCGCGATAAGGGAATTAACAGAACCAGATTCAAGGGGCTGGATCTCGCAACTAAAGCCCATACTTCGATGTCTTTCACGTGCAAGGATTGCAGCAATGAATGTGAAGTAAATAAAATAACGATCGTCGGAGAAAAGGCAATCCATTATGGCGGCCGTTGCGGTAAATACGAAGAAAACGAGAAGAAGGACAATAGAGTTATCCCGGATCTATTCAAACTCCGTAACGATATATTCTTCAAGACCCAAGAAACCACTGGGCCACAAATCGGTATACCTAGATGTCTGATCATGTATGAATTGTTTCCCTTCTTCTACGAATTCCTCAAACAACTGGGTTTTAGCCCTATTCTGTCCGAGCAGACGACACGTGGTACAATTGAGCGCGGGGCTGAACTGGCGCTTGCCGACACCTGCCTGCCGGTCAAGGTTGCACTGGGGCAGATACAGAGTTTGCTCGGCAGGAATATCAAACGCATGTTCATACCCAGCGTTATCACCATGAAACCGCAGGATGATGTTTTTCCGCGCAGCTACGTTTGCCCTTATGTCCAATCACTTCCTTACCTCACGCGTGCAGTATTTGGCGAACAAGCGAAAGTTTACTCACCGTACCTTCATTTCGACCGGGGAAGAGCAGGAATAGAGGAATCCCTCATTCAATTCGGCAAGGACGTGGGAAAATCCAAAAAAGAAGTAAGGAGAGCGATTGAAAAGGCATTAACGCATTGGCAGAATGTTCAGAATGAAATCAGAGACTTGGGGAAAAATGTATTAGACCACATAGATGACACCGCGTTCGTAGTATGCTCACGGCCTTACAATGGTTTTGACATGGGGATGAATCTGAATTTACCCAAAAAACTCCGCGATCTTGGGATATTGGCCATACCGCTCGATTTTCTAGAATTGGATTATAAGTCAATCCAGGATGATTTCAGCAACATGTACTGGCATTATGGTCAGCGTATCATGTCTGCCGCCGAAATGCTAAGCAAAGATCGACGTCTTTTCCCGGTGTATCTGTCAAATTTCGCTTGCGGTCCAGATTCTTTCCTTACCCGCTTCTTCCGAGAAAAACTCGGGGCAAAACCATTCCTGCTCCTGGAGATCGACGAGCACTCCGGTGATGCCGGATTCATAACTCGATGTGAGGCATTCCTGGACAGCATCAGGGGAGCGAGTAGAGCCAGCGCGTCAAGAAAAATCAACCAACACAGCGAAGTTAAGGAAGGAAGAACAATATACGTTCCGTATATGTGCGACAGTGCCCGTGTTCTTGCCAGCGCGATGATGCGCAGCGGCATAAATGCTGAGGTGCTGCCGAAGCCCGACGAAGAATCGATCAACCTCGGCCGGCAGTACACCTCGGGACGGGAATGCATACCAGCCATTATAACGGCTGGTGATATGGTGAAAAAGATCGATTCTCCTGGCTTCGACCCACAGCGGAGTGGATTCTTCATGGCTCAGGGTTCCGGTCCCTGTCGTTTCGGACAATACTACAGACTCCACCGCATCATACTTGATGATTTGGGTTATAGAGAAATACCAATCTATGCGCCCAATCAAGGACCCAGCCTGTTTGATGACCTCGGAACAATGGGAATTAGTTTTCTCACTTCGGTGTGGGACGGAATCTGTGCTGTCGATGCACTTGAGGCAAAAGTAAGAATGACAAGACCGTACGAAATGACCCCGGGACAAACAGAAGAGATATACAACCGATGCCTCGATGATTTGTGTATGCTGATCGAGAAAGGAAAAGGTATCATATCTTTATTAAAAGACGCAAGAAAGGACTTCGACAAGATCCAGATAGATCACGTTCAAAAACCAAAGATAGGTGTTGTTGGTGAAATATACGTGCGCTCACAGGAATTCAGCAACAATTTCGTGATCAGAAGACTTGAGGACCTGGGCTGTGAGGTCGCTTTACCATCCATCGGTGAGTGGTTTCTTTATCTCAATTTCACACGTGTTCGCAACTGCCGGTGGTTCCGGCAATACCGCAGGGTAATATTCACAAAGATATTCGATCGCTACATGAAATATCGCCAGAAAAAGATCTTCGGAATCATCGGTCTTCGGCCAGAGGCTTCAATAGACAGCCTATTCGACCACGCCAGTTCTTACATGCACTCAACTCTGGAGGGCGAGGCGGTAATGACGATCGGCAAAACGATTGATTTTATCAAGGAAGGATTTGACGGCGTCGTGAATGTGATGCCGTTCACCTGCATGCCGGGGAATACGGTAACCTCGATCTATAAGAAGATCAGGGAGGATCACAAGAATTTTCCGCTTTTTAACCTATCCGTTGATGGTCTTGACCATGCGGTCGATACTATGCGACTGGAAACTTTTGTAACGCAGGCAAGAACCCACCGGTTGGGGGCTTCTTGACAATCATATGATTCAGCATATAATTTTTGTACTCTGCGGGTGTAGCTCAGGGGTAGAGCATCGGCTTCCCAAGCCGAGGGTCGCGGGTCCGAATCCCGTCGCCCGCTTTGGTTTTCTCTCTGACGAGGAGGTATTTTGCGAAATGTACTGATGTTTCTTACTATCGCCGCAACCGCTGGGCAAGTGTCCTTTGCCGAAATGGACTGGGGAAGGTTCGTGCTCAAGGAATCTGCAACCCATCAGGAGCAAGCATTTGACCTGTTGAAGAATGAATTGTACAGCCTACAGTATGATGCAACAAGCACGGTCGGCGAATTCCTCCTTAAGACGGACCGTCAGGAACATCTGACAGAGCACATTAATCGTTACAAGATGGATCAGTATTACCTCACGGACGGTACGACCGAATTCGGTTTCAACTTAACACTGACACCATCGATCATGTCTCTGATCATACCCGAAAAACGGCCGGTCCAGCTGGTAGTGCCGGTACTTTGCCCAACCTGCGGCCAAGAATGGCCGGCTGACAAACAGCATCCTCCTGGAATGCAATTGAGTCCGAAGGAGGTCGAAAAAGAGGACTATACCGGCATTATCATAGATTGCCGAGGGTTGAAACTCAATCCTTGCTTTTTCCCAAGAATATTCAATGAAAAACTCCAGGAGGTTTTTTCCATTGATTTCGCCGATTCACGTCACGTGATTGAGCGCGGGTTGGTCTACTACACTGAATCTGAGCCCAAAGACGGTCCATTAACAGGCAGCAATCCCCTGAGAATAAGGGCAATCGCCACAATGGGACCTCACCGAACAGACATCAAAATCTCATTGCCCGATTCAAAGCGTATACATGGTTCTCAGAAAAATCTAAAACTGCTACGAGAATGCCGTGTCGCTATTATATCTGGGCAGTAGTCATATTATTTTCAAGCTGCGCCTCGCTCCTCGATCGTAAGTCTGATTTCGAGCGAGGCCTTATTTCATACAATAACCTCCAATTTCGCGAAGCCGCCGGTTATTTTGCTGCTTATCATAAAGAACATCCAGACTCGGATTCGACACTCTACTACTTATATAACTGCTACAGCAAACTCAATGAACCCGAAAATCAAATAATGACTCTGGAGAAACTTGCCGGCCGCAGCGTGAATGATCCTAATATCTACCTTAATCTCACGTTTCTCTACCGGAAACATGAGAGGTATGGTCGGATGTACAACATGCTGTCAAATATCCCCAAATCGGTCAGCAATGATATGAACAGGCATCTCATCCTCACCCGTAGATTATTGGCCGAACTAATTTGCGGCACTTCGACACGAAAAATCAAGACCGACCCGATGGTTTACTGTATCACAAGAAAATATCTGCCACTTTTCCCCGATGGAAATCTATACGAAGAAGATACACTCACGGTAGCCAATCTGATCGTGCTCTTCGACCGTCTGATTGAACCCGAATATCCACTTAATCTCTATCCGATGAAGAATATCAGCACCAGATCATATCTCTATCTTCCATATATGAGACTCGTTGAAATCGGCGCAATGGAACTCGACCCGTATCTTATGCCGGGACAGAATGCAAATTTCCTTTTCGCCATTAAGGCGCTCAATGTTTTAGCCACAAAAGGTTATCTTGATTAGACTCATTGACCGCTACTTTGTCAAAGAATTCATACCACCTTTCATTTTCTCAATGATGGCTCTGACTTTCATACTGCTCATGAACGAATTGTTCCGGCTCATCGATCTCTTTGTCAGAAAGGGTTTACCTATCGGCATCGTCGGGCAGATCCTGATATACACTCTTCCCCTGATTCTGTCATATACCGCGCCCATGGCAATCCTGGTGGCGATCATAATGAGCTTCGGCAGGGCAGCACAGGACAATGAAATACTGGCTCTTAAGACAAGCGGTCTGTCGTTCCGCTCGATCATGCGAGTGCCGTTTGCGATAACGCTGGTCTTCACGCTTTTCCTCGGTTTCTTCAACAATTATCTCCTCCCCGAATCGAATCACCGTGTGCGCAATCTAATGCTGGACGTCACGCGCAAACGGCCGGCCATCCGTTTACCCGAAGGCATCTTCACGAGTGAATTCCCCGGCTACACAATCTACATTGGCGAGAAGGATGAACGCCGTTCGATCATCCGCGATGTTACTATCTTCGACGCGCGCGACGGCGTGCTTATAAGCGCTCCGCGCGGGGAATTGAAGAGTTTCGACGAAGAAGACATCCTTCAATTTATACTGTTTGACGGCGAACTACATCAGTTGGTTGACAGCGCAAAATATCAAAAAACGCAATTCGACAAACAAGTCATCAACATGAAACTCGATACTGACCTGGTGAGAAAAGAACGTGGATACCGAAATGAAAACGAGCTGACCGTTGATGGACTTGATGACAAAATTAATGAAACGCGGCAGAAAATCGCCGACCTCCGGCTCGAGATCACCGAAATCGGCAGTGACGCAATCGATAACTATCTTCAGGGTGATATGTTTGGCTTCGATCGTGCGAACTTCGAGATCGAACGCCGAATAAAGACGATCGAAGGTGCTTCAAGAAGGCTTTCCCGTTACCAGGTTGCCTATTACAAGAAATTTTCACTGGCCTTTGCCTGCGTTGTATTTCTGATCATCGGAGCACCACTTGGCTACCTCTTCAAGAGGGGCGGCATCGCCGGGATTCTGGTCGGGGTATTTCTGTTCTCATCTTACTACATCCTCGTCATCGCCGGCGAGGAGTTTGCCGACCGCAGGAATTTCCCCGCCTTCTGGGGCATGTGGCTTCCCAATTTCATTCTGCTCGTGATCGGTATATATCTTTTCCTGATGGCGGAGTTGGATCGTTCGCCGCTGAGGAAACTGTTCAAATGAGCATCATCAATCGTTATGTTTTGAAGCAATTCATCCGCTATGGTATCATCTGTCTTGGCGTAGCAATATTCATCTATATAGTTATCAACCTATTCGATAATCTCGGTAAATTCCTGGCAAAAAACGCCACCGCCGTCGATATCATGTTGTACTACGTGTATCTGGTACCCTCCTATGCCATCCTGCTCGTCCCGGTTGCATCCATGATTGCCGTATTTTTAGTATTTGGAATCATGACAAAGAACCGGGAATTGCTTGTTTTAAAGACATGTGGCTTCAGCATAAACAGCCTCTTCTATCTGTTATTGATAGCAGGAGGAGTTATCGCTGCCGGCACTTTTGTCTTCCAGGAGACGGTTGGAGTTTGGGCTCAAGCAAGGCTGATACAACATGAGCAGGAGCAGATAAACCGGCGTCCGCAGAGACCGAATCTATGGCGCCGCAATTTCTTCTACTACGGGGAGGATAACTGGATATATTTCATACGAAAGTTCGACGGCAGAATTAACACTATGGATGATATAATTATGTGGCAGACCACACGAGATAACAGGATCAAGAAACGGATTGACGCGCCGCATGGCCGGTTTGATGGTATCTGGGTTTTTGAGAACGCAACCGTTCGCCAGTTTGACACACTCGACATTGAAACCGTGACCAGACATGCAATCCTCAAAATGCCTGGACTTGTGGAAACACCCGTCGATTTTATAAAGAAGATAAAGCCGGTCGAGGAAATGAACTTTCTTGAGATATCTGCGTTTGTCAGAAAACGGCAACGCGCAGGGCAGGATGTCGCAAAAGAGAAGGTTGAGCTAAACTACCGTTTTTCATACCCGATTATAACTTTAGTGCTGCTTTTGATAACCCTCCCGATTTCTATCGTACTACGCAGAGGCGGAATAGCCGTTGGTTTGGGAATAAGTATCGGCTTATCATTTACATACTGGGGATTCATTCAATCAAGCCGGGCATACGGCGTTGCTGGCATTCTGAGCCCCTTCCTTGCAGCATGGTTACCCAATATCGTGTTCGGGATAATCGGTATAATTCTGTTCCTCAAAGCACCGCGCTGAGCAAAACCGCCGGAATATAGCAATGTTGACATTACTAAGAATTTAAGTTAGAATCTTATTATGTGGTTCAAGAAGAAGATCGAGGCAAAAGCCGAGGACAAGCTCAAACTACCAGACGGGCTATGGGCAAAGTGTGAGGCTTGCGGTGAGATATTATACCGTAAGGAACTCGAAAAGAACCTCTGGATATGTCTGAAATGTCAATTCCATTTCCGGATCAGTTGCCGCGATTACATCAGTCTGCTCCTCGATAATGCCCGTTTTGAGGAAATGGATGCAAACCTTGAACCGGTGGACACATTGGAATTCCCTGGTTACAAGAAGAAAATAAAGGAAGCTCAACAGAAGATGCAGATGAACGATGCCGTGGTTTACGGCTTGGCTAAGATCAATGAGGTACCCATAGTATTTACGGCTATGGATTTCGGCTTTATGGGCGGCAGCATGGGTTCTGTCGTTGGAGAGAAAGTCGCCCGTGCCATCCGCATGTCTTACGACAAGGAAATTCCATTGATAATACTTTCCGCGTCGGGCGGGGCGCGAATGCAAGAGGGTATTCTTTCTCTCATGCAGCTGGCAAAAACCTCTGCCGAGCTGGCTTTGCTCAACCAGAAGCACCTTCCATACATCTCAATTCTCACCCATCCAACTACGGCTGGGGTAATGGCGTCCTACGCATCACTCGGTGACATAATAATCGCAGAACCCGGGGCTTTACTTGGATTCACCGGTCCACGCGTAATTGAACAGACTATTGGCAGCAAGCTACCGCCCGGATTCCAGCGGTCGGAATTCATGTTAGATCATGGGCTGGTCGATATCGTTGTATCCAGAAAAGAATTAAGAAATACTCTGGTCAAAATACTCAATATTGTCTGGAAACATGCCTAGACTCCTCCTGGAGAACGTAACAAAGATTTACGATCGGAATGTCTATGCAGCGAAAAACATTTCGTTTGCTGTAGAGCCCGAAGAGTTCACCGTCCTGGTCGGTCCCTCGGGCTGCGGTAAGACAACAACGCTCAGATTGATCGCCGGACTAGAAGACATCACATCGGGAGATATCTACATCGACGGTAAACTGGTAAACGATATGTCACCAAAAGACCGCGATGTAGCGATGGTCTTTCAGAACTATGCCTTATACCCGCATATGAACGTCTATGACAACATGGCATTTGGATTGCAAATGCGTAAATATCCTAAACATGAGATCAAAGAACGGGTGGTCACGACCGCCCAGACCCTGGGTATCTCTGAGCTCTTAGAGAGAAAACCACGTCAGTTATCAGGAGGTCAGCGACAACGGGTAGCTCTCGGCCGATCGATCGTTCGTAACCCAAAGCTGTTCTTATTTGACGAACCACTCTCTAACCTGGATGCAAAGATGCGCGTCCAAATGCGTGCCGAACTGGCAAGGCTGCACAAGAAGATTCAAGCAACGATCATCTACGTAACTCACGACCAGGTGGAAGCAATGACCCTCGGACAGAAAATCATCGTGCTGAAGGACGGAGAAGTACAGCAGATAGCCGATCCGATGAAACTCTATAAGAATCCAAAAAACAAATTCGTCGCGGGATTCATCGGCAGCCCGCCGATGAACTTCATTAGCGGTTCTGTTGTCCGAATGGGTAAGACAATTGCTTTTCGCAGCAAAGATTTAACGGTGAAACTCGGCAAGAAGCATGAGAAGATGATCGATCATCCAGTAATCATCGGTATAAGGCCGACTGACTTCTCAGTAAAAACTGGATCTCAAATGAAGATTGCCGTCGACGTAATCGAACCAATGGGCACAGAGCTCTACGTGCACGGGCGGCTTGGCAATACGCTCTTGTCGGCCCGGGTTCCCGAGGACGCGGCGCCACAGGTCGGCAAACCGTTTCTTCTGAAAATCGATCCGAGAAAGATCTATTTTTTCGATGAAAAAACTCAACATAAAATTCAATAAGAGGCTCTTGCGCTGGGGGTTGCTTACCCTGATACCCCTTTTCCTGGGGCTCGGGATCGGCGTATATTTCTCAGTGGTCAGCGGTCTCCCGCCGGCCGAATCGATCTCGTTCTTTGCGCCGCCAATTTCTACCAAAGTATTCGATGATGAGGGCAATCTCATCAGTCAATTCTTTATCGAGAGACGGGAACTAACGAGTCTCGATCGGGTACCGCAGTACCTTAAAGACGGATTCATCAGCATCGAGGATAAAAGATTCTACAGCCACTGGGGTGTAGATATCTTGCGTTTTTTCAAATCAATGTTGATCAACGTCGTGAATATGCGGATCGTGCAAGGCGGGAGCACGATAACCATGCAGCTCGCCCGTAACATGTTCTTGACGATGGAGCAGACGATCATGCGTAAATTGAAAGAAATGGCGCTAGCGATACGGATTGAAAGGGCTTTCACCAAAGATGAAATACTCGAGATGTACCTCAACCAGATCAATTTCGGACAGGGACACTATGGAGTGGCCACTGCTGCCGAATACTATTTCAATAAAGATATAGCAGAATTAAATCTTACTGAATGCGCGCTGCTCGTTGCCCTACCCAAGTCACAAGAAAGATATTCTCCGTACAAACATCCTGAACTGGCAATACAACGCCGTAATCTTGTATTGAAGAAGATGCTCGAAAATAAGACCATCTCGCAAGAGGATTATGATAAAGCGGTGGCCGAAGCACTCGGGGTCGTTGAATCACAGAAGGAAAAACGCACGGGCGAATATTTTCTTGAAGAAATACGCCGCTATCTCGAGTTAAAGTACGGGCCAGAATTCCTTTACCGAAGCGGTGCCAACATCTACACGACAATGAACACGCGCATGCAGACAATCGCCGAAGATGTTCTGGAAAAGCACATCGTCAAATTAGAAAAGGACCAGAGATTACCTTATCAAAAGGCAGAATTTGATTCGATCGGGCTGGCTGACACGATAACCGCGATACCTTATCTTCAGGGCGCGCTGATTCTGCTTAATTATCATACGGGCGAAGTCAAAGCCATGATCGGCGGCCGTAGTTTCACCCAAAGCCAGTTTAATCGCGCCACCCAGGCACGCCGTCAGGCAGGCAGTGCTTTCAAGATATTCGTCTTTACGGCAGCCGTCGATAACGGATTCACTCCAACCGATATCGTACTCGACCTGCCGATCGTCCTCGAGATTCCTGGCATGGACAGTATTTACCGGCCTTCAAATTATGACCGTAAATTCATGGGCCCGATTACAGTCAAGAATGCCCTAAAACATTCGAGGAATCTCGTTGCGATAAGGCTCATCAGGAGCATCGGTCCGGAATTGGTTGTAAGTTACGCTCACAGCCTCGGTGTTGCATCACCACTGCTTCCAGTTGTGTCTCTGGCCCTGGGTGCTTGCGAGGTGAATCTGCTGGAAATGGTCAGCGCCGCGGGCACGATCGCCGATCTGGGCGAAAGGATCGATCCGATAATGATCAGAAAAATAACTGATAACGACGGTACGCTGATCGAGATCAATAATCCACTACCGGAAAGGAAAATATCCCCCCAGACCAGCTATATTATGACCGATATAATGCAATCAGTCGTAAACGGCGGCACCGGCTACCGGGTACGTGAGTACTACAAGGGAACTGCTGCGGGTAAGACAGGCACGACAAATAACTACAGTGACGCCTGGTTTATTGGCTACACGCCTGAATACGCATGTGGTATATGGCTCGGTTATGACAATAATGATAGAATATTCCGCGGTGCTACTGGTGGTTTTGCATCCGCACCGATCTGGGGTGATTTCATGTCCCGCATCGATACTCTGCAAGACAAAGAATTCTCTAGGCCATCATCCGGCTTATCCACGGCTTCCATCTGTTCACAAACCGGACTCCTGGCAAGACCATCGTGCCCGGACGTAATTGAGCAGGTATATGTCGAAGGCACTCAGCCTACAGACCTTTGTGATACCCACGTATTCAGGGACCGATTTCACCACTTGTATGAAGAGGAATTTGAAAAGATCGACGAATCAATAATCGAAGGATACTAGCACTATTTAGTCTATCCGTTCTTAAATACCCGTAACAAAAAGTACAGCAAATAAATAAACATCAATACAAACCATGTGGATAACTCCCCTTTCAGGTTTTTCAGTCTGTAACGCCCTTCTCGCACCGGTTTCCCTTTCAGATAATCCAGCTCAGTGAGCAGAATGGTCGAGTAGATAATCAAAAATAAGCCAACGTATAACACGCCCATCCATCGCGGCGGGTTGTAGAGTATCAAAACACCGACCACGAGAAACAAATTACCGACATATAACGGGTGTTTAAGAAATCTGAAGGGTTTGTTACTAATAACGTATTCGCCATGTAATTCACGCCGCCGGGCGTCGCTGCCGAGATATCCGGCACCCCAGATTCTAATCGCCAAACCAAGCGCCATTGCGGCATGGCCAGCGATCGAGTTGCGAGGGGTTGCACCAATAACAAGAAATACAAAGGCAGTAGCAGCGATTGCTGCGCGGTAGCGAAATAAGTGCCTGCCTATTGTGAAGAGAGTACTCACATGAATAATGCCGGGAAGGGGATTTGAACCCCTATACCCTTGCGGGCGCTAGGTCCTGAACCTAGTGCGTCTGCCAATTCCGCCATCCCGGCTTAACACGATAACCGATATCAGAGATCTGTAGACTGTTATGAGTTAGTATATACAGAGAAAGCATCAAGTCAACGGAACAACGGTGGTTCTCGATATCTCGGTGCGCTTAAGGAACAGGAACTTCCCTAACTCTCGGGTAACGGCCGTATAAACGCCGGTAAATCTCCGGGTAATCTGATTTACCTCCGAGCAACATAGTCGTTATGGGAAATACCTTCTTTGCCAGAACTGACATCTTCTGGGCTATGTTTCTGATATCCCATTGTGCCGTCGGGTCTTCGCGCAGTCGGGAAATGTGGTATAATTCCCTGAGATTAACCCTCATAAGTACCCGCCTGCGGTGTGCGTTGGTGAGAATATAGTCTCCAATACCGGGCAGTGCTTTTTCGATTCTGTAGTAAAATTGCTCTGTCTCGTGGACGATTTCATGAAACCCCTTTTCCTCTCCAACCGCTTTTACCGACTGAGGCATGGTGATACCCAGGTTCGGATCGTACCTATGCCAGACGATCGAAGCCATACGATGTCGCTTCAGTTGGCCAAAACATCCCGAAGATACGATCAGCGAGAATGAAAGGTCTGAAAACTCGAATTCTCTGAGCAACACATCATATAGTTCAACACGCGAGCACGCCTTCTTAAAGAATTCCAACTTCTTTCTTTCAGACATCTTTCTCACCGTTTGTAAGCACGTAGCATAATCCCCGCCCCTTACTCTAAATAGCAACGCGGCTAATATTCTGTTATCGCCATCTTCCGTATGGTCAACCAGCCGTACCTCCCTCTTGCGTCCTTTTTTAGTGTAGGCTTCCATCCGGGCTGTATGTTCGTACAATTCCTTATACGTTTTCCGGTCGTAATCATTTGCTTCATAAAAAAGAATGATTGATGGCGAGATCTTCTTCACGCTTGCAAAGAGTTTTCTCCCCAGTTCACGTATCTCGGCCAGATGATGCGATGCGAATCTGCGTATCATCAGTTCGAGGCTGCGTGCGTTGATGGTCGCGCCAACCTGAGTCTGGGTCGCAAGGGAAAGAATGTAACGGGCATCTTCTTTTGCCAGATTTTCCAGAAGACGCCGATCCTGATTATCTTTGGTCAACCCGGGATATGCAGCGAAATTGTGTGCTCTTATTCTTTCAAACAGCAATTTATAGAACCCATTCTGCAGGCGGATGATTTTTCTGAATTCACCGCGCAATACCCTACCCTGCAATTCCTTGGGTACTACATAATCTCCCTTGAGGGTTACGTAACGCTGAGACTTCTCTGTATATGAACACAGACGAAACTTCTCAAATTCTTCAACAGCCCTGCGGGAGATTCCCAGAATATCAAAATTGAAAATTGCATGCTCCGCCACAGAGTGATGCCCCATCTCAAAAATAATCTTACGGTTCGATGCCCTTGCCTTGGTGACCTCATGCCTGGCATTTTCTCTAAGTACATCGATCGACTTTGGACTTCGGCTGATGCGCGCGTAAGCCGCTGATAAAGATTCCGGAGTTAAAAGTACATCTCTTTCTTTGTATTCTTTCAGAGCATCAAGGTCGACATTATAGCCTGCCAGGATAACCCGCATGGAGTCTAGCGAATCCCCCGGAATCTGGCTTCGATATCCTTGGCCAAGCGTTTTAGCGTTGGATACATCTTGGCTGCCGAATTCTGATAAGCGATAAGATCACGGCCTACCGGATCAGGCACTTCAGTGTATTTCGTCTTACGCCTGTATTCACGCAGAAGAAATGTTTTTACCACCGCGTCCGGATTGATCTCCAACACCGTTTCATAGTGTTTATACTCCATCACCAGTATCAGATCCGCCCAGTCAACCACCTCTCGATCGAGGTAGTTGCTGCGATGGCGGTCGATCGAACCGCCATATTCCTTGACCACTTGCCTTGCATAGTGTGCGGACTGCAAACCGCTCATCGCAATGGTCCCGGCTGATTTTATCTCACAGAATCTTGAGCTGATTAGCGTTTTGGATATGCCTTCGGCCATCGGACTGCGACAGGTATTACCGCTGCACACAAAGAGCACATTGAATTTCAGGGAAGCCTTGAGCCTCACCCTGCGCCCGTAAACCTTTTCAATTGCCAAAACAGAAACTCCGCCTTTACGCATTACTATCGGCGGCGTCGCCGTCAGGTCGAGCACCGTCGAAGGTGCTGCATACAGCATACCTCCATCAACAATAACATCCACCTCCGTGAAATGCTCGATGATGTCATAAGGCGATACCAGCGGCGGCTCGCCGCTTTTATTGGCGCTCGTCACGGCGAGTGGTCTTTGGTATTCGGCGAGCAACTTCAGCACGAAATCATGTTGAGGAATTCGAATGCCGATCTTATCGGTAATATATGGAAGTGAAATGTCACGTTTCTTCTTAAGGATAACGGTCAGGGGCCCGGGCATGAAGAAATCGATTATCCTTTTTTTCACGGGAAGCGCGAATTCTTTGATATCGCCTTTGACCATAAATAAGGTGAACGGTCTTTCTTCCCGCTTTTTTGTTCTAAAGAGTTTTCTTACCGCCGTTTCATCAAGCCCGTCGACCGCGAGTCCGTAGACCGTATCAGTAGGTATTGCGATTATCCCTTTACCCCTCAGAACGTCTGCAATACGGTCTATTGAATTGCATGCCTCAACGAGTTTGATGACCATAGAGATTAGAACAGCAAACTAAATTACTACTTTTTCTTCAGTTGATTGTACAAACGGCTGGCGAATAGCGCCGCATTCTTGGCACCAGATTTGCCAATACCAAATGTCGCCACCGGAACTCCACCAGGCATCTGAGAAATTGATAGAAGGGAATCAATCCCGCCCAGGGTCGACGCCGGAATGGGTACTCCAAGTACCGGGATGTCGGTCATAGAAGCTATAAAACCAGGGAGATGCGCAGCCAAACCAGCACCGGCAATGATTGCCACAACTTTTTCGTCTTTAGCCCTGGCTATCAATTCTCTGATCTTGTCTGGTTCACGGTGAGCTGAGTGGACAAAAATCTCGTGTGGAATAGATTCCTTTTCCAATAACTCCTTGGCCGGCGCCATAGTTTCCGTGTCAGATTTGCTGCCCATGAATACCCAGATCTTCATTTTCGCCTCCTGCGCTTCATTTTCTTCATACCGGTGTTGCCGATGTCCTTACGGTAGTACATGCCCTTGAAATGTATCTTCTTGATCTCATCGTAGGCACGCTGCTTGGCTATTTTAAGGTTTTCATGCACTGTTACAACATTCATCACTCTTCCTGACGCGGTAACCAATTTCGATTCATCCATCTTGGTCCCGGCATGGAAGATCAATGTACGAGAATCAAGTTTCTGCTTGAATTCGATCTCTTCACCCACCAGATAGTCATTCGGGTATCCGGCTGACGCCAACACGACACAGAGCGACCACTGATTCTTCGCCTTTACTGGTTCGTCCGAAAGTTTGCGCTCAGCAACGGCGACCATCGAACTTAAGAGATCACCTTCCACGAGCGGTAGAATGACCTGTGTTTCTGGATCTCCAAAGCGACAGTTGAATTCCAGTACCTTGGGACCGGTTGAAGTCAGTATCAGTCCGGCGTACAGAACGCCCTTGTAATCGAGCCCCTGATCCCGCATCGACAAAACAGTCGGCTGGATGATTACGTTTTCAATTATGTTTTGAACACGTTTGTTCACCGGATACGGTGCATACGCCCCCATACCGCCGGTATTGGGACCGCGGTTACGATCATACAGCTTCTTGTGGTCCTGTGATGAGGGAAGATAGCTGATGGAGAGTCCGTCGGTGAGCACGAAAACGGATGCTTCCTGGCCCGTGAGAAATTCTTCAACCACAACACGGTTCCCCGCTTCACCAAGTCTATGCTGCACCAATAGATGATCGACAGTTTTCTCGTAATCACGCTTATTGCTGGCCGTGAAGACACCCTTTCCTGAGGCCAGACCAGATGCCTTTACCACAACCGGAAATTTATTTATCGTCTTGGTGTATTTTAACGCCTCGGAGGCCGTTTCATATATTTGAAATTTCGGTGCCGGAATGCCAAATTTACCCATGAATTCCCGGGCAAATGACTTATCGGCTTCAATGCGACTGGCATTCTTGTTCGGTCCGAAAACTCTCAACCCCGCGTTTTCAAATTCATCGACTATACCCATTGCCAGGGGTAACTCAGGACCGATTATCGTGAAATCTATCTTTTTCTCCTGGGCAAAATGCAGAAGGCCGGGTATGTCCGATGCCAGGATGTCGACACATGTACCGATCTGGGCAATACCCGGATTGCCTGGCGCGGCGTAGATCTTCCTGACTCTCTTTGCCTTGCTCAATTTCCAGGCAAGAGCATGTTCACGCCCACCGCCGCCGACGATCAATATCCTCATCGCAATCTCCTCATTATATCTTTGAACTTATTCTCGGATCGCTCAATAATACTCCCCATTACCACGAAATCCGCGCCACCGTCAATTGTCTTTCTCACGTCATCGTATTCTCTCAGCCCACCACCGACAATCAGCGGAATATTCGTATTCTGTCTGACTTTCTGGACCATGGTGTGGGGTACTGGATTTGCGGCACCACTGCCCGCTTCGAGATAGATATATTTCATGCCGAAATACTGCCCTGCCAGAGCATGAGCGACTGCAATCTCAGGTTTGGCCCGTGGTATCGGCTTTGTGTTTGATATGTATTCAACTGCAGTGAAATTGCCGGATTCGACCAGTATGTACCCAACCGGGATCACTTCGAGGCCGCATTCTTTTATCAAAAACACCGCCTTTACCTGCTCGCCGATGAGAAACTCCGAGTTCCGGCCACTCAGCAAGGATAAGAAAAAAATCGCGTCGGCGCTTGAACAGACTTGATGTGAACCACCCGGAAAAAGGATGACGGGACAGTTTGCATTGCTGCTTACCGCCTGCACAAACTTGTCAAAATGTGGGGTCACGAGGAGAGAAGAACCTATAAGAATTCCTTTGACGCCGTTATCACAAACGAATTTTGTTACGGTACCGGCATCTGCCGTTGACATACGGTCCGGGTCCAACAGGGCCAGGACACCCGGTTTTATACTATTCAGTTGGTCATAAATTGACCGGCTATTCATATTGCCTGATTATACTTATCTCGGCCGAAAAATCAAGGGGGAAAACGGGAAAGCTTGACAATTCTAAAATTATGCGTAAAATCATGGTGTGAAAGAGCTGGAGAAAGTCAGGCTTTTCAAATACATGACACCCCAGGAAGTCAGCTGGATGCTGGTCAGATGGCAGACCAGAGAAGTACCCGAAGGATCTGTAATAATAAAAGAAGGAACGACCGGTGACGAGATGTTCATTATTGAAACTGGGCGGGTCGAGATTTACCTTATGCGTGGTGATGTTGTCTTATTATTAACCGAATTACAGGAATCTTTCTTCTTCGGAGAAATGTCGATACTGACTGATAAACCAAGATCGGTTACGGCAAAGGCTAAGACCGATACTCGGCTAATTGTATTGAAAAAGCGTGACTTCATGGCTATTGTGAACGAGAATCCTAAGGTTGCCGCCAAGTTTCTGCTGGCGATGACCGAGGATTTATCCAATCGAATAATTGCGACAAACAATAACTTAGAGAATTATTTCCTGATAAATCAGGCAATAGTGGATAACAAATCGTTCAAGGATCTCTACATACTTGCCCAAAAGGCCCCATCGTCTAGTGGTTAGGACATCACTCTTTCAAGGTGGAGACACGGGTTCGAGTCCCGTTGGGGCCACTATTTGAAAAAGGAGAGGTTATGAAAAAAATATTGTTGTCAATTACACTGGTGGCAATCGCAGCATCCGCTCAGGAAATATCAATTCACGGTAATCGAGGCATGTTCAAACTGCAGTATGCACAGCCCCATGAAATGGGCATGCTCTCATTTCACCTTGCTGCCCTCGAAAGATTCGAGAAAAACAGGGTGGAGATAGCGGGCGATTCAGTGAACGACCGTAAGCATTTTCTTGAAACGGTGCTGGGTATATCCTATGCAATTAATGACTATGTTGAAACGCGGTTTCACTTTGCGCCGTTGGTAAAATATTACGAGGCTAATGATTATCCTGTTACGCGGGGCGATCCTGATCCGGTTTTCGGTATCAGCAGGTATGAAATAGGCCTGAAATTGGGTTATCCGATAATCGTCGATGAGCTCACCCCAACACTCTACGCATTCGGCATTGACTCCCGTGTTGACTTCGGCCCCGGACTTTCAACCGATTTTTTCGGCAATGCCCTTGATAAAGATCGCCTGCTTTACGAAGATTCCATTTACCGCATGGCACCATATATACCACATGATCCGGATTTTGGTTTCACTGCGCTCTTTGACTTTAGGGTTGGACCTTTTGCGACCCATATCAACGCCGGCTACGTTATAACCGGTGACGATCAGAACCCGGGATATGTAACACCGACTGATTTTGCGGCATTACAGCGCCCTAACTACATCCCCCACGGGATCGGTGTCGAGTTAGTCCCCTCTGAGGGTCTGAAGATATTATTCGAAGCCTACGGCTACACAACGCCGGACTTCGAATCTGAATCTCTCTGGGTAACACCAGGCCTACGGTTCGGTTCTAAAAGTGTTGCGTTCGATATCGGCTGTGAACTCGGTCTGGTCGGGACCTGGTACTGGAAAGCGTTCTTCAATCTATCGGGCGGATATGACCTGGCAAAGAAACCGAAGGTGCCAATCGCTCGAGTCTTTGGGAGAATAACCGATGCAAAAACAGGAACGCCATTGGCGGGAACCGTCAGTTTCCCCGATATCCAAAAAGAACCGGTGCAGACATCTACCGACGGCACCTATGAATTGTCCTTGGCACCCGGAAGTTACCGTATCCGTGGTGACGCTCCGGACTACAGGTGGCGCGAGCAGGGATTGGTCCTGAAGGATGGCGACAAGATCATGCTCGATTTCCAGCTGAACAAGAAACCGGTGGCAAAAATCGCTGGCAGGATATATGATGCCGAAACCAATGCTCCAGTTGTGGCAACGATTACTTTCCCGCAGACTGAATTCGCGAAGGTCGCCACCGATACTTCGGGATTCTATACTGTCGAGCTGCTGCCAGGAACTTTCAGGATGCGTGTAGAAGCTACGAACTTCCAGCCAATGGAAAAGACAATCAACCTGGCTGACAATGAAACCAAAGTAGTTGACATTGCAATGCATACCGGCGGAATCCTCACCGGGAAAGTATCTGAATACGAAACTGGTAAAGCATTACTGGCACAGATCACATTCGTCAACACAAGTATTCCACGAATAACGACCGATGCAACTACGGGTATATACAAGGTTGCAGTACCACCCGGTACGTACTCGGTTATGGTCGAAGCAGAAGATTATATCGCCGAAAGCGCACCCATCGTCGTGGCAAAGGACGAAACGAAGATTCAGAATTTCGTCCTCAAACCGGTCCCCAAGGTCGGCGAAAGGGTTGTTTTGAGGGGCATCACCTTCGATTTCAACTCAGCCGTGATCAAACCATCCTCTTATCCGGTCCTGGACGATGCGGCTCGCGTCTTTAAGGCGAAACCCACCATAAGGGTTGAGATCAGCGGACACACCGACAGCATCGGATCCGATTCCTACAATATGAAGTTATCAAACCAACGAGCAAATTCGGTACGCGATTACTTAATCAGATATCACAATATTGACCCCAGCCGCCTGATCGCAGTGGGTTACGGAGAAACCCAGCCGATCGCTGATAATCGAACACGCTCGGGCAGGGACATGAACCGTCGTATTGAATTCAAAGTATTAAGCTGGTAATTATTTACATTTTTTTTTAAGAAGGGGGCTACGGCCCCCTTCTTATTTATCTCTGGTGCCGGCGATTTCCTGCTCAATTCTGTCCAGATATCTAAGATTACCCACTGTTTTGAATATCTTGTCGGCTTCAAGGAACATCTTCAACGCTTCCTTGAACTGTCCTTCACGCTTGTAGGCAACACCTCTCAAATAGAGAATCTCTCCAGATATCTTATTCGCTGGCAGGCCACTGACATAACTCTGAGCCTGTCCGTAGAGAGTCTGCGCTCTCGAATTCTTACCGAACGCAGCTAAAATACGGGCCCGATACATAAGATTGTATATTCTATATAGAACATTGCTCTCTTTCTTTAGTTGCGCCGTCATTCTCCTCACCAGAGTATCGGCTTTTCTGTTCTTACCAGCCCTCAAGAGGTATTCTATCTCTTCCATCAAACAATCTATATTAAGAAACTTAACTTTGATATCTGCGGCAACACGTAGAGCAGTCTGGAGATATTTTCTTCCTTTTCTTACGTTCCCTTTTTCACGATACAGTTCACTGAGGCTTATACTCGCGAAGATAACGCCTTCGTAGAAAGTAATTTCCTTGGCAAGCCTGCGTGAATTCCGGAAATATTCCAGCGCTTGATCACCCATCAAGCGATTGTGGCTTATCATACCCAGGTTATTGTACAAGAGGACGATCGTCCTCTTCGCGCCCACCAGTTTAGCCTTCGCAAGCGCTTCCAGACAATATGCTTCTGCCTTCGGTAGATCATAATTTGCATACATGACACCAAGGTTGTTCAGGCTGATCAGAATACCTTCCTGATAGCCAACCTCCTGATAAATGCCCAGGGCACGGCTGAAAAACCTCTCACTCATCCTGATATTGAATCTTCCCTGGTAATTGAGCCCCAGATCTACATAGCAGGCAGCGATATTCTTTTTATCACCGATGGATCTTCGTATCCTCAAACTCTTCCTGAAATACCGCTCTGCATTGTTGAACTTACCCATCCGCAGAAGAACGACACCCAGGATGACGTATGCATCACCCAGCGTGTGCCTGCTCATATGTTTCTTCTTCTTCAGTATGTCAGAACATTCTTCTTTGGCGCGCGCATACAGCCCCATCCTTGTATACAGCCAGGCAATGGCTGTCCTGAATATATAAACTGCATTTGTTCCCCGGGTAATCTTAATTCCTTTCTCATAATATTTCAGACTTCGCTTGTATTGCCCCATTTTTTCGTGAACACTCCCCATTTTCTCGTAAACGAGATAGGCATGAGGGTTTATCTTTAAGCACATATGCAATAGCTCGAGCGCCTTCTTATAATTACCAATAGAAATATGTATGTCGGCCAGCGCGAGATTTATCTGGAATACCTGTTCAATACTATCCTCGTATTTCAAGGCTATTTCGTAGAATTTTACGGCCAGACTGTGCGCGTAATTGTCTCTTGCCTTCAGCGCAGCCTTCTTCGAATAAGTCAGTGTTTTCAAAGCGTCCCGCGCAACGGCGAAATGGCTTGCTAGTTCTTCATAGTGGTTGGATAGAGTACTGTGGAACACCGTCTCAATCGCTTCACCCACCGCATGATGATAGCGCCGCAAATCACCCCGCAGGATATTTTTGTATACAATCTGACGTACTATGTCCTCAGAGAAAAAGTAAGTATCTGCAGTTCTGCTTTTTAAGAAACTCACTCTGCATAGTACATCCAAGACCTCCATGATCTGACCAACATTCCGCTTAGTGGTGACTGCAATTATCTCCGGATTGAATTCCTGGCCAAAAACCGAAGCGACATCGAGGAACATTCGTGATTCCGCATCGAGTAATTTAATCTTTCTTTTTATCGTTTCTTCAATCGTCGATGGGATAGAAACCACAGATCCCTTCACGAAAGTCCATTCATCTCCGTCCCAGTACATACGCTTACTCCGCCGGTATTCATTCAGAATTTCTTCAATGAAGAAAGGATTACCTCCACTCTCCCTGTAGATCAATTTGGCTGTTGCCGGCGGTACCTTTCCCATAATGGCATCCAGCAGCTGCGTGGTTTGCACATCACTCAAAGGACTGAGTGTTATTTGAGTATAGAGCCGCTCTCTAGCCCATATACCGAGGTAATCCGTAAGCGGTAGATTCTTCCTTTCCTCAACCCGATATGTACCGAAGATTGTCACACTGTTCTTCATGCTACGCATGAGAAAATCCAACAACTCAATGCTAGGCCGGTCCGCCCAATGCAGGTCGTCGATGAAAAGAATCGTAGTGCCGGGATAAACTGCTTCCGCCAATTTGCCAAGGAATTCACTGATCGCATAGTACAGGCGGTATTTATCGAGTTCCTCAATCTGCGCGGCGCGGAGCATCCCCGATGCCGGGAGCAGTTTTGTCAACTCGGACTGATAGATATCTGCCATCCTCCTGAATGTCTGCTGCACCAACGGAAAATCCTTGTTGAGCAGATCGCTGAACATGTTTTTGAACGGGTGGTAAGCAGCCGCGGATAGTGCCTCATAAGCATTACCCCTGGCAAGAATTTGCGTGTTCAAGCGGTCCTTTATTTCCATGACGAGGCGTGTTTTGCCGATCCCCACAGTGCCAGCAATGAAAATTGCGCCGTATTCCTTCAGTTGGCTTATACACCAATTGGTCTCATCTTCACGTCCAATTGTCACCGGCGCTGGAATTCTTAATCTCCTGACAGCAGTATGTTTAACACCTATTCGATTCTTACCTTCTCTCTTTGCCTGATACATCAAACCGTCTGCATGATTTACCAGGTTCTCTGCGGTCGTTCCGTTATCCGGGAAGACCGCGAATCCGACACTACAGTGTATCTTGTGTGCCCGCAATTCTGTGCTGGCCAATGTCTCGATGATACGACGTCCGAGCTCCATGACCCCACCAGCAGTGCTATTAGGCATTAGCACGAAAAACTCATCTCCACCATAACGCACAATACTATCGACTTCCCTTACGTTATCACTCAGGAATTCTCGAAATTTCACCAAAACGCGGTCACCTTCAAGATGACCGAAGTTATTATTAATCCGGCGGAAATCGTCTATGTCGATCAACATCAAAGCGAACTTGGTGCCAAATCTTCTGGCGCGTTTTATTTCATTGTCGATCCAATAATGCATGTAGCGTCGATTGTAACAATTTGTCAGGTCATCACGATATATTTCCTTCATCTCCAGAGAATTATAATCAATGAATGAACTGAAGTCAACTTGCGAAAATACGCTATGCCCGTTAATACCGTTGATTTCGTTATTTCCGTTAGTCTCACTAATCTCGTTAATATCGTTATCTGCCTATCTTCCAAGCTTCTGGTTTTTCCTGCGGAGCATATCTTCAGAAAAGACACGACCACCTTCTACCACTGTTTGGGACTTTAATGTTTGAATTTTGGATTTATCCCCGCTCCGCGAGGATTCTCGTAAATGCGACCAAACAACAGATTCAGAGCATTTGCGGAATTTCGAATTTCCCCGCAGGGGGTCTACTCGTAACGCAGCGCTTCGATGGGATTGAGTCCAGCGGCGCGTCGGGCCGGGTATATTCCAAAGAAAATGCCAACCGCAGCCGAAAACCCGAACCCGAGCATAACCATCCACAGCGATACCGATGCCTTGAGCGGAGATATCACCGAAATGAGCCAAGCAAGTATCAGGCCGAACACAATGCCGATGACCCCGCCGATGAGCGCGAGGAATACCGATTCAACCAGAAATTGCGAAAGAATGTTCTGGTTTGACGCGCCGACCGCTTTGCGTATGCCGATTTCCCGGGTACGCTCGGCGACGGAGACAAGCATTATGTTCATGATGCCGATGCCGCCGACCACCAGAGAGATCGCCGCGATTGCCACAATCGCAATGAAGCCTACGCGGGTGATATTCTGATATATCTCCATCAACATCTGCTGGGTGCCCAATTCGAAATCATCTTCCTTATCAAAAGAAAGCCCATGCCTCCGGCGCATTAGTTCTCTTACTTCATCGATTGTTTTCTCGGATTCACCTGGTTTTGGCTTAATGTCTACCGAATAGCCAAAGAAGGCACGTTCAAATACGGATTCGCCCAGCGGAAATATTTTTTCAAAAAATGTGTAGGGAATCACGAGCATGTTATCCATGCTCTGGCCAAGAAACGCCCCCTTTTCCCTGAATACGCCGATTATTTTCAACCGGTGGCCACGCACGTTCAATTCCTTACCGACGGGCGACCCTTCAGGAAAAATATTCTTAGCAACATATGAACCTATTACACACACACTGCGCCGATGTGTGACATCATCGCGGGTGAAGTCACGCCCGCTTTCGACAAAACGGTTATTCACTTTTGAGAAATTCTCGGTTGAGCCAATCATACGTACTGCCGCAAGTTCTTTATCTCTATATTTAAGTTTTGTTAACTGCTGAGATATTTCTGGAATAGCTACATCGACTGACGGCAGTTCAGTGATCGCTTCTGCATCGTCGGGGGTAAGATCGGGGCGGTTTGCTATCTCCTCAATGTTCCGAGGACCAGCCATGACCATTGGTGATTTGCTGAGGAAAACCAGATCCGAGCCGATCGACTGGATCTGTTCGGCAACCGAGCGGTTGAGTCCCTCGATCAATGAAAGGATAGCGATCACCGTACTCACACCGATTATAATGCCAAGAGCTGTGAGAAACGACCGCAGGCGGTGCGTCTTGAATGTCTGGAGAGAGAGGGATACTTTTATCAAAAAATCATTCATTTTGAATCAACCCATCCTTCAGGCGGACGATCTTTCCGGCATGTGAGGCAACACTGGAATCATGCGTAACCATTGCCACGGTGTTACCTTCATCTACTAGTTTATCGAAAATGTCCATGATCTCAGCGCCTGTTTTAGAATCGAGATTACCGGTCGGTTCATCGGCAAAAATAACCTTTGGATCGTTTATCAAAGCACGGGCAATGGCAACGCGCTGACATTCTCCGCCCGACATCTCGTTTGGCCGATGGTTCATTCGATCGCCTAAACCAATCTTCTCCAAAATTTTCTGCGCCTTCATCACACGTTCTCTTTTGCCGATCGCAGCGTAGATCAATGGCAATGCTACATTTTCGGTCGCCGTAAGCCTGGGGAGAAGACTGAAACTCTGAAAGACAAAACCAAAGAAAGTATTTCTGACCTTTGCCAGCTCGAGGTCTGTATAGCTGGAGACCAACTTATCTTCAAGGTAATATTCCCCGGATGTCGGTGTATCGAGACAGCTGAGAATGTGGATCAAGGTGGACTTACCAGAGCCGGATGCGCCCATGATGGATATATAGTCATTTGTCTTGATCTCGATGGTGACTCCACGTAAAGCATCTACCGCCACCTTTCCACGCCAGTAGGTCTTATGGATGTCGAGTGCCCGGCAGATGACCTGATCCTTCCTCATCAGGAACGTCCGCGAATCGTTCTCAGTAATCTTCTGGGTTCCGGGGCCCTGCTCGATGACATGGTATCGGACTCTACACTTTTGAAATTCACCTTTTGTCCGTCTTTCAACCTGCTGAGCACACGATAGGGTCCGGTGATCACCGTATCGCCTTCCTCAATACCAGAGATGATCTCGGTTTCCTCATCGCTCGACACCCCCGGCACGATTTCCTTCAAAGCCGCCTTACCGTTCTGAATCAAAAAGACGGTTTCCACCGACTCATCGTCGATATCCCGTTTGCCCGAAGCCTGGATGGGGATCTTCAAGACATCTGACTTCTCACTCGTTATGATGTCTGCCTTGACATTCATTCCCGGCCTCAGAAGCGAAGAAAATTCGTGGAGGTCAATCTCCACTTCAAAATCAGTCACCTCATCTGTACTGAGCTGACTCTGGATGGGCATGAGGCCAACCTTAACGACCGAACCGTGGTAAACCGAATCAGGCAGTGCATCCGCTATTACTTCTGCGTGCTCGCCGACCCTCACATCAGGAACGTCGGTTTCGTCTATCTTCACAACGGCGATCATCTGCGACATGTCGGCAACGGTCATCATCACCGTTCCACCATAATTGAGCGCGCCCATGACCGCTGTTTCACCTTCCTCCACATTTATTTTCATTACCTTACCGGAAATCGGCGAGTATATTCTGGTTTTGCGATATGTATCCAATGCTTGCGCATAAGAAGCTTTGGCCGTTTTGTAATTCAACTCCACCCTCTCGAAACTCTCCCGTGATATCAAATTTTGCTCGATCAACTTTTGAGCTCTCTGTAGATCTTGCTCAGCCTGTTCCAGATTTGCGAGCGCAAGACTACGCGTTGCATCAGCCTGAACGTCATCGAGTTCTATTAGCAGATCGCCCTTCTTCACGTGGTCCCCTTCGCGAAAGTTTATGCGTTTGACCCGCGCTATTGTCTCCGCTGATATATCAATCTGTGCCTTGGCTTTGAGCTCACCAGACGCCGAAACAAATGAAGTTATGTTACCCCGGCTGACCAGGCTCACACTGACCTCTTCTCCTGAACCCCCCTGGTTCAGATTCAGCACGATCACTATAGCGACAACCACAATGGCGCCGATAATTATCAGCAATCTCTTTTTCTTCATCGCTACTCCTTCTCGAGTGTTAACGTACCCAGTAAGTAAGAAAACGCTGTCTGCTGCACGTAATAGTCACTAAGCGCCGAGGAATACGACACACGTGCATCGTATACGGATTTTTCCGCAGTCAAGAAATCAAGGAAAGATGTAGCCCCTAACGCGTACCGCTCGCGGGAAATGACCGCCGCTTCATTGGCTGCGTCGAGGCTCTTCCTGGCATACTGCAGTTTATCAAGCGACTCACGTAATGAATAGTAGGTTGTACGCAACTGCTTTTCGGTTTCCAGTTCGGCCCTGCGCTCGGCAAACTCGCTGCGTCTTAGATCATTCTTTGCATTCAAATATCTGAATATGAGCCCTTTGATCTCGAATATCGGAAAACTCACGCTGATTCCGTAGTTCTTTACCGCGTTATCTCGGTAATACTGAAAGTCGAACACAAACGTATCACTGCTCACATTGTAACCGTAGAACAAAGAGATACGCGGCAAGAATGCAAGATAGGAAGAGGCGAGGTTGATCTTCGAAAGTGCCTTCAACTGCCTGGCGATACGCACTTCGTAGCTCATAGCATGGAGAATTTCCGTAAGCGAATCAAGATCGGGCATGTCGGTTAATTCGGGCGTAACAAGCGTATCGGTCGGATAAATATATCCGGCCGTACCCAATATCGACCTGAGCTCTTCCTGCGCTGTTATCTCCAGCGTCCGTGCCCGAGACCTATCCTGCTGAGCATTGAGATAAAATACCTCACCCTGCAGTAACTCGAGTCTTGATGCAGAGCCCAGATCATACTTTGCTTGGACTAAATTCAGATTTTCCTGTGCCCGCTCAATCGTTACCTCCGAAGATCTCAATAGCTCGAAAGCGTTCACCAGATTGTAGTATCCTGTTTTTATACGGAGGATAAGATTTGAAATATCTGCCTGATGCTGTATGCTGTTACCACCCAACTCTCCACGTGCAATGAAAATAGAACTTATTATGTCAAGATCAAACAAGGGCATATTAATACTAAGCGCTCCGGTGTAATCGGTGCTCCTGAGGTCTCCAAATTCACTCTTGGTATACGTACCTGTAACGTTGAGCGTTGGAAGGAGGTTTGACAGACTCTGATAGAATTGAATACGGGATTTGTCGAGAGCAACACGTGATTCGTAATATACCGGGCTGTTCTGGAACGCAATATCAATTGCCTGCGACATCGAAAGCGAGTCAACCTGTAAGAATAATGCTAAGAGTATCATGGGGATGTCAAATTAGATCGTGAGTAACTGTTACATCCCTCGGCCGAATATTCTGCCGAGTCCGATCCCGACAAATACCGATACGAACCATATCACAAATACGAGTACGTAGGCGTTTTTCCGTGCGATACCGCTGGTAATGCTGATGCCTATGCTAACCAAAATCATCTCCCAGATGATGAAGAAGTCAAACCCGGCGAGCAATTGATACATGAACGAGTCCCTTGCAAGGGCAGGAACGAAGAGTGCCAGAGATGTCGTCACGTATGGCGATTTCGTGATTGCGATCATGATCAATTTTAGAATTGCGGCAGGTATGATAACCAATGAAGAAAAGCATATAACAGAGAATATTTTCTTGAAACCGCTCTCGCCGCCGAAGAGAGGCACGAATAGATTTGTCACGACGGCAAAAACAAGCAATAAGATAATGGTGAAGATCGCAGCACTAAGGGCACCTGAAATTACGGCAACAGGACTGGAAGTAAACTGTCTCGCCTGGTCCATTTGTTCCTCGGTCAGGCCCCTATCCCTCATTACTTCTTCCTGACGCATCGTTATTTCTTCCCGGGCGAGATTCACAGTCAGCACCGCAGTCAACGCCACGACCACAAGAACAACGGCAAGCGGCAAAATCCACCGGGGTTTTTCTCTTAATGCAGCGAAAACTTTGCTTGGCGCAAAGTATATATCCAATATGCCCATTTCGACTCCTTTCCGACTACTTTATATTACGTATTAACAAGGGAATATGTTTCAGCAGAGATTTACTGAAACCCGCTCGTTACTATTTCTT
>CP070686.1:463081-496794 GCA_020353055.1 Caldifarciminota bacterium | reverse complement strand
ATTGCCGGGTCTTCAGGCCACTCAGCTAAGTTAAAAAACGCGTCGAGTTCATTTTCGAGTTTCGTTAATTCGATGCTTTCCTCCTCATTATTTTCAATCCAGAAAATCAATATTGAAGGACACCAGTATGCATTGTCATTTTCCATTCAGGGCCGACAAGAGAATAAACCTTGGAGGTCCGACCTTTCCAGTGATTTTCCTCACCGGTCTCTCTATTTACCCAAAGAGTATCAATATCGACGACTGCCAGAGCCCCATCATTTTGTTCGGAAATTGCGATTTTCTCGATCTCGCGGCGATTGTGGACCAAACGGTATTGTTCGAAGAACTTTGTGTAGAACTCTTTCCATCTATCATGGTCGAACCGCCCCAGGACCATCACCCAATTCGCCGGATCGTGGTCAGTATTCTTCTCGGGCCAGGGCCAAACCATATCCTCATGGAAAATAGAAAGTAGCAGGTCTACATCCTGCGTATCCCACGCTCTTGTTTCGCGATCAACGATCTCCTGTATTCGCCTTTCTATTTCCTTCAAATCCACCTCATCTGTATTATTGCGAGATACACCACACTGTCAAGAACTGCTTCTCATTTTGCGGAGTTGCCCAAAAACTGTCATGCTGAGCTTTGTCCTGAACTCCAATACTGCTGATGAGAAGGTCCGTGCATCAACAGAGATTCTGCGAGGATCTCGACAGGGCCACCAGACACTCATATCATATTATGTCCGGTACACTCAACGCGTTCCCCGGGAAATGATCGCAGTATAATCCTGAAACAAGTACTTTTTATAGCGCTGTTTACCTGTCAATTGATGCAAAATAGCGAGTTTCTCAAAACGGTTAACCAATTCATTTCCGGACTCTTTCGAAATCTTAAATTCCTCGGTCACCGTCTTCACATCAATCACGTGTTTTGTGAACAAAAGATCAATGAGTTTGACCGCGTATATGCTCGAGATCCTGTTCTCGTAGAGAACGCCTATCAATCGCTGCTTCAATCTGATGATCTCTCCAGCGGTGGCTGCTGCCTCCTGCGACACTTCATCAATACCCTTAAGGAAAAATTTGAGCCAGGATTCCCAATCGCCCTCGTTCCGAATCCGCATCAGGAGATTGTAATATTCTTCGCGATTCTTTTTCAGGTAGTAACTCAGATACAAAAGTGGCTGACGCAATACGCTGTGGGAAAAAAGGAAGAACGTTATCAGAAGTCTGCCAATACGCCCGTTGCCGTCGATAAAAGGATGGATCGTTTCGAACTGGGCATGAATCAGAGCAGCCCTCACCAAAGGCGGCATATGATCGGGCTCATTGAAGAAAACCTCCAGATTGGCCATTGCCGGCAAGATCTGCTCTGGCGGTGGTGGAACAAAATGAGCCTCAAACAGATTGGCACCGGGCAGACCGATCCAGTTCTGCGTCCTACGGAATTCACCAAGTGCTTTCTTGCTGCCCCGGGTGCCCTGGATCAGAATGCGGTGGATTTCTCTGAACAATTGAGCGTTGGCGCGGGCACCTGCGACGTGCTTGATGCCGTATTCCAGAGCCTTTATGTAATTCACAACTTCCCTGACTTCCTTTATATTGTCCCTCGGCTTCATATCGGCTTCGAATTCAAGTACTCCTTCAAGTGATGCCTGGGTTCCTTCTATTTGCGAACTCAAAAGTGCCTCTTTTTTCACATACATCGCAATGAAAAACTCTGGATTTGGCAGGACGGTCACTATGCCGTCGAGCCTGGCTATTGCCCGATCTGCCCGAGAAAGCAATGTTTGTAGTTCATCATCGTATTCTATTGCTGGTACCGGAGGAAGCATTCTCGGGATGAATGCCTTATATCCTCCTGGCTGCTTGACAAAGGTTCCGGCACGTTCACTCATCAAATTTACTCCAAATTAATCGATTTTTAATGCTAAAATAATATGTTTCCCTTTAAGTAAATGTAAGTTGACTTAAAATAAAATGGCCATCTAAGTCAACCACAGCAAACTTCTATCAGAATCTATCATATAAGTCAACAATAACTGACTTAAACATTATAGTAATAAATCAGGATTTGTCAAGGCTAATGACGATCGTTGGGTTCGTTAATACCGTTGAACTACTGAGATTGCCGCGCTCACTGCGTCCGCTCGCAATGACGGATATCGTTTGAGGCAGATACCTTGCCCTGCCTGTCCTTCTTGGCGTTAGTAAACCTTAACGATCTTTTGTATTATCACGCCTTCACGTTTGATAAAGTATACACCCGGTTTCAGATTTACATTCGCTACTTCGCGGCCGGTGATGTCGAAGATCTTGCAGGTTTTGTCATCGGGAAGGTAGATTTGGCCAACGATTAACGTCGGGAAAAATGACTCAGAAGCAATAATCTTGTTATCGCCCTCGGTAACACCTACAACATTACTCTCCCACCAAATGATTTCATCGATACCTGCCGCGGCACCCAGAACATCCACATCGCCATCCGTATCAACATCAGCCGCATAAACAGCAGTCGCACCCGTGTCATTTGAGGCAATAACATGCTTGGTGAAATTCTCAACACCATCATTTTCATACCAGACGAATTCATTTCCTTGCAAAGCCGCGCCAATTACATCGATATCCGTATCGTTGTCCAGGTCAGCGGCATAGACCGCGCTTGCGCTGATTAGGTTATTGTCGATAATGAGTTCATTGAAATTCTCGTTGCCATCATTTCTGAACCAACTAAGACGATTCATGGTCTGTGCCGCGCCAAGAACATCAACATCTGTATCTCCATCCACATCGACCGCATAGACTGCACGCGCACCGTTGAATCCATTTATTATCGACCGCTCAGTGAAATTCTCGTTACCATCGTTCTCCCACCATCGTATGCTGTTCACATAAACCCCAACGCCTACCACATCGACATCTGTATCGCCGTCGAGATCACAGGGACTAACGGCCCAAGCTCCGATCAAACCAAATCCCACAGTATCGTATGTGAAGTTCTCGTTACCGTCATTCTCCCACCAGAAGATATCGCCGGACCAGTACCCTGAACCGACAATATCAACATCCCCATCCGGCTCAATGTCTATTCCATAGCAAGAAATTGCGGAAGGAAGGATGGGTGCCAACGCGTGGTACGTAAAGTTCTCATTACCGTCATTCTCCCACCAAGCAACGAGACTATCCACAGTCGACGCCCCTATCACATCGATGTCATCGTCGTCATCGATATCGACCGCGTGCACACAATAGGCACCGTCGAAATTTCCTGCGATCGTGTGCTTCGTGAAGTTCTGGCTACCATCATTCTCCCACCATGCGACATCATCATCATCATACGCCGTACCAAGAATATCCGTATCATCATCGCCATCCAGGTCAATCGCAAAGACCCAGGATGCAAACCCGAAGTTTGTATCAACAATATGCTCGGTCCAACCTATCTGAGCGGATAAAAATACGGGCATTATGGTCAACAACACGAAAAATACAACAACACTTCTCATAAACTCCTCCCTGAACGTCTACGACGCTCATCGATTATCCCGCGCAGCGAAACTGTGACAACAAACTTAATCATAATGATCATCACCGACACTTAGATAAATTATTCTACCAGCATGCCGTTTGATTGTCAAGGATCGATTCTAGATGGCGATCAAAGCACCGGCATGTTGACACAAAACAGCCAACATATATACTAGGGTTCATGAAGGAGAAACGATGAGTTATTTGAACTATTTCAAAAAACCGATCGACGAAACAGTGAAAAGAAGGACCTCGTGTCGCACGTATGAAGATATACTACTCAATGAGAATGACAAAAAAGAATTACTTAGTTTTGGTAGAATAGTGAATAATGGACTCTGGAACGAGAAGATCGAATATTCACTCCTTGAGTTCAGTGTTGAGGAATTGAAGAAAAAGAAAATGTCGGCGTACGGGTTATTCAAGAATCTCAGGAGTTTTATCGCCGGCATTATCGAGAAGGCAGATTTCCACCATATGAGTTACGGTTATGCGATGGAACATATCGTTCTGAAAGCGACCGAACTTGGACTCGGCACATGCTGGGTTGCGTATTTTGATCGACATGCAATTGAGGGCATAAATATTAAAGAAGACCAAACCATACCGGCAATCATACTCATCGGATACCCGGCCGAGGAGCGTACCGTGAAAGAAAAGATCGCCAGGTTCGCTATCCGTGCCTCAAAGAGGCATGATTGGAGAGAAATTTTCTTCCATGGCGATATCAGCAACCCACTGAGCAAAGAAGCAGCCGGACCATACGCGGAGGCACTGGAATTCCTGCGCCTCTCTCCATCGGCCGGCAATGCACAACCGTGGCGTATAGTGAAAGATCAGAGCAAACATTCATATCACTTTTTCAAAAAAGTGGTGAATCAAGGTTACGAGAAGAATAAATTGCACGATATTGATATCGGCATTGCGATGTGCCATTTTGAGCTGGGAGCAGCCAAGAACGGACTTGAGGGGAAGTGGGACCTCACTGAACCACTACTGCCCAATCTGCCGGATAAAACAACATACATGATTAGCTGGACGCAGGCTTTACATTGAGAAGCTAAGAGGATTAGGGGTTGAGATAAAACTCTGAAGACGTTTGGTTCGTTATTCGCGTTATTTTCGTTGGTACCGTTGAACTACTGAGATTGCTTCACTTTGCTACGCAAGGCTCGCAATGACGACGCGGCATCTGTAGTTACCTGATTTATCAAATCCAAATGGGGACAGGCATTTTACATTTGGAATTTCGAGAAATGTAGGCCAAGCTTTCAGGTTTGCGGCACACAAAGCATGGCTAAAGCCCTGCCCTACGTACTAAGCCTCTCACTTTCATGCCGTACGGCATGTCGCGTTAAGCGTACAGCGTCGCGCGTCCATCGTTGACATCGGTTGCATATTCTCTATACTAACAACTTAATTGTATAGAGAAATACACAGGAGGTATGATGATAGCATTATTGTTTTCGTTGTTTGTCGTTAACACAAAAAGTGTTGAGTTAAGATATACTACAGAGGCGCCGCATATCGATGGCGTTATAGAAAACCTGTGGCTGCAAGCTGATTCTGCATACGACTTCATACAATACCAGCCAAATGACCGCATGCCGGCCAGCGAGCAGACGGTCGTTTATTTCCTTGCCGACGACGAAAATCTCTACATAGCACTACGTTGTAATACGCCGGGCAGAGAACCTGTCGCCTCTTTCAAAGGACTCGAAGACCACGTTTGGATCTACCTGGATACATTCAACAGCAGGAGTATGGCATACATGTTTGCCGTATGTTTGAGCGGGCATTATGATGATGGCTTGTTACTCGAGGATGGCCGGGTGCAAGACATATCATGGGATTATGTCTGGTTCTTCGGCCAAAAAAAGTATGATGAGAGGTATGAGATCGAGATAAAAATCCCGTTCAAATCCATCCGGTATAAAAAAGGACTGGATGAATGGGGCATTAACATCCGGCGCTGGCACATCAAGGATTATGCGGTAACTCACTGGACCGAAGTTCTTCAACAGGAAGGAATGCAGGTTTCGAATTTCGGTACGTTGAAAAACGTGCATCCTAAAGCCAAGGGATACTACGTAGAGTTATACCCGGAAGGCTTTTTTAGATATGACCGTAGAGGAGATTCGACAGACTACAGGCCCAGCCTGAGTTTCAATTTCAAATGGGACCCTTCATCACAAACGACCCTCAACGCAACGGTCAACCCTGATTTTGCACAAATCGAATCAGATCCTTACACTTTTAACCTTTCACGCTACCCGGTTCGTCTGGAAGAACGCCGACCATTCTTTGTCGAAGGTCTTGATGTATTTAGAATGTCACATCTGGGTCTCGGGTTCTTCAGCTCATTGGATATATTCTATAGCCGCCGTGTGGGTGAATCACTACCACCTCCCTGGCTCGGTTCAATACCTATACTTGGCGGATTAAAATTCATAAATAAAGGAAGTGACTGGAACTTTGGCGCGCTGGGCGCCTATACCGGTGAATTCACTGACACGATCGGCAGCGATACTCTGATCATACCCGACCGCGGTTTTGCAGTTGCGCGTCTCAACCGCGCAGTTTTCGATAACTCCGACATCGGCATGATGTTCAGCGGCACCGGAACCAGCCGGGATGACTACAACTACGCATTGGGTTTCGACGGGGCGTACCGCGCCGGTCCATCGCAACTCATCATCCAGTCGGCACTGAGCGATAAGAATGGAAAACGCGGCTACGCAGTATCGTCCGGCGGTATACACCGTTCGAGTAATTTCATTGCCGTCGGCAGCTTCGTTTCGGTTGATGACTCCTTTGACGTTGCAGATATGGGGTATGTGCCTTGGCAAGGAGTGACTGACCTGTACCTTGCAGCGGGGCCCGCCAGGTATCCTGAAACCGGACCGATACTCAGATTTTATCTTGAACCGGGCTTTGTATTAACGAAGTACCCGGAGAGCGAGCAATGGTCAAAATTCGTCTCGCTATTCGTCGAACCCCGTTTCCGCAACCTCTGGGGATTCAATATCTACGCGCAGGCCGGTAAAATGTATGAAGCCGACACCGACTATGTATACCGCAGTGTTGAAACCAATGTCTGGAGCGGGCTGCGCGAGAATATGTACCTGCACTTTGGCTTTGATTGGTCTCATCGCTACAACTATTACCGCAGCGCGATCTACGATCAGAAATGGATCGCCAGCCAGTTATGGATATGGCACTGGATGAGTTTCATGCCGGTATCACAATTGTCGTTGATAACCTACGGTGATTTCATCATGGAATGGGAGCCAACCGGGGAGTTACATGCAATCACGCCGATCTGGACGCCGCGCATCGAATACCAGCTCAATGCTGATATGGATGTTTCACTGTATTCAGAATTCGTTTTCGTTACCGATCAAGGAAAAATAAGCACGGCCGAAGTTTATTCAAACAGGATCGGATTTCTATTCGCTTGGAATTTCTCACCCAAGAGCTGGCTATATGTGGCATTCAATAACTTACGCAGAGATGAAGGCGATGGACTGGAATTGGCAGAGAGAATCGCGGCGGTCAAAATAAAATATCTGATATACTTCTGAAAACTGACTTGAAACTATACATAGAACATATCAAAGAAAGTATTCAAGAATTGTTACAGGAGAAAGATCACGTTGCCCTAAAAGAAAGGAGGTACAGTGATGCCATATTTGCGCAAACCGTCTTCTATTTTCTTAGCGGTTCTACTTTGCAGTAGTATGATGAGCGGACAGAAGCCGAAACGGGTTGGATACAGCGCATCCAAATTCGGCAGATATGTTGGATACTCCCAACCGCTATACAGCGAATGGGTTCGGACATCACGCTATCTGGAAATGTCCGACGGCGTGAAACTCGCAGTGGATATTATCCGTCCGGCAAAGGGAGGAAAGGCAGCCACAAAACCGATGCCGGCAGTATGGAACTATTATCGATATCATCGGGCACGTGAGCAGGATGGAAACATTCTTTCAATGGTAGATCGCTCTCCACCACTGCAAACACTGGTGAAACACGGTTATGTGATTGTGGTGGTTGATGCGCGGGGCACCGGAGCATCATACGGCTCGAATGACAGGGGTCCTAATTCAATTGACCAAGCCAGGGATCTATACGAAATCACAGAATGGATTGTTACTCAACCTTGGTCAGATGGCAATGTCGGCATGTTTGGTCACTCCTACTCTGGCTACATGCAATTTCGAGCCGCCGCGCAGGCTCCACCACATCTTAAGGCAATCTTTCCATCCATGGCCACGTTTGATCTTTATGAAATAATCTATAGGGGCGGAGTATTCGGTGACAAACTTGCGCAAGGCGCAAGCCGCTCCTTGAGTCATTGGGACATTGAGACCGCCGCACCGCCTGTAGATGAAGATTCTGGTGGTGTAATGCTTGCGGAAGCGAGGGCCGAACACCAGAGAAATGTGGATCCTTATATTTTTCTTAAGACATATACATATCGTGACACCCGGGTAAATGACCTCGCGTTCTGGATCGACAACAACCCCAGAACCTACGCAAAGGAGGTTAATGAATCTGGCATTCCGGTATATCAATGGGCCGGATGGTATGATTTCAACATACGCGATATGTTTCAATGGTCTGCCAACCTTAGTAACCCTCAGAAGTTAACAATTGGGCCATGGTCTCACGCTTCTTATGACTGGGACGACTTACTTGCCGTGGAGCAACTCCGCTGGTTCGATTACTGGCTTAAGGGTATTGACAATGGAATCATGGACGAACCGTCAATCAATTATGCAGCAATCGAAAGCGGTGATGTTAGTAAGTGGTATAGTACCGATCATTGGCCATTGCCTAATGCCGAAAATGTATCTTACTTCTTCACAACGGGACCTTCAGGTAGCATCAAGTCTGTGAACGATGGGGTTCTCTCCACGCAGGAACCAACAAGCGATACGGGGCATGATACTTACACTGTTGATTACAGCGCATCGTCAGACGAAGATGATATGAGTGTCAATGATGCTAAAGGGTTGACATTTACATCGATGCCGCTCGAAGATGATGTGACAATAATCGGTCATCCCGTTGTAACACTCTATATAACATCAACAACAAATGATGTTGATTGCTATGCTTATCTGGAAGAGATCGATGATAACGGGACATCGACACATATTACAAATGGCATTCTAAGGGCTTCACATAGACTACTCATGCAACCGTCTTTCAATAATCTGGGGATTCCTTATCACCGGCACTTTGCGTCCGATGCAAAACCATTAGAAAAGAATAAAGTAGTCGAGTTAAAGTTCGATCTTTTACCTATTGCCAGAGTTTTCAAAAAAGGCAGCCGAATGAGACTAACTCTAACTGGCGCGGACCAGAGTTACAGTGAACAAGGGCAACTTGTCCCCCCGCCAACAGTGAAAGTATATCGTAGCCAACGATTTGCATCACATATCGATTTACCAATCGTAAAGATCTGAAATAACATGAAAGGGAATGAGTTGATGGGTACCTGGGTGTTCAAAAGCATGGTTTTGAGAAGCGACAACGGGAAAATGGTCTACCCGTACGGAGAAAACCTTTTTGGCATATTGATCTATACGCCAGGTGGGTATATGTCAGCACTACTCATGGACCCCGAACGCCAGCCGTTCGCGTCGGATGACCTGAAGACCGGAACTGCAGATGAGATAAAACAGGCTTATGAGAGATTCGATGCGTACTGCGGGACATACACTGTGGATGAAGAAAAAAGCATTGTCACACATCATGTTAAAGGCGCGAAATTCCCCAATTGGGTCGGGACTGACCAAGTACGGCATTGTGACCTGAAAGGCGATAGGCTCTACATCAGCGCAACGCTCAAGGTAGCAGGGGAGAACTGGCTTGGCGAGGCGGTGCTGGAAAGACTTTGACAGGCACAACCTGAGAGAGCGTCAAAGATCAACAAAACATACCCCTTGTCAGGATCTACGGCAGGTTGGCTTGTTTAACCCAGTCTCTTACCTTCTTAAGTTCTCAACCTCTGTCTTTTACGCTATCCGTTTCGCGCACATGTACGCGGCTTTTACCGTGGTCGGGATGCCGCCAAACTCGTAAGCCCAGCATGAACTTATGTACAGGTTCTTGACCGGCGTGTCGATCGTCGTGCTGTTCGGATTATTGTAAAACCACTTATTAGGATTCCACGACCACGCCGACGAAGCACCGTCACTGTTGCCGGTATACCGTTCATAGGTCAGAGGCGTCGCCGCATCCTCGAATTCAATATGCTTCTCAAGATCAGGAATTATCGATGAGAATCGTTTGATCAGAGCTTTCTTTGCTTTTTCCTTCAGTTCTTTATAGATCTTCCGGTCGCCGCCACCCCAGTTGTTCATCCACCTTAACGGAACCATACAGCTGATCATCAGCGAGGACTTACCCCTGGGTGCGAGGTCTTCGTTCATGAGTGACGGTGAATATACACTGAGCCATACCTTCTCAAAAAACTTCTCGTCTGTTGCATCACCCATGTCAGGGCCTGGCGGATTGCAGTCTCCGTACAGAATATGAGGAACCTTCAGATACTCCACCATCTTCTCCCGGGGAATATCAAGTCCCAGATATACCACAAAAAAGCCTTCAGAAACGGCTGCATTTTGGATCTTCTCAACGAAATCATCACTAAGCAACGACCGGTCATCGAGGAGATTCAAGAAGGTTTTCTTGTAGTCACAGGCAGATAAAACATAATCCGCCATGTAGTCTTTTCCGCCGCAGGTCACGCCTGTTGCGGTTCCATTTTTTGTGAGTATCCTTTCGACCCTTGATTTCAGTTTCAACTCACCACCGAGTTTGCGGAAATTCTCCGCAAGGACATCAGCCCACGACTGCATGCCCGTCTTAACGGTCCAGTAGTCATCGAGAAATGACATGAATGCTGCCGGCACTACCATCGCGGGCATATCAGGATATCCGACATCCTTGAACGTAAAATATACCTTGGACTTTTTTTCAAAATACATCTCGGCAAATTCGGAACTGGTCATCCTTCCATACTTCCGGACCATGTTAACGAACCTGGACATACGTAACGGGAATGTTAGTTTATTCAAGAAGGTATTTGGTTTTTCAAGCCCCTTGTATATACCACACATGCGATCGATCTCGGCAAAATATTTCAAGAGCCTTTCTCTTTCCGAAGGGAAAGCTTCGAGTATTGATTTTTTCATATCATCGAGGGAATGCATCACAAAATCATAGTCCGGTGTGACCCAACGCGCTATTTGACGAACAAACTGCAGTTTATCATAAACGCCGATATCACGCATGGCCGGGAATATCAAACTTGCCATTTCAAAAGACAGCGTCCCGCTCTCAAAATAATAACCCTTGCGCCAGAAACCCGCGGTATACCCGCCAGGCATTGTATGAGATTCGAATATGGCAACTTTGTGGCCCTTCTTTGCCAGAAGATTTCCGGCCATGAGGCCACCCATACCAGCACCAACTATCACGACGGAACTCATTGCTGCCTCCCAGCATGGTTACAGAGATGCTTCATTTGTAGTCCTTTCTTAAATATGAAACAAAATTATGGATATTGGTATTGTTTAATAATGACATGAACGGTTTTGGGTTTATTGGATTGCGAATTATCGATATTAAACGTGATACTTTTCGCTCTTTCAGTGATAACGCGCCCGTAGAAACCGATACGTGAATCGATCTTGGTCTGTTTTATAAGCGTTCCATCCTCGTCCAGCAGGAACGCGATGACATCTTTATCCAGCGTTGTGGCAACGCACATCGTGAACGTGTTGCCGGGCAATCTTATTTTAAACTCAGTTGTCTTATTCTTCTCCACAACCAACGTTGTCTCGGAAAACTGAACAAGCGGTGCCGCCTGTAGTTTACCTTCGTGCTCGATTATGGGCCAGTATATCAAAACCTCATGCTGATCCCACCTGTGCGCAGAATGACCAAAGAGACGTATTTCCTCATCGAACGTAAGTTCACCCGGAAGAACTTCGGATACCTTCACAAAACGCTTATTCCGGTATCCATAAACTTCGCTTAAGTATTCTTTTTCGGGCAGAGTCAGAATGGCAAGCTCATTTCCCTTGGTACCCCCAAAGTAATCATCTATAGATATGTCAGCAAGATGTTCCTCACCTACAACGATGGTATGCAATTTTCCAGACGCGCCATCCTGCACCGTAACGATCTTCATGCCCATCCTTATTATATCCTCTACATTGTCATTAGTGAGATCAGCACGAATGGTCTTGCCTTGCGCAAAAGATATTGCGAAGACTACTATCGTGCTACAAACTAATATGTACTTCCTCACAAACCCCCCTATTTTCTCATTTGGCGGTGAATCTTTAACTGACCGGCGCTGCCTCAGAAGCAGCCGGCATCAACTGTGCAGATTCAGTTTGTCGGAGCAATTTGCGATACACAGAAGCGTATGCAAGCAGAGTCACCGGTATGGTGACGAAAAGTCCAACAAACAAACATATTGCACCAACCACGTTAATTATTGCCAGAACGACGCCGAACCCCAATAATTTCCACTTGATGGTTTGAGTTATCCTCGAACTCATTCGCATCGATTCAACCGGATCACGCCCCTGTTCAACTACAAAGTAACCAAAAAACTGAAACTTAAGCGCCCAATATATGCCGGGGACGATTAATAGAACAAATCCGACCCAGACAATTAAACCGGTCAGTATCGAGGCACCAAGATATTTCCAGAAGTATGGTCTAAACGAAAAAAGATCCTCGAACTTCGGCTCCTGGTTATCAAGGAATTTCAGCGCAATGCTGATCAACCCGATCGAAATAATGATGTCCGCAACCCATCCAATGACCCTGAAGAAAAATGCTAGGCCACTGGATTCTTTTTGAAGAATACTGGCTATAATATGCGGCACGCCGGCAAGTGCCCACGCCACGACCAGCACGCCGACAAAGAACCAGATGTTCGCCTTCATGATATTCCAACCGTACTGTAGGGCTTCTTCAACAGAAAAATCTTTCTTTTCCACTATTACCTCCCTGAACGCAGCGGGCGTTCACCGATACCAATGATATAGAATAAAGATTACAGAGACTATTGGGTAGTCAGCAAAGAACCATTTGATTATACATGCCGTAGCATGAGTGTCAAGACTGTGCTGTTTTTAGATTCAACGATCCTTTTTCGTTCGACTCAATGCCACTCAACATGCTCGGCAGCGTACTACCTCCATAAGGATTAAAGATATACATCTTTTCGGGTTTGATGAAAGTTCATCAAAAGTCAGTATCTTACCGTGACTTCGTACGGTTCATCATCACCTGATTTCACGGAAAAATTTACTGCGTCGCCTTCTGGCCTTAACATCATGTGATTCAGGGCACGCAGGTCATTGCCGGCGAGTTGCACGCCATCCATCTCGATCAGAGACATATCTTGTGTAATGCCGGCTCTGGCAAAGGGACAATCCGCTGCGATGTTGTAGACCCTCACTTCTCCCTGCGGACTTTCATATACAGTGGCTCCTGGACCCTTGAGCCCTGCTCTGCAGACCGGGAATATTTCTTCCGGATCCAACGTAATATGATCGACCGCTTCGTTCTGTCGGCTCAGCACCTTCACGATTACGTGTTCACCTTTTTTCACGAAAAGATCATCCGTGTAGCTCTCCAAGTCACTCTCGACTCTATAAGGCACAAAGATATCTTTATCACCAACGTTCAATATGCTGTATTCGTGAATATATCTACCATCCTTGTATTCAGTACCGAGCTTCTTGATATCGTAGCGCGCGTAGCCGGGATTCGATATGTAATCAATTATCATACCATAATGCTCCCGCGGGCAATACTTCTTCATCGCCCCGACAAAATCATCGGCCGAAATACACTTACCCCAACTATTTTTGACATAATGCCTGATGCCCTTGTAGAAATTTTCCTCGCCCATTACATGCCTCAGCATCCGGAGATACGTCGCACCCATATAATAAGCGGCGACAGTCACAAGCACGCGATCATCAACGTTCTGCGCATCCTTGATGGACGGCACGTAATCTATATAGGGCAACGTGCACAATTTCAAACGGAAAAAACTGAGGTTTTCTACATCCGCTCCCAGAGCCGGCATGATACCAACGATTTCCGAGTACTTGCCAAACGCTTCATATAGCCAGTAATTCTCGTCCGCGTTGCTCGATATAACATTTCCCCACCAGGTATGTGATACTTCGTGAACAACAGATCTGGTTGGAAAGTAGATATCGTTATGGACAATTTCCGAATCAAATAACGAAACCGGTGCATTCGACGAGTTGAAAAGTCCTGAGTAGCCGTAGACAAATGACATCATCTTGTACTCGTTCCATGGCAGCTCGCCATACACGCTCTCGAAATATCTGTAAGATTTATGAACCACCTCGGCAAGAAAATCCATGTTATCCTGCCGGGCATTTTCGGATGTATACATTATCACTCGTAATCCATCCGGAAATTCCTTGATCGTTCTCGCCTGTTCCTGGGCAAAGAAGTACAGACTGCGGTCGGTCACGCCCTCATAATTCTCCCACGAGTAGGTCTTGCGCCCCTGTTCAACAACCATATCCTTCAAACGACCTGACGCCATCACCTCGAATTTCGCCGGAACGTCAATGGTCAACCGGTAAGGCGCAAGCCTTTCCGGCATGGTACCGGCGATTTTTGGATACCAGTTATCGGTCCGCGTGATCGAAGCATTTATGTGACAGAGCGAATCGGATATCTCCCAAGAGAACGGCGAATATTCATCGTAGAAAATAGTGTCTTTAACCATGTCGTATTCAATAAGCAGCCAACTTTTTGACCTCTCGCCATATATATTCGACACATCGATACTTAGGAGCGAATCTTCAAAGGTAAATGGCACCTGCTCATTCTGCGTGGCTGACACCCCGACGTTAACGAATTTCGCGCCGCGGAAATTCTTACCAAGCAAAATCCGCACACAATTTGGTGCTTCCCGGGAGGTCCTGCTAATACCCAGCAGCGCATCTATTTCGACACGGTCATAAGTCTCAGGGATGCGCACCGTCATATTGTATTCAACGATCTTATAATCCTTTGCAGCTCCGCACTCATTTTCTGCAATGGCAAGAGTCGCGAATAGAATACCCGAGACCAGCACAGAATTTTTAGTCATTGGCTTTACTCCTTACTGTTCCGGAATTCTCGGTCTGAACCAGTAATTTTCGGTAAACATGTGCATAAGCGACCATCGTGGTCGGAATGGTTGCAAATAAACCGACCACAAAAACGAGTATCCCAAGATAATTTATTAAACCAAGCAAAACTCCAAATCCGAGTAATTTCCACCTAACCGTCTTCGTTATTTTGAGGCTGTGACTCAGAGCGTCCATAATACCGAGGTTCTTGTCGATTATCAGCCAACCATAAAACTGGAACACGATCGCCCATATGATCCCGGGAATAACAAAAAGCATGACTCCCACGCTCACGATCAGCGCCATCAACAGGCTGCCGCCTAGATATCGCCAGAAGAATCCTTGAAAACGAAATAGATCTGCGAAATCCGGTTTTTCGCCGTCAACCAATTTGAGGACAATCCGTATCAACCCAATGTTAACGATCATGGCTATCACATATGACACAACGTAGAACAGGAAAGCCAAGCCCGACGAGAGCCTGTCGGCGACAACAGCTAATGCATAAGGGATGTATATCGCGGCAATCATGGCAACGAGAATGCCGAAGAAGAACCAGAAATTGGTCTTCATCGTGTTCCATCCAAACCTCAACGCTTCATCAATCGAAAAATCCTTCCTATCCATGGAATCCCCTTAAAGGCATCAGGCATCCCCGACAGCGGTGTATCACCATACCGGGTATTTTAATACTATTCAGACTGTGTTGTAGTTTCTTCACTATTGCACAAAGACCTTGTGCTTGCAAACGGTCAGCCACCATTGCATAATACGAACATCGTCAGAAAAACAAAGACCAATACATACCGTAAAACCCTGAATATCCCTTTCACTGTTAATTCTCCTTTCTGTATTGTTAAATCCGTTAACTGATAGATTATATTCATGCATTTCGCTATTGTAAAGCACTGATTAGTATATTACACCTCGTAGACAGGATAACTTGACATATCACCAAAGTATGCTATACTTAGGTCCACAACACGAAAAGCAAGGAGTTTGTATTGAGACGAAAGAAGGCGATCATCATCGGGGCAGGATTCGGGGGATTATCTGCTGCCGCCCTTCTGGCACAAGATGGTTTCGATGTAACGATACTCGAGAAGAATGAACAGCCAGGAGGCAGGGCTCGAGTCTGGCGCAAAGACGGATTTGTCTTCGACATGGGGCCGTCCTGGTATCTGATGCCAGACGTATTCGAGAATTTTTTCGAGACTTTCAACAAAAAGACCACTGATTACTACAAACTCACGAGGCTGAACCCCAACTACCGAGTTTTCTTCGGTGGTAAGAAGACGGTGGACGTACCTGCTAACCGCACTGGTATCGATGGACTATTCAATACACTTGAAAAGGACGGAAGCACTAAGCTCAAGAATTACCTCGATGTCTCTCGCTACCAATACGAAATTGCGATGAGTGAACTCATGTATCGTGAATACAAAACGGTTTTCGATTTTTTTAACTGGCAAATATTAACGAAGGGCACCCGGCTCAGAATCTTTGAGAGTTTCGACAAATTCACGCGCCGATACTTTGACAGTCCCGAAGTCAGAAAGATATTAGAGTACACGGTTGTTTTTCTTGGCGGTTCGCCAGATAACACACCTGCTCTTTATTCGATAATGTCTCACGTTGATTTTGACCTCGGAGTTTGGTATCCCTGCGGCGGACTTGGCAAACTCGTTAGTGGTTTCCTTAAATTGGCCGAGGAACAGGGCGCCAGAATAATGCTCAAGCAAGACGTACGGAAAATCAATGTTGTGAACGGCCGTGCCGTAAGCGTTGCTACTGACAAGGGGGAGTTTAATGCCGACTTGGTTGTGGTAAATGCTGATTATCATTTTGCAGAAACCAAATTGCTCAGTTCGGAATTCACGACATACCCTGAAGGCTACTGGAAGAGAAAGAAAATGGGGCCTTCGGCTTTTCTGATCTATTTAGGACTGAAGAAGAAGATACCAAATATTCTGCACCACAATCTTTACCTCGATAATTCGTGGGATGAACATTTCCATTCCATCTTTGACGAACCCGCGTGGCCTGAGAGCCCGAGTTATTACGTATGCTGCCCATCCAAGACGGATAGTACGGTAGCGCCGGACGGCTCGGAGAACATTTTTATTCTGGTACCGGTCGCGCCCGGTCTTGAGGACAATGAATCGATCCGAAAGAAATACTTCGACAAGACCATCAAACACCTCGAAGAACTAATAGACGTCAAACTCAGGGAGCACATTACAGTGAAAAGAACCTTTGCCCACAATGACTTTATTCAAGCGTATAATGCATACAAAGGCACAGCACTTGGTATGTCACATACGCTACTACAGACTGCTGTCTTTCGACCGGCGCATCAGAGCAAAAAGGTGAAGAATCTATTCTACACAGGGAGCTACAACCACCCGGGTATTGGTGTACCAATGGTCGTCATATCTTCACAAATAGTGAACGAGCAGATCAGGAAACAATATGGTTAACAGAACACTCTACTCGATTTTTAAAGAAGGCAGCAAGACATATTTTTACAGCTCTCTCTTCTTTCCCATGGATGTACGCGGTGACGTTTTTGTACTGTACGCATTCGTACGCAAAGCAGATAATTTTGTCGACATCATGCCGCAGCAGAAAGAAGATTTCTACAGGTTCTGGGATGATTATCGGACCGCGCTTAAGGGCAATACTAGCGGTGACGTAGTGATCGATTCCTTCGTCCAATTACTCAATAAAAGAAGATTCAATGAAGAATGGGTACACGCCTTCTTGAAATCGATGGAGATGGACCTGAAAGAGAATAGGTATGAGACGATCGAGGAAACAATTAATTACATGCACGGCTCGGCTGAAGTCATCGGAATGATGATGGCACGCATCATGGAATTACCGAAGGAGTCTTACGAGTACGCACGGTATCTCGGCAGGGCAATGCAATACATTAATTTTATACGTGATATCCGCGAGGACCTCGACCTCGGACGCCAGTATCTGCCTCAGAGCGATCTGACGAAACACGGACTGGAATCCCTGGAACATGAGCATATCAGCAAGCGCGAGACACAATTTGCTGCATGGATACGTGGGCAAATCGATCGTTACGAATCATGGCAGCGGATTGCTGAACAGGGGTTCCCTTACATACCAAAACGATACTTCATACCCATAAAGACTGCCTCTGATATGTATAAATGGACCGCCCAAAAGATCAGGAAGGAACCCATGGTCGTCTACGAGAAAAAAGTCAAGCCATCAATATCATACATTGTGTCACGCTATGCGTACAGCACCTTTCGCTACCATTGACCACAGAGGGGGGGACCATAAAAATGTACCTTTGTCTTTTTCCTGCTATCCTCACCTTAATTTTTGCCGAAAAAGACTCCTCCATAGTAAATGACGAGATACTGAACAAGATCCGAATCGGTTTCTACGTTGCAGTTGAAGACGAAGATACTACGGCTTATTACATGAAGTTTATCAAAGACAATTTCTCGAGTGACTACAATAAGTATTCACCGGTGGTCCTCGCCTACTACGCCGCCCTCGAAGGACTCAAGGGGCGTCATGCCTCAAACCCAATCAGTAAATTCGTTTACGTGTCTCGAGCAGTTGACAAAATGAATCATGCCGTAGACAATGATCCCGAACTGCTCGAAGGCCGTTTCCTGCGGTTTTCCTTTTTCCACCAGATTCCGGGTATCTTCGGAATGGCCGGCAAGGTGCCAGAGGATTTGCAGAAAGTAATAACAATGCTCGAAAAGCGCGATTACAGTTTCGTCAACGAAAATATACAGAAAGACATGGTCGAGTATATACTGGGGACAGATCAATTGGATGCGGCACAACGGACTCGGCTCGAACAACTCAACACAGAATTGAAAGATGAGCCGTGAGATTGTATTTAATTCTTAACGTCGTCATCATCGCAATACCCCTAGCATTGACCTTTGCACCGAGGGTTTACTACTACCGGAAATTGAAGCCGTTGGCCTTTTCCATCCTCATCGTCGGCAGTATGTTCGTGATATGGGATGCAGTGGCCAGCGGTCGCGGCGACTGGTCATTCAATAATGAATACGTGCACGGTTTCAACATATTCGGACTCCCGTTTGAGGAAATACTCTTTTTCATCACCGTACCCTACAGCTGTCTTTTTCTTTACGAGACGTTTCGCACTTACATAAAAGAAACGGCTTTTTCCATCAATAAGCATATCTATGGAATTTTAGCACTGCTATTTTTTACGGGCGCTATTATTTTCATCAACAGGAGCTATACGGCTACGGTTCTATTAATTTCCGCAATCATCTTCGTAAGCGCACGGTTCTGCTTCAAGACGATATTTGTATCAAATCTTTACTGGCTATATATTCTAATCTGTACCGCACTCTTTGCAGTTTTCAATTACTTTCTCACCTCCCTTCCGGTAGTCACGTACGCCGAAGGTGCTATCATCGGACTAAGAATAACCTCCATTCCGGTCGAAGACTTTTTCTACAACTTTTCGCTACTTTCACTTTACCTGATATTCTATCGTTTTGCTGAGGATAAATGGGGCAGAAGAGCGTCGCCGTAATCGGCGCTGGCATCGGCGGACTGTCAGCGGCTGCACATCTCGCGCACGCGGGATACCGGGTCGACGTATATGAGAAGAATGCCGAACCAGGCGGCAAAGCCAGCGTCCTACGCGCATCAGGATTCAGGTTCGACAAAGGACCATCCCTGTTAACCATGCCGTTCGTCTTCAAGAAACATTTTGAGGAACTGGACGCGCACCCTGACAGGTTTCTCCATTTTGAAAGACTTCACACAAATTGCCGGTATTTATACCCGGACCGAACGATTATCAATGCCTACGCTGACATGAAACGTCTCGCAGAAGAATTCGCGGCAAAGACCAAAGATAAACGATCAAGTATAAACAGTTACTTCGAACGCTGCAAAGAAATATATGAACTTGCAGCTGATATTTTCTTGTTTAACAGTCCGCTCATCACTTTCCGTACTCCGAGCAGTAATAGTCTTTCCGCCCTCACACATCTCGGCGAACTTGGAGTATCCAGAACGCTCAATAAAATGAACAGCATGTATTTCAGCGACCACCGGGTTGTGCAATTATTCAACCGCTATGCGACCTATAATGGTTCATCGCCCTACCGTGCGCCGGCAACGTTTTTGATCATACCCTATGTCGAGTTTTACTTCGGCGCATACAATGTTGATGAGGGCATTAACTCAATCCCGCGGGCCCTGTACGACATCGCCAAGAAAAAAGGCGTACGGTTTCACTTCGGTCAAGAAGTCACCAGAATAATCCACGAAAAACACCGGATAAAGGCGATCCAGATGGACAATACTATCGTAGACCATGAGGTCGTTGTGGCAAATTCGGATGTCAGGAATGTCTACGGTGTGCTACTCGAGGACCGCAACTCGCCAATGGCCAGAATGTACAGGCATAAAGAGCCATCATCTTCAGCACTTGTTTTTTATTGGGGGATAAAGGGCAATCCCGGTGATCTGCAGGTACACAACGTATTTTTCTCGAACGACTATCAAAAAGAATTCAGAGATATATTCAGAAACAAAAAATGCCCTGAAGACCCCACAATCTATATAAATATAACATCGAAGTATGTCCAAACAGATGCGCCCAACGGGTACGAGAACTGGTTTGTCATGATAAATGCCCCGTATATGGCCGGACAGAACTGGTCAGCAGAAACCCAAAGAGTAAGAAAAACCGTCACCGAGAAACTCAAAAGGACACTGGGTATCGATATCGAGAAACTCATCGTATATGAATCTGTAATGACACCGCGTGACATTGAAAGGGAGACCAGTAGCAGCAAGGGCAGCCTCTACGGCATGGCATCGAACAGTATCACGGGCGCATTCATGAGGCAGCAAAATAAGTCCATGATCTACCGCGGGCTGTATTTTTGTGGTGGCACGTGCCATCCAGGCGGCGGCATGCCCCTCGCTCTGCTTTCGGGTCGAATTGCGGCAGATCTGGTTATGAAAGGAGAAAAATGAATCCAGGGATCCGTCGTTTTTTTAATGACAAAGTTTTACTCTTCGTATTGTACGCTGTCTATGCTGCCGGCATTGTCGGACACGCCGTCGATATCACCTTCCCTTATATGCTCGCTTTGACACCTTATGTACTTCTCATCTCAGGTGCGGCAGCTCTGCTCAGGACGACGGGCATCGATATCAAATTCATGTTGTGGTGTCTCGGCACCTTCATCTTCACTTTCGCGGTGGAAGTGCTCGGTGTACACAGCGGCATCATTTTTGGTGAATACCATTACGGTGGCACTCTCGGCATTAAATTCCTTGAGGTCCCCCTGGTTATCGGCTTATACTGGGTGATCGTCGTTCTGGGGGCCATTACGATAGCCAGCCGACTGTGCAACCGGATACTTGCTGGCAACTGTTGGTGCTGCGCACTGCTGGCGGGATCACTCACGGCCGTGTTTGACATACCACTTGAGATTGTGGCCGTGAATCTCGACTACTGGCAGTGGACGCTGCCTGTTGCGCCACTGCAAAATTACATCGCGTGGTTTATTGTTGCGTTTCTTGTTACCCTGAGTTACTGTAAATCAGGATTACGGACTAAGGGCACAGTAATAATACACTATTTCGTCATTCAGTTCTTATTTCTCATTCTACTCGACATCTTGATTTTCGCGAAACTACTGTAAAACATAGTCACTATGAATCAGGGCAGGTAGCGCACCTCCAGATACGGAATAAGATTACCTTCTTCAACAACCTTATGCATTTCACTTTTATTTATATCGACCGGTGCTTCTACGCGCTGGTACTGCATACTCGGCCAGTAGGCAACCTCAACAACGACCTTGTATTGGCCTCGACTCACTTTCTTCCCTAAATGATCAATCAGATCCCAAATGTAAACATGGTGCCCCAGGTCAATGCTCGCGCCGGTCACAGCATCGACACCTGCGAATTCAGAAGACTTTGCCCAAACCGGAAGGTTAACCTGCCGCTCTTTCGCATAGCCACTGAAACCGGAAACATAAACCGTCTTTATGAACTTCCCCTCAGCATCCTCGATCCAAACTGCAGTTTGAGGCGCTAGTTCGTCGCGATAACCTAATTCGAAATCAATGTAGACAATGGGAGCACCGTATTTTGACAGATCAACGTGCCTTACCGGCGGACGCAGCGTATTGAACACATCTCCTGCAGCGCTTGTAGCCGAATAATTTGATACCACTTCTATCCAGTATGTCGTTCCCATTTTCTGATGCGCGTAACCCAGCCAGTAAAGAGCCTGTGCCTTCATCTCATCCTGTACGTCACTTTCGATAATCGCCTCTAACTCTTCAATACCCTCACCGATCCTGTTCACAAAGAATGGCAATTGTATGGACAATATTGCCCGCGTCAACCTCAGTTCAACATCATCGGGTGCTAATGATACTGCCTTATCCAAGATATCGATGGTTTCGAAAGCAAGGTCAGTACGAAAATCAGTATCCATGTAGATTCTCGGGTCATAACCAACATCGGAGATTTCACCCAGAGTGGATGCCAGCAACTTATATGCCTCCCTACTGGAGCCATCAACGTCGATCGCCCGGCGCAGCATTTTCTCGGCCTGCTCATAATCTCCAGTCTCATAATAAGCGCTTCCCAGGGCAAAGAGATGACCGAAATTCTCTGGATCTTTCGCAACCTTTCCCTCCAGTTCAACAATTTTCGGATCGTCGCTTTTCCTACTCTTTGCACGCTCGGCTTGCCACCGTTCAAATTGCTTGATCTTAGAAATGTTTTGGCGTGCTGCTTCCGCATATTCAGTCTCTGGTACGAGCTTGATGATCTTTTCATGCACACTTCTTGCGTTTGAGTATTGGGCATTTTTCTGATAACCTCCAGCCAGATATTGGTAGGCCTCCAACAATCTCTCTTTTGAGGATGGATCAGGTGATTGCTCTAACGCCTGCGTGACAATCTCAAGATCATTTATTCCACTCTCCAATCGCCCCACGAATTTGGGCATATTAAGCGCCCAGGCTCCGCGATAATATCTCGCTATGAAGTTATTGGGATTCAGTAAAAGGGCCTTATCCCACATCATAAATGCCCGTCCCACAAAGTCATAGATTTGCATATAATCGCGTATTCTCTGCGCTTTTTCGCCGAGCATCACACCAAGATGCAAATAAGCGTCACTATCTTCCGGATAGTCTGTAACCGCCTGTTCCATCGTGGATATTGCTTTATCGAACTGACCCGCATTCTTGTATTCCTCGGCTTCTGTGATATATTCATCTAATGTCTTGCTGCCCCCGAAACTCGCAGCCAGGGATAAAATCATCATTAATGCAACGCAAAGGTATTTCAAATTGACCTCCTTCCTGTCATTTCAATGCCTATTAATGACTCAAATCTCACAATACAATGAACAGAGGCGAGCAAGTATCTATTTCGCTCCCGGGTCGTCCTCCATCAGCCCGAACCAGTTGCCTTCGGTATCATTGCACTGGGCGAACCAGCCAACACCCGGCACCGGGCGTTTGGGAACAACTATCTGCCCGCCGCCCGCTTTCACTTTGTCAATATATTCATCGATCGGCTTCACACCGACAGTACAGACAAAAGCAACGAATCCATCACCGCCCCTCAAAGGCTGTTCGCGCCTGGTAATTGCGCCGTCAATCCCGGGTCCGTCATTACCAGTATACACCATCCAGTAATCCATGGGCCCTTGCCATTTCTCGATTTTCCAGCCAAAAACACCTTTGTAGAACTTTATTGCCCTCTCGGGTTCATCTGCATATATTTCAAAATGTACTACCCTCGGCATAGAAACCCCCTTTCAATAGCCAACTGTTCCTGCGTTCAACCAACTAGTTATCATAGTATAACAATGATGCATGCCTGGTCAATACAAGACTTCACGCGTTACATACTTGCCAGATAAGGACTTACCGGAAATATAATTCGGGAAGGTTACCGCTTTCGCTTTTCACCACGCATTTCAACCGCTTGACAAGAGTCATCCAGCCACCTATAATTCGCCAGCACGAACATGTACGCTTAGTATAGTCAGGAGGTAGGTATGATATATATGAAGAAGCTATCAGTACAGGGCATTGCGATTTCTGTTGCTGTCACTATTCTTATCCTGTACCTGATGCCGCTACAGGCCTTGGAAACATCCCACATTAAGGGCACGCTGAGGGTACCTGACTCACTCCATGTCCAGATGATAAAGACGACAGATGGTTCAACTTTCATCGGCCGTATAACAGAGATCAAGGATAATGTAGTGGTTTTTCAATCGGACATAGGCGAGATTGAAATAGCGACCCTGAAGATAAAGGAGATAATCGAAATACCGGCAGCTTATATAAAGAAAGGCGCCTATTGGTTCCCCAATCCTAATGACACAAGATTGTTCTTTGCGCCGACCGCGCGCAACTTAAAGGCAGGTTCTGGGTACTTTGCGGATTACATGGTGTTCTTCCCAATGGTTGCCGTTGGCGTCACTGACAACATCACGATTGCCGGTGGCATGTCCCTCATGCCAGGATTAGCCATTCCCGATCAATTGTTCTATTTCACCCCCAAAGTAGGATTCAACATGAATAACACCTCCCTAGCAGCCGGCATTATGATGGTCGGGCTACCCGGCGAAGCCGAACCCATGGTGGGAATCCTGTACGGAGTTGGCACTCTAGGTAATGCTGATAACAACATTACGGGTGGCTTGGGTTATGGCTTCGTCGACTGGGACTTTGCGGACAAACCATTTCTCATGCTGGGAGGGCAGTACCGGATGACAAAACGCGTCTCGCTTGTCAGTGAGAACTGGCTCCTCCCGGGCCTCGAAGAGCCGCTGATCTCGGGCGGAGTCCGATTCTTCGGAGAAACGTTGAGTGTCGACCTAGCAATGCTAATGCTTGTAGGCGCCGATATAGCTTGGCCACTCATTCCCTATATCAACTTTGTGGTCAAATTCTGATGATCGCACGGCATCGGTGTGACGACTTGATTTGGTTAGCATTATCATTAGGCTGAATAACGAATCTTCAACAGAATCTTCAGTCACTAAGTGAAGCATACTATGAAGTGGAAAAAGCCCTCTGAGAAAATCAGTCTCCTCCTCAAAGAACGGCTCAAGAACGTTGAATGTCAGTCACGCATAATGTTCGGCTGCCCGTCGTACTTCATCAATGGCAATATGTTCATCGGCGCGTACGGGGATGACATATTCATTCGTTTGGCGCCCACCGACATTGACGAGAAGCTGAAAAAATTCCCGCATGCCAAACGCTTTGAGCCGCGGCCGGGCAGGGTGATGAAGGAATATGTGGCGTTGCCGAAGAGTGTCTACACGAAGAAAGACATTTTTTCAGAACTACTTAGAAAATCTATCAGTTATACCCGGTCATTACCGCGGAAGAAGAAACGTTCAAAACGTTAGCCGACAATAAATAAAAAGGGCAGGTCTATGCCTGCCCTTTTTTCATGCAGAGGTGAGTACTATTTTATTTCAACATCGATCTGCTTTGGCTTAACCGCCTCTGGCTTGGGCAAAGTAATGCTGAGAATACCATCTTTGTAGTTCGCTTTAACCTTATCCGAATCAACATCGGTCGGCAGCGTGATCATCCGGCTGAATTTACCATAGGACCGTTCGACCCGGTGAAACGTTTTAGTCTTCGTTTCACTCTCGTGTTTGCGCTCTCCTGTAATCGTCAATATGTTGCTCTGGACCGACACCTTGATATCATCTTTGCTCATTCCCGGGATCTCAGCCTTTACCGTGATATTGTCGTTATCTTCCTCAATATCAACGATCGGCGCCCACAATCCCTCTCTTTCTTCATAAGTACCGCCAAAAAGGCTGCTGAATAGGCGGTCCATGTCCGCACGTAAACTAAGCATGTCTCTAAAAGGCTCCCATCGGCTAATGAATTTATCGGCCATAATGACCTCCCTTTTCTCATTATTTATGACAAAAAGGAATAGCCGAAGGTTTAGCCGAAATCGAATTAGAAATCGGAAAACACAAATCTCAATCCCCGATATTTCAGAAATCTGGCTCACTTGACACTATCCCTAAACTATTGTATATTGATGGCATGAAACTTAGAAATCATATCATCAATTTGTTACTGATCGCATTTTTCAGCCCCGTTTTCGGGGCTGTTATTCTTGGCGGGCGCCACCCAGCGCCCTCACCCGACGCAAGCAGAATTGCCTTTTCCTACCACGGAGACATATGGGTCGCGAGTACAGAGGACGGTGTTGCTCAAAGGCTGACGGTCAACCCGGCATACGATAGCAGACCTTACTGGTCACCGGATGGGAGATCGATTGCATTCATGACCGACCGGTGGGGCAACGATGACATATGCATCATCCCTTCGGACGGACAAAAACCCCCGAAAAGGCTTACTTTCTATTCTAATTATGATCTCTTATACGGATGGTCCCCAGACGGCAAATCTGTCCTTTTCTCATCCCAGCGCTACACGATCAGACCGATTCTATACCGCATCTCGATCGAGGGCGGTACACCGCAAATTCTCGCTCCGTTTGAAGCATACAACCCAAATATCTTGCCGGATGGAAAAACCCTATATTATGAACGCGGCGGCGCAGCCTGGTGGCGACGCCGGTACAAGGGCGGTGCTAATCAAGATATTTACAGGAAAATATTGCCCGACGGTATATCCGAGAAAATTACTGACTATGAGGGTCGTGACGCATACCCGATGTATTCAGCATTGGATGGCAAACTCTATTTCATAAGTGACCGTGGTCCGAACACGGTGAGCAATATTTGGCGCATGAGCTTTGACGGCATAGACCCTGAGCAAATGACTTTTGAAACCGAAGATATACATTTCCCGAGAATATCATACGATGGTTCACTGATATCCTACGAATGTCTGGATCAAATTTGCATCTACGATACCCGAACCGCCAAGAGCAAAAGAATCCAAATCTCGGTCAATGAAGATTACGCAACCGAGCCTTTCTCATTCGAGACCTTTGCCGCAGAAGCATCACAATTCGCACTTTCACCAAACGAAAATGAACTGGCATTTGTCGTACGCGGGGATATATTCGTAATGGGAATCAAAGAAGGCTCACCTGATAAGATCGTCCGCGTCACCAACACCCCACACATAGAAAAGGATGTAGCATGGCATCCTGACAGAGAAATGCTCATTTACGTGGCGATGGAAGACGGCGATATGGATATCTTCACCGTAGTTCCACAGAGTGAAAAGCGATTCCACGAAGATCTTGTTTTCAGAACACAGAAAATATTAGACACCGAGAACACCGAATACAAACCAACGTTCTCGCCCAACGGTCAACTTATCTCCTATTTAAAGAACCATGGTGAGCTCCATGTCATGAGCAAAGAAGGGAAAAACAGTATCAAGTTGTGCCGTGAAAACGACGTTTTGTGGATCGACTGGTCTCCGGACAGCCGTTGGATCGCATTCAGCCGCACGGCCCTCGGTTGGCGCGAGGATGTCTATTTGGTTGCCGCCGACGGGAAGATGATACCGGTCAACATCTCCAACCATCCTAATGACGACTACAAGCCAATGTGGAGCCAGGACGGACGAAGGATCGCTTTTGCCTCACGCGACGCTATCGGCAATCTATGGATGAAATATGTATTCATGCTAAAGGAAGATGAAGACAGAGATCGCGATTACTGGGAGAAGAGCGAATCGGATACGATCGTAGTCGCCGCCAATGTCTTCATCGATCTCGAAGACATCGGTGAAAGAATTCACACCGTCACAGAGGTGAGAGGTGGATATAATCGAGTAGCACAGTCCCCGGATGGACGGCAATTCGCAATGCATTCGGACAATCACGGCAGCGATGACATCTGGACCGTGGACTGGTTAGGTAAGGAATTAAAGAGGGTAACACATACCAACGTCGACCCGAAGATGTTCTTTGTATCGCGCGACGGCAAGGATATTTATTATCTTTCAAAAGAAGGACAGATCTTTAAGGTTGACATCGCGACAACACAACCGAAGCCGCTGAACTTTCGAGTCCAGATCGGCATCGACCGTCAAGCCGAACGCGAGCAGGTTCTAAAAGAAGCGTGGTGGTCACTCCAGGACGGCTTCTACGACAGTGATTTTCATGGTGTCGACTGGCATATGATGTATGACAAGTACGCGGATTGGGCAACACATACCCGCGAAACGCGTGATTTCCACGACGTCATCAGAATGATGACCGGCGAGCTCAATGCATCCCATCTCGGCGTGTGGAAGGTCCGCCCGGACGGAGAAAGATCCGGGTCTATCGGGATCATACCAGATCCCGATTTCACCGGCGCTGGCATTAAAGTGATGACGGTAATACCGAATACACCTGCCAGCAAGACCGACGCCAATATGAAACCCGGTGAGATAATCACACATATCAATGGCGAATCGATAAAAAGTGGCTCCAACATGTATTCTCTCCTGCGTAACATGAACAACAAGGAGATACTGCTGTCGATCACGGACAGAGGCGACTCACGAAAAACAAAACTGACTCCCGAAGATCCCAACGCGATTCTCAATGCAGTGAATGATAACTGGATCCGCGCGAACAGGGACTATGTGCACGAAAAAAGCAAGGGTCATGTCGGCTACCTCTACATCGCATCCATGGACGAACAGAATCTTAGAAAATTCGAAAAAGACCTGTACGAGGAAATGGGAAAAGAAGGCTTGATCATTGACATAAGATATAACGGCGGCGGCTCGATTCATGACGAGCTCCTGAACATACTGCGCCGAACCTCATACGCTTATTCGATCGAAAGAGATGGTAAGAAGTTATATAACTCAATCTTCAGATGGGACAAACCTACGGCACTCCTCATCAACGAATTCTGCTACAGCGATGCTGAGATATTCCCGGCCGGTTTCAAAGAACTTGGGCTGGGAACAATAATCGGCGTTCCGACTTTTGGCGCGGTCATCGGCACCGTCGATATCCAATTACACGAAGGCACCTACTTCAGGGTGCCCATGACAGGTTGGTACTTGCTCACCGGCGAAAATCTTGAGAACAAACCGGTTGAACCCGACATTTTTGTCGAAAACATGCCCGAAGAAGACGGTTCGAGCAGCGACCGTCAGCTTACCAGCGCAATAGAGCTGCTATTGAAGCAGCAGAAGCAGTAACACCTCTTCCCGGCTGAGTAATGCCGTAACGATTTGCCTCTGAATCACGTCTGTTAAATAAAGGCATAGAGCCTAATACATTAATAGATTCCAAGAATAAAAGGGGAGAAAAATGAAGCGGATTTTTGCGATATTAATTGTAAGCGGACTCGTGATCGCATTGCATGGCCAGGCGCCCAGTTTCAAGACACCGGTCTACATTTTTGACGGTGCAACGGCAATCGATGTCGGTCTATATGGTTCGCCCTTTTCTTACGACTGGAACGGAGATAATAAGAAGGACCTAATCGTTGGCCAGTTTGACATGGGAATGGTCCGTTTTTACGAAAACGTGGGTGAAAACAATGACCCGGTTTTCTTTGGTAATACTTTTCTGCAGGCAAACGGCGCAACGATTCAACTGCCCTACGGTTGATGTCAAGGCTCAACGGTCGCGGTCTGCGACTGGAATGAAGACGGACAGAGAGATCTTATAACCGGCGATCGAGAAGGCTACTTAACGCTTTTCCTCGAGTCGGGCAGTGGTCTTACAGATGAAGGTCATATCAAGGCAAACGGTTTCGATATCAAAGTTAGCTCCAATAGTTTTCCGTTTGTCGTTGATTGGAATGATGACGGCAAAAAAGATCTCATCGTTGGAGAAGAACTACCCAGTTCACCCAACACCGGGAACATCAGGGTATACGGTAACCAGGGCACGAATTCCTCACCAGTCTTTGGCAATTACTCAATGGTGTATGCAGGAACATCTCAAATCTACAGATACAGAATGAACCCAGTAGTATATGACCTCGATGGGGATGGACTCAAAGACCTGATGATTGGCAATGATGATGGACGGGTATATTTCTATAAGAATGTAGGCAGCGCCGGAAACCCTTCTTTTAATGCTACGTTCGATACATTGAAGACGGAAAGCGGCACACCCATAGATGTAGTTGCTGGCTCCCGCCTGCATTTTGTCGACTGGGGTGGTGATGGTGACCTCGACCTTCTGATCGGCGGGTATGAAGGTAATGTACAATTATGCGAAAACGCCTCGGGTACCGGAATACAAGAAGGTGAGCAGGAAATCACAAAGATCACTGGCCCTGTGGTCTCACCCAATCCAATAACGGGAACGGCGCAGTTTGCATTCTCGCTCGAGACTCCGGCGAATGTAAGAATCGACGTCTATTCTGTTGACGGCCGTCTGGTGTCCACCCCCACGAACGGATACAGGCCGAGTGGAGAGCACAGGTTCTCATGGAACGCAACGGATAGTCGCGGCAGGAAATTACCAGCGGGGATATATCTTGCCCGTCTCACGACTGATTCTGAAATACGAACAACGAGTTTAGTAATTACGCGCTGAGACATCCAAGGATCAAATAATAAGGGAGGGTCATCTGACCCTCCCTTATTATTTTGCGACGACGTTTCACTATTTTAGCAGAAGCAATTTCCGTGTCGCCGAATATTGTGTGGTCGCAAAATTGAGGAAATAAACTCCACCGGGCAACCTCTTCCCGGCATCATCAGTACAGTCCCAACCAAGGCTGTAGGTTCCAGCATCCTTGATCGAATTCATTACAGTCGCTATCTCCTCACCCAACACATTGTATACGCGGATATGAACCTGACCCCTGTTCTTCATGCTAAAGCGGAGCGAAGCATTACTTCGCGATGGGTTGGTGACCCAGAAGTTGTTTTCGACATCGCTCCCGACAAGTTCCTGCACTGCAGTGACCGGCACGGCGATCTCATCACTGTATCGGCTTTCCGAACCCGCCCTTATGCAAGCAGTCACTACGTAATAATAAGTGTTACCCCCAGCAACCGTTGAATCGACGTAAGTTGTATCGGCAATTGCTTCATCTGTTAGTTTAGTATAAGGATAACCACTGTTCAGACTACGATAGACATTGTAGCCTAAAATATCCGGCTCTGAGTTCTCAGACCAAACGAGTTCGACATCGCTCCCGTTCAATCCGCCGCTGAGATTTTCCGGAGGCACCGGATGATACCAGCCAGTGAACCAGTGGTCGTGATGGTATGTCTGCCATTCAATATTCGCCATCTCAAGGGCCGCGCTCAGATCCCAGATATGCACGAGGCTATCCAGACTGCCAACACCCACTTCGATGTCACCGTCGCGATCAATGTCACCAAGCGTTATTGGTGCTGATACCTGATCTCTGGGGTTGGTTATTGGCCAATCTGCCACCAAACTCGCATCATGATGGAATGCATAAACCTCGCTGTCATCACAGCCGATGATTACCTCCATATCGCCATCGTCGTCAATATCACCGATCGCAGATGAACTCTGACACCATTCACCAATTGCGGTTATCGCAGGCCAGCCATTAACTACTGCGCCGGTGTGATGCCAGGCGTGGACGTGGTATTCGGTGTTGATCCCGGTCGCGCCAACTACCACTTCCAGGTCACCATCACCATCGAGATCGCCAAGACACGGTTCCGAATACAAACTTGCTCCTGTGCTCTGCGGCCATCCTGACAATGAACCGCCATTATGGCCATAAGCGCGCACATTGTTGTTAGCACCGACCGTAGTGACGATGATCTCACCGTATCCATCACCATCAAGGTCACCCATGGCAAGACCATCAGTATAGTAAGGACCTATGTCACGGGGAAACCCATTGCACTCAGTGCCATCATCATGCCACGCATAAAGGTCACTTGCCGTGACGACAATCACCTCAAGGTCACCATCACCGTCAAGATCTCCGATAACCGGCGCATCCCGAACGTTGCTGGGGCTCGCCTTTGGCCAGCCATCCAGACTGGTCCCATCATGATGAAGAACATAGGTGCTGTCGCCCTCATAAAGACTGAATACTATTTCAAGGTCACCATCATAATCAAGATCAGACAGCACCGGACATGAATTCACCTGTGTTCCGGTTGCGAAATAAACAGGAAATCCCGGCAACGCGCTGCCCGTTATCTGCCAACCGTACAAGACGGCATACCCGCCACTGGTATTGGCTCCGGTGAACACCTCCATCATTCCGTCACCATTAACATCGCCGCCGACTGGGGCGCCGTAATTGTATTGTCCAAAGGTAACCGGCCAGTTGGTAAAATTGGTGCCGTCACAATTCTTGAGGTGAACGATACCGCCTGTTGTGCGTGAACACAATACTTCAAGATTCCCGCTGGCGTCTGCATTGATAAAACTAATTGCGCTCCAGATCCACCCCTGCAAGTGAATAGGCCAACCTGACTGGTATGGCATGGAATCACGGCCAACGATTGATCCCATTGAACTGACCTTACGGGCTGGATTCAGCGTTTCCTCATAATACCTATCATCAATACGCGAGCCTTCGGCATTTCCACTGACAAAAAGAAGAATACAAAAAGACAAAGCACAAACACTTATATATCTCGGCATAAATCTTCCTCCCTTCATGCACATTGATCAACAACGTGCATAGATTCGCGCTAAGAGACAACATGCGCAAAACAGCGCGCCGTACACTGTTATGAGTTGTTTGACTGATTTTTCCAGAGTTCTGGTCAGTCCATTTCTGTCTGCGTGTTTTTTTACCTCAATTGGTAATCCAAAAACAGCAGCAATACGCCTACCAAATGCCGGGAAGCCTTTATAACTAGCGCCAACATCAATAGCCGGTACAATATTGACGCTCGCACCACCCCTTACAGCCTGAATGCAAGGTATGGCAAAACCCTGTCTGAATTCGATGGCATCTGGCAAAGGCTTATTATATACGCCCTGCGGGGCAACAATAATTGCTCTCTTACCTCCTTTCACAATCAGTTCTTTGATTTTTTTAAGTGCGGGGTAGTTACCCAACATGTCATTGCCTATAATCCATACAATATTCATATCCTTCAGAAAGAAATTGGTCAAATGGTTCCTGCGATATTTTACATTGACAATGATCCACGGCTCGGTCTCCAAAACCCTGCTCACCGCCATGCCGACGATCATCCCGCCGAGATCGGATGAATGCGTAGTGCAGACTACCACCGTGCCCCGCGCAGCAGCCCAAAGCAGATTTCCACTGCCGATAATTCTGTAATTGAAAAAGATACGGAATATCGGAGCTACATATCTGCAAGCGATCTTGTAGTAGTTCATACTCTAGGCGGTTCTATTATACACCATGCCTGCACAGAATCAAGAGGCAACTGACGTCAAATCTTGACATTGCTTAATGCTATGACTATCCTTGATTCGTATTATGAAGATTTTCTCACAAATGTTCATCGAACGACAAAACCATGAATAGTGACTCGTTAAAAAAATATTTTGAAGCGAATAAGCAACTCTGGAACGGCCTGGTTTCAATAAACAAAAGTTCAAGGATGTATGATCTGGATGGTTTCAAGAAAGGAAAAAGTTCCCTCAACTTCATTGAACTGGAAGAACTTGGTGATGTTTCGGGCAAATCGTTGCTACACCTGCAGTGTCATTTCGGCATGGATACTTTATCCTGGGCAAGGTTGGGTGCTAAGGTAACCGGTATCGATTTTTCAGAGGAAGCAATACGACTTGCAAGATCATTATCAAAAGAATTCGACATTCCGGGCCGCTTCATCCAAAGTAACGTCTACGACGCCCGTGAAGTTCTTAGTGAAAAGTTCGACCTTGTCTACACGTCATACGGTGTGCTCTGCTGGCTGCCTGATCTCGCAGAGTGGGGTAGAATCATTCACCATTTCCTCAAAGAAGATGGGATTTTCTATATGGTAGAGTTCCACCCGGTCCGGGCAATGTTCGATGACGACGGAAAAATGAAAGATCCATATTT
>CP070686.1:418887-462981 GCA_020353055.1 Caldifarciminota bacterium | reverse complement strand
GACGCCACAGGACGTTTGGTAAGAGATTTTCATTACACATTACCCCCTGCCCCATGCGCTAAGCAGATTAGTTGGGATGGTACAGACCACACTAATCAGAAATTGCCTAGCGGCGTCTATTTCGTATCCCTGCAAAACGGTGATAGAAAGATCGTCGAGAAGGCGGTTCTGCTGAAGTAATACGTCTGAGATACATGTGGGCAGCGCGTTCCAGCGTGCTGCCCTTTTTTTATCATCAGTTGACAGTTTGTTGTCGGTGGCTATAATAACCCATGATGGAAAACAAGAAGAAAGGCATTCTCGCCACGGTCAAATGCGCTGGTTGAGCGTCTAAACTCTCGGCCGCGCAGTTGGCGCAGGCACTGAAATATCTGCCACCGGTAGAAGACCCCAATCTACTTGTCGGTACGAATACGGCAGACGATGCAGGGGTCTACCGTCTGAATGATGATCTTGCTCTGGTGAAGACGATTGACATTCTTACACCGGTTGTCGAGGACGCTTACACCTTCGGAATGATCGCGGCCGCAAACTGCATATCGGACGTTTATGCTATGGGCGGCGATCCAAAACTGGCGTTGAACATTGTCGGCTACCCTGGTATGGGTGACTCCAAAATCCTGGGTGAGATGCTTAAAGGTGGCAGTGATAAAGCAAAGGAAGCCAGCGTTACGACGATCGGCGGTCACACATTTGCCTCTCCTGAGGTGATGTACGGATTGTCGGTTCTGGGTTATATCCATCCCAAAAAGATCATTACAAACGCAGGGGTAAAACCCAATGATGTGCTCATTCTGACCAAACCAGTTGGTGTTGGAACAGTAATCCAGGCAATGCTTATGGGCAAAGATGAGGGAATAGACATGAAACCGGTCATTGCTGCCATGACTACGTTGAACAGAGATGCTTCAATGGCAATGCGAAAAGCCGAGGCACACGGTGCAACCGACGTCACCGGCTACGGTCTTATCGGCCACCTCGTTGAAATGTGCGAAGCAAGCAACGTCGGCATAGAAGTCTCGCTGCAAAAAATCCCGACCCACAAAGGAGCCGTGGGCATCCTGGACAAAGGTATTTTTGAACCGGGCATCACAATGAATATCAATTCCTTTAGTAATCGCGTTAACAAGGGAAACAGCGACTCGAATCTTGTCAATCTGATCTTTGGCTCGGAAACTTCCGGTGGGTTGATCGTTGCCCTGCCTGAAGAACGGGTTGAAGCCTTCAAACATAATTACAGGAAGGATTTTTCCATCATTGGCCGGGCAACAGCAGAAAACTCCGGTCGAGTAACACTGATCCCGTAACGATACAAATCCAAATACCTCAGCACTTGAATATTTTCGATAATTTCGAATAACAATAGGAAATCACTATGCGCTTTAACCTGTAGTTGTTGTTGACCTAACCGCAACCTTTGAGGACGAAACGGGCATCGCAACCCTTACCAGCTTACGTTACCTTCGTGTTGCATTTGTCCAGAATTTCATGCTTAGAATTTAGAATTTGGCAAGCTGCCCACACTAATCTGCTGGAGCAATCAGCTGCAGATTGTACTTGACACATTCATGATCCGCGCTATATTTAGAAAGGAGGTGGTTATGCCGAAATATCTCATCACCCTTCCAAAAATGCCCAAAGACGAAATCATTTCATCCTGAAAGGCCGTCATCACTGCTTCCGGAGGAGGCAGTCTCTGCATGGACAAAGCATACATTGATGAAGAGAACAGCCAGGCAATATGCTGCTGGAGTGCGCCTGATCGAAAAAGCCTCGAAGAATTATTTGCCAAGGCGAATGTGCATGTCGAATCAATAAGAAGTGTTACCGAATACAAATAACGTCCTACCTTTGACTATCAAGAAGGGGCGGCGCAAACCCGCCCTTTCTGTTTTACCCGGGGATTGACACCTACCTTGCGTAATATCCCTCGTGTGGTCCGTCAAAATCGAACCTGGCCCACACACAAATAAACACTTGACATCATTTCTGAATCGGATACTCTCATAAAGATGAATTTGCATATTCTCTACCATAACGGAGGCAAGATATGAAGTGTGTCTTTTCGCAACCCGGTCGGGTGCGACATCATGTCAACCTCTGTTTTATCAGAATAACACCCCCAGCAAACCGATCACATAATTCTATTCATAACTATAACGGTGCAGTTTTCTATTTCCTTGGTGGCAGAAAATGACTCTGCACACTTCCGGACTCGGTCGAGTCCAATCACAACTACCCTGCAACGGCAACTTAGTACAGCCTTTCAAGAATACACACTGCATAGCAGCAATCACACAAGATAATCAACAACAAATGGAGGATAACGAGTGAGAAGTAGATGGGATTCGGTAGCAGGCACTACTGAATACAATAAAAATCTTGCAAGAATAGTCAAAATGGCACAAGACAATGGTTACGTGCTCAATCCCGATGTGGAAAGGCTACGAAAAGTCATCGGCCTCATGACGATGAACAAGATGGAATTCGGCAATTATTATTGTCCCTGTAAACATATCCATCCATTGAACCCACGGTCAGATACACTTTGCCCCTGTCCTGAAATGAATGACGAGATTCACAAAGACGGGCACTGTTTCTGTAAATTATTCTATAAAGTGAAAGGAGTATAACATGAAGTACATTAAGGACTTCACAATAAAGGACGTACAGGATGTGTATGATGGTCCGGGAGGACTGTTATGGGAAGCAGTAATGGGAGAACAGATACACTCAGGCGGACCAGAAGCGACTGATGCACTTGCATTGCAGGTGGACCTCAAAAAAGGTATGGTCATATGTGACATATGCAGTGCACTGGGCGCACCAGCTCGCCATCTCGCAAGCAAATACGGAGTGACTGTAAAGGGAGTCGACGCTACTAAGACAATGCTTGAAAAAGCACGCCAGCGGACAAAGGATGCCAAACTCGAGCATCTCATCGAATACTACGAAGGCAATGCTATAGACCTTCCCTTCAAGAAAGAAACCTTCGACGTGGTATGGGGTCAGGAAGCATGGTGCTATGTCACAGACAAGAACAGGCTCATCCAAGAGGCGCACCGCGTGCTAAAACCGGGCGGAAAGATCGCGTTCACCGACTGGATAATCACAGGGGTAATCTCAGAAAAGGAGCTGGACCCATTGCTCGAGACAATGGCGTTTCCCTACATGGAATCATTTGATGGATATCAGGAACTGCTTAAGAAGAACGGTTTCAAATTACTCCAGGCGCTGGACCAAACCGAAGAGTACGCAAAATGCTTTGACGAATACTACGAGAAGGTACATGTCGATCTGAAACCCACGATACTCGACAATTTCGGGAAGGACCTCTTCGACTTCGCATCAAATCTGGTCACTATCTGGCAGAAAGCCGCCCACGAACATAAGGTGGGTCGAGGCTTGTTCATCGGGCAAAAATAGAAAATAGATGGTAATTTGATACTACTATTATTGCGATAGAACATCATACTTAAAGAAAGGTAGCGCAGAGCGGAATACTTGACTACTACGTGATACCTTATTATTATAATATATAACACACATGGAGGTTTATTGTTTGAATTGCTGAGAAAAGCCGTTATCGACATGGATGACAGCAAGGTTGCCGCCCTTGTATCTCAAGCGCTGAGAGAGGAGATTAACCCAGTTGACATCCTGGAGGACGGATTAATTTCCGGAATGCAGGAAGTTGCAATCTTGTTTGCACGCAAAGAATACTACGTACCTGAAGTACTACTCAGTTCAGAAGCCTTCTACGCGGGATTCGATATCATTAAACCTCTGATCGGAAAATCATCCCGTAAGCCCAAGGCGAAAATTGTTATTGGCGTGGTAGAAGGTGACATCCACGATATCGGCAAGAATATTGTCAAAGTCATGATGGAAGCAGCGGGCTATGAAGTAATTGACCTGGGCAGGGATGTACCCTATACACAATTCGTCGAGGCTGTAGAAAGAGAAAAACCGGATATCCTGGCCTTGTCGAGTCTCATGACGACAACGATGACACAAATGGATATGGTCATCAAAGAACTCGAACAGCGCAAACTGCGTGGGGATGTGAAAGTCATCGTTGGCGGCGCACCGGTTAACCACGAATTCGCCATGAAGATCAAGGCCGATGGCTATAGCCCGGATGGCCCTTCCACAGTGACATTAATTGAAAGAATCATCGGTGGATAAAATCTCCGCAGTCTTGAATCAGCAGAGAAGTATTGCGGTTTTCCCCATGGTCTGCGCTGACCACGGTGCACATTTGTTGCGTCTCGAATTCAAGGAAGTTGCCCAAAACGGCAAAAAACTCGCACGGGTCCTGCAGCGCTGCTATGAACTTTATGGTTATGACATGGTGCTCGTCTTCTCAGATCCGTATGTCGAAGCACAATCCATGGGCTGCCCAGTCAAATTGAACCCTTACCCTACTCTGCTCGGACCTGCGAGCAATAATTCTATCGACCGCACGCAAGAGATCATTCGTGCCGCCGAGATTTTGAAAGACAAACTTGACGTTCCCATATTCGTTTCGGTCAAAGGGCCGTTCACGCTTGCGGCTTTTCTTGGCGGCATTGAGCGTTTTCTGAAAATGATATTGAAAAACGAAAACGAGGCTTCACAGCTCTTGCGTGACGCACAGCAAAACCAACTTGAATATTTGGAGAGAATACTATCCGTTGGAGTCAACATAATGATCGGAGACCCACTCGCATCTTCGAGTGTCATATCACCCGCCGTTTTTGCCAAACACGCGTTAGTGGGGATCAAGAGTATTATCGAAAAATCAAAAGCCCACGGCGTGCTTGCCGGCATACACATATGTGGTGATGTAAGTCCCATACTCAAACACCTTGATACGTCGGGTGCTGACATATTGAGCGTTGAAAATATTGACGTCCAGACGGACACTGTAAGAATGGGCGGCGTAGGAACCGATACAATATTGAACGGCGATATCAGACGCATAAGATCTGAGGTAGAAAACGCGCTCAGACAAAAACCAATAATCCTGTCAACCTCTTGCGATGTTCCTGCCCAAACAAATCCTGAAAATATCAAAACCATGCTCCGTATTGCCAGCGAATGTGGTAATGAACTTAGAGGGATATGATGCAGATGATCGGATATGCATGTGCCTACGTACCCGTCGAATTACTCTCGGCAACTGGATTGCGACCATATCGGCTACTACACGGTGACATCAACCTTTCAAAAAGAGGGGAAAAAATAGTACGTGTAGATGCTTGTCCAATGGTTAAATCAAACCTCACCTACGTCCTTGAAAATGAAGAAAAATTCGCAATGCTGATAGGATCAACCGGATGCGATATGTCTCGCAGAATGTTCGACGTGCTGAGCGAACGCACATCAATCCCGGTCTACGTTGTGAACAATCCAAGAACCGACAAGCCATATATATATTCTGACGAAATTGACTGGCTGGTCAAACAGCTCGAATCATTTTCGCAAATTAAATACACAGATGGAATAGTCAAAAATGAAATCGACAAATGGGAAGGAATACGCGCCGAACTGCGAAAAATCGATGAGGAAAGGGCAGCATGCCCATCGCTTGTATCGACCGCGGACTTCCACAACGTGATGACCAGTTATCACCAAAGTTCTTTTGACGAATCTGCTACTCCTCGCCATGACATATCGGAGAAACCGAGAGTATACCTGGTGGGCAGCGCCATAGCGTATGAAGCCAATCACATCCTGCGGTTGATAGAGAAAAAACTGCGTATTGTTGGTGATTTCAACTGTGGTATCTCACGCCCTCTTCAAATAAGAATAACGGAGAAAAGTATTGCCGGTATAAAACATGCATACTACCAACAGCCACCTTGTATGCACAAAAGACCTCATCGAAAATATTACGACTTCGTAGGCGAGCAAATTATCAGGTTGCATTGTGCCGGCGTCATTGCATGGACACTTGATTACTGTGATGTATATGAATTCGAATTGCGCAAGATCGAAAAGGAATTCAATCTACCGACATTGAGAATACGGAGTGATTTCTCCTATCAAAGCAATAGCCAGTTATGGACAAGAATCGAGGCTTTTGCGGAGATGTTATGTTCGAAAACATAGCCCCTCAGAAGATCGACCTAAGACAATGGAGCACCCAATTCCGCCTGCTTGAGGATACGGACATAAAACAGTTCAAGTATTATGGCAATGATGAATGGGGCGTGTATCTCTCTCCTCCAGCAACATTCATGGTTTACGGCGCCAGAGAACTGAAGAAATTAAAGTTCGATAATTCACTATCAGCACTCAGGCTCTGGGGGTTTGCATTCAACGAATCCGAAAGATTGTTCCGTGCCCGCCAGAGTGGAAAGCACATCGTCGCCGCAATGGGCGATCTTGGAACCGTACCCGTGATCACTATGTCCTTCCCAGAGTGTGTTCCGTTCTACCCTGACTGCACATGGTGGACACCATTCTTCAATGAATCAACTGTACTACTCGACAAAGCAAGTGAACTCGGCACGCCTGAAGGGAGCTGTTTTGTACGCTCAACACTTGCCGCTTTTCACAAAATGGCATATTTCCCAAAACCAGATATTCTGTTCGCATCGACTGGAGCATCTTGTGATGACTACTCGTGCATCATGCAAATGGTCGAAGACATGGGTTACGAACTGAACTGGCTCGAGATCCCCTATCGCAGGCACCGAAAAGATTACCACGTAGAGGAAAGATATACTAAGACAGCCCACGGTTTTGAATACCCGGAACGTTTCGAAACATACTTGGTGGATGAATATAAACGCGTTTGGCATAAGATGAAGCAGCTGACAGGCACTGATGATACAGAAAGACTCAAACAGAGTATCAACAAGAATAACAGGCTGCGCCGTTTGACACATGAAATCAGGGAACTCACCCACAATGCAAATATCGCGCCATACCCCGGGCTCGAAATGATGGTCATCGAGTTCGGTAATCTATATGGTTATGCGGACATCGATGAATGGTTGAATATTCTGAGTATGGTAAAAGAAACAATCCTGGGTCGTATCGAAAAAGGTTTGGGTGTACTGCGTCCGGATGCAATTCCTCTCGCCTGGGTCACCCCTACCGCGGATCCTTTGCTACTCAATATTGTAGAAGATTTGGGCGGTCGAGTTGTGGCAACCGAATATGTGATCAACCAGGCATTGGTAGAGATCGACGAAGAAATCGATCCGTTCGTCGCTCTTGCCAGATCATTCATGGATGCTTCCATGATCGGTTCAACAGAGGAACGAATCCGCAACATTACAACAGGTGTCGATTCTGGCAAGGTGGCCGGGGTGATCATAAGCAACATGTTGGGTTGTTCTCACTGCGCAATGGAAACAAGATTGATCGAAGAAAAATTGAAGAGAGTGCCAGTGCTCGCGATCGATGTTCCCGGGCCTTTGGGAATAACCGAACAACTCAGAACAAGAATTGCAGCATTCTTGGAAATGCTGAGATGAATGATATCCTGACACCGCGTGAAAGATTCGGATTATTAGTAATCGACGAAAGACCCGACCGCTGTAATATCATGCCCCTGGTTACATCGCATGCCGCAACTGTCAAAGATATGAAACTCAGGGATTATTACACAAACGGCGAGAACATGGCACGAGCACAGATTGCCGCACTCGAGAAATACGGACACGATGCTATATCAATTTTCTCCGAAGTAGGTATCATTGCAGAAGCAATGGGCTCAGTGTTCGAATATCCGGAAAACGACCTGCCAATCCAGAGGGTACCCGCGTTAAAGAAAAAGAAAATCGACGAATTAACGATCCCCAATCCAAAAACTACAGCACGACTCCCTGTATATCTCGAAGCAATTGAGTACGCGTACGATGCTCTCGGAGACAAAGTTCCCATTCTTGTCTACATACCTGCTCCATTTACCACCGGGATGATGCTATCCGAGCCAAATGAATTCCTCATGCAGACGATCAAAGAACCTGTTCAGATCGAAAGGATTCTGGCAAAATCGTTGGATGCCGCAATCGAATTATGCTACCATACCATCGATGCTGGTGGTCTGCCGATCATTGTTGATCCGCTTGCGTCATCCAGTGTAATAAGTCCAAAAGCATACAAGCAGTATGCGCTACCGTACGAAAGAAGGCTCATTGATTATCTGCACCGCTATGACCTCGATGTTATACTCCACATTTGCGGCGAAACGACGCCCATTGTCAATCTATTGCCGGAAACGCATGCCGACCTCATCAGCATTGATCGTGTCAGCATGTCGGACACAATAGAAGAAATATCTGGAAAACTGCGCCTCATTGGCAATTATGACACATCGCAACTCGCATTTTCCTCCCCGGATGTCATTACACACGAAGTAACAGAAATGGTCAGACAATCGAAGAATGCGGCTAAGGGTTACATTGCAGCAACTGGCTGCGAAGTCCCCACACAAGCACCCGCTGAAAATTTAATAGCTTTTGTGAACGCTGCGAAGGAGACAGGATGGTACTGGGTTTAGACGTAGGTTCAAGTTACACCAAAGGCGTTGTCTTCGACGGTGGGATAAATAGCAAAATCGTTTTCAAAACCTCTTTCAAACCAAGACAGGCGATCGAACGAGCACTACATGAACTCAAGGGATATGACACTGTCGTCGCTACTGGATTCGGACGGGAGCTCGTCGTTTCTGCCGGTAAAATGATTACCGAAATTTCGGCTTTCGCACGTGGTGCTCTGTTCTTTGAATCATCGATACGAACGGTCATCGATATAGGAGGACAGGATAGCAAGATCATAAAGGTCAAAGATGGACGCGTTGACCGTTTCATTATGAACGATCGTTGCGCCGCAGGAACGGGCAATTTCATTGAGAAGATTGCGCAAGCCCTCGGCCTTACCCTAGCTGAGTTCGGCGAGTTAGCAGTACAAGCAGACCGTGCAGAAATTGTCGACTCGCTCTGCGTGGTCATGGCTGAAACCGAAATCCTCAGCCTCGTCGGTGAAGGTAAAAGGATTGAGGATATTGTCGCCGGGGTATGCGATGCCCTCGTGCGAAGAATCGACGGCATCGGTAGCCAGATAGGCATCGAGGAACCGATATTGTTCTGTGGTGGTGGTGCACTGAACCCTGGACTTGTCAAATCTATGAGACGCATTTTCAAAAAAGTCATAATACCGGAAGATGCCCAGTTTGTGGGAGCGATCGGCGCTGCGTTGTCGATCTGACATGATTCATTACTTATGCCAACACAGCAAAACGCAAAGAATCTTTTTTCCTGCCCCCATCACTTGACAATATCACACATATCATTATAATTTGCACGAAGGAAAGCATGAAAAATAAAGATATACTACGGAATATCCCCTCAGTCGATAAGGTACTGAACTGGAATGAAATCAAAGAATCACTAAAAATTCTTGGACAAAACCACGTCACAGAAATTATCCGTGATAACATAGAACAATACCGCAAACGTCTGCTGGCAGGGGAAAAACTTGACCTCAGTCATCTGAAGAAAGCGATTCTCTTCGAAATTCAAGATCTGATCAGTCCCTACTTCTGCTATGCGGTCAATGCACTTGGCATTGTATTGCACACGGGCCTTGGCCGTGCGCCCTTCAACAAGCGCATTGCCGAAGTAGTTCATGACATGTCAAGGGGCTATTCCCGTCTGCAGATCGATGAGGAAGGCAAACGGGCTGATCGCTACAGGAAAATCAATCGTCTGCTGCAGATATTGACCGGGGCCGAGGCAGGCATTATCGTAAACAATAATGCTGCAGCAACGATGCTCATCCTCAATGCGATGGCAAAAGGTAAAGAAGTGATCGTATCAAGAGGCCAACTCATTGAGATAGGTGGCGCATACCGGATACCGGACATAATGGCGCAGAGCGGAGCAACAATGCATGAAATAGGCACCACAAACCGTACCCACCTGAAGGACTATGCAGGAGCCATAAACGAGAATACGGGTGCAATACTACGAGTACATCAATCAAACTACCGTATTATAGGATTCACCAAAGAAGTGTCCTTAGAGGAGCTAGTCCCGCTGGCGCGAGAGAACAATATCCCCGTGATCGATGACCTCGGGAGCGGTGCTTTAATCGATTTTTCCATTTACGGCTTGCCCAAAGAACCCATGGTCCAGGAGAGCATTGCAGCGGGTGCTGATGTGGTATGTTTCAGTGGCGATAAGTTGATCGGTGGGCCACAGTGTGGAATAATCATCGGCAAAAAGGAATACATCGAGAAAATAAAGAAGAATCCGCTGACGCGCGCTTTGAGGTGCGATAAACTCACGAATGCCGTACTCGAGGCAACGCTTCAAACGTTCTTGCTCAAAGAGGAGGACCTCCTCCTGAATCACCCTGTATTAGGCATTCTACTCAAGCCACTCGATGAAATCAAAAAACATGCAAACCGATGTGCAAGAGCGTTGAAAGCATCTTTTGGCAGTAGCCTTCGGGTTTCTGTAAAACCCGGTGTGAGTGAAATCGGCGGAGGTTCACTCAGTACAGAGCAATTACCAACCTTCCTGGTAGCCGTACAATCTGTAGATCTGCCGATTGATGATCTGGCGCGTGCTTTGCGGCTTTTTCACAAACCAGTCTATGGCAGGGTTGCTGAAGATACCCTGCTTCTCGACTTCCGCACCGTGTTGAAAGGTGAGGAGAAAGTCATATTGGAAGCTTTTAAGACAGTGCTGAAACCAATTTGACCACGTCTCATGCATAATAAGTGCTCCTGCGCATTCAATAATATAGGTAAAGTATTACGTCGAAAGGCAATGAATCTTGCTTCGGTCGAAGACAACATCCACCGTTACGAAAACCGTAATCTTCCAACACCAGACGATACGGACATCGTAACCGCATAACCCATGACCAGTGTCTCGAAGAAGCACATAGTCATTGGCACTGCGGGTCATATCGACCACGGAAAGAGTGCATTGATAAAAGCACTCACCGGCGTCGATCCAGATAGACTAAAAGAAGAAAAAGAACGCGGCATGACCACTGACCTCGGCTTTGTTTTTTACAGCGAGGATGTTACGATAATCGATGTCCCCGGTCACGAAAAGTTTGTGCGGCACATGGTGGCTGGTGCCTCAACTATCGACTTCGTAATTTTCGTGGTCGCCGCCGATGATGGAGTCATGCCACAGACCCACGAACACCTTGAGATCCTCAAACTGCTCGGTATAAAGAAGGGTATTGTTGTGATCACCAAGAAGGATCTCGTTGAAAAAGATATGCTTGAAATAGTGATAGAGGATGTGAAGGGTGCGCTGAGTAATTCATTCCTTGAGAATGCACCGATCATTACGGTTTCGAATACCACAAAGGAAGGTATTGTAGAACTGAGAAAATCACTCGATGAACTGATCGCCCAGACCGAACCGAAGACGGACCGCGGAATTTTCAGAATGCCCATTGACCGTCGGTTCGTGATAAAAGGATTCGGCACCGTGGTCGCGGGCACTGTGCTGTCCGGTAAGGTCAAAATTGGCGATAGCGTTGAGTTACTACCTGAGAAGAAAAGCGTCAAGGTCAGGGGGATCGAGGTTCACAACAAGAAAATAGATACCGCACGGACTGGTTTTCGCGCTGCTATAAACCTTGTAGGTGCTGACAAAGGCGAAATCGAACGTGGCGATGTACTTGCCCAACCAGGTTTTTTCGAACCTTCAGAGTATCTTAATGCTTCTTTATACTTGTTGTCGTCTGCTGGTAAGCCACTAAAGAATTTTACCAGACTGCGGATTCATGTCGGTACGAATGAAATATTCGGACGCGTGGTACTACTTGACAAGAAGCTACTCGAACCTGGTCTAAAGGCTATGGTTCAGTTCAGATTGGAATCCCCGGCCGTTTGTGATATTAACGATAATTATGTAGTAAGAACCTACTCGCCCCAAATAACTATTGGTGGGGGTCTCATCATCGAGCCAAAAGCAACCAAGGCTAAGGGATTCGACGAGGAATTGATCAGCCACCTGCAACGAATGGAAGTCGGTGAACCCCTCGTGGTGGTGGAGGAAGATTTACTGGCGAATTTTGACCTGCCGCGAAAACTCGAAGAAATCGCCCACGATGTGAATTTACCATTAGAGGAAATCAAGAAACTGACTGAGAATTTGACGCAGCAAAAGAAGATCATATGCCTTGACGAGAAACGCGGACTTTACTATCACCAGGAGAATCATGAGAAACTGATGGCGCAAATCAATGAAAAACTACACGCATATCACAAAGCGAATCCAACCGGGGTCGGACTATCGACCCTTGAATTATTGAAGAGCATCAGCCGTGGTCTTGATAAAATTCTACTCGACCGTACGCTCCGCGCGATGGAAGAAGCAAAAATAGTGCGCCTCACACCGGATGGGAAGGTCAATCTTTTTGAACACAAAGTTGTTGTCGATAAAGACCTTGATACCATGATCAAGAAGATCGAGCAACTCTTTCTTGAAAGCGGTTATAAACCACCTGATTATGATGGTCTGCTCAGCCGCAACCTAGGTTCTGAGAGCACAATCAAAAAGGCATACCGCTATATGCTCGATACGGGATTACTTGTGAATGCCGGTGAAGGTATTGTGTTACACCAGAAGAATGTTAAAGAAGCAGAGCAAAAACTGGTCGATTTTTTGAAGACAAACAAAGAAATCAGAGTTTCTCAATTTCGGGACTTGCTCGACGCAAGCCGTAAGTTCGTCCTGCCATTGCTGATTTACTTCGACACGCGCGGCGTCACGATCAAACGGGGCGACGTAAGGGTGTTGGGACAAAAATACCGCTAACCTCCCATTCTAAAACAACAAGTCCATTCATAATACTGAAAACAAACTTGTTAGCAATGCATACACGAAACAGCACAACCTGCCGTTGGTTCCGTTAGTGTCGTTATTTCCGTTTAAGACATGACAGGGCCTTGTTAGAACAAGGAGTGAATTTCCTCGATGGGATATCGAAAAAAAAGCTGTTCTTGCCTTATAAACAATTGCAACGAATGTAATTTACGAACACTGATTACGAATTTATATCGTAAAAAAGACACGACGGTACTAGCGATACTAACGATATTAGCGGTAATAACGAACAAGACGTATTCGTTCCATTGGGTCTTGATTTCTCTTATCTACCCATTATAATGTTATATGAAGAGAATATTACTAGTACCCATATTACTTATCTTTGTTATTGGTTGTGTCACCACTGGTCCCGGCGGGAAGAAAAGTCTTATCTTAATCCCGACCGAAACAGAAGTTGAACTCGGCAAAGAAGTAGTAAAGGAAGTCGAATCAACCGAAAAAGTACTCAATAATTCCGAAGTACAGAATTACGTCAGCAAAGTCGGCCGCAAAGTCGCCAAAGTATGTGATAGAAAGGACGTTACCTACTCATTCAAAGTACTCGATAGCGAGGAGATAAATGCCTTCGCTTGCCCTGGCGGTTTTATCTACATTTACAAGGGACTGATGAAAAAAATGGATAATGAAGCACAACTTGCAGCAGTACTGTCTCATGAAGTCGGGCATATCGTAGCACGGCATTCGATTAAACGCCTACAAGCAATCTACGGTTACAGCATCGTAATGGAAGTCGCCCTTGGGGAAAAAATGGGACAGACGGCACGACAAATGGTTGACGCAGCAGCTGGAGTCATTCTTCTCGGTTATGGACGAGACAATGAATACGAGGCAGATGATTACGGCATTCTCTACGCGAAGAAATCCGGATACAATACCAAAGGGATGGTGCAGCTCTTCGAAAAATTCAAGCAGATGGAAGGAAAGCCGCCCAATACTTTCGAAAAACTGTTGATGTCACACCCGCCCGCCGGCGATCGCATCAGCAACGGAAACAAACAAATCCAGAAAATTGGCGGTACCGCGCTACCCTATTACGAAAGCGAATACGCAGCGATAAAAGCGAAACTATAAATACACGCTGCCACACCTGAATCAGTAACAAATCGGATCCTAATCATCTACCGTTTTTGGTTTGGTTTTTGTCCTTTCCTCCAGTTTACGCATGAGAGAATTAAGCATCTTCCCGATATCAACACAAGTCTGGATCCACGGCTTCACGATATCGTTTTCAATACAGTGAAGGTCGATTATTTTGAGCAACCAATTCTCTGTTTCGCCTGCACTGGAGTGCGCTGTATCTAGATAGCGAACATATTTCCTTCTTCCTCTCGAGTTAAATCCCTCTGCGATGTTCGAACTGATATTTCCAGAACTTCTCAGCAGCTCTTCGAATATGATACTGGCAGTTTTCGTCCGGGGCAGTTTATCCAATGCACGGTAAATCGATACAAACAGATCATGCGATTTCTGCCACACTCTCAGATCTGTAAAATGCCTTATCGCATTGGTCTCGCTGGATTCCATAGAACCTCCTCTCACTATTAATACAAGATTCACTCATGCAAAGACAACACCAAATTCATATTATTCAGCGACCTATGCTTTTTGGTGATTTTTTTTATACGGATATTGTCTGTGTGCTGAAACTATGCGATCAATTACAAACCAAAACTTTTCAGTCGATAGTCCGCATTAATTATGGCGGAGGCGTGTAGGAATCGAACCTACCGTCCCCCTTTCGAAGGACATCCGGGTTTGAAGCCCGTCAGGCACACCAGCACCCATCCGCCTCCACAAAATCTGCTCAAATCTACGATTTGATTGCAGATTTTAGTGGCCTCGTTCCAATTCTTTTTGGAATGAGGCATCATTGATTCAAAAACCCAAATCTATGATTTGCCGCGCACTCGCGAGTCATTCCTGCGAGAATTGTACCGAAAATCGGGCATAAAGTCAAGACGCGCTGTCAAAATACCTTTTTTATTCACCCCAGCCGGCGCCAAGCGGTATGTACTGAATAGTCATACCCACCACCCACTCTTTGCTGCCGGAAATGAAAAAACCCGGACTGAGCGTACCTAACTTGAGTATACCGGGATAGAGATTCAATCTTATCCTATATTCAGGCGCGGTCGAAACCATTAGGGAAGCAAGAAGTGAATTATCACGATCATAGAATACACCAGCACGCCAGGTTAAAGTAGCAGTCAGCACCCTGCCGGTGTCCTCTTGTGCTGCCCTGATGAGTTCCTCCACAAGGAACCCGCCAGCAAAGCTGAGCGCTTCTCCATCAGCCCATCGATGGGTAACGCCGAACATACCATGCAGACCAAAATGTGCCATGACATGCCAATTCTCTTCCTTTGTCAGCGGATATTTTGCGACGTAGAACTGCCCCATATTCTCGAGGTTGCCGTTTTTCACATTGATGACCGGTTGCATAGACCATTCAGCGAGATTCAACGTCTCGGAGAAAAATCGGCATACCCTGTCACTGGAAAAAAGCAGCATCCCGGCAGGATCGAATATTAGCAGATCTGCAAGATGATCCACGGTCAACTCTTCATTGCCTCTATTTTCAACGATTTCCGACAAGGCATGATAGGCAAGCATCGTACCAACCGACCAGAGGCGCGGTGCTCGGAATCCGTGATAGCGATACCACTCCTCTGTGGCGCGAAAATGCATCCCGCCGCCTATCATGTGCAAGAAATAGTTGGGAACCCATTGATTACCTCTACCCTTGATGGTAAGTGGCAAAACTTCTGTTGAAATAAAGCGCCACCATCCAAACTCATTGATTGTGCTCAGAGGATGACGTACGGTTTCCCACACATTTCCGCCCCATTCTCTGTACGGATAGGTAAAGATCTTCCTATCATACTCATCATCATAATCAATGATTTGAAGAATACCGTACCCTCCATTAATGATCACGTTCACAGGATTATAGTTCGCCTGCGTTCCATAGGGCAAAGCATGATAGAAAAAGTATGGAGTCGTATCACTCCTGGCTACCGTTGTAGCATCACTCTGCTCATTGTCCGTACGACCGACCGATACGAAATAAAAAAGCAGCAATATCAATGGAATAATTCGTGTTCTCAGCATTTTATAGTTCTACATTCTACCTACATTTTGCCAGGGGTCAAGAACTTAAGTTGACAAGCTGTAGTAGAATGACTATTATATGAAACCAATCAGGAGGTAAAAACATGTCAGATAGATCAGTGACAAATGATTTAATGCCACTTAAAGTTATCGTGGTCTTAGTTCTAACCGTGCCAATGCTCCTTTCCGCTATGCCACCGCATCATCGAGATGATGGACCCAATTCATGCATCGTCGGTCGTGCACTGGAGCATCCTAAGAGTCTACGAAACTCCACGATTGAGACTTGCGCAATATTGATCCAATTTAGTGACAACCTTGCGGATACAATTAACCATTCCCCTGCTGGATATGACAGCATGTTCTACTCAACTGGTGTTTACCAGGGGCAATACCGCGCCGGGAGTCTTAATGACTTCTTCCTGGAAAATTCATACGGTACGACCGATGTTAAAGGTGCAATTGAAGGTAATCAATGGCACATGTCGATCAACCCTTACAGTTACTACTACGATGGATACTACATGCTCTCAACCGGTCATCAACTCGCAACAGATGCCGTAACTCTGGTCGATGCCAGCGTTGATTTCAGTCAGTACGATTTGAACAATGACGGACACATTGACGGTATTTTTATTGTGCATGCAGGTCCAGGTGCAGAAGATTCGGGAGATCTTAACAATTGCTGGTCACATGCGATACCTTACTTCAACTACCCGACAAATGACGGTGTCACAATCGATGGAGCAACCAATGTGCCGGAAATAAACCTCGTAACACCCAGCCTTGATACTACCCTATGCTGTATCGGTGTCATGTGTCATGAACTGGGTCACATTGTCGGTTTACCTGACCTTTATGATGGTTCGCGCGATACCTGGGGAGTTGGATACTGGAGCCTTATGGGGTATGGTGCATGGGGCGCTGGCGGCAACACACCGTGGAGTCCGTCACATGCCGATGCCTGGTGCAAGAGTGCAACAAACTGGCTGACTCCGATCGATATTACTAACAACACATTTGATCTTGAAATACTCGATGCAGAAACCTATCCGGTCGCATATCGGGTCTGGCGAAATGGAATGGCGAACGACACTTTTTTCATTCTCGAGAACCGTCAAAATAAGGGGTTCGACGCACCATTGCCAGGTAGCGGGCTCCTCGTATGGCATATAGACCCCCACTATTCAGCTTATCACAATCGCGTCGACCTCGAGGAAGCGGACGGCTGCGATGACCTGGATAACGGATGGGGTTACCGTCCCGACCCGCACTATTACCATCATGAACTTGGTGATCCAGGTGATCCTTATCCAGGCGACAGTAATAGTATCATCTTTGACTCACTGAGCTACCCTACAAGTACTGATTACTGGGGCCACCCGACTCACGTATCGGTCAAAAACATCGTAATTACAGGTGACACTGTAATCTGCGACATAATAATCGACCCGCTTGCGATAGCCGAAAGCCAAACCACAATAGAAATAACTCAACTTAACATCAGTCCGAATCCCTTTACGACCATAACTGATATCAGATACCAGATAACTGATAACGGAATAACAAACAGTAAAGCAGATGTGAATCTCAGAATATATGACGCCAGCGGAAGACTTATGAAGGATTTTGGCCGGTTATCCACTATCGGCTATCAGTCATCGGTCAAGTGGTGTGGCGACGACGATGACGACAGAAAATTACCGCCGGGTGTATATTTCATCGCCCTGTCAATTGACAGTCACATTGAAACGCAGAAATTACTGCTGATCAGATAGCACATACGACATCGTTAAGAACCACACGGGCTGTTAGCATCCTTGTGAGAATGCTGTAAGGTGTGCAATTACAATATATAAATCAATAACAAGGAGGACATAATCATGAAGATTCGCATGGGATTTACTGAAATCCTCATAGCTGTGCTCACTTTTCTCTTTGTCATGGTTGCGGGAGCGGATGAGATCCATGATGCCTCTCAGCAAGGCGACTTCGATAGGGTAAAGACTCTCGTGGAAGAGAACGCTGAACTGGTTAATCTTGCGGACGAAACGGGTCACACGCCACTGCACTATGCGGCCGCAGGCGGACAGGTGGAAATTGCCAGGTTCTTAATCTCAGAAAAGGCAGATGTCAATGCATTGAATACTGTGAATCAGAGCGTCCTTTTATACGCAGCGTACTTTGGCAATGCGGAAATCGCCGAAGAACTCATTGCAAGTGGCGCAACCTTAAACGACCAGGATATCTTCGGAAGAAGTCCACTCCATTATGCAGCAAGACAACGCAGTATGGACGCACTGATGTTGCTCATCGATAATAATGCAGAACTGGACATCCGGGACAACATCGGTGAAACGCCTTTGCATTTTGCAATCCGTTGGGGATATGACGACATCGCTGAAACGTTGATCGACGGCGGGACGGATTTAGGCATAACTAAAGACGATGGTAAATCATATCTGCACATGGCTAGTATAAAAGGCTTCTCCGCATTAGCTGACTTGCTGCTCAACCGAGGTATGCAGGTTTATGCAACGGACAACTATGGCAGAACTCCATTATATTATGCGGCAAAACATGGCAACAAGAAAGTCGCAGACATCCTCTCGGCGCACGGTGCAAAAGCAAAGGACACGGAAAAGAACTTCGGCCCCTCTGGCCTGCTGCAGAAAGAGATCAAGAAGGGTGAAGCAGTATTGTGGTATCTCGGGCATAGTGGAGTTGCGGTAAAAACCAAAAACAACTTGCTGATCTTTGATTATTGGAATTACGGACAGCAACCGGATGAGCCGTGTCTCGCCAATGGACATATAAACACCGATGAAATCAAAAACCAAAATGTCACCGTATTTGTAACTCATAACCATATTGACCATCATGATTCGATCATATACTACTGGGAAGAAACCGTCCCGAACATTACGTATGTCTTCGGCTGGTCCGATACAGCGGACTCGGAAAATATCCGTCTTGGTCCAAGAGCAAAGAAGAAGATCGGCGAAATAGAGATAAAAACGATCCAATCGCCGGATGCCGAAGACGCCGGCGGTACATTTGTGGTAACGGTTGACGGGCTGGTCATCTTCCACCAGGGTGGATACATTCATGACACGACACAATATGACCTTTTCAAGAAAGACATCCAATACCTATGTGGAATTGCCAAAGGTGCCGATATCCTTTTCCTCAGGATCGGCAATGACTGGCAAAATGAGGAGGCCCTGCTTACGATAGAAGCGGTTCAATCAAAGGTTGCCTTCCCGTTCCACGCGCGTGAGCGCGAATCAGTATACAGGGACTTTGCCGAACAGGCAGCTGATCGTGACGTGAAGACCCAAATTGTCACGACCGAAAACCGTGGCGACAGGTATTTCTATACGGACAGACATATATTAGAGTAGTCTCCTCTCACATCCGATAACTTCTAAGCCCCGCCTAATCCTACGTAGTACGGGGCTTTTTCAATACCAATATTGACAATCGATTACAGCATACTATAATAATATCAGTTGTAGTAAACGGGGGAATCGGATGATCGGCAAGACTATATCACACTACAAGATCGTAGAAAAGATCGGCGGCGGCGGCATGGGAATCGTCTACAAGGCCGAGGATACAAAACTAAAGCGCACGGTCGTACTCAAATTCCTGCCCCACGAATTCACCGATGATCTAACCGCAAAGAAACGATTCATACAGGAAGCACAATCTACCTCTTCCCTTGATCACCCCAACATCTGCACAATTCATGAAATCGACGAAACCGACGAAGGACAATTCTTCATTGCCATGGCCTGCTATGAGGGGGAAACCTTAAAACACAGAGTCGAAAAAGGTCCGCTTGAAATCAATGAAGCAATAACGATTGCCATGGGTGTTGCGCAAGGTCTGGCAAAAGCACATGCCCAGGGCATTGTACACCGGGACATAAAACCAGCCAATATTTTCCTCACTAACGATGGCGGCGTGAAGATACTGGACTTTGGATTGGCAAAACTAGCTGGGGAAACGCGCATAACAAAAACCGAATCCATAACCGGCACGGTTGCCTATATGTCACCGGAAATGGTACGGGCAGAAGACGTGGATCATCGTACTGATATATGGTCATTGGGTATTGTATTGTATGAGATGCTGACCGGCCAATTGCCTTTCAAGGGTGACAACTGGGAAGCAACCATGTTTGCGATCTCCAACACCGCACCAGCCTCTGTCATACAATTACGCAAAGATATTCCCCTATCCTTGGAGCGTATTATCGCAAAAATGCTGCAAAAGAAACCCCAGGACCGCTATGAAGATATTCAGACCGTCATGGTCGACCTCCAAGCCAGCGATAGTAAGCACATTTCGAAAATCGCAATAGCGAAACCATCTGCTTCGATCGTTGTCCTGCCATTTCTCGACATGAGCCCGGCTAAAGATCAGGAATATTTTTGTGATGGTATCGCTGAAGAACTGATAAATTCACTCACTCATATCAAGGACCTCCGGGTCGTAGCCCGAACCTCAGCCTTTTCGTTCAAAGGTAAAGATGTCGATGTCCGTGATATCGGCCGGACGCTCAACGTCGATCATGTACTCGAAGGCAGCGTGCGCAAATCCGGCGATCAACTGCGCATTACTGCTCAGCTAGTAAATGTAACCGACGGTTACCACGTCTGGTCAGAACGATATGACCGTTGTGCAGAGGATATCTTTAGCATCCAAGATGAGATATCACTCATGATAGTTGACAAACTGAGAGCCGAGATTTTAGGCGATGAAAAAATCTCGTTACAAGAGAGGCATACTTCGAGTATTGAAGCATACAATGCATATCTCAAAGGGCGTTTCTTTGTCCGGAAACTCTCTAAAGCTGATTTTGGGAAAGCTATCAAATATTATGAGCAAGCAATTGACCTAGATCACGACTATGCACAGGCCTATGCGGGTATATCATATTGCTACTGTCTGTACGCGAACTATTACTATTTACCATCAAAAGACGTGTTGCCGAAGGCAAGAGTTGCTGCTAAGAAGGCATTGGAAATAGATGACACTCTCGCTCTCGCTCATAGTGCATTAGGGTATATTTATTACCTTTACGATTGGGACTTTCACAGTGCACGCATGAGTCTTGAGAAGGCTCTCGAATTCGAGCCTAACTGTGTCCCCAGTCGAATTGCCTACGGTGGCTATTTCGCGGCGACAGGAAGAATGGATAGAGCAATTGCGGAACAGAAACGGGTGCTTGAACTTGACCCGATAAGTTTCGGCAATAACTCACTCCTATCTCTTTACTACGTTTGGGCCAAGCAACCTGAAGAAGCTCGACAACAGCTACTGAAGGCTCGCGAATTCTCACCGGAACATCCTTGGGTGCGCTGGCTACATGCAACAACATATGCGCTTGATTTGCAGTACCACAAGGGCATCACATTACTTCATGATGCAGTGCACGTGGAAAAAGACTATCCTGCAGTCATTGCTGCTCTTGGGTGGTTTCACGCAATGAGCGGCGACAGAAAGAGCGCTCGAAAAATAATGTCAATTCTCGAAAAAAAATCAAAGAAATCATACATAAGACCCTTTATCTTTGCAAAAATCCACGCGGCTCTTGGTGAAACTGATATTGCCTTTGATTGGTTCGAAAGAGCTTATCAAGAACGCGATAGTTCTCTTTCATGGCTACTTGTCGACGAATCGGTCGACTGTATACGTTCCGATCCAAGATTTGATGAACTACTTAAGAAAATAGGTCTCTACAGGTATAAACCACAAAATGAGCTAGCATGAAAGAGTATGGAAGGACAATTTTAAATAAAAGAAACCCAACCATCAATACTACGCAATACCATACTCAACTACTCGGTTACAATTGGTATCTGTAAGACCTGATCGTTATAACTAATAACTTTCTCTCGACCATCAACCCAATATTGACATTAGACCCCTGTTAGCTATAATAGAATGGCTAGTAGCATTGGGGGGAATCGGATGGTAGGTAAAATCATTTCACACTACAAAATCCTTGAAAAGATTGGCGGTGGTGGCATGGGTGTAGTATACAAAGCTGAGGATATCAAACTCAAGCGCATTGTTGCCCTCAAATTCCTTCCCCACGAATTCTCTGATGATGTAACCGCAAAAAAGCGATTCATCCAGGAAGCACAATCTGCCTCCTCACTAGACCATCCAAATATCTGTACGATCCACGAAATCAGTGAAACCGATGAAGGCCAACTCTTTATCGCCATGGCATGCTATGAAGGGGAAACGTTGAAGCGGAAGATAGAACAATATCCACCAAATATTGCTGAAGCAATAACGATCGCCCAAGATGTTGCACAAGGCTTGGCTAAGGCACATTCCAAGGGTATTGTGCATAGGGATATAAAGCCGGCCAACATCTTCCTCACCAACGATGGCGGCGTGAAGATACTTGATTTTGGGTTGGCAAAATTAGCTGGAACATCGTGTATAACTAAAACCGAATCCATCACCGGCACAGTGGCTTACATGTCGCCGGAAATGGTACGGGCAGACGACGTGGACCACCGCACTGATATCTGGTCTCTGGGTATTGTATTGTATGAGATGCTAACCGGCCAATTGCCTTTCAAGGGTGACAACTGGGAAGCAACCATGTTTGCGATCTCCAACACCGCACCAGCCTCTGTCAAACAATTTCGTAAAGATATTCCCATATCCTTGGAGCGTATTATTACAAAAACGCTGCAGAAGAAATCACAGCACCGATACAATGACATGCAAGAAGTTATCACGCAACTGCAGTCAATCGATCTTAAGGCAAAAAACCTCTTGAGAGTCGCTCCGGTCAAGCCTTCAGCGTCCATTGCTGTCTTACCATTCATCGACATGAGCCCGACCAAAGATCAAGAATATTTCTGTGACGGTATGGCTGAGGAACTCATTAATTCTCTAACTCATATCAAAGATCTCAGAATTGTTGCACGCACTTCAGCATTTTCGTTCAAAGGGAAAGATGTCGATGTCCGTGATATCGGCAGGACACTTAATGTCGATCATGTACTGGAAGGCAGCGTGCGCAAATCCGGCGATCAACTGCGCATCACTGCTCAGCTTGTCAATGTAAACGATGGTTATCACCTCTGGTCGGAACGGTACGACCGACAAGCAGATGACGTGTTTACAATTCAGGATGAGATCACGTTGAAAATAGTCGACAAACTTAAAGTTGAGATTTTCGGTGATGAAAAGATTTCAGTGCAAGAAAGACATAGCTCTAATATTAATGCATATAATGCGGTTCTTAAAGCTCGGTTCTTCTTACAGAAATTCTCAAAAGCAGATCTCGGAAAAGCTATCAAGTATTATCAGCAAGCAATAGACTTGGATCACAATTATGCTCTGGCCTACGCGGCTATGTCATATTGCTACTGCATGTACTCGAACTATTACTATTTACCATCAAAGGACGTCTTACCGAAAGCAAGAATCGCAGCTGAAAAAGCTTTAGAAATAGATGAAACGCTCGCGCTCGCTCACAGTGCAATAGGGTATATTCATTACCTTTACGATTGGGATTTTGACAGTGCACGACTGAGCATTGAAAAGGCCCTCGAACTCGAGGCAAATTGTGTTTCAAGTCGCAGTGCTTTAGGTGGGTATTTTGCAGCGATAGGAAAAACTGATAGAGCAATTGAAGAACAGAAGCGCGCGCTCGAAATCGATCCGATTAATTTCATACAAAACGTATACCTGGGTCTTTTTTACCTTTGGGATAGACAGCCTGAAGCGGCTCGACAGCAGCTACTGAAGACTCGTGAATTTTCACCAGAACACCCCTGGGCGCTCTGGCTGCTTGCGACAACATATGCTCATGATTATCAATATGGTAAGGGGATAGAATTGCTACATCAGGCCTTGAACGTGGCCAAAGACTATCCTCCAGTTATTGCTGCTCTTGGTTGGTTTCACGCAATGAGCGGCGACAAAAAGAGTGCCCGAAAAATACTATCAAACCTCAAAGAAAAATCAAAGAAATCGTACATAAGGCCATTTCTCTTCGCGAAAATACACGCGGTTCTTGGCGAAAATGACATTGCCTTTGATTGGCTAGAAAAAGCTTATCAAGAACGTGACAGTTCTCTTTCATGGCTACTTAACGACGAATCGGTCGACTGTGTACGCGACGACCCAAGGTTTGATGAACTACTTAAGAAAATAGGTCTTTATAAATACAAAAAAGGATTATCATAGCAACGCACGATGGAAGAGTGCCAGCAGCGCAAGAGACAGATTGCATCAATATTGGAAAGCACGGTAGATAACCAGCCGCTCACGATTGATCATTGAAAGACATCGGTAGCATTACCAATTACATCCCCGGTGTCATCAAATCAATATTGACAACAAACCGCCGTGTAATATAATTGTATTGTTGTAGCAAAACAAGGCGATCGGATGATAGGCAAAGTTATATCACACTACAAAATCCTTGAAAAGATTGGCGGTGGTGGCATGGGTGTGGTATACAAAGCTGAGGATATCAAACTCAAGCGCATTGTTGCCCTCAAATTCCTTCCCCACGAATTCTCTGATGATGTAACCGCAAAAAAGCGATTCATCCAGGAAGCACAATCCGCCTCCTCGCTAGACCATCCAAATATCTGTACGATCCACGAAATCAGTGAAACCTATGAAGGCCAACTCTTTATCGCCATGGCATGCTATGAAGGGGAAACGTTAAAACACAGAGCCGAAAAAGGTCCACTTGCCATCAATGAAGCAGCAAAAATCGCTCTGGGTGTTGCGCAAGGTCTGGCTAAAGCACATGAAAAGGGTATCGTGCACCGGGATATAAAACCAGCCAACATATTCATTACCAGTGATGATCAGATCAAAATACTTGATTTTGGACTGGCAAAATTAGCTGGAACATCGCGTATAACAAAAACCGAATCCATCACCGGCACAGTTGCTTACATGTCGCCCGAAATGGTACGTGCAGACGACATGGACCACCGCACTGATATCTGGTCTCTGGGTATTGTATTGTATGAGATGCTGACCGGCCGGTTGCCTTTCAAGGGTGACAACTGGGAAGCAACCATGTTTGCGATCTCCAACACCGCACCAGTCTCTGTCATACAATTACGCAAAGATATTCCCCTATCCCTGGAGCGTATTATTACAAAAACGCTGCAGAAGAAACCGCAAGACCGGTACAAAGACATTAAGACCGTCGTGGCAGACCTCTGGGCCGTCGATACTAAGGATATATCCTTGATCGCTGCAGCAAAACCCTCTGCTTCAATCGTTGTCCTTCCATTCACCGATATGAGTCCGGCTAAAGATCAGGCATACTTCTGTGATGGCATTGCCGAAGAGCTGATAAATTCCCTTACTCATATCACTGACCTGCGGGTCGTAGCGCGAACGTCAGCATTTGCGTTCAAAGGTAGAGATACTGATGTCCGCGAAATCGGTCGAATGCTGAACGTCGATCACGTACTTGAGGGCAGTGTGCGAAAATCTGGTGACCGGCTTCGCATCACTGCGCAACTGGTTGATGTAGCAGATGGTTATCATCTCTGGTCAGAACGCTATGACCGAGAGGAGGAGGATATTTTCACGATTCAGGATGAGATCTCATTGAAAATTGTCGATAAACTTAGAGTAGAAATTCTGAGTGATGAGAAAACATCCCTACAGAAGCGACACACTTCAAATGTGGATGCTCATAATGCATATCTGAAAGGCCGTTTCTTTTCGCAAAGGCTCGCCAAGGCAGATATTGAAAAAGCCATCAGATTCTACAAACAGGCAATAGAACTAGATCCCCACTACGCACGTGCCCAAGCTGCTATGGCACACTGTTACTGCTTATTCGGACTATATTATTATTTACCACCAAAAGACTCATTCCCGGTGGCGAGAATAGCAGCAAAAAAAGCACTGGAAATGGATGACATGCTCGCTCTCGCTCACGCTGCAATGTCGGTCATTCATTTTCTATATGATTGGGACTATGAGAGTGCAAGGCAGAGGATTGAGCGGGCTATCGAATTGGACCCTAACTGTGTTTCTAGCCACAGTGACTGCTCCGGGTATTATGCAATGATAGGCAAAATGGACAACGCTATTGCAGAATTGAAGCGAGCGTTGGAATTAGATCCACTCAGCGTCAACCATCATGTTCACCTGGGTCTCTACTATATCAAGGCCAGGAAACCGGAAAAAGCACGGCAACAACTACTCAAAACACTCGAGTTCTCAACCGACCATCCCTGGGCATTATGGCTCCTTGCTATAACATATGCCTTGGATTCCCAATACAATAAAGGAATTAAATTACTGCACGACGCTCTAAATGTAGCAAAAGGCTACCCTCCAATAGTTGCGGCTCTTGGTTGGTTTTTCGCAATGAGTGGTGACAGAACAAGAGCTCGAAGAGTACTCAAGGAGCTACACGAAAAAGCAAGGAAATCATACGTCTGGCCGTTTCTTTTCGCAAAAATACACGCAGCTCTTGGGGAGAATGATAAAGCATTTGAATGGTTGGAAAAAGCATATCAAGAACGCGACTGTTCTCTTTCACATTTACTCACTGACGAATCGGTGGATTGCATACGAACAGACCCGAGATTCGACGACCTGCTCAAGAAAATCGGCTTGTACAAACATAAGAAAGCCATGCACTATGAAATTTTGCACTCAACCACTATTGAATAAGTATGGGAGGAACAATGGCTGGTAGAAAAATACTCTTCATCAGCGGGTCGATCGGCTTAGGTCATGTAACAAGAGACCTGGCGATAGCTAACTCATTGCGCAAACAGAATCCAGGAATCGAAATATCCTGGATCGCATCAGAGCCGGCTAGCAATGTAATTATCGAGGCCGGCGAGAAGACGATTCCAGCTTCAAAAGATTGGGCAAATGAAAATGTTGTTGCAGAAAGTTCTGCCCAAGGGAATAAACTAAATCTTGTAACGATGTTATCAGACATACGCGACGCATGGAAGCACAATGTCGGAGTATTTATGGAAGTCACAGCAAAGGAGAATTTTGATCTTGTCATCGGTGATGAAACATACGAAATCATCGTCGCGTTTAAGAGGAAGCCAGAACTAAAGACAATGCCTTTCGTGATAATCTACGATTTCATAGGTTCCTATGCAATGACCAAGAATCCAATGGATGTCTTCGGTAACTACTACTGGAACTATTTCTGGTCAAAGGATTTTCATAAACCCTCACCTTTTGTGGATATGCGCCTATTTGTTGGCGAACTTGAGGACATACCAGATACGAAATTCGGATTTCTACTTCCTAGACGACGCGCATGGGCTCAAGAAAAATGCACATTTTCTGGATATATATTACGGTTCGATCCAAAGAAATACGTGAACAAGAAAGAAATACGCGCCAAACTTGGCTATGGTGATGAGCCCGTCATTGTTTGTTCTATTGGCGGCACATCAATTGGAAAAGAAATGCTGAGATTGTGTGGGCGGTCGTTTCCAATCATAAAAGAGAAAATCCCCAACGCTCGTATGGTCCTGGTCTGCGGCCCCCGTCTTGCGTCTGAAACACTGAAGGCTACGGAAGGAACCGAAATTAGCGGGTACGTACCAAATCTCTACGAGCACTTTGCTGCATGTGACTTAGCGGTCGTGCAAGCAGGCGCCACCACCACAATAGAACTTACTGCTCTCAGAAAACCTTTTCTCTACTTTCCACTTGAGAACCATTATGAACAAAGAATTCACGTGCGCCACAGACTTGCCCGACACAATGCAGGCGTATTCATGGACTATTCAAATACGACACCGCAATCTCTCGCAGATGCTATTGTTCGAAACGTCCGCACAAAAGTAGACTGCGCAAACGTCTCAACGAACGGCGCACAAAAGGCAGCAGAATTGATCAGCAAACTACTTTAGAATATATGACCGGAGAACAAACACAAAAGCACAAGATACAAAAGACCACTCTACCCCAGGAGCAACTGACGGCGCTTTTTGAACTCAGCCAGCGCATAAATCAAATAAATGACCTACAGCAGTTACTGCGCGAGTTATTAAACTCAGCAATAGCAAATATCGACGCGGAAAGGGGAATGATCATTTTGGTTGACGAATCTGGCGAGAACTATCGCACCGTAGCGTCCGATCTGCTCAAAGAAAAAGATACAACCTTCAGTAAGAGTATCGTCAACGCAACATTAGAAAACAGGAAAACACTATTGAGCGCTGACCTGCGGTCTGACGTACGCTTCAAGGATGCCGATAGCATACGACAACTAGGTATCTACTCATTCATCTGCGTCCCTCTCATCGTTCCTTTTAAAGATCGCGCCCTGGGAACGCTATATGTTGATCAACGTGTTCATATAAAGGCATTCTCTCAAGAAGACGCAGCATTCCTTGAGGCCTTTGCCAATTTGGCAGCGATCGCCATAAACAACGCGCATCTCATGGAACGACTAATCGATGAAAACATTCATCTGCGTGAAGAAGTCGGAAAGATATATGAATTCCCCGGCGTCATCAGCAAGAGTCAAATCATGCAGAAGGTATTTCATGAAGCAAAACAGATCATGGATGACGACTGCACGGTCCTCCTGACCGGCGAATCTGGCTCTGGCAAGGAAGTCATTGCCAAGGCAATCCATTACAATGGAAATAGAAAGAGCAAACCATTTCTGGCTATCAACTGTGGGGCGTTGCCTGACACGCTCTTAGAGGCTGAACTCTTCGGAAGTGTACGCGGTGCATTTACCGGAGCAGTTGACAAGCAAGGGCTCTTTCAAGCTGCAAACGGTGGCACCCTTTTCCTGGATGAGATCCATCATACTAGCGAAGCTATGCAAATCAAGTTACTGCGCGTATTGCAGGAGAAGGAAATCCGTAGAGTCGGCGGGACCAAGAATGCAAAGGTAAATGTTCGTCTTATCTGCGCTACGAATGAAGATCTCCAGAAAGCAGTGCGGGAAAAACGCTTCCGCCAGGACTTCTATTATCGAATAAATGTAGTAACAATAGATGTACCAGCATTGAGGGATAGGCGTGATGACATTCCCTTGCTTGCCCAACATTTCCTTGAGAAATACGCAAGGCAAAAGGCCAAATCAATACGTGGATTCGACAAGAAAGCGTTGGACGCGTTGTCTGCGTATGATTGGGTTGAGAACAATGTTCGTGAATTGGAGAACGAGATCGAACGCGCTGTAATCTTCACTAAAGACGCTGAGAGTATCGGGGTCAATGACCTCTCAGAAAGAATAAGAAACATTCCGGACACAGTTGCCGTGCTCACCGATGATCAAGGACAATCGTTGAATTATCATGACTTTGAAAGAAAATACATTGAGTACGTACTTCGACAGGCAAAGGGCAACAAGGCAAAAGCAGCCAAAATAATGGGTATTCCCCGTTCAACACTCAGGGGCAAACTCAGGAAGTACAATATAGGTCAATAATGACCATTTCGTAGATTATCGGTCATATTAAGCCTCATCAACAAAAACACAATACCAGAACATAGTAAAGGGCTCATACAGACTAGAAGTCATACATAGATATGGAGAGGTCAAATATGACCGAATTATCCTTACAGTATTATAAAGTAGTACATTAAATAAATTCATTAAGTCTTTAAATATAACCACTTAATCTCAAATCACCATTATGGCATGGATGTTGCTTTATAGAGAAGTATGATACTTTGTAGAAAAACAACCAAGGAGGGTAAAATGAAGAAGTGTTCCATTGCACTCATCTCCACCATCATACTATTTGGTGGAATATGGTATACAGAGTCACTCAGTGCCCGAGAGATGTCTTCGACCGCAAGCATGTGCTGTATCGGAAAATGGGCTTCAGATGCCGTCTGCACCGTCGCGCAGGATGAACGGCGTCAACTTATCTTTGCAGGATGCAGAACTTCCGTATGCATTCTTGACGTCTCAGATCCTGACCGGCCAACCAAACTCAGCCACTTTGAGCATTCTGCGCTCGCATTGTGCGACCTCTACTTCGACGAAGAGTCTTATCGACTCTATGTCGCCAAGGGCGATTTGGGCATAGATATTTGGGATATCAGCAATTCTGAGGCACCAAAGAAATGCGGCAGTTTTGACACATCAGGATATGCCTGCGGGCTTTCCACAAGAGACAACTATGCTTACATTGCAGATGGTGATGCAGGTGTACAGGTGATTAGCGTCGCAGACCCTGCAAACCCCTACATAGTTGGTAACTTTGAAATGGCATGCGCTACCAACATAGTACTTAATGATTCCTATGCCTTTGTCGCCGACCTTGGACTCAGAATCCTTGACATTTCAGTACCGGTCAAACCAAAAGAAATTTCTTATGTCGAGACGCCAGGAATTGCTCGCGATTTGCATGTTGAAGGTTGTTATGCCTATGTTGCTGATGACTGGTGTGGTGTCAGGATTATAGACATTCATGACATAACCAACCCCAAGGAAGTCGGACAGGTCTACACATCTGGATATGCCTGGGATATCCAGATGGCTGGTTCGAATCTCTATATCGCTACATGCGATGGAGGGCTTAAGGTTGTTGATGTTTCGAATCCAACAAACCCACAGGAAGTTACTGTCAGAACGACATCTCAAGAAGCACTGAGTGTCGTCGCAACAGCAAAACATGCCTATGTCGCGCAAGCTGCATCCGGTCTGGGCATCTATGCACATGAAGTGACCCGCGGCAACACTGCTACAAACGAATCATCAGATAACCTGGCTGCAAGCTACTAGGGAACTGCATAAATGATTATGGATTACGCGAATATACCAACTGCTGCATGTCATTTAGACGCTCCATTGACGGAAGAAGAAAAAGAAAGGGTAGCCATACAACAAATTCGTTGGATCAACATGCACAACGAAGCTATCAAAAGGAGGTAATCATGAAATATGTTCGTATATTATGTCTCGCAATGCTGTTCTTGTGCAGCAGTGCATATGCTCAATATCCTGGTTCCACAAACCTGGATTCGTGTTTTCTTTTCTGGATGGATTCACTCCATTTACCTGGTCTTGCAGCAAGCATCGTAAAGAACGGGGAGATAATATGGACAGGCGCGTACGGTTGGGCAAATATTGAAAACAGCATTCCAGCCACAGACACCACGATATGGAATCTCGGTTCGATCTCCAAAACGGTCACGGCGGTTGCTGCTATGAACGCGTGGGAAGACGATCTGTTTGAGCTTGATCAGAACATAAACGACTTGCTTCCCTTCGACGTAGTCCACTACTACTACCCGAATGACACGATCACACCACGCAATTTACTTGTCCATAATAGTTGCGTTGAAGACCGCTGGGCCCTGTGGAGTATGTTGACAGTTTTTGGTGGCGATTCACCGGTACCCCTGGACACATTCACGTACAATTACTTCAATTCTAGCGGATACTGGTATAACTCCCTAAACTTCCTGAATTATCCACCAGGCAGTCACTGGGAATATTCCAATGTCGGGAATTCGCTCGCCGGCTATCTTACAGAAGCAGTAGCCGACAGCTTCCCAGTTTACTGCCAGCAACACATCTTCGATCCCTTAGACATGACCAGGACATCATGGTTCTACGCGAATTTGAATCTGAGTAATATTGCCATGCCCTATGTTTACTCAGGTGGTCAGTACGTTCCCCAGGGTTATCCCAGTACCTGTATTTATCCATCGAGCACCCTCAAATCCAGTGTGTTGGACCTCACACGTTTTCTCATGATGTTCATGCAATACGGAGAATTTGATAGTGTCAGGATATTGGACAGCACGACTGTAGCCTTAATGCGCACGATACAGGATACTATCACCTTGTTCCCAAATGCATACATCGGTATGACATGGTGGTATTTTCTGAGTCAATACTCGGGCCGCTGGGTCTGGGGGCACACCGGTGGTTGGATTGGGACTTCAGCCACCATGATGTTTTGCCCGGCTGAGAATTCTGGTGCGATCATACTAACTAACAGAGAAGTCGATACATTCAATGATCTGGGACCCATGGTAGTGGTACTCCTTGACTGGGCATTACAATACGGAATCGCTGAACACAAAACCACAGTATCTGGCTTCGCAAATCTCATGGTCAGCCCGAATCCCTTTACGCAGATAACTGATATCAGATATCAGATGACAGATAATAGAGCAACACAATCCGGGCAAGAAGTGAATATCAAGATCTACGATGTTAGCGGTCGTTTAGCTAAGGATTTTGGACCGTTTTCTATTATCGGTCATCAGTCATCGGTGCAGTGGGATGGTACAGACCAAAATGATAGCAAATTGCCGGGTGGCGTCTACTTCGTCACGCTCCACACAGGTGAGTTTTCAGATACAAAGAAGGTGTTATTTGTTAGATAATCAGAAGGCAGCTATCATCCCGCCTTTTCTCACAAAAAACGTAATGCTGAATTTTGCGACCAAACTGGATTTTGGGCAAGATTCGCAAAAGGGGGTAAACATGAAGTACACAAGCATATGTGCAACAGTAATCGCAGTATTACTGTTCAGCACGGCAAACGCAACGGTCTGGTACGTCCATCCAGACTCGACAATGAACTGCATACAACATTGTCTCGATTCATGCTCAACCGGTGACACGGTGCTCGTCGGTCAAGGTACATACTACGAAAACATCGTCTGGCCTATTATGCAGGGGATCGATCTCATCAGTGAAAACGGTGCAGCGGTTACAATGATAAATGGCGGCGGAACAGCACGGGTAATAGAGATCATTGGTACGTTCAGCAATGCAACCGTAATCGAAGGATTCACAATCCAAAATGGATATCACAGTGTCGCTGGAGGTGGTATCTACTGTGGAAACGGTGCATCACCCACTATCAGAGAAAACGTCATCGCGAACAATGTAGTGGATTCAATGGGTGCTGGTATCGAATGTGCCAATAACTCTTCGCCCTTGATCCAAAACAACAGTATTTTCAGTAACATATCCCATTTCGTTGGAGCCGGTATAGGATGTTATGAAAGCTCACACCCGACGATCCAGAACAATGTCATTTCGAATAATCTCGCCGACTTTGGGTCAGTAGGCATTTGCTGCGCCTATTCGTCTTCACCATCGATTATTGGAAATACTATTTCCGGCAATACAGGTACTTACTGGTTTGGCGGAATTGGCGCAGGAGGAGCCTGTGCTCCGACCATCAGGGATAACACTATCGAGAACAACGAAGCCATGTGGGGAGCCGGTATCGGTCTTGAAGGCGCCGGAATTATTATTGATAATGACATTATCGGCAATGTTGCTGATTCCATGGGAGGCGGAATCGCGAGTTACACGAACTCCACAGCCGTGATAGATAGTAACCTAATCTCTAATAATTCCGCGTTCAAAGGTGGCGGTATATGGGTGCACGAGAATTCAAGCCCCCAGATCAGACACAATACCATCAGCGGAAACACAGCAAGTTCTGGCGCTGGTATTCGCTGTTCAGATTACTCCCACCCTTATATCTATGACAATGATATCATGGATAACGCTGCGGATAGTGTAGGTGGTGGAATCACGTGTGCGTATGGTTCGTCACCAACGATTCAGGGTAATACTATTCGTAAGAATACCGTTAATACACCTGGCGGTGCAGGTATCATGTGCTACATAACGAGTTCACCATATATTCTCGAGAATATGATCGACAGTAACACAGTATACAATGGAGCTGGTGCAGGTATTTGTTGTTATAGTAACTCCTCTCCTTTCATCAAACAAAATACTATCACATATAATAACGCTACACGGGCAGCTGGTATACAATTACTAAACGATTGTTCTCCGGTCATCAAGCATACTGTAATCACTTTCAACACCGCAACCGTCTATGCCTCTGCTATAGACTGCGACACAAATTGTTCACCGACCATCGACTCCTGTACCATCGCCAATAACATTGGTAGTAATGGTATACATGTCGACGGTGGTGGCTGTGCTCCTTTCGATATTCATTACTCAAACATCTATGGCAATAGCGGAGGATGGGTGATCATGAACGAAGAACCTAACACAATTGATGCGGAATATAACTGGTGGGGCAGCCCAAGTAGTCCCGTCGGAACAATCGCCGGGCCGGTTGACTTTGATCCATGGCTCACAGACTCAGTACTAATCGGTATTGAGGAATACGAAGTCACAAAACCCAGCATATTGAATCTGCAGGTCCATCCGAATCCATTCCGTGACATGACTACTATCAACTTCAGCGTGGAACAAAACGCAGAGCGTATGGAAGTGAAAATCTATGACGCTACTGGTCGTTTGGTTAGGGATCTGTACAACGCTATGGCCCATGCCACAGGCCCCGTGCAGATTAGTTGGTACGGCGATGACAACGCCGGCAGGAAATTACCAGTTGGCGTGTACTTCGTTAGATTATCGTGTGGAGATAGAACAGAATCACAGAAAATCCTGTTTGTCAGATAGCGCATCATCCGATGCCCGGTCAATAGCCCCCGCATCCGCTTGAGGATGCGGGGGCCAACCGCCGACGAGGATTAAGTCTTTAGTTTAAATATTGACAGTTCTAGTACTATGAATAGAATTAAGTTATATATCTGAGTATCGACAGGCCCCGTACTAAACAAATATCAGGGAGGAAATAACATGAGATGCGTAAATCTTGTGGTCGTGCTGTTTAAGTATTGTCGTTTTATATCGTACAGAGATTGCTTCGTAGAGCACAGTGGAAGCAAACTTCTTCCCGAAATCACTTTTGTAGGGCGATTCCGAAGTATCATGGAATATCATGCCTGAGAATAAGAGAGCCCATGAAGTGAAGAAATCTAGAACCCCTCGCTCTGAAGCGATAAAACGGAATCCTACCAAGATGAAAATTGACGCACTACTGGAATCTGCCGACAAAATCCGGGCATCGGATCCGAAGCAAGCCATAGCGCTTGCCAAACGCAGCCTAACGCTCGCAAAAAAATCAAAATACAAGAAGGGCATTGCCACCAGTTACGAAACTATGTGCAGCGCTCATCGAATCGCTTCTGAGTATTCACAGGCTAAGGAATATTGCAAAATGGCGATTGAAATATACAAGGAAATCGGGGATGAAAATGGACGGGCAAACTGTCTGCTGAATAATGGCATAATCAATACTGAAATTGGAGATTATAAGAATGCAATGGCAAATTATGTTGAAGCTCTAAAGATGCTTGAGAATATAGGAGATAAAGTAGGGTGTGCACAGGCATTACTTGACATGGGCGTAATGTCGTCCCGCCAGCACGATCTCAAACAGGGAACAGAGTACTTCCTGCAAGCCCTTAAGTATTTTGAATCAATGCATAGCTATCGTAACATCGCAGCAACTTACCTGAATGTCGGTGCCAACTACTACGAAACAGGTTACCATGAAAAGGCACTTCGATATTTTCTTAGAAGCCTGAGAATATTCAAGAAAATCAATGACAAAAAAGGCTATGCGCTTTCTCATCAAAATATTGGAGAATTCCACTTCAGACAGGGTAACAGCAACAAAGCGCTCAGATATCTTACAAAAGCGATAGAAATCTTTAACACGATCGGAGATAAGTATGGTATTGCCAGAACCCACCTCGCGTTAGGAAATATCTACATGAAATCGCGGAAGTATACGGAAGCGCTCATTTCTTTTGAAAATAGTCTACAATACGCAAAAGAAAAGCGCGCAAAAGACGTTCAGATCGAAGCATATGAAAATCTGGCAACCCTATATGAAAAGCAACGCGACCATATGAGAGCACTGCGGAATTATAAGAAATACCAGAAACTCACACAAGAAGTTTTCAATGCAACGAAAAGCAAACAGATTGAAGCACTGAGAACACGGTACGAGACTGAAAAGAAAGAGAGAGAAGCCGAGGTTTCGCAACTCAAGAATGTGAAATTACGTAATGAGATCAAGCGGCGCAAGTTGGTGGAAAAGGAACTCAAGAAACATCGTGACCACCTGGAACGATTGGTTGAAGAACGGACTGCAGACCTCAGATCACTTGCTCACGAACTATCTCTTGTTGAAGAACGACAGCGCCGCAAGATCGCCACTTATCTGCATGATGATATAAGTCAAGCATTAGCGCTTGCAGCGCTCAAATTGCAATCTGTTCGGGAAGAGAATTCAATACCCAAAATAGGAAAAGCACTAGAGGATGTTGAAGAAATAATAGAACATACTAATGAACGGACACGCTCGCTGACTTTTGAAATCAGCCCTCCCATTCTCTATGACATGGGTCTCGAACCGGCTCTGGAATGGCTAACAGGACAATTTAGCAAGAAACACAGCATCGAATGTGCCTTTTCATGTGATCAGCAACCAAAACCGATGCATAACGATACCAGCGTGCTTCTCTTTCAATCGGTACGCGAATTGCTCACAAATGCGGCTAAGCATGCACGAGCGAGCAAAATAAACGTATCGGTATTCAAAAAAGATAATGTAATGAGAATTGAAGTCACAGATAACGGCATTGGCTTTGACCCAGATATGCTTAAGCAAAAAACCACAAGAAATGAAGGCTTTGGTTTATTCAATCTGAAGGAACGCTTGCGGCATATGCGTGGAAAACTCGAAATCTCATCTAAGGTTGGTCAAGGATCATCGGTCGCGCTCATTGCACCCCTGGAAGTTTCTTCGCCAGTGACATAAGAGCCATAATGATAACATATGCCCTACATGGCGTCAGTGTGCAACTCAAAGTAATGCAAGAAAAAAAATCTCATGGCAGAGGATAAATGAGTATAAAGATACTACTTGCGGACGATCATACGCTATTTCGCGAAGGTATGCGCAGCCTACTCCAGAAGGAACTCAACATAAGAATTATTGGTGAAGCTGAGAATGGCAGGGAAGCCGTAAAACTCGCTCTTGAACTCAAACCTGACGTTATAGTAATGGACATCACGATGCCGGACCTGAATGGAATGGAGGCGACCCGTAAGATCAGAAAAGCAATTCCGCAAATCAAAGTCATTTGCTTATCAATGCACTCAGACCGCCGATATGTAGTCGACATGTTCCGCGCTGGCGCCTCGGGTTATCTTATCAAGAGCTGCGCCTACAAGGAACTGACAGATGCGATCAATATTGTCGCGGCAAATCAGAAATATATAAGTCCACAAATCGCTCACATAGTTATAGATGAGAGTATTGGCAAGCAACAGACAAAAAAGAAAGCTGTGAAATCAACCTTGACACCGCGGGAACGAGAAATACTTCAGCTCATAGCTGAAGGAAAAAACACTAAATATATCGCACATCACCTGTACAAAAGCACAAAGACTGTCGAGACGCATCGCAGAAACATCATGCGAAAATTGAAGGCCAAGAGCGTTGCCGAACTGACCAGATACGCGATCAGTGAGGGTATAATTACACTCGATAGTTAGAAAATCATAAACCACCAGCTCAGACATACCAGCTTCGCTTTCTAAGAAAATTCGAAGTACAATTTAAGGAATTTGCCAATTGTGGAAATGCAACAACGCGCTTATAATTAAATAAGGTAGAAACGTAGACATTCTATGTAGATACTCTATAATGAGGGGAGCCACGCGTGGCGGTACGGCACGCGTGGCTGGAGGTGTAATGCGTCCTGTCCGCACTACACCTCTATTTCAACAGCTGGAGGGCGGCCAGCTTGCTGTGTATTCATAATAAGCTGTGCAATCTGTAGTTGCATGTCTGTGGCTAGGGTTTGTATAGTGATCTTTCATAACCAGTAATAATTGTATTTTGAAGGGGGGTTTATATGAAGCATTATGTTCTCTCAGATGTTGTGGTGGTATTGTTACAACAACGACACTCGTCCCGCCGCGCATGACAACTATCCAGAATCAAGAATCGGTTCTAGTGTGGAGTAGTAATGATGACGCCAGCAGGAAACTGCCTGGTGGCGTATACTTCATCACACTTCGTGCAGGTAATTATTCAGAAGCGCGGAAGGTGTTATTTGTCAGATAGTATAATCCTCACTTCTTCCTAAAGCAGGAAGAAAGAAAGTGGGGATGCATCTTTGACATGAGTTTGCGTCAATATAGTATAGTACACGTATAATGGGAGGAAACGTGAAGCTTCTTGCAGTAGTCTTTGCAGTATCATTGCTGTTTGTTGCCAGTAATGCGCAACCGGTTGCACCAAATACAGAAAATGCAATGGATGAGTCAAAGCGGCCCGACGCTGCGCGTGAAATGGTCCAGGATATGCGAGAGGTCAAACCATTTCCCACACTCGTCCGCTATGATTCCGCCGGTCTTGATGCATTAATACGGAATATAATGACGACTGAACACGTCCCCGGTGTTGCTACCTGGTGCAGCAAGGACGGTCAGGTCATCTGGCAGCAGAATTATGGTTATGCGCGGCTCGAGGACAGTATGCCGGTCACGAATGCAACGATATGGACGCTTATGTCGATCTCGAAAACCGTGACAGGCTCCGCGATCATGCAACTCTGGGAACGCGGCGAATTCGATCTCGATGATGACGTCAATGACTACCTGCCCTTTGATGTGCGCAATCCCCGGTTCCCGGATATCCCTATCACATTCCGCATGCTCATGACCCATACTTCAAGTATCCGCGATAACGGTACTATTCATTCTCTCCTTTGGATACATGGCGACTCTCCTGTTCCCTTGGGTGAATACTTGGAGAACTACCTCGTGCCTGGCGGCATCTACTATCAACGTTATAACTACGACTTAGTTGCTCCTGGCACTAACTATGAGTACTCCAATGCAGCGATTAGCCTCCTTGGTTATCTCGTTGAAGTCATTGAAGACAGCTTCCCTGTTCATTGTCAGGACTCCATTTTTCAGCCCCTGCGCATGAATAAGACGTCCTGGTTCCTCGCGGACCTCAATGCACAGCACCTCGCAATGGGATATGAATGGAAAGGCTCGCACTACGACAGCACGGGTCTCTGGGGCATGCCATATTATCCTGCTGCATCACTTAGGGCAAATGTTAGAGACCTCGCGCAGCACCTCACCGTAATGCTGCAATACGGTACCCTTGGGGCGAATAGGATCTTGAATAGTGCAACCGTCGAACTAATGCTCACACCGCATTTCACCGTCGATCCTACATATTGGAAAGGTGGCCTCACATGGCACTACCAGTATTATCTGGGTCGATGGCTATGGTTTCATGATGGTGGTTCTTCCGGTTACCGTACATTGTACGGTTTCTGTCCTGCAGAAGGTTCTGCCTTCATTGTTTTGACCAACGCCTCATCAGAGTTGAATGTCATCGTGCCTATTGCTTTCGCGCTCATGGATTACGCATTAGAGTATAATTCAGAAATCGCCTCAGAGAGCGGCGTGCAGGAAGGAATATCCAGGTCGTACGAAACTCAAGACCTATTTCCAACCATTCTACGTGGACCCTTGCAGCTGCCGAAAAATACGAGTTATAAGGTCTTCGATATCACAGGAAGAGTCGTCATGCCGGAAACGATGAAGCCGGGGATATACTTCATTGGAACAGATGATCATATGATCCAAAAAGTCATCAAAGTGAAGTGAGATTGAGGCAATATGTATTCAATCATCACCCCCGCCTTTCCTTTCCCTTCATGGAGGAGGAAACACCTTATTCTTCACCGCCACCTTGAAGGGGGAGGAAAAAGGTGGGGGTGTATCAATCAGTTTGCATCTACTGTGCAACGAATCTGCAGAAAAAGGAGGTAGTATGCAGATCTGTAAAAAAATATGGATATCTGTATTGCTATGTTGTGTACTAGTAGTAATGATCGGTCTGGTCGGTGTCATTGGTTCTCGGAAGCACACACAACTTATCGCTGAGGCCTCACCTCAAGTCAGGCACTTAGCCCAAAGCCCCATGGCATTCATCGAAAACCAGGGACAATGGCCAGATGAAGTCGCTTACCTGGCACGCAAAGGAGCAATGAGCGCATGGCTGCAAAAGGACGGCATCACCTTCCGTTTCGATAAAAGCAGCGACGGTGATCAAACCCAGGGCGCGGTGCTCCAACTAACCTTTGAAGGTGCCTCTGAACAGGTGTTGGTTGAGGGTCAGGAAAAGCAAGCAACTAAACACAATTTCTTCCTGGGCAATGACCGTACTCAATGGCGCAGCAGTGTGCCGTCGTATGCAAAAGTCATCTATAAAGATCTCTACGATGGTATTGATCTCTGCGTGCGTGAACACAACGGATGGCTGGAGTATGATCTATTGCTGTCCGAAGAAGCGAGCCTCGAAGATGTTGTCATCTGCTGTGAGGGGTTGAAGGATCTACATATCGGTGATGATGGTGTTTTAGTAATGGATACCGAATTTGGCCCGATTACTCAAAAACTTCCGACCGCATGGTATGAACTTCCGCTCGGCGACCGTTTACCTGTCGCCTGCAACTTCCGCAAAATAGATGACCAGCGTTATGGCTTTGAGGTCGAAAACGATCTCGGTCTCGCCCTCGTCATCGACCCGGGCGTCGAGTGGTCTACGTTCTTAGGCGGCTTAGATAATGATGTAAGTGTCTCAGTGGCAATCAAGTCTTCAGGTGAAATAGTCACAGTCGGTGTGACCGCATCATCAGATTTCCCTACGATTTACGGTGCATATGATACAACCTATAACCAAGGACAGAATGACGGATTCATATCATGTTTCAATGCTGATCTCACAGTATTGCTATGGTCAACATTTCTTGGCGGAGATGACGTGGATGCTCTAATGGAAGTTGCTCTCGATAATTCAAACAACGTTGTAGTGGGTGGTTTTACCTATTCGTCCCATTTCCCGGTTACACCATCGGCATACGATACAAGCTACAATGGGCAATTTGACGGGATTGTAGCATGTATAAGCAGCGATGGTTCCGAGTTGATCTATTCAACATTCCTGGGTACCGACACCGACGATATGATCATGTCCTTGGTTCTTTCCAACACAGAAGATGCAATCGTCTGTGGCTACACCGCATCGACGGATTTTCCGACGACCCCCGGCGCTTTCGATACAAGTTACAATGGTGGGGTAAGAGATGCATTTATAACTCGTTTGAGTGCAGACGGCGACTCACTCGTATATTCAACCTTCCTCGGTGGAAGCTCTGACGACGGGTGGTATTATATGTACCCGATTGTTGAAAATACAGACTACCTGATGTTGGCGGTTGACGACGCGGATAATGTATTTATCGCTGGCGGTACTCTATCACCCGATTTCCCAACGACAGCCGGTGCTTACGACACATCGCATAATGGCGGTTGGGATAACTTCGCGGCAAAACTGAATGCTGCGGGCAGCGATCTTATATACTCCACATTTTTCGGCGGTTCAGCAGGCGAAAGTCCCTTTCTGAACGCGATCACCATAACTCCAGGTGGAAGGGTGGCAATCGGCGGATATACCCATTCACCCGACTTCCCTACCACGCCTAATGCCTACGACACATCTTTCAACGCAGGACCAGGAGACTGGGATGCCTTCGTATCCGTATTTTCTGCCTCAGGCCACCAATTGATCTACTCGACTTTTCTCGGCGGTGACGCGATACAAGAAGGCGACGTTGTTTGTGCTCTGATTTTTGATCATTCAGGTAATCTCGTTCTAGCCGGACAAGCTGAGTCCGGCTTTCCTACTACGTCCGGTGCATATGACACGATCATGGGTGGCAACTACGATGCCTATATAGCACGGCTATATCCTGAAAACAATGGGACCGACGATCTGGTTTATTGTAGCTATCTTGGAGGGTATTTCTCTGAAATGGCGAATGATTTTGCCCTCATTGATGATTCCACTCTGGTGGCAGTGGGGCGCACTTACAGCCCCGACTTCCCGGTAACTTCCGGTGCATATGATACAACACATAACGGTCAATGGGATGGATTCGTCTGTCAATTCGGTGCGTATCCTGTCGGCATAGAGGAAAACAAAACAGGCGAGCCGCTCTCCTCAATAGTATTGGGTAATGTATTTCCAAACCCCTCATACCGGGAATTCAACTATAGTATCAATCTGCAGCGCAGTCAGGAAGTGCAGATAAGCGTCTTTGATATCACGGGTCGCTTGGTCGAAAAATTGATCGACGGACAACTGCATGCTGGTATCCACGAATTCTCATGGCAGCCAGGCGATAATATCGCCAGCGGCACATATTTTCTCACACTGAGAACTGGTGATTTTTCGGAAACGAGGAAGGTATTATTGGTTAAGTAATAGCACCAAAACAAACGCGGGAAATCTCTCTTCAAATCTGACATGGGCAATCCCAGGAGGGACAAGACCCGGCGCTTCTCCACGGAGTGCTGGGTCTTTAAGCAAAATTCACTATTTCGCCAATTGGCAAAATCTCGAAACGATGTTATCTGAGCAGTACTACTTTTTTCAATATGTCGATCCCGTCAGTGCTCAACTTAACAAAGTATACGCCACCAGGCAATTTGTTGCCAGCGTTGTCATCGCCACACCACTGCACCGATAACTGATGACTGACAACAGATAATCGGCTAAAATACTTCACAAGTCGACCACTAACGTCATAGATCTTGAGATTCACACTCTGTTCGGATTGCGTTGTCCCATTATCTGACATCTGATATCTGATATCAGTTGTCTGTGTAAAAGGATTTGGCTCGATTTCAATGTTCCGCACCAACCCTGATGCTTCAGTACCGTTCTCAAGAATGCCGACCTGTACCACAGGCACGTCCGATTCATAACGGTAGTAGTTTGCCTTGGTCACCGTAACCTTGAGCGTATCTCCCCCGCTCTGCGGAGTAATACTGACTTCAACAGCATATCCTGTCCCCTCCGCAACTCCAATGATCTCACCATCCACCGCAAGCGCAACGATCGAACTGTCATCCGCACTGACTGTGAAAGAGTTCTGGCCAGCAGGTAGCAAAGTATCGTGAACCACAGTCAAATTCTGAGGTACCTCCGAGTACAAAGTCATGAAAACATCACCATGATGATGAAACAAATGATACACGTTCGCTTTTTGTTGCGCGATATAAGGCCAGCTCGGCAGCGCGAGGTAGTACTTGCCCGAGGTCATACCCATACAAGGCCTGAGGTTGTCATACCCTGACATACGTGGTCCAGGATAGTCAGGCATGAATTGTGGCCACATGCCGTCGATCATGCCCCACAGATATATATCGGTAACAAAGGAATAACCAATTTCTGCGGGTGCATTCGCCCCTAACGCGCCGTGGCTTATTCTGTGAAATCTCTCGACGAAACACTCGTCTGCCCAGTTGTATTTACCGGTCGATGAACTGGTGGAATTTATGAATGCAAACATGTCATTTGTTAAACCAGAAAGATCATTGACCGTATATTGAGGATACAGCCAGGCAGTCTCGCCGCCGACACTACGATGCTGAACGAAAAAGGCACCTGAATTTACAGCGGAGTTTATGCCTGATGCTGAACCATTGCTCCAGTAACTGGCATTATGGGGGTTCAAAGTGTCACTGAGCCAGCCGAGATCGTAGAAATACTGCACTATACCGGACGTATTGGGCGCGGCCGACCATGGACAGCCTGGAAACACGCTGCCAGAATATATTGCATACTGATGAACAGGGTTCTTTGATAAACCATAGTCTAAAAAGCCACGTACTATTTCAGCGGTGATCTGAAACCAAGAAGTGCTGGCCCAACCAGCAACGACCAGCGGTTCATCATAGAATCTGTATTCTACATATGGGTCACGCTCGTAACTCAGAAATTTATTAACCATGAACGCTAATTGCGTGCCTGTTTGCGCGCAAATACGTCCGTGATGCATGTCCGGCAGGTCATCACCATCGACATCGGCATACATGTTGTCCGAAACACTATAGCCATTCCATATCGGTGATGTAACACCGTAGAGGTCACCGGACGACGGATAGTCGGACAGGATCAAAAACGCCACCGGCGCCGGATCCCAGGTCGCATACGCCGTATTCAAAAAACCCTCGATCGCACTCGCCGAACTGCCACCGATCTCGGTCAAGGTGAAAACCTCACAACTGATCCCCTGCAACTTACGCCAGGCCTTGATCGTATCCGCCCAAGCCTCAAAAACCGGATCATCCGGCACAATGATCACATACTCCCAACCATCACGCGCATTC
>CP070686.1:375913-418787 GCA_020353055.1 Caldifarciminota bacterium | reverse complement strand
TAGTCCAGTCTTCGATATTACACAGCGCGAGATATCCCTGATCCCAGAATGGCGAGTGATCTGAATAGATCATGGTCGATGATAGATACTTATTGGTCAATAACGTGGTATAGGTATCGGCTGCGGCGATGAAGAAATCGGCGAAGGGCTCGCACGGCGGGTTCGTTGGCGTGGCGATGACTTCGAGCGACTCCGGTTGAAAATCTGCATACGCGAGCATGTCGCCGTTGATCACTCCAAGAATGCTGTCACCGGAGATGCGAGCGAGTGCGGAATAATACTCACTTCCGTATAATCCCACTTCTTCACCGGTGAAAGCTATGAATCGGATCGAATATTCAAAGTCGTAGTCGCGCATCACTCGCGCGGCTTCCAGTGCTGCAGTAGTACCGCTGGCATTGTCGTCAGCTCCCTGTGCTAAGTTCGGTGAGTAAAAAGCGTACGAGTCAAGGTGTCCGCAGATCACTGCGTATATCGAATCCGGATGCACGGTACCGCGTTTGACGGCAATGACATTCGGTGCATGCCCGCTGGTATGATTCTGAAAGAAAACCGAGTCGCATCCAAGGTCAACAAACCTGTCAAAGACCCAATTTGCCGCCGCCATGCAGGAATCATGGGTCGACAACCTCGTCTGAAAATCTTGCATTCTCTGCACCTTTGCCAGTATGCTGTCAGAATCGACGAGGTCAACGATATCTCCAACCGTCTGGTCGTAGCGCACGGATGGAAAGTCCACCGCACTTCTGATGACCATCGGCGTAAATGAAAGTCGTTTGATCATTACATTGTGATCGAGCAGCGATTCCAACCTACCAGGATGAACCTTGAGCAGGTAATCATAACCATCCATTGTCAGAACTTCGCCGAAGGGTGTTAGGTCGGTATCTTCCTGCATCGGGCGTGCAATGTAATATTGACCCTCTTTTGGTTGAGTGTCGAGTATTTGATAATTCACTGATGAAATCTTTTCGAGATCAGTGCCTTCATGTAGAATAATCGCAGAATTTCCGAGTTCGGCAAGAACCTTCAATTCCTGGTCTGCAAGCGGGGCAAGCCTTGTATGGTCAAGGTCAACCCGCATAAGGTAATCGTCTGCTATCGCAAAGACGAGCGTTACCGTTAATAAAGATAAGACTCTTTTCATCATTTTTCACCTCATTTGTTTAGACAACAATTGATTGTAAAATGTTACTCACAAAGTCGAATTCCTCTTATTTCATGAGCTAATTCTTTCGGTGCTGAAAACCCGACGATGGCGCACCGGTCGAATTTCCTGGCATCGATGACTTTGACGATCTTCACATCACACCGTTCCTGCCCTTCGCGGTCAAGACCTTTTGCGAAATCACCTTTCTTGGGTCTGGGTAAGAATTCGTATGGTATATAGACAATCGCTTCGTCCTCGGATGTTTCATCGACCACGAAGATCGCCAGACCAGGACATTTGGGGATACATACCAGACATCCGGTACATTTTTCATAATCGACCTGTGGTAATTCGATTATTGAACCAGGCATGGAAATGGCACTGTTCGGGCATGCATCGACGCACGGATCGCACGGAATTTTTTCCGGACATTCGATAACGACATAGGGTCCGGAATTTCTGCGCTCGGTCGATGCCTGGGTTTTCATAATTGTATATGATACACAAAAAACGTGCTGCGTCAACATTGCAGTATGATACGATCCTGAATCCGATTGTCGGTCGACGAGAGCCACTATGTTGAGGAAAACAGGAAAAGAAAATATCGTGTCGAACGCCGTTTAGGTCACTGACCTAAACAGTTGAGCGATTCATAATTCTATACCAATTCCCAGTCTGAAACGGAAAGGGCTTCCATAGTTTGTTGGATCGGTGTACAGGTCCATGAGAGCACCGTAATACGCATCGCGTGCCTCGACCGGCGTTATCAAGCCGTCGTGGTCAGTATCGCCTTGTGGCGAGTAGTATGCGCTGCCGATCGATGTGTAGCCAAACTGGTCGATGGCTGGCAACGGGTCGCCGTGGTCACAGGGATCGCCGGTTGTGCTGTAGACATAGGTTATTTGTGTGGTATTGAAAACGTTGAGTATCAGCGCGGATAAGACCAGCCGTGTACGGCCGATACGAAAACGGCGTGTGACCTTCCAGTCGACATTCCAGTGATCCGGCATTCTTCGATAGTTTCTGTTATCGATAGCTTGGTAGATCAGATCCGTAGGGGTGTACGGTTGCCCCGAGTGATAACTGAGATAGATTGAGCTCTCCATGTATCTCAACAAATTGTGCCTGTAGTACTGCGGGAATGCAATATCGAACCTGACCCTAAATTGATGCCTTTCATCAAAATCGGCAGGAACGGATTCCGGCAAATCAGGAGGTGGGTAGTAGTATCCCTGCCACCAGTCAATGTTTGCGCCATATGTGTATTGATGATTGTACGATATATTGATGGTTGCATGGCGCCATGGTCGTACCTGCAGTTCTAATTGAGAACCGATGACGCGAACACATTCTTCATATTCATGTTCGTCGTATAACACATAGTCATATTGATCGCTTTTTATCTGGGTCCAGTCATAGTGTCGTCTATGATAGAAATCTATACCTATGGCGATTCTTCTGCTAATTTCGTAGTCGGTCATGAATTCGTAGGCGACCGTACGTTCTGAATAGAAATGATCATCGGTATGTGGAAACGTGAAGAAAGGGTTAATATAGTGGCTGTAATTGAATTGTGTTTTGAGTTTATTGGTGAGGGGTATGGCAAGTGTGATGCGCGGCGAGATCTTGAGAACTTCTTCTATCTCTGGCGCGCCGGGCAAGGTGTCTGTATCCGGTTCGATGCGCGGGTTGAAATCGTCGAATCGCAGACCCACATTGAACAGAATATTGTTGAAGATCTGGAAGTTGTTCTGGACGTATAAGGAGATCCTATATGGATTGCGCTTCACATAGTCCCACAGCGGATAACTCGCCCAGGCAAGTGGATTATTGAAGTGCTCCAGAGAATATCCTGTGTAGTGAATACCTGCCTTCAATTCATGCCTTTTGTTCAGGTGCTGATTGAAATCGAGGCGGATCTGCATATCCTTTGCCTGAAAGTACGACCAGACTCGGTAATCGCCGGAGAGTTTGAATAAATTGCCAATACCCCATGGATCAATCCTCAGGTTCTCTACGCTGTAACCTGTCCATTCGGTGTGGTATGGCACGATGCTATCGACGAGTATATTCCGCAGCGTCACTGAATTTTCTTCCTGCCATTCTTCATCGAGGAGGTAGGGTATCAAGTGCTCTGCTTTGAACCGGTAATCATCATACCATGAATGACCACTATCCTCTTCCCAAATGTAATCACGGTTTCCGTAGCAGCGGTCAAAATGCGTAATACCGAAACGCAGTGAAGTGAGATTACTCGATGAAAATCTGTAATCAAGTACAGCCATTCCGTACCAGTACTTTGTTCTGGTCATTGGTCGCTGGTCAAAATACTTCAAGTCGTTGCCCGATTCTATATAAGGATTCCACCTGACCCATTGTTCACGCGAACGGAAACCCGAAATGCTCAGCTGACCACGCGCACCCGGAATTTGATAGGTCAGTTTACCATAGCCGTGATAATCATTTCTAGGTGACGGTATGCTGTGTTTTGCTTCCTGAAAGGCATCGGTGAACAGTAGGTCGCCCAAGACATAGTAGCCGAAGTTCGCAGGCAACGGCCCGCTCGCCAATACGTCGTAATTGTTACTGCCGAAATTGAGTTTGTCGCCAGGGAATATTTCGTCGGTGAAATATTGTATTCTTACCGCAGGTTTTGTGCCGGGCTGGCGGGTGATGATATTCACAACGCCACCGCGAGATTGGCCGTATTCAGACTCGATGGCGCCACTCTGCAGGGAAAGTTGCTCAATGGCATTCAAGGGCATCGGTACTTGCTGCCAGCCCGTGACATAGGGAGACATCATTACAAGTCCGTCAACATAGCAGGCGATGTCGTCGCTCGTGCTGCCGCGCAGGTGCAATCCGTAATTGCTGGTGACGACATGCGGTGCTGTTTGTATTAATTCGTCAAACGTTGTCGCGGGAAAAGAGTTCATATCCCTGGAACTAAACAGGTTCATATTCATTTTTCCAGCACCGGGCGCTTCGCGTAAGGCAGATCGAATTAATGGCGATGGATCGAACGGATAATCGAGTATAATGGTACTATCGGCGACTATATTCACATCGGCATATGAGATTATGTCGTAGCTTGGCATTGTTGCTGTGACGCGAGGATATGTACCGGCTCGTATATAGGGTATGAAGTAATAACCATCTTCGTCGGATATGCCTGTGATATCATATCCTTCTACTGTTACCCGGGCTCCTACCAGGGGTTGGTTGATTTCTATATCGGTGATTCTTCCGGCAATACTGCCGTACTCACCGGCGAGTGTTAGTGAAAAAGATAGTAATACTACTAACGAAAATACTCTACCGTATCTATTCATCCACGCCTCCGAACAGATTTTAGTGATTCAATTGATGATGTCAAGGTGGCGAAGATCGTTGGATATCCTTGACTCGCATCGATTTCCGAGTAGAATTCTCCATGAAAATAATCTGTCGTTGTGAAGACATCACTGAAGAAGAGATCGTTCAGAAAATTAACGAGGGCTATCATACCATGGATGACCTGAAGAGGATTTTGCGGGTGACCATGGGGCTATGTCAGGGCAAGGGCTGCCGTAAGCATATCGCCAAGATCCTTTCCCGGGAGCTCAACATACCTATCAAGGACATTGTGCAGCCTACTTACCGGCCGCCGGTTAAACCCATTCCGGTCAGCGCTACGGCTGATAAAGAGTAGCCATTAAGCAAGACTGGACTGATACGCGGAAGGTGTTTTCGTGCATGTACTGGATTTAGACAAAAGAAATTACAAAGAAGTCTGGGAACTACAAAAAACCATCCATGAGAAGCGGGTCAATGAAGAATTACCCAATACTCTGCTCCTCGTTGAACACAATCCGGTCATCACCATGGGAAAGAGCGGGCAAGAGAGTAATGTACTTTTCCCGGTTGAATTCTTAAAGAAAAAAGGCGTCGATTACTATCATATTGAGCGCGGAGGCGATGCTACTTATCACGGCCCCGGGCAGCTCGTGGGTTATCCGATATTCAACGTACGCGATGGACTTGCCGGTATTAAACCTTTTATCGCGGGTATTGAAACGGCGATAATTTCGACCCTGCAACATTTTGGTATCGAAGCATATATAAAGGAAAAAATGATCGGGGTGTGGACCGAAAGCGGCAAGATCTGTTCGATCGGCGTCGCGGTGAAGAAGTGGGTGAGTTTTCACGGCTTTGCCCTGAACGTCAACACTGATATGAGTTACTTTGATCTGATCGTGCCCTGTGGACTGAAGAACGTTGAAATGACTTCCATGCAAAGGATATTGGGAAAGGCAATACCGATGAGCGCAGTCAAGAGGAGCATTGTCAGAAGTTTTGGTGATGTCTTCGAACAGGAAATAAAGAATGTATGTTTAAAAGAGATTATTTGAAAAAGCCGGATTGGTTGAAGGTAAGTATTCCGTCCGGGGATGAATACAAATCAATATACCGTATCCTTCAGAAGAACAATCTTTCGACGGTCTGTCAGGAGGCGCGCTGTCCCAATATCTCTGAATGCTGGAGACAGAAGAGCGCTACCGTTATGATACTCGGCAAGATTTGTACACGTTCGTGCCGTTTCTGCGCCGTTAAAACCGGAGACCCGAATGGGCTTTTGGACACTAACGAACCAAGGCATGTCGCCGAGGTAATAAATGCCCTTGGGCTAAAATACGTTGTCATCACGTCGGTCGATCGTGATGACCTTGAGGATCTTGGCAGCCATCATTACGCAGAGACGATAAGAGCGATTACGGAGACAAACTCAGATACGAAAGTCGAAGTGCTCATTCCTGATTTCAACGGTCGCAAAGAGTTTCTTGAGAAGATAGTTAGCGCGAAACCTTTTGTAGTCGGGCATAATGTAGAAACAGTAAGACGGCTTACTCCATACATCAGGGATCGCCGCTGCGGTTATGACCAATCTCTGGACGTGCTTAGAAAAAGTAAGGAATTGGATGGGCAAATACTTACAAAAAGTGGTTTTATGGTGGGGCTCGGTGAAGAGAGGAACGAAATAAACGAAACACTGCAGGACCTAAAAGATGCGGGTGTGGATGTCGTAACGATCGGTCAGTACTTGCAGCCCACCATTAAACACGTTCCGGTACAGACATATTATGCTCCCGATGAATTCGATCAGTTGGAGCAGGCCGGAAAGAACATCGGAATAAAACATGTTATCAGCGGACCACTTGTGCGGTCATCTTATCACGCGGCAGACATTTTTGAATGAATCCGGTAACAGAATTCCGTGAGTATCATTATATTAAAGTTGGCGATATCGGATGCTGGCGATGTCTTGACTATGCTCCGGTAGTCAATATAATATGGTAAATTTGTATATTTTACTGCGAGCAATCGACGTATTTTTTTATATCATTATTCACAATACTTAAGGAGGTATCAGTGAAGAAGACATTTGGTTTGCTTATTTTTTGTCTCGCTGTGGGGTCTATGCAGGCGCAATCTCTGCTTGTTACGGTCGAACTCGTTGACAACGCTCGTATCGAGAATTGGCTAGAAAAGAAATATCCCACTTATGAATTCATCGATAATAAGGCAATTGCCGAAATCATCGAGACGGATATGGTCGCACTACGGGCACAGGGGTATGTTGTTGAGGTCATTGACTATTCACCCTGGTCAGGAAGTTACTACTTGAGTGAAGTATCCGTCGATCTGGAGGTGGCGATCCCCGGTGACATAATATGGCAAGGCACTGATATTTCTCTCATCGAAATATCAGAACAACAGAAGGATCAGATGTACAAATTGCCTTTGCGTTTCCAGCCTTTGAAGAAGAAACAACTACCCGAACGATTCTGGCGTCAGGTGTTGAGCAAGATGGTTCCGTTACACGAAGTCAGGTGGGACCCGTTCATCCAGAATATTGTCGATCAGGTGAGTACGGATTCGATCACGGCATATATTCAGCGGCTGCAGGATTTCAGGACCAGACTCGCCCTGCATGACAGTTCGTTCGCGGCCTCTGAATGGATGAGACAGAAATTCACCGCCTGGGGATTGTCGGCTGCGTTTGATAGTTTTTACATGACGACTAACTGGCCCGGGTCCGGCTACGAGCGCAACGTGATCGCGACGATGCCCGGCTCTTTGATCCCTTCAAGGATCGTCATCATCGGCGGCCATCATGATGCGATTGTCTGGTGGGATACGACGCTGGCCAGCTGGAATGCGCCCGGGGCTGACGACAACGCGTCTGGTACGGTTGCCGCAATGGAGGCAGCCCGTATATTCCGCAATTATTCCTGGGACCCCACGGTACAGTTCATCACCTGGGGAGCCGAAGAACTCGGGCTCTTCGGAAGTTACCATTATGCCGAGCGTGCCGACAGCCTCGATCTTGACATCGGCGCGGTATTGAATTTTGACATGATCGGATACATGGACGATGCAAATCTCGATTGCATTATCCAGCGTCGTTCTTCAGCACCGCTATGGCTTTCGAATTTGTTCTACGAGGTTGGCCAGACATATGTTGCACCGCTGGAGATATACAGAGTCACTTCAGGTGGTGGGTCGGATTGGTATCCTTTCGCGGTCCACGGATTTCCAGCCGTGGGCGGGGCCGAACGTGCTGGCAGCTTTTTCAACCCACATTACCATGATACTACAGATCTCTTATCGACGATGACTCCTTCTTTATACACCAATATCGTAAAAACTGGTGTCGCGGCACTGGCGGTTTTATCTTTATACCCGAGTCCGGTCGAGGATTTGCTTGCTCTCGATCTTGGGACGGGTAGCGATGTGCAACTGACCTGGACGAGCAGCCCGGAGAGCGATGTGATCGGTTACAGAATATACTGGGGCCTTCAGAGCGAAGTGTATATTGATAGTCTCTTTTTATCCGGTGGTTCGAGCGATATCGATACGATCAATGGTTTGTTGAACGATTCTACATACTACATTACGATCAGGGCGCTGGATTCAGATGGCAACCCGAGTTACGCATCGTATGAGGTAACGTGCACGCCGCGTCTGGTGCCATTTGCGCCATCAGGAATTATTGCAACGCCGATTTCATCGGGCATCAGGATAGACTGGTTGCCGAATGAGGAACTCGACCTTGCGGGTTACAGACTCTATCGTCGTCTTAATGAGAATCCGACATACGACAGCCTGAATACAACTCTCTTGACCGATACGACATATACTGACCATCCGCTTTCCGGAGCGGATCGTTACTACTATGCGCTGCGAGCGTTTGACCTCGCCGGTAACTACAGTGACTTCAGTACCGAAGCGTATGGGCGACCAGTCACCCTTGATCAAGGTGTCCTCATTGTCGATGAAACGAGCAACGGAACGAACCCTCCTGATAGCCTGCAGGATGCTTTCTACGATTACATCATGTCCAACTATACACATACCGAGTACGAGTACGGAAATACTGGAGATGCACCCGTTCTCGCCGACTTCGTTCCTTATTCGTCAATTCTGTGGCATGCCGATGATTACACTCAGCAATATGCGGGCGAGCATATCGAGGATTTCATTCAGTACCTCGATTTCGGCGGCAATATATTATTCGTAGGGTGGCGTCCTACGGCAAATCTGGAGGGCGCGACGACATATCCATTTAACTTCAATCCAGGAACATTCATGTATGAGTACATGAGGATTTCTCATGTGGAGATTACCATGCCGACGGATTCTTTCCAGGCAGCCGATGGTCTGTTGGGTTATCCGAGGCTTGAGGTTGATTCCGTAAAGGTGCCGTTCACAACGTGGAACGGAGCATTGCGCTATATAGAAGGGCTGACCGCGGTGACGCCGGCTGAGGTGATCTATACCATGGATATGCGGAATAACACGAGCCCTTATGAGGGCGCAGTATGTGGCGTGCGTTTTCTTGGTAATGACTATAATACCGTATTTTTCGCGTTTCCTTTGTATTTCATGGACGAGGACCAAGCCCGAACTGCGGCTGACAAGGTGATGACCGATTTTGGTGAGGTGGGAATCGCAGAGGCACCGAAGGGAACGGTGGTGTTTACCGATGTTCTTTTGAATCAGAACCTACCGAACCCGTTCAGTGAACAGACGTTGATAAATTACAACCTACGGATGACAGGAAACGTGCGGCTGCAAATCTACAATATTGCCGGACAATTGGTGAAGACACTAGTTGATACGCATCAGGGTCCTGGTTCATATAGTATTGTGTGGGCTGGCACCGACGAGCTGAACCGAAGGGTGAGCAGCGGTGTATATTTCTGCCGGCTGGAAACCGACGATCAGAGTGCAATCAAGAAACTGACAATTCTACGTTAGTGTTCTGATTTCAAGTGCAACGCCCATAAATCTGGGGTTCGCTGCAGCTTGTGAATTGCTGCCAGGTCGTTCTGCTTGACTGAGCGTGGAATTAGGTTATCATTGGCATGTAGAAAGGGGAGAGTATGAGCGAGATTCTAGAGGATCTGCTGATCAGGAATGAAAAGAAGATATTACTCATCATATTGGACGGTCTAGGTGACCTCCCAGCGCCTGAGAAAACGGCGCTAGAGATTGCCAAGACGCCGAATCTCGACCGAGTGGCAAAGAAGAGCAGTTTTGGCTTGACCGTTCCAGTCTTGCCAGGAATAACGCCGGGCAGTGGTCCATCACACCTTGCACTCTTTGGCTATGATCCCCTAGAACATCAGATCGGGCGAGGTGTGTTAGAAGCACTTGGAATTGACATGGAGGTGAAAGAGAAGGATCTCGCGGTGCGGGCAAATTTTGCGACCATCAAGGATGGAGTCATCGTTGACCGCAGAGCTGGTAGAATATCAACGAAGGAATGCGCGAGGTTATGCAAGAAACTTCAGTCGGCAATAACAGATGTTGGAAAAATACCCGTCGCGATTAAACCTGCTAAGGAACACAGATTCGTCGTGAGATTCGAGAATGCGGGACTTTCCGAGAATCTCACAGATGCTGATCCACAGAAAGAAAATCTTAAGCCCGTCTTTGCCGAGGCCAAGGATAATACAGCAAAGAGATCTGAGGAAGTAATTAATGTTTTCATAAGAAGAGCGGCCGAGGTCTTAAGCGATGAAAAATGTGCGAACTACGTTCTTCTCAGAGGATACGCCAGAAACCCAAATTTGCAGCCCGTGAGCGAACGTTATGGTCTTAACGCAGCGGCAATCGCTACATATCCAATGTATCGAGGGCTTGCCGCACTGGTTGGTATGGAGGTCGTTAAGACAGGCGACACACTCGCCGATGAGATAAAAACTCTGAAGGAAAATTACATCAACTATAATTTCTTCTTCATGCATATTAAAGGAACGGACGAAGCAGGTGAGGACGGGAACCAGGTGAACAAGGTCAAGTGTATCGAAGAATTTGATAAGCATCTGCCTACGATCGTTAACCTGAAAACAGATGTCTTGTGCATTACTTCTGACCATTCGACCCCGACTCTGCTGCGTTCACATTCTTGGCATCCCAATCCTTTGATGTTGTTTTCGAGCTATGTGTTTCCCGAGAAAAGGCGTTTCACAGAGAGAAATTGCACACAGGGTTTCTTGGGCAAGTTGAGGTCAATGGACGTAATGCCGCTACTTTTGGCTAATTCATTGAAACTAAAAAAATATGGAGCATAAAATGAACTATATAAATAAGAAGGCGCTTATTTCTGTTGCTGATAAGGAAGGAATAGTTGAATTTGCAAGAGTGTTGAAGGATTTGAATTTCGAAATCATTGCGACCGGGGGCACACAGAAAATGTTGGGCGAAAACGGAATCGGGGCAACGAAGATATCAGATTACACGGGTGGTTCGGAGAGCGAACGTGTCAAGACATTGAGCCAGCGCATCGCAAAAGAAATCCTCGAAACCGGTGAGATCGGGCTGGTGGTATGCAATCTGTATCCCTTTTTCGCCCAGGAAGATAAAACACTTGATGAAATGATCGAGTTCATAGACATCGGCGGTGTAACACTGATAAGAGCGGCGGCTAAGAATTACAGAAAGGTTGGGGTGGTATTCAATCCGGCACAATATACTGCGGTACTGGAAGCGTTGCAGCAAGAAAAGGTTGATGAAACGTTTAACCTCGATTTAGCGCGTAGGGCGTTAGACTACATTGCCTGGTATGATGCAATTATCGCCGAGTATTTCTCGCCCGATTTTGACAAACGGGCTCACTTCACGGTCGGCGCTGAGAAATTCATCCCGATGCGATATGGCGAAAACCCACATCAGAAAGCTGCTTTTTATTTGAACCGGAAATACCAGGAGCACTTCAGGATACACGGCGGTAAAGAGATATCATACAACAATATCCTCGACGCTGATGTTGCTTTCGGGGCGGCGAACGAATTCAAGGATGATGTTGCGTGCGCGATAATCAAGCACCAGACACCGTGCGGTGTTGCTGTTGGAGAAACGCAAGCAGAGGCATTTGAACGGGCGTATATGGCTGATTCAGTCTCGGCATTCGGTGGAATTGTTGGTTTGAACAGTAGACTAGAGCCGGAAACGGCTGAATTGATAAAAAAACATTTTTTTGAAGTGGTCATTGCGCCGGCCTTTGACGAAAAGGCCCTGGACACTTTACGGACGAAAAAGAATCTCCGCATCGTTGAGTTAAAACCAGAGTTGATCAAACCCGCAGTCTACCGTCCGGTTTTCGGCGGGATACTTGTTCAAGAACGTGACCAGGCAGATCTGAAGGATTGGGAGGTGGTTACGAAACGGGCACCGGATGACTATGAAACTGCAGCCCTGAAATTCGCATGGAAGATCGTGAAGTGGACGAAATCGAATTCTATAGTATTCGCAATAAAAGGAAGGACGGTAGGAATTGGTGCCGGGCAGACATCAAGAGTCGGCGCGGTTGAGATAGCGTTGCGGCAGTCGATTGAACGCAGTGCAGGCATTGTCATGGCTTCGGATGCGTTCTTTCCTTTCCGTGACGGTATTGACACGGCAGCAAAAGGCGGGGTCACTGCGGTTATCCAGCCGGGCGGGTCAAAACGGGATGGGGAGGTGATCGACGCGTGTGATGAGCACGACATCGCAATGGTGTTCACTCATCTGCGGCACTTTCGCCACTGACCGGCTTGAGTTTTATGCAGAATCTATCACAGTACGACCCACAAAGATAGATCAAAAATAGTATCGTCCATGTCATTTCCCGTGATGTGATCGACATTATCACGTTGGAGTCGGCCGACTTCCGCACTCAAATGGAAATTTCTGCGGAATTTGAAGTCGATGCCGAATTTCATCTTTAGAGTTTTCTCGACGACGCCCGAAGGAAATGGTGGATTTATTGCACCTACCTCATCTTCAAAGGGGACAAAAATGCTGCCCTCGCCTTTTCTTATGTGGTCAATGGAGAGGTATGGGAATATACCATAGGCATTGACGTACTTCAAAACAAACGATAATTCATCGACGTCGTTGCCCAGAGGAAAACCAAGGCAGCGCCCTCTTTGCTCGTAGACATTCTGTGGCTGACGCTGCGTGTAAACCCACTTGTCAACGAATGTGTAATTGATGCTTGCTACTAATTGTTTCATTAGCAATGATTTCAACCCGATCTGGTAGGCAAGTTTGCTCGGGTACGGGTCGTCTTCGTACATGTAGTCATCGATCAGCAGCTCACCATAGAATATCGAATTGAAGAGGTGCAGTTGCAGATCGAGTGACCACATGATATTGTCATCACGGTAACTGCTCCACTGAGCGAGGTAAAAAGGAAGCACGAGATTGAGATAAGATGGCTCAAGCGAATCTGCCGATAATATTGATTCTGAAAAACCGATTTTCAAAAATCCTTTGAGATTCAATCCCAGACGATGTACTGATAGGAACTTGGATTCTGCTGCGTCGAGAATCGAGAACATGCCATGGAATTCCAGATATTGTCCTGGGATTGCGACCATGAATCCGTCATATCCCTGCGGTGCTGCAGAGAGCAGCAGACTGTGCCTGTCGCCTGGTCCCCAGAATACATCACGGCGGCCCACGTCCAGCTGGATCTTATTGTGGTCGAAGCGTATCAGACCTTCGCTGAGATAGGTTTGGAAATCGTTCCACGGTTTGGGTCCCAACGTATCCACGATGTTCGCCCGCCTCACGCGCATTGCGTGTGAAAACTTCAATTGGGGTATTATTGTTCCACCGAACCTTTCGTCAAATGCTCCGTAGTATAATAGCGGTTCACGTTCATATTGTCCGATGAAATGAAATAGATATGAAAAATTAGAGGTCTTCGTCAACAACGGCGAGAAGCTCGAAATGATTTTTCGGTCCGTTCCATTGAGTTGAGTTTCATCGATGATTATTTCATCCATCTGGCCAATTATCCATTCCACGTCATACGGTTTTATCGAAGTCATCTGAATAAATCCCCTGAGCTGCAGGTATTCGATATCTTGCATTACCGGTGAATCTATCGGCAATGTATATGCAAAAATTAGTAGAAAGAGCATTCTGTCCTCCTTGCATTATCTTACTTGGTTGAAATTATAGCGATTAATGGCTACTTTGCAAGCGTGTCAGTCCCCAATACCTGGTTGCATCCCTGCGTAGTTAATCTTGAAAGTTCTCGTGGTATTCAGAATCCTCTGGCAAGAGAAAGATGTATCTTACCATCCTCCCATGTTCCTCCTTTTGGCCAGGCAAGCATAAGTGAAGCGTCAGCAAGCCTGGATTTCGCTGAGACCCCAAATCCATAGGAAAATAGCATATCTCCGTCAATGCGGGCAATGTCAATGAGGGGGAAGATGAATAGACGATGATATTCAAGATTGAGCCAGAAAACTTTCTTCACGGCGAATTCGTCTTCCAGGTAACCGCGTAGGTCTTTGGCGCCTCCGATTCTTATGTAATCAAAAAAATCAAAAACATCAGTGCGAACGTAGCGATAGTGCGGCCTGATGTTGATTTTCCAAAATTCGAAATCACCATCGTAGAAAAACTTGAGGCGGTCTGCGGTTCGAAAAAGGTAATCGAGGCTTATTTCATGCGTTACTGACCAGCCAGTGCCTTCATAATCAAAACCCAAGCCAATACCCAAGAGATTGTCGGAACTCTCGAAGACTGTTGTATCGCTTTCATAATGATTGACCACTTCGATGCCCGATAGTAGGGATATTCTAAAGTACTCCCCGATCGGCGCACCAAATTTGACTTGACCGGCGATCAACCTCGTGCTGTCATATGTCAGGATGGAAAAATCTGCATCTATGTGAGCGGGGGAGATGAGCACTGGCTCATGGACATTGAGTGCAAAAAGCCGTTGATATTCGTAATCAAAATCCAGTTTGCGCAGGGTTCCGAGCAGATTGAAGGATGAAAACGATGCACCGAATTCTCTATCTTCCCCGCTCAGAGATCCAGACAGTGTAAGCACATCGCTGTCCCTTTCGTACAGCGTTAGCATGACGAATTGTCGGCCGTCGCGGTCAATGACGCTCTCATTCACATTCTCAAATGCTCCGGTATTCATTAACCTTTTTATAACTCTGTCAATCTTACTCGCAGAAAAATACTCGCCGGCCTTGAAATTTGCCAGCCGTTTCGCAGCGCCGGCGTCGGTCTTACCTCCGGTTTTAAAAAGTAGATCATCAATTATCACTCTGGCGCCTTCGTCGATTGTCAGGATGATCTTCGTCAATCCGCTGTCACTTTCTTCAACGGCAGGTAATATTTTGCAGAAAGGAAATCCTGCATTATTGTATTTTGCGAGAATCTTGAATATCAACCGTTCTGCTTCTTGCCGATTTTTGATCTTCGGCGCTTCCTGGAGCAGGTATTTGGATGAGAAAAAAACATTTCCCCTCGTTTCAACGAGGGGAAATTGGTTAGCGCAAACAATGACTAGCAGTAAAATATTTTGCAGCAATATTGACTACGCGTCTATCAACACTGAAAAAGGTATGGTCGCCACTTGGCATTCGGCCTGCCAAACTCATTAAGTACGAAAGTGAAGTAGTTTGGTCTTTTAGGTTTCTTCAATAGATGCATGTCGGTGTGCCTCAGGCTATGATCTCCCTTCCGGTTATTGCATTCGTGGCAGGCGCAAACGAGATTTTCCCACGATTCATCACCACCGAGAGCTTTGGGCAAAATGTGATCGGCAGTCATCATGCCAGTCCTCTTGCCACAATACTGGCACTGGTGATTGTCTCTCTTGATCACGTTCTTCTTCGTAAGCGATATTTCTTTGCGTTTTATTCGTACATAATATCTCAACCGGATCACTGATGGAACACGGTAGCTCAAAGTGATAGCATGCATGATCTTGCCGTCTTCTTTCTCGACCATATCCACTTTTCCCAGGATTAAGAGTGTTATTGCGCGTCTTAACCTTAGAATTGTGAGAGGTTCGTAATTCTGGTTGAGAAGGAGTACGGGAAGTTGTAGCATCAGTAATTCAGTTGAATAGGGGCAATCTTGTCGACGACAAACTTACGACTGTATGTAAAAACGCCGAAGATACTCGATGAATCGTCGTATTCTATATAGATACGGAATGAATCGCGAATTGAATGGTCAATCCATATTCTTTCAGGATGGAGATTTACCTTTATTTCTGCGGCGCTGTTGATCAACTCTTCTCTGATCATATCGTCATTCTGTACCGGTCCGATGCGTACGGTATTTTCGACTTTCTCACTGATCGATCCGTAGCTGAAATGGACCCGTCCGACTTGATATCCGATATAGCCGACGAGCAGCAGAATGATAATTACGACGATCACGCCGAAGCCGGATATGCCTCTGCTCATTGTGAGCCACCCTTACAGTAAAACCACTTATCTTCCCTCAATTCTTCCAGCCACGTGTTGCTGCGTTTTATTTCGTTGTTTGCATAGGAGCTCAGTTGGGCATCGGATTTTGCCTTTGTGTATTGAGAGATTGCCGTGTTGAAGTAGCTTATTGCGGCATCAAGGAAACTACAATTCTTCGTGCTTTTATTATTCATCCACTTGCCTCGAGCGTCATAGCCCCTGCGTATGTATATATCACCCAATAACAGGTAAGCATAAAGGTTATTGGGTTCGATATTCAATGCTTCTCTCGCAAGTTCTTCGGCGGCGGTGTAGCGACCGCGTTTGATGTTGAGGTCAACCAGCTGATAGATCGGTGCCGCGCTCGTTGGCGCGAGACGCCGTGCCGTGTTCAGTGCTTCCTCGGCGGCCTGGAATTTCTTCTGTTCGACATAGACTGCACCGAGCTGTATGTGATACCTGTAATTATCGGGTTGTTCTTTGACAAGGTCTGAATATATCTTGGCGGCTGATTCATAATTCTTGAGCTCGAAATAGGTCTGAGCCAACTTTTCGCGGACTTCCACAATATTGGGCTTTTTCTCGATGATGGCTTCGAGATAAGCGGTTGCTTTCCTTGGTTCGTTTGTTTCGATGAAAATATCAGCGATGGCGAACATCGTGGTGAGATTTTCTGGTTCATACTCCAGACTTCTATTGTAGTATTCGAGCGCTGTGTCGTAGCTGCCCATCTTAGTATAGACATAGCCCAGACCATTCAGCAGATTCACATTGGTCGCATCGATTCTCAGGCCGCTTTCGTATTCACCGATTGCATCACCGAATCTTGTCAGTTCAGTATACAAAGCACCAAGACCTTCATAGGAACGGGGATCTTTCGGATCGAGGGCCTTTGCTTTCTCATACTGGTGTTGAGTAGCAGCGATATCATTCTTAGCCCGAAATGCTTTGGCTAATGCAATATAAGCAGCATAGAATTGGGGCCATCCCTCGATAGCCATGTTGAAATTCTTAATGGCTTCGTCGTAATTACCTTGTTTATAGTACTCGAAACCGATTGAGTAGTGCTTCTCTGCCTCGATTCGCTGTTCTTCAGTTGTTTTCTTGGCTGTCGGTTCTTGTACAGTTTGCGTTGGTGCACACCAAACGAACAAACTCACGACTATTATCGCCAAAAAACACATGCTGTTGAGTTTATTTTGCATTATATCCTCCAATCACATGGAGCCGACGGGATTCGAACCCGTGACCTCTTGACTGCCAGTCAAGCGTTCTCCCAACTGAACTACGGCCCCAAGCAGATTATCCACAAAATCAACCAGATTATAATATGAATGGGGGTAAAGTCAAGCGTGAATTTCCTGTGGTTAGGAATTGCGTCAAAAAGCCCATCTGAGGGAATGAAAACCCCCTCAGAGAGTGCCATCATTTTTTAATCATCCGGGATCTCTTCTCCAGGTTGAAGTACGAAGTAGGGTAGACACCAAATTCTTGAATAGTATGTTTCGTCATCGGCGCCAAATAGTGTCTGCCAGCCCAGCACGTCCACTGCGCTGTGGCGTACCGCCGGCGTCGTAATCATACTGTCGTCTGCAATAATCCAGGTGCGGGTGAATGTATTGATGTCATTACGGTAGAATGGTTGCCGGGTATGACAACCCGTGTTTGTTCTATGTCCAACGCCGTGGTGCAGAAATGCCCAGGTGGAATCATCTTCTGCGTTGCAAATAACGGTTACGTTTACGGTGTCGTTGGGAAGGAAGGTAGGCAGTTCGTTCCTTTCGAAATAAACGTTTGGACTGGATATGACGAAAACGTAGTTGCGGCTCGGTACCGATGCAATGATTTGTGATAAAAAAACTGGATGTTCAGTATTGAAAGTATATATATCGGCCGCAGTTAGGCTCCCGATATGCCATTCTCCTCCTTCGTCTTTCCAGAGCTTTACCCGGCGTACCAGACTGTCGCTGATGGTTCTCTGATACACTGGACCGATTGGATCGTTGTTTACGAAGAACCCGTAGCCTGGCGGTCCGCCGTAAAGGTGAGCATATATCGTCACATCAGCGCTATCACCGTTGACCACAATTTCGTATTTTCGTACGATCGGTCTCTGGATCCACCGTACCCACTTGACATAGGGTATGGTGTCAGAGTATACCGGTGTGGTCATGTCGTCTGCTGGGATCTGTGTGCTGTCGTCATGAATCTGAAGCGCTCCGTCCGCAATATAAGGAGATGATTCAAGGACTCCCTGTATTAACATTTCATCACTTTCTTCGGTGCAACTTGTCGTAACTACCGCTACCAAGGGTATAAATAGTAACATCAGCTTGAGTTTCATTCTTCCTCCTTTTACCTGCTTTGACGGATCTGGGGGCGGGTTTGGTTTAATCCTGCCGGCGTTTCTTGGCCAGTTTTGCCACGAGTATGCTTAGCTCAAAGAGTAACAGCAAAGGTACTGATAGTAGCAGCAAAGTGAAGAAATCACCAGTTGGTGTAATTACGGCACAAAGAATCAAGACGGCGACGATTGTTTCCGGCCTGTGCTTTCTGATGGTATCGACGTCAACAATGCCCAATCTCATCAGGAAGAATAGTAGCAGTGGTAGTTGAAACAGCAATCCGCTACCGAGTAAACACCAGAGAAAAAAATTGAGGTATTTACCGATGTTCATCAATGGCTGAATAGTGTCACTGCCAAAAGAGAGCAAAAATTGAAGACCGTATGGTATGAGTATGTAGTATCCAAAGAGTATGCCGACCGCAAATAGCACTATCCCTGAGCTAATATAACTCAGCGAGATTCTTCTTTCACTCCTAGTGAGACCTGGCCCGATGAATGCCCATGTCTGATAGAGTATGAAAGGAAAACAAATAACAACGGCAAGGAACAATGCCACTTTTATTTGAGCAACAAATGCTTCAGCCGGGGCGAAGAAATATGTAGTACCGAGTGATGCTCTTTGAATTATCAGATTCAGAAATCTCTTTGCGAAAAAGAATCCCGCGATCGTACACAGAGCGACTGCACCGATCGAATAGAGGATTCTCTTTCTGAGTTCCTCTAGATGGTCAATGAATGAACTTCGTTTTTCTTTCACCGGTAAGTTATTTTCACTCCAATCTATGTGGGTTCTTCAGATGCTTCAATCGCGGTATTCGAGAGGCAGAAAGTAGATCATTTTATCCGATATTGCCATCAGCCGGTTTTCGATTACATAGACATTTTCATAGGGTATTCGCGGTAGATTATAAATAATGCGGTACGATTCATTGCTCGGATCGTAGTAGTATACACCCGAATAAGTGGCGCAGTACACTACTGCGCCATCTGTGGTTATGTCATAGACATTGAAATAAGGAAGGAGATCCCAACCTGCATTATCCTGAGTCGTATCGGTGACCGCGGCCGCATAGCGAATGATCTGATTATTCGTTCCGAGTGAATAGATTTTATCTGCCACCTGGACAATGTCTTTGACTCCGAAGTTGAGAAGGGTGGACCATTCCCCTTTTTCCTTATCGTATTTGTATAACCCGAGTTCGCTACCAACATAGACGGCTTGCGGTGTCGTGTGGATTGCATAAACGGCGTATGTTGTTGGGCTGAAAGGTATCGCTTCGCCGCTTCCTTCGATGATCCTGAATGCACCCGAGCGCGTACCGACATAGACATTCTTATCATCTGTTTGGAGGGTGAGGATTTCTTCACTTAACGTTTCGGTGGGGAATTCCATGCTGCCCGCTGTCCTGAGTACACGATTGCGTCGCGCAATGTAAATGTTGTTATTGTATGAGACGAGGTCGGCGACTGCATCTCTGAAACGCAGGTAACGCCAGCTGCCACTGGCGACGGTAAAATACGATATACCAAGGTCGGATACGACGAGCACTTCACCATCTGTCTTTCTGACTCTTTTGATTTTTGTGTCAAGCGGACCGGTGATAATACGCTGACTTTGCCATGATATCTTATTGTATTTGAGAATCCCATAGCGGTGAGTACCAACATAGAGATACATACCGTCATCGTAAAGCGCAGTAATGGGGTATTGCTCGAACGGCGTCTGTGATGACTGTATGTCATCGCTGTAATAGTAAGGACTCAGAAAAGGATACTGCCTTAATTCTGCTTCCGATATCCTTTTGTACCAATTAAGATTCTGTGGAAATGAATTGACTTTTGTCACAGTACCGATCATCTTGTCGAGTGAATATTTTTCAGAAGTTTTTGCCGTTTCTAAATATATCTTATTAACATCAATGGCGAATTTACCGACCGGGAAATAAATGGGGAACTCTCTTATGTTGTAGGTAGAGGCAGAAAAGCGAATAATGTTGTCGCTGCACAGAATCCAGAGGTCGGTGGTGAAGTTATCGTAACCGATCAGCTGGGTGCTACGGTTGATATACACAGCGCTTTCCAGGCTAAGGCTGTTTTTGTCGATAAAGAGCAGATATTCATCGCTGAGCGCAAATATCTGGAGATTGGAGGTGGCTATCGATTTGACCGTTCCCAGTGGCGCCATCATCGTGTAGTGATCCCAGAGCGGATTCTGGGGGTAGATATTTGAGTTTATCAAGAAGCAGAGAAGGAATCCTAGCATTACATTCTATTGTTCAAATTCTCTCCTGAGGAGGTAATTGAAAGCCCGCGGAGTGTATTTAATCAAATCTGCAGCGGTCAACGAGTACTCGTTACTTTCCTCCATCGCGAGGTCCGCCGCCAATCCATGCATGAACACTCCAGCCACGGCAGCATTGAGCAGCGACTGCTTCTGTGCTACGAAACCGCTGATCATGCCGACAAGTACATCACCCGAGCCGGCGCTTGCCAGTCCGGAGTTGCCTGTGGTATTCAAGTATGCCTTTCCGTCAGGACCCGCGATTACGGTAGGTGCGCCTTTGAGCACCAGAACACAATTGAATTTCTTAGCGTAATCGACGGCGATGTCTATCCTCTTTTGATTGATGAGATGGGGTGATGATCTTATTAATCTGGCCAGCTCACCCGGATGCGGGGTCATGAGCACAGGAGCGCGAGTTTTTCTCATTAAGTCGGGATTTTGCGCAAGAATATTGATCGCATCGGCATCGATGATGCAGGGAACATTTACCTCAGTGAGCAGCACTTCAAGAAACTCGGCAGTGCCGGGGTGGGTAGTAATACCTGGCCCCACAACGATCGCCGTGCTCGTCTTGAGAAAGTCTTTGATATCCTCTATGGCAGCGGGACTGATGGTTTCATCTTCAGTCTGTGCGAGCGGTATTTTGATAACTTCGAGTAGCTTTGCCTCCAGAGAACCTATGATCCCGCGTGGCGAAGCCAAACGGACAAGCCCAGCACCTGATTTCAACGCTGAATGAGCAGCCATCGCTGCAGCTCCGGAGAAACCGCGCGCTCCCGCAATGACAAGGACGTTGCCAAAGGTACCTTTGTTGCCGTCGGGCGGCCTAAATGGCATAAGAGTGAACATATCTTCGAAATCGACGATCCTGGGGAAACCTTCATCTATGGACGAGTAGGGGATACCGATATCAACAACATGAAGGTCTCCACAAAAAGCTCTTCCCGGGAAAAGATAATGTCCGCGTTTTGGCAGACACATCGTCGCCGTGGCATCGGCGATCACACAAGTCTTTTTGAATTGGCCATCATTACCGTTGATGCCAGATGGGATATCTATTGCCAGAATGAATGCGTCAGAGTCGTTGATGAAGTCGATCGCCCGGTCGTATATTCCTTCTGGACTACCGCTGAAGCCGGTGCCGAATACGGCATCAATGATAACGTCCGGGTGAAAGGTTCGATGTATTCTTCTTAATTCTGCAATGCCAGTAGCCGAATTAACCTCGCAGTCGGTGCTTTTTAGGAATCGAAAATTGAGCTGAGCATCGCCCTTTAGTTCCTTTTCCTGTCCAAGCAGCACAATTTTCACAAATGCGCGTCGATTAAGCAGATGCCGTGCTATAACAAAACCATCGCCGCCATTGTTGCCTTTTCCGCAGATAACGAGAACCTTCAGATTTGGCAGGTCAAAATACTTCTCGAGCACCTCAACACAACCTCGTCCCGCATTCTCCATGAGAACGGGTCCCGGTATGCCCATCTTTCGGATTGCCCAATCATCGATTTTCTTCATTTCGGCGTTCGTAACGACCCTCATAGAAAGATTCTATGGAAAATACCCTCAAAGTCAATATTCAATGAATTTCGTACCCATCGGGCAGGCTTCTTCCGTCTCAAATATCGCAGTAAACAGTGGCTTACATGGATTGTCAAAAGATAAGAGCATGCTTGACTTAATGCTCGATATATATATAATGTGGAAAGGAGAAAAAAATGATTTTGTTTCTAATTGGTCAGAGCTCGGGTCAAAGCAACCCTATAATGGGTCTGCTTCCTTTGATTCTGATCTTCGTCGTTTTCTATTTTCTTTTGATCCTGCCGCAACAGCGTAAGCAGAAGCAGCACCGGAAGTTAGTTTCCGAGTTGCAGAAGGGCGATCGTGTTACAACTTCATCGGGCATACGCGGTACTATTGCCAATGTAAAAGATGATACTATTACTCTACTTATCGCAGATGGTGTAAAGATAGAGTTGGAAAAGGGACACATCGTAAATAAGCTGAATCCAAGCGGAAGTTAAAAGAATCAGCGCTCTTGCAGCATTCGGCTGCAAATACGGAGTATAAATTGCCAATGTCAGTTCTGAAATACCCCGCCCCAGGGTTGAGAAAGAAGTCCGTTCCGGTAGAGAAGATCGGAGAGGACGTGTTTAAATTGGTCGAAAGCATGGTGGAGACGATGATCGTTGAAGACGGTATTGGTCTGGCGGCCAATCAGGTGGGCTCTGAGTATCAGATATTTGTCATGAATACAACGCGTGGTGATGAGGCCCCGCAGCCTTTGGTATTCATAAATCCCGTTGTGTTACAGCAAGAGGGTGAAATTATCGACGAAGAGGGTTGTTTGAGTTTTCCTGATCTGTATTTGAAAATCCCCCGTCCCGAAAGTGTGCAAGTACATGCAAAAAGCCTATACAATGAGGATTTTGTGCTTGAACTGACCGGACTACTGGCACGTGCTGTGATGCACGAGATGGACCATCTAAACGGGGTTCTTATAATCGACCATGCTTCTGCTGTCGAAAAAGAAAAGATCGAAAAATACCTCGAGGAGAGTAAGAAAGGCATGGAGGTAAACCGCAGCATATGAAGTTGCTTTTCTTCGGTTCTACAGACTTTTCGAAGCCTATTGTTCAGAGAATACATGATGAATTCTCGCTTATGGGCGTCGTGATCTCGAAACCGAAACCCAAGGGTAGGGGTCTGAAGCCCATACTGCCGGAGATCGCCGAGTGGGCAGAGAGTGTGGGATTGAAGGTATATATGCCCGAAGATCCCAACGGCAGAGACTTCGTCGATGAATTGAGAGCACTTGCCCCGGATCTGTATGTCCTTTCAGCATACGGTCATATTCTGAGCAAAGAAGTTCTCGAGATGGCAGAACTCGGCGGGCTCAACATACATCCTTCTTTGCTGCCGAAATATCGTGGCGCTGCTCCTATTCAGAGAGCCATCATGGCAGGTGAGGAAAAGACCGGAGTGACCATTTTCTTCATGGATGAAAAAATCGATCACGGGGCTGTCATCGCACAGCGGTGGATTCCAATAGAAAAAGATGATACGTATGGTTCGCTTTCCAGAAGATTGGCAGACTTGGGTGCAGAAGTGATCGTTGAAACGCTCCACACGGTCGAAGCCGGCAAGTATCACCCGGTGAAGCAAGATGGAGAAGTGACATATGCTCCCAAACTGAAGAAAGAGGAGATGCACATCAACTGGCAAAACGAAGCATTAATGGTATATAATCATATTCGAGCGTTGTCTCCGATGCCAGGGGCACGAACTCATTTTCGCAACAAGGAGTTGATAATCACACTGGCACAGTTAGGAGAGAAGGATCTGCCACCGGGTGCGCTCCTGATCGATAAGAGGAAATTATATGTTGGTGCGGGTAAAGGTTCACTCGTACTGCTTGAAGTAAAACCCGAAGGCAAGAAGATCATATCGGCCCTTGATTTTATCAACGGGTACCGCATACAAAAAGGAGAGGTCGTAGGATGACTGCACGTGAAGCAGCGCTGCATGCGCTTTGTGAAGTTGAAGAGGGGAAGAATGTCAAGGAAGCCCTGGCGGCAATATTTGAAAAAAACGAAGTCAAAGATGATGACGGGCAACTTGCTAACGAATTGGCGTTTGGTACACTTCGACATCGTGAGGAAATAGACCAGATTGTCAGGGAAACTCTTACTGGGGATTTTTTCTCGCTTGATTCGACACTGAAAAATGTCCTTAGAATAGCTGTCTATCAATATTTATTTTTCGATCGGATTCCAATATATGCGATAGTCAATGAGGCGGTTAATTTCGGACGGACGATAAAAGAAAAGGGTTTAATCAATGCCGTATTGCGTGGTGTGATAAGGAACAAACGGGTGCAGGTCTTGCGTGAACCGCGTGCATGGGTATTTCGAAAAATCATGGATGCATATCAGGTTGAGGGTGAGAAGATCATCGAATGTTTCAAAATCCGCCCGACACCGTACATACGCATTAATTTGCTGAAAAATAGCGTTGACGAGGCGAAGGAAAGATTGCGCTTGAGTGGTTTGGAATTCAGGCCTGCGAATTGGTTTCCGGAATTCAAATCGGTTGATCATCTCAGTTTGATCATCAACAGTCCATTAATGAAACAGGGTTATATTTCAATTCACGATGAAGCCCAGGGTTTGGTCTGTCACCTCGTCGATCCAAAACCGGGGGAGAAAATTGTAGACCTCTGTTCGGCACCTGGCAGTAAGGCAACTTACATGGCTGAGTTGATGAACAATGAGGGAATGATAGTTGCAGTCGAAATAAGCAATGAAAGATTGAAGTTGGTTGTAGAAAATGCGGATCGATTGGGTATTGGTATAGTCAAACCTGTTATTGCCGATGGTCGATACTACAAGTTGGAAGGTGTTGACAAGGTATTGGTCGATGCTCCCTGTACGAACGCGGGTGTTATTGCGAAGAGGCCGGAAGTGAAAGACCGGGTTAACAAGAAGGTAGTAATGAGGCTGGCTAAATTGCAGTACGACCTTTTGACAAATGCCGCCACCTTTTTGAAGAAAGGCGGTTCATTAATTTATTCAACTTGTAGCATCCTGCCGGACGAAAATGAGGATGTCATTGCGTTGTTTCTCAAAGATAATCCGAATTTCGAAATCGAACCAGCCAAGAAGTTCATGCCTCAGGGTAACGAGTTTCTGAAAGTACTTCCCTGTGATCACAACACAGATGGCATCTTCGCTGCGAGATTGAAGAAAACAGGTTGAGAAGGAGCAGCAGGCTCCGACCAAGGCAGCGTGTAGTAGATCATAAAGACACACTAGAATCCATAGATAATATTGTAGTTTGACCACACAATCCTGATATCGTTTCGGGGTTTGCTCAAAACTCTTCGATATTGCGGGATTTGTTCCCCAAATTCAATGCAAATTAGTACTTGACAAATATCAAATAATGTGTAAAATGGGGTGAAATGGGGAGAAATGGGGAATATTAGATTTCGAGGATTCTTTACTCACATCATAGACGATCGAAAAAGGCTTGCCATACCGAGCCGGTTTCGCAGTGCCCTAAAACATGAATCAGAGGGTCGCGTGATCCTCACTCCGGGGTATGACCACGAGATAGCCGTGTATCCATTAAAAATCTGGGAGGACATCGAAGACAAGGAGTTACTTTCCCTGTCGATGGATAATCTCAAGTCTCGTCGGTATCGACGCCATTTTACCTTTGGTGTAAAAGAGGATCGGCTGGATGCTCAGGGCAGAATATTGCTGCCGGATTTCTTGCTTGAGCATGCCCGAATTACGAAGGATGTTATAATCGTCGGTGAAATAAACTACATTGAATTATGGTCTCCTGAAAGGTACGAAGCATTTGGTAAGGAGATTGAGAAATTCTATTCAGAGGATGCCGAGAGCATCGAGGGTTTGAGAAGGAGGAAGCATGAAAATACAAGCAGTTGAGGCAATCAAAGATAAGAAAGTATCTTTCTTTTTACCGAGTGGCGAAATCGATGAAAAGGGTTTTGAGAAGATCGAGCTCTCGCTGAAACAAATGATCGAAGAGGGTGACGTTAATATAATAATAGACCTGTCGAGAGTCAGCCATATTAACTATAAGGTCGTCGGTTGGCTCATCGATTACCAACAGAAATTCAAAAAATATGGAGGCGACATAAAACTTGTTAATGTTTCGCCTTACCTCTACGACATTCTAAGATTATACGGTTTCTATCCTTTTGAAATCTATCCTTCACGCAGGGCTGCGCTAAAGAGTTTTGCCTGATCGACGGCAACAAGTTTATCATCAACCTGCTCTCTTGGATGAAGTTATTAAGTATATGGATCTGAGGGAAGGAAGTACTTATCTTGACTGCACAGTGGGTGGGGCTGGTCATCTCATGGCAATGTTGAACAGCACAAAAGATGCAAAATTCATCGGTGTCGACTGTGATCCTGATGCGATTGAGTACAGTAGAAAAAGAACGGCCGCCTTCAGCAGTCGTTGTTGTCTCACAGAGGATAACTTCATTAATCTAGATTTAATCCTTGACAAGTTGAACGTCGGGAGCGTCGACGGCATCCTGTTTGACCTCGGTGTTTCATACCATCAACTGACCACGCCTTCCCGTGGATTCAGTTATGATCGGGAGGGTCGTCTTTTGATGCGGATGTCGCCCAAGACCATGTCGTTGCGCAACCGGCTACAACATGCTCAAAAGCACGAAGTCATTCAGGTGCTGAAAGACTTCGGTGACGTGCGTAATTACCGCAAGCTTGGTCAGAAGATATATGAGTCGCGAGTCAGTCTCGATTCTACTCTACAATTGAGCAAATTGATTGAAGAATCAGTACCGCGCCGATTCCTCAAGAAGAACCTACAGAAAGTATTTCAGGCACTGAGGATTTGGACGAATGAAGAATTGACCAATCTCGCGGCGGCATTGCCTGTTGCTTTCGGAAGGTTGAGCGGAAGAGGCAGGATGGTTGTGATCTCGTATCATTCAGGTGAGGACAGAATCGTTAAATTTTTTTTCAGGGACTTAAAGATAGAAAAAAAAGCGCGGTTACTGAACAAGAAAGCAATAAAACCGTCAGAAAAGGAAATTAGTCTGAATCCCAGAGTCAGGAGCGCTAAGTTGAGGGTACTCGAAAAATGCGCGTCTTAATAATATTCGTTTCAATCATAGTGTACTTGTTCCTACTTGTTTTCATTGAAAGTGAGTTGGTCAAGATTGAAGTGCGGAAGGAAGATCTCGGAATCGAAGTTGTTGAACTACAGAACGAGAGAAAACAATTAGAGTCAAGATTGATTGATATCGCAAATCTTGCTTACATTGAATCCGCGGCTAAGGAGATGGGATACACTTTTCCAGAGATGGATGATATACTCGGGGTGATCGAATGATACGGACAAAAATGCTCAATTTCCTTCTTTTCTTTGTGTCCTTGATCTTCTTTTCATATCTTTTTTATATTCAATGTTTCAGACATCATTACTACGAAAAGAGAGCCAAACAGCAGCATGAGAAGAAATTCGTATTGTTAGGAGCGCGCGGTAATATCTATGACCGCAACGGTGTGCCGATTGCTACTTCCGAGCCATGTTTCTCTGTTTTTTGTACGCCGCGCTATGCACGTGATGCGGCCGCTCTTGTCCGTAAAATATCCAGACTTTCTGGTCGATCAAGAAAAGAGGTGAGGCAACTGGTCGATAAGGGCGATTTCTTCTGGGTAGAGATGAAAGTGGATATTACGCGGCGCGACAGCTATCTGGCGATCAACGACCCAAGTATCGGCTACACCCACGATCTTAACCGGCGATACAATATGCCTGAGATTTTTACCAGTATGATCGGCAAGTGTGGTATGGATAATCGCGGTATCGAGGGTATGGAGTTGCAGTTTGATGACATACTAAGCGGTGAATCGGGTTTCGCGATATATCAGAAGGATCCAGCTGGTGGGATCTTCCCGTACCATAATTACCCTGAGCAGGAACCCCGACCCGGTGGGGATATTTTTCTCACGGTAGACCTCCAGCTTCAGGCGATCCTTCATGATAAATTGAATGATTGTCTGGAGAAAGAAAACGCGCGTTTGGCCGCCGGTTTGATTGTTGATCCGGAAACCGGGAACATTCTCGCCATGGTCAACGTTGGCAAGAATGGCGACCAGAGAAATCATATTATCTGCGACGAATTCGAACCAGGATCCACATTTAAATTATTGGCGTTGACTTTTGCGCTGCTGAATGGTGCTCAGGAAGGAGATAAGATCGACACCGAGGCGGGTAAGATAAAGATACGAGGTCACACGATCAATGATTACCGTAACTATGGAGTAGTAACGCTCAAGCAGGCGGTCGCCCATTCAAGTAATGTGGCAATGGTAAAATTGTCGAGAAAATTCGACCGCGAGAGATTTCTTCTCTTCGTAAGAGATTTTGGATTTGGGGAATTGACCGGAATTGAATTTCCGGGTGAAGTGCGCGGCCGTTTACCAGATGCTGTGAAGATGAACGATATCGATTTTGCAACTCTGGTTTTTGGACAAGGGCTTACCGTGAATATGCTGCAGCTTGCCATGGCCTATCAAGTAATTGCCAACGACGGTGTTTTGCAGAAACCGAATATCGTGCAGGCGGTCAGGAAAGGGGCAAAAACCATATACGAAGTGAATCCGCTCCGGATTCGTCGTGTGGTTGACGAATCCACGGCACGCAGCGTCACCGACATACTCTGTGCCGTCGTTGAAGAAGGAAGTGGTACGGCAGCGGCCTTCAACGATATGAAAATTGCGGGCAAGACTGGAACCGCGCAAAAGGTCGTTAATGGTTCTTATTCGACGAGCGCAGTGATCGCTACTTTTGTCGGGTTTTTCCCAGCCGAGAAGCCTGATTACTTGATTATGCTGATGATCGATGAACCCAAGAGTGGTTACTGGGCAAGCACGATCGTGGCACCGGTCTTCAAGGAAATTGCACAGAGTCTTTATCAAATGAACTCTCATCATTATGCGGCTAAGTGAATTGATATCGGGTATCCCTATGCGAGCTTACAACATGGAGGATATTGAAATAAACTCAATCGAATTCGATTCAAGGAAGATCGAGCCAGGGAGTGTATATGTCGCGGTTAAAGGTGCGCGCTATGATGGCCATGATTTCATTCGTGATGTCGAAAAAGCACGCGCGGTCGCAGTTATTACGGAGCGCAGGGTCCCAACGGATCTGCCGCAGATTGTCGTGAGTAACACGCGCGAAATAATAGGTAAACTGGCCCTACGTTTCTATGGCGATTTTGCCGAAATGACAAAGGTTGGCGTGACCGGCACCAATGGTAAGACGACGACGACCTTCTTGATCCACTCCATTCTTGCACAAACGGACGCAACCCCGGGTTTGATTGGTACGGTATGCTATCTCGGTGCTAAGAAGAGCAAGGCGACCCGAACCACACCAGAGATTCTGGACATTCTCAAGATGCTAAGGGAATTCAGTAACGGAGGGATAGATTCTTTGGTAATGGAAGTTTCTTCACACGCTCTCAAACTCGGTCGCGTCGAAGGCATAAAATTCGACACTGCTGTTTTCACGAATCTGTCCCAGGACCACTTAGATTTTCACATGACCATGGATGATTACCGGAAATCGAAGCTCCATATTTTCTCTCTTCTCAAACAGGATGGTTGTGCTGCATACAACAATGATGAAGATATTCGTAACTCTGTCATGTCCATGGCATTACCTCGCGTACTATCATTCGGCCAGTCAATGGGGAGTGATGTACTGGGGAGGATTGTTGAACAATCGCTCGACGGTTTGAGAATCGAAATATGCTACAAAGAAAAAATGTACGAGGTGAAATCACCGTTGATAGGAGCATTTAATCTTTACAACATTCTTGCAGCTTTTACGGCGGGTGTCGCATTGAGGATAGAGCCGAGGAATATTGTCGAAGGTATAGAAAAAGTGAAATCGGTGTCAGGACGTATGGAACGCATCGTCGACAGCATCTTTTTGGATTACGCGCATACTCCGGCTGCCATTGAAAACATATTGAGATCTTCGAGGAAATACACCACAGGAAGGTTAATCATCGTCTTTGGCTGTGGCGGCGATCGTGATCGGGATAAGCGTCCAAGGATGGGCTCCATCGCCACGAAACTTGCCGATCTTACAGTCATTACCACAGATAACCCGCGCCATGAGCGGCCTTCAAAGATTATCGGTGACATTCTGCAGGGGGTAACCGGCGATAACTACAAGGTGATCGAGGACCGCATGGCCGCCATCGAATATGCAGTGGGTTCAAGACAGAAGGACGACATGGTTATCGTTGCCGGAAAGGGGCATGAAGAATATCAGGTCTTCAATGATGAGAGAATTGATTTTAGTGATGCCGAGGTTATCAAGAGATGTTTCGAGAATTCTTGTTAGAGGAAATAGCCAGAATGATTAATGGCAGGGAATACTCAGTCCGGGCGGATCTGGCACGGGGGGTCTCGATCGATTCACGGGAAACCAGACCAGGTTATTTATTCTTTGCGCTGAAAGGGCAACGCACGGATGGACACAATTTTGTGAAGGAAGCGTTAGCGCGTGGTGCCCTTGCCGCAGTGGTTGAACGCACTCAATCCGAGGTCAATGAAATACAGGTGTCTGATACACTCTTTGCTCTTGGTGAATTTGCCCGGTACTACCGTCAGCACTTCTGTACCAAGACAATAGGCATAACCGGAACCAACGGAAAAACCACTGTAAAGAATCTTGTTGCTGCAATACTTGGTTCAGGATCGCGTGTCTCATATACCAAATTGAATTATAATTCACTCATCGGTATGCCCCTCAGTATTCTCAACCTCTGTGGTGATGAAGACTACATGGTGCTGGAGATGGGCACGAGCGCACCTGGAGAAATAGGCCGGTTATGTGATATTGCCAGACCCGATGTAGGGCTCATCACCAATATCGGTCCGGGGCATCTCGAGGGCCTCCAGTCAATTGATGGTGTCAGGAGGGAGAAATTGTCATTGATTACATCATTACCTACTGATGGTTTTGCGTTGGTCGGCGATGGTGTAGGCGAGATATCGGGAAGAAATGTCACAAGGTTTTCAATGCAGATGCTGGATAAAATGCAGATCAATGAATCTGGTTCGTATTTTTCCTACGGCGGGAATGAATATTGCACACGTTTGCTGGGCGCCGGAAATGTCTATAACTGTCTTGCAGCCGTGTGCTTAACCACCATGCTGGGGGTTGACTATGCTACGCAAAGCAAAGTGTTGTCAAGTGTGAAACCAGAACCCGGGCGGTTGGAGCCGATATTTATTGATGGACTATTGGTAATAAACGATACCTACAATGCGAATCCGATATCCATGAAAATGGCGATCGATTTTATAGGACAATTGGGTCGCCGTACAATATCAGTTTTTGGCGACATGCTTGAATTGGGATCCGGGAGTCGGCAATTGCACGAAGAGATCGGATCATATGCCAGAGGATCAGTTGATCTGCTGATCACCTACGGGCAGCAGGCAGAGTATTACGGAGGGAAACATTTCACAGAGGAAAATGACTTGCTCAGGTACCTGAAAGGAAGCATTGCAGGCGATGAGGTTGTGTTGTTCAAGGCATCGAGGGCACTTCATTTTGAGCGGTTCGTCGAAAGATTCTCGAGGTTGCTGAGATGAACGTTGATGTCTTCGAATCATTATTGTTTATGAAGAAGAAGAATAAGTGAGATAATATGCTTCTATGGTTGTTATATCCGTTACGTGATCTGTTTGGCCCGCTTAGGCTTTTTGGCTATATAACGTTCCGTAGCGCCTATGCGGCGGTCTTCGCAATTCTCATTGTCTTGATCTTTGGTCGAAGATTCATTGCCATGACGAAAACCCAGGCCGCGACACAAAGAGTGAGAATGGAGGTGCCCGATAGCCATCGATTGAAGGAAGGCACGCCGTCCATGGGTGGTCTTCTGATACTACTATCAATTCTCATTTCATCTTTTCTTTTTTGTGATTTGACAAACTCCAATGTACTGATTTTGTTCAGTGCAACCGTCTACTTTGGACTCCTTGGTTTTTGGGATGATTATGTAAAAATATACAAGAAGAAACCACGCGGTCTGTCAATCAAGTCGAAACTTTTTTGCCAAATTATCTATGGAATATCACTGGGATTAGTTTTGTATTTCTTCGGTCCGGAAGGATACATGGACAAGACCAATCTCATTTTCGTTAAGAATTACGTCATAAGTTTCGGACTGCTCTATCCCGCATTTGTCGCTTTTGTCATTGTCGGTTCCTCCAATGGTGTTAACCTGACCGACGGCCTTGACGGGCTGGCAATTGGTCTGATCGGTATTGCTGCTCTGGCTTACGCTGCTCTGGCATATGCCGGAGGTCATGCGGTGATAAGCGACTATTTGAATATTATATTCCTGAAAGAGGGCGGTGAGGTTACGGTATATTGTGCTACAATTCTGGGGGCGAGTCTTGGTTTTCTATGGTTCAATTCCTACCCGGCACAGATATTTATGGGTGATACCGGTGCCTTAAGCTTGGGGGCGATCATAGGTACAGCGGCAATCCTCATCAAACAGGAAATTCTACTGGTGCTGGTTGGTGGTGTTTTCGTGATCGAGGTATTGACCGTGCTTATGCAGATAGTGTATTTTCGCCGCACCGGCGGGAAGCGTCTGTTCAAGATGGCTCCATTACATCATCATTTCGAGTTGAAAGGAATAGTTGAACCAAAGATCGTCATACGATTCTGGATAATAGGTATTATCTTTTTGATGTTTGCGCTTTCAACGTTGAAGGTAAGGTAGCAGTATGAGGATGCTTCTTCTGGGCTTGGGACGTGCGAATCTGGCGGTTGCTGAGTACCTTGTGAATAAGGGGGAGGAAGTGTTCATTTATGATGAACGAGTGTCGAATCTTTCAGAGCCGGCGCAGAGAATGATTAATGAAGGACGAGTGAAAATGCATGTTGCCCAGCGTTATGATCTCGCTATCACATCACCCGGTTTTCCCCCTGATAGACAAATATGCAGAGTCTTGACGGACCAGGGTACGTCGATAATCGATGAAATCGAATATGTCTTTGAGGAGTTAGACCAGCCCAGCATCATTGCCGTGACAGGGACGAACGGCAAGAGTACTACCGCGGCTTTGATAAGTAGCATTCTTAACAATGCTGAGATGAGTCATTTTCTCGGCGGAAATATTGCCCCTGGTAACCCATTCTCGCGAGCCCTTTTCCAGAAAAGATATGATCATTACGTCCTCGAGGTTTCTTCATTTCAACTTATGCGTATCGAAAATTTCCGGCCCCACATCGCCGTGTTGACCAACATAGGTGTTGATCACCTGAACTGGCATAAGGATGTTACAGAATATAGAAACGCGAAACTGAATATCTTCGTTAATCAAGGCAGGGATGATTTTGCCGTTCTTAACTTTGATGATGAATTTGTGCGACACGCCGCTGACAAAATAAATTCACAACCAGTATTTTTTGGCCACCATAATCCTGATGGCGTATCGTTGAACGGGCAGTTTCGATACGACGGGGTGCCCTTATTTGCACATGAAAGTCTGCCGTTACCAGGAGAGCATAATCTAATGAACATGGCAGCAGCAATCGCCGTCGCTAAGATACTGAAGGTCGACACCCCGGTTATCAAAAGGGGGATGGTAGGATTCAAGAACCTGCCTCATCGCATGGAAGATCTTGGCCTGGTTAACGGCATAAGGTACATCAATAACTCGATGTGCACAAATTCAGCCGCCGCGGTCGCTTCTTTTCTGGCGATCGCGGGTCCTAAGATTGTGATATTCGGTGGGAGGCATAAAGGGGATGAGGGTAAGGATTATCTGGATATCTTGATCGAAAAGGCAAAGGCATGCGTGATACTCGGCGAGAATGCGCCTTTCGTGTCCGATTACTTCCGCCTACACGGGTACTCGAAATATTCCATTGCCAGTGACATGACCGACGCGGTGGCAAAGTCCCGCATGTTTGCCGATCGCGGCGATATCATAATGCTGAATCCGGGGTTCTCGTCGTTTGACTATTTCAGTGATTTCGAAGAACGTGGGGAGGCATTTAGAAATGCTACACGGCAAGACTGACCGTATCCTGTTACTACTCGTTATCTGTCTTATTGTTCTGGGAGTCATTTTTGTCTTCTCGTCATCATACTACCGTGCGTTGCGCCAGGGTGAGAATTCGACATATTATCTGATGGCACATCTCAAACGCGTCTTGGTAGCCATTGGTTTCTTTCTGCTGGGTCTACTCGTTCCGTACGAAACAATACGGAAGATGCTCTTTCCACTGCTGCTCCTCGTACTCATGAGTCTGCTCCTGACCGTCTTTGCCGGGCGCTTCCAATTTGGAGCGAAGAGATCGTTGCTGGTTGCTTCGGTTGGCCTGCAGGTTTCGGAATTTGTCAGGATCTGGTTGGTGTTCTTCGTGGCAAATTTCTTTTCCGCGCATCCCATGACCGCCAATACGCACCGGGGACTTGCCACAATACTGATTATCTCATTCCTGATAATCATCCTTGTTGCCGTGCAACCTTCGATCTCCATGGCATTTATCTGCCTGGCAACTCTGGTGGTAATGCTGATCTATGGTTGTGCGAAAGCGAAATTTCTGCTGGCTACCAGCACCGTGAGTGCCGTAATATTGGGAATTTTCATAAGGGTTTTCCCTCATGCTCAAAACCGCCTGGCGAGTTTCATATCCGAGCCCACGTATCAGGTCAGGCAATCTCTGATTGCGATAGGGTCTGGCGGTCTTTTTGGAAAGGGCCCTGGTGCCGGGCTTCAGAAATTCCTGTTCTTGCCAGGTATCCACAATGACTTCATATTCGCTCATATAGCCGAAGAACTTGGCTTCATCGGGTGTGTTGTTGTGTTCGTTTTCTATTGGCAGATCTACTTGCGAGGTTTGTCCATTGCGGGTGCTGCGGATGATGAGTTTACCAGGCTGATGGTTCTTGGTTTGAATGCTTCCATATTCATCATCTTCCTGGTTCATGTGGGAGTTAGTATCGGCCTCTTACCGCCAACCGGAATACCACTGCCGTTTATTTCGTTCGGTGGTTGGTCGCTGGCGGCTAACTTATTCGCGGTTGGTATTATACTGCAAGCTTCTCGACGGAGGAACCTGTGATCTCAATGAAGAAGAAAAAGAAGAGGATGCGTACAACACCCCACAGAGTGATTATCAGCGGTATTGGCACCGGGGGTCACTATTACCCGGCAATTGTTACGGGACTTGAATTGCAGCGCAGAGGATGTGATGTTATCGTCCTGATACGCAGAGGCTGTCAGGAAGAGAAAATCGCCGGGCAGTACGGATTGAGAACTTATTCAATACGCTCACGACCTTTCTTTGGCAAATCTTTCTTGGCAAAATTGCTTTTCGCCGCAACCCTGGTCCATTCTATATTCAAATTGCATGCATTAACGCGTCATAGCATCGGTTTGGCATTTGGCGGATTTGGCGCGGTACCTTTGAACATTTCTTGTATCTTGAACCGAAGTGCGTTCTATGTGTTCGAACCGAATCGAGTGCCGGGTCGAGCGACGAAACTCTTTGCACGCTCGGCGCGCAGAATCTTTTTGGGGCTACCGCCAGTTGCATCGATGAACGGAAACACATCGATCACGGGTATTCCAGTACGCGTTGAATTCAAGACGAAACTCCGCGCAGCAGTGCGAAGGAGGCGTAGGGAGGAGGTTCGCATTCTTGTGTACGGCGGGAGTCAAGGGGCACGTGCACTGAACGATATGGCACTGGCACTACAGGATATCATACCCAGAAAGTGGTGTATGACGATAATTTCCGGCGTCGGCGATTATCCGCGTGTAGCACGTGGTAAGAAAACAAGCACGCGGGTCATACCGTTCACCGATACACCGTGGGAGGAAATTCGTCAATCAGATGTTCTTATTTCACGGGCCGGGGCGCTTGCCGGTTACGAAATATTGGCGTTTGGGAAGAAGGTCATCTTCGTACCGTTCCCGTATGCGATCGACGATCATCAATACCACAACGCGTTGTATTTTGCGGATACCGGTGATGCCTTCGTGCGCGAGGAGAAGGACGTGACGACAGAGGAATTGGCGAAGGACATACGTGAATTATTGCGTAAAAAAGTCCACAAGAGACCAAGGTTGATAATGGATGCGGAAAGGAAAATTGCCGATTTCGTACTCGGGGATATTGAGCATGAAAAATAATAGACCGAAGATGTTTGGTAAAACAAAACACATTCACTTTATTGGAATAGGCGGCATCGGAATGAGTGGATTGGCAACGATCATGAGGAATCTTTCTTTCACGGTTACTGGCTCTGATCTTCAATCTTCGGAGATCATCAAACATTTGAAACGTATCGGCATTCGGGTGAGATACGGTCACAAGAGAGAGAATATCGGGAGGGCTGATGTAGTAGTGTATTCATCAGCGATTAGACAGGATAACCCCGAAATTATGGAGGCGAGGAAGAATAACATACCCTTGATACACCGCGCTGAACTGCTGGCAGAATTGACCCGTACTAAATTCGCAATCTGCATTTCCGGAACCCATGGTAAGACGACAACGACATCGCTAGTAAGTGAAGTGCTCCAGAAAAGTGGATTGTCACCCACGACTGTGATAGGCGGTATCGTTATCGGTAAAACTCAGGCAACATTAGGTACCGGCAACTACCTTGTTTGTGAAGTTGATGAGTCGGATAAATCGTTCTTAAGGGTCTATCCGTCCTTCGCAGTTATTACGAATATCGAGGCTGAACATTTGGATTACTATAGAGATTTGGAAGAGATAAAAGAACACTTTGGTCATTTTGCCAATCATGTGCCTTTCTGGGGAAGTGTATTCTTGGGTGTAGATTCATCGGTCAGTATGAACATCATGGACAACATACGACGTCAAGTAATTTCATATGGTTTTGACCAGAGCGCCGACCTATGTGCGGAAAGGCTCCAGAGATATGATTTCGGTGTATCTTTCAAGGTAAGATATAATAAGAAAGTAGTCGGCAGTTTCAAGATTAATCTACCCGGCCGGCATAATGTTGCCAACGCCCTCGCCGCGATAGGCGTTGGACTTGAGTTGGGTGTAGGAATACGAAAGATAAGAGATGCGCTCAGTTCCTTCCGGGGTGTCCATCGTCGAATAGAATACATCGCAGACATCAAGGGCATTAGGATATTCGATGACTACGGACATCATCCAACCGAGATAGCGGTTACGCTGCAGACTTTACGTGAATACTTCCCGACGCAACGTATTATTGCGGTCTTCCAGCCACACCGTTATACACGTACCTTCCATCTCTTCGATCAGTTTGCCAAATCTTTTCTTTGTGCAGATTTGGTGATCGTGACCGAAATATACGCCGCACACGAAATGCCCATACCAGGCGTGACAGGACGCGCCCTCGCAAAACGACTTGCCCGGGAACAGGATGGTATTCATTTCATCGATAAGATCGGAAAGATCCCATCATTCCTCAGGAAAAAGCTAAGACCCGGTGATGTCGTTGTTATTCAGGGCGCCGGTGATATCAATCAGGTTGCCCAGAAGTTGCTAAAGGAATTGAAATGACAAATCCCTTCTCAAGGATATCATGTGTTAAGGTAGCTGTGAATGAGCCGTTGGCCAGTCATACATCCTTTCATATTGGGGGAAAGGCACGATTTTTTGTCAGTGTTTACTCGAGCGAAGCTTTGAGCAGAGTCTTGAGGATAATCAGAGAACAGGATTTACCTTATTTTCTGATCGGCGCCGGCACGAATATTCTGGCCGCTGACTCGGGATTCCCTGGTGTTGTGTTGAAACTTGGCGGGGTATTCAAGCGGATTGCCCATAGGGATAGCGTGCTTTGTTGTGGTGGTGCTGTTCTGGTGAACGATTTTCTCAATGAGTCGCTCAACATGGGTTATGGTGGAGCGGAATTTCTGGCCGGTATACCAGGCACCATGGGTGGTGCAGTTAAGGGTAATGCTGGTGCTTTCGGAAACTCAATGGCCGATATTACTGACAGCGCAGTCGTCGTAGATGAGAATGGTGAGAAGAATATTCTATCCAGGGCAGAGCTTGGGTTGGCCTATCGACAATCAAATGTTGAGAATGGCAGTGTGATCACAAGCGTGAATTTGATGATGAAGAAGGCTAATAGGCGGAGTATTCAAAAGAAGATTGCCAGAAACTTAAATCTGCGCAAGGTGAGACATCCTGCTGGTTACTCGGCTGGATCTTTCTTCAAGAATCCGCCTGGCCATGCAGCAGGGAAGTTGATCGAGACGTGTGGACTTAAGGGAGCCTCAGTTGGCGGGGCTGTTGTGAGCGAGAAACACGGTAATTATATAATCAATAGCGGCAAGGCGCGCGCAGCCGATGTTATTGCATTGGCCGAACATATCAAAAAAACAGTGCGTAAGAAAACGGGTGTGCAATTGGAAGAAGAGGTGAGATTATTAGGCTGATTGTTGTTTTAATACTAGTCATCGTTTTAGCGATATTTGCGTTCGTGCTGCTGCAGAAACGAGAGCAGTACGTGATGCTGGAGGAAGTGATACCCGAAGGTAACGTAGTATCAAGAGTGGATGGGATTGTTGAATACAAGGGTGTTCAGTATATCTTGGGCACCAATGATCTGAAAATGAAAAAGTATCTTTTGGAAAAATTGAACTTACTGGATGTTGAAGAAGTAGTAGTGATCGATATGCGTTTTAGAGGACAAATTATTTTGAGGAATAGAAATAGCTTATGATGTTTTAAGGAGGACATGATGGCAAGGAAAGAGAGAATCGTAGGGGTCGATCTTGGGACAACGAAGATTGCGGCGATCATTGCTGAGGTCGAAGACGAGGATTTGAAAATCGTCGGCGTGGGTTCAACACCCTCCAATGGATTGAAGCGGGGGGTAATAGTAAATCTCGAAAAGGCGATTGAGTCGATCGTAAAATCAGTAGATGAAGCATCCCGTATGGCCGGTGTGAAAGTGGACTCCTGTTACGCTGGTATTTCTGGTTCGCACATTGAAAGTATCAACGCGCATGCAATGATTGCCACGGCGCGGTCAGGCGGGGTGGTAACAAAGAGGGATATTGAGCGCGTGATTGAACAGGCAAAAGCGATCGCCTTGCCCCTGGATCGTGAAATCATCCATGCGATACCTATCGAGTATGTTGTTGATAATGAAAAAGGAATCAAGGATCCGGTTGGCATGAGTGGCGTAAAACTGGAGGCAGAAGTACATATCGTGACTGCTGCCATAACGTCGGCGCAGAATATTTACACCGCACTGGAACGCGCTGGGTTGCGGGTTAAAGATTTGGTACTTCAGCCTTTAGCCTCTTCGTATTCGGTTCTCCAGCCGGATGAGATAGACCTTGGTGTATGTCTTCTGGACATCGGGGGTGGCACGACCGACCTGGCGATATTTTACGACGGGGCAATCAGATATTCGGAGGTAATACCGCTGGGCGGTGAATACATAACGAATGATATCGCGATCGGCATCAGGACGCCATACAAACAGGCCGAGGATATCAAGAGAAAGAATGCAAGCATCTCCGTGCCGGAGGAAGAGGCAAAAGAGGAAATAAGGGTTCCGGGTATTGGCGGACGCGAAGACCGCAACATCACAAGGGAATTATTGGCTTCCATCGTCACTCCACGAGTCGAAGAGATCCTGATGATTACTAATAAAGCGATCAAGAGAAGTGGGTTCTATGATATCCTTGCTGCGGGCGTTGTTGTGACTGGTGGTACCGCAAGATTAGGCGGCTTGGATGCACTCGCTGAAGACGTATTCCATCTTCCCGTAAAGATCGGCATTCCGAAGAGGATCGGCGGCCTCACGGATATCGTACAAGACCCGATCTATGCAACCGGCGTGGGTCTTATTCTGTACGGTTTTGAGAAGAAAAACCAGGTGCTGATCAAAAGAGGGAGAGGTGTCGGGGTGTTCGACGCCCTCAAAAAGAGATTTGAAGATTGGTTTGCCAAGTACTTCTGAAAGGAGGAAGCAAATGTTTGAATTAGTTGAAGATCCGAAATATATAGCAAAAATAAAGATGATTGGGGTCGGTGGTGCAGGTTGTAATACTATCAACTATGCTACGAATCACGGTATTCACGGCGTAGAATGCATTGCGGTTAACACGGATGCGCAGGTTTTGAAAGTGAACAAGGCCAACGAAAAAATACAGGTCGGCACGAACCTTACTCAGGGTCTGGGCGCCGGTGGTGATCCTGAAATCGGCCGCAAGGCAGCGGAAGAATCCCGGGAGAAGATAAGGGACGTCTTCCGCGACGCAGATATGGTATTTATTACTTGTGGTGAAGGCGGTGGGACAGGAACTGGTGCTTCACCTATCATTGCTGAGGAGGCGAAGAATGCCGGTGCTCTGGTTGTTGCAGTAGTCACGCGTCCCTTTGAATACGAAGGAGTATGGCGTATGACGAATGCCCAGAGTGGGATCGAGGAACTGAAGGATAATGTCGATACTCTTATCGTCATTCCTAATCAGAAACTGATCGCTGTTGCGCCCAAAGACCAGTCGATTATTGAGGCTTTCAGATTGGGTAATATGGTGCTCTTCAATGCTATAAAGGGTATCGCCGAAATGGTGACGAAATCCGGGTTGATCAATCTTGACTTCGCCGATGTTCGTACCGTAATGGTAGAGAAGGGAACTGCGGTAATGGGCTTGGGTCTTGGTGAGGGAGAGAGTAGAGCGATTCAGGCGGCGCAAGCTGCGATATCTTCGCCGTTGCTCGACGATGTATCGATAAAGGGAGCAAGAGGTTTATTGATAAATATCACAGGTGGACAGGATCTTACTCTGGCCGAGACAAATGAAGCTGCTTCGTTGATCACCAGTGAAACCGATAGCCAACCTAAGGTCATAACCGGAGTGGTCATTGATGAGCATATCGGCAACAAGGTCAGTGTAATGGTAGTGGCTACCGGGATCAGAGAGAAATCGGGCGAAGAGCCAATTGATTTTAGCCCACGCAAAGAAAATCTTGAACTGCCGACTTTCAAGCGTCGTGAAATCAGACCCGATGGCAAGGACAAAATATACAATGAGAACGATTTGGAGGTGCCGACCTTTTTGAGGCGTCAAATCGACTGACCGGTAGTCTGATACTCTGATATTTCGGGCTATCAAAGGAGGATCATGAGCCATGATTTGGTCATAATTGGCGGCGGGCCAGCCGGGCTAACCGCAGGTATATATGGAGCGCGTGCCGGTCTGCAGACCGTGATAATCGAAATGGCAATGCCTGGTGGACACGCTGCGACCACACATTATATTGAAAACTATCCTGGTTTTCCTGATGGTGTGGGCGGCATTGAACTAGCCGAGAAAATAAAACAACAGGTCCTGCGTTTCGGCGTCGAGATCATAGGTTCTGAGGTAAAAGCGATAAGTAAGAAGAATGGTGATTTCGTTGTTGAGACTGACAGCAGGCAATTTTCTGCTCCGGCAGCAATAATCGCGATCGGCACGAATTGGAGGAAACTCGATGTCCCGGGAGAATCAGAGTTACGTGGACGCGGCGTTTCCTACTGTGCGACATGTGATGGGCCACTTTTCAAGACACGCGACGTTGCAGTAATCGGTTGCGGAAATTCAGGTCTCCAGGAGGGAAAGTTTTTATTGCAGTTTGTCAATCGGGTTACCTTTGTGGAATTCCTGCCTGACGTCACGGCAGACAAAATCCTCTATGATCGCCTTAAGGGTGAAGAAAGAGTGGATTTCCTGACCAATCAAGAAGTATTGAGCATCGACGGCACACAACGCGTTGAATCGATCACGGTGCGTGACCGCGGAACAGGTATGCAGCAGACTATCCCGGTCAGTGGTATTTTTATCTATGTTGGGCTGGAACCCAATACCGGTATGTTGAGTGACATCGTTGACCTTGATGAAAAGGGATTTGTGATCGTTGATGCACGAATGCGGACGCGGGAGCCCGGGTTGTTTGCAGCAGGTGATATTTGTTCAAAGGCTATCCGGCAGGTCGTAACCGCATGCGCAGAGGGTGCAACTGCGGCAATCAGTGCGTACCATTATCTTGAAACTATGAAATAGCAATTTTATATGGAGAGAGTATTCAATTCTTTTTTTAAATTTATGTCTATCAATCTACAGGGGTTAAGGCCTGGATGGGTGAGGGTTAGGGTTTGGGATGCTTGGAGTAGAACGCCGAGTGGTCAAAGTCGGGATTCTGGAAACTACTATCGGATATTTCGTATGCTACTCAAGTATCCCAACCCTAACCCATTAACACGGAATGATTATTGGTCGTAAGACGTAGCTGCACGTATGGTGTAACGAGATTAACGGGAATAACTAGAATTACTAAATTAACAAGTTTTTAGGATGGGTGTTGGATTTGGATGCTGCACAAAGATGGGTGTTGGTTAAGGTTGGGTGGTTGAAAACAGATGGTGTTTGGTCGTTGGGTTTAGCCGCTGGTATGGTTTCACGAAACTGGCGATAGAAACGAGAATAACGAGATTAACAAACTCCAAAGATGGGTGTTGGGTTGGGGTTGAGAGGCGAGATCGCGTTGGCCGGTCGGGCTTCCCAACCCTAACCTCATTTGTTACGAACGGTATTAACGAGATTAACGATACTGGTGGTATTAACGAATGCTTTTGGGTTTGGGTTTAAGGATGTGGATTAAGAAGGGGTTGGGCTGCAGTATTCTAGCAACCCAACCCCATCATCATACTGTTATTTTAGTAGTACCGTCTTCTGGACATCCTGGTAGTCGTCGGT
>CP070686.1:263528-375813 GCA_020353055.1 Caldifarciminota bacterium | reverse complement strand
TCACTACTATTACTCGCCGTCCCACCAGCCGCAATCGTCCCAAAATTACCCGTACCGTCATTGACCGTCACCCAAGAAGATGCCGTCGTTAACGTCGAAGTCACATTGCTCGCCGCCGCACCACCCTCATTCTCCAAGGTGATCGCTAAATCCACCGTCTCTCCCGGCTCCAATATCCCATTACCATTACCACCCGAAACCGCATACTCCTGATACACCAATAACGGCGCATAAACCGTGACATTCACATCGCATGTCCATGTTGTGTCTACGTTGTCCGTGAAATCCAGTGTGAAGTTAATGACATGACCATCCGGGCAGTTGTTTGCGACATCGAAACTGTAATAAGGTGCGGAAAGAGATGAATCTGACGGAGCAATGTTGCTATACCAAGAAGAATCGGTACCCAATGAAATGTAAGGGTCTGCTTCACTGATTAATCCGTAAACAGAATAGGCGGTTGCGACACCGAGGTTCTTTGCCCAGACACCAAGTTGAACCGTCTCCCCTGGATTAGCCTGTCCGTTGTTGCCGTCATTTATGATCGTGGAGCCGGCAGTCACATAGGGGCCAGAAGGTGCAATGACCATAGCATCGCCTTCGTGGGGTATGTAATCATGTTTTGTGACGGTGACGTACATCGTATCACCCGGCGTCGTCGGTGAGATGCTGAGCGTCGCGATGCCCGCGGCATTAGTATATTCTGCAACGTGCATTTCTGGAGATTGTCCGGGTATCCACGCGCATACCAGAGCGTCTTCCAGCGGGCTTCCGTTGCCGGTTACCGATACCGTGAAGTCGCCGGTCGACGGGACAACGGCACCATCATAGGTGACGACCATGTTGACCGGCACTTCGGTCCACAGGTCGAGTGACGGGTCGCCCAGCACATGATAGCCTTCGTAATAATACTGCTTCGTCGACGGACTCGTGCTTGAGAGGTAGAGACCATCGTACATCCCGTCTAGCGTAAAACGCGCATGTTCGTACATGGAGTCGGCATATATTGCTTCGTACCATTCTTTTTGCAGCCAGTCGTCTTCGCTCCAGTATGTTGATGGGCATGAACCGTAGTAAGCGACCCCACCGCCGTTTTCCTTGCGTATCCAGGATTCGCCGCCGCATGGACCCGAATTCCAGCCAAAATTGTTCGCTAGACAGCAGTGGCCGGTGGCGATCGTCAATTTATCGCCATTGGTCAACTGGTTCACATGCGAGACCTGGAACGGCGGACCGTCGTACCAGCCGTCGTCACTTCCATGACCGGACATCGTGGTCAGTATCCTTCCTTCGTTGACGTTGGTGAAGACATCGGCCGTCGTTGCCCCGTAGGTTTGCTCATATACTTTGTATGTAGTATAGCCGTTCGGATCCATGAAATTAGTTGTGCAGTAGTTATGCGTACCTTCGGTTATCGAGTAATTATCATTTCCGGCAAGGAAAGCATCCTTTTTGAACCATGATGCCATATCGGGCAATTGGGCTCTTTCGTACTTCAATATTTTTTCGACAATTGTCGTAATGTGCGTCGTATTCTCGACCGACAACCTGCCGTAGAATATATCAGGCAGATAACCAGAGCCGTCGGTCTCGGCGTAGTATAGGTCAGTGACCTTGTTCGATTGGCTACCTATTGGCGCCGGCATGTATCCACCATTCACGTCGCCCACCAACAGGAGGTACGTCGGCAACGGGTTCTGCGCGTCGATGTAGTTCTCAATGCCAGCGATAGTCCAGGAGGCAATGCTGTCCTGATTTGCCACCTTGACCCTGAAACCTTTCTGTTTCAGCCATTGTGCGAGATCATTGACCTGAGTCTCGAAGTTATTATGAGTGATAATAAGATAGTGTATTGGCAAGGGCAGGACGTCGCGCGTGAGATTATCATACATACTGGTGTTTAATACACGGCGCTTGATGAAGTCTTCAAAGAGCGGCGAATAGTCCTTCAGGATTTCCTCGCGTGTTTTTGCCATATTGCCGCCGGCAAAGGTCAATTTCAGTTCGAGTTTAGTGTAACACCGCAGCATATTTGTTGCCGGATTATACTGGATCGGCATGACCTCGATGACTGCCAACCGGTGTCCTCTCATGACGTCTTCACTTTCGATTCTTGCTGTGTTTCCTGGATAGAACTCATCCTGTCCATAGATCTTGCTGTCGATCTCAAAAACCGGTTTAATGCCGGGCATCTTTTCGACGGGTGCTAACACCGGCATTATTCTCTTGTCAATGTTAATCGATTCGAGTGGAATGTCTCGATATTCAGTTTTGATGATCTCGATTCCCATCTGCGCGCCATAAGGCACGCCAATGGTCTGCTTGATGGCCGGCAGTCTTGGTCTGCCGAGCTCGCCAGTGTGATACCCGTCTGGTATACTGATGAGTGAGAATATCTCATTCCGCGTGTTGACCATTTCTCTCGTATCGATATCTTCCACGGTTATGCCGTAGATTTCGATGTCCATCGTGACTGAGAAATCACTTTCGGAAACGATGTATGTTTCCGCGCCTCGCATTGACTCTCCCTGGTTAAAGGGTATCCAACTTGCGCCAAGCATGGCGCACGACAAGAAAGTCAGCATGGCAATATTCCTCTTGTTAATATGCGAAAATTGCATCATACCTCCTGAGTATGTTGTCTTTGATTTATGTTTATTTGAAAGCAGTGTGGCTGGAAAGTGGTGACTCTAACTTCCCATCTTTTTCTTATATTCATAAATTATCAATGCCTGTCGGCAGTTCAGGTTCAATTTCCTGCTGCCGGCGATGCCCCCGTTGTTGACAAAAATGTGGAGGGGGGTCCAAAAGGGGGGTTATTAGCATAGGAGGTGTCTTATTGGACCTCCCTCCTGATATCTTTTGATTAATTCTTTAATATTGGATAATTATAACAAATTTCCTACAATTGTCAATATCGTATCTATGCGGTTTTCGAGTTAGCTCATTTGACGAATATCAACGAAAAAAGGGCGATTCATGGGGATTTTAGCCTTGCAGATCAGCATCAATATCTGAAAAGCACACCTCCCCACGTGAAGCCGGCGCCAAATGCGACCATCAACACGAGGTCGTCTTTTTCTACGCGTCCTGTTCTCACGGCTTCGTCCAGCGCGAGGGGGATAGAAGCGGTCGAGGTGTTGCCGTAACGATCAAGGTTTACCAGAACCCTATCCATGGGTAAGTGCAGCCGCTTCGCGCTTGCTTCAATGATCCTGATATTTGCCTGATGGGGAATCAGAAGTTTCAGTTGCGAAGCCGAGACATTTGCTTTCTTAAGGGTAATGACCGCAGCATCACACATTGCTCTGACCGCTAGCTTGAAAACCTCATTACCCTGCATTTTGATGACGTGGAGCCGCTGGTCCACTGTCTCGTGGCTGGGTGGCATTCTTGAACCGCCTGCCGGTTGGTGCAGAAGCTGCCATGATGAACCATCGGATGCGAAGTGAGATGCGAGAATGCCGGAGGCAGAATTGCCTTTTTTGAGTACGACGGCGCCTGCAGCATCACCGAAGAGCACGCAAGTCGTACGGTCGGTATAATCGGTAATCCTGGTCAAAGTATCGGCGCCAATCACGAGGACGTTGTCGTAGTTGTTCATTACAAAATTTTCCGCAATGCCAAGTGCATAAAGAAAACCTGTACAGCCAGCAGATATGTCAAATGCGAAGATGGAGGGTGCGCCGAGGCGTTTTTGCAGGAGGCAAGCGGTCGAGGGAAAAGGCATGTCCGGGGTCGCAGTACCAACGACTATCGCACTGAGGTTCTTAGATTTAACACCTGCGGATTTGAGCGCGCGCTTCGCGGCAAAGAAGGCAAGGTCGCTTGTTGCTTGATTATCGGCCGCGATATGACGTTCCTGGATTCCTGATCTCGTTCTGATCCATTCATCAGAAGTGTCGACGATCTTCTCAAAGTCGAAATTGTTGAGGATCTTATCGGGTGTATAACTACCGACGCCGGCAATATAAGCCCTCATGAAACTACCCTCTTTCTGATTTCTTCAACGAGATTATGCTCGGCACATGTTTTTGCGAGCCGTATTGCATTCTTGAGGGCGTCAGGAGAGGAATGGCCATGACAAATGATCACAATACCATTTACTCCCAGTAGAATGCCGCCGCCGTATTCTTCGTAGTTGAATTTCGCTTTCAAATCCTGCACTGCCGGTCTGACGAGAAATTGCCCGAACTTACGGCGCATGACGGCATCGACGGTGTCTTTCAGCATATGCCATATTATGTCGATCATTCCTTCTGAGAATTTGAGAACGACGTTTCCCGTGAATCCATCGCAAATGATCACATCTGCGAATCCCTTCATGATATCATTGCCTTCAATATTACCGATGAAGTTGAGTGCACTTGACTGCAGATTCTGGTATGCTTTCTGCCTTATTTCGTCGCCTTTTGCACTTTCAGCACCGATATTCAAAAGCGCTACGCGCGGCCTGTCTTTCGCGAAAGCGATCTCGGCGAATGCTGAACCCATAAGTCCGTAATTGAAATAATCGACTGTTTTGGGATGAATATTGGCACCGACATCTATCATCACCGCGTAACCTGATTCGGTGGGTACGGTGATGGCGAGTCCTGCCTTGGGAATGCCTTCGATCAATCCGAGATTGATCATACTGAAGCCGAGCATCGCACCGGTATTACCGGCGCTCACAATGGCATCAACTTCCTTCTTCTTCAATTTGTCGACGAGAATAGCCTGTGATGAGTGCTTCTTCTGACGTACCGCAACGCTGGGGATTTCGTGCATGCCGACGACGTCATCAGCCAGATGAAAATTGAAGCCCAGATTCTGGACATCATTTTCGTAATCACCTTTGCCGATGACCATTAGATCACATAACGGTTCCTCATTGAGCATTTCCAGAGCATGCAGTTCGCTCAGTGGCGCCCTGTCTGACCCCATCAAATCGAATCCGATTATCAACCTTTCTCCTTCTCTTCTTTTGGCGGCACCACAAGTTTGCCATTGTAATTGCCGCAGTTCGGACAGACACGATGTGGGAGTTTCGGACTATGGCACTTCGGGCATTCCACATAACTACGTGGGCGAACTTTCTTCTGCGAACGGCGCTTGTTCTTTCTCGAGTGCGAGTGTCTTCTCTTAGGTACTGCCATCTAGCCTCCTTGTAATTTTCTTATCATTGACTCTAACCCAAATCTTGGCATGCATCGTAAAGTGGGCAACATCTGTTAAGGTGATGTTGACGACTACTGCGGGTAGAGGTCGGTCGCAGCAAACCAATTGTTGAGCGATGCGATGCGTTTTCGTTTATCTTCCGGTAACCTAAATGGTCTTCCGCGACAATCAAGTACTACTCCGACAATGCCACCTTTGATAGTGGTCTGGATTTCCTTGCCCCGTCCATCACCGATGTCGAATCCTTTTTCTGGATGCAGTGTTACGGTTGCTTCATCCTGTACACCCAATGGGATGAGTTCAATTTCGCCGTATTTTGCCTTATGTTCTTCGGTCTTGCCATTGCCGTAATCAATGATCATCTTCAGAACGTTAGAACCCTCTTTGCCTTCACCAACCGGTGCGATACATGTGCCTAAAGGCACAAGACAATCCTTGTTAAAGACTTCGGTCGCCGATTTTTCGTGCACCGTGGCGAGCACGCCCAAATGTGGCATCATGAAGATTGAATCGACGGCTAGTCTTGTTATTCCTTCGGGCAGGAAGGCATCGATCATCATCAATGCAGCCTGATTGCGGCGTGGAGCGTGGGAAAGTATGCCGCCCGAACCGATGAGCAGGTTCAGCCCCATCAGATCGATGAGGGTTTCACCGGTCATCGATTGGCTGAAAGCGTCGGAAATGGTTCTCTCCTGCTGGATACCCTTGAGCCCAACGGCCATTGATTTGTGCTGCTCGAACGCCAGCCTCAACGCCTCTCGAGCGATCGCCTGTTCGATCTTCAGGTCTTCAAGGGTATGAGGTATTGTGGTTGGTCTGATCATCTTATTTCTTATTCGGTTTCGCAGGTCACGTTCATCCATTTCCATGGGCAGCCAACGGACTATGTTGGCGATGCCACTTTCTGCGAGAACATTGCTGATTGAATAGGACATGCCGAGGTTCGCGCTGACCGTTCTATTAAAAATTTCCTGGAAAACCGAGAAGACGTCGGTGGTAGCCCCGCCAATATCGACGCCGATTACCGAGATCTTTTCTTTCTTGGAGACGGTTTCCACGAGCAAACCGACCGCACCTGGTGTGGGCATGATCGGCACATCGGTCATACCCATCAGTGTTTTATATCCCGGTGCATGCGCCATGACGTGTTCCATGAATTGATCATGAATCTTGTGGCGAGCAGGATTGAGATTTTCCCTTTCCAGAACCGGTCGTATGTTTTCGACAACCACGAGCGCCGTGTTCCCTTCCAGCGTTTTCAATATCATATCACGGGCATCCTTGTTGCCGGCATAGATCACCGGGAGTTGATAGCCGACGCCGAAACGTGGTCTCGGGTCGGCGGCTTTGACCAGCTCGGCAAGTTCCACGACGTGCGATACGGTGCCGCCGTCGATACCACCCGAAAGAAGGATCATATCTGGTCTTAGATTTCTTATACGTTCTATCTTTTGGTGGGGTAACCTGCCGTCGTTTGAGGCGATCACGTCCATCACGATTGCCCCGGCTCCTAAGGCGGCGCGTGCAGCGCTCTCCGCGGTCATCGTCAGTACGACGCCGGCAACCATCATCTGAAGGCCACCACCGGCCGAGGAAGTTGAGACATAAAAATCTACACCTGCGCCATTTTTGACTTCCTTTATGATGTTCTCACCATCGAGTATCTTCACCTTGGAGAGTTCTTCAACTTCCATGACCGAATTGAGCACGCCTTTTGTGACATCCTCGAATGGTGCTTCGACGGTTGTCGGAGCTTCACCACGTACGATCAAGCGATATTCGTCGCCTTTCTTCTCAATTAGAATTGCCTTCGTTGTGGTACTTCCACAATCAGTGGCCAGAATTCTTTGCGGTTCTTTTCCTTTCATCCCTTTCCTCCTCAAGACGTTCGATCTCGCAGATCAACGCCTCAACGTTTTTTCGTTCTTCCAGCATCGCGGCGATCTCTTCGTATTCACGAAACGAGAATAACGCTCGATAGAAGGGTTGCATGAAGATCATAAATTGGTTGCCCAAAAAAGTCAGTGGTTTTGATGATTCCAGAAAAATTATGGCCACCGGTGAAAGGCGGTAATCTATCACTTTCTGAGCGATTTTGTTGATCAGAAATTTCTTACGCTCTTCGGTAACTTCGAATTCTATGTTTTCCATTTTATGTTCAATTGTTTTATTGCCTTAACCTCATCAAGACGGCGCACCGGTGTGTTGTGCGGTGCGTTTCTCAGGAGATCAGGTTGTTCTTTGGCTTCTTCGAGAATCTTTTTCATCGCATTGACGAATTCATCGAGTGTTTCTTTTGATTCGCTATCAGTCGGTTCAATCATTAGAGCTTCACTAACGATCAATGGGAAATAGATTGTTGGTGCGTGTAGACCATAATCCAGCAGGCGTTTTGCCACATCGAGGGTTCTCAAGCCTGATTCCTTCAATTGTCGACCTGACAGTACCCCTTCGTGCATGCAGTAGTCGGTGTAAGGCAGCAGATAATCGTCTTTCAGAGATTGAATAACATAGTTGGCATTGAGGATTGCAGACTTCGAGATATTCCTTAATCCTGCTGCACCTACAAGCCGTAGATATGTGTAGGCTCTTACCATTACGAGAAAATTACCGTAGAATGTTTGAACCTTGCCGATGGAATCAGGCACATCGAAATCGAATCCGTATCTTTTCCCGTCATAGACTATTGTTGGCACAGGGAGAAATGGCAGAAGGTCGTTTATTACGGCCACGGGCCCCGAACCCGGACCACCACCGCCGTGAGGTGTAGAGAAGGTCTTGTGCAGATTGAAATGAACGGCGTCAAATCCCATGTCGCCGGCGCGAGTTATGCCCAGGAGGGCATTAAGATTTGCGCCGTCAAGATAGACCAAACCTCCTTTGTCGTGCACGGTACCGGTGATCTTCTTCACATTCCTTTCAAATAGCCCGAGCGTGTTTGGGTTGGTCAACATGAGTCCGGCAACCTCGGGTGTCATCAGTGCTATCAATTTTTCCACATCAACCAATCCGTTGTCACTCGACGGCAGGGTCAGTGGCTGGAACCCTGAAAAGTTGACGCTCGCCGGGTTTGTTCCGTGCGCCGAGTCTGGCACGAGGATATATTTACGTGCTTCTTTCTTCTTGTTGAAATAGGCTTTGAACATACTGATTGCCGTGAATTCACCTTGCGCACCCGCGGCTGGTTGTAGCGTAATTCCATCGAGGTTTACGATCGCCTTGAGATATTCACCGAGTCCGTACATTAAAGCAAGCGCTCCCTGGGTGGTACTCTGTGGTTGCAGGGGATGTATTCTTGTGTATCCGTGCAAGCGAGCGGTTTCTTCATTGATCTTTGGGTTATATTTCATAGTACACGAACCCAGAGGATAGAAGTTCTTGTCGACATGATGGTTCATCACCGACAGATTGACGAAGTGTCGGATGATTTGTGGTTCACTGACTTCGGGCAGATGGGTGGTTGTCTGACGTCTGAATGCAGCCGTAAGTTCATGCGAAGGAACATCTGGCGACGGTAGCGAATAGCCCCGTCGGCCGTCCTTGGTCTGTTCGAATATCAGTTCCATCTTCACTTTCTCCCGTGTATCTCAGCGAATCTTTCGAACGAGCGGTCGTATGTCCGTTCAACGTCATCAGGGAAGCAGCACGCAGGCAATTGTTGCATGTTTAGATGGTAACTCAGGCAATCACAGCATTTACCTTTGCGAGAGCAAGGTTCATAACTGCAATTGCAATTCCTTGAATTGTCCTTGGATTTGCATTCCATCATCAATTATAGCAAAAAAAAGAACAGTGTCAACTGGACAAGAATAACTGTTGCATCACTGCGTGGAGGTTGACATGATGTGGACTATAAGTAGAATAAGCGGTACTGATCAGACAGGGATGGTGTCCGACCACACATTGTTATTGCTGTTTGGTCGGTACATTGTTCGGAAAAAGGGGAGGTGGTTGTGCAAATACTGCACCATGTTTCCAATATAATCGGGGCTTTTGGTATCTTTGTTATCTGTTGGGGGGTCCTGCTTGGCTTTTTCTCTTTTATCCGTATCGAGTATGATCATCTCCGTGGCAGGAACATAAGAAACCGTAGATATCTACTGAGGCATCATCTTGGTGCGTACTTGCTGGCAGGTCTTGAATTTTTGATCGCCGCGGACATAGTGAGAACAATAATTGAACCGACACTCACCGAGCTGGCGATCCTTGGTTCGATTATCGCTATCAGGACAGCAATTAGCTACTTCCTCAATATGGAGATGAAACATCCGCATTACCGGACCGAGAGCGAGCCTTGATTGTTTTCAGCAAAACTGCGCCAGATACGAGTCCTTCATTGCTTGATAGGACCGGATTTTCCGATTAAGGATGGGAGGTGATGTGAAAGATACGGCGTTACTGAAGCTCCATGAGTACGGTCAGAGTGTTTGGATAGACTTTATCAGCCGTTCATTGCTCGACAGCGGAAGGTTGAAACGGCTTATCGAGCAGGGCGTGTACGGGTTGACCTCAAATCCGACGATTTTTGACAAAGCGATAAGCAAGAGTCCTGACTATGATCGGCCGATAAAGGAAATGAAGGCAGAGCATAAAACCACTTTCGAAATATACGATGACATCACGGTAAAGGATATTCAGGACGCTGCCGATCTCTTCAAGCCGATATACGAAATGACTGAAGGACTGGATGGATATGTAAGTCTCGAGATAAATCCCGAACTCGCCGATGATTCAGAGGGAACCGTTGCCGAAGGCAAGAGATTGTACGCCAAGGTGGCGCGGCCGAATGTCATGCTTAAGGTGCCAGCAACAGGTGCCGGGTTCGTTGCGGTCGGCGAACTCTTGAGCGAGTCCATCAACGTGAATGTAACACTCATTTTCTCCCTGCAGCAGTATATCAGAACATCTGAATCCTACATGGAAGGAATTGAGAACTTGCGGAAGCGGGGCGGGATTGCCAAACGAGTGCACTCGGTCGCCAGTGTCTTCGTGAGTCGTGTTGATACGTCGGTAGATGATATCATCGATAAGCAGTTGAATACCCAGGCAGATGGCGTGCAGCGAGATGAACTGGGGAGACTGCTGGGCACTGCGGCAGTTGCCAACTCCGCGGTAATATATGACGCGTACTCACGGATGTTCTCTGGCGAGAGATTTGAAAAACTGCGTAAGGCAGGCGCTAACGTGCAGAGAGTACTGTGGGGTTCTACAAGCACGAAGAATCCTGCATACAGCGACATTAAGTATGTTACTGAACTAATTGGTAAGAAAACTGTCAACACGATACCAGAGAAAACGCTCGAAGCGTTTCTCGATCACGGTGAAGTCACAGAGGCGCTGCCGGGAGACCTTGAACAAGCTCATGCAATCATTGAAGCGTTGATGAAATATGGTATTGACCTCAATGATATCTGTGATAAATTGCTGAAGGATGGTGTGGTTGCTTTTCAGAGTTCATTTTCATCCCTTTTGGAGGCGATCGAAGAAAAAGCTGCAAGGCTTTGATCTTTCTGTAATAATATCATTACGTTATGTATCAATTGTAGTTAGTTGAGGGTAGTTCTATAGAAAAATGTGGTAGAGGAAGGAGGAATAATGAATGTAAGGGAAGATGTTGTAGTATGCATTACGCTCTTCGTCTGTTTACTACTGCTCCAATGCGGTACTGTTTCATCGGTTAAACCTGCAGGAGCCGGCAACAAGTCATTTGTTCTTTCTGCTGGTGGTCCTGTTGCGCCCGTCTACGATATGGAAATACCCCTGCCGTACTCGGTCCTCCGCTATCGATTAGGTTTGGAAGGCAACACCGACCTGCATGTTGGCATTCACCCGACAATGGCGCTTTTCGGTAATCTGGGTGTCGATGCCGGAATCACGAGACACTTTGCGCGTAGTCTCGGATTGCGTCCTGGATTTTCCGCGGGTTTTGCGTTGTATGGTTTTTATGATTTCGGAGAGGTGGGTCACATGAGGTTTTACCCGGAGCTTTCTGTCTTGTTCACTTACGATATCCTGAACTCCAGGCATGTGCTTTACGGCGGGGCACAGAGCATGATACAATTCTCTGAACCATATGTCGTTCCCGCTTTCATGTTAGGCAGCGAAATCTCGCTGGGCAGAAGGTATGCACTCACTCTTGAGACACGGTGGTATGCACCCTTTGAGTCCGGAGACGATAGGGTGGTCGACTTCACACTTACACCATTCGGTCGTGGTGCCCTCGGCTTTGTTCTTGGTTTTGGGTACCAACTTTAAGGGAGGAAATATGAAACCGCGGATTGGCATCTTTTTCATGTTATTTATCGTTGGCTGTGTTCGGGTTATGACGCTCGACGATTTTCTATTTGAACCGACGACGGTGGATGAATATTTGAGACATGAAGATCTTGTAGAATGGGGTACGAGGTTCATAATTCCCGATTCGCTTGTTGAGCCGGTCGTTTTGAATTCAATGGGCAACCAGATATACGGTTTCTATGTGAAAGGCAATCCCGATTCTGTAGCCAACAATACGGTAACGGTACTCTACTGTCATGGTAGGAGTGAGAACATCAACCGCTACTGGGTACGTGTCGAGTATCTGTGGGAAATTGGATACAATATCTTCATATTTGACTACCAGGGCTATGGTATGAGTGAAGGTTCACCCTCAGGCGAAGCCCTCTTCTCGGATGGCCGTGAAGCATATGACTACGTGCGCACACGTTCCGATGTCGACACCACCAAGATAGTCCTGTACGGTTGGTCACTTGGCACTTTTGTGGTCACTTATCTGGCGGCGGATATCAACCATCCAGCGAGTGTGATTCTGGAATCGGCGATCGCATCGGCTACTGTCCTGTTACGAGATTCCGGCCTCCTCAACCTTACTGGTTCGTATGTCGTTGATGCGGACTTCGATAACGAGCGAAGAATCGCCGATATTGGCTGCCCCCTCTTAATGATGCACGGTAGGGCAGATGACTACATCGTTTTTGACCGGCATGTCCCACTGATATGGGAAAAGGCCGTCGAGCCCAAGGAGTCTTTGTGGGTAGAGGAAGCCGGTCATGATGACATCCCTGAGATACTCGGCCCTGTCTATTACGATACGGTCATTGATTTCATTGACCGGCATGTTCTGAACTGAGGAGGCATAAGCACAAGGTCCCAGTTTTCTTGACAAAACTAAACTTCCGTATATAATAGATTGTCTAAAGGGCGAATAGCTCAGTAGGCGAGAGCGTCTCCCTTACAAGGAGAAGGTCACCCGTTCAAGTCGGGTTTCGCCCATGCACAGCATATGTAATAAAAAGGAGAGGATGGTGCTGAAGGGTAGAAGAGGTATAAGAGGGGGCCTGAAGCCCCATCTGGAGGATCCCTACCTAACAAGAAAGAGCTACAAAGAGCCAACGTTTTGTCCACGTTGCGGATTAGTTTTCAGGCACAGACGGTGGCAGAGAATGCCCGATTTCGATCCGAAAGAGGCGGTTGAACGCCACAAATGCCCGGCCTGCCGCAAGGAAGAAGATCATTATGTGATGGGAATTGTCCATATATCGGGCGGTTTTTTCAAGGGGCGGCGCGTGGAGATGGTCAATATGATGCGGAACGAGGAGAGGAAGATCTTGAACCACAATCCGCTTGATAGGATCATGGGTATTGTGGAGGAGGATGAGGGCGTTAGGGTAGAGACAACCTCGGAGAATTTGGCAATACACCTTGGGCGTACTCTTTATCACGCCTACGGAGGAGATGTCGAATATCGATTTTCTGACGAACAGAAGTTGGCAAGGGTTTTTTGGCAAAGAGAAAACAAGGAGGAAAGATGAAAATCAAACCACTTTACGACCATATTCTTGTCGAACGAGTAGAGGAGGAAGTGAAGAAGGGTGGTATTATAATACCAGATACAGCAAAAGAAAAACCTCAGCAAGGTAAAGTGATTGCGGTCGGTGGTGGAAAAAGAGATGAAAAGGGACATCGGATTCCGCTTGAGGTCAAAAAAGGCGATACTATTCTTTTTGGCAAGTATGCGGGAACCGAAGTGAGGATAGAGGATCGTGAGTATCTAATTATCCGTGAGGATGATATTTTAGGTATAGTTGAGAAAGCGAAATAAAAAGGAGACAGAAAATGGCAGCTAAAGAGATTAAATTCAATGAAGAGGCTAGACGGGTGATACTCAGAGGCGTCAAACTACTCTCAGATGCGGTAAAGGTGACACTTGGTCCCAAGGGCAGAAATGTCATCCTGGAAAAGAAATTCGGCGCGCCTACGATTACAAAGGACGGCGTTACAGTCGCAAAAGAGATCGACCTTGAGGATAGATTCGAGAACATGGGTGCCCAGATGGTGAAGGAAGTGGCTTCCAAAACCTCGGACGTCGCAGGTGACGGGACTACTACCGCCACGATACTTGCCGAAGCGATTTACCGCGAAGGTCTGAAGACCGTGACTGCAGGCGCTAATGCCATGGAGGTCAAGAAAGGTATAGACAAAGCCGTGGACAGTGTCGTGGTTGGTCTAAAGAAATTATCGACGCCGATCAAAGGGTCGACCGATATTGCGCAGGTTGCTGCGATTTCTGCGAACAATGATGAGACGATCGGTAAGTTGATCGCTGATGCTATGGAAAAAGTCGGCAAAGATGGCGTGATCACCGTGGAAGAAGCGAAGGGCATGGAAACAACTCTCGATGTCGTCGAGGGTATGCAGTTTGACCGTGGGTATCTTTCGCCTTATTTCATTACCAATCCGGAACGTATGGAAGCGGTCCTCGAGGATGCTTATATTCTCTTATATGAGAAGAAAATCAGTGCAATGAAGGATCTGGTTCCATTGCTGGAGAAGGTGGCGCAGAAAGGCAGGCCGATTGTCATTCTCAGTGAGGAAGTTGAGGGCGAGGCTTTAGCGACACTCGTGGTCAACAAGATCCGCGGAACCCTGTCCTGCGCGGCAGTTAAGGCACCCGGATATGGTGATCGTCGTAGAGCGATGCTCGAGGACATCGGCGTACTCACCGGTGGCAAATTGATTTCCGAGGATATTGGTATTAAACTGGAGAATGTGCAGATTTCCGATCTTGGTCGTGCAAAACGTATTACTATCGACAAAGAGAATACAACAATAGTCGAAGGCGCCGGAAAGAAAGATGATATACAGGCACGAATCGGGCAGATAAAGAACGAGATCGAGGAGACGACTTCAGACTACGATAAGGAAAAACTACAGGAACGTCTGGCAAAGCTTGCCGGCGGTGTCGCTGTTTTGAATGTTGGCGCGGCAACCGAGGTTGCGATGAAGGAAAAGAAGGCCCGTGTCGAAGACGCTCTGCACGCTACGAGAGCGGCGGTTGAGGAAGGTATCGTGCCAGGCGGTGGTGTTGCTTTTATTCGCGCCCTGCCTGATCTTGAAAAGATGAAACTGGCCGGTGATCAACAGATCGGTATCCAGATTGTCCGGCGAGCGCTGGAAGAACCGACCCGCCAGCTAGCGGCAAATGCGGGTAAGGAAGGTTCGGTCATCGTTGAGCACGTGAAGAAAGATAAGCTGAATGTTGGTTACAACGTGATGAGCGAGAAATTCGAAGACATGGTTGAAGCAGGCATTATAGATCCGACCAAGGTCAGCCGTACGGCACTGCAGAATGCCGCGAGCATCGCGTCACTGTTGGTGACCACAGAGGCTGTCGTTGTTGAGAAGCCGGAAGAAGAAAAACCGCCGATGGCACCTCCTGGTGGCGGCTACGGTGGTGAATATTAGGAACGCAGTGTAGGAGGTTGGGGTCAAGGGGGCAGGCATTCGAGCCTCCTGACCCTGACTCTCCTCATGCACCAAATGCCCACATACGAATACGAATGCCTGTTTTGTAGATACAAGTTTGATGAATTTCAAAAGATTACCGACAAACCACTGACTCAATGCCCGAAATGTAAGGGGAAGGTGAGGCGTTTGATCAGCGGCGGTGCAGGTTTGATCTTCAAAGGTAACGGATTCTATGTCACGGATTACAAACGGTCGCACCTGCCAGAAATGAAGAAGGAGAAGAGCACTGACCTAAAAAAACCTGACGCAAAACCCAAACCACCAGCAAAAACCTCTAAAGACTCAAAAGAGTAAACTTTTTTTGTGCATTATCCCGCAAAATTCTTCCTGATCCTTTGGTTGATTTTTATCTTAATTGGTTGCGCTTTACTGCTTTTCCCGAAATTTTCTTTTTTTGGACTGCCGGGCGACATTATATTTAAGAGAGATAATGTTGTGTTCATTCTTCCAATTGCGACTGGTATACTCCTTTCGATTATAATAACCATTATCCTGAATATTCTCCTCCGTAAGTAAGAATTTCCCGGTCAGAAGAAGTTGAATAGATGAAAGAAACGAAATTCCTATCGCCAATATTCCTGTGCGCCGGTGAACCATCTGGTGATGTTTATGCAGGTCTGTTCATAAAGCGCTTGCGAAAACAATTGCCAGATGCGACCATTATTGGAGTGGGTGATGGCAACATGCAAATGAATGGTGCCGAGATCGTTCTCTGGTATGAAAGGCTTGCTGCATTTGGTTTGAGCGACAGCTTATCATCACTATTATCACATTATTCCTCTTACCGGCAAATCGCCCGTATTCTTCTGGATACTCGTCCCAAGACCTTTATTGCTGTAGCGTATCCTGGGTTGAATATCCCGTTGTGCAGGATCGCCAAGCGACATGGTATGAAGGTTTTTTATATGCTGCCGCCGCAGATCTGGGCATGGGGCGGTTTTCGCAAGAATCTTCTTAAGAGATGGATTGATGTTGTGATTTCGGTCTTTCCTTTCGAGGCTGATTTCTACCGCCGGTTAGGTTTTGACACGATATTGATGGATAACCCACTGTTCAGTCTATTGGGCAAATACACCAGGAGAAACAGGCAACCGCGCATCGGTTTTATGCCCGGTTCCCGGAGGACGCAGATATTACGGAACTTACCAGTCATACTGGAACTGACAAATTTCATACGAACCCGGGGGTCTAATATTGAATTATGTTTGATTGCTTTCGACTCGCAGACGGCCGCGGACTTGAGCAGTCAACAAAGTCTGATACCGGTTTTTAACGGAGACCGTTATCAGATGATGAAGGATTGTGACCTGCTCGTTGTGAGTTCAGGTACTGCTTCGCTCGAAGCGGCAGCTATGCGTATTCCTCAGATCTTCTTCCATCGTGTTTCATTCCTTGATGATCGAATTCTCAGAAGATTTGTCAGTGTGCGGGAATTCAACATCGCCAATTTGCACTACGGCAAAAAAATCGTTCCTTGCTTCATATCAAGCGAATACCGTCTTCTGGTACAACAAGTGAAAGACGCAGTTACTGCGTACATTTAGATAAAACTCTGATTCATAAATAACAAGCTGCGCGTGCAAGGGGGGTTATGTATTTTTTGAGGATCGGACTATCTAGTTTTTTACTCTCTTTATGTCTGTGGCGATTGCAGCCCTCAGGGTGCGGTCATCGGTAAAATGTTCTATGCCTCGAATACGTTCGATAAATTCGATATGCACATTTTCGCCATAAAGATTGCCTGAGAAGCTTATTATGTGAACTTCCAGAAGATCCTGCCGGCAGAACATGGCACCGATATATTGCTTACCCAGGGCCGTTATCTCTACCTTGTATACGCCGTCCAAAGGCATTAGTTTGTCGGTAGGTATTTGGATATTGACGGTAGGGAAACCAAGTTTTTGACCCTTTCCTTTTCCTTTTATCACGGCACCCGATACTGAATAGCAACGGCCAAGCAGGCGGTTGGCCGCTTTTACGTTCCCCAATAAAAGCAATTCGCGTATGCGCGTACTCGATATTGTACCTTCATCGCCAACCCTGGTCATTATCTCAACCGCGAACAGTTTGCGGGCAAGGTTCTTTAGGATCTCCGCATTGCCTTTTCTCATGTTGCCAAAATGAAAATTTGCGCCAACGACTATTATTGAAGGTTTTATCCGGCCGGCAATCAATTGAACAAATCTCTGTGGACTGTATCGTGCAAAGACGTCAGAGAACGTGAAATAATAGATGAAATCGACACCGAGTTGTTCGAAGATGGCTTCTTTTTCCTCTCTCGGTGTCAGACAGCATATCGGGGTCTTCTTTAGTATGAGGAATGGTAACGGCGCGAAAGTGATTATGCCTACTTGCTGCTTTTTCCCTGCCAGTTGCTTCAAACGAAGTACGATCTCTTGATGGCCGCGGTGAACACCATCAAAGCTCCCGATACCGCAAACTGAGTGCTCGGTGACCGGGTCAGTGCTGTCGGTTAATATTATCATAGCATATGTCGTGCAATTTTTCCCAATCTGCAAGCCTGCGATACTTGGTACTCACCTATCCTCGTTCTCCTCAAGGTCACGAGACAAGCGCCGCAACCTATATCTTCACCAAAATCATGTACAAGGGATCTAATGTATACACCCTTGCCGACGATTGCCCTGAATGTCAGGATGGGTGGGTCAGCGTGTTCGATCTCAAATAATTTGACCGAGACACTGCGGGGTGTCATCGTTACATGCTGATTCTGCCTGCTTAGTTCATAGAGTCTTCGCCCTTTCCGCTTGAGGGCAGAAAAACGGGGGGGTACTTGCTGTACCTCGCCGGTAAATCGGCTTGTAACCCGATTGAGTGCCTTTAGAGTAAGATCGACGTTTGATTTTTCTTCTGATTCTTTACTCAGACCTGTGATGTCATATGTATCGGAGGTGATTCCGAGGAACATCTCGCCAGTGTATTCTTTCTCCATTGTCTGGATCAGATCGAATTGCTTGGTTGCGCGGTTGAACAACAGAATCAACAGGCCGCTTGCAAAAGGATCAAGGGTGCCGGCGTGTCCTACTTTCCTGTTGTCCTTCTGTAGCATTCGCACGATTTGGAACGAACTGAAGCCGACCGGTTTGTCAACGAGAACAATTGATTTTTCTATCATCGTCGACTGTTGCCATTTCTTGATCAGGATGTCTGCCTGATCTCATGTAGTATTGCTTTGAGTATTTCTTTTTTTGCTTCGGGGATGGTTTTCCGTAGTCGCAGTCCGGCAGCGAGGCGATGACCCCCGCCTCCATACCGGCGGGCAAGACTATCGACGTCTATTATACCGTCGCTACGAAGACTGATCCTGGTTCCATCCTTTTCCTCACGTAGGAACATAGAAACCCGCACCCCTTTGATTGCTTCGAGAAAAGATATGAAATTCTCCGAATCGGACATCTCGGCGCTGCTCCTTTCCAACATGTCCTGGAAAAGATACATCATAGCCACGCCGCCTTTTACTTCGATTGTGCTCAGGACCTTGGTCAGGAGAGCCGTACCGCTGAGGGTCTTGGCGTTCAGTTGTTTTACCAGACGGTCTGGACGTACGCCCAGGCCGACTAATTCACTGGCTATCTGCAGCGATTCTTCTGTCGTGTTGGCATAGACAAACCCGCCGGTTTCGTTGTATATGCCGCAGTAGAATATTTCTGCCAAGGGTTTTTCAATTTCTATCCTGAGACGTTTGAAGATGAAATAGATGATTTCGCAGGCAGAAGAAGCATTTTCATCGATGATTCTCAACGCTCCGAAAGAGTTGTTGCTCCGATGATGATCTATATTAACGATGGCTTTATCCTGTAGATGCTGCTCCGCATCCTTGGGGAATATTCTTGAGATTCCTGCAGAATCGACGGCTATCAGTAAGTCGAAATCAGGGATTTTTCGCGTAAATTTCCAGTCACCAAGGAGGAACTGATATTTGAACGGGATACGTGAGTGGCAGAAGAGGAGAGGTTTTTTTCTATGGTAATGCTTAACAAGATGCGCTGCAGCCAGTGCTGCGGCAATACCATCGCCGTCCGGGTCCCGGTGGGTGGCGATGACGATTCTTCTGCTATTCTTTATTATCCTGACTAATTTCGTTAAGGAGCGCATCTATTTTCTTCCCGTATTCAAAACTGTTATCTATCTTGAATTCGATATCAGGTACGTACTTCATCCTTACTCGATTGGCCAATTCTGAGCGTATGTACCCTTTTGCACGATTGAGTGTGGCTAGCCCAGCGTCTTTATCAGTCAAGCTCGAGAAGTACACCGTGGCCATTTTCAGATCGCTGCTGACATTCACTGTGGTGATCGTGACCAACCCAAGCCTTGGGTCTTTGATATCGTGTTCGATTATCTCCGATATCGCGCGTATCAAGACCGAGGCAATTCTATCTTTTCTCATCAGGTTATTGCGATGTCATATTTCAGTAAGGAAACAGCATGGAATTTGTCTATGAAATCCAGTGCCTTTCTCATGGATGAATCAACGTGCTGTTTGGTATTGCCACAGGTAACGAGCCCGAGCTGAGTACGCTGCCACAGCGAGAGGTCCCCAAATTCGCAGATTGCCACATTATATCGATTCTTCAATTTCTCCTTGAGACTGGTGACAATGCGTCTCTTTTCCTTGAGTGAATGGCAGTTATCGATGTGCAAGTCCAGGTCACAGCGACAAACGAAAAATCTATCCGACATCCTTGCTGGTTTGTTCTTCGATTTTGTAGAATTGCATTAAGTCCTCTTTCTGGATGTCAGATACATCTTCGAGACCGATACCACATTCGTAGCCAGCGGTTACTTCTTTGGTGTCTTCTTTGAATCTCTTTAGAGATACTACTTTTGCAGTGAGGATTTCTTTTTTATCACGAATGAGATGGGCAATTGAATTCCTCAATACTTTACCGTCTTTTACGTAACACCCGGCGATGACACCAGCGCGCGGGATATTGAACACTTCACGTACGTCGGCCTCACCGATCAGTATTTCTTGCATCTTTGGTTCAAGCATGCCGAGCATGGCGGCTCTCAGGTCATCTAGTGCTTCGTATATCAATCGGTAAGTCCTGATCTCCACGCCTTCGCGTTCGGCACTCTCCAATGCATTGGCATCCGGTCCGACGTGAAAACCAACACAGATTGCGCCAGTCACCTCGGAAAGCAGCACATCCGAAACATTTATCTTACCGACGCCCTTATGGACTACTCTCACCGATACCTCATCGGTCGTCAATTCTTGGAGTTTCTCGTCGAGTGCTTCGGCCGAGCCTGCCGTGTCTGCCTTGAGCAAAATCTTTAACTCCTTCGTTTCACCGGCTTGGATTTTCTCTTGAAGGTTGAGCAGCGTCAGTTTTGACTTCGGTGCAAGCCGCCTACTGCGGTCCATCAATTCGCGTTGCGCCGCGAGTTCCCGCGCTCGGTGTTCGTTGTCGACGGCAAGGAATATTTCACCTGCTTGCGGTAATCCACTGAAGCCAAGTACGAGAACCGGTGTCGACGGTACTGCTTCGCCGACTTTTTCGAATTTCTCGTCGAACAACTCGCGTACCCGCCCGAAATGCGGTCCGCATACAAAGGGGTCACCTTTACGCAGGGTTCCTTCCTGAACGAGAATTGTGGATACGTTACCCTTTCCGCGGTCGAGACGGGCCTCAAGTACTACCCCTTTTGCGAGCTTGCTAAGCGGTGCTTTGAGATTTAGTTCTTCAGACTTGACCAATATGGCATCGAGCAGATCTGGTATGCCCTTACCCTTGAGCGCCGACACCTCAACCGAAATTGATTTCCCACCGAAATCTTCAATGACCACGTTCGCTTTTGCCAGCTGGGTTTTAACGAGATTGATGTTTGAATTTGGCAGATCTATTTTGTTGATACAGACGATTATGGGAACCCCGGCCGCCCGAGCATGGTCAATGGCTTCGACTGTTTGGGGCATGACCCCATCATCGGCTGCCACGACCAGGATGACGATGTCGGTTACCTGTGCGCCTCTCGCCCTCATTGCCGTGAATGCTTCGTGCCCCGGTGTGTCAAGGAATGTAATGATCTTATCATGATATTCGACCTGGTAGGCGGCCATCTTCTGCGTGATCTTGCCATACTCTCTTTCGGCCACCTTGAGCTTCGTGATTGCATCGAGAAGTGTGGTTTTGCCGTGATCGACGTGGCCCATGACAGTAACTACGGGCGGTCTTTCGATCGCTTCGGTTACCTCTTTCGTCTTTACCTGCTCTTCTATAGATACGGTCTTGACCTTGCAACTCAATTCGTCGCAGATAACAGAGATGGTGTCGAGGTCAAGGCGTTGATTTAAGCTGACCATTAGACCAAGGTCCATGCACTTCTTGATCACTTCGCTGACGGGTTTACCCAGCGACTGAGCCAGTTCGGCGACAGTCATGAAATCTGTAACTTCAACGATTTTTTCTGCCGGTTGAGTTTCTATCTTTTGCGGAATCTCGCGCTTATAATGTTTCTTTGTCTCACGCTTTTCGAGTTTTGCAAGGGTAGATTTTACTTTTTCTTTGATCTCTTCTTTGTTTATCTTCTTCTTCTTCTCTTTTGCCCTCGGTTTTGAATAACGTCGTGTGAATTCCTTTTTGACGCGTTTCTTCTCCTCCGATATCTTACTCTTAATCTTCTTTATTTCCTCATCAGTCAGAGCAGACATGTGGCCTTTGGCCTTTATCCCGATCTCCTCGAGGAGTTTTATTAAAGCGGCACTCGATAGACCTAAATTCTTTGCGACACTATGAACTTTCTTGGCCGGCATCTCCGGACTCCTTTTCGTCCTTAGGTCTCAGGGTTTCCAACAATTCCTTCACCGCGTCATCGTCCAGTGACAGGAGAAATTTTAGTTCATCAACCGGGGCGTTGATTACGGCGAGCACATTCGTATATCCTTTTTTGATGAGGGCTTTCTTCAATTTTGCATCCAATAGCGCGACATCCTCGATCTTCATGTCAGCAAGTTCTTTTTCTTTCATTTCTTTTTCGTATTCGGACACTTTCTTTATTTCGATGTCGACTTCGCAGAGTCGAGACGCCAGGTCGACATTAACGCCATTCTTGCCGATCGCCTTCGAGTAGTCATCATCCGGGACGATCGCCAGAACATGCCCTTCGGCCAGCGAAATCACTTCTTTTACCTTTGCAGGAGAGAGACTGCGCGAAACCTGTATGGTGGGTTCTTTGCTCCACTGAATGACATCGATACGTTCTCCAGAGAGTTCCTTAACGACTGATTGAATACGGCTGCCCCGGTACCCGACGCAGGCGCCAATCGGATCGACCTTAGGGTCAATTGTTTGGACGGCAAGTTTTGCACGGACACCCGGTTCGCGTACGATCTTTACGACTTGAATTACGCTATCTTTGATCTCGGGTATTTCATAAAATAGAAGTCGTTCGAGGAATTTCGGGTCGGTTCTGGAGAGAATGATTTTAGGTCCCCACTGTGCTCGATCGACACGATGTACTACAGCACGTATTGGTGAATCCAATCGGTAGTGCTCCGACCTCATCATCCCGTAGCCGGGTATTACCGCTTCCACCGGACCAAGGTCGACGAGAATTTCATTGCGGCTAACTACCTTGACGATACCCTTCACGATCTCACCTATCTTCTTCTCATACTCGGCAAGGATTCGATTTCTTTCTGCCTCGCTGACCTTCTGGGTGAGCGTCTGTTTGACCATCTCGATGGCAGTTCTGCCGAGCTCTCCTATAGATATGGGAATGCGAAATACGTCGCCAACTTTGTAGCTTTCCTTCTTTTGCTGTGCTTCTTGCAGAGAAATTTCGGTTTCCGCGTCGACTACTTCGTCGACGACCTTCTTGGTCACAAAGATTTTTATGTCGCCGGTCGATTTGTTTACGGTAACTTCGGATTCCGTATTCTTACCGAATTTTCTCTTGATGCCGCTTTCTATTGCTTCGGCCAAGGATTGCATTACATAATCGAATTTCACACCGCGCGCACGGGCTACGGCTTTCATGTTCTCAATTATCATTTTGGTATCAGTTGTCATAGGTTCACTCCTCAATGACGTTCGCTCGTTTTATCGAAGCGTAGTGTATAATCTTCTCACCATTTCCCGATGACACAACGACTCCATTCTTCTTGGTGCCTCTAAGATAACCTCTGATCTTCTCTCTTCCGGTATCGATTTCCACCAGATTACCTACAGCCCATGCGTAGTGCTCTGGTTTCTTGAGGATGCGTTCGACGCCTGGCGACGAAACTTCGAGCGTGTATGGAAAATTCATCAAATCGTCCTCGTCGAGTTTGCGTGATATCGTGTTGCTTGCCTTCTGACAATCCCCGATCGTAACGCCTCCTTTTTCCTTGTCGATGTAAACGCGTAATGTTCGCGATACATCGTTGTAGTCAAAATCATAAAACCTTAGACCCATATCCTCGATGACCTCACGTATTGTTCGCGAAATCCCTTCCAAATCTAAATCTCTATCCATTTATTCTCCGGTACAGGAGTTCCCTCATCTCGATACATTTCGCCACCAGTTCCGATTGAGTAGCAGAGTGTGTTTCTCCGGTTTCTCTGATATGGATATCGAGCTGGTTGTTCTTGATACCCTTTGGACCGACCGTTACGCGTATTGGAATACCGATCAGATCTGCATCGTTGAATTTTATCCCAGCCGAAACGTCCCGGTCGTCTATAATAACCGAGAAACCCGCTTTAGTCAACAGCCGTATTACATCCGCGCTTGTGTTTTTGACAATATCCTCATTCGGATTGAGGATCGTAAGGTGAATGTCAAACGGCGCGATCGAGATGGGCCAGACCGCACCGCGGTCGTCACTTTTTTGTTCGCAGGCACAAGCCATTATTCTCTCGAGCCCAATACCGTAACTGCCCATTATGATCGGTTTCGAGATACCTTTCTCGTCCAGAAAATTCGCGCCGAGGCTGATCGAATACTTCGTGCCCAGCTTGAAGATATGCCCGAGTTCAAGAGCACTCTCGATGGTCATCTTTCCACCGCATTTTAAACAGCGGTCGCCTGATCTTACCTTTCTGAGATCAGCATATTCGGTCACTCGCACGTCACGTCCGAGATTCAGCCCCCTGACGTGATAGCCGTCTCGATTGCCTCCCGTGATCATGCCCTGCGCATCAAGTAGCAGATCATCTGCATAGATTTTCAATTTACCCATTCCGGCAGGACCAATGTATCCTGGTTCAGCACCGAACACAGATTTTATCTCCTCGGCGCTTGCCGGCTCATAGCCATGCCCGATCAACCGCGCAACCTTGTCTTCGTTGACTTCGTAATCGCCGCGAATCAATATCAGAATAGGGTCTTTTTTGACGGCGGTGAAAAAAAGGCTCTTCACAAGATTCTGCGCAGGAACATTAAGGAATTCCGTTACTTCTCTAACCGTGCGTTTTTCAGGTGTGGCGATCTGCTCGAGCGGGATGTCTGCGAAAGATGCTGAAAGGCCTTTCCCCTCGGCGACCTGGATATTCGCACGGTAATCGCACTGCTGGCAGATGACGAGTTCATCCTCGCCACCGGCAACGAGTGCCATGAATTCCTTTGATTCACCAGTGCCCATGAGTCCGCTCGAGGCGTCAACGATAACAAAATCCAAACCGCAACGCTTGAAGATTTTTTCATAAGCTTGTTTGTGAAGATTGAAGCTCTTATCCAATCCAGCCTGGTCGCAGTCCAGACTATAAGAGTCTTTCATGATGAATTGTCTTGACCTGAGCACACCGGAGCGGGGTCTCGGTTCATCGCGAAATTTTGTTTGTATCTGATACCAAATTTGCGGCAAATCCCGATAAGAACGGATCTTATGGCGTGCGGTATCGGCGACTATTTCCTCATGGGTCGGGCAGAGACAATATTCACGGTCTTTGCGGTCTTTCAGCCGGAACATATCCTCGCCATATTCCTGCCAGCGGCCTGATTCCTCCCAGAGTTCCTTGGGGGAGATCGCGGGCATGAGCAGTTCCTGACCATCTATTCGATCCATCTCTTCCCGGATGATATTACTGATTCTCAAAAGGATACGCCAGCCGAGGGGTAAATAAGTATGAATACCTGACGCGACCTGCCGGATAAAACCACCGCGCAGCAAGAGACGATGGTTTTTTGTCTCGGCTTCTTTTGGATCTTCACGCAAGGTAGCTATTAGCGATTTATCAAATTTCATAACTTTAAATATACCACAAATATATTAATATGTCAATACTGCGACCTTTTTTACAATCTACCTATCAATACTGCGTATCGGCCTTGACTTCGCAAATCATAACGTTAATATTGGTACGTGGATACGTTGAACAGAGTAATCGACCAGACAATTCTGAGGCCAGACGCAACGAGTGCAGATATCATGAAATTCATGAAAGACGTTGCGGAATACCAGTTCTATGCCGCGGTAGTTAATCCCTGTTGGGTGCCGACCGTCGTTCGAATGCAGCCCGAAGAGACGAAGATCTGCAGTGTGGTGGGGTTTCCTTTTGGTGCTTCAACCACGCGGACTAAGGTCTACGCGGCCGAGGACCTGATCAAGAATGGATGTAATGAGATCGATATGGTCATGAACATTGGCAGGTTAAAGGAAAAAGACTTCAAGTATATCGGGAAAGAGATAAAGATGGTGAGCCAGGTCTGCGCCGGGATGATCCTTAAGGTCATCATTGAGACATGTCTGCTGACCCGGGATGAAAAGGTGACGGCAGCAAATATCATCACGGAGAGTGGAGCGCACTTTGTCAAAACATCGACTGGCTACTCTCACGAGGGGGCACAACTTGATGACGTCGTACTGTTACGGTCGGTTGTTGGACCTGATTTCGGGGTGAAGGCATCCGGCGGCATACGGACATACGAACAGGCCCGGAACTTCATTTCAGCCGGAGCCAATCGACTGGGTACCTCAAGCGGCGTGTCTATCGTCCAAGAAGCGGTTCGGAAAAAAACATCTGGTCAGTAGCTTCAGGTAAAACACACGATATTTCATAGCTTTTCCATATTCATTAAAGATGATTCTCTCTGGCTGCCTGAGAAATAAGTCGTGAAATATCGGAACTTTTCCAAATAACCCCTTGACAAATCATGATTTTTCAATATAATTAAGTGAGATAAATAATATACTCTGAAAGGAGGTGCCAATTTAATGACAAAAGTCACAGTCTACGATGGAGAATCTTTTGATAACGCCTTGCGTCGTTTCCGAAAGTCAGTGGAACGAGCCGGTATCTTGAGAGACGTCAAACGGCATGAAGTCTATGAAAAACCGAGCGAAAAACGTAAGAGACGTCTAATCTCGGCGCGTAAGAAGGAGTGGAAGCGACAAAGGGAGGAGTTATAACGCGAACCCATGCTGAGGATGTCTTAGAACTGCCAAAAATCCTCAACTCTCTCTCACATTTCTGCAGTACCGACCCCGGCAAGAAAAGGGCAATGGATTTATGCCCTCTGCAGACGCAGGCCGTGGTGGACTGCGAGCTCGAGAATGTTCAAAAAATTCTGAGATCGGGAGAGTCGGCAGATTTCTTTGTGCCTTTCACTCCGGGAGATCTACGGAAGCGGTTGCAAACAAAGGCTCATATTTCCGTTGACGAATTCCACGAGTTGGGCAAGTTTCTCGCCTCTGTCCGTACTCTGATTAAGAGGTTCGATTCTGGCACCTTACGAGAATTTTTTGCCGGTCTGCACGACCACAGTTTAATGCGGCGCGAGTTGGACGCGCGGATCGATGAGAGCGGGGCTTTAAAAGACGATGCGAGTCCCAAACTCGCACAGATTCGCAAGAAGAAGAAACGCATAAACAATCGGCTACGGGATTTTTTGAATGGCATGTTAAGAGAACAGCCGAAAATGTTCACCGACCTCGTGGTTGTGGAGCGCGCTGGTCATTACGTGCTCCCGGTGCGCAGTAATTTCAAGAAACAGGTCAGGGGAGTAATACATTCGTTCTCGAATTCGGGTGAGACAGTTTTCATTGAACCTACGGCCGTTGCCGAGGATGCGGCCCTGCTCATTGAACTGGATGAGGAAGAGCGGATCGAAATTGAGGTTATATTGCGCTACCTGACCGATAGGCTACGTGATAACATCGATAGTATCGAGGAAGATATTGAATCCATAGTGAGTCTTGATCTACTTTTCGCGAAGGTTCGATTCGCCAAAGAACTGCACGCCAATCGTCCAATCTTTGACGAGCGACTGCTTATGATCAACGCATTTCATCCAATCCTCAAACGTATCAATGAGCGGGTAGTTCCATTGAATCTCAAACTGAATTCAGGCAAACGGGTACTGTTGATATCTGGCCCAAATGCGGGTGGCAAGACCGTCGTGCTCAAGACAGTCGGACTTGCTGCGCTGATGGCTAAATGCGGTCTCTTCATCCCGGCTGATGAGGGCAGCACTTTGCCTTTCTTTGATGAGATCTACGCCGACATTGGTGATGAACAGAGTATTGAATCGCAGCTGTCCACTTTTGCCGCACATATAAAACAGATCAAGAGTGCACTCGATGGGGACGGCAATTCTCTTGTGCTTCTAGATGAACTGATGAGTCAGACCTCGGTGGAAGAGGGGTCGGCATTGGCATCGGCTGTCCTCGATGAATTGAGCAAAGAAAAAAATGTGGTCCTGGCCACGACGCATAATGAAAACCTCAAGATATTTGTCAGCAATCGAGACGATATGCTGAACGGGGGTATGGAGTATACTGACAGTCCTACGTACAGACTTATTCTTGGTGTGCCCCAGCCCAGCAACGCGCTTCAATTGGCGCGTACTCTCGGGATAAAGGAAATCGTTCTGAAGCGGGCATCGTCCTTTCTTGATGAGGATAAGATTTCCCTGAACCGCCTCTTCGAGGATCTTTCGAGAGAGCATAAAACGGTCGAGGAAGAACGCAAAAGGCTGTCAGACTTGGTGATCGACTATGAGACAAAACTCTCTGCTTTCAATGCCAAGAAAAAACAGGAATCGGATGAAATGCGCTTAAAATACCGAAATGAATTACGGAAAGCAAGAAGCGATATTGAGCGACTCATAAAGACGCTCAGAAAGGAAGGACCTAAGCCAAATGTGATACGCAAAACACGTGATTTCTTCGAGGCGAAGGCCGATGACAAACCTCGCGCCGAGCCATATCATCCCGGCGTCGGCGAGCTGGTGCGGATCAGAGAGCTCCGAAGAATCGGTCAGGTCGTCGCCGAAAAGGGTGGTAAGTACAAAATAAGCCTGGAGAATATCTATTATTGGGTAGAACCGACCGATATCGAATCGCTGAGAGAGAAGGGAGAACCGCAGAATTGATCGAGCAAGAGAAGATTGAAGAAGTAAAACGTCAGACAGACATCGTCGACATAATCGGGAGATACGTGCAGTTGAAGAAAATGGGTAAGAATTACCGCGGTCTTTGTCCGTTTCACAGCGAAAAGAATCCCTCGTTTTATGTAAATCCCGAAAAGGGGATATACTACTGTTTTGGCTGTAAGAAAGGCGGTAATGCCATAAATTTCCTGATGGAGTATGAAAAACTTGATTTTCCCGATGCAATCAAACGGCTTGCTAAGAACCTGGGCATCGAGATTGATACGACAAAAGGACTGAGATATAAAGAATTATATGAGGTGAACGAACAGGCTTGTCAGTTCTATGCCCATTGCCTGACAAAGGATATTGGCCGACGTGGTCAGGAATATCTGCTGAGGCGAAACATGAAGCTCGACAAGCTGCAGGATTTTCGTCTTGGATACGCGCCGGCATCGGGTGGTCTGACAACGTTCATGCGACAGAAAGGTTTCTCTGTTGCACGCCTGCAGCAGGCCGGGTTAATATCCACTAATCGCGAACTCTTTCGTGATAGACTCATTTTTCCAATATTTAATCTTTCGGGAAGGATAATTGGTTTCGGCGGACGGGGCATTGATGATTTCATACAACCCAAATACTTGAATTCCCCGGAGACGCCGATATTCAAAAAGGGTGATGGTTTGTATGGGCTGTATCAATCCAAGGAGAAGATACGGTCCAAAGGGGAGGTGATGCTTGTCGAGGGTTATTTCGATCTATTGAGTATTTATCAACATGGATTTGACAATATATCAGCGCCACTGGGTACTTCGCTGACCGAGCAGCAAGCGCTGCTGCTATCGCGCTTCGCCCGAAAGGCAATGATTCTTTTCGACGGCGATCTTTCGGGGATAAAGGCGGCTCTGCGGGCGATCGGTCTACTCATCGATGCGCAGGTCGATGTTTTTGTTACCCTATTGCCTGAGAATTCGGATCCCGATACCTTCATCAATGCACAGGGTGCCGAAGCACTGCAGGAACTGGTGGGTAATGCCGCGGATTTCTTTCACTTTTACAAAGGAGTTGTCAAAACCGATACGGTAGCGCAGGAGATCGCATTGATTAAGGATTTGATACAGATCATCGGTCGCATCAAAGACCCCATTCGATACGACCGCTATTTGAAATATGCCGCCCATGTCTTTGACATCCCGGTTGAAACGATACAGAAAGAGATCAACGGGAAAGTCAAAACGCCGAAGCGAAAGATCCAGACGACAAGGATTTCTCAGGAAGAAGAACTCATGGCGATGATTTTGAGCGGTTATGAGTATTTTGGCGTAGTCAAGAAATATCTAAAATCCGATGATTTTATTGAAGATGGGATTAAGAGATTATTCAAAAAATTATTGAAAGAAGAGAATTTTGACATAGCAGAACTGTCAGAAATAGTTGATGAGGTTCTGAGAGAGAAACTGTTGGCCGGGATAATGCGGGGCGAACCAGTCTCCGAGGAAGGAATGTTGGATGCAATAAAGAAATATAAGGGCCAGGTGATGGAGAAGAGGCTCATCAAAAAACAGAACGAAGCGTATAAACGTGGTGATGAAGCGGCTGGTGAACAGTATAATAAGGAACTCTTGGCCCTGAAGAGAGAGTTGTTGAATATAAATACGGAAAATGCCGCCAGTGGCGAGCAGTAAGGTGTCGGTAAACATATTATATTATAATTGGTCAAAATAGTGTTCAGAAAAGGAGATTATGAAAGTTAAAAAAGAACTTCTAAAAACGAAGGATTCCAAGAAGATAATTGAAAAGGCGAAGAGCGAAGGGAGTATTTCCCTGGGTGAGGTCGATAAGCTCATCCCAGAAGGCGCGACGGCCAAAGATATAGATCAGATTCTTGATACTCTGTCGAACTACGGTATTACTATTGTCCAAGAAGGAAAGGAACATGTTGGGCGTCGTCGCCCGAAGACCACGCTCAGGCCTGAAGAACCGATTCGGGCATATTTTAAGGAATTGGCCAAATATGACCTCTTGACCAAGGAAGAGGAATACGAGCTCGCCGTGAAGATTGAAACAGGATATCGCATGATCGAGCGGCAGTTTCTGCCGTATCCTTGTACGATTAATAAGCTGATCGAAGTCTGCAAGCAGGTCGAAAATTGCCACCGTAGTCTGGATCAGATATCCAGGGTCGAAATTGAGGCAATGATGGACAAGCGTTCTTTCTGGGCCGAGCGGCAGCGTTTTGTGCGACGGGTCAAATCGATAGAGCGGGATTACGGTTCACTGCTTCAGCTGTACAGGAAGACTAAGCGTGATAAATCAAAGACCTTGGGTTGGCGTATTTTCGAGAAGGAAGAGCGAATATTGCGTAAGGTGAATGTTCTTTCACTGCAGCATGCCGTTGTCAACGCCGCAATACAGGAATTCAAAGAGAACATTGAGCGGTTGGAAAAAGTGGTCCGTACCCTACCCCGGCTGCGCAATCAAGATGAGATTAAACAGTGCAAGAAGGATAGGAAGCTACTTACTGCAGCATTGGGTGGTGATCATAACCATCTGTACGAAACTTCAGGAATTGTGCGTGCATGGGAGGATTTGATAAATCGCGCACGTCAGCGCATGATTGAAGGGAACATGCGTCTGGTCATATCGATCGCCAAGAAATACGTCAATCGCGGATTGGAGTTCGCCGACCTCGTTGGTGAAGGCAACAATGGTTTGATAAAGGCGGTTGAGAAATTTGACTATCGCAAGGGTTACAAATTCTCGACATACGCAACCTGGTGGATCCGCCAGGCAATAACCCGTGCGATTGGTGATCAGGCCCGTACGGTCAGGGTACCTGCTCACATCCTGGATACGATGAATAAGGTGGCCCGCGCGCAGCGTGATATGATTCAGGATTTGGGTCGCGACCCAACCGTTGAGGAGATTGCGGACCGTTTGGATATCCCCACCGACAAGGTACGAATGGCACACAACATCGCACTGATACCGATTTCGCTGGATAAACCGATCGATGACGAGGAGTCGAGTTTTGTCGGCGATTTCATCAGTGATCCAATGGGTGATTCACCTTCACGGCGTGCCGCGATATCGATACTCAAAGACCGTTTCAATGACATATTGCATGATCTGCCGAAGAGGGAGGAGAAGATCATCCGTCTGCGTTTCGGACTCAATGACGGTTTGCCGAGAACACTGGAAGAAGTAGGCAGAATGTTCAACATAACACGAGAGAGAGTGAGGCAGATCGAAGCGAAAGCGCTCAAGAAACTGCGCCATCCAACACGTCTGCGTAAACTCCAGATGTATAAAGACCTGATTAACTGAGCGGGTCAATTTTCTCCTTTTTCCCATGATGACGTGCAGTAACTATACGGTGACTTGTCGTCCATTCTGCTTGACAGGTCTGTCATTTTGTATATAATAGCACCATGAAAAGGTCAATTAGCGTTCTAAAGAATATCCGCAAATCAACGAAGCGGCGGATTGTCAATCGAAACAGAAAAAAGAAGTTAAAAGAAGCTCTCAAGAAGATAAAAAAAGTAAGAACCAAAAAATCCGCCATGAAAGCTTATCCTGGAGTCCAGGCGATCATTGATAAGTCGGTTCAGGATGGCATTATTTCGAAGAATACGGCTGCGCGGCATAAGGCGCAGTTGATGAAACATATAAGTACCCTTAAATAACCTCAGCAGTCGAACCTGGCTCCAAGTTCTGGGGAATATTTTCCCCACGCGATTGTATTTTATTTCAGAAGGAGGTCAGAATGAAAAAGATCATATTCGTCGTACTCATAGTGACTTCACTTAGTGTTGTTTCGGGACTGAACCTGGATCGACAGCGCGACGTCCTCCAAATCGAAGTTCCGATCGAAGATATGAGGGGGACATATGGAAGGATCGATGTCGATATTGTGGACACCAATGATGAAGTTATCGGGCATACTTATAAATATGTCTATGTGACGGGAGATTACTACTCGGTGCCCTTGAAGGTCGAACTGAAGAAAGAACCACGCGACCGGGATTTGCTTAGGGTTGTAGCAGAATTCAAGAAAGAAAAGTATATCTATTCGCTATATCAGCTCGAAGACCGCATGATAGTGCAGATAATGGGCCAAAACGAATTCATAAGAGATAGGGCGATCAATTACCGTATCATTGTGCATAATCAGAGAGATAACGCTCCTGTTGAGAATGCCCGCATAAAGGTGACCTTGAAGACTGCCGGGTTCGAAAAAGTAGTATTCGAAGGTGTCACGGATCGAGCAGGGTCTTGTGAGACCGATTTCGGTATTCCTGAGGCTGTGGATGAAGCCGACCTTCATTTCGATATAGCCTCAACCCTGGGCAAGGACTCGTACGACGTGAGCATCAGAGTACTGAGCGGTAACATGACCTATCTGGTGACCGATAAACCTGTATACCAGCCCGGGCAGACCATTCACATGAGATCCTTATCGCTGCGGCGGCCCGACCTGCATCCGGTGGATGACGAAATCGTTCTCTTCGAAGTGGAGGATAGTAAAGGCAATAAGGTATACAAGGAGGAGATGAGGACGGATGACTTCGGTGTTGCACATACGGAATTCACTCTTGCCGATGAAGTGAATTTTGGAGATTATACGATCAGGGTAGTTCTCACCGGCGATAAGGTTGAGAAGACTGTTAATGTTAAGAAATATGTGTTACCGAAGTTCAAAATTGAATTGACGACCGGAAGAGAATACTACATGCCGGGAGAACAAATCGACGGTGACATAGATGCTGAGTATTTCTTTGGAAAACCTGTAGCAGAGGCACTGGTCCGGATAACCACTTACAGATTCGATGTCGGATTCCAGCAGGAATCGGTGGTCGAAGGACGTACCGATAAAGAAGGACGCTATCACTTCACGTATCGTCTGCCTGATCATTTCGTTGGTCAGCCATTGGAACAAGGCGATGCTTTTATACGCCTCGATGTTGAGGTAATCGATCCGGCGAATCATAGCGAGAAGATATCTGCAAAAAAGAAGATCGTGAAGGATATCATTGGTCTTGCTATCGTTCCCGAAGGCGGGTTCCTGCGGCCCAATCTTGAAAACCGGGTTTATGTTCTTGCCACATATCCCGATGGCACACCTTGCTTTGCTCAGGTCCAGATGCGTGTTGGTGACCTGCGCTTTAAGGCGCGAACCGATGACTATGGGATTGCCGAATTCGAACTTACCCCACGTGACCCGAAGACGCAGATTGAAGTGAGAGCCACCGATGACAAAGGAGAGACCGCGGTGATTGAGCGCGTCTTTAACTTGGATACGGCTAACGATCAGCTAATAATGAGGATGGCACGCGGCATATACAATGTAGGTGAATCACTCGACCTTACCTTCATGACCTCCAAGCAATCAGGGCGTGTTTATTTTGATGTCATCAAAGACAATCAGACAATAATGACAAAATCGGTTACGATTAGAAACTATAGAGGACGTTATAAACTGAATCTGACACCCGATCTGAGCGGTTCGATCTGGTTGCATGCGTATATCGTTACCCGCAGCAGTGATATCGTACGCGATACGCGTTTCTGCTATGTCAATGCGGCAGACGACCTGCATATCAAAGTCAGCAAGGGACAAGAAGAATATGCACCAGGACAGGATGGTGAGATAATGTTTACTGTGACTGGTCAGGATGGACGTCCCAGGGTCGCTGCGTTATGCGTCGCGGTTGTGGATGAGGCGGTTTTCGCCGTGTCCGAACTTCAACCTGGTTTGGAAAAGGTTTACTTCAAACTTGAAGAAGAGATAATGAAGCCGCGTTATGAAATACACGGTTTCACGCCGGTCAGCATTGTGGAGATGAAGGCGATGGAGGCGCGGGCTGAGAATGTCATGTTTTCAACTCTCGTTCCGAGGGATCACTACCCGGTGAGTTACATCACACCGCAACTTGTTACCGAGAAGATACAGGAGGCGTTCTACACAAAATTGGAAGAAGTCAGATTCAAAATTTACGAAGCGCAGAATGAGTATTTCCAGAAGCACGGCGAATATCCAAGAAGCGAGGATGCCATTGGTTTGTTCATAAAAGAAGGCATGCTGCAGCAGGAGGAAATTCTTGATCCTTGGGGCAGGAGGTACCATGTACGCTCGCCCGAAGAGTATTTTCAATACTTTACCATTGCCTCGGCCGGGCCGGACGGCATCATCGATAATGATGATGATGTAGACGAAATGATGTGGGACGAAGGTATTCTCTTTGCCGAGGAGATGGATGCAATGATGCCGGCGGCAGCAGGGGTACGCCGTCTCGCAGTAAAAGGCATGAAGTCGGGAACAGGAGTGCAACAGCCACAGGAAGAACCTCGGGTGCGCGAATTCTTTCCTGAAACCTTTGTATTTGAACCGGCGCTCATCACGGATTACGACGGTACGGCAAGGCTGTCATTGACGATGCCCGATGCAATAACGACATGGCGCATAACTACTTTCGCGTCTTCTACGGACGGTGAACTTGGATCCAACCTTGCTCACTTACGCGTATTTCAGGATTTTTTCGTCGACATCGACTTGCCGGTCGCTTTGACCGAAGGTGATGAGATATCGATACCGGTTGCTCTTTATAACTATCTACCCAGAGATCAGGAGATCAGGTTGGTGCTACAGAAGGAAGATTGGTTCGATGTCATGGATAATCCCGAAATCGTCAGAGAACTCAGGCAGGATGAGGTTAGTGTTGCGTATTTTCCGATCAGGGTTAAGAAACTCGGTTACCACTCGATACTGGTCAGAGCTTACGGCGAGGTAATGTCAGATGCCATAAAGCGCTCGGTGGCTGTTCTGCCTGATGGAAAACTGTATGAAGATGTCGTTTCCGACCGACTGACGGGTCGTGTTGAAAAGCAAATTTCGTTTCCTGTAAACGCGATTCGCGATGCCAACTGGCTTGGTTTGAAGATCTTTCCGGGTATCTTTTCACAGGTTGTCGAGGGTCTGGACAAATTGCTGGGTGTTCCTTTTGGCTGCTTTGAACAGACAACTTCGGTCACCTATCCCAACATATTGGTCCTCAACTACCTGAGACAGACCGAGCAGATCAAACCGGAGACCGAGATGACCGCTGAAGAGTACATCAGCCTGGGTTATCAGCGTCTCGTGACATTTGAAGTGCAGGGCGGAGGTTTTTCATGGTTTGGCGACGCGCCGGCGAACAAGATTCTGACCGCCTACGGTTTGATGGAGTTCAATGATATGGCTCAAGTGTATGACATCGACGAGCGTATTATTGAACGTACGGTCCAATGGTTGAAAGGGCAGCAGAACAAAGACGGTTCCTGGTCGCCAGATGCACAGTACCTGCATGCCGAATCCTGGGGTAATATACAAAAAAATGAGATTCTACCCACCGCTTATATCTGCTGGGCATTGGGCGAAATCGGCGATCGCGGTGCCTCGGTGCAGAGTGGACTAAACTATTTAAAGAAGAACCTGAATGCTGCCAAGGATCCCTACATGCTCGCCCTCGTGGCAAATGCTCTCGTTTCCCTTGAGCCAAATTCCGCCGCTACGCTTGATGTACTGAAGCGTCTCGTGGCTATGGCGAAAAGGGATAAGGATGCGGTCTACTGGGAATCTGGACTGCCTTCAGTAACCTTCACCCGTGGTATTGGAGCAGATATTGAGGCAACCGGACTCGCCGTATATGCGTTAATAAGATCCGGTAAGTACACCGACGTCGTGAGCGAGGCATTGACCTATCTGATACGCGCCAAGGACAAATCGGGAATCTGGTATACAACGCAGGGTACGATTATCGCCCTTCGTGCATTCGTTGCGGCACTGGGCAGTACGAGCGAGGATGTCGACGCCAGGATAGTCGTCACGGTCAACGGCAAGAAGGTGTCGGAATTTAGAGTGGATAAAAGCAATGCCGACCTCATGCATCAGATCGATCTGAGCGGTAACATAGGGGCAAAGAATACCGTCGAGGTGATTGTCGATGGAGAAGGTAACTTCCTCTACGAAATCATGAGCAAATACTACCTACCGTGGGAGATCGTCCCGAAAGGGGGTAAACCTCCTTTTACTATCGATGTCGAATATGACCGCACGAAGCTTGGTGTAAACGACATCGTTGACGTCGATGTAAGGGTGCAACTATTGAGGCCAGGCCGCGCCCAGATGGTGATGGTTGATCTTGGTATCCCGCCTGGCTTTGAGGTCCTGACGCCTACCCTTGATGAACTCGTCGGCAAGAAGATACAGAAATACAGCCTCACGCCAAGACAAATAATTATCTATCTCGATGAGGTTGTGTTCGGTACACCGGTCAACATAGAGTACCGGCTGCAGGCGAAATACCCCATTCGCGCAAAGGTGCGTGCTTCACAGGTATACGAGTACTATAACATCGAAGATGGAGCCTTCGAGCCGCCTATTGAAATGCAGGTCAACATGTAACAGGATGACTGGAGGGCCGATCCCAGAAGGGTCGGCCCTCCACATTCTCCTTGACGCCAAGCGAGATATAGATATAATAATGAAATTGGTTTTTGCGTTAGCAGGGTGTGCGGCGCATATTTTTTTGTCGGTTATAAGTAAATGATATAGAAAAGGATAAAGACTATGAGAAATTACGAAGCAATGTTCATTTTTCATCCAGATCTTACTGATGAGAAAGTAGAACAAAGCGTTCAGGCGGTCGAGAAAATCATCAAGGGCAATACGAAGAGCGAATTGAAGACCGAAAACCTGGGCAAAAAGACGCTTGCCTATCCAATCAGGAAATTGAACGAAGGATACTACGTGAATTATGTCTTTGAAGCACTGCCGGTCGCTATCGACAAGATCAAGACGGAACTTAAACACAGCGAAGATATATTGCGTTTCATAATTTTCGTTAAGGACGTGTAAAATGGCCGATCTTCGTTTAGGATATTTGAATGCGGTTCAGCTGATCGGCAGGCTAGTTGCTGATCCTGAATTGCGCTATACACAAAAAGGTGCCCCGGTTTGCGATTTCCGTATTGCATCGAGTCGGCGGTACAAGAATCGAGAGACCGGTGAACAGCAGGAGGAGACACTGTTCATCAACGTCGTCGCCTGGCGGCGACAGGCTGAATTGGCAAATGATTTCTTGAAAAAAGGCAGTGCGGTTCTGATCGAGGGTAGGTTGCGTTCGCGTCAGTGGGAGTCGGCTCAGGGAGAGAAGCGATCTGCGATCGAGGTAGTCGCGCGCCGGATTCAATTCCTGGATTTGCCGCAGGCTGGTACAACGACAGCAGCAGCACCAGCGTCCGAAACGGATGAAGACTACAAGGACGATGGTGCGGTTGATACGCCGTTCTAGAGCGAAAGGAGAGAAATGCGGAAGAAGTGTCGTTTTTGTAAAGAACACATCGACGAGATCAACTACAAGGACACCTCGGTGTTAAAAGGATTCATCAATGAGCGGGGTAAGATATTATCTTCGAGAATTACTGGTGTGTGCTCATTTCACCAACGTCGGCTATCGCAGGCGATCAAAAGGGCACGTGAGATCGCTCTGCTGCCATACGAAACACGATGAAGGTCATACTCCTCAAACCCGTGGATAGACTCGGTAAGCCATTCGACGTCGTTGAAGTTAGGGATGGCTATGCGAGGAACTATCTCATTCCTAGAAAAATTGCCATGGAAGCTACTGCGGGAAATCTGAGAGGCCTGGAGAAATCGAAAAAAAGGTTCTCCAAACAGATGGATAAAATACGTTTGATGAGCATGGATCTTGCCGAGCGGATAAATAACCTTTCAGTAAAAACCACGATCAAAACCGGGATGGATGGTAAGGCTTTCGGAAGCATAACATCTGCTGACCTTGCGTCATTGCTGCAGGCTGAGGGAGTGGAGGTCGATAAGAAAGATATCCTGTTGAAAGAGCCCTTGAAACAGCCCGGTGTATACGATATAAAGGTTCACCTTGGGGAGAATATCGAGGCCGTGTTCAAACTAGCGTTGTTAGAGGAAGAGGTGTAGGATTCTAGAGGTTTTTGTAAACGCTGTCATTGAGGACCAGCAGTGGCACACATATGTAGTACTCCTTAAAGAAAAATTCGGTGAGCGCACACTTCCCATCTGGATCGGCGAAAGCGAGGCCATGGCTATAGCCTTGACCCTGGAGGGAGTCAAACCAAAGCGTCCGTTAACTCATGATTTGTTGAAATCGATTCTGGATGCCTTCCAGGCAAAGGTTTCGAAAATCGGTATTGTTGATTTAAAGGAAGAAACTTACTATGCCAAGATATTCGTTGAAGTCGATTCCAAGGTCTATGCGATCGATGCCCGTCCATCTGATTCGATTGCCCTTGCGCTGCGGACGAAGAGCAGTATTTGGGTCAACGATGAGATCATAAACCACAACGGCATTGTTCTGCAAGGCGATAAGACCATTGATGAATTGAAGCGGCGCTTGCGTACTACCAAGCCCGAATCATTTGGCGAAATCGATTTCAATAAGTAGCATCATAAAAAGGATTTGAAAACAAGAAGAAACATCATCGAACTCGGTAAATTGTCTGCTACCGAGAGAAAGATGATCAACGAAATACTCCAGATCAAAGACCGGGAAGTCAACAAGGTCATGATCCCGAAGAATGAGGTCATATCATTGGCGTATGATACGCGACTGCATGATGTGGTTGCTTCATACCAGAGATATCACTACTCGAGATATCCGGTTTACTTCGACAATTTCGACCAGATCGTCGGTATTCTCCATATAAAGGACATCATTGCTTTTTGGAATGACTTCCAGGACTATCCCGTGGTTGAATTCATTCGTTTGCCACACTTCGTTTATGAAGACAAATCGGCGTTGGGTGTTTTTCTCGAACTGCAGAGATTGAAATTATCGCTGGCAGTTGTGATCGACGAATTCGGGGGTATTTCTGGTATCATTACGGTTGAAGATTTGATCGAGGAGATCGTAGGCGACATCGAAGACGAATTCGACAAGAAGAAAAAACCCCTGATAGAAAAAATATCCGACAACGAGTTTTATTTGAATACCAGAATGGAAATAGACGATTTTGCCGAGAAATTCAGCATATCAATAGATGAAGATGATGTTTCTACTATCGGCGGTTTGATCATCAAATACGCCGACCGTATACCAAAGGTGGGGGAGGAGATCGAGTACAGAAATTTCGTATTCAAGGTGATCGAAGCAACCCGTAGAAAGATAAGCAAGGTCCGGCTGAAAATACACTGAGTCTTCGACTCATAGATTCACCTCATACTTCGGCACACTGATTTTTGTTCATAAATCACAGATTTACACAAAAATCGTGACAGCGATCAAACAGAGGATTACAGAGATAACCGGAAGATCATGATGGAAGAAGTAGATCAATCCATAGCCGATGGTGTAGAGTGTCAATAATGTTGAATGTGAGGTTTGACCCCACTCGTGTGCTCGTGTGCGAATACACGTTTTCTGTTTTGGTCAATGGTATTTTGGATTTTGTGCTTGTCCCGCTTCGCGAGGATTCTAGCAAATGCAGTCAAATCGGAGATTTGAGTCTTTGCGGAATTTAGGGTTTGAGATTTCGAATTTAGGGTTTCTTTGTTATGTGTGTAGCGCTTCGTATATCAGTTTGGCGGTCTTTGGTCCGATGCCTGGTACTTTGGCAATCTCTTTTTCGCTTGCCTTACGCAGAGCTTCGATACTGCCAAAGTATTTAAAGATCATTAATTTGCGGAGATTACCGACGCCTGTGATACTGTCCAGTAAAGATTTCGTAACTTGCTTACCACGTAATTTACGATGATAGTCAATCGCGAATCGATGTGCTTCGTCACGCAATCTCTTGAGCAAATAGAACCCTTTTGAAGTTTGTGGAATGGAAATGACTTTACCGCTCGAATCATATAGTTCATCACTGCGTTTGGCCAGGGCAAACGTTGGAATGTCGGTTTCCAATCCCTTGATTGCACGCAGGGCCGAACTCAGCTGTCCCTTACCACCGTCGATGAGTAAAAGACCAGGTTTGCTTTTGCGCTTCTTCAAATCCTCCAGGCGGCGTCTGACGATTTGCCTCATCATGGCAAAATCATCCTGGCCGGCTATTCTCTTGATGCGGTATCTCCGGTAATACTGCTTGTAAGGTTTGCCGTCTCTGAATGCAACAGAGGAACCAACGGCGAATTTATCGCCCAGATTGGAGACATCAAAACCTTCGATCCAGCGCGGTGCGTTGTCCAGATGCAATTTGTCCTGTATCTCGATGAGCACCGGGGAGATCCTCTTTTTCGCCACTCTCGTCGAGATTTCATTCTCGGCGTTTTTCTTCGCCCAGTCCAAGAGATTTTTTGCCACACCTTTTGGTTTGACCACAAGGTCCACTTTGAATCCCTTTTCTCCAAACCATCGCTGCTGTATATCCCAGTCGGCGGGCATTGATGCGATCACGATCTGCCTGGGTAAAAAGGAGATGTGAGTGTATATTAACCTGATGAATGCACTGGCGATTTCACCATCGCCGCTCTGCGGGTTGACCTTGAGATCGTATGTTTCTTTGGACTGGAGCCTGTTCTCGCGTATCCTGAACAAACATGCGACCCCGTGGAAGCGAATACGAGCCGTACCGATTATATCCCGGCTGATATTATCTTCGGTTACTATCTGCTGACGTTGGGATATCTTGCGAATGGCGAACAGCTGATCTCTCAGTATCTTGGCTGCCTCAAAATTCTCAGATTCAGCATGTTGCCACATTTGTTTTTCAATGGTCTTTTCGAGTTCATCCGAACTGCCGCGCAGGAATTTTATTCCCTTTCTGACCAGACTTTGGTACTCTGACTCCGTTATGTTGTGCGTACATGGTGCACTGCATCTGCCCAGATAGAATTCCAAACAGGGTCGGACGTAATTCTTGGAAAGATCCTTGGTGCAGGAAACCAGTTTGAATATGCGGCATAGCGCGTCACGTGTTCTGCGTAGTGCCTTCGCGTTTGTGTACGGACCAAAGATTAGTGAGCCATCATCTGTCAGGTCGCGGGTGAACAAGATGCGGGGGAAGTCCTCGTTTGTCGTGATCCTCAGATAGGGGAATTTCTTATCATCTTTGAGTCGGATATTATATTTCGGCTTGTGCATTTTAATCAAGGATTCTTCCAGGGTCAGTGCTTCAACATCAGAATTCGTCACAATCATATCGACATCTACTGCTTGATCCATGAAGAAAGAATTGAGATAGGACGTCAGGCGGTTCTTCAGATTGGATGCCTTGCCTATGTATATTATTTTATTTCTGTGATTTTTGAACAAATACACACCTGGTAATAACGGTGACTGGGCAATTTTTTCTTTCAGTGATTTTTTCATTATCTTGGATATCGTATGTGGATAATGAGATCCATCGATGAAACCGCAGGTCGGTTGATAATAGATCTATCCCTTGACCACACCTAACGGTCTCATACGCGCAACTTTACGCGATATGCCAGCCTGGTGTACAGCATCGACGACCACGTCAATATCCTTGTATGCTTCGGGTACTTCCTCGCGCAGCACTTCACTGCTGGCTGACAGCACATAGATACCTTTGTCCGCGAGTTCCTTGCTGATACTCCGTCCGCGTGTTCTGCTCAGTGCCTTGGTACGCGACATGACTCTACCTGCACCATGGCAGGTCGAACCAAAGGTCTCTTTCATTGAGAGTTCGGTTCCAAGCAGAAGATACGAATTCGTACCCATGTCTCCTGGAATGAGTACAGGTTGGCCAATATGTTTGTACTTGTCGGGCACCTCTTCGTGTCCTGTCGCGAATGCCCTGGTCGCACCTTTGCGGTGGATGCACAATTCCATTATTTGATCGCCCACCCGGTGTTGTTCGAACTTGGCGATATTGTGCGCCACGTCGTATATCAGATGCATGCCCAGAGCTTCGGCACTCCTGTCGAGTACTTTCTCGAACGATTCTCTGATCCAGTGCATGATACATTGCCGGTTGGCCCAGGCATAGTTGGCTGCACACGCCATCTGTGCAAAATAGGCTTTTCCCTCAGGCGATGTGATTGGAGCACAAGCCAACTGCCGGTCGGGAATTTGGATGCCATATTTCTGCGTAGTACGGCCCAGGATTTTGACATTGTCATCACAAACCTGATAACCGAGACCACGCGAACCGGTGTGTATCATTACTGTTACCTGACCGACATCCTCGATGCCCATCACCTTCGCCGCGTCCCGGTCGTATATATCCTGCACCACCTGTATTTCAAGAAAGTGATTACCTGCCCCCAGTGTCCCAAGTTGAGGTCTTCCTCTTTGGAGCGCTCTTTTTGAGACCTGGTCCGGATTTGCGCCATCGAGCGCACCGTGCGCCTCGATGAGGTCGATATCCTCTTTCCATCCAAAACCCTTTTTCAATGCCCACTGAGCGCCGTGAATCAAGACATTCTTGACTTCGCGTTCGTCAATACGAATCTTGCCAGTTGAGCCAACACCAGAAGGAACGTTATTGAATATTGCGTGCACCAATTCCTTGATTTTCTCTTTTATTTCGTTTTCGGTGAGATCGGTGCGCAGCAACCTCACTCCGCAGTTAATGTCATATCCCACACCACCGGGTGATATGATGCCCTTATCGACGTTAAACGCAGCGACGCCGCCGATCGGAAATCCATAACCCCAGTGGATATCCGGCATTGCCATTGCACATCCGACAATACCCGGTAACGTAGCGACATTTGCCACCTGTTCTGGAGCCTGGTCCGAAACAATCTGCGGCAGCATTCTCTCGGACGCATATATCACGCCGTCAGTTTTCATGCCGGCCTTATAACTGCGTGGAATTCTGTGTCTGAAGTTATCGATTTTTTCGAGCTTGCCTTGCCAGGACATATACGACCTCCTTCTCTTTACATTATAAATCATTTGACGGAATTGTCAATTGCACCTGCGGTCACCCTCCACTGTCATTCGTGGTTTCAATCGGGGAATCAAGGTTCAACATATCATTGAAAGACCCCCGTTCTCAAATTCCGATTGATCTCTATCCGATGACGTATTGCTTTTCGCAATTGTGGAACATTGGAGGGTTATTTGGTCTTGACAGTTACCCATATGTATATATACTTTTATTTCAGAATGCAGGATACAATCCTTGTCCTTGAGGATGGCTCGGTCTTCAAAGGCAGGGGTTTTTCTGTTGACGGCGAGGTTTTTGGCGAGGTTGTTTTCAATACCTCGATGAGCGGGTACGAGGAAGCTTTTACCGACCCGTCCTATGCGGGTCAAATTCTAGTTATGACCTACCCGCTGATCGGCAATTACGGGTTTCACAAAAAACACCCTGAGTCAAACCGGACTCAGATCAGAGGGCTCGTTGTCAAAGAGCCCTATTTTTTTAGCACGCGAGGCACGCGCTTCGTAAAATACCTCGAAGATAATGGGCTTCCATGCCTATATGGAATCGACACTCGCGCTCTGACCTTGAAGATCCGGGATCGAGGAACGATGAAGGGTTCGCTCCTTGCTCAGACCGGAAAGAATAATATTCCCCAGATCATAGACCGGATCAGAGGCTCCCCTTATCCTGATGTTGATAATCTCGTAGCCGAGGTGTCATGTAAGAACATCATTGTGCACAGGAGTCACAACTCAAGAAGGATCGTACTGGTCGATTGCGGTGTCAAGAAGAGTATCCTTGAGCATTTGAGGCGTCACGCCACTGTTTTTCAGGTACCGTATGATACCGATTTTGAATCGATAGATGAGATTAATCCGGATGGTATCGTTATATCCAACGGTCCTGGAAATCCTGAGCATCCACGGTTGCTTGCGACCACTGTTAACGAGGTCAAAAACCTTATCGACAAGTACCCGGTGTTCGGCATATGCCTCGGGCATCAGATCCTGAGCATCGCACTTGGCTTCAAGACCTATAAGATGAAATTTGGACATCGCGGGTCGAATCATGGAGTCAAGAATATTGAACGTAATAGGATATACATCACTTCACAGAACCATGGTTATGCGATCAGCGACAAGAGCGTGCCCGGGGTCGAGATATCATGGGTCAACGTCAATGACCAAACCATTGAAGGAATAAGGCACAGGAAACTGCCCGTATCTTCGGTCCAGTTCCACCCTGAAGCCGGCCCTGGTCCATACGACACACAATTCTTGTTCGAGGAATTTTTCAATGCCTAAACGCAGAGACATAAAAAAAACGATGATCATAGGTTCTGGTCCGATCATCATCGGCCAAGCGGCAGAATTCGACTTTTCAGGATCACAGGCAAGCAGGTCACTCAGGGAAGAAGGTTACAAGACCGTGGTTGTGAATTCGAATCCGGCAACGATACAGACCGATCCACAGATCGCCGACATCGTGTATATTGAACCGTTGAACGTGGAAACCATTACCAAGATCATAGAGATAGAAAAGCCGGATGGTCTGCTTCCCGGGTTTGGCGGGCAGACCGCCCTGAACCTGTCTTTCCGCCTGGCTGAGGAAGGCATCCTTGACCGGTATGGCGTTGAGCTTCTTGGGTCGAACAGGGAAACGATCGAGGCGGCTGAGAATCGCGACAGGTTTCGGAGTCTGATGGCAAGGCTCAGGGTACCTATTCCGCGGAGTGTAGCATGTCATACTATTGGGCAAATACGCGAGGCAATGCTCACTATGTCCTATCCGGTTCTGGTGCGTCCAGCGTACACATTAGGGGGTACAGGAAGCGGAGTTGCGTACAATTGGCAGGAGCTTCAAGAAATCGCAGCGGCGGGGATCAGGCAATCGCAGATCGGTCAGGTGCTGATCGAAGAGAGCGTACTCGGCTGGAAGGAATTCGAATATGAGGTTATGCGCGATGGTAATGACAACTGCATTACGATTTGTAGCATGGAAAACTTGAACCCGATGGGTGTGCATACGGGTGAGAGCGTAGTTTTTGCCCCAGCTCAGACCCTTACCGACAAAGAGCACCAGACCCTCAGGAGCGTTAGCCTGAAGATTATACGGGCCTTGCAGATCTGCGGTGGGTGTAATATCCAGTTCGCCGTTGATCCGAAGCGCTGGTCTTACCGCGTTATTGAGGTCAATCCGCGCGTATCACGTTCGTCGGCGCTGGCGTCGAAAGCGACAGGCTATCCGATTGCCCGGGTCAGTGCCAAGATCGCGGTGGGTATGAATCTGGATGAAATTCCGAATACGGTCACCGGGAAGACTACGGCGGCGTTCGAGCCGGCGCTTGACTATGTTGTCGCCAAGATACCGCGTTGGCCCTTCGATAAATTCCCAACCGTCGAGCGTCGCATCACCACGCAGATGAAGTCGACCGGTGAGGTCATGGCGATCGGCAGTACGATTGAGGAAGCGATGCTCAAAGCAGTAAGATCGTTAGAAATAAGTCAGATGGGATTCGAGCCAGAACCGGTGAAGGAGTATGAGTTGATAAGGCAGCTTGAAGAGCCGACCGACCGTCTGCTTTTCTGCATTGCCGAATCTCTGCGCCGGGGTTACTCAGTCAGAAAGATCGCGCAGCTCAGTGGCGTTGATCCATTCTTCGTCACCAAAATTGCAAATATCATCAAGATCGAAGGAAGATTGAGGAAAGAGCCGTTGGCTGCACCTCTTTTGTCCGAAGCAAAGCGATCCGGGTATGCGGACGAAGACATCGCACGGCTCGTCGGCAGGCCAGTCGAGGAAATAAGGTCGACCCGTGTTTCATGTGGTATCGTGCCTAAATTCAATATGGTCGATACGTGCGCTGGAGAGTTTGAGGCGGTCACTCCTTACTACTATTCCACCTATATGGCAAATAATGATGTGAGGTCAAGGATCAGGAGCAACAAGCGCATTTTGATTATCGGTTCCGGACCGATCCGCATTGGTCAGGGTATTGAATTCGATTATTGCTGCGTACATGCTGCACTCGCCATTAAAGATGCGGGCTACGAAGCAATAATGATGAATAACAATCCAGAAACCGTATCAACTGATTTTGATGTATCAAACCGTCTGTATTTTGAACCGTTGGTGCTTGAGGATGTGCTCAACGTTATCGAAAGAGAAAAACCTGGCGGGGCGATTCTTCAATTCGGCGGTCAGACCTCGATCAATCTGGCAATGCCCTTGGCTGATCTGATCAACTGTGGTGTTCTGGACATTGAAATCCTGGGGACCCAACCCGCCGATATCCACCGTGCTGAAGACCGTGAGCAATTTTCTGCTCTACTAAAAGGTCTCGGTATCCGTCAGCCGCCGTTCGGTACCGGTTATACTTTCAGCGATGTGAAGGCAGTTGCTGCTTCGATAGGTTACCCGGTCATCGTGCGTCCTAGTTACGTACTAGGTGGCCGTGCCATGGAGATCGTCTACGAAGAGCGGGGACTGGAACAGTATATGGAGGCCGCGGTGCGTGTTTCAAGAAAGCATCCGGTCCTTGTCGATAAGTACATTGCCAACGCGACTGAAGTCGATGTTGACGCGATATGTGATGGCGAGGAGGTTTACATCGGTGGTGTAATGGAACATATCGAGCAAGCGGGCGTGCACTCAGGTGATTCTTACTGTGTAATACCTCCGCGGACGTTGACGGGTGACAGAGTCTGTAAGATCGAGTCCATAACAATTGAGATCGCCCGTTCGCTGAACACCAGAGGTTGCATAAACATACAATTCGCGGTGCAGAATGGCGAAATATATGTGCTCGAAGCAAATCCGCGAGCCTCGAGAACCATACCCTATGTTTCGAAGACAATAGGAATTCCACTGGCAAAACTGGCGACCCTTATTCTCATCGGCAATACCATCAAAGATTTGAAGAAGCAGGGCAATCTTCCCAAACCTGCCAGACGTCGGTATGTGTCGGTAAAAGGTCCAGTGTTTCCGTTCCAGAAACTTACCGGTGTCGATCCTATTCTTGGACCGGAGATGAAATCAACCGGTGAGGTTATGGCAATCGATCGTAGTTTCGGCGCAGCATACTACAAGGCAATACTGAGCGACGAGAGGTTCAGTAGAAAGGGAACGGTATATATCACGGTGCGCGATGAAGACAAACCGAAGATCTTGAATCTCGTGGGATCTCTGGTTGATTCTGGGTTCAAACTCGTAGCCACGCGTGGGACGTCCGATTATCTCCGGCGTCAGGGGGTAGATGTCCAGACGGTCTACCGCATTAGTGAACACAAATCGCCGAACGCTCTGGACCTGATGCGACAGCGGCAAATTGATTTGATCATAAATACGCCGAGCATGACCCACAGTGCAAAACGTGACGGCTATGTGATGAGGCGTCTCGCGGTGGAACTGGGTATTCCATTCATTACCGCACTTACTTCAGCCGAAGCCGAGGTAGAAGCGATCAATTTTGCCCGACGGCATTCTCTTGTGACGCGGCCTTTGCATGAATACCATAACCGCCCGGGTTGAGAAAATAATACTCTTGTGAGGATTCCGAAGAGATACACGTCGCGCTGCCCCCGTTTGTTGACACATTCGCTGTTGCGTTTATAATGGCTCAGGAGGTTTCATGAACGCACTTTTCCTGGCGGTCATTGCCTTTCTTGTTTTTTTATGTGGCTATTTGATTTATGGACGTTTGCTTGAAAGGCTCTTCCGTGTCGACCCGAAGAGAAAGACACCTGCTCATTCAATGTACGATGGCCGTGATTACGTGCCTGCCAAGCACTGGATGGTTCTTTTCGGTCATCACTTTGCTTCGATCGCAGGCGCCGGGCCTATCCTTGGTCCGGTGATAGCTGTTGTCATATGGGGTTGGGGCCCGGCCGTTCTGTGGATTTTTTTCGGCTCGATCTTCATCGGTGGAGTACATGATTTTGCCGCATTGATGATATCGATACGGGAAAGGGGTAGATCAGTTGCCAATATCGCGCAGAGTACTCTTGGTTCACGGTCGAAGCTCATCTTCGGGGTATTCCTCTGGCTGACATTAGTCCTGGTGATCGCGGTTTTTGCCGCATCCGCGGCCAAGACGCTCCAGACTACACCTAGTGTGGTAATTCCAACCTTTGGGTTACTCCTTGTTGCTCTTTTTGTCGGTTTGATGACCTATAAATGGAATGTAAATCTACTGCTATCGAGCCTGCTGGGAATAGTCATGCTGTTTTGCCTGATTTTCCTGGGTTATCTTCTTCCTATTCAGGCGACGTTCACGTTCTGGTTGCTATGTCTATTCGGTTATGCATTTCTTGCATCTGTCTTACCGGTAAACATTCTTCTACAACCGAGAGATTACCTGGCGAGTTTTGTATTGTTTTTTGGGCTGTTGTTTGGCTACGTTGGTCTATTCATAACGCGTCCCCAGATCCATGCGCCCTTCTTTATCAGCTGGGATAGTGCTTCAGGTTCTTTGTGGCCAATGATGTTTGTGATCATTGCGTGCGGAGCGATTTCCGGGTTTCATTCCTTGGTGGCTAGTGGCACAACGGCAAAGCAGCTGGGTAGCGAACGTGATGCTCGTAGAATCGGATATGGTGCGATGCTGGCCGAGGGTCTGTTGGCGATCCTGGCAGTGCTGGCTGTAACCGCCGGATTATACTGGAAAGGCGGCCCTGAAGGGCTGGTGTATCCTGAATTGATGAAAGGAGGCAATTGGATTAAGACCTTCGGCACTGGATACGGTGAGATAGTGAAACCGATATTTCACACCTTTGGGATGCTTTTGGGGATTACCATGCTCAAGACTTTCATCATGACGACTCTAGATTCGGCGACCAGGATTGCCCGCTATCTTGGCGAGGAATTGTTCGGTGATACATTGGGAATAGGTTTCTTCAAGAACCGCTACTTCAATACGGCGGTCATCATTGGCTTTGCCTTATGGTTATCGCTCGGTTCCTGGCAGTCGATATGGCCTGTTTTCGGTGCGGCAAATCAACTCGTTGCAGCGCTCACTCTCTTTGTTTTGACTACCTGGCTATTGAGTAAGAGCCAACACATCAAATATTCGTTATATCCAGCGCTATTCATGCTCTTGACGACTCTTGGGGCTTTGTTCCTTCAGATCTCTCAATTCATGAAAGGCCGTCAGTATATGTTAACTTGTATCGCCGCTGTACTGGTATTACTTGCGCTATTCATGGTTATTGAGGTAATGAAGGTTGTTACAAGGTACGTAAGAGGTGGGAGTGGTGTTAGATAGATGCATGGACACAAGGTTGGTTGTTAAAACCTCAGTCACTTGACATCCAATATTTTTTGGATAGAATGATGCATTGAGCCAGGGTAGCTCAGTTGGTAGAGCACCGGACTGAAAATCCGGGTGTCCGCAGTTCGATTCTGCGCCCTGGCATTTTTGTTTATCACGAGCCAAGAAGTGTGGAGTTACCAAGATTTTCTTGACATTTTGGCGGATTTTAGTAAAATATTGTATATGACACGGGGTAGTTTTTTTTACGAATGCGTTTTATCTAATAGCCGATATTATATATCGGGGTTCTTCATGTTGCCGGAAATGAACCTATGATATCACCAGACGAGCAGAAGGTTTTGAGCAGCTTTGCGGAGAGGATTCCACCGGATGATCCTGGTGCTCACAACAATCTTGCGATCGTCTATTATAATAAAGGATTGTATCCGGAGGCTATCGAAGAGCTCGAAAAAGCGCTCGAACTCAATCCTAACTTCGTTTTGGCGCGCAACAACCTTGAGATAATACTGAGAAAAACAGGCAAACTTGAGGAAAGGGTCGAACAGCTGAGTCTGAGTATAGAGAAAGATCCTCACGACGAGAATAAGATTCTTGAACTTGCAGACACGTATGTCAAGTTGCAGAAGTACTCGCATGCTATCGTTTACTATAAGAAGGTCCTAGATGCCAATCCAGATTCTTATCGTGCCCATTTTGGGTTCAGCAATACGCTTAAATTCCTTGGCAAATATGACGATGCACTCGAAGAAATGAAATATGCGCTGAAGATCAGGGAGGCGCATGAAGGTTATCGAATGATGGGTGAGATTTACCTGCGTAAAGGTGTTATTGACATGTCGATAAAGAATCTCGAGGAGGCATTGAAATTCGACGATAATTCGGCCGAGACGTATTTTCTGTTGGGTTTGGCATTGGGTGAGAAAGGTCGTACGCAGGATAGCATTGAGGCCGTCAAGAAGGCGATATCTTTGAACCCTGCGTTGGCCAGAGAAGAGGGTGGTTTGCCTATCGATATTGAGTCTCAGCGTGATCAATGGGAATTTCTGAAAGAACAACTTGGTATTCCCAAGGTCTCGGGAGATTCGTACAAGATCCATTATAATATGGGAATGTCGTACCGTAACAAAGGATTATTCGATGAAGCCGAACGTGAGTTCAACGAATGCTTGAAGCTAAAGAAGGGCGCACCCGAGGTGCACTTTGCTATTGCGGAAGCAGATATTTATCTGGGTAAATTTGAGGAGGCGACACACAATTTGCAGCAGGCCTTGAGACGCGATTTTGACGCTGTCAAGTGCGCAAATGCTCTTGGTGTGGTAAACATCATGCAAGGGCAAATTGGCGGCGCTCTGGAGTGGTTTGAGAAGGTGCTGGTTCAGGATGGTAATGATTCCCTGGCGCTGAACAATATCGCGGTCGCACAATACATGCTCGGCGATATTGATAAAGCTCTGGGTAATTATGAGAAATCAATGGCAGCGGGTAATGTCGATGCTAAATTCAATTTGGCCATGCATTATTTGAAAAATGACGATTACGATAAGACGCTCGCTTTGTTGGATTATAAAAGTATAGATGTCGATTTCCTACACGGTCTCGTGTACATGGAGAGGGGCGAGGACAAAAAGGCTCTGGATGCCTTCGAGCGAGTGCTGGAAGTGGTACCCCACCATGCCGGTGCATATTACAATATGGGTTTCATCGCAACGCGACTGGGTAAATACGAAGAAGGTCTTGTGCATATTAGGAAAGGTATGGAGATCGAACCGAATTATGATAATGAGAAGTATCACCTATCGTTAGACCCGGCCATTTCTGAATTCGGGCCGTATTACATACCGAGATCACATCCTGTAACTGATGAAGTGGTCGAACAAGTACTGGCACCGCAGGCGACTACACCTGACGAACTTCTGGCTGAAGCAGAAAGATATCTGGGTAGGAATAATCCAGCAGATGCCCTCAAACGAGTTGGTGAAGCTCTTGAGATTGACCCTCAATACTATAAAGCAGCCTTACTGAAGGCTGATATTCTCTTCAATCAGGGTGAAGTTACCGAAGCAATAGAATTACTCCAGAACAAGCATCAGGCACAACCTGACGTTGTCGATATAATTGCCGCTCTTGCAATCATGCTCAAGAAAGAGGGCAGGATCGAAGAAGCAAGGGCGAAGTATCAGGAACTCGCGGATCTTGAACCAGAAAATCCACAATGGTTCAATGAAGTTGCCGAACTTGCATATTCATTGGGTGAGGAGGACGATGCTCTCGAATCATACATCAGGGTGTATGAAAGGGATCGAGAAAATGTTGGGGTAAATCTGAAACTACTCAGGATCTATATAAATAAAAAAGACTATGCTAGTGCAGAGCCATTTGTTGACTTCTTGGCCAGTGAGCGTCCGGAAGATTATGAATATAACATTCTTGCTGGAATATACTGGGCGGAGAAACATCAGTATGGTAGGGCAAAGGAACACTTTGACAAAGCGATTGAAGTCGATGCCTCGAAGCCTTTGCCTTATTATCATCGCGGTTTGCTGAGCGTACAACAAGGTGCCTTCACTGATGCTTGCGAGAGTTGGAAGAAGGCGTTATTGTTGAGTCCACCACAAGATTTGGCAGATAAAATAAGACACTGTTTAACACTCACAATCGAGCTTTCTGAGATTTTGGAGAAAGAGATATGAAATTGAGGAGATGAGATGGCAGATGAATTGAGGGTTGATTCGGGAGCATTGATTTTTGCCACGTTGGCTGATGTCTATATTTCATCAGGTATGATCGACGAGGCGATTTCAATATTGAAGGATGGGCTCGTACGCAACCCTAATTATCATTTAGCAAAAATTATACTTGGCCGCGCGTATTATTTGAAGGGCGAATTCGACAAGGCCGTCGAGACCCTTGAAGCGATATACGAAGACATCAAGGCTGACGAGAATGCTAATCTATATTTAGGGCACAGTTATCTCAAGTTGGGTGACAACGTGAAGGCAAAGAAATTCTATGAGACAACGTTGAAGCTTAATTCTGAAAATGCCGAGGCTTTGCAGTCGCTTGAAAAGTTGATACCTGATTTCGCACCGGTCCCCAAAACTCAAGTTGCCGAGCCTGCTGCGGAGGAAGAACCAAAGGCTACAGGACGTGAAGAAACGATTAATGAAGTTGTGTTACCCTCGGGCCAGGAGGAAGTAATCCATGAAGTTGTGCTGCCTTCTGATCATGAGGAGGCAGTTCATGAGATTGTTTTGCCTCCCGAAACGGAAGAGGAAATCCACGATGAGACCTCGCCTGCTGAATCGGTTGGTTCCATCCGTGAAGTGATATTACCCACTGGTCCTGCAGAGGTTGTTGCAGAGAAGGAAGGCCGCGAAGAGGCCGCCGCTGAATCATTCGTTCAGGAACTTCCTGAAAAAAGACCCGAGAGCGAAAGTGTGCCTCTTGAAGCCCTCGACAAACCAGTTGGGCGGCTCTTGGCACTGGATAATGTGAAGAGCGTGTTCATCGCAACCAAGGACGGCTTGTTGATAAAAGACTACAGCAAAGCGGCTGACGATGTCGAAGTAATATGTGCTTCGATCGCAGGAATTTGTCTGGATGTTGATGAAGCCTTCCGAATGTTGAAACGTGGTGGCCTGACTCGCTGCATTATCGAGAAAGAGGATGAAACGATATGCGTTATGGCAGTCGGAGATTCCTTGTTGATAGTCATCACCAGATTGGAAGCGAAGCCGGGTTTGGTTTTTGTGTATGCTCGTAAGATCATTGAAGAGATAGAGGAGATATTAGGATGAAGTTAAAGGAATTTATCAAAATACCAAAAGTGCTCGGCGTCGGGTTAGTGAGCGATGATGGCTTTATCATTGAAGGACAAGCGACATACGAATATGATACAGAGAGGCTTGGGGCAATTGCCGCGCGCGTCGTAAACCGCATAAAGAACAGCCTTGGTGTCGAAGGCGCATCCGCGATAATCTACACGGAGGACAATGTTCTTTTCCTGAAAGAAGTCGAGGCTGGTATCATATTCGTCATCTGCCACAAAGATGCAAACGTTGGCCTGATAAAGATCAGACTGAACAAAATGACATAGACAGGGTACCCTGCTATCGGGAGAATAGGACGAATGCCGATCTCAGTTCGTAGATTTGCTTTGACCGTGGTCTTGTTGAGTGCCGTTCAAACCACCGGATGTGCCGCAAAAAACAACCAAAAAGAAGTCTCGTGGGACATTCTGGCCAGAAAGGATATGGTCGATAGTCAGATCGAAGCACGGGGCATAAAAGACGATAGAGTGATATCCGCTATGCTCAAAGTTGAGCGTCACAGATTTGTGCCTAAGAGTCTTGAGAAATTGGCTTATGGGGATTTCCCCTTACCGATCGGTGAAGAACAGACTATATCACAGCCATATATTGTGGCTTTGATGACGGAAGAGATACAGTTGGCATCTACTGATCGCGTTCTTGAAGTCGGCACCGGGTCAGGATATCAGGCTGCGGTTTTATCACTGCTTGCCGGAGAGGTTTTTACGATAGAAATCATTGAATCCCTCGCAGATTCGGCAGCGAAGCGACTGAATGTCCTAGGATACGAAAATGTACACGTGAGGCACGGGGATGGTTTTCTTGGTTGGCCAGAAAAGGCGCCTTTTGATGCGATCATCATCACTTGTGCGCCCCCTGAATTACCTGAACCTTTGATCATACAGCTTGCCGAAGGAGGTAGGTTGATCGTACCTCTTGGTGAGAATTTTCAGATATTGACCCTCTATACAAAAGTCGCGGGTGTTTTGGAAAAGAAAGAAATTATTCCGGTGCGCTTCGTACCAATGAAGGGTCTAATCGAAGAACAATGATCGGATTACGTATCGAGACAACAGATCACTACACAAAGTAGGGACGTTACTCCTATTCTTACATTTCTTCAATAAAGTTCGTTGAGATATCACCGGATAGATATTTCGGGTGATTCATTATCTTGTGGTGAAAAGGTATTGTCGTCTTGATACCTTCGATCACAATTTCTTCAAGAGCTCGTTTCATCCTGGCAATCGCTTCATCTCTTGAACTACCATGACAAATGAGCTTACCGATAAGAGAATCATAATGGCTTGGAATAGTGTGGCCGGCATAAATATGGGTATCAAACCGGACCCCGATGCCTTGGGGCATATGAAAAAAACCTATCTTGCCGGGCACTGGTACAAAATTACGATCAGGATCTTCAGCGTTGATACGACATTCTATCGCATGGCCGCGTAATTCTATGTCTTGCTGGTTGAATGCGATCTCTTCCCCGCGGGCTATCTTGATCTGTTCTTTTACAATATCAACGCCGGTCACCATTTCAGTGACCGGGTGCTCGACCTGGATCCTCGTATTCATTTCCATAAAGTAGTAGTTCTTTTGCTGGTCCATCAGGAATTCGATTGTGCCCGCCGATCGGTACCCGATACTCTGTGTTGCCTTCACGGCTGAGACCTGTAGTTTCTTTCTCAATTCTGCGTCAACAATCGGCGAGGGTGATTCCTCGATCAGTTTCTGGTGGCGTCGCTGAATCGAGCACTCGCGCTCACCCAGAGCGACGACCTTTTCATAATTATCACCGAGAATCTGCACCTCAATGTGTCTGGGTTTTTGTATGAATTTTTCCAGATATACTCGGTTATCGCCAAATGCCGCTTTGGCTTCAGCTTGAGCGATGCGAAAACCAGCGTCGAGTTCTTCATCATCGCGGGCGATACGCATACCTTTGCCGCCACCTCCTGCGGCTGCCTTCAATATTACCGGATAGCCAATACTCCTGCATAGTTTGCGCGCATCCTTTACATTTTCAATACTGCCGCGGCTGCCGGGGATTCCTGAAAGACCGGCTTTTTCCATTGTTACCTTGGCCTTTATTTTGTCACCCATTGCCCTGATGTGGTCAGGTTTCGGGCCGATGAAAGTTATGCCGCATGATTCGCATATTTCTGCAAACTCAGGATTTTCAGCAAGAAAGCCGTAGCCAGGGTGTATTGCTTTGGCTCCCGTTATCTCAGCAGCACTGATTATCCTGGTGATGTTCAAGTAGCTTTCTCTGCTTGGCGGTGGTCCGATGCAGACTGCCTCGTCGGCAAGGCGGGCGTGCAGCGATTCACTGTCTATTTCTGAATAGACAGCAACCGTTCTCAGATTGAGTTCGTGTGCCGCACGTATTATGCGTAAAGCTATTTCTCCACGATTGGCAACGAGTATCTTTTCGAATTTCATAAAATTTTACCCAGGAAATTGATGAAGAGTGAGCTTACTTACTCTTGTCTTTCTTTTCGAACTGTCCCCAGCCTCGTTCTGCAGTCTGTTCGATACCGACGAGTCTGAGCTTGAATTCATCAGGATTCGTCACGGCCTGTATGGCATCATCGTAAGAGATCAAACCGTCCTTGTACAACTTGAATATGGCCTGATCAAAAGTCTGCATACCGTACTGACCGAAGCCATCTTCGATTACAGATTGAATGAGCAGCGTCTTTACTGGATCCATAAGGTAGTCTTTTACCGTGGGTGTAGCAACGAGTACTTCGACAGCCGGAATACGGCCCTTGCCGTCAGCGCGAGGCAGTAGCCTGAGCGAAATAACGCCGATGAGTGTTGCCGCAAGGAGGACCCGCACATGCTGATGCTGGTGTGGCGGATAGAAGGAAATAATACGGTTGATCGTTTCTGTGGCGTTGAGCGTGTGCAGTGTGGAAAGTACGAGATGCCCCGTATCTGCAGCTTTCAAAGCCACGTCCATTGTTTCTCGATCTCGTATCTCACCGATGAGAATCACATCAGGGTCCTGTCGCATAATGTGTTTGAGGGCCACTGAAAAAGAAACGGTGTCCATTAACACTTCACGCTGACAGACAATTGAGAGGTTATCCCGGAACAGGTACTCAATAGGGTCTTCAATTGTAATTATGTGCCTGGCGATATTCTCGTTGACATGTTCGATCATCGCAGCGAGAGTTGTAGATTTACCGCTTCCGGTCGTGCCCGTGCAGAGTATCATGCCACGTGGTTTAAGTGAAAGGTCTTTCAGTACCGACGGCAGGTTCAATTCTTCAATTCTCCTGACCGACATCGGAATAGCGCGCATCGCTATAGCAATACTACCTCTCTGCAAAAAGACATTTACCCTGAAACGACCGACGCCGCGGACGCCGATCGCGAAATCCATCTCCTTCATGCGCTCAAACATCTGCTGCTGTGTGGGCGTCATGATCTGATATGCCATCGCCTTCAAACTTTCAGGGGTTAGGGATTCACCCTTTTCCTCGGCTAGTTTACCATCGACTCTGAAAACGGGAGGCGAACCGGCCTTCAAATGAATATCAGAAGCATTCACTTTTATCATTTTTTCAAGCAGCGTTTTTAGTTCCATATTATTCTCCCTCGGTATACTACAACGGCTCGATTAGCATGAGTTCCTGATTATATTCAACCGGATCCTCATTCTTCACCAATATCTGCACGACCTTGCCAGCCACATCAGATTCTATTTCGTTCATTAATTTCATTGCCTCAACGATACACACAATCTGCCCTGGTTTAATGATATCACCTATTTCTGCGTAAGGCGGTGCGTCGGGTGATGGGGAACGATAGAAGGTTCCAACGATTGGCGATTTTATGGACGCGAGATTTTTTCTGTCAGCGTCCGATTTTTCCTGTGCTTCCATTTTCTTATCCTTGATGGCTGTTTCTGTGGATTTCGCTGAAGCAGTATCTTCTCCTACCTTCTTTATTTTGGTTTTTCTCCCCCAAAAATCACTGATCTCGATCTCGGAAATGATGCTGTTTTCGAGAATTTTCACTAGTTTTTCGATATCCCTTATTTTCATTTCAGCAGTCCTGAGAGCCAATCTTGAAATGATTTGAAATCCTCTTCCTTCGGTTTCTTCTCTTCGATTTTTTCCTCGGGGGCGGTTGTTTTCTCCGGCGGTTCAGCTTCCTGAGGCAGCGTTTCATCTTTGGTCTCGGGAGGAGGTTGTGCAATTATCTCGGGCTTGGGCGCCTCGGCCTTTGGTTCTGAAATCTCTACGGGCGTTGGCGCTTCTTCACTCACCGTCGGAGGTTGTTTTTCCTGTTCGACTCGGGCGTTTTGTATTTCCGGTGTTGCTTCTTTATCAAGAGTTATTTTGCCAAAAGACAGTTCAACCGCCTCGTCGGTTTCGTCCTGTTTTTGCTCGGGTGCGGGCGTTACGGGTACTTCCTTTATTGGTTCTTCGATTTTGCCTTCTGACTCATCGGTCAGTACAATTGGTTCTGGCTTTGGTGGTTCCTGGACCGCCGGCGATGGTTCTTCACTGGGTGCTTCATCAATACTCTCTGCTGCAACTTTCTCAGCCGCCTGCTCTAACTCCTCGACCAAAAAATCCTCGAGACTCTGAATTCCCTCTTCGCTGGCCGTTGCGGCTGCTTGTTCCTTTTTGTCCGGCGAAGGCGTTGTTTTTTCCTCAACTGGAGCGCTTTCAGCCAATTCTGTCGGTTTGAAGACCGGTTCAACCTGCATTTCCTCGATCTTTTCCCCTTCCATTTTCAATTTTTCCTCGCGGATTTTCTTCTTGACTTCGGCCACCTTTTGCTTGAGTATCAGGTCACTCGGATCAGTATACAGGAGATTTTCATATATCTTCAGGGATTCTTCGAGTTTGCCTTGTTTTTCATACTCCTCAGCCATGGCAACCGTGTAAAGGGGCTCCTTGCGCTGAAGCGCCTCAAGCATTGAGAGTTTTTCTTTCGCATGCGTGTCGAGGGGGTCGATGCTGATGATATTCTTATACGCGCTTATTTGACCTTTTTCGTCTTTCAGTATTTCGCATGTTTTCGCGAGCATACGCAGGGCAACTATATTCTGCGGGTCGTATCCGATAGTTTTCTCAAAAGCATCTCTGGCCTGGATGTAGGCGCGTTTGTCAAAATAGCACTTGCCCTGTACTAGATAAGCGACTGGATATTGCGGATGATATTCGAGCCCTTTGTTCAAAACATCCAGGGCTTCGTCAATCATGTTGCTCTTGCGATAAGAATCCGCCAACTGCACGAAAATCCTCGATCGCGGATCCTTATTATATTTTTCGTTTAGCTTTGCTATTTCAGAAAAGTCGAGTTCATTCATCTCATGCCTCAGTATAACTTATCTTATACATAATAGATAATTTGTCAAGAACGAATTAGATTGAAGGAGTTCATTATCACCTCCATCTTGGTAAGATAATCTGTTTTGCGTTCGCCAGGATTGAAAACGATGCCATCGATTACATAGAGGGTGTCCTGGTCAGCGAGAAAATATGATAGAAAAGGGCCGCCAGCGATCAGTGAGTCATTCTGCCAGACTCCCCTTAAGCGTATGCCTTTGAGGCCCGCAAACTCTATGGGCTCGGCCAGGGTAAGCTCTTTCAATACGTAGTCGCCGTTATAGTATTTCTTCGCGAGTGAATCACGTTTCGCCAGCGCAAATGAATCATCGATAATCTGGGGCTTTGGTTCTTTATAGAAAAATAGGCTCCGGTCGGGGAAATGCGTGTGGACAAAGATGAAATCTTCATCCTGATGGGTAGAGTCGATGAGCCATGAGTCGCTAATATCAAACGAAATGCCATATTTCTGAAGCATGTTCTTCATCTTGCTGCTCACGCCGCCGACATAATGATTTTGCTTGACCCTCTGGTAGTAATTATCCTCCAGTATCTGGGCGATCAATTGTCCATATTTTGCAAAAGCCTGCTCAATGTACTCTGGTTCTCGGACCGCGAGAATTACCGCCAATTGACCGTTTGCCCAAATGTCTGGTTTCTTGAAAAGTATGAACGTGTCGATTTCGGTCTGGAGTCGTGCTTCTTCATCCAGCAATATTTGTATATAATCATCGGAAAGCGTACCGTATATCAAAATAGCATGGTGAAATTTATAAGCATCAAGAAGCGTATCATTGATAAAAATAAAACTAAATACTCCCTCTTCCTGGGGGACGTAATTGTATTGCTGAACGCTTTCGGTGACCAAGTTTTTTTGAATGCTTGAGGACGCGACGATTACCTCATTGCTCTTGCCGAGGCTCCTCTGCAGTCTTACGCACATAAGGACCGTGAGAATCATAATAACAAAAAAGTACCTATTTTTCATACTTACCTCCTCTAGCCGATGCGTAGAAGCTCGGCTCGGTGTGCCAAATGCTCCAGCTCTACCCTGGCGGCGTGGTTTTCCGGAAGGCTCAAGTCAGGGTCTTCTTTTACCAGCCCGAAGGCATCATCTCGTGCGCTATATAGAAGGTCTCGGTCGAATTCAAGGTCGCCGATGTTGATATCCGGTAAACCGTGCTGCCGTTTGCCCAGGACTTGTCCGGGCCCTCGTAGTTTTATGTCCATTTGAGCGAGGGCGAAGCCGTCGCTATTTTTTGAGAAGAATTCGATGCGCTCGTAGGTGTCCGACTGCAGGTAGCGACTCAATACAAGGAAACAGTAGGATCGCTGTGCGCCTCTGCCGATGCGCCCTCTGAGTTGGTGTAACTGAGCAAGGCCAAAACGTTCCGGGTGTTCGATTATCATGATGGTTGCGTTCGGGATATCCACGCCAACTTCAACAACGGTTGTTGCAACGAGGACCGCAATCTTGCCAAGTCTGTAGTCATTCATTATTTGCATTCTATCTGCAGTACTGAGGCGGCCGTGGATTATACCGACCGAGAAGTCAGGGAATGCCTCGGTTATTTCTTCAGTTACCTCCTGTACCGACCTCAAATCGGTCGTTTCTGATTTTTCAATTATCGGACAGATAACGAAGGCCTGGTGCCCTTGTGATAGGATATTTCTGATAAAGGCAAAGGTTGACGGCTTCTCTTTGTCGTTCACGATCTTGGTGATTACCTCGCCTCTCTTAGGTGGTTTTTCTTTTATAATTGAGATATCAAGGTCACCGTATAAAGTCAGAGCAAGAGTTCTTGGAATAGGGGTGGCAGAGAGGACAAGAAAATCGGGGTTAGCACCTTTGCCGACTAGTGCGGCGCGCTGCATGACCCCGAACCTGTGTTGTTCATCAACGACCACCAAACCCAGTTTGTCGAATGTTAGATCCTCTTCGATGAGGGCGTGTGTTCCGAGCACTAATTTCGCCTTCCCTTTGGAGATATCATCAGCGATGAGACCCCGGTCTTTTCCCTTGATGCTTCCGGTTAAGAGATATGGCTTGATACCTATGCCCGAGAGCAATTCCTGAAGAACTAGGTAGTGTTGCTCTGCAAGTATCTCGGTCGGTGCCATGAGGACTGCCTGGTAGTCGTTTTCGATGGCGATGAGTATTGCATAGAGGGAGACTACCGTTTTTCCTGATCCTACATCACCTTGTAGCAGTCGATTCATGGGTCTTTCGCGCTGCATATCGGCGGCGATTTCTCGCATGGCTGTAGCCTGACCTTGGGTCATGGTAAAAGGAAGTTTCTGGATGAATTGCCTGGTCAGGGTTCCTGTTTCTTGAAACGCAATACCGGTTCGTTCCTGCAACTTCGCCTTCCGTCGAGCAAGGGTCAATTCGAAGAAGAAGAATTCATCGTATACGAGCCTCCGGCGTGCAGCTTGTGCTGCTTTCAGGTCATCCGGAAAGTGCAGATGTCTCGTTGCCTGGCGCAGCTGCAATAATCCATGCTTGTCGATAAGAGATTGTGGTAGGGTTTCTCTGATTTCATTGAGACATGCGTCCAGCGCGATTCTCGCTGCCCTTCGGACATCCCATATACTCAAGCCTTCGGTTAAGGGATAGATTGGGATAACCTCGCCTTGCTTCTTCTGTTCTGTTTCTTCCTCGCCGATGATTTCATAGAGAGGATTGATGAGTTGCTGGCTGCGGTAGAAAGTGACCTTGCCTGATACCAGTAGCGAATCACCTACTTTGAATTTTTTCCTCAGGTCAGGACGATTGAACCATTTCAAGACGATAGATCCGGTCGTGTCACGAAGCAGGGAGGTTACTAAGTGCACACGTTTTCTCGTCCGGCGTGCCTCGATGATTTCAATCCTACCGATAACGGTTGCTTCGTCGTTTATTCTAACGTCACGTATCTTCATAACGGTGGAATAGTCAACGTATCTTCGAGGTACCAGGCGCATTAGATCATGTACAGTTTCGACTCCAATCTTACCGAAGTAAGTTGCGCGCTTGGGTCCCACACCTTTTATGTATTGTACCGGACTGTCTAGATGGAGGTATGTTTTTTTAGTCACTATGTTTTGGAAAGCAATTCTACTTCTTTGATGAAGGTGTCGGGTTTTAAAGCCTTAAGCAATGCCTCCTCTTTTGTTACAATTCTTCTTTTAACCAGATTTGCCAAACAGGCGTCAAAGGAAATCATGCCTTGTTGCTGGGAAATCTGCAGCGCTGATGCGATTTGGTGCGTTTTGGCTTCGCGTATCAAATTTCTCACTGAGGGTGTGGCAATTAGTATTTCATAGGCCGCAACCCGACCATCGTTGTTTGAGCGTTTTAGCAGGTTTTGTGATATTACACATAATAGATTCAGAGATAACTGCATTCGTATTTGTGATTGCTGGTGAGGGGGAAAAACATCTATCATACGGTCGATTGTCGATACGGAATCTGATGTATGTAGTGTTGTTACGACAATGTGCCCGGTTTCCGCGGCCGTAATGGCGAGGGCAATAGTTTCGAGGTCTCTCATTTCGCCAACCAGAATCACATCCGGATCCTGTCGTAATACAAACTTTAGGGCGTTGGCGAAAGAGTGTGTATCGCGGCCGACCTCTCTCTGGGTGACCAGCGCTTTCTTGTTTGTGTGAATGAATTCGATTGGGTCTTCCACGGTTACAATATGACACCGGTCGTTTTCATTTCGGTGGTTAATGAGAGCTGATTGGGTAGTCGACTTGCCGCATCCAGAAGGACCGGTGACTATTATCAGACCTCGTGGCCGCAGCACAATCTTGTTCAGGACTGACGGAAAATCTAATTCCTCCAATTTTGGTATACGAGATGGTATTGCCCGCAGAACCATGCCAGCCGCGCCCTGTTGGCGAAAAACGTTGATCCTAAAGCGCGCACCACCCGGTTGTTCGTATGAGATATCTATTTCCTTATTATTTCGAAATTCCATTAGCTGCGTTTCGGTGAGGATTTCAGATATACTCTGCTCGATTTCCGAAGCAGTATTAGGCGGATAGTCAAGATTAATGAGATCACCGTTGGCTCTTATGATGGGCGGCGTACCAACTTTTAAGATCAGGTCCGAGGCGTCCTTTTGAATTTGGACATTCATCAATTCATGTACTGGCGGCATTTTCAAACTCCCAGCTTTAACTCTTCGGGTCGCGTAGAATGCGCCAGGGCTTCTTCGCGGTCGATTAGTCCATCACGGTAGAGATTCTTCAGGTATTGGTCCATGGTAATCATTCCCATGCGCGCTCCTGTTTGAATTGTAGTGAATATTTGATGCGTCTTGGATTCTCTGATGGCGCTTCTGATCGCAGGTGTGCACACCATGATCTCAAAGGCTGGTATTCGTCCGGCATCGCCCTTCCGTCGAAGCAGAGTCTCGGTAACGACAGCCTGTAGTGTCATTGATAATTGAAGGCGAATCTGTTGCTGATGTGTCGGCGGGAATACATCGATGATTCGGTCCACCGTTTGTACAGCGTCAATTGTGTGAAGTGTTGAGAACACAAGATGCCCGGTTTCTGCTGCTGTGATGGTCTCGGCAGCGGTCTCAAGGTCACGCATTTCACCGACGAGAATAATATCCGGGTTCTGTCTTATTATCCTGCGCAAAGCTTCACTGTAGGAATTCGTGTCGATACCTACTTCACGTTGTTCGATGATTGACTTTCTGTCGCGATGCTGAAATTCAATGGGATCCTCAACGGTGATGATGTGCCTTCGGAAATTCTGGTTGATATACTCGATAATCGCGGCCAGGGTCGTTGATTTACCGCTTCCGGTCGGACCGGTGACCAATACTAACCCGCGTGGGAGCTGTGCAATCCTCTTGAAGACTTTGGGTAGGTTGAGTTCATCGATTGTCTGTATCTTAATGGGTATTGTCCTCATGACCGCCGCAATGTGTTTCATCTGCTTGAAGCAGTTGACTCTGAAACGTGCTACACCTGGTATCTCATACGCCATGTCGTACTCGAGTTGTTCGGCGAATATCTCTTGCTGCACTGGAGTCATTATGCCCAGGATTAGCGCTTCGAGATCTTTGTCGTCAAGATCCGGATGATCTGTCTTAACGAGCTCGCCACTAATACGATAGAGCGGTGGTTCGCCATACCTGAGATGTAGATCAGAGCCTTCTTGCAGCACCAGCTGTTCCAGCAGATTATTGAGGTCGAACCTGGCGGTCATACGCTCGATAATCCTGATACTAACTGTGTAATCACGATTCTGCGGGAATACGACAGAATCCTTCTGGCTTCGTATATTGTTGTGCTATTAAAATTCTTGTTTGCAATCATGGCAACTATTTTCCACAATAATATTCGATTTACCATTATCTGTCAAGGAAAAATCTTTGTGATTTCTTGTCTGCGGAACATCGAGTGGCAGAGTGGTGCACAGATTCAATGAATCGGGGATGTTGGATGTATTTCAATATGCTAACTTGGTTTTTGATATGGAAAGAGATACACCGATTGCCATAAAGCATGCGAGCAGTGCAGATCCACCGTAGCTTATGAAAGGCAAGGGAACTCCGGTGACCGGCAACAGACCTATGGTAACGCCGATGTTGATGAATGTTTGATAGGCGATCCATATCATGATCCCGCTGACAAATATGCTTGAGAATCGGTTGCGTGTTTCTTTTGCCAGCCTCAGTAGTCGATATATGAGATACACGTACAGACCGAGTACTACTGTTATGCCGACCAGGCCAAATTCCTCGCCCAGACAGGAGAATATGAAATCGGTGTGGCGCTCAGGGAGGAACTCCAATTTCTTCTGTGTTCCCGATAAAAATCCCTTGCCAAACAAACCTCCTGAGCCGATAGCGATTTTGGATTGTATGATTTGCCACGACATACCTTGAGGGTCAAGCCACGGAGAGAAGAATGCGATAATCCTCTTTTGCTGGTACGTTTTCAATGAACTCCAGAGTAGTGGCATTATGAGTCCCACCAATGAGTTACTGGCAAAGCCATAGACCAGATCAGTCAATTGTTTTCTGAAATAGAGGAAGACCATAAGAATTGCCATATAGACAACCCACGTGTAGATTGAAAAACTCGCGGCCGCCGATACAAAAGGCGAGAAGAGAATTAGTATTTTTACCCCTGACATACCTGCCCAGTAACTCATAACAATCAGAATCGGTAAGAAAATCTGTGCAGCACCAAGGTCGGGTTCGAGGAAGATGAGTACTGCGGGCAAGCCAGTAATTGCGATCGGCACTGCCATGTCCGAAAAACTCTGGAGCTTTTTTCGGGTTGACAAGTAGCTGGCGAGCATTAGCACAGTTGCGAATTTTGCAAACTCAGATGGTTGAATGGAGAAGTCGCCGAATTTTATCCATCTCTTTGGGTAAATATCGCTCTTGAATAGTATTATCACTATCATGACTATCGATAGAGAATAAATTACTGGACTAAGATTGAGCCAGATGCGTGGTGAGATACGAGAAAATATGATTGCCACGAGGATCGAGAAAATGAGCCAGGTTATCTGTCGTGTCATTATCGCGGAACCGGCAGTTGAATAAATCATCATGACGCCGAGCAGCGACAGTGCGCCTGTTAGCCAGACTATACCGGGATCAATCTTCTTTATCATTGAGCTATTGCTCGAGTGAGATTTCCGATAATTCTTGCTGCAGTGAATTAAGATATGATTTGATAATTCTTCCGGTGATCGGCGCAGCGACGCTTCCGCCGTGACCGGCGTTTTCAACGATCAGGCAAACGAGAATTCTTGGATTATCAGCCGGGGCAAAACCCACGAAGAGAGAATGATCTTCACCGTGAGGGTTTTGACTTGTGCCAGTCTTACCGCAGACTTCTACGCCGGGTACGCGGGCAAGAGTACCGGTGCCATGGTCCACGACACCAGCGAGCGCCTCGCATACCGTCTCAATGGCTTCCTGTGAGATGTCGGCAGTGAAGTATGTTGTATCTGTTCTCGATATGATATGGGGGATGGGAATTCTTCCGAGATTGGCAAATATCGCAAATGCGCAGGCGAGTTGCAGCGGTGATACGAGTAGATCCCCTTGTCCGATGCTCAGATTGAAAACATGCCCCTGGGTCCAGTTGTAACCGTATCTTTTTTCGAACCACTTCCGGTCAGGCAAAATACCTTGTTTTTCATTCAATAGGTCAATACCCGTTTTCTTCCCAAAACCAATTCGATTGGCTCGATCGGCAATGGTGTCGACACCTGTTAGCCTGCCCAATTGATAGAAGTAAATATCGCATGAGTTGACTATCGCCCCCGTCAGGTCGAGGCTTCCGTGTTTCTTCCAGCATCTGAAAGTACGGCGCCCCAGTCGGTATTCACCAAGGCATCTTTCAAATCTCTTTTCTTCTCCCACCGTCTTTGAGTCTAGTGCAGCAAGGGCGATAAATGGTTTGAATGTCGACCCGGGTGGATAACAACTCATCACTGCCCGATTGTACATTGGGGCATCGGGATCATTGTTCAAGATATCCCATTCTTTTTTCTGCAGCCCGTGGGTGAACAGATTCGGATCAAAACTTGGTTTCGAGTAAAGAACAAGAATCTCGCCACTTTGTGGGTCCAGACAGACGCAAGCCGCTTTTTCATGATCTTCGAGGTATACGGCTACCGATTCACTTAAGGCAAGGTCCATAGTCGTGAGAACATCTACGCCGGCCGTTGGTGGTATGCTTCTTTTTTCGGTGATTTTGCTCACTTCCTTGCCACGAGCATCAACTTCGACATATTCGACCCCGTTGGCCCCCCTCAATATATTCTCGTAATATCGCTCGAGCCCCATCTTACCTATATAGTCCCCCAAGATATAGGTTTTGTCCTTTTCAATTTCCTCGCAAGTTATTTCGCCGACGTATCCTATGACATGGAAGAACAATTCTTCGTAAGGGTAATTTCTCAGTGGTTCTACGCCAACTTCAACGCCGCTGAAGACATCCGCCTTTTCTTCGATCAAGGAAAGTTGTGCGTATGATATGTCATGCGCTATCTTCACCGGGCTGAAAGGATTTTTTTCGATCTTGCTTTTCTCTATGATCTCTGTTTCTTCCATGCTGAGGATATCGGAAAGCGTGCTGAGAGTTAGTTGATCAATGACCGCTCTGACGACAGACACGTAGAAACCTGGTCGCGTGTTAGCAATTTCCTGCCCGTGACGGTCCAGGATCCTTCCGCGAGGCGCAGGGTTGAATTTTCGTCGTATGCGATTTTCCTCGGAAAGGCGTGAGTACTTTTTCCCTTCGAATACTTGGAGTTTCATGCTCCATAGAACAACGATCGCGGCAAGTATGAAAATGAGATTCCTGATGACTTTAAAAGCTACTGCTTTTTCATCCATGTCCCAAAGCTTATTCTGCTGAGTAAAAACATAATAGGGAAGAAAATAAGGACCGTCAATACTATCTGTACAGAATCTATGGGTGCCGAGACCAGGACGTTCAAGGCGGCAGTCTTAACAAGATATAGAACGGTAAATGTGGCGATCGTAGTAAGAGGGTTCAATACCAGAAACTTCTTGAGATAAAGTAGGGCCTGGGTTAGAGAGATGTAGACAATCGTGTTGTAGCCGAGACGTACGGGATAGTATAGGTCGATCAGAAGACCAGTAACAAACGCGAAGGCCAACGCAAAGCGAGCGTCTTCTTTAGTGATGACGAAAAAAACTATTATCGCGGCAATTTCGACCGTGCCGTTGAGAGGCAGGCTCAGGTACAAGACGGCAATGTACAGAAGATAACGAAACATTTCAGTCTCTTGTTGGAAGTGCCCGACCGTTCAGTATTATGTATACCGATACCAAGCGATTTATCTGGGTGGCCGGGGTGACATACACATCCTTAAAAAACATATCTTCAGATTCGGCAATTGCATGAACGTTACCGATCAGTATGCCTTTCGGAAATATCTCACTCATTCCCGAGGTCATTATTGAATCGCCTTCATTCAGAGTGTCGTTATGCCGGATATATAGAAACATGAGATTCTCGCGTTTTTTTATGATGCCGTGAATGCCGGTATTGATGTCGATTGCACTCACCGTGAATCCTCTGTTTTCGATTGTCTCGACGATGCTGTTGACCGGCCCGACGTGCCTGATCTTACCGACAAAACCATCTATTGAAAGTACTGTTTGGTTCTTGAAGACACCGTCGTTGAGGCCCTTATCGATGTGCAGATAGCCATTTATGTTCAGCGGGTCACGGCCTATTACCGATGCTTTTAGCAGAATATATGAACTTAATTCAAATTGAGTAGTGTCGACGACGAGTTGGTCCTTTAAAGATGCATTTTCAAGTTTTAATTGGCTCACGAGCGTTTCGAGTTTTTCTATGCGTTTGTTTGAGATTGTCAGATATTCGACAAATGCGGTCGTCGTGCGGAAGGGAAAGAGAAGAAATGATGAAATATCTCTTGATAAACTAAGATTGGCGTTTTCGTGCAGAAAAACTGGTGTGGCAGCGATAATGAAAAAAAATATGAACAGAATTATCTGCTGGCGACGCAACTATGCTCTCTTCATTGTGTAAATAACTTTCTCGAACCGATTCAGATCTTCGAGTATCTTACCCGCTCCTATGACCACGACCTTATTCGGCTCGTCGGCAATTGTGACGGGCAGATTGGTTTCTTCCCTGACCAAGGTGTCAATACCTTTCAAGAGTGAACCACCACCGGCCATGTAGATACCATTATTTACAATATCCGCGGCGAGTTCCGGCGGGGTTTTCTCGAGGGTAAGCCTTATTGTTTCGGATATCATCGATAGAGGTTCCTGGATGGCTTCTCTTACCTCGTGGCTTGTAAGTTTCACGGTCTTTGGAATGCCCGATACAAGATCCCGTCCTTTCACTTCGTGGTTTTTCTCTTCAACGGTTGGGAACGCATTGCCAATCCCGACCTTGATATTTTCGGCGGTCTGTTCACCTATGATCAGATTGTAGGTTTTCTTGATGTACTGGATGATGGCATCATCCATTTCATCGCCAGCGATACGGATAGAACTGTTCGTGACGATTCCTGACAAGGCTATGACAGCGATCTCTGTTGTGCCGCCGCCGATATCGATGATCATGTTACCCATCGGCGAATGTACTGGCAAACCGATCCCGATTGCCGCGGAAATTGGTTCCGGGACGAGAAAGACTTCTCGTGCGCCCGCTGCTTCGGCCGAGTCTCTCACCGCTCTTTTCTCAACTTCGGTGATTCCGGATGGTACGCAGATCAAAACACGTGGGCGAGTGAATAGTCGTTTCTTCTGCACCCTTTCAATGAAAATACGCAGCAGTAATTCAACCATTTCGAAGTCGGCAATGACACCGTCTTTCATGGGTCTTATTGCCTTGATATCAAGGGGTGTTCTGCCCAGCATCTGCTTCGCTTCATTTCCAATCGCAAGGCATTTCTTCGTTTTTGTATCGATGGCGACAACTGTTGGTTCATCGAGAACGATACCGCGGCTATTCACGTAGATGAGGGTCGTACGCGTGCCGAGATCTATGGCTATATCACTGAGGAATTGGCTTCTGATACCCCTTAGTAAAGAGAATATATTAAATGCCACTTGCGGTCCTCCTTTGTTAGTAGAATGATATGTAGTTTTCTTTGAAAGTCAAGGAAAAAATGGTGAGAGCGTTGACAATGCCAATGTAATGTGTAAAATTGTGAGGGAGGTATTTCATGAAGGAGACCAGAAAGAAAACCGAGCGGCGTAAGAGTGAAAGAAGGAAACTACTTTCGGAAAAGCAATTTCGCAAATTGATTGAGAAGGGAAAGGTATCGAAGAGTGATCGTCGATCATGGGATGAGCGCAGGAAGACTAAGAGACGGAAAAAGCAGATGGGAGTATGAGATTCGGAGCGGTTGGATTTTCATTCGTAATTTCGTGATATAAGCATTGACAGGTGGCTTCGTTTGAGTATAATAAATTGTCGCCATGGGTATCCATTGCTCTGTAACTCAGGGCACGCGTGCAATCAACACTCGGAAGGATAATAAATAGCAAGGAGGAATAATGCGAAGGGAATTTTTGATTGAAAAAATCGCCGAAAAGATAGGCCCGGCGTACACTAAGACGGATATCGAAAAGCTGATTGACACATTTTTGGATACTCTTTTTGATATCTTAATACAAAACAAAAGGGTAGAACTGAGAAGATTCGGGACATTCGAGCTAAGGAAACGGCCAGGCAGAACTGCAAAGGCACCGAAGAGCGGTAAAGTATATACGCTCGCTGACCGCTACGTACCGTTTTTCCGTCCTTCCAAGATATTCAAGAATATGGTGCAGGAGAGAACGCAAACAGACTGATATCAGTTATCAGTACTCAGCTATCCGTTTAGGATTTTTTCAACTTCTTCCTTGTCGACATCCATAACATAAGGGATGCCCGAAATATTCGCGGCATCTTTTGTTAAAGATGCAATATCATCACGGGTGATGTACTTGAGAGCGAATTTGCGGTTCCCGGTCATAAGTTGTTTCAATCCCTGAGCCATTCTCTCAACGTAAGTATAGACACCCAGTGCACCAGGGGGAACACGGTCGAAATCCTTGCCGAGTTCTTTCTTCAACTTTGATGCCGTGACGAAAATTTCCTCTTTCTTATTTCCAAACCGTTCGACAAATACTGGTATCTCACCTTCATCGATCTTCTTGCCGATGGTTTTGCCCACCATTGCTGCGCAAAGTGGTCCACGAGCCATACCGACGATTTTTGTATACGGTGCACCAAGGGCGAGGGCTTTAAAGATCTGATCTTCGAATGCAATCCCACCGGCAAATGCCAGAGACGGTACATAATCGCCTTTTTTGGCTAGCTTGTCTGTATAGAAGTACGCCAAAGAATGGATCTCAACCGGTGGCATACCCCATTCATTCATCATGTGCCACGGACTCATGCCAGTGCCGCCTCCTGCTCCATCAATGGTCAGCAGTTCGATCTTGGCGATGGAAGAATATTTCACTGCCCGCGCCAGGTCGGCCGGTCGGTAGGCGCCTGTTTTCAGGAATACATGCTTGGCGCCGGCTTTACGTAGTTCTTCGACGCGTTTCACGAATGACTCTTCGTCGACCATGCCGATGCGCGAATGCCGTTCGAATTCGGTGAACGTTTTGTGTTCAAACGCCTTGATGACGTCCGGGTCGAGCGGATCGGGTAATACTACATAGCCGCGCTTCCTAAGTTCTTGTGCCTTCTTGAGGTCTTTGATCTTGACTTCTCCACCTATGTCCTTGGCACCCTGCCCCCATTTGAGCTCGACTGTCTCGACGCCCAGTTTCTGAATGGCGAATTCCTGAACGCCAAGTCTCGTGTCTTCAACATTAGCCTGGACGATGATCATACCATAGCCGTCTCTTTGCCAGTCTTTGTAGAGTTTCACGCGCTGCTCGAGATCAGGAGCACGGAGTATTTTTCCGCCTTTTATCTCACTATTCATGTCCATGGCGACAACATTTTCACCTATCGTCAGCATAGCACCGGATAATGCAGTACCGATCGCCAACCCATCCCAGTTGTTCTTGGCGACATTTGTCGAACCCAATCCAGGGACGACCATTGGGAACTTGAGTTTGATGTCATTGTTGAGACCTATCTTCTGTTCAATCATGACGTTCGGGAAAATTGCTTTATCTGGATCGGCTTCCACACCCATCGCTCCTACTGCCGTACCCATGATGTTGAAGTGGGAATAATCCACCGGGTAGTTCTTCTCTGATGCAGCGGTCAGGATGCCGAACGGCTGCGGGTATATGACTTCGTGTCCGCGGTATGCCGATTTGCCTATTTCACACATACCAATACAACCATCTACACATGTAACGCACATTCCGCTCAACGGAACGATCGAATCTTCAGTTCTATTTTTTGTTAATGTTGCCGCAGAGGCATTCATTCTTGATAATGAGGGCATGTCTTCTCCTTTCGTTCCTCAATGCAAACAGGTAAGGGTGAACGGTTACGATGCCCGTTTCGTAAGCAAAGGTTACGGATACGGTCATTTACCATCTTTGCTTCCCTTTTAAACTTACTCCAGGCTACAGCTGAGTTATCTAACTGATGGCCCGATTTATCATAGATGTCAATTAAACTGTCGCACAAACTGATGTCGATAAATTCTTCAGATATATCTCGTGCCTGAGACAGACTGGCAATCGTTTCATTACACCCTGCCATGCTGTCATCCGTGTGTTTCTCTGTATTCATAGGTTGCCATTGGATACTGAACGATACGGACTTCGGTATCATAATTTTGGACAATTTTTCCCTAATCTTACAGTTATCTGTCATCGGTCATCTGTTGTCTGGTTTCGTCCGCTGATCCGGTCTTCCTTCACATGTTCCACAGTCGCCGGTGGTGCCCATCCAGCACTGATAGTCATCATGTGTTTCGATACAGGTTGGTTCGAGAGACAGACACCCACTGCAAAGGTCGGTTTCCGCATCAGGCCCCTGACACCGCATCTGACATGCAGGACAGATATATATACAACCACCACATAGGCGGCATTGTTCTGACCGGATATTGAAGGGTGTGACTATTTTCTTCTTGTAACCGCGCTCGCTGAAACCGATTGCTCCGGACTGCATCTGTTCCTTACACATTCGAACACATAACCCACAGAGTACGCAGTTATCGTTGCGCACCGGAAAACGCACCCGTGTTACATGGTATTTAGACGCGAGGTCCTGTACAGTCTTTGACTGCGGGCATATCGAAACCAGTAATTCGATCATCATCTTCCGGGCATCTACGACCCTTTTGGTATTAGTTCGAACATTGAGACCTTCTTCAACCGGGTAAGTGCAGGAGCTGACGAGTCTACTGTTTTCACCGGAGCCTATTTCCACCAGACATAAGCGGCATCCGCCATAAGGTCTCAACCCCTCGTTATAACAAAGGGTTGGTATTTCGATACCGTAGAACTTACAGGCCTCCAAAATAGTGGACCCGTCCTCGGTCTGTACATCGAGTCCATTCAAAATGAAGCTTATCATGATTGCTCCTTTTCGTCCTCTTCTTTGATTTCCAGATCGCATCTCAGACAGCGTTTCGCTTCCTTTATTGCAGCGCTTTTACTGAAACCGAGATCCACCTCTGTAAAAGTCTTGCTACGAGCCGCAGGTTTTGTCTTCCTCGGTTCTTGTCTCGTGCTCTCAAGTGTTTCTTCAACTGTTAGTTTTACAGGCTCGACATATACAGATGGCCTGGTAACTCTATACTCGAATGTAATATGCTTGTTCTTCAAATATTTATCCATTGCCTCGGCAACTCTCTTACCGTCAGCCATTGCTTCGATGACCGAACTGGGACCGCGTATCGCATCGCCACCGGCAAAGACACCGGCGACATTTGTTGACAGCGATTCCTTGTCGACGACGAACGTATTCCAACCGGTGATTTCAAAATCATTTTCCTTCTCAAAAAAAGACAGATCCGGTTGTTCGCTGATTGCAGAAATGAGTGTGTCGATTTCGATAACAATTTCCGAATTCTTTATTGGTATCGGCCGCCGCCGTCCGCTCTTGTCTACTGTGCCTAAATTCATTTTGGTGCATTTGACACCAGCGATGCTTCCATCCTTTACAACAATTTCGCTCGGTGCCGTGAGGAATTTGATCTCGATACCCTCTTCCAATGCGCTTTCGATCTCTTCGGCATAGGCGGGCATTTCGTTTCGTGTTCGACGATAAATGATTGTGACCTTGTGAACATTTGGCAGCCGGTTTGCCACGCGAGCAGCATCGACTGCTGAGTTGCCGCCGCCTATGACTCCAACACGATTACCTATTTTTACTTGTTTTCCGACACTGACATCAGTCAGAAAACGCATTGCTGGAATTACGCCATTTGCTTCTTCGTTCGGTATGCCGAGTTTGATGCTTTTGTGGGCACCCACTGCAATGTAGACAGCGCGGTAGTCCTGTTTGAATAGATCTTCAAGCATGAAATCTCTGCCCAGTTTATGTTCCAGTTTGAGTTCGACACCAGCATTTAGAACACGATTTATGTCTTCTTTCAGAGCTTTTTTGGGTAATCGGTATTCTGGTATACCCACGGCGAGCATACCGCCGGCGATGGGCAGCGCTTCGAAAATCGTTGGAGCGTAGCCCATATGCGCAAGGGCGTGAGCTGCCGTCAGTCCAGAAGGTCCCGAACCAATGATCGCAACCTTTTCACCTGATGCTTTTCGAACTTTGGGTCGCGTCCGTCCATTACTGTGTTCGATCGCGGCTCGTTTGAGTTCCCGGATAGCAATCGGTTTACCGCCCTGTCCAGCTCGGCATTTTGTCTCGCACGGGTGATGACAGACACGTGCACACACATTCAGAAGCGGATTGTCTTTAAGAATGATGTCATACGCCTTCTCGAATTCGCCGTGCGCGATGTAGGCAATGTATTGCGGAGCTTCGGTGGCAATTGGGCATGTATGTTGACAAGGAGATGAGATCATGCTTTTGCATACTACGGCAGGGCATTTCTTGTATTTGATATGTGCCTCATATTCATCCATGAAATAGTTGAGCGTGCTGAGCACGGGGTTGGCCGCAGTCTGTCCGAGTCCGCACATTGAAGCATCTTTGGTGGCTTGTGCCAATTCCTCTAATAGAGTGATGTCGGCGGATGTACCTCTGCCTTTAGTGATGCGGTCCAGTATTTCCCATATTCGTTGAGTGCCCTCGCGACAGGACAAACACTTTCCGCACGATTCGTCACGCAGGAAGTTCATGAAATATTTTGCCACATCGACCATGCAAGTGTCTTCGTCCATTACGATCATACCACCCGATCCCATCATCGAACCGGCCTTTCGTAGACTTTCATAGTCAATCGCAAGGTCGAGCATGTTTCTGGGTATGCAACCACCCGAGGGGCCACCGGTCTGCACTGCTTTTATCTGTTTATTGTTTGGTATTCCGCCACCAATCTCGTAAATGATATCTTTCATGGTGATGCCCATCGGTACCTCGACTAGTCCCGTGTTGTTGATCTTGCCTACGAGGGAGAATATTTTGGTACCCTTGCTTCCTTCGGTCCCTATTTCCGAGTACCATTTGGCGCCGCGTAGTATGATATGCGATACGTTCGCCCACGTTTCTACATTATTGATACTAGTCGGTTTCCTCCATAGACCCTTTTGGACAGGATATGGGGGACGTTGTTTCGGAATGCCAATTTTTCCTTCGATCGCCGCAAGCAGAGAAGTTTCTTCACCAGAGACGAATGCGCCCGCACCGCGTTTGACTTCAATGGAGAAATCAAATCCGGTGCCTAAGATATCTTGACCAAGCAATCCGTAACTTTCTGCCTGCTCGATCGCAATCCTTATTCTTTGCAGAGCGAGCGGATACTCGGTGCGCACGTAAATATAGCCGTTTGTTGCACCAATCGCGCGGGCACCGATGATCATACCTTCGAGCACAGCATGTGGATCCGCTTCCAGTATACTTCGGTCCATGAAAGCACCGGGGTCACCCTCGTCGGCATTGCACACTACATATTTTACGTCACCAGGTGTTTTACTGCACAATTCCCATTTCAGCCCAGTAGGAAAGCCAGCACCACCACGCCCCCTCAGCCCGGCATCTTTGACTTCGTTGATTATGTCTTCGGGATTCATCTCGGTGAGTGCTTTTTCAAGCGCCTGGTATCCTTCAAAAGCTATATACTCGTCGATGTTCTCGGGATCGATGCGACCGCGATTCTTCAATACAATAAGCCTTTGATGGCTGAAAAACCCGATGTCCATCATTTTCGGTATAGGTTTTTCCTCGGCCGGAGGTACGTACATCAGGTTCTTCACGGGTCTTCCCTTTAGCAGATGTTCTTCCACAAGGATGGGGATATCTTTCGGTTTGAGCTTTTGATAGAATATTCCGTCTGGCTGAACGACTACGATCGGTCCCCGTTCACAAAATCCATTACAGCCAGTTGCGACGACCCTTACCTCGTTGTGCAGTTTCCTTTTTACAATTTCTTTCTCGAGCGCTTTTTTGATATCGTATGACCCTGCTGCTACACATCCAGTTCCAGCGCACACTAGCAAATGCGTTCGGAATTCTTTCAAACTAACCTCCTAGTTTTAAAAGGTTGCGTCTGACGGTCAGGGTTAAGAGGCCCGTTTTGGACGCAAGGGTAAGGTGTGCGGATCTCACTGGCACGTACCCTTTCAATGGGTCCTCTCGCTGCCAACGGCAAGTGCGTACTCGTTGACGATCGTGCCTTTGATAATGTGTTGGTTCAGTATTTTCCGCATTTTTTCAGTCGTTAAATCCACATACTTCACTGGTGGTTTACCCGTGACTTCTATTGTCGCCATCGGTTCGCGGCTGCATAGTCCTGCGCAACCAGATGTCGTGACAATCACGTCGTCGAGTTTTTTCTTTCGGATATCCTCGAGTAGACTTGAGAGAATCTCACGCGCACCTGCCGCGATTCCGCAGGTTCCCATGTGTACTGTGACTTTTGCTCGCGCCTTACCCTGTCTCAGTACTGCCGTTCTGCGAACCTTATCACGGATTTTTTCCAAGTCACCGATTTTCAGTTTTTTCATTTATTACTCCTTTTCGCTAATTTCGATCAAACCTTCTTCTAGATGTTTCTTTAAAAATGATATGATTTCGACATTATTTATTTCGACGTCTGAGAGTATCTTCCTGATTTCTTTTGTGTCAAAAAGAAACTCATTGTTATTCCTGGAGTGCCGATACCTGAGGTCGGTTCCGGGTCCAAGGCTGGCCAGGCATGCAGCAATTGTTTCGGCCATGTTGCCGAGGGGTTTTCGGTCTATATGATTATACACGAACTGAGCCGTAATGTCGGTACCTTCGCCTGGTTTGGATTTTATGTCAAAACTGCCATCTGCTTCTTTTGAAGCTTGGGCTAGCATAGACAGGCCGAGGCCGACGGCTCTGGTCGTCTTTGTTGTATAAAAGGGGTCCAGCACATTAACCAGCGTTTCTTTGTCCATCCCCTTACCATTGTCCTTGATCTTGATGATCAATATGTTTTCGGTAATTCGTTCTTCGACTTGGACTTCTATATCTGTTGCTTCGGCCGCCAATGAATTTTCGATTATATCCAGAATATGAAGTGATAGATCCTCCACAAGTTACGCCTGTGATAATACGCATCGTCCGTCGATTTTCCTGAATGCTTTCCTGAGTTCTTCCAGCGTAGGGTCTTCGAGCATTAATTGGGTGGATGCATTCCCGATGTCGTCGAGAAAGTGTGCATCAGAAGATGACACGAGAGTGTATTTATCTATTTCGGGGAATCTATTTTTCGCCTCTGCTATCGTTAGCGCAGACGATATCTCTAAAGCATCAAAATCGAGATCCTCCGGGATGAATCCCAGCTGACCAATGATGCTGTACGCTTCTCGATCGACATGAGAGGCAATCGCTATACCTTTCAATCGATGTATTTCGTCAACGATTCTTCCAATCGTCAGATTCGTGGCGCCGATGAGTAATCTCTTGTTGTAACCCTCAATTTCATCGAACTCATTTACCACTATTTGCGCACCGAATAATCTTTCATCATTATCACCCGCGGTCAGATTTTCATATATCAGATCCTGCAATATTTGTGCTGCATCAGACGTACTGAATAAACCGATTACATGGGCTTCCTCCGAACTGGTTATTTCCATACCAGCAAGCACCGTTAATTCAGTATTGCGGGAGGCTTTGATTGCAGCAGCGACGTTCTCCGCAGAGTTGTGGTCGCACACGGCGATAATATCAAGGTCTTTTTTGAGTCCGGTTTCGACAATTCTTTTTGGCGACATGGTTAGGTCAGCACATGGTGAGAGGCAAGTATGCACGTGTAGATCAGCCCGATAGCATCTCGGCATCAATGTTTTCCGCGAATACCCATACTGTAGATTTTTCCAACTAATTCGAACGCAGGTAGATCGGTCGTCATGATCGGCAGCCTTTCTGATCGTGCTTTGTTGATCGTTTCTTGTTCCGGTTTACGACCATTTATCATGATAATCCCGACAATTTCTTTGAGTTTAGCCACGGCAATTATGTTTGGATGTACCTGGAGCGTAACCCAGATGTCTCCCTTCTTGCTGTGTGCCATTACATCGCTCAGCAGGTCGCTTGCATAGCCTCCGTTAACTTCATTTTCCAGTGATTCTTCTCCACAGACAACGTGGAGGTTGCACGATTTGACAATATCATCCAATTTCATTTTTTCTCTCCATTGCTTTGCAGATCTCCCTTGCACATATATATACAGTCGTCTAATTTTGCATATCCTCTTACTACATCTTCGGCCAGAGTCTTGCAGTCAGGTGCACCGCAGACGCCGCAGTCGGTGCCAGGAAGTCTTTTGATCAGCCCTTCTTTTGATTTCAACTTCTGAATCGCAACGTTACGGTCTTTATCGAGAGGCGGAAACGCTTTAGGTTCAACGGCCCATTTAAATGAGAAGAAATTCTCTCTGTAGAGTCTCTTCACCAGCACACCGTTGACCCTTTTCTTGCCCCCAAAGTGCCTCATGAGGCGTAGGACATTACTCTTGGCAACAAATCGGTTCTCCACAGTGAGTGGACCTCCGATGCACCCGTCCGGGCATATCAAGCATTCCAGGTATTCGATGTTCTTCAACCTCCCTGATTCCACGTCCTCGAGGATGCGGATTGTATCTAATAGGCCAGAGACTGAGACTGAATTCGTGTATTTCAATCCTCTGATTTCACCACCTTCGATCGCCCATCCAATTCCGATACCGCTAATACGGTTTTGTGTTTGCATCATGAGCATACCCGTTTCCCGTTTGAGTTTCATCATGACCTTATTATATACCTCTCGGATTGAGATTGCGCCATCAAGATGCGATCTGGCCATGCTCTCCGGGTGATTAATCGAAACCATTTTTGCTGAACACGGCGTGATATGGATAATACCCACTTTTTCCGGGTTAAGATTGTGCTGTTCGGACACTTCGGCACGCAGGTTTTTTGCTGCGATTTCTCGCGGCGGCTCTATCGGTAAAATGTTCCGACACAAACTAGGGAACAGGCGTTGTATGAGACGTACCACGACCGGACACATTGATGAGATCATGGGTCTGAGTGATTTGTTCTCATCGAGATATTCTTCAGTCGCGACATTGATCATTTCGCATACCAACGCTTCGTCGTAGACGTGATCAAATCCTATCTCCTTAAGGATTGCCAGAACTTCATTGGGCATTACCTCTTGCCCAAATTGAGTGTAGAGAACAGGCGAGGGAAGGGCGATCTTGAATTTGAAGCGATCCAGGTCCGCGAGTTGTGTTGTGAGCGGTATTATGGCGTCATGCGGGCAGACCCTGAGACATCCACCGCAATCAATGCATCGATCATAACTAATATGTGCTTTCTTCTGTCGTACTCTTATTGCTTTGGTGGGGCAGACCTTCATACAAGCCACGCAACCAATGCATTTTGCGTCGTTAACTTTTATAGAATGTGCGAAGCGTCGCTCAGTCATTCTTGCCGTCCAGAAGGATCTTGATTTCGAGCCTCGTACCTTTACCCACTTCTGTTGTTATCTTGAATGTATCGGCATTTTTTTTCATGTTGGGCAGACCCATGCCAGCGCCGAATCCCATTTCTCTCATTTCCTCGGTTGCAGTAGAATAACCAGGTTGCATCGCCAGGTCGATGTTCTCAATACCTGGGCCCTTGTCATCGATCGTAAGCAATATCTCATCCCGATAGACGTTTATGCTCATTACACCACGCTCAGCATACATTACAACATTCATCTCTGCTTCATAGGCGGTAATGGCGATACGGCGTATTATATCGCTGTCGATGCCTATCTCCCTTAAGGTATTTCTTATTTTGCAGGATGAATCACCTGCATTCACAAAATCGCCGCCCCGTATTGGGAACTTCTGTTGGAATAAAACTTCGGACCGTGCGTCTGATTTATTCATCGCTATGCGGGGATGCACAACCTACACCATTCGTGTACAAGATGCCACAAGCTTCGAACATCTTCAGTTTTGTTGTGAGTAGCGGAATATTACATTGACGGGCGAGTTCGATGGTCTCGGACGAAGGGTTCTTCCCGCGTGCGAAGACAATTGCTGCAACACCAGCTATTTCACACGTTCGAACAACCTGTTTGTTTGTGAGCCCGGTAATCAGCAGTGTGTTGTGTTCGCAGACAGGTTGTGAGAAAGCAAGTACATCACTCATCAGATCCGAAGCCTTGGCGTATTTTATGTCCAGGTTTTGCCCGGCGTGTGTGGATACGAATTCTGCATTCAGCAGTTTCTGTATTTGGAAAAGGGTCATGTGTTACTTTTTTCTTTTCCTCGTCGTCTTCTTCTTTGTCTTCTTTTTCTTGTATTTTTCAATGATTTGATCGACTTTCTTAACAGTGGTCTGTCCATGGTAGTTACCGTCGACGACCACAATTGGCGCTAAGGCGCATGCCCCGAGGCAATTGACGCTTTCTAAGGTAAATTTCCCATCGCTTGTGGTGCAGCCGGGTTCGATTTTAAGCAGATTTACCAATCGATCCTTTACCAGCGGAGCACCGCGTACATGACATGCGGTACCAAGACACACAGTCACAATGTGTTCGCCGCGTGGTGTCAGACTGAAAGCACGATAGAAAGTGGCAACACCGTAGACATCGATGAGCGGTATATTGAGTTTGTCAGACACGAATTGTATCGCCTCCGGGGGCAGCCAATGATATTCTTCTTGAACGTCCTGCAGCACAGCAATGAGAGCAGATTTTTCATTGTGATATTTGTCAACTATTGTTGAAAGTTCTCTCGTGTTGATTTTCATATCACTCCTTTCTCGGGCTATTATTATACTTACTTTTTGTTGAGAGTCAACATATTGATTGCGATACGCACTATGGCAAAATGCAATGGTTCGAGGGTTATTTCTCTAATCCGAGTGTTGACATTCTATGGAGTGTTTTTTGGCAAAAAAAAGCCGGGTTCAAGAGAACCCGGCTCGATGAAATCACGGTGCGAATTAATTCCTACCGATCTTTCCGAATATTCTTATCGAATCGGCGACCCTCTGAACGGCAAGTATGTATGCGGCATTCCGCATATTTGTCTTATGCTCGTCAGAGATACGTACCACATCCCAGAAGGCTCTTTGCATCATTTTCCAGCACCGATTCTTGACCTCTTCCTCGGTGTAGAAGAGCTTTTGCATGTCCTGTATCCATTCCAGGTAGGATACCGTAACACCGCCGGCGTTGGCGAGAATGTCGGGTAGCATGAAGATGTCTTTTTCATTTAGTATCTCATCAGCATCGGCAGTAGTGGGACCATTTGCGCCTTCACATACTATCTTAGCCCTGATTTTGTGGGCATTTTTTTCATTGATCATGCCTTCGATCGCGCAGGGTAGAAGGATATCGCAGTTGAGCGACAGTAATTCTTCGTTTGTGATCGAATCATATTTCTTGAATCCCTTCACCGTCTTCGTCCGGGCGACGTATTCGCACAATTCGGGTATGTTGATACCAGTCTTCTTGTATATACCGCCGTATATATCAGTTATGGCGATTATCTTGCATCCGTATGGGTATAGTAACTTCGCAATCGAACAACCGACATTGCCGTAACCGATGATGGCAACGCGTTTGCCCTCGAGCGGGTACTCGAGATGCTTTGATGCCTCGAGCAGCGAGTAATACATGCCCAATCCCGTTGCTCCGGCTCTGCCGAGTGAACCACCGATCTCGAGCGGTTTGCCGGTGACCACAGCTGGCTCAAAGTGGCCGACATATCTACTATACGCATCACAGATCCAAGCCATGGTTCGAGCATTAGTCCAAACATCCGGTGCTGGGATGTCTCGGTTTGGTCCAATGATCTCCTTTATGGAGTACGTGTATTCTTTGGTGAGCTTCTCCAGCTCGCTCTCGGTCATTTCCGGAGGATTACAGATCACCGCTCCCTTTGCTCCGCCAAGAGGTAGATCCAGAACCGCAGTTTTCCAGGTCATCCATGCTGCCAGGGCCTTACACTCGCTGAGCGATGCATCCGGGCTGTAGCGAATCCCGCCTTTTCCTGGACCGCGTACTGTGCAATGCTGAACCCGGTAGCCGGTATAGGTCTCAACCTTGCCATCATCGCGCGTAATCGTCATGTGTACGGTAAGTTCCTTCTCCGGGAACTTCAATCGGTTGTAAATCCACGGTTCCAAATCCAATGAGTGTGCTGCTCTTTCATATTGCATCGTTGCTTCTATGAAAGGATCATATTTTTTCTCTTTAATCTGTGTATTGTTTATTTTTACCATCAATAACCTCCATTGCAGCTTTATTATGCAATCAACGTGCCAGGATATTTTTATGAAATTTCGTGACTTTTATTAAAGAAGCACAGCATTATGCAATAAAACATAGCAAAATGCTATATTGCACTATATGATGATTATCTGGTTTTGGGTGACTATGCTGCGTCTGTTACTTGTTCTTCTTTATCTTCCTGAATAAGGAAGTTGGGTGTATTCCCAATATCTTAGCTGCCCGCGTTTTATTGCCCCCGGTGTAATTGAGCACTTCTCTTATGTATCTTTCCTCGAGTTCTTCAATCGTGACGAACGTTTTCTTCTCAATCTGCTCTTTGATGACCGGTTCCACTGCTCTGCTCGCAGTTATCTCTGTCGGCAGATGCTGCATGGTTATTTCGTCTGTCTGATGCAGTGCCATGATTCGTTCGATGACGTTACGCAGTTCTCGAACATTGCCCGGCCATTCGTGGTTAGTTAGAGCACTCGCGGCTTGTTCTGCTATACCCTTAAATGATCTATGAAGCTCTACATTGAAGTCCCTGATAAACGCGAGAGCAAGGTGTGTGACATCTTCCTTTCTTTCCCGAAGTGGCGGAATGGTGATCGGTACCACGTTGAGACGGTAGAACAAATCTTCCCTGAAATTGCCTTGCTCTATCTCGGTCTGCAGGTTTCTGTTCGTTGCTGCGAGGATGCGTACATCTACGGTTATCTGATTTGTACCGCCAAGACGGGTGAAAGACTGTTCTTCAAGGACCTTGAGGATTTTTGCCTGAAGGGGGAGCGGCATATCGGCGATCTCGTCGAGGAAGAAAGTTCCGCGATCGGCCTTTTCCAGCAGTCCGATCTTACGCCGTCGCGCATCAGTGAAAGCGCCCGGTTCGTATCCAAAGAGTTCGCTTTCCATGAGGCTGTCAGGCACAGATGCACAGTTGAGTTCGATGAATTGCTCTTCGGCGCGGCCACTATTGTAGTGAATCGCACGGGCGAGGAGTCCTTTGCCAACACCACTTTCTCCGGTAAGAAGGATTGTTGTTTTATCAAGTGGTGCGACTCGGCGTGCGATTTCTACGACATCGACCATTTTCTTACTCTGTGCGATGATACGATCAAAATAGTATTTCCCCTTTTCTGTTTCAACTGTATCTGAGACCCTAACCTTCAATGATTGGAGCTCCAGCGCGCGAGAGATGCTGGCTTTTAGTTCATTTATCTTAAAGGGTTTCATCAGGTAATCATACGCACCGAGTTTCATCGCTTCGATTGCTTTTTCAATTATTTCGTAAGCAGTGACCATGATCACCACTGTAGTAGCCTCTGAATCCTTCACTTGTTTTAAAACCTCGATGCCATCGATACCAGGTAGCATGAGGTCAACGAGCACTATGTTGGGCCGATTCCGTTTGAAGATTTCTATCCCGGTTTCACCTGAGTCGGCAACCAGTACTTCATAACCATCTTTTGTCAAAGCGCGCTTCAAGTTATTCAGAGTCAGTACTTCATCGTCAATTATCAGAATGGAGGCCGCCATTATTCCAGTACCTCAGCTTTGGTTCTTGTTGCTTGCCTTATGGGCAGTATCAATGTGACTTCGGTGCCATTGCCTGGACTGCTGCTTATCACGATCTGTCCATTGTGGTTTTTCACATAACTGTAGCTAATGCTCAATCCAAGTCCCGTGCCTTCGCCTTTCTTGGTAGTGAAAAAAGGATCAAATACGCACTTCAGATCCTCATCTGAAATGCCCACGCCTGTATCGGCGATCTTGATTTCAATCTGCTCTTCGAATTTAACTTTCTGGCTGGTTACCGTTATGGTGCCGCCGTCAGGCATGGCCTGGCCAGAATTGAGAAAGATGTTCAATAATACCTGTCTGATCTGATTGGCATCTGCAGTGATATGGGGGAGAGAATCGGTGAGTTGCTTTTGGATTGTTGCTTTTCTAAAAAGTGGTTGATGGTTCAGAAAAGAAATCGTTTCAGCAATCAGCTTGTTAATGTTAATCTTGGTGAACGATGGCGGTGAAGGTCTTGCAAAATTCAGTAGTCCCTTGATCGTTTCCGAAATCCGGTAAGCACTGTCCAGTACCTGCTTGGCCTGTGTTCTTCTTTCTACATCCTTTTCTTCTTCGATCAGCAATTCAATATATGAAGTGATTCCAAGCAGGGGGTTGTTTATTTCGTGGGCAGCACCAAGAGCGACTTGACTCAATGCCGATAGTTTCTCATAATCGGCCATCTGAGCTTGCATTTTTTCTTCTTTGGTGATATCCGTTATAAGGAGTGTGGCGCCAACGATATCTTCCTCGCTCCGTATGGGGAATCCGGAGACGTTCAAGACAAAGTCACGGCCGTCTGCTGAAACAGATGTTCGCAGCAATTGAAAAGATTGCTTGCTTGAGAAAATATCGTCTATTGCATGAACAATTGTCTCGTTCTTCAGCACGGGGAGAGCGTCATAGAGGTCCGAATGGATTTCTATAGGTTGCCTTGCGGAGAGTTTTTGAATAAAACTGTTATAGTATGTGATGCGGAGTTTCCTGTCAAAAGCAACAACACCGCTTGATATGCTGTTGATTATATTCTTGATGTATTCCTCGGAAACGCGCAGTTTTTTGCTCAGTGATTCACAGTCGCGCAGACGCCTGCGAAGTTCAGTATTGATCGTGTCGATTGTTGTTTTTTTCTGTTGAGCGTCATCGAGCGCTGACTTCAACGCACTGGTCAAATTTTTCAATACATTGGTTACTTGCCGGGAGAAAAATACCGACGAGAAAACCAAGAAACCTCCGAATATCAAGAATATATAGAAAATAACGTTTTTCAACCGCGTAACCGGCGCGAGTGCCTCATCGACATCTATTTCTGAAACAAGATAGCCATGAAATTCCTCGAATCGTGTATTCGCGCAAATGACCCTTTCGCCCCGGTAATCACGGTGTACAAGGGTTCCTCCGCCATCGATATGTGGATTCTCATCCTCCCGGTAGTATCCATATTCTTCAAGAACTCGTCCACCAAGTTTGGAAGGAGACAAGAATATTCCGTTTTGATCAACCAGAAATATCTCGCTGGTTTCGCCGATGCGTAGATCCAGAATAAGGTCATATAAGGCCTTGAGTGAAATGGAGGCGAGTACGACACCTATTTGTTCATCGGCACGATTGTACAAAGGTGAGGAAATTATCATCGCAGATGTGTCAAGTAAGTCAGAGTAGAAAATACCGCTATTGTAAAATTCTTCGGCAAGAGATTTCTGGAAATATGCGCGTTCTTTTATGCTTCCCACTAAGTTATTGGTTGCAAGCACGATTTTGCCTGAAGTATCAGCCGCTGCGATGAAGTCAAAAGAGGGTTTTTCATTCACGAATTTTTTCAGAAAAGACTCGCGTATATTAACCTCCTGTATGCCATTTAATTCCATTGTTGATATGGACAGAAGATCGTGTTTGCGTTCTTCGAGAAAAGCCTTGATGGTTCGGGCATTCAGATCAACGAAGTAGCTCAATTGTTGCTTTACCTGGTTCTCGAAATGCCGTGAGGTTTCGAAATTTACGACATAGAAAAAGATGATGAACGGTACCAGAAAGAGCCCCAGAGTGATGATCGTGTTTCTAAGTTGCAGTCCCTTGTAGTAGTCATGGGACAGTTCTTCGCTACATTTAACGCAATGCGTTGTACCCTCAGAGTTTTCAGCGCCGCATTTCTCGCAGACGAATATTTTTGGGATCTTTTTGTTCATTACTTTGACAATTCTAGGCAGATTGTATTTCTTGTCAATGATATCATAAATTAGCGCTATTCTTTTTTCATGAGCACGGTCACTGTTCGCCAAGAGCGGGGTAGAACCGCGCAGTAGAGTGACTATTCAAAATATAATTCCGCTCTCCGGTCGGCAAAAAGGTCATTGTGTTCATTCATCTTCTTGTTCAAGGCAAAGGAAGGGTCAATTTCGCTGATTTTCACACAGGTTTCTTCGCCCGCGCGAACCAGGATGCCGCCGTTCGGCGCAACAACCTGGCTTTTGCCGATAAAGTGGAAATCTTTTTCGCCCCTTATCTCATCGCCGGCGCGGTCCGCGGTGATGATGAAAACCCGATTCTCAATAGCCCTCGTTTTCATTGCATCGGGGCAGTATGGGGTCACGAGATTTGCGGCATGGAGGATTACTTGTGCGCCCCGCAGTGCCAGCGTGCGCATCGCTTCCGGATATATCCAGTCCCAGCATATGAGCATGCCGAATTTAACGCCACCGTATTCGAATACATCAAACCCAGTGTCACCGGGTTGGAATAGAAATTTCTCTTCGAAAAAGAGATGGGATTTCCGGTAGGTGGCAACAAGTCCTCTGGTTGTGACAAAAGACATGGAATTGTGATGGATATCTTCTGCTTTTTCGGCAAAACCATATGCCAGGGCACAGTTCTTCTCTTGGGCAAGTCGGTGCATGAATTCATAGGTTTCTCCACCTGCCGGCTCAGCCAGGTCGATCAATTCCTTTTCATTCAGAAATGTGTAGCCGGTATTGAAAAGTTCCGGGATGACTACGATGTCGGCGACAACGTTCTTTAGCAGCTCTTCGACGGCACGGTAGTTCTTCGTTTTATCTCCAAAAGTAGGATTGAATTGCAAGAATCCGACCTTCATATCAGAATCCCAGGAATTCGTTGATGAGCATGACCTTTATGTTAGTTTGCCACGGCCGGTATTGCATTATCGTCGTGACCCGGCATATCCTGGCCGGCGCTTTGCAGTCTACACACTTCCCGGTTTCGGCGCACGGTGTTTTGACACCAACTCTTTTTGCATTGATGACACCGGCGATTTCTCTGCTGCGCTTTATACCTGATTCAATGTCCGTAACGATCTTATTGTATCCGACAATGATGATGACATTGTCAGGACCGTATATCATGTGGGCAACCCGGTTGCCGATGCCGTCGATGTTGATGATGTCACCCTGCTCGGTTATCGCGTTTGCGCTAGTTAGGTAGAAATCGGCAGTTCCTTCCTTTTGTCTTATTGCACGGTTTGTTTCTTTTGTGACCCCAGGTTTCCAGTGGTGAGTGACTTCGTTACCGCGTTCTTCGAGTTGCTCGATGATACGGAGTTCGCGTACCGTGACCGAACCTCCAATACCGACACTTGAGTTTTCGGGTATCATCGCTAGTAATGTGTCACTTGCGCTGGTAACATCAGCAAAGTATTCTGCATCGAAATCTCTTTTTCTCAGTGCTTGAATGATCCGGCGCAGCATTTTTTCGTTATTCCACACTCTGAAATCGTTGAATTCAGATGTCACTTCAAGCCTCCCTTTTTCAACTCATCCCAGCTGGCATAAGCCCGGCGTAGATGCGGTATGGTTATTGAGCCGCCGGCAATTAGCCCAACAGTAAGCGCCTCGGCGAGCTCTTCATCACTGACTTCGTTTTTGTGGCAATTCACGAGATGATAATCAATGCAATCTTCACAGCGTAGCACGAGCGAAGCAACGAGGCCCAGCAATTCCTTCGTTTTCGCTGGCAAAGCGCCTGCCTTGTAGACCTGAGAGTCAAGATGAAAGAATCTCTTTGCATGCTGTCCGCAATACTTAGACATGTTTTCGATCAATTTTTCACGTTCTTGCACAAAATTCCCGATTTTTCGGTTAGACATATGCTGACCTCCTTATATTTTCTGAAATATAGGTTTCATATTACATCCGTCAGATTATAGCTTCATTGGTGGTTATGTCAACCAAAATAGGGGCGGCATTATGATTCGGTGATTTATATTTCGATGTTATCCAAAAGAAAAAGGGGTCGGTTTGCCCCGACCCCTTGCTAGATTAACTATTCGACTAAGCTAACTTATCGGGTGTAATATAATCGCCATGCTTTTTCTGAGCGTCGAGCAGTCGTTTGCGCTGTTCTTCAAGGACTTCGAAGAGAATTTTCGGCGTATCATTAACTTTGGTTTCATAGATTTCCTTAATACGATCGATTTTAGCCAGACTTTCAGGTACACGTACCGTGAATTGCTTCCTATAATCTTCCTCGCTGTAATCCTTGTTCAGAACCTCTTTGAATATTCTCTTGAGGTCTTCGTATTTGGGGATACGTCCGGTCGGTGTATCGATCGCTTGGACGTCATTGTTGGCTCTTAATTCCATCCACTTGTACCAGACTTTCTTATCGGTCTTTGCATTGAGGAAATTACCGTCTTTGTCTTTTAAGAAATAATTCACCGAGAAGATGAGTGGTGTTTTTTTCAGATCCTTGGCAAAATCCAGATTATTTTGGATGTATTGGCCAACTGATATGGACAAGAAATCGAGGTTAGACATAAGATTGAATTTCCTTACGCCTGCTTTACCCAACGTTGCCGCGGTCGTCTCGGATTCCAGGGAAGCGCCTTTGGTGATTATACCATGTGTCCAGTCAAATGATTCTTCCACTGGTACCCAGGTGTCTGAGTCCCGGCCGCCATAGACCATACCACCGACCACCACGCCTTTGGGATCATGAAGTGCTTTGTCGAGGTTCTCGAGATTCTCGAGGGAAAGAGTGAAACGTGCATTCGGATGGGATGGAGGGATCTCATTACCTTTTTCGTCCTTCTTTCCTTTGTGCCATTCACCGGAATGGTTATATCCTTTGGGCGGGACTTCACCATCTTTACCAATCCAATGTACACCCCTTTCCGGTGTTACGAGCACGTTGGAAACGATCAACTCTCCAGGTGTATGAAGCGCTTTCCACTGGATCGGGTCGTCTTCGGAATTGATACCCTGTATGATACCGAACATGCCTTTTTCCACATTGACGGCGCGAACTTCACCATCTTTCTTTCTCAAATATGCTATATCGTCACCGACAATTGTCTCATTGTCGAGCATCGCCGTTGAAGTTTTTCCGCATAGCGAAGGAAATGCACCCGTGAAATACGTTACGCGGTTGGCTGGACCGTGTACACCCATGACGAGCATATGTTCGGTTAGCCAGCCTTCTTTTGAGCCGCGATTTATCGCCAACCGCATGGATAATTTTTTCAAGCCGATAGTATTACCGCCATATTGTGTGTTGCAACTGTAGACAAGATTCTCCTGTAGATCGATGTATACACGCCTCTTGTCAAGATTCTTGCTGGTCTTACGCTCGTCGAGTTCACCCGCGGAGTGCACTACTTTGAAGAATTTGGCATTCTTGCCCTGGCGAACGAATTCCTCGAATCCCTGACGATAAAGGATATCTTCACTGTGTGCGACGTATGCTGAATCGGTGATTTGAACGCTCGGGAGAGAAAAGGCCGAATTCGTAGGCCCGAGGCAGAAGAAGCGAATATATGCTTCTCTTCCCTTCATGATGTCTTTCATGATTTCAGTTACTTCCTTAAGGCACTCATCACGATCGCCGGTTTTGATCGTTGCCCCCAGGTCAGTACCTTTCGGGACTAAAATGAGCGTGTGTTCTTTGTCACGTGCCTGGTCCTTGGCGTTGTCAAAATGAATTGTATGACCTTCCATGGCAAGTGCTGCTTCCTCACCGTTGCTTATCGCTGCTTCCCTAACGTACTTAAGGTCAGCAGGAGCATCCGTGCAGACAAACACCTTACTCGGATTACAGTGCTCTATATACTTGGCAATGAATGCATGTAGCTCAGGATTATCAATTCGCGAGAGTTTCTTGAAACCCTCATCCCCTAACCGCTGTTTGAGAAAATCATTGACTTTTGCGTCCATCTGATAACCTCCTTAAAAGCGTCATTATTGTTACAAATCAGTATCTCTGAACTGTCATCTGAATCAGATGCAATATTGCTGATTTAATAAGGCAATTATATATATTTCAGAATACAATGCAAGAGTATATCATAATATGGATGGGATATATTGTGTCATTGACGACTCTACTCAGGCTAGTATTCTGCTACAATCGGTTGATTTTTGTCCCTGTGTGGAAAAACGCTGTTTTGCGCATCTTTATCCAGTTGCGCTCTTCAATGCCAATGAGATTTCCGCATCTACACAGCACCTTTGCTCCTTCGCGGATACTGTTATCTCTGGATATACGTGTCTTGTAACAGCGGAGTACTTGACCTTTGCCGACCTTGAGATAGCGGAATATCTTACCCTTGCATCTGCTGCATTTTATGGTCAACACGATAAAACCGCCATCCCCACGCGTCAGTTAATCAAGACGATCTTACACGGCTTTAATTCGTGATTCTCAGCAATCATAAAGTAAATGCCCCGCTCTAATCCGCGCAGGTCCGCTGTTTCACGGTGGTTGAGAAGTCGGAAACTCTTGATCAACCGGCCTGCAATATCATACATTCTGATCTGTACGGGTATTATTTCTGTCGTGATATTTACCATACAGCGCGCCGGGTTTGGTTGGACACGAATTACGTTCAGCATTTCATTCGTCAAATCGGTGATCCCGGGGGGTACGCCAATGTATATTGTGCCGGTATCTCCGGCTGAGCTGCTAGGCAATCCAGGATCGCCGATGCCGCCGGGTCCACCCTCAGCCGTGTAGGTGACGTCCGATGTGTCGAGTTGGGAAGAGAATAAAATCTTTATACGTCCTCCACTTCCGCCACCACCTCCGCCAAAAGCTGCATCACCGCCGTTTCCTCCGACCGCTTCAATCGTAACATCGCTCATCAGGACGGTGTCTGCCCAGATCATGATCCCACCACCGGCACCACCTCCGCTCGCTTCTAATCCGACACCAGTCTCACCATTCTGTCCGTTGACCCTGAAAGTTGACGAATTGACATTTATGAGGTTACCGGACATGGACAATGAAGCGCCGCCACTTCCACCACTGCTGATCACCACACTGAGCCGGCCGGCTCCACCACCTGAGCCCATTTGGATACTTGTGTCGGCAGGGTCACCATATGCGGCACCACCTGCACCACCGTAGAGATCGCCTCCTGAGCCGCCATTTCCCCCATATGCTCCACCTCCACCTGCGCCACCGCTCACGCCGCCGGCGTTACCGCCGCCCGGGCCATAACCCCATGGGTGACTGTTCAAATAGCCGCCTTTGTAGCCCTTTTCAGAACCATCTATTGTTGACGAATCTCCTATTACGATCAAAGGCGCATGCAAAGAGAGCCAGCCGGTTGAGTCAGGTGCACCAGTTGCGTTACGTACAAAGAGCTGCGAATTATTTCTTATGTTTATCTTGAGTGCGTAAACGTGGTTGCCGCATATTGTGAGTGAGTCATTATCAACTAGAAGGCTGTCGCTGTCCTCGTAGATGTATCCGAGGATTAAGAACATATACAATAATATAGTCATCTTTTCCTCCATAATCAGTATAGTCGCTCGCGACGAGTAGTCAACGATTGATTAGGTTGACAATAATAGCTTAATACATATAATTTGTCCGTGTTAAAACATCTGAAAGAACTTTCCGAATTGAATGGCGTTAGCGGTGACGAAGGCAGGGTAAGAGATTTTATCATAAAGAAGGTCCGAAAGCATATCGCAGAACTCTTTGTGGACCCGTACGGTAATCTGATCGTCAGAAAGGGCCCCGAGAAGAGACCGAGGGTAATGCTTGCCGCGCATATGGATGAGGTCGGCTTGATGATAAATGGAGTGGACAAAAACGGTCTGCTGAAATTTCACGCGATCGGCATAATGTCCAACGTCCTCATGGCAAAACGCGTCGTTATCGGTAAGGATAGGGTCCTGGGCGTTATGGGCCACAAGCCTATTCACCTTGCGAAGGAAGATGAACTAAAGAAAACACCCAAGACGGAAAGTCTTTTCATCGATATTGGTGTTTCTTCAAAGGAGGATGCAGATAAAGTCATCCAGGTTGGTGACTATGCGAGTTTTGTAACCGAATACAGTGAGAACGGTGATATGGTGCTGGGTAAGGCCCTCGATAACAGAGTAGGTTGCTTCATATTGCTCCAAATGATCAAGGAGTCTGATCTGCCCTTATATTATGCATTCACGGTGCAGGAAGAAGTAGGGCTCAGGGGGGCGCGTATTGCGGCCCATCGAGTGAAGCCAGACATAGCGATCGCAGTCGATACTACCTCGTCGGGAGAGTGGCCCGATGAAGGTGATGCGCCACAGTATCCTGCATTGGGTGCAGGAGCCGTTGTTACTATTGCTGATCGTTCGGTGATATGTGATGAAAAGCTTGTGAGCATAATTCGCAAAACAGCCGAACAAAAGAACATTCTATACCAGCAAAAAAGACCGATGATCGGCGGGACTGACGCCGGTTCCATGCATCTCGCAGGGGTCGGGGTCAGAAGTGCGGTGATAAGTGTGCCTGCACGATACATACACTCACCACTGTCTATTGCATCCAGGACTGATATTTCAGCAGCTAAAGATTTGCTCATTTGTAGTATAAAGAACATCATGGGAAAGGACAAAGAATGGGTCTAATCGAAGAATTATGTAATGCATACGGTCCTGCAGGTCGCGAGCATCGAGTCCGGGGGATGATCGAAAAAGAAATAAGAAAGTATTGTTCTGATCTGAAAACGGACCGATTGGGTAACTTGATCGCACACAGACCCGCAAAGTCTAAACGTGGTCAGAAGATCATGCTCTGTGCACACATGGACGAGATAGGTCTGATCGTCACCTATATCGACAAGAACGGTTTCTTGAGGTTCACAAATGTCGGAGGTGTTTTCAGTGAGCGGGTGCCTTATCAGAGGGTGGTTTTTGAGAACGGGACAACTGGCATTGTCGGTATCGAACCATCCAAGGATACGGCGAAATCTGCAGTAAAACCAAAATTCGAAAAGATGTTCATTGACATCGGAGCGCGTGACCGAAAGAGTGCCGAAAAGCTCGTGCATATAGGTGACATAGCAGCATTCAGCCAGCAGGCAGTCTACATCAATAAGAAACGGATCGCCGCAAAGGCGCTCGATGACCGGGTGGGATGTTACTGTTTGGTCGAAGCGGCAAAACGGTTAAAGAAGAGCAGTCAAGATATTTATTTTGTATTTTCGGTACAGGAGGAGGTCGGACTGCGCGGGGCAAGAACCGGTGCTTATGCGATCGAACCAACCCACGCGCTTGCAATCGATGTTACAGATATCGGCGATACCCCTGAAGCGCAGAAGATGGACGTCAGTGTCGGCAAGGGTGTGGCGATAAAGATCAAAGACAGCCAGTTCATAGCGAACCCAGTCATTAAGGATAAACTTGCTGAATATGCACAGTCCCTTTCCTTACCTTACCAATTTGAAATCTTGGAACACGGCACAACCGATGCCGCGATCATTCAGCTGGTTAAGGAAGGGGTCATGAGCGGGGTACTCTCGGTACCCACAAGGTATATACACAGCACGAGTGAAGTTTGCGATTTGGATGATATCAACGCCACCATAAAACTCCTAACACATATTTGTGAAAGGGGGTTAGGTTAGGTAATGAAGAAAGGTTACTCGATACTCCTCATTTCGGATGACTCGAGTCGCTCAAGGCAGTACTTTCTTTCTAAAAAGGTTATTATCATTGGCGGAGCGATTGTTGGTGCAATCCTGTTAGTCGCGATCATTGCCGGCTTGAACTATGCTACTGTTTATGTGCGTGCCATGGAAGTAGATATGCTCAGGCGGCGTAACAGCCAGTTGGAAAAAGAATTCGCAAAAATCGAGGAGATAAAAGAGGATCTGCGTGTAGCCGAGGCGAATAACCGGAAGATCAAAGTCATGTTAGGTATCGAAAAAACACCCGAACCTGTAGAGCCCAGTATAGTGGACATAAGTCCAGAGTACACTGATATCGAGGTCCTTAAGGAAATGCCCGAAAATATACCGTCGCTCCTGCCCACGATGGGGCAGATATCCAGAGAATTCCACCCCGGACATAATGGTATTGATATCGCCGCACCGCAATTTTCACCGGTAATCACCTCTGCTTCGGGTATTGTGGAAGGAACTGGATGGGATTCGCTTTACGGAAACTATGTCGTCGTTGAACATAACAAGAATTATTCCACTTTCTACGGACATCTCAATTCTATCGATGTGCTCAACGGAAGTCGAGTGAGTGGTGGTCAAGTCATCGGAACGGTTGGTTCCACTGGTAAATCAACATCTTCACACCTCCACTATGAGGTAAGATTTCGGGGCGAGCCTGTGGATCCAATTGGCTATCTTCCCTTCTTTGTGAAACTTTAAGGAGAATATATGAGAATATTAATTACCGGAATTTCCGGATTCGCAGGTAGTCATCTCGCAGACTATTTCCTTGCTCAGAATAAACATGAGGTTTTTGGCACTATCAAATGGCGTTCGAAACGTGAAAATATACTACACATCGAGGACAGGATAAATCTTATTGAATGCGATATCACAGATGCATTCGCCGTGAAGAGTACCCTGGAACAGAGTCGACCCGACCAGATTTTCCATCTGGCGGCACAAAGTTATGTGCCTTTTTCGTGGCATGTGCCTAAGGGCACATTGGAGACGAACATCATCGGCGAATTGAATCTATTCGAAGGAGTACGAGAACTCAAGTTGGATCCTATGATACACATAGCGGGGTCGAGCGAGGAGTACGGTTTGGTGCATCCAGACGAGGTTCCGATAACCGAAGATAATCCACTACGTCCTCTCAGTCCTTACGCGGTGAGTAAAGTTGCTCAGGATTTCCTTGGTTACCAGTATTCCAAGAGTTACGGTATGAGAATAGTCCGTACCCGTGCTTTCAATCACACCGGGCCAAGGCGCGGTGAGGTTTTCGTTACGTCGACTTTTGCCAGGCAGCTGATTCAAATCGAGAGGGGTAAAATGGAACCGATAATGCGCGTTGGGAACCTGAATGCAGTACGCGATTTTTCGGACGTTCGCGACGTCGTGCGCGCCTACGCATTTGCCCTTGAAAAAGGTACACCGGGTGATGTTTATAATATTGCCTCAGGCAAAGGGATAAAGATCGGGGACCTGCTCGATAGATTGGTTGCATTAACAAATGTGCAAATAAAGATCGAACAAGATCCTGCCCGGCTGCGTCCGTCAGATGTCGAATTGCTCATCGGATCCGCCGAAAAATTCAATAAGGCAACTGGTTGGAAAACCGAGATTCCGTTTGATACTACTCTTAGGGATCTGATGGAATATTGGCGCAACATAATCGTATGAAGACAATTCTGGTAACCGGCAGTGAAGGTTTTGTTGGTTCTCACTTGATCAAAGCACTGGATGAATCGAAGTACAAGGTAGTTGCGACCTGCTTGCCTCAATTGCTGCCGAAAAAAGGTCAATACATCGCGCTGGATATCTTGAATCTGGACCTCACCATCGAGATATTCAAGCAGCATGATCCCGATATTGTATTTCACCTAGCTGCAGTAAGTTCGGTGGCGAAATCTTTCCGCGACCGTCCTATAGCATATAGTACTAACATTGCTGGCACCGCCAATCTTCTTGAGGCTGCGAAATCATTGCACAAGAAGGCACTCTTCTATTTTGTATCGACGTGTGAGGTTTATGGCGGCGGCGAATGTCTATCCGAAGGCGCGCCTGTCGATTTGAAGAACCCATATGCCATAAGTAAATATGCGGCCGAATTGATCTGTGCTGATTATCATAGCGATGGACTTGATTGCATTATTCTTAGACCCTTTACACACACAGGTCCTGGGCAGGCCGAGATTTTTGTTTTGCCTACGATAGCAAAACAGATCAGTGAGATCGAAAAAGGTAAGAGGGCGCCATTGATCGAATTGGGTAATGTTGAAGCAAAGCGTGAATTCTTGAATGTGAATGATATCATCGGTGCCTACACTTTGGCTCTTGAGAAATGTGTTGGTGGAGAGACTTACAATGTTGCCGGCGGTGAGGGGTACACAATATCTGAATTGGTTAAGGTATTTGCGGCTCTATCGAAGAAGACTTTCGAACTGAAAGTCAATCCTACAAAAATAAGAAAGAATGACATACCAGTCCTGTTGGGCGACGGCACTAAATTTTCTCAGCTCACTGGTTGGTCGCCGAAGGTCAAGATCGAGAAGACCATTGAGGATATCCTCAACTACTGGCGAGCCAAGGTATAATATCGCTGCATGAACATTCTGGTTATCAACTGGCAGGATTGGAGGAATCCCCTCGCCGGTGGTGCCGAGGTTTATCTCTACCAGATATTCTCGCGCATCATCAAAAACGGACATCGGGTTATTCTGCTCTGCAGTCGGGGTGAAGGGCAGAGTCGTCATGAATGTATAGATGGTTTTGAGATATTCAGGATCGGTGGTCGTGCAAATTTCAATTTTGTCGCCCCGCTGGCATTACGAGCATTGCTACGGCACCAAACCATCGACATTGTCGTGGATGATCTTAACAAAATCCCTTTTTATTCCACGGCTTTTACACGCAAGAAGGTTCTACCTACTTTGATGCATCTCTTCAGGTCCACGATTTATCGCGAGACCAATCCAGTTTTTGCAAGTTACGTTTATGTTGCGGAGAGGCTTATCGGCTTCTTGTACTGCCGTGCCAATTTCGTTGCTATTTCAGAAAGTACGGCGGAGGATTTGAGAGACATAGGCATCAGGCAGCGTATCGATGTTGTCTACAGCGGCATTCCTGAACATCGACTTACCGGCTCCGTGAGTCGGGAGAATGATCTTGTTGCGTATGTGGGTCGTGTGAAAACATACAAATCGATCGACCATTTTGTTCGAGCAGTGGCAATTGTGAAAAGACGGAGGAAGATTAGAGCGAAGATCGTGGGCGACGGGGATGCATTGGATGATTTGAAAAGCCTGGCAAAGGAACTGGACGTAGATATTGATTTCACCGGCTTCGTGTCCGAAAGTGAAAAATATCGTGTCTATCATACTGCTCGTATAGTTGTGCAGCCGTCGATAAAGGAAGGTTGGGGTCTGACCGCGATAGAAGCGCAGTCTTGCAACGCTCCGGTTGTGAGCGCGAATTCACCTGGCCTGCGGGAGGTAGTTGTTCACGGGCAGACGGGTTTTCTGTATGACTATGGTGACATAGGCGGAATGGCTGAACGCATAATTGAATTACTGGATGATAATAAGAAATGGGCCAGATTTTCTAAGGCGGCCAAGAAATGGGCGGGCCAGTTCTCATGGGAAAAATCAGCGAGGATATTTGAGAAGGTCTTGGAAGAGGAAATCAAGTCCAATGAAGGTTAATCGTATCACCAACGGCATACTGTTGTTCTGTTCCTTGATTACAATCGCTTCTGCCGTCGAGAGCAGGGACTATGACCATGCAAGAGATGCCTACAAAAGAGGAGATTATGCCATTGCTCGCATATACTTCGAGAATATCCTGATTGATAATGAAAACCGTGAATTCTTCCCAGACGCGTTCTATTATCTGCTCAGCATTTACAATCGTGAAAACGATTTTATTCAGTTCTTAACTTATGCTAACCGCTTTCTCCGGAGTTACGATTACGATTCTCGAGCGACAGATGTCTTCGCACTGCTCATGCGTGAACTCATCGGCAGGAAGGCATATCGAATTGCATATGAATACGTTAAGAAATACAATTTTTTAGTAAGTGATCTGCCCGCAATGGAAGAATTAGGTCGGAATCTTCTGGAGCACGGCGAGCCGGCAATGGCTGATTATGTCCTTTCGTACTGTAACCAGAGTGATGCAGTTAAGATTATGCGCGCGAAGACGAGGAGCGATTTCTCGGAGCGCGGCACGATATTGGCGAGCTTGAGCAGCGATCCCCTCCGTGCTTTACACTTGACGAACAACCTTCTGCTCATGGGAGATACGGTGAGTGCGTTCATGTCATTTCGTAATCTGGCAGGAAATGAATTCAATGGTGGCGACTTGTACCTTTTCGTGAAGATTGCGCTGCTCTTTGATCCTGACGACATTTCGAACAATATAAAGAAACTCGGAACGGTGAGTGGGTTCGACCGCAAGGCCGATCTCCTTTATGCTTTAATCGGAGAAAAACCGACACCCCGATTCTTGCCAGGCGATGACGAAGAGAAATTACTCTTTCTACAGATATATAGTCTGGATACGATATCCCGAAAGCCACCGGAAAATATCTTTCTCGATTCGATCCTCGCGGATGTCGGGGATACTATGATGCGGGTTAGCGAACTAAGGAAGGAATACAGAAACAATTATCACTTAGATTCGACATATTGCCATTTGTTGATGAAGCGTGGTGACTACGAAAAGGCGAGCAGGGTGATTTCCAACTATCTGAAGTATGAGAATACCGGGAGATATGTTCGAAAGACGATGGGTTTTTATCATTTCACCAGGGGAGACTACCGGCTAGGGGCCAGGAACATCATTCTTTCTAATGACAAAACCGCCACGGCGACATACCTTCTGGCCGAATGTTTAAGGTTCATGGGTCAAGGGTCTGCGGACCTCTATGCGAGCGTGATGGTGCATACCGCAGATTCAGTACTCCGGAGAAAGGCAGTAAGAGGTTATGTATTGGAGAGTTACCGGGCCGAGTCGTATGATGATATTCTCTCAGTTGATTTCGTTGATTTGGCCGATGACACTGCTCTCGTCCGCTTATATTCGCGTAGCCTGGCACGTGTTGGTAAAGTGGGCCGTGGCGATTCTTTATTCCACGTTTATTTTCAAGGACTCGATGATGAGCTATTGAACCTCTACGGTGAGTATCTTATCAGTAATAAGCAATACCGTCGGGCAAAAGCATATTATGATTCAATAATCCAGCAAGCATCGATGGATTTAGGAGAGGGTATATACTACAATTGGGCGATGGGATCATTCTTGAATAATGAAATGGATTCTGCTCTGTATAGGTTCAGATATTATGTTTCTCATTTTCGACGCGGCGGCCATTTTCACGATGCGCTGTTCAAGATCGCCACATTGAATTATCTGGAGGAGAATTATGACTCGGCAGGTCACTATTATGGATTGGCGAGTGATGATGCAGATCTAATGCCTGACGCGACGCAAAACCAATTGATCAGTTACAAGAAGGCTGGCAACTGGGCTCTAGTGATCAACGCTGGCGAGAAGATGTTGACCATTGTTGCTGAAGAAAAACATGCTGACCTCCATTTTGAGATTGGGTATGCTTTGCTACGTGTGGGTAGGCCTCACGAAGCAATCGAAAATCTTCAAATCGCAGCTAGAGCGAAGCCTGAACCCTCTTATTACTATTGGTTAGGGGAGGCTTATCTTGGTAAAGGTGATTTTTCGCGTGCGTTTCATGGCTACCAGAAGATTGTGGACCGTTACCCTGATGATGAAATGTGGACACCTACAGCGCGGTACAAAACCGGTTTAACATTGGAACTTCTGGATGAACTTGATGCAGCGAAAAAAGTGTATGAACAACTTGTGCGCGAGAGAGGTATTAATGATCCAATTGCCGCGGAGGCAAATAAGCGGCTCGAGCTTCTCCAACGGTGAATAGAGAGGTTAAGGGTAAGAGGTTATGGATAGCAAGAGCGATACATTGATTTCAGCGAAACTTGTGATGACCGCCTATATGGTGATCATGGTCTTGAACCTGTCGTGCTGCGGTTATTCAACGCGTTCACTGATGCCTGAATACATGCAGAAGATATACATTGGTATCCTTGAGAATAGTACGCTTAAACCCGGTCTGGATGAATTGGCGACGAATGCGATAATCGAGGCGTTTCGCAGTGGGTCAAATCTGCGTATCGTCGATGAAAGCAGTGCCGATCTCGTTCTTGAGGGCAGTGTATCGGGTTATTCAAAGGATCCCCATACCTACACTTCTGACCAGTCTATTCTTCAATACAAGATAACAATTAAATATTCGATGCGCTGCATTGATAAGGCCAGAAATGAAATTTTCTGGGAAGGTGACGTATCAGACTGGGCTTTGTACGAAGTGGATGAAGAGCAGGGCATAAGCGAGGCAGCGAAGAAGGCAGCAGAAAGGCTTGTTACCAATATTCTCACCAACTGGTAGATGAAACTCAGGCCATTCTCCACCATCGACCTTCCGCACCACCACGAGGAGGAATTCAGCACCGTATTGCTGGGAGTCGATCATATCAAGAACCATGCAGAAGGAAAAGCAATTGAGGGCAGAAACACCAAGTCCGGCGTGAAGGAATTGCTGCTAAGAGCGCATAACGACTATTTTAGAGGATTCTACATGGATGGGTTGACGGGCTATGCACGCGTTCTTCGTCAAGAGGAGCATCATGTCGATGCTTGGGTCGGGCAGATACGGATTCTGGTTGATGTGGGGAGGTATGAGGCGGCAGTGTTCTGGGCCGATGAAGTTATTAAAAGGCTGGGAGAAATCGATGTCCTGAGATATGCAAAGGCATTTGCGCTTGCCTATGGCGGGATGGTTGAGGAGGCAAAAAGGATAATCAATGTTCCGGTTGGCCCCGATGAGGCATCCTATATCTGGCTTCTCCGGGGAGAGGTATTCCTAAGGATCAGGATTAATTTCTTGCAGAGATTGTTCTCACCCCATAAGGGTATCGGTAAGGTGGGTGCCTTTTTCTGTTTTCTCAAGGCTTTGGGTTCGCACCAGGACGATGCTTTTTTAAACCAGAGAATCGGGTTAGCTTACCTTCAGTCGGGGGATAGCAGACGAGGGTTTGAGCATCTGGCGGCTTCGTTGAACGTGGTGCCGGATAACCCGCTCACGCTCTATGGTTTTGCTGAATGTTGCAGAATGAATGGCGACGATGAGCGTGCGCTATACAACGTGAAGAAAGCAATTGCCGGCAATCCTCAACTAGATTGTGCTTTCGAGTTGCTGCAGCGGATGCATAGACCTCGCTTGAGAAATATCATGGAATTTTTTGGCATGAAAGGATGAGACAGAAAATGAGAAAAAAACATGTAGCGATTGATGATTTATACAGAATTGAGTTCCTGCGAGAAGTTGCGCTTTCACCCGATGGCAAACAGGTGGCATACACTGTGGAGTGGATGGAGAAAAAAGATAATAAATACTACACAAATCTCTATCTGGTTAATGAAAAAACAAGGATTCGCCATTTTGTCCGCGGGAAAAAGGATATTAAGAACATCCGGTGGTCACCGAATGGGAAAATGATATCTTTTGTAATGACCGAAAAGCAAGAGGAGAATCTATGGGCAATTCCCGCAGATGGTGGTGAAGCCTATGCCATTACTAAAGCAAAGGGATTCTTCGGTAATTACGGCTGGACGCCAGATTCCAGAACTATCGTTTGCGAGTTCACCCTCAAGAAAGAAGACAAGGAAAGAATTCCTGATAAAGATAGACCTCCACTCTACTACCATATAAAGAGTACGTGGTACAAACTTGATGGCAGGGGTATGTTGCTTTCAGAAAAGCAACACATCTGGAAGGTCAGTGTTCGCTCGGGTAAGATGAAACAATTGACCAGGGGGCGGAACGGCGATGATTTTTCCGATATTTCACCCGATGGTAGGTATGCTGCTTTCAGTTCAAACCGGAACGAGAATTTTGAGGAAAAATTCGAATACTACGATGTGTATCTTGTGGACATCAATACTGGCAGAGAAAGAAAGATCCAGACGCCGGCTGGACTCAAGTGGTCACCCGTCTTTTCACCGGATGGAAAACACCTGGCATACCGTGGCAAATTGTATCCCGAGGAATGGGTTGGTTGGCGCAATATCAATCTGTGGTTGGTTCCGGTCAAGGGAGGCAAGGTAGTTAACCTGACAAAATCGTTCGACAACACTTTTGAGGCACTGATGGTTGACGATTTGGGTAACTACGCGTTCAACCGCCCTGTTTTTTCGAATGATGGACAATTTCTATACGATAGGACGGTAGATCACGGCGATTATTGCGTTTATCGTATAGACATTAAGAAGAAGAAAATCAGCAAAGTGATGGGAGCAAAGGAATGCATTTACGCCTTCGATTATGACGGAGTTAACACCTGGGCACTGGCGATCAGCAATCCAGGTGATCCGGGTAACCTGTATCTATGCCGAGATGGTGTTCGTCAGAAGATCACGGACCTTAACCGGAATTACTTGAAGACTCATAAACTTGCGGTACCCGAGGAAATTAGATGGAAGGGTTTTGGCGGCGATGAGATACAAGGTTGGTTACTCAAACCTCCTAATTTCAGAGCAGGCAGGAAATACCCACTCGTTGTTCAGATCCACGGTGGGCCGTATGCTGCATACGGCAATTCTCTATTCCACGAATTCCAGGTCCTTGCGGCAAACGGGTATGTCGTGTTCTATTCCAACCCGCATGGCAGTGTCGGGTATGGTGAAAAATTCTCCAGGGACTTGCACAACCGCTGGGGCATACCGGATACGCGGGATATCATCAAGGCTTTGGATGTGATAACGAGAAGGAAATACGTTGATCGCAAGAGACTGGGTGTTATGGGTGGTAGTTACGGAGGATTCATGACAAACTGGATCACTGGTCATACGGATTTATTCAAGGTTGCTGTGACCATGCGCAGTGTAGTGAACATGTTGTCGTTCTGGTCATCCGATTTCGGTTTTGCGATGTCGAGGGAATTCAAAGGTAATTGGTGGAATAAAAGAAATTTCCAGTTCTACTGGAACATGTCTCCAATTAAGTATGTTAGCCGGATGAAAACACCTTTGTTGATAATACATAGTGAGGAGGACCACCGGTGCCCGATCACCCAGGCTGAAGAGTTGTATGTTGCGCTTAAACTACTCGGAAGGGATGTGGAAATGGTACGTTTTCCCGGTGAGCCGCACGGCCTTTCAAGACACGGATCACCGCGCAGGCGAGAGAAGAGATTAGAGTTGATATTGAAATTCATCAAGCCATATCTTAAGAAGAGATAATAACTTTTTTCTGTGGAGGACTGATACAACTTCTCATTATCCTTGGTGTTGTTTTTGTTTCCTACGTTATATGGAAATACTGGGCGCTTTCCGTGGGTGCCGCATATGACCCGGCGCCGATGGATAAGGTGTATAAAATGCTGATAATGGCTGAGGTAGGGAGGGAGGATGTTGTATTCGACCTCGGTTGTGGTGACGGCCGGGTGTTGATCGCTGCGGCAAGAAGATTCGGTTCACGGGCGATCGGGATCGAAATCGATCCGTTCAGATTTCTCTTTGCATGGTTTATGACGATTATCTCGGGGCAGACTCATAGGGTAAGAATCAGATTCGGTAATTTTTTCAACAAGAGTATCGGCGAAGCAACGGCGGTAATGCTTTTTTTGTACGGACCAACGAACAATCGGCTGAAGGAGAAATTCAAACGGGAACTAAAACCTGGTACTCGTATCGTTTCCTACATCTGGGAGTTTGATGATTGGCAAATGGTCGACTGCCTGCCCGAAGACAAGATATATATGTACGTAATATGAAAACATGCTACATTCTTGACATTATTTCCTGCTGACCTATAATTCCATGATGAAGAAAGACCTTTCCGTCATTATAGTTAACTATAATGTGAAAGCATTTCTCGAACAGTGCCTCATCGCCATTAATAGTGCGTGTGGAAATTTGAATGTCGAGATATTCGTTGTAGATAATGCATCGGTGGACGGAAGCCAGGCAATGGTAAAGAAGAAATTCCCGGAAGTACACCTGATCGAGAACAACACGAATGTCGGGTTTTCTGCCGCAAACAATCAGGCACTTAAACTCGCGCACGGTAAATATGTCCTCATTCTTAATCCTGATACTCTGATCCAGGAAGATACATTGTTTGTACTCAATAAGTACCTGGAAGAACATCAAGACGTCGGCGCAGTAGGCTGCAAACTACTTAATCCAGATGGGTCTTTTCAGATCGCCAGCCGTAGGAGTTTCCCGACCCCATGGGTAGCATTTTGTAGAATAGTCGGACTTAGTAGGGTTTTTCCGAAGAGTCGTTTGTTCGGAAAATACAATGTTACCTATCTTGATCCAGATGTGGAGGCGGAGGTAGATGTACTCCCAGGTTCACTGATGATGCTAAGAAAGAGCGTCCTTGACGAGGTTGGAGATTTTGACGAGGACTATTTCATGTACGGTGAAGATATCGATCTATCCTACAGGATAAAGAGGGCGGGTTGGAAGATGATTTACACTCCTTTGACAAAAGTGATACATTATAAGGGTGAGAGTAGTAAGAAAAGTGAATTTTCGATTATCACCAAGTTCTATTCAGCAATGCTTATTTTCGTTGGTAAGCACTTTGAGGGGCGCTATTCATTCCTGCTCAGAATATTACTCACTGTTGGAATCTACGTGAGGGCCATAATTGCACTTTTCTGGCAAATGGTCAAGAATATTGCGCCGCTATTCGTGGATTTCCTTATCATCATGACGAGTCTGCTGCTGGCAATGAGGATACGTTTTCCATATTACCCGCTCGCCCGTTTCAATGTTGTCCTGCCTGTATATGCCTTAGTTTGGATAAGCAGCATTTACATATTCCGGGCTTACGGAGGCAAGAAAAGCTTTCATTTAAAACCTGTGATTGCGGGTTCGATTTTTGGTCTGCTCATCAATTCTACATTTACCTATTTTTTCAAACAATTCGCGTATTCACGAATTATCGTGCTTATTTCTTTTCTGCTGATTCTTATCCTTACCGCTTTGTGGCGTATTGTGTACCGAGTTGCAGGCCCCGGTTCAAAGACGGCTCCGATATCGCGTTTACGACGTGCAATTATCATCGGCGCAGGGAAAGAGGGTAAAAGAATACTGGAGAAGTTAAGGTCGAGACCCGATATGCACTACGAAATCTGCGGGTTCGTGGATTTTGAATCCCAGAGTATCGGTAAGGAAATTGACGGCACAGAAGTGCTGGCAACGATTGACAGCATCAAGGATGTCATCAGGGTCGAGGGGGTCGATGAAGTAATATTTTCTTCGGATCGGCTCACCAACGCGCAGATCCTGGAAACTATCATTCGTGCCCAGGGCAGCGGTGTGAATTTCCGTATCGTGCCGCGTGAAGTTGAATATATTGTTGCAAAGTCGTCGGTCGACGACATAGAATCGGTTCCGTTGCTTGACATTACTGGTTTTGCCAGCCCGCTGGATTTGATCATCAAGAGTATATTCGATTTCGGTGCTGCGGCGATTGTTGTCCTTGTCAGTTTACCTCTTCTGTTATTGAATTTTCTTGTCGGCGGACGATTAAAGAAGAGAAAGATCGTTGGCGCTGCCGGTAAATCATTCGATGTATATCGCTATGAGGGTGGACTTCATTTCGTGAGAAATATGCCTCTCTTGTTTAATGTCCTTAGAGGGAATCTGAGCCTTGTTGGTTCGGAAATGATCGATTTTAAACCTGGGAAATTCCACCCCGTTTACAAACCGGGACTTACAGGATTGGTGCAGGTGAAAATCAGGGAAAAAAAACAAGCATTGACGCAAAAAGAGAAAGACTACTACAATCTATATTACATAAAGAATCAATCGATCGTAACTGACCTGCAAATAATAATTAAATCCATATTCTAAAGTTATCTAAAATACATCGAGAGGGTCTACGTCGATTTCGATGAGGCATTTACTCGTTTTGTATGTCTGAAGAAATTTCAACTTGCGATGAGGATAATCTTTACGTAGTTTGAGTACAATAAATACACGGAAGTGTTTTCTTATTTTGTAATAGAACGAGCGATTGGGTCCGTATATTTCGAAACCGCCCGTTTTCTGTAACAACGCGTGAATTCTTTTAGCTTCTTTCCAAACACTGCTCTCCTCAGTTCCTTTGAATCGTATGAGGATCAACCTTGAGAATGGAGGAAAATCTAATTCCTGACGGAGCTGGAGTTCGTTTCTATAGAATTGTCCGTAGTTCTGTAGTTGTCCAAATATCGCTCCGTACTGCTCAGGATGGTAGGTTTGGATAAGAACCTTGCCCGGCTTGCTGCCTCTCCCTGAACGCCCCGCGACTTGCGTCAGCACCTGAAAGGTTCTTTCTCCGCTCCGAAAATCGGGTAAGTGCAGAACGATGTCCGCGTTCACGATACCGACCAAAGTGACATCATGAAAATCGAATCCCTTTGTCACCAGCTGGGTTCCGAGGAGAATCTTTGCTTTGCCCTGTTCGAATGCCTTTAGAATGTTGTGCATGTTCCCTTTGAGCCGCACCGAATCCCGGTCAAGCCTTACGATCAGCGAATCACGATTCTCTTCGTTGATATTCAATTCTTTTAGCGTCCGTCTGAGTAATTCCTCAATGCGTTGCGTACCGGCCCCGCGGTACAGAAGCGTAGCACGGCTGCATTTTGGACAAGTGCTCCGTACCGGTGATCTGTGTCCACAGATATGGCACGATAATGATGCCGATTCGTCTTTCTCAGGTTTGTGATAGACGAGTGGTAGGTTGCAGAACTTACACCTGGCTGTGAACCCGCAGTACGGGCACATCAGACTGGCAGCAAATCCCCGTCGATTCAGAAAAATGATCGCCTGTTCACCATTCTCTATTGTCTGTTCGATACGTGACTGTAGCGGTGGCGATATGTATGGTTTTGATTCTTCCCTGATATCTATAATCTCTATCTCTGGCAACGGCCGGGCATCGATCCGCTCTTTGAGGTCAAGCAGTTGGTACTTGCCGGTCTGCGAGTTGTAATAGGATTCCAGCTGCGGAGTAGCGCTCCCCAATACGGCAACGATATTCTCAAACCGACAGCGGGTGACGGCAACATCGCGCGCATTGTAGTGTGGCATGCGCGTGTGCTCTTTGTAGGACTGGTCGTGTTCCTCATCGACAATGATGATCTTCAGGTCGGGTACCGGTATGAAGACGGTTGAGCGTGGTCCGATGACGATGCTGTATTTGCCGTCCCTGACTGCGTGCCATATCTTCCGGCGGTCTTTACCAGATAGCGTGGAATGGATCGTAACCACCTTATCATGGAATCGCTCCTCAAATCTTTTGAAGAGCAGGGGGGTCATGGATATTTCAGGGACGAGGACTAAGGCCCGGCCTTCACTATTTATTACTTTTTCGACGCATCTGATATAGACTTCTGTTTTGCCGCTTCCGGTTATGCCGTGCAGGAGGAAGGTTGCATAGGCATCTTTGTCCAGCGCCTCGGCAATTTTTTTGATGGCAATGCTCTGAAAGTAATTTGGTTTAGGTGCGCGAATCTTTGCCGGTTCGAGTTTTTTCGTCTCCACGAATTCGTATTTTTTCAAGATCTTCGACGGCAGGGTGACCTTTAAGATTTCTCCAAGAGACGTAAGATAGTACTCTGCCATCCATTTGTACAGGGTCAGCAAGTTGGAAGAAATGAATTCTTTTTGCAGGGTTTCTTGTACGTTTCTGATGCCCGATACTTCTCGTTGAGAATTTTTCTTAATGACAATGCCATACTTGGTTTTTTTTCTGACCGGAACTAGTACAAGATCACCAGGGTCGAGATCTTCCGATGTGTTATAAGTGAGAAAGTCTACTCTGGTTTTAGGAACGGCAATATCGACCTTCACGATTCATTATAATAGCCTGCACGTGTAGTGTCAACATAATGGAGATCTTCTAACGCCGTCGGTTGTGATGAAAGAAACCTTTGTCCGATTCGCCTTACGAAACCTTCAAACGAGAAAAGCCGTGTGGAACACTGTTGCCTGTATGTCAGCGCCGTACTTGACAACTCGGAAGGTGTTAGTTATAGTTTTTTATGGAAGGGAAAGAACATGGTGTAATTTTACTTAGTAAACTGCAGCCTCCGGAAATAAAGACCAAGACTTTGCATCGACAGCGTCTGCTGAATATCATGTCCAGGAATATGGACAAGAAAGTCATACTCTTGTGCGCGGGGCCAGGGTATGGCAAGACGACCTTGTTATCACATCTTCTCTCCAAGACAAAAAAACCAGTGGTCTATTATCATCTCGAACAGACGGACGCCGAACCCGCTGTCTTTTTCTCATATCTTATTGCCGGAATACAGAAGATCAAACCATCTTTTGGTGGAAAGGTTTTACATCTTCGTCATCTATTCAACCAGCCACAGCGGTATTCTGACATTATCATCGGCACCTTTATAAACGAATTCGTTGAGTGCCTCAAGGATGATATATATATCATCCTTGAGGATTATCATGCTCTACAACCTCCGCTTGCTGTCGACAGAGCACTCGATTTTTTGTTCAAACATATGCCGGCAAATCTGCATTTTATCATTACTTCACGTTCAAAACCGGATATATATTTTGCCTTGATGACTGCGAGGGATGAATTTTTTGAATTGACCGGACAACAATTACGATTTACCAAAGGAGAGATCGGTAAACTCTTCAAGAAGACGTATTCGATTCCTCTGAAAGCCAGGGATCTCGAGTGGGTTGAGAAGTATTCTGAAGGTTGGCCTGTGAGCCTAAGGTTGATGATTCAATCCGCAACCTATCTTGAAGGGATAACATCATCCGATCATACGAAGACAATGTTCGGTGGATATCTGCAATCACAGGCGAGCCTTTTCAACTACTTCGCACAGGAGATCTATTTCCAGGAACCGGCGCGTATACGAAGGTTCCTGCTCGACTGTTCGTTGTTTGAGTGGTTGAACCCGGAATTATTTGACAGTGCCACCCGGCGTAAGAATTCAAAGGTTATGTTTGAGGAACTTGCCAGGCGCAATGCATTTGTCGTCAGAATACCGGAGCATGGTTACCGCTTGCATCATCTATTCAGAGATTTTCTCTACAGTAAGTTCATCGATGTGAAGCGGAAAAAGTCGATCTGCCTCCGTGCAGCAGATTTTTCTTCTGCTAAAGGTGAGTATGACGAAGCGCTCACATTCTATTTGCAGGCAAGAGCGTACCAGAGAATGATCAACATATTGATCAAAGTCGGTCCGCTCTATACGGGACAGGGCAGGAGCAACGTACTCTGTAGTTATATAGAGCAGATCCCTGTGAAAGTCCGAAATCGGGATCATGACCTTCTCATCACCTATTCACGCGCTTTGACCATTTTGGGAAGGTTTGCCGAATCGCGTCAAACCATCCTGAGGGCGCGGGGAATCTTGAAAAAAATGCCCCGCGCAAAACGTAAGTATGCGGAAGTCCTTTACGCTTTGGGTGGCATCAGCTATACTGAAGGAAAATTGATTTCGGCCTTGCGTTATTACCGGGATGCGTTGAACGTATGCCCGCGAGGTTCGAGTTTGACAAGGGCATCGATACTTAATTCGCTCGGCTCGTTGCATACAGCACTCGGCGGTAAGTATCTGCACATGGCAGTACACTACTACGAACAGGCATATAGAATCGCGCAGCGCAAGGGATATGGAGATATCGAGGCGAGTATCCTCAACAACTGGGCGATGAGCGAATGGAAAATGGGAAATTTGAACGGAGCCTATGCAAAACTCTCGAAAATAAAAAATATTCTGGCTGAGCATTTTTCTCCGTTCTGCGGTGCGGGATTTTTCAATGCTGCCAGATTGAGTATTCTGCTTGGCCATACAGCAGAAGCGAAGTCGATACTGGACGTGGGTGTGAAGACGTGCAGTATGTACAATGATATGTGGTCGATGGTTGTTCTGTGGAGCGGCTACGGGCTGTTATATCAAGAAGCCAAAGATTTCGCAAAAGCGAGAGAATATGTCAACAAGTCTCTGCATTTGGCTGATAAACTCGGTGTTGAACGGTTGAGAGTCATGGCAATGAATGAAATGTGTAAAATCTACCTAGCAGATGGTGATCTTGTCGAAGCCGAGAAGTGTATTTCCGTAGTATGGTCGTTGAGAAAATCACGTGATGATGCGGAAGCAATATCCTTTCATTTGACTGAGGGGAGGATTAGAGTAGCCCAACATAGATTGGGGGATGCCGAGAATATTCTGTCCGAGGCTCTACATCTCGCCGAAAAATTCGGGGATATCTTCCAACAATTCCTCATAGACATGGAATTGAGCAAACTGTTTCACCTTAAGTATGATACGCGCCAAAGCCGTAAATTCTTGCGTGATGCAATAGTAATAAGCCGCCAAAAGGGATATGATTTTTTATTGCTGAAGAAGCTGCAGGAGAATGAGTGGATGATACAAACTATTCGCTCGGACGGTATCGAAGAGGGGTATATAAAGGCGATCATAAAAAAGTCCAAACTCGATATCCACTGGATTGATGGATATTTTTTCGGTGTTCCAAAAGTATTTATTGATGATCAGTCGATCGATGATGAAATGTGGCGGACAGCGAAGACAAAGAGGCTCTTCTTCTACCTCCTTTTGTACAAGGGTGAAAAGGTGAGCGGTGACCATCTCATCGATACTCTTTGGTCTGAAGTATCCAGCAAAAAGGGTAGTAGTAGTGTGCGTAAGGCAGTACAATACGTGAGGGAAATAACGAGATCGAGCCTCGGCATTGATGACGACCTGATATGTTCGGTCAAGGGTACATATCATATGGCATCGGGTGCCTTGATAAATCTCGATACCGATGAGTTCGAGGCTTTGTTGAAAAGTGCGAAAGATGTCGAAGATAGGGCAGAAAAGATAAGGTTGCTCGAAAGAATGATCAGTGTGTATAAAGACGGTTTTGCGCCCGGTTGGTATGATGACTGGGTTGAACAGATGCGGCGTCAGTATCAGTACAAGTATGAAGAAGGTTTGGTAATACTTTTGGATTTGTACCAGAATGCTGGAGAATATCTCGAAGCTCTGATTATCTGTAAGAAACTCACATCATTGAACTTCTTTGACGAAAAGCATCATTGTAGATTAATGCATGTACTTGCCAACTTGGGCCGGTTTGGCGAGATAGAGCAGGATTTCAAAGAACTCAAGAAAGCCTTGAGAAAGGAACTAAAAGCCGAACCCCAAAAAGAGACCCTGGAGGTTTATAACGCCCTCACCAAAGCACCTCCAACCAGCTAAACACTAAAATTCACAGATTTCTCACAGTCGCTCTTTATAATACAGTATAGAGGGCGCAGGCAGATATTATGGAGAGGAAACGTGGGCAGGACCGGCGGGGTATTGGTATGAAAGGGAAATATCTTGTTCTTGAGTCACCCGAGAAGGGTTTTCATATTCCCGGCGGTCTTGCTCAGATAGTAAGACATTATGATAAGATGGGGAGCGACTATGAAAGGAATATGTGTATTACTAAGCACAGTATTCTGCCTCTTTGGTAGGACCTTGATAACTACCAACACAGGCCGGGAGTTTCAGATCCTCAGGCACAATGTCAACAACGTCGAATTGTGTATCAGTAATTACGGTAAGTTCGGACAGGACGAAACCGGGAACAATGCTGGTTGCTGGTGGCCAATAGGGACCGGTCAGAACTACATCTACGGTGCCGGATTATGGGTCGGTGCGGTGGATTCAATCAATGGTGATACCCTGGTCACCATCGGCTACGGTCCGCACGGTGGCGAGAGTGAGTTCGCGCCGGGTCTCATCGGTATGTCAGTGAGCGACCCGGAAGCGGTCATATATCTCTATCCCGACATGTGGCCGCCGCCGGCCGCGACCTATCCGATGGCTCCGCATAGACCGCTATCTCATCAGGATTCTTGGTGTGCTTACAATGATTCTAATATTCTTTACCATATTGCCGGTGACACGAGGCCCATCGGCATTGAAGTATACCAGAGCGTGTATGCCTGGAATTTGAACTCGTTACGGGATATTGTTTATCTGCTCTTTGAAATAAAGAATGTCTCGGGGGCGAAGATGATGGATGTTTACCTCGGAATATGCGCAGATAATGATATTGGCTATGAAGTAAGCGCAGATATAAACGATCGAATGTCTGGTATTGTAGGCAAGTGGTATGTGATCGATGGCGACTCATTCTATGTTGATGATCTGGCTTATCAGTGGCAGGAGACGGAAGAGCCGGGCGCCCCGCCCTGGTATCCCGGAGTAGTCGGCTTTGATCTCATACGGACCCCCTATGATCTGGTTGAAAATGAAGATAAGGACGGTGACGATATTCTGGACCAGTACGAGAGGGATAGCGTCTATTTTGTGAATAACCTGCCATCAACTGCATGGGACGTTGATCACGATGGTTTGCAGGACTGGCGCGATCCTTCTGAGATCCCTCAGCACGGCATGACCGCGCTCAAACGTTTCGTCTTGAATGTGGATCCCAACCTGGATTATGAGCGATACATTACTCTAGCCGGATATAATTTCCGGACCGGCGTGTACGAACCTTTTGACACGGTACCTCCAGACCCGGATGACCAACGCTGGCTGCAGTCAAGCGGTCCTTTTGAACTCATGCCCGACTCAACAGTCACTCTAGTACTTGCCCTGGTATTCGCAAATTGGATGGAGATATACTACAGACCCGATACGGCGTTGGTTCTGGTTGACTACTGGGCCCAGTTATGTCACGACATGAACTGGCTGGTGCCCGGACCGCCGCCGCCGCCGGGATTGACATTGATTCCTGGTGATGCACGGATAACTTTGGTATGGGATAACCGGTCCGAGTTGACCGGGGATCT
>CP070686.1:219761-263428 GCA_020353055.1 Caldifarciminota bacterium | reverse complement strand
GACCATCGGCCACTGTATGATTGGTTTCTTGATCAGTTGGAAGTACACCATCCACAGCAAATAGAATTCGCGCGTCTCAATCTCAGTTACACGATCACGAGCACGCGCAAGTTACGCAGGCTTGTTGAGGATGGAGCCGTAGGTGGATGGGACGACCCTCGCATGCCCACACTCGCCGGTATGCGCAGACGCGGTTACCCGCCCGAGTCAATCCGTAATTTCTGCAGAAGTATTGGCGTTGCCAAGGCCGATAGCGTCATCGATATCGCGAAACTCGAGCATTATGTGCGTGAATATATGAATAAGACAGCACGGAGGGTAATGGCAGTCCTGCGTCCGCTAAAGGTGGTAATCGACAATTACCCCGAAGACAAACGGGAAGAGTTGGATGCTGTTAACAACCCGGAAGATCCGGAAATGGGTACGCGCAAAGTGCCTTTCTCACGCATTCTCTACATCGAACAGGATGATTTTCGGGAAGAACCACCACCAAAGTATTATCGACTCGCACCAGGACGTGAAGTGAGATTACGCTACGCCTATTTTGTCAAATGCGTTGATGTGAAAAAGGACAAGGCTGGCAAGGTCATCGAACTGCACTGCACCTATGATCCACAAACCCGAGGTGGTGATTCGCCTGACGGAAGAAAGGTCAAGGCGACGCTGCACTGGGTTTCTGCTTCCGATGCTTCAGACGCAGAGGTGCGATTGTATGATCGATTGTTTACGAAACCTGCCCCGGATGAGGTCGATGATGCAAAAAAAGATTTCCGGGCGAATCTGAATGCTAATTCGCTCGAGGTGTTGAACGGCTGTAAATTAGAACCGAGCCTTAGCAAAGCAGGGGTTGGTGACCGTTACCAGTTCGAGCGTCTTGGTTACTTCTGCGTTGACCCGGGTTCACGTTCAGATGGTTTGATTTTTAACCGTACGGTATCTCTAAGGGATACGTGGGCAAAGATCGAAAAAGCGCAAAAGAAATGAATGTATTTTCGTTTGTATTTGGGTATTGATATGAAATCAGATAATACAGCAATTGAATTGGAGCAGCAGCTCCATCACGCCGGTTTCAAAGGCCGCGTTGTTTCGACCAACCATCTGCCTGAGCTGGAGAGTGACTTTGCGAGACTTCTCGAAACGGGGGATCTGAACAAGGATTTTTATGACGAAATAGTGTCAAGATATGGACTCGATTGGGACTTCAAGCCGCCTTCGAAACTTCCCACGGCAAGTTCGATCATCATAACTGCCGCACAGCAACCGAAGATCAGCCTGGAATTTCACCATGACGGGGAGAGTTATTATGGTATTATTCCTCCGACTTATGTCTATAACACGGATGCTGCGGTATTGAAAGTTATTTCCAAGTACTTAGATGAACACGAATACAGAGTATGTGACGCACGCGTACCGGCAAAACTTCTTGCTGTCCGCAGCGGTCTTGCGCGGTACGGTAGAAACAACATAACGTATATAGACGGGTGGGGAAGTTATTTCAGACTGCGAGCATATTTTTCCGATGCACCATGCATGGAAGAGCACTGGCAGGAATGGAGGGCAATGGAATTGTGCAATAAGTGTACTGCATGCGTGAAGAAATGTCCAACCAGTGCGATCGGCGAAGGTAGATTTCTCGTCGATGCAGGAAAGTGCTTGACCTTCTTCAATGAAGGAGAGAAAGGATTCCCGGAATGGATAGACCCGACTTGGCACAATTGTCTCATTGGCTGCATGATTTGCCAGGACGTTTGTCCGGCGAACAAAGATCACACCAGCTGGCTCATGCCCGGTGCGGAGTTTTCAGATGAAGAAACTATTATGATACTGGAAGGTGTTTCACGGGATGATCTTCCGGCGCAAACTCGTGAAAAATTGCAGAAGGTTTATATGTTGGATAGCTATGAATTGCTCAAGAGGAATCTCAAAGTACTGATCGACAGGGTGAAAGGTTCTGGGATTTCATAATGTTCGTCAAGGTTTATCGTTACCGCATAAAACCTGACAAGACCGAGGAATTCCTCGAAATTCAGGAAAGAGCTGGTCAAATATACCAGAAACATGTCACATACCGCGCAGTACATCTACAAAAACAGGGTGAACCCGGGCAGTGGATGGAAATACACTGGTATCCAGATGAGGCTGCTTACCATCGCAGCATGGAGCTGGTCAATTCCGAGCCGGAAATCAGGCGGTTGTGGCAGAAATTTCAGGCTCTGTTGGACCCAACGGACAAAACGGTAAACGAGGAATACTTCGCGCAGATTCGTTCAGAAGACAACCTAGGCAGGAAATGAGCGGAGGAGCGTTGAACGACACAAGAATGAAGGCGATGGGACTCGGTGAGTCGATTTTGTTGTTTGGCATTCCCGCGGCGGTTTTCTATTTGATTACCAGAGTTCTGATTCCTTATTTTAACAGAACATATGCTATCCATCCGGTTCTTGTCTGGTTTGTGTTCGGAGGTTTATTCCTTTTCGTACCTCTTTTTGTCCTCTCGATATTTCTTTTCAAGAGGGATAACTACGATCTGAATCTGAAGACTTTCGTCGCACGATTCCGTTTGACCAGATTGACAAAGGCGGATTGGGTCTGGTGTCTGGGTGGTTTGATTGTCACAATGGTTCTCACCGGAACAATCATGGGGGTATGGAGATTACTGTCATACCACTTAGGCATCAATCCCCTTAATACGTCAGCACCCTTTCTGCATTTCGATCCGCTCCAGGGTATTGATAGGTTATTACTGTTGGTCTGGGTGCCATTCTTTTTTTTCAATATTGTCGGTGAAGAACTCTTATGGAGGGGATATATTCTGCCGAGGCAGGAACTGGCTTTTGGCAAATACGCCTGGTTGATCAACGCAATTTTTTGGGCTGTTTTTCATTTGTGTTTTGGCCTGGATCTGATGATACTATTGCTGCCCGCGCTGTTTGTTCTTCCCTATGTTGTGCAGCGAAGAAAGAACACTCACATCGGGGTAATAATACATGCGTTAGTGAACGGACCATCTTTCATATTAATTTCATTGGGACTGGTCAAATGAACATTCATTGTGTATCGGGTAGAAAAAGGAGTGATCGAGCATGACGTGTGGCAGGAACAGATATTCATGCATGGGCGTTATTTGTACGGAGGTTGTTATTGTTGGGCAATAGAGTTTTGAGAATGACTTTGGGATGCCTTCTTGCGTTGTTGTCTTTCGGCATTGCTCAGGTAGATAGCCTCGATGTGTTTGAGCGTGCTAACGAACTTCTACAAAATCAACAGTACGATGACGCTTTGAAGGCTTACGAATTTTTCGTACAGGAAAACCCCGAGCACCATCTCGTGCCAGCGGCCAAGTGGGCGATCGCTAACGTACTTTTTGTGGTTAAGAAGGACTACCATAGAGCGGCGCTTGTTTATCAAAATATAATAAGCAAACATCCGGGGACTGGCTGGGAGATATTCTCATTAGACCGCCTCGGTTCTTGTTATGAAGAGCAGGACAGGTGGGGAGATGCAGCGCGGAGTTACGAGTCTGCACTGGAGAAACTTGCGACACCCGTTCATTCTGAACTGGCACCTGAATGGAATGATATTTTCAAAACAAAAGTGATAGCGTGTTATCGTACATTGGGTGATCGACTTGCACTAATCAGTATTTATGAGAAGTCACTGGAACAGAACCCGGCTGGACGATCAGCGCCTGCTGACCATTTCGAGCTGGCCGGTATTCATCTGGAGATGAAAGAGAATCTGAAAGCAGCAAAGCATTATGCAATGGTCGTTGATCGCTACCCACTGTCTGATTATGCTCGGCGCGTTCGAACCGAACATGGGGATCTGTTGACCGTACAACTTGGTTACGACTGGACGGCGTTTTCTACTTTCGAACGCAGCGTGGAGCTGAGCCGGTCAGGCAGATTCGATGATGCTTCCGCCGGTTTTGACCAGGTGGTCGAGGCCGAGCATACCGAGGGTATGGATTACGCCGCCAGGTTCCAGATTGAATTGATAGAGTTTCGCAAGACCGGTGATGCTGCTGCTTTTCTTGATCGCCTGCGTGCGATTAGCAGCGACTCTCCGTATGGGTTTGGTGGCATCGACGTAGATCAACTCTTTGGCCGTCTACAGGTCATCATCGATGCAAAGGATGCCATTGCTGCGAATCCTGATGATCTCGAAGCTTACAGGAGCATGGCTTCGACGTATTACGAAACCCAGGCATACTATCCCGCAATAGAAGTATGCAAGAGAGCAGTGGCGATTGAAGGTGACAATATCGTTGTGTATAACATTCTAGGTTATTCCCATATGGGCGTCAGGGAGTATGATGACGCAAGCGATACGTTCGGGAAATTGATAAAGTTGGCACCGAACGACCCAAACTCTTATGACAGTATGGCAGAGGCGCAACTTTTCAGGGGCGATACTACACAGGCGATTCGCTTCTACGAGAAAGCTATTGCTGTAGATGCTAATTTCACGAATCCGTATTATATGCTGGGTGAGATTTATCACGGCATAAATCAAGTTGAGTTGGCCAGAGATTACCTTCAAAAATATCTTGAACTCGCCCCTGCAGGTTATAGAGCAGACGCTGCGCAAGATATTCTTGAACGAATAACCGAGATGTGATCGTGAGTGCTTTCTGGATGCGATTTTTCAGGGGAGGTGAAAGTGTTACCAGATAAGCAAGGTAAGGCATATGCAGCCTTCTACGCATCTGCCCGATTCAACAAAATACTCGGGCAGGATACCACACTTATGCTTCATTTGGCGACGGCGATTTCTTTTGGTTGCGGAAATTGAGTAGACTATTACCTTGGCGTGGCCAGGGAGAAAGGTATCACAGAAGAGCAGATAGGTACCGTGCTGTCTGTCGTCATGGCAATATCTGCATGTGGTATTTCCAACCGTAGTAAGATCGGGGATACGATACCCGAGAATCAGAAGAAAGCATTTTCTGATTTCTATAAATCGACGGAACAAAACGATTTTTTGGACTCTCGGATTACACTTTTTGTACAGATCGCCGCGGCTTTGGCAAATGGCTGTCCGACCTGAATACGAAATCTACTTGGCGTAGCCAGGCAGAAGGGTATTACCGAAGAAGAGATTGGGGCGATCCTCTCGGTTGTGATGGCGGTTAGTGCTGGAGGTGTGCGGGGTCGTATGAGGGAAGCCCTCAGCAACGATTGAGATAGAATATGAACATAAGGATTTTCGTTACCGGCGGCACTTTCGATAAAGAATACAACGAGTTGACCGGGGAACTCTATTTCAAGGAGACTCATGTCACGCGTACGCTGATGCTCGGCAGGTGCCGCGTTGCAGTTGACGTGAGAACGCTGATGATGGTTGATAGCCGAGAAATCAGCGATGAAGACCGGGAGACCATAGCACGCAACTGTGCAAAAGCAAGCGAGGAAAGGATCGTAATCACACACGGTACCGATACGATGGTTCAAACTGCGCAGATTATCGCTGAACGGGTCACCGACAAGACCATAGTGCTGACCGGTGCTATGGTGCCATATACGTTCGGCAGTTCTGACGGCCTATTCAATCTGGGTAGTGCCTTGGCATTTGTTCAGACCTTGCCGCGTGGGATATACGTAGTAATGAACGGCCGATTTTTCCAATGGGACAAAGTACGCAAGAACAAAAAAACCGGGGAATTCGAGGAAATTGAATAGTTCACCGATCAATGATTTAGGAGGATAATACTATGTTCAGAAGCATTCTGACCATATCTGTAGTTGTTATGTTGTTCGTTTCATGTACGCCAAAGAGGGAGCAGGGCGTCAATGCGTTGATTTTGGCGCCGCGAAACCTGGGCGCGAATTACTATCTACTGCGCGACGTGATTGAAGAGTACGGATGGAACGTTACGCACACCGGTGTCCTGGATAGCGTAACACCTTGTCCTTGGTTTGCGAATCACGGACAGGTTTTTTCACTTATTCCCGATGTGAAGATCGAAGACATAGAGGAGATTGGATATTATGACTGTTTGATAATTGCTCCATCAACCGGCAACGCGGCCCCAATTGAAAATGCGCTTGGTGACGTAATTGACAGTCCCCATGCGCTGCGTCTAATACGGCGGGCTGTGTACTATGGACTGGCCGTTTTCGCTACGTGTGCGGGAGTTCGGACGCTGGCTGCGGCCGATGTCCTCCATGGTAGGTTTATTGTCGGGTCACCGAGATTCCGGGAAGAGTATATCGAAGCGGGCGCTCATTATATAGGACGGCCGCGAAATGATAATCCTCCGACAATTGACAGGAACATCATTACTTGTGCACGCGGGCAATACTACAACTATGCAAATGTGATGGCTGTAGCTACCATTATCGAAGACAATCAGGATCGGGGTCACAAAGGGTCATTGAGCGCCGCGTATGTCTCTACAGAGAATATCGATTTTGGGCAGGGTGACGTACTGTGGGCGAAAACCTACGGAGGCAGAGGGTCTGATGGTGGCCGTGCTTTCTGCACGACACGGGACGGCGGTTTTCTTCTCGTCGGTTACACCTTTGCCCCTGGTGCCACAGACGCGGACGTGCTGGTTGTTAAGACTGACGCAGATGGCAATATGGTTTGGGCTAGGCGTTTCGGCGGTGCGGGTACCGAATATGGTAATGCTTGTGTCGAGACCGGGGATGGTTATTTGATACTCGGCTACACAACTTCCTTCGGTGCGGGTTCCAAGGACATCTATCTGCTTAAGATTGACAGTGAAGGAAATGAAATCTGGTCGAAAACATTCGGCGGGAAGAGCTGGGATGTCGGTACTGCAATATGCAAAGCAGTTGAGGGTTATTATTTTGTATGCGGCTTCACACACTCATTTGGCTTTGGTGAAGAAGACATATATTTGCTCAAGATCAGCGCAGAGGGTGATACTATTTGGTCCAGAACCTTCAGTGGCTGGCGTATGGACATGGCTAATTCCGTTCACGCCACAGAGGACGGCGGCTGCGTGATAGCCGCAAGCAGCGGTAGCCAGAGTGTCAATACCGATTTCTATTTGGCAAAAATAAGCGGCGCGGGCGAACGAGAGTGGTCGCAATCCTACAATGCAACCGGTGAGCATGGTCACGGTTTTGACTGGTGCAAAGGCTCATCACCAGCAGGCGACAGCGGCTGGATACTCGCCGGCTATTCTGACTGCAATGACATGATGGACGTGGTCGTTGTCAAAACCGATGCTTCAGGTAATGAAGAGTGGCTGGCGTCGTTTGGTAATGAACCCTTCTATGATTATGGTAACGCGATATGTGAAGTACCCGGGGCTGGTTATGTAGTTGTCGGTATAACCAAGTCGATGGTCAGGCCATCGGAGGCGCACAATAATACATACGATAATGATATTTATTTGGTGAACCTCGATGCTGATGGCAATATTGCGTGGCAGAAAGAAATCGGAAAGGACGGTAGCGAATGGGCGAATGCTGTAAATATTCATCCTGACGGTAACCTTGTATTACTTGGACATACTGATGGCAGCGCTACTGCCTCCCTCGATGTGTTGCTGATCAAAATTGCTGGTCAATAGGACAACACAGCCATTGAGAACAAAATGAGCGCGAACTGGAAGGCGATTATAGTTATCTGTGGCATTTTCGTGCTCTTGCGGGTCGGCGTGTCGCTGATTTACGTTGACCTGAACAAGGACTACTATTGGGAATACGGTGAGATCGCGAAGAACATACGGCACGGCAAAGGGTTTTCATTGTTCCATTATGATGGTCAAGAGATTAAGATGAATTTTGAGGAAGCCGCGCGGCCTTACCCATCGGCATACATGCCGCCAGGCTATGTAATGTATCTACTTCCTTTTATGAGCATAGAAAGTGTTGCTCTGCGTAATTTTCTAATTATCCTGATTCAGACGCTCATCGCATCTATGGTCGTGATCTTTGTATATCATTTCACGAAAATGTATTTTTCCAGGACGTCTGCCCTCATCGCGGGTATCATAGTTGCATTGTTCCCGGAATTCGTCTATGCAACTTATTCCTACACCCCTACTGTATTCTATCACCTCACGGTGATGATTGTGCTGTGCCTGTTATATGAGAGAGTATATGATGTCAAGAAGTTGATCGCAGTCGCTTTGCTAGTTGGTTTGACTGTGTATATGAGGTCGGAATTCGTGCTTTTCGCGCTTTTTGTGGCGGTATCACTTTTCATCCTTGGACATATCAAGGCTTCAATCATACTCGGTGGTATTATTATCCTTCTGATTCTACCATGGCAGATCAGGAATTATCGTGTGTTTGGCAATCACTGGGTGCCTTTTGCGACAAGTTTTGGCTTGAACTTCTACCGTGGCCATAATCCCTATGGCGTTGGAGATTGGACTGACGATGATATCATGAAATCGCTCGAGGCGTCAGCAGAGAGGCGTTTTTTCGAATCGGATATGAATGATATATACATTAAACATGCAACTGCTGCAATAAAGTCAGATCCTGGAAGAGAAGTAAGATATACATTTTCTAAGATTGCGGATCTGTGGTTAATCAATCTGAGAGATATCCGGACGAAGAATTTGATCTACGCTATTCCTTGGTTCATGATGCTGTTTCTCTTCTTTGTAGGAATTACAAAAACATGGTCCTGGTCCACTCATGGATATGCCTATCTCTTCTTTATATATAGTACGGTGATCGCCGTGGTGTTTCTCGCTCAGCCGCGTTATCAGACAATGATGAAAATTGTTTGCGTTCCATTCGCCGCTTGCGGAGCGGAGTCTATTTATTATTCATTGCTGAAGGTTTTTTCTAAAAGGCGTTCGGCATGAGGTCGGTTTATGAAGGGTAGACAACGGGAGACGGTCAAAGGGATAAGGGCTCTACTGGCGGGTGAAAAGAGGACGATCGCCCGTATCATTAGCGCCGTTGAGAGCGAAGATTCCGAGGAAATTCTTGAACATATATTCCCCCATAGTGGTAGTGCATACCATGTCGGCATTACGGGTCCACCCGGTGCCGGAAAATCCACACTGGTGAGCGCGATCGCGAAACGGCTGCTCGGTAAAAGAAAGAAAGTGGGTATCATTGCGGTCGATCCCAGTTCACCCTTCTCTGGCGGGGCTTTGCTTGGTGATCGCGTGCGGATGACGGATCTCGCGCTGGATGAGAATGTTTTCATCCGAAGCATGGCATCTCGGGGAAGTTTGGGGGGTCTTGCACAAGCGACCAAAGACGTGGCTCTCGTGCTTGATGCTGCGGGTATGGATTACATCCTGATCGAAACAATCGGTGTCGGACAAGTTGAATTAGATATTGCGCAGGTATGTGATACTACTGTCGTCGTCTTGGTTCCGGAGTCAGGTGACAGTATCCAGGCGATGAAAGCCGGTCTATTGGAAATCGCCGATATCATGGTTGTGAATAAAGGTGACCGTGAAGGGTGTGAACGACTGCTTACCGAATTGAAGTTCGCATTTGAGATGCGTGAACAGAAGGTTGGGTGGGATTACCCTATTTTGAAGACAACGGCGACCGAGGACGAGGGTGTCGAAGAACTCGTTGTGGCAATAGAATCACATGCATCATATTTGTCGAAAACGGGTAGACTGGAGGATGAAAGGAAGAAGAAATTGTTACTGCGCATTCATGAGCTTATCGAAAAGAGAATAAGATTTCATTTGAAAGAAAACATCATGCCTGAAAGGGATATCATCAAACTACTCGACAAGATGTACGAACGTAAACTCAATCCCTATCGTATTGCAGGACAGATTGCCCGGAGAATCATCAGGTTGGCCGATAGGAGGTTTGTATGAAAAAAGAAGAGTGGTATGAGAAGTCGAAAACATGTAAAGAGAGGAATACGGACTTCAGCACTGTTTCCGGTGTCCCGATCAAGGTATTGTATACACCAGATGATATTGCCGATATGGAACACGATAGGGATCTGGGATACCCTGGCGAATTTCCCTACGTGCGAGGTGTATACACCAATATGTATCGTGGACGCCTCTGGACAATGAGGCAATTTTCGGGATTCGGTACGCCAAAGGACACTAACCGGCGCTACAAATATCTGTTGGGACACGGCCAGACCGGGCTGTCGGTTGCGTTTGATTTTCCAACACTATACGGACGTGATTCTGACGATTCGTTTGCACATGGGGAGGTCGGTAAGTGTGGTGTGGCAATAGATAGCCTGCGAGACATGGAAGTTCTCTTCGACGGTATTCCGCTCGACAGGATTTCTACTTCCATGACGATCAATCCTCCGGCGGCAATGTTGTTGGCAATGTATATTGTTGTTGGAGAGAAACAAAACATTCCGGCGCAAATTCTTACCGGCACGATCCAGAATGACATGTTAAAAGAATATCAGGCTCAGAAAACTTGGATCTACCCGCCGGAACCCTCAATGAGGATTATCTCGGATATTCTGGAGTACTGCTCTGAACACGTCCCCAAATGGAACACAATATCGATTTCCGGGTATCACATAAGAGAAGCGGGTTCAACAGCGTTGCAGGAACTGGCATTCACACTCAAGAACGGCTTTACCTATGTTGAACACGGCATCAAGGCAGGTCTGTCCGTCGACAAATTTGCACCCAGACTTTCATTCTTCTTCAACTCGCATCTTGATTTCTTCGAGGAAATAGCCAAATACCGTGCGGCGCGCAGGATCTGGGCGCGTATGATGCGTGAAAAATACAGGGCTCAGGATCCAAGGTCCTACTTGATGCGTTTTCATACCCAGACTGCCGGATGCACTTTGACCGCACAGCAACCAGAGAATAACATAATTAGGACAGCCTACCAAGCACTGTCGGCGGTGTTGGGCGGCACCCAGTCTCTGCACACGAATTCCATGGATGAAACCTATGCCTTGCCAACAGAGAAGGCAGCAAAGATCGCCCTGCGTACCCAGCAGCTATTAGCCTATGAATCCGGTGTTGCCCACACCATTGATCCTTTGGGAGGTTCATATTATATAGAGTCTTTAACGAATGAGCTGGAGCAGGGCGCGTACAAGTACTTCGAGAAGATTGACAAACTAGGCGGCGTGGTGCGCGCCATAGATAAGGGTTTCTTTCAAAAGGAAATATCAAGGAGTGCATATTCATACCAGAAGGCGCTGGAACAGAAGACGAAATATCATGTCGGTGTGAACATTTTTGAGGAAGATGAAAAAGCGGAAATAGAGATTTTGAAAATATCGCCGCAAGTTGAGAAGGTCCAGAGAAGCCAACTAAAGAAGCTCAAGAGAGATAGGAACGGCAAGCGAGTAAGGGAAAAACTGCTCATGTTGCGAAAGGCAGCGAGTGACGGCGAAAATTTGATGCCCCGGATACTGGATTGCGTGCGGGAATACGCGACACTTGGTGAGATGTGTAATACTTTGAAGGAAGAATTCGGTGTATACCATGAACCGATCATATTCTAGAAATTTCGCAATTCGAATTTCGATATTGTTGTTTTGGGGAGGTTTTTATGATTAGCAAGATTCGGGTGTTAGTTGGAAAACCAGGTCTTGATGGGCATGATCGAGGAGCCAAGGTCGTGGCTGCTGCTTTGCGTGATGCGGGTATGGAAGTGATATACACCGGGTTGCATCAGACATGCGAGAGTATTGTCGAGGCAGCAGTGCAGGAAGACGTGCACGTCATCGGTCTTTCGATTCTTTCTGGCGCGCACATGACGATATTCCCCAGAATATTGAAGTTGCTCAGAGCTAGTAAAGCCAAAGACATAATGGTGATTGGTGGCGGTATTATCCCTGCCGATGATATGAAAAAACTCCAGAGAATAGGTGTGCACAAGCTCTTTGGTCCCGGAACACCGACTTCTGAGATTGTGGATTGGATAAAGGATAATGCGGTGAAGCCAAAGCGACCGACGACACGCAAGAAGAAGTCTGTCCGCAAGAAAGTCAAAAAGCAGGTCCGGAAGAAAATCAAAAAGAAAAGCAAGGGTTAGCATCTTTGAACATACGACTATGAAACTTGGTGAGTTTGAACTATGCGCGATCTCGGATGGACATTTCTGGCTTGACGGTGGTTCGATGTTTGGAGTTGTGCCTAAGGTACTCTGGAACAAGGTATCGCCAGCCGATAAGCACAACCGGATCCGGCTTGCCCTGAATTGTCTGTTAGTAAGGTCCAAAGAAAAGTCATTACTCATAGATACTGGTATCGGTGAGAAATTCAGCAGAAGGTCAAAGGAAATATACAAGCTGGAACGCAGCACTGATCTCCTTTCATCTTTGGCGCAGCATGAGGTGAACCCTGAGGACATTGATTATGTGATAAATACACATCTCCATTTTGACCATTGTGGAGGTAATACAACGAACAGTGGCGGCAAGTATGTGCCCACGTTTCCCAATGCAAAATACGTCATACAAAGGCAAGAATGGTTCAGCGCGCATAATACCGATGAGAAAACTAAGTCGAGCTACCGGGCAAGTGATTTCATGCCGCTTGAGGAGGCTGGGCAGATACAATTTGTTGATGGTGACGACGACATTATTCCCGGGATAAGGGTTTTACTAACCAATGGCCACACCCTCGGTCATCAATCGGTGTTGATAAGCAGTGGTAAAAACGCGGCACTCTATCTCGGTGACGTGATTCCAACATCTTATCATTTGAGGCCGCATTATCTCACTGGTTTCGATCTGTATCCCGTCGACTTGGTCTTACGGAAGAAAGCGATCGTCGAATCTGCGGTTAACGCGAAACATGTGCTCATTTTTGAACACGATCCGAATGTCATTTTCGCGCGCCTCGAGGGAACTGAAGGCGCGGTGAAGTTGGTGCCGATCAAAGGTCAGAAGGGTGTTGGCAGCAAACGTCGGAGTATGAAGGTCTCAAGGGTCGGCAAGCCGCGGTCTAAGAGGCGTCAGTCACGATGAGAATAAGATCGCAGTTTAGCGAAGGATGCTGTTGAGATTTTCGACAGCATATTATCTTTTGATTATGTCCAGGTTATCCAAATTCATGAGCTTGGAGGATAGATGAAAGCCGACGACAAACTGAAAAATCTCGAAAAGCTGGAGAAGGAGGCGTTGCTCGGCGGTGGTGAAGAAAGAATAAAGGCACAACACGATAAAGGAAAGCTGACCGCTCGGGAACGTATAAATCTATTGCTCGATAAGGGCACTTTCAGGGAAACTGACAAGTTTGTAACCCATAGATGTGCCGACTTCGGACTCGAGAAGAATAGAATATTGGGCGACGGGGTAGTGACAGGCTACGGTCGAATAAACGGTCGCACGGTGTGCGTTTTTGCGGAAGATTTCACGGTATTCGGCGGTTCGCTGTCCTTAGCCTATGCTGATAAGATAGTGAAATTGCAGGATTTATCAATGAAAATGGGATGTCCTATTATCGGCCTCAAAGATTCGGGTGGTGCGCGTATTCAGGAGGGAGTTGATAGCCTTGCCGGTTACACTTATGTATTTCTGCGGAATGTGCTGTCTTCTGGGGTCATACCACAGATATCCGCGGTGATGGGGCCTTGTGCTGGTGGTGCGGTTTACTCTCCGGCGATGACCGATTTCATCATCATGGTTGCCGGTTCGTATATGTTTTTGACTGGCCCCGATGTGGTGAAGGCTGCTACCCATGAGGATGTTACCTATGACGAGCTCGGTGGTGCAATGGTCCATAATGAGAAATCAGGCGTTGCTCATTTTGCCGTTGATTCGGAATTAGAATGCATTGAACTGATAAAAAGGCTGTTTTCCTTCATCCCGCAGAACAACCTCGAAGATCCACCTTCGGTCGAGCCAACCGATGATCCGAATCGCATGGATAAGACTCTTGATGCCATCATCCCTGAGAGTGCCAATAAACCCTATGATATGCTTGAGGTGATCAAGAAGATCGTTGATAACGGAGATTTTCTTGAGGTGCATAAGCACTATGCGCCGAATTTGATCGTTGGTTTCGCGCGTTTGAATGGTAAGGCAGTTGGCATAGTGGCAAATCAGCCAGCGGTTCTGGCTGGGGTACTGGGCAGAAATTCAGGCATGAAGGGGGCTCGTTTTGTGCGTTTTTGTGACTGTTTCAACATTCCAATCGTCACTTTTGTCGATGTCCCTGGTTTCTTACCAGGCACGGCACAGGAATGGGGTGGTGTGATAAAGAACGGGGCAAAACTTCTGTACGCTTTCTGTGAAGCCACGGTTCCTCGTGTTACCGTTATTACACGCAAGGCCTACGGTGGTGCGTATTGCGTCATGAGTTCCAAGCACACGCGTGCCGATGTGAATTTTGCGTGGCCAAGTGCCGAGATTGCGGTTATGGGTCCAGACGGTGCAGTGAAAATCCTCTACAGGAAGCAATTGAAAGAAGCGAAAGACCCGAAGACTCTCGAGAAAAAACTAATCGACGAGTATACTAAGAAATTCGCCAATCCCTTTGTTACGGCCAGTAAGGGGTATATAGATGCCGTGATCAGACCTTCGGAAACGCGACCCCGTATTATCGAATCCCTGGAAATGATTGAGAATAAACGCGATTCCAATCCTCCCAAGAAACATGGAAATATACCACTATAAAAGAAAACCTTTGACATCCGACGGGTACAATGACCGAACAAGAATACGGAACAGACCTGCACATCAAAATCCGAATGACCGAGACAGTCGATGAGGCTTAAAGTACGTTACCGTCGGACGAAGCGGGCTTCGTTACCGACCACCGATTGTCTCAACCCTTTGAGGAATTATGTTCAATAAGATTCTAGTTGCCAATCGAGGTGAGATTGCAGTGCGCGTGCTTAGAGCCTGTCGTGAGATGGGCGTTCAGTCCGTTGCCGTCTACTCTGACGCAGACCGTAATGCGCTTCACACACGTTACGCGGACGAAGTCTATGGTCTCGGTGGAGCGCCGGCGAGCGAGAGTTACCTCAGAATCGACAAGATAATGGCGGTCGCCAAAGAGTCGGGCGCCGAGGCGATCCATCCAGGTTATGGATTCTTGGCCGAGAATTCTGATTTTGCTCGGGCATGTGAGGATAACGGTATAGTGTTCATAGGCCCTAATTCGCGGGCCATTGAGTTGCTCGGTGACAAGATTGCGTCGAAGAAAACGATGAGAAAGGCAAAAATCCCGGTTATCCCGGGGAGTGAAGGTCCGGTAGCCGAAGAAGAGGAGGGTCGTAAAATCGTTGAAGATATTGGATTTCCTGTGCTGATTAAGGCTGCCGGTGGTGGTGGTGGAAAAGGTATGCGTGTCGTGCGTGAACAGCAAGATCTCGGTAGTGCGATGAAGCAGGCAATGGGTGAAGCAAATTCGGCGTTTGGCAATCCAACGATATTCATTGAGAAATTTTTGGAATCTCCTCGCCATATTGAGTTTCAAATCCTCGCCGATAATCATGGTAACGCGATTCATCTGTTTGAGCGCGAATGCTCGGTGCAGAGACGTCATCAGAAATTGATCGAGGAATCTCCTTCAGCAATAATGACACCAGAACTCCGCGCCAGGATGGGTGAGGCTGCAGTGAAAGCCGTGAAGGTCTCGAAATACAATAATGCAGGGACGGTTGAGTTCATGGTTGATAAGGATAGAAATTTCTATTTCCTTGAGATGAACACGCGACTTCAGGTTGAGCATCCGGTTACCGAGTTGATCACCGGTATCGACATAGTCAAGGAGCAGTTCAAAATAGCCGCCGGTGAGGTCTTGAGCCTTACACAGGATAACATTAGTATGACTGGTGCTGCGGTCGAATGCCGCATATCTGCCGAGGATCCCGAAAATAACTTTGCTCCTTCCACCGGGAAGATCACGGAACTGATCGAACCTGGTGGAATCGGCGTGAGAGTCGATAGTGGGATATACGAGGGGTTCGACGTCCCCATATACTATGACCCGCTCGTTGCGAAATTGCTTGTATGGGCGCCGACAAGGAAGGAGGCACTCGTGCGCATGACGAGAGCACTTGGTGAATACATGATCAGAGGAATCAAGACATCGATACCTTTTCATCGTTTGGTCATGGATCACCCGAAGTTCATTGAGGGTGATTATGATACTACTTTCATCGATAAGGTTTTAAAGAAGATAGAATACAAAAAACAGCATCATGATGTCGCAGCGATATCTTCGGTTATAGCGAGGATTTTGAGCGAGAAGCATGTGCGACTACCGAAGGCCAGGGAGGGTAGGAAAACCAATCCCTGGAAACTTTCCGGCCGTAAAGAAATGATGCGTAGGGGTTAATGTGGCATACATAGTCAATGTTGAAGGCAGAGAATTCAAGGTGGATGTTCAGATGAAGGATGGTAGGTTCGTTGTATCTCTGAACGGCAAAAAGGCGAATGTCGAAATCGCTCATGAGCAAGGGGCCGAATTGATGCTCATAGTGAACGATAAGCCTTTCGCGACTATCGTCGAGTCAGACAGTCAGGTACTTGTGAACGGCGAGGCATATGCTGTTGAAGTTGTTGACGAACTAATTGAGAAATTGATCAAGGCGAGTCCCGATTTGGCGCAAAAGAAGGAGTTGGCCGTTAAGGCAGTGATGCCGGGATTGGTAATAGACGTCAATGTACGAGAGGGTGACGTGGTTAAGAGTGGTGATGGACTACTAATAATCGAAGCGATGAAAATGCAGAATGAGATCAAGGCGGCGCGGGACGGTTTACTGCGAAAGATATTTATCAAGAAAGGACAGACCGTGAATACCGGCGATACTTTGCTGATTATTGAATAGCGCCGTGTGAAATTCACTTTTTTTATGAATATGGGTTATTGAGTAATTATGTTATTTACTCCCGAAGATTTGCGCAACTTCAAACACGAGACAGATCTGGGTAAGCCCGGTGAATTTCCCTTCACCCGCGGTATCTATCCAACGATGTACACCGGTAGGCTTTGGACGATGCGCCAGTATGCAGGCTACGGTACGGCAGAGGAGTCGAACAAGCGCTACAAATATCTGCTGGCGAATGGACAGACCGGTCTCTCTGTCGCTTTTGACCTACCAACGCAGATGGGCTACGATTCTGACAACCCGCTGTCCGAGGGTGAGGTCGGCAAGACAGGGGTCTCAATTGACAGTCTTGTGGATATGGAGATTTTGTTTGACGGCATACCGTTGGATAAGGTCAGTACTTCAATGACGATTAACGCCACGGCTGCGATTCTGCTTGCTATGTACATTGTGGTTGCCGAGAAAAAGGGCGTGAGTCCGTTTGTGTTAAAGGGAACCGTGCAGAATGACATACTCAAGGAATATATTGCACGGGGCACATACATATTTCCACCAATCCCGTCGATGAAAATGACGGTCGATATTATATCATATTGTAGTAAGAATTTACCGAGATGGAACACTATCTCCGTTTCCGGTTACCATATTAGGGAAGCCGGTTCAACTGCCGCGCAGGAGGTTGCCTTTACCCTGGCGAACGGCATCTCATACGTTAAATCGGTTATCGATGACGGAATGCTGGATATCGATGAATTTGCACCTCGCCTGTCTTTTTTCTTCAACGCACACTTCGATTTTTTCGAAGAGGTGGCGAAATTTCGAGCCGCACGCCGGATCTGGGCGAAGATCATGAAAGACAGATTCGGAGCCAAGAATCCGAGGTCATGGATGCTTAGATTCCATACCCAGACCGCCGGGTCTTCACTCACTGCTCAAGAGCCCCTGAACAATGCGATCAGGGTGACGCTTCAGGCATTGGCTGCCGTACTCGGCGGCACGCAGAGTCTTCATACCAATAGTTATGACGAGGCTCTCTCACTGCCAACCGAGGAAGCAGTACGGCTCGCATTGCGCACCCAACAGATAATTGCCTACGAGAGCAACGTAGCAAAGGTTGTTGATCCGTTAGGGGGTTCTTACTACTTGGAATGTTTGACTAATGAGTTGGAGAATCGTGTGAATCGTTATCTTGAGGAGATAGACCGAATGGGCGGGTCGGTGAGTGCAATTGATAGTGGTTACTTTCAGAAAGAGATACACAAGAGTGCGTATGATTATCAGAAAACCATGGAACGCGGTGAGGTTAGTGTCATTGGTGTTAACAAATTCTCTGATAACAAATCAATCAAGAAATATGCAACTCTGAAAGTTTCACCTAGATCGGTCAGTAAACAAAGGATGAGGACAGGAGGGATCAGGAAGCGAAGGGACAATGCAGAAGTTAATCGTAGGCTCGATACGTTACGCCAGAGGGCGATTTCCGGTGAAAATCTGATGGAGCCGATCATCAATTGCGTCAGGAACTACGCAACGGTCGGTGAAATCTCGGAAGTCTTGCGAAATATCTATGGTGAGTTTAAGGAAAAGGCTATTTTTTAGATTCATGCGGAAGATCACAAGCATAGGGGTATGTTAAGTCTATCTGAAATCCTTGCGATCTGATCGCAGGTGTTGCGTTATAGAAATAAGGAGGATACATGCAGTTTGGCGTCCCTAAGGAGATACCGCCGTTCAAGGGAACCGAAGAATATCGTGTTGGTCTTTCGCCGATGGGTGCCCAGGAATTGATACTGTGTGGAGCTAAGGTCTATGTAGAGAGCAAGGCAGGAGACGGTGCTGGATTCTCGGATAGTGATTATGAAAAGGCTGGTGCTACTGTTGTCTACTCAAAGGAAGAGGCCTACCGGCGGGCGGAAGTCGTACTGAAAGTAAGAAGACCCCAGCAGGGTGAATATCCTTTCATCAAAGAGGGCCAGGTGATTATGGGATTCGTTCATTTGATCACAGCGCGCAAGGAATTTCTAAAGACGATTTCGGATAAGAAGGTTACCCTTGTCGGCTATGAAATAATGCAGCAGCCGGATGGTAGGTTACCGATCGTCATACCCTTCAGTGAAATGGCTGGTAAACTTTCGGTCCAGATCGCCGGAAGGCTGCTGGAATCCCCGCATGGCGGTCGCGGTATATTACTTGGCGGCATAGCGGGTATTCCGCCTGCCGAGGTCGTGATCTTAGGCGGCGGTACACTTGGCTGCAATTCGGCCAAAACGTTTGCCGGTATTGGGGCGAACGTATACGTGCTCGATGTCGACCGCAACAAACTGGACCATCTTGCCTGCCATTCGGTAAATATGAAGGTTACGACAATGTTCGCTACGAGACATAATATTGAGAAACTGGTGAAATTTGCCGACGTGTTAATTGGCGCCGTTTTGTTACCAGGTAAACGGTCACCGATTCTTGTCACGAGGGACATGGTCAAGACCATGCGCAGAGGTTCGGTCATCATTGATTTCTCGATTGATCAGGGAGGATGCGTCGAAACAGCGAAGATTTCTCCGAGCGGGAAGTTCATTTATACCGTCGATGATGTTATTCATTTTTGCATGCCTAATGCTACAACGTTAGTTGCCCGAACTGCTACCCACGCACTTACTTCAAGTGCTTTTCCCTATCTTAAGATGATCACTGAGTTAGGTTTTGAAGAAACTGTGCGCAAGAATCAGGCCCTGGCAAAAGGCATATACGCTGTGAAAGGGCAGATAAAGAAGGAGTTCCTGCCATGAGCTGGTTTGACGATTACAAGAAAAAATTGTGTTCTTTTGAAGCAGCCGTCTCTGTAGTAAAGAGCAATAACCGTGTTTATATCAGCGGTAACGCAGCAACACCGTTCCGACTGACCGAGGCTCTGGCTCAGCGAAAAGACGAACTCACAAACGTGGAAATCACTCATGTTCTGCTCCTGGGTGATGATCCGTTGTCCAAGCCGGGGATGGAGGAACACTTCAGGCATAATTCACTTTTCGTCGGACCGGCCGATCGTGCCGCGGTCAATGACGGGCGGGCTGATTACACGCCGGTATTCCTATATGAGATACCGACCCTTTTTAGCATGAATATGTTGCCGCTCGATGTTGCTTTTCTACACGTATCACCGCCGGACGAGCATGGATTTGTGAGTTTGGGTGTCGAGTGCCTGGCTTCAAAAGCAGCCGCGGAGACGGCAAAACTTGTTGTTGCTCAGGTCAACGACCGCATGCCCCGAACGCTTGGCGATTCATTTCTTCACGTCTCGAGATTTGCCAAACTCGTAGAGGTATCGGACGAACTGCCGGAACTGAATATTCCACCCTTTACCGACGTCGAAAAGAAGATCGGAGAAAATATCGCCAGCTTGGTCGAAGATGGATGTACTCTCCAATTAGGAATCGGTGGTATTCCTAATGCTGCGCTAAAAGCCATGTTCTCTAAGAGGAACCTGGGAATACATACTGAGATGGTTTCCGATGGCATAGTTGAAGCGATAAACGCGGGCATCATCACCGGATCTAAGAAAACCTTACATCCGGGTAAAGTGATAGCCACATTCTATTTCGGCACTAAAGACCTGTATGATTTCATTGATAATAATCCGATATTTGAGACACATCCAACGAATTACACGAACCATCCGTTCATTGTCGGGCAAAATGAGAAGATGATCGCAATAAACTCGGCCATAGAGGTGGACCTGACGGGTCAGGTATGCTCGGATTCCATCGGGACGCGTATCTATTCCGGGTTCGGCGGTCAGGTTGATTTCATTCGCGGTGCGGCTCAGTCAAAGGGCGGTAAGCCGATCATCGCACTCCCTTCCTCAGCAAAGAAGGATACCATATCGAAGATCGTCCCCACCCTTAAGATTGGCGCCGGTGTGGTGACCACGAGAGCCGATGTTCATTACGTTGTCACCGAGCATGGCATTGCATATCTGCACGGTATGAACTTGAAAGAGAGGGCGAAGGCCTTGATAGATATCGCTCACCCGAATTTCCGGGCCGAGCTTGAAAAGGCAGCCGGGGAAAGGAAACTCATATAATAGTGAACAGTGAACAGTAGCCATAATAAGTATCATATGAAACTAGAGCATATAGGTATTGCAGTTAAAAGCATTGAGCATCAGCTGAAAATATGGCAGGATCTTCTTGGATTCACTGCACACATGATATCAGAAGCACCGGAACAGAAAGTGAAAGTGGCAATGCTGGATGTTGGCGGCGTGACAGTGGAACTTTTGGAGCCATTGAGTGATGAAAGCACTATCCATAAATTTATCGAGAAGAGGGGAGAGGGTCTGCATCATCTCAGTTTTGAAGTCGAGGAAATTGGAAAGGCTATCCAGGATTTAAAAGACAAAGGTGTAAGGATGATCGATGAATCTCCAAGGAAGGGAGCACATGCTGCGAAAATTGCGTTCATTCATCCTCAGTCCACTGGTGGTGTTTTGATCGAGTTGAGTCAAAGAGATAATAAAGATCAGGAGGTATGATGCGTATTGAGACCGATGTTGTGCATGGTGGCCAACATCCGGACATGCATACCGGGGCGTTGTCACCGCCCATTTATCAGACTTCTACTTTCGCGTTCCGTGATGCTGACCACGGTGCCCGACTATTTAAAGGAGACGAGGAGGGATACATCTACACGCGGATAAGTAATCCGACAATTGATCTTCTTGCGTCGAAGATAGCAGTACTTGAATCAGCAGAAGCGGGTTTGGTTTCTGCGTCGGGCCTCGCGGCCGTATTCAACATTATTGTATCACTCGTCAAGTCGGGTGAACGTGTTGTATCGGACGATACTATATACGGAGGTACATACACACTTTTCAAGAACGTCCTGCCTGGTCTAGGTATCGAGGTCGTGTTTGTTGATGCAAGTGATATCGACCAGGTCAATGCTGCGATCGATGGTCGGACAAAACTTCTGTTTATCGAGACTCCTGCCAATCCGACGTTGAAGATCATCGATATCGCCCGGTGCGTGGAGGCAATGCGATCAAATGGTGTACCACTCTGTGTTGATAATACCTTTGCCACACCCTATCTGCAGAGACCGATTGAAATCGGTGCCGATATTGTGGTACATTCCGCAACGAAATACTTTGGCGGTCACGGAGACATAATAGGCGGCGTTGCCGTGGGCAATAAGGATTTCATAAAGAAAATGTGGAAGATCGCGAAAGACATAGGTGCTTCGATTTCTCCTTTCAATGCCTGGTTGATACTTCGAGGTTTGAAGACTTTGGCAGTGCGCATGGATAGGCATTGTACTAACGCTCAGAAGGTTGCTGAGTTTCTCGTTGATCATGACAAAATTGAAAGTGTTTACTACCCGGGGTTAAAATCGCATCCCGGCCATGACATCGCTCGCCGGCAGATGCGCGGATTTGGAGGGATGATCGGCTTTGATGTTAAGGGTGGCAAGGAAGCCGGTAAAATGGTAATGAATTCAGTGAAGTTATGCACTCTCGCAGTTAGTTTGGGTGATGTCGATACTCTTATTGAACATCCCGGTTCAATGACCCATTCAGGCTACACCGACGATGAACTAATGGAAAGCGGTATAAAACCAGGATTTGTACGTATTTCGATCGGTCTTGAGCACGCTGATGATATCATTGACGATTTGGAACAAGCATTGAAAAAGATATAGGTTACTTGGTATGGTAGTTCAAAGAAATATTAGATGCGGAGGAAAAAAATGAATGATGGCGTGCAAAAGTACGTAGACAAGGCGAAGAAGACCATTGCCGAACAGCATCGCTATATCAAGGATGAAGTGAAGAAATGGAAATTTGACACGATAGCGGTGCATGGTGCGTACTCCGTGCAGGAAGCAATAGAGAATAATCAAGGCTCGATAATCGAGCCCGTTTTCATGAGTTCATCTCAGGCTTTTCGGGATAGCGATGAAATGGAAGCGGCGCTGGCATATTTGATACCTTCATGGACTTATAGCAGAATTCACAACCCATCGATTGGCTACCTTGAGGCGACACTTGCCTTGCTCGAAGGATATGGTTTTGGTGGTGAAACAGGATGCTGTGTTGCGTCGTCAGGGATGGCAGCTATTGCCAGTGCTACTGATCCGTTTCTGGTTAAGAAAAGTGATATGCCAAATGAAGCGATTAATTTTGTTTCTAATGCCCAGATTTACGGTGGGACGTTCCAGCAATTCAATATCCGTAAGATGCAGGACCGTGGTATCGAGTGCCGATGGGTCGTGGACCCGAACAACATTGATGAATGGGCTTCGAAGATTGACGGCAACACTCGCTTTCTATTCGGTGAACTGCCTTCGAACCCAGGTCTTTCTTTTTTTGATCTTCAAAAAGTAATTGACCTGGCACATGAGCACGGTATCCCGGCGATTTTCGATACAACTATCGCCACACCAGCACTACTGCGACCTATTGCTTTGGGTGCAGATATTGTGATACATTCTGTGACCAAAACGCTCACCGCAAGTGGTTTCTGTATTGCCGGCGCAGTGATCGCACGGAAGCAAATCACATGTAACGTCGAGAATGATGAAATGAAAGAAGATTTCGCGACTTACATAAAACTGCTGCCGAATAGGGATTTGGGTTGGTGTTTATCTCCGATGCAGGCGATCTTGACGCTCAACGACATGCGGACTTTACGGTCAAAAATGGATTTGCTCAGCCAGAACTCGATGAAAGTCGCGGAATTTCTCGAGGGTCATCCGAAGGTATCCACGGTGAACTACCTGGGGTTGGAAGACCATCCTTTGCACGAGGTCGCATCGAAATATCTGTGGCTTGTTGACGCTGAATATGATGATCAATACAGGAAACCGGTGAACAGGTATGGACATTTGATGTCATTTCAATTAGAGGGTGGTATCACTGCGGCACGTACTTTCTTCGACCGTTTGAAGCGTATCTGGCGCGCAACCGACTTGGGGCGTATCAAATCGGTGGCAACGATCCCGTCGATTTCTACTCATCAACAAATGGGTGAAGATCTACGCTCAATGGCAAGCATTCCAGCAGATTTGATAAGGCTCTGTATCGGGGCCGAGCATCCGGATGATATGATCGCGGATCTGGAACAGGCTTTGTCGAAGATATAGTCTTCGACAAAAGATTTAGAATGATGTATGCGGATGATAGTGGATTGTTATCAGTATAAATCCGCTTCAGTCCGTTTGAATCTATTTTCCTTGGAAAAGGAGGTTTGATGGTTGGTATTGTTGGATATGGTTCTTATCTGCCTAGATTCAGGATAAAGGTCGATGAGATTGCCAAACAGTGGGGTCGTGATGCAGACGCTGTACGAAGGGGTCTTCTGCTTAAGGAAAAGACAGTCCCGGCCCAGGATGAAGATACGATTACGATCTCTGTCGAAGCCGCCAGGAACGCCTTGCGGCGCGCGGACATAAACCCTGTGGACATTGGCGCTGTGTATGTCGGTTCTGAATCTCACCCTTATGCCGTTAAGCCGTCGGGCACCGTCGTTGCCGAAGCGCTTGGCATCGTACCTGAGGTACATATCGCGGATTATGAATTTGCGTGCAAAGCAGGTACCGAAGCGATGTTCGTTGCCTACAGTCTCATCAAGGCAGATCAAATGAAGTATGCTTTGGCTATCGGTGCCGACACTTCTCAGGGTGCGCCAGGGGATGCCCTCGAATTCAGTGCATCGGCAGGAGGCTCGGCATTCATTTTTGGCAAGGAAAAGATCGTGGCGGAATTACTACATACTTACTCTTACACGACCGATACCCCTGATTTCTGGCGTCGTGAGGGTGCTTTCTATCCCCTTCACGGAGGAAGATTCACAGGACAGCCTGCGTATTTCAAGCATATCTTGGGTGCGGGGCAGGGGATTCTGAAGAAGAGTGGTTTGAAAGCATCGGATTTCACTTACGCAATATTTCATATGCCAAATGGAAAATTCCCTTTGACCGTGGGTAAGAAACTCGGTTTCAATAAGGAACAGCTTGAACCAGGATGGATAGTTCCACTCATGGGTAATACATACTCTGGATCTTCGCCAACGGGTTTCTCGGCGACACTCGATGTAGCAAAACCAGGAGAAATGATACTTCTTGTTTCATTTGGGTCAGGTGCCGGCAGTGATGCTTTCGTCTTCAAGGTTACTGAGCGAATAGATGAAGTACGGGATAAGGCTGAAAAAGTCAGAGATATGCTGGAGACAAATCGGATCTATCTGGATTACGGTCAGTATGCCAAATTCCGTGGTAAGATAATAATGAACGACTGAAGGAGGTACAGATGCGTGAGGTTGCTGTAATCGGTTGTGGTATGACAAAATTCGGCGAACTGTGGAAGCAGTCTCTGAGAGATATTTTTGTCGAAGCGGGGCTCAAGGCCATCGATGATGCAAATGTGGACCGTATTTCTTCTATGTATGTGGGGTCTATGACACCGGGTTTGTTTGTCGGTCAGGAACATGTGGGTGCTATGATGGCAGATTATCTCGGAAAGTCGCATATCCCGGCCGTAAGGGTAGAGTCTGCGTGTTGTTCTGGTGGTATGGCATTTCGTCTCGGTTTTTTTGAGGTTGCCTCTGGCCATAGCGATGTGGTTATGGTGGGTGGTGTAGAGAAAATGACCGATGGGGCAGACGTTACCTATGCCCTGGCTACTGCAGCTGATCAAGAATATGAGGTATACCATGGTGTGACGTTCCCCGGTTTGTATGCGATGATTGCCAGGGCACATATGCACAAATATGGTACGACGAGGCAACAGCTCGCTCTAGTATCGGTGAAGAATCATCACAACGGCGCGCTCAATCCAAATGCGCAGTTCAGGAGCGAGGTCACTGTCGATCAGGTGATCAAGGCAACGATGGTTGCCGATCCCCTTACCATACTTGATAGTTCGCCAGTTTCAGACGGAGCGGCCTGTGTGATTCTCGCATCGATGGATGTTGCTAAGAGAATGAAAAAACCAGCAATAAAAGTACTCGGAACCGGTGCGGCCACAGACACACTCGCACTCCACGCACGTGAGGACATAACAACGTTGAAGGCTGTTAGGCAGTCTGCTGAAGCTGCATACAAGATGGCCGGTCTAAAACCTACGGACATAGATCTTGCCGAGGTACACGACTGCTTTTCGATCGCCGAGATATGCATAATCGAAGAACTCGATTTCGTTGAAAAAGGAAAAGGTGGTCTGTTTACCGAGCAAGGTCATACTGCGTTAAACGGTAGGATCCCCGTGAATCCTTCGGGTGGACTGAAATCGAAAGGACATCCGGTGGGCGCCACGGGTGTCGCCCAGATCGTCGAAGTCGTCGAACAATTACGCGGCCAAGCTGAAAAGCGTCAGGTCAAAAACGCAAGGATCGGTTTGACGCAGAATATGGGTGGTTCGGGGGCATCATCAGTTGTTCATATTTTTGAGGTGCAAAAATGATGATTCAGACAGATATTCAAAGATACAAACGGAAACAGCCGGACGCACATAGATTTGTTATCTGTTTGAATCCACGAGAATCAGCATTCATCAATTTTTTCGAACGATAGGGAGAAAAAATGCCATCACCAAGATATCATAGAGAGATGCCTCAACGGTACCGGCTTGAGGCGGGAAAATGCAATACATGTGGTCACGTCGCCTTTCCTCCTCGTATGGTCTGCAACTGCGGATGTCGAGATTTCAAAGATGAAAGAGTATCTGATTTCGGAAAGATACTGACATTCACGACAATTCGCGTTGCACCGAAGGATTTTGAGACTCAAGTACCATACAGCGTGGCTATCGTGGAATCAGATAATGGCGTGAGAGTTACGACACAAGTTGTTGATTGCCGGCCTGAAGACATTAAGATTGGTAAGAAGGTGAAGTTTGTTTTCCGGAAGATGTATACTGAAGGACACACGGGAATAATCTGCTACGGATATAAGGCTGTACTAGTTTAAGCACGAAACCCGAAATATGGAATTCGAAACAATATCAATGATCATAAACTACAAGTTAAAAACTTTCTGGTCATCAGGTGTTGTTTACCCTTTCGGATATTCTCGCATATACAATCAGATCAGAGATTTGAGTATCTGCGGAATCGGATTTCGATAATCGGATTTCGGATTTGAGAGATCTATGTACAAAATCGAATCAAAAATAAGTACAAAGAGCGCTGAGTTCAGGCAAAATACGGCCGTCATGGAGAAGGCCGTGCGTATCTTGAAAGAGCGTCTGACAGAGGTTAGAGCGGGTGGGCCTGAACACATGCACAAGAAACACGCGGGTAGAGGAAAATTGTTTGTCCGCGAGAGGCTAAGGCAGCTGTTGGATCCGGGCACTCCGTTTCTGGAACTAAGTCATTTGGCGGCGTGGGATATGTATGACAACGAGCATCCGTCAGCCGCGATCATAACCGGTATCGGGCTTGTGCATAATCGTGAGGTAATGGTTGTTGCTCATGATGCGACTGTAAAGGGCGGAACCTATATTCCAGAAACGATCAAGAAACACATTCGAGCGCAGGAGATAGCGATTGAGAACAGACTTCCGTGCATATACTTGGTTGACTCTGGAGGAATATTTCTTCCTCTGCAAGTAGGTACTTTTCCGGACAAGTATCACTTCGGAAGGATCTTTTTCAACCAAGCACGTATGTCCGCGGACAATATCCCACAGATATCGGTTGTGCTCGGTTTCTGCACTGCTGGAGGGGCTTACCAGCCCGCAATGAGCGATGAAGTGGTAATTGTGAAAGGTGTCGGCACCATATATATCGGAGGTCCTCCGCTGGTAAAGGCGGCGACGGGAGAGGTTGTCAGTGAGGAAGATTTGGGTGGCGCTGATGTTCATTGCCGTATCTCTGGAGTTGCTGATCACTTTGCTGTCAATGATGAACACGCGCTGGAAATAACGAGGAATGTCATTGAAAATCTTGCGAGAGTGGAGAAATATCCGCTCGAGCGCGCAAGACCAGTGGAACCTGCCTATGATCCATCAGAAATATACGGTATTATCCCGGCCGATTTAAGAAAACCATTTGATGTGCGTGAAGTGATCGCACGTCTAGTGGATGGCAGCGAATTCCATGAGTTTAAAACCCTGTATGGTACAACATTGGTGTGCGGTTTCGCTCGCATAATGGGGTATCCAGTTGGTATTCTTGCCAATAACGGAGTTTTGTTCTCGGAGTCTTCGCAAAAGGGTGCACACTTTGTGTCGATGTGTTCAGTCCGGAAAATACCGATACTATTTCTTCAAAACATCACGGGGTTCATTGTTGGCAAACGTTATGAGCACGGTGGCATAGCCAAGGACGGAGCGAAGTTAATACATGCAGTGGCAAATGCGCAGGTTCCAAAGTTCACCATAATCATCGGCAATTCCTACGGTGCAGGTAACTATGGCATGTGCGGTCGTGCGTACGACCCGCGTCTTTTATGGATGTGGCCGACGGCCAAAATTTGTGTGATGGGTGGTGAGCAAGCGGCTGGAGTACTGACCGATATCAGGGTTAGATCATTGATCAAGGAAGGCAAGAAGCTAACCAAAAAGCAAATCGAAGAGATAAGAAAGCCGATACTGGCAAAATACGAATACGAGTCCAGCGCATACTATTCTACGGCACGTCTCTGGGACGATGGTTTGATCGATCCTTTGGATACAAGAGAAGCCTTGGGTCTGGCTATTTCTATTTCTCTGAATGCACCAATACCCGATCACAGGTTCGGAGTATTTCGCATGTAATCGACCAGAGGTGGATTCAGATTCAAACCGATTATTACGGATGCAAACGGATGGGCTGCTCCATAAGGAATTAACATACAGGATTATTGGTATTCTATCTAAAGTACATGGCAACCTTGGCTGCGGCTTCACTGAGAAAATCTATCAGCGTGCGATCGAGATTGAATTGAATAGAGCCGGTATACTATTCGAAACAGAAAAAGAGATAAACATACCGCATGAGGTTGGGTTCTTAGTCAATTCTGGACCGCCCGAGCTGCAATAATTGCATTTTACCAGGAACAAATCAATCTGAATCCGTTTGAATCAGAGTGCATCAATTTCTTGCCTTAAGGCAAGAAAGGGGGTAGTGTGGCTAAGATCAGCCTGAAGAAAATAATCAAAGAACTGAAGGACCCCTGGCAGCCCAGGGATATACTGCACGTTCATGACACCGCACTGCGAGTGGCAAAAATCGATGGCGCGTACGAATGGCACGTACATCTCAATGAAGATGAGTTCTTTTTCGTTTTAAAGGGTAAGATATTCATCGACACTGAAAAAGGTTCGACAGAGATCAAGGAGAACGAGGGATATCTCGTCAAGAGAGGCGTAAGGCATCGTTCACGAGCCAAGAAACCGGCCTGGGTTCTACTCATTGAACCGATTCTCACCAAGACAAAAGGTGAAACCGGTAAGTGATCTTATATAATATTTCGTTTTAAAGGGTATCTTATATGTATCAAGAGAAATTTCAGACGATACGGGTAGAATCTAAAGATAATGTCACTAATGTGACATTTAATCGCCCGGATGTGCACAATGCTTTCAATGATACGATGGTCCGTGAACTAATCCAAGTGTTCGACAGGCTAGCGACGCAGTCAGAAACAAGGGCGGTCGTTCTGACCGGTGAAGGTAAATCATTCTGCGCGGGCGCTGATTTGAATTGGATGCGGATGGTTAAAGATTATTCTTACGACGATAATCTTCATGAGTCATTAGAATTATCTGATATGCTTTATAAGATATATTCGTGTCCGAAGCCGACGATCGCCAGGGTAAACGGCGCTGCGATTGGCGGCGGGACTGGTCTGGTCGCTGTATGCGATGTCGCTGTAGCAGCCGACAGTGCTAAATTCAGTTTCAGTGAGGTAAAATTGGGTTTAATCCCGGCTTGTATCTCTCCTTACGTAGTCAAAAAATGCGGCGAAGGAAAATGTCGCGAGTTCTTTCTCACCGGTGAAAGATTGTCGGCAGATAAAGCATTATCTGCTGGTTTGGTGAATGCCGTTGTTGCCCTCAAGGAACTGGATGCTAAGGTCGATCACTATTTATCTCAACTTCTTTCCAGTGGACCTGAGGCTATCACAACATGTAAGGAGCTTTTGCGTAAGGTACCGTGCATGTCATATGATGATGTAAAAAGATACACGGCCGAGGTCATTGCGCAAATCCGTATGTCTGAAGAAGGTCAGGAAGGCATGACAGCGTTCTTGGAGAAACGCAAACCCAAATGGGTTTCAGATCCAGATTGATGAATATTATGGAGAAAAAAAATGTTTAAAAGAATACTAATTGCCAATCGTGGTGAGATAGCCATACGCGTAGCCAAAGCATGCAAGGAACTTGGTATTATTACAATTGGCATATTTTCGACGGCTGACGAGAACTCCAAACACCTGCGCTACATGGATGAGTCATATAAGGTGGGCGAACCCCCGCCGCAAGCGAGCTATCTGAATATTAATGCCATAATGGCAGCAGCAAAGCAGGGAGGGGCGGAAGCAATTCATCCAGGGTATGGATTTCTTGCCGAAAATCCGAGATTTGCAGAGGCATGCGAGAAAACGGGCATAGTTTTCATAGGTCCGAGCTCGAAAGCGCTGTCGCTTGTTGGTGATAAGATAGCATCGCGTAGCACCGTAAAAAAGGTTGGCGTTCCAATCATACCAGGTATGCAGATTGCCGAGAGAGAAGTCACTTCTTTTCAGAAAATTGCGAAACAGGTAGGTTATCCGGTTATCGTTAAGGCATCCATGGGTGGTGGCGGTAAAGGCATGCGTATTGTTCGTACGCCAAAAGACCTTGAAACAAGTATCGAGGCGGGACAGCGGGAGGCAAAGAACGCTTTTGGTGATGAGACTGTGTACCTTGAAAAGTACATTGAGAGGCCGCGCCATATAGAATTTCAGGTGCTGCGGGATCAAGATGGGAAAACTGTGCATTTATTCGAGCGGGAATGCTCGATTCAGAGACGCCACCAGAAGATAGTTGAAGAGACCCCCTCGACTGCCCTCGATCCTGAACTGCGTAGGCGCATGGGTGCAGCTGCCAAGAAAGTTATCGAAGCATCGGAGTACACGAATGCTGGTACCGTGGAATTTCTGCTTGATGAAAATCATAATTTCTACTTCCTCGAGGTTAATGCCCGCGTTCAGGTTGAACACCCGATAACCGAGATGGTTACAGGGGTTGATTTGGTACGCCAGCAGATAATGATTGCTGCCGGTGCGAAAATTGATTTTGAGCAAAGCGATATCTCACAGCGTGGACATGCGATCGAGGCCCGGATATACGCCGAAGATCCGGAAAACAACTTCTTGCCATGTCCGGGGAAGATTGTTTTCCTGAATGAACCAGCCGGGCCCGGAGTGAGAGTTGATTCTGGAATATTCCAGGCTTGGGATGTCCCACCGCATTACGATCCCATTCTATCGAAATTGATCGTGTGGGCCGAGAACCGTGATATGGCGATAAAGCGCATGTCCGATGCACTAAATGACTACATAATCCTGGGTATCAAGACAAATCTGGGGTATTTGAAGCGTATCATGGGTACTGCTAAATTCATCAAAGGCGAATATCATACTCATTTTATTGATGAGAATGAGTCCAAATTGCGTCTGCGGGACAGTAACATAAATACCGCCATTGCCGCCGCGTCGCTGATAGTAATGGAGAGTAAACAGGGAGCGAAAAGTCCTGTTGAGAGTGACGGTACGCGGCAACCGACCACGCCATGGCAGGAAATAGGGGATTGGGAGATTTGCAGGAGATGAAGATCATCACCAGAATGAAGCATATGCATTCGAAGGATTAGGTACTATGCGCTATCGATTGGTGCATTTGAATGCAGAATATGAGGTCGATATACATAAAGAACAGAGTGAATTCGTGGTTAGAATTCGTGATAAAGATTACAGGATCAGTGAGCTTGTTGTACAGGATAATGCGATCAGCTTCCGGACGGAAGGCAAGAGACATAGCATATATTTCGCTCGTGATGGTGAGAAGATCTATGTTACTCTGGATGGTGAATACTACTTTATAGAATTGAGCAACCGTACGAGGTACGGTTCACAAGGTGAAGAGCAACAAAAAGGTAATGTGATTGCTTCATCGATGCCGGGATTGTTGGTAAAATTACCAGTGAAGGTAGGTGATAAGGTCAAATCAGGTGATACGCTAGCAATCGTGGAGGCGATGAAGATGCAGAACGAACTACGTTCACCTATTGATGGTGAAGTGAAGAAAATCAACTGTAAAGAAGGCGAACAGGTGGATGCCTTCCAGACGATTGTCGAAATTGAAAATGCGACAATTAAGTAAACGGAGCTTTGTTGAACTCGCAGGAGATGCAGTATCGCTTGACTTGAACCATTGATAAAATAGTGGTTCAAGGTGTAGGGGTTTTTTTGTTGCTGCCGGTGTTGTTGTACATTCATTTGTCTGACAGGATGTAGCAAGATGGTAGTCAGAGATACAATCATGAATAAAAAGGAGGTTTGATGCCTTTCCAGTATGTGATAGTTGAGAAGGACGGGAGAGTGGGATACGTTAAGATCAACCGTCCTGATGTATACAATGCGGTCAATGTCGAAGCGATTATCGAGTTGGAGCAGGCCATGCAGGCTTTTGATGGCGATAAGGATATTCTGGTCGTTATTATCACGGGCGAGGGTAAGGCGTTTGTTTCAGGATCTGATATCTCAAGGCTAGCCGAAATGAACTCGAACCAGGCTCGTGAGTACAGTCAGATCGGACAACGCGCGCTTTCGTTTATCGAAAATATGGAAAAGCCAGTCATCGCTGCCGTGAATGGTTTTGCCCTTGGTTCAGGCTGCGAGCTGGCAATGGCGTGCGACATAAGAATAGCATCCGAAAGAGCGAAATTCGGCCAGCCCGAGGTCAAACTAGGTCTCATACCGGGCCATGCCGGTACGCAGCGACTCGCGAGGTTGGTTGGTGCGGCAAAGGCAAAAGAGTTGATATTCACAGGAGAGATGATCGACGCACCTGAGGCACTACGCATCGGTCTGGTCAACAAAGTCGTCGCGCCGGATGTACTACTCGACGAAGCGAAGATCATGGCACAGAAGATTATAGACGTCGGCCCGACAGCGGTACAGAGCGCCAAGACGGTCATCAACCGCGGGATCGATACAAACCTGGGGACCGCGAACGCGATTGAAACCGAGGCTTTTAGCATTCTTTTCTCAACCGAAGAAGCGAAAGAAGGAATGAAGGCATTCCTGGAAAAAAGAAAGCCTAATTGGGGTAAGTGATTGCAGTATAGCTGAACTCGTGAAATAAGAATTGAATAGTTTATGAATTCAAGGATAATGCCAAGATTAAAAATAGGCAATCTTGAGGCTAGAATACCAATTGTTCAAGGCGGAATGGGTGTTGGCATTTCTTTATCAGGATTAGCCGCGGCTGTGGCAAATGAGGGTGGTATTGGTGTGATTGCTACTGCTGCTATTGGTATGCTTGAACCTGATTTCAGCACAAATTTCAGAGAAGCGAACAAAAGAGCCCTGAGAAAGGAGATAAGGAAGGCAAGGGAGATGACAGATGGAATTATTGGAGTCAACCTAATGCTGGCTCTTTCAGATTATCATGAACTTGTACAGATTGCCATCGATGAAGGAGTAGATTTAGTTTTACTTGGAGCAGGACTTGCATTAAAAAATCCAGAAACATTGCCATCAAATAGATTAGGAAAGATTCCTACAAAGATAGTACCTATTGTTTCTTCTGCAAGGGCTGCAAGAATTATATTTCAATATTGGGCAAGAAATTATAATCATGTGCCAGATGCTGTGGTTGTTGAGGGTCCTTTAGCTGGAGGACATCTCGGCTTCAAAAAAGAGCAAATAAATGATCCTGATTATAGATTAGAAAAGATACTCCCGGAAGTTATTTCAACAACAAAAACTTTTGCGCAACGATTTCATAAAAGTATCCCGGTAGTTGCCGCCGGCGGTATATACACTGGAGCGGATATTCATAAATTTATTCAATTGGGAGCACAAGGAGTGCAGATGGCAACAAGATTTGTTGCGACTCATGAGTGTGATGCCTCCATAGAATTCAGAAAGGCATACGTAAAATGTAAAGAGGCGGATCTTGTCATAATAGATAGCCCCGTTGGATTACCTGGAAGAGCGATACGAAACAAATTTATAAATGATATATCCGCAGGTATGAAAAAACCCTTTAATTGTCCGTGGAAGTGTTTGAAGACTTGTGACTTCAGAAAAGTACCATACTGTATCGCTCACGCACTAACCAATGCCAAGAAAGGACAACTTGAAGATGGGTTCGCATTTGCAGGCTCTAACGCGTTCAGAGTAGATAAAATAATCCCCGTTAAAGAATTAATTGAGACCTTATTGATAGAATATGAAAAGGCATAACCGTATAAATCGCTTCACCTGATCCGATTTTTAGCGGAACTCACACTGAAAGGTGCGAACGACGTTGTCACCAAACGAAAAGGGCTGAGTTACCGATAACCGATGAACGTTGTCTTTTTTATTGCTGTCTGTTTAGGTGTTTAGGGATTCTTAATTTCAGGAATTTGTTTCAGGAAGGAGGTTTGATGGACCTTGATGCGAGACTTCAGAATGTAACAATAATTGGTGCTGCGGGTAAGATGGGCAGTGGTATTGGGGTGCTCATTGCGCAGGAAATGGCAAAGTTGAAATTGAAACCCGAAAATATGAAGAACGTGTACAGGCTCAACTTGATTGATGTCAGTGAGCAGGCACTTGACGGTCTCCGGTCATATATGAAGGCGCAACTCGTAAAGGCAGCAGAAAAGTCGACAGTGTTACTGAGGGGTTTGTATAAAGACAGAAAGGACCTGGTAGAGAACAGCGATATCATAAATGCCTTCGTTGACGAGTCCACAAGTGTTTTGAACTATGGTGTCGATCTGGGAATGGCCGCAAACAGCCATCTCATATTCGAAGCAATCTTCGAAAATGAAAAAGCGAAGATAAAGATTTATAAGAAACTGAATAGAATGTGCAGTACTGATACGTTTTACCTGACGAATACGTCCAGCATTCCGATCGGTTATCTGGATGAAAATGCCGGGCTCGGTGGGCGGCTCATTGGCTACCATTTCTATAATCCTCCTGTAGTACAGAGACTGGTCGAAGTTATTACGGCGAATAACACGACAGAGGAATTGAAAGTTGCAGCAGGTGAACTCGGCAAGAGATTACGCAAGAAACTCGTACCGGCTAATGATATATCAGGTTTCATCGGCAATGGACATTTCATACGTGACGGATTGCACGCAATAGCCGAAGTCGACCGGATCAAATCAACGTTCCGCTACACAGGCGCGGTATACGTGATGAATCGTATAACGCAGGACTTCCTGGCAAGGCCGATGGGTATCTTTCAACTCATCGACTATGTTGGTATCGATGTATTTCAATGTATTTTGAAGGTTATGCGAACCCATCTTCCTGATGATAAGCTGAGAAGCAGATTGGTTGACAGAATGGTTAAGCATGAAGTGCTTGGTGGTCAGTATGCGGATGGGTCACAAAAGGATGGTTTTCTGAAGTACGAGAAGAATCGTCCCGTGGGTATATATGATATCAGAAAGAAAGATTATTTCCCTATCTCCGAAGAATGGAGGAAAAGGATAGACAAGAAATTAGGAGTACTGCCTGAAGGATATATCCCGTGGCGTGGTCTGCTAATGGATAGCAAAAAGGATGAGAAACTGAGGCTGCATTTTGAACAGTTGAAAAAAATGGATACGCTAGGAGCCGAAATGGCTTGCAGTTTCTTGAGGAAGACGAAGGAAATAGCCGAAGGTCTGGTGAGCCGGGGTGTTGCTAATTCAAGCGAAGATGTCAATGCTGTTCTCACGAACGGTTTCTTCTGGCTCTACGGACCGATAAATGAATACATATAACGATGAAATTCTAAGCACGAAATCCGAAACTCTAGGCAATATCAAATGACCAGAATACAAAATACTAAAACACCATTGGTATTCGAAAATTCGGATTTTGTATTTATGCAGGATTTCGATATTCGGATTTAGGATTTTTTTCAGAAAGGAGTGTTGAATGTCTTTTTTTAGGAAGAAAGTTTATGCTTGTGCTGGATTCTACACAGTATCACTCGGTACGGGCAGAAAGGAATTTCACCCTAAGAAACCACGTCCCGGTATCGAACACTATATCAAAGAGGCGGGTCTTGGAGTAATCGGTCAAATAAAGAATCCCGAGCATGTTGATGAGGGTGTGATCGGTAACTTCATAGCATCCAGATTCTGTCATCAAGGTAACCTCGGTGGATTTTTTCCTATGGTGCACCCTACCTTTCAGTACAAACCATGCATGCGTGTTGAGGGCGCGTGCGATTCAGGCGGCCTGGCACTCGTTGCTTCGGTCAAGACGGTGCTCGCGGATCTTGCCGATGTTGTAGTGTGCTTAGGTGTTGAGGTTCAGAACACTGTCAAAGCAGTCTACGGCGCTGATTATCTTGCCGCTGCAGGATGGTATTCTGGTGAGCGCAAGGATGGACACGCGTATTTCTTTCCCGATCAGTTTTCGCGGCGTGCCGGTGCGTGTTTTGAAAAGTTCGGTTATGATAAAATCCGTCCTGGGATGGCACAGTGGTACGTCAATGCAATCGAGAACGCCCGTAAGAATCCCAAGGCGCAGGAATATCACAACTCGAATAGCGATCTCCATAGCACGGGTATGACAGCACCCAGCCCCAAGGCTTTTTGTGAACATATAAATGTGTTTGATTGCTCGAAAGTGTCCGATGGTGCTGCGGGATTGATATTTGCTTCTGAACAAGGGTTGGAGAAGATCGGCGTTAGCAAGAAGGACGCGGTCGAGGTGATTGCCTACGCACAGGTTCAGGACAATTTGACTACACCACCGCCGGATATGACCAAGCTGAGCACGTGTGAAACTGCGGCCAGGCGTGCGTATGAGAGAGCGGGTATCCAACCACGAGAGTTGGGTGTCCTGGAGGTGCATGACTGCTTCACCGTTGCCGGTCTGCTCGCGGTCGAAGCGGCAGGTCTGGCTGGCTACGGAGAAGGTGCCGATTTTGTTAAGGAAGGTAATACAGCTCTCAACGGTTTAATACCTACGAATACATCTGGTGGACTGATTGGATATGGGCACCCAACCGGTGCGACCGGTGTCCGCCAGGCAGTTGACATAGTACATCAACTTTCGGCTAAAGCAGGTGATTACCAGGTGCAGGTAACGCCGGATCGACCATATGGCATGCTTTCAAGCATGGGTGGTAATGATAAGACCGTGGTCGCCATGATATTCAGAAAGACCAACTAGGATAACGGGTGTTTTCATGATTGTCGGGAGCAAGTTCTACAAATTAGCCGAGACGGGTTCAACAAATGACTATATCAAGCAGATATTGCGGCATGCTCCCGAAGGCACGGTGGTCATCGCTGACACGCAGACCTCTGGGAAGGGCAGGAAGGGGCGTTCATGGTATTCGCCCGAGGGGGGCTTATGGATGTCGGTTCTGCTAAAACATAATCAGAACTGCATGGTTTCCCTTATTGCCGGTGTGGCGATCTGCGAAGCACTGACCCAGTATGATATCGATGCCAAAATCAAATGGCCTAATGATATATTGCTTAACAGCAGGAAGATCGCCGGTATTCTACCTGAGGTCGTCGATGAAAAAGTAATTCTCGGCGTGGGTATTAACCTGAATGTCCGGGAGTTCCCTGATGATCTGAAAGCAAAAGCAAGTTCAATATTCATTGAAACAAGGAAACATCTCGATCCTCAGACTTTCTACCATCATTTATGCAAATCCCTCGACGTATACTACGGACTCCTGAGAAAAGAAGAGGTAGATACCCTGCTATCGAAATGGCGTGAACATACACTCATGCGCGGCCGCGATGTGAGTATCGAACTCCCTGATAGGTTGGTGGTCGGCAAGGTTCTGGATATCGACCGGCAGGGTGCATTGATCGTCATGCGTGCTGATTACGGCATTGAGCATATAATTGCTGGCGACTGCAGATTGTTAAATTGAGATGAGTCGATTGATATATATGACTTATAAGATTAAAGGGAAATAGTCTGATACACATCTATACAGGAAACGGCAAGGGTAAAACGACTGCGGCATTGGGTCAAGCAATGCGGGCCATCGGCCACGGATTGAGGGTACTAATGATTCAATTCATGAAAGGCAAGATCAACTATGGAGAACTTGAGGCCGCGAGGCAACTGTCAAACTTTACAATTGAACAATACGGGCGTCCGGATTTTGTCAATCCGGAGAATCCTGATAAAGAGGACATCCGTTTGGCAAACGAAGCACTTTCACGGGCCACTGATGTCGTAACTAACCGGGAGTATGATATTGTAATTCTGGACGAGATCAACGTTGCTGTTAATTTTGGATTAATAAAGAGTAGAGATGTCATAACATTGTTAAAGAAGAAACCCGAAGACGTAACGCTGATACTTACGGGTCGTTACATGCCAGAAGAATTTGCTCCTTTTGCTGATTTGATTACCGAATGTAGAGAGGTGAAACATTATTTTGGCAATGGTGCACAGGCTCGCAAAGGTTTTGACTACTAGGATTGACACAATGGGTAAATTGCGTAGAATACGAAAGGAGGTTCAATGATAATCCCCGTTGAAAAAATATGGAAAAAATTTCAAAATAAGTATAAGGCAATCAATATTGCTTCCCTCGAGGCACGGAGGTTGAAGGAAGAGCAGGGTAAGGGTCTTGTAGATGAAAAGATGAACCCGATCCTTGAGGCCATGCGGCGCCTCCTCAGCGAAAAGATAAAATTCGCCGAATGAAAGTATTGATAGGTGTCTCAGGTTCAATTGCAGCATTCAAGGCACTTGAACTGGCAAGGTTGTTGAGGAAACATGGGGCGGAAGTCCGTTTCGTCCTGACAAAATCGGCACTAAATTTTGTTACTCCGCTGAGTTGCCAGACCCTGTCTGACAACGAAGTGTATTGCGACCAATTCGTGCTCACCAAAGGAATCAAGCACCTGAGCATAGGTGAATGGGCAGATATACTGGTTGTTGCTCCAGCTACTGCAAACATCATCGGTAAGGCTGCATCCGGCATTGGGGACGATTTGCTGTCGACCACGTTACTCTCTTATCAAAAACCAACAGTCTTTGTTCCGGCAATGGACGAGGGTATGTGGGACAATCCCATTGTGAAGAAAAATGCTTCATTTCTGAAGGACCATGGGGTACATTTTCTTGAACCGAGTGTCGGGGTGCTCGCTTCGGGTAAGGTCGGACGGGGGAGGTTTCCCTCGGTAGGTGTCGTTCTCAGGAAAATACTCTCAGTATATGAACAGAGGTGTGGTCTCGGAGGAAGAAAATTCCTTGTGACCGGAGGAAGAACCGAGGAAGACATCGATCAAGTCAGGGTCTTGACTAACCGTGCATCCGGTCTGCTGGGTGCGGAGTTATTGCAGGCAATATTGTGCCGCGGTGGAAATGCCAGGGGCATTTTTGGAGAAGTGACCTGCGAATTACCCGGAGATATCGATACAACCAGAGTACGTACTTCCGCTGAAATGCTGGATGCCTTACGTGAACACTTTGCGTGGTGTGATTGTCTGATAATGGCCGCTGCGATAGGCGATTATAGGCCACAAACTACGAGCAGTGGGAAAATACACGATGAGAGATTCGAATTACAACTTGAGAAAAATAAGGATTTGCTCAAAGAGGTTACCAGCCAGAAAGAAAGTAGGGTTGTCGTCGGATTCTCTCTCGAAGTGGAGGAACATCTCGCCCGTGCGCGGCAGAAGATGGCTGCCAAGAATCTGGATATTATTATTCTAAACTCACCTAAGGCGATCGGTGCAACACGGGCAGCGGCAAGTATCTTGAAGCCTGATTCTGAGGAAGAGCACATTGAAGAACAGACGAAGTGGCAACTGGCAAACCGTATCCTCGATGAATGTATGATGGTTTTTGACGGCAGAACGAGTAGATAGATGGAAGAGAAGAGAGTACCGCCTCATTCACTGGAAGCCGAGGAATCGGTGCTAGGCGCAATATTATTGGACCCGAATGCGTTGCCCAAGGCAATGGAAATACTGAATGAGGAGCACTTCTATCAGACGGCAAATCAGAAGATATATCGAGGCATCCTGAGTTTGTTTAACAGGAATGTCACTGCGGACCTGGTTACGGTGACGGACTGGCTGAAACAGAACAAGATGCTCGAGGAGGTCGGGGGTCCTGAATACCTATCGAATCTTGTGGGCAACATCCTCACTACTGCAAACGTGGAACATCACGCGCGTGTCGTTCTCGACAAGGCGATCAAGCGTAATGTGATCCACGTCGGTATGGAGATGTTGAAGAATAGTTTTGAGGACAACCAGACTGCCGCCGAACTTTTAGACTACGCGCAGAATAGTGTTTTTCAGATAAAAGAAAAAGGGTTGCGCAAGGAACCGATCAGCATAAGGGGTTATATCACAAAGATAATCGAAACCGCAGAATCGATGCGCGGTGCGAGGATGATCACCGGGGTCGAGACAGGATACTACGAACTGGATGAGATAACATCGGGTTTCCAGAAAGGTGATTTTATCGTTGTCGCTGGAAGGCCGTCAATGGGGAAGACGGCTTTTGTGCTGAACGTTGCTTCCTATGCGGCGATTAAGAATAATGTTCCCACCGGTATTTTCTCAGTGGAGATGTCCGGTGAAGCTCTGGTGCAGCGTTTGTTGTGCAGTGAAGCAAAGGTGAGCTTGAAGAATCTGCGCCGGGGGATGTTGCGCAATGAGGATTGGGTAAACCTGGCTACCGCAGCCGGCAACCTGGATAAGGCCCCGATATTGATCGACGACTCAGCCCAGCTTTCAATCTACGAACTGAAAGCTAAAGCCAGGCGTTTGAAGGCCGATTATAATATTGAAATGTTGATAGTTGACTATCTCCAGCTTCTCGAGGGGCCGAGATTGGCTAAAGCCGTTTCGAGGCAGCAAGAAATATCGGAAATCTCGAGATCACTCAAGGCCCTGGCAAAGGAATTAGATTGTCCGATGGTCGTCGTCTCACAATTGTCCAGAATGCCCGAGCATCGGGAACACAAAAGGCCCATATTGGCTGATCTCCGCGAAAGCGGGGCGATCGAGCAGGATGCCGATGTTGTTGTTTTCATCTACCGTGATGAGGTGTATGATCCGCAGACTGAAAAGAAGGGAGTTGCGGAGATAATCGTAGCGAAGCAACGCAACGGACCAACCGGTATGATCGAGCTGAATTTCTTTAATGAATTTACACAATTCGCCAATTTGACACTGAGGGAAGAGGAATTAGTTGAGGAGGAGCGTGAACCTTTTTAGTGCGATCGGTGATTTCTCATCTTTCTTCTTTCGCAGTGTTTTTATCCCATGGCAACTCAAGCATTCTAGATATCGGATCTTGCGTCAGGTGTACGAGGTCGGGATCGGTTCCTTACCGATTATTTTGATTATTGCTGCGTTCGTTGGTTTGGTTTCGATAGTACAGACTTCTTATCAGGTGGCCGGTACGGTGCCCAGATATATCCTCGGCATGACAGTGGGTCGCATGGTCATGATAGAATTGGGGCCGATTCTGACTGCTTTGATGGTCAGTGGACGGTGTGCTTCTTCGATGGCTGCTGAGATTGGCACCATGCGTGTGACCGAGCAAATAGACGCACTCGAGATAATGGCGATTAATCCATATAGGTTTCTCAGTCTGCCGCGAATCATGGGAACTTTCATCGCGCTGCCGGTGCTTACCGTCATTGCCGAGTTTGACGCACTATTAGTCAGTGGCACGTACGCCCACTTCTTCCTGGATATACCATTTGGTGTTTTCAACTATGGATTGACGCATTTCTTCTATGCGAAGGACTTCTTCGGCGGTTTGGTAAAATCCATTTTCTTCGCTGTTGTTATCGCCACGTCTGGATGCTATTTCGGGTTCAACGTACGGGGCGGGGCAAGGGAAGTTGGTAGAGCGGCAACGTATGCGGTCGTTACTGCTTCGATACTGATACTTACTTTGGATTTTCTGATTGCACTGGTGATATTCGGATGATTAGGATAGAGAGTCTGTCGAAGACTTTTGATTCTCTGGTCGTACTCGATGATGTTAGTTTCTGTATCGATGACGGTAATCTTGTTGTGGTCCTGGGACCTTCGGGTACAGGCAAGAGTGTTCTTCTGAAATCGATGCTAGGGCTCTTGCCGGTTGATAACGGTGAAGTCCTTTTTGATGGAAAATCGATACAGAAAGCATCTGATAGTGAGACTTATAACATCAGAAAACAAGTGGGGTTCGTATTTCAGGGGACTGCGCTTTTTGATTCTATGAACGTCGGGGAAAATATCGCATTACCGCTGCGGGAGCATACTACACTTTCTTCAAAGGCTATACGGGAACGCGTATGCAGCCTCCTCGAAGTCGTTGGTATGGAAGGCAAAGCCAAGATGTATCCTCAATTGCTTTCCGGGGGGATGAAGCGACTTGTCGCGGTTGCTCGGGCACTAGCACTCGATCCTAAATATCTCTTTTACGATGAGCCAACAACCGGACTGGATCCGATCATGACGGACAAGGTTGTTGACCTCGTGCAGAATCTGAAGAAAAAGTACACTAACAGCGGTATCGTCGTGACACATGACTTGAGCACAGCAAAGGCAGTGGGTGATCAAATATATATGCTTAAGAAAGGTAAGATAGCCAAATTGGCAAAGATTGAAAAGGAACTATATGACTAAAGGATTGAGGGAAACTTTTGTTGGTATTTTCGTTGTTGTTGGCGTCATTGTGTTCATTGCACTCTACACGTGGCTTTCTGGGAAGATGTTTTTCAGCAATACTTATGACGTTAGAGTCTATTTTGGAGATGTAGAAGGACTGAGGGCAGGTGACCCGGTCCTTGTGTACGGTATCGAGAAAGGTAAGGTGAAATCACTGCGGATCGACAGCAACCAGGTAGAAGTCATATTGGCCATGGATCGTGATGTTCACCTTCCTGATGATACGAAGATTTCCATTCGGGCGGTTAGTTATATTGGCGCAGATAAGTATGTCAAAGTCACACCGGGGACGAGTGATAAGACCTCTGATGTTTACTATGGTACTGGCAGTTCGCTTGACCTTGAGGCGTTGGGGAGTCAGCTGGACAGCCTGATAACGACCTTTGGCAAGATCGAAATCCCTGATCTGGATGAGGCGCTACGCAACTTGTCCACAGACCTCAGCAGGAGTCTGGACCGGCTCTTGTCGATTTTCAAGGAGCCAGTGGACAAGATAGATGTACTTGCGACAAGGTTGGATTCGCTCAGTATGCTTTTGAAAGGAGATGGTACAGTTGGTCGTCTCCTGAAATCTGATGAACTCTATGAAGAACTCAGGGAAACTAATTTGGCTCTGAAAGCCCTCATTGAAGACATCAATGAGAATCCGAAAAAGTACATAAATATCAAGGTCTTCTGATAATTTTGGAATTACGAACACTCCCAAAATGAAAACACGATTTGTGTGCCAGAACTGCGGCGCGGTTGCCCCTAAATGGCTTGGAAAATGCCCGGAATGCGGTGATTACAACTCGATGGTAGAGGAAGTCATTGAGAAAAAGAGTGCCGCCAGAAAGCCAAAAGGTGCAGCACCTGTTTCACTACGGGATGTTCCTTTTGCGGCCCATGACCGAAAAAGCGTTGGTATTGCAGAACTGGACCGTGTGCTCGGCGGAGGGCTTGTTAAGGGTTCGCTTGTTTTGCTTGGTGGCGATCCTGGAATCGGGAAGTCCACGCTGATGCTTCAAATTTCATCACTGATCGCGCGCAATAGAGGGCGCGTTCTATATGCAAGTGGTGAAGAATCATCATACCAGATTCGAATGCGTGCCGAACGATTGGGTAGCGCGGATGCCGCGATAGATTT
>CP070686.1:165919-219661 GCA_020353055.1 Caldifarciminota bacterium | reverse complement strand
GTCTATGATATTGCCGGACGTCGTGTTTTGGACAGTGACTTCAGCAATATTTCGGCTGGTACCCATACCATGATTTGGGATCGTACTGATAACCAGGGCCGTCAGGTCGCTAATGGTATTTACTTCTACCGCGTCGAAGCGGCTGGTAACACTGCGACTGGTAAACTCATCCTCGTACGGTAAATCTACTACAAACAACAAACATCCCCCAGCATCAACAAGATGCTGGGGGGATCTCTATTTGCGACAATCTTGACTACTCTATGAGCCGATCTCTACTAGTTTGAAGTTAATCGGGATAGAAACGTACACACGCACATACTTGTCGCGCTGTTTTGCCGGAGAGAACCTCCAGGAACGTGCTGCCGCCAGTGCTGCTTCATCAAGCATCTGATTTCCGCTCGATTTCAAAACCTGAACATCCATGATACTACCATCGATGTCGACCAACGCCTTGACGACGGTCTGTCCTTCAATCCCTGCCCGGCGCACCAGATCAGGATACCGGGGTTTTGCCTGAACGACCGGCTGAGGTTTCACTTCAACCTTATAATAGGGCACGATTTCGATCTCGGGACCTATGGGTCTGGTCCGGATAGGATTCTCGGTGAACTCGGTTTCAGGGATCGTTTCAACGACATTCTCATCCCCGATATTCTCGGCCGGGGCAACAACCTTGGGGCGCTCCGCAGGTGGCGGCTCTTCATACTTGTCAATGTATGCAGAAATGTCCTCCACCATAGTGATTACCTCATGTTTCAGTTCATAAGGAAGGGGCTGAGCATAAGGAACAAGTATAAAGAGTATTATGAATATCACGAGGCTGGAGAGCAATCCGGCCCGCAAATATATTCCGTACATCTTCTTATGATCCTTCATGTTTCCTCCTTCTAAATATATATACAAAAACGGCGGGCAAATATTCCCACTTCTAACGAAAGACGTTAGGAACGTTATTTTCGTTAATCCCGTTAGTATCGTTGCTTTCGCTAATATCGCTAATTTTGTTAGAACTACATTTCGCATTGCGCATTTCGAATTTCGAAATTTAGACGAACGTTATTTTCGGTGCTCAGATTCTTAAGTTCTAATCTTCTCAACCTCGGAATTTCTCATCCTCTCCGTTTCTCAATTTCCCATTGTCTTACCCTCTTATCTTCTCAGCTTCTGTCCTTCTCCGTGTCACCGGTTCGCGTGTCTGAGTTCTTTACAATTTAACGAAAAGATATATAATTCCATAATGAAAAGGGCGATCGTCCTGATCATGGACGGAGTAGGTATCGGCGCACTTCCGGACGCCGCGCAGTATGGCGATGAAGGAAGCAATACGCTCGTCAATCTCGCAGAACGCTGTAATGGCCTAAAACTTCCGGTACTGCAGAGCCTCGGTCTTGGTAATATAACCGACATCAAGGGTATCGAGCATGTTCCGCAACCTCTTGCCAGCTTTGGCAAAATGGCCGAGAAATCCCCTGGCAAAGACTCAACATCAGGACATTGGGAGTTGTGCGGTGTGATCCTGGAGAAACCATTTCCAACCTTTCCAAAGGGTTTTCCAGTAGACATCATCGCCAGATTTGAGAAAATGATCGGCCATGAAATCCTCGGTAACCTCCCGGCATCGGGTACCGAGATAATCAAACGGCTTGGAGAACAACATATTCGTGAGAAGAAACCGATCGTCTATACATCTGCGGACAGCGTCTTCCAGGTCGCATGCCACATCGACGTTTTCAGCCTCGGTGAATTATATTCATTCTGCAAAACAGCGCGCGCCCTGCTACAGGGTGAATACGGGGTAGCGCGCGTAATCGCCCGGCCGTTTACGGGTGTATTTCCTGAATTTAGTCGCACTAAAGACCGGCGCGACTTTTCTATGGCACCACCCGAGCCTACCCTCCTTGATATTGCTCACAAGAATGGCATTAAGGTTATAGTTATCGGCAAAGTCGACGACCTTTTCAGCAACCGCGGGTTTGACGAAACTTTTCATTCAGTTAATAATCAGGAATGCATTGACTTTGTGCTATCTTCGATGAAAGAAGAAAATGATACTTTGATTGTTGCCAATTTTGTACAGTTTGATATGGATTGGGGGCACCGAAATGATGTCGAGGGTTTCAGAAAAGGTTTGATTGAAATGGATAAGGGTCTTGACTCTATCATCAAACAAGCCCGCGACGAAGATATTATGTTCATCACCGCTGATCACGGTAATGACCCCACCACACCTTCAACCGACCATTCGCGCGAGCACGTACCAATCCTTGCTTACCGTAATGGCATGAGCGGACAGAATCTGGGAACCCGCGAAACTTTTGCAGATCTGGCCAAAACGACGGCTAATTACTTTGGGATCGGAGGGATAAGACATGGCAAGAGCTTCCTCAAAGACGACTGTTAATACAAAAAAGGTATCGAAGGAATTGCTTAGACGTATCAAAAAGACACTCAAAAATGTGTATGCACCTTACAGCGGAATCTCAGTCAGCGCCGCGCTCTATTGCGCGAACGGTAACATATACACGGGCTGCAACGTCGAAAACAGCTCCTATTCGCTCACTATGTGTGCGGAAAGAGTCGCACTGTTCAAAGCCGTCTCGGAGGGAGAGAAAGATTTCTTGTTATTGTTACTCCATTCTCCAGATATTGATTCGATTCTGCCCTGCGGTGCCTGCCTTCAGGTGTACAGCGAACATTCACCAAATATCATCATTGCTACTGTTAGCACCAAAGATGAGTTCCGTTTTTATCCAATAAAAACACTTCTGACGCAGCCCTTCCGACTCAAAAAATGAATCTGAGGATAAAATGAATTTTCATTTCGGAATCAACGCCCAGAAATTAACATTGGATCAATTCACGGACATCGTGGATACGGTGGAAAGATCCTGGGGGCGGATCGACTCTGCAGACAAAGATCTCCTCGTAGGTAGCAGTGAAGAAAGCAATATACTCTGCTGCCTGCTAGAACTGAAAGAGAAATACCCGGATGCGCATTTCGGATTTTCGCAACATATCGCTCTTGCCAAGGGGCTTTCTAAGATCGCCGAGAAAGGCGAGATACTGATATCCGAAGAAATCGAAAAGATCGTTATCGATGATTTCAAAGTCACATGCCTGGGGATGCTCTCAATTCAGGGCATGGCAAATGAAATTCTCGTATGCAAACTTGAGGAACCAAATAAGGAAATCACACCTCCAGCGCCGAAACCCCGATGGCCACATATTTCACGCCGAAGCCAACTGGAATCTCTCGAGCATCATCTGAGCGTTTCCAAAGCCCTGCTCGTCGTATGTCCTACAGGCGGTGGTAAGACGGTTTTCTTTGACGAACTGATTGATCAATGGGAAGGCAAGAAAATCTCTTACCGCACAACCTGTCCTTCCTACATGCGCGGCATAACTTTTCAGCCGGTAACCGAACTCGTCGTCCAAATGCTGGGGATAGATGGTATCCGGAGCACCGAAGACAAACAGAAGAAGATCGAACAGAAATTGAAGGACCTGAACATCGTTGATATCGCGACGTCATATTTGACCATCCTTGATTTTCTTTGTCTTTCCGACGAAGAATCGATTCTGGAAAAATTAGAACTGAAAACGAGGGTCGAGGTCTTGACCGACACCGTTGCCGATATATTCAAACGGATGTCCTGGAACATACCGGTAGCACTGATAGTTGAAGATGCCGAGAATATGGATGCTTCATCTACGATGTTCATGCAGCATTTGATGACAAAACTTGCCGAAGAGGATGTCTGTTTCATCTTCTGTTCATATCTCTCTCATATTAACCTTTCGGGGCTGCATGAATTCGAGCTCAGAGAAATTGAGAAAAAAGACCTGGCAAGGTTAATAGAAGAAGCAACAGGTGAGAGTATGAGCCTGCCTCCTACAACACCTTTCCATGTATTGCAGTATATCGGACTGTACAATGAGGAAAAATTATCCTATTTCTACAGACAATACCGGGGAGAAACATCAATCGCTGGCTTTGCCCTATCCTACCATGACATTAAAACGATCATTAAGAGAAGATTTGAAAATCTCGGCGACAAAAAGGAATTCATTGCAAATCTATCGATCGCCGGCATAAAGATTCAACCTGACGAATTTCCTCTCGAAAAGCAGAGCATTGATTTATTCGATTATTTTACAAGAATTGGATATCTTAAGAAACACATGAACCACTATGTCTTCGTTAACCCAATACTGCACGACGAGATCTACGAACTTACCCGCCACAAAAGGAACATGCACATCCGCTTTGCCGATTACTATTCAAGGCTTGCCGGACACGAAGAGCATACCGCATTCCACTATGGAGAAGGGGAGAATTACAAAAAGGCAATAGAATACCTACTGCTGTCGGCACGCCAGGCAGTGCGCAAGGGTGGTTACGAATCAGGTATCGAATACTACAACAAAGCCCTTGAGTTATGTCAGCGAAAGAAAGATGCTGCAGAGCTCGAGCTCGTTATCGCGCTTAACGAAGGCATGGCTGATGTATATCGTTCTCTCGGCGAGGAAGATAAGGCGCTGAAATACTACAAGGTTGTGCTGGATAGTTACAAAGAAATTCTCAAAGAATGATCTGGCTCCTTTGCTTGGGGTTACTGCAAGATACCACCCTGAGTGACTCCGTCGACGCTGTTCGCTACCGGGCAAATACAATAACGTATGATCTGGAACGTTCGGTCATTATCCTGAAGGATTCATCCATAATAACCTACAAGGATATTAGACTGACTTCGGACAGTGCCTACTACTATATCGAAACTAATCATCTGGAGGCCTTTGGCAGATGTCACCTTAAGCAGCTTGACGATTCCATACAGGGCAACTACATAAAGTACAACGTTGAAAATCAAAAGGCCTTAATGACCAGCGGCAGAACGCAGATCGAGGATGGTTATATCGACGGCGAAGAGATTTACTGGATCGACGAAAAAACCGTAAACAGCTACAATGGTATTTACACCACATGCGGCGACTCCCCACCCCATTATTACTTCTACGCGCCCAGAATGAAAGTCTACCTCGGTGATATGGTCATAGCACGGCCGATCTTTCTGTATATCCAAGAAATCCCTGTCCTCGGCGCGCCATTCTGGTTTGTCCCCATTTCATCGAGAAGAAAATCCGGGCTGATGCCTTTTCGTATTGGTAATTCAAGCACATTCGGCAAATTCATCAGAGGATTCGCCTATTACTTTGTGATATCGGACTACGCCGACATCACGCTGCAGCTGGATGCCATGGAGAAGAAAGGGATAATGCCGCAGGCCGAAGGTGTATGGGACTACTCACCTTTTTCCAAAGGAAAAATCTTTGCATCTTACATTCGCGATACCGAATCCGAAAAAGTGCGTTACAGCGTTGAAGCGCGCAATGTGTCCGACCTCTTTCTATTAGGCTCGAGTTTCAACTTTGACATAAAATACGTCAGCGATAATAGTTATCGCCAGGATTATGCCGAAACGACTGCCATCTGGTTGGAGAGAGAAATATCTTCGCAGGCAACGCTTACCCGCGTCATTGCCGGATTCAAGAATACCCTCGCTTTTGAACGAAGAGAGGATTATACCGACACGACGGTCACCTTGAAACTGCCCTATTACACATTGAGCGGACCCTCATCCATGTTACTTTCGACGGTGAGCTATGCTCTTTCCGGACATGTCAGCAGGGATCGCCAGACGACGAGTCAGGACACCAGCGAAGTAATTGGTGCAAATCTGCACACCACACCCACGATACAGCAAAATGTGCTTGGCATCTTTTCGCTTTCGCCGAAGGTGGATCTCGACGTTGCGCTCTTCAATGAAGACACGTTGGGTAATGAATGGCCCTCACGGTTCGGTTATTCCTTTGCCACAACCGCAAGTACTAACTTTTTTCGGGTCTTCGGCCTCAATATATTGGGCATGCACGGTCTGCTTCACAAGATCCTGCCCAGCATAACTTATACCTACACTCCAACGTTCGAGTTCGGAAGATTTCCCAGCGCAACGGGAGTTCCATCATATGCACACACAAACAGAATCGGTTTTGGGCTGAATCAGGAATTCGAGGCGAAGATCGGCGAGGAATCGAAAAAATCCAACATTCTGCGCGTCAATCTCAACAGCGGCTACGATCTCATTAAAGATTCCCTCTCAGAGATCACCTTCCTTCTCTCGGCACCGTACAATCCTCTGCCGTCGCCGTTCAACACCTTCAACACTCAGATCGACGGCAATGTCGATCCCTACACCAGAGATTATTTATATAATGTAACTAATAATATCGGTCTGAAATTCGATTTTCTGTCATTGAACATCGGACAGAGCTACCGCCGAGGCGGCAACTACCAGATATGGTTCAATGGTGATATCAAGCCGACGAGTCACTGGAGCCTGACTTATTCAGCACGTTATGACTGGCAAACCAACAGCTTAGTTGATTACAGTTTCGGAGTTGTGCGGGATTTACACTGCTGGGAAGCAGTATTCAACTTCAATCAACTGGGCGATGATTGGCGCTATGATTTCAAGGTTCAGATAAAATCAATCCCAGAAGTATCAATAGGCAAGGGCCTACTCGGCTATATCCTCGAGTAATTACTCGAAAAACTTATCTCTGTGATCAGCCAGTTCTTCCGGAGTAAAGATAGTTTGACTTATCTGCTGGAGTATCATCTGGCGCTTCCACTGCAGCATTCCCACCATGGTAGAATCAAACGGAACCGCATTTTTCCTGTCGCACCGTATAATAAAGCCGCTGTATCTCTCGATCACCGGTGGGGACATCTCCCCTTGCTCTAACGCCGCCAGAGCACCGACGAATTTATCACCGTAAGTATTGCGCAAACTGAACATGTTCTGGCCGACGATACCGGGATGGAACTGCACAATCGTATCCGACTGCGCGATCGCTTCCATTGGCGTTCCAGAAGTCAACTGTCTATGCAGATCGCGGAGGTATTGAGTCATTGTTTTCTCATATGCTTGACGCTCCGCGGCTGCCTTGACCCGCGTATGAGCTTCCTCCAATGAAGGCTGGCTTGAAGGAATCACCGAGTCAAGGGCGAAAACATAATAACCACCAAGACTGCTGAATGGTTGACTTATCTCGCCATCCTTAACCTTGTCAAGAAACTCTGCCAATCCATCTACGCTGCGTACCGGGAAATTCAATTCATCTCTATCCAAGGGATAAGTCTTGAGAGTGGTCAATCCAAAATCCACCACCGCAGAATCGAAACCAATGTCTTCGGCAGTTTCGATGAAAGACATGATATTGTCTGCGATATCACCGATAGTTGTCCGCGATACCACAACATTAGCTTTGACAATCTGCATCATACCGGGACGTACTCGCTTCATCACCTCAAAACCGCGCGCCGCGTCGACGATCCCCGACACCTGTCCGTCCCTGAGTTCATTGTAGACCTCGCGCATATACGGTCTCATTATATTCTCATTATCGAAGGCATAATCGATCGTTGTGTCGTCAGAAACCTCCTGCGCCAATTCCGTAAAATCCGCCCCCTCTTCAACCATGGCGAGAAAATCCTCAAGCCGTTGTCTGGCTTCCAGCGTATCATAGGACGAGGGTTTGCGCTCAAAGAAAACGTATTTCAGGATCTTGTATTCCGGGACTATGAATTCATCCTGGTGTGTTTTGTAATACTCGGAGACCTCCTCATCGGTAACCTCGATGATGCCGCGCATACGGTTGATCTGCACGCTCAGAAACGAAATATCATAATTGGTGCTGAGCCCTGCAAGCGCCATGCTGTCATCATATGGAGAAACCCATGCCATCGTTGAAATGAGCGAGCGCAGTTTCTCCTTCGGCAGGTTCTGCCGCAATTGCATCTCATACTGGTACATCCACTGCAGACTCTGGGGATTTTGAATCAACTGGTAGTATTTATTCCAATCGAATTCGCCATTCTCGTCCTGCATGAATTCCGCCTGAAAGATTTCGGGCGGTGGATTGTTCTGTATTATCGCCCAGATCTCTTCGTCGTTGATTCCGATTCTTTCTTTTCTGACGAGATCACTCCATATGATATCCTCAATGAGCATCATCCAGATCTCATCCGGCGTGATATTTTTGTTCTCGCTCTCCTTGAGCAGTGTGAACCGCCTCCATTCCTGGTACGATACGGTTTGGTTTCCGATCTTGGCAATATCGGTCTCCGGCCGGTTTCGAATACCGGTAACGTCCAGTCCCCATTGGAAAAATATCAAACCGGCAAATCCTGCCAGAGCAATAAATAATACCAAACGTGTTTTCTTACGTAGAGTTTGCATCATCTTAGCCTCCTATATAAAATCAAACTTTCGATCCGCTCAACGAGGGAAGCACCGCTTGCCCATCGGGCACGATCAATGTCCTGAAGCTGTTGTGCTGCTCTTTTTTCACGGCATCGATACCCTGTTGTATATTGTGAATGGGCGTGAAGCTGATCGCCTTCAATTCTGCCGGATCCAGATCAGTGCAAGCATAGACCCTGTGCCGCTTGAGTATCTTCGCGGTCAGAAACGCCCGATGTCCGCCCACTTCTATTTTTTCCTCCGGATATTCCACAAGTCCATCAATATTATTCTCGCGCATGAGCCTCATAAACCTCTCATTGCCAAAACCTTCAACGCACTGACCGACTAATATGATACTTCCGGTATCCTTTAGGCCGAGCATCGCCAAGTTCATTGCCTTATGAGTGTGATAAAAATCCTTATCGTTCGGATAACCGCCAGCCGATACGATCGCGCAGTCTGCCAATTCGCCGATATTGCTTCTTCGCCGGCTGACAAAAAAGTCCACCGCCTCATCAAATGCATGCGTATGATGTCCGCAAAAAATCACCTCCGTTTTATGGTCTGGGGTCTCAACGACATTTAAAAGATACCCGATCCCAAAAAGATCAGCGGCTTCAGCCATTTCCCGGGCAATGATGTTGTTCTCGACCCTGCCAACGAACACACCGTTACGCACCAGTTTTTTATGATTATTCCGGATCGTTTCATACGATGCGACGCCAGGTAGAATCGACTTGCGCCCACCTGAAAACCCTGCCAGATAGTGAAAACCTATTCTACCCGTGGCGATCACGAAATCGGCCTCGGCGACGCGCCGGTTCACCGAAACCTCAAGACCGGTGGATGTCGTGCCAATTCTTTTGAAATCATGCTGGCAATCATGCTGCAGGAAGGCGAAATCATCGCATAATTTTCCATACAACAGTGAATTCTCTTCTGCGGTGTGCGGTCGATGAGTGCCCAGGGCAACGACAAAAGAGACATTTCTTTCGTCGATGCCCGCATCCACCAGCTCAGCCACCAGAAATCTCAAAATATCAGCATAATTGGCGATTTTCCTGGTTATGTCAGATACAATTATGACAACATCTCTCGGCTTGTTACCGCGCAAAACCTTGTTCAAGTTAGCGAGCCCAACCGGTTTCGAAAAACTCTCCTTCAAGAGCGTATCGAGCGGTCTCGCCTCACCAATTTTCGGCTCGGCCACACCGATCAATCCGGGCGGTGGGTCGAAACTCATCCAACTCTTTCCGTATTTCAAATCCATGGCATATTCTATCTAAATATGCGCCTGTGTCAACGCCAAGCGCCTTTCGAGAAGTCAAAAAATATATCTTTTGTTGACTTGGATACAAAAAGTGCTATAATACTACAATGATTGACCTCAAATTGTTGAGAGATGACCCAGAAAGGATCCGCGCAGCATTAAAGAAGAGGAATTCCGACATCGATCTGGATAGGATCATCGAGATGGAAAAACAGCGGCGTGCCGGCATGACCGAGGTCCAGGAATTGAAAAGCAAGCGGAATGCTTTATCTGAAGAGATCGCCAAGCTAAAACGTCAGGGTGAAGAACCGGAAAAACTCATGGAGCAGGCGCGGCTTCTGTCAGAGCAAATTAAGAAAAAAGAAGAGAAACAGCGGGAAACAGAGCAGAATTTTGGAGACGCCGTACAATGGCTGCCAAACGTTCCGCACGAAAGCGTTCCGGTTGGCGCCGGTCCCGAAGCAAACAGATTTATCCGTGGCCTGACAAAGGCGCCTGAAGCGGATTTCGAAGTCCTGCCACACTGGGATATTTGTGAAGCCCTGGACATCCTCGATCTCAAAAGAGCATCCAAGATATCTGGATCCCGATTTATTCTATACAAAGGAATGGGCGCCTTACTGGAACGCGCTCTCATCAATTTCTTTCTTGACCTGCATACAACGAAGCACGGCTACACCGAGATTTTTCCGCCGGTGCTCAACCCGACAGAATGTCTCTACGGTACAGGACAACTACCAAAACTGGAGTCTGACATGTACCGGTGCCGGGATGATGCCTTCTATCTAACGCCCACTGCAGAGGTCCCGCTTACGAACATGCACCGTGAAGAAATACTCCTGGAGAAACAATTACCGGTTCGCTACGTAGCATACACACCATGTTTCAGACGTGAAGCCGGTTCCTATGGCAAAGAAGTACGGGGCATCACCCGTGTGCATCAATTCAACAAAGTGGAACTTGTCAAGTACGCCACGCCTGAAAATGGTTACACAGAATTTGAGAAGATGCTGAAAGACGCGGAAGCCGCGGTCAAAGCACTACGGTTGCCTTACCGCATTATGCTCCTCTGCACGGGGGACATGACATTTGCCTCGGCCATCACCTATGATATTGAAGTCTATGCTCCGGGCATGAAGGAATGGCTCGAGGTATCCTCGATTTCCTGCTACGAGCAATACCAGTCCCGACGGGCAAATATCCGTTATCGACGGCCAGGCAAGGGGGTCGATTTTGTGTACACAATGAATGGTTCGGGCCTCGCAACGCCCCGTACCTTCATTGCGATCGTCGAAAATTACCAAACAGAAGATGGGCGCATCAAAATACCGGACGTTCTGAGGCAATATGTAGGAGTGGACAGCATCGGCAAGTAGCATGTTTGAGTACCTGCAAAACTGGTTACGTCAAATCGAATATACCCACGGTGTCAATCCAGTAGTATTTGCCATAATATACTTTGCCGGGGTGATTCCTTTCTGGCTATCTTTATACAAGATAATCAATGCAGTAAGAAATAAGAATTACGTGCAGGCCAGGAATTTCGGCATCGTCCTCGGCATCATCATCATTGCGCCCTTTACATATGTGGCGATCTTCGGCCACCACCTGCCCGCGTGGTTCTACGTGGTCGCTGTTATCATCATTTCCTACAGTATCTTTTCAGTCGTCAGAAAGATCACAAAAGCACGAACCTAATCATGGCTAAGACACGCAGAGGCATCATCGGCGTTGATATCGGAGGTACGAATATCAAGACGGCACTGGTCACCGGGCAAAAAATCATCCGCCGGGCGAGGACTTCGACCCGGGCTGAGCGCGGCTTAAAGGACTCGCTCAGTCAAATAATAAAGGTGGTTGAACCACTATGCAAAGACGCCAAAGCCATCGGTATCGGGATCGCAGGCATAATCGATTCTGAAAAAGGAACTGTCAAGTACTCGCCGAACCTGAAGGGATGGAAGAATGTACCACTCGGGCGGATCCTACGTGCCGAATTCAACCTGCCGGTTTACGTACTAAACGACGTCAACGCAATATGCCTGGGAGAATGGAAGTACGGCGCAGGCCGGCGAAAAAAAAACGTTTTTCTCTTTACGATGGGAACTGGTGTCGGTGGCGGTGCGATCTGCGAGGGAAAACTCCTTTTCGGCGCACACGGGTTTGCCGGTGAGTTTGGGCACACAACAATCAAACTAGACGGACCCAAATGCACCTGTGGACATTCTGGCCATGTTGAACGCTACGCCGGGGCAAAATACATCGTCGCCCGCGCCCGGAGAAAGATGGCTAAACGCAAGAGTTCACTGGCAAAGTATGATGTCCTGACACCTGAAAAGATCGCGTGCGCGGCAAAGAGTGGAGATACGGTAGCCCGTGAAGTTTTCGCCGAAGTGGGCTTCTATATCGGCGTGGGTGTGGCCAACGTAATTGCTCTGTTTGACCCTGATATTATCATTATCGCCGGTGGCATTGCGCAAGCCGGGAGGATACTTTTTGAGCCGGTACGCAGGACCGTTAGCAGCATGGCGCTTGGTGCCGAACATCGCCGCCACAAAATTGCACCGGCGCAACTTGGTGACGATGCAGGAATATTAGGAGCGGCGCTTTACGCCAAATTGACAATAAAAGGACTGACAGTATAATATAACATGCCTGACTTGATGGATGACAAAACAAGTAAGGACTTGAAGCGTGTACTCGGGAAACTTCCCAACCGCGTTGAAGTGCTCTATTTTACTCAGGAGAATGCTTGTCCTGCGTGCAGGAATCAACAACGCGTGCTCGAAGAAATTGTCAAACACACCAATAAGATCGAATTGAAGATTTTCGACTTCGTGCGTGACAGCGATAAAGTCATAAAGTATAACATCGATAAAATACCTGCAACCGCAGTCATCGGGAAGAAGGACTATGGCATACGTTTTTATGGATTGACCAGCGGATATGAATTTCAATCGCTGATCGAAGCCATCGTCATTGTCGCAACCGGCAAATCCGGCATCTCCGGTGAATTCGAAGAAATGATACGCCACATTAACCATCCTGTACATATCGAGGTGATGACGACCCTGACCTGTCCGTATTGCCCGCGTGCCGTACATGCGGCAATGCAGCTCGCTATGGTTGGTGACAGCATACGCGCCGACATGGTAGAAATTGCTGAATTCCCCCAACTTGCTCAACGCTATGATGTCACGGGTACACCCAAAACCATAATTAACGAAACGCACTCTTTCGTCGGTGCCTTACCTGTGGATCGCGTATACCTCGAAGTACTAAAGGCGGTCAACCCCGAGGAATACAAGCGTATTGAACAAGCCATCAGGGAAGCTCACGGTCACCGTCATGTGCGGAAAGCAGAAAGTGAGCACGAGTACGACGTCATCATCGTGGGCGGCGGAACCGCAGCCATGTCGGCGGCGGTATACGCCGCGCGCAAAGCGCTCGATGTGCTGCTTCTGGCAAAGGACCTCGGAGGCCAGATCAACTACACGGCGCTCGTCGAGAATTATCTCGGCCTACCCAACATAGATGGTAAGGAAATGGTTGAGCAGTTTGTCACGCACATGGAATTATTTTCTGTTGCCGAGGCGCTTGGTGCCGCCGTGGTGAAGATTGAAAAAAAGGATAATGTCTTTACCGTGATAACCGAAGACAAGAAATACTACAATGGCAAATCCGTCATCTATTGTGCAGGCAAGCAATACCGCAAGCTGGGTGTCCCCGGCGAAGATCGCTTCATGGGACACGGTGTTGCTTTCTGCGCGACGTGCGATGCGCCTTTATATAAAGGCAAGAAAGTTGCGGTCGTGGGCGGCGGAAATTCTGCTTTCACATCAGCAAGGGACCTGCTGAGTTTCGCTTCTGAGATACATTTGATCCACCGGCGGGATAAGTTCAGAGCCGATCGTGAACTGGTTAAAGAAGTCACCAGCGCGAAAAACGTCACCGTCCACATGAATACCGTCGTCAAAGAAATAATTGGCGATAAAAAGCTGAATGCCATCCGGATACAATCAGTAAACGGCGGGCAAGGGGATGACATTGGGGTCGACGGGGTATTCCTGGAAATCGGTCTCGTACCGAATACCTCGCCGGTGAAAGGAATGTTAGAGCTCAACGAACAAGGTGAGATCCCGGTTACCAGAGACAACGGCACTTCCGTGCCGGGTTTCTTTGCGGCCGGCGATGCGACCGACCTGCCGCAGAAGCAGATCATAATCGCCGCGGGCGAAGGTGCCAAGGCAGCGCTCACCGCCTACAACTACCTGATTGAGAATAAGCTTATTGTCCAGAAGGCTTTGACGGACTCCTGGCAGCAATAACCAATTTGGAGGAATAAATATGTTTGGAAGATCGATCCGCCTTTTCAGTCTGTTCGGTTTTGACGTCAAGATTGACATCAGCTGGCTAATACTCGCCTTCCTTATCACGTGGTCGCTTGCCCAGGGATTATTCCCGCATTATTTCAAAGATCTCACCGCTGCAACCTACTGGTGGATGGGCGTTTTCGGCGCCCTGGGTCTTTTCTTTTCGATCGTGTTTCACGAGATCTCACATTCGTTGGTTGCCCGGCGTTTCGGCCTGCCGATAAAAGGAATAACGCTTTTTGTCTTCGGAGGTGTTGCGCACATGGAACAAGAGCCGCCGAGTGCCAAGGCAGAATTCCTCATGGCGATTGCCGGTCCTGGTTCGAGCGTCGCCCTCGGACTTCTTCTTTTCATCATACGAACCGTGGGAAGGATCGGCGCATGGCCCGTGCCGGTCAGCGGCGTGATCGGATACCTCGCGATCATCAATTGGATTCTAGCCGGGTTCAACCTGATACCTGCATTTCCGCTCGACGGCGGACGTGTCCTGAGATCGGCACTGTGGAAATGGAAAGGCAATATCGGCTGGGCAACACGCGTATCATCGCGCATCGGTACCTCATTCGGCTTCGTGCTCATTGCCATGGGTGTGATACAGTTCTTCTCCGGAAATCTCATCGGCGGCATATGGTGGTTTATGATCGGCATGTTCCTGCAGAATGCGGCACGGATGTCCTACCAGCAGTTAATGACACGTCAGGCACTTGAAGGCGAAACCGTCAGCGATTTTATGATCCGCGATCCGGTAACCGTAGCGCCCGAACTCAGCGTGAAGGATCTCGTCGAGGAATACATATATAGGTATCACTACAAAATGTTTCCAGTGGTTGCCGGTCAAAAACTTGTCGGCTGCATAAACACCCGCCAGATCGGAAAGGTACCACGGGAGCAATGGTTGCAGAAAAATGTCGGTGACGTCGCAACTACGTGTTCAAATGAAAACACCATTGACCCGAACACCGACATCATTAAAGTACTTTCTTTGATGAATCGCACCGGCAATAGCCGGCTCATGGTCGTCGAAGGCGATGAATTACTGGGGCTCATTGCCCTCAAGGATATAATGAATTTTCTTTCAATAAAACTCGACCTTGATCAATTGAAATCGTAATGCAGGGAAGTTGAGTGTAGGTTTTCTCGGTTAATTTCCATATCTATTCCAGAAAAGTCAACAGCGCCATGATAATGACCCCGAGGAGAATTGCCGAGAACTGCCATATTGAATTTGACACCTTCACATCCTGTTGAAGTTCCGGGATCAGATCCGGGCCGGCAATGTAGATAAAACCTCCCGCCGTGACCGGCAGCAAAAACGATGCAAAGCTCTGAAACTGCTTGCCGATCAGCAACGTTACAACTGCGCCAAGAACCGCCATCAGTGAGGCAAGTAAATTAAATGACAGCGCTCTCTTAACTGACAAACCGCCATGGATGAGAATGCTGAAATCGCCGATCTCCTGTGGTATCTCGTGGAGCACGATCGCGAGCGTCGTTGTTATCCCTATTGGAATACTCACCATGAAACTCGCCGCAATGAGCATCCCGTCAATCAGGTTATGCGCCGCGTCACCCACCAGATTCATGGTCACAACGGGGCTTATCTGTTTCCGGTGCGCCGCGCTGCCAATATGACGCCACCGAATGAATTTTTCCAGAACAAAAAAGATCAAGAAGCCGCCGATCACCAAAAGCGAGGTAGTCAGGTTCACGCCTACCTTCTCGAAAGATTCGGGTAGCAGGTGGATAAAGACATCACCAAACAGGGCACCAACGGCAAATGCTACAAGAAATATCAACGTCTTCTGCAGCCGTCGGCGGTTAATGGACAGGGTTAGTATACCGGCCAAGGATAGCAAACTGACCAGGACCACACTCCCAAGGGTGAAAGCGAAAACCATATCAGTTAGGAGGCTCCGGGATCAGCGGACAGGTTGCTGAATCTCCCTCACATAGAATCTGAATTGTGGATTCGATGATGTGGTACCTACTCGCCAAATAACTGTTGATATCCGATATTAGACGATTCTGCGCCTCGGCGCTCTGATACGTATCGTCCAACAAGATGTGAGCAGAAAAGACCAGCATGTCCGCGGTGATCGTCCAGAGATGTGCGTGCTCCAACTGTTTGATCTCAGGAAATTTGTTTTTTAAATCCTCCATGACAACGTCGACGTTCAATCCGGTAGGCGCCATTTCAAGCAAGATTTTTGCCGATTCCTTCAAAATACCCCAAGCCCAGAAAACGATCACCAATGAAATACCGATGCTTACGATCGGGTCGATTATGTTCCATTTTGTGTAGTATATGATAACGGCCGCAACCACGATACCCACTGATGATGCAGCATCGGCGATCATATGGTAGAAGACACCTTTGATATTTATGTTACGTTTGTGACTGCCATGTAGTATAAAGATACTGATGATATTAACGACCAGACCGAGAAGTGCAATGAGCAGCATGTCGAGAGCCAGTACATCTTCCGGACGGATGATCCTCTCAATTGCTTCGTATATAATCAAACCACCGACCGCCAGTAAAAAGAGCCCGTTTATAAACGCCGCGAGTATCTCCGCGCGATACAAACCGAATGTTCGGTGATGACACGGCGGACGCGCTGCAATGATGATCGCGATCAAACTGATCGTTATCGCGAACGCATGGGTGAACATGTGACCGGCATCGCTGATCAGAGCGATACTGTGTGAGAGTATGCCGCCGACGATCTCAATCACCATAACCACGGCAGTGATGATCAGCGAAAGGCTAAGCTTCTTCTTTTCTACGTTACGGAACTCAAAGATCCGCTCGGAGAAACCATGTTTATGATTATGCTCGTGGGATGCCACAGTCTATTCTACAGATATTTCGAAGCGTTTCAAGATTTTTATGCGGTCATACGTGCATCTTGTAAAAACCCTCACCGAATTTGTAACCGGCCGAAGCACCATCATTTTTAACACGGTTACACACCCGCTTCTGCCAGTCCGGCAACTGACCTAACTGGCTGCGGTGCATGCCGATCGCCTTAATCTTTTTATCGCATGTCTTCGTAATGTCGACCACGTAGTTAGCTTTCTCGGTAATACCCAGTAGCAGTTCCTTAGGACGGTGAGGTTTCAGACCGATCTCCAGCAGAAACGGGTAGAAATGCCAGTCCCGCGCGATCATGATGCCTTCAATAACGGCGTGTGCCGTAGCCCGGTGGTCGGGATGGAAGTAACGTGACCAAGGATCATGGGTAACTATCGTGTAAGGCTTGAGCCTCCTGATGAGTGCGGCAAGTTCGAGTTTGAGTGTCTTGATGCTGGATAGTTCACCATCCGGGTGACGAAGGAAAATAACTCGCTTCACGCCGAGGTATTGAGCAGCCTCTTTGGCTTCCTTTTCCCTCTCTTCGGCAACCAGAAGCGGGGAAGCCTTCCTGTCCCAGGTTCCCTTTTCACCGCACGATACAATTACGTTATATACCCTGTCCTTCTTTGCCCATACCGCGATGCTCCCGCCACAGGAAAGTTCCGGGTCATCAGGATGAGCCATTATGATGAGCCTACTTCTCGATGATCCTTTCATATGTTGTTTTATATTTATTCGCGATGTGCGACCAGTCAAAAGCCAGCGCTTTTTTCCTACCAATGATTCCCATTCTCTGTCGCAGTTCATATCCCCGTGAAAGAATCTCAATCGCACCGGCGAGGCTGCGCGCGCCCATCTTAACAAGAATACCGGCATCATCACCGACGGTCTCCTGCAAGCCAGTATGGGAAAAACCCACCACAGGGCGGCCAGAAGCCATGGCTTCTAACCCCACGAGTCCGAATGATTCATAATGGGACGGAACAACAAGCATCGACGTCTTGCTGTAATATTCCGAGAGTCTATCATGTCTCACCTGACCCACGAAATCCACCGGTAAACCGGCCGCGTAGGTTTGTACGCTCTTGAAATTACCCGTGTCTTTGGGTGACCCACCGACGAGGGTCAGACCGATATCGCTTTTCATATGTCTCAATGCATCGATCAAAAAATGTATTCCTTTTATCGGATCGACCCTACCTACAAAAAGAATATTCTTGTGACCGTTCTGGCTGGGCGTAAACCGCCGGGTATCAACACCATGCGGTATGGCTATCACCCTGACATCCGGATAGAGCGATTTGATCGCCAGTGCTTCCTGTTTGGTCGGAGATACTACAAGATCACAACTGCGCATTATCTCTTCTTCGATCTCTATTCTGGTCCTGTCCTGACGGACCGTCTTCAGTATTTCGACCGTATGCAGCGTATGAAGCCAGGGGATCTTCAATACGGGCTTCGCGTGTAACCCTACGACACCCGACGACCAGTAATGAGTATGCATGAGGTCATAGTGACAAGCGTTATGACGACAGATTATTTCCTCCGCGAATCGACGGGTATCACGCTGCCCTACTTGTATTACCTTTACGCGACGTCCTTTTTCTATGACCCCCGCATCTCCGCGAACGAAGATGTCAATATCCGCAAACTGCGCCAGCCGGTCGTAAAGACTGCGGATCACGATGCTCATACCGCCCGATTTTCCTGAACCGACGGGAGTCAGCGGTGACGAGTGATAGGATACAACACAAATCCTCATCGCTTGATCCTCATCGTGTAGCGCTCCTTTGCGCCCAAACGATACTTGTAATCTTCATCACCTCGCAGAAAATCATAATAATCGTAACCTTCGTTAATTGCCGACTGAATATCGAGCGCGATGGTCATGATCCCAGGCGAGATACTACGGTACTCGGGGTCGAATCCCATATTGTAAAGGTAGATACGTTCTCTCAATGCGAACGCTAATATCATGCCGACCGTCTGCTTGTCGGCAGCCAAGGCGCGCATACGCAGCCAATCTTTTCGACCAAACGTTTCTGTCAAATCTTTGAAAAACGCCAGAATGCCGGGCGTAAGAAATCTTTCCTTATTACTATCTGATACAGTCATTAATCTAAATAAATCCTCGATACCCACACTTTTGACATCCTGAATGACCGTACCGTTTATTTTCCTCATCTTGCGCCGCAATTCATGACGCGACTTGCCGTCAAGGTTCCCGAGGTAATCATCCCATGTTCGAGGTAGATCGAGCAAGGGACAGAGGTCCTTTTTTTCGACAGAAACCTCAGGCATCTGGTCTTTCAATCCAGCCACCAGCATGCTGTCCGCTTCCAGTGGGAACAAATCGAGCCCCAAGTCTCTCTGTCGTACGAATTCGGCAAAAGTCTCTGTAACCTCTTTCTCGTAACCTGGCACACAGAGCAATCCGTTCAGGTCGGTAACCCGTTCATCACCCACTAATTCGACTCTTTCACGGACAACCGTCGCAGCAATTATTCCTACCACGGTGCCGCCTTTCTTGCGAAATACCAGTATTTCCGGGTCGGATTTCAATAAATGTCTCGCCAGCACATAGAACCACTCGTAACTCATAAAAGGCGATAGGGTGCGAATGCTATCGAACAAATCTTTCCACACATTTTCCAGCGCAGAAAGCCGTTCAGTCTTCAATACGCAGGCGTGAGCCGACATGCCTTTCCCCTATTTTTGTTTGCCACGATTTCCAACCAAGGAAATTACGGTAGTAAACCGTTTCATAGATATTGAAACCACACCGCTCGATTCCCTTATTTGAACTTGCGTTATTTTCAGTAGAAAAAATCATCGCGTAATCAAATGCTTCGTTCCTGTAATATTCTGCCACCTTTGTTATCAGGAACGGATAAATCCTCTTGCCACGAAAACTGGGGCGCGTATAGGCATCGTAGAGATACACCTCATTCGGTTTCACCTCCAGCCAGTCATCAATCTCTCCTACCCGGCATTCTCTGGTTGTCGTAAAGAGATAGGCAACCGGGATTCCCTGATGATAGGCGGCGAAAATCTTATCGCCGCGCGCAGCACGCTCTGCAATAGCGGAAGCCTTTAACATATCAACCTCAAACGGTCTTTCGCCAAAAGACAATTTTACGGTAATCGAAGGTCTGACAGCGGGGATCTCAATTCTCAGGCTCAAAGCATACATACGTAGTACTTCCCTCTTATTGACAAGAGTTAGCCCGTCAAACCTTTTAATCTTCAATATAGCGACCTTTCCTTACCGATTGTCGTTTTCGGGCCGTGCCCGGGATAGACTACCGTTTCATCAGACAGGACCAGCAGTTTTTCGCGTATGCTCTTTAGAATAGCCTTTTCATCACCGCCTGGGAAAGCAGTATTGCCTGGACCATTTGGAAACAGGGTGTCGCCAGAAATCAGCACGTCATTGACTAGAAAACAGCAACCACCTGGCGTATGACCCGGCGTGTGAAGCACCTTCAATGTATCGCGACCGAATTCGATGACCTGCCCATCCTCGAGCTCTTCATCGAAGCCAGACACCCAGTCCAGGCGATGGATCGCGGCTCGTGTCTCCAATGCCTTCTTGACTTGCTGGAGCGCGGTTATATGGTCGAAGTGCCGGTGTGTTGCGAGGATCAACATGATCTTCAAATCACCAACCGCATTCAATATCTTCTGCGCCTCATCGCCCGGATCGACAATGATGCCGGTTGTTCCTGATTTGAGAATGTAGCAATTGTTCTCGAGACCACCGACAATGATTCTCTTTAATTCCATATTATTCCTAGATTGTTACTACAAACAGATGTAGGTTTTGCTCTCTGGAAAAATAGCAAAGCTATATTTACCATGCCAATATAGAATGAAGAACAGGTTCACGTATCATTATAATCCCCCCAACGCACGAAGTCAATATGAAGTTACCCGGTGGAAATTCCTCAATTACTACAAGAATGTAATTAACCTACGTCCGCAGAAACTATTGCGTAGACATTGCTTTCATAGTCTATTCTCTGTCCACGGTACATCCGCAAGGACGGTGGACAGTGCAGGAACCCGTGCCGCACGAGCATTTGTGACGCTGCCGCATTGATGCCAGGCACGCCAATGGTCAGTTCATTCCTACCGTGTTGTGCACAAATCGAAATGGTCAAATCGTTGGCGGCACTCTCGTTCTCAGCAACCATGGGACCAATATGCAAACCTCCAGTTGCCCTCTCGCGAATCACTGCGTAGGCTGTAATTCTCTGCCGGTGCAGGGTATATGTGGTATGCGGGTGTTTTTCTAGTAGATGCCTCAAGAACAGACCGCGTTCCATACCGGTCTTTTCACGATCGAAGCGCAACACCTCCTCAATATTCCCAGTGTATCCTGCCTTCGGTTTTTGTGCACCATCGGGGTTATCCTGTGGTGGACGCGCAAACCTCAGGGAAAGATATTTGTCCCTGAAACCCAGTATCCGGTAGGTCTGCACGGCCCGTAGTACACCGTCGAGTTCGATCGTCTTCACTCCCTTGCGGTCGAGATGGCCGATGATTTTTTCCATGAGATCGATCCCAATACCCCTCCCGCGCATTCCTTTTCGCACGATCAGGTTACCAAGGAAAGAGTGGTTACCGTAAGTGACACTTGTGACAATTCCTGCTTTTTCATCACCGAGCCACGCAACGTAACACCCGGCCGGATCGAGGGAGTACAATCTTTCAAAATCCTCTTCGACATGGCCCCATTCTTCTATATCGGTGAGCGATTTTGCGAAGCCGATATCGGAGTCGTTCATCTGTTCTATTCTTATCATGATCCGTCCTTTCCCGCAAGTAATCTGAGCGCGGTCAGCCCGTATACGGAAGCGCAATCGATCATACGTTCCACCTGGACAAACTCATCCGGATTATGGGCTTTCGCCAGCAAACCCGGTCCATACGCGTAAGCCGGTATACCATTCTGCAGATAGTAGCGAATCTCGAGCAATCCCGGGCACATGTTGAACCTTGGACGTTGACCCGTTACATCACCCACACTGCGCACGAGAACTCGCGCCAGAGCACTGTCAGGAGAAACGCCAGCCGACTCACCTTCCTGAAGAATCTCAAGATCGATCTTCATCCCAGTCTGCCGGAACCGGTCAAAAATTGCCAACAAACGCCTCTTCTGTCGTGCAAAATTCTCTTCCGGATTGATCCTTCTTTCAATGGTAAACTTACAAACACCCGGAACAACATTGAAATTCGTACCGCATTGACAGAGCCCTCCTAACATGAGTATTGAATTCCTCGATTCGCCGGGTAGAACCGCGTATTTCGTTTTTCTCCTTTCGACTGTCTTTTTGTACTTGAGCAATGCCGCCGATAAACTCACCATCTGTTCAAATGCATTAACACCGTCTTTATGCAGTACCACGTGAACCGGCTTGCCTCTTATCTTCACCGACAAGCTGAGCGCGCCGCGGCACGCATTCCAAATCGTGCCGCTCGTCGGTTCCGGCATGAGCATGCCAATACCATCTTCCTTCTTGATGTACCCCCTTTCAAAAAGATGACCAGAACCCGCTTTCCCGCCGGTTTCTTCATCCGGGACGATTACCAGACATATCTGACCGTCCAGCTCGGCATTCAGAAGCTGCACCGCCCGCACCGCATACACCATTGCGGCAAGACCTCCTTTCATATCCGCGGCACCGCGCCCGTAGAGTTTGTTTCCCCGGATGTATGGCTTAAAGTGTTTTGCGTCAGTTCCCGGCACCACATCGTAATGAGCGTGAAAATAGAGTTTCTTTTTTCCCTTACCGTAAGAGGAAAGAAGACAATAACGTCGATGCGCCCTATCACCATGGCTGCTTATCTTGATTATCCGCGTCCGCAGGCCGAAGTCTTTCAGACGTGCCGATATGAATTCTATGCACTCGGAATACTTTGCGCCCGGTGGATTCTCAGTAGCGATCCCGATCAAATCCTTAGTGAACCGCAGAATCTCACGGCGCAAACCATGCACTTTTTTCTTGAATTTGCGCGATTGCGCTCCGTCACCGCTATCGCTCAGATGCAAAATTCTATTATCCTGCCGGGTTTTCTTAGAGATTACCTTTGAAGAGATACGTTTCACCCTTGTGATTATAAGAGGAAACCAATTCTTTGTCAATCATCGAACAGACTATTCTGTTCACCTCATTCAAAGACATATTGAAGAACTGCGTGATTTTCTTTGCGGTCGTCTTGGTCATTGCGTAGATATACTTCTCAATCAATTTCCTTTTTGCCTCATCACTGCTCAACATGCGAGCACGTACTTTTGTCTCTTCGGGAAGCCACTGCTCGGTAGCTGACCACAGCGCGAACCGCCACCGGTACTTGTTGAAAGCGATCTTCCCCGCGCAGCAAACCAATTGTTTGCGCTGTAGTTCTACGAGTGCCTGATTCGACTGCCTCTTCTTCGCCTGTGAACCGATACCCATCCTGTCCCTGATCTCATGAGTCATTAGCGGCCCGTGCTTCATCAGCAGATCCATTACCGATCTGGCCATATTGCTCAACATCCCCTTTTCGTGCATCTTTCTGTAGTCCGGGATCGGATAGACGCGGAGGAAGCTTGGCAGCAACTTCATCGATATGACCGTGTTTTGGCCTCCCAGTACGCGGCCGTAGAATGCCCATTTCCTGTTGATCAACACGTGAATAAAATCCCACAACCTCTGGTCGGCTTCAAACCGACTGCGCAGATCATCAGTGTATATTGCCCTCTGGAGGCTGGGTAACACGCCGTTGGAGAGGGCAGAAACCAACCCAAGACGCTCAACGAATTCCCTAGCCTCTTCGACCCGGAATATCTTTATATTCTTGTCGAGTAACCACCTTTTTTTCTCAATTGTTTTCAAAGAAATCCTTCTCATGATATAGTGCTATTCAAAAATTACGCCTAATAATAATCCTGCCGAGTTATGTACGGAGCACCCCCTGCAACTCGTCTGTTAACAAAACTTTTAGAATCTCTATCAATCATGCTTATCTGCCGTGCTTACCCGATAAGCCCCCATGGCGCATGCGCCATGGGGGCTTTGCTCTCCCAGGTGTCGGTCTGTGGATCGCAGGCTTCAACTATACTCAAAGATGAGTATGGCGCAGTTGAATTTTGACCTCATTCATCAGATCAGAACATGAGCCCCACACCAAAACGGGCACGGAACCCAGGAAGATAATTGCGTGCGTCAAAGTAGTAATCGTTCTGACAGTCGATATAAGATTGCTTCGCCTCGCGAGGAACAACCAGACCATCGTGATTAAAATCAGATTGAGGCGAATAACGCGTGCTCGCAATTGACGTAAAGCCAAATTGATCAAGTGACGGTTCAGGATCTCCGTGAGCTGTCGGATGTCCGGTCGTCTCATGAACTTCGACAATCTGCTCGCTGTTGAGGAGATTGAGCAGCATACCCCTGACCACGAAACTTACCGGTCCGAGCCTGAGTCGACGGCTGAAATTCCAGTCGATGTTGACGTAGCTTGGTACGCGTGCCGAGTTTTCGTCACCCAATCGATTCCCTCGCAGGTCACGCGGCGTGTATGGCGTGCCTGAGTGATAAGAGAAGACGAATGAGTTGTTGAAATCCTGCAGCGGAATCAGAAAGAAATCACCGGGCAACTCAAAATCAAGGTTTGCATTCAGAATATGACGCTCGTCAAAATCAAGCCAGTAGTCGATCACCGGCACAGCGATATTGTAGAAGTAATGATCCTGATACCACTCGAAGGCACTTGCGGCCGTTCCTTTTGCGAACTGCAGCGTATAGCTCACGCCTAATGCCCACATGTTGGTCATGCGCTTTTGTACGTTGACCTCGAACCCTTTGACATTGCCGTAGTCCACGTTCTGGTATTGATAATAGGAGTAGGGAATGGCAACCACTTCGCGCACCTGATTAAGGTCGTAGATATCCTTGAAGTACGCAGTGAAACCGAACAGTACATTTTCAGTGAACTGGTTTTCAATACCGAGTTCGTACAGTACGGTCCTTTCAGGTTCGATAAGCACATTACCGAGAACCGCGTTACCCCGGCTTATCAAGACCCTGACCACCTGCGTATCGGTCGACGTGTACATGTTAGCCAATGCCGGTAACTGGAAGTATTGCCCGTAGTTGAAGCGCAGTTTCATCCGGTCGGTAACCGGCAATGAGAATCCGAGACGCGGTGATATTTGATAAGATGCCTCTGAAGACACAAGTTGATCGTTCAGATAGTCTTCGGGATTCTGAAAGGTCGATGTTTGTGCATCGAAATAATCGAAGCGCAACCCGATACGTGCCACCAGCCCCTCGAAATCCATTTTGTCCTGTATGTATGCAGCGACCTTCCAAGGACTGCGGTCGTAATAGTCCCAGAAAGGATTTGCAACCCAGGGCAGAGTATTCTGGAAGAACTGCATCTCATAGCGCGTCAGATCAAACCCGGTCTTGAACTCATGAACTTTGCCCACGGCGTGACTGACGTCGAACCGGGCCTGGATATCATCATTGTTCCAGACGCTCCAGGATCGAAAGTCACCAAATGTATAGAAGAATCCCTCAACTCCATAGGGATTATGCCTTAGTGCCTGGACATCACGGTTGGTATATTCTACGTGATAGGGCATTAGACTATCAATCAAAACATCCCGAACAAATATCGAATCGCCATTGATAACCTTGTAGCCATCTTTCGAAACCTCGGATAAGAGTGGAAACAACTGCTCAGCGTAGCAGCGATAATCTTCGTACCACTGCCGGTTGTTTTCTTCTTCCCAAGCGTAATCGCGGTTTCCGTAGAAGCGATCATAATGTGTCATCCCGACCTTCAGTGAAGTGAGTGTTTGAGGAGTGAGCATGTAGTTGAATGTCGATGAAAGCATCCACGTTTTTATCCGGTTTATCGGTTTCTGATCAAAGTACTTCAGGTCGTACTGGCCCGTGCCGGTGATTGTCGACCAGATCACCCATTGACGTCTCTCAGTGAATCCGGTGAAGGTCAATTTACCCTTTGCGCTGGGCAAGTGATAGGAAAGCCTTGCCTGAGCGCGATAATCAATCCTCGGCGCCGATATCTTAAACAGTCCTTCTTGATGCTGCGCATCGGTCATCATCATCTCGCCTGATACGAAGTAGCGGACTCTCGGTGCAACAGGCATCGGTCCACCCAGCGAAAACTCGTACTGGTTGTAACCATAATTAATCTGATCCTGCCAATCCGTGAACATTTCATCCGTTAGATAACTGACGCTACCCGCTATCTTTGAACCACCTTCACGTGTAACGATGTTCACGACACCCGAAAGCGCATCACCATATTCCGCATCGAAACCGCCGCTGACAACGGCTACCTCTTCCACGGCTGAGGGGTTGATGATCGATGACTGCAAGTTGTTGTTTGGTACCTTGGTCACGATACCATCAACAAAATACGATATCTCACCATCCCGTCCACCGCGTAGATGTGTCCCTCTCTTACTCGTCACTACTCCAGCCTGCAGAGCGATTACCTGGTTTACCGTTGTAATAGGTAAACGATCCATTTCCGTCGAAGTAACTGCCCGTCTCGTATGCACTGCGTCACGCACTATTGCTTCGCGTTCCGCGATGGCAGTTACACCTTTCACCTCTATTACGGTCGGAGGCAGGCGGAAGTTGAGTACTGTAGTCAATTCGGCATTGACAACTACGTTGGCGAAAGAAAGGGGATCATAGCTGATATAGGATGAGGTAATCCGATAAGTTCCAGCAGGAACGTAGAGAACTACGAATTCACCGTTCTCGTCTGTCGCGGCACCCAGATCAGTGCCTTCGATCATTACGTCGGCCCCGATCAAGGGTGTTCCGGTTTCGGCATCAACAACCTGGCCGGTAATTCTGCCGTATTCAGCACCAAAGAGCAGCACACCAACCAGCATTATGCCAATCAGTTTCTTCATGTTTCACCTCCGCACATAATGCTAGTGTATTACCTCACAAAATACTCACATATTCTCTCAAATTTAATATATGCGGTCTGTTATCGTGGTATCAGGTAAAGTATTTAATGGACACGCTACAGATTTAAACTATCGTTTGTTTAAGTGATTCTACATTATATCGTTACTACGTTGGAGAATACTTCAGCTTAGACTTGCCTGGTAGATCTCGGTTGCCTCCCGCGAGGGCACTGAAACCCCAAGGTTATCCAATGTCTTCACAAGTTTCTTGTATTGTCTCTGTATCCCATCCTTGTCGCCGATTGCCTGCAGGCAGCGCATGATTGCGACGTGAATTGATTCGTCAGAACCGTCGATATCGAGGGCTCGGCGTAAGAACCGTTGACTCTCGGCAAATGATTTGTCCTCGTAACACATCTGTCCAAGGTTCTTCAGAATCTCCAGTGCAATTTTTCTGTAGTACGCCCTGATGTCTTCACACCACTGCGATGTAATATCTTCGACAAAATCACCGCGATAAAGATCCAGCGCTTTGTTATATAATTGCCTGGCTTTCTGGCGGTTCTGAGCGAGGGCGGCAGCGGACTGACTAACCAATCGTTCAAATTCCTGCACATCGGTGCTGATATATACTTTGGGGTTCAAGAAGTACTGTTGATTCTCGAAAAGTATTAGTTTCTGCTTATCGATGTCGGTCCGGAGCATTTCCTTCATCGTATTTCGAAGAGCGGATATTTCTACGTGCAAGCTGTGGGCAGCGCCCCGCAGGTTCTTATGCGGCCAGAATGTATCGATCATCTGGTCTTTCGTGTATTTCTTGCGGTGCCCGGCGATGAAGAGTACGAAGAGTTCCCGCGTTATTTTCGTGCGCCACGACGGTATTACATCGCGGCCGTTCGCATCCCTGATATCCAATTTACCGAATAGCCGGCACTCGAGATCGTACATCCCTCGTTTGATGTGCAGCCAATTGACCAGATCCTTTGCCTGCTCGCTATCGGCCTGTTCAAGTATGCGCACGACGAAATCGACTATGCAGTCATTTTCTAATGCTAACCTGAACAGGTCGACACTATTGCGGGCTTCCAGTAAAAGGTAAGCACGATAATCATTACTGCGCGCAATCTCGAGGCATTTCCTGAAGGATGACAGAGCCTGTTCGTGAGCACCCTTTTTATAATGACATTTGCTAATTTCGAAATACGTAGTCATCACCAGATAATTCTTCTCAACGGTACGTGCTTTTCTCAGAGCATCCTTTAAAGATGCAACTGCCTCGTCATACTTTCCCTCAGCAGACTCCAACGATCCACGCACTGTCAGGTAGCTAACGAGTAGATTCGGAGCTTCATTTATGATATCAAGGACCTCATCCATTTGCGAAAATGCAGCACGCGCCTGACTGACTTCACCCAGCCTCAAATGAGAATCGATGATATCGCTAAAAATATAGGGATCCAGAATTCTTGAGAACGTTCGATACTTCTCCAGTGCTTCATTCAGACATTCGATCGCCTTTCTAAAATTACCTTCGGCCCAATGCAACTTTCCTCTCATGTATACCAGATACTTCGTTATCCACGGGTCATTGTATCTCTGCAGCAAATCCTCCGCGCGGCTCAAGTAATCCCACGCCGCGGAATAATCACCCAGGTCACACTTAATGGCAACAACCGTGCTGTATTTGTATATCAGATTCAAACCGTAGAGCAGATCGCCAAACCTACCAAGAATTTCCATGAATAGTCTGTCGGCCTCTTTGAAATTTGACATTGTGAAATGGAGCAACGCAATTCTCGTTAAGAGCGATTCTTCGAGTTCGCGGTCTTCGAATCTGCGAAGAATTTTCAGCGCCTTTTCGAAACAGTCCTGTGCTTTTTCGAATTGGCAAACGTCGCGGTACATGCTACCCAATTTCATGAGCACATCCGCTTTCAGTAGCGAGTCTCTTTTTTTCACCAATTCATACGATTTGTTCGCGTAGTATATACCCCGGCGCCGTTGCCCCTGCGTGTAATAGACAAGTGCTTTTGATATGAGAGCCTCGGCCGTGCCGCGATTGTCCCTCTTCTGCCGGAACGCCTTCAACGCTGATTCGGTGAGTCTAAGGGACTGTGTTTTCTTATCCAGGTTATCGAGCGCATCTGCTTTGCGAAGGATCAGATACGGGTATTTATCGAGGATCGCCGCCGGGAAAATATCAACCAACTGAATAAACCCAGTATAATCTGCGCGCCTCATCCAGTGCTGATTATTCTTTTCCAGAATCTGTGCCGCCTTCGCATAGCGCTCTGCCGCCACGAGATGCTTCACCGCAGCACCGTAGTCCTTCTGAGCAAAAAGGTGCATGCCGGCCTTGTAATGAAGTTGCTTGACAATTTTACTGGTGAAATACTGCCCGAGCATTTTACGCAGAAATTCGTGAAAAATCGGATGGTACTGGTAATTTTCCCCAACTTTCGAAATGAACATGTTCTCTGCATCAAGAAATCCAACGATTTTTTTCGAACTCCTTATGTTCAAAAGGTGATCACAGACTTTAGGGTTCAGATAGTCCAGAACCGACGTTTTCAGTAAGAATTCCTTGATTGACCTCGGAGTTTGTTCAAAGACTTCTCGAGCGAAATAATTAAAAATATTCTCATCTGATGCGGCGTAGCTATTAAGGGTATCCTGGGTCGAATCCTCACCGGACGAACGTATCTTTTGAAGTATAAGTTGCAGAACAGTAACCCAGCCCTCAGAGAACTCGGCGATACGCTTCACGTCGTCTGGAGCGATCCTCAAACCATGGACTGCGTTCAGGAGTGATTGTATTTCTTCATAACTGAAGCGCAGATTGTCCTTCTCGATTTTCAGCAACTCCTGTTTTGCCATAAGGTATGCGAGGTTAATGTTTGGCACCGCACGTGATGAAATAACAAAATGGAGATTCTTTGGCATATGGCGCAGGAAATAGTCTATCGCACTGCATATCTTACGGTTATTTTGAAAATAATGAAAATCATCGAGAATGATATAGAATTCTTTCTTTATGCTCTTGACAAATTGATTGATAAATGTACCGACCAGGATGTCGACATTACCGATCTGCGTAATAAGTTCCTCGATGACTTTGCCAAAACGATTATCGTGTTTTCTCACGCCGGCGACCAGGTAGCTGAAGAATGTAGCCATGTTGCTGTCGGACTCGTCCAGATCATAATACACAAACGGAATCGATTGCTCTTCACAGAACTGAGCAAGCAATGTCGTTTTTCCATAACCAGCATCGGCGCAGAGCAGAATGAGTTTCTTGTCAAGATTATCGCGAAGGAGACTTAACAAACGTTCACGGCGAAGTATCGTACCCTTAACCCGGGGCGGTTCAAGCTTCGTTTGAATTATCAAGTTAGTTCTTTTCATGATTTCTCACAACCCATAAGGTCGCATCCTTCCGGAGAAAAGAAGAAAGTATCATGCTATTTCAAACTCTCCTGGTATATCTCTGTTGCTTCGCGCGACGGTATATTAATATCGAGGTCCTTCAACGCTCTCGTAAGTATCTGATACTGTCGTTGCACGCCCTCCTTGTCCCGAAGGAAGGACAGGCATCGCATTATGCCAATGTGAACCATCTCATCATAGCGGTCAATGTCTTGAGCACGTCGGTACAACGACAATGCGTTTTCCAGATTTTGCTCACGGTAGCTGAATCGGGCCAGTTTTTTCAGAACATTCAAGATCATCTCCCGGTAGTAGGATCTAATGTTAGAATACCAATCCTCGACAAAGCCTTCGCAGAAATCTCCCCGGTAAAGATCATCCGCCTGAGCATATAACTCCCTGCTCCGCCGCTGATCAGTAGATTCCAGGGCCATTGCCTCGTGCACCAGTTTTTCGAATTGAGTGATGTCGCGTTTTATGATAAAGCGAGGATTCAGCATGTAGTGATTATCACGATACATTATTGGACTCAGCGATCTGGCTCTCCGGGCGATCATGCTGTGCGTCAATTTCCTGAGCGACGATATCTCTACCTGCAGGCTCCGTACTGCCTGGTCGAGTCTCTTCCGTGGCCAGCATATATCAACAAGCATCTCTTTTGTACATCCTTTCGGATGATTCATACTGAGCGCAACAAAAATAGCCTTGGTGCGAGCCGTCCTCCAGCGAGGAGTAATTATGTTGCCGCTGCTATCTCTTATCTCAAATGATCCGAAATAGCGGCATTCGAAATCGAAACTGCCTTGCTCGATATCGAACCGGCTCACGATATCCCTGGCTTTCTCCGTATCGATTAGTTGTATTATGTTCAGCAGAAGATCGGTCTTGTATTCCTGCTCAAGTGCCAACTCAAAAAGCCTGATACTCGAACGTCCCTGCAACACCAGATAGGTCTCGAAACCATACTTCTGAGCGACGTCGAGGCATTTTTTGAAGAATTCAAGTGCCTGCGAGATATTGCCGTCTGCCAGCATACATTCGCTCAACGCGTAGTAGATCGCCATAACCTGGACCGGATCGTAGACTTTTCTGCTGATCCGCAGCGCACTATCGAGCGAAGCCCGAGCCTTGATGAATTCTCCTTCGGCGGTCTCGACTCTTCCCTTAACGGTCTGAAAACCTACGACGTGCTGGGGTATTTCCTGACTCCCCGCAAGAACCGACTCGGCGAAATTCAACTGTTCACGGGCGCGCTGTATATCACCCATCTTCAGGTACACATCGACTAGATCCAGCGCTGCATAAAGGTCCGTGATCTTAACATCGCTCTCTCGGTTATAATCAATAACTTCCTTAAAGAAATCAACCGCCTGCTCATAGTTGCTCTGCAGGACACTGACCCTCCCTTTCAACAGCGTAAGATAACTATTCAAGTATCTTTCACTATACTGCTGAGCAACATTCGATGAGCGCTCAATGTAATGCAGAGCCCTTGCAACATTACCATTGTCGACGGCAATCGACCCTATGTTGCGATATGTATAAGCCAATTCAAGAGGATATATTTGATCATGGAATCTTGTCGCTATTTCCATGAAAAACCTTTCCGCTTCCTTGAACTCAGACATATTGTAGTACAACATCCCCAAACTCTGAAGCGCCTTGATCTCCAATGCATCATCCTTCAAGATACGCACCATATCGAGCGCCTCTCTGAACACAACCTGAGCCTTGCGGAATAAGCCTAACACTCGGTACGCAGTACCGAGTTGCATCATGATCATGGCCTTTTGCCGTGATCGCCTTTTGCCGACCAAACTGTAAGCTTTCTTAGCGTAGTACAGCGCTTTCGATGTATGCATCAGGCAATGATTCGCAACTGACTTCATCTTGTACGCTTTTATCATCCCCTTGCGGTCGTTACTTCTCCGCAGACGTCTCATGGCTTTATTGACATCCTTCAAACCTTGTTCAACCTTCATTAATTCAAAACACATACTGGCTTTCTTGAGTCGGAGATACGGATATTTGTCAATGCATGATTCGGGAAGTTTTTCTACAAGCTGCACGAAGTTCGCGTTTTCGCCTGACGAAGACCACTGTCCAGCATGTTTCTGTAAAATCTTTGCAGCCCGGGCGTAGCGACCTGCACTCACAAGATGATGAACTGCAGAGGCATAATCTTCATGTTCCACAAAATACTTGCCTGCCGTAATATGAAGCTTCCTGATGGCCGCAGATTTCCAGTAATCAGCCAACCGCTTATGCAAGAACTCCTGGAACAAGGGATGAAAGAGCAAATTATCGCCAGTACGAAGTACGAATATGTGCTCCGTCTCCAAGAGATTGATTATCTGCTCCGATCCTTGAATACGCAGGACGGTATCGCAGATGTCAGCATTCAAGTACTCAAGAATGGATGCCTGAAGAAGAAAATCACGAACCGTTTTGTTCTGATTTTGAAAAACTTCTTTGGCAAAATAGTCAAAAACATCCTCTCCCGACGCGATATATTTGTTCAACGTATCCTTTACATGAACTCCGGGTGTAGCACTTATCTTCTGCAGAATGAGCTGGATGACGGTTACCCACCCTTCCGACAGTTCGGCGATTCTCATTATATCGTCCTCACTAATGTCCAGCCCGTACAGATCGAGCAACAGCGCCTGAGTCTCCTTGACATCAAACTGCAAGTGCTCTTTGCCGAGATGCAATAATTCCTGTTTTGCAAGATAATAGGAGAGATACAACGGCGGCGTTGTCCGCGAGGATATCACGAAATGCAGATTGACCGGCAGATGACGCAAGAAGTAATTAATAATGCCTGTTATCTTACGGTCTTTACGTAACCGGTGATAATCATCGAAAATGAAGAAAAATTCGTCCTTTATGTTCTCAACAAATTCATTGATGAACGTCCCCGCGACCGTTTCTTTGCTGCGTTTTTCAGAAAGCACAGCCTTCACCCTTTGTCCGAAGCGGGGTGCATGCTTTCTTACCCCATCAATCAGGCAATTGAAGAATGTCGACACATCACTATCCTGGGCGTCGAGGTCGTAGAACAAATAGGAATCCTGTATTTCCTGACAGAACTGCGCCAGCAGCGTGGTCTTGCCATATCCTGCATCCGCGCAAATGAGTATCAACTTTTTATCCGGGTTTTGTCTTAGAATATTCAGCAACCGTTCCCTGCGCAGGATTCTGCCTTTTGTCCGGGGCGTATCGAGCTTTGTCTTTAAGATCAGCTCAGTATCTTTCATAACGGGATTATATCATAACTCACAAATCATGTCAAATATTAAAAAACTCAAGATTTAAACGATTTGTCATGGGTCTGCTAAAATCCGCCATCGATGAATACCGTCGAATCATCAATATGCTTCCTGACGCAGAAAAAACGCTTTGAAATCGATACCGGTCCTGTTTTTGCCCAGTTCGGCTATCTGCTCGAGTTTTCCGGGCAGGACGCGTGCAATGGCTTCATTGGGCACGGGTCGATCGATCGAGTAGATATGCACGCCCTCGGGCCGGACATCTTCGACCAGGTCAAAATACGCATCGAGATCCTCCTCCTCAACATTACCGGGCATCCCGTTTATCAGAACCGTCTGAATGATAAAACCGCGCAATGAATGCAGATTCGCTGTGATATCTTTAAGATTAATTCCCGTACACGGCCGGTTGATATCCTTGAAGATACCCTCGATCCCCGCATCTAGTTTGAACACCGGTACATCGATACGCCTGATGCTTTCTTTGACTTCGGAGATGTTCAAACCAGAAGAGTTAGAAAGCAGCGCGATCTTCAGTCCCGGCCGGTATCGGTCACGCATTTCTGCTATCTGTGCCACCAGCGACGCGAATTGTGGATGCAGAGTCGGTTCGCCATTACCCGAAAACGTCAGATAATCGAACTCCAGTTCGGAGGCGAGCGCATTCCCGACAGCACCGGTGACGTCATCAAACCGCGGCATATCGTCCGCGTACGCTTCCGCATCCAGGGTATGCACTTTTGTCCAACCGTAATGACAATAAACACAATTAAAGCTGCATAATTTGTAGTCCGTCGGCATTAGATTTATACCGAGGCTTTTCCCCAGACGACGAGAGGCGATCGGTCCGTACAATACGCCTTTCTGCAATGGCAGCAGGTTCATACATATCTCCTGATAATGATAAATCTACCCACGTGAAAATCAATCCCTGTGTGGATAAAAAGGATTGCCGAAGCTCAATCAAACCTGAAAGTGCTGTCTCTGAATATTTTCATGCAAGCATCAACAACCTGGCCATCGTATAGTACATCGCGGTATTTGTCTATCTCACTGAGGGTCTCATCGAGGCTCAGGGCAGGGCGATAGGGACGGTGTGAGGCCATCGCCTCAACAACATCGGCGACCGCCAGAATCCTTGCCTGCAGTATCATATCACTCCCGTCAATGCCATTGGGATAGCCGGAACCGTCGATGCGTTCGTGGTGCTGTACGACGATGCGATCGACCGGCTGTGAGAAATCTATCTCCTTAACAATATCATAACCTATGCTGGGATGTGTTTTTACCAGGTCCATCTCGGTCTCGTTGAGCTTTGCGGGACGGTTGAGTATCTCTGCCGGCACATAGATCTTGCCAATATCATGGATCAAAGCCGCCATGAAGATACCGTCGACCTCTTCCTCGTTGAGCCCCATCTCTCGAGCGATTGCACACGCAAGCCTTGCAACGCGTTGCTGATGACCTGCAGTGTAGGGGTCACGTAATTCCAGGATCTTCGCCATGGTGAAGATGATACTCGTTGAGGTTTTCTTCAACCTCTGAAAATTCAATTCTACCTCTTCGTCTACTTTCTTTCGTTCAATAGCCGCGGCAACCTGTTCCGACACGAATTCAAGGATTTCCATATCCTTCCTTGTGTAGACCGAGGGGTCATGATAGTTGTGTACAACGAGCGCACCAACAACGTTATCCTTCACCCTGAGGGGAACTCCCAGCCATACCTTTGCCGGTATGTCCACGGTATCGATCTGTCCGGCTCGCTTCATCTGCTTGATATCATTTTCCGTAACAAGAAGAGGGCGGTTGTTGTCGATCACATAAGAAGTGAGCGTCCTGCCTGATGGTAAGGACTTGAAATCCTCTCTTTCATCGACAAAGTATGCCAGAGAAATAGCCCGATCTCCTTTATTGCGCAGAGCAATGAAGAAATTCCGTGTATCGATAATCGCACCAAGGCTGCGCTGTATCATGTCGAAGAGTTCACGCAGATCCAAAGCGGTATTAACCTCTCTTGATACCTTGTAGAGCACTGCCTTGACCTGTTCGTCGCGTTTTTGAGCAGTTATGTCGTGGATGACCGTGACCACCTGATTAACCAGATCGCCGTCGAATATCGGGATCTTGCGTACTTCGGAAACGAATTCACGATTACCCACCTGCACCGTTTCCTCGGTAACCAGCAACTTCCCTCTGTCAAAGACCTCTGCATACTCTTTGTTAACTGTATCCGGCAAGAATTTAAAGACGTCGCCGATCTTTCTTCCCACGGGCTCGAAATCAATCCCGAGTTCTTTTATTCGCGAACGCAAAGCGTCGTTTATCATCATGATATGCAGATCCTTGTCCACCACGTGGATTCCATCTCCAATTGAATTCAACGTTGCCCGATATTGGGACTCGGAAGCGCTGAAGGCCTGCTCCGCAGATAAGCGTTTTGAGATATCGAGCAAGGCAACAAAATATCCGATTGTTTCACCCTGCTCATCCTTCCTTATTAATGTAGAAATGTTAACGGGAATACTTTGTCCTTCCTTATTTCTTACTACACCCTGATGATCGCTGACACGGCTCTTCTCCAAAGTAAGTTTCTGTATTTGCCGCATCTTTTCCTGCTCGGCGAAGAGACCTATCAACGTGCCGCCGATCAATTCTTCTTTCCGGTAATGTAACATGTTTTCCAGTGAATTACTAACGTCTAATATCACACCGAGAGGATTCAGATAAGCAACCGGGATCGGCAGGAACCGCCAGATGTCGTTGATGTACCTTTCCATGGCGAACAGGTCGCTCTGGTTGGCAACGAGCGTCCGCACGCGCTTTCCGTAACTATTTCTTCCAGCTGATGCGGTATTCATGAGAAACATCGCCTCTATGTATACACTTTGTTTCTTCACTATCGAGATGTCCATCCACAAAACCGAATTGTAGTAATCTACGGAAATATCCTTCGAAATAAGCGCACAGGATGGGATGAATATTGAAATCGACAAGTTGTACGGTTACGTATCCTTTATTTTCATTGATCTCGCCGACGTTCATATCACCAACACTGTAGTGCATACGCCAGTAGCCAGGAACATTGTCGAGGGCAATATCCCTGAGGTTGGTGAATTTCATGAAAACCTTAACGATGAACGAGAATTTCGGCGCCGTATCACCCATTTTTTTCATATCGGAATCATCAAGTTTGAAAACATCTTTCATGATACATAATGAGAGTACACGCAAACTGATCGGATACCAACCCATATCCTTTATGTGACGGTACTCCAAGGGATAACCCAACATTCGAAATCTTTGTTCAACTCTATGCAAACCCTCTCTGCCCTCCTGACTTTTGATGCAGGCAGCATCCGTGTTAAGGGCTGATCCCCGGACCTGTCCTTCGAGTTTGACTATCTCCTGAAAATCCTGCCTGGTCAGCATTGACATTCCAGGAGCAGGATCGCCGCTATGAGTGTAGCCGAAAAAAGATTTGCAGTGTGATAGGCTGAGACTGAAATTTGCATGACGCCTCTCCTCCGATACCGCAGGACTTTCGCGGTTATCCTGTGCAATTATAACTATACCCCGTGTGATGTCAATAAAGAGGTAGTAAATTCCGCAGTTCTTGACGACGAGTCGATTTGCTATATAATTGTCCGTGGCAAAAAAGAAAGTTATAATCGTTGAATCACCGACCAAATCCAAGACGATCAAGGGTTTTCTTGGTTCACAATATGTATTGGTGTCCTCAAAGGGACACATCAAGGACTTGCCCAAATCCAAATTGGGTGTCGACGTCGAGAACAACTTCTCACCGCAGTATATTAAGATCAGAGGCAAGGCCAAAATCATAAATGAAATAAAGAAAGTATGCAAGAAGTCTTCCGAAATTTTTCTGGCCCCGGACCCTGACCGCGAGGGTGAGGCGATCGCGCAGCATCTCTCCGAGATCCTGAATTCAAATGGTGCCGTTGTTAAACGTGCACTCTTCTATGAAATAACGCCCGAACATGTCCGGCAGGCACTGGCGAACCCAACGACCATTAACCAGAACCTCGTCGATGCACACAAGGCTAGACGCATCCTCGACCGGATCGTGGGTTACTACACAAGCCCGATATTGTGGAAAATCATAAAACGTGGGCTCTCGGCCGGGCGTGTGCAGAGCGTCGCGCTGCGTCTGATATGTGAACGTGAAATAGAGATCGAGAATTTCATTCCAACTCCATACTGGACGGCAACTGCTCAATTCGAAACGCAGGATAATGAGAATTTCATGGCGGCACTCTATCGTATCGACGGTAAGCCTCGCAAGATATCGAGTAAAGAAGAATTAAACCGTCTTCAGGGGCTGTTTCAAAAAGGAACCGAATTCATGGTGACATCATTTCGGACTACGAATCCGACAAGAACACCACCGCCGCCTTTCATAACCTCGACCCTCGAACAGGAAGCATCGAAACGATTCAGTATGTCGGCACGAAAGACAATGCACATCGCGCAGAGCCTCTACGAAGGTATCAGCTTGCCCGAAGGACGCATTGGTGTGATCACCTACATGAGAACCGATTCGATACGTGTCAATGCTGATGCTCTTAATAGCCTGCGTGAGTTCATCGCTGATAAATATGGAGAAGAGTATCTCAACAAAGAAATCCGAAAATTCAAAGATCGCAAGGGTGCCCAAGCAGGGCATGAGGCGATCAGACCAACGAAAATACGGCTTGATCCGGATGGAATAAAAGAACACCTGACCCCAGACCAGTACAAAATCTACAGATTGATCTATAATCGTTACATGGCATCCCAGATGGCCACCGCGTGCTACCGTCAGAAAGAGGTCATAGCGAGCAACGCCGGGGTGGATTTCCGCGCCGATGAACTGAAGAACGTATTCCCGGGCTATCAAATCCTGACCGGCGAGGTTACCGAACGTGGAACAGTACCGAAGGTCAAAGTCGGCGACAAGGTAACAATGACTGAAATCGAATTCGAGGAAAAGAAGACCGAACCCGCGCCTCGTTACACCGAAGCCTCCCTCATAAAAAGACTCGAGGAGAACGGCATTGGCAGACCCTCAACCTATGCACACATTATACAAACCCTATTCGAACGCCGTTATGTACTAAAGAATGCCGGCAGGATCACACCCACGGAACTGGGCAGACAGGTATACAAAATAATCATACCGCGCTTCCCGAATATCTTTGCGGTTTCCTTCACCGCCAGGATGGAGAAGGAATTCGACCAGATCGAAAACGGCATGAAAGCATGGCAGAGCGTGGTCCGGGAATTCTACGATCCATTTGTTGTCAAATTGAACGATGCCAAAAAAGAAGCGGACAAGCTCAAAGAAGAGGCCGTTGAAAAGACCGATAAGAAATGCCCAAAATGCGGACAGCCGATGATCATCAGGTGGGGCAAGTACGGAAAGTTCCTGGCCTGTTCAGGATTTCCCGAATGTAAACACTCGGAGAACCTCGTTGTTGAAAAAAGTAATAAGAAGTGTCCTGAGTGCGACCGCGATCTCATCACGCGTCACGGCCGATTCGGCAAGTTCCTGGCGTGCTCGGGGTACCCTGAATGCCGTCATACCGAAAACGTCGTTTACGAAGTACCCTGCCGCAATTGTGGCGCCGAAATGATTATCATCTCCACAAAGCGTGGAAAAATCTACAAATGTAAAAGTTGCGATTTTTCCTCATTCTATCCACCGGTTGACGAGAAGTGCCCATCCTGCGGCAAGGGCATGATCTCGAAACGGGGCAAGAATTCTTGCCCTGATTGTGATAAGCCCAAGAAGAAGAAGAAATAGTGCTTGCCGCCGCGGTATTCGAAAAATTCTACTATCTCTTCCCGCAAGCTGTGGCCGTGATCGGTGTCGGGAAAAACCTGATGCCAGCTGCTTGGCACACTCCGGTTTCGGCTGAACCACCTTTATATGGTGTCCTCATATCTCCAAAAAGATACACATTCGAGTTACTGAACGGTGAACAAGGCTTTACGGTCAATTTCCTGATGCATGACCAGGCAAGGCTGATCGCCAAACTGGGCAGCACATCGGGCCGTGACATCGAGAAACTTACACACTTCAAGATAGCAACGGAACCAGCGAACAAGGTGGATGGAGTGATAATGTCGGCAAGCTATGGTGTTTACGAGTGTAAAAAGTACGCACTACACGAGTACGGCGACCATTTCCTACTCGTCGGCCAGGTCCTATGCATACATATTGATGAAGAATTCCTGCGTGAAAAAGGGTTCGTCGACGAAAGGAAAGTGAAACCGGTCATGTATTTTGGTAAAGACCGGTACCTGACCATCGACCCAGATACCCTATCGATCCATAAGAAAGACTAGCATCCAGACTTTGATATCTTCTTATCTCTGGCATTTTTTATGCTATCTCCGTCCCGTCCCGGAAGGACGAGAATCCTCGCCCGAAGGGCGGGATAATCATCTTCTGAAATGAGATTCGGCTTCCATGTTTCGATCAGGGGCGGCTTTAAGAATGTTGTTGCCCGGGCTCAAGAGCGCAATTGCGAAACCATTCAGATTTTCTCACGCAATCCAAGAGGATGGAAATACCGCCCACTTGATGATCATGACATCGCACTATTCAGACTGGAGATCGAGATGCACGACATCTGGCCTCTCTTCGTCCACATGCCCTATCTCGTAAACCTCGCGTCAATGGATAGAATTTTATTTAGACGCTCCCTGGACTCTCTGGTCGATGGACTGAAACGGAGTGCCAGAATAGGTGCTGCCTTCCTTATTATGCATGTTGGTTCGGCGCCTGACCCATCCAGGGGATTGAAGCAGATGAGTCGGGGCATCAACCGAGCACTTCACCGAGCCCCGAATGATATAAAGATTCTACTCGAGAATACAGCCGGCAGCGGCAATGAGCTCGGTCATGATTTCCGGCAACTGAAGGAGATCATCGGTGGTATCGAGCAGGACGACAGGGTCGGTGTCGTTCTGGACACTGCCCACGCATTTGCGGCAGGCTACGACCTTCGTACTGAGAAGGCAGTCAATACTACCATCTCTGAATTCGACCGCAGCGTCGGGTTGCGCCGGCTTTCTCTGATCCATCTCAACGATTCTAAAACCGATTGTGGTTCGCATCGTGACCGGCACTGGCACATCGCTCAGGGAAAGATCGGCAGAGGCATGTCTCATATTCTCCAGCATCCTGCCCTGCAAGATTTGCCCATTATCATGGAAACCCCGCGTACAGATTTGAAGGAAGACCTTATGAATTTAAGGCAGGTAAAAAAGTTGATACAACGACGCCGAAATAGATAGCATCGCTGCGCCTCCGACCCATGCCTGCATTAATCAATATCACGGTCGCATATTTTTATCCTCTTGACCTCTATGAAAATATGATTAATATAGTCATATCAAAGGAGGCATAAATTGGCACATGCATATACTCCGGGTCTTAAAGTTCTTGCATATACAGTATTGACCAAACAACGCCGCCTTCCATTACCTGGAGAAATTGTTGTAGAAAAAGGCTCCAAGGTGTCTGCCGAACAAGTCGTCGCCCGTACAAATCTACCGGGCAATGTACAGACAGTCAATGTCGCAGGCCTGCTGGGTGTTCTTCCGGCCGAAATTGACGATGTGATGTTGAAGAAACCGGGCGAAAGATGCTGTAAAGAAGAGGTCTGCGCCCAAAGTAAAGGTCTTTTTGGACTCTTCAAATCACAGGTAAAGAGTCCGATTGAAGGCGAAATCGAAAGCATCTCCAAGATCACCGGCCAGGTCATCCTGCGCGAACCGCCCATTCCAGTTGAGGTCATTGCATATATCGACGGTGAAGTAACCGACATCATAAAAAAAGAGGGCGTTGAAATCAGAACCGCAGGTAGTTTTATCCAGGGAATTTTCGGCATCGGCGGCGAAACCATCGGCGAGATCGCAATGGCAGTCGATGACCCAAATGACGTTCTCACCCCGGACAGTATCGATAAATCGTTCAAGGATAAAGTCATCATCGGTGGTTCAATAGCTGAATACGATGCTCTGGAAAAAGCACGTGATGTTGGTGCAAAAGGCGTGGTAGTTGGCGGCATAGAAGACCAAGATCTCAAGAGATTCATGGGGTATGACATAGGGGTCGCGATCACCGGTTCGGAAAACGTAGGCATTACACTGATCGCAACAGAAGGCTTTGGCAAGTTACGCATGGCCGAGCGCACCTTTGAACTGCTGAAGTCACTTGTTGGCCGCAAGACTTCAATGAATGGAGCCACCCAGATAAGGGCGGGTGTTATGCGGCCGGAACTTATCGTGCCACTCGAAACAAAGGCTGTGACCAAAAAGACGGCCGACCTGTCAACCGGTAGCGGACTTGAGAACGGCACAAAAGTGAGAATAATTAGAGAACCTTATTTTGGTTTGATCGGCAGGGTCGTGGACTTGCCCGTGGCATTGTCCAAAATCGACACCGAAGCCAAAGTACGTGTCCTGGATGTGGAACTCGAAGACAAAAGAAAGGTCACTCTGCCCAGGGCCAACGTTGAAATAATCGAGGAATAAATGAATACCTTTATGCTTATCATAATTGCCGCGGCAGGAGTGAAATCGTTGTTGATGCCGGCATCACCGGTCGGTGTTACAACGAGCTTTGCCATGGCTAGTAGAGAAGAGGCAATTTTCTATAACCCATCAAACTTCGAAGCGGGCGACAATTATACTGTCCAATGCTCATACAACCGATTCTATCTCGGCATGCAGAGCGTCTCACTATCACTGAGCAAGAAATTCAAAGAAGTGCACTTTGGATTGGGCATCGTCAATTTCGATTACGGCGAAATAGAATACCGCCCAGACTATCCGACCGAAGACCCGTTGATCAATTACAGGGCATATGATTTTTCGCTCATCCTTGGTGCATCGGTGGATGTTTCTTCACAAGGAAGAATCGGTATAAATCTCAAGTACGTAACGGAGAATATCTATATCTACTCAGACTATGCACTCGCCATGGACATCGCCTTTGCTTACCGAAGCGCGACGAGCGGCATAACGTTCGGCGCAACGAATTTCGGCACGAAGATGATGATCAACAACGGTGAGGTTAACCTTCCGGCGTGTTTGAATGTTGGGGGTTTTCAACAAGTAAATAAATTGACACTCAGCGGTGATCTGCGCTACTTGATCAACGACGCGGCGTTCGAATTCGGTATCGGTGCTTCAATGCCAGTGCACCAGCGGCTGACGTTAAGCGCTGCGGCGAATTACAGAGACGAGTTCTACCCGGGTTTTGGTCTGAGTATTGCTGTCGGTGCTCTTGAAGTGAAATACGGCGGTTCTTTCTACCCGAAGAACCTGGGCATGGTCAATAACATAGCCCTGAAGATAGGCCTGTAGTGAACGGAATCTGGCTTGAATTCGAAAGACCGATCGTCGAATTGGAAAAGAAGATCGAGGAATTACGCGGCCTCAAGGGAGTCGACGACGAAATACAACGTCTGAAAGCTCAAGCTGAAAAACTCAAAAAAACAATATATTCGAATCTAACGCGATGGCAGAGGGTCCAGCTCGCCCGCCATCCGCGAAGACCCTATCCGCTTGATATAATAGAACTGATAACCGACGATTTCCTGGAACTACACGGGGACAGGCGGTTCGCTGATGACCATGCAATAGTCTCGGGCATCGCCGGAATCAACCAGCATCGCATCGCCATCATTGCCCACCAGAAGGGACGGGATACAAAAGAAAAGATAAGGCGCAATTTCGGCATGCCACATCCCGAGGGCTATCGCAAAGCGATGCGCATCATGCGAATGGCCGCAAAATTCAAAATGCCGGTTGTGACCATGGTCGATACTCCAGGAGCATTTCCAGGCGTCGGGGCCGAAGAAAGAGGACAGGCCGAGGCCATCGCCTCGAATCTATTTGAGTGCGCCACGCTGCCCACGCCGATTCTCGTCATCATCCTTGGCGAAGGCGGCTCTGGAGGCGCCCTGGCAATAGCTCTGGGTGACCGGATTCTGATGATGGAAAATGCGGTATACTCAGTCATCACGCCGGAGGGTTGTGCATCAATACTCTGGCGTGACGCATCAAAAAACAAGGATGCGGCTGAAGCCCTTAAGATGACTGCTCAGGATATGCAGACGATGCATATCATCGACGCAACGATCCCAGAACCTGTTGGCGGCGCACACATGGACTACGAAACAACGGCAAAGAACATCCGGTCAGCCGTCATAAAAAACCTCGATGAACTCGTCGGTATCCCGATCCCCGAATTAATTCAGTCGAGAATCCAGAAATTCAGAAACATGGGAGTCTACAAAACCTAATGTCGCTGGCTGGCGATCTACAGGATTTTGAAATAACCGACGTCTTCCAGCTGGTTCAGCTGGGTCAGAAAGATGGCGTTCTTAGAATCCAAACAGCAGATGATGTTGGCATCGTTTGTTTCAAAAGCGGGAAAGTAGCTCATGCACAGACAAATTCAATGCAAGGAGAACCTTCCATTGATACGATTTTGGGCTGGAAAAAGGGACGCTTCACATTCAACCCCGGAGAAGAAATACCACAGCATACAGTAGATTTACCGATTCAACAAGTTATCCTTGAAGCGGCTCGGCGCATCGATGAATTAACCAGGATTCAGAAGTTGATACCGTCCTTCGACGTTACCATCGAGATCGTGGAAGTACCTCAGGAAGGAGTTGAAAAAATTCAATTGAATCCGCGTGAGTGGAAAGTGCTTTCCTTCGTGGATGGTATATTGACGGTCAAGCAGATCGCCCGAAAGTCAAGCATACCAGAATTCGAAACTGCGAAGATTTTCTACGGTATGATCTCCTCCGGGCTGGTCAAAGTAGTCTCACCGAAAAAAGAGAAAGCAGAAGGAAAAAAAGAAATAAAAAAACCTCCACACCAAAAGATTGAAGAAACAACAAAAGACGAAGGCTGGCTCTCGAAATTCTTCAAGAAGATCTGAGATCCCACCAACTCAAACCCGCAATACCCCGACGACTCCAGATCTCAGAGCCAGCGCCTCTATGTTCGTTCAATCAAAGATGTTTGATCAGGTCCAGAAACTTCTTGTATGGGATAGCGGTCCAGGACTCGGCTGAAGTTGCGCCGCCGGAAAGGCTTATCATCGAAACCTTGGCCGCGGTCTCTTCATCTGGAGCTTCATATATATCGAGAAAATCATACGGACCAAGAAGGGCATAGTGTCCCAAGAATTTCACTTCCGGGCAGTCCTTTTTGACGCGTTCCATCCATTTGCGACCGATCTCTGCCCTTTTCTTAAGATCCCTGGTCAACTCGGGAGATAATTTTGTTACCAGAATGTATGTTGCCATATCACCTCCTGATTGTATTATTATAATTCAATCTTTCACTGTGTCAAGCTGACCAGTCGCTTCAGGCTAACGTGCCGGATGTTTTAGTGCATTATTCTTACGGAAATCTTCGCGTATGTATAATTATCATCCGTTCGGGCAACTACAGTATATCACTGCCCTAGAGTATGCATTGGCATTTGTTCTTGACAAAAGTAGCATAATCAGTATACTTTTGCCAATCATGCTACGGACCCCCCAAAATCTGCCAATAATCGACATTCCTATTCCCCGAGATTGCTGCTTCCAGATCACATACCCGAGCGGATCGACCCTCTCCATGCAACTTGCAGCAGAGCCCATCACCTAATATGAAGGCAAATAACAATATAAGCGACGACAATGCTACCAGACGTCAGGTCGAGCGCTACCTATCAGTAGTAAAAACGCTCCCCGATATAGTCTACCGCATCGATCCTGAAGGTATATTTCTTTTCGTCAACGATTCCGTGCGCAGTCTTGGTTATGAACCCGAGGAACTTATCGGCGAACACTTCAGCAAGATAGTACACCCGGATGACGTAAAATTATTCGCCCGCAACTATGTCCTGCCTGCATATAGTGGCAAGAAGACAGGCGATGAAGATGCTCCAAAACTCTTTGACGAACGAAGAACCGGCGACCGCAAGACGACTGACCTTGAAATAAGGTTGCTGCTCAAGAGAAAACGGCAGGGTATGGACGAAAGGATAGGCACTGTTATTGCCTTCGGTGATGTCAGTTCAACGGGGCATTATGATAAGGAAGTTGATGAAACGGATAAAAAATTCCTCGGCACACTGGGCATTATCCGTGACATTACTGAGCGTAGGAAATCCGAAGAACTCCTAAAGAAACTTAACCGTGCATTGAAGGTGGTGACCGAGTGCGATCAAGTTCTCGTCCGGGCCACCGATGAAAAGAAGTTACTTTCCGATATCTGTGAGATAATCGTAAATCTCGGCGGGTACAAGTTCGCCTGGGTCGGCGAGGCACCCGGCGACAATAGAGGACCCGTACTTCCACTTGCACATGCGGGGTATGAACAGGGATACCTCGACGTCATGGCGATACGCCTTCCCCCCGAAGAACGTGAACCAGTGAGCGAGGCCATCATCACACGAAAGCCACAGATTATAAGACGACTGGATGCCCACCCGATTCAGGCTTCGTGGCATAGCCAGGCCGTGAAACGTGGATATGCTGCGATGATCGTGCTTCCCCTCAAAGAAGACGATCACATATTCGGCACGCTGAACATCTATTCTGCTGGTTCAGATGTTTTTGACGCCGAAGAAGTCAAACTGCTTACCGAACTATCCGACGACCTTGCCTACGGTATAGTCTCTTTACACACGCGCGCACAAGGAAGAAAAGCGGCCGAAGAATTACAGGAAAGTTACAAGAAATTATCGACGATATTCGAACAGACGGTTAACGCACTTGCATCGGCAGTTGGTAAAAGAGACCCTTACACTACTGACCATCAGCGTCGGGTGACAGTTCTCGCCTCGGCCATCGCGCAGGAAATGGATTTGAATGAAGAACAGGTGAACGGCTTGCGGCTTGCCGGTATGCTACATGATATAGGAAAATTAGCAGTTCCCTCAGAAATTTTAAGTAAACCGACACGTCTCAGCCCGGCTGAATTCACAATTATCAAGACGCACCCGAGAGTCGCCAGTGATATACTCAAAGCGATAGAATTCCCCTGGCCGATCTCGGATATTGTGCTCCAACACCACGAGCGGATCGATGGCTCTGGCTATCCGCAGGGATTAAGCGAGGAAAACATCCTGCTCGAAACACGCATCTTGTCGGTGGCGGACGTCGTGGAGGCGATTTCCTCCCACCGTCCGTATCGGCCCGCTTACAGCCTGGAATACACGCTCGAGGAGATATCAAAGAACAAAGGTATCATATATGACGTTGATGCCGTTGATGCATGCATTAGGCTTTTCACGGAAAAGCATTTCAGATTCGAGTAACTGGTTTTATCCCGCTAGTTTTTTTTCTGCAATTCTTCAGCCCGAATTAACCACTGCAGTGCCTTTTCGTTATCACCCATCTCGCGATAGACGTAGGCAAGATTGTTTATTACATCGATATTTTCAGGATCCAGTTTAAGCATTCTGTTCTCGTAAGCATCGATGGCCTTCTTGTATTGTTTCGTTTCGGTGTAGCATACGCCAAGATAAAACCACGCGTACTTATCGTCAGGGGAGAGTCTGGCGAGCCTATCCAGATAGGGTATAGCTTCACCATATCGCCCGAGCCGCACATTCATCTCGCCAGCAAAGTACAGCGCATCGAAATCGTTGGGTTGGTACTTTACACTCAGCACCATATTTTCTAGAGCCAGCGTATCATCCTTCAGGTTGTAATGAGCCATACTGTAATAGTAGTGACTCCTTCCAAGATCTGCGGAGGCCTCGGCAAATTGCTCGACATTCGCTCCCTGCACGGCAATACCATCGCGGAAACCAAGGTTCTCGATCAGCACTCTTTCAAGTTCTTCGGTATCGCCGTTCAACCATGAGATCACAATCTTCCGTGCGAGTAGGCTGTCGATCTCAAGCATGTTTTGAAAGAGTATCCTACCTAACCGCTCATACTTGATACTGTAGTATCTGATTGCCGTAGAAAAATACGTCAGGCAACCTTCGTAATCTTCGTTGTCAAAAAGAGATTTTGCGATCAGGTAATTAACATCAGGATTCTGTGGATCAAGATTAAGTACCTTCAAATATTCACCATTTGCTTCATCAAACCGTTCAAGTTTGTAAAGCGTTGCTCCCCTGAGGATATACACGTTGATGTCATCGATACCGAAGACACCATCATGATTCAAGCGGCTCAGGGCTTCAACATATGCCTCCTGCTCGAACAGTTCGCGGGCATGGAAGTAGAACGCCTGAAAATAGTATTTCCTGCCCTCGGGCTGTGCGTCGATCCAGTCAAGGGTCTTCGACGTGTCTACGGCAAACGCTCTCACAAATGCGTCTGCAGAAGCACCCCAATTTCCCAGACCCATTTCTGAACCACCCAGCAATGCAAGCAATTCAACATTACCGGATTCTATTTCTAATCCTTCGAGGCACGCCTTCCTAGCCCGGCCGTAGTCTTTTTCATTGAAGTAAGCGATACGTGCCGTGTTCAGGAACCTAAAGACATCGGCCTGAAGAAAACATATCGCCACGAAAAGCAAACCCAGTAATGTTCTACGCATAAAACCTCCCCGAATCCTTGAATCGCGCAAAGCCATCGCGGTCAGTTGAAGACAACGAATTTCAGACTCTGATCGAATCCTTCATTATATAACCGTCCAAAATACGTTCCAGCGGGTAATCCATTGACGTCGATGCTGATGGGATTTTTGTCGCAGCATACCTGGGAACTGATCACCTTCTGCCCCAGAACTGAATAGACATCAACGTGTAGCGGTTCGCCATAGGGCATACTGTGTCTTATTTCCAGCGTGCCAAAACTGCTCACTAACTGTGTGAAATCCTTCACCACCAGAGTATCCTCAAGTACGGGTACGTTGCCATCACTAAACGCATAAAACCAACCATGCCGTGTACCAACCAGTATATCGGGAATTCCGTTGCCATCGATGTCCTCGATCCAATACGCAGATTCAACCGGACTGCCGATCGCATAATCCCAGATCACAGCGCCCGAGTAGCCATCCAGGGTATACAACATGCTGCTCGTGTAGCCGGTCCCGCCCACGACGTCCCATATATCGTCGCCGTTGATATCTGGAATCGCCACGCTCACGAATATTTGGTCAACGGCAGGTGTTTGCCACAAGACACCCCCGTCCTCGGCATCAAGGCAGGTAAAACTGTACAGAAGCACACCAGAAGGCAGCAGTTCCGGATATCCGCTGCTGTCAACATCAGGTAGCAGATTCAAGTCCCAGACCATTGCGCCTGTGCTGATGGTCCATATTGCACTCCCATCGGCTCCGGAAAGAGCAAGGATCGTGCCATCGCTGGTACCGCATGCTACATCCGTTATCATATCATCATTTATGTCGCCGACCGGGACGACGGTCAGGCCCGAAGATGTTAATGCTACTTCGCGTATAAGGTCCCCGGTCATTCCATTTAAGAATATTACCTTGTATGCGGCCGGCACATAATTCCCCGTTGCGGCAGCGACATCGGGTATGCTGTCGCCGTTTATGTCACCAATCGCCCGTACCGCAAAACATGCGTAACCTGCCGCATACTCCCATATCTTCGCACCTGTAATACCATTGAACAGGTAAACACGCTCCGCATCAGGACCACCAGCAGACGCGAGGATATCAACAACCGTGTCGCCATTAATATCCTCCATCGGCGCCACTTCATAGATCCAACCTCCATCGCCGTATTCATGCGTGTCATACTGCCAGATAACACTGCCATCAACACCGGATATCGCAAACACCGAACGGGTACCCCAGATAGTCCCGAGCACGACGTCCTCAATAGAGTCACCATCAAGGTCAGGCACCGATATCAAACCACGTTCAACATAACAGGGATCAGCCGCAAACCGCCATATCACTGAACCGGATGTCCCAGAGAAACAAAAAAGGGTGTCGTTTTCTGATACGGTAATGACATCATCATGGTCATCACCGTTAACATCGGAGATCGTACGCGTTGCCCTGAAATGGACATAGGTTCCGCCGGTCGTTGTGTAGTAGGACCATAGTACACTCTGTGCAATCAGAAGTGAGAGCGAACAGAATATTCCAAACAATAACTTTGCTTGCATTTCTTGCCTCCTCCTCACTGACAAGACTTTGTGAGTTTAACGATTCATTATAAAACAATAGACTTATCTGTCAATGACTCACCGTCGATGACCAAACAGAAAGCGCTTGATACAGTAGACTCAGAGGTTAATTCCTGAACCTCTTATTGACAGTGACTCGGCAGTGGGATATTCTCTTGTACAGCATGGATGGCAAAGCATTAATCATCAGGCAGGCGACGATCGAAGACCTGCGCGCAATTACCGAGATATACAATGAAGCGATTCTGAAGACTGTCGCAACATTTGACACTGATCCGAAGGGAATCGTGGAGCAGGAGAGGTGGTTCAAAGAGCACGGTTCCAGCAATCCGGTTTTCGTAGCAGAACTTTCCGGACAAGTAGTCGGCTGGGCAGCACTCAGCAAATGGTCAGATCGCTGTGCATATTCAAACACGGCCGAGATTTCTTTATACGTCAGGGAATCTCATCAAAGCAAAGGCATCGGCCGTGAGTTGTTGAAGAAGATTCTCGAAAAAGGGAAACAGGTCGGTCTACATACGGTGATCGCACGTATTGCCGAAGGCAATGCAATAAGCGTTCATCTCCATGAATCACTTGGCTTCAAGCACGTTGGTATAATGAAAGAAGTGGGTGCAAAATTCGGCAGGCTCTTGGATGTCTATCTCATGCAACTTATCTACGACAATGGTTCACCCGGTACCAGTAACGGTACTCTTCCCTGAAACCAAGCTTTTCGTATAGCGCAAGGGCCTGTCGGTTGTCCACCATAACCTGCAGGTATGACGTTTCTGCCCCAGCTTTTTTCGCCCAGGCGAGCATACTCTCGGTTATTAGCCTGCCCAATCCCATACCCCTGAGCTGTTGGTCAACGATTATGTCGAATAGGCCGACCGTTGTATCTTCCCTGACTCCGACACCACAGGCAATTATCTTGCCGCTGCGCTCGATTTGCGCAAGGCATCTTTCCATTGGCCCTCTGGTGAGTATTGAACTCAACGTATTTCTGTACTTAACGTCGGCGCCGCTCATACGGAAGAACGCATCGAGCCATGAATCGTCCAGCGTGCCGTCCATTTCGACGCCGCTGTGAACATTCAGATTGATTGAATTCAATCGTAGTATCTGAACCGAAGTCTCAGCTTCACGGATATATCCTTTATCCTGGAGGACACGGTCAAGATCAGATGGGCACACCTCGTCTGTCATCTTGAAAATCGTACGTAACCCTCTTCGCGCGTAGGATTTTTCGCAATACTCTATCTTGGTGTTCAGATCAACAGAAGAAGAGTAGATCGGGTTTACTGAATTTGCTCTTCTGGTATAACCATCAGCATACCTCAGTACCCAGCCGTCATAGAGCACCGTCTGCAACGCGGGCCAGGCGTTCATTGATATTTCTTCAATTTTTCTTATCAAAATAATTCCCGGTTGGATTTGTAGTATTATAGCGGATGCGTGGAAATTGTCAATTGCAGTGGGTGAATTGTTCGTTTGCGCAGCAACTCCACTTGTTGATTTACGCTGCCTCATAGTTATAATTCACAATCATGCTGCGCAGTGTACTGATAGATTTTCTAACGCAGATGCTCGGAAGCATCGAATACAAGCATCCATTAAGAGTCGCTATCGATGGCATCGATGCCGCGGGCAAGACCATACTGGCGGATGAGATCGCCGATGCCCTGAAGAATAAGGGTAGATCAGTAATCCGGGCATCCATCGACGGTTTTCATAGACCGAGGAAAGAGCGGTACCGCCGGGGCAACCTCTCTCCCGAAGGCTATTACTACGATTCCTTTGATAATGATGCCATTAAGCAATACCTCTTGCAGCCGCTCGGGCCGCGTGGAACATATGATTACCGAACCACAACCTTTGATTTCCGCAAAGATTCAGTTTGGTTATCACCGGTGTTGCGCGCATCTCCCGATGCGATCCTTCTATTCGATGGTGTCTTTCTTATGCGCCCCGAACTCGACGAACACTGGGATTTACGCATCTTCGTCCACATAGATTTTGACGTCTCCCTGAGCCGTGCCCTGAGTCGGGACTTAGAGCTTTTCGGCTCAAAAGAAACAATCGTCGAACGCTATGAGAAACGTTACATGCCAGGGCAAAAGATCTATCTCAAGCAAGCGAAGCCGAAGAGAATTGCCGATATGGTTATCGACAATAATGACCCGCAAAATCCCACCATAACCAGCAAATCAAACAATCTCTGATCGCGATAAGCCACCGCCGTTAATACTTTTATTATCCATCTCCATTATCGCTTGACATCCACCCGTTCCTTTCATATGATATGCAAATTATATCCATATGAGTAACATATGGGATAGCATACTGACCATCCAGGGAGGATAGGATAGTGATGCTGATCGTTCTCTGCGTCTGTGGACAGCTCGCAGTCAACTCAATAGTCGGAAGTGAAATCGATTCATTGGAGGCAAAGAAGTATTGTCTTTTTTGCGACATCGAAGATTTTATCTCGGTTCACTTCACTGAATCCGAAAACAAGATAACCGCCCACATGAGCATAATGCAAAACGAGAGTGTCCATGATTCAGCAGTCTCCATTGAGCGGGAAGCATTCGATGCCATGGATTATTACATCCGCAATTTCCGGTTGATCATTCAAGACGAGAACTTCCGGAGAGCATTCATCGAAGAATTTGAAGTCGGCTGGCCGATCATCTCGCAAAAAGACGTTCAAAAGGCTGCCAAAGAATTAAAGAACAGGCAGCTCATTACAACATCGTGCTGTGTGACCGCAGGCTGCGCCACTGGCGCCTATGCCGCTGCTTTGATAACGCGCAAAGTGAGGACTGAAGTCGATACCATCGGCATACCAGTAGGATGCTGGGTTGGCAATGGCGGCTGCACTTCTGTCCCGGTCGTGATCACCCGCAAATTCTATAAAATCAATCCTCTGGCAACAGCAGGCGGAGCGGCAATCGGCGCAGGACTTGGTTATGCCTGGGCCAGGCAGCAATCACGATCACATGAGGTGCTCTCCGAAGCGCTCGGCAGGGATATAATCGCCTTTGATAATGCTGGCTACCCGATCACGGAGGATGATGTAAAGTATGCGAAGAAAACCGCTAACGAACTGCTGCTGGGGACACTGGGCGTGGCCGTCGGTCTGGCAGGATCCTTTGTGACTGCGGTTGGACTCTTTTCTCCCTGGGCAGATATGCAATCGGAAGAATCATGGCATGAAACCGCGGTCTATGTGCCAATTGCCATCATTTGCAGCGCGGAATTGTATTTGATCACAAATTTTTTCCTCAAGAAAGGGCAGAGCCTCGATCGCATGGCAACGATCGAAAAACTCAAAGCACGCCGTTCTTTCCAGTAACCTCGAAAGTATGCATTTTACCCCTTGACAAGACCCCTTTGTTTGCTATAATATAAACGAACGATTGACTAAAACAATCGTTTGAGTAAAAGGAGGCTCTATGAGCACCTCAATCTCGTGCGCAGCATCCACTAACTACTGTGAGATATCCTGTGAGAGGTATTTGATAGATGCAATTACGATATGGCGTACAAATGCTCGTTTAAAACGAACGTTCAACTCTGAGGGAGGCAAGCGTGATGACTGAACAACATAAGGTAGCCAAACAACGGATTTTCGAAGCAGCCCTGGCCCTGTTCGCGCGCAAAGGCTATGCCGCGGTCGGCGTCAGGGAAATCGCCAGAAAAGCCGAAGTGAACATCTCGATGATCAACTACTACTTCGGAGAGAAAGCAGGAATACTGAAAGCGATAATTAACGAGTGTTATGACCGTTACTTCAAAACGATAAAACCAGTCGGCGACGAAGACCTTCCTATTGAAAAACATATCCGCAAAGTAATCCACACCGCGGTCCAATTCTTCAAGGATAACACCGAACTCGTTATCGTCGCCTTTGACATCATACCGCTTGACATTCCGGAAGTGATGGAATTGAAGATCAAGTGGGTAACGGGCATCCGCGAGGGTATGGCTAATTTCCGGAAAAAACTCGGGGTAGATGCACGTGATTACCTGCAGGAAAGCGTTGGCCCGACCGCCATAATCGCGGTGATCCTCAATCACTTCCAGAGCAAGTACGCGGCCGAACAATATCCGCAGTTCAAAGAGTATGCTGCGCAACTGAATGATG
>CP070686.1:48187-165819 GCA_020353055.1 Caldifarciminota bacterium | reverse complement strand
CAAGGCCGCGAAAAAGGAAACGAATAAATAGACGGATAGTCTCTGACATCCTTCTTCAAGCAACGCCCGTAGTTATTCTTACATCGATCGGTGAGCTCTTTGCCGGTTCGATATTGGGAAAGATGCATGAGCGACTCGATGTTATTCCCGGTTTGATAATCCTTGTGCCTGCGGTCATGGGGCTCAGAGGAAATATCGGGACTGCGTTGGGTTCAAGAATCTCTGCTTCTCTGCATCTCGGTCTCGTTGGAGGGAAATTTTCCTTTAACAAATTCACTTTGAGTAACATCGGCGCCGGGTTTTCACTTTCGTTTACGGTGTCAATTGTCATCGGATTGTTCGCGCGATTTGTCTGTTACATCTTCGGCCTTCCGAGCATACCCCTCGTGAATTTGCTGTTGATAGCGATTCTCGCGTCGGCGATGGCTTCAGTCGTTCTCATACCGTTCACCGTGACGCTTACCTATTTCGCATTTAACAGGCGTCTCGATCCGGACAATATTGTGGCGCCGATTATTGGCATGGTAGGTGATGTTATTACGGTGGCAGTGGTATTCCTTGCCGCGGATGTAGTCCTGAGACTGAAGATCGATGAGGCATGGAGCCTCTTGATGTTACCGGTCGTGCCAATGATCATCAGACGAATCCCCTCTCGTTACAAACTCCTGAATATTCTCAAGCAGAGTATCCCGGTTCTGTTCGTGTGTACTATGCTGGGTGTTCTCGCCGGGATATATCTGCACTGGCAATACGAGAAATTCTATCTTGTACCCGGTCTGCTCATTCTGATACCGCAGATCATTGCGAAGGCAGGCAGTATTGGCGGTATTTTTGGTGCCCGTTTTTCCTCCGGGTTGCATCTCGGGTACCTTAAACCCTACCGGATGAATAATTATGTTGTGAAGAACTTTATTGGGGCGATCTCTCTGGCACTTCTGATTTCACCACTGGTTACGTTGATAACCAAATTCGGTGCAGACCTATTTGGGATACCGATTGTACCACTTGTGCCTCTCTTCTTCATTAATCTTTTTGCCATTCTGGCGATTACGTTGATCGTCTTCTTTCTCGATTTTTTCACCGCTTCGCTGTCTTATAAGGTCAGGGTTGATCCATCAAACTCGGTCATCCCATTTGTAACGAGCCTCGGTGATATCGTTGGCACGGTCATTCTGGTGCTGGCGATCAGCATGTTTCTGTAGAGTACTCTTCCGCCTGCGTGATTTGAAACTGGCGGTCACTTTTTCCACCCGGTCGACATATTGATACATGTGCATATGTACAATTGTACATATGTTGATAGCTACGAGGGTTATGGAGAGGGTGGAATAGGTATCTCAGTCGGTACGCGTCCGGACCAGGTAGTGCCATGGAATGGGTTACGATTTTATCATCACCAGCAGCATCTTGAACTTCTGTATGGCCTTGAGGGCATGCGGCTCATTCGCGGGCATGATGATCATTTCCCCGGCCTTCAGTGAATGCTTGTCGCCTGATATCGTTATTTCGGCAACACCATCGATTATATAGACGAACGCGTCAAAAGGCGCAGTGTGTTCGCTCAATCCCTGTCCCGCGTCGAACGCGAAGACGGTAACCGTGCCGGTTTTCTTACTGATGACCTCACTGCTCACAACGGCATTCTTCTGGTAGTCGATGATACCCTTCAAATCGATAACACGTGAAATCAATTCTTTTGTTTTCCTGGAATCGTTATTCATGAATTTTCCTTTCATAATTACTTGATGTACCAAGCAGTTAATCTATGTATCCGGGTCGCAGGATCGGGTCAGGCTATTTCAAATAGATCACCTGTTTCACCTGCGAACGTCCTTCAACCTCGAGACGGCAGAAATAAATTCCGTTTGCCGCAAGTCTTCCTTCTGCATCCCGGCCATCCCAATGCCTGCGATGTATTCCTGCATGGTGATATTCATCGACTATCGTCACGACGTGAGCGCCGAGGCTGTTATATATTTTGAGGTTTGCGATCGATGGTCTGACGATGCTATATTGGATGACCGTTTGTCTTGTGAAGGGATTAGGGCTGATTGGATAGAGAGAGGAGAGTGTGTGTGAGCCTATACCAGTATGAGAGTCTTCGATGCCTGTTTCACAGACATGAAAGGCGTATAGCCCGGATGTTTGTCTGTTCTGCGCACTATCTGTCGCCGCAATATAGTAGGTGATCGAATCTCCGATAGAAGCGGCATGAGGGATGCAATACCAGTATTGCGTGTCGCCCTGGACGCTGTCATGTGCAACAGGAATGAAGCCGGTGTTGTTGATCGCGTAGTAAAGAGAATCGCTGAGTATTCCGAATACATCAAAGATTACGGCGTCTACTGCGTACGGTCCGGTGTAGATCGTATCCGGCCAACGGTAGACATCCGCGAAGACCGGTGGATCCGCTTCGAGGTAGAAATCAAAAGTCATTACTTCTCCGGAAATGCTGATGTTCGTGATCCAGATGCCGCTGTATCCGGTGTAGCCGTCGGTATCGGGTGTTGTGCGCGGTGTGAATGAAGTTTGACCATCCTCAAGGCAGAAGGCAGCTCCTACCTGACATTCGTAAGGATACCAGAATTCGGTGTGTTCGGTGCTATCCCATGGTATCTGGGGGTTGTAGCCAGCATCTTCGATCACGCCACCATAATGGGGTTTGCTCGGCGTTCCGTCATTGAATCCCCAATAGCTATAATTAGACATTTCCTCATCGACATGCATAATGATGAGCCCGGCATCCAGCGGGTTTGGTCCGGGCGTGAAAAATGTGAAAAAGGCGGAATAGTCAGAATCCAAATGGTCAAAGAGCCCGGGGTGTTGTGAAAAACGGTTTTCAATCAAGAAATACTCCAGTTCTGAGCCGTTGATGGGGATTTTATAAAGGCTGGCAGAATCATTTCCCTCCGTGGATAGTATTGTCACGCCGGGTTGCGATTGTTCGAGGATTACGGGTTCGTGCCAGCCAACCATTGTTTTGAAGAGCCCACAGTAGTGCGTCGGATGCTCAGCCGGTCCAGGCCCATAACGGTACGAAAATAATCCATAACCGCCATATCCCATTGAGCACCAATCCTGGACTGGGTGATCATTCCAATCGTTTGGTGTGTAGTATGTGGTTGTGTCCAGTTTATCGTCGTAATCGTACAGATCGGGGAATTGGCCGAGTATGTGACCCGATTCATGCCGCGTTACGGCAATACCCATGATGCTGCCGTCACCGTGTTCTTCCGGTTGCAATGTATAGGCATCGACAATAACGCCGTCATTGGTAGGAATGCCCGCACCGCTGGTCCATGCCCAGGACCAGGGGTCGTTCGGGTCCATCGTTTCTTCGCCTGCCGGTCCGGCGTGAAGAAGGTAAGCGATGTCGACGACGCCATCGTCATCAGAATCATACTGTGAGAAATCGACGTAAGGGTCAGCCAGTTGCACTGCTTCTTCCATCCAATTGTACTGGCCTGAGATATTGTAGTTATAAGAAGATGTATACCACTGGGTAACATCACCATAGATAGAAAAGGAACCACAAGAATTTTCCAGGAAATAATCACTGAGGCTTCCGGTCGGGTAGGTGCCGGTGGAAAAGAAGATCTCTGCATAATCTTGAGGTGTGTGATTTATCGTATCTGCCATTCGGTTTTGCCATTGAAAACAAATGACTATTCCACCTGCCTGTCCTTGTAACTGTTTGACCCTTGTTTGTAGGGCACTACTGTCAGGATATCTCAGAGCTTCGATTTCTTTTTCCCGCTGTGAAGGGTATATTACATCACCGCGCCTGGTAAATCCATCCGGCGGCTCCTGGGCAATAACCGATTGTGCCATGAGCAGGAAAGCAGTGACCACTATTACGTACTGCTCATTTCTAATCATACAATGCCTCCTCTGTACACATTATAGTTATGTGTATATGAGTGTCAATCTACGACTGCTTTACCGGTTCTGAGCCATGATGCCCAGTCTTGCCGTCCGTTTTTTACGGCCACGGCAGCAGGTGTTTCCCAGTCATATTCCAGCAGGATATGTTCGACCGTCCATTCTGCGTTGTCTTGACTCAGTATGGCATACCGCGTATGGGGTGAACCGGCCTGCATAACATGAAGTTGAGGTATATCGTCCTTGTAGGCAGGCAGTCCAACACTGCCCGGGTTTACAACGAGCAGACCATTTTGCAGGCTAATGGACTGTGCGACATGATCGTGTCCACATAGTAAGACAGGGCAATGTATTCCACTGGCCATCCTCCTCATTTCTTCATGCCTCCGAAGTACGGCGCCCCCGCTGCAGATATTCCAGAAAAAATATTCGGTGTCTGAATGAGGTGATGCATGGCAGGCAAATAAATTATCATCGACAGTTCGCGTCACCGGGATTTCACCCAGCCAGTCGATATGCTTTTGCCCGAGATTTTTCTGTACACGGTGCAGGGTTGGCGAAGGTTCAGCTTCACCCGGGGTGAATATTAGACGGTCTTCATTGCCGAGCACGGAAAATGAATTCAAATGCATTATAATTTCAGCCGTACCCCTGGGGTCGAGGGGGCCGTAAAGCGAATCTCCAAGATTGACGATTCGTTCAATGCCTTTTCTCTTTATGTCATCAAGAACCGTCTCGAGTGCCCAGCGGTTTCCGTGAATGTCGGATATTACGGCGTATCGTTTCACGGTCGCACGCTGCACCCGGCGTTCATTTCAAGTTCAAGAGAAATGCACCTTTCTTTTGTCATAGGGAGAAAAAGTGTAGTTTTATGATTTCACGGAATTGGCTATTCAACCTTTTGAGTGAGCCATTGCCTAAATTGTTCACCATCCGGTATCTTGGATATCAATTCTGTTATTTTTTGTAAGCCTTCATGACGTACAGTCACCAATTCATCAAGGCTGGATGGTCGTTGCGCAGTTGCATCTTCTTCGAACAGGTGCAGCGGGTAGTTGTAGCTTCCGGGTAATTCTTGAATTTCGCTTTGCGCGAAAACAGATAGGATTACTCCGGACAAAAGCGCCTGGTGAATGAAGATGACATAACGATTATCGATATCGTAGAGTTCGGTGAGTTCGGGCGTTTGGTAGACTTCGAGGAATTTATCTTGCCATTTCTTGAGCAAGCCTTTTTCTGGACGGACGACCAATATCCCTGCGTTGAAGTATGGTCTAAGAGTGTTCTCGTCGACATGCGTCCTCATTGGAAAAACGCGTTCTTCAGGTACATCGCAATATCGATATACGAGCGACCAGAACGGGTCGAGCGGCGTATCATAAAAAGATCCGATATTCGTATGGTGCACCGGTCGATAGCCTAGATTCTTCCCATCATTGAGCAGAAAATCCGCAGGCTCCTGTAGTACTATTGTATTTGAACTCAACCAAACAAGCAAATCCGTTTTGCCGGCTGCCAGGGACTCGGCGAGTGCTGCGGCGTGAATGTCGGCTGCAAAAAAGAACCGCGCAACTTCGCGCTCGATCGGGAATGAAATCAAGTCCGCGTTCAGTGCCACGAGCCCTTCTTTGAATGTTTCTGATGGCTCTGTTCCGTAGTTTGGCATCATGCACCAGATTGTAGATTGAGAGAGATCTCCGCCGAAATTACGTATGCTCTCGATCAGCAGCAGCGTATTCTTCTCTGACCATTCTGCCGGGTAGGCAACTGTAGTGAAGATGAGCCTTGTGCTGTTGATGATTTCCTCAGCCGCAATCAGCGATGGGTAACCGGCAACGGAGGCCACGGTGCAGGTCAGAAATAAGAGATGTCGAAGTCTGCCATTTTGTGTATGCCATTTCATACTATTCCGCGGGACATGCCGGGAGTACGACTCTACCGTGGATTTCATTGAGCGTCTGCGCAAGACCGGCACAAATTGCGGAAATTACGCCGCAGAATGGATGTATTGATATTGCATCCTTGACAGCCGTGACCGATTCGCTCGATGGTCCAGTCATTCCTGCTCCTTTCCTCTGGCAAATCTTATTTGATCTAGTTTACATCCGAGTAGCGTGTGTTCAAATTCTCGCTGCTGGAATGTATATCTAGTATATTTGTGGAGTATTATTTGTCAATCATGCATGAAAATATCGGGCGTATTTAATATTGACAAGTTTTATTATATTAGTATAATTGCTTTAAGTCGCGTGATTTGTTGATGGTACAGCAGAATATTCATATTCGCAACCCTCAATGAATATGGACTTGAAAGGAGAAAAAATGGTGTATGGAAAGGTGAAATGGTTCGATAGTAGGAAAGGGTATGGATTCATCGAGAAAGAAGACGGAACCGGTGATGTGTTTGTGCACTACGCAGACATTGCGGGTGAAGGTTATCGGTCCCTTAGAGAAGGCGAGAGAGTTAAGTTTGAGATTACCCAATCCCCAAAAGGGGATAAAGCCACAAAAGTCGAACTTGCATAATACATGATGAACCAAATAAAGCCCCCGAAAGGGGGCTTTATTTTTTCAAATATTTGAACTCACAATCGTTCTGCGGTAATCAATATTCTGTTGTGATTTGTGTGCGTCGGCGTGCCTTGCGTCAATCCCTGTGCCAGGACATATTCTCGAGATATTGGCGAAGATGTCCTGCCGTGCGAAATTTGCGGATTATCAGAGACCTCTTCAAACCGCAGCATATCTCTTTGATCTCAGGCGGTAGTTTTCGATAATACCGGGCGCCGCCCAGAACATCGTAAAGGATACGGATAAGATTGCAGACGTCGTCGCGTATGTTTTCTGCATCGGGCGGGCCCCAATTGTACATATCGACGAGTTTTACGATGAACGATAACCCCTGTCGTTTGATTATTATATTATCGTCGTGAAGGTCGCCGTGATATTCACGAGCCCTGTGGATCTGTTCTACGCCGGCGGCAAGAGCATGAAGTAGGTGAAGTCCTTCGAACGGCGTGAGTCGTTTTCCATGCTGGCGTGCCACAAAATCGCTCAGCAGTTCTCCTTCCACATAGTCTGATATCAAAACTGTTGTTGGTTCTTTGTACAAATTTATCCGTTCCTGTGTGTGATATTGTATCAAAATAGCGCAGTGGCGGAGTCTGTGCAGTTTTCTGGCGTAGAATTTCGTGGCCCGCTCATGTCTGTTCCTCTGAGGGAAGAACACCTTTGCCGCCCTTTCGACTCCTGTGTTTCTTTCTCTGACGCGGTAGACTTCACCTTCCCACCCACTGCCCAGGGAAGCGAGCACTTCATACTTGCCGGCAATGAGGCGACCAGGTAAAAGGTTAAAGCTTTCGATATGGCTTCCAGTTTTCATGCTGTCCGGTTGATCCCTTACTACTATAGTGCCGTCTTCGAAAAAGTCAATATATCCTTTTCGATCCTGCGGTCCTTATTTTATGCTCTCGACGTTGACTCGGAGGAAGTTTCATCTATACTGAAATGTCGAGAATTAGCCAGGGTTTTGAGTCAAAAAAATGACTACAGTATTATCGTGGGTATCGCAATATCTGTTGACGGCAGAAATAATGGATGCAACCACAAGCCGATACAGCAGATGCCCTGGCAGAAAAATGGAGGTTATTCATGCGGGTCATACATTTGAAAGATGCTGAAAAATACGAGCCGGAAAAGGGTTGGTTGCGCGCAAGTGTATGTGATGAGCAAAACATATCGGTTGAATACTTTGTAAAACCGCCGAGACATTCATCGCCGCTGCACGAACATCCGCACGAGCAAGTATGTGTTGTGCTGAAGGGTAAGATGTTTGTCAGAGGAGGGGGCGGCAAAGAATCCGCGCTCGAACCTGGTGATGCTGCATATTTTGAGTCTAGTGAACCACACTCGATCTCTAATGCGCTCGATGAGGAATCGATAGGCATTGATATCTTTGTTCCCGGCAGGTCTTTTGATTTCTGGTTGAAAAGAAAGACCTAAATCATTTATCTAAGCGATGTTGTGATCTGAAAAACAATCATATTTTCGTATGTCTTTGGGGCGATTCGTATGTATGAGACCAGTGCGTATGAATTATCTTCCGTGTGCCGCTGACCCGCCAGTATACTTCGGTGGCGTTCCAGTGGACTTCTTCCATTGGTTCTTGGGGATCGCATATATAGCCAATTAGGTTGAAGGTGAGCACTGCTGTTTCGCCATGTATCTGCACTTGGGGTTTAGCATCTCATACCTTTCAATTTTGATCTTTCCCTCTCTGGAAGCGTAGAGCTGCTTTAAAGATTCTATGCCATCTAGCCGTCTTTCAGTGCCCATGTCGAAATAGGTTACTTCATCCGCGCTTATCCCGGTAAATCCCCAGGGGTCGCCTTTGCCCCAGCGATCGAGCGCAGCACGCTCACTTGCGATGGCCTTTTCTGATACTACTCTACTATTGTTCACATCGTCCATTTCATCGCCACTTCTTGTTGAGACATTGTCTAAAACTTTGCTGAGTTCTCATATCTGGTGAGATTCTCAAATATCCTGAGGAGATAGGCTTCGAACTGATTGATTTCTTTCTTGTTGAATTCCTTGTAGAAAAGCCGGGTCATATCCGCAGACAATTCGGTATAGATCTTTTCGAATGCCTTGTCCTTATCTGTTCGTTCTATTAGTATTGTGCGGCGGTCGTCAGGTGACGGGATGCGTGACAAGTAGCCGGATGACTCGAGACGGTCAAGCATGCTGGTAAGTGTCGATTTGCCCAGTGATGTTTTCTTTGCCAGTTCGTTGATCGGGATCCGGTCCGTATGCCAGAGCACGAACATGATCCGCCCTTGGGCAGGATTCAAATCAATACCGGCGGCCCGCAATTTACCACCGAATATTCGTCCGGCTATTTGATGTATCTTCGCAATTAAAAAACCACCTTGGCGCTGTTGTTTCACTTTGTCTCCTTCAGTCTGAAGGCGAAAGTCCGGCTCTCATACCATCCCTTGGCTTTTTTTGGATACATACGAAGAACCGTATGGTCAGGGTCGTGCGGCCCTTTCGGGTAATAGCGTTCCCATCCTTCATGCCATAGCGCTTCTCTAATTTTGGGGTCATTCGCGATTTCCATATCTCCGGAGAGCATGATGCCTTGGAATTTATCGGGCTTGCAGTAGTAGAGACACACTGCGGAATTTCTCTTTATCTGAGCGATTTTTTCCGAGGACGTGTTGGTCGTAAATAGGACCATGAAATCTTCATTATGGTTTTTGAAGACATCGATCAGTTTGGGAAATTTCCTCTTGTTGCGGAGGTTGAACATGCATCTTGTCTGCGGATATCCATCCTCATCGATGGTTGTTACATATACGGTATCAGCCGATTCCAGCAGCTCCAGGCCAGCGTCTTTCATGTTTATCTCTTTCATCGATCCTCCCTTAAGTTATTCTATATAGTATAATACGATATAGAACTAATGTCAAGGATTATGTTAGGTGCTGAGAAGACCCTTTGACAAACGTCCTCGTATGTATATTATTGTAGGTAAGTTGAATAGATTTCGAGAAAAATGGATAGCAAATACATCAGAATCAGTAAATTCCTGAGCCTCGTATTAAGGCACAAACCTGAGACGATCGGACTGATCCTGGATAGCGAGGGATGGGCAGATGTCGGTGAATTGATAAAAAAGTCATTTGATGCCGGTGTTCTGCTCGACAGGCCTATCCTGCGTCAAGTCGTGGAAGGTGGTGAGAAGAAGAGATTTTCTTTTGATGAGGATGGCTCAAGAATTCGGGCAAATTACGGTCACTCAATACCCGTAACACCGGTGCATGCGCCGGCTGAACCTCCGGAATTTCTCTATCACGGCACGGCAACACAATTCCTGCAATCAATCGACGGTGAAGGGGTCGGCCCCGGGACCAGACAATATGTGCATCTTGTCGAGGAGGAGAAGACTGCGGTTGAGGTTGGCAGCAGGCACGGTGAGCCTGTTGTTGTTGTAGTACAAGCAAGAGCAATGCACGAAAAAGGATTTGAATTCTTTAAGACGGAAAGCGGTATCTGGTTGACACGAGAGGTGCCGAGGGAGTACGTAGTAATACAGGGCAGTTCTCCCTAATTTCTTTAACTAAACCGGGACACTGAATTCTGACATCAAAAGTAATTTTGAGCAAAATTCGTGAGGGTTGTACTCCCGCATTTCCTTCATTGACAACCATCTCCCCGCATCTAAAATAGAAGATATGATATATCGAAAGTTCGGCAAGACAGGCATTGAACTATCACAATTAGGTTTTGGTGCCATGAGATTTCCATTGATAGATGAATATGATCCGACAAAGATCGATGAAACTAGAGCGACTCATATGTTGCACTACGCGATCGATAATGGTGTCAATTACGTAGATAACGCGTATCCCTACCACCGCCAGACGAGCGAGGTCTTTTTGGGCAAGGCGCTCAAGCAAGGATACCGTCAAAAGATCTATTTGGGTACAAAGCTTCCCGTTTGGTTGATAAAATCGAAAGCCGACTCCCAGAAATATTTCGACGAGCAACTACAGCGTTTGCACGTCGACTATCTTGATATGTACTTGTTACATTCGCTTGGCAAGAACGGCTGGAAGACTGTGAACGATCACGATGTTCTCCGTTTTCTGGATAGACTGCTCAAGGCCGGTAAGATCAGGTTGGCAGGCTTCTCGTACCACGATGAATTGCCACTCTTCAAGAAGATAGTTGATGCTTATCCGTGGACGTTCTGTCTTATTCAACTCAACTATGTCGACGACCATTATCAGGCGGGAATCGAAGGCCTGGAGTATGCGCATGAGAAAGGCCTCGCGGTCATGATAATGGAACCGCTGCGGGGCGGCAAACTTGCCAACAATGTACCTCTTCAGGTCACGAATCTCATAAGCAAGTCGGCTTGGCACCAGACGCCAGCACAATTTGCCCTGCGCTGGGTTTTGAATAGACCGGAAGTCAGCTGCTTGTTGAGTGGTATGAGCACCCTGGAACAGGTAAAGGAGAATATCGCTTTTGCGTCGCAAGAGCACATGAACAGTCTGACCGCTGAAGAATTGGTGCTGTATGCCCGGGCAAAGAAATTCTACCAATCGAGAACAAAGGTGAACTGCAGTCAGTGCGGCTATTGTATGCCTTGTGCCAAGAACATACCGATTTCATTCATTCTGGAATTATTTAATGACGCATGTATGTATGACGCGGTTGAAGATTCGAGATGGGCCTACCGAGTGTTCATCAAACCCGAAAACCGGGCAGATCAGTGTACTAAATGCGGCGAATGCGAGGAGAAATGTCCCCAGAAAATTCCAATCGGCGAACTGCTTGAGGAAGCAGATGAGTCACTTAAATAGGAGGTGACGTATGAGCCGGCAGTGGGGTCATGAAAATCGAGAAGACCTGGCGGGTGAACATCCATTTGGAGATGCGGGCCAGATCATTTTACTCATCATCTTCTTGATTGTATGGGTGTTTGATTCTTTTATATTACGTTTTTCGACCTTACTTGCGCAATACGTGTCGCTATCTATCAGAATACCTTTGGGATTGCTTTTCCTCGCTGCGGCGGTGTATTTTGCAAAAGAAGGCATGCGTATCGTTTTTGGCGAGGAGCGTAAAGAGCCTGCGGTCATCAGGGCGGGTGTATTCAATCGAGTCAGACACCCGATATACCTGGGATGTGTTCTTTTCTACTTTGGCCTGCTGACCTTCACGCTATCCATTTTTTCTGGGGTGTTATGTGCAGTAATTGTGGTATTCTACCATGTCATTTCCCGGTATGAGGAGCGATTACTGATCTCCAAGTTCGGCAAAGAATATGAGGATTACATAAAATCTGTGCCCATGTGGTTTCCCCGGTTCAGAAGCACTCAATGAACGAACAACTATTGCGGATTGGCAAAGCATATGACCTAACTGCTGCGCAGTTTGCGGCTGGCATTGAGCCACGTGATTCTGTTCCCGGGGAAATAAAGATATTACCGGGTTACGATGAGCTTGTTGAGGATGAATGGTGTAGTAGCGCGGCACCTGACATAAAAGAGTATTTAGACCCGAAAGAAGGGATGTGTTATCTCGATGCTGGTTGTTGCGCCAACCTTGCGAACTATCGTTTGCATGTTTGGCCTTCTGTTTACTACGGCGTTGACATCAGCCCGGCACTGATCGGTGCGATGCGGGCTTATGTTGAAAAGCATCGTATTTCGATCGGCGGTTTATACCACACAGATATTACCAGTTTACCGTTCGGGGATGAGTACTTCGATATTGCTACGGTGATCGGGGTGCTGGAGTACTATACACTTGAGTATACAACATATGCCTTAAAAGAGTTATGCCGTGCGCTAAAGCAGAACGCGAAGATGGTGGTGGATATTGCGAATCTTGAACATCCTTATGTTGATACGATGTTCAGACTGGAGGAGCATTATGGCAGACCGCTTATTCACAAAGAGAGAAATTCATTTGAATCTTTACTAAAAACTGCATTCATTACGGACAACATTGATGATTCACGGGTGATGCTCAAATACTTCGTGCGCAGAAGGTAGCCTGCAAGCGTAGATGAGTAATAGCACGAAACCGAGATGACTGGCATAGCATTTTTACTCGTAATCATGTCGGCGTTGCTACATGCCGCTTGGAATTTTACGGCCAAGAGGGTTTCAGGGAATCTGAGCGTTCTGTATCTCGGTATGTCAGGCATATGCGTTGTCTTATTGCCTTTCGTTCTCTTGAGGGCTTCAGGTACGATTATGCCTCATGCGTATCCTTTTGTTATTGTCACGGGCGTTATTCATGCTCTCTACTTCGTTGCCCTATCGCGGGCCTACAAGTACGGAAACATTTCGACCGTGTACCCGGTGGCTCGCGGTTTCGGTGTCATCGGCACGGCGATCGTAGCGATTGCAGTGCTCAGTGAAAAGGTTTCTCTGACAGGACTCTGTGGTATCATCAGCGCTGGGTTTGGCATATTTGTAATCGGCGCCAGTGTGGAAAAAGGCATCGAGGGTCGAAGAGGGTTGTGGTTCGCTTTTCTCGTAGGATCTACCATGATCGGTTACTCGGTCGTGGACAAATTGGCGATGGCTGCGATCGATCCCGTCATATATATATTCTGGATGATCCTATTTAGCATGGCCTTACTGACCCCATACATGCTTATTGTGCGAAGACGCGAACTGATTGCTGCCTGGAAGGAGCATAAGAAATACAGCATGGCCATAGGATTGGGTGCAACTGCAGGTTATTTGTTGATTCTTTTTGTCTTCCGGATGGCTCAGGTCAGCTATGTGGTGGCTGTAAGAGAATTGTCCGTTGTAGTCGGTTCGATTCTGGGTGTAGTATACTTGCGGGAATCACTGTCCATCAGGAAATTGCTCGGCATACTCATGGTTGTCGCCGGGTTGGTACTGGTCAGGATAGCGTAGTATGCGCGTCTGGCTGGGTGTCTGCGCTTCATTTATAATGGCGGAGTGAGTTTTCTAATGGAAAATACCTTGGAGATTAAATGAGGGTAGAATAATGAAGAAAAATGGATGTTGGAGGGCTTTTTTGCTTGTTGCCGTGGGGCTTCTGGCCTGCCAGTCCCGTATTCGGGTCAATCCTTATGTTCTAATGCGGACCGAATTAGGGGATATCATCGTTGAAATATATTCAGACAAGGCGCCATTGACGGCAAAGAATTTCATGCGTTATGTTGATGAAAACCGCTTTAGTGATGCTTTTTTTTACCGGGTAGTAAGGTTGGATAATCAACTCCATGATGCAGTGAAGATCGAGGTTGTGCAGGGAGGCATGGGTTTTGTCGAGAGTGATTTAAGGTTGCCTCCGATTGACCATGAAAGCACGAAAAAAACCGGCGTATTACACGAAGACGGCGTTATTTCAATGGCCCGAGCATCTCCCGGTACGGCAAGTTCAGAATTCTTCATTTGCATCGGCGACCAGCCCGAATTGAATTTCAATGGCAAGCGAAATCCGGACGGAGAGGGTTTTGCGGCATTCGGCAGCGTCGTGGAAGGCATGGATGTTGTCCGCCAAATACATGCGGGAGATGCTGATGGACAGATGTTGAAAACACCAGTAAGAATCACCGAAGTCAGGCGAGTCAAGAAACGTGAATTGCGAGAAGACCCGTTATGAGTACTGATGAAACATCTTTGATAGACCGCGATCGTTTGAGAACAAATTTGCTGCCTTTCACGCGGAAGGCCTTTGGAATACTCCCAAGATTAGATGGGCCCAATATCCTCGATATTGGTTGCGGGACCGGGGTCGTGACACTGGAACTCGCACGGTTAAGCAAAGGGCGGGTTGTCGGTGTCGACATCGACCAGACGGCGTTGGATAAACTAAAGCAAAGTATTGAACGGCGGATCGGCGGGCTCCTTCACGGATGCAAGAAGAACGCGAGCGTTCTCTCCGTAGTGAAGAATGTTCAAAGGGAGATCGATGAGTTCAAGACTAATCCCGAGTATCAGGGTTCCGTGTTTTATGTGTGTCAGAAAACCGGGGAGTAGTGGATATGAAGAACTACAGAAAAGAATTATGGTTCAACACAAGGAAGCGGGTGGAACTGCTCAACATTACGCCAGAGGTCGAGTTGGCCTTGCGTGAAAGTGGAATAAGCGATGGGTTTTGTCTCGTGAACGCCATGCACATAACGGCAAGCGTCTTCATCAATGACGATGAAGCAGGGCTGCATGATGACTTCTTGCAATGGCTAGAGCGAAATATCCCGCACGACCCTAAAAGATACCGTCATAACCTGACCGGTGAGTCAAACGCCGATGCTCATATAAAAAGGCAATTCATGGGCCGCGGGGTAGTGGTTGCTGTTACTGACGGCAAGTTGGATTTCGGTCCGTGGGAACAGGTTTTCTACGGTGAATTTGACGGTCAGCGCAAGAAGAGAGTATTGATAAAACTGATCGGCGAGTAGCAGTTTTGCATTGGAGAACTGTCTCCCCACTTGAAATCCAGCGTAATCTGAATAAGATTTGCCATGTTAAAGAATGAAGATTTGAATAATCCAAGGCCGGTTCTCAAATTCCTCAGCGATACCACTATCGAAAGGATCATGTCCGAGGCTCGTGATGTTCTATGCAAACTCGGGTTCGAAATCCATAACGACGCCATCCTGTCGATGCTACAGGATCATGGCGCCAGTGTGGACAAAAGCAAAAATCACGTGTTGTTCACGAATGACATAATCGACAAAGCACTGAAAACGACACCCGATTCTGTCAAACTGTATGATGTTATGGGTGATGAGACGCTCGATCTTTCGGGGTATAACGTATATTTCACACCCGGTTCCGCGGCGTTGAATATACTGGACGGAAAAACTCAAGAAATCAGGAAACCGTTGACCGCTGATTATGTCAAATACGCCAAACTGATGAGCCTTCTGGATAATATCGCGTCGCAATCAACCGCGTTCATTCCCTCTGATGTTCATGAAAGGATCTCTGATAGTTACCGGCTCTATCTTAGTTTGCTCTATTGCGAGAAACCGGTCGTGACTGGAGCCTTCACGATCGAGGCGTTCAACATCATGAGGGATCTTCAGATGGTGGTACGGGGAAGTGCCGAAGAATTGGTTGCCAAGCCACTCACAATATTCTCTTGCTGCCCAACCTCGCCGTTGAAATGGAGTGACGTAACATCACAGAACGTAGTTGACTGTGCCTTATCTTCGATACCTGTTGAATTTATTTCAATGCCTCTTTCAGGATTCATGGCTCCGGTGACACTCATAGGTACCTTGGTGCAGCATACGGCCGAGACGCTCAGCGGGTTGGTGATAAGTCAGGTCACTAATCCCGGTGCGCCTGTGCTATACGGCGGTTCGCCGGCGATATTTGACATCCGTTACGAAACAACGCCGATGGGGGCAATCGGCACTCAGATGATCGACTGCGCCTATAATGAAATCGGCAAATATCTCCACATACCTACCCAGGCGTATATCTCATTGAGCGACGCCAAGCAGCTAGATGCGCAGGCAGGACTCGAATCCTCGATGGGCGCGACCCTGGCCGCACTCGCCGGTATAAATAACATATCTGGACCGGGCATGCTCGATTTCGAGAGTTGTCAAAGTCTCGAAAAGCTCGTTCTGGACAACGAGATCTGTGGGATGGCACTCCGGTTGATTAGAGGCATACAGCCGAAAGAAGACTTTCCTGCTCTTCCTCGGTTCGAAGAGTTGCTTAAAGAAAAGCATCTGTTGATCTCGGAACATACGCAGAAGTATCTCAGGGAAGAACTTTGTCTCCCTGGTGCGATTATTGACCGGGCAAATCGAACGAGGTGGCAGGAAGAGGGCAGTTTGACCCTGCTCGAGCGGGGACGGCGTGAAGTGAGCAAATTGCTCAATAGATATGAACCTCCGCGTCTTTCCGAGGATGTGAAAAAGGAATTGAAAAAAACAATGCTACGAGAGGCGCAGCGCTGTGGTATGGAAAGGTTGCCTGAAATCGCTTTATGAAGGAAGTGATCGAAATCACCGCGCAGGAAATAGCGCCGAGCCAGAAAGATTCATTCGCACTACAAGGCATTTCCTTTGGCGCCAAGGTGTCCGACAATATTATTTCGCTTTTCGAACATGCGGCAAAAATTTTCATGGCGTGTGCAAATCCGACCGGGCTAGTATCGGATATCAGCAAAGATGATTTTCAGCTCGTGTACAAAGGAGAAGGGCGAAATGATCCGGACACGCCGGTCGCCGAGGTTTTTCATAAGGCAGACAAGCTTGCTCTTTTTGCGGTCACCGTAGGTCAAGAAGTGCACGACAGGATCAACGAATATTTTCTTGGCAAAGATTTTGCGTTGGGCAGCATGCTGGATTCGGTTGCCTCGGCTGGCGTCGAAAAGACGGCTGATAGGGTAGAGACATACTTTCTCGATACCCTGAGGCGTAGCGGTGGAATCGGGGGTAATGCTCTTGTGATGCGCTACAGTCCGGGGTATTGTGGCTGGCATGTCAGCGGGCAGAAGAGGTTGTTCGAATATCTTAAGCCCGAGCAGATCGGCATAACACTGCGTGCAAGTTACCTCATGGAGCCGTTGAAATCTGCTTCTGGCGTACTAATTACTGGCAGCCCTGAGATACACTCTTTCACGGATGCGTATCCATTTTGTAGCCAATGTGAGACACGGTCGTGCCGTGAGAGGATAAGCAGGCTCAGGCAGTCGTCCGGTACCGGGGATGTGCGTACCCAGCCCGCATCAACAAAAAAGCGTCGAAGGGAGTGAAATGGATCTATTGGAACAAATTGCAGTAGCGATGCAGCGTGGCGATAGTGACACGATCGGTCAACTTCTACGTCAGGCATTGGATAACGAATTGGCACCGAAAGACATCCTGGACAACGGTTTAATCGCCGGTATGAATGTGATCGGAGATAGATACAAGAAACATGAGATCTTCTTGCCCGAAGTATTACTTGCGGCCAAGGCGATGCATGTTGGTATGGATATATTGAAACCGCTTTTTCTCAAAGATGAAGTACCGTCGCGTGGGCGCGTGGTCATTGGTACGGTACAGGGCGATATTCACGATATCGGCAAGAACCTGGTTGCGATAATGTTGAGAGGTGCAGGGTTTGAGGTTATTGATTTAGGCAATGACGTAGCGCCGAACAAATTCATCGACACCGCGGTCGAGCGGAACGCGAAAATCATAGGTATGTCGGCATTGCTTACTACGACCATGCCGGTCATGAAAAAAGTAATTGAACAGTTGAAGGAAAAAGGACTGAACGGTAGAATAAAGACGATCATTGGCGGTGCCCCGCTATCCGGTGAGTTCGCCGAGCACATCGGTGCCGACGCTTACGGTTATGATAGCGTGCAGGCGGTGGATTGTATAAAGAAACTCGTTTCCGGATCCTGAGATGAAGTCATTGCTCGGTCGCCTGTCCGATAATGAGGTATTGGTTGCCGATGGTGCCATTGGAACGATGATAATGGAGCGTGGGCTTGCGTCAGGAAAACCTCCCGAATCGTTCAATCTGGAACAACCTGCTGTGCTGGAAGAAATCGCGCGCGAGTATCTGGATGCGGGTGCTCAAATCATCCAGACCAATACGTTCGGTGCCTCACGTCTTAAATTAGCTCAATATTCTTTGGAAGGTAAGGTCGATCAGATAAACAGGAATGCGGTTCTGGCTGTGAAGAAAGTAGTAGGTGACCGCGCTTATGTTTCAGGTTCCTGCGGTCCTACCGGAAAATTTCTTAAACCATATGGTGATGTTGAGACAGCAGAGATGTTTGAAGTGTTCAGAGAACAGATCGGCGCGCTTATCAGTGCTGGCGCAGATGTGATTTGCATTGAGACCATGAGTGACCTGAATGAAGCGGCGTGCGCGGTGAAAGCGGCAAAAGAATTCAAATCCATACCGGTCATGGCGACGATGACTTTCAATCGTATACCCAGGGGTTTCTATACGATCATGGGCGTGACCATTGAGGAATCACTCCGAGGTCTTGAGGCCGCAGGTGCGGATGTCGTGGGTTCCAATTGTGGTAACGGTATTGAGAACATGATCTCTATCGCACGCGAGTACAAAAAGTTCACGCGGCGCCCGATCATTATCCAGTCAAATGCAGGTATTCCTGAACTGAAAGACGGCAGAGTCATCTATCCGGAGACCCCGCATTTCATTGCGGAGAAGGCTAAAGAATTGCTGACTGCGGGTGTAGGTATCATCGGCGGCTGCTGCGGCACAACGCCGGAGCACATAAGGGCGATTAGAAAGGTGGTAGATGCTCATCAGCACTCGACGGTTTGATGGTGGGAAAGCGTTTGTTTTATAGGGTGCAAGTGCAGAAGTGCAGGTGTACTCTCGTCGACAGATGGAACCTGCCCCAACGGGGGTGTAACCAAATGGTGGTTTGTTGCGTGTAATCATAAAGGAGGCACGATGGATTGGGCTGGTTCTATAGCATTGATCTTCAATTTCTTTGTGGTCGGCGTCATCATCTTCGGCGCGATCTGGTTTCAATATATGAAGAGAAAGAAGCACTATGATGCGCTGGTCAAGGCACTTGAACTCGGCAAGAACCCCGACGAAGTCAAAGAACTCTTCGGCACCGAAAAGGTTCCGCGAGTAAAGAATGGCAAGGGTTTGGTGAAGAGTGGTATCGTTACTATAGGTATCGGCGTGGGCCTGGCGCTAATGGGGGTTTTTCTTCCGGCCGAGGCTTTGGGTGGAATGATGGCATCTGCTGCCTTCGTGAGCATGCTTGGACTTTCGCTGGTCCTTGCATATACTCTAACCAAGAAGAAAGAAAAAGAATAGTCTTTGGATTCGAAGATCGATGATATCGGATGTTTGATAAGAAGCGCACAGAATGGTGATGAGCAGGCGATGACGAGGCTCATCACCATTCATAAGGGATTGGTGTTTACGATTATTATGCGCATGACCAACGATTACCATACCAGTGAGGACCTAACACAAGAGACGTTCATTAAGGTTTTTCTGAATATCAAGAAGGTCAAGAGCAGAGAACATTTCCGCCCGTGGATCTGTACGATTGCCCGGAATATTGTGCGTGACTACTATCGCAGAACAAAGTCTCATGCCACAATATCCTTTGACCAGGTTAAGGAGTTCCACGGGCAATGGGATCAGAGTACCAGAAGGCGGGTGGTTATTCAGGATGCGTTGGCAAAACTGGTAGAGCGGGACCGGATTTTGTTGACCCTCACCTATTATCAAGGATTGAACCTGCGGGAAGTTGCTGAAGTCATGAAGATGACCGAAAGCAATGTGAAGGTTTGTATTCACCGGGCAAGGAAGCGATTAAGAAGGCATTTAGAGGGTTATGAAAATGAACTCATGTGAATATGTTGATAAGATAATCGATTATCGTATGGGTCAATTGACGGAGGAGCAGAAACGGGAATTGGAGTTACATTTGAAATCCTGTACGGTTTGTCAACGGGAAATGATAATCGAACTGCTAGTCGAAGATGAACTTGCAGTTGAATTAGAACCCGGCTTCATCGAAAATAAAACAATGGCGCGTTTGCCGTTACGCCAGGCTCAGGATTTGCGGTCTTTTTGGCTGTATGCGTATCGAATGGTGGTTCTTGGCATGACGGCCGCCATCGTCTGTTTTGTACTGTTGCCGTTCCTGTTGAAATTTCCTCTTAAGCCCTTTCCTGATCTAAGCAGATACACATCTGGATTGGGTGAATTCCTCAGTGTGTTGGCGCCGGCTAACCCAATTCTCGTGGCAATTGGGTTTTGCTATATCCTGCTCATTGCCAGTTCAGTATATTCATTAGTGCACTCCCGGCATTAGAAGGAGTGCCATCCGCTACATTGGATATTTTATCTTCCATTGATTGACATCTCCACGTTGTTGTTTATAATACACTATAAACTTGTCATGTTTCATTGACCTTGCACTTTGATTCACAAAAGGAGGCAGTCATGAAAGTGAAGAGTATAATAATCGTCATTCTCGCGATTATTGCGTTGATACTCATCGTTCAGAACACCGAGGTGGTACCAATCCAACTCCTCTTCTGGCGGCTGCTGATGTCCCGAATCATCTTGATCTTATTGATGCTCGTGATTGGTTTCGCCATTGGTTTCATACTCGCCAAGGTTACTGGTAAGAAGGCTCCGTCGGTGAAAGACGGTTAGATGGACATGGGTTTTAACTGGTTACGTGGTATCAGCGGGGTTTTCGAAATTCCTTTTGAGGGAAGAGAACGTTAGTGAAGATTGACCTAACTGGAAAAATCACTTTAGTGACTGGTGGGCCCGGCGGTATCGGAGAATCAATTGTCCGCCACCTGGCAGCCTGCGGAGCAACGGTCGCAATTCACTTTAGCAAAAACGCCGAACACGCAAAAAAACTCATGGAGGAAGCCGGGAACGATTCAAAATCCTTTCATGCCGACCTGTCAGAACCCAAGAATGCGGTGAAACTCTTCAACGATGTTCTGGATGCATATGAGAGGGTCGATGTACTGGTCAATAACGCAGGCGTTTATATAAAGTCGCCAAATGATGAGAAAATCGATGAATGGCTGGCAACATGGAACAGAACGATTGCCATCAATCTAACGGCCGCTGGTGTGCTGTGTCGTGAAGCGATCAATAATTTCAAGAAGCATGATGGAGGACGGATCATCCATATAGCGTCAAGGGCTGCATTCCGGGGGGATTATGAAGATTATTTTGCATATGCTGCATCCAAGGGAGGTATGGTCGCCCTGAGCAAGACGATTGCGCGAGCTTATGGCAAGCACAACATTAAGTCTTTTGTCGTTGCCCCGGGGTTCGTAAGGACGCCGATAGTTGACGAGTATATAAAGGAACATGGGAGCGCTTCAATAATGAAAGAGCTATCGCTCGTTGAATTGACAACACCGGAAGACGTCGCACCGACCGTAGTCTTTCTCGCCAGCGGGTTGATGGACCATGCAACGGGCTGCAGCATCGACATAAATGCTGCCAGCTATGTGCGGTGAAATACAATGGACAAAAATGAAAAGGTGGTTAGAGATTTCTGGCGTATTTTTGACGAGGCGCGTTACGACGATGTAGCACCCTTGCTGCACCCTGACTGTCCTGTTTATTGGCCTAACACACGTGAGTTGTTCAAGGGGAGTCAGAAACTCATTGACGTGAACAAGTATTATCCGGGCAGATGGCATATTGAAGTCATCGACGTCGTCACGAAAAACGAATTGGTAATTTCTATCGTGCGCGTTTATTCAAAAGAAGAAAAGGAAAGCTTCTATGCTACTTCTTTTTTTAAGTTCAGAGAAGATTTGATATCCGAGATCACCGAATACTGGGGAGAGATTACCGAGCCCCCGGCGTGGCGTTTGACGCAGGGCTTGTCAGAGCGCTATTAGCACTGCGCTGAGAGATGTACGGTCCACTGAAAGGGGATGTTATGCGTGAATTCTGCAATCGATTTTTACCCGTTCTTGTCATGATTTGCTGGAGCATGACATATGCTGAGCATGATTTGTCTCTACCCGGTCACCACTTTCAGAAAAGCAATATATCAACGGGGGCCGAGGTGCTAAGGTTGACTCCACCGTTGATCGGTGCGTTCCCGGTTCCGGACAGTGCAATACGGGGTCTGGCATACGATGGCCAGTATTTGTGGGCGGCGAATAGCGGCGACGGGAATAGCCTGTACGGCGCCAAGATCTATAAGCTCCACCCGGACAGCGGCGTGGCGATCGACACGTTCAGTGCAATCAATGATTTTTCCTGTGGTCTTGCTTGGGATGGTGAATATCTCTGGTATTCAGAGTACATCATTGGTTATATTTATAAGTTGGATACGGCCACGATGAGTATCGAAAAGAGTTTTCCGGCACCCACTACCCATCCTTTTGATCTGGCGTGGGATGGCGCATATCTCTACGCTGCATTGGGTAATCAGTCATATATATCTGTGATCGATACTAACAGCGGTCTGCAGATCGATTCGATTGCCGCAACCTATTCTTCACCGAATGCCCGTCCGTTCGGTTTGACTTTTCTGCCCAGGATTGCACCGCAATTATTGACTTGCGATGGCAACTACGGTTCTAACCTGGTGAATTCGTGGAATCTCGCTGCCAGCGCGTGGGTTGACCAGTGGGCGTCGGATCCCGCAACGTATCCATCAGGACTTGCCTACGACTCGGTGACCGAGCGGCTCTGGGTTTCGTGCTACGAATTGGACTCGATATATGTATACGATGTCAGCCAGGTCGGGATACTGGGCGATGAGGCCGGTACTGTAGAGTTGGCAAGAATAGAAGTCTGGCCAAATCCCTTCAGCAGCAGAATTGGTATCCGATACCAGTTGACCGATAACGATCAGGCAAATGCATTGAGGATATACGATGTTTCCGGGCGATTGCTGAAGGATCTCTCAGAACTGGTATCTATTATCGGCAATCAGATATCGGTGAGTTGGGATGGTACGGATGACGCCGGTCGGGAGTTGCCGGTGGGTGTTTATTTTTTGCAGAGTCCGGTCACCAGCAGGGCTGTTAAACTGGTGAAGTCAGGTAAATGACTTTGTATATGGTGGGATGAACATAATAACCACTATAGGTTTTATCTTTTCGGCGCTTGCCTGGTCGTGCCTTGCGACACGCTATCTGGGTAAGGGAGATAGAATAGGTGGTATTATATTCTTCGTTACGGTAATAATATCGACTGTGTTGTTCCTCAGAAATCTATATCCAAAAAAAATAGCTAATAAGTAACGGCGAAGATTTAGGGGTAGCAAGTATTTTTCCCCAGATTCCTGGATCAATGCATACTGGGTTCGATTCGTGGTCGGGTGAACCATGTGGTTATGAGAAGTGTCTAAAGTATGCATAGGAGGATAAAAAGATGAAATGGTTGTCGTTGGCTACAGTGCTCGGGCTTTTTGCTGTAAGTGTGTGCAGAAGTGAAAGCGCGGGCGAGGAAAAGGGGAGCGTGATGAACAAGAATGATAAATATGAAAAAGCAACTTTTGCCGGCGGTTGTTTCTGGTGTATGGAGCCGCCTTTTGAAAATTTGGACGGTGTCATCGACGTCGTCCCGGGATATTCGGGCGGTCAGAGAGAAAATCCGACATACGAGCAAGTATCAAGTGGCGGGACTGGGCATCTTGAAACGGTTCAAATAACTTATGACCCATCAAAGGTCGACTACCAGAAATTGGTGGATGTCTTCTGGACGCAGATAGACCCGACAGACCAGGGTGGGCAGTTCGTTGACCGCGGTTCTCAATATAAGACAGCCATATTTTATCATAGCGATGAGCAGAAGAATATCGCCCAAGAATCGAAAGCCGAGCTGGAGAAATCGGGAAGATATGATAAACCGATCGTTACGGAGATCCGGCCATTTACAGCGTTCTATGAGGCAGAAGATTACCACAAAGATTTCTACAAGAAGAGTCCAGCTCGCTACAAAAGTTATAAATTCTTTTCTGGCCGCGAGCAGTTTCTGAAAGAGATCTGGGATGAGGACAAGGATACCGTGCCCGCGGAGAAGGAACAGACGTATGAGAAACCGCCACAGGATGAGATCAAGGAGAAGTTGACGCCGGTGCAGTACGAAGTGACGCAGCAGTGCGGGACTGAGCCGCCTTTTCAGAACGAGTACTGGAACAATAAACGTGAAGGCATCTATGTTGATGTTGTGTCCGGTGAACCGCTGTTCAGCTCAAGGGACAAGTTCGAATCAGGCACAGGTTGGCCCAGTTTTTTCAAACCGATAGACAAAGAAACTATCATTGAAAAGGTCGATTCGAGCCATGGAATGGTACGTACCGAGGTGCGCAGCAAGGCGGGTGATTCTCATCTTGGTCACTTATTTGATGATGGTCCTGAGCCGACCGGCCTCCGGTACTGCATTAATTCAGCATCACTGCGTTTCATCCCGAAGGAAGACCTCGAGAAGGAAGGATACAGCGAGTACAAGAAACTATTCGAAGACTGATTTCTGACCTGGAAGACACAAAAGGGGACGGCATTACCGTCCCCTTTTTCATTCATACCTAAAGCGAATGAGCAGGAGCAGATGGCGGCTTTCGTTGACAAGAGACCGCTTGTTGATTATACTACATAAAACAACGCTTGAAAGTATGACCGACATAAAAATGAAATGCCTGCAAGTCGGCTACCTGCCGACGAATTGCTATATTCTTGTGGGCAAGGAATCGCGCGAGGCATTGGTTGTGGATCCCGGAACGAAGGTGGGTGAGGCGAACCGTGTAATCCATGCCATTGATGAATTGGGTGCGAATGTAAAATTCATAGTGAATACACATGGTCATCCTGACCACACGTCTGGTAACCGTGCTATCAAGGAACATACCGGTGCCAAAATATTGATACACGCGAATGATGCGCCGCTTCTGATCGAACCATGGCGCGGAGCAGAAGAATCTGAGGCTTTCATTAAGCCGCATCGATGTCCAGTTTGTGGCCGTGAGGAAATCGTAAAACTTGATGTTGACGCAGATAAGGTACGCACGATATCCGGATGCGGGGTTGTGATTCTGGAGGCAGAACTATCACCGCCAGCAGATCGAACATTGCGTGACAAAGATTGGATAAAATTCGGTGGTATAGAGCTTGAAGTGCTCCATACGCCAGGACATACCAGAGGCGGCATTTCCCTGTACTACGAGAAGGAGCACCTCGTGTTTTCCGGTGACACTTTGCTTGAAGGCTCTTGGGGTAGAATAGATTTGGCCGGGTCTTCGGAAGAGGAAATGATCAACTCGCTTAGGCGCTTGGGGAAACTGCCCGGGCAAACAGTTGTGTATCCTGGACACGGTAGACAGACCACAATCAATAAAGAGAAGAAGGTTAATCCTTATATGTGACTGATTTCGAAAAGATGGGAGGAATATGCATGAATAAACATAACTTAAATCGCGATGATATTGTCGCTGTCGTCGTTAAGAAATTGAAGCAAGCGGACTACGTGCACGCAGCCTGGGAGGCTGGAGCGGCAAGTTTCGGCCGGGTCGACGAATGGTCGGACATCGATTTGTATGTAGTGTGTGATGACGATCATATCGAAAACGCTATTACGCTTATAGAACAAACGCTCTGCAGTTTGGGCGAAATCGATCTGAAATTTCGCGTACCCGAGCCGACGTGGCATGGGAATTCGCAGGTCTTTTGGCGTCTGAAGGAAGCAAGCCCGTTTCTCTTCATCGATGCTGCCATAATGAAGAAATCGAGCAAGGAAAAATTCTTGCAGTACAGTATACACGGCGAACCACTTGTACATTTTGACAAAGCTGGATTGGTCAAAGATGACCCGATGGACATCGAAAAATATTTTCAAGAAATGAAGAAGCGTTTTGAAAGACACAAGACGACTTTTCAGATGTTTCAGGCACTCGTGCTTAAAGAACTGAACCGCGGTAATGCGATGGAAGCCTTGAGCTACTATTTGGGGTATATCCTTCGTCCGTTGGTCGAGGTTTTGCGAATGAAGTGTTCTCCCTGGCATTACAGGTTCTTCACAACCTATGTTTATTATGAAATGCCGGAGGAAATGGTCGAGAGGCTTCATCCGTTGTATTATGTGAGCGATGTGAATGCTTTGAAGAAATGCCGCGAAGATGCAGAGGCTTGGTTCTGGGAAGAAGTGAAGAGTATGAATTGGAATGATGTGAAGGAGCGTTTAGTTTCACCCAAGTAGGTTAAATGTCGTTAGAATAAACCGAGGGGGGTAGCAAATGAATATGAGAAGAAGTGTGGTTGTTGCATTCTGTTTGGCGTTCGTGACTGCCGCATTTGCCCAGCGTTATGCAATTGTGGTGAGCACCGAGACGAATGGCATGGCCGGCTGGAGTGAGGTTGTCGATTCATTGGTCGCCAGGCACAATGGTCAGGTCTTTGTCTGGCAAGATTCGCTCCAGGAAGTGAAAAGCGTATTGGCTGGATACATGCCCGACTATATTGCTTTTGTCGGAAGGAGTTGGTACGAAATACAGACTTCATTCGTACATGATGTTTGGGCTATAACACGCGAACTCGACGCCGACCCTTATGGTGATGCGATCTGGGGTCTCGTGACCGGTTATGATCATACTGATGCGATGAGGATCGTGCAGAATCAGACGTTGCAGTTACGCACTATACTCGGCGGTACGAATTGTACCTGGGACAGCTGGTTCTATCAGGGGATTTCCACCTTCGAGGCTCAGTATAACAGAATAAGATTTAAATTGCCTGATACGTCACTCATTATCGATACCATATGTCCACCGCGTTGCCCGGATGACCGGTGCACACTGCTCGTCAACTATCTTAATGATGGAATCGATGATACGATACTGGGATATAATATACAAGGCCCGGTTGACTATTTCATAACGAGTGGCCATGGAAATGTTGATGTCTGGCAGTTGCACTATCCAACGCCTGATCTGGAAGGATATTTCAGGTCTGAGGCAGGGGGCGTCTACGGAGATCCTCGTATTGGGGTCAATCAGAATATCAGTTCGGTCAATCCCAAAGTATATAATGCGATGGGCAATTGCCTTGTCGGTAACCCCAGTAATCCCAACTACATGCCTTACGGCTGGCTTGGTTCAGGTGGTGCGATCGCGATGACCGGCTATATGCCAACCACGGTCTATGGTTATATGCTCTGGGGACTGGGTAGTCTTCTACAAATGGCGCAGGACCGTTACACTTATGCGGAGGCGTTTCATGCAAATAATCAACAACTGCTATTCGATCAGATAAACAATACACCCGGAACGGATCCGACGGGTCTGGACTATGACCGCGACGCTTGTTGTTACTATGGCGACCCTGCCGCAGACATCAGAATGTTTGCGTGGCGTGATCCCTGGTGGGATCAGGGTTTGGATATAACGTCGGGCACTCTGATAGACACCGTCACTTTCTGGATTGAGGCCAATTACGATAGTGTAGACCCCGGGTTCAGCGGAACCTCTGGCCGGCGCCATCCATTTGCTTTCTTGCCGGTTCGCTATGATAGCGCGGTCATTATCGACAGTAACTGTTATGACGCGGTTATTACGGATAACTTCGTGCTGATGTACTGCTGGAAACAGGGTGACCAGAGACTATCGGCCGGTGAAACGAGACACGTAACATTTGTTGGCTACCGGATGACAGGTATTGACGAGCAATTCTCCGCGGTTCAACACCCCTTTGTTGTGAACGTCACACCGACGGTCTTCAACCGGCACATATCGATTGATTTCGAACTCGGCGAAGCGGCCCGTGTGAACGTGATTGTGTTTGATACCGCGGGACGGCGCGTCCGGGAGCTGGTTGACGCCACTTTTACGAGCGGCTTGCATAGTGCAAACTGGAACCCGAAATCTGAAGGGTTTGCTGCCGGCGTGTATTTCATCAGATTCGAAATCGACGAATCGGTGCGCACACTAAAAGCGGTACTGATGAAATAATACATCATTGACAATCCTCCAGAAGCCGGTACAATATTCAGTATTTTCTGATATTTTTGATTATTTAGTGCGACCCAAGTGGAGGTTTTTCATGAAAAAGGACAACGGTAAGACAAAGCCCGGCACCGGTGAAAAGGAATCCCGTTGTTGCGAGGTGAAGGCGATAGTCACGATCGACGAGCGGGGACAGATGGTTTTACCCAAGGAAATAAGGGAAGCGGCAAAAATAAAACCAGGTGATAAGTTCGTCGTTATTAATATGTCGCGGGACAAAGAATTTTGCTGCCTGTCTCTCATGAAGGTAGAAGAACTTTCCGATGCTATTAAGGGCAAACTAGGGCCGGTTCTGAAAGACATGATGTAGGTCTCCATATGCCGGCCGCTACCTTGCGGTTCTAGATTTAATAGAGAGATGCTTCGTGCCCTGGTTTTGTCCGACAAGGAGGATGTATGAAGGTATTTGCAGTTCTTTGCATGAGTGTAATGTTATTATTTGGACAAAATCCCGGAAAAGAGGCAATATCTGCCTTTGAGAATTCATTTTCGCAATTCAAAGGTGATTTTGCGGAAGGCGAGTATTATTCTGCGCATTCTGACTTGCACCGCCTTATGGAATTGTTCTGGACGGAAGTACCCTTGTTATTGCGGAATGTTAGGTTTGTTGAGGATGATGATAATTCTTATGGCATTTACGAACCCAAGGAAGAAGATAGTTTTACACCGGGTGAACCATTGTACTTGTATCTTGAACCTGTCGGATACGCATTCAAGAGGAATCCAAGAGGTTACTATGAATTTGGGTTTGTCGCCGATTTTACGCTCGAAGATGATAAAGGTAATGTGCTTGGTGGCCAGAAAGAATTTGCCAACCTCGATTTTGGTTCATGGAATCATAACACGGAAGTATCATTGACTTTCACCTATACCTTTACCGGTTTTGACGCGGGGAAGTACAAGGTTACGACACACGTAAGTGACGCGTATTCGAACAAAAGCGCTACCGTTGAGAAATGGTTCCATATTCGATGAAGCGTTTGCCCCATGATGAATCACCCTGGAGTGTATATTGATGAGCAAAGATAGACGCTGGTTTCTCACGCCATGTGGGTTGGACTGCCACGGTTGTCCGATCCGTCTGCGAACCGACGAGGAGTTAGACTACTGGAGGCAACGTAATGTTGATACTGAAAAAATAAGGTGTGACGGTTGCCGTTCGGACCGTACGGGAAATCACTGGGCGCCGGAATGCAAAATTCTGCAGTGTTGTGTTTATGAAAAAGCGCTCGAATTTTGTGCGCAGTGCTCTGATTTTCCATGTGGTTCGCTGAAGGAGTGGGGGCAGGAATATGAGCATCACTCAGATGCAGTGGAGAGGTTACGTGAGATGAGGAAGGCCGGTGTTGAAGAGTGGCTGCGACAGTATCTCGGAAAAAATAAATAAGTGGGCGCGGGAAACGTATTATGAGTGAAAATGTTTTTTATTATGTTCAAAGCGAGGTATGATGGGATTCAAAGATTTGAAGGTTACCGTAGTCAAGGCAGAGGGACCATGCAGCCGGATGAGAGAAGGTGATGAGTTCTACGTTAGAGATGCGAAACTGGAAATGTCTGAGGGTAAGAGTGTCTGCATTTTTGCACTCGGTAGCCTTCTGCCTGTTCTCTCAGGCGCCATGATAAGAAACATAGAGGACGAGGGTATGTTGAACGTGCTTCAGGAATGGCAGTGCCCGGATCCTTTATCTAAGGTCGTATTTCGAATCGAAGAGTTGGGTTAGAGTTAATGACAACCGTTTCTGCAATCAAATGGCCTCGTGGTTTGATTGATTTTGAAAATGAGTTACCTTGTATGAAACGCTTGGAGGTCTGTGATGAAAATGATCGATCTACGAAGTGATACCGTTACGCTGCCGACGGAAGAAATGCGCGATTCGATACGCAACGCAGAACTGGGTGATGATGTTTTTGGTGACGACCCGACAATAAACAAATTGCAGGAGTTCTCGGCTGAATTGATGGGGAAGGAAGCTGGTCTTCTGGTGAGTAGCGGTACGATGGGTAATTTAGTATGTGTGTTAACCCATTGCAGACGTGGTGAAGAGGTGATACTGGGCGACAAATCCCATATGTTTCTCAACGAATGTGGTAGCATGTCGGCCGTGGGTGGCGTGCATCCGCACACGATAGCGAACGGGTCAGACGGCAAGATGCGTATCGAAGATATTGAGTCGGCAATACGGGGTATCAATGATCACTGGCCGCGCACCAGGTTGATATGTTTGGAGAATACACATAACAGGTGCTACGGTGCACCGCTTGACAGTGATTACATTGCGTCGGTTTGCGAGTTGGCGCACAGTCGGGGATTGAAGGTACACCTTGACGGCGCTCGGGTATTCAATGCCGTGGTGGCTCTCGGGGTTGAGGTCATGGATTTGGTGCGCCACGTAGACTCTTTGTCGTTTTGTTTATCAAAGGGTCTGTCAGCGCCGGTTGGTTCTGTCGTATGTGGTGCGCGGGGGTTCGTTGCCGAAGCAAGAAGGAATCGGAAGTTACTTGGCGGCGGGATGCGGCAAGCAGGGATTATCGCTGCGCCGGGGATCGTTGCCTTGAGCAAAATGATCAGTCGGCTTGCCGAGGACCATAAGAATGCCCGCCGCCTGGCTGAAGGTATTGCGCAAATTCCCGGTTTGTCCATAGAACTGGATAAGGTTTGGACGAACATAGTATATTTTGATATCAAGACAGATAAGATGACTGCCGATGAATTGGTGACTAAACTTACGGAGAAAGGTGTGATGACGTTGGCTACTGGTACGACACGTTTCCGTATGGTCACGCACTACGGGATAGGTGCGGATGACATAGATCGAACATTAGCAGCCCTCACTCTGGTCATGGGTGGAAAAGAATGAACTCGATTTTCGCTGGGAAAGGAGACATATATGTTTAATACCGTTCTGCTCTATTTGGGTTCTGGCATAATAACGCTCTGGGGCATCGCCCATCTGATACCCACTATGTCGATAGTGCGGGGCTTCGGGGTGATATCAGTCGACAACAGATTTATCGTGATCATGGAATGGATCGTTGAAGGGCTGACCCTCATCTTCATCGGCCTGCTGGTTTTCTTTGTGACCTTGATAGCTGGCTCCACGGGAGTTGGCGCCAGAGTCGTGTACAGGCTTTGCTTTAGCATGCTCGTTGTTTTGGCGATTTTATCTTTCTTCACCGGTGCGAGAACGGCGGTTGTACCGATGAAGATATGTCCATTTGTCAAATTACTCGTTGCGGCGTTTCTTGTCCCGAGCATGCTATGAATGTTTTGATCCTTACCCTGTTAATTTTCTTCTCAACAAGTGTTGAGTCGGATGACGGATCCTTCCGGGCATCGGTCGAATACAGTGGTGGGACAGAGCTCATGACCGAATCTTTTGTACTGTATGACCGATACGATGTTGTTGTGTACATGAAGAGCAACAGTACCCTGAATACCTTTTTCATTAGCAATACCGGGAGTGTTTTTGCTCTGAATGAACATCGTCTGTGTTTTTATCATCAAGATGGTCGCGAAAAAATGCTTAAGGAACTCGTGTATCCGAACGGGTTTGGATTTTCGTCTGATAATTCTATTTTCTTCGCGTCAGATAGAGAGGGGCTGTTCGTGTACTCAGACGATGGTAATCTGGTTCATATATACCGACCTGGCCGATTGTTCACGGGCAGCACAAAGGGGGAAAATGTTGCGATAATTTCCGCCGATACCCTTTTTGTATATGAAAATGGCAGTATTATAGATACAGAATTCCTCTCTTCTCCGTATGCAAGCGAGTTGTACTATTCGGCAGACGGAAAATCCATTGTGGTCCAATTGCCCGGTGCTGCTGAAACATACGATATACGAACTCGCTCGTGGGAGAAACAGGAATGATTCTATTATTCATTATCGCGACGGGCTGGCCCCTGGCCCCGACCGACACGACGCACGGTCTGGGTAACAACTGGGGTGAATACCAGTCTTATGGTGGCGCCCCTTACCTGCATCCGGGCATCGACGTCATGGCTGATTCTATTCATCGACCGGTTTACGCGGTACAATCTGGAGTGGTGAAGGCTTGGCTCACCATATCCGGGGATTATCATTGGCGGCTCGCAATTGCCGATTACGAAACCAACGATTCGGTAGAAGCATGGCTCTACGCGCATATTGATCCTTATCAGTACCATAAGAATTTGGGTGAAGACGTGTTGGAGGGTGAACTCATCGGATATCTTGTTGAATGGCCGATCACCGGTTTTGACCATCTGCACTTTGCGCGCATCAAAGACGCAGGTCCAGTATGGCAATATGGTGATTGGGCTTTTGTTCAGAATCCTTTGCTCTTGATCCAGCCGTACGGCGATACGACAAAACCGGTTTTTGAAGACGCTTATTTAGATCACAAGTTCGCATTCTGCGAGAATAACACGAGTAATTATCTGCAGCCCGATAATCTTCACGGCGATGTGGATATAGTTGCCAGGATTTATGATGATGTGGGGTTTCCTCTGTACGATCCTGTTTGGGAGCGGCTCACTCCCTATAGAATTGCATACGAAATACTTGGTGCTGATTCCCTGCCTAACACGCTATCGTTTGTCTTCTGCGGCGTTCTCGATTACACAAATAATGTCGATGTCATATATAAGGATGACTATACTTGCAATACACAGGGTAACTACAGCCTGCGGGAGTATTTTTTCATCGTCTCTAATACTGATGGCGACAGCCTCATTGAGAGTACTGATGCAACCTGTGCCTGGGAAACTAGTGATTTCACGAACGGCGATTACTGGGTCATTGTTGAGGCCGGTGATGCAGCCGGGAATACGCAGAGGGATAGCATGCTCGTGACGGTGACAAATGTTGGTGTTGCAGAACACGATGACATAGTCGCAGCACATCCATTCAGGATATCGCCCAATCCCAGCTTTGGATTGATTACAGTCGATACCGAAAGAATGCTGAAGATAGTCGACGTCAGCGGTAGAGTAGTGGCTGCTGGATATGGCGGATCATACACGCTTTCTCCTGGCATTTATTTCATCGTTTTTGAAGATAATAATGAATTACTTTCAGAGAAGATAGTTGTTGTGAAGTAAGGCTAAGTCGAATTGACATAGGTCTTTAGTAAACAGCATCATCAAAGGAGCCGTATGTGCGGAAGATTTGTCAGAAAAAGCACGATCACCATCATTGAAGACGAGTTCGATATTTATGAAGTTCAATGGGCTTTCGAACCGAGTTATAATATCGCGCCGAGTCAGGATATTGCCTGTGTGGTCGGAAACGGAGGTAACCGTCTGGTCAAGTTCCGGTGGGGCTTGGTGCCGTTCTGGGCAGATGACCCATCGATCGGATACAAGATGATCAATGCACGTGCCGAGACAGTATCCCAGAAAAAAAGTTTTGCGCGCGCCTTTAAAAAACACCGATGTTTGGTGGTGGCTGACGGTTTTTATGAATGGAGAAAGCTTGCCGATGGCAAGAGAAAGATACCGATGTATGTACACTTGCGCAAGGAGCGTCCTTTCGGGTTTGCCGGGCTATACGAAAATTGGAAATCGAAGGACGGCAAGATTCTCCAGACGTGCACCATCATCACCACACGCGCAAATGATTTGATGGCGCCGATTCATAACCGGATGCCGGTCATTATCGCTCCGCATGACCGTAAACTCTGGCTCGACACGAGCGTGCAAGAATCTGATGTGTTATTGCCTTTGCTCGAACCGTACAGTTCAGCAGAAATGGAGGCATATTCGGTTTCAAAGAAAGTCAATTCGCCATCCTATAATGAGCCAGATTGTATCGAGCCGGTTCACGATGAACAACAGGAAGACCCAGGATTCAAGGCTAAGAACTGAGATTCTCGAGACATTCAGGGATTTTTCGCAATATCGAAATTGATCCGGGACTGCGACTCGGCTGGCGAATAATACTGCAATTTAATATTCACCATGCAATATACGTGTAACTTATTTTTTTCTTCTGCGTATTAATATAAGGGACGCTGTAAAGCTAACTTCAGTCAATTTGTTTGGTCTAAGCTTGTGCTGATAACGAAAGGAGCGGCAAAATGAGAAGAGGGTTGTCGGTATTCTTGCTTTGGATGCTATTACTGGTTCGGTTGTCTCTCTCTCAGGAGGGTGAGCAGGCCAGAAAGAAAATCACCGGCATTGATGATTTGCCCCGGCGTAGCTATGAAGTATCCGGTACTATTACAGAATTGATGACGAATGATAGCATATTCGCAGCATTTGCGGCAAGGTTACGAACTGATGTCGAGAATGATCTGAATGCCTATGAGATAGAAGACCGGACCACACTGAGGAAATTCTATGGTGTGCTGTTGAATCTGGAAATGTTGGAGGGTAATTATGATGATGCACTCGAATTGATAGAAAAAATACGCACCCTCCAGGACAAAGAAGCAAGTCGTTATACTACTGGCATATTAAGCGGAACGATACTCGCGTGGCACAGGAATGGGGAAAATGTAGACAGGATTGAATCGAGGGAGTTTCTCGCGGGTCTTTTAACGGAGAGGCTGCAGACACTCCCCTGGGATATCGTGCAAGAGAGCATTGAAGAGATAAAGGGCAGTACTGAAATACTGAGTGAGAATTTGATCATGAGCATTGTGAAGGGTCAATTCGAACCGGTTGTTGAACAAACGGGTAAAGTCAGTACCGAAATCGCATATCGCATAGTCAATTTACGTTATGCCATGAACATGATTCTACCAGTCAAAGAGACTGTCGTGTCGACCCTTGATAGATATATTGCTGCTCATCGGGTCGAAAAACCTGACATATGGCAGGAACGGAGCGTGGAACTCGATGAATCTGAGGGTCTGACTCCGGTCGTAATCTGCATTTGGGATACGGGTTTGGATGTAGGTGTTTTCCCGGGCAGGCTTTTTGAAAATGACGGGGAAGTCGTCGATGGATTAGACAATGACGGCAACGGGTTCATTGATGATATCCACGGTATTGCTTATGACATAGAGGAGGAGAAGACGCCTGAGATATTGTATCCAGTGGAGTTCACAGCGGTACAATTGAAGGCAAAGGTGAAATTGATAAAAGGTCTGTTTGACATTCAGTCGTCCATAAACAGTGAAGAGGCATCCGCTTTGAGGCAGAAAATGAGTACGATGCAGCCTGAGGACTTCAATGTCTTTTTTGAACAACTCACCAGGCTTGCCTTGCATATGCACGGCACACACGTCGCAGGTATCGCCGTGGAGGGTAATCCTTATGCTCGGCTCTTAACCGTGCGGTTCACCACGGATTACCATATGATACCAAAAGTCCCGACCATGGAGCTTTCACGTAAGATGGCGCAAAATTATACTGAAACCATTGAATACATGAAATCGAATGGTGTGCGGGTCGTGAACATGAGCTGGGGTGGAACAGTAAGGGGTACTGAAAGCGACCTGGAAGCCAATGGCGTTGGTGAGACGGCTGAAGAGCGGGCGCGTCTTGCGCGGGAGATGTTCGACATTGAGAAAGAAGCGATCTACAATGCTATGAAAGAAGCCTCCGGTATTCTTTTTGTGAATGCGGCAGGCAATGATAACGACAATGTTTCCTTTGCAGACTACTATCCTGCGTCCTTTGATCTGTCAAATCTACTCGTAGTCGGCGCCGTAGACAAAGCGGGTGACGTTACCTCCTTTACTAGTTTCGGCCCTACGGTGGATGTTTACGGGAACGGTTATGAAGTGGAAAGTTATTTGCCTGGCGGCGAACGTCTTGCTGCTTCAGGCACTTCGGCATCATCGCCCAATGCGGCCAATCTCGCCGCGAAGCTGCTGGCAATAGACCCTTCGCTGACGCCCCCCGAAGTTATCGACCTGATAAAGAGCGGCGCTAGCCCGAATGATGAGGGTCTACTGCTCATTAATCCTAAACGCTCCGTCGATTTGCTGATGGCGCAGAAATGAATGCACCTGTTTCTGTATGATTGAGCTTACAAATAGAAAAAAGTAAAATATGGTTTTTGTGTTGAGTTGATCGACTACTATGTCTTTAGCGAAGCGGTTCGATTATACCGATCAATTTTTCATCGAGTAACGGTTCGTATCCGATTAAAATCCGGCGTACGAGACCGTTTTTATCAATAATAACGAATGTCGGGTAACTCGCGATATCATATTTCTTAATGAGGTCGCGTCCGCTGAGATTCACATACGGCAGACTCATCCTCTGGAGAACGAAAATCGCATCGGCGCGTTCCTTGTCGGTATTGACACCAATAATTGCTACACCGCCATCCTTGAAATGTTCGGCAATTCTTTTGATCATGGGCATGGCTCTGATACACCAGGGACATCCGCGATACCAGAAATCGAGCAATATGACCTGTCCGCGATACTCATCCAGAGAGTGTTTCTTTCCTGAGAAATCATCGGCTTCCCAGCGTGGCGAAGGCTTATTGACTAGTTTCGCACGTTTGTTTATTTGCTCGGTCAGATAATCAAAATCCTCTGGCAGATTGTCGATCATCTCGATTAAGTGGGTCTTTATTTCGGGTACTGTAATCCTTGCTTTTGCCGCGGTCAGTAGGTTTTGGGCTTCTCTACGCAGGGGCATTAGCTGGCCCGGGTTTCCTTCAACCCTGTCGATGATCGCGCTGTACTGCGAATCGGCCGAGAAGAAAATCATCAACTCGGAGTCATGTCGGCGTGCCTGTAGAGTATCCAAATCAACGATTGAATCCAATAATACTGTGCTTGTGCCTCTGCCCGCATATCGCCCGTATCCTCTTACGCTCTCGCCTTTCGCATAAACCGGGATCCTTTCGAATAGATCAATATAGATTTCTGCCTTCTGGTTCATTTGATAGATGGCATCGAGTGGTGTTTCATGGGTAGCATGAACGATCCATGACCGGTTTGAAGTGTCCGGTTTATCTGCAACGTATTGGTCCTTCTCACCGTAGAGACGATCGGTAAATTCCCATCTCAGTTGTTCCCCAGAAAAGTCCTGCGGTAGGGTTATGAATAGATTCGGAAGGTAAAGATCTAACCGGGAAATATTGTCCATGCCCCTATTACGTGCAAAACGTCCGTCTGGATAGAACTCACAGACCGCGTAGTGTGTTACTGCGGGTGATGCTTCAATCACGCCACGGTCGTCCGTTGTCAAAGAGGTTTCGCTGTTTCGTAAAATCAAATGCCAACTACCATCTGTATTCCTATTCATCACCCAAATCTCCAGAGTTTCCCTGGATTCAAAAACACCATTGGTGTATTCGAATTTGGATCGAGAGGTATAGTACAACTTCTTAGCTGCTGGGAGCTCGTATCTAACACTTGTAACCGTGTCTTGTTCGGTGATTTGTGAAGGGCTTAGCTGAGGTAATAACACAGCCAATATCAGAAGAAAACTCAAATTATGAATCATCGGTCACCCAATACTATTATAGCGAACGCCCAGGAAAAGTAAAGGTATAAACTTGGCGATGCCTTGACAGAAAGGATAATATAATTACAGTTCATGATGTGTGTTCACATTGGAATCCTGTTTCCACACGGAGAAGCCGGTAGCAATCAGGCATAGGGGGATTAATATGCATAAATCTCTGCTCTCACTCACGATATTCTGTACTTTGATGATGTTTTCGCGTCCGCAGTCAGCCCCACAATCTGAATTCCGGGGGCAGTATTTGGGGCAAAAGACACCCGGCTATAAACCCGAGGCATTCGCTCCGAATATATTTTCGGCCTGGAATAATTACGGTTTTCATCTGCAGAGCAGTATCAGTTTGTCTTCCACCGGCACCGAACTATATTTCACTGACCAGACCCTACCTGCTGTGGAAGGGCGAAGCCGCTCGATAATGTTCATGCGTCGAATAGATGATACGTGGACAGAACCAGGTAGAGTGCCATTTTCGAGCGATTACAGTGATTGGGGAGTATTCTGCTCGGAAGACGGCAGCGTGATTTATTTTTTCTCGACGCGGCCCCTACACAAAAGGGGTGCGTCAAAAGATGCTGATGTCTGGTTTATAGAAAAATCGGAGAATGGTTGGTCTGAACCAGCACAACTGGATTATCCGATCAATACGGCATACGATGAAATATCCGGTACGATGGCAGGAGATGGCGTGATCTTTTTTAGTTCGAACCGTCCCGGTGGTAAGGGAGGCTTCGATATCTATTTCACAAGAATCGAGGATGGTGCATACGCTGAACCGACGAGTCTTGGTGAATCGGTGAACACCACAGCGGAGGAACGCGTGCTTTACGTTGCGCCGGATCTTGGTTTTGTGATATTCTACCGTTTGGATGTTACTGAAAAGGCCAATGCCGGTCTTTATGTCACTTACAAACACGGTAATGCGTGGACCACGGCGAAGAGCATTGGAGACCATATAAATATGCTGTATGCTAAGGGGGCGAGCCTGTCGCCGGATGGTGAGTATCTTTTCTTTCTCGGTGAGGGATATGGGATGTACTGGTTGAATTCAGAAGTCATCCAATATCTGAGGACTGCTGACCTCAATATATCAGAGAGCTTACTAGAGATATTGTCAGAGGACGGTTTAAAAGCAGCCTGTAGTATCTATTCCGATTTGAAGAAGAAACATGCAAAGTATGTTGAGTTCAATGAATTTCTCTTGAATCAAAGAGGTTATCAGTATTTACGGGTAAATGATGTCGCGCAGGCGATAGGCATTTTCAGAATTTGCGTAGCACTTTTCCCGGATTCTTGGAACGCATACGATAGTCTGGGTGAAGCATATTTAGCCGCAGGTGAAAGCGAAAAGGCTAAAGTGAACTACCTTAGATCTCTGGAATTGAATCCGAGAAACGGCAATGCCATAGAGAAGCTCAAAGAGTTAAAAACGAAATAGTCGATCGGTACTGCCAGACATATTGATTGTGTCATATTTCAGTATATAATTTTGCGGTTTCATTTTTGTTCTAGGCAAGGAGGTCGTTGATGGCAGATATGAAAACAAGTTATATGGGACTTGAATTACGGAATCCGCTAATCGTTGCGAGCTGTAGTTTGGTGAATTCTGTAGAAGGTGTTCAGCGTTGTGCGGATGCCGGTGCTGGTGCGGTTGTGCTTAAATCATTGTTTGAAGAGCAGATCGAGGCTGACACTAAGGAGATACAAAAACATGTATGGCTTGCAGGGCACACTGAGGCATATGATTACGTCCGGCAAATTGGACTCCAAACCGGAGAACAAGATTATCTGAATCTTGTGGAAAGTGCGAAGAAAGCAGTGTCGGTGCCGGTGATTGCGAGCCTCAATTGCATAACGCCAGAATGGTGGACAGACTATGCGGGAAGACTTGAGGCATCCGGCGCTGATGGCATTGAACTTAATATGGCAATCCTGCCGAGCGACCCGCGGCATAGTAGTAATGATATTGAGAAACTCTACTATGATATTCTGGAAGGTGTTAAGAAGAACGTGAAGATACCCGTTGCCGTGAAGATCGGCCCCTATTTTACGTCACTCGCAACCGTCGGTCGACAACTTTGCAGTAGGGGCGCTTCGGCGCTTGTGCTCTTCAACAGATTTTATCAACTCGATATCAATATCGACAAGCTGACATTGGTACCTGGTTACCACTTCAGTACGCCTGAAGAAATAAATGTATCACTACGCTGGATCTCGCTACTTGCGGGTCGAATTGATTGTGACCTTTCCGCTACGACGGGTGTCCATGATGCTACAGGTGTTGTCAAACAGCTGCTTGCTGGTGCCTCGACGGTTCAGGTTTGTTCAACTTTATACAAGCACGGCATCGGACACCTCTCGAATATTCTCAGTAACCTGGAAGCATGGATGAAGAAACATCATTTTGAATCTGTATCGCAGTTCCGGGGCAGGTTGAGCCAAAAAGAGAGCGAGATGCCCGAACTGTATGAGCGCCTTCAGTACGTGAAATCGCTCGTCGGTATCGAATAGTAGCATAGGGAATCCATGCCGCTAGCGCGATGCCGGGAGTGTCAGAATGAGATCAGTACTGAGGCGGTAAATTGCCCGCATTGCGGTGCTCCGTTTCCGGCCAAAAAGAAGTGGGCGGGCCGTGGTTTTGAATGGAGATCGAAACAGACCTTCTATGGCTATCCACTGATCCATGTCGCCTTCGGGCGCGATGCACAAAACAAGATCCGTGTGGCAAAAGGGGTGATCGCCGTCGGTCAGTTCGGCATAGGCCTTGTGACATTTGCCCAATTCGGCATTGGTTTGCTGTTTGGTTTTGGCCAGTTCATGTTGGGGTTGACCGGAATTGCGCAGTTTGCCGTCGCGGGACTATTCGGGATCGGCCAGTTCGCAACGGGGTATGTCGCCATCGGACAATTCGCCCTTGGCTACTATGCCCTCGCCCAGGTGGGTTTTGGCAAATTCATATGGAGCCAGGCAGTTAAAGACCCGGAGGCGATGGAATTTTTTCGTCAACTGCTGGACAGCGTCAGGGATTTCCTCCGTATCTGAGCGGGTATTCGGGTTAGCCTTTATTTAGTATAATCCAAGTTCTTTACGGATCAAACATACAGGTATCGAGCCAAAACTCAGCAGTTTGTCGTGGAATTCGCGCAGGTTGAACCGGCTGCCGATTTTTTTCTGATAGTCATCTTTCAACTCGAGTATCTGTTTTTTGCCTATCAGGTAACTCATTGGTTGGGTCGGAGTGAGGGTGTAGCGTGTTACTTCCTTTTGAGCGTGCACACGTTCCAGTTTTGCATCTTTGACGAGCAAGTCGACGGCCTGATCGTACGTCATCGTTTTTGTATGTAATCCAACATCGATAATGACCCGGCAAGCACGCCATAATTGGTCTTTTAGTTGTAGCAGTCTCGAGCGTGGGTCAGCATAGAACCCTGCTTCGTACATCATTTCTTCGCAGTAGAGTGCCCAGCCTTCGATGAAGACCGTTGTTTCGAGGAGCCGTCTCAGTCGGTTTTTTAGTTTGTTGGCGATAACAAGTTGGAGGTGGTGACCGGGGTATCCTTCATGTAGGGCTATGACCGGTATCCCGAATTTTGGATGGCCTCTGAGTATCTCTTCTTTTTGTTCCTGGGACAGCCGTTCATCGACCAGGGTGACATAGAAATGGCCGGTCTGCTGTTCTTCGAATTGCGCCGGGTTCATGTATGCAGCGTATGGAATAATAGGCTGGCTGAAAGAAGGAGTTGGTATGACATTCAGATGTTCATCAGGAGGAACGGTAACCAGATCTTTGTCGATTACGAATCTCCTGGCAGATTCCATTTCTCTTTTGTATGTCTGCAGGAGCTCAGATGCTTGCGGGTGTTCTCTCTTAATGTCACCTACAACATCGAACCAATCTTTATTAGAATCAATCGCGTGCGCGGCCTGTCTGAGGGCTTCTTCGGTTTTCTTCTTTGTTTCTTGTCCTATTTCGAGAATATCCTGCGCATCATAAGAAAGCATGTGGTCGTTCTTTAGTTTAAAATCAAATAGTGTGCTCCCAATCGCAAAGTCGCCCCTTGATTTCTGTAATAACTCGGTCTCTAAATGCTGGCGATATTGCTGCAACGCGGATATGGCTTCTCTGCTTGCGTCTTCAATTTTTTTCTTTAATCCGGGAATACTATTTATGAGTCCTGGTGTAAGGTCTTCGATAAAGGAAATGCAGGCGTTGGTCATTTCCATACCCAGGGTTACGAACAACCGCGGGCAATCGTCGAGATTCTTGATGCCCTCTTTGAGGACGTGCGGGACCTGGCGCATTCTGGAGAGTATTGCCGATGAACGCTCCCCGAGCGGTGCAAATTCTCTTACCGACAGGATAAACATTGCATGTGCGCACAGTTCTGGGTAATATGCTGCTTGTTTTTTCCAGAATCTGATTTCTTCGTAATCCTTTATGCTGGATTCAATATCATTTCTCAGTAGTTGCCAATCAATTCGGTCTTCGCCGCTCAATTCTTGGCTTGGCATGCCCTCGAGCTCATCGAGATATTCCTTTCTTTTCTTGGTAATGTCCTGTATGAAATCGCTCTCCACGTTATCCAATTCATGATCATACTTATGAATACCGGCGTACGTGGCGCTGATCGGTGATGTCTTCCAGCTGAATTCGAGATATTTTTCGACGAAATTCGTGAATTGAGACATTTTACCTCCTATTCTGTCTGTCAATGAGTATGCGATCTTATACTATCAGATTTGCCACTATATAGAATATGCACCTGCTTCCAGTTGTCAAGTTCAACATTCATCCAAAACACTGCGCTTGACAGCAGCCGTTTCAAATATAGAATTTTCCGGATGGGACTCAGGAGTAAATGGAAGAATATATGAAGCAATCTATATTGATCGCATCACTGGCGTCGTTACTGATATTGCAGTGCGGTGAGGATCCCCTTGAAGTCCGCATAACATATCCTGTTGAAGGCTCCCTGACGAGCGGTATAATCAGGGTCGAGGCCAGCACAAGTGACAACGCCGTGCGTGTTGTTTTTTATGTTGATGATATATGTATTGATACTTGCACTGCGGCGCCGTTCTTTTGCTGTTGGAATACGTTTCTTCTTGCCGACAGTACCGAACACTTTCTGTCGGCAACAGCGTGCGACCGGAAGGGTAACGAGTTGTGTTCTGATTCTGTTCTGGTTACTGTCTGCAACGGAGATACGCTTTTCGCCGACGACTTTGAACCGTATCTTCCTGGTGCCTATCCTGATGCTGGTTGGTTCGAGATATGGGCAGGTGCCGGCAGCAACCACACGTATGTCGACGCCGATGTCGCGCACAGCGGCACGCAGAGTTTTCGTTTGCGTGGGCTTGGTGATTGGGTCAGGACCGATGGTGTGGGGTTGAATCTCGCCGACATACAGCACCTCACTTATGAGTTGAGTTTGATGATTCCCTCGTCTTATTCGGCAGGCGCGCTGGTTGGGTTTTTCACGCTGCTTAATCCTACTTGTGGCATGATCTACAACGGAGTTATGTTTGAATACGCTGATGGCCTCATTTACGTTCACGGTGCGGTCGAGGATAGCACTGGCCAGGCTTGGTTATATGATACGTGGTATTCTGTAAAGGTGTCATTAGATTATGTTGGACTCCTTATGAATGTGTGGATCGACGGTGTTCAGGTCGTATTTGACCTGCCGGCGGTTCCTTGCGAGTGGGCGGATACGTTCGCGATCGCCACCGAATACGGAGCCCCAGGCATAGTACATTTTGATGATGTAAGAATATTCGAGGACTAACAGACGCATCTGGATTCTCTGATAATTGATTTTCGTCTTTGCACTTGACCCCAAAAATATCACAGTTATAATATGTTACCTTATTGCCTTCGGCATCTTGCTTGCCAAGGATAGACACCACCAGGATAAAAGTAATTGTGGATTATGCGGTGGGTTCAGAGGATCATAGAAAGGAGGTATCTCAGTGAGTGGGATCGTTGGGATCGTTTCAAATACAGATTGCAGGGATGACCTTTTTTATGCGACCGACTATCATTCACATCTGGGTACATCGTTCGGTGGCATAGCCATCTCAGACGGCACGGTTCTCGTAAAGAAAATACATAGTATTGCCAGGGCTCAATTTAAATCTCGTTTCAGCGAGGACATTGATTTCATCAACATGCGGGGCAATGCCGGTATTGGTGTGATAAGCGACCGGGACACACAGCCGCTCATAATGAGATTAAAGTTTGGCGAGTATGCGCTGTGCGGTACAGGCTATATAAACAACCAGGATGAATTGGCCGCCGGGTTGATAGACGAGGGCGTTGTTTTTTCTGAAATGCCTGGTGGCAAAGTGAATCAGATCGAACTAGCAGCAAAATTGATAAACAAAGGCAAGACCCTGGTTGAAGGGATCGATTACATGCATGAACAAATAGACGGGTCTATGTCTCTGTTACTGCTGGGAAGAGAGGGTATTTATGCGGCCCGTGATAAGTACGGACGCACGCCGCTTGTTCTGGCCAAAAGAGACGGGGCCTGGTTTGTCGCCACTGAGACGTGTTCATATAAGAACCTCGGTTTCGTGACCGAAAGAGATTTGGGCTCGGGTGAGATTGTCCTGTTGGACTCCACGGGATACACTCAATTGAGGCGGCCGAATGACGTTCTGCAATTATGTACTTTCTTGTTCGTCTATGCGGGATTCCCGGCGTCTGAATATGAAGGTGAGAATGTTGAAGCTTTCAGGGAGAAGTCGGGTAGGATCATCGCTAAGAATGATAGTGCCCGTGTTGATTTCGTTGCCGGCATCGCTGATTCAGGAACGGCGTATGCACACGGTTATTCGCATGAATCGGGCGTGCCGGTTAAGATCCCTCTTCTCAAGTATACTCCTGGCTGGGCGAGAAGCTACGTACCACCCGCGCAAGAGACGAGAGATCTAATTGCTTTGATGAAGCAGATCACGGCCGATGTTCTGATAAAGGACCAGAGAATGGTGATAACCGAAGATTCAATTGTGCGCGGCACTCAGTTGAAAAACTATTTGCTAGTGAAACTCTGGAACGCCGGAGCAAGAGAAGTACACGTTCGTCCTGCCTGCCCGCCCCTCATGTTTCCGTGCAAATTTCTTTACTCAACACGTCAACTCGACGAGTTGTTCGCGCGTCGAATAATAAAGCAATTCCATGGAAGACATTTGGATGATGTTGAACCTTACCTTGATCTTCATTCAGATGAATACAAAAAGATGATAACCGCCATGGAGAATGATTTGAACGTCACCTCGTTGAGGTATCAAACGCTTGAAGACATGATGACAGCGACCGGTCTGCCTGCAAAGAATCTGTGTACATATTGCTGGACCGGTAAGACAATAAGTTGATGTGATCTGAATTACGACTCTGTAGAATATGATATTCTATGAACCAGGGGCTCGTGATCTTGGATGCCTGTACTTGATTTACCGAATGCTGCGGCCGTTCGGCATCCTTGATACGCAATGCCAGTCTCTTGGTATACCGCCTGTGTAATAAAGAAAGATTTCTCTTACAGAAAATTCGATTTTCATCGTATGACCTGTGCAGCGGATTACACTCTGCCTTGCTCGAAAGTTTAAGTCCCCATATACCAGACTCAGATGTGGCAGATATATTTCTACGTCTTTCTGTCCAAAAACCCCCCGTGCGATTGAATGCGCATTCATCAATTCTGGCGTCTTTTCTGCTTTGATGAAAACGCATCTGAAGTAGCGGTTAAGATGAGTAACCTCACCCAGCGTGATGATAAATGGTTCGATCTGCGATGCCAGTTCGCGTGTCCTGGCGATGGCGGTGGCTTCACGGATGTTCAATTCTCCGATCAATGTAACATGTGGCTTGAATTTGGGCGTCGAGTGTTCGTGACTGAATCGTATGATCATGGCTTGTAGCCGGTCCGCGATTTCTCCGGCAGGCATGAGCCAAAGCGAATACAATTCTTTTTTCCGATCCGCCTTCATTGTTCCTTATTCTTCTTTAATTCCCCGATGAGTTCCTTACGTCGCCGGTTCGCCCTGCGTCCCTTACGTGTGTATTTTGTTTTGTCCCTGTGGACACGAGTTGGCTTATGTGGTGAGCGCTGTTTTATGCCTCTCTTGATACGGATCTTGATTTTCTTCTTTGGCACCGAGTACTATAACACATAGTTACTGTATTTTCAACAGTCCGGCTTGATTGACAAACAGCAAATTCTTTTTATACTCGAAAACAGGGGAATGACGATAAAAAAATATGCATTTGCCGTGTATTTACTGCGTCCGGCATTCATCTTTGCCTATGATCAGGATGGGGATATTTCAGCCAGCGAATATACGAGCCGCGTTATGCCGCATATTCGACAGATTTTGTGAATTGGATCGGGGCTGAGTAATGGTTCGCTCATGGATTATTGACAATGGTTAAGAAATGGCTATGCTTGTAGTACGTTAGCATTTCGGTTATCCTGGGTGAGCGTCAGCTGGTTTATCTCGACAATAGACTATTTATGAAAAGATAAGGGTAGAAAGGAAATAAGGAGGTTCTAATATGGGTAAATCAATAAAAGGCACAAAGACCGAGAAGAATTTACTGGCTTCTTTTGCCGGCGAGTCGCAAGCAAGAAACCGTTACACTTATTTTGCTTCAAAGGCACGTAAGGAAGGGTTTGAACAGATCAGTGCGATCTTCCTTGAAACTGCCGACAATGAAAAGGAACATGCCAAGGTGTTTTTCAAACATCTCGAAGGTGGTGATGTTGAAATCACTGCCGGATATCCGGCAGGAGTTATCGGTGATACGAAAGCGAATCTTGAAGCAGCGGCAGCGGGTGAGAAAATGGAATGGACTACCATCTATGCGGATTTTGCCAGAGTGGCGAAGGAAGAGGGTTTCGATGATATTGCAAATTCTTTCGAGCAGATCGCGAAGGTTGAAAAATTCCATGAGTCGCGCTACAGAAAGCTAATAGAGAATGTTGCGAATAAAGAGGTTTTCAAGAAAAAGACAGCGGTAAAATGGCACTGTAGGAATTGTGGGTACGTGCATGAAGGTACGGAGCCGCCCAAAGAGTGCCCTGCCTGTAAGCACCCGGAATCATTCTACGAGGTGCTCGCGGAGAATTTCTAATACTTTTTGGAAGGGTGATTTCGAGCCTCTCATGTTTCAGCATGGGAGGCTCGGTTATTTTTCACCCACTTTTATATAAAAGGGGGATAAGATGAAGTTAAATATGGGTTCATGGGATCGTGTTATCAGGTTATTGATCACTCTGATAATTGTGATATTGCTCATTGCTGGTGTGCTGAAGGGCTCCCTGGCAGTCATTCTGGGAATTATTGCGATTATTTTCTTTGCCACCAGTGTGTTCGGCTTTTGTCCCTTGTACCTCATCTTCGGAATCTCGTCCAAGAAAAAGGCCTCGTAGTATAAAGAATCAGCGAATTTTTATCGTCGACCATAATTGATAGCGTTCTTAATGCTGAATGCGGCGAGGGTCAATTCGCGCTCGCCGTCATTAGGTACGAAATAACAACATTTCAGAATTCTCCAGCAAGATCATTTCCCTTCATACATGAACATGATGACTGAAACATTCTGCTCTTTTCTGCGTATACATATTATAAAGATAACGTGAGGAAATGTGGTTTTTCCACCAAACAGGGAGGTCTTATGACAAATATCATTGCATTGACATTGCTTGCAGCTCAGCTGTCCAGTCCCTCCGTTGCCGGTAATGTGGCTAATACTCTCTTCGGTTTCTTCGAGAAAACCGAAGAATTCCGCGAAACCTACGAAGTTCCATCTGGTACGCAAATGCAGGTTCATAATGCTAATGGAGACATTAGGATAAGTCAGTGGACAGAGGGTTTTGTCGAGGTCTACGCAAAGAAGAAGACGAATCACGGTCAGGAGGAGTTATCCAAGGTCGATATCGAGGTCATCATTGATGATATGATGTACATACGAACGAAGTACCTTGAGAAGAACACCCGCGTGTCAGTCACTTATACCATCAGAGTTCCCCGAAGTTTAGTTGTCCAAAATGTGAGAACTTCAAACGGCAACATAGAACTCAATGGGACGCGGGGCGATACAGAGGTGATGACGTCCAACGGTGATATCGATTTAAAGGATGTTGAGGGGACTGTGTATGTGGAGACATCCAATGGCGAAATAGATATCGAGAAAACGGCCGCAGTGCTTGAAGCACATACCTCAAATGGTGATGTCCATGTAGAGATTTACAGTATACCTGAAGAGGGTACTGACATCACCACCAGCAATGGATCAATAGATCTTCGAATCAACGACCAATTGAATGCCGACATCAATGCGGCAACGTCTATGGGCAAGGTATATGTGAAGGATCTTGCGCTGGAATCCCGGTTCAACGCAACCTCTGTGACTTCGACCGTGCTTAAGGGCAAGCTTGGGGACGGTGGCAGCTTGATTAATGTTGGTACTTCAAATGGTGACGTTAGACTTTACGGGTTGACTCATTGATGGATATCTTTTGGGGCAAAGAAATAAGGCCAATGCCTTGAATGTCAGCGACTTTTTGGGTGCAGAACTTTAATGCTTTCTTAGAATAAAACCGGTGTCGTTGATGTACAGATAGAAGGTATCCGCACTTGAGTATTGAAATGCTGCGATCCCGTATGCGGTGTCCACACCCGGGATTTTTTCGGCGTGCTTGAGGAGAAATCTCCAGAGTTGCTCTTCCGGGTGTATTCTGTAGATTGATACAATCTTCGCTTCTTCTTTCTCCCACCGGCCACTGAGCCGCGTGACGCGATAATAGGCACCAGCACCGAACCAGCGCAGAACAGTACCCCATCTCAAGAAATAACCTTCTATCACCCATTGATCGCCTGCTGTAGTGAAGAAATGCATGCGGTTTCCCCTTTTGTCGTAATAAGTTACTCTTGTACTATCATTTGCAGTTTCGGCATAAACCCAGCCGATTTTCTCTTCGTGGGTGTACCGGGAAAAGGTCTGTAAGAAAAGAGCAAGATATATGAAAGCAGAAGCAAACGCGAGTATGATGATCGAGGTGAGCAGGGAGTAAATGAATTTTGTGACCTTTCTTTCTCTTTTGACTGTTCTGATTATTGAGTATATCAGCACGACCAGGGCAATCACCAGCAAGGCGGAGCCGAGTATGCCGATCACCAATATGAACTTATCCATACGCTATTATTATACGACGCGTGGTCATCAAGTCAATATGTTACGGTGTGTAGTAAGTGACATAGTGATCATATCGGTCGACCGAAGTTTAGAACGAGATTTAAGCCTAAATCACGTATCTTGACGCTAGGTGTAGGTTTCGTATAATTATTCAGTTGGGCGAGCGGAGGATCATTTGTTCACGTTTTTATAAAGGGGGCTAGATGGAAGAGACTCCGGAGTTTGTGAGGAACCGTATAGTACTACATTTCAAGGATAATAGGTTGCTTAAAGGTTACACGCACGATTTTACGCCACTTAGAGAAAAATTCCATTTGATCTCGGAAGGCGAGGTGGATAGAGGGAATGTCTACGAAATCAATTGCTCGGATCTCAAAGCGGTTTTCTTCGTCAAATCACTCGAGGGAAATAGGGACTACATCGAGAAGAAAGATTTCAGTGACGTTGATGCGGTGGGGCTGAGAGGTCTGAAAGTCAAAGTTGAGTTCCCCGACGGTGAGGTGATTCGGGGTACGAGTTTCGGATATAGCCGCGGGCGTAAAGGATTCTTCGTCATACCAGTTGATCCGGGTAGCAATAATGAACGGATATATGTAGTTGCCAACAGAGTTCGTGACGTCCGCGTTGGCGCCGAAGCCGAGAGTTGATTACAACTGAACATATACCGTTAATTACCACCTTACATTCCATGTTTAGCGTGTAACTGCAGCCAGTCGCGTTCTGCCTGCCCTTGACATAACACATTGTCCAGTTACTATCATTACATGAAAATTACCCTAATGATACTTGGCATTTTGCTGGTCTCCATAACCTCGGCAGCAGGGTCTCCAGAGCTTGACTCGCTGGCAACGGAGATCCTGGAGGAGATATGGAGTTTTCATCCCATCGCCGCCACGAATTTAGGTGTTCATAAACACGATACAAATATGCCGGATTATTCCAATAAGACACTTAAATGGAAATTGAGCAGGTTTAAGCAGCTTCAAAGCGAACTCAGCGCTCTGGATACGCTTGTCCTTTCGGTTGAAGAACGGGTGGATTACCACCTGCTACGAGCTTCTCTTCATGATGAAATATTCGACCTCGAAACTGCGAACATCTACGCAAACGATCCACTGTTGTATTCGCAATCCTGTGTAGTCAGTATTCACGCAATTATGATTCGTTACGCCGAATCGATACAACGCAAGATGGCAGCGGTCACTGCCCGTTTAAATCAGATGCCATTGTTCCTCGAGACAGCCAGGCAAAACTTGAAAAAGCCATCATATATCCTGTGTGATGCGGCGATCAACCAGTTGACCGAGGGTGAGCGGTTCATTGAAGATATGTTTGAATATTACAAGGATTCATTAAGTCAGGAAAGTAGGCTTAAATTTCGACAGGCAAAAACGAAAGCGGTCGCGTCCATGATGGTTTTTACCTACTGGTTGGAGAAAAACCAGGCCCAGGATGGTATGTTCGCTCTGGGTGAAGATAACTACAACTACAAGTTACACAACATACACCTTGTTGACATAACCGCAGACAGCATACTAAAGATCGGCACATACTACCTCGACTGGACTGCTACTATGATTGATAACCTAAGCGATATGCTTGAACTATCACGCCAGGAGATGGTGACGCTGCCGTCTGATTTTGGGCCGCAGTCCGTTGTGCAATATCGCGAGATGGAACTGAGTGACTTAAGGGAATTTGTGGCTGGGTCGGAATTAGTGACCGTACCAGAGTGGATCGGGGAGATCGAGCTCGTCGAAACACCGTCATTCCTTTTAGGGTTGATTCCAGGTGTGGCCATGATGCCACCCGGTCCGTTTGATAGATCCCGGAAGAGTTATTTCTACACACCGCCCCTTCCGAGAAGATTTGAATTGGAGGATGCAGAATACTTTTATAACTACATATATAATCGTTGGTTTCGTGGATCGGCAGTCCACGAGGCATATCCTGGTCACCACCTTCAATTGTCAATCGCGAATAGTCATCCCTCGTCCATACGCAGGGGCTTTCGTACTTTTTTCTTTGTTGAAGGTTGGGCGCTTTATTGTGAGGAGATGATGGCGAGAAGCGGCCTTTACGAAGATACGATCGGTGCTCTGATCAACGCACTGGAAGGTGTGAGATACAGGGCAGCGCGTATCATCGTCGATGTTAAATTACAGACAGGTGCTTTCAGTTATGGAGATGCTTTGCGGTTCATGGTTGATACTTTCGGCGGCAGTGAAGCATATTACGCGCGCGAGATCAAGAGATATATCAGTAATCCGATACAGCCATCAAGTTATCTGGTTGGCAAATTACAGATACAGGATCTGCTGGAAGAATACAGAGAATTGAGAGGTAATAATTTTGATCTGAAAAAATTTCATGACGAATTACTCGGTCACGGTTCAATTCCTCTCAAATTGGCAAAAATGCTCATGTTGAGTGGTCCCGATTAGACCTTCTCTCAGAAACCCCTTTTCAGGTGGCCTCATTGTTCTTATTAATGTTTTTTATTCTTCGAATTGTGTAGCGCGCCCAGGTAAAAGCAATGACACCTCCGATCGTATTACCGGCAACGATTCCCCACCAGATGCCGGGTAATTTCATGTTCATGTGAATCGACAGAAGATACGCGAGCGGTGCGACCAGAACAATTGTGCGCACCATGGTGACGATAAGAGAATAGATTCCTTTGCCGATTCCCTGGAAGACTGCCGAGGATAGAATACCAAGGGCGGCAGCCGGGTAATACACGCACATCGTTCTTAGGAAAACGATGAGGTCGTCAGATATCCGCGCTGCTTCTTTGGTCATCGTGAACAGTGAAGTTATCGTTCCGGCAAAGATGAACGTGATCGAAGCCACGAGTAGTTCAATGATAATTCCAGCTTTCAGAGCATACAAGTGTGCGGTGTCGAGTTTATTGAATTCACGGGCACCGAATGCGGCACCGGACACCGATACGACAGCGGTTGCCATCCCGAGGAGCGGGAGTGAAGCGAACATTGCAACGCGCCAGCCAGTGGTAAATACCGCGACGCCGTCGGTTCCGGCTACCCTGACCGCGATGAGGTTCAAGAGAAAAACGGAGAAGGCCATGGTGATCTGCATTATTGATGCGGGTAAGCCCACGCGAAGGATATCACCAATAATATTCCTACTAAAGCGGAAACCTCTTAACCTTATCGCTACATAGGTATCGTGTTTGATGCATACCCAATAGAATAACATAGAAGAGGAAACTGACATCGATATGATCGATGCCCATGCTGCGCCGGCTACACCCAGATGCAGTGTGTAGATGAAAATCGGGTCCAGGATAATGTTAAGTCCCGCGCCCCCGATCATTGCGTACATCGCTCTTCGGACATCGCCTTCTGCGCGGAGTAGGGCACTTGTGACATGAGCGAAGAAGATGATGATCGTGCCAAGGAACATAACACGAGCGTATGTGGCTGCAAGGGGGGCGACCCTTCCGGCACCCATGCGCGCAAAGATCTCTCCGGCGAGGAAGAAGAAAGGAAGGGTGACAGAAATAGAAGCGATGAGAAGCATGACCATTGAATGTGCAGCCACATTGTCAGCACCCGGCTTGTCCTGAGCGCCGAGGCGTCGTGAGATGGCCGCGCCGCCGCCGACACCGAGTCCGGTTGATAGTGCAATTATCATGAAGAAAAAAGGAAAGAAGAAGCCAACTGCCGATAGTGCATCCGGCCCGAGGCCGGATACCCATATCGCGTCAACGAAACTATAGATGGTCTGTACCGACATCGCGACGATCATGGGGATGGAGAGTTTTATGATCGCCTTTCTGGGGTTGCCGAGTAGGGTTTTAACACCTTCGGTTTGAAGTGGTCGTTCTCGGTTATTCCTTATCATTGGTGTATTATGGAAGGGTATTATAAGGGAATATTCACCGGTGTCAACGCAATCATATGATAAGGTCACAAGTTATTGCGTGAGTTGTTGACATGTGGCAAATTTTGAATATCATTTCTACGAAGGAGGTTTGTATGATGAATGGGGTGACTACCGAGAGAAATCGTATTGTTGTGCACTTCAAGGATGGGCGTTTACTCAAAGGGTACACGCACGATTTTAATCCGGTGAAAGATTCATTCCATATTAACTCTGAGTTAGCCCAGGATAAGGGAAAGATAACCGAAGTTTTCTGTCCAAACTTGAAGGCAATATTCTTTGTAAAGACCCTGGAAGGCAATGCAAACTATAAGGAAAAAAAGCGGTTCGATGAAGTAGATACGACCAACCTCAGGGGTATAAAGATAAAGATAGAATTCAACGACGGTGAGGTGATGTGTGGGATCAGTCTTGGCTACAGCAAGAACCGTAAAGGTTTCTTTATTATCCCGGTCGATCCCCAGAGCAATAACGAGCGAGTCTATGTTATTGCCAGTTCGGTGCGTGGCGTCAAATTGGGTAGCGCCGCTCTGGATTTGTAGATTTTCTATAAGACATTTTTTCATTTGCCAGAATTCGCAGTCGCGGGTCACTGTATAGTAAAGGGTCTTTACTTCCTTAATTTCGCGCAAAAAAACAAACCAAATATCGTAGATTGAGCGCACGTCGTTGGAAGGGAACACGGGTGTACGCGATAGAGCCCGGATCCTTGTCAGCTTCGGGGTAAATGTCAATGCTTTCCGCGGGCGAGCGGGTTCTCTTGCCTCTATCGCGTTGAATATTGATTTTATTGACTAAATAGGCTATTGACAGTCTGGGTCAATATACTATAATCTCTGGTTTTGTGATTGAATAGTAGAGCATACATCCTGCACGAAAGGGTAAGAGACTGAAATTGGGCGGAGTGCCAAGCGGAGCGCGCCAACGCGCATAATATCATATGGAGGTGCATGGAGCATAGAGAATTTGGGTATGAGAAGCTTGTAAATGACCTTCGTAATGCTCGGATTGTACTATGAGAGCATGCGAAGGAAGTTCAAATAAGAAAGCCACAACAATAGTGTTGTGGCTTACGCGACCGCACAATGAGAAACACAGCGAGTAATTACTTCATAAAAAGACAATGAGGAGGAATGATGAGTAAATCATTGATGGTGCTCTTGCTGATGGTGGCCGTTATATCATCAGCGTGGGCTCAAAAGGGTGATGATGCTTTTCGACCGGTGTATGCAGCTACGTCGTTCGGGACCCGCGCCAATTGGTCGAACACCAAGTTGTATGACGGTACTGCCACCTTGCGGGATATCATTATCGGCACGAAGATAAAAAGTGCTACTGACGATACGATACGGCTTTTCAGTGTCTCGTCTGCATCACCGAGAAACGTCATGCTCATGACCGATACTTCGACCTCATCGACCACACCTATAGAAAATCGATGGATCGCTGATACAATCTATCAACCCGGGACTGGATTTTATTCGGCGGCAATCGGCGACGTCGACCGTGACGGCGATAATGATCTTATTTTTGGTCGGACCAGTTCCCCGTACAACATGCTATGGAAATACTGGACCGGCACGGGCTGGAATGTGGATGATACGATTATTACTTACAACGGCACCTACGGTTATATCTATGATATCAAAATCGGCGATGCGAACAACGACGGCTATGCCGATGAAATAATCTATACGAACAGATATGCGGTGATGAGAGCGTACTGGAATGGCACTAGTTGGGATACGCTCCGGCTGTGGGACGGTAACGGCACCACCTGTTATGGCGTGGCGATCGGCGATTTTGATGCCAGTCACACTGGTAATGAGATCGTGGCAGTTACCTACGGTCCGACTGGTTCCGCAGAAGTCATGGAAATAATGTGGAACTCTGGTACGAGCTCCTGGGATCTGTATCAGATACTCATGGCTCCTGTTGATTTCAATATGTATGCAGTAGAGGTTGGCGATTTCGATGCCAGCCATCCGGGAGACGAGATAGCGATCGGATGCGGTGGAACCTATACGGACGACTATGGTGCAATAGTCGAAGTTTATGGTTCGGGTACGAGTTGGTCCTACCGTGCCTGTTACACGCCTCCGGCCTATCTGTATATCTATGAAATTGATGTCGGTGATTGCCTGGATGAGAATCCGGGTGATGAAATCGCTTATGTGACCAGCACATCGCCATATGAAGTTCGCGTTGTCTACGGCTCTGGTTCGACATGGGGCGAGCAGGCGCTGTTCTCACCAGGTGGAACCAGTTATGGCATCGATATAGGAGACGTGGACAAGTACCGTACAGCGAATGATGAGATCGCGATTGCCGGTTACTATGATATTTACGAGGCAGAGCAGGTCTGGTATACCAACGATCTCGGTGTCAACTATGCGATGTTGCACAATCCGACGTCGATAATCAATCTGCAGGATACGATTACGGTCAGCATCACAAATTCAGGTACGGCCGCACAGACGGGGTTCAGTGTAGGATATTCTTTCCAGACCAACCCGGCGAGTGGCAGTGTGGTATACAGCGGAACGCTTTCTCCAGCCACTACTGATTCAGTGAAGATACCGATAACGTTCAATACTCTCGGTTGGGACACGCTGTATGTATACACGATGCTCGGGGGTGATGAAAATCCTGCTAATGACACTGCAATCTTGCATATGGAAGTCTATGATGACAGCACGGTGGCAGCATCCGGCTTCAACGTGCTCGATTTTCCTCCGCAGGGCTGGGCGGCAACGATACTTTCTGGTACGTATAACTGGGAACGGTATACATCGCCAACTCTTCCTACGGCACCCGTTCTTGAAGGTTACGCAGTTGCCGGGTACAACAGTTACAGTGCATCGGCCGGTTATATGGCGCGCCTGCGGACCCATCAATTCGATATCGGTCCTTCGGCGAAGAAGGTAATGCTGCGCTTTTATATGTTCGGCGATGATGGTTATGCGACTCAGAACGATTCCATATATGTTGAATACTCGTTCGATGACGTCAATTACACGACTGTTGCCGGCTTTGACCGCGTAGATACTATGGATGCCTGGCGCGTGTTCGATGTCGAGATCGGTGACTTTGCCGCGAACATGGATCTGTATATTGGATTTCTCGCGGTGAGCAAGTCGGGTTACCGGATGTTCATTGATTCAGTCTGGATCTTTACGACAACGGCTACCGCGGCAATGACCGATGCTGGTGTTAATGCGATCGCGCCATTCAATCCGCCGCTATTTGTTGGCGATAGTCTCGAGGTTGTAGCGACAGTAAGGAATTATGGTCTGAATCCGCTGACGACGACGCCGGTGTTCTTCACGGATGGCGGTGCGGACACGACGACCGAGACGTGGACCGGTTCACTCTTGATCGGCCAGACCGATGATTTCACGTTTTCAACGAAATACGTTCCTTCGAGTTCAGGGGACATAACACTCTGGGCGGGTACGAAATTGCCGGGTGACCAGGATGCTACGAACGACACGACGAGCATTACCTTTGCGGTATGTCCGTTCGCTCATGTGCCGCCGTTTTATAAGGATTTCGAAGAGGATTGGTTGAATTCGACGAGTCCTCCACAATGCGGCTGGGTGATCATCGATGGTGGAACCGAGACGCCGAACATCGTCAACAACAATGACTGGCACAAGTACTACTATTCGACTACGAGCAGCAATGTGGCCCGCATTTACTGGTCTCCGGTTGAAACCAGCGACGACTGGTTGATCTCGCCACGGCTCGACTGTTCGAATAGTGGCGGCACCTATACATTATCATACTGGCACTATTATAATGATTATACTACCTCTAACCTCGACTCGGGCCGGGTGCTGTTGAGCACGGATGGCGGGGCGCACTGGCAGACGGTTGCCATATACTCGAATGCCGATTCTTCGGGTATAGAGAGTTTCGATGTGACCTCTCTGGTCACCGGTCAGTCGGATGTCAAGGTCGCTTTCAATTACGTGGCTACAGATGAGATGTATTGGTATGTCGATGATTTCAGGCTCGACTTCCTGGCGGATACAACCGGTCCAGACATAACACTCGTTACACTGCAGGGTAATACTTATGGTCCTGGTCCATATGGCGTCAGCGCCGTTATAACCGATGCATCTGGTATCCTTGCCGACTCATTGTACTACGTAGTCAATGATACGATCACAGCGGTCGGGAACGTGGGCGTGAGCGGTGATACCTTTGCGTATCAAATGCCGACTCAGGCACCAGGCACGGTGGTCGAGTACTACGTAAAGGCGGTTGATAACTCGATGAACAGTTCGACCAGCGCTACCGAGAGTTTCTGGGTACTTTCACCGATGGCGCCGACCGATCTCACGGCTGAGGGCCAGGCCGATACGACGGTGTTGTTGGGCTGGTTGCCGCCGGGTGAGGAGCTTTCCTATCACACTGGAATCACATATTACTGGTCATCTGATTCTGGCGATATGGTGTCCACGCAGTTCACTCCTCAGCATACGCCCTGTAAATTAGAAGCGGCTTCGATTACGTTCTATACGCATACGGACACTTTCGCCTTCTATGTCTGGGCGGATGACGGGTCCGGCTATCCGGGTACGGTGTTGTTCTTGGATACGGTAATTAACACTCAAACATATCCTAATGCCGAGGTGTTCGATCTCTCGGGCGAGAACATCGTTGTCGACGGCGATTTTCATATTGGATATGAGTGGTTGGGTGACGATACGCCGTGGATACTGTGTGATGCCGGCGCCAACACGACGCGCAGCAAATACAACGAGGGTAGCGGATGGCTGCCGAGTGGTTATGATTTCTTCACGACTGCAGTCGTCAGTTACATTCCACCTACTACCGAGGGTGTTGTTTCGCGCCGCGTTTCGAGCAGTGTGGTTTTGCCGTACAGTTCCGGTAAGACCAAGTTCGGCACTGAGCGAGCCATGAATCGACGGTTGACAAGTGTCGTGCCGGAACCACTGGATGTTGCTGCTGGTCAGACTTTATTGGAAAGAATTCTGGGCATCAGCAATTTTGAGGTGGAACGCAGCACGACACAGGGCGGACCTTACACTTCGGTTGGTACAACCTCGGAGAGTTCGCTCGTTGACAGTGTGCTCACGAACGAAACCCAGTATTACTACGTGGTGAAGGCAAACTATACGGCGCCCGATACGATGTCTTACTACTCGAACGAAGTCACGATTGGCGTGGATTATAGTGGACCTGCCTACTTGAACACGACATATGATTCTCTGGTTGGCGGACCGTGGCCCGTTTCGAGCGACATCACAGATTGGAGCGGCTTGGAGTATGATTCGCTCGGCTATCGTGCGGACGGTGGATCGTTCACGTACGTAACGCACGACAGCATTTCTGGCAACACCTACTACTACACGATACCGAGTTATTCCAGTTATACACTGATCGAGTTCTACATGTTCAGTCAGGATATGTCATGGTTGCAGAATACGGGTCAGGATCCGTTGACCGGTTACTACGCATTTACGGTTACCGGTATCAACGAGAACAACCTGATTGGAATGATACCCGATCATGTATTCCTTAACCAGAATCGACCCAATCCTTTCAGCCAGTTGACGCGGATCGAGTATGGTGTGCCACAGAGCATGCACGTGAACATTTCGATCTACAACGCTGCTGGACAGCGGGTCAAGACGCTCATCGACGAAACCAAGGCACCGGGTTATTATGTTGTTAACTGGCAGGGGACTGATAATCTTGGACGCCGGTTGGCCGAGGGTGTTTACTTCATGCGCATAACGACCGATGAACTGAAAGATACCAGGAAAATCATCCACGTTCGGTGATCATTACTAAAATATGCAGGCAAAAGGGGCGGCTGAGGCCGCCCCTTTCTTTTTCGTTGTGTCCGTTAATTCCGCTAGTATCGTTATTATCGTTGAAACAATTGACGTCCACCAGATAGAGTAATGTCGAAAATAGCGGGTAAACGGTATTAGCGGTGCCAACGAAACTAACGTCTTTTGAAATTTCGAAATTCGCAATTCAAAATGCGAAATATGCAAAGAACACCAAAAACCACATGATTCAAGTGCGTGGATTATTGAATATTGACATCGCTGTAAAATTGTCTATCTTTGACGATTCATGGCTAATGACGGCAGGTCATCCGAGCTTCGTCATACCGTAAGATTTTCTGTAACCGAGGGTGTTTATACCCAGATTTATATTGCACTGGCAAGTGTGGGCAGTGCCTTTATCACAAGATTCGCCTTGCTGCTCGGCGCCATGCCATTTCATTTGGGGTTACTTGCTGCCATCGGCCAATTGGCACTTGTCTTCCAACCATTCGGAATTATGATCACCCGGCGGGGAACGTCCCGCAAAAAGATCATAATCAAACTGGCGACAGCGGGCCGCGCACTCACCATCCTTTATGGAATTCTTCCCTTCTTGTTCCCCCGATATGCGGGGATTTGGGTTTTCCTCTTGCTGCTTTCGATAAGTACTTCGATGCACGCCATGGGTACTAATGCCTGGATAGCTTGGATCTCAGATATGGTGCCTGACCGTGTAAGGGGGAGATTTTTCTCCTGGCGCTCCCGTTATTTCATGATCGGAGGTTTGCTGATCGGTTACGTGCTGGGAGCCTTCGTTGACATCTTCGATCCAAAAACCAAGGGTTTAATTGAGAAGTTTGTAACGATCAAGAACGTTGGCTTTTTTTCGATTGATCATATTGATATTGCATTCGTGCTTGTGTTCGTGATCGCCGCGATCTTCGGTTTTCTTGGCGTGACATTTCTGAAACGGCAGCCGGAGCGCCCAAAAGAAATCGAAAAGGAGCATATCGGATCAATGTTAATGAAACCGATGCGTGATATTAATTTCCGTAAATTCCTTGTCTATAGTTTTTGGTGGATGCTGGCATTAGGGATTGGGTCGCCGTTCTGGCAACCCTTTATGATTCAGAAATTACATATGTCTCTCGTTGACATTCAAATCTATGGCACGATCAGTGCCGTGGCAGCAATTTTGGCGCTTCGGCCCTGGGGTATGATCATTGATAGATTCGGCAATAAAACAGCGATGCGAGTCGCTATCATATTGGGTGGGATCAATCCATTAGTGTGGCTGTTTATTAACACGAATAACACCTGGATTCTCTACCTGGAAGCGATGACGTCGGGTATAATGTGGTCGGGCACAAATATCGTTGCCATGAATTTTGTTCTGTCCATTGCCCCGAGGGAGAGACGTCAGATCTACTCGGGAATTCTCGGTGCTTTCTCAGGAACTGCGATGATGGTTACAATGCTGCTCTCCGGGTTCTTCCTGCCGGGGTCAGTTGAGTTGTTTGGTCTGTATCTACACCCAGAGCAGGTCTTATTCGGGTTAACCGGATTGTTACGCTGGACCGCGCACATTCCCTTGAGTTGGGTTCAGGAACCGAGAGGACAGCCGCTCGGCGCTCTCATGTACTATCTTAGACAATCTGCGAAGGTTCGCATTGCTCAGTTCGTGGGACTGATAATTCGCAACGGCAGGAATTATTCCAATCGCTGAAGATGTTCATTATACGCAAGCCACAATGTTGCGTTTATTGACAAATTTTCTATTATCCGTATAATTTAATTTGTATAAAGTCATGAAACGACGGCGCAAGCGGACATCTAAACGATACAAGATAATTCTTGTTGCTGCTGTTCTCGCCGTGCCGCTGTTCTACTTGGGCAGAAGGGTCTATCGATTTGCCGACGCAATTTTTGAGGAGAAGAGATTGGCTAAGGAGAAGATAATACTCCGTGCGGAAAATGATGTGTTGAAGCAGAGAATTGATGAATACAAAAAGGGTAGTCTTATTGAAACCAAGGCTCGAGAAGATTTGGGAATGATCAAGAAAGACGAGAAAATATATCTGATACACAAGAAATGATCTATCAATTGCTTATTACACCTTTCCGCGCTGAGTTCTGCCGTAGCGATACGGGCTGTGCAGTAGGTGAGCATGTTATATTGAAGAGTAAGGAAGGGATCGATATCGGTAAAGTGCTCACCCTTCAGAAAGAGGAAGCCGGAGGTGTATACGGAGAAGTCATACGCAGGGTGACCCAAGAAGACCTCCAGAAGAGGCAGGAACTGCAGGAGTATGAGGATTATTGCCTAATTGAGTTCAAGAAGGCGGTCGATGAATTTGGGGTGGCGATGAAACCAGTATATTGCCACTGCCAGTTTGATGAAGAGCGGGTGATGTTCTATTTCACGGCTGAGAAGAGACTGGAATTCCGGAGACTCCACCGCCATATTTCCCAGAAATTAAACAAGCGCGTTGTCATCAAGCAGATAGGCGTCCGCGATTATTCAAAACTCTTCGGCGGAATTGGCCCATGCGGACGGAATCTTTGTTGCTCTGCATTCTTGAACGAGTTGAAATCGATTTCCTTGCGTATGGCGAGAGAACAAAAACTTTATGTATCCCCGAGCAAAATATCAGGTGTATGCGGCAAGCTTCTTTGCTGCTTGAATTTCGAGGAAAATTTCTATACGGATTTTCAGGAGAGAAACCTCAGTAAAACGATGCAGGTTGATGAAGAAGAATAGATCTGCATTGCTCTCGACAAAATCAGATTGTTATGAAGTTGAATGAACTTTTTGATCTTGTAAAGACCCTACGAGACAGGTGCCCCTGGGATAAGTCCCAGACTCTGCAATCTTTGAAAAGTAAAGTGATCGAGGAATCCTATGAACTCGTCCAGGCGATCTCTGAAGACGATCTCGCTGCGATCGTTGAGGAGATCGGCGACGTCATATTCTTGTCCATGTTTCTTGCGCGGATCGTGGAAGAGGAAGGCAGGGTGGATTTCGATAGCCTCTTAGATGCGGCGATTAAGAAATATCGCGGTAAGCATCCGCATGTGTTTGGGGAAAGAGAATTGAAGGATGAGGATGCCGTATTGGAATTCTGGCACAAAAGCAAGGAGGATATCTTTGCCGGTGTACCAGAGATCCTTCCGGCGCTTTTGGCGGCAAAGGTAATTCAGGAGAGGGCGGCGAGACTTGGTTTTGACTGGTCCACACATGATGGGCCTCTGGAGAAGGTACGTGAAGAGATCGTCGAGGTCGAGAAAAGCGCAGAGCCGGCGCGCTATGAAGAAATAGGGGATCTCTTGTTCGCTTGCGTTAATCTGGCGCGCCATATGAATATCGATCCCGAAGACGCCTTGAGAAATGCCAACAAGAAATTTGTCGGGCGGTTCAGAAAGGTTCTCCAGGAATTGAAGAGTAAGGGCAAGGATATCGCTGATGTAGGTCTCGAAGAGATGGATACTGTTTGGGATGACATCAAAGAAAACGAGTAGTGAGTCGAGGAATGTCGACCGCGAGATAGATGAACTCAAAAGTGGTCTTACACAACTCCACATAGAATTTGATGCACACATGATCGAGCGCTTTGAACAATATCTCAACATGCTTTACTCCTATCACGGTAGACTGCATCTCCTGTCACACGGGGATTATGAACGCATAAGCAGAAGACATTTTCTTCCCTCTCTGGCTGCTTTCCCATATGTGCGAGATCATGGGCGGGTATGCGACGTTGGCGCCGGTGCGGGATTCCCTTCGATTCCATTGAAAATCGTGCTGCCCAAATTCGAACTGGTGATTTTCGAATCCAAACGTAAAAAGGCAGAATTCTTAAGATCGCTGATAAACGCGCTGTGCCTGGAAAGAATAGAAGTGAGGAACGAAAGGGCAGAGGATTTTTCGGGCGCGGGGTTCGACCTTTTGTTGCTGAGAGCAGTAGGGAAAATTGCCGATTTGACGCGGGTCATCGACAAGTTGCTCGTTGCGGGCGGCGAAGCTCTCTTCTTTAAATCACAGAGCATTGATGATGAACTTCGTCGCGCCGAATCCATTATGAAAAAGAAGGGTTTTACCGCCAAGGTAACGAATTTGTCCACGCCCCTTGAAAGAATGCCGTTAGCGCTTGTAAGTCTGAGCAAACTTTCGTGAGAGCGCCACAGGCGTGTTCGGTGCTCTCCTGGTCATGTGTTTTTGGCTATTACTGCGACCGTCATTTCTTATTCCAAAGCAGCGGCCCGGGCTATTCTCTTGACAAGACCATACTAAATGGCTATAATCCCCGCAGTAAATAAGGAGGCAATATGGCATACAAGATCAATGATGAATGTACTGCTTGCGGGTTATGCGAGCCCGAATGCCCAGTTCAGGCAATTACGGAAGGAGACCCGATATACGTCATCGATTTCAACAAATGCGTTGAGTGCGAGGGTCATTTTGATGAGCCTCAGTGCGCTGCAGTCTGTCCGGTTGATGCATGCGTTTCTGATCCGGATCATCCAAAGAAATAAATTCATATTTCGGGAATAAAAAGATTAATGCGGTCGGAGGAAACCGACCGCATTTTTTTGGAAATTTTCTGCGCTAAAAGTTCGCGCTATTTTGCCGCGAGTGTGAATTGGGCATCAAGATACGCGCCCTCGGGGTCGACGGCACGTACAAAGACTTCGAAAACACTGGTTTGACCGGCACTTCCGTAGATGATGCCCTTTTCTGCATCGACCATTATGCCGGACGGTGCATCCAGAAGTTCGAAGGATAGTGGGTCTCCGTCCGGGTCAAAAATGGGCAGTGTGTAATGAACGCTGTCAGTGGCGCATTTCACCGAGTCGATTTTCATTTTGAACGCAGGTGGTGAATTGGCAATGGTGATTTCAAAAGGGAATGGTTCAGAACGGTCATCGCCGTCATCAGCAAACGCTGTGCCGGTGATCACATCGTTCTTCTTCAGTCCCAGGGGGCTGAGCTGGAGTACATTGGTGGTATTGGAAAGCACTTCGTCGTTTACCAGCCAGTGCACAATAAGATCTATCTCGTCCTGATCCGCATCTTCGAAGAGCGCATCAAGTGTGATCTGTTGTGTGGTTACGTAGACTATTTCAGGTATGACTGAGACCGAAACAATTCTGGGCGGCACGCCACCTATCATTACTTCGCCGGATCTCATCACATCGCCGTATATCTTACCGTCGTATGGCGTAACCTCGGCAAATATCTGATCTCCTTTCTTAATATCAGGATAGGTGAATGACATGCCTTCTCCGATTTCATCACCGTTTACAAACCATTTTACCTCGTAGGTGATCGGATCACCGTCTTTATCCGATGCAAGGATTCGCGCGGTTATCTCTGAATGCACGTTCGGATTCAGCGGAAGCAATGTTACGCTTTGCAGGACCGGGGCGTTATTGATTGAGGCGGCATCCTCTTCTTTCTTGCCGCCACACGCCGCGGTAAGGAGAGCAAGAATTACAACAAATGCGATAATAGATGTTTTCAATTTTCACCTCCGTTATTAGAGTATAGATAGATAGTCTGGTATGTCAATGCGGGTTCCTTCATATTTGTGGATGGGTGTCAGGGCGTGGTATTCACGCCCTGACACCCGGATCGTTCACGCGCTAGTCCTTCGCGATCAATTGGCCTTTTTTCACTTCGTATAGCTGCTCGATCCTGACGTAGGCTCTGGTTCCTGTCCGGCTCTTCCTGTCCGTAACGAGCGAGGCCGTAAAAGGAAAGGAGATATTCTGTGGATCGATGGATCTATTTTTGTGGACCAACGATGCACTGGCGTTCTGCACGTAGATCCTGAGACCGTCGACCAGTACGAGCGAGTCGCCTTCTATACCGTGGACCATACCCAAAAACGTTTCGTCAGCAAAGAGGCATAGAGAAAATGCCAGTAGGAGCAGTATTATTCCTTTCATCATATCCTCCTTATCTTCCTTTCCAGAGTATTACGCCGCCCCTGGGAAGGCCGGGAATTCCTGTTTCCGGTGATACTATCACACCGCCCACCTGAATAAATACCTTTGTTTGATCGGCCGTAACGTAGAGAGCAGGTTCGGAAGGCATTCCTGAACCGAGGTCGAGCGAGATATTGTTGATGTTCCCGGTCGCACCAAGGAACGGTTCCTCGTACGCGGTGCCGGTCCGGTAGTAGAGGGCGTAGAGTTTTGCCGTGCCACCGTAGGAACAGATATCTTCGGTGGGACTGAAAGTCGTGAAAAGCACAGCGCCGCCCATCACCAAGGTCGCGGTGAGGGTTCTTTCTCCAGCTGGTAACCACCGGTACCATCCGAGTTCTTCATTAACGAGCGTCTTCAAAGAATCGAATGTGATAACCGAACCGCCGCCCAGAATCACATTGCCGAGCGTGTCGATGTTGACATCTGTCACGTTGTACAGCTGGAATGGGTCGGTGGTGTGCACCGTATCATCACGGAAACCGACGTACAACTGCTGTGTAGTTGTATCAGCGATGTCGAACTCACTGAACAGACGTCCCGTACCGAAGTAAACCCAGAGGTGATTGTATTCATCCGTAGAAACACTGCCCTCGGCTGTAACCGGACGCTGTACATCCATGACCATGCTGAGGGTCCAGGTGTTGGGATCAGGGTTGTCATTGGTGAGGATGCGGTAGAGCCTGCCGCGCCATGCTCTTGTCGGCGGTCCGACGAAAAATGCATCGCCAAAATACAACCGGTCGACCGTATAATCGATGCCCCAGTCACAGGCAAAGATGTTGGTGATGAACGAACCAGCATCAGGTACGACGATCGTACGCAGGAGCGCTCCGGTCAGCAGATCGACAATGAATATTCTGGCGTTCTGAGCAGATTCACCAGAGCAGCTCTGGGGTCCTGAGCCGAAGACCAGATACCAGGTTGAATCTACCTTGACAGCGGTGGAGTAGCATGCGGTCAGGCCAAGACCAGGAGCCGTGAATTCCCAGAGTGGTTCTGGATTCACCGGATCAGTTACATCGATGGCAAAATACGCGGAGCTGCAGGTATCGTTCTGTGTAGTTATCGGAAATCCACCGAGCCGCATGCCACCTATGAGCAATGTCCCCCACCCACCTGGATATTTCGAATTACTTGAGTCGAATATCTGAGCATCGGTGACATAGGCACGCAAGTCGACATAGTAGGTGTGACAGTGGCGGTAGCGCAGACTCTTCAACCACCGCAGATGGGGCAGCAGGTTGTACGGAATATACGCCCATAGTTCCTCACCCAGAGCATAACCTGCAGGATCGAGCGACATTGGAGCAGTCGCATCATCCCCTGCTTCTACAATGCCGGCATTGAAACAATGAAGCATGCCGTCATTGCTGCCGACGTATACGACCTGCCGGCGTCCCCGATACTGGTTATAGTATTGAGCATAAGAAGCATCGCCGTAAATGAAATCATAACGTTCGATCGGACGGCCGACCAAACCTGGACCAGAATTGATAACGTCACCGAGTTTCCATGTATTTGTTCCGACGGTTCGTGATCTGAGGTCTGGGAAGTCCTGTCCCCGGACGTATCGTATTACCGTGTCGGCCTGGGCATCGGTTGACACACCGAGGTACGGGCGTAGTGTCGTAGCATTGGCTGTGGTGAAACTGTCTATTTCGCCTGGTTCCACACTGTGATTTTTGTTGACGTCGACAAAGGTTATGATTCTTCTTTCTTCTGGTAGGACGTTCAATAGCCATTCGCCGGCATCCCACACCGGTACGAGGTCGTCGATGTCGGCCATGCCCACCGAGTCGAGGTTCTGGCCATTGCCGTCGAGATCACGGTATCTCACTATGGTCACGCCTGTTTGATGCGAGATCATGTTGACGACATAGTCATCGAACAGGTTGAGTGTAGCATCGGTGTGCGTGTCTTCACGCAACAAACCGAACGGATCGAGCCAAAGAGAATGGGTCGTACCGAGCCAGTCTACCATTTCACCGTCCGGGAAGAATTTGACCTGGTAGAACTGGGACTGGATGGCCTGGCCACCGGTCTTAGAGCCGGTGGTGACGACTGCAACCGGTGAGGCGGATGCAACGCGGGACATCATTTCCATGACAGCTTTTATCAATACTTCCTCGAATTTGTACCCATCCTCGGCTTCGAAATAGTTGTCAGGTATGTTGTCAAAGTTATTGTCCCACTCGATCTGCAGGTCTGGTCTTTTATTGTTGTTGTTATCCACGAACCCGCCGAATTTGCAGGCTTGCTCTAAGGTAAAGTTGCTCTCAAAAGCAGCAACGCCGAACAGCGTCACGTTCTGAAAATCAGGCAGATTTCTGTTGCGCCATTCTGCAACATCCGGTACACTATCCGGTCTCAGGTCGTTGATGTTTCCGTAGTATGCCAGGTGAATAAGATAATTGGAGCCGTTATCCGGGTATGCTGCCAGGTTCGGTCCGTTAGGGATACCAGATCCTGCATATGTGGCATAGGACCGCAAATTTGTAGCACCGGGCATGTCGAATGTACTGTTATCCGGCACATGGAGGTCCATTCTCGGCTGACCATCAGTAATAAGGAGAATGAAACTCTTACGGCAGGGTGTCATTTTGCTCCAGTTGCTGGGACCGGGAATTGATTTTTCATACCATGGATCCCTGACCGTTACCGGTCCGACCGTGTAATCATTGTTGCTGTAGAATGCCGCTGCCTGGGAGAAATACCGCAGCATTTCCCAGTAACATTCGCCTACCGGGGTCCAGGTTCTGAATTCGACGTTTCTTATGTCTTGGTAAAGATCGGTGTACAAAAATCCGCCGATATAGCCGCTACCGCCGACCAAACCGCCACCGTTATCTGCAAAAGTTCCGCTGCCTTCATCATAGCCGTCCCAGAAACCACCCGGTCCGTAGTTGAATCCGGCCAGACCGAATCGCGGTGCGTTCTCATCCCAGAATCCGTCACCGTCTTTGTCCGCGAGTTGGGCTAGGACGCCTCCCCAGGTTGCTCTGGGTACATCGACCTGCACATCGTGCACAGGTTCGGTTGGCAAGGGGCCGTTACCGACTCGGGTGACCGAAACCCGACTAAGCATGGGGTCAACAGCATGGGTCACGGTGATCATGCTGTAATTGTCATCCTGGCCGAGGTTCGAGCGGTAGTAAACGGTCCAACTGCCCCGTCCTTCACTCTCCAGTCTTACCGGGTTAGGGTTAGACATAGCAACGAAGGTCGATGGCCCCCGGCCGCCGATCAGCACTTTCTTAGCAACATCGCCGCGGCTCATTATTGCCCAGTTCATGATATGTCCGGGCATTATTCCTGCCGGGTCAGCGCGCCAGCGGTTCACGTCCCAGAGGTAGTTGCTGTCCGGGTTGAAATATCCATAGTATCTTATCGTATCGGCCGCGGTGCCCTGCACAATAGTCGTTGTTGTGTAAGCGCGGTCGGCCATCGAGCCGGAGTTATCGAGTATGATCATGATGTTAGGGGTGGGTGTCTTCCAGGTGAAGGGCGGAAAACAACAGAAAGCCGTATCGATTGCGGTCGTGTCCTGTGCCTTACTCTGCGCTGTGAAGAGCAGCAGTATGCCTACGATAAGTATGAGTGATGGTTTGTGATAACCTGTAATCTTGTGCATCTTATCCTCCTTAATATTAATTGGCCTGCACGGTGTAGCGTTGCAGAGCCTCGACCCCGACTCTTTCACCGCCTCGGCCGACTATTGTCGCACTTATGTAATAAGTTCGGTAACTACCTGACGCTGGCGTTGAACCCGGGCCTGCGAGGGCGCGGGCAAATTTCATCGCCGTCCCAGACATCGTAATAACCTGCGCCGAGGTTCGTTCGGCCGTCACCGTCGCTTTGTATCCGCCCAATTGCACAGTATCAGTCATGAATGGCGCCGCATCCAGGAATGTATTGAGACTTTCTGCCTTTGCCTTGCCGATTTCCAGCGCGGCAATGGCTGCCTCGTACGTTGTTTCGTAGGTCACCTGGCCTCGCGTTACGCTCATACCGCGGATCACGACGTATAAGGCTAAGGAGCCGACGATCAGGATAATAATCATCGTTGCTAACGCCGCTAACAGGGCGATACCTGATTCGTGATTCTTGATTCCTTTGGTTTTCATAATCCCTCCGGCGGTTGTAGATTCTGGGGAAAGACGACGCTGCTGAGAATTGCGCGTTTCCTCCGTTTCTGGTAAAGATCTAGTGTGTACGTGTACGGCGGATCATCTTCGATGGTTATCGAATCATCGGGTGACGTGTATCCGGAGATGAGATCGGATGATACTACCATGGTGAATCTTACCGCCCATTTGTCAGAATAGTTATTGTTGAATGGGGGATTGTTGTTTGCTCCCCAGGATTCGACTATGCCGTCATTGTCAGTATCGATGCCATAACGGAACTGGATCGCTTCGACATTGGTCAAGAGTGCCTCATTGCCGCGCATCAGCGTGTCGCCTGCCAGGGTGTATGTAAGTCCATTATAATAGGTGTCGGAGTTACGTCTGAAGACCATGAGGCCAGCGCGCGCAGTTATTGAGGGCCCAATATTTAGGCGGAGACCACGGGTGGGATTGCTCCATATCGGGTCATAATACGTGAACGTATCGATGCCGGTGATGATCAGATTCTGGTACAATGCTTCACGTACTTCGTTTATGACAATAATCGTATCACCGACCCGGAAGTTGGCGAGGGTGTCTTCCCATCTTCGCACCGGTAGTGTCGAACCATCGACGTTGTCGAGCAGGTAGCTCCACTGGGTGCGGCTCATCTCGAACCCCAGGCCGACCCCCTTGAGCGTAAGATCCGATCCTATATTTGCTAACTGCAGTGCATCTTGCTCTTCATACGGGTAGCCCAGTCCAGCCAGGAGCAGATCCCATTTCACCAGGGTGAACGCAACCTGGGCATCGGTCTGCAGCACCGTAGTACGCGTGACTTGAATCGATTTCGTTTGCTGCAGATTGAGGATCGAATATACGGCACCCAGAATGATCATCAAAATAACGAGGGAGATCATCAACTCGACGAGCGTCATTCCAGACCTCTCTGCCCGGCGTAGGATGGAAGCATTCGAAGTTTTCAAATTATGGATGGAAAATTGCATCATTCCTCCTTAGTAGCGTTTTATTAAATCGGAAGATAACGGTCGTCTGGCATGAGGCCACATCACGTGAAGCCGTACCGTTTTAAAACGTGCATCCGGGATGGTTCCGATGACACTGTCCGCGATGTTCCATACGATGCGAAAAAGACCACCACCTACTATCTCGGTTCTTTCGTAATCGGGGTTGATGGTATCATTGAGGTCAGCTGAACTGAGATAGCGAAGTATCGAGTCCTGCGTCGGTAATCCCATGATCTCTTCATGGTAGCGGTTCAAGACATCTCGCGCATACATGCGCCGATTCATGAGCGTGCTCGTCCGAACTCCCATGACGGTGAGCCTTGACACTGCCAGCACGCCGATGGCAAGGACGACGATCGCAACGAGCACCTCGACTAGCGTGAAACCGTATCTGCCTGATACTAACTTGCCGCCGGACTTCGTTTTGTTAAATTTGTTCATTTTCGCCTCCTCTAAGGATTCCAAGCACCGCCAGAATATTCGTAGATGGCGATCTTGCCCAGGCGGTTTATGCCGATTGCGTAATTATCCCTTCCGTCAGTAACATAAGCGACTCCGCTTGTCGCACCTCCGCGCGCGTCGATGATGAGTATGCCGCCAGGAAAATCGATGCCGCCGGCTCCTGGTGCGGCCATACTCGCTTCTGGTGGTTGACCAGCAACACCGACACCCCCGAAGTGTACCTTGCCCCCGGTGCTTCCGCCTAATCTGAAATCCTTCATCGAACCATCAGGTCGGTGCAAACGATAATGGTGTTGGTCGGGAAAGCTGAATTGATAAGTACCACTCGATGACAGGGCTCTTTCTCTTATCATTTTGAAGTGCTGTGCGATTTGCTGGGTCGCACTGCGTATTCGTGCCCTCCGCTGCATGCTCGCGAAATTTGGTATGGCAATCAATGCCACGATACCGATGATCGTGATGACGACCATCAATTCAACTAATGTGAAGCCGTGTCTTTTCTTCCGGCTTGGTCGTCGATTCATAAATGAATTATTACCCATAATACCTCCATTCTCCACTAGATAATATAGCAAAATCCATTCCTGTTTTGGCGGCAGAATGGCGCGATATTTAATGCTTTTTCGGAAAGAATTGTTAGACATAGGCATTAATTTTCGCAAATTGAGTAAATTATTACCCAATTACGGGAATGGCAGGCTGCTCGGAAAATGGCTCGGATCATTTGTTATGTATGCGGAACCGTGAATGCGATACAGAAAATGAGGGCGTTGACACTAACATTTCGTTACGTATAATAGACCATGCTGATACTCAGCCTTTTGGTCTTTTTCATGCCTCCCAATCCGTATCTTGAAGTAAGACGTATTGCCCCCCAATATCCTCATCTGATGAATGCGGGTGTAATGCGAATCCCAAAGCCAGTTGGTGAAAAGAAAGCATTGGTTTTGCTCGTCGATTTCGCGGATAATCAGCACCAGTACACAAGCCTATCATTTGATTCGCTCATTTATTTTGATAATACGACTTCACTCCGAGATTATTACCGGGAGGTTTCCTACGGTAGATTCACGATAAGCCAGACGAGCGAGGTTACCGACTGGTACCGGGTGCCCCGCGAATACTCGTATTATGTAGGCGATTCTTTTGGTTTTTATCCGGGAGCTTTTCCTCAGAACGCCCAGGGGGTCGTCTGGGCAGCCTGCAGCCTTGCTGATCCGTCGATTGATTTCTCACAATTCGATGAAGATGGTAATGATACGGTTGATGTGGTATTTCTGGTCCATGCCGGGCCTGGTGCAGAGGAGGGGTTTCCCGGTTATACCGCGCATATCTGGTCCCATCAATGGCAACTTTCGAACACGGGTACTGGCTGTCCTTCGGCATACCTGACGGATGATGGCGTGTACGTTGATTATTATTCTATGGAGCCGGAAAGATTTGAATTGTATACCGGCCGTATTACGGTTGGCGTCTTCGCCCATGAATTCGGACATATTCTCGGACTGACTGATCTTTATGATACCGACTATTCCACATTTGGCATTGGTCTTTTTGGCCTTATGGGTGCCGGTTCTTGGGGCAGGGTAAATGACCGGGCGATTCCGGGTTCATCGCCGACCCATCTTTGTGCCTGGTCCAAGTATCAACTCGGATTTGTCGACCCCGTGGCAGTCGATAGGATCGGCGTGTCAAGACTCGAGAACCAAGATGTTCCTTGCGCCTCATGCAATCCGTTTGCGGTCCGGTTACTTGAAGACCCTGGCGGTCCAAATTGGGAATACCCGGGAACCATGGGCGAGTATTTTTTGGTTGAAAACCGATTCCGCCGGGGATTTGACCAGAGCCTTCCCGGGGATGGTCTTCTCATTTTGCATGTCGATGATTCAAAAGGGAGTAATAGCGATGAAAGTCATCCCCTGGTCGGCGTCATGCAGGCTGATGGAGACCTCAGTTACCTGCTGCATGATTTAGGAAGTGCTAACGACTTGTGGAAGAACAGCGAGTATGGTTTCGGTGATACATCACGGCCCGCGAGCCTGGACTACGCGGGCAATCCGACCGGAGTCTGGGTGTATGATATCGGCCCGCCCGATTCGATCATGAGGGCTTCGTTCTGGGTGACGCCTGTTTTACTGGGTAGTATTTACTCACTGCCCAACCCGTACCGTGCTGACCGAGAACCATCGTGGGGTGAGAAGGTGATTATTTCGTATCTGCCTTCTGACACAGTAGAATTGGCCAATCAATTTCCCGAATTCAAGGTGACCATTTACAACTTGGCTGCCGAACGGGTAAGAGTGCTCGATACCGAGCCTTATGAGATAGACCGTTATGGACGAAGGGCTTTCTGGGATTTGAAGAACGAGGGAAATGAAGATGTGGTGAGCGGTATGTACTTGTACGTCATCGAGATACAAGGCGACAAAGTCGAGAGGCGAACAGGCCGCTTAACCATAATAAGGTGAGGCGTCTTCTTATGTGCAAAGCAAATGAGCTGTGCGCATCGGGTGGAGATAATCTGTGAAATTCGGCGGCTCGTATCCACGTGATATTGGTGCTGTAGCGACTACCTTCATCGTACTCATCCTTTTCGTAGCAGTTTTTAATCTGTATATCAGTTTTCAATTCAGGAATGAGTTCGTGAACTATGAGCGGAGTAATATCCTGGCAATTACGAGTGTATGTCGTGGTTATTTGAAAAGCAATTATGATGGCCGCGAACTGAGTTTTCTTTTGAGGAATCTTGGACGTTCGTTCAATATTGCCCATCTTGTCGTTACTGATACGCTTGGCAGACGCATCTACGACTCCTGGTCCCATTTCAATATTATGTCTTCACTTGGTGATTTTGATTTCCTCGACAGTTTCGAGAAAATGCCGATGACTCAGGAACTAATTCAAAAGGACAACGATTTCTTATACGCGAGTGCGGACCCTCCTGTGTACATATATGTATCACTGGTACCTGCCTACTCAATTATTCTCGGTAATATGTTCCGCTGGCACATATTTTACATAACGATTTCACTCATTTTTACCAGTTTTCTGGGGTTCTTCCTGATCCGTAATCTGTTTTTACCCATGCGCTACGTGACCAATCTCGCTCGCGAATTCGGTATCGAGATAAAGAAGGAAGATTTTGTCTCGGCGACTTTCAATGAGGTGTACCGTAAACTTAGAATGCGGGAACAGATGCTAGTTGAATTCTCGGCATATATCGCTCATGAATTTCGGAACTCACTGGGTGCGATTATTGGTCTGGCGCGACTCGTGGAAAAGGGAAAAAAACCAGGTTCTGAGATAGCCAAGGAATGTCGAAACATGGAGGAATTGATCACGCGCATCCTCGAATATTCAAAACCACTGAGTCTGAATGTTTCCCGCGTGCATTTGAGTAGAGTTTTGGATGATGCACTCGAGAGAGTGTCGATTCCGAAGAGGATCCGCTTGATCATAAAGAGGACACACGAACCCCTACCGGTAAAAGGTGATCACGAACTCCTCACCGTTGCTGTAACAAATTTGCTTAAGAATGCAAAAGAGGCTATCAGGGGTAAGGGACAGATCGAGATCGTGGCCGGCAGAAAAGACGAATCAATGATTCTTTCGATCACAGATAGTGGTGTAGGTGTGGAAGAGCGTGAATTAGACATGATTTTCAATCCCTTCTTTACCAGAAAGGCAGAGGGTATGGGACTTGGTTTAGCGTATGTGAGAAAAGTAATTGAGGAACACGGAGGAAGGGTCGAAGTCGTGTCTAAGAAAGGTAAGGGTACCACATTCAGCTTAGAATTTCCCGCATATGATAAATGAAGGTGCTCATTTTTCTCATATCTGTCTTGATTTCCGTGGGAAATTGAATATATTAATGCAAAGGAGTTCTAATGGATGAATTTGCCAGGCGCGTTGCTGATGATTTGAGATCAAAAAAAGTTGATTACGGCGATGTACGAGTCGTTATGCGGGAAAGCGAATCGATCGTCCTGAAGAACGGTATTATCGAAGCGATAACACATAATTCAGATGTTGGTTTCGGAGTGCGTGTTCTGAAGAATTCAGCCTGGGGTTTTGCTTCGTCAAATGAGATCAAGAGAAACGTCGCTGGTAAAATCGTAAGAGATGCATTGAAAATCGCTCTTGCGTCGGCGACCGTCAAATCAAAAGACATTATATTGACCGACTTGCCGTCTCAGCAGGGTGTTTACAGCACGCGGGTAGAGATCGATCCTTTTAAGATTTCGCTCAGCGACAAGATCGATCTGCTCCTTTCGTGCGATAAGGCAATGCGCAAGGATAAGAGAATTAAGATTAGTGAGGCAGCGCTCAGATTCCGAAAGAACAGGGTCTTTTTTGCATCAACCGATGGTTCATTCATTGCCCAAGATTTTCTATTCTCAGGCGGTAGTATAAAAGCCTACGCAATGGATAAGGGTGATATTCAATTCCGGTCCTACGGCGATTATGCACAAAAAGGCTTTGAGTTCATTAGATCTATGGATTTCATCAAGAATGCACCGAGAGTTGCCGATGAAGCATTGATACTTCTGGGCGCTGAGCAGTGTCCACAAATGGAGACGACGGTTATTATCAACGATGACCAGATGGTTTTGCAGGTACATGAATCATGCGGGCATCCTGCAGAGCTCGACCGAGTGCTCGGAACAGAAGCCTCCTATGCCGGGACGAGTTTCTTGACTACTGATAAATATGCAAGGTTCCAGTACGGCTCGAATGTGGTTAGCATAGTTGCTGACGCGACCGTGCCGGGTGGTCTCGGGACTTTTGGCTGGGATGATGAGGGCGTGCCGGGGCAGCGCGTATACCTCATAAAAAATGGTATGTTTGTGGGCTATCTGACGTCTCGCGAAACCGCTGGGATTGTTGAAAGCAGGTCGAGCGGTGCGATGCGGGCGGATGGCTGGAATAGAATCCCGTTGATCCGTATGACCAATATCAATCTTGAGCCGGGTAAATGGAAGTTCGAAGATATGCTCGATGACACGAATGACGGTGTCTTTATGATGACGAATAAATCATGGTCAATAGACGATAAGCGTTTGAACTTCCAATTTGGTTGTGAGATGGCGAAGAAGATCGAACGCGGTAAGTTCACGAAGGTTTATAAGAACCCTACTTACGCCGGAATTACGCCTCAGTTCTGGAATAACTGCGATGCTGTTGCCAATGAGAATTCCTGGCGTATGCACGGGACACCCAATTGCGGCAAGGGTGAGCCAGGTCAAATTATGTACGTAGGACATGGTACGACTCCGGCGAGATTTAGAAATGTGCAGATCGGCATTGCCAAATGAATATCCGATATACCCATACTTTGTTGAGCATATAAATATAAATACGTGGCTTGGGTCTGAGGTTTTCATTGAAGATTCTGAAAAAACCTAGTTTCGTTGCGCTTTTAGCATCTAAGTTGTTCTATACGTGTGTGGTTATTATCATTCTATCGTCTTGCGCGTATTTCAACACGGTGTATAATGCAAAGAATTATTTTCGCGAGGGCAGGAAATCCGTCAGACATGATACGCTTGTAACCGACTCGGAAAACTTTGACAAGACAATTGAGAAATCGACGGCGATAATTGTAAAATATCCGGACACGAGGTGGATTGACGATGCGCTCTTCATGATGGGGGCTTCGTATTATTTCAAAGGCGACTATGCGCGAAGTCTGGAGAAGCTGGATTTTTTGATCCAGAACTACCCTGAATCGGGTTATCAGTACGAATCGCAATATCTTATTGGCTTGGCGAACTATAAGCTGGAGAGATATGGTTCAGCGGTCGTTGCACTGCGGGAAGCGATGAATGCGAGGAAATTCCGGAAAAAGTCATTGATCGCATTGCTGTACGTGTATTACGGTGATGCAAACTATAAAGATCTCTATGAAATTGCTGACACTTTAATGAATGGTTCACTCAGTTACGATGAGCGCCGTACCGTTCTGCGGTTCGTTAGTATGGCTCAGTTCGAGGAACAACGGTATGAGGATGCACTTGAAACTTCCTCCCAATTGCTTTCCATAACCAGGGATGAACGCGAACGGCGGGATCTCAAGTTGCGGATTGCGGAGATCTACCTTGAGATCGGCGAGTTTGATCTGTGTAGGAAATTTCTGGTGGATGAGACGGACCCAGAATTCAGAGACTTGCTGGCGGATTTATATTTGAAGACCGGCAATGTTGCTGAAGCCAAGGATATATGCAGTGAACTCTCCCAGAACAGAATGCCTGACGTGGCTGCTGAGGCTTTCTATGAGATTGCGCAAATTTACGAGAGCGAAGATAGCATTGACCTCGCGGTTGCTAACTATGATAGTGCCTTGGTTAAATCACCAAACAGTGAATACGGGCTGAAAGCAAGGAAGAGATCCGAAGTGCTCAAGCGGATCCAGTCCCTGACCGGGGAGACTGAGGATGAAGTACGGTCACAATTCCTGCTGGCTGAAATATATTTCGCCGACATCAATGATCTGCCAAAGGCTTTAGAGGGATATCAGAATGTCTATAGGAATTACCCGAAGAGTAAGTGGGCGCCAAAGGCGCTGTATGCACATCTCTGGATTGCATCATACATCCACGGTGATGACACGCTCGCAGCCACCCTCGCGCGCTCACTCATCGATTCTTACCCACGTACCGAATACGCGATGAGTGCACAGCAGATTCTCCAGACAATAGAATCGGATTCCTCAGTGAATGGTCAAGAACCGTAGACTATGAGGTCATACAGGCTCAAGATCCTCAGGCAGCGATGGTTCAACAAAAAAATTTTCGGACTCGAATTCAGGTTACCGGGAATTCGCCCATGGCCTGGTCAGTTCTTCCAGGTTCAGGTGAGTGACAATATAGATCCCTTTCTGAACAGGCCGATAAGCATTGCTTCATATAAGAGCGGGAGATTACTGCTAATCATAAAATCCGTTGGCCGCGGTACAAGGATACTCAGTTTGAAGAAACCGGGTGAAGAAGTGACCCTGTTCGGTCCATTCGGCCATAGATTCAAACCTCCCGGGAAGAAGAGTCTGATCATTGCGGGTGGCATCGGCATTGCACCCCTCCATTTTCTCGCCGAGTATTTGTTCAGGAATAAAATATGCTTTGACTTGCTCTACGGAGTGCGAGCGAGAAGCGAATTTATTTTAAGACATGAACTCGCGAAGATGTCTGACCGGTCAATATTCGTCGCTGAGAGGGGTTACAAGAATGGAGAAACAGTAGTATCAAGAATGAAGAAGATGGACCTTTCCGGTTATAAAATAGCCTATACATGCGGCCCCAGGGAAATGTTTGTCGCGCTGCAAGAATTGAATCTTCCGATGCCGGTCTATGCGTTCTGCGAGGATTTCATGGGTTGTGGTTGCGGTTTGTGCCTGGGTTGTGCGATAATGTACAAAAACGAATATCACAGGATATGCACTGATGGGCCTGTTCTCGAATTGGGAGAAATCAAATTTGAAGTGTAGCATTTTCGGCCTTGATTTAAGAAATGCCATTTTCCTCGCGTCGGGGACTTTTGAGTACGGTTTACTGTACAAGAACGTCACGAACAAAGTTGGTGCGATTGTCACAAAAGGTATTACGGCTAGTGGGAGGGCTGGAAATCCTCCACCACGGGTCTTTGAGACGGCGTGTGGTCTGATCAATTCCGTAGGACTCGAGAATCCTGGAGTGAAGGTTTTCTGTAAAGATATCCTTCCTGAGATGCGAAAGCTCAAGACCAGGATTTTCGTGAACGTTGCAGGTTTTAGCGTCGGTGATTTTGTCGAGATCGTCGGGGAAGTCGGCGATCAGGTTGATGGTTTCGAGCTCAATGTTTCCTGCCCCAATGTCGAAGGGGGAGGAGTTGCATTTGGCCGTGACCCGGAGATTTGTTCTCGAGTCGTCACCGAGGTGCGCAAGACAACCACGCTTCCGGTAATAGTGAAGTTGACGGCAAATTTCTGTGACCCGCTGCTTGTCGGACGGGCTTGTGTCGAAGCAGGAGCCGATGGGATTTCACTTGTCAACACGCTGCACGCTATGGCATTCGACATAAAGAAGAAGAAAGTGATGATTACGGGTGGGCTTTCCGGCCCGGCGATCAAACCGTTTGCCCTGTACTGCGTACATCATTTGCGGGATTTGGGAGTTCCGATCATTGGTGTTGGTGGGATCATTTCAGGAAGCGACGCTTATGAATTTCTGCTCGCCGGCGCTTCCGCCGTTGAGATAGGTTCGGCAACACTGCGCGATCCCTACGCGCCATTGCGAATAATTCAAGAACTAGAAGAGTTCACGGGTTGAGGATGGGATGCTACAATCCAGCATCCTGGTCAATCGACCTGTGACCATCTGGCATAAGGAGGCTTGATGAAGGGAAGGCTGATTGTGTCACTTGACATGACCGACAGTTCACAGATCAAAGCACTCGTCGATAACTTGGGTGAACGTGTGATTTATTACAAGATCGGCGCTGTACCGTTTACCTTCTTTGGTCCTGAAATTATTGCATACCTGAAGAAGCATGATAAGAAAATCATGCTTGATCTGAAGTATCACGACATACCGAACACCGTAGCCCGCGCTTGTGATGGGGCGATCAGAATGGATGTCGACCTCATAACGATCCATACAAGCGGTGGATTCTCGATGTTGGAAGAAGCGGTGAAGGCGGTGCTCAGCGGCGCCAGTAAAGAAGGGGGAGAAAAACCGAAATTGCTGGGTATCACTGTACTCACCAGCATCGACGAGGCTTATTTTAACGATCTTTTCGGTAATGTCGAGAGGACACTTGCTGAACAGGTAATATTCCTTGCGCAGTTAGCACGGAGTGCCGGGCTCGATGGTGTCGTAGCATCCCCCAAGGAAATAATACCCATACGGCAATGCTGTGGCGATGATTTTCTCATCGTGACACCGGGTATCAGACCTGCAGACAGTGGCGTTATGGATGATGACCAGGCGAGAGTCATGACGCCCGGGCAGGCGATAAAGGCAGGTGCGAATTACATAGTGGTCGGGCGGCCAATAGTCAAGGCAGCAGACCCGATCGCAGCTGTCGAGGCAATACTAAAGGAGATGGAAAATGGATATCGAGAAATTGCTTAGGGAACTAATGGTATTGCAGGAAGGTCATTTCCTCCTGAACTCAGGATTGCACAGTAAGTATTATTTTCAGAAGTTTAGAATATTGGAGAACCCTGATGCTACGTCCAGTTTGTGTAGTATTATTGTTGAGAAATACAGGGGGAAAGATATCGAGTGGGTAATTGGACCGACAACCGGGGGGATTATTATCGCATTCGAAGTGGCGAGACAATTGGGCGTGCACTCTGGTTTTGCTGAAGAGAGGGACGGCAAACGGGTTGTGGGTCGGGGTTTTGATATAGGCGATAAGCGCGTGCTCCTGGTCGATGATGTTATGACTACCGGCAAGTCAATAGTCGAGACGCTCGATGCAATCCACCAAAAAGGTGGCGAAGTTGCGGGTGTTGCCGTGCTTATTGACCGTTCTGTCGAAAAACTGCCCTTTACCCCATTTGCGGTCTACAAAAGGGCGGTTGAGAATTTCAGCCCGGATGAATGTCCGTTATGTAAAAGTGGAATACAACTCCAGAAATTGGGCGGTGCGTAGCACGCCTGTTTCCTTGTAATATCTACAATTTCCAGAATCCAAAGGCGGCAAGCAGGATGAATCCCGCTCCGGCGACGACTGCGCCGATCCAACCCAGCAAGCATAGGCTGCTTACTATGACTCCTGCAATGAAGACGCCGATGGCGATTACGAGCAGAGATTTCTTGAAGTCGAGACCGAACAAGAATGCAATGAGGGCACCGGTCCAGGCGCCGGTTCCGGGCAGCGGAATCGCTACGAACGCCATCAATCCGATCTCCTCATATTTTTCTATCATCTTGTTGCTTTTCTTTCTCGTGCGCTCAAAGAGCCAGTTAAAGAATCGCTTGAAGATTTCTATCTTTGAGAGAAGATTTACCATCGGACGAAGAAGCCAGAGAATGAACGGCGCCGGGATCATGTTACCTATGTAGGCGATGAGAAAAGCTTTTGGCCAGCTGATATGAAATACGTTGATAGCCAGGGGTAAGGCGCCTCTTAGTTCGATGATAGGAAGCATCGAGGTCAGAAGCACAGCCATCTCGGGTGTTAAGCCTCTGGTAACAAGGTCCTGGGGGTTCATGTGACACCTCGACGACGACGTAACACCCAATCGGCAACTAAAATGATTAGCACGAAGAAATAGGTCGGGGGTGAATTGAATCGTATAACTCTGCTTGTTTTATGATTTCTATCCTCCGGAAGCGTCACCGTCTCGAGTTCGTCGAGCAGAAAGAATTTACCGTCCGTTCTGGCTGCGATGCCTTCGAGAAGATTCCGGTTGAGTCGGTACTCGGTCTCTAATATCCGGGATGTTATATTGAGTGCAACTTTGTTGCTGGTCAGTTTCTCTTCGTCCATTTTCCCCTGCGCAACAATCTGTTGTTTTCCAGGTTCCTCGAAAATAATGCTTGTTGCGTAATAGCCGTACGTTGTTTCATAGAACGGAATGTTAACGCCATCGGCGACAAGGAAGAAATCCCCGCCACCGGCACGGCGCAGATCCCGGTCGTAACTCTGCAACGTTAGATCAACTGTTTCACCGACAGCATAGTCTCTCTTCTGCGTGGCGAGCACGAGCCGGTCATGCGCGCCAAAATGGGATAGAAATCTGACGATGTCACTCGCGAAGCGGCCGATTAAGTCTTTGCTCTTGAACCCACTCTGCATGAAATTCCATGCTGCGAGGTCGACGATGCAGATCTGAAATACGATACCGCGGCCTTCTCGGCGGTAGCCGATAAGAGGGAGATTACTCGCATCTGCTATGATCACCGCATCCTGTTTTGAACCGACCGTGCGGCAAATCGCGCTCAAGGGAGGATAATTTTCCTCTGTGAGTACTGAGAATGGTTGCTTAACCTGAATGCTATGAGATCCGACGATTACGCCACCGGTCGTATTGATCGGTATTATACTCTGCCATGCCGCATCGGTTCGGTCAAGCGTGCCGATCAGAATCACTCCCTTGCCGTCGTTTACGTATCGCGGTATCTCTGACCAGGGCAGTTTGTTGACGTTTGTATTATCAAGAATTATGACATCATAATCTCTGGGGTCCGGCAGTTCGTTGATCTCGGTTACGTTATCGATGTCGAGATACTTTCCATTTCCCGCATTGGCAAAGGAAGATAGTGATAGATTATCATCCTCTTTCAATTGCTTCCGAAGAAATTTTGTATTGAATGATACATGGTCGGTGTAGTATAGTACCTTTATTTTACCTTTGAGTACCTTGATGGTACTTGAGTGAGTATTATTTTCGTAGGAAATCTCCCCAGGTGCTGGTGAAACTTCTATATTAAGACGTAGTTCACCCGCCACGCCTGCGGCGTACCTGAATTTCACTGTGCGTCGCGCCGGGCTTTCGCTCAAGAAAAATGTCTGTGCTGCTACCCTTTTGCCAGAAGCCGTGGCGAGGGTGACCTGACCTTCCCCGGTTGGGAACCCGCTTGATTCTATTGTAGCCTCAATTAGTATCGAGTCACCTTCATAAGCATACGCTGGTGTAGTAACATCCATGATGGCAATGTCGCGAATACCTTCAGTGCCGACACCGTATGCATAAACCGGTACTTGAATGTCGTCGGCCGCGAGTAACGGCGATTCACCGGAATTGTGATTGCCATCTGTTATCAACATCAAAACCGATGGTCTTGACTTGCTGCATTTCCTCATTGCTTTAGCGATATTTGTATAGGAACCAAGGTTTTCTGGTCTTTTGTCGGTCAGAACGCTTTCTTGGAAGAAGAAGGGTTGGTGAGGGAATTCGAACCTGGAAATGACGTCGATGACTCGTGGAAGCTGTTTTTCCATACTCTTAGAGTGGTCGATGAGGACAACAGGAACCTGTTGCGATACGCCGGTATTAATGGACAATACGTAGTTGCTCAGAAGTGAGTAGATGAGTGCTATTACGGCGACACGCAGGATGAATTGAAACGGCTGTTTTCTGTAGACAATAAAAGCTAGAATGATCGCCAGCAGGCTAATCGATAAGAGAATCAATTTCTAACACTTCCTCTTTCAGACTTATCATATTATCGTTCCCTGCAATAGCAATACCGGAACCCGAGTGCTTGCCTGCGATGACTTGTATTGTGTAGGGCATGGAATCTCTCACGCTGAAGGAGAAATTGCCATCGGTTACGAAAGAAATGCCTATAGGGTGGTCTCTGACCAAAATTGCCAGTCCGGTCTTGACTGGCACATCGTCTGTCAGTGCTCTGCCGGCCAGGCTTACCCGATTGTAGACCGTGTCCGGCGTGACTGACGTGATGAACGGAATTGATTTGTTGCCGCTGATATCCCGGGCGCTTTTTAGAAAAATATAATAAGTGGTATCATAACTCAGGGTTTCGTTTCCAGTCGCGGGGATGAACCTTGCATGTCGGTGGCTGGCCCATTCGGCAATGAAGTCTCTTCTGGGAACGATTACGAATGAAGCGCTCATGGTATCCATTGCTTCGGAGAATTGCAGAAAGAATTCGTGTTTGTCTTCACCCTCTGAATATGCTGTTACCCAGGGCGCGATCGTATCGGGTTTCACCGAACCCTGGAAAGTGCTGCTGAAAGGACCCCTGTTTTCTGCCTTGTCCAGCACCAGCCCGTTGATTTCATAACTAACGGCTTTCATCGGTTCGGTAGCGATGATGATTTCAGAAGCAGAGAGGGACGGATACATTAGTAGTGCGGTTAAGGTCTCATCTTCCGATCTGATAAACACGCTATCCGGGAAAAGAGTTAATGTGTCAATCTCTTCGGTAAAGGTAAGTTGAATTTGCCGGTTGTTGATCACTGAAACTTTGGTCAGTCTGGGGTTGAGGCGGTCTTTGGCTAGCGGCGCCGCTTTGTGCGCACATACCGCTGTCAATAATACCATTAGAGCAAGGATCAATGCTAACATTTTCAACATACCCAATTCTATGGCGAATGCCGAAAAAGTCAACAAGACTGACGATTGTTCGGTTAGGATTGGGATGCTGGACACAGCAGAGGTCGGGGAGATGGGAGGTTGGAAAGATGAGAACTTGAGAAACGATAATAATGTCCGTTCAAATTTCGCATTTCGCAATTCGAATTTCGAAACTTTTTAAATAGCAAACCGTCTTAACGCAGTAGTCTCTTCAGCTCTCGCCTCTTTTTGCCATCGATGACGTTCTCGACGAGGGCCTGCGAGAGTGCCTTGTATATGGCATACAAGTTCTTGTCCCTTTTCAGAGCGTTTAAGTGTTTCTTCACCACTTCGACGTCGCCGCGGCGGAGTGGACCACTCAAGGCTCTCCGTATGCCGAATTTCTTTATGTTGTCCAGGGTTTCATAGATTATCGGGAAGATCAATTCCCTGGATTCTTCCTGGTGCCAGTCAATTTTGCTGGCGAGTTCATTGATCGCTGCGATGAGCCCGACGAGCAGATTTGAGGAGAAAACGCCTGTTAGGTGATATAAGGTTTTTTCCTTTTTGGTGATTCTTCTGAGCGTAAAATTTCTTTTATTGAAGATCTTGCGTGCGATCCTTACGGCCTGCGGGTTACCTTCAATGGACAGCTGGAAATGTCGTCTTCGAGAAGGCACCTGGATTTCGGGGAAGGTTGTAAAGGGGTGGACCGATGCGCAGTGAATATTAATTTCTTTGGGGATTATTTCTGCTGGTAGGATGCCGCTGAAATGAAAAATATATTTTCTGCCCTTTATATACTTCCGCATCTTCCCGAATGCATCCAGGATCACGTCGTCAGGTGTTGCGATCAACAGCACGTCGCTCTGGCTTATCAATTCCTTGTATGGAGGGTTGTGCGTTATGTGAAGAATTCGAGTTGCCCTGCGCTCGTTTTTTTTGTACTTGTCATACACGCCCGCGATCTTATTGTCGCGCTGGAGCAAGCCAACGACTGCTATGCCCACCCGACCACAGCCTATGAGTCCTATACGCACTGCTTATTATAACCTGTTATAGATAAGCGTCAAGTTTTGCTGAGTTCAGGTATGGGTGGTGGAAAGCTTAGATGCTTACTGTGGTCAGACTTTGTGGTATATCTGCCTGTGGTCCCAGTGCGGTGATCTTTTGCTGTAAGGCCTGGGATTCTTCGATCTCACCATGTACGAGGAATACTTTTCTCAGCCGGCTGTCTACTGCGACCTTTACGTACTCTAATAGATCCTCGCCATCGGCATGCGCCGAGAGACCGCCCATGAAATAGGTCTTCGCGCGGACATCAAACTCATCATGGAAAATCGTCACCCTTGGTGCACGCTCGAGGATCTTTCTGCCCAAGGTGCCGCGGGCTTGGTATCCCGTCATCACTATCATATTTTCTTCGTTACCGATGGTGTGGATCAGGTGATGTGTCACACGTCCGCCTTCGCACATGCCGGATGCGGACATGATGATCATAGGTCCGGTTTTATCATTGAGCGATTTTGACTCTTCCGCATCCGCGACGTAGTGAAGATTCGGAAAGTTGAATGGATCTTCTTCCTCAAAGATCCTGGTGGTTTCGGCATCGAAACACTCCGGATGTCGGCGGAAGACCTCGGTTACGTTCGAAGCGAGCGGGCTGTCGACATACACCGGAACATCCTTCAGGCATCCTTCATCATACAAGTTTCTCAGGATGGTCACCAATAACTGCGTACGCTCCACGGCAAATGCGGGGATAACAATCTTGCTTCTTTTTTTCTTTCCCTTTTCAATGATGCCCTTCAATTCCTCCTTCATCGTGTCGAACGATTCATGTTTCCGTCCGCCGTACGTGGATTCCAGTATCATGTAGTCAACCGCGTCAACGTTTACCGGATCTTTTATTATCGGCATGTCTTTGCGCCCGAGGTCACCGCTAAAGAGAGTTCGCTTGCCTTCGGATTCGATCAGGACCACCGAAGACCCAAGAATATGTCCGGCGTCGTACAGAGTAACCTGTACTCCGGGAACAGGTTCGAACGAGCTCTCGTAATCGACTTCCCGGAATTGCTTTATTGTATTCTCGGCGTCGGCTATCGTGTAAAGCGGTTCCTTCGGCAACAGTCCCTTCTCCGCGCGTTTCTTGTTCAGGTATTTGAAATCGTACTCTTGTATTTTCGCAGAATCTAGCAGAAGTAGCGATGCGATATCTTTGGTGGCGCTCGTACAGAACACAGGTCCGGTGAAACCGCGTCGAGCAAGATTGGGTAAATTACCTGAATGATCGATATGTGCGTGCGAGAGTATTACTGCCTTGATATCCTTTGGTTTGAAAGGGAAGGTGCTATTGATACGTTCTGCTTCTTCGCGATGTCCCTGAAACACACCACATTCGAGCAGGAATTTTTGTTTCTTGTATTCAAAAAGATGGAGTGATCCGGTTACGGTTCGCGCCGCACCAACAAATGTTACATCCACGTATGATTATAGCTGATTGTGCAATGCTGTCAAGCTACGGCCTATTGGCCGTAGCGTTGATTGATAATCTTTATGAATTCCTCTTGCTGTTCAGGGGTCAATTCATAGACCTCTTCATATTGACCGCCCTGATATTGAGGAATTTGCTCCTGCGCGGTTATTTCGGGCTCGGGTCTTATGAATAGGAAGTAACCGATGCCGAATGCTACAACTGCTGAGGCAACTACGGGAATAACAATACGGAAAGGAAACCTTTTCTCAAACTTCTCGTGGGAGATCTTTTCATGTATCGAAAAAACAAATTCTTCCCAGTAGGTTTTCTGGAACTGACACTCGCAAGTTTCGGTTTCGGCTGGTGTGCAAAGTTGAAGGCATTCATCCAGCATCTGATATTCCTGTCGGCACATAGGACAGTTCCGTATATGCTCGAGGACAGCCATGCGGTCCTCTGGAGATATCTCTCCGCAGAGTAGATATATGATGTTCTCCTGCACGTCTAAACACTTCATAACACTGCCTTCATGTAATTCCTCAGATTCTTGACGGCGAGATGATGGTTGACTTTAACTGTACTGATCGGTTTCTTCAATATTTCACTTACTTCCTGGTAGGACATATCCTCAAGAGTCCGAAGTGTAAACACGGCTCTCTGCACCGTCGGTAATTTTTCCACTGCACTGTAGATCATTTCTCTCAGCTTCTTGCTTCGATACCGTTCCACCGGATCGTCTTTCCCGCCGCTCATCATTTCTTCGTATATCTCCTCGGTCGGCCGTTGTTTCTTCAGATAGTTCAAGCAGTTATTGACGGCGATCCGATAAAGCCACGTCGAGAATTTGGAGCGGCCGTCAAATTTCTTTATCTTTCGATAGGCCTTAATAAACGTCTCTTGTGCCATATCCCGAGCATCGTCGTAATTACGTAATATCTTATAACAAAGATCATGTATCTTGATGCTATGTCGTCTAACGAGCTCATCAAACGGCTCTGCCTCGCCACTCTTTACCAGCTGAACAAGCTCGCTATCATTCAGTTGCCGATATTTAGACAATTTTTCGGCGAATGAGTTTACCCCATCGGATTGGTCTATCTTTCCGGGTTTCTTTGTGCGTTTTGCTTTCGTTTCTTTAATCTTAGTCCTTGGCATGTTTGGAATGGGCGTATGCTGCGGGCATTGCGCGGGTCCGATTTGATGTACCGAGCATAATCTCACCGTTCATGTTTTATGAGTTTGTCGTTCAAGAGCCGCATTAATTCGTTTCTGACTTCATTGGTTGACTGCTTTCGTTTTTCGGCAATTCGCAAGAGGTCACGGTATTCAAGAGAATATCGTTTCTTGCCTCCATACTCAATCATTTTAACGCCGACTGTTCCATACGGCGATTTGACTTTGACAATCTGACGACGAAACTTGATTCTCCTTGTGTTGCTCACTCGAAAACCTATTGAGGTTGTGTATGCAAAGAGGGTGTCAACAATATTGTTAATGTTCGCCTGGCATAGTACGGTTAGAAGTATGCCAGGTCTCGAGCGTTTCATTATAGTCGGGCTGAGAGAAACATCCAATGCTCCGTTTGCATAGAGTTTATCGAACAACATCTCGTAGTCCTGGGGATTCATGTCGTCGATGTTGGTCTGAATGACGGTACATTCATCTGTTAAATGTTGGTGTGATTCAGCGAGAAAGACACGCAGCAGGTTTGGGTAGCCCTCGATATCCATAGAACCCGCGCCGAGACCTACGCGCAGGAGTTTCGAAATGGACAGATCATCGCTTCCAGTGGCAATGCTGCTGATAATGGCGGCTCCGGTTGGCGTTGTGAGTTCGGCGGCAATGGGCAGGAAACGGACCGGAAAATTCTTCAGCAGCTCGGCAGTTGCGAAATTAAAGGCGGGCATGTTGCCTTCGATAGTTTTTATGAATCCGGAGCCGGCCGTTATGGGTTTTGAGAATATCTTCTCTACGTTGAGGGATTCGATTGCCGCAAGCACGCCGACGATGTCGAGTAGTGTATCGGCATCGGCCATTTCGTGTAGGTGCAGATGCTTAGTATGATGCACTTTTTTCTCCACCGCGAAGATCTTATCGACGATTTCAATTGCTTGCGATTTAATACGCGCTGGCAATTTGCTTTTTCTGATGAGGGGGATGAATTGCTTTTCTCGTATTTTGCTTCTGGTGACAAATCTCACCGTCCGCGCGCTCACGCCCTGCCGGTTGACGCGGCCAACTTTCATTTCTGCTCCAGGGATGAAGTTCAGGGCCTTTTTCAGATTATCTCTACTGACACCCAGGTCTATTAAAGCAGCCAGCATCATGTCACCGCTCAGACCGGTAATTGGATCGAAGTACAGTACCTTCATAACTGATTAATCGTTGAGGCGATATAGCCTGCACCAAATCCGTTATCGACGTTCACTACTGCAATACCTGGTGCGCACGAATTGAGCATTGTGAGCAAGGGCGTTATGCCCTGAAGATTCAGGCCGTATCCGACACTGGTCGGCACTGCTATGATTGGTTTTGAGAATAATCCGCCAGCCACCGACGGCAGGACGCCATCCATTCCCGCGACAACGATGAGAACTCTGGATTTTTCGATGATTTCACGGAATGCCAGCAGCCGGTGCACACCAGCCACGCCGACATCATAGATCCGTTGAACCTTACTGCCCATGACCTCGGCGGTTATAGCCGCTTCCTCGGCAACCGGGATGTCTGCGGTGCCGCCGGTCAGGATCGATATCAGGCCGGTCTTCTTACGCAACCTCCCCGTATAGAAAATCCGCGCCTCTGCGCTGTATCTACCCTTGGGGAACTTTTTTCTTAGTGCTCTGCCGACCTCGGTGTTGACTCTCGTGAGCATGACCACGTCATTTGCCTTGCATATCTTAGCGGCTATTGCCAGTATCTGTTTTTTTGTTTTACCCTGACAGAAGACCACTTCGGGAAAACCCTTTCTCTTTGCACGATGCAGATCGATCTTTGCATAGCCCATGTCGGCGAAGGGTTCGATATAGATTTTTTCTTTTTTCATATATTCCCTAACTCAGTATCGAAAATACAACGGTTCCTTCAGTTTCAGTACATCTTTTCAGTATGTTCGGTGTCAAAAGACTTCTGCCGAAAACCGGTATATTTCAGTATCCTTTGAATTGAGTACGTCTGTGGAAAGTCCCGCTTTGTAGCACGTTTGAGTAAGGAACTCATCGACCGTCCATCCATATTCTGCGGCAACTTGTGGTAATAGCAAACCACTATACATACCTTTCCTGATATAAAGCCCGTCACGACCAACGACGATTTCGTCTTTGTTCGATATTCTCTTCATTGGTGTCAGTATGGATATTTCTATTTGCAGGCTGCTCAACTCCTTCTCGGCTACCGGGGGAAACCGGGGATCTTCGAGTGCGGCAGCGCGTGCCATCTGCTGGCATGTCAAATAGAGTGGCTGATCACCGATGATACGACCTATACAGCCGCGCAGATTGCCCTGTTTGTTTATGGTGACGAATATTCCATAAGGTTCTTTGAGTTTTTTGGTAATACCGGTCGGTTGCGGAAGTTTTTTGCCGTGAACTGCTGCTTCAATCGTTTCGCGCGCAATTGTTTTTAGTTTCTCTTTTTCCTTTTTGCTGAAACCCAGGTCAACCCCGACTTTCATTTCCTGTTCCTTGTAGAATGCCGCTGCCATGTAACCCACTACCTGTGTGCGGTCACCTGTGATGTCGCCACTTGTGGCGTAATAGAGCGGTTTTGATTTGTCGGCACCCAATTGCCTGGAGATGAGCATTGCCGTGATCATGGGACCACCCCCACAAGCCTCGCAGCTGTCAGTCTTGAGTCTATTGTGCAGTAGTTCGGGATCGAACTTGGCCATCGCTTCGACAACCATGTTGTCCAGATTTTCCGCGTCTTTCTGAGAGTGGTAGTGAGAGAGGTCAGAACTCGCAACTATTAAGACGCTTCTTCCCTTTGTTGAATTCACGATCGCCTGGCTCAAGATTTCACAAGTTTTGTAATCCTGTGTGCCCATGATGATTTCGACCGCCTTAAAACTCTTGATGGTGTATTGTATGAAGGGCATTTGTATTTCTACCGAGTGCTCAGCAGCATGGGCGGCTGGTTCATAACCGATGTTCTTGTCTGCTGCGATGATCTTCTTTGCCAGTTCCACGTCATATTCGATTTTTCCCAGCGGTGTTTGTCGTCCTCCCAAGGTGTCTACCGAGGCACCGTAAAAGCCGTGGCGATGGCTGGGACCGATGACGATGACATCATCGAATTCCATTCCTTCCACAGTTTTGTAAGCGAATGCCGCTACGGGTCCGGAATATACATATCCTGCATGGGGTGCAACCAATCCGAATATTTCACCGTGCACCTTAGCCCTGGCGTTTTTCAGGAACCCATCTATGATTTCCCTCAACTGCCCTTCATTGCCAGGATACCAGGTTCCGGCATGCGGTGATGTGCGGTATTCTATACCTTCACAATTCTGTGCCATAAAAAGTACTCCTATGATGATAATTGTGACAAAATATTTCTTCAACATGTGAGATGCAGGCAGGCAATGACTTTCTTCTGCGCTGAGATTCTATTGTACTCCTGGCATGCATTCTCGGTGGGCACGATTATCGTTTCGATGTTCATTTCATTTATTTTGGCGATTGTCTTGTCGGACACCTGCATAAGGCCAGGTTGCCCTGTTCCGAAGATAATGACCTCGGGTTTTGCTTCGATGACCTCTCTGATATCGTCAATGTCCAGCGCGTGTCCTTGTTTTCTCCACCAGGTTGAGTCAACATGATCGGGGTAGATTATTAGGTCGCTCTGATAAATCTTACCGCGCACTCTAATTTCTCCAAATTTGTACGCTTCAATCACATATCTATCTTACGGATAATCTGATAAGTGTCAAGATGCCGGACAAAAGACGTTATGGCCGTTAATTGCGTTGATTTCGTTAATATCGCTCTCTGTTGTATTGAACTTCTTATCCTCCTGTCTTCTCTACTTCTGTTGTATCAATCCTCTCTATTTCTCAGGTGTTGGTAAAGGGGAGGTGATCGTCAGATATCGTCTTCAGGTGCCGCTTGACAGTCGTAGGTAATCCGTATACGATTGGTCGTGAGATTATCGGATATTGGTAGTATTATTGGCGGTAGGGTTTATGGCAACAGTGAATTCGTGGTGCGAAACGTATTGCCGCCAGAGGAAGCTTTGGAATCAGATATGACATTCCTGTTTGACCCTCTCTATAAAACAAATGCAGGAACAGTGGTCAGCAGGGAAGAGATCCTGGGGAAAAGCGGTATTGTTGTGAAAGACGTAAAAGAAGCCATGTTCGTTTTGTTGAAAGCGTTGGCTAAGGCAGAGACAGAATTCGGGATATCGACACGTTCGGTTGTCGAAGCCGGAGCAGAGATATCAGAATCCTGTACAATTGAGCCCTTTACAGTCATCAGGAAGAATGTGCGGATCGGTTCAGGGACCTATATCGGAGCACAATGCTATATTGACGAAGGCGTAGTAGTCGGTGCTAATTGCAGAATACACCCGAATGCGACCATATACAGGCACACACAGATTGGAGATTTCGTCGTAGTTGAATCGAATACGGTAATTGGCAAAGAGGGATTTGGTTACATTAAGAGAGAAAAATATGAAAGAATGAGACACATCGGCGGTGTCATTATTGGTGATTTTGTGGAAATTGGGAGTGGAACGACCATCGACCGTGGAACGATAGGTAATACGGTGGTTGGAGAAGGTACGAAAATAGATAATCAGGTGCATATCGCGCACAATGTCAGGATTGGCAGAAATTGCATAATCATGGGTCAATCGGGTATTGCTGGTTCTTCAAAGATCGGCAATAACGTTATTCTATGTGGACAGGTCGGGATCAGCGACCATGTAGAGATCGCCGATGACGTAATTGTATACGCGAAGAGCGGGGTATTTAAATCACTGAGGAAGGGAGCGAAATACTCAGGTACGCCCGCACGCGAGCACAGCGCGGTGCTGAAGGCCCTCGCGCGTTTGTACGGAGAAAAAAAGAATGAACAAAGCTAAATTAGAAGGCCGCTGTTTAGGTGGAGGGAAGAGTATTGTAGAGGTTACGGCCGGCGAACAGTTCGGTTTGTATGTTCATCATAATTCTGCCACGCCGGTCAATATTTCTTACGGCATCGATAATATCTTTGTCAGGAACCATTCTGTTACAATCGGGGATCGAACGTACTTGCATGTGGTCGAGCATCTCTTCTCAGCGCTTTTTGGAATGCGTATCTATGATGTTCGTATCGATGTGTACGGTGAGGAAATACCCTTTTTCGACGGGTCGAGCCAGAAGTTCGTGAATGCTCTGGATGGATTCGAAAACGGCCATGTGCCGCGTGTGCGGTCGGCTGAGCGTATCGAAGTCGCGGAGGGCAATAGTCATATTACATACTTGCCAATGGATACCGATGACTTGATCGTCGAGATGTCATTGATCCATCCTCATATCGGTACCCAGAGGATAATCCTCAAAACGGACGTGGGAACATACAGAAGCGAGATCGCTCCGGCACGTACATTTGTTTTCACGGATGAAAATGATCCTCGTCTCCAGCGATTGCCGCCCTACGGCATCGGAATAACGGAAGGCAGAATGTATTCAGCGACCCCCTTACGTTTTCCTGATGAGCCGGTGAGACACAAGTTGTTAGACTTACTTGGTGATTTGTATGTATTGAGAAGACCCTTCAGTGGAAAGATAATTGGTGTGAACACGTCACACCAATTGAATGTGCAGTTTGCCAGACAACTTTCGCTTTCTCTGAGGGATTACGTATGAGCAAAGTACATTTAGTCTGCATTTTTGCATTGTCGTTGGGCGCATTACTCTTCGGTGATGATGCAGCAGAAGCCGCGGTCATCAGAGCACCTGTGGCACGAATACACCCAGTTGTAGACACGGTGCATGGTGATGTTCGAACCGACAATTACTACTGGCTTAGACGTAGGGATGATCCAGAGGTGATGGAATATCTCCGTGCAGAGAATGATTACACCAGGGCGATGATGAGCGAAACGGAATCGTTGCAGGACAGTCTTTATGCAGAAATGCTTGCACGTATTAAGGAAACAGACCTTTCTGTGCCAGCGAGGCTGGACGATTACTACTACTATTCCCGAACCGAAAAAGGTAAGGAATATCCGATCTATTGCCGGAAGAGATGGAGCCTTGACAGCACTGAACAGGTTTTACTTGATATGAACATGCTGGCTTCCGAGTACTCATATTTGGAATTGGGCGTATATGAAGTCAGCCCCGACCACAGTTATCTTGCTTACTCGATAGACACGAGCGGGGCTGAACGGTATACACTCTATTTTAAGGATCTTGATGAGAATGCTGTATCGCGAGAGACCGTTAATAACGTGGGTTATCAAGCGGCGTGGGCAAACGATAACCGTACGATCTACTATACTGTTCTTGATGAGGCAAAGCGACCGTACAAGCTCTATCAGCATATTTTGGGGGCCGACTCGAGTGAGGATTCGATGGTATATCACGAAAAAGATGAAGCATTCTGGATTGATATAGAAAGGACCAGGAGTGAACAATACGTGTTAATGAACACGAGCAGCCACAGGACCACCGAAATCCACTATGCAGATGCTGATTCGCCTCAGAGTGGCTTTAGTATATTTCGACCGCGTGAAACCGGGATCGAATATTACATAGATCACAGGGCTGACAAATTCTATATAATGACAAACGATGACGCAGCAAATTTCAAATTGATGGAAGCTCCGATTGCCAGTCGGGCAGCGCAGAATTGGCAGGAAATAATCCCCAATCGGGATTCAATCACGATCACCGGTTTCGATGCCTTCGAAAAATACCTTGTGGTATATGAGAGAAGAGAAGGCTTAAGAAATATTCACGTGATCGACATGGTCAAAAACACTGAGTACTACATTGATTTTCCTGAACCCGTATATACATTCTGGTTGGGAGATAACCCTGAGTTCAGGACCGATTTGCTCCGTTTCGAATACATGTCGCTCATAACACCGGGTACCATTTTCGACTACAATATGGCGACCCGGGTCCGGGAGTTGAAGAAGCAGTATGAGGTTTTGGGTGGCTATGATCCGGAGCAGTACTGCAGTGAAAGAATTCTCGTGCGGTCGGAGGACGGTACTTTGATTCCAATATCGATGGTTTACCGAACGGGCGTGCAAAAAAACGGCAATAACCCGCTCTTGCTAACAGGGTATGGCGCATATGGTTTTAACTTCGAACCATATTTCTCGCGTAATCGCCTAAGCCTGTTGGATCGCGGATTCATTTTTGCGATTGCTCATGTACGCGGCGGCGGCGAAATGGGCAAATCCTGGCATACAAAAGGGCAGTTCTTGAACAAAAAGAATACCTTTGCCGATTTCATTTCCTGTGCCCAACATCTGCTTGAGGAAAAGTACACATCGCATGACCGTCTGGTAATATCGGGCGGAAGTTCAGGTGGCTTATTGATGGGCGCTGTAGTCAACATGCGCCCCGAATTATTCAAGGCGGTTATTGCCGATGTGCCCTTTGTCGATGTCATCAACACGATGCTCGATCCATCGATTCCGTTGACCGTCGTTGAATATACCGAATTGGGCAGCCCGTTTGAAGAGGAATTCTACTGGTATATGAAATCGTATTCGCCATACGATAATGTCAGTGCCAGAGATTATCCCAACATGTTGGTCGTTGCCGGTTTCAATGATCCACGGGTTCAATATTGGGAGGCGGCAAAATGGGTCGCAAAATTGAGGGCTCTCAAGACTGACGGAAATCTCTTATTGCTGAAGATCAACATGGACGCCGGGCATGAAGGTGCATCAGGCCGGTACGGCTATTTGAAGAGTGTGGCTTTCGAATATGCGTTCATATTGAAGGTACTCGGGATGGACTAATAGATATTCCAGAAGGTTATAAATTAAGAGGTTAAGAAGATGGGTAAAATATCGGTAACGTCCAACGGTAACTACGCCCGTTTCGACCAAAATGGTTACGTCTCACGGCACGAAACCTTAGTAACCAGCTAAACGATAAAAGGAACCAAATAATGGCGTGCCGAAGTAGATAGAGTTAGAATAATTTCAGAACATAGGAAATAGTAACGAACAAATATTGATTGACATCCGTTACGGTACCTTCATCATGTACGGTTTCGAGCACGTATTGGGGTGATACCGTGATTCTGGGTGTTAGCCTGTATTGCAGACCAGCATACACTCTGTTCAACCGGAACCCCTTAGGCCAGAAACCAATCGGGCTCGGAGTTGCCTGCTTGTCTGCGATCACCCCGAAAAATGGCTCATCGGCAAGTATCAACGTCGCCCGCTCATCTATTTCGTGGGCGATCTGCAGCATTTGTCGAACAACGAGCGAATATCCGGTGCGCTGATAAGATGTGTCGTACACACTTGCGTATATAGTATTATGGAATATTGTCCTGCTGGTGAGGGTCGTTTTTCCAAATCGATAACTCAAGATCGGCAGGACTTCAATGTTGTGTGAATAAGAATACGTACCGGTGGATGGAAACCCCATGTAGTAGTACCAGAGCGGCAGCTTGAAAGTAAAGGCACCATGATTCTTGGTGAACACGGGGCCTACGAACAATTCATAGAAGTACACACCCTTTGCCGGTAGCATAGACGGGTCGTCGCTGCGAGCGAATTCATAGCGCATGCCAGGCATTGCGATGATCGCCCAGTTCGGGCTGACCAGGGATGTCAGGTTGAAGTATGACCACAGGCGTCCTGTCGCCGCAGCATTGCCGATAGCGGGTAGGCATAGAAGTATTATGACCATCATGAGAACACCATACTGGGTATGAATTATCTGTCCGTGTATGGCCGGTTGAAGTCGAGGTCTGCAGTACTTACAGTTTGTAACCGATTTTTCGCAGAAAATCATACCGCTCCTTGCGCGCCTTTTCGTCTTCTATACCCTTTGGCGCATATCCGTCGATAACGCCGATGACACCTCTGCCTTGTGTATCTTCAACGATCAGTATCTCTACTGGATTTGCGGTTGCGCAGTAAATGTTGACCACCTCGGGGCATGCTCTGAGTGCACCGAGGACATTGATCGGAAATGCATTTTTTATGAATGCGACAAAGAAATGGCCAGCACCGACTTCGAGTGCGTACTTCTCTGCCATCTCGGTCAGGTCGGGATCATTACCTTCAGAGCGCACCAGGCAAGCGCTCGACGCCTCGCAAAAGGCGACTCCGAAAGCTATCTGCGCCGAAGAGTTGATCAATGCTTCATAGAGGTCCTCGGCGGTTTTTATAAAATGTGCATGTCCGCATATTAAATTTATGCCATCCGGTACTTCGATCCTTATTTTCTTGATCTCCACAGAACCTCCTTTGATCTGTATGATTGCGGAAATTTGATCAGTAACCCAATTCCTTCAGGAATTTTTTGTTCTTTCTCCATTTCTCCTTGACTTTTACCCATAACTCAAGGTATACAGTGCGCCCCAGGAAGCTTTCGATCTCGCGCCTTGCTTCTTCTCCCACCTTTTTCAGAGCAGTGCCTTTCTTGCCTATTAGGATTGCTTTCTGCGAGTCGCGTTCGACATATATGATCGCTCTGATGTAATCCTTACCTTTTTCTCGCTCCTTAAAATCATCAATGAGTACACAGGTCGCATAGGGGATTTCTTTCTTGAATCGCTGGAAGATCTTTTCACGAATCAGATCGGCGACGAAGAATCTTTCTGGCGAATCGGAAATATCTTCCTCGGGGTAGAAGAATTCCGCTTCCGGTAGGTTAGCGAATATTATTCTCTTAAGGTCCGCAACACCCTCGCCGTTCAGTGCTGATATTGGTACGATATCAGGTATTCTTCTGGACTTGAGGCTATCGATCAACGGCAAGAGGTCATTTCTTGATACGAGGTCGATTTTATTGATCGCAATGATTTTGGGTATTTCATCGGCGAGGTCGGTGAATTGCCAGAACGAGCGGTCATTCTTGAACCATGGATCGATCAATAATACCAACACGTCGGCATCAGCTATTGCGCTCTTTATCTGCCCTACCATTTGCTCCTGCAATTCATATTCAGCATCTATTATACCGGGTGTGTCGATAAAACATGCCTGGTATTCACCTTCAGTAAGTATCCCGAGGATTCGCTTTCGGGTGGTTTGTGGTTTTGATGTCACCGCGGAGATTTTTGTCCCCAGCAGATGGTTGAGCAGTGTTGATTTGCCCACGTTGGGTTTTCCGATTATGGCGACGTAGCCGGCTTTCACGGATTTCCTTTCCTGGAATGTTACATAATGAAGATACGCCAGGAGGGCAAGGCTGGCCCATCCTGGCGTAAAAGCAATTCTTCCTCTATGCTACTTACTTCTCTTGGTTTTTCTTTTTGTCCGTTTCGGTTTTTTTGCGGCCGGTTTCTTCGGCTCTACTTTCTTCTCTTCAACTTTTTTCTCTTCTTCGAAGATTTCTTCCTTGATTTCAAGAAGATTCTTATCATCCTTCTTCTTGACGAGCACGGTAAATATTACGGTGTTACCTGCCCAGAAGATAGCCATACCAAGAGATTTCACAAAGAGAACAATAAAGTAAAATACTATGCCCAGTATGAAAGAGGTGATGGCTCCGGACCAACTCTCGTACGCCGGCAAGTAATCTGGTGGATACAGAAGATTCGTCATCCCGATCGATTCAAGATAACCGGCGAAAAATGCGTGCCATGATTCGGGTAGTATCGGCGGAACAGTAACCTTGACGTAGTGGGCAGCATTTATCAGCAGATTATCAATTTTGTCGGCAGGTACGATCAAACCGATGACATCCTGGCCGAGGAAAATCGCTTTTGCCGAGAACAGTCCGAGCAATCCAACGCCGATCAAGACAACCAGTATAAGCAGAAATTCGTAGACGATGAACCTCCACGGTTGGTCGTTCACGACCGAGAAAGATTCAAACAGGGTGTCGAATGTGTCATTTCCTGTCTCACCGACAATTGATGGTCCGATTATTAAAGACACGACCGTAACGATCATCAGATATATGATGAATAGACAGACTGCGAACGCCAGTATTGACATCACCGCAAAGAATAATTGACCGAAGTATGGAACCCACGTAATAAGGGCGAGGATGAGACCCATGATGATGAGAGCAATCATGAATAGTACCAGGACTATCGGTGCCAGGATTGCAGATCTGCCGCTTTTTAAGGCAAACTTGACCGCTTCCTTTATCTCGAAGAACTCGTCACCCTTGAGTTGTTCATAGGTGACCTTCGAAATTGCGACACCAGCCAGTAAAGCGATAAAGAGATACCACAGAAATGCGATTATCCAAATGACCCATGAGAACCATGGGAGCCCGGTAGGATACATGGGCATGAGTCGGTATACTTCCCATACTTCACCTATTTCAATGCCACTGACAACAAAGGCGAGATAGGAAAATATTGCGTATCCGACATGAGCGATCAGAAGACCGAGAAAGGCGAGCCATATTTTCTTAGCGCTGAAGCCGAGTCTCCCAGCTCTAAAAACATCTTTGTAGTTAAAATGTAAATTAGTCACCTCACCTCCTTGATTCGTGTGTATTATAATCACCATGAAAACCTTGTCAATACCTTTGGGTTTCGATAGTGCTGGAGATTGTGCAACTGTAAAACGTGTGATTGCGCGGGACTTTGGTACTATAATAGTAATATTATGGTTGACATTATTGGTGATTTCGGTATAATTTCAAAAGAGGTAATTATGAATATTGGTTGGCAGGAAATTTTACTAATCTTACTCATTGCCTTGCTGCTCTTCGGCGCGAAAAAAATTCCTGATCTTGCGCGTGGTTTGGGCAAGGGTATTAGAGAATTCAGAAAGGGTCTGAGCGAGATAGATAAACCACTAGAACCAGAAAAGGACGAGACCAAGGAAGCAAAAAGCACGAAGGAGGATTAGTTTTCCTTCGGTGCTCCCCTTCGAAAAAGGCATGGTGGAGAGGTGTCCGAGCGGCCTAAGGAGCACGACTGGAAATCGTGTATCTGCCGAGAGGTGGATCGCGGGTTCAAATCCCGCCCTCTCCGGAGAAAGATGTTAAGAGAAATAGAACGCAGGGCGAGAAAGGAGAGACATGTATTATAATGGCACGAGGATTTTTTTAGTTTCTTTCTTTGTATCGCTTCTCACTTCAGTTGTCGTCTGCGCACTCTTCTTTTTTGTGCTTCCTCTTGCGGGCAGGGGCGCAGACAAGGTGGTCCCGGATGTCATTGGTTCGAACCAGGAACAGGCGCGGGTAATAGCGGAGTCGCGCGATTTGTTGCTTGTTGTCGGCGGTCAAGAGGAGAATGAAGAAGTACCTCCCAATTTGATCTGCCGGCAGACACCACTGCCTGGGTCGGTAGTGAAAAGCAAGTCTGCTATAACAGTGTTCTTGTCGAAAGGTTCGAGTCAGATTGCGCTACCGGACTTACGGGGCGAAGGTTTGAGCGAGGCTACTGTACGACTTACCAACCTGGGATTGAATATCGGGGAGGTAAAGAGTGAGGAGAATGCTGAGATAGAGAAGGACAAGATAATCTCAACGATACCGACCGCGGGGACCAAGGTTAAGAGGGGCGACAAGATTGCTGTTGTACTCAGCCGGGGTGTTCAGAGTGCTGAAGTGCCGAGGCTCATTGGGAAATCTTTTTCATCTGCAAAGAGAATAATCGAAAGCGGCGGATTCAGGGTAGGTAGTGTTAGATATGAGGTTAGTACCGAATTCAATGTTGGTATTGTAATGAGTCAGAACCCATCACCAGGGAGGCAGGCCGCAAAAGGGTCAGCCGTTGATCTTGTCGTGGCAACGGTCCTCGAATGAGAAAAACCTTAATCTACTCCGGTATCATCTTTGTTTTCTTTATTGTTGGCATACTTCTTGCCAATTTCCTGATCATGCCGCTCATGGTCGGCAAGGGTGAAGAAGTCGTTGTGCCGAATGTCTGTAATCTACCGTTAGATGGCGCAATCGAAGAGTTGAATAACGCTGGACTTGAGGGAGTGGTTGTCGAGCGGAGATTCGACCGCATAATCGAAGAAGGGAATGTGATCATTCAAGAGCCGCTTCCCGATGCACGTGTGAAGAAAGGCCGGATAATAAATCTTACAGTCAGCCTCGGAGCAGAGACCATAAATATTCCATACCTAACCGGAGTCAGCTATGAGCAGGGTGTATCGATCATTAAGAGAATCGGACTGGTTGTCAATAAGGTGGATTCGACGTTTTCGGATTCGGTAGAGATGGGCAAGATCATCGGGACGATTCCAGAAGCCGAAACCGAGGTGAAGAAGGGCGACGGCATCAGATTGGTGCTCAGCAAGGGATTGATCAGGAAAATGCCAAACGTTGTTGGCCAGCAACTGAGCCGGGCACAGGTAATGCTAGAGAGGATGGGTCTCATTATCGGTAAAGTAGAGGAAGTCCGGGGGAGCGGCGCTAAGGGTACGATTATCGTTCAAAATCCCGAGCCGGGAAGAATTGTTGAGAGCGGCGATACGGTAACAGTGATGGTCATTAAGTGAAGGTCGCCCCGTCAATCATCGCCGCAAGATTCACTGAGTTTCAGAAAGAAATTAAAAGTGTAGAGATTGCAGGAGCCGATTTGTTGCACCTGGATGTCATGGATGGCGTCTTTGTGCCCAACATCACTTTTGGCCCGATGGTTGTTCAGGCAATGAACGAACTTACACAACTCGAGCTTGATGCACATCTGATGATAACAAAGCCGGAAAATTATCTGATGCAATTCATCGAGGCCGGTCTTGACTGGATGTCGTTCCACTGTGAAGCCACAGACCGTCCTGAGCACTGTATTAAATACATACAGGGACAAAATGTGAAAGCAGGTTTGGCCATAAACCCGGGCACGCCGTTCGGGGTAATAAAAAATTATGTGGAGATGCTTGATTATGTTCTGATCATGACAGTCAACCCAGGATTCTATGGTCAGAAATTCATGGCGGAAGTGTTGCCCAAGATTGAAGAAGCAAAAAATTGGATCACGAAACATGAACTCCACTGTCTGGTCGAGGTGGACGGTGGTATAAGCAACATAAATGCCGTACAGGTCTGCAGCGCGGGTGCAGATATCGTCGTCGCGGGAGCCGGTATTTTCAAAATGCCTGATTACGCAAAAGCCATTGAGGAGTTGAGATGCTCGAAGGGCTGATAGACCGTTTCCATCTCGTTAAACGGAAAATTCTAGGCTACGGCAGGATCACCAACGAGGAACTCGATAGTATTTCCAAAGATATCAGAATTGCCCTGCTTGAAGCAGATGTAAATTATCGTGTGGTAAAAGATTTCATCGTTGGGCTGGGAGAGAAGACAAAGGGAATTGAATTGTCCAAAAGCCTGAAGCCGGGCGATCTTGTTATCAAGGCGGTATACGAGGAGTTGGTGGAACTCTTGGGCGGTGAGACACGGCGGATCGATTTCAAGAAAAACGGGTTTACTGTAATAAGCCTGATCGGTTTGCAGGGAGTTGGTAAGACCACAACTGCCGCGAAAATGGCGGTGAAGTACAGTAGTCGAAATCCGTTACTCGTGCCGGCCGATACAAAAAGACCCGCCGCAGTTCAGCAGCTGCAGCTTCTTGCGCAGCGGGCAAATACCCCGATGGTTCCCCTCGAAAAAGATAGCGCAGTCGCGACTGTCAAAAAGGCAAAGGAGTTGGCAAACAAGAAGGGGTATGGTGTCGTAATAATCGATACGGCCGGAAGATTACATATTGATGATCCACTCATCGAAGAATTGAAGAATATCCACGGCGCGCTCTCTCCAGACTACCGTTTGCTGGTCGCGGACGGCATGGGCGGGCAGGATGCGGTCACGCAGGCAAGACTCTTCGCGGAGAAGATTGGCTTGGACGGTGCAATCCTGACGAAGATGGATGGCGATGCCCGGGGCGGCGCAGCACTCTCCATCATGCAAGTCGCTGATGTACCAATATTCTTCGTTGGCACCAGTGAAAAATTAGATGGACTCGAAGATTTCCATCCCGACCGTATGGCTCAGCGGATTCTGGGTATGGGCGATGTGATGAGCCTGGTCGAAAAGGTGAAGACGGTAGAGGCGGAGATCGACCAGGATAAGATGAAAAAGAAAGTGATGAAAGGGGAGTTGAATCTGGAGGATTTTCTGGAGCAGCTTCGCGCGGTCAAGAAGCTGGGGCCGATTTCCAAGATTGCCGCAATGATCCCCGGGGTAAGAGAGAGCGATATTGATGAAGGCCAGTTCAAGAAAATGGTGGCGATGATTAATTCTATGACGCGCCGGGAGCGGCTTCATCCAGAAGTTATCGACGGGTCTCGAAAGAGAAGGATCGCTGCAGGCAGTGGTACGACAGTTACGGATGTGAATAAGATGCTCAAGGAGTTTTTTTATACCCGCGACATGCTTAAGAAATTCGGAAAGGATTTACCGGCGAAGATGCCATTCAAGATATAAACAAAAAGGGGAGCGTAGCTCCCCTTTTTTGTTGAACGTCAAATACCTACTCACTGATCATATATGGCAGTAACCAACCGTTGAAATCATACGGACCTTCCTGAGTATAGATCGTCGAATGTGGCATTAAATCGAAGATCGCAAAGCGTGGAATTGCCACGAGCTGAGCATGCCATGTACCTTGAAATACGCCATCTCCCATATTGGTGAAAGGCAGACGTATATAGAAGGGCCATGCGAGTATGAAAGTATGGAGGAATGCGTGTCCATCCGCTACGTTTGTGTAGAGGGTTAGCGTGACCTGTTCACCAGCTTGGAAAGTCACGAGGCTTTCAAGGTCAAAGTAGGTATTAAGCGGGTCGACTATCAGCATGTCTACGGCCTCGGTTTGCGTGGTTATTCGCAGACTGTCGATCGAAACCGTATTCACAGTATTGGATTGTCCAAAGGCCAGAGAAATTTTGTCGAGTTCCCAACCTCGGTTTTCGTCGGATTCTTCACCCGTGCGCATGAAAATCGCACGTAGTTGAGCAGTTTCAGATAGGTTCTTATCCCAAAGCACCCAGGGCATGGTGTCGATCTTTGCCAGAGAGTAGAAGTGTCCAAAGTTACCCCTGCTGAATGAAACCCACGCTGAATCTCCTGTTATCTGGATGTCGATTATCGGTTCATCGTGAGTTTGTACCCCGCGCCACCAGATGGCTACTGTATCCCGGTCGTCGCTGGTTGTTGAGTCGACCTCGCTGTTAGGATTGAACCAAATGGTGTCTGCTTCGATCAGGTTTCTAATCGCGTCTTCGTCGGTTTCCTTGGAGCATTGGCTGATAGCAACTGCCATAACCAGAACCGCGGCAACAAACAATTTTCGCTTCATATTGCCTCCTTTCTAAACTTAAGTCTATTTTATACATCAATTCGATTTTGTCAAGTATATTCTTTGGCACGTTAATTTCGTTATTTTCGCGAATACCGTTACTTCCGTTATTATCGTTAGTAGCGCTACTTTCGCTGTTTTCGTTTTTGTGCTTAGATTCTCATCGTGCTTGCTTCGGCGCCATACCCTGCGGAGCACTCAAGTCGACCGAAGATCGCCTGCCGCTATTCCGGTTTACCGAAACAAACCTCATTGCTTTTTTTGACTTCCATGTACAGGGATAATAGGTATGCCCGTGCATGTTATATCTTGACAATTAGCATTTTATTGTTATAATATAGATCATGATAAACTGGAAAGCAGATAACAGGAGCGAGACGGCTTTTGGCAATCAGCCTCTCGGCACTCCTATTAATCAGGAGGTGGAGTCCACCTGAGTTATCGATTTTTTTTGCGAACGCCGTGGGCTTCCCCCACGGCGTTTTTTTTTACAGAATGATACCGGAGATTAAAAACAAAATTACGGTGATGACAAATATCTCTGTAATCTAGCCGGCATCGCTGTTATCATCCGCAAGGCGGAAGGAGGTATATGGAGGCTGTAAAATGTGAGGGGTTGGTTAAGACCTTTGGTAAGAACGGCCGTAAGATCTCGGCGGTCAACCGAATAAGTTTCACGGTCAGCAGGAAGGAAATATTCGGCATTGTTGGACCAAACGGTTCCGGCAAGAGTACGCTGATCCGCATACTGTCGACCCTGCTCATCCCGGATGCGGGAACCGCTCGCGTGTTTGGCTATGACGTGGTACGGGAGTATGGTTCAGTGCGCCGTCTGATCAACAGAGTCAGCGTAGATGCGGCTTTCTTCAAGGGCATCTCCGCATGGGAGAATCTGCGCTATGCGGCACGACTATACGGATTAGGTAAGAAGGATGCGAAAGAGCGCTCTCTGGATATTCTCGGCAGGCTGGGATTTGCCGAGAAACGTGTCTACGAACCGCTTGAAGACCTTTCGCGGGGCATGCAACAGAAAGTGGCGATCGCACGTGCATTCTTTACGGCACCGATGCTGTTGCTTCTGGACGAGCCGACTACCGGCCTCGACCCACGGTCCAAAATGGATGTGCAAAACTATGTTCGGGAGTCGATGAACAATAGCAGCAATGATTTAACAATTATCTTGACCACCCATGATATGAAGGAAGCCGAGGTGCTCTGTGATCGTGTTGCTATTATCATCGACGGTCGTTTCGTTACCCTGGGCAGTCCATCTCAACTTAGGGCGGAATATGCCAAGTCAGCTCTGGAAGATGTATTCCTTGATGTTACTGGCCGTGAATGGAAGGAGATAGAGGATGAATGTTAGAACTCATACTTACGGTTCAATTGCCTTCGTAGAACGCAACTTTGCACTGGTAAAGCGTTATATTGGCTGGGAAGCCGTATTCTTGTCCTATAATGTGGTGAATGCCCTTGCGATCGGGCTGATTGGAGCAACCATGGGAAAAGAGATGGTCATGTACTTGGTGGTTGGCGCCATGGTCTGGGGATTTCTTTCCATCCTGTTTCACGAAATATCAGAATCGATCGCCTGGGAACGATGGGAAGGGACTATCGAATACACATTCATGGCACCGGTCAGCAGGTTCGTACACTTGATCGGTAATTGTATGTGGGCAGTTGTTTACGGTGTCATAAGGAGCAGCCTGATACTGGTCATTGTCGTTTTGTTCTTTGGCATATCTCTCAGCGGTGCAAACCTCCCTGCCTTGCTTGTCATCCTCGTCGTTTCCGGATTGTCGTTCGTCGGTTTGGGGCTAATTGCCGCGGTTCTGCCTTTGCTTTCGACTGAAAAAGGCGCTTATGCTACCCATATCATGGAAGCCGGCTTGCTCCTGATCTCCGGTGTTTATTATGAGATCGAAGTATTGCCGGTCTGGATTCGCCCTCTGAGCTATCTCTCGCCGGCCACCTACACGCTCCGGTCAATGCGCGCCGCATTGTTGGACGGCGCCGGATTCGGCGAGTTGATGCCGGTGATCCTGCTGCTTCTGGTGGCCGGAGTACTACTCATACCAGTGGGTATGTTAGTGTTCAGCCGAGCAGAGTACTACGCAAAGAAGAAAGGTAAACTGAAACGTTCGGGATAACCTCTGCTGGACACGGCAGAAGTGCAAAGGTGAGAGGATAAGCATTTGAGCAAAAGGACTTAACGCGACTTACGGGATTAACGACACTACCCGTTTCGCGGTTGACAACCGATATTACCACATGTATCATTGCGTGGTAATTTACCGGAGGTGAGAATATGGGACCTTTCAACACGCCTTGGCTGACGTTCGTGCCCTGGATTGTAGCATTCGGCTGTGTTGTGTTCAGCATTGTATGGGCGATCTGGATTTTCAAACCTGGAGACGAAGATGAGTGAGCCTTTTGTCTATTCACTGGTCCTGCTTGCTTATCTTGGAGCGCTGGTGCTCGTTGGTTTTATTACCGGGCGCAGAACGAAAAGCGTAGAGGATTTCTACATCGGTGGGCGTCAGATAGGTCCATGGGTGACCGCACTTTCTTTTGTCGCTGCGTATTTCAGCTCAGTGGTGATAATTGGCGGCGGTGGTTTCGGATACATGTTCGGTATGTCGACGCTCTGGATCGGTGCGATCAATGTCCTTTTGGGCTGCACTGTAGCATGGATCGTACTCGGCCCCCGAATAAGAACGTTCACGCAGCGTTTGAAAACGATGACCGTTCCCGGTTTTATCGGCGAACGTTTCCAGTCGGATTTTGCGTGTATCTTCTCGGCACTTATTATTGTCCTTTTCATGATCATTTACAACGTTAGTATACTCAAGGGCATGGGACATATCTTTGAAGTGCTCATGAACATACCTTATGTGTACGGTGTTTTGATATCTTGTATCATCATCCTGTTCTACGTTTCTATCGGCGGTTATCTTGCCGTCGTCTGGACGAGCTTCATCCAGGCTTGGGTCATGGGTATCGGTTTGATCGTGCTTACTGTATTCACCCTGCATAGAGTGGGAGGGATTACTGCCGCTAACAGTGCCCTGGCATCAATTGACCCGGGTTTGTTACATACTCCTGGTGTCTGGGGTTGGCCCGGTCTGCTTTCCTTCGCTCTCATCGTGAGTTTTGGCGTCTGGGGCATGCCTCAGCTTGTGGTGCGTTTCTACTCGATCAAGAATTTGAGTGTCCTGAAAATCGGTACGGTAGTGGCAACGGTCGGCACTTGTATGGCATTACTCCCCTATTTCAACGGAGCGATTGCCCGCACCCTCTTCCCGTCTCTCGCCAGCCCGGACCTCGCGATCCCCACCCTGGTGAAGACGATACTCTCGCCATTTGGCGCAGCAATCGTACTGGCCGGCGTCGTTGCTGCCGGGATGTCCACTTTTTCGTCGGTATTGATCATTCTCTCGAGCTCGATGGTTCAAGACCTCATAAAGAAAGGCATAAAACGAGATATCGTGAAGGAGAAGAGTCTTTTCTGGGGGAAAATAGGCAGCATCGTTATCGGATTCATTTCCCTGGTTATTGCTTTGCGGCCCCCGGCACTGGTTTTGACTTTGACCGCTTTTGCCTGGGCAGTGATCGCCTCGACGACGCTCTGGCCCATCCTCTTCGGCATCTATTGGAAAGGCGCGACCAGATTGGGTTGTATTGCTTCTATGGTCGGCGGCTGCGTGACCGCTCTTTTCTGGATGCTTGCTGGTAAGCCTTTTGGCGTTCACGGTTTCATCCCCGGAATTATAGTAGGGTTTCTGCTAATGGTTCTGGTCAGCCGTGCTACGCCTAAATTCCCGGCAGAACACATCAGTCGGGTCTGGGGATAGACAATAAACCAACCCGCTTACTTCTGTTTAATTTTTAAGTTAACGAAAGTAACGAGACTAACGATATCAACAATTCTTAGTTTCGCATTTCGCAATTCGAATTTCGAAATTTCTTTGCAGTTGTATCAACGGAACTCAGTCAAAATCAAGGCTCTAGATGTTTCCGAGAATCCAGGTACCGTTTAGAAATATATCAGGTATTTCGCCTTGATCGCCCCGATCTGGTATGAAGGTTGCAGGTCGCCGAATTCATCCTGCACGCGGTGATCGTTAAGAGCCACGTATATCCATGACTTGGGCATGAAATTCCAGGAGAAAAGTACACCGATGCGGTTCCAGAGATATTCCAGTTCGCCAAAATCAGTGCCCGGTGTCTGCGTTACAATTTCATCAAAGATCCGCAAGTTCATTTCTGAGTTGAACGCAATATCAATGCTGGGTCTGAAAATCGGCCAGATCGCTTCTACCTGATTTTCAGGGTTCCATTCGATCCACAGGTAGGATGCCAAGCCCAATCGTACCTGAGGAATTATAGAGTAAGTGTATGATAATCGGTTTTCACCCTGATAGCCAAGGTAGCCACGCGTGTAGTTCCATCCGTACTGATAGTCGAAACCAAAGTCTATGTGTTGATTGAATAATCGCCCCCAGAAAGAAGCGTTGAATGAGCGTGAGAAAAAGTCAATGACCGTATCTTGTGGGGCTTCGTAATGCTTGCCGGCGTTAACGCCGATATCAAATCCCCAATCATTGCGGAATTGCAGATTGAACTCGAGCATGCCGGTCAAGGACCAGTCGGAGACGCCCGGTTCTTGTATAGCGACAACACCCGGGGCGACGAAGAAATTCCTGACCGGTCCTTTCGAGTATTGTCGGTAAGGGCCGGTCGCCAACATGATCCTCTTTTCGCCGACCCAGGGGACGAATCCAACATGGCTGACGTCAAAAGAATCCTGTACAACTCTCGCGGAGGTGAAAACAATGAAGTTTTCAACAAAACCAAAATACCCGGCATCAAATGCCCAGCCCAATTTGTCGTGTAGCGAATCCTTTCTGCTGCTCACCGCACCCTGCAATACCAGTTGATTCGCGCCGCTTAGATATGCACCATCAAGTCCGAACGCGTAGTTATAGTCATCCTTGTCAACGGCCATACCACTGAATAGCGCTCCGATGTGAGAATTTTCAAGGACCGCGCGTTTTGCCCTCATTACGGTAAACCAACGGTTCGGTTCATTGATATCGTGAACCAACGTATCAAGATATGAGTCTGTATAAGCGCCCAGAATTCCGAGGTTCCAGTCTTTGGATTTGTTGGTGACTTTAAGCCCGCCCAGGATCGGTATGGCATCGTCATTCACGGATTTACCGACCCTCCGGGAATAGAATATCTCAAGTGGATCGAAGAATCCCATATCTCCAAAGTCAGCCATTCTGAATATCTCCTGACCTTCTAAAAAGAAAGGCCGTCTTTCATCCAGATATGTCGGATACCTTGATAGGTTCAGGGAGAATGGGTCTGATTCGATTTGAGCAAAATCCGGAAGAATTGTTGCATTGATCGTGGCCTGAGGTGTAACATCCCACTTCAGGTTGAGGCTGGCACTCGGTTTTGTATCGGTTTCCACTGAATCTCCGGTGTGATACTGCCGGTCGATCCTGAAGTATGCCTCAGGATACAGTTCAAAATAATAGCCGGTTGCCTGCGGATTTATGCCCATCAGAGTACCGTGTTTTGATATTTGAATATCTTCCTTCTGTAGATATTCGTTCCAGACGCTGATCTCACGGTTCTGTGCCATATAACGGCCAAATTCAATACCCCACTCGTCAAGGTCTTTCTTGTAACGGATTGATTTGAACGGTATTTTGATTTCGATTTCCCAACGGTCATCGTATAACTTCAGCCCCCGGTACCAAACACCTTCCCATGAATCATCAAAGGTACGTCCATTGTCAAGTAGCCAGCCATCGTGAAATATCCCGCTGGCAAAGATCTGAAAATAGTAAGCAGCATTTTTGCTGCCGAATGTGTCGATGGTAAGTCTTATGTCATCTTCATCCGCAGTTAGACAGGCAATTGGTTTTATGCTGTCTGCGTAACAGCGAAAGGCAATGTACAGGTTTTCCTTGTCTTGCAAGAGGTAGACGGTCGTCTTTTCGGCCGATGGGGTCTTTTCGTATGGCATGAATTGTACGAAATCGTATGCTGAATCAGCAGCCATCCATGTTTCTTCAATGAATCCATCGATCTGCGGTGCGATCTCTGTATAGCGCACCTCGACCGATTTTCTCTCCGCAAAGATGAGAAAGAATACTAGCAAATACTGCATTGAACCTCCCTGGACCTTTCATTACTGTATAAATAGCGAAATAAGGATATCTCCTGCCTCTTGAAATTTCGGGCGTTGCCGTGTGGGCAAGAGAACCATTTATATCTAATACGCATGAACAACCGAAAGGTTTCACTTTACATGCAAGCAGATCAGGCCGTCCTTATGTGTGTTGACATGAGAGGGACGCTCTATATACTGTTCCTGTATAATCGGTCTTTTTTGTGGATCAATATAAGGAGGATTTATGGTCTTTTTGTTCTTTTTTATTGCCCAGTGGAATAGCGAGAACATTGAGGCAAAGTGTTTCCGTCCTGAAGCATATCGACAATTTTCACGTGCCGAATCCACCCATGCATACAATGTGCTCAAATACGATCTCGATGTCGTCGTTCCCATGACCGAGCGCAGCATCCAGGGAGTTAACAAGATTTCGTGCCGGAGCACAGAGGATGGTCTTAGCACAACGGTCTTGCACTCGTACACGCTTTCTATTGATTCGGTCTTGGTTGATGGTGTTGCTGCCACCTTTTCTGCGGCGGGAGAGTCCCTGGTCATAAACCTGCCCCAGACCTACAACATGAACGATTCGTTCGATATTATGGTGGGTTATCACGGTTCATGGAGTGTTACCTATTCGCAGACCGGATTCGTCTATTATCCGAGAAACTATAACACGAATACGCTGCACGCCCTGGCGTATACTCTTGGTGAACCGTGGGATGCCCGGCGCTGGATGCCGTGTTATGATGAGCCGTATGACAAGGCCGACTATGGTTGTATAATGTCTGTAACAGTACCTGATACCTTTGTGGTTTGTGCCAATGGTGAGCTCACCGGTGTTGTCAATAATCCGAACAACACGAAGACATACACATGGCAGGAGGATTACCCGGTTACCACATACCTCATGCATTTCGGCGTTTCCAATTATGCAGAGTGGTCAGATTGGTTCTACAGCAACTCGGGTGATACGGTGGAGATAAGACATTTCATGTGGCCGGAAGATTCGGCTTTCTCAGTTGTGTCATTCCAATACTTGCCCGATGCCATGTATATCTTCGATTCGCTCTACGGAGCCTATCCTTTCGATCGGTACGGTCAGGACGTGGTGTATCCGTATGCCTGGGGTGGTATGGAACATCAGGAACTTTCCACAATCCACCGCACATGGTTGCTGAATCAATCAGAGAGGGGCATGGCCCACGAACTGGCGCATATGTGGTGGGGCGATATGGTTACCTGTGTCGATTTCCGGGACATCTGGCTCAACGAGGGCTATGCAACCTACAGCGATGCAAACTACATCTGGTATCGGTTCGGGCACAATGACTTCTTGAGTCTAATGGCCAGTCGCGCTCAGAATTACTTCCAGTCAGACCAGCAGTGGCGCCATCCGCTCTATGACCCGCCGCTGAGCGAGTTATTCGATTACGGGTATACGTACTGCAAGGCGTCGTGGGTAATGCACATGCTGCGTTACCTCGATCAGGATGCATACTATCATGCGATCGCCGCGTACCGGGATTCGTTTGAATATGGTAACGCCAGTACTGAAGATTTGAACGCGGTCTTCTCCTTTATGTATGGGAAAGACCTGACCTGGTTCTTCGATGAATGGGTCTATGGTCAGGGACATCCCGAGTATCGCGTTTTCTGGGAATGCGAGCCAGACGGTAATGATTACGAGACCAACATATTGATACATCAGCTTCAGAATAACGCACCGGTCTTTCACATGCCTGTCGAGATAACGCTTCACGTTTCTGGCTCTGATACTACTGTTACGGTACCTGTCAGTACAGCTCCGCAGAATTACTCGATAACGCTTCCTGATTCCGTAACCTCGATAGAGGTCGACCCGAACCTGTGGCTGCTGAAGACATGCCAGGTGTTTGTTGGTGTGGACGAATTGACGACAACAACACCGTACAGTGGGTTCTCATTCGTTACCAATCCGTCGCGGAAACCGGTTCTGAACGTAACTCTTAACCGTAGCACGGAAGTGAAGATATTTGTCTATGACGTCGGCGGCAGGTTGGTCAGTGAGATCAATGGGGGGGATCGCACTCCTGGTAGCCACGAAATCGTGATCAACGGACTGCGTGCCGGGGTTTATTTCTGCCGGTTGAAAACCGACCGGGAAGACATCGCAAGGAAGGTCATCGTCGTAGACTAAAGCCGCGGTAGGGATATCCATTCAGCAATCAGGATTGCGGTATATCTTGTCCGGCAAACTTTGTGCATAGCGGAGATTTCACCCATCCGATGATGTCATGCCGCAGTTTCCTCAATTGCTGAAACAATAAAATCAAAACTCAGGTATGGTGGGTTAACAGGAGACGGTGAACAAGGGCACGTACATTTCTTCCTTACTCACTCCTCCGTGATTCGCCTTGAGAAAGTGTTCGTTTTCACCCAACACAAAATCCTTAATAATGTATTTATCTTTCATCATAAGGATATAATCGCCAACGCGGTCGGATAATTCCGTGCTTGGTCTGAAAAGACCAAATAAGTGCTTCTTGATCAGTTCATGACTGCTGCACAGGGTGCAATACCGCGAAAGTTTCGTATTGACGTAGTGACGAAAGCTGTTGACCCGTGACGGGCGGACATAGCAGTAAGCGACCCGCGGTTCACCGCATAGCGGTAATGAAAGGGTGTCTCTGAGATCTGGATGTTCGTTGAGATTTATGAAGTGTTCCGGGTTCGTGTCCGTTAGTCCGTGGTCCGAAGTTATCAGCAGGGTGGTTTTTGAGCATTTGAGGGCACGGATGAGGTTGTCGATATTCTGCTCCAATTCTCTGAAGTGTGCCAATGCCTCGGGGCTTTCAGTGCCGAAGCTATGACAAATTGAGTCGAATTCCGGCCAGTAAACATTCAGAAATTTCTTTTGGTCACCGACTCTCACAATTTGCGTGATCTTGGTAAAACAATCTGACAGTGAATCATAGGTTACCACTTCTGCACCCTTCGAAGTTGCTCGCCGGTAAGAAGACTCATAGAGATAATAAGGGGTGATATAGAAGTTATCTTCGCGTATTCTGGATGAGATGGGATCACATTTCAGTATTTGATGCATCTCTATATTTGCCAAACTCAAAGTGCTGCCGCCATGTCGCGGAACGAATGGTAATATTTTAACAACTGAACCCACTTCTTTGAGGTACACAAACCAACCCGTGATCGCATGCTGCTGGGGAGCCAATCCGGTCGAAAAAGTGGTTATTGCGGTGGCGGTTGTCGGAGGAAAGACCGAGGTGATTCTATGGCATGGATATCCCGATAAACTACTGCTTATATGACGCTTTAGGAATTCATGGCCTAGTCCATCAATAACCAAGAGAACGATGTTCGTCGACCGTTTCAGATTTTCGATGTTTACATTTCTTAGAGGCTTGTATGTGGATTCTTCGCCATAGGCGGCCAAAATCGAGCTCATCAGATTGACAATGCTGCCATCATTGTAGTTAGGCAAATGCATTCTGGGCACAGGTTATCTATTTCGAAAATGTCTGATATTCGCTCCTGTTATTTCCTTTCGGATAGTGCGTTCTTATATTTCTCTAACTGTCCGAGAAAAAATGCGTTCTCGGGTTCGATTTGCAGCGCGTTCGTTTCCCACTTGACCGCTTCTTCGTACTTGCCGGCGGCGTAGTAGGCTTCGGCCACGGTGTCCATTATGTTGGCGTCATCAGGCGCCAGGGCATGGGCTTTTTTTGCGGCCTGAAGCGTTTCTTCAGGATATTTCTTGAGTAAGGCAAATTCCCAGGCAAGACTATTGTATACCTCGGGTGATTCCAGGTCGCTCTGTAATGCTTTGGTAAGAAGTGAATAAGTCTTCTTTAGGAATGTATTTTCTTTTTCCTTTTGCTCGCCGGCAAGCCTCAAATATGCCGGCGCCATGAAGGCGTACTGCCACAACTCGTATTGACGGCGAAGTTCCTGCACCGGTTCCGGATTGTCAATGACCTTCAGGTCTACCAGTCGGTCATCAACACCCAGGTAGCCGCCGCGTTTTGTCATGACTACTATTGAAGCAGATTGCTTGCCCCGGCTGTCACCGCCTGCGTTATCTCCCGCTTCAAGGGCCGAAAGCATGCGTTCGGCGAGCGGTCCTTCGGTACGCGTGAATACCGCGAGCATGCTGTCTACGACCTCGGGTCCGGTCAGTATGTTGCCCTGAACGGCAACGTTGGGCCCGTTCCGATGCCCGGCCCATGCCGTTGTATTGTTCCCGGTGTGCGAGGCGGATTGACCGTTTCTGTCAACGATGCCTATTTGACGATCTTCGGGCATTGTATCCTTTGCGAGAACGGCACGCATTGCTTCATCTGCTGATTTTGCTTTGGATAGCTCTTCCAGTGCCCACGGTCCAAAATAGGGATTCGAATAAGCTTGTGTGGCTACTGCCCCTACATCGGCTTTAACCCATGGCACGATGTATCCTACGTCGAGCACTCTCGATGCCACGGCGACACCGTATTCATCCGTTTCCGGATCCATTGCTACGATCGAAAACGTCCCGTAACCGGATAAACAGACTATTAACATTATCACACTTACCATATGACCTCCTGGATAATGTTAACGGTAGGGCGTTGTTTGTCAATGGTTGTACAATGAGAACATTATCATTGCCTGGAGATATGCCTTAAATGTAGCAGATATCACTTACATGTATCTTGAAAGCGGGATCTTCCAGTGCGGATATTTTTGGAATAGAATTCCGCTCACGATGAAGATAAGTCCGATCACGGTTGAAACGAGAATTTTTTCTCCAACGATGATGTTGATGAACACGAGGGCGAAGAACGGCGTAAGATAGATGAGGTTGCTGACCTGAGCAGTCGTTCTCGATAGCCGGAGGGCTTTTAACCACAGGACGAATGTGATGCCCATCTCAAAAATGCCGACATACAAAGCACCAAGAAATCCCGGTAAGTTTGGAGTGGTCAATCTTCCGGTGAATATCATGTAGATGAGTATGAAGGCAAAACCAAAGACGAAATTCAAAAAGAGTTTTACAACTTCATCGCGTTGGTCCCTGATATTGTATATCCAGAAGAGCGCCCAGATGACTGCACTGCCAAGAGCAAGGAGGATGCCGCTAATGTTGAAAATATGAAATTCGGAGATAGCGCCGCGGGTTGCTATGATCACCACGCCGAGATAGCTTATGATGACGGCGAGTATGCTCCTTGCTCTTATGCTCTGGTGGAGCAGCGGTATCGATAATAAGACCAGTTGAATAGCCCAAGTATAGTTGAGTGCCACGGCTTGCTGTGCGGGGAGTAGCGAATATGCCTTGAGCAGAATAAAGTAATAGAGAAATGGATTTAGAAAACCGAGGAGTAACGAGTATACAAAATCTTTCAGTGTGCATCTGCGGAGCAGGCGGAACTTCTTCTGCCTCAAAAGTATCGTGAACAAAGTAACCATTGAAACGGTGGCCGCGAAAAAAAGGAGTTGCGCGTAATCCATGTATCTCAAGGAAACCTTGAATGCTGAAGCTGCGGTCGACCACATCAGCACCACTAATGCAGCATATACATAGGCTTTTCTTTGATCCGGCATATGTGACAATAATCCTATAAAAACTGGTGTCAATATTAGAGAACGGTAACGTCCATCGGGACAATGCCCTTTGGCTGAAAGCAAGCACGAAATTCCAAATACTAAATGCTAAATTCCGCAAATATTCAAATCTTCGATTTGATTATATGTGCGAGAATCTTCGTTCCTCTATCCCGGGAACGGGACAAATTCGAACATCAAAATTCAAATTACCAAAACAGACGAAAATGGTATTAGCGGAACTGGCGTAATTAACGATAGTGACGGGAATAGCGAAATTAACGAACCAAACGATACGGGCCTCGTTACCCTTGCGAGTGGACGTAGCCTTTACGCTAATGGTTGTCTTATTGACATCCAGTGCTTTCCTCCTATAATGAAACATGAGTAGCGTCCTTGCTATGGTACTTGCTGGCGGCAGGGTCGATGAGTTGCTCTGCCTCACTGAACAGAGACCCAAATCAGCGTTGCCCGTATTTGCCACTTACCGTATCATTGATTTCGTGCTTAGTAATCTGATGCACAGTGGGATTAGCAACGTTGGTGTTCTGTCCCAATACAGGCCTTACGCTCTGGTACGACACATCGGTACTGGTGAGCACTGGGATTTTGTTGGCCGTTCACGTAGTATACGGATACTCCCTCCGTACCGCGGGTTCAAGGCATCTGATTGGTACCAGGGAACCGCGGATGCCGTATATCAGAATATTTCGTATATTGAGAGTTTCGATCCGCAGCATGTCTTGATCGCTTCGGCAGACCATATCTACCGGATGGATTACCGCCCTTTCATTGAATTTCATATTGAGAAAGGGGCAGATGCTACAATATCATTTACACGGAAGAAGAGCAGGTCTTCGCGGTTCGGCTATGGTGTGATAAGCCGTAATGGCATATTACGTGATTATCAGGAGAAACCAAACGAGCCGCCTTCGGATTGGGTGTCGATGACCCTCTATCTTTTCAACCGTGATTTTCTTATCGACGTTCTTAAAAAGAATGCGAAGGAAAGATCCCACGAATTCGGGAGCGATATCATACCCAAGATTGTATCAAGTGCCCGCGTGTTCGGGTACAAACATGATGGTTATTGGGCGTATGCGCGGACAGTAGATTCGTACTACAAGACAAATATGAATATTATAAACGGGAAGGTTGCTTTGAAGGACTGGCAGGTGAGGACAAACCTTCTTGAGAGGTGTGCGCGCGCAGACCGTTTACCAGCATACATAAACGGCGATGTGATAAACTCGGTGGTCAGTGAGGGTTGTATTATTGAGGGTAAGGTCAGGAATTCGATTCTTTCACCCGGTGTCGCTGTTGCTAATGATTCCGAAGTAGTTGATTCGATAGTTTTCCATGATACGATTATCGGTAGAAACACAAAACTCAATAAGGTGATCTGTGATAAAGACTCCAGGATCGGCGAAGGATGTATGGTCGGCGGTTTTGGTCGGGAAACAAAATCTGGTGAATTCGGCGATCTTCTGCATTCTGGAATTACAGTGCTGGGTAGAAACACAGTGGTTCCTAATAAAACAACAATCGGCGCCAATACGGCGATCTATTCCTCGGGGCGGATCACTGTAGAATGTGTTCAACCAGGGAGTACCCTTCGATGACGAAAGACTTGATCGCGATGCTGCTTGCTGGGGGTATGGGGTCACGGTTGAATATCCTGGTGAGCAAACGTGCAAAGCCCGCGCTCCCCTTTGGTGCCATCTACAGGATCATCGATTTTACACTGAGTAATATCGCCAACTCCCACATTGATGTCGTCGGCGTGCTCACTCAATATAAACCATTATCGCTGATGGAACATCTCGACGGAGGTCGGCCTTGGGATCTGTTCGGGCGCACAAGACTCGTCGAAATACTGCCGCCAAAAACCGGCGAGGAGATATCGGACTGGTATAAGGGTACCTCAGATGCCATATATCAAAACATTGGATTCATCGATGACTTCGGCCCGGAATTGGTGCTGATAGTATCCGGCGACCACATATACTCTATGGATTATAATGAATTGATCACTTTTCATCGAGAGCACCAGGCTGAGGCGACGATTTGTTTGGTCCGCGTACCGCCCGAAGACGTTCAGCATTTTGGTATTGCAGAAACAGATGGTAAAGGAAGAATCAATTCCTGGATTGAAAAACCAAAAAGTTCAAAGTCTAATCTCGCCTCCATGGGTGTATACTTGTTCAATCGTTCGCGTTTGGTGGAAATGCTGAATAGGGCCGCGCGTTCGGGCGGCACTGATTTTGCCCGGGATATTATCCCCCCGTTGTTGAAACGGAAGCGCGTTTTTGGCTATGTCTTTAACGGTTACTGGCGTGATGTTGGAACGATTCAGGCATACTGGCAGACGAATATGGATATGCTACAACCTGATTCAGGTCTTGATGTGAAGAACTGGAATATTAAAACAAACCTTGCGGCAAAAGGAGAAGTTGGTGACCGCCCATCCACCTACATCGCGCGTGCATCGAGTGTCGCGAATTCGCTAATCGCACGAGGTTGCGTAATCCAAGGCAAAGTAAGTAACTCCGTTCTGTCACCAGGGGTGTCGGTGGGCAAGGGTGCCGAGATCATCGACTCAATAATTTTTCATGATACGACGATCGGCGCACGTTCTCTTGTACAGAGTAGCATAATTGACAAACTCGTTAACGTGGGCAGTTCCGCTCGTATCGGAGTTGGCGAATCGCTTCCCAATAAGCGATTTCCAAAACATCTTGCAAAAGGTATATCTATTATAGGGAAGGGCGCCACGGTCGCATCCGGCATCAGTGTCGGTAAGAATTGCATAATCATGCCCGACGCCCAGTTGGTTTCAGCGAAGCATAAGATAGTGCGTTCGGGTAGCACTATATAAGCATTTGCTTACCTCTTGACAATTTATGCATTTTGGTTATAATAAAATGCTTAAGATAAGAAAATGATCTTTGAAAATTTACCCCGTAAGTATTTTCCAGGACATTGAGTCTTATTTTCAAATTCCTTCTTAATGGAGGGTTTGATCCTGGCTCAGGACTAACGCTGGCGGCGTGTCTTAGACATGCAAGTCGAACGGGTTGCTATTTTGTAGCAATACAGAATAGCGCTAGTGGCGAACGGGTGAGTAATGTAAAAGTAACCTACCT
>CP070686.1:0-48087 GCA_020353055.1 Caldifarciminota bacterium | reverse complement strand
CGAATGCGGAAAGTATTCTAATGAAATCGTTCCGCAAAGCATTGTCGAAATCCTGGTATCCTCCATGCGGCACGAAGTACGGTATTATGCCCAGGATTCCGAATATGAGAACCAACATTAATGGAAATCTTCTTTTCATAACATGCTCCTATCGAAACACATTGAGTACAGGGAATTTTGTCAGGAGTCCGATGAGCGAAGCGACGGCGAGAACGCTTAGGATCACCACCTTACCCAAATCCTCGCCTTTGATCGCTCCAAGTAGCAGTGGTTCTTTAGATAAGTAAGCGGATGCGGCATATAATTCCTCGCCGATCAGCGTGAAGTCACAGGCAGTCACAAAGAAAGGTAGTTGGGTTATCTGGTCGGTTCCGGCGATCTGGATCGCACCGGTCGAGGCACCGGTCTCGGCCATGATCAAGGATTCGGCTTTGAAATATCCAATGAAAAAATTCGCAGCCGGTTTTTCTCTTAGCATGACGCCGTCCACTGCCGCGGCAAAAGCGAACTGTGAGTCGGTCACGAAATACACCTGATCTGAATCAAAGAGATCGGGTCTGCCGATCGTGGTGTATGATTCTTTGACTATTTCGCGCGCCACGGTGTAAACGACCGGGTTGGAAGTCGGTACTATTAACGGTGTCTCATATTGACCGGTTTTTTTCGCAATTTCACCAAGGATATTGAATGACGCAATGGTGGCGATATAATCAACGAGACCGATGCCCATGCAATACAGAATTGGTCTTCCCATTTCCGTTGCCCGGCCGACTGCTTCGTCTACGGCATCGAGGCCGCTGATTTTACGGATGAAGAGTTTCTTGCCTCTTCTTGCTTGATTGATAAAATAGAGGATTATCGTACAGAAGATGATGACACCGATGAGTAAATTGATCGATTCTGCGTCGAACCACTGAGGTTTGCTGCGTGCCGTTGGGGAGGGTTCTGAATACGCCCGTTCTGAATCATACAGGGCGGCGACTTTGTACTCGTATTCCTTATCTTCTTCGACTCGATCTTCATAACGGGTCCGGCCGGAACCGATAAAACCAACGAGTTCATATTCTTTACCTTGTTCGCTTCGGTATATCTCATATCCCTCGAGCTGCGCATCATCAGATGAAAGCTGCCATTCAACCGTGATCGCGTCACCACGGTCGTTCGGTGTGTCATAGGCATTCACGCCGGTCGGTGGAGCGAGGGCAAAGACACCGGCTAATAGAACATAAATCATTGAACCTCCTTGGATAGGTAAACAAATGACATCAGGTTGAGGTTGTACGGTTTGGAAATGCAATACGTCGGTCGGAATGCGGTTTCGAGTCCGTATGGTGGGGCGTCCGGTTGTACAAAACAGACATCGTAATCGTAGTGTGATTCGCTTTTCGAGGCCATTAACCGACTGACGGTATCTGAAGTCGGGATGACAACCAACGTGCTATATACTATGAGTTCATTATTGACCATCGTTTCCGATGATCCGTGTGTAGTCTTGTAACTCAATGGATAGTGATTGTCCATTAATCCTGCAATGTGTTATATTATATTAGAAGAGGGTAATAAGTAAAGACTCTTGATTGAAGAAGCGCGGCGCACGGCGTGATTTGCCGTACGCCGCTATGGCGTTTTTTTCAGAACTGGTTTTGTGCTACTTAATCGACGATGCCCAACCAGGGACCGAGTAGGTACTGGATTCGCCCGATAAGAAGGCTGATACGTGCCATGACCGTGTAACCAAATGCAGCGCCGAAACCGATCATGACAAAGATAATACCGATACGTGACGTCGTGCCGAGAACGCCTTTGTGTTCTTTGGAGAAGTAGAAATACGACAGCGTACACAGTACGCCGACTAACAAGATTACCGACCACACTACACCCATATTGCCGGCATGCCATGCCTGGAAATTCTGCGGCGTCAGGAAGGTTCCTTGTATCTGCTTGATGATGAGTGCCTGACTTACGGCGGGGATCGATGCTCCGACATAGTAACCCATTGATATACCGATGGGAATACGAACGAGCCATGACACGCGCGGTATAAACCGCGTCAGATATAGCATACCAATAATGAACGGAATGATGAAGAGTAATTGGCCTTGTCTGAACAGCGGGTCGAACAGGGTGGGCATGAGTACATTGTGCCAGTAGAAGGTAACAGCCCAGCCATTGGCAACGCCAACAAAAACGTGTTCGGCAACTTTATAGAATGGATTGTCACGCCAGAGAAATGAAAAAATGGCGATTGTGCAAAGCGCGCTTATCCAAACCCAGGGGTCAAGTGAAATATTCATGGGAGCCTCCTCGCGTTGATTATCCCGATTTTCCATCGTTTGAAAGAATGCGTATAACGAAAGTCGAGGATCCCGCGGAGCGGGACGGTGATGAAAAACAGACTACAGTGATGTTCAATATTTTGCGTATATATGAGCTGATGGTTCGTTCGAGCGGTCATCTTGTCCTCCCTGTGGGTGAGGTCGGTGACGGCTTGGCCTTGCGGCGGGATATGAAGTAGCCGGTGTTGCCGATAAGAATGAAGATGATTATGACCAGATGGGCATAGGTAAGTGAAGACATGGACTCGCTCGCTTTACGCCGCACTTTGATGTTGAGTTCGGCTTCGATCTGTTCTTCGTATTCGGCAGCACCCTTCATCCCGACCATGAGTCCGGAAAATTGACCGGTCTGCAAGTAAGGGTAGAATTCGGAGGCGCTAACTGCAGTTATCCCGGCGCCGACTTTCACACCGAATCTGTTTTGTGCGTATTCGACCCACCACTTCGGAGGGTCGCCGCTGCTCAGTGATACGAGTAACCCGACGTCGGCGTAGTTCTTCACTTCTTTCATGAGCGGCAACGTGTCGGTTTGGTTACCGTAGTAATCGGTCCTGTAGACATTGACAATGCTCTCGCCCATGCCGAGGATGGGAATGAGAGGTGGCGGCTGCCATCCGAGGAATACGTAGTCGCGTCCGTATATGATACTATCTGCAATCGTCGTTGCCACGCTGTTAAATTCTTCAGACACATTGACGAGCGCATTCTGCGCAAGACCAAGCGGTTGTACATACAGGCTCAATGCCAGCACCTTTATGCGTTTCCTGAATGCGTGTCGAAGTATGGCAAAAGCCATCGGTTCGATCTCCGGTAAGGTCTGCGGGTCGTAGTCAAAATCGATGATCAATGCCTTATCTTCCGGGATGTTGTCTATGGCGTCGTAAAGCTTCTCGACCGGCGGCATTACCCGTATGGATTTCGCGGATGGGAAGATGATCGGCAGGGTCACGACCGTAAAGAGTATCAGGTAGATGATGCGCCGGTCAATCTTCGTCAGAAGGTCGATGATCTTCACTCGCCACCTCCGCCAAGCCATGAGCGTTCGATGCCGAGTATGATCTTAAGTGCGGTTGCCAGCATGCCGAGCGCAACGCCGAAAAGAATGCCGCGCTGCCCGGCAACATTGGGTACGTCCATGATCCATTGTGCAAAAGACGGGAGGTGGGGAGAAATATCGTTACCGAGAGGAAGAACGCCCAGCATGACGATGAATGCCGAAGCAAGCAGCAGGGTTGCCTCGGCGGAACGAGCACGGAATGCGCGGTAGGCTGCCGAGGCCATGAAAAACGACAGCAAGGCAAACATCGCAGCACCCAGTGGTACTTCGATATTGAAATAGATCGTCCAGATGTCGAATGCAAAAGATCCGATTCTCGTCGGCAGTATGCCCGTGCCGGAAACGCCTCCGAATAGACCGATGATCGAGGTAACGACAAAAGTGACGATGAGTACCCAGGAGTATTCCCAGTTCTGTCCCTTGCGCCGGATTTTGTCGAAATGTACTCTCAACAGGCTGCCCAATCCCAGTATCAGAGCGAAAGCAGCAAGTATCTTCAGGAGGTTGTTGCGGAGGAATTCATCGGTGTTTTGAACCGCGGGATGGGGTACGATAAATGGGATGATGCCGAGTATTCCGAAAACAAAAACCAACAATAAAGGAAAATTTCTTTTCATTCGAGCCCCCTAGTCAAACAAACTCATTATTGGAAAGACAGTAAGCAGTCCGATGATTGAACCGGCAATGAGGATGGCACCGATTATCACCTTGCCCCAGTCTTCGCCTTTTATGGCACCCAGTAACAACGGTTCGCGCGAGATATAAGCGGAAGCCGCATAGAGTTCCTCGCCGATCAGAGTATAGTCGCAGGCGGTGACAAAGAATGGTAATTGCGAAACCTGGTCGGTGCCGGCGATCTGAATTGCGCCGGTTGATGCGCCGGTTTCTGCGAGAATAAGGGATTCCGCACGAAACCAACCAACCAAAAAGTTCGTTGCTGGCAATTCTCGTAGCATGATCCCATCAACGGCGGCCGCATATGCGAATTGTGAATCGGTTACATAGTATACACTATCCGGGTCGAATGCGTCAGGCCTTCCAACGTTTGTGTAGGATTCTTTTACGATTTCTCTTGCTACTGTGTAGACGATCGGATCGAAATGAGGGTTGATAAGCTTAGTGTCGTATTGACCACATTTTTTTGCAACCTCGCCAAGGATGTTGAGAGAAGCGATCGTGGCAATGTCTTCAATATATCCTATACCCGGACAGTAAAGGATCGGCTTCCCCATTTCAGTAGCCCTGCCCACGGCATCATCGATCGCGTGCAATCCGGCGATTTTTCTGACAAAGAGTTCTCTACCGCGGCGCGCATGCTGAATGAAGAACATTATCAAACCGCCGAGGACGACAACTGCTACGATTATGTTGATCTTCTTACGGTTGAGCCACTGCGCAGTGCTTATTACCACTGAGGATGGTTCGGAAAATACCGTTGCGGTATCAGCAACCGCCGCCACCTTGTACGTATACTGTTTACCATCTTCGGTTTCATCTTCGATCTGGTTACGGCCCCGACCTATGAGGCCAACCTTTTCGAAATCAACGCCGTTTTCGCTGCGGTATACTTCGTATTTCTGCAAGTGCATATCATCGGCCGATAGTTGCCATTCTATCGTTACCGCCCCGCCGCCGTCATCTGGCGTATCGTATGCATGAACAGCGGTCGGCGGCGCAAGCGCGAAGATGCCCGCCAGTAACATACCAGTCATTAGACCTCCTTACTTGTTGCTGGAAAAGGGGATGTTTGAATTCACTCCAGATTGCTCCCTGTTGCCATAGAAACGCAGGTACGCGCAAGTAACAAAACGGTTACGCGCGCCTATCTGACTTAGACGCAAAACGCATTGTCCAGAATTCAGAGATTCTTGTATCGAATCCTTCATTAAAAGTTGGTGAAACGACATTATATTTGAGAAAAATGATAAGTAAAGAGATTTATGAGGTGCGACGCACCGCCCGTGTCAATTTAGGCGGTGCGTCGGAATGCCTTATGGGACAAGCGCCGGCTTACGCCTATCTGATCAACCCTAGCCAATCTCCCAGCAAGAACTGCAGCTTGCCTATCAGAAGGCTGATACGTGCCATCACGGTATAGCCGAACGCCGCACCGAATCCAATCATGACGAAAACAATGCCCACGCGTGAGGTAACACCGATTACCCCCTTATGTTCGCGTGAGAAATAGAAATAGGAGAGAGTGCATAGTACGCCTATGAATACGATGACCGACCACACTATGCCCCATGCACCTGCGTTCCATGATTGAAAATTGGCGGATGTCAGTACGGTACCCTGAACCTGCTTGATGATTTGCGCCTGGATCGTTGCCGGTATCAGAACGCCCGTCCAGTATCCCATGTAAATGGCGATCGGTATGCGTACAAGCCACGATATTCTCGGGATGAACCGCGTTAAGTAGAGGATACCGATAGTAAATGGAATGATGAGCAGTAGATCCCCTTGCTGGAATAGGGGTCTAAAGAGGATTGGCATTAGAATGCGGTGCCAGTAGAAGGTGACGAGGTAACCATTGGCGACGCCCAAGAAAATGTGTTCTGCGGCTCGGAAGAACGGATTTTCTCTGTAGAGAAAAGAGAGTATTGCCAAACTCAAAATCGATGATATCCAGATCCACGGGTCAGTTGAGATATTCATTTTTTCCTCCTATGCAGAAAAAATCCAATGTTTCCTATGACGATGAAGAGCATGATCGCAAGATGTGCGTAAGTGAGAGAGAGCATTGCCTCGCTGGCGATACGCCTTCCTTTTACTGCGTAGTTTGCTTCAACGAGTTCTTCGTATTCTGCCGCTCCTTTCATGCCGACCATGAGACCCGTGAATTGACCCGTCTGGTAGTAGGGATAGAAATCAGCTCCTGAAACAGCCGTACATCCAACACCGACTGCAAGACCGTATCTGTTCTGTGCATAGGCAACCCAAGAGATCGGGATGCGCGACCCGCTCAGTGCTACGAGGATACTTATATCATTATAATTCCTGATTCTTTCCATCATCTGGAGGGTATCGGTTTCATTTCCGTAGTAGTCAACAACATATATGTTGGATATGCTTTCACCCATACCCAGCATCGGTACGATCGGTGGCGGTTGCCAGCCGAGAAAAACGTAATCGCGCCCGTAGATAATACTATCCTCGTACGTTTGTGCGGTTGCATTGAATTCTTCGACCACCTGATTTATTGCCCTCGTTGCCAATCCGATCATCTCCACATACAGGCTCAAGACGAGAACCTTTTTTCTCGTTTTGAACGCGTGCCTGAGCACGGCAATGGCCATGGGTTCGACCTCTGCTTTTATCTGGGGTGAGTAGCTGCAGTCGAGGATGAGCGCCTTGTCGTCTGTTGTATTGTCCACCGCCGTGAAGAGCTTCTCAACCGGTGACATCGGTGTGACCTTTACGACGGAGGGGAAAATAAGGGGCAGCATGACTACGGCGAGCAGGATACCGTAGATGATTCTGCGGTCAATTGTCATCAGTCTTTCGTATAGCTTCACTCGCCACCTCCAAGCCATGCCCGTTCAATACCAAGGATAATCTTCAGGGATGTTGCGACCACGCCAAGGGCGATGCCGAACACGATTCCTCGCTGTCCCGCGACATTAGGAACGTTCAGTATCCACTGGACAAATCCGGGGAGGTGTTGTGATATACTGTACCCGAGCGGCAGTACCCCGATCATCACGATGAACGCCGCGCCCAGAAGTAGTGTCGCTTCCATTGAGCGCACCCTGAATGCCCGATATGCTGCCGAAGCCATGAAGAAAGCGAGGAGTGCGAACATGGAAGAGGCAAGGGGTATCACGATATTTTCGTACAAAGTCTGGATATCGAATGGGAACGAGCCGATCGTGGTCGGCAAAATGCCATCGGCGGCGACGCCGCCGAATAGTCCAATAATTGCCGAAGCACCGAATGCGACGAGGAGCAGCCACGAAAATTGCCAGTTCTTCCGCTTGCGTCTGATTTTATCGAAGTGCACCCTGAGGAGACTACCTAGTGCAAGCACCACCGCAAATGCGGAGAGCACGCGTAGTAGATCGTTGCGTATCCATTCGTCATAGACCTGGTATGAAGGGTGAGGAATGACAAATGAGATCACGCCGAGCAATCCGGCAATGAATATAAGGGTTAAAGGTATCGTTTTTTTCATGTTCGGCTCCTATTGAAATAAATTGAGTATTGGAAATCGAGATAACAGACCAATAACTGATGCTAATATGAGTGCCGTCGCAATAATGACCTTTGCCCAGTCCTCGCCCTTTATGGCACCAAGAAGCAATGGTCGTTTTGAAATATAGGCAGATGCAGCATATAATTCTTCGCCGATCAGGGTATAATCGCAAGCCGTCACGAAGAACGGTAACTGGGCCAGGGCATCGGTTCCGGCGATCTGGATCGCTCCGGTTGCCGCGCCAGTTTCGGCAAGCACCAGCGACTCTGCGGCAAAATATCCGACCAGAAAATTGGTGGCGGGTCTTTCCCGGGTCATGATACCATCGATACCGGCAGCATAAGCCATCTGCTCGCGTGCCAGAAAAAAGACGCTGTCAGGATCGTAAGCATCTGGTCTGCCTACTTTTGTATAAGATTCTTTGACTATTTCACGTGCTACTGTGTATACGATAGGATCAGCGTTAGGGACGATCAATTTCGTGTCATATTGTGCCGTCTTCTTTGCGACTTCTCCAAGGATATTGAGACTTGCGATCGTGGCGATATCCTCGATGTATCCGAGCCCCAGCGTGTATAGTATGGGTTTGCCCATTTCGGTCGCGCGGCCAACAGCGTCATCGATTGCCTGCAACCCGGCGATCTTTCTTATGAACAACTTTTTACCTTTACGTGCGTGATAGATGAAATACAGGATCAGTCCGCCAAATAAGATCATCGCGACATAAATATTCAGTTTGGCAACATTTATCCAGGATGCACTGCTTGCGACTTCGGCGCTCGGTTGCGAAAAGGACCGTAGGGTATCCGAAACAACAGCAACCTTGTACTGATAAGTGACGCCATCTTCTGTCCGATCACCGTAGGATGAACGGTTTTTCCCAATGAAGCCGACTTTTACGAAATCCGCACCGTTTTCACTGCGATAGATATCATAACCGTCGATCGTCTCGTCATCCGTCGATAACCGCCATTCGACGACTACCTCACCTCCACCGTCACTTGGTGTATCATACGCTCGGACGTCAGTCGGAGGCGCCAAACCCACTAACGCACATAGTAGTATCAATATCATCTAACCTCCTTACTCCTTCTTAACACTGTCGTATTCGTGAATCGTATTTCGTATCCGTCTTGAAGATTTCAATCTACTAATGTCTTTTTCTCCAAACTCCGGGCTAATCTCTTGAGCATCATGCCGACTCGATCATATGCCTCTGTTAAATCATCTGAACCATCTATGTTTATATAACCGAGGTCTCTGCTCAGGATGATCTGATAGGATATTGCACCAACTGAGCCTTTTGCCGTCGACGTAAATCTTCTATGTTCGCCCCTTGAATTTCGTGCCGCGTCTTCTGCAATATTCATTGGAACGGAACTTGCGGCTCTCCTCATTTGGGAAACCAACGAGTACAATTCAAACCGCGGGAAGGCACGAGTTTCCTTGTAGATTCTGAGAGTGAGTTCATGTGCTAACTTAAAGACATCCATGTCCCACACATTTCTTATTTTTGTTCTTTTCATATATCCTCCGTTGTCATATATCATGTTTGTTACGAATACGAACTACGAATCACGATTACGGTGTTCTTCACAGACACACGGCGTAGCGTGACATTTCGGACAACCGTTTCTGTATTTGGTCATGGCGTCTTCGGCATCGATTCCCAGTATTGAAGCAACGGAAAGAAGCCAGGCAAGGCAATCGGCGAATTCTTCCGCTATCTTTTTTCGATCTCTCTGGCGGATTGCTCTCGAAAATTCGCCGATTTCTTCGACAAACCAGTTGAAAGTCTTATCAAGCCCTCGCCTCGAATCTTTCTCAAAGTACAGGGTTCGTATTAGTTCTTGGTACTTGCTCAGATCCACTCTTAATGATAGTTATTGGTTTTTGGTTGGGATGGTGGAGATGGATTGATGACGGGACGCAGATCGGTATGTTCGGTGGAAGAACGTTCTGGGCGTTGCGATATTTTGTATGTTTGTTCTGTCATGGATATCTGTAATATTATAACTGTAGTGATTTAAAAATCAAGGCTTATAAATGTAAGAGGGAAGGGTGAAACCCCTTCCCTCTTATTTATTACTTGATTGAGTACTGTTCGCTAGAGAGAACGTGTTTAGTCAAATCTCAATGTAGCAGATAGCCTCCAGTTTGAGAGATCGGTGAGTTCATTGAATCCCATAAGATCGATCTGGAGATTGTTAGTGACCATCCAGCCGATTCCAAAATAATAATCTGTTTCCGGAACTTTCTCAGTTTCCTGCTCGACGGATGTCGTCGGTGTAGGCCCAGGGTCGTCAATTACCTCGGTCTGGCTGCCATCGCCGTAGACGGTCAGTGTTCGCTGAGGTTCAAAGGCGATGCGTTCCGTGGTGGTAGTGTAATCTCTGTAGGAAAGTGTATGCTGGGCACCTAAGCGAAATACCAGGGGCTTGGCGACCAGGAATTCCAAACCAACTGGAATCACAAAACTATTAACACTTCCATCGACCAGCGTCATCCACGTTTCACTTTGGGTGATTGTTCGCGTATAATCCTCGGGACCCGATATAGTGTCGCCGTTGTCAAACACTCTTATCGATAGTGTGTTATCTGCCGCCGTTGTCGAATCTGAATATGTTGAGGTGTTGAAGAAAAGGCCGATGCCGAATTTCACGTGTGGGGAAATATTGAACAGATGCTTCGTGCCGACCCGGAGCCCTTTGGCATTGCTGCCACCTTCATACGTAGTGACCGTGTTAATGGTATCGTAGGTGAAAGTACTGTAGCTCTCCTCGCGTGTCTTGAAGAAATAATCCATTGCATCGTCGCCGTAGTCTAAGGACTGCATGAAGAAGTCCAGATAGAATCTACCCTGAGCATTATCGTTGTAGTCATAGAAAGATTTCAATCCGATCGTTATTCTGTTGCCTGACTGTGGTTGCATTAATGAGTCAAATATCGAAACAATGGTGAAACTGGTATCGGGATTCATCGGGTAATCATATTCAGCCGAATCGCCGAGAATTATGGCTTCGTTCGTCTCACTGAGTAGATCAAAGCCGACGTTCAGACCAAATGCAATGTTGTCATAATCATTCCATGCGCTGAACATGAATGCGTTTCTGCTGTTCTTGCTGATCTCATCACCGATGAAGCTTTCGGTACGGAGATACTCCATGGTATCCGCCAGCAGGTCCTCATTAAAGAATGAATAGGTATAGTTGTTATCCGGGTTGGTTAATGTCACGCGATAGTCGCTGTGCATGAACCCTAATCCCAGGCGAAGGTTATTGAGTTTCGTTGCCAGCGCAAGGTACCAGTCGCTGCTCGTAATGAGATCGTATGCCGAGCTTGTCCTCGTTTCAACCGTCCGGTTCGTAAAGTTGCCCAGGGTATCCGGGTTGTTCAGATTCTCGATTGTCAATTCTCCTTCACCGTAGATTGGATTACCGTACGGGTCTACTAGCCCCGTGTTCAGAGCGGTCTTTTCGGCCATTCGATCATACATGACACCTGGATAGAGATTGCCTAGACCGGTAACGCCACCTATGATGATATGTGGCTGGCTGCCACCTGAGAAAAGATGCTCATCGCCGGTCACAAAGTTTGCAAGGCTCGTCCAGAGCCGAGCACCTGTGATTTCAGGTATTCTCGCCGGTTCAAACAAGAGGTCATAATCATCCTCAAAGAGTCCGGCAGTTGACTGGTACCTGAAAGATTCGGTCACCAAACCGAATGAGAGCGAAACCATAATCGTGAAGATCACGATATATTTCATGCTTTTCCTCCTTTAGAATAGTGATTCAGACAAAAACCTTGTATATACTGTGCATTCACCTCCTTTTGACCCTATAGAATGTGATACTGTATCACTGTTCGAATTATACATAACATTCGCAATCTGTCAAGATTAGTGCTCGAGAATTTCTTGGCTTGACTAATTACGCTATTGCTGTATGATGTATGAAACGCACTGGGAATATGATAAAACTCCGTGATATCGAATACTCAATCGGCGAACGTATGCTGATGCATAAAGTCAACGCGAGTATAAACAACAATGACCGCGTAGGACTGGTCGGCCCTAATGGTAGTGGCAAAACGACGATGTTGCGTATCCTTAAGGGTGACCTAATGCCTACCAATGGTTCGGTCGAACGCTCTCGTGGCGTAAAATTCGGATATCTTCCTCAGGAGGACATGGTTTTACATGGTAATACGCTGATTGATGAAGTGTTACGTGAATATAACGATTGCATGCGGGAACTTGCAATCGCACGGGAGAAAATTGGCTCAGCACCACACTCGCGAGAGTCAATGCTTACATGTGAGCGTGCAGAAGAAAAGTTTCAAAAGATTGGTGGATACGGTTACGAGAATAAGGCGTATCGCGTGCTTTCGGGGTTAGGTTTTGCGCGAGATGAATATGACAAGAAGGTCGAAGAGTTCTCGAGCGGATGGCAGATGCGTATCGTCCTGGCACGCATACTGCTCGATAATCCCGACATACTCTTGCTTGATGAGCCGACCAATCATCTGGATATCGAGTCGATTCAGTGGTTGGAGGATTATCTTCTGAGTTTCGGGGGCGCCATGGTAGTCGTTTCTCATGATCGATATTTTCTTGACAAGTTGCTTCAAAGTTCTGTTGGCGTGTGCGGTATTTGGGAGTTGGATGAAGGTTTTTTCCGTACCTACCGTGCGAACTATACTGATTATCTGAGGCAATCAAATCTGAGAAAAGAAAAGCTTGTGCACCGCGCCAAGGTTCAGGAAAAGCGTATAAAGGAAATTGAAGAATTCATAGCCCGTAACAAGGCGAATAAATCGAAAGCAAAATTGGTGAAGAGCCGAGAAAAATACCTCGCGCGGCTCGAGCGCATTCGGGTTGAGCGCGAGCGAAAAAAGCTGAGGTTAGACTTTCCACTCGCCGATGTTCACAGCCGCCGGTTGGTAGACCTGAAGAATGTCACGAAAAGATACGATGATAAAATCATCTTCAGAAACATCAATCTGACCATAGAAAAAGGTGATAAGATCGCCTTGATTGGCAAGAACGGAGCAGGTAAATCTACGCTCAGCCGGATCATCTGCGGGTTCGAAGAACCATCAGGAGGCCAGCGACGGGTGAGCGAACGCCTGCGGGTCGGGGTCTTCTCGCATGATCTCGTACGCGAGCTTGACCCGAACGCCATGGTCGTTGATGAGGTGCTCAAAGACGCGCTCCCCGATGTCAGGCAAAAGATCCGTAACTATTTGGGGCTGTTCCTTTTTTCAGGTGATGACGTCAACAAGAAGGTGGGTGTTTTGAGCGGTGGCGAAAAAACGAGGCTCGTAATTCTGAAAGCAATGTTGATGTCCTCCAATCTTCTGGTCCTCGATGAGCCAACCTATCATCTCGACAAGGAATCGACCGATTCAATACAGCACGCAGTGCAGCTATACAAGGGGGCGGTGGTTCTTGTGACTCATGACCGCGATCTCATCAACGTCTTTGCACGTAGGATAATCGAATTGAAAGGCGGGCGGGCCTGCGATTATCCGGGCGATTTCTCCTACTACTTACGGAAGAAAAGGGGCGTTGATGTTTCCGACCAGAAGAAGAACTCTAAGAGAAAACCTTCACGGACTGAGATAATAAGAAAACGAATCACGATCAAGGAGGAGCGGCAGGAAAGACTACGAGCCGCCTTCATGCGTGGAGTGCCAGACAGCCATTCGAAGAAATCAAGACGTTTATTTGAAGAATATCAGAGGTTGACCGTTGAAATCCAAGACCTTCGGGACCGGCTTGGCAGGGAGGAGAGTGATGTACGTAAAGAAGAGTAAGATAAGGAAGCCGCGCGTGATTGGCGTGAAAGCATACAATCTTCTTAGACTTGCGAGGGTGTTCAGGGTGCCCGAACTTGCAGTCGTTTCGACCCGGGGATATAGAGAATACAAGGACAACGGGACAATGTCGCCGGCACTGCGCAGTGAGATAGAAATCACTCTGGCGGATTTCTTGTCAAAGGGGAAGATTGCGGTGCGTTCATCGTGCACTGCTGAGGACCTTGCTGGTGTGTCTTTCGCGGGGATGTATGAAACCGTCCTCGATGTCCGGGATACGGTCGATGGTGTCCAGGCGGTCCGGCATGTTTGGGACTCGGCCGATTCATCGCGGGTAAGGGAATACAGCCGGCAGATGAATGTTGCCCCGGGTGATATGGCGGTGATCATTCAGCACCAGCTTGATCCCCAGACGAGCGGCGTGATGGTGACCCAGAGCCCTTTTTCTATAAATGAAGTGTTGATTGAGTGCTGCGAAGGTCTCGGCGACAAATTGGTCAGCGGCAAGGTTATGCCTACGCGCTACCGGATAAGGAATAATAGAATGGTCGAGCAGAAGGGAAAGGACATCCTTTCCCAAAAACAGTTATCCGAACTTGTGAAAGCAGGCAAGAAGATCGAGCGTATCTTCAAATCGCCTCAGGATGTAGAATGGGCATTCCAGAAGGGTAAGCTTTTCATCCTTCAGTCGCGCCCCATATTTGTACAGATCCCTGTTCCTGGCAAGAAGGGCACTGTATGGTGTAACGCGAATGTCAGGGAGACGATCCCTGACCCGGTATCGCCCATGACCTGGTCGATATTCGACACCTCGTTTTTCCCGGCTATTATGATCGATGTTTTCGGATTCCCGGTTAGTGAAGAGGAATACCGGCGATTCCGTCCCGTGGAAATGCTTTCAGGAAGATTGTACTGGAATATGAATAATACCCTTGGCTATGGAAAAGCAATAAGCCCGATTCTCGATTTTGTAAGCGGTGATAATGCCATAGATCCGCAGATGGCTGCTGCCTTCAGATCGGTCGACATCGATAATCTGCCCGAGATTCTTCCCAAGCCAAGGATGATAGCTTTTAGCATTATTGCCATAATTCGTCTTCTTTATTACTTGGGTCTCGGGTTCTTCAGGTACGGCTGGATGCGCAATAAAATCGCCCAAGCGAATGAAGAGATTGATGATTACTACAGAAATTTCACGCTGAGCGATGAAATAAAGGTGATGACTCAGAAAACGTCGGAGTGGGAAAAGCTGATTCTGAATAGATTCGCAAGGAAATATTTCGGTGGTATCTTCTTGGGTGCTTTCTATCTGGCATTGCTGGGTGGATTGCTGAGCATAAGGCTCGGCAAAAAAGGAGAGACTCTTGCGCGGAGGTCTATTATCGGCATCATCGACAAAACAGGAGAGATGGCTATAAGTATCAATCGGCTGGCGGCAATTGCCAGAAGAGAGTTAACCGCCGTGAATGTGCACCGTCTCAAAAGGCTTTATCGTGAGAACCAAGAATTCCGGAAAAGTGTAGAGAATTTCATGGCTGATTTTGGCCACCGTGGTCCGGCTGAGTTTGATATCGCAAGCGTCAACTGGCGCGAGGATTATTCCATGCTGTTCAGGGTCATTGCGGCAGCAAAGGACAGCGCTGAATATTCTGTACGACGTGACGGAATCATTAAGAATATTTTGGATACGGCTAGACCGTACGAGCGTTTCGTGCTCAAGATGATAGTGCCACGCCTTGAAGCATTCGTGCCGCTAAGGGAAAATGGTAAGCATTACTACTTGAGAACAACGGCGAAGACAAAAGATCAATTGCTGTTAATCGGGAAGCAGTTGGCTGAGAAAGGATACATTAAGAAAGTGCGTGATATCTTCTTCCTGACTCTGCCCGATTTGGAGCGTATCGCAGACTCGCGGTTGACAAAAAAAGGCGTGGCAGCCATTGTCGAGGAGCGCAAGAGACAATGGCGCGAATACGCACACGCTGAAGTACCTGATATTATCTATGAGAACGGCGCTCGTGTGATAACGAGAGTTAGGAGATCGGATGTTCTGACTGGAGAACCCTTGAGTTCGGGTCTGATCAGGGGTCGGGCGCGTATCATTGGTGATTTTTCGAAAATCGGCCGGCTAAAACAGGGCGAGATACTGGTCACACATCACGCAGACCCTGGTTGGACCCCGTTGTTTACCATTGCGTCCGGCCTTATAATAGAAGTGGGAGGAGTCATCTGTCATGCGGCCATGGTCGCTCGCGAGCTTGGCATACCGGCGCTGTCGATCACCGGCGCGACTTCGCTCATCAACGACGGTTCGATCATTGAATTGGATGCGGATGAAGGCAGGGTAGTATTGACTGAATCTGCGAGCAAAAAGCGTTCGTAGTTTTAGTATCAAGATCAACCGAACATCATGTTTTATGCTGAAGGTGTTCCTCGAAGTACTTCCTTGCGGCTGCTTGCTGTGCTTTTTTCTTTGAATCTCCCGAACCACGACTGGCCCGTTTTTTATCTATGTAAAGATCGACATGGAAAACCTTCCGGTGAGGCGGCCCGTGCGATTTTGCGACTCGGTATCCGATACTACATTGATTCTTCATTGCCCACCTGTTTAGCAGGGATTTGTAGTCAAGCAGTCCGGAAAAATCTCTTTTGAGAATATGTTTTCGCACGAACGACCGCGCACCTTTCAATCCTCCATCAAGGTATACTGCACCGATGAGTGCCTCGATCACACCGGCGATATTCGATGGCCGCTGTCTTCCACCGGTAAGTTCTTCGCCCCTGTCCATCAAGAGGAACTCGCCAACATTCAGTTCCTTACCTATACGGTGGAGTGTGTCGGTGTTGGTATACTTTATTTTTATCTCATTCAGTTTGCCTTCGGGTGATTCTGGAAATTTCTTGTGCAGATATTCGCGTACGATCAGCTCGAGTACCGCGTCGCCCAGGAATTCCAGAGTCTCATTGGATTTATGTGATTTCTTGACCCTGTTGCCCTGAAACGACGAATGGGTGAGGGCGAGCCGTAGTAGTGCCTTCTTACGAAAACTCACCTTCAGTTTTCTTTCGATTGTCTTATAATTTAGCGATGGCATCTATTTCCACAGCAACGTTCATGGGTAATGAAGCAACGAATATCGTTGTACGGGCCGGGGGTTCGGTAGCAAAGAACTGGGCGTATACTTCATTCATCGGCGTAAAGTCTTCGGGTCTAGTCAGATATACTGTCGTCTTCACGACCGCTGCTAGATTAACTCCTGCAGCCCCAAGAACGGCATCGATATTTCGGAGCACCTGTTTTGTCTGCTCGGCAACGCCTCCGGTGATGACTTCTCCGGTGGTTGGACTGAGGGCTATCTGCCCTGCTGTGAAGACGAATCCATTTGCCTTTATCGCCTGTGAATACGGCCCGATGGCGGCCGGGGCCTTGTCGGTGCTGACTACATCTTTCATGAATTACTCCTTTCTTACGACACCTTTTTCAATGACGAATTCTTCGGTGCCGATATAGAATACTTCGGTTGTTTCATCGTGTGTTCTATGCTCGAATACCAGCCAGCCGTCGAGTTGAGCTTCCTCGAGGAAGGAGAGTGCCGTAGGTTTGTCCGTAAATCCCCCAAATTTAACGCGGTAAAGATCTGCCGTGTCGACCCTTACCGGGAGGCCTGTTTTTCGCAACTCATGATACATGAGTAAAGCATTGGTTGCATTTGTGAACGCTCCGAGCTGCAAATACCAGAGTGAATCATATCTGATTGATACGGGCATGGCGGGTGTTAACTCTTTTCTTTGCCGGGCGAGTGATATCATGCTACCGGGTGTATTTCGGATGAGATAGGGTTTGCCACTAAGGGTCAAACCGACGACCTCCTTCGATTCAGAGTCGAGAAACAGCCGCGCAATTTTCTGATGGTTCAGTAACCATCCATCGACGCGCAAAGTCAGAGTATCCAGCCAGCAAATCGCATGCTCGGTCAAGATCACTGAGCCGCACACGTCTTGCAGTTTCGGTATTGGCTGGAAATCAATCATCTCCCCGGATTTTGTATAGAAGAAAATACCCTGTTCGGATACAGCTGAGAAACCCTCGGCCCGGCTGACAAGGTTCTGCACATCGACGTTCAGGTGTAGTCTTTTTAGACGTTTCATCGTAAGGTCGTAGATCGAAAGGTCTTTGGTGGTCTCCAGCCCTATGAAATTCATGTCTCGCGGATGGTAGATGAAGTCTGTTATGCGTTGGACCGTTGTCCTTTTTATTGTTTTTCCCGATCCGAGATCAAGGATTCTCAACGTGCTTTGTGCACCGGCGTCACTTATCAGGTAGATGCTTCGTCCAGGATAGCTGACATTGACTCGCTGAACCTTGACGATTGGCCGGTGGTCGCCGCGCTCGATGCCGATGCCAGATTTGAAGGCAAGATTCCCGCGATCGAGGACTATTATCTCGTCTGTCGATATCAAGACGATCTCCTGTTGTTGCAGCAGAATATGATTGAACCGCAATGGCAATGGTGTCTTGTCGATTATTTGTGTTTTTGCCGGATCGATCTTGTATAAATAATCATCCGTGTTCAGGTACAGAAAATCATCTGCCACGTAGTCAATAATCGGTTTCTGAAAGGCAATTTCACCGATCGTTGCGCGCTCGGGATCTACTGTGTAGAGCGTGGAATCGACGAAAAATGCATTGTAAAGGAATGGCATGACGAGCATAGATATTAACATGGGTAATATTAGACTAAAAACTCAGAAAATCAAGGGTTTGGTTTTCAATGGCCCGAGCTCCGGCACTGGTTTCAGTCGATAGAAATGCGAACTTTTAGTATTGACTTTGAGGGAATATTAATTAGAATTAGAATCAAGGAGGCACGATGAAAAAGCTATTCTTCCTGGGTATTGTTTTTCTTTTCCTTGCTTGTCCACCCACCGCAAAGAATGCGGCTAGGATATACATTCAACAAGGCGAGTATGAAGCCGCAAAAGCACAGATTCTGGCCGGTCTTGAAGAAACACCCGATGATTTTGAGTACTATGGCCTGTTGGCAAAGGTGGAAATCGGAATGGCCAACTGGTTGGCCGCCAACGATGCGTTCATGCGGGGCATAGCGATTGATTCAGCCAAGACCATAAACTGGATGATGAGCGACAAGCAGAATATCCCGGTGTACTGGCAAGCTCTCTACAATGCTGCGATAAGTTTGATGGGCGAAAAGAAGTATGACCAGGCTCTGCTGAATCTGGGTTATTGTGAGATATACGACCCTACTAACGTGAGCCAATATATTCTCGAGGGAGGGATATACAGCGAATTGGGTGAAATTGACAAGGCCAATGCAGCCTATGCAAAGGCGTTGAGTATCGATCCTGAGAATCCTGAGGCGTATTTTCTCGTCGGTAAGGCAATATTCGAAAAGGGTGCATACGATTCATCGCTTGTCAGTTTCAAAGAGGCGGATAAATACTTCAATAAGAGGTACGACCGTACGTCGAATGTGATTTTCCAGAATTTACCAGCGGTTGATGAGGATATTGCGAAGGAGATCATCGTACTGTGGGCGAAAAAAGACGATGATGCTTTGGACCAGCTTGTGAAAGTCAGGCTCGGATTCGATGGAGGATTGAGTGAACACAGGAGAACACTGGAACAATTCTATAAGACCGCGGACGGCTTGTCTCGCACCTACTACTACATGGGAATGGCCTACTACAATCTAAAAGACGAAAAGATGTCTATGCAGAATTTGCAGAAAAGTCTTGGCTTAAAGAGTGATGACATTGACGCGCTATACTATACTGGCGAGTTATATTTGAGACAGAAAAAATATGATGAATCAATAGCGCTCTTTAGCAAGATAACCGAAATCCAAGAAGACGACACGTACGCATGGTTCTATCTTGGCGTCAATTATACTCAGAAGAAAGATTATCAGAAGGCGGTTGATATTTATGAGAATAAGGTGCTTGCGCTGGAACCCGAGAATGTTGATGCAATGACGAATTTGGCTTATGTGTATAGAGAGATGGGGAATAACAAGAAGGCATTGGAATGGTTAACTAAGGCGGAGAAACTACAAAAGGAGTAATTGATGAACAACATAAAAGCAAAAGAAAGGCTACTAACCATTCTTATCTTCTTCGCTCTGGTGGGTCTCTTGATCGTGGTTGGTTATCCGATCTACAGAGAATCCCTGCCTTCTGAAGTAAGGTTTGGTGTCGATAAATCCTACAACACCGTACCTTTCTATGTCGCGTTGATGGATACGACGAGGAATTACTTCGCTCTCGAAAAGGTCAGGGCTGAATTCATAGAGGTTACCGGTGATCCCCTAGAGGGCATAAAGAACGGCGAGTATGATGTTGCCGTCGTTCCATGGTACTGGCTGATAATATCGCCGAGTTCGAACGGCGATACGGTGAAGGCATTTGGTTCACTGGAAATAAAATCAGGCAGATCATTGGACGCATTCATCGTACCTCCAGAATCGAGGATCACACGGTTAAGGGATCTGAGCGGCAAGCGTTTGGGATATCTCGCGCGTGACGAATACTTCGTCAATTTGATAATGACCGAAATGGTCGAAGACCTGAATCTCAAAAGAGTTGAATATGTACCGATGAGTGTTGAGGAAATAGGCCGTGCTTTTGAAGAGAATAAGGCAGATGTTGTTTATGTGCTCGATCCGTACCGGGCGTATATGCTATACTCGGGTAATACAGTACTTGCCGAAGGTTTAGCATCGACCTATATTATTCCTAATATACCATACGGTGCTGTTGTCATGCGTAAGAATTTCGTTACAGACGAGAAAAGACTTGCCGCAATTCGCGTGAAGAATGCGGTTGAGGCGGCATTGGCTTATCTGTCGCGTAATCCTGATGTGGCAAAACGCTACGTATTGCGGCTCAATAACATACCTGAAGAGGGGGAATTGGCCACGAATATGAGAACGCCGGAATTTGAACGGCTTGCTGAAATCGGGGTCAAGAGTATCGAGAATTTGCAGACAGAATTGGTCAAGAGAGGCATCGGTACATGTGGCATAAAGCCCGCTGAGTTTCTCTTCGACAAAGTTAATTTCGCGAGATAATTCCGGTCGTGCTAGACGGGGAGCTAGCGGTGCCCTGATGCCCGATGCAAATCAGGAAGACCCGAAATCCGCTTATGCGGGGTCGAATACTTTGGATGAGCAAGGACTTTCAGGGGCAACAGCAGAGAATTGAAGCGCGTTGACGATCGGGTCTTGCGATAGTACCGTCTACAAACTCCGTCAGGTCCGGAAGGAAGCAGCGGTAAGTAGAAAGGACTAGTCACAAGGTAGCCTGAACTGAGTTCTTCGCTTTGCTGTTCCTGAATTCTCCTGGCGAAGCAAGTTGCACGACCGGTTTGTTCCGTCCCATAAATTTGTATCTTCAAGAGATGAGACTCGAATCATGAGGAGACGGCTTTGAATTACTTTAGCATAAATGCGAAACCCGAAATTTCAAATAGTTATGGTTGTTTGAGTTTAGGATTTTGAAATTGTTACTCCTTCGGAGATTCTCCCAACAACCGTCAGATCGAAGATTCGAATATACACGAAGCAGAATTTCGTGCTTAGAATTTAGTATTTGCCGAGCACTGCGAGGATTATTGTGACTCATCGTGTGATTTCGCTGCGATATCGCCCGCAGGATTTCGATGAATTGACCGGGCAGAGTCACGTGGTACTGTCGCTCAAAGGTGCGATAAAAAGTGGCCGCATAGGTCATGCCTTCCTTTTCTCGGGCCCGCGCGGGGTTGGTAAGACAACGGCAGCTCGAATATTCGCCAAGAGTTTGAATTGTGCAGAAGGTCCCACCGTTCATCCGTGTCAAAAGTGCCAGTCTTGCCGCGAGATTGCATTGAGCCGGAGTATCGATGTAATAGAAGTCGATGGTGCGTCGAATCGGGGCATTGATGAAATAAGAAATTTGCGTGAAGCCGTACAGTATTCGCCACTGCACGGTAAACACAAAATTTATATCATAGACGAAGTGCATATGCTTACAGACCAAGCCTTCAATGCGCTTCTCAAGACACTTGAGGAACCACCACCTTCCGTCAAATTTATATTCGCCACGACAAATCCGGGCAAGGTGCCCCAGACAATACTGTCACGTTGTGAACGATTCGCGTTCAAGCGTCTATCGGTTAAAGAGATTTGCAGTCGCTTGAAATCGATTACGGATAAGGAAAACATCAGTATTACCGATAAGGCATTGCACTACATAGCGTTGAGGGCCGAAGGCAGCATAAGAGACGGAGAGAGCGTCCTGGAACAGCTCGTTTCGTTTGTTGAAGGGAAGATCGCCGAAGACGATGTGTTCAAACTCATCGGGTTCCTGAGCAGTGAGTTCTACTTTGATTTCATGCAGAAGATAGTGAAGGGAAATCATGCGCATGTGCTACGTGCATTGAACGAGGGTATTGAGGATGGTGCCGCCCCGCTGGAGATATATCGCGGTATCGTCGACTATCTACGTAGTGCACTACTTGTGTACAGTAATATGCCACAGGAATTCATCGATTTGAGTGACGATGAGATACAAAGAATACGGTCGCTGGAATTGAACAAAGAGAAGATAATGAGCATGCTCGAGGTACTGTTGAGATCGGAAGACCTTGTGAAGAGGTCGATGAATACCCGAATTGCCGCCGAATTATTGTTCTGCCGGTTGGCGATGGGCAACGATCCGTTACCGCAAAAACATGGCCAAGCATCGGCGAATGATTTTAGTGATGAATTGCAGAAGGCGCTCCAGGTACAAAGCCCTAAACTATCTGCGTTGATACAGAGCTCGTCGATTGAGGTTGAAGGAAAGAATGTTCGTATAACTGTGGATCAGGATTTTTCCCGTAAACTTCTTATGAGTAGTAAGGACATCCTGGAGAAAACTTTGAAGCAAGTATTGAAGCACGATGTTGTCTTACAGGTAGATGTCGGTCAGAATGTGAAGAAAGACAATAATCTCGAAGATGCAATAAGAGCGCTGTTCGACGGAGAGGAAGTAAGATGAAAAATTTCATGAAAGAAGCCCAGAAATTGCAGTCGAAGTTGTTGGAACAGCTCCGCGCGATAAAGGTTGAGGGTAGTGCGGGCGGTGGTATGGTGAGAATTCAGATGGATGGTGAGCAAAATGTAATTTCCGTCAAGATCGAACCACAGATTTTTGAAGAGAAGGATGTAACAATGCTCGAGGATCTTATCGTTGCTGCATATGGCGACGCACGGAGAAGGATTCTCGAAAAAACTCAGGAGAGTCTGAAGTCGCTCACCGGCTTTCCCTTACCTCCTCTTTGATTACCTTAGATCACTCAACCAGCAGTATTTTTCCAGTCTTTTCTTCCAGGTTGCTGGATATTCTGTAGAAATAGGCACCCTGCGGTAGCTTTCTGCCTTTCTCATCGCACAAATCCCATGAAATTTCATTAAGCCCCGCATTGATTTCACGGTCGGTAATTATCTTGACAGATTGCCCGAGCACGTTGTACGCTTCGATCTTAATGTTCGTTGATTCGCGGAGGTCGAAGGCGAATGATACTGCGTTTCGCGCCGGATTCGGTGATGTCGATATCTCGCCCAAAAGATGTGCCGTGTAATGCTCGGAAATGCCAGAATTTTCATAGATTTTGAACGAATAGGTCTGCGGAGGTACATGCCTGGGTGAGGTGCGCCGGATTCCTTCATCGTTCTGTACTGACAAATAGTAGTAAATTGTGTCGTCAATATTTTGTGCAGGTATGAACCCTGAATAGACACCTGGTGTGTCGATGACAGGGGTTAGTGGCACCGGAGTATAGGCTCCGTCGTTCACTTTGTAGTAGATCAGTGTTGAATCATTGATCGGGTTGCTCGATGTAATTATCTGGGCACGTACTCGATAATCATTCAACGTATCGTTAGTATCGGGCAAGGGGTAATGCTTGACATGTAAATATTCGGATTCGGGCGCTGTGATGGTGATACAGTGTATAGCGCCACCCCAACCCGACATAGCAGAGCAATCGATGCCGATGATTTCATGATCTGGCAAAGCCTGCTGGTATACAATTAGGGCAGTATCATCTTCTGCCAGATTGTAGAGCGGCACCAGGACTTTGTTATTGACAAAAAGTGAATTGAGGTAAGACGGCGGTGCGCTCGATGTGGACCAGGGCATTGGGATTCGAACGATCCGGTAAGGAAAACCCTCACGGTTTCTGCAACGATTGATGGAATCGGCATTATCGTTCAGCATATTATAATTAGGATGTCCCGGCGCGTATTCGCCGACCATGACGAGTGTGTCATTCAATATCTTGGTCCACAGGTCGATATGCCCCGTGTATTCAATATTTATTCTTGGTAATATTACTAACTGCTCCAAGCCACTGTACGCCAGCATCAGCGATTCGACCTCCGCCTGTGTATACCATGGATTTTCCTGGAGTATCAGCGTACTAACAAATCCGGTTCCCAGACCGTCGACCATGAAGTTACCTCCGGCATGCTCGAGTGGTGACCCGTATACCGGAATCATCCAGGATTGACCAATGCGCCAGGGTATTGTGTCGTCGAGCGGGCGGGGGCGATTGTACATGAAATCAACGATCCCTTCTGAGTTATCCTCTTTATGCATGAACCATGGTCCGTAATCTCGAACCCATATCGAATTTCTGGGCCAGATGTAAAAATCCACCGAATCGAGAGAAACGTTGTGAGATTGTAGATAGCTAATAATGCTGTTCTGCTCGCTGGTGCTTCCAACGATAATGTATACTCTGCAGATCTCACCTGTTTCCTCAACGATTTGTCTGAAAATTGGATCGGTTGATGATGAACCGTATATCCATGTTATGAATATACCTCGCAGCCGCTCGAATTCGGCAGGGGTCTCAACCCATCCACCGGGCGGTGCGGTTGTCTTGTGTCCAGCACCGATCTGATCTACCATCAGGCTTTCTTCTTTGGTCATCCATTGTGGTAATAGTGGCTCGCTCTGGGAGACCAGTAGCATTGCCATTAACAATATGTTCATAGAACCTCCAGTAATTACTGCAATCTGGTTATCAAGTCAGTATTCATCGGGCTGTCGGTGTGCCTCGACTAGTCTTTGTAGTGAGCCAATTTGCTGAAAAATAATTCTCTTATTTCGTCGAGCCTGGCTTCGGTCTTCGCCTCAAATCTGAGAACGAGGACAGGCTGGGTATTTGATGGTCTTATCAATCCCCAACCATCGTCGAAGTCAACCCGCACACCGTCGATGTCAATGACATTGTATGATTTCTTGAAATCTGACTTCAGCGCTTCGACAATGTCGAATTTGGCGGCGTCCGTAGTATCGATGCGTATTTCAGGGGTGGAGTAATACTTGGGAACCCTGGAGGCAAGTTTTGACAGTGGCTCACCTCTGCTGATAATTTCGCATAATCGTAATGCCGCGTACATTGCATCATCATACCCGTAGTAACGGTCAGCGAAGAATAAGTGCCCAGACATTTCTCCGGCCAGAGGCGCACCTTCTTCTTTCATTTTCGCCTTGATCAGCGAATGCCCAGTTTTGTACATAATTGGCTTACCACCTAGTTCCGTGATCCTTTCGATCAGTCCCTTTGAGCACTTTACTTCAAAGATGATCTTGGCGCCTGGCATACGCGAGAGAAGGTCTTCCGCATAGATTGCCAACAAGACATCACCCCATATGATCTTACCGTTTTCATCGAGCGCTCCGACACGATCACCGTCTCCATCGAATCCGATTCCACATGCGTATCCGTCATTTGTGACTTCTTCGATCAATTCTTTGATATGCTCCGGAACCACCGGATCCGGAATATGGTTGGGGAAATTACCATCAGGTGTCTTGAACAACATGACGTGGTCGACGCCCAACTTAGTGAGTATTTGCTCGAATAACGGACCACAGGTGCCATTTCCCGAATCAACCGCAATTCTAATGCCTTTCCTTATTTTCACAGAGTTTATCACATGGTCAATGTAGTCATCTGTAATGTCGCTTTTCTTAGTTGTTCCTTTCCCCGATTCAAAATTTCCGCGCTCGATGAGTTTTCTGAGGTTCTGTATTTCGTTTCCGTATATTGTCTTACGGTCAAATGCGACCTTGAAGCCATTGAATTCTTTTGGGTTGTGACTCGCTGTGATCATTATGCCGTTTCCAATATCGTGATGAAAAAGAGAGAAGTAAAGTACTGGCGTAGGGACCATACCAATGTCGATGACATCACAGCCGGTCGCGTTCAGTCCGTTGACCAACTCGCTGGAAATACGGGGCGAAGAAATACGCATATCGCGTCCGACGAGGATTTCTGTCTGTCCAAGATTCCTGTAATACGTGCCGACCCCACGTGCAAACACGGCTACGTTCTCATCACTCAGGTCAGTCTCTGCCAATCCACGGATGTCATATTCTCTAAATATCGAAGGATTAATCATTTCATCTGGTTCTCGACGTTGGTAATCACCTCGTCGAGGATTTTTATGGCGGCTTCGGCATCGTCCCTTGTCACCATCAAAGGCGGGGACATGCGCAGTGAGCTTATGCCGGCGCCGTAAAGTATGAGTCCTCTTTTAAAACATTCGCCGGTTATTACTTCTTTGATATTTTTCCCCTCACGCGTTACCTCAGGTGGGAAGAATGTTTTGTCTTCTTTCTTCTGTACAAGTTCGATGCCTAGCATCAACCCCAGACCACGGACCTCTCCGATTATCCTGTGACGGTCCATCATGGCAATAAGTTCTTGCTTCAAAAATCCGCCCACTTCGTCGGCATTCTTGATCAGCTGTTGTTCAATGATCTTCAATGTGGCAATGGCTGCTGAGGCGATTACTGGATTACCACCGAAGGTTGATCCATGGGATCCGGGTACCCACGCTCTCGGGTCGACGTCCGGATCCATGAGTGCGGCTTTACCGATCGTCGCACTCATGGGCAGTCCCGAGGCGATTGCCTTAGCCGTGAGCGTTATGTCCGGTGCTATGCCGACATGGTCGCACGCGAACCATTTTCCCGTTCTGCCCAAACCACTTTGTATCTCATCGAGAATAAAAATTATTCCATGCTCATCGCAGACCTTTCTCAAGAGAGGCAGAAATTCCTTGGGCGGAACAATGTATCCACCTTCACCCTGAATAGGTTCTGCCATGATCAAACCGACATCGTCTGGAGCGATCAGTCTTTCAAATATTATGTCGGTGAGATAGGACATACAATAGATTAACGGGATGCCCTTATATTCTTTCCTAATGCACTCTGGATATGTCTGTGCGAACGCACACCGGTAACAATATGGGTATGGTACGTGGTAGACTTCCGGTATCAACCCGGAAAAATGTGCACGCTGTACCTTTTTACTGCCCGACATGGTCATGCCAGCAAAGGTACGACCATGGAATGCACCAAGGAAACTTATCATTCTTGGTCGTCTGGTGAAACAGCGGGAAATCTTGAGCGAAGCTTCGACTGCCTCAGCACCAGAACTTCCGAAATATACCCGTTTATCATAATCGCCGGGCGTTATCTCTATCAATTTTTCGGCAAGTTCAATCTGTGGCGTGTAGTAAAAATCAGAGCCCGATATATGGATCAGTTTTCTGATTTGCTGCTCAATTGCTGTTATAACATCAGGGTGGCAATGACCCGTTCCCACGACGGCGAAACCGGCACCAAAATCGAGATACGTTCTGCCGTCAATGTCGGTGACCTTTGCTCCTTGAGCATGATCAACCACCAACGGGATTTCGCTGGTGCGGGTATGGGCACCAAACATGATCTTCCTGTCCCGATCAATGACGGCTTTGGCTTTCTTGCTTATTTCTGGTGATCTGTATTCAATCATGCTTTGTTACTCCTTTGAAACATAAAAACACGGCCATGAATATTTCACAAGTCCAAGAGATTCAATCCGGTGGTCTTATCTTGACTACGAGTCAGGGGTTTACTGAATGGAAAGACGATGATTTCCAGAGTTGCTGGCACCAAACCTTCAAATAAGTGGCCGCCAAAAGCCTGAAATTCGTTATCGGTGATGGTTACATGACAATGGACCATGATTTGACCATCGGCTACAGAGACATTGCCGGAGAGGTTAGTGAATTCGTATTCGCCCGTAAAATCCTTTCTTGTGTAGTTTTTCTCGACGGCATCAAAATAACCCAGTTGGAGGTTTTTTCCAACACCCAATCCATAGAAGAAACCGCCTTCAATTCCAGCTCGCTGCAGCGCTTCCTTCAATGCAGTAACAATTTCTTCATCTTTCTCGAGACGTATTACAACATAATTTTCATATCTTTTTATCTTCATCTGCAACTCCAGTTCTATAGCCGATAGTTGTTGTTGCTATGTGCTCCTGTGCTGTTTTAATCTATGAGCCCCAGCCAGGGGCCGAGCAGGAACTGTATTCTGCCGATGAGAAGGCTGACTCTTGCCATCACCGTGTAACCGAATGAAGCGCCGAAACCGATCATGATGAAGATAATTCCGATCCTCGACGTGTGACCGAGAATTCCCTTGTGTTCTTTTGAAAAGAAAAAGTAGATGAGCGTGCACACAACACCAACCAGTATGATGACCGCCCAGATGCCGCTTGCTGGATTTGAGAAGGTTGCCGGTGTCACTACGGTACCTTCGAGTTGTCGGAGAACATCGGCCTGGAAAAGCGCCGGTATCGAAAGTCCCGCTCCCCATCCAATGGTAAATCCAATGGGAATCCGTACAACCCACGCTATTCTTGGTATAAATCTGGCAAAGTACATGAGCCCCAGCAAGAGCGGTACGATGTAGATAAACTGTCCTGCACTGAGCGGCTCAAAGAGATTCGGTTTCAGTGCATTCTGCCAATAATAGACAATATAATATCCGTTAGCCACACCTACGAAAAGATGCTCGCCAAACTTGTAGAACGGGTTATCCTTGTACAAAAATGAAAATATCATCAGGGTCAAGATTGCGCCTATCCAGATCCAGGGATCACCGCTCATTGGATTCTCCGTCGATTGTGATGATGAAAGGAAATAACTCTCATCACTTCTCCTTCTTGGCCCGGCGTGAGAAGAAATAACCCAGGTTGCCGAGAATTATGAAGAGCATTATGAGAATATGGATCATTGATTGGGAATTCATGCCGGTCTCGGCGTTGCCAAGCGTGCGCGCATAGCCATGTTCGAGTACCAGCTTCTCGTACTCCGCAGCACCCTTCATCCCGGACATCAGTCCTGAAACCTGCCCGGTCTGCACGAATGGGTAGTATTGCGGTGCCATAACTGCAGTCAGGCCGGCCCCGACCTTTACCCCGTATCGCGTCTGAGGATAACGTATCCAGTCAATCGGGTAATCTGCCGAGGCAAGAATAACAACTATGGCGATGTTCTTATAGTTCTTCACAATCTGCATCAGTGGCAGAGAGTCTATGAGATTGCCAAAATAATCCCGGGGGAAGACTCCGGATATCGCTTCGCCCATGTCCAGCTGGGCCGCGATTCTTCCGGATTTCCACCCAAGATACACATAGTCAACACCGTAGATGAGCGAATCTTCTTTCCTTGCAGCCAGACTGTCGATTTCACGCTCGACTGAGACCAGGGCATCGACCGCCAGGCCTGGTGCCTCCGGGTCAAACGAGAGGCCGATGACCGGAATTTCACGGGCAAAACAATGTTTCAAGATCGCTTTTGCCATTGGATGACACTCGGGCTGGGTCTGTGGTGAGTAATCGAATGAGATCATCACTGCTTTGTCCTTTGGTGGGATCGATTCGATAAAATCAAACAATCGCTGGGTTTGAGGCATGACCTTCTGAGGAATGGTAACTTTAACGAAAAATGGCAGGATTACGAGAACGGTCAGGAGTAGATAAATGATACGGCGATCGATCGTAGTAATCCTATCATACCACTTCATTCTTTTCCTCCGAGCCATGAGCGCTCGATCCCCAGGATTATCTTCAACGCCGTAGCGATCGAACCAAACGCAACACCGAGGAGGATACCGCGCTGTGAAGCCATATTAGGAACCTTCATGATCCATTCAGCAAATGCGGGGAATCTCGGATGCAGATACTGCCCAAACGGCATGAAGCCGATCATGACGATGAATGCTGATAACAGTAGCAATGTCGCTTCGAGGCTCCTGGCACGAAATGACCGGTACGCGGCTGATGCCATGTAGTAGGCCAGAAGAGCGAACATTGTTCCACCCAGAGGAGCCATGACGTTTAGATAAATCCTCTGATACAATGAATCAGGGTCTATTCCCCACGCAAGTCCAATTGTCGCCATGGCAACCATTCCGGCAAGCGTGACGATACTGTATTGCCAATCTTCTTTTCTCCTATGGATCTTATTACCATGATGGCGGATAAGATTGCCGATAGCGAGGACCAACGCAAAAGCCATCAGCACAATGATCCATTTGTAGATCACGCTGCTGAACTCCAGTGATGCTGGATGTGGGATGAAAAACTGAACGATCATGGAGATACCCATGATGAAGCAAAGCGCAAGTGGAATTTTGCGTTTCATTGTACCCTCAATATCGGAAGCAGATTGATATTAAAAAATGAGATGAAAGTAAAACTCAATAAAATTAATAACACTATCAACTTTCCATAATCCTGAGCTTTCAATGAGCCGAGCAGAAGCGGTTCCCTCGATAGATACGCGCTGGCCGCGTAGAGTTCTTCACCAATGAGCGTGTAGTCACACGCTGTGACAAAGAACGGTAACTGGAGTACTGAATCGGTACCCGCGATCTGGAACGACCCTGCCTGGGAGCCGGTTTCTGCCATAATCAATGATTCTGCCCAGAATCGGCCGATAAAGAAATTAGTCGCTGGTTTATCGCGCATCATGATACCAGTGATTGCAGCGGCAAAGCCAAATTGGGCTTCGGTCACGTAGCGCACGTACTCTTCTCTGAATTTTTCCGGACTGCCTTCGGATATGAAAGCTTCTTTGACCACCTCTTTTGCGACGGTATAGGTTACCGACCATCTATTGGGAACGATCAGGGCAGTGTCGTAGCGGGCGATCTTTTTTGCGACTTCGCCGAGAATATTCATCGAAGCGATTGTTGCGGTCCAGTCGATGTCGCCGAGACCGGGCACGTACAGAATCGGTTTACCCATCTCGGTGGCTCGGCCCACCGCCTCTTCGACAGCGGCGAGCCCGGCAATTTTGCGAATGAACAACCCTTTGCCGGAGCGCGCTTTGGTGACAAAATAAGCAAGCATCCCTGTAAAAATTGCAATGGCAGCGAGCACGTTTATTCGACCGGTGTGGAATACCTGCGGCGAAGAAGCAACCGGCACGCTTGGTGCCGAGTGGAACACTTCATTGTTCTTGACCGCGGCAACGACATATTCATATTGTACACCGTCTTGTGCATTCTCGTCCTCGAAATTCGTTACCCCGCGCACGGTTGAGCCAATCTTTTCAAAGTCCATTTCTCCGGCGGATAATTCCCTTTTTAGAATAACGTAACCGTCGAGCAGAGAATCGTCAACCGAGAGATTCCAGTGAAGGGATATCGTGGAACCAGCGTCATTGGGTCTATCACGGGCTATGACGTCATTTGGGGGTAGAAAGCTGAGGAAAATCAGCAAAAATGTCACCGATTATTATATACGAAAAGCGTGTTATGTCAACCTAAAGGGGATTGGAATTATACGGTTATTGCACCCTGAGCAGGGAAAGTAGATTGATGCCCAGAAATGCCAGGATCGTGAATCCGCCGAGTATCACGAGCGCGATGAGTTTTCCATAATCCTGCGCTTTGAGTGATCCGAGCAGGACTGGTTCGCGCGACAGATATGCGCTTGCGGCGTACAATTCTTCACCCATTAAGGTATAATCGCATGCAGTCACAAAGAATGGTAGCTGTAAAACCGAATCGGTGCCGGCGATTTGAAAGGCGCCTGTCTGGGCGCCGGTTTCTGCCATGATCAATGATTCGGCCCAGAATTTGCCGACGAAGAAATTGGTGGCCGGCTTTTCACGGATCATTATGCCATTAACCGCGGCTGCAAAACCAAACTGAGCTTCGGTCACGTAGCGCACATAATCTTCCTGGAATTTCTCTGGTCTGCCTTCACTCACAAAGGATTCTTTAACGACCTCTTTTGACACGGTATATACGATCGACCAGGTGTTCGGTACTATAATTTTTGTATCATATAGGGCGATCTTTTTCGAGACTTCACCAAGAATGTTCATCGAGGCAATGGTTGCGGTCCAGTCGATGTCTCCGAGGCCCGGTACGTAGAGTATGGGTTTGCCCATTTCCGTTGCCCGGCCAACGGCTTCTTCGACCGCGGTCAAACCGGCGATCTGCCGGATGTAGAGATTCTTACCGGAGCGCGCTTTGTACACGAAGTATGCGAGCAACAGGGTGTAGATGATAAGTGCAACCAGGATATTTATTCTTCCGGTGTGGAATATCTGGGGGCCGGAGCTCACTGCGTTACTCTGCTGCGATGAATATTGCACGCCGTCGATCAGGGCTGCTACAATATAGGTGTAAACGATACCATCCTCTATTTCGTCGTCCTCAAACAATGAAACGCCTCTTATGGTGGAACCGATACGTTGATACAGAGTGTCCGACTCTGCTTTTCTCAGCACAATATAGCTCTCGACCCGAGAATCGATTGGTGACGGAGTCCAGAAGATTTGTATCGTCGAACCCGCATCATTCGGCTTGTCGATTGCCTCTATGCGGCTTGGCGATGCGGTGAACAGGGAAAAGGAGAGGCAGGGCGACAATAATACGGGAGAACAATGGCACAAAAGGACAAGTAGTAATACCACACGATATTGTACTGAAAGACCATTTGCTGTCAATTACCAACCAGTTGACTTTGACCAACATTCGTTTATAATACGCCTATGAGAATTCTGGTAACCAGTGCCCTGCCATATGCCAACGGTGATATTCATCTGGGTCACCTGGCGGGTGCATATCTACCGGCCGATGTATACGTTCGGTATCAGCGATTGAAGCGGCGCGACGTCATTTATATTTGCGGCACTGACGAACATGGTGTGCCGGTTACGATAAGTGCCGAGAAGCAAGGAAAGGCACCGCGCGAGATCGTTGACCGCTACTACAAATCAATCAGCAAATCCTTCAGTGATTTCGGCATGACGTTCGATAATTTCTCGCGCACATCGCTGCCAGTACATCATCGTCTTGCCCAGGATTTTTTTTCGAGGATATATGAAAAGGGTTTTATTTATCCGAAGGAAATCGAGCAGTTCTACTGTGATGAGTGCAAGAGATTTTTGCCGGATCGCTATATCGTGGGGAAATGTCCGAAATGCGGTAATGACGGTGCGCGGGGTGATCAATGTGAAGCATGCGGACACTGGCTCGAACCATTTGAATTGATCGACCCACGCTGCGGGATATGCGGTAAAACACCACGGAAAACCCGGACCAAGCACTGGTATTTTAAACTATCCGAGTTCCAGGATAAACTGAATGCTTGGATATCGAGCAGGAAGGACTGGAAAGAGACGGTTTTGAGCTTTGTCCATGGCTGGCTGCGTGAAGGTTTGCAGGACCGCCCGATCACGAGAGACCTGGCGTGGGGTGTGCCGGTACCGCTTGACGAAGCACGGGGTAAGGTATTATACGTTTGGTTTGATGCCCCGATCGGGTATATCTCTTCTACGATCGAGTGGTCTCAGAAACAGGGTAAGCCAGATCGCTGGAAAGATTACTGGCTCGATAAGAATACGAGATTAGTGCACTTCATTGGCAAAGATAATATCGTTTTCCATGCTCTGATATGGCCTGCGATGCTCATGGCGTATGGTGACTATGTCCTACCCGCGGACATACCAGCAAATCAATTTCTGAATCTGGAAGGTGGAAAATTCTCGACTTCGAAGGATTACGCAATATGGCTTCCGGATTACCTGAAAGACTTCAAGGCGGATTCGCTGCGCTACGCCTTGACCCGCAATGCGCCGGAGGCGCGCGACACCGATTTCACGTGGCGGGATTTTCAAGTGTGGCACAACAATGAACTTGCAGACATACTGGGTAATTTCGTAAATCGCACAATCACTTTTGTTAAAAAATATTACGGTTCCGCGGTGCCGGAAGCTTCTTCTTTTAGCGAGCGTGATAATCGCATACTCGATATGCTGAAGAACGCTCCGGCAACGGTCGGGAGCCGGATCGAGAAGTTTGAGTTCAAGAACGGACTTCAAGAAGTAATGAAAATAGCGCAGGAAGGCAATCGCTATTTTGATTACGAGGAACCATGGTCAACGCGGAAGAAAGATCCGGCGGCATGTGCGAAGACAATCAACGTATGCATGAGAATCGTGACCGCTCTTTCGGCATTGGTCGATCCATTTCTTCCTTTTACCGCGAAGCGTATGAAGGAAATGATACAGATCACGCCTGAAGGGTGGGATGATATTGCGCAAGCGAAATATGCGGGAGAAGTCGGGGAGACTTCAATTCTGTTCAATAAGATCGGTGACGATGTTATCAGGATGCAAGTTGATAGATTGAAGAAGGAAATGATCGATCTTGATTATTTTTCAAGGGTGTCGCTGAAGAGCGCAAAGATCTTAGCCGCGGAGCGTGTGGAAGGCAGTAAGAGTCTGATCAAATGCCAGGTTGAGGTTGGCGATCAGAAAAAACAGATCGTGGCCGGCATTGGCAAGGACTACAAACCCGAAGATTTGTTGGGTAAGACAATTGTTATTGTTGATAATCTGCAGCCGGCAAAGATACGCGGCGTTCTATCCGAAGGTATGCTTCTGGCAGCGGTTGATGATAAGGGTGTTGTTGTTGTTACAACTGATAAAATGGTTTCTTCAGGTATCCAGATACGCTGATCATATCCATCGGTCCTCAGCAAATGAAAACGAATTTGAATCATTAGATGGTTGATACTCATTGTCATCTAATAGATCCTCAGTTCATGAAAGATCTTGATGGCGTGTTACAGAGGGCACAGGAAGCTGGTGTCAGCAAGATCATCAATGCTGGATATGATACGGAGACGAGTGGCCAGGCGATTCTGATGGCGCGTAAGCACCCGTGGTTGTTGCCGGCGGTGGGGATTCATCCCAACGAAGCCGCTGACCAGTCCATAAAGGAGATGAACAAGATCGGAGAAATGCTCGAGAATGATGAAATCGTAGCGGTGGGAGAAACCGGGTTAGATTACTACCGTGATTTCTCGCCACGTGAAGCCCAGAAGGAATTGTTCCGTCTCCATATTGCTCTGGCAAAAGGTCGGAGCCTGCCTGTTCTCATTCACACGAGGAATTCGCTCGAAGATGCGATCGCGATACTTCAAGATGAGGATTGTCATCATGGAGTATTTCATTGCTACAGTGGCAGTTATGAGCAGGCCAAAAAGGTCATCGATATGGGTTTCTACATAAGTTTTGCGGGCGTGTTGACTTTTTCGCGGCGGGTACGAGATATGATAAAACAGCTGCCCCTTGATCGGTTGCTCTTGGAAACCGACGCACCGTTTCTATCGCCGGCAGGACATCGGGGGAAACGCAATGAGCCTTCTTTTATTATTGAAACACTTCACGTTGCCGCCAATGTTCTGAATATGCTGCCAGAAAGACTGGAGGAGATCCTGGATAAAAATTCCCGGCTGCTGTTTGCTTTTGAGAAATGAATACCCTTGAGAAGTAGAAGACTTGGCCAGCATTTTCTGAATAGTACGAGATTGGCCGAGAGGATTGCCCGAACGGCCGGGGTCGAGAATGAACTGGTCGTTGAGATCGGCCCGGGTAAGGGGATATTGACCAGGCAACTTGCCAGAATTGCGTCAAAAGTAGTCGCCGTGGAGATCGACAGCCGTTTGGCAGCATCCCTGAGGGCTTTGAGAATACCGCGTGTAGATGTCTTGAACCTTGATTTCTTGAAAGTTGACCTCCGCAATTTCGATCACCCGGTCATAGTCGGTAATATTCCTTACGGCATAACTTCGGCAATCACCGAGAAGTTGATACTCAGCAAGAAATACTTGAAGCAGGCATTGCTGACCCTACAAAAAGAATACGGGTCTAAGATGACTGCGGCATTAGGTCATCCTCAGTATGGATACACGTCTATCTGTGTGAACTATCACTTTGATATTTACAGGCATTTTGTGGTGTCAGCAAGATATTTTTCACCCAAACCCAAGGTAAGTTCCGTTGTTGTTACGCTCCGACCTAAGGAAGGTGTGTATGACGAGAGGGATGAATTAGGGTTTTTTGAGTTTGTCGCCGGGGTGTTCCGCTACCGGCGTAAATCTTTGAAAAATGCGATCTCGAACTATCTGGGCTGGTATCCTCAGGAAATGGATAGTACGCTACTCGCTAAACGACCGCAGGATTTGAGGATCGAAGATTATTACCGGATATACACGATGGTTTCGGGGGAGCGGTGAGAAAGCATATTGTCATAATCAGCCAGGGCGAGAACCTGCAAGCATCGGTCCGGAAGATATTCAAGGATCTTGGTTGGCACGACCTGAGAAGGAAAAGAGTGCTCCTCAAGCCCAACATGCTGAGGGCGGCGCAGCCGGATGAGTGTGTGGTGACTAGTCCACTTCTTATCGATGAGACCGTGTCATTTCTGACTTCCGTCGGTGCAGATGTGATGGTCGGTGATAACCCGATGCCAGATAGTAGATTCCGCAATGTTAATGAGATCGCCGACTACTGTGGTTTTCTCGAAGTCGCGAAGGGTAATTTCAGGAATATAAGCAGATATGCAAAGAAGGTAAAGAAGCCGAAGGCCTTGCTCAAAGAATTCTATGTATCGAGGGAAATATTTGACTGCGAAATGCTGGTTTCTCTACCGAAATACAAGAGCCACGAATTGACTACGATGACTCTGTCTGTCAAAAACCATTTTGGAATAATCCCGGGTGGTCTCAAGCCGTACATACACTCGTTATTTCCGCGAATCGAAGATTTCAGCAAGGTTCTCATTGAGATTTATGAAACGAGGGTGCCTGACGTTATAATTGTTGATTGCCTCGATACTATTGATGCCAAGGGGAAAAAACACCGACCGGGGATTCTGATCGCAGGCGATAATGGCCATGCCGTCGATTTTGCCTGTGCGCTTATGGCCGGGATAGATCCACTGCGGGTACCGACGATCAAGATAGCCCGCGATGCAGGTTTGTTCAACCCAAAGATGATAACATACGTAGGCAACCTTCCGCGACTCCAGGGGTTTGGCTTGCCTTTCAGTTTTCCTTTGCGGAATTCGGTTGTCGAATTTGTTGCGCGGATATTGTATAAATTATGGCTGGCTCGTGTTCCGGTCATTGATTCGGTTGCATGTACGAGGTGCTTGTCGTGTGAAAACGTCTGCCCGCCGAGGGCGATCATTGATCGGCATGTGGACTACAGTAAATGCATAAGGTGTTACTGTTGTGTGGAGGTATGTCCCAACAGGGCGATAAGAAACAAGTCCAGGCTGGTTGGCCATTATTTGCGCTCTCAAAAATGAGCTTGCAATTGACACTACAACAGCATCGAGTATAATGAAGTAATCATGGAACTCTTCTTCGAAAAATTGATCTCACGCCGCAATTTCTTGAAGAAATGCGGTTGGCTGGCAATGAGCGGGGTGGTTGTGTCCAAATTATCCCAGTTTGCCCATGCCCAGGAAGCAAAACTTGGTTATGTCGATGCGAAAAAAGCATTGTATTATAAACGTCTGTCGAACCGTCGTGTTCAGTGTACGTTGTGTCCGCGGGCATGCATTGTGAGTGATGGAGAACGAGGTTTCTGCCGGGTTCGTGAGAATCGTGGCGGTGAATACTACACTCTCGTGCATTCCAATCCATGCGCGGTGCATATTGATCCGATTGAGAAAAAACCACTATTTCATTTCCGTCCTGGAACCGCTGCGCTGTCGATAGCCACTGCGGGATGTAATTTTACGTGTAAGAATTGTCAGAATTATGATATATCACAAGCACGTCCGGACGATACGGTCAATATCAGGTTATCGCCAGGGGACGTTGTTGATTTAGCACTGAAGTATGAAACACCTACCATCGCCTATACTTACACAGAACCCACGGTGTTCTACGAATACATGTTGGAAACGTCGAAGATCGCACATCGCAAGGGTGTGCTGAACATATATCATTCTAACGGCTACATAAGCCAGGAAGCTCTTGCTGTCCTTGCGCAGCATCTGGACGGCGCTAATGTGGATCTCAAGGGTTTCAGTGATTCATTCTACCGTGAGGTCACAGGCGGGACGTTGAAACCGGTTCTCGAATCGCTGAAAATCTTGAAGAAATGTGGCGTATGGGTAGAGATAACTAATCTGGTGATTCCAACGAAGAACGATTCCGATAACATGATAGAAGAATTATGTCAGTGGGTGAAGAGTGAATTAGGGAGGGAGACGCCTGTTCATTTTTCTCGTTTCTACCCGCAATACAAAATGCAGAATCTGCCCCCAACACCAGTTGAAACGCTGAAAAAGGCGGCTGAAATAGCGTATTCAAGTGGTCTTGACTACGTTTATATCGGAAACGTTCCCGGAATTGCCGAAGAAAATACTAATTGCCCTAAATGTGGTAAGGTATTGGTCGGGCGCACCGGTTATCATGTACATTCATACGAACTGGACTCTGGCTGCTGTCGATACTGCAGGACAGAGATCGCTGGGCGATGGAAGTAGTTGAAGAAGCGTGACGTAAATTGCAAGTGTAGTTACACATATTACACTCTAATCAGCTTGCTCTTGACAGAATATTGAATATGTATAGAATAAACGTATGACACGCAGGCAATTGGAAGAATCGCTGGAAAAAGGCGAGATCCGCAACCAGTATCTGCTGGTCGGAAAGGAGCCACTACTCATCGACCGTGCATTGGATGCAATAAAAGAGTCACTCAAGGTGGACGAATCATTCGACCTGGACGTTTTCTCATTGCCCGATGCCGAGCTCGAGGAAATAATGGCGAAATTATTTCTTATGCCATTCGTGTCTGCGCAGAGATTGGTGGTGGTCAGGGACCTGGAAGAGGTATTAAAGAGCGAGCTGGATGTGTTTGCCGAAACGATATCCAGCAGAAATTCGAGCAATTGCTTGGTGCTTACCTATGAGCTCGATAGGAATTCCAGGACCGACAAACCAATGCTTGGTAAATTGAAGGCAATGTTTCCAAAGGCAGAGGACGTACTTTGCAGTGCCGACTACGGTTCAGTTAGAAGGTGGATACAGTCGAGGGTCAGACGCGATAACTTGAACCTTGGTGATTCTCTCGTGGAGTATCTCGAGAAAGAATTCAGCAATGATGTTACGGGACTCAAAAATGAATTGGATAAGATCGAAAACTATTTGTATGAAGCGGGTAATATCGACGGCAGTGGCATGAAAGATCTGGCTAAGGGTCTGTGTAATCTAAGTAAATACCAGATGGTCGATGCTTTCATGAATGGCAACTCTAATACGCTCCAGATTTTTGAGGAACTGCAGCCATCCGTGCCGGCGAGTGCGGTGTTGGTTGATGCCCTCACAAGGGGGATAGTATTTCGTGCGCGCCGAAAGGATGGGGTAACACATAGAAACCGGACGGCACTTGTAGATGTTGTGGCACAACTGGCCGTGATTGACAGGAAGGTCAAGACGAGCTCCGTTTTCGAACGTCTTTCAATGGAGCTTTTTATCCTGCGGAATGCAGGTGTTTTTAAGAATGGAGTATTATATGGAAGATAAGATGTCTCTCTTGAAAAGACTCCAGGCACAGCGTAATGATGTCATCAGCAAGCTGAACCGTATTGAGGATAAGAAATCTTCGGTCAGCGCCGAGGTATATGATAAGGTGAGGAAGGAGTATGCCGAAAAACTGAAAGCTATTGATGAACAACTCAATAGCAATATTGACATAGTGACCGAGGAGATACAGCGACTGAAGGCAGAAGAGGAAGAAATATCCAAGAGGATGAAGGAAACAAAATTCAAGATGGAGGAAGTGGAGTTACGCTATTCGATCGGCGAGTATGATGAGGGTTCGTTCAAGAAAGTAAAGGCAGAGGATGATGCGCTCATGCAGCAATTCAGCGAAGAGCTGAAGAGAACACGGGATAGCATTCAATACTACAGTTCTTTCATAAAGGGAAAGGAGCCAGAAATCCCTGCAGCGCCACCGCATCCCGAACCGGTAAAGGAAGATACTGGACTTAAAATAGATGAACATATTCTGGAGGAAAAATTGCCAGAGGAAGAGGTTGCTCTTGAAGAATTACTCTCGGAAGAGGAGGCATTGAAGCCTGACGCTGCTGGGGAAAGCGCTCCAGAACAGAGCGTCGAAAAGGAAAAAGGCGTTGCATGTCCAAAGTGTAATCATATCAATACCGCTGACTCATGGTATTGCGAGAAATGCGGCGCCGAGATACTTGGTGCAGCTGGGCCCTCGTAGATAGAGTTATCCTCACATATCGAAATGCAGCTTGACCATAACAAAATAGAGAAGAAATGGCAGGATTATTGGAAGAAGAGAGGTTTGTTCCAGACTGCTGAGGATCCCAAGAAGAAATTCTACAATTTGGTGATGTTTGCTTACCCATCCGGTGACATTCACGTGGGGCATTGCAAGAACTATGTTATCGGCGATGTATACGCTCGCTACATGATGAGAAGGGGTTATGACGTCCTCCACCCTTTTGGGTGGGACGCCTTTGGATTACCAGCCGAGAACCAGGCGATAAAGATTGGTACCCATCCAGAAAAATGGACGCTGGAGAATATCCAGACGTCTGACGAATCGTTGAAGTTGCTTGGAATAAGCTATGATTGGGATCGCGAAGTGATCACATGTTTGCCCGATTACTACAAATGGACACAGTGGATGTTCCTCTTACTGTACAAACGGGGGCTGGCTTATAAGAAGGAGGCGTACGTCAACTGGTGTCCCGGCTGTCAAACTGTGCTTGCCAACGAGCAGGTGATCGACGGTATTTGCTATAGATCCAATTGTCGGGCGACCATTGAAAAACGAAAGCTCAATCAGTGGTTCTTTAAAATCACAGAGTACGCCGAGAGACTGCTGGCTGGGTTGGATGAGCTGGATGCCTGGCCAGAGAATGTGAAGGTTATGCAGCGCAACTGGATCGGGAAAAGCACGGGCTGTGATATAGTATTCAAGGTCGTCGGTCATGATATCAGTTTTAGAGTATTCACCACCAGGCCGGACACCATCTTTGGCGTGACATTCATGTCGGTAGCCCCTGAGCATCCCGCGATCGATGAGCTTGTAAAGGGTACAAGTTTTGAAACCGCAGTGCGGCGTTATGCTCAGGAAGCAACAAAAAAGACTGAAAGGGAACGTATCGAAAAAACGAAGGACGGTGTCGCTACGGGATGTTACGCGATCAATCCAGTGAATGGGGAGAAAGTGCCGATATTCGTTGCCGACTATGTGCTGCCTGAATATGGAAGTGGTGTTGTTATGGGTGTTCCTGCGCATGACGCACGCGATTTTCAATTTGCCCGGAAGTACGATCTGCCGATCCGCGTGGTGATAAATCCACCCGATGGTCAGTTGAGTGTCGATTCGATGAAAGATGCCTACGAGGACCCGGGTGTCATGGTCGATTCAGGTGAGTTTACGGGGTTGGATACTGCCGCAGGTGCGAAAAAGGTCTCTGCTTTTCTGGCTCGGAAGAATGTGGGTGGACCGAGCGTGAATTATCGCTTGAAGGACTGGCTCATCTCGCGGCAGCGCTATTGGGGTGCGCCAATTCCGATCATTTATTGTCAGAAGTGCGGTATGGTACCAGTGCCCGAAAATGATTTGCCGGTATTACTGCCTAAGCAAGTTACAGATTTCGTACCGAAAGGAAGATCGCCGCTCGCGGCGGTTGAGGATTTCATAAATACAACCTGCCCGAACTGCGGCGGAAAAGCTGAGCGTGATGCAGATACAATGGATACCTTTGTATGCTCATCATGGTATTTTCTGCGATATCTCGATGCACACAATGATAAGGAATTTTGCGCGAGAGATAAAGCGGATCGCTGGCTCCCCATTGATCAATATATCGGCGGCGGCAGTGAACATGCCACCGGCCATCTGATCTACTTCCGGTTTTTCACCAAAGTGCTCCACGATGCAGGATTCATCTCGGTTGATGAGCCGGCGGTTCATCTATTTAACCTGGGAATGGTTTTGAAGAATGGTGAGGTCATGTCCAAATCCAAGGGAAACGCAGTCCCCGCGCGTCAATTCATTGACAAGCATGGTGCAGATGTCGCACGCCTCACCATACTCTTTGCCGCCCCGCCGGAGCGGGAAATGGAATGGAGTGACGAAGGAGTCACCGGCGCCGAACGTTTCATGCAGCGCATGTACCGCTTGGTCACGGAAAACAGGGAAGTCATTAAGGAGGAACGGCCGTCCCGCATCTCGAAGGAAAGCGAGGAACTATACATAAAGATCAATCAAACGATCGCCAAGGTAACAATCGATCTTGAATCTTTTAAGTATAATACGGCGATCGCGGCCTTATGGGAGCTCATGAACGCCCTTTACGGCTCATCGGTGCGTGACGAGGTTTTTGGCTATGGGATTTATGCGATGATTCACATGCTCTCACCGTTTGTTCCCCATCTGGCTGACGAATTGTGGTCCTCGGTTGACGGCGAAGGCAGTCTCGTCGAGCAGACGTGGCTTGAATACGATATTCGGTATGCGGAGAGCAAAGCCAAGATCATAGTGATTCAGATAAACGGTCGGGTCCGTTCACATATCGAAGTCACTGGGGGGATATCAGAAGAAGAGGTAAAAGAGAAGGCTCTTGGGGATGAGCGTATAGTGCGTCATCTTGAAGGAAAGAGCATCAGAAAAACTATCTATGTGCCGGATAAGATATTTAATATAGTTGCGGCATGATGTATTGTGTTCATAAAAGGAGGAAGAATGAAGAAGGTGAAGAGAAAGAAGAAGAGGAAGGTTATGAAGAAAAAGAAAAAAAAGAAGCCTTCAATCAGGGAACTGACGATTGATATATTGAAGAGGAGCAAGAAGCCTTTGCACTATCGGGACATCACAAAACGTTTGAAGAAACGTGGATATCGATTCCATCGCAAAGATCCTGAGCGCTCTGTCTATATAATCATCAATCGTTATCCGAAGATCTTCAAAAAGACGAAACCTGCGACATACAAACTGAGATAGAGAAAGAGGGGGCTTGAGCCCCCTCTTTTTTTTACTTCTCGGGTTTTGCGAAACCTTTCATCTTATTGGCATATGCCGCCAATCGTTGTGACACGTGATAATTGATGCTGTCTTTTTCAAAGCCCGTTTTTTTCCTCTTGCCGGCCTTCATTCCAGTGAGGAGTTCGATACCTTCGTCGATCGTCTTGACCGCGAATATGTGGAATTTCTTCTTGGTGACAGCATCTACAATTTCCTGTTTTAGCATCAGGTCGTCGACGTTAGCGCGCGGGATGACGACACCTTGCTTGCCGGTTAGTCCCTTAGCTTTGCATACTTCGTAGAAACCCTCGATTTTCTCGTTTACGCCGCCTATCGCCTGGACCTCGCCGTTCTGGTTAACCGAGCCCGTAACGGCCATTTCCTGGCTGAGGGGAACGTCGGCAAGCGCGGAAAGTATTGCATAGACTTCGGCGCTCGATGCTGAGTCGCCGTCAACTTCACTATATGACTGCTCGAAACCCAGCGTAGCATCTATTGCCATCGGCTGATCTTGCGCATAACGCGACCTCAGAAATCCGCTCAATATCAGGACGCCTTTGTTATATGTACGGCCGCCGAGGTTCGCTTCGCGCTCGATGTTTATTATACCTGCTTTGCCGAGCGATGTCTTTGCCGTGATACGTACGGGTCGCCCAAATGTGTAGTTACCCATTTGATATACTGAAAGACCATTCAGCTGTCCGACTGCTTTTCCTTTTGTGGCTATCATCAGGATGTCGTTGTCGATCATTTCCTGTAGCTTTTCTTCATACATGTTCATGCGTTTACGCCAGCAATGAATTGCCTTCTCAACATCATCGCCCCGTACCTCTTTCTTATTTGCCTGTCTTGCCCAGTAATCTGATTCCCGGATCGTATCAGCAATGATATTGAATCTGGTGCTTAGTTTGTTCTTTCTTCCTGCAACGCGGACACTGTATTCGACAATTTCGGCGATCGCTTCTTTGGAGAATGGTAGCAGCGATTCACCATCACATATTGATTTCACAAATGATGCGTATTCATTTATGTTTCTTGTACTCTTATCCATCACGGTGTCGAAATCCGCCTTCACTTTAAAGATCTTCTTGAAATCTTCGTCCTGATGCAGCAGCAGGTAGTAGAGCATTTGGCTGCCGATCATGACGACTTTGACGTCGATCGTAATTGGTTCGGGTTTCAACGCCGAGGTGTTGAACATATAGAAGGGATCAAATACCTGGATGTCGATAACACCGTTGCGCAGGGTTCTTTTCAGTGCCTGCCAGACACCGGGCTCGATAAGCGCATCAAACGCGTTTACTATCAGATAACCGCCGTTTGCGCGGAGCAGTGATCCGGCTTTTATGTTAACGTAGTCGCTAGCCATCACACCGGGCATTATGGCTTGTCTTTCAATGGTTCCAAAAAGGTTCTTGTAATTTGGGTTTGTTTCGAAGATTATCGGAACATCCTTAGTTTCCGAGTTATCGACGATCACATTTACATTGTACTCTCTAAGCTCATCTTCCTTGGTGTCTTTCTTGAGAAATTTCTCGAGGTTGGACATTATCGCATTTAATACGTCGTTGAGATAATCGGCGATCTTCTCGTCGGGGAATCGTTTCTTGATGTCATCGACCAGATTGGCGACGACGGGTTTTACCATCCACTCGTTGAGTTTTTCCAGTTCACTGTTGGCAGCTTCCTGGATGTCCTTTATCTGACTATAGATCTTAGCCATGTCGACTTCGAGGTCACGGATCTTGTCGACGAACCCTTTGTAATCCTCTTCGGTTAGTTTTCCCTCTTTTATGAGTTTTTCCGCCTCTTCGAGGCTAACCGGTTTGCCATCGATAATGGGTACGATCGCCGGACGCACATAAGGCCCCATCTGTATCGTTGTCAGCTTCAACCCCTGCTTTTCGACTTCCTTTTCAAAATTCTTGAGCAATGTGCGGTGTTGATTTCCGTATTTTTCAATGACCTTCTGTTTTCTCTTCTGGTACTCTTCGCTGTCAAAAACATCAGGGATATTTGTCTGCAATCCTCGGATGAGTTTACGGAGCGCATTCTTGAATTTTCTTCCCTGACCGCCCGGTAGTTCGATGAGTTTCGGCATGTCTGGGTTCCGAAAATTGTTGACATACAGCAAATCTTTGAGGGCGCCTTTTACCTTCAAATCATCCAATAACTTGGTGATTGCGGTCGTGCGGCCAGTGCCTACTGGGCCAGTGATGAATATGTTGTATCCAGGATACTTTACGTTAAGACCGAGTTTGATGGCGTCAATCGCTCTCGGCTGACCGATTATCCACTCGCAGGAGCTGACCTCTTTCAGATGGCTGAATCGGAGCAGTTTTGGATCGCATTGCCAACGTAATTGGGCTGGTTTCAATTCCAAACCTTTTGCCATAAGTCCTCCTTCAATAGACGTACGGTTGGTTCAAATATGCTGAATAAGATAGCTTGATACTTTTCCTCTAACCTTGGACAAGTATATTGAAAATGCGGGCTATGTCAACGGACTGTGTGTTGCGTGCGGAGCGCAATATTAAAGGTTTTAGATGCATTCCTTTCAGTTGTTGACACTCATTTATCTTTGACTATAATAACGCTGCCTTGTTTGAAAGGAGGAAAAAATGGAAAAGATCACAATTAGCGTAATTAAGGCTGACATCGGCGGTTATGTGGGACACTCCAGTATGCATCCCAATATACTGACCAATGCCATGCAATCACTCGAGAAGGTAAAGGGCAAAGGCATGATCGTAGATTTTCACGTCACCCATTGCGGTGATGACCTCGATTTAATAATCACTCACCGGCTTGGTGAAAATGCTGGCGACATCCACAAACTGGCCTGGGATATTTTCCTGGATTGCACCGATATTGCGAAAGAATTGAAACTGTACGGGGCGGGACAGGACCTGCTCTCTGATGCTTTCGCCGGGAATGTCAAAGGGATGGGTCCAGGTGTTGCGGAAATGACGATCGAAGAGAGAAAGAGCGAGCCTGTGATTATTTTTGCCGCCGACAAGACATCGCCTGGTTCATGGAATTTTCCACTCTACAAGATGTTTGCCGATCCATTCAATACGATCGGATTGGTGATCGACCCTTCAATGCACGACGGTTTCAGTTTTGATGTGCTTGATGTTTTCGATAACAAAACGGTCATGCTCAATTGTCCAGAGGACATGTATGATCTGCTGGTGCTCATCGGCGCTTCAGAGCATTACATTATCAAGGGAATACACAAGAAGAGCGGTGAGATTGCGGCTGTGACATCAACCCAGAAAGTGAATCTCATGGCCGGCCGATATGTCGGCAAGGACGATCCGGTGATGATTGTGCGCTGTCAGAGCGGGTTGCCCGCGGTCGGCGAGGTATTAGAGCCATTCTCGATGTCCTATATGGTGACCGGTTGGATGCGTGGTTCGCATTGGGGACCATTCATGCCCGTCTCCGTTGCAGATGCTCACCCGACACGTTTTGACGGCCCACCGCGTGTGATCGCCCTGGGGTTCCAGCTGTGTAATGGAACGCTTATCGGGCCACGCGATATGTTTGCGGATCCGAGTTATGATCTTGCAAGGCAGCAGGCTAATGAGGTCGCGAATTACATAAGACGGCACGGTCCGTTTGAACCGCAGCGTCTTCCGTTGTCAGATATGGAATACACTACCCTGCCGCAGGTGCTGAAGAAACTGAAGGGCAAATTTAAGTAAAACCTCGTTGGGCAAAAATCTACAGGTCGGATAGCGGCATCGTTGTCGTTTGGTAAGAATCATAGATTGTGAGGTCTTCGAAGGTTGAGTCATGTTATACATAACGCTCCTGCTTGTCGCACAGATATTTGATCCGAGCGCCATCGGCTATACTTTCATGAAGATAGGGGTCGGTGTGAGACCGGTTGCCATGGGAAATGCCTTTTCTGCCTTGAGTGATGACGAAAATGCGGTATTCTGGAATCCGGCCGGCCTGGGTATCGTGAATAGTTATCAAGTTGCGGGTATGTTCATGAACCACGTTACGTACTTGAATTATTATAACATGACATCGGCGATACCTGCAGATGTCGTGGGTACCGTCGGTATCGGTATATCATATCTGGGCGCAAGCGATACCGAGTACTCGGAACGCGGCGAGAATCTCGGTGATTTCACCAATTCGGATATGCTGCTGAATCTGGGCTACGGGCGTTCATTCGGGAGGCATGATCTGATTAGTATTGGCGGCGCCGTTAAAGTCGTGCGGAGCCAGCTTTATAGTTTCAGTTCATATGGTCTGCTTGTCGATGCCGGGTTGATTATCAATCCGGTAAAATACGTCTATCTCGGAACGGTGCTCAAGAATATCGGTACAAGGCGCCGTTTCATCGAAATGTGGGAGTATCCGCCGGTTAACTTTCGGCAAGGCTTGGCACTCAAATTACCAGTGAGCGCGAACCAATTGGCGTTGAGTTGTGAGTACTCTTACTATCCAGACTCTAAGTCAACTTTCTCAGTCGGTGGAGAAGTGCTCATCCGTGACCCGAGGATTCTCGGTTCATCGAGCGGGCGGAAGATTTCCGGTTTTGCGCTAATGGCCGGATATCAGTCTGGATACGGTGAAGGTACTTTTTCCGGATTTTCATTGGGATTCTCTCTCGAAATTCTGGTGAACCCAGGTCTTTATCTTGATGTTAGTGCGCTTCTGCTCTCTTACGGTTATCTTGGTACATCCGAGCGCATCGCGTTAGGATTGAATTACGTGCCCAAGCGAGGGCGCGCCAACAGATAGAATAATCGGAACGGGCGTTCCAGATAACGAAACCATCACCGCGAGCGGAAAGAACGCCGTTTAACTGACTGAACACATAGTCTGCATCGTAATTCTTTGCCCGGTATTCAAAACCCTGGACAAATGGAACGGTTTTGACCGAATGCGGCAATTTATCAAAGGCCTCAACGACGGAGTCGAAGTAGATCCAGTAATTACGCCAGTTCTCGGTTTCTTCATTTTTAAAATCCCTGCCGAAGTGAGACGGGTATAGCATTGGATACAATATATCAATAAATTCACCGAGTTTTTCGATGTCCTGCCCTTCAGCACGGAGAGGGTGCCAGACCGAGAAACCAAAGACGCAAATTCCGATCTCTGCTTCTACTTCTTTCCTCACCTTTTCAAGAAAACCGGCGATTGCATCGACACGTGATCCCTTGACCTTTGACAGTCGTATGCGGGCGACGTCACCGTCAGTCGGGAAGCGAACATAGTCGAATGCCACTGCCTTCACTCCCTGCGCAACGATTTCCTTTGTGACGTCAAGAAGATATTCCTGTACCGCTGCGTGGAAAGGGTTTGTCCAGGACATATTTTTGTAGTCGAGCCATATTTCACCGCTGTCGTTTCTAATCCCGAGTTTCTTGTGGTGCGCAAGATAATTGTCACGGAAGCATACGATCCGGGCGATCAGCTTTACGTTATGTTTCGCGG